>CP070670.1:0-28608 GCA_020351855.1 Gemmatimonadota bacterium
GCGGTCACCGGCGATCACCAGGGTGAGCGGGTCGCCCTCCCGGCCTCCAGTCTTGTTCGTGGTGCACCGAGGCTGGCCCGCGAGCCAGGACCGCAGCTTCGTCTCATCCACCTCCTCTCGTTGGCCGTCCGTCGGGATCTCCTCGGGCACCGCGTGCACGTCGAGCCCGGGCACGTGCAGCTCGAAGCGAAACTCGTGGACCTGCTGGCCGGAGACGATCTTGGGGTGCAGCGCCTTGGTTCCTTCATCGACGGTGGTGAACACGAAACCCGACCTCTCGCCGGCCGGCAGAATGGGCCCGGCCGGGAAGCCGTGCTCCTTGAAGAAGGCGTTCATCCGGCGGTTGGCGGCGCGGGCGCTGAAGAGCTTGAAGGGCACCAAAGGCAGAAACGGCAGGAAGATCCAGGCGATCAACCCGAAGCTCAGGAGGCGCGTCGCGAGCGCGAAATGGCAGATGAAGGCCGCTTCCAGCGGCGTGTAGTAGAGCGGATCGACGCTGAAGAGCTCCAGCCTCGCTAACTCCCCGGTCCGGTTGACGACGCGGATCCAGACGGGCTGGATTCCCTTGCGTGCCATCCGGATGCCGAAGAACTGCCGGGCCTCCCGGTCGCTGAGCGCGGCTGCCGTGACCTCGAAGTCCCCGGTCGACCGGCTCACGGCCCGATCCAGGAACGCTCGCTGCTGCGGGGACGGGTCGTAGACGACCGTCAACAACCGCCTGATTGCGGCCTTGAGCTTCGACATGGACTCAGATTGGGGGGGCGGCGTCCTGGTCGACACCGCCCCGCGAGCGTTCGCGGCTCGCGTCCTACTTCGAGGCCGGCGGCGGGAACTGCTCCAGGATCTTGGTCACGATCTCGTCGATCTTCTGCTCTCGCTGCTGCGGGCTGGCGTTGCCCTGCTTGAGGTCCGTCTGGCCGCTGCCGTGCCAGATGAGGTTCTTTGTGCTGCCTTGGAAGACGGCGATGACGAGCGTGCCGACCGTCGTGTGAACCGCGGTCGTCGTTTCCGTGCCGCCCAAGCCCCAGCGCCAGCCGCCCCAGCCGGTCCCGACGGTTTCAAGGCTGACGTCGTCCTTGGTCGTCAGCGTGTAGCCAACCCCCATGTCACCGCCGGAATCGACTTTCTGGAAGCCCTTGGAGCTCAAGTCCTGTGCGATCGCGCTCTCGATCCGCTGCGTTGTGAACGCATCCAGCTGCTCCGTCCCGCTTCCCTCCGTCTCCTGGCCCGGAATCAGCTGGAAGGTCTTGAGGGCGGCGAAGTTGGTCGCCGGGTTCCAGTCCGCCTTCGTCTTGACGCCGCCGCAGCCGACCAGCGCTCCTAGAGAAAGCGCCATGATCCACTTTCCTGCCCGCTGCAGCATCTCGCCTCCTGGGTCATGGTAGGAGCGTCACGCCTTGTTTGCCCACTGGATCCGTAACATATCTACGCCCGGCCAGCCGCGGCGAGTCCGGAGCGTGCGAAAGCCGGCAGGGTGGCGAAGTGCGACAACCGTGCGGCATCGTCCGCCGCGTACGGTTCTGTACTTTCGGCCGAGGCGGACTCATAATCCCAAGGTCGCTGGTTCGAGTCCAGCCGGGCCCACTTCGGCAAGATGTGATTTTCGGGCCAGTTGCGGCGCGTCTGTTGGCCTGTCTGTGCTCGGGCCACATGGTCGCGCGAACAAGCGCACGGGAGGAATGAGCTTGACCTCTCGACACCTTCTGAAGAACCGACGGTGGACATGCCGCCGGCTGCGGGCGCGGTCGATCGCGATCGGGGCGCTCGTGCTGGTCTCGTGCGGCGACGACTCCGGACCGGCCGAGATCGTGGCGCCCCACCGCGCCGAGATCGGTCTGCGGGTGCGCGTTCACCTCCTCTCCTCGCAGTTCGAGCCCCTCAACACCGAGCTCACGGAAGATGAGGTGCGCACGGTCTTCGGGCGTGTGAACGCCATCTGGCAGCAAGCCGTGATCAGGTGGGACATCGAATCGATCGTTCGCGAGGAGGCTTTGAACGCGGACTCCTTCGCGGCGATTCTTCGGGGCGACCTACAGCCCTCAGACCGTGTCATCGCCTCGGTGCTGCCCCGCGACAACCTGCTTACAGGCGATTGGGACGTGTTCCTGATCCTCTCCTTTGGCGGACTTACGGGGGGGATTTACTTCCCCGTGATCCCCGCCGCTCTGTCCGCCGAGCTGGACATCGATGGGCGGCGGGAGCTCACCCGCGCCACGGCACGGATCCTCGCCCACGAACTCGGCCATTCGCTGAGCCTGCCGCACGTGCCGTGCACCGAAGCCGGAAACCTGATGTCGCCCGGCTGTCGCGGTGCGGACCGCACCAAGCTGACCGAGTCCCAGGTGGAGGCCGCCCGGCGGCAGGCCCTGGCGGGACACCCCTACACTGGCGCTCGCAGGCTTCAATAGCTGAAGGAGCCAGTGATGCCTCCATGGGCGACGGGCCGACCCTGGGGGCTGGCGGGCTGGCTGCGGGGGACCGACAGCTCCCGGCTCCCTAGAACAGCGCGCGGCCCACCACCTCCTCCGCCACCGCGCCCAACAGCCAGGACGCCACCGGGATGAGCATGTAGAGAAAAAGCCGGGCGTACGTAGAGGTGGTGAACGGCCACTCGGATACGCTCTCGATGAGGCCTCGGTAGGCGACGAGATCGGCCATCTCGCCGCTCCGCCGGCGGGCGTCCTGGTACTCCATCGCGCTTCGCTGCTTGGCGATCGACCCGTTGACCCGGTCCAGCTCCGCCTGCTTGGCGAGGCGGATTCTCTGGTGCACCCCGCCTACCGGAGCCAGCAGCGCGAGGGTGGCCACGACCAGCGTTGCCCCGCCCATACCCGCCACAATGCGTCCCAGCCCGGTCTCGAGCAGCATCAGGCTGGAGATCGACAGCAGTCCGATCACCGCCAGGGCGTTCGTGAGGCCCTGGCGGGTGAAGGGCGAAAGCGGCGAGAGGTCGAGGAGGTCGATCCGGCTCAGTTTCCGCGCGAGACGGGAGAGCCGCAGCGACACGGCGACGACGACGTAAACAAGCCACCAGACCCAGACATTCACCGCCGGGGAGAGGATGCGGTGCCAGACGACCTCCGGGCTCCAAGTCGAGGGGCGCCAGGGGGTCGGCGGTACGGGCGGCACGATGTATGGTGTGATAAACGCCAGCGCCAGCCCGATCAGGCCGGTGATGAGGAGCCCGCGCCGGCTGAGCCGGACCGACGCCGCCAGGGCCTCGCACTCCTCGCGCGTGCAGTCCAGCGCCCCCTGGAGCACGAGCACGGTTCGCCGGCCGCTCTGCAGCACGTGCAGGAACGCGGCCGGCAGGTACCCGATGAGCAGGCAGTGCACGATCGCCAGCCGAAGATCGCGCAGGATGCCGCTAGAGACGCGGGCCAGCGGATCGAACCCGCCTTCCGAGGCCAGTGGGTCCCATCGTCCGAGCACCGTTTCGGTGACGAGCAGGATCACGAGGCAGGTTCCGCCGATCCCGATTCCGAGCCAGAAGGGAGAGATCCGGTCGATCCGTTTCCGAAGCGTCATGGTGGAAGCCTGGACAGGAAGCGACCGATCTGTCAATCAGCCGCTTCTTTCTTGCCTCTTTTCGCCGTATTGAGTAAGTGAACAAGGATGGACGCTGACTCCCAGGTCCCCAAGGAGGTCTTCATGAAGCGACTCACCCTCATCCCGCTGTGTTTCCTTCTGGCGCTACCCTTTCCGCTCGCCGGTCAAGATGCCAAGGCCGAGGCGATGAGCGCCGCACCCGCAGAGGTAGCTGCCAACGCCACGATCCTCGATGCCGAGGGAAACGTGATCCAGGAAGGGACGAACGGCTATACCTGCATGCCGACGCCTCAGGGCATGGTACCGCCCCAGCCAATGTGTCTCGATGAGGTCTGGATGGCCTGGGCGGACGCATGGCAGGCCGGAAAAGAGCTGACGATCGACAAGCCCGGGATCGCTTACATGCTCGGCGGCGACGGCGGGGTGAGCAACACCGATCCGGCGGGGCTGGACCCCGAGAAGGTAGACGATTGGGTGAAGGCTGAACAGCACTTGATGTTGTTACTTCCGGATAAGGCAGGGTACGACGCGTTTCCCACGGATCCGAGTTACGGCGGGCCGTGGGTGATGTGGAAGGGCACTCCCTACGTCCATCTCATGATCCCGATCAGCGACGTCGAATACGCGCTTGAGGGCGGAGGCCGTTAAGTCATCGAGGGCGATCACGTCACAGCCATACGACGGCCCGGGGGGCTGACCGATCTCGCCCCTCGGGGTCCTACCTCCTGTAAGAAGCCGCCCCGAAACGGCCGTGGAGTTCGTCGACAGATCAAGCTCCTGATCTCCTCACTCCTCAGACCATACGCCACCGAATAGAGGTTTTCCCGACTTGCGGGCCCCGACTCCACCTGTAGTTGTGCAGACAGGGTTGTGAAGGGACGCGAGATCAGAAAACCATCAGCGAAGCGCGAAACGACAAGAAAAGACAACCTCTTCCGGCTCGGCGATCCGAGTGCGTCGCCGAGTTGACGCCCCCTGCAGGACGCCGGCTCGACAACGCGAAGCGCCGCCCAGGACTAGCCAGAAGGGATAAGCAAAAGAGCCGCCAGCCGGCGACTCATTGCGGAGAGCACCGGCTGACAGCTCCGAGACACGCAACCCGCGAGGGGCTCCGTGTTTGGTGCATCCATTTTACGTACGGGCGAGGATGCCGCCAAGGGGTGTCCCCTCATGTCGCAGAGCCGTCACTGAGGAGGACACAATGAGACGGATCGCCCTGGTTCCTCTGTTGGCGTTCGCGCCGCTCGTGGTCCTGACCGCCTGCATGGAGGTGTCGACCACCGGCGTGCGCGCGCCGCCGCCCACGGGCGCGCTCGAGATCACCACCAGCACCGTCGGCGTGAATATCGACAAGGATGGCTATACGTGCGTCATGGACTTCAGTTCCGCCGATCCAATGCGCGTGAACGAGACGGCCATCCTGACCGGTCTCTCGGTGGGCGACCATAGCGTCGTGCTCGCGGGTGTCGCCGAGAACTGCCGACTGAGTGGCTCCAATCCCCGCTTGGTTAAGATCATCGCTGATCGGACGGCCCAGATCACGTTCTCGATCACCTGCGAATAGCGGGCCCGCCGGGAGCGCGAACGGGGGTGGTCCCTTCCGTGCCGCTCTACGCTCCTGATCGTCCGGCCACCATACGCGGGGGTAGGGGCACGCGGCACTAGCGGAGTGGAGGTTCTCCCGACTTGCGCGCGCCTTTGACGGCGCTAGGGTGAGGTTGAGGTGCTCGGCTGAGGCTGAGAGATGGCGGAGGTCATCATGTGCGTGCTCGGCAAGCGCTTCGGCCACGGGCGGGTTCTTTCTGGCCTCCTGCTTGCCGGGCTTTGCGGCATGACCGGCTGCGACGCGCCGGCGCCGACGGAGCCGAACCTGCCGGAAGGCGTGGGTAGAGCCGAGGGCCGGCTTGCCCAGCAGGGTGGCAATCACGAGTGGGACCGAAGGCTGGCCGGCTTGATTGCCTCGCTTTCCCCAGACGGCCACGGTCTCGCCTACTTCCGTCTTCCGCGCAACGCCGCCCAGCTCAAGCGGATCCCGCAGGACCCCAACAACCCGCTGACCCCTGCCAAGGTCAGGCTGGGCCAGCTGCTCTTCCACGAGACGGCTCTCGCCGTCGGCAACGTGCACTCGATGGGGCGCGAGACGTACTCCTGCGCCTCCTGTCACCACGCCAAGGGCGGCTTCGCGGCAAACCTGCCCCAGGGAATCGGCGAGGGTGGCCAGGGTTTCGGAGCGGCCGGAGAGGGCCGGGTGCTGTCGCCGCTCTACGACTCGGATCACCACGTGCCCGATGTTCAGCCGATCCGGACCCCGGCAGTCCTGAACGGTGCTTACCAGGAGCTCATGCTGTGGAACGGCCAGTTCGGCGGGGTGGGGGACAATCTGGGTACCGAAGATCGATGGGTGCCCGGCACGCCCCTCGAGTCGAACGGCTTGGGCCTTCACGGGCTGGAGACGCAGGCGCACGCCGGCCTGGGCGTGCACAGGCTCCTCGACATCGAGTCGTCCCGCGTGGCCGACAGTCCGCAGTATCAGCGGCTCTTCCGGCTGGCGTTTCCCGATGAGCCTGCGCCGATCAACCGGCTGAACGCTGCGTTGGCGATCGCCGCCTTCGAGCGCACCATCATCGCGAGCCGGGCTCCCTTCCAGCGCTGGCTGCGGGGCGACAAGGAGGCGATGACGGAGACGGAGGTGCGGGGGGCGATCGTCTTCTTCGGCAAGGCGGGCTGCGTGCGCTGCCATACCGGTCCTGCGCTCAACTCGATGAGCTTCCATGCCCTCGGCATGGGGGATCTCGATGGCGCCCACGACCCGGGCCGCGTGGATCTTCGTCCCTTCGGCGGGGACGTGCCGGAAGAGACGCGGAAGGGTCGCGGCGGGTTCACCCGCGACCCGAACGACGACTACGCCTTCAAGACGCCCCAGCTCTACAACCTGGCGGACAGTCCCTTTTACGGGCACGGTGCCTCGTTCTCCTCCGTGCGGCAGGTGATCGAGTACCTGAACGCCGCTATCTCCGAGAACCCGCGTGTCCCTCGGGAAAGGTTATCGCCGTACTTCCGCCCACTCGACCTGACGCCCCTCGAGATCGACGATCTTGCGGCGTTCCTGGAGAATGCTCTCTATGATCCCGGACTGGAGAGATTCGTGCCGCGCCGATTGCCCTCGGGCAACTGCACGCCGGCAAACGACGCGCAAGCGCGCATTGACCTCGGGTGCAGCCCGTGAGCGCGCCGACGCCTGGGCGAGCCCGGTGTTCCCCGACTTGCCGCGGTCCATTCCGAATGTAGGTCTCCCGTCCATCATCTGAGGGCATCCGCTCTGGCTGGGAGCACGACGACCGGCCTGGGAGCATGACGACCGGCCTGGGATCTGCGCTACTGGAGGCCCGCAGACCAATCGCCGGTCTCCCTGTAAGTTGCATCCGGCAGGGGCCACTGGTCCCAGGGCGCTCGAGTTCGATCCCAGCATGGCCGAGGAGCACTGGCGGTGGACCACATGACGATCGGTAAGGCGCGAGTCCTGGTCGACCTCGGCGTTGTCGCTTCGGGAGGCGTCGCGACGCTGCTGGGCGCCTACTACCTGATCAACGGCAGCTTCGTGTGGATCTACGCGCTCGCCGCCGTCGTCTGCCTTGCCGCCCTCCGGCTGGTGCGTCTGGAGATCTCGAAGCGCCTGATGCTTGCCTTGGTCGCCCTCTTCGCGTCGCTCGCCTTCGCCGAGGGTCTGCTTCGCAGCCTCGCCGCGCGAGATGATGCTCCCGGCACCGCGAGGCGCCTCTACACGAAGGGCTACTCTGAGACGCTGCGAAGAAACGGCGGGCCACTGGGCTACGGGCCGGCACCGGGAAGGGCCGTGCAGGCATGGAAGACCGTGGGACACGAGCGAGTCTACGACGTGATCTACACGATCGACGAGCATGCCATGCGCCGGACCCGCGGGCCGGAGCAGGGAGCGGGCAGCTTCCTGTTCTTCGGTGGTTCGTACGTCTTCGGGGAAGGGATCGAGGATGAGGAGACCTTGCCCTTCTTCTTCTCGCGAGAACTCGGCTTCCGCTACAGGGTGCTCAACCTGGGTTTCAGTGGCTACGGGCCGCACCAGATGCTGCGCTCCATCGAGATCGGCTTGTTCGACGATGCTGCAGCGGAGCCCGTCATCGCGGCGATCTACGTGGGAATGCCGAGCCATGTCGATCGCCTTGCCGGGAAGAGCTGGTGGGATCCGTTCGGGCCGAGATATGCGCTGAGTCCGGAGGGAAGCGTGGCCTACGAAGGTCCGTTTCTCCGGCTGCCCGAGCGCTGGGTCGGTGTCTACTACACCCTGCTCAAGACGGTCGAGGTGGCGAGACGAAGCGTAGTCATCGACCGGACGATGGGGCTGTTCGATGGAACGCAGCGAAGCTCCGACCGCGCAAGCGTCGATCTCTATGTCTCGGTGATCGAGAGGAGCGCGGAGATCCTCAAGGAGCGGTACGGCGCTGCCCTCCTGGTGCTATTCTGGGATGACGATGGAGATCGCTCGGCGAGGATTCTGAGGAGACTGGAGGATCTCGGGATCCCGTATCGGCGCGTCTCCCAGTTCATGTCGGCCGATCAACGGATGGAATACCGCGTTCCGGAGGATGGGCACCCGAGTGCCGTCGCGAACGCGATCATGGCCGGCGGGCTCGCGGATTGGACCGCCTCTCTCGCGGGGGAGAGACAGCTGCCGGAGTGAGCGGGCGATGATGCCAGCAGGGCGCACCCAGGCGGTCGCGTCACGGCCAGCGGACGGCACGATGTGACGAACCATGCGGTGGCTCACGGCCGCACATGAGCCAGCCGCATCGCGTTCAGGGTGACGGCCAGGCTCGCCCCCATGTCGCCTACGAGAACCGCAATCAGGAGGCTGACGACACCGCCGATCGCTCCCGCGGCGAGCAGCAGCTTGAGCCCCAGCGCGAGGGCGATGTTGAAGCGGACGAGCTGGCGGGCGAGCCGGGAGATCCGCCGGCTGTAGGGGAGCATGTTCAGGTCGTCGGCCATGAGGACGACGTCCGCCGTCTCGATGGCGGCAGGCGACCCGACCCCGCCCATGGCGATCCCCACTGATGAGGCGGCCAGCGCGGGCGCGTCGTTGACGCCGTCGCCGACCATCGCCACGCCCTCGTGGCGGATGTTCAGCTCCGCCACGGCGTCGACCTTCTCCTCGGGCAGCAGCGACGAGAGTACCCTGTCGACTCCAAGCCGGTGCGCGATCGCTTGCGCGACCTGATCGTGGTCGCCGGTCAGCATGACCTGCTCGTGTATGCCCTGGCCTCGCAGCGCGCCCAGGACGTCCGGCGCTTCGGGCCGCAGCTCGTCGGCCAGGGCGATGAGCCCGGCGACAGTGCCATCGCGCCCGACGATGACCACGGTCTTGCCCTGCCGCTCCAGCTCCAGCACGCGCTCCGGCACGGGCAGTCCCGTGAAGAGCGCCGGAGTGCCCACCTTCACCTCGGCCCCGTCGACGCGGGCGACGACGCCACGCCCGGGCTGCGCCCTGAACTCCGAGACCTGCGCACCGCGACCGGACGCCAGAGGAGGAACGGCCGCCCGGGCAACGATCGCCTTTGCGATCGGGTGCTCGGAGCGCGATTCCACGAGGGCGGCCAGCCGGAGGAGATCCTCGTCCGAGCCGGCCGCCATCGGTACGACGTCCGTCACCTCGAGCCGTCCGTAGGTGAGGGTACCGGTCTTGTCGAAGGCCATGGCGCAGACGCCGCCGAGCGCCTCGAGATACTCGCCGCCCTTGATGAGGACACCGTGCCGCGCTGCGCTCGTGATGGCGCTTACCACGGTGACGGGAGTCGCGATGACCAGAGCGCACGGACAGGCGATCACGAGCAGCGTGAGGCCTCGCACGAACCATGTGAGCGCGGACCCCAGGCCGAGGAGTGGAGGAGCGAGCATAGTCAGTGCAGCCAGGCCAGTGACGGCTGGCGTGTAGTAGCGCGCAAACCTGTTGACGAACTGTTCCGTCGGGGACCGGCGAGCCTGGGCCTGGTGGACGAGGCTGACGATCCGGTCGAGTGCCGTGTCGCCCGCATCGGTGACGGCCACGATCTCCAGGAAGCCATCCCGGTTCAGCGTGCTCGCGAAGACCAGGTCGCCGACGCGCTTCGGGATGGGGACGGATTCGCCGGTCAGGTTGGCCTCATCCACGGCCGATCCCCCCTCCACGACGCGGCCGTCGATCGGCACCTTCTCTCCCGGGCGGACCCGCACCCTCGCTCCCTTCTTCAGCAAGGAAGCGGGGATCCTTCTCTCGCTCCCATCGGACTCGACCCGCGTCGCCTGCTCAGGGGTCAAACGGATCAGCTCGTCGATCGAATGGTGCGCGCGGACGACGGCGCTGTGCTCGAGCAGCTCGGCCAGCGAGAAGAGGAAGGCGATCGCCGCCGCCTCGAGGGGCTCGCCGATGAGCAGCGCCCCGATGATGGCGACCGTCATCAGGAAGTTCATGTCCAGCTTGAGGGTGCGCGCTGCCCGGACCCCCTTCGGGAAGAAGTTCCACCCGCCGATGAGGGCGCTGGCCAGGAAGACGAGTCCGGCTGCATCGAGACGCAGGCGGAGCCAGCCGGAGACATACCCCGCCCCGGTGCCGAGCACGATGAGGATCCCGATCAGCCACAGGACGCCGGAGATGTAGGTCCTTGTGGCCTCAGGCGTCCTCCACGGAGAAGGTGTGTCGGCCGATCGCGTGCCTGGGCCGCTCCGCATGACTAGGATGCCTTCCGCCGAGGTCCGAGATGTGGGAGCTTGCGCAAGCTCGGATGGCTCCGTGTATCGCACCAGGGGGGAATCTGATGGACATGCCGAGAAGATTCGTTCGCGTGGGGCTGCTTGCTGCCGCACCCGTCGTCGGGCTCGGTGCTCCGACTGCCGTCGGGCTCGGCGCCGCGACTCTGCAGGAGGTCGCCCCCGAGGTTCCGGCGGCGGAGCAGCCGACCGGCGAGCGCTACTTCGACGCCGATGGCGTTCGCATCCGGTACCTGGACAGGGGGTCCGGCGAGCCGGTCGTTCTTCTCCACGGCTTCTCGCTCAGCGCAGAGATGAACTGGGGGCCGACCGGACTGTTGGCGTCGATCCCGCGGGAGTTCCGGCTCATCGCGGTCGACCTGCGCGGCCACGGCCGAAGCGGCAAGCCGAGCGGCCCGGAGAGCTACGGTCGCGAGCTGATGAACGACGTGGTGCGACTGCTGGATCATCTCGGGATCGAGCAGGCGACGCTCGTCGGATACTCGATGGGCGGGGCGATCGCGCTCAAGCTGCTCACGGAGCAGCCCGAGCGGATTCGTGCGGCCGTGCTCGGAGGGTCGGGCTGGAGACCGCCGGGCACTCCGCCGCCGGCCTTCCTCCTCGGCTGGGTCGATGGGCTCGATGCCGTGGCCGAGGGGAGTGGTTCGGTGACCGAGGTGCTGTGGCGGCCTGGCTGGCCGGACCCGACGCCGGAGATGCGTGCGGGCCTGGACGCGAACGACGCCGGCGCCCTGGCGGCCGTGCTGCGCAGCCTGGGCGAGCTCCCGGTCTCCGAGGAGGCCCTTCGCCAGAGCGAGGTGCCCGTTCTCGCGGTCGTCGGCGAGGAGGACTTCGTGCTGCCCGAGGTCGAGGCGCTGAGGGCGGTTCGCCCGGACGTGTCCGTGGTGATGCTGCCCGGGAGCAATCACGCGACGGCGCTGTTCGATCCCGGCCTGGAAGCGGCCGTGCTCCGCTTCCTTCGAGGCCACGAGGGCCGCCGGACCGATCCTCAGCCCGCAGGAAGCGGGGGCTCCCCGAGGTGACAGGAGGCAGCCCGCACGGGGATCCGGAGCCGCCCGATCCGGGTGTGCTCGCGCGGATCTGGCGCTCCGTCTTTCGCTCCACCCTCGAGCCGGAGACGGAGCGCGAGCGGAAGCGCGTCGTCCTCGACCATCTCGTGCTGCACGTTCGCCCCGTCCGCCTCCCGGCGGCCACCCTGCGGTTCACCCATACGTGGGGCCTGGGCGGGATGTCGCTGGTGCTGTTCGTCCTGCTGCTGCTCACCGGCGTCCTGCTGATGTTCGTGTACGAGCCCCTGCCGGGCCGGGCTCACGAGTCGATCGTGAGGCTGCAGACCGAGGTCCGGTTCGGTCAGTTCGTGCGCAACATCCACCACTGGAGCGCCAACCTCCTGATCTTCGTCGCCGTTCTGCACCTGCTGAGGGTGTACTTCACCGGGGCGTTCCACGGGGCCCGGCAGTTCAACTGGGTGATCGGCCTCCTCCTGCTCGTCATCATTCTGGGGGCGGGCTTCACCGGGTACCTGCTGCCGTGGGATCAGCTGTCCTACTGGGCGGTGACGATCAGCACGGCCATGATCGCCTACGTGCCCGGCATCGGCGGCTGGCTGCAGCGGGGTCTTCGCGGCGGCGAGGCGATCGGCGGAGCGACGCTGCTCAACTTCTACACCCTGCACACCACGCTCATCCCGGCGACGTTCCTCCTTCTCATGGCCTTCCACTTCTGGCGTGTTCGCAAGGCGGGCGGCGTGGTGCTGCCGCATGGCGTCGAGGAGGAGCCGGAGGAAAGGCCGGCCACGGTGCTCTACTTCCCGAACCTCCTGCTTCGGGAGTTCGTGGCGGGCCTGATCCTGGTCGCGTTGGTGCTCGCCTGCTCGGTCGCGCTCGACGCCCGCCTCGGCGATCCGGCGAACCAGGGGATGAGCCCCAACCCCGCGAAGGCGCCGTGGTACTTCATGGGCTTCCAGGAGCTGCTGCTCCATTTCCACCCGCTGTTCGCCGTGGTGATCGGGCCGGCGCTCGCGGCGTGGGGCTTGCTGTTCATCCCCTACCTGCGGTACGAGCCCGAGCAGGCCGGGGCCTGGTTCCTCTCCTCCCGCGGCAGGCGGAGCTCCGCGCTCGCCGCCGTGCTGGCGCTCGGCGTGACGCCGATCTGGATCGTGCTCGACGAGTTCGTTATGAATCCCGAGGCCCGATTGGCGGGACTGCCTCCCGTCATCAGCAACGGCCTCCTTCCGTTCGCCATCCTGCTGGCGGCCCTGTGGGGCCTCTATGCGGGTTTGCGGCGCCGGGGCAGGGCGAGCCGCGGGGAGGCGGTCCAGGCCCTGTTCGTCTTCCTCTTCGTCGGCTTCGTCCTCCTGACGGCCGTCGGGGTCTGGTTTCGGGGGCCCGGCATGGCTCTGACGTGGCCGTGGAAAGTCTGATGAGGGCCGCCGGGGGTCCGGGGTGATGCGAGGTGGTCGGGGGGACTCGCTTCCGACGACGCGGCCGACCGAGGCGGCCCGCACCCGGCGGAGCTTTCTGGCCCGGGCCTGGCTGTGGCTCGGCGGCATCGCGCTCGGCGAGTATCTGTGGCTCGCGTTCGAGTTCCTGCGTCCCGGATCGCGCTCGGAGCCGACGGGGACCTCTGGCGCGATCGTCGTGGCGGGGCCGGTGGGGGGCTTCGCGCCGGGCTCGGTGACGCCGTTTCCGGAAGGACGTTTCTATCTGGCGAGGCTCGCGGACGGGGGGTTTCTCGCCCTGCTCCGAGAATGCACGCACCTCGGGTGCACCGTGCCGTGGCTGGCTGCGGAGGACCGGTTCGTCTGTCCCTGCCATGCATCCGCCTACGACATCACGGGTACGGTGCTGAGCCCGCCGGCGCCTCGGCCGCTCGATCTGTACGCGGTGCGCATCGAGCACGGCCTCGTCAAGGTGGACACGAGCCGAACGATCCGCCGTGAGCGCTTCGATCCCTCGCAGGCGGTGCGATCGTGAAGCCGGAGGCGCCGGATCAGGGAACGGGCCGGCGGGCTCCGGCCGGGAAGTCCCGCGGGGAGCCTGTCGAGACGGTGGGTGGGCGGGGCGGAGCGACCCGTGCAGGCGATCCGCTGCGCGGGTGGAAGATCGCCGGGTTCATCGCGACCCTCGTCATCGTTGCGACGGTACCCCTCTATGCCGTCAAGGAGAATCACCTTCGCGCGGCGCGCCGGAGCGTGACCGATTCGGTGCCGACCTTTGTCGGACGGTCTCGATGCGTCTCCTGCCACGAGGCGGCATACCGTTCCTGGCTGGGCTCAGACCACGACAACTCGATGGACGTGGCCAGCGACTCCACGGTCCTAGGCGACTTCGGCGACGCCGTCTTCGAGTACATGGGCGTGTCCAGCCGCTTCTACCGGAAGGACGGTGGTTTCTTCGTCCGCACGGAAGGCCCGGACGGCGAGCCCGCCGACTTCGAGATCGCCTACACCTTCGGCATCGAGCCTCTGCAGCAGTACCTGATTCAGTTTTCCGGCGGCCGCCTCCAAACCTTGTCGATCGCCTGGGATGTAGAGCAGGGCCGGTGGTTCCGCATGTACCCCGGCCAGGAGATCCCGCACGACGACTGGCTTCACTGGACGAAGGCCGCGCAGAACTGGAACGGCATGTGTGCCGAGTGCCACTCCACCAACCTGGAGAAGGGCTACGATCCGGCCTCCCGGACGTTCGACACGAGCTGGTCGGAGATCGACGTGAGCTGTGAGGCCTGTCATGGACCGGGCTCCGCTCACGTCGCGTGGGCGGAGATCGAGCCCATGGCCCGGCCGCCCGAGGAGAACTACGGGCTCGTGGTCCGCACGAGCGGGATCGAATCGGAGCAGCAGGTCGAGCTGTGCGCGCCCTGCCACTCCCGGCGCACGGAGCTGGGGGGGTACGATCACCGCGGGGCGAACCTGCTCGACCACCACATCCCGAGTCTCCTCGACGACGGCCTCTACTATCCCGATGGGCAGATTCTCGAGGAGGTCTATGTTTACGGCTCCTTCCTGCAGAGCAAGATGTACCGCAACGGCGTCCGGTGTAGCGATTGCCACGATGTGCACAGCCTTCAGCTCATCCGGGAGGGCAACGAGCTCTGCCTCCAGTGCCACACCGCGGCCGTCTACGACAGCTCCGACCACCACTTCCACAAGAAGGTCCATGAGGGCCAGCCGAGCGAAGGCGCGCTCTGTGTGAAATGTCACATGCCGGAGCGTCCGTACATGGTGATCGACTACCGGGCCGACCACAGCCTGCGCGTGCCCCGACCCGACCTGACGCTCGAGATCGGGGTGCCGAACGCCTGCGGCCAAAGCGGGTGCCATGAGGACAGGTCGGCGGAGTGGGCGGCCGATCATTTCACCCGCTGGTACGGCATCGCGCGCCGGCCCCACTACGGGACGGTCCTGGAAGCGGGCCGCCGCGGGGCGCCGGAAGCAGGGCCCGAGCTCGTCCGGCTCGCCGGCGATCCCCTCTATCCGGCGCTCGTCCGCGCCACGGCGCTTTCCCTGCTCGGCCCGTATCCGGGAGAAGAGAGCGCATGGGCGTTCAGGAATGCGCTGGCCGACGACGATGCTCTGGTTCGCTACACGGCCGTGCAGGCGGTGAACACGACCGACCCGCGGGAGCTCGTGGACGTCGTGGCGCCCCTGCTCGCCGATCCGGCGAAGGCCGTCCGCGGTCAGGCGGCCGTCCGACTCGTCCCGGTGCCGCGGGAGCTGCTCAAGCCCTACCAGCAGGCCGCCCTCGACTCGGCCCTGAACGAGTATCGGACCGCGATGGGCCACTCGCTCGACTTCGCACCGTCGGCCCACAACCTGGGCAACCTCTATGCGGCGCTCGGCGATCCCGCCAAGGCGGAGGAGTACTACCGGACGGCGATCGAGATCGACGACCTCTTCTATCCCGCCAAGATGAACCTTGCCGTGCTGTATAACGGGCAGGGCCGGAACGCGGAGGCCGAGGGGCTGCTGCGCGAGGTGATCGGGAGCTATCCCGAGGTGCACGAGGCGCCGTATTCCCTGGGGCTTTTGCTGGCTGAGGTGGGGCGGCCCGCCGAGGCGGCCGCATTCCTGGAACAGGCGGCCACGGGGATGCCGGAGCGCTCACGGGCCCACTACAATCTCGGTCTGCTCCTTCAGAGCCTCGGGCGTCGGTCCGAGGCGGAGGCGGCGCTGCAGCGGGCGGTGGAGCTGGAGCCGGAGAGCCTGGAGTATCTGTACGCGCTGGCCGATCACTACGTGAAGCGGGGCGAGCCGAGGCGGGCGCTGCCGCTAGCCGAACGAAGGATCGCCGCCCATCCTGAAGATCCCCTGGGCCGCGAATACAAGGCGTTCGTGGAGCAAGCCACCCGGGCGCAGGAGTGAGACGATGACCGAAGGAGGCAAGGAGCTGCGGCGAAAGCTGCGGAACGGGGTCTGCTGGCCAGCCGGGGCAGGGCGGTGATCGTCGAGCAAGCGCCTTGAAACCACACTAGTAGAACAAAGGCAAGCCAAATGATCGAAGAGCTTTACACGCCGCAGCAGATGGATTTGGGACGGCGTGCCCGCGAGCTGGCCGAGACGGTGATGCGGCCCGTGGCGGCCAAGTACGATGCCGAACAGACCTACCCGTGGGAAGTTCAGCGGGCGATCCAGGAGGCGGGACTGTCCGGCGTGTGGATTCCGGAGGAGTACGGGGGGCTCGGTGGGGGCG
Source organism: Gemmatimonadota bacterium (assembly GCA_020351855.1). Classification (GTDB taxonomy): domain Bacteria; phylum Gemmatimonadota; class Gemmatimonadetes; order Palauibacterales; family Palauibacteraceae. The sequence goes on from CP070670.1 coordinate 16,020, forward strand.
TGCTGGACCTGTGCATCGTCGTCGAGGAGTTCTCGCGCGCCTGCGGCGGCATGGGCGTCGGCTTCGCCGTCAACGCACTCGGATCCTTTCCCATCCTGATCGGGGGAACGGAGGAGCAGAAGGAGCGGTGGCTGCCCCCGATCGCGGCCGGCGACAAGCTCATCGCGTTCGGGCTCTCCGAGAAGGAGGCCGGGTCGGATGCCGCTTCGATGAAGACCCGGGCGGTACGCGACGGGGATGTCTTCGTGCTGAACGGCGAGAAGAAGTGGAATACGAACGGGGCGGTGGCCTCCTTCAACACGGTCTTCGCCGTAACCCAGCCCGATCGGGGAGCGCGCGGCATCTCGGGGCTCGTGGTCGAGGAGGGGATGCCCGGCTATCGGGTGGGCAAGCACGAGGACAAGCTCGGGATCCGCTGCGTGCCGGTGGTCGAGATCCACTTCGAGGACTGCCGGGTCCCGGCGGAGAACCTCCTGGGTGGCGTCGAGGGGCGCGGCTTCAAGCACGCCATGATCACCCTGGATCGTGCCCGCCCGGGCGTGGCGGCCCAGGCCGTCGGGCTCGCGCAGGGAGCCCTTGACCTGGCGATGGAGTACACGCACGGCCGGCAGCAGTTCGGTCAGTCCGTAAGCTCGTTCCAGGGCGTGCAGTGGATGTTCGCGGACATGGCCACGCAGATCGAGGCGGCCCGCCAGCTCGTGCATACGGCCGCGCGGACGATCGATGCCGGGGCGAAGAACATCACGAAGGTCTCGGCCATGTGCAAGCTGATGGCGACGGACGTCGCGATGAAGGTGACGACGGACTGTGTTCAGCTGTTCGGCGGCTACGGTTATTGCAAGGACTATCCGATCGAGAAGTTCATGCGCGACGCGAAGATCACGCAGATCTACGAGGGTACGAATCAGATCCAGCGGCTCGTGATCGCGCGGAATTTGCTGCGGGAGGCCGCGTCCACCGGTAGCTGAGTGCACTCCGGACGGGACGTGCGAAAGCCTTCCGCCCAGCGCGGGCCGGGCGGAAGGCAGGTCGTGCTATGGGCTTCGGTCTGCTTCTCGCTTTAGGACGCAGCCTGAGCGACCGCCTCTCCGGCCTTCTTCAGCCGGCGGAGCTTGAAGCCGACGCCCACGAGCAGGAAGCCCAGGATCAGCGCGAAGAAGGCGATCAGCCAGATGAGCGCCAGGGCGCCCCCGGCGGGCCGGGCGAGCACGAGGAGGCCGAAGAGCACCGAGACGACCCCGCCGAGCGCGAGCATCCACTCGCCCTCGACGAGCTTGCGGATCTCGAACGCGACGACGACGTCCGTGATGCCGCGCACGATGGCCCAGAAGCCGATGATGAACAGGAGGGCGAGCGCGGTGACCCCCGGTCGGGCGAAGGTGATGACGCCGGCCGCCAGGCTGACCAGGCCACCGATGATGTACCACCCTTTCTTCTCCGCCTCGAACGCCATCGCGAGGGACGCGAAGCCGTCCACCAAGCAGTAGAAGCCGAACAGCACGAGCAGGACGAGCAGCGTGATGCCCGGGAAGGCCAGCGCGCCGATGCCGAAGAGGATGGCGAAGATCCCGCGCATCAGGAAGGCCCACCAGTTCTCCGCGAGAGCAGCCAGCATGTCGAACCTCCGAGCTAGAGGAGTGTGGACAGCCGCGGGATACTAGGCAGGGCCCCGACAGCAAGCCAGCCGCTGGGCGAGGAGACTGGGGCCTCGCCGGGCCCCTTCAGGCCTCCCGGGCGAGCGCTGCCGCCTGGCGCATCGCCTTCTTGCGCGCGCTCGGATCGAGCTGCCGCTTGCGGAGCCGGATCGCGTCGGGAGTGACCTCGATCAGCTCGTCGTCGTTGATGAACTCGAGCGCCAGCTCCAGGGTGATCTCGCGGGCCGGCTCCAGACGGATGCTCTCGTCGGCTGCTGCCGCCCGGATGTTGGTAAGCTTCTTCTCCTTGCAGACGTTCACCTCCATGTCGCCGGGCCGGCTGCTCTCGCCAACGATCATCCCGCTGTACACGGCCTCGCCCGGCTCGACGAACATCACGCCGCGTGCCTGGAGGTTGAACAGGGCGAAGGCCACGGCCGTCCCCTCTCGATCGGCTACGAGGGCACCGCGCGACCGGTTCTGCAGCGAGCCCGCCCGGGGGCCGTACTCGAGGAAGCCGTGGTGGAGCTGGCCCTCACCGCGAGTGTCCGTGAGGAACTCCGACCGGTAGCCGAACAGGCCCCGAGCCGGTATGCGGAAGTCGATGCGGACGGGCCCCGCATCGGTCGGCCGCATGTCCAGCACCTCGGCGCGGCGGCTTCCCATCTTCTCCATCACCACCCCGACCATCTCCTGCGGCACCTCGATCACCGTCTTCTCGTACGGTTCGAGAACCTCTCCGTCCACACCCTCCTTGAGGATCACGCGTGGCCGGGAGACGGTGAACTCGTAGCCCTCGCGCCGCATCGTCTCCATGAGGATCGTCAGGTGCAGCTCGCCACGTCCCGAGACCGCGAACGTGTCGGGCTGCGCCGTGTCCTCGACGCGAAGCGACACGTTGCTCCGGGTCTCCCGGTACAGACGCTCACGCAGCTGTCGGGTCGTCACGAAGCGGCCGGCCTGGCCGGCGAAGGGTGAATCGTTGACCTGGAAGTCCACCGAGAGCGTCGGCTCTTCCACGGCGATTCCCCGCAACCGCTCCGGGCAGCTCGGATCCGTCAGCGTCTGTCCGATCTCGACCTCCTCCAACCCGGCCAGGGCCACGATATCGCCGGCGCCTGCCTCCTGGATCTCCACCCGAGAGAGCCCCTCGAACCCGTACAGCTTCAGCACCCGGCCCTCCTTGCCCTCGCTCTCCTCTACGAGGCCCGGCGCTCCGAGCGGCAGGAGGGCCACCCGCTGCCCCTGCTCGACGCGGCCCCGCTCGATCCGTCCGATCGCGATGCGGCCGACGTAGCTCGAGTAATCGAGCGTGGAAGTGAGCATCTGGAACGGTCCCTGCGGGTCCGCGGCCGGGGCGGGGACGGAGGTGAGGATCGTCTCGAACAGCGGGGCGAGATCGCCGTCCCGCACGTCGGGGCTCGAGCTCGCCCAGCCGTTGCGGCCGCTGGCGTACAGGAACGGCGCATCGAGCTGTTCATCGGAGGCATCGAGTTCGATGAACAGGTCCAGCACCTCGTCTTGCGCCTCCAGCGGGCGCGCGTCGGGGCGATCCACCTTGTTGATCACCACGACGGGAGCGAGCCCCAGCTCGAGCGCCTTGCGGGTCACGAACCGGGTCTGGGGCATCGGCCCCTCCGCCGCGTCCACGAGGAGCAGCACGCCGTCCACCATGCGCAGGATCCGCTCGACCTCGCCCCCGAAATCCCGGTGTCCCGGCGTGTCCACGATGTTGATCTTCGCGTCGGCCCAGCGCACGGCCGTGTTCTTGGAGAGAATCGTGATCCCGCGCTCGCGCTCCAGCGGGTTCGAGTCCAGCACGCGATCCTGCACGACCTCGTCGGCCCGGAAGACACCGGCCTGCCGAAGCATCTGGTCGACCAGCGTCGTCTTTCCGTGATCGACGTGGGCGATGATCGCGATATTGCGGAGTTCCATGAGCGTCGGGGTTCGGGACACGGTTGCCCGGCGGCGCCCAAACGGCGCAGCGCTCCCGGGACGGCCCTAGTAGGCCGGGATCCCCCTCCGGGTTCCTGGGTCCGGGCCGATCCGGCTGACCCTCAGAGGCCGAGGGCCCGAGCGGCTTGGAGGAACTCCTCGGGCCGGATGTAGAAGATGTGGCCGAATCCGCCCCGATCATCCGCGACGCCCGTCGAGGCGTACACGTTCACCCCGGCGGCTGCCAGCCGCTCGTAGATGCCGGCCAGGGCGCCGAGCACGTCGTCCCCCTGAGCCAGCAGGGCGGGGTGGGGGCCGTCCAGCTCCAGGCCGGCCCGCCGGCTCTCGCTGAGCAGCTTTCCGGAATCCTGCGGGAAGACGGTGAGCTGCGTGTACAGCGGCCCCAGCGGGACGGCCGAGAAGGCGAGCAGTCCGATGCCCATCTCGGCGAGCTGCGAGAGGAGCCTGAAGCCCTCTCCCGGCTCGTCCTTGACCATCGTGTAGAAGTACTCGACCCTGCGAATCTGGGTAGCCATGGCGGGTTCTCCGGCGTCGCTTGCTGTCCGCGATCATGCCAACGCTCAAGGCCAAACTAGCGGACCGGAACCCGGACGGCAGGCCCGCAGGGTGATCGGACCGCCGAGGCCGTCCGGTACCCTCGCTGAGCGCCAGGCCCCATCTTAGACTGCACGCGCGCCCTCGCTCCAGAGGCGGCGGGCGAGCTTCGTCAGGCGGGTATTGCACGGAGGTTGGCGAATGGGCGGCAGGGAGCCGTCGGTCGACACGAAGGCGATCCACGCGGGGGAGCCGAGGCCCCGGATCGGGGGTGCGGTGGCGATGCCGGTCTTCCAGTCCAGCACCTACGACTACCAGGGCGAGACGGACTACCACGAGATCCGCTACGCCCGCCTGAGCAACAGTCCGAACCACCTGGCGCTTCACGCCAAGCTGGCGGCCCTGGAGCACGGCGAGGCGGCGCTCGTGACAGCGAGCGGCATGGCGGCGATCTCCGGTGCCCTGCTCGCGGTCCTCCGGTCGGGCGACCATCTCCTGGCGCAGGACTGTCTGTACGGCGGAACCCACGGCCTGATCACCAAGGATCTGCCGGGCCTGGGCATCGAGCACACCCTGATCGATCGGCAGGACCGGGGGGCGTGGGAGCGCGCCCTGCGGCCCGGCACGAAGGCGATCTACGTCGAGACGCTCACCAACCCCCTTCTCCAGATCCCGGACCTGGAGGGCATCGTGCGCTTCGCGCGCGAGGCGGGGCTCGTCTCGATCATCGACAACACCTTTGCCTCGCCCGTCAACTTCCGCCCCCTGGAGATCGGCTTCGACCTGTCCCTGCATAGCGCCACCAAGTACCTGAACGGGCACAACGACGTGATCGCCGGCGCGGCGATCGGGTCCGCCGCGCTGATCGAGCGGATCAAGCACCTCCACGATCACCTCGGAGGCGCCCTCGATCCGCACGCCTGCTTCCTGCTCCACCGCGGGCTCAAGACGCTCGGGGTCCGGGTGCGGCGCCAGGGCGAGAGCGCGTCCCGGATCGCGGGCTTCCTCGAATCCCAGCCGGCGGTGCGGCGCGTCAACTACCCCGGCCTCGCATCGCACGCCGAGCACGAGCTGGCGGGCCGTCTGTTCGATGGATACGGCGGCATGCTGAGCTTCGAGCTGCAGGGGGATGTGGATCGGGCGGAGCGGTTCCTGGCCCGCCTGCAGATTCCGATCGTCGCCCCGAGCCTGGGTGGCGTCGACTCGCTCATCATCCGCCCGGCCGCGGCGGTGCACGCCGGGCTGAGCCCGGACGAGCGGGCGGCCTCCGGCATCTCGGACGCGCTCATCCGACTATCGGTAGGCCTGGAGGACCCCGACGATCTGATCCACGACATCGAGCAATCGCTGATGGATTGAAAGGAGGGCGACCATGCGTCGACCCTGGATGTGCCTGCTGATGCTTGCGATCGCCACCCCGCCGGCCGCGGCCCAACCGGCGTCTCAGGGCGTGCCGTCGTTCGACCGGCACTTCCTGCCCAAGACGATGCGCGTGGACTACTTCCACACGGGTGACATCGACGAGGAGATCCTCAGCCTCGATCGGGTCGTATCGGACGGCCCGTGGGCCGGCAGCCTGTCCCGTCTCGTCGACGAGACGAATCTGGGCAAGTACCTGTTCGAGGTCATCGATCCCGAGACGAACCGCGTGATCTACTCGCGTGGATTCGCCTCCATCTACGGGGAGTGGGAGACGACGGGAGAGGCCCGGGCCGTGCACCGCACCTTTCACGAGTCGCTGCGCTTCCCCTGGCCCCGCAGCACCGTGCAGGTCGTCCTGAAGAAGCGAGATGAGACGAACGCGTTCCGCGAGATCTGGTCTGTGTCGGTCGATCCGGGCTCGCGCTTCGTGAACGCGGCCGACCCACCGCCCCGGTCGAACGTGTGGGCGGTGTTCGAGAGCGGTCCCCCGACCGAGAAGGTGGATCTGGTGCTCGTCAGCGAGGGCTACACGGTGGGCGAGATGGAGAAGTTCCACGCGGACGCCCGGAGGCTGGTCGAGGCGCTGTTCGAGGTCGAGCCGTTCAGGAGCCGCAGGTCCGATTTCAACGTCTGGGCGGTGGACGTACCGTCCCACGCGACGGGGGTGAACCGGCCGCACGTCGGCGCCTTCCGTCGTACGCCGGTCTCGGCCGAATACAACATCTTCGATTCGGAGCGCTACCTCCTCACCTTCGACAATCGTGCCCTGCGGGAGGCCCTCTCGGGGGTGCCGTACGAGTTCCTCGAGATCTTGGTCAATGAGCGGCAGTACGGAGGAGGCGGGATCTTCAACCTCCAGGCCACGACGGCGGTGGACACCGAGTTCTCCGAGTACATTTTCATTCACGAGTTTGGACACCACTTCGCGGGCCTGGCGGACGAGTACTACTTGTCCCCGGTGAGCTACGAGACCCCCGAGGAGCAAGTCGAGCCGTGGGAGCTCAACGTCACGGCCCTGCGCGATCCGGGCCGGGTGAAGTGGGCGCACCTGGTCGAGCCGGGAACGCCGATCCCGACGCCCTGGGGGAAGGACGCGTACGAAGAGCACGCTCGCTCGATCCGCGCGCGCCGGCAGGCGCTCATCGACTCGGGGGCGCCGGAGGCGGAGTTCGACGCGCTGTTCGAGGAGCAGAAGCGGATCGAGACGGAGCTCCTCGCCGCCATGCGGTACTCGGGCCGCGTCGGAGCGTTCGAGGGCGCGATGTACGAGGCCCAAGGGCTTTATCGTCCTGCCACCGACTGCATCATGTTCACCCGGGACGACGTGGGGTTCTGCCCGGTATGCCGATGGGCGCTGGAGCGGGTCATCGACCTGTATGCCGCCTGAGCATCGGGTAAGGCTGCCCTGGCAAGTAGCATCATTATTGCGGCAAAGGGCGACGCGGTGCACAGGCGGAGGGTTGTATCAGGGTAGAGCTGAGAGGATGTAAGTGGCAACGTGATATTGTGTTAGCATGATCAAGGCGGGTGCGTCCCGTTTCTTGCATCGTTGAAGGGCTCGAGGCGGTATATCGTTGAGGAGGAGCGGTCGGCCGGCCGCTCGATCGTGGGCAAGGAGCGCTCGATGAGAGGAAGCACGTCGTTGATGCTGATGGCCGGCGCCTTCGCGCTGGCCGCCTGTGACAATACCCCGTTCGGGGACGCGGTGGACGTGGACGGGACCTACCTCGGCACGTGGACCCTGAGCTGGGAGACGAACGACGCCGACTTCCCCGTGGGGGACATCGCCCTCTGTTCGGGCTCGATCACCCTGGGGGACCAGAGCAAGGATCGGTTCGGGGGCATCTTCCTGGTCAACGACGAGGGGGACTGCGCCGCCGGCAGCCCGGTTTCCGGATCGATCGTGGACGGGTTCGCCCGGGCGGACGGCGGGGTCAACTTCTCGATGACGGTTCCCCCGTCGACCGCCTCCGATACGATCGACAGCCCGAAGCGCCAGGATGACATCTGGGAGGACATCTTCGCCGGCGGCGGGATCGTGAGCCAGAACGTCTTCGCGGGCTGCGTGATCCGCGATGCGGACAACCAGATGAACGGCGCGGTTTCGGGAGCCGAGCTCTCGGTAGCGGCGTCGGCGAGCCTCACCTGCGACGAGACCGTCATCCTTCTCGGGGACGGGACGGTCGTCACGGTGGACGACGCCCTCCGGCTGCTCATGCGCTTCTCGGGTACGCGCTAGCGCGGCCCCGCCCGACAGACGCCCGACCTGCCGCGCGGGGGACGCGCCGTTCCGCGTCCCCCGCCTGCATCGGGGCCCGCCGTTTCCTCGCCCTTACCTCAGGGGCTCGGCGGCTTCAGGTGACGGTCGAGGAAGCCGAAGAACTCCCGGTGCCAGATGATCCCGTTCTGCGGACCGAGCACCCAGTGTCCCTCCTCCGGATAGTACAGGAACCGTCCCTCGATGCCCTGTGCTCGGAGGGCGGTGAACGCCTGCATGCTTTCCGTGACGGGCACGCGGTAGTCCAGCTGGCCGCCGATGATGAGCATCGGCGTATCCCAGTTCTGGACGAACCGATGGGGCGAGAAGCGGTCGTAGCTCTCCGGGCGCGGGTCCGTCCAGTAGGGACCTCCGAGGTCGAAGTCCGGGAAAAAGAGCTCCTCGGTGGCGCCGTACATGCTCTCCAGGTTGAACACTCCGGCATGGGAGACGAACGCCCGGAAGCGGCCCTCGTGATGCCCGGCGAGCCAGAACACGCTGTAGCCGCCGAAGCTGGCGCCGACCGCCCCGAGGCGGCCTTCATCCACGAAGGCCTCCTGTGAGACGGCGTCGATCGCGCCCAGGAGGTCCTCCATCGCCTGGCCGCCCCAGTCACGCGAGATCTCTTCCTTCCACGCCTGGCCGAAGCCCGGAACCCCGCGGCGGTTCGGCGCCACCACGATGTAGCCGTTGGCGGCCATGAGCTGGAAGTTCCACCGGTAGGAGAAGAACTGGCTGACCGTGGACTGCGGACCGCCCTGCGCGTAGAGAAGAGCGGGGTAGCGCTTCGCGGGATCGAACCCTGGCGGGTAGATGACCCAGGTCAGGATGCGTCCGCCGTCGGTCGCCCGGATCCACCGGGCCTCGACCTGACCGAGCTGGAGTCCGTCCATGATCGGCGCCGTGTGGAAGGTGAGCCGCGTCGCCTCGCCGGTGCTCGCATCCACCCGGTAGAGCTCCGCCGGCGCGGACATGGAGACCCGCTGCGCGACCAGCTGGGCCCGTCCCTCGACCTCCGCCACGTCGAACGCGTAGTAGTTGTGCACTCCCTCCGTCACCTGGCGGATCGTGCCGGCGTCGACATCCGCCGCGAAGAGCTGGATGGTGCCGTCGGTTTCGCTGGTGAGGAACACCAAGCGCCCTGATGGATCCCAGGCGGGCCCGTGGGCGTCCCGATCGAAGCCGACGGACAGCTCTCGCCTGTCGCCGCTCTGCAGGTCGAGCAGGAAGAGGCGGTTCCGATCGCTCTCGTATCCGTCCCTCGCCATGCTCAGCCACACCAGCGCGCCCCCGTCGGGAGAGAACGCGGGCTCGATGTCGTACCCCTTCATGCCGGGAGTCAGGTTGCGTGTCTGGCCCGTCTCGATGTCGTACAGGTACAGCTCCGAGTTCGTGCTGCGGGCGAACTCGGCCCCCGTCGCCTTCTTGCTCGTGTAGACGATCCGGGCCCCGTCACGGCTCCAGGCGATCTGCTCCACCCCCCCGAACGGATCGAGCGGCGTGTCGTACGGCTCGCCCTCCATGATGTCGATCGGCGTCTCCACCGTCCCGTCCGCGTACTCCGCGATGAAGAGGTGGCGGAAGCTCCCGTCCCGAAAATGGTCCCAGTGTCGGTACATCAGATCGTCGATGATCCGCACGCGGGCCTCGGGCATGTCGGGATGCAGCTCCTCCACTCCGGGCTCGAGCCTGACGCTGCGGGTAAAGGAGACGCGATCGCCCGTCGGCGAGTACAGGAAGTTCCCGATGCCGCCTTCGATATCGGTCACCTGTCGGCGCCCCGAACCGTCCGGCCGGACTTCCCACAGCTGTGTCGAACCGCTCTCGTCGGACAGGTATCCGATCCATGTCCCGTCCGGTCGCCAGCGCGGGCTGCTCTCGCGGTGCGGGGTGTCGGTGAGTGGCTGCGGCTCTCCGCCCGCCACGGGGATCAGGTAGATGTCGGAGTTCCCCCTGTTCTTCTGGAGATCGTATCGCGTGACGCCGTATGCGATCATCCGGCCGTCCGGTGAAAGACTCGGGCCGCCCACGCGGGGCAGCTTCCAGAGCAGTTCGGGGGTGAGTACATCCTGTCCCGCCCCCGCGGACGGGACAGACAGCAGCAGGGTCAGGGCCGCCGCGAGCGGCCCGAAGCATCTCGTGATCATGCCAGTTCTCCGGAGGTCCTTAGCGAGATTGGAGCCTTCTACGGCCCCCAGTATAGCGAATGCCGGACGCCTCGTCGCGGGTAGCGGGACGACGTAACTTCGATCGGGTCGCCACCGGACACCGATCGGGAGGACAGCCTGAAGAGGATTCTCGTCACGGGTGCGCTCGGGCAGATCGGCACGGAGCTCGTGAGCGCACTGCGCGAGCGATACGGAACGGAGAACGTCATCGCCTCGGACATCCGGATGCCACAGGCGGGGGACGGACCGTTCGAGTTCGTGGATGTCACGCAGCAGCGGCAGATCGATGTCGCAGTGCGGCGTCACGGGGTCGATGCCATCTACCACCTCGCGGCGATCCTTTCCGCCGTGGCGGAGGAGAAGCCGCATGTCGCCTGGGACGTGAACATGGGCGGCCTGTACCGCACGCTCGAGGTGGCCCGCGCCAGCGGCTGCGCCGTCTTCGTGCCCAGCTCGATCGGGGCGTTCGGCCCGAGCACCCCGCGCGAGTCGACGCCCCAGGACACCGTGCAGCGGCCGACGACGATGTACGGCGTCACCAAAGCGGCGGGAGAGCTGCTGTGCGACTACTACCACGCGCGGTTCGGGGTCGATACCCGGGGCGTGCGCTTTCCCGGCCTCGTCTCGCATGTCGCGCTGCCTGGCGGCGGCACGACGGACTACGCCGTGGAGATCTTCTACGAGGCGATCAAGCACGGCCGGTATACCTGCTATCTGGGGCCCGATACGCGCCTCGACATGATGTACATGCCCGACGCGCTCAAGGCCGCCATCGATGTCATGGAGGCGGATCCCGGCCGCCTGGTGCACCGGAACGCGTTCAACGTGACCGCGATGAACTTCACGCCCGCCGAGGTGGCCGAGGCGATCCGCCGGCACCTGCCCGATTTCCGGATCGAGTACCGGATCGATCCGGTCCGGCAGCGGATCGCCGACTCTTGGCCGCACTCGATCAGTGACGCGGCCGCCCGCGAGGAGTGGGACTGGAGCCCGGACTACGATCTGGCGCGGACGACCGAGGAGATGCTCGCAAGCCTCCGGCGGAAGCTGTCGGGCGAGGAAGAGGCGTAGCGGTCCGGGGGCGTCCCTCCCCCCGCCTGGAGTCAGACCGAGAAGTACCGCGCCTCGGGGTGGTGAACGACGAGAGCGGCCGTGGACACCTCGGGCACCAGGGCGCCCGCCCCCGTGAGATCCATTCCCAGCTGCTCTCTTGCCGGCAGGAGCTCGAACAGGATCTCGTGCTGCCGGTGGTCGGGGCAGGCTCCGTAGCCCCAGGAGTAGCGAAGTCCGCGATCCGGGGCGATCCCCAGCTCCTCGCGGATCCGTCGGTGCAGGTACTCGGCTCCCGCCTCGGCGAGCCGGACGCCGAAGCCGTGCAGATAGTACCCGTCCGAGTACTCTCCGCCCTCCATGAGCCTCGCGGAGCGTTCGAGCAGGCTGTCACCGATCGTCACGATCTGCAGTGCCGCCACGTCCCGACCACCGTCAGCGGCCGGCAGGAAGTAGTCGGCCAGGCAGAGGCGATCCCGCCCATCCTGTCGCGGAAAGTCGAAGCGCGCGACCTCGCGGTGCGGGTCGGCGGGGTCGTACAGCACCAGGGCGTCGCCCCTCGATCCGGCCGGGAAGAAGCCGTACGCCGCCATCGGCCGGACCCACCCTCCGGCCAGCGCCTCCTGCTCGTAGCGTGCGAGGCGCGGCTCGAAGTGCTCGCGGACGAGGGCCTCCCAGCGCTCACCCTTGGCGTTCTTCGCTCCCCAGTGCAGCCGGTAGAGGGTGTTCCGGTCGATGAGCGCGAACAGCTCGGGGAGCGGAATGCGCTCCAGCACCCTGACGCCCCGGAAGGGCGGCTCCGGGATCTCGATCGCCCGTGACGGCCCCCCGGTCTGAGAGGCCGGCCGCTGGCGGGCCGCCCGCTCCCGAAGTTCGGCGCGCCGCGCGACGCCCTCCCGGATCTCGGCCTCGCGGGCCCCGATCAGCTTCGCCCGGGCCTCCGGGTCGGAGAGCGCATCCATCGTCGCAAGGCCCGCGAACGCGTCCTTGCAATAGAAGATCCCTGCCGGATAGACGGTGTCCCGATCCTCGCCCACGAAGGCGGCCTGGCGAACGAACGACGGGTTGATGGCGGCGCCGCCCAGGAGAAGCGGATATCGCAGGCCTCGGCTATGGAGCTCCTGGGCGCACAGCGGCATCTGCTTGGAGGTCGAAACGAGGAGGGCGGAGAGCCCGATCGCGTCTGCCCGCAGCTCCTCCGCCTTCTCGATGATCGTGTTGACGGGGACCTGTTTGCCGAGGTCGTGAACCGTATAACCGTTGTTGCTGAGGATCGTCCCGACGAGGTTCTTGCCGATGTCGTGGACGTCGCCGAACACGGTGGCCAGGACCACCGTACCCTTCGTCTCACCTTCCTTCTTCTCCAGGAAATCCTCGAGGCGCGTCACGGCCCCTTTCATGACCTCCGCCGACTGAAGGACAAAGGGGAGGATGAGCTCCCCGGCCCCGAACTTGTCGCCCACCTCCTTCATGGCCGGCAGCAGGACGTGGTTGAGCACCTGCACGGCCGCGTCGTTTCCTCCGCCGCGCTCGCCGATCGCCTCATCGATCAGGCCTTCGATGCC
>CP070670.1:28708-64641 GCA_020351855.1 Gemmatimonadota bacterium
AGCTCACCTCCACTTGGAGCATCGTCCCCCCGGCCAGCGCCAGTAACGCCGCGGCCGTGTCCTCGACCGGCGCCTCCGAACGAAAGCCCGCGCTGACGCGCTCCACGTCCGGATAGCCGAGAAGCCAGAGCGCCACGTCGAGCGCCTGGACGCCGAGGTCCATCAGCACGCCCCCGCCTGCGCTCTCCGGATCGAGGCGCCAGCCTCGCTTCGGCCGCCGATCGACGGGCGTCAGCCACACCGAGCGGACCAGAAACACGTCCCCCAGCTCGCCACTGGCCACGAACTGTTGGATGGCACGCACGTCGAGCCGGTAACGCTGGTTCAATGCCACCATCAGCTGGCGTCCCGCGCGGTCGGCGGCACGGATGAGCTGCTCCGTCTGCTCGCTTGTCGGCCCCAGGGGGCGCTCGCACAGCACGTGCATGCCGCGCTCGAGCGCCTCCAGCACCACCGCGGCGTGCGCATCGTTGGGCGTCGCCACGAGGACGGCGTCCACCTCCAGCTCCTTCGGCAGCTCCTCGAGGGACCGGACGGCGACCGGGACGTCGAAGCGCTCGGCGATGGTGCGGGCCTTATCCAGGTACGTATCCACGACGGCGGCGACCCGGACGCTCGTCAACCGCTTGAGGATCGGCAAGTGGACGATCTGGGCCACACCGCCGGCTCCGATGATGGCGACGCTCACATCTCTGGTCACTTCGAAAGCCTCCCCGCGCTCGTAGGTCAGTACGTCTAGTAGAGCCTCTGAAGGGCGGCGTTCTGGTAGTACGCCGCCAGGATGGCCCGGTATTCCTGCCCCGCCCTGGCGCGGCCGATCGCTCCCCACTGGCACATGCCGATGCCGTGTCCGTACCCGCGCCCCTCGATCACCACGTCGCGGTCGCCGACCCGCCCCTGCCGCACCCGAAAGTCGGTCGAGCCGAGAATCCGTCCGTCCGGGGATCGCAGCACGAAGCGGATGTCGTTCTTGCGGATCGTGTAGCGCCCCTCGCCCGCCTCCACCTCCAGCTCGTCGACGCGGTCGTTCACCGTGCGGCTCAGGACCCGAATCGCGCGAATCCTGCCCAAGGCGGAGGTGGACATGCCCAGCCTCGCGGCTAGCTCGCCCCGCACCGGGCCATTGATCTCGTCGGCCGTCCACCGAACTTCCCAGCGGTGGCGCGGAGAGATCGAGCAGAAGTCCCTGTCGCGATCCGCATCGCGGACGGAGCGCAGGTAGGGCAGGTCGGGCTCTCCCCAGACCTCCTCTCGCGTAGCGGTTCGACCCCCGCAGGTGGAGTGGTAGAGGGCCAGGACCGGCCGTCCCGCGAAGGTGAGGATCTCGCCCCGGGTATCGCGGATCGCGCGCTCCACCTCGGCTCGCTCCGCGCCGATCCCGCCATAGACCTGGTCTTCCACGGTGGCGAACACGTCGAAGCTGAGCGAATCGCGCCGCCCGAGGCTCGCGATCGTGTACGTCCGGGCGGCCACGGCCTGCGCTCGCACGGCAGCCATCTCGTCTGGCCGCCGCGGCCCGATTTCCGCCGGGACGACACCGCTCAGATAGGACTCCAGCCCCAAGCGGTTGATCACGATCAGGCCGCGGGACGGGTCGCCCACCACCTCGGCAACCCCGCGGTAGCGATCTGCACCGATGAGGATCTCCGCCGACGGGTCCAGCGGCTCCACGATCACCCGAGCCGGCGCAGGGTCGAGCCTGCCGACCGGCTCCGCCAGGCGCACGCCGGGGCCCGCCGCCTCGAAGCGCAGGATCTCCTCGCCGCCGCTCACCAGCAGGTTGCCGGTCGAGCCGTCGCGCACCCGGAGACCGGCAGTCGACATGATCACCGCGGAGGGAACGCCGACATCCACGCCCACACGGATCAGGGGCTCGGAGGTGATCAGCTCGCCGATGGGGGGCTCCGCGGCGGGCCGCTCCTCCGCCGGTCGGACGCGCTCCACGGGCACAGGCTCCGGCCCGGGAGGGTCCGACGGACCGGAAGCCTCGGGCGGCGGGCCTCCGGCGCACGACCCGCACAGGATGGCGAGCAGCGCGGCCGCTAGCCGTGGGCCGTGCGAATCAGCGGACAACGGATGCATCCAGGGACTCGCGGACGGCTTCCAGCGTCCTCTCGATGTGCTCCGGCTCGTGCGCGGTGGAGAGGAATCCCGCTTCGAACGGGGACGGCGCGAAGAAGACGCCCCGCTTCAGACACTCCCGGAAGTAGGCCGAGAAGAAGACGGCATCCGTACGCTTGGCCGCGGCATAGTCGATGACCGGCCCGTCGGTGAAATCGACCCCCCACATCGATCCCGCCTGCGCAGCCGAGATGGGCACGCCGCGCTCCGTCGCCGCACGCACAATCCCATCGACAAGCTGCGCGGTGCGGCGCTCGAGACTCTCGTACGGCCTCTCACGGGCCAGCACGCGCAGTTGGGCCAGGCCGGCGGCCATGCCGAGCGGGTTGCCGCTGAGCGTCCCGGCCTGGTACACGGGGCCGGCCGGGGCCACCTGCTCCATGACCTCTCGACTACCGCCAAAGGCGGCCACAGGAAGGCCTCCCCCCACCACCTTGCCGAGCGTCGTGAGATCGGGATCGACGCCGTAGCGCTTCTGGGCGCCACCGAGGCTCACGCGGAAGCCCGTCATCACCTCATCGAAGATCAGGAGCGTTCCGTGAGCGCGGGTCAGCTCCCGGAGCCCCGCCAGGAAGCCGTCCACGGGCTCGATCAGTCCGACATTGCCCATGACCGGCTCCACGATCACCGCCGCGAACTCGCCGGGGAAGCGCCGCAGCGAGGTCTCCACGGCGTCGAGGTCGTTGAACGGCACCGAGCTCGTCAGCCCGGACAGCGCGGCCGGGATGCCGGGCGAGTCGGGCAGGCCGAGCGTGGCCACTCCCGAACCGGCCTGCACGAGGAAGGAGTCCGCATGCCCGTGGTAGCAGCCGTCGAACTTGAGGATCCGATCGCGCCCCGTCGCGCCGCGCGCCAGGCGCACGGCGGACATCGTCGCCTCGGTCCCGCTGCTCACGAAGCGTACGACCTCGACGCTCGGCACGAGCTCGATGATCAGCTCCGCGAGCTCGACCTCGGCCGGCGTCGGCGTCCCGAAAGTCAGACCGGAGCGGGCGGCGCGCTCCACCGCCTCCACGACCTCCGGATGGGCGTGACCGAGGATCAGCGGGCCCCAGGAGAGCACGTAGTCCACGTATCTCCGACCCTGCGTGTCGTAGAGGAACGCCCCCTCGCCGCGCTCGGAAAAGAACGGCTCGCCCCCGACCGAGCGAAAGGCGCGAACCGGTGAGCTCACGCCGCCGGGCAGGACCCGAAGGGCACGCTCCCATAGGGCCGGCCCGGTCATCTTCCCCACGCCGTCTCCAGCCCAAGCGGCGCCATCGGCAGGGGGCGGGCGCCACGCCGAGTCCGGGACGAGCCGTTGCCGTGGACCGCCGCAGCCGAGCCCTCAAACGGGACCGCACCGATCGCGGGCGCTGGCCGAAGCACGCCCACGACCCGCGCCCTCAGATCGAAGTCCTCTGCCCCGGTCACGACGGCCTTGACGATCTGCCCGGGCGATAGCGGCTCCGCGGCCTCGAGCCAGGTCACACCGTCGACATCGTCGGCCTGGCTCGCGAGCCGGCCGAGCGCCGGGTCGGTCGACCCCGCCCCGTCGGCCACGATCGCCGCACGCTCCGCTCCGATCTCGGCCGCACTGCGCTCGGCCGAGATGGCCCGCTGTACCTCGCGAAGCTCCGCCAGCCTGGCGCGCGCCAGGCTCTCCGGGACCGGGCTCGCTTGGAGGGACAGGGCGCGGGTGCCCTCCTGGGGCGAGAAGGCGAAAGCCCCCAGGCGATCGAAGCGCGCTTCCTCGAGGAAATCGACGAGTGTGCGGAAGTCCGCGTCCGTCTCGCCGGGGAATCCGACCAGCACGGTCGTGCGCAGGGTCACGCCCGGCACGGACTCCCGCAGCCAGGCGACCTTGCGGCGCAGAGAGTCGCGTCGCTCCGGCCTCCGCATGCGCTCGAGCACCGCATCGCTCGCATGCTGGATCGGCATGTCGATGTAGGGCATGACCCTGCCCTCCGAGGCCATGAGACGTACCAGTGGCTCGCGGAGCCCGGCGGAGTAGATGTACAGCAGGCGGATCCAGGGAACGTCCGTCTCGTCAAGCAGGCGGCGCAGCAGGCTCGTGATGTCGGTGCCGTCACGCCGGTCGCGTCCGTAGTGCGCGAGATCCTGAGCCACCAGGTTCAGCTCTACGGCTCCCTGGGCCTCCAGTCGCTTCGCCTCCGCTACTAGCTGGTCGCTGTGGAAGGATCGGTGTCGACCCCGCCACAGCGGGATCGCGCAGAAGGCACAACCGTGGTCACAGCCCTCGCTGACCTTCAGGTAGCGGACGTGACCGTGGCTTCCGAGCGGGAGGCGCTCGCCGGGATGGAGCTGGCGGGAACCGAGGACCCCGCGGCGCTGGAGGTCCGGTATGAGGCGATCGAGATCCCGGAGGCCGAGAAGCAGATCGACCTCGGGCAGCTCGCGGGCCAGGGCCTCCCTGTGACGCTCCACCAGGCACCCGACCGCTACCAGCGCCCGGCATCTCCCCTCCTCCTTCAGCCTCGCGGCATCGAGGATCGTATCGATCGACTCCTGCTTCGCCGCGTCGATGAAGCCGCACGTGTTGACCACGATGACCTCGGCCTCCCCGGGATCCTGGACCAGCTCGGCTCCGTGCGCGGTCAGCCGCGCCAGGATGCGCTCGGAGTCCACCGTGTTCTTGTCGCAACCCAGACTGATCAGGCCGAGCTTCATCCCTGGAAGACATCCACGTCGGCCGGAAGCTGGAAGCTGAAGGTCCAGTCGGGAATGGGGACATCCGGTTCGAGATCGCTCAGCTCCACCGTGCGGATCGTCTCGTTCTCCTCGACGATCTCGAACTTGCGGACCAGATAGGACTCCGTGTCCACCCAGACCTGGACGCGCCGATAGGGAGAGGCAGCGCGCGGGGTCAGCCGGACCAGGTGCGTCAGCCGCCCGGTCACCTGCTCCTCCGCCACGTAAACCGCATCGTAGATGGTCTTGGCGTCCTCGAAGATCCGCCCCTGGAGATCAACCATGTGGGCGCCCGTCGGGCTCGCCTCGATCGTCGAGCGGATGACCTGACCGGGGTTCGTCGTCGGATAGTAGAGCCACACGTACGCGCCGTCCGCCACGATGACGTCCCCGGCCGGATCGGTGAACTCCATCTTGAACCGCCCCCGGCCCTTCTGATACCAGACCCCGGTGCCGTGGCGCGACCGATCGAGCAGCGGAACCGCGATCGTCTGCTCGAAACGCGCCCGGAGGGAACCCAGCCCCTCGTACCTCTGCTCCGCCCGGGCCAGGATCTCCCGCACGTCGGGCACGCCTTGGGCCGCCGCGACGTCGGTAGTCGCCGCCGCGGCCGTGAGAAACAGTACGGCCCCCCATGTCCAGATTCGCCGCGATCGCGCGTTCAACGTTCGATGCTCCATGTGCTTGTCAGCCGCCTTGCTGCAGAGACTACACGGGTCGTTGGAGGCCGTTCCGGCTTCCCGTGGGCCTCCGATCTCCGGCTTCCCGGCGAACCGTCGCCCCTTATCTCGAGCCTCAGGAAGGCGGCCGGGCGCGGTGTCCCGTGCTCTCCAGGATCTCACTCAGATCCTCGAAGCCGACCAGGACCTCGCGCGGCCTTGACCCATCGGGCGGGCCGAGGATGCCTGCGTGGTGGAGCTGGTCCACGATTCGCGCCGCCCGACCATAGCCGATCTTCAGGCGGCGTTGCAGCAGGCTCGTGGAGCCGGAGGAGTTGGCTACCACGATCTCGGCCGCCTGAGGAAACAGATCGTCCCAGTCCGACAGGACATCCTCTGCCACATCCGTCTTCGCCTCGTCGGCCTCGAGCTCCCGCACCTTCAGCAGGATGTCCTCCTCAGCCGCCGGCGCTTCCTCTCTGGCTGCCGCCTGGAGCCGGTACCACTCGACCAGACGCTCCGTGTCGTCGCTCGAGATGAAGGCGCCCTGGATGCGGATCGGGTCGGCCTCACCGGGGGGAAGGAAGAGCATGTCGCCGTTGCCGAGCAGACTCTCGGCCCCGTTCTGGTCGAGGATCGTCCGGCTGTCGGTCTTCGATGCGACACGGAAGGCGATCCGGCTGGGAAAGTTGGCCTTGATGAGACCCGTAATCACGTTGACGGACGGCCGCTGGGTCGCGATCACCAGGTGGAGTCCCACGGCGCGGGCCTTCTGGGCAAGAATGGCCAGCGGCCCCTCCACCTCGGCCTGCACCGTCATGATGAGGTCGGCCAGCTCGTCGACCAGCAGAACGATGAACGGCAGCGGGCCCTCGTCGTACTCCTTCACGTACCCCTCAGGCATCCGGATCTCACGTCCGGCTGACACGCGGGCGTTGAACTCCTGCAGGTTCCGGCATCCGTTGGCGGAAAGGAGGCTGTAGCGACGCCCCATCTCGTAGACGGCCCACTTGAGGATCGAGGCAGCCTCGGAGTTCTCGATGACGACGGGATGCCGGAGGTGCGGCAGGTCGTTGTACACGCTGAGCTCGACCATCTTCGGATCCACCATGAGCAGGCGCAGCTCCGCGGGCGTGAAGCGGTAGACGAGGCTGGTGATGATCGCGTTGATGCAGATCGACTTCCCCGTACCGGTGGCGCCGGCGATGAGCAGGTGCGGCATCCTCGCCAGGTCGGTTACGTAGGGGCGCCCGGCCAGATCACGCCCGAGGGCGATCGGCAGAGTCGATCCCGCACGCCGGTAAGCGGGCGACTCCAGCACCTCCCTCAGCCACACGATCTCCGGCTCCGGGTTCGGGACCTCGACCCCCACCGCTCCCTTGCCCGGGATCGGCGCGACGATGCGCACGGAGGGAGCCTTCAGCGCGAGCGCCAGGTCGTCCGACAGCGCGGCGATCTGGCCCACCTTCACGCCGGCCGCCGGGACGATCTCGAACTGCGTGACGACCGGACCCGTCGTCCAACCCGAGATCCGCCCTTCGACCCTGAACGTGCGCAGCTTGTCGACCAGGATCGTTCCGAGAGACTTCAGCTCCTGCTCCCCGAGGCCGCCACTGCCCACCGCTGGCTCGGTAAGGAGATCGAGCGGCGGCAACTCCGTCTGGGACAGGTCGCCCACATCACCCTCCGCCAGCTCGACTTCCGGAGCCGCTTCGCCAGCCGGTGCCTGCGCCTCGGCCTCCTGCGCCGGGGGCGCAACCGGCGCATCCTCACCGGGCTCTGCCGCCACGCTCTCCCAGGGCGATTCCGGCCTGCGTCGATCGGCTCGAAACCCGTCCACCACGGCGGCGAGCCAGAGCCCTGCGCGGCGCAGTGCTCTCCAGCTCAGACGGACGGCCCCGCGGGCACCTCGCCAGACGAAGCCGGCCAGGCGACCCATGGCTCGAGCGACCGAGAGCTCCAGGGTGAGCACGATCGCGATGAGCAGGACGGCAACGACGATCAGAAGGGCGCCGACCGTACCGAAGCCGGCGACGAGAAGAGGGCCGATCGTTCCCCCGATCCAACCGCCGAACCGGCCATCGATCATCCACGAGAGGGTGGGCGCGAACGCCAGCACGAGCAGCGCGAGCACCGAGCCCCGCACCGCCGTGGAGCGTCCGATGAGGCCGAACGAGTGCAAGCCCCAGACCAATGCCGGGGCGGCGATGAGGAAGCCGAATCCGCCGAAGGCGGTCAGGAACCAGGAGTCGAGCAGTGCCCCCACGGGGCCGATCGGGTTGCGTCCGCCTGCCACTCGCGGCAGACCCACGGCGAGCAGAAGCAGCGCCCCGAGGGCCAGGAGGGCAACGCCCAGGGCCTCGTTCCGTGTCTGACGGCCGGAAGCGCGCTTGTTCTTCGCCCGGCTCAACGCGTCTCCTCCCCGTCGCTCGTCTCCGGAAGCCGAAAGCCACCGCCGAGCAGCGCGGGCACGGAGGGGCTCACGTCCAGGGCGGCGCAGTAGTCCAGATCGTCTCTCAGACCGATGCCGACGAGCGACGCGCCGGCCGCGGTGGATGCGAGAAAACCGCTTGTGGGGGCGCCGAGGGC
Source organism: Gemmatimonadota bacterium (assembly GCA_020351855.1). Classification (GTDB taxonomy): domain Bacteria; phylum Gemmatimonadota; class Gemmatimonadetes; order Palauibacterales; family Palauibacteraceae. The sequence continues at coordinate 36,769 of CP070670.1, forward strand.
ATCAGCCAGCAGCAGGGCGGCGCGAGCCCCATCGCCGGCTTCCAGGTCCGGAAGCGCGACCCGCAGGCCCTGAACGGTCAAACCGGCACAGAGCAGGTCATCGAGACTCAGACGCCCATCCTTCCCCGCACAGGCGATCACGACCCGTTCGGGCCCTGCCTCGGCGGCCTCCGCCGCCTGGGTGAGGCGGTCGACCACGGCGGCTCGGTTGCGGAAGCACCCCAGCCACAGCTCGGCGGCCCCCTCGCACTCCCGGAAGGTCCGGGTGCCGTTCGTCGTCGTGCAGACGAGAATCTTGCCGGCCACGGCCTCCGGAACGAATTCGAGAGGAGAGTTCCCGAGGTCGAAACCCTCGATCTGCCGGCCTCCCCTCTCGCCGCACAGCACCACATCCTCTCCCCCGATCGAGCGCCGCAGATCGAGCGCCTCCTCCACCGATGACACGGCGTGGACCCGTCGGGCGCCGGCCTCCAGCGCCGCGAGAAGCGTGGTCGTGGCGCGGATCGCATCGATGACCACGGTCAACGTGCCGCCGAGTTCCACCCACTCCAGCTCTCCCGGCGCGGCGAGCACATCGATGTGCATCGTCAAGCGAGGCGCTCGATGAAGTGGGTGTCGACGTCTCCGGCCGCGAAATCGGGATGGCTGAGCACCCTCTGGAGAAACGGGATCGTTGTCCGCACGCCTTCGATGATGAACTCGTCGAGGGCATGATAGGCACGGCTCAGAGCTTCGTCTCTGTCGTTGGCGCGCACGATGAGCTTGGCGATCAGAGAGTCGTAGTACGGAGGTACCCGGTAGCCGGCGTACACGTGCGTGTCGATTCGGATGCCGGGTCCGCCAGGGGCGTGAAATGCCGTGATCAGGCCGGGCGACGGCCTGAACCCGTTCTCCGGGTCTTCCGCGTTGATGCGGCACTCGATGGCATGCCCGCGCAAGGCGGGAGGCGCATGCACGGCAAGCCTCTCGCCGGCAGCCACCCGAATCTGTTCCTTCACCAGATCGACGGCCGTCACGGCTTCCGTCACCGGGTGTTCGACCTGGATTCGCGTGTTCATCTCCATGAAGTAGAAGCTTCCATCCAGGTCGAGCAGGAACTCTACGGTACCGGCACTCTGGTATCCGATGGACTGGCCCGCGCGGACCGCGGCATCGCCCATTCGCCTTCGGAGATCCTCGTCGAGCGCCGGACTGGGGCTCTCCTCGATCAGCTTCTGATGCCTTCGCTGCACGGAGCAGTCGCGCTCGCCGAAGTGCACGACCTCGCCGTGCTGGTCGCCCATCACCTGAATCTCTACGTGTCTGGGCCGCTGGATGTACTTCTCCAGGTACACGCTGGGGTCGTCGAAAGCCGCCTTTGCCTCGTTGCGTGCCATCACGAACGCGCGACGCAGCTGCTCCTCGTTCTCGCCGAGCCGCATGCCCTTCCCCCCACCGCCGGCGGCCGCCTTGATGATCACGGGGAACCCGATCCGGCGCGCTTCCACTACCGCCTCCTCCTCATCACCCACGGTGCCCTGCGAGCCAGGGACCACCGGGACACCCGCGGCGGTCATCGTGCGCCGGGCCTCCGCCTTGTCGCCCATCTTACGGATCTGATCGGCGGTCGGGCCGATGAACACGAGTCCGCTCCGCTCGCAGATCTCGGCGAAATCGCCGTTCTCGGCCAGGAAGCCATAGCCGGGGTGGATGCCGTCCGCACCCGTGATCTCCGCCGCGGCGAGGATACGGGGAATGTTCAGGTAGCTATCGCGAGCCGGCGGCGGTCCGATGCAGATGTCCTCATCTGAGAACCGCACGTGAAGAGAGTCTCGGTCGGCCTCGGAGTAAACGGCGACCGTGCGAATGTCGAGCTCGCGGCAGGCCCGGATCACCCGGAGCGCCACCTCGCCCCGGTTGGCGATGAGGATCTTGTCGAACACGCGGGATCGCTAAAGCCGAAGCGGCAGCCGGCGCCGCTAGCCGGCGCCGTCCGCTGCGATGCGGAAGAGCACCTGGCCGTACTCGACCGGCTCGGCGTTTTGAACGGAGATCTCGCGCACGACGCCCGTCACCTCCGACTCCAGCTCGTTCATGAGCTTCATCGCCTCTAGGATGCAGAGCGTCTGGCCCTTCTTGACGCGATCGCCGATCTCCACGTAGGGCGGTGCATCGGGGGCGGCGGCCCGGTAGAACGTCCCCACCATCGGCGAGCTGACCTCCAGGAGATCCTCTCCCTTCTCCTCTGTCTCCGCCGCGGACCCGGTCTCAGGCGTCGGGCCGGGTGACGAGGCGGGCGGAGGCGGCGCAGCGGTCGCGCCGGAAGAGCTGGCGGGAACGCCTGATACCGCTGCCCCCCCGGCGGCCAGGGGCGCCGCCGCGGCGATCGGCGGGGACTTCGACAGCATGATGCGGCTCCCGAAGCGGGAAACCTCGAGCGAGTCGATATCCGACTCGTCGACGAGTTCGATGAGCTGCCGAATCCAGTTCAGGTCGAACATCTCAGGTCACCCGCTCCAGGTACTTCTGAATCGTGCGATCGACACGGATCGTTTCGCCCTGCTCCACGAAGAGCGGGACCTGGACGGTCGCGCCCGTGCTCAGACGTGCCGGTTTCGTCCCTCCCTGCGCGGTGTCACCCTTCACGCCGGGCTCGGTCTCTACGACCTCGAGCTCGACGAATTGCGGGAGCTCCACGGACAGCACCTGATCGTCCCTGGTGAGGCCTTCACAGACCATGTTCTCCTGCAGGTACAGGAGCTGCTCCTGGCCGATGGCATCGGCCGACAGGGGGATCATCTCGTACGTCTCCATGTCCATGAAGTAGTAGAGCTGACCGTCCGTGTAGGAGTACTGGATGGGTCGGCGCACGAGGCGCACCTCGCGAACCTTCTCGCCGGCCCGGAACGTCTTGTCCAGCACCGCACCCGACATCACATCCTTCAGCTTCGTGCGGACGAAGGCGCCGCCCTTCCCCGGCTTCACGTGCTGGAAGTAGGTGATCGAGAACAGCGTGCCGTCGAGCTCTATCACCATCCCGTTTCTGAAATCCGAGGTGTCCGCCATCGTTTCGAATCTATAAGATGTTCTGAAATAGAAAGATAAAGTAACAATCCGACGCGCAGCAGCGGGTCACCTGCGCGCCGCTGTCAGAGCTCCCGGAGCGCAGAGCCGGATGTCGTCAGGATACGGGCTCCATCCGCCGCCACGGCGACATCCTCCTCGATCCGGACCCCGCCACGCCCCGGAAGATACACTCCCGGTTCCACCGTCACCACATTTCCCGCCGCCAGCGTCTCCTTGGAAGCGCGGTAGAGTCGCGGCCCCTCGTGGACCTCCAGGCCGATCCCGTGCCCCACCGAGTGCCCGAATCGGTCGCCCAGGCCAGCGGCCTCCAGATGCTCGCGCGCGGCCCGATCCACGTCGGCAGCGGGCCGATCGGGACGGATCGCCTCCAGAGCCGCCGACTGCGCCCCCAGTACCTGCGCGTGAACCTGCCGCTGCCAGGGCCGGGCGCGACCCAACGCGACCGTCCGGGTGATGTCCGAGCAGTATCCATCACGAGTCGCGCCGAAATCGAGGAGAAGCAGGTCGCCCTCGCAAAGCCTCCGCGTCGAGGGTTGCCCGTGCGGCAGGGCGGTGCGCTCCCCGCTCAACGCGATCGTGTCGAACGGGGCGCCATCGGAGCCCCGGAGGGCAAGCCGATAGTCAAGCTCGGCGGCCAGGTCCCGCTCGCTCATCCCCTCCCGAATGACGGAGAGGAGATCCTCGAATGCCTGCTCCGCGATCCGCACGGCGCTCTCGATCCGTTCCAGCTCTGACGGCTCCTTGACGGCCCTCAGCCGCTCCACGGTGGGCGGCAGATCTTCCCACACGACGCTGCCGCATCGTTCTCCGAGCTCCCGCCGGTCCCGCACCGTCACGTGTTCGGCCTCAAAGCCGACCTTCCGCACTTCGAGGCGCCCTCCCAGACGCTTTTCCAGGGTTGCCGGCAGCCCGTCCCTTGCCAGCACCACCTCCACGGCCTCGCCCACCTCCTGGCTCGCCTGTTCCTCGTAGCGGAAGTCGGTGAGAAGCCAGGTCTCCTCGCCCAGCACGACGAGCATGCCGCTGGAGCCGGTGAACCCGGAGAGGTACCTGACATTGGGCCGGTGCGTGACCAGAGCGGCATCCAGACCGTTCCGAAGCAGGTCGGACCGCAGCCGGGCCAGCCGATCTGGGAAGGCCTCGACCGGGGCGCTCACTCGTCGGCGCGCCCGCACGAGGCCAGGTGCGCGAGGAGACCGTCCAGGGCGAGCAGGTAGCTTTCGGCGCGGAATCCCATCACGACACCGACGGCGATCTCCGCAAGCACGGAACGGCCCCGGAACGGCTCGCGGGCGAGGACGTTGGAGAGGTGGACCTCGACGAATGGCTTACCGGCCGCCTCCAGCGCATCCCGCAGCGCGTAGCTGGTGTGGCCGAGGGCCGCCGGATTGACCAGCCATCCATCCACGCCATCCATCGTCGCGCGGATCCAGTCGATCAGCACACCCTCGTGATTCGACTGGAAGGCGATGAGGTCGATGCCGCGCCGCTCGGCTCCTTCGGAGAGGCGGCGGTCGATCTCGACGAGGGTGACGTCGCCGTATTGCGCGGGATCCCGACGACCGAGCAGGTCGAGATTGGGTCCGTGAAGTACTGCCACTCGCAAGGATCGCTACCGTTTGCGACGGCGGAGCCAATCACCGAAGCCGGGGAAGGATCGCTCCGGCTCCGGGACCTTCTCGCCCCCCTCAGCGAGCGTCGACTGGCGCTCCTCGTTGGCATCCGCGTCGGAGTCATGGAAGCGCTCGAGTCGTGCCCTGCCATGTATCAGTGCCTGCAAATGGGCTCGGATCCCTCCGCCTTCGGGCGCACTGGCGCGCTCCGCACCGGCCTGGCCGTCCGCACCGGCCCCCGCCGCCCCGATCGCGGTCGGTCGCTCGTGCCGCACCCAATCGTCGAGGCCGGCCTCGAGGTCGCGCGCCCACGTCTCGAGGCCCTCCACCGCACCCTCCGGGCGATCCGCAAGTCCCTCCCCGCGCGGGCCGGCGCCCAGCGATCGGGCTTTGGCGAGCCTCTCGCGGAGCGACGGGTCGGCCGGATGACGCTTCACGAGCTCCCAGTAGATCGCCGCGGCCTCCTCGTACAGTCCCTGCTGAAGGTACAGATCGGCCATCGTCGCGGTGATCATCCCCGCTTCCCTCAGCGCCGACACGCCTTCGGCTTGGCGGTCTTCAGCCTCGTCAGCGGTCCCGGCGGTCGCACTCGACAGCTCCGGCTGCGATGCCGTGCGCTCCGACTCCCGAGCCAGCTGCGCCGCTTCCGAGAGCAGTCGTGCCGTCTCCTCGCCAAGAGGCTCGATTTGAGCCAGGCGCTCCCCCCACCGCCGAGCCGCCTCTTGATCCTCTGCGGCCAGGGCGAGCTCGGTGAGCTCGCGAAGCGCGACGAGGTTCTCCGGATCCAGATCGACAACGCGCCGCCAGGCGCCGGCCGCATCGGCTCCCCGCCTCAGATCCAGCAGGCAGCGGGCGTGGACGATGTGGGCGCTGATGTACTCGGGGTGTCGTTCGAGGCCGCCGGCCAGGATCTCGAGCGCCCTCTCCGGATTGCCCGCCTTCCGGTAGGCGTCGGCCAGCCGGGCAAACACGAAGCTCTCGGGATGCTCCGCGTACTGCTGCTCGAACCGTCGGATCTCGCTGGCGTCGATGTGGTCGGAGTGCATGGGCCGGTCTGAAGAGGAGTCCGTCCGCTGCCTCGTGTGCCGTCAGAGGCGGCCAAATCCGGCTGGAAAGGTATGCCGCTGGTTCCGGAGAAGTCAACGAAAACAGGGACATTTCGGTTGCCGGGACGGCAGGCTGACGCTAGCTTGCGGGTGCAGTCACCTTTCGGTGTGGGAGGAACATTGGCGGCCTTTCAGGGGCCGCTTCGCATTTATTGTCGGTCCGGAGACGTCCGCGATGGTCATGCGTGCTATGCGGGACAGCGCCAAGTGGGTGATGCTGATCCTCTCGATCGCATTCGTGGGGTGGCTCGTCCTTGATTGGGTGCAGAGCCGGCAGTCCTCGGCCGCCACCGGACCGAACCCCGTGGTGCTCACGGTGAACGGGCAGGAGATCCGACTCGCACAGTGGAGCCAGTTCCTGGAGGGGCGCCTGGACGTCGCCCGCACGAACGCACAGGAACCGCTCACGGACGAGCAGGTCCGCCAGATTCGGGAGGCCAGCTGGGAAGCCCTGATCTCGCAGGTTCTTCTCGACCAGGAGCTCGATCGTCTCTCCATTCACATCAGCGATGCCGAGATCCAGGAGGCATTCCGCACCACGCCCCCTCCGGACCTGATGGGCCACCCGGCGTTTCAGACAGATGGCCGGTTCGACTACGAGAAGTACCGGCAGTTCTTCGCCGACCAGGTCGTCGACGAGGTGCTTCTCCTCCAAATCGAGTCGTACTATCGCGGCGTCCTGCCGCGCCAGAAGCTGGCCGAGCGAATCCAATCCTCGGTGTACGTCAGCGATGATGAGGTGTGGCGGGCCTTCCGCGACCGGAGTCAGACGGCTCGCGTCCGCTTCGTGAGCGTGGATCCCGCGACCGACGTCGACGCCGCGGAGATCACCGTGGGAGACGATGAGATACGCGCCTACTACCGGGAGCATCGGGACGACTACGAGAGGCCAGCTACGGCGGTCGTCAACATCGTGAGCCTTTCCGCCAGCCCGTCGGCCGCGGACAGCGCGACGACGGCGGCCCGCGCGGACTCGATCCGTCGGCTGATCGTGGCCGGGGAGGCCGATTTCGTCGAGGTGGCATCGACCCTCTCGGCCGATCAGGCGACTGCAGCCAGCGGAGGGAGCCTTGGCCGCTTCGCGAGAGGCGACCTTGCAGGCCCGCTCGGGGAGGCCGCCTTCACCACCGCGGTGGGCGAGCTGTCCGAGCCGATCCTCTCACCGAGAGGCTACCATCTCCTGCGGGTGGATACGCGTTCCGGGGATACGGCGACGGCCAGCCACATCCTCTTCGAGATCGGGCTCTCCGATGACACGGAGGATGCGCTCTTCGACGTGCTCGACGAGCTCGAGGGCATCGCGCTCGACCAGAACCTGAGGGTTGCGGCCGACTCGTTGAGCGTGCCGATAAGGGAATCCGTGACGCTCACGGAGGATACGGAGTTCGTCCCCGGCGCCGGAGCGCTCGGCGTGGGCGTCGACTGGGCGTTTGACCCGACCACCCTGATCGGAGACCTCAGCCAGTTCTTCGAGAACGCGAGCGGCTTCCACATGCTCGAGCTGCTTGAGGTCCGCCCCGCCGGAACCTTCGAACTCGAACAGGTGGAGACCAGCATCGAGGCGCTGCTGATTCAGCAGAAGCGGAGGGAGACCGCCCGGCAGAGGGCCGCAGCGGCGCTGGCGGACGGCGAGACGCTAGCCGATGTCGCGGAGAGCAAGGGCTGGCCGGAGCAGGTGACCCAGCCGTTCACGCGAATCCAGTTCGTACCGGGCCTCGGTCGCGACACGGAGGCGGTGGGCGAGGCATTCGGCCTGCCCGTCGGACAGATCGGGGGACCGGCGGATGCCGGCGAGACGGTCGTCCTACTCGAGGTTCTGGAGCGCTCCGAGCCATCGCTGGAGGCGTTCGAGGCCGCCAAAGAGGGCCTCCGGGCGCAGCTGACGATCCAGCAGCAACAGCAACAGCTCGGCCAGTGGCTTCAGGGTTTGCGCGACCGGGCGGAAGTGCGAGACCTGCGTGACCGTCTAGTTCAGCAGACCAATTCGCCGTTCGGAACGTCCTAGGAAGGCCAACACGCTCACCCGGCCGCGCGCGGGTGAGCGTCCTCGCTCAGTCCTCCCCCTCTCGCCGCTGCGGCGGAGCTTCTTCCTTGCCGCTGCCTAGCTCGCCGCCGTCTCCTCCCTCGATCTCCTTCACCGAGTCCTTGAACTCACGAATCCCCTTGCCCAGTGAGCTCCCGATCTCCGGCAGCCGTCTCGCGCCGAAGAAGAGCAGGATGATGAAGAAGATGAGCAGAAGCTCCCACATCCCCAGTCCACCAAACATGGCATGACTCCCGCCGAGACAGAGGTTGGAAGTGGGGATCGGAAACCGCCTCTCGCTGCACCCCTCGGCAGGGCCCGACTAGAGAAGCGACCTCGCGAACCACGCGATTAATAGTATCCCGATCACGCTTAGAATGTTCAACCGCAACAGAAGCGGGCCGACTGTCAGCGCGATCACGTGCAGGTCGATCGACAGCGGTCCGAGACTCGCCGCCACGGTCGTGATGAAGAACTGCCGCGCCGCGCTGGGCGGAAGGGCCAGGATCAGCAGCTCCGTCACCAGCCCCCCAAGCAGCAGACCGCCGGCCACGATCAGCGCCACTCGACGTGCCGTCGCCTTACGGCGACCCAGCTCGGCGGGCCTCAGCTCTGCCTCTGCGTCACGAAATCGACCGCGGCGTGCAGCGCGTCGAGGCAGTCTCCGACCGGCAGGCCGTCCAGACGCTCCCGTGCCCGGTCTCCGTACTCCTCCCCGCGCGCCCGGGCGTATTCCAGGCCACCGTTTCGGGCTACCGTCTCGATCACGGACCGTACCGCATCGTCCGTCGGAGCGGGATCACGGAAGAGCTGCCGCACGATATCGCGCTGGGCTGCACTCATCTCGCCAAGCGCCGCGATGAGGGGAAGCGTCACCTTGTGTTCCCGCAGATCTTGCCCACTCGGCTTGCCGGTCACATCGGCCGAGACCGTGTAGTCGAGCAGGTCGTCCGTGATCTGGAAGGCCATGCCAAGGTTGAAGCCGAATTCCCTCAGCGGCTCGCGGGTGACGCCCAATCCGTACATGCCCCCGAGCTCGCAGGCGGCCGCCATCAGCGCTGCCGTCTTGCACTCGCAGAGCCGCACGTAATCGGCTTCTGAGAACGTCAGGCTGTCATGGGACATCAGCTGACGCATCTCTCCCACCGTCATGCGATTGGCCGCGTAACCCAGGATGTAGATGGGATCGACGTCGCCCAGCAGCGCCGCTTCCATCAGGGCTCGCGAATAAAGGTAATCCCCCATGATGATCGCCACCTGGTGGCTGAACTGCGCGTTCACAGTCGGCAAGCCACGCCGGCGCACGGAGTGGTCCACGGCGTCATCGTGAACGAGCGTCGCGACGTGGATCAGCTCGACCACGGCCGCGAGGCGGACCGCCTTCTCGGACGGCCGATCCCCGACGCCGTTCGCCAGAAGGAGCAGCGTGGGGCGGAACAGCTTTCCGCGCAGAGACAGGATGTAGTCGTTCACCTGGTCGGTGGCCTCGTAGTCCGCCGGCACCATGCTCAAGATGGCGGCTTCGACGTCTTCGAGGCGCTGAGCGACCGGTTCCTTGACAACCTGGAGGGTGGGGGGAGCGGCTTCGAACATCCTCTGTTCCGTTGGGAACGAGCGTTTGGGCAACCCTGCTCCATCGACCTGCCTTCGATCCGGCAGCCCAAGCCTGCGGGAGCGCGGCCCAATGTAGAGAGCCGCCGTCGCCGTTGTCAAAGGCCAGCACGACGCGGATCGCGCTGCCGCGTCGCGGGATCGCAGCCGAAGGGGCGCGATCACGGAAGTCCCTGCAGGCCCTGCTGATCGTAGCCGAACTGGAGCTCCGGTGCGTCCTTCAGGCCGACCGAGAAGTTGAAGATCAGGTTGCCGTTCGGCGACTTGCTGAATCCGAAGATGGCCTGCCAGCGGTGCAGATCCCGCTCCAGGGTGACGATCTGCGCTCCGAACTGACCCTGCGTGATGTTGTACTGAGTCGTCCAACGCATCCTCCAGTTCGGTGTCGGAACGAGGGAAATCGTCCCGCCCACCGACTGGCTCTCCTGTCCGCCCTCTTCCGGTCGGGACCTCACGAGAGAGTAGTTGAACTGGATGTTCCAAGGCCCCGAGGTGCCGCCATCGAACCGGTCGTCCGCCTCGAAGCTTCGGAGCCGACTCCTGGAGTCCAGTCGCTGGGTCGAACTCTCGAGAGCCAGCGGTTCATCGCGGCCGCTTCGCCCGATCCCGAATATGCTGCCGATGCTCCGCGACGAACCGAACCCGAAGCTGGCGCCGACGGCGGACAGGTACATGCTGAACTCTCGCTCCGCGCCGGAGCCGCGGAACAGGTCGAACTCGACGTTCGTCGCGACGCCGCGAAGCAGGTCCGAGGTGATGTTCGTCCGCCAGCGCTCCGTGATCAGCTTCGGCTGGTCCTTGCGCTCGAAGTCGAACACGAGCGGGGTCGAGTTGAGCGAGAGAATGACCACGCTCTGCTCCGTCACGGACCTCCGCCGCCTCACCTGGTCGTCTCTCGAGACCATGGCCCGCCGGCCGGCGGCGGCCGCCGTATCTGCCTGACTCGCGGCGTCCCCCACCTCCTCGGGCTCGCCCTCCCCCGCCGGGGCCCCATCCGTCACGGTGACGGCAACCGAGTCCCCCGCCGCGTCACCGCTCGGCGGCGGCGTCTCGTCGTCCGACGCTTCCTCCGCCCCTTCCGACCCCGGAGGCGGCTGCCGCCGCTCAGGCCGCGTCGTCAACTCGAGCTCGGCCTGCTCGCGCTCAGCCTCCTCCCTCACCACCTGCTTCAGCTTCGCCTCGAACGTCTGGTTGAAGTTGATCTGCAGCCGGTTCTGCGCCGCTCCGGTCGCGACGGGGACCCCGGGAATCCCGGCGATCGAGTCCGGCACCTCTACGGCGGGAGCGTATGTCCACGTGACCTGTGGCGAGATCTTGTGGCGAATGCTGGAGAAGGGCCCGAAACCCGGCCAGAAACCGAAGATGTCCGTGGTTAAGGTGACCCCCGCGTTGAACCGGTTCGGCAGGCTGATGAGGTCACGGCCCGTGCTGTCGGAGCGGAACAGGGCTCCATCCAGGGCCACCCGAGGACGCAGCGTCGTCGAGCCCACGAGCCCCAGCCGGTAGCTCGCCGCCACGTTCCAGCGACCGACGCCCCTTAGCTCTTCGTCGAGCGGGTTGCCGAGCGAGTCGGCTGGGACCGACGTGCGCTCATCGTAATTCGCCGAGCCGCTGATGCTGAGCTCCCTGAGAGTGAAAGAGCTCGTGATCCCGCCTGCCGTGGCGCGCTCGTCGGTGCCGAGGTCACGGGTCGTCTCGGTGCGCTGGAAGTTGAGCCCCCCGCTCCATGTCAGATTGCTGAACGCCCCCTGCCGGCTGGCTGGAGCTCGAAAGAGGGTCACGGGGGAAAAGCTCATGTTGAACGAGGGCAGGGTGAGATCCGTACGGCCGTCCTCCTGCAGGTACTGCCTGCGGCGTGCGCTGAGAGACACGTTCCCGAAGCCGAAGCGATGGTTGAGTCCCAGGTCCGACGTGATGATCGCCGTCTGCTCGCGCGGATCGAAGCTCTGGTCCTCGAAGACCTTGGTGTCCAGGACGTACTCCGCATTGATCTTGAGCTGCGTTTGGGGCGTGAGGTCCTGATTGTGGTTCCAGCGCAGGGACAGGTTTCGGCCGGTTTCCCCAAAGCTGTAACTGGTGAGCAGGTTTCCCTGCAGGAAGTTCTTCAGGAACTTGTAACGGTACGCGCCGTTGACGCGGGTGAATCGCCCGCTGAACCAGTCGACGGTGAACTGGGCGTCCATGAAGTCGTTGATCGCCCAGTAGTACCCGAAGTCCGTGATCTGGCGGCCGATGTCTCCCGAGCTGAGGAAGTCGTTGATGCCGAAACGTGGCGGGATGAGGCCGCTCCGGCGCCCGGGGCGGATATCCTGGGCAAAGAAGGGAAGCCACGCGATGGGCACGTTCCCGACATAGAGGACGACGGGCCACGCCACCAGGGTGTTCTCGTTGACCAGCTTGATCTGTCCCGATGCGAATCGGTAGTGAGGCTCTTCCAACTCGCAGGATGTGAACTCGCCGGAGAGGACAAAGAGCGTGTCCGTTCCGGCCGGGATCGCATCGCCGCGCACCCGCCACGTCGCGCCCCGGTCGGCGAACTGGGTTTCGGCGTCGAAGATGGTGCCCTTGAGGGTCGCCACGTCGTAGTACAGGGGCCCCGAGTCGCTGACCACCTCGGCCTGCTCCGGTCCCAGGAGGGCGATGGCGCCCAGTGCCGAGATGAAGCGGGACCGGGCCAGGTACGTGATGGAATCGGCCCGCAGCACGGCTTCCGAGTAGTTGGCCTGGGCGTCCCCCATCAGGCGAACCGACTCGAGCTCGAGATCCAGCTCCACCCGAACCCCTCGGTACTCGAGGATACGGAAGCCTGGCAGATCGACCAGCCGCGAGAAGAGATCGTCTCTCTGCGGGAACCCCCCCTCGCTCAGCGCCTGGCGGCGTGCCTGCACGTTCGCCGTGCGCAGCGAGTCCACGGCCACCGAGTCGGAGTCGGCGGCGAGGCCCCGCAGCTGAGCTTCGACCGCCCGAGGTGGGATGGACGGCACAGAATCCGGCGGGACGCTATCCTGTGGCGCCCGATCCTCCTGCGCCAGGGCGACAGGCTGGCAGAGGGTGCCGTAGGCCACCGCGAGGGCCGCGTACGCCGCGAGCGCTCGCCGGCCTCGCCTCATCGAGCCGGGAGCGGGGCGCCCTCTTCCGCGCCGGCGGCCTTGCGGCGAATTGCCACGCGGGTCAGCCAGATCGAGAGCTCGTACAGCAGGGCGAGCGGGATGAGGAGCATGAGCATGGTGCCCGGGTCCGCCGGCGTGAGGAGGGCGGAGAGGATGGCCAGAATGACGATGGCATGTCGGCGGTACTTCGCCAGTGACGCGGGCGTCACCACACCCAGCAAACCGAGCACGACAAGGACGACCGGGAGCTGGAACAGCACCCCGAAGGCGAGGATCACGCCTGTGGCGAACTTCAGGTACTCATCGATGGTGATGATCGGGGCCAGGCTCTCGGCCTGGAAGGTCAGCAGGAAGCGGAGTCCCACGGGGAGCGCCAGAAAGTAGGCCATGCCCACGCCGGCGATGAAGAGCACGACCCCGCCAACGGCGCCGGGCACGACATATCTTCGCTCGCCTTCGTGCAAGGCCGGCGACAGGAAGGCCCACGCCTGGTAGATAATGACCGGAAGCGCGAGCACGAGACCGACGGCAACACCGAGCTTTAGGCTCACGAAGAACGGGGTCGTGGGGCTGGTGAACACCAGCTTACGGTCCGGCAGCAGATCCTGGATCGGACGCTCGAGAACGCCGATGACGTCCAGCTGGACGACGAGAAGGAAGCCGATGATCGAACCCGCCATGATGGCGACGAGGCTCCAGATGATGCGCCACCGCAGCTCCTCGAGATGGTCGAGAAAAGGCATCTCGGCGCGGTCGCGGGTCATGGCTCCTCACCACCGAGGCGGTTCGGCGGCTGCGAGGGGTCGGCGAACAGGTCCTCCTGACCCGGGACCTCGTAGCGCTGGCGCCTCTTCAGCTCGCGTACTTCCTGCTCGAACTCCGTCGTCTCCTGAAAGTTGCGGTACACCGAAGCGAAGCGCACGTACGCCACCTGGTCCAGCGCGGATAGCCGTTCCATGACCAGTTCGCCGATGCGGGCAGCCGTGACCTCCCGACCATTGGCACGGGCCAGCGCCTCCTCGATCTCGTCCACCACCTCATCGATCGAATCGGCCACGGGCCTCTTCGCGCACGCTACCTGTATGCTCCGCTTGAGCTTAGAGCGTTGGAACGGCTCGACGACCCCGCTTCGCTTGCGAACCGTCAGCGGCTCTTCCTCGGCTCGCTCGTACGTCGTGAAGCGATGGCCGCAGGCCACGCACTCGCGTCGGCGCCGGACCGCTCCACCGGCTCGAACCAGTCTCGAGTCGATCACCCGATCGTCCAGGTGTTGGCAGCTCGGACAGCGCACGGCGTTCCCGGCGGCCCCGGCCGAGGTTACTGAGGGTTGGCCGGGCGACTCCAGCCGGCCTCGTAGCGGTCGGCGCGGGGAAGGCTGGAGGGTCGTGTGCTCTCGCCAGGGACTCCGCCGCGGCCGGCGCGCCTATCGGCGCAGGTCGCTGAGCCGCTGCTCGGCAAGGATGGCCTCATCGCTGTTGGGGTATCCGCGGACGACGCGCGAGAAGAACTCGATGGCGTCCTGTGTGTTCCCTCGGTCCAGCTCGATGCGGCCGCTCGCATAGAGGGCGGAAGGTGCCCGCCGCGAGTTCGGATAGAGCTCCAGCACCCGAGCGTATTCGGCCAGAGCCAATGCCGGGTCAGCCGTTTCCTCGTACGTGCGCGCCAGGTAGAACTGGGCGTCGGGCGCCAGATCGCGGTCGGGGTACAGGCGCAGGTACTCCGCGAAGCCGGTGCGGGCGGTCTCGTAGGCTCCGCGATTGAACTGGTTCTGTGCCGAGTTGTACAGAGCCTGGGCCGCATCGTCGCCGCCGGCTCCTCGGCCGGGCCCGCCGTCGGCGGCCTCCCCCGTGGCGCCCGGCGAGACCGGCAGCGGCATCTGCGGTCCGCCGTAGGCGCGAGTGCGACGCAGCTCCCGCTCGATCTGCTCCAGCAGATCGAGCACCTGGGCCAGTGACTGCTGCACCTGATCCAGCCGCCGCTGCTGATCGGACCGTCCCTCCAGGAAGCGCCTCTCCTGGATCTCGAGACTGTCGACGACCACCGCTCTGAGCTCCCGATTGAGGCTGTCCTGGCTGGCCCTCATCGCACGGATCTCGGCCAGCATGTTCGCTTCCATCTGCCGCAGGTCGCCCTTACTCGCGCATCCCCCGCCGAGCAGGGCCAGCGCCACGGCAAGCAGGCTACGCAGCGTCGCTTCGCCCGACATCCTCCGACCCCGCCGATCTCTAGATGGCACCCAGATTCTCGATAACGAATTCGTCACGACGGTTGAGGGCCCAGGCCTCCTCGTTGTGCCCGGGGTCAAGTGGTCGCTCCTTGCCGAAGCTGACCGTGCGGAAACGACCTTCGCCGATCCCCAGTCCGACGAGGTAGTTCTTCGCAGCCTGTGCGCGACGCATCCCGAGGGCAAAGTTGTATTCGATGGAGCCGCGCTCGTCACAGTTACCCTCGATGGTGAGACGCACATCGGGGTATCGTCGCAGCACATCCGCCTTGCGGTTGAGGATCGATACCGACGCGTCACTCAGCTCGGCCCGGTCGAACGCGAAGTGGATCCGTTCCTCCAGCGTCTGAATGACATCGATACGCTCGATCTCCGCCGATGCCCCGCGGGCACAGGTCGTACCGGCGTACTCCGACATGGCCTCATTGTACAACCGTCGCGCCAAGTCATAGTCGCCGCGGCGGGCCGCCTCCTCGGCCTGCTCACAGAGCGAGCGGGCAGCCGCTTCGGCGAGCTCGGCCGGATCGGGACCGGAATCCGTCGCCGCAGGCACTTCATCGACCGTCGGCTCGGGCTCGGGCTCGGGGTTGGACCCACAGGCAGTCAGTCCGAAGAGGACAAGGCCGGCGATCGCCGCGCAGCGAGCCGTTGGACGCATACTCTTCTCCTTCAGCGGTTCGGATCACACGAACGTCTCAAGATCGGGCAGGCGGATCCGGATCGACCGTCACCATACTCCTCCAGCTGCTGAAGCTAGAGCCTCCTCTCGACGTTGCCAAGCTGGCGCTCGGGGGTCGCGTCACCTGTCGCCGCGGAGGGCTCCTGACCAGTCCGGAAGCTGATCCTGATGGTTTCTCGTCAGGCTCCGCACCCGCCCGGTTATGGTGTCCAGCACCCACAACCCGCGATATCCCCCCCGGTCCGACGAGAAGACGACATGACGCCCGTCGGGTGCCCAGCTGGGATCCTCGTTGCGGCCCTCCGCCGTCAGGAGCCGCATTTCGGATCCATCCGCCCGCACCACGACGATCTGGAACTGACCCTGTACGCGCGATTGAAAGACGATCCGGTCATCCAGCGGATTCCAGTCGGCCGATGTGGCATAGCTGTCGGCGCCGCGGACAAAGCGGCTGATGAGCTGCGGCCGGTCGGACCCATCCTGCACATAAATCTGCGGTGCGCCCACCGCGGAGCCCGTGAACGCGAAGCGCCTCCCGTCCGGAGCGACGGTGGGACCGAGGATATCTCCGATCGTCGTGCTCGTAAGCCGTGTGGGCGCTCCACCGGAGCGGGCCACCTCGAAGATTTCGGTTCCTCCCTGCGAGGAGCGGGCAAACAGGATGCGAGAACCGTCCGGCGCGTAGGTCGGAGTGAGGTGCAGTCGGTCCGCACCGCCGGCTACCTGACGGGATCGGCCCGCCGCCAGCTCCAGCTCGTAGATGGCCGACTGGTCCCCCGAGTTCGACTGGTACTGATAGGCGATGTGAAGCCCGTCCGGCGCGAAGGCAGGGGAGAACACGAGGGCGCTGTGCCGCGTGAGCCGTCGCGCACCCTCGCCATCGCTGTCCACCATCCAGATGTCCCATGTGCCGTCAGCCGCCCGCCGCGAGTACGCGACCCGGCTGGCCGCCATGCCCGGCTCGCCCGTCGCCCACTCCACGACCGCGTCCGAGACCCGGTGCACCGCCATCCGGAACCCGGGAGCGGCCACTGCCGGCAGCGTGAAGGCCCGCACCTCCTTCAGCACCCCGTAAACGACATCGTGTAGCCCTACCCGGAGGATGGCCTGTTCGCCGCTGACCGTTAGGGTGCCCTCCACCAGCCACACGGCCCCGAGCTGATTCCACAGCCCATAGTTCACGGCCGCTCCCCTGCGCAGCGAGTCCGGGATTGCAAGGATCTCGAAGCGGTCCGAGTAGTCGAGGTCACGCGCGAGGATCGAGTCGATCGCGGATGCCACCACCGCGTACGGAGCCTCCGTCTCGATCCTTGTGATCGCGATCGCCGGCACATAGCCGGGCCGGTAGGTGATGCCGAGCCGGACCTCCTCCTCCTGTGCTTGCGAGGCCGAGGCGGTGGCGATCACCGCCAAGAGCGAGGCAGCGGCCCGCCTGCCGCATCGGGAGAGATGGACAGGACTCCGCGGGCGCATGTCAGTTCCTCGGATCGAAGTAGAAGGAGACCCGGAGTCGGTCGCGCGGATACCCCTCGGGCAACGGGCCGAAGGCTCTCGATCGGCCGGCCGCCTCCACCGCGCCGCGCGCTTCCAGATCAAACGATGCATCTCCCGACTTCTGGACCCACTCGACCTCCCTGACCGTGCCATCCGACTCGATCACGAAGACGATCTCGGCCCGCAGGTGCCGTCCACCCGTCGGTCGTCTCCAGTACCGGTTGATCTGCCTTACGATGTTCTCCAGGTATTCCGGATAGGCGAAAACCGCTCCATCCAGCTGCACGTTGACCGTCTCTTCCCCGCTCTCCTCGGCCGCGGCGGGGGGCTGCTCCGGCTCCTTGTCCGGCACCTCTTTCGTCTCCGCCTCCGTGTTCCGCGCGGGTTCCGGTGTCGGCTCCGGTCGCCGCTCGCGGCGCTCGGTTTCCGTGGGCTTCGGAGGGGACGGACGCTGCGCCCGCGGGGCGAGCTCGGCAGCGGTCGCTACGAGCCTCACCCGATAGGTCCGCAGCGGGACCGCCTCGAGTGAGGAGGGCATCCGGAAAAGCACCAGCGTCATCAGCACGTGGACGGCCACCGAGCCTGCAATAGCCGAACGCGGAATCCTGGCCCCGACCCGGGACGCCTCGGCCGGATCAGCGCCTCGGCCGATGCCGGCCGGCCCTTTCACGCTCCCTCCTGTCGGAGGTGTCGACCCGTCGCTATCCACCCCGTCCACGCTCCTCCGGCTCGGCGACCAGGCTGACGGCTTCGATATCGGCCTCCTTCAGCTTGCCGATCACTCGGAGCACCGCGCCGTATGAGACGTTCGCGTCCCCCTTCACATACACCATCTCGGCATCGCGCCGCCTTATGACCTGCACGACCGCCGCATCGAACTCATCCATCGTCACGGGCACGTCGTCGAGGTACAGGCCTCCCTCCCGATCGATCGTGATGACGATGCCTTCGCTGGCCTGCAGGGGAGCAGCGGGAGCGCGCGGCACCTCGATCTCGACCCCTCCCTGCAGGATGGGAGCCGTGATCATGAAAATGATGAGAAGCGTGAAGGCCACATCGACCAGGCTCGTTACGTTGATCTCAGCTCGGACGTCCAAGCCCAGGTGACGGCCAGATCGACGGTTCACAAACGACCCTCGCGGGCGAGGGTGCCCACGAACTCGCTGGCGAATCCCTCCAGCTCGCTCGTGAACAGACCGAGCTTCGCCGCATAGTGGTTGTAGGCGATGACCGCCGGGATCGCGACGGCCAAGCCGACGACCGTCGTGATGAGCGCCTCGGCGATGCCCGGCGCCACAGCCGCGATGTTGGCGCTGCCTCGGGCGGTGATGCCGATGAACGAGTTCATGACGCCGATCACCGTCCCCATCAGACCGAGCAGCGGGCTCACCGAGCCGATGATGGCGAGCCAGGAAAGACCGTGTGCCAGGTCATCCCTCTCCTGCGCCAGCCCCTTCTCCAGCACCAGCCAGAGCGTATCCAGCTGCGTGGATGTGAGCCCTTCCGTGGGGTCGACCGGATCGTGGAGCGCGCGCGGCCGCAACTCGGTGAAGAAGTTGACCCCCTGGCGAAAAACCCGCGTGTAGGGGGATGCGTCGAGCCCCCGCAGGGCGCCGTATACATCGCTCAGTCCCGCAGAGCTCTCCATCTCCCGAACGAAGGAGTCGCCCTCCTCTCGGACGCGGCGGAACTCCATCCACTTCCAGAAGATCAGGATCCAGGACAGCAGAGAGAACACGAGAAGCACCAGCAGGACGACCTTCGTGGCAGGCGTGGCCCGGATCACCATGTCCCACGGCGAGTCGAGGGGACGCGCTTCCTGCAACAGGGCCGGTAGGAGCACCGCGACGGCGGTCATCTTCGGTTCCCCGCTGCTTCGATCGACCGGTACGTCTCCGACAATCCCTCCGCGAGGCTGTAGGCCGGCTCCCAACCCAGTCGCATCAACTTGCGCGAGTCGAGCGCGCTCCTGGCCAGCTCACCGGCTCGCGCGTCCTCCCGCCGCACCTCCACCTGGCCCGAGATCTCCATGACACGCTCGACCAGATCGTTGACGCTCGTCTCCATCCCCGTTCCCACGTTGAAGGCAAACGCGTCCGGGGGACCGGAGGGTGGCAGATCCAGGGTCGAGAGAAGCAGGTTCGCGCTGGCCACGTCCCCGACGTACACGTAATCTCTCGTCTGCTCACCATCTCCGTACACGATCAGCGGCTCCCCATTCATTGCCCTGAGGGAGAAGATCGCCACGACGCCCGCCTCGCCGTGCGGACTCTGCCGCGGCCCGTACACGTTCGCGTAGCGCAGGGCTACCGACTCCATGCCCTGAACGGCGCGGAAGTAGTGAAGGTAGTACTCGCCGCTCAGCTTGCTCACGCCGTAAGGCGAAAGCGGAGCTTTCTCACGCGTCTCCTCAATAGGCAGATCGTCGGTCTCGCCGTACACGACCCCCCCGGACGATACGTATACGACACGCCGGACACCCGAGCGCCTCGACGACTCCAGAACGTTGAGCAATCCATCGACGTTGATCGAGGCGTCGTCCCGCGGGCGCGCCACCGATACCCGCACGTCGATCTGCGCCGCATGATGGTTCACGACATCGAACCGGCACCGCCTGAACAGCTCGGGCAGCTCCGGAGACCGGATGTCCATTTCGACGAACTCGGCGCCCGCGGGGACGTTCTCCCGCTGGCCGCTGCTAAGGTCGTCCAGGGCGGTCACCTCCCAGCCCTCGGCGAGGTACGCGTCGCATACATGGGATCCGATGAACCCGGCGCCGCCCGTCACCAGTACTTTTAGACCCATTAACCTCTCGCTTCGTTGGTCCTCTCTCCGCGGGCTTCTTCTGGTCCGGCAGCTGACCGGCTTGATGCCGCCAGGCCGTGCGAGCCGCCTCGCTCCCCCTCCGGAACCTGGGGGGGTCCGTCCAGCCCGAGCTCCGCACGCAGGCTGTCCAGGAACTCGACCGCATTCGGGTCGATCGCCGCCCTGCGCACGGCGACAGTAGACGGATGCAGCAGCTTGTTGAGCAAGCGGCGAGTAGCCTGCTCGATTCGCTCCCGGTCCAGCTCACTGGGAGCATCCAGGTCGGCGAACAACCGCTCCAGCTCTTCCAGCCGAATGGCCTCTCCGTGCGCTCGGAGTCCACGGATCACGGGGGCTACGGCGCGCGAGCGATACCATCTCCAGAACCGCGTCGCGTGATCGGTGACCAGCCGTTCGGCGGGACTGACCTCGGCGCGCCTGGCCTCCTCCGCCTCGCCCACAACCTTCTGGAGGTCATCGATGTTATAGAGAAACACCCCGGGAAGGGCACCCGCCTCAGGCTCCACATCGCGCGGCAGCGCGATGTCCAGCACCAGCAGTGGCGAGCCGGTGTCCTGCCGCGCTCGTGACAGGGAGGAGCGGTCGACCACGGGGTGCGTGGAGGCCGTCGATGTCACGAGAATGTCGACGTGAGACAGCTCGTCCCAGAATCCCTCCATCGACACGGCAACGCCGCCGATCTGTGCGACCGTCTCCCGGGCGCGCTCCACGGTTCGGTTGCCAACGAGGATCTGCGACACGCCCTCCGCCAGCAAGCACCGGAGCGTGATCACCCCCATGTCTCCGGCACCGAGCACCATCGCCGTCTTGCCCTCCAGCGACCCGAAGACCTTGATGGCCAACTGGACGGCGGCCGAGGGAATCGACGCGGCACCGTGGCCGAGGCGAGTCTCGGAACGGACCACGCCCCCGACGGCTCTGGCGGACTGAAACAGGCGGTGCAGCACGGGCCCCACCGTGTTCGGCAGCGAGAGCCCGAGTTCGTACGCATCGCCCACCTGCCCGAGGATCTCGGCTTCCCCGACCACCAGCGAGTCGAGCCCAGCGGCCACCCGGAACAGGTGAGCCACGCTCTCGTAGCCGCGGCTCCGGTACACGTGGGGTTCCACCTGTTGGGTGTCCATGCCTCCGCGCCGCGCGATGACCTCGATCGCGGCCGCCTGCGCGGACGCCGGATCGGCGGAGTGAATGTAGAACTCCGTCCGATTGCAGGTGGAGAGAACGACGCACTCCTCGACCGACGAGGCCTCCAGCAGACCGGGCACGACCTCCCGCACGCTGTCCGCGTCGACATGGACGCGCTCGCGCAGCTCGATAGGCGCCGTGCGATGGCTGAGCCCCGCCATCGCGATCGTCGACCCACTCACGCTTCGGGCCTCCGCCGACCTTCCCATGCCGACCACCACCCTACAGGAAGAAGCCTGTCTCCCCCGCCGTGATGCGGAGGGCGAGGAAGGCTGCGAAGGTGACGACGAACGCGATGACGCTGACCACCGCCGCACGCTCCCCTCGAGGGCCGGGGCGCATGCGGGCTACGATGGCCACCAAGTATGCTCCCCACGTCACGATGCCGAGAATCGTCCCCGGATCCTCCAGGGCGAGCCCGCGACCGAAGGTAAGCGTCCAACTCCAGCCGGCTATGAGGCCGATCGTGAGCGCCGGGAAACCCACGGCGAGTCCGATCTTGTTCAGTCGATCAAGCGCAGGCAGGGCCGGAAAGAAGCGGAATACGGATCCGAATTCCTTCCGCTTCAAAGTCCGGAACTGCAGAACGTACATGATCGAGGCGGCGGACGCAGCGGCGAGCCCCGCATACCCCACGAAGACCGTCGACACGTGAAGCACGAACCACGGGCCCCGGAAGGCGATCTGCCGACCGGCAGGCTCGATCCCCATCAGGATCGCCTCTCCGAGGAGCAGCAGCATGGGAGGCAGCAGGAACAGCCCGGCCGACCGGACGTCGCTGCGAACGGAAGCCGCGAACACGAACAGACCTATGGCGAAGGCCAGTGAGCTCGATGCTGGCCCGATCCCCACCAGAGGCAGGCTGCGGTAGGCCAGGGCGTAGAGCAGAATCCCGGCCGCGTGAACTCCGAGACCGGCACCGACAGCCGTCACCTCCAATTCACCCAGCGCCTTCCCCTGGCGGAACCCGCGCAGTTGGAGTACCCAGGCGGTCAGGTAAAGGGCGAGCGCGATGAGATGGAGGACGAGGATCATTCAGGACACCAGCCGCGCGACCGGAGTGCGGCTCTCGGGTCTGCTTCGCACGACATGCTCAAGGGACCGTGGATGCCGCCTGTCGGACGAGTCGAACTGGGGCACCCTCCACCGTGCCCACGTCCTGCATGAGCACCACGACCGCGGTTGACGTACCGGGGCGCGTCTGGACGACTCTCAGGATCGCCTGGCCCTGATCCATCGGTGCGGTGGCGGAATCCGTGGTGCGCACGTCGAACGTCACGAACTCGTCACCGATCCCAACCCCCTGCTCGGCGCCCACGTCCAGGAAGGCAAGCTCGCTCAGGCCGAGGAGGGGCTGCCGATTGGCGAACGCCAGGATCCGACCCGTGATCCCGCCCTCCACCTCCCTCAACCTCAGGGGCGGAGCCGACGGGTATGGCAGCAACCGGATGACCGGATCGCCCACTTCGTATGCGCCGAACACCTCGGTGACCCGCGCGTCTGCTGAATCGGCCGTCACACTCAGAACGGCGAGCACCGCGACCGGCTCGACCACGCGTGCTTCTCTTCCGACTCGGTGCTTCCATTTGAAGGCGAGCAGCCGGTCGCCGGGAGCCGCTTTCAGCCCGTCGAGGACGAGCCTAACGCGGTGGTTGAGGGGCACGGTTGCCGGCAGCCGGAGACGGAGCGGATTTGCCAGGAGCTCGCGAGCCGTGCTGGCCACGGGCACGATCTCTCCGGGGCTCGCGAGAAAGGGTGCCGCGTTGAAGTCACTCTGCGAGACGAGCGGGTGGTCCGGCTGCTCGTCGAGCGCCAACCCGCCAAGCGTGACCGTGCGCTTAGGCGACCGATCGAAAAGGCTCGGGCCCGCGAACGGGTCCTCCTGGACGGTGGGTGAAGGGGATGCCTCCTTCTCGAGTCCCGGCGCGACCGCCGCCCCCTCGTCAGCCGGCAGCGGCGCTTCGCTCACCCCCGTGACACCGCCCGGAAGGCTCAGCCTCTGGCCGGGAAGGAGAAGGTTGGGGTCCGCGATGGAGGATCGGTTCAGCTCGTAGATGGCGCGCCATTCCGGTCCGCTGCCGAGATAGCGGACCGCCAGGGCCCACAGGGTCTCGCCGGGCCTGACCTCGTGCCCCCGGGCGCCGACCTCCTGCGCTTCAACACGGGCGGGCAAGCACAGCGAAGCGACCGCGAGACCCCCCAGAATGACGCAGGGCAAGGAATATGAAACCCGTCGAGCTCGCTTGGTCACAGGCACCCACGCTCCCCCATCAGTTGGGCATCGGCTTCTCCGGACGTCAACATAACGGCAAATCACCGTCCCTGCATACCTTTCCTGCCCCCACCACCCTCCGAATGGTTGCCGATTTTGGCGGCACAACTGTCAATGCTGCAACAACTTGCGCTATCTCGCAAAAATGTTGCCTGCCGAGGCGGCCGCGCTACGCCGGCGTATGCTCCTTCCGAGCCGCGAGACCGGCATGGGCGATCCACGCGGCCGGCTCCCACCGCGAGTACGGCTCTTGCTGTCCTCGTCGTCGCGCGCACGGGCAAACCGATGCGTGGCGACGCTCGAAGGAGTCACCCATGATCACTCGCGGCACACCGTTGCTTCTCGCGACCTGCACGGCGACCGCCGCTGCGCTTGTTCTCCGATCGCAGGAGGATCCGGCGTCCCTGGCCCACGAGTTCGTCAAGGCCGCCGACGCAGGCGATCGCAGCGCCCTCGAGGCCCTGGTCCACCCCGACGTCGCCCGGTTCCACAGGGCTCGTGATCTGGAGCGTTGGGAGGAGGTTCTTGACAGCTGGGCCAGAACGAGATTCGAGCCGGATCACGACGTCGTGGTCCGTCCGGCCGCGGAGGTCGAGCTGTACAATGAGGAACGGCACACCCTCGTCCTGGGTGACCGCCTGCAGTTTCGATTCCCGCTGCACCCTCCCAGCCACTTCCTCATCATGCGGATTCGGGCACCGGCCGACTCGGCCCCGGCAAGCGATCGAACGGACATCGGCGGATCCAATGCCGTGGAGGCCGTGTTCGAGCAGGGAGGCCGTTGGTACCTGACCGTCCCGGTCGTCGAGATCCTGCCCGACTAGGAAGGCTCAGAACGGAAGATCGTCTTCCCCGGCGAGGGAGTCGTTGGAGAAGTCCGAGTAGTCATCATCGGCAGAACGATCGCCCCGGCCGGCGCCACGGGCGTTGCCTCCCGCATCGGCACGGCCGCCCAGCATCACCATCTCCCGGGCCCTGATCTCCGTCGTATAGCGCGTCTGGCCATCCTGACCTTCCCACTGGCGATACTCGATACGGCCCTCGACGTAGACGCGGTCGCCCTTCTTCAAGTATCGCTCGCAAATCTCCGCCAATCGGTCCCAGGCCACCACTCGGTGCCACTCTGTCTTCTCCTGCTCGGCCCCGCCGCGGTCCGTCCAGCTTCGGCTCGTGGCGACGGACAGGGTGGCAACTCGCGTACCGCTTGGCGTGCTTCGGACTTCGGGATCGGCACCGAGGTTGCCGATCAGCATGGCTTTGTTGAGGCTTCGGGCCATCGGCCTGCATCCGCGAAGAAGGGTTCGTCAGGTCAGGAGGCGCAAGCTTAACGGCCGCCCGGCGGCGATGTCAACGAACACCCCACACGGTCCAGGCGCATCACCAGCGCAGCCTCCCGCGGCGATGCATAGTAGTCGGGACGCGTCCCGACGACGCGGAATCCGGCGCCCTCGTACAGTCGCAAGGCAACCGAATTGCTCTCCCGCACCTCCAGGAAGATCGCTCGCGCCCCCCTTGCGGCAGCCTCCTCCAGCACATGCTGAAGCAGGAGACGGCCGATCCCTCTCTGCCGTCGGCCCGGACGGACGGCCAAGTTGCCGAGCTCTGCCTCCTCGGCCGCTAGCCACAGCACGGCATAACCCGCAACACCCCGCCTGTCCTCAGCCACCCTGAGGAGCGTATTCCTCCTTTGCAGCAGGGCCCGAAACGTCGCGGCAGACCAGGGGAGAGCGTAGGAGTCGCGCTCGATTGCCACCACGTCCCGCACATCCGCGCGGCTCATGGGGCGGATGCTCACCTGCGGCGGCTTCCTCTCCCCCGGCCGCCCGGCGCGCAGCAGCCACTGCGGTCGACGCTGCCTCAAGAGGGCCCGGCCTTCCGGGAGCCCTGCGAGAGCGAGGGTTTCGCTTCCCGCGCCCGCTCCGCAGCGGAAGCCAGCAGGTACTCGGGTTGCCAGCTCCCCAGGTCGGCAACCCTGCCAGCGTCCTGCTCGTGCACCAGGCGCACCAGGGCACCGGCCGCGGGGCTGGAGGCACCGCGTGCCAGAATGCGCCCCCCCTCCTCGGCAAGGCGCTCCGCGTAGCGGATCGCGCCGGCACCAGCGAACGTCCATTCCTGCAAGGGCTGCAGCTGCCGGATCAGCGCCCCGACCTCCCAGACCCGAGGCCCGGCGATCTCCCTCAACGGCGCGGTCGAGCCAAAGGTCGCAGCGAACACGCGATCGTTGCCGGCATCGAGCACGGCGCACACCCGCCCTTCCACCGGCAAGCCGGCCACTACGGCGGACAGGCTGGAGTAGGCAAAAAGCGGGCAGTCCAGGGCGAAGCACAGGCCCTTGGCCAGAGCGGCTCCGATCCGCAGGCCCGTAAACGAACCCGGGCCCGAGCCGACGGCGATCGCCTCCAGATCGCCCAGCGCCACGCCCGCCTTTGCAAGAAGCTCTCGGATGGCAGGCAGCACGGATTCGGATGCCGTCGCCGGTGCCGGCACGCTCGACTGGGAGATCGGGCCGGCCGCGCTTCCGACGGCGACCGATCCGATGTCGGTGCTCGTGTCGAAGGCCAACGTGAGCATGGTGTCTATGTCGGCAGGTCGGGCGCTCGTCCGCACCGTCGCGCGCTGAGGTGACGCCGGTCCGGCCGCTGCACGAACCCGAGCCGCACATCCCACCGATCCGCAGGAAGCAGGGCAGCCGCCCTGTCGGCCCACTCCACGAAGACGGCTCCCGCCCCCGTCAGGAGCTCCTGCCACCCCAGCTCCCACACCTCGGCCTCCGATTCGATCCGGTATAGGTCCACGTGGTGGATGAATCCTCCCTCTGGCAGGCGGTATCGGTTCACCAACGTGAAGGTCGGACTCGGCACTGGCCCCGCGATCCCGGCGCCGCGGCATGCTGCCCGCACGACCGTCGATTTTCCCGAGCCCAGGGGACCGTACAGAGCCACGAACAGCCCCGCCCGGACCGCAGCACGACCCACATCGGCGGCCCAGCGCTCGAGCTGGATCTCATCGACCACCAGATCCGTCCTGTCGCCCGAGCGGGCAGGTCGCCGGCTGCCTGTCACCTTCGCCTCACCCGCTGCTCTCCAATTCCTCCGTGGGCGTGCCGACGCCCTCCCCCTAGCGGCCGGACCGGAGCGCGCCCAGGCGGCTCCGCGAGGCGCCGCCGCGGCGGCCCGAACCCAGGGCCGCCTTCACGTCGAACAGCTCGTCCCGGACGCGGGCCGCCCGTTCGAAGTCCAGCTGCTCGGCCGCCCTTCTCATCTCTTCTTCCAGTCGGGCCGCGAGCTCCTCGCCTCCCAGCTCCCCGTAGTCGGACAGGGACTCGGCGACCCTCCGCTCCGGCTCTCCCCTCGCATCGGCCACGGCGGTCGTGAAGCGAATCTCCTCCACCGATTTCACGATCGACCGGGGCTCGATTCCGTGCGCCGCGTTGTACGCCGCCTGGGCGCGGCGACGCCGCTCCGTCTCGTCGATCGCGTAGCGCATCGCCTCCGTGATGCCGTCCGCATAGAGAACGGCCATGCCGTTGACGTTCCGTGCCGCCCGCCCGATCGTCTGCACGAGGGATCGGTTGGAACGAAGGAAGCCTTCCTTATCCGCATCCAGGACTGCCACGAACGAGACCTCGGGCAGATCGAGCCCCTCCCGCAGCAGATTGATCCCGACGAGCACGTCGAACGCCCCGAGACGGAGATCACGCAGGATTTCGACCCGCTCGATCGCGTCGATGTCGGCGTGCATGTACCGCACCCGCACCCCGCGGTCCGCCAGGAAATCAGAGAGATCCTCCGCCATTCGCTTCGTGAGCGTGGTCACGAGGACCCGCTCCCCTCGGCCCGCGCGGACGCGGATCTCCTCGAGCAGATCATCGACCTGGCCCCGAACGGGACGAACCACGACCTCCGGATCCAGCAGGCCGGTCGGCCGGATCAGCTGCTCGACGACCACGCCCCCGCACCGCTCGAGCTCGTAGTCGCCGGGTGTGGCACTCAGGAACAGGGCCCGCGGCACCAGCTCCTCCCATTCGGCAAAGCTGAGCGGACGATTGTCTAGCGCCGACGGCAGACGGAAACCGTGCTCTACGAGCGTCATCTTGCGGCTCCGGTCGCCGTTGTACATCGCCCGCAGCTGAGGGATCGAGACGTGCGACTCATCCAGGATGAAGAGGTAATCCTCCGGGAAGTAGTCGAGGAGACAGTAGGGACGCTCGCCTGCCGAGCGCCCGTCCAGATGGCGCGAGTAGTTCTCGATACCCGGGCAGATTCCCATCTCCCGGAGCATCTCGAGATCGAACTTGGTCCTCGTCTCGAGACGCTGGGCTTCCAGCAGCCGCCCCTCGTCCCGCAATTCCGGGAGACGGTGCCGCAGTTCCTTCCCGATCGAGCCGATCGCCGACTGCAGACGACCGAAGCCCGTGGCGTAGTGGGTAGCCGGATAGATGGCAGCACGGTCGAGGGTCGCGATCGTCTCTCCGGTCAGCGGCCGAATCTTGGAAATCCGCTCCACGCGGTCGTCCCAGAGCTCGAGGCGCACGGCCTGCTCCTCATATGCCGGGAACACCTCGATGACATCGCCGCGCACCCGGAACGTGCCGCGCCCGAAGTCGAGATCGTTGCGGCTGTACTGGATCTGCACCAGGCCCTCGAGCAGCTCCCGGCGAGATG
>CP070670.1:64741-71614 GCA_020351855.1 Gemmatimonadota bacterium
CGCTACTGAACGCAGGCGCACGCACACGACGTCCGGGCAGAGGTCGCAGGACAGGGGGAGACGGAGGAAGAGGGCGACCGCTTCGTGCAAGCGGTCGCCCGGGACGGGCGGGAGGCGCCGCTCCGTGAGGAGGATCGAGCGCTCTGCGCCTTCGCTTCCAAGCTGACCGGGCGGCAGCGGGAGATGTCGCGGCAGGACCTGGAGGCGCTCCGGGCTCGGGGCTTTGACGACCGGGCGATTCACGACGCCACCCAGGTCGCCGCCTACTTCAACTACATCACCCGCGTCGCGGACGCCCTCGGGGTGGAGCCCGAGGAGTTCATTCGGCCGTGGGGCGAGGAGCGCGGGGCCGGGTTGCCGCGATCGGGCGGCCGGGATACGGTGGGCGGATGAAGCCACCCTCTCTCACGATCGGGATCGAAGAGGAGTACCAGGTCATCGACCCCGAATCCCGCGAGCTCGCTCCCTACATCACGGAGATCCTGCACTCGGACCAGGTGGTCCTCCGCGAGCAGCTCAAGCCGGAGCTCCACCAGTCCGTGGTCGAGGTCGGAAGCAAGGTGTGCCGCACGATCACGGAGGCGCGGGAGGAAGTCGTGCGCATGCGCCGCCTGGTGTCCGAGCATGTGGCCAAGAGCGGCCTGAGGATCGCGGCAGCCGGCACCCATCCCTTCTCCTCCTGGATGGAGCAGGAGATCACGCCGCTCGACCGCTATCTCGACATCTACGAGGACCTGCGGGACATCGCCCACAAGAACCTGATCTTCGGGATGCATGTCCACGTCGGTATCGAGGACCGCGAGTTCGTGATCGACGCGATGAACGTCGCCCGCTACTTCCTTCCTCACATCCTCGCCCTCTCGACCAGTTCGCCTTTCTGGATGGGCCGTAACACGGGGCTCAAGTCCTACCGCACCGTGACCTGGCGCCATTTCCCCCGCACCGGCATACCGCGCCCGTTCGGGAGCTGGGGCGAGTTCGAGTACATGGTGAACACGCTGGTGAAGGCGGGCTCGATCGAGGACGGCACCAAGATCTGGTGGGATCTCCGGCCGCACTGGAACTACCCCACGCTGGAGTTCCGCATCCCCGACATCTGCACGCGGGTAGACGAGGTGATCTGCATCGCGGCGATCTTCCAGGCGATCGTGGCAAAGCTCTGGAAGCTGCGCCGTGACAATCTGACCTTCCGCGTCTACCCGACCGAGCTGATCGCCGAGAACAAGTGGCGGGCCGCCCGTTACGGAATCGACGGTAAGCTCATCGACTTCGGCCGGCAGGAGGAGCTTCCCGCCGCCGATCTGATTGGCGAGCTCATCGAGTGGTTCCTGGACGACGTGCTGGACGAGCTGGGCAGCCGCACGGAGGTCGAGTACGCCTACCGGATCCTCGAGGAAGGCTCGAGCGCCGATCGCCAGCTGGCCGTCTTCAAGCAGACGGGCGACCTCAAGGCGGTGGTTGACAGCCTGATCGCCGAGACGGCCGAAGGGGTGGCTTGACGAACTTCCCTTTACGATCGCCGCCAGATGAGACGCAGAAGGTAGGCGAACACCAAGCCTCCGCCGAACATCAGCGCCAGGAGCAGGAGCGCACGGCGGAATGCGTGGTCCACGACCTGCTCGGCCGACGACGGAGCCTGGACTAGGGCGCTATCCAGTATCGCCGCGAGCTGCTCCATCACCGCGATCCGCTCTGCGCTCAGTTGCTCCATCACCGCGATCCGCTCGCGTGAGAGCTCGACCAACGTCGCGAGCCGTTGACGATCCACTTCGCGGAGGGAGGCCGCCAGGTTGTCGCTCAGCGCCGCGATCGCCGCCTTGGCCTGCTCGTCCACCAGAGTCGGGATGGAATCTCCAAGGATCGCCAGCCGCTCTGCCGAGGCGTTGACAGAAGCGACGTCGTTCAGAAAATCCTCGACGGCCCCGTCCTCTGTGACATCGAGGAGAAGAAGCTCGGACTGCCACCGTATTTGGGCGGGCAGGGTGGCAGCGTAGTACTTCAGCCGCTCGCTCAGGTCCCCGACCTGGATGCTCAGATCGCCCAGTACCGAAAGGCCTCCGGTCTCATCCCGCAGGAACTCGGCAAACTCCCGAGTCGCCGTCTCCCGAACGAAGTGCATGCCCGTCAGCGGTCGGGCGGCCGCATACTCCTCGACATCGCGTTGCCAGTCGGAGATCTCGCCGGAGACAGAGATCGACGCGGCGAGCTCGTTGATCCTCCGTTCGAGGTCACGCGCGGTCTCGACCGCAATCGACTGGTGCTCCGCGAAGACTGCTCGTCCCGACCCCGCTTGGAAGAAGTCTCGCATCTGGACTGCCAGCACCCACATGTCGAGCAGGCCGATCAGCGGATCCAGTGCGAAGGCGGCCACCTGCGTGGCCGAGAGGATGTTGATCTTCCAGCGGAGCGCCTGTCGCACGATGCGGGGATCGTCGGTCGCCGCGATGATGCGATCAGCCGCCTCCTCTACATCACCCGAGAACTCCTCCGCATAGCCGTACACCCGCAGCTTCAACTCCACGGTCGACATCTGGATGTCGCCCGTGCGCTTGATCAGGGCAGACTGGGGAGGCGGGGTTGTAGAGCAGGCGGCGGTCAGGAGGCCGGCCAGCGCCAGAGCCCCAAGCGCAGCCGGCCGGCTCATGGCAGCTTACCGGATCACGATCGTGAAGAGCAGCGCCGGCTCCTCCGTTCCATCCCCATCGAAATCGAACGTCCAGTCGTCTGAGAGAAGGGTCAGCGAGAACGCCGTTTTCGATGTCTGAAACTCGTAGGCGAAATGGACGGTGTCGGGCGGCGGCACGTCAGGCACCACCAGGATGAAATCGTCCACGATCTCGTAGGTGCCGGTATCGACGGCATCCGGCACCCCGGGGTACTGGATGATCGACTGAAAGTCGCCATCGATCGAGAAGCGCAGGAAGAGGCTGAAGCCTTCCGCGAGCGCATCAAACGATTGCGTCGGGTCGCTCGGGTTCGTGACCACGAAGTCGGTGGCCCGCCACTCGCCGGAGATTTCCGCCGGCGTGATCGGCTTGATGAACTCGCTGATATCCCCGCAACCTGGAAGAAGGGCAACGGCGGCAAGCGGAATAACGGCCACGAGACGCTTGAATCTGCACGTCGCGAATCCGGACATTGATAGCTTCACCCCTGCGCAGACTGAATCCTCTTGGCGACCTGCGGCAGCACCGCCCGGCTCAGCAGCAACGTTCCCTGCAGGCCGCCGACGACTGCTGGCATCAACTTACTCCCTCAGGCCGAGCCACGCGATTCTGGCATGATGGTCCGAGCCGTAGCGCTCCTCCACTCTTCGCTCCGAACCCTCCAGATGTTCGATCCGCTCATCGCCCCCCCGGCGAAAGAAGATGAAGTCGGTGGGAAACGGCCCATACGTCGGCTTCCCATCCCAGGGAGGCGACTCCGGAAAGCAAATGCGCATTTGATCAAGGGCGCTCTCGCCGGCCGACCAACTGTTGAAGTCGCCCGCCGCCACCGTGGCGATCGGGTGGGGCACCTCCCCGCATGGCCTCACCGGTGCACCTGACGTCTCGGCGAGAGCGAGCGATTCGAGAAGGCCGAGAGATTGTCTGAGGCGTGCGGTGTTCGCGGTCGTGAGCGTGCGGGTGAGCGTCGAAGCGACGTCGAGGTGCACGCTCACGACTCTCAGATCGGTTCGCCCCGGCCCGTCGACCGTAGCGCCCACTGCGACCTTCCGTCCCGCCTCGAACGGGAGCTCGACCGCGATCGGATCCCGTAGCGGGAGCGTGGACAGGATGGCGTTCCCCTTGTCCTCGCGCTGGCCTTCCAGGGTCTCGGGTCCGTTGCGCTGAGAAGGCACGTAGAAGAGGGCGAGGCCGCATCGGTGCGCGATCTCCCGGATGTCCGGCCAGCCCTCCGGAGGCGAGGGGGGCACGATCCGGGGAGGAAAACGGAAAGACTCGGGAACGTCCGGAATCACCTCCGAGCGTCGGTAGGCCTCCTGAATGAGAAGGACGAAGTGCGAGGCGTACTCTGACGGCTCCGGCGACGTCGGATGGCAATCGTACCCGAGCTCATCTCGGAGGAACCGAGCGAGGTCTCCTCCGCCGATCAGGATGTTCCAGCTCACGACCGCCAGGGAGTCGTCCCGCGCAAGAGCCGGCAGCCGCGCGGCCGGGAGCGGGTCGAGGAGCACCGGTCCGACCGTCGCGCACCAACGGGCATTGGCCCGGCCATCGCCGGCTCCGATCGGACCGTACCAGGCGATCCGGCCGGCGGCTCCGATCGCCTGGTCCGATCCGGTACTATGCGCCGGCGGGCAGGCCGGTCCCTGCGGCTCGAGCTTCATCGCCGGAGACATCGCGCAACCCGCCGCGAGGAGCGCGACGCCCGCGCTCGCGACGACCGCACGTCCCGCAGAAGGGGTGGTGACGGGCAAGGTCAAGCGCGTTTTCACAACCGTAGCGAGAACGGGATCGTCACGCCCGACCCGCCGCTCGAGTTCGCTTCGGCGGCCTCCACGACCCACGCCGCGACCCCCCCCACAGCCAGGCCGAGGAGCCCGGTCACGGCCAGGTCCGGCAGCTCCCAGGACGGGACGGCCAGCCAGAGCACGGAGCCCACGAAGAGTCCGGCTCCGAGACCGAGCGCCGCGCCCTCGGGCTGGGCGCCGATCGAGAGCCCGATCGCGCCGGCCGAGACCACGTCGAGCCATCCGTACTGACGCACGACCTCCTTGAGCACGAAGCCCACGGCGGCTCCCGCCCCGAAGCCGATCGCCGCTCCCTTGGCGGCGCTCGCCAGGCGGCTCGAGTCCCAGGCGCCCACGAGCGTTCCGCTGCCCAGGCCGATCAGGCCACCGGAGATCGCCGACGCGCGCACGCAGGTCAGCTGCTCGAGCGTCTCCGTGCACGGGAGGAGGCTTCCCATCACGCCGAGCATGCCACCGGAGGCCAGCCCCAGCGCCGCGCCGCCGATGGCCGCACCCGTCGAGCCGGAGGGTTCCTGGGCCTGCGCGTCATCGGCCTGCGATGGCAGTCCGAACAGAAGGAGGGACAGGAGAACGATCGAACCGCGCACAGCGGGGCGGGCGTGCATCATCCGTCCAGCTCGGGCGCCCGCGGGGCGGCTAGAAGCTCTGGTAGACCCCGAAGAAGCGGAGCTGGCCGACGTTCTGCTTGATGTCCTGGAAGCCGGCCTCCTCGAAGTAGCTTCGCCGGACGTACGCGGTGACATCGGCCCCCACCCCCCAGCGACCGATCGGGAAGACGCCGTTGAAGCCCCCGAACTGGATCGTGTGGTGGGTGTTGGCGCCGTTCACGTCGGACCCGTTGATCGTCTCGCTGAACGCGATCCGATAGTTGAAGTTCGCGACGGGCTTGCCCTTGTGGCTGAATCCGAAACGGAGCCAGGCTCCGGGCCCCATCCCGAAGTCGTACTCCCGGAACCGCTCCGTGTTGGGGGGACGCCCGCCGATGAACGCAAACTCCGAGTCGACGGCGCTCAGCAGGTAGAGGTGGAGGTTCACGTTCGTGCGGAAGTCCCAGGTCTCCGACATCGCGAAGCGGGAGAAGAACCCGGCCCCGTAGCTCATCCCACCGAACTCGATCGCCTTGTTGTTGACGTAGTCGTAGTTCTGGGTGATCGCGAAGACGTGATGAGTCTTCTCGCTCCGCGCGATGTCGCTCCCGTAGAGGTTCCCGCTGATCTGCAGCCGTCCGACCCGCTCCGTATCGCCGAAGTTGAGCTGGAGGGCGAGCTCGAAGAAGTCGAACGGCTTCCGTCGCGTGTCGCGGAACACATCCCCGAACCTCATGTCGAACTCGAAGAAGGCGGTCGTCTCCGTCGTGTCCGACTCGAACGTCTCGGCCGAGGTGCGATCGCCGATGATCCGGACCCCAGCCTTGAGATAGTTGTTCAGGTTCGGCGGGATCTTGTCGTAGGGGCTGGCCGGATTCGGATAGATCCGACCGCTGCGTCCCGACACGAGCCGGTTGAAGCCGCGCATCGGGTTGAGGAAGAAGTTCCCGATCTCCTTCAGGGTCCGGGAGCCTCCCGCCCGCTCGTTGTCCAGGAAGCTCGACCCGGCCCGGTAGAGGATCTCGCCGATCGTCGCGCCGCCGAGGCTCGTCATCACCCAGTCGTTCCAGGCCGGCAGGTGGGTCTCGCCGCAGCACTCCCACATGAAGCTGCCGATCACGGCAAACGGCAGGGACTCGAAATAGTTCAGGCCGTTCGAGCGCGCCGCGTTGAAGTAGAGGCTCCCGTGGTAGGGATGCGCGAACATGTTGGTCTTGAAGTGGTTGTCGTCGTAGAAGAAGCCGCTGGAGATGTTGAGCCACCAGCTTCTCGGGTTGACCGCCGTGAAGTTGCCGCCCCGGATGTACTCGTTGAAGAACCAGACGACGGCGTTGATCCCCGCGACCTCGCCGATGGCGAGTCCGGGATTGCGCCTGGCACCCCACACGTCGTAGCGGGCGCCCTCGTCCTCATCGTCGCTTCCTGCGGTCCACGGCTCCGCAGCATGGGCACCCGGGCCGGCCTCATCCTCGGGGTGTCCCTCGGCAAGCTCCTGGAACAGGAGAGCCGTGCCGCCCGCCCCGGTCAGGAGGCGCGTGCCGTTCGTCGGCTCCGGCGGTGACGGTGTCCACGCCAGCGCCGGGGAAGGACCGGAAAGCCTTAGAGCACCCGGGGGGAAGAAGGCCGCGAGCCGCGTCGTGTCCCCGGCTGCCTGCGCTGTCGGCCGCCACAGGGCGAGGACGACGCCGTCCTCCTGAGCGCGCGGACCCGCCTCCTGGGCGTGAGCCACGGTGGGCCGTGCGGCGAAGCTGAACGTGGCGGCGACCACGAGCGCCGCGGCTGCTCGGACGGCGGCCTGCGCCCCGATCCTCC
>CP070670.1:71714-89255 GCA_020351855.1 Gemmatimonadota bacterium
AGCGGGGGCGGGAGCGTGCGCCACATGACCCACGATCCCCGCACCCGGTCCATCTGGTTCGGTACCGACACGAATACGCTCGGCCGGGCCCGTCTGCCGTAGGCGCGGACTCGCCGCGCCTGCGGCTTGGGCCGCGCACTCCGGGGCTCTCAGGGCGGGGCGACGGCCCGGCGCTCAGTCGTTCGGCTCGAGGATCTCCTCGATGCGGGCCAGCACGTCCAGCAGGTGCAACCGGGTCTCGCCGTCCACGCCGCCTGACAGAGCCCGGCGCGCCCAGCGCTGCAGGGTCTCCAGGTCGCCCCTGATGTGGGGCCGGATATCGGACTGGGAGACGGTGACCGGCGTGAAGAAGGAGGAGGCGGCCGGCGAGGCCTCCGGCTGCGGGCGGTCCTCGGTCATCAAGGCCCTGGCGCGGTCCAGGTAGCCGCGCTGCAGGTTGCGCCGGTACAGGCCGACCGAGCCTCCGGCCTGCAGCTCGCGCCACACGGCGAGGCGCAGCTCCTCCAGCATCTCGCCCAGCCCGTACGCTTCGTCCCCGAGCCGTGCCTCCGCCTCGATGAGCCGCTGCATCCGGTCCGGCTGCATCACCATGCCGAGCGTCCGCACCTGCAGCAGCCGGAGGCGCTCCACCGCTCCGACGTTCTCGATCCGGGTCAGGATCGCCTCCGGCACGAGCCAGGTGGGCGGCTCCAACGCCTGCGCGGTGAGAAACGCCAGGGCCCGCCGCTGCGTCTCGGCCGGCACGAACGCGTAGACGGGGCCTTCCTGGTCGTAGGTCTTCCGCGTCTCGACCGCACCGCCGATGTTCGCCGCCACGTGACCCATGTAGAGGCTCCACTGGTCGAGCACCTCTCCGTAGAGCTCCTCCAGCTCGGCGTACTCCTCCCCCTCCTCGTACGTCCACTCGATGAGCCGGTCGATGATCCGCTTCAGGTTGGCGATGCCGTATTCGCCCGCTCGCATCGCGTCGTCACCCAGCGCCTCCCACATCGAGGTCGGATCGATCAGGCTCGGGTCGCCGAAGCGGTAGAGCGGATCGCCGGCGCGCTCCAGGATCCAGCGGCCGAGGGTCCCCTCCTCTTCGTCCGGCGTCCGTGCGTCCAAGATCGGCCGGTATCCCCAACGGATCGAGTACTCGTCGTACGGCCCGATGGCCGGCATGAAGCAGACGCCGTCATCCTCGGGCTGCGCCACGTAGTTGAATCGTGCGTAGTCCATGATCGAGGGGGCGGTGCCCATGCGGCAGGTGAAGCTCGCCGAGCGAAGGGAGTCCACCGGGTAGGCCGAGCTCGCCTTCATGTTGTGGGGCAGTCCGAGGGTGTGGCCCACCTCGTGGGCCGCCACGATGCGCATCAGCTCGCCCATCAACCGGTCGTCGAACTTCACCCGGCGCGCCTCCGGGTTGGCGGCCGCCGTCTGCACGAAAAACCAGTTCCGCACCAGGTTCGCCACGTTGTGGTACCAGCCGATGTCGGCCTCGAGGATCTCTCCGGAACGCGGGTCGTGCACATGCGGGCCGAACGCGTTCTGCCGCTCCGAGGGAAACCAGCGAACGACCGAGTAACGGACGTCTTCCGGGCTGAACTCGGGATCCTCCTCCGCTGACGGCGGATCCCGGGCCAGGATCGCGTGCTTGAACCCCGCCGCCTCGAACGCGGGCTGCCAGTCCTCGATGCCCTGCTTCAGGTAGGGGCGCCACTTCTCCGGTGTGGCCGGATCGATGTAGTAGACGATCGGTTTCACCGGCTCGACGAGCTCGCCCCGCCGGAAGGCGGCCGTGTCGACGGGCTCGAGCCGCCACCGCGTGATGTAGCGCCGGGTCACCGTCTTCTGGTCGCTGAGGCCGTAGTCGACCTGCGAGACGCGGAAGTAGCCGACCCGCTCGTCCCACAGGCGCGGCCTCATCGGCTCCTCCGGCAGGAGGATCATCGAGTGGTTCATCTCGAGCGAGATCGTGCCGGTGGAGAGGTTGGTGGGCGGCTCGCCCGCCGAGTAGGTGAGCACCGCCCGCACCTCGATGTTCCGCGGGAAGCTCTTGACCCAGTCGACGAAGCTCCGGCTCTCGTCCAGCGTCCCCACCTTGAAGCGCTCCCGCAGCGGCTGGCTGAGGCCCAGCAGCCGCACGTCGGTCGCGTACAGCTTCGTCACGTCGATCACGACGGCTGTGGAGTCCTCGCTCAGCGCCTCGATGTCGAACGCCCGGATGATCGGCTCGAAGGTGGCGTTGAGCACGGCCTCGTAGATCGGCAGCGAGTCGGCGGCCACGATCTCGTGCGAGCTCACGCGGAGGAGGATCCGGTCGGCGTGCCGCTGCCAGCGGACCGTCTGGGTGTTGTTCTTCATGCCCCCGAATCCGAGACGTTCCGCGGTCTTGGCGCGGCGGGAGACGAGCAGCATCTCGCGGTCGAGCAACGAGTCGGGGATCTCGTACAGGACCCTCTCGTCGATTCGGTGGACGACGAACAGGCCGGAGTCGGAGGCTGCCTCTGGCGTCACGACCTCCGAGTATGGCTTGATCTTCTGCTTGGCGTTGTCCGGCTTGGCCGCCTCGGCCTCGGGCGCCTCCGGCCGGCCGGCCTCGCTCGAGCGGAAGCCGACGGAGCAGCCCGGCGCCGCCAGGACGGCGAGGCAGGTCGCGAGGATCAGGGCGGCGCGGCGTCGCCGCTGCGCGGAGGCCGTTGCGCTGTCGAAGCTTGTCATCGGTCGTCTGTTCGTCGTTCGTGGCTCATTCACTCGTGGGGTCAACCGATCCGCCAGTCGCTGCCCGCCGGGAGAGCGCGGCCCGCCGTCCGGCGAGGGCCGTCGAGCCGCTCCTCCTCGGATCGGCGGCGACGGAAAAGGAACCGTCGGGATCGAGCCGGACGGCAGCGACCCCGCCGAAGTACATCGAGCGGTCGAACCGCCGGCGCCGCACGCCCAGCCGGTGGACCAGCAGACCGACCTCGTAGTCGACGCGGTACCCCTCGTCGTCCAGAACGACGTGGAGCCTCGGGGCATCCACCGCCTCCTGAAGCGGGAGCTCCATGCGCAGATCGTACAGCAGGGTGCACAGCATCGCCGTGGTGATGCGACTCGCTCCCGGAGAGCCGATGGCAAGGACGGCTCCGTCCCCTCGTCGGGCGATCGTCGGGGCCATGTTGGACCGCAACCTCGTTCCGGGCGGCAGCGCGTGGTATCCCTCCGGGCTCAGCTCGATCTCCCCCAGACAGTTGTTCATCCAGATCCCCGTGCCGCCGGGCAGCGCGCCTGAACCATATCCGGAGGAGATCGTGATCGAGCAGGCGAGCCCCTGCGAATCGACGGCGGAGGTGTGTACCGTGGAAGGGCTCTCGAGTGCCGAGCGGAGGTGACCGCGGGCGCCGGCGAGGAGCTCCCTTGCCTCGGCCGCGAGGTCGATCCCCGGAACGGCGTGCTCCAGGTCGGCCGCATAGCGCAGCACGGCCTCCTGGGCGCGGATCACGCGCATCAGCTCCTCGTCGTTCCAGCCATCCCGCGGATGACCGTCCAGCAGGAGGAGCATGGCGGCAAGAGCCGTCCCGCCGAGCGAAGGGGCCGGCGTGGTGGCGACCTCCCAGTCGTCGACGGCCACGCGCAGCGGCACGCGGGTGGCGGCCTCGTAGGCCACCAGGTCCTCCATGGTGAGAATCCCGCCGCCGGACTCCAGTCCGCGCACGATACGCTCCCCCAGCGAGCCGCCATGCAGGGCCGCGGCCCCCTCCTGGCCGATCTGCCGGATGCTCTCGGCGAGCCCGTCCACGCGGACCATCGCGTCCTGCCTCAGCAGCGCCCCAGCGCCGTCGGCGTCGTGGAGGGCGGCGCGACTCGGCGGATCCCAGCCGAACACGGGATCGGCGGAGTAGACGAGGTAGTCGTAGGAGGGCTGTGACAGCGGGAAGCCGTCCTGGGCATAGTCGTAGGCCGGTTCCAGCAGCTCCGCCCACGGCAGGGCGCCGTAGAGGTCGGAGGCCCGCTGGAAGCAGGCCAGCAGGCCGGGCGTCGCGACCGATCCGGGACCGACGATCGTCGAGACGCCGCGGCCGTACTCCATCCAGACGTCGATCCGTCCGCCCCCCAGGCGGTCGGGCGGAAGACCGCGGCCGGGCATCTCCACGTGACCGTCGACCACCACGGGCTGCTCGCCCGGCGCCCAGATGGTCACGAAGGCGCCTCCCCCGAGCGAGCACACGCCGGGTTCGGTGACGGCGGCGACCGCCGATGCGGCAAGCGCCGCGTCCACGGCGTTGCCGCCCCGGTCGGCGATGCGGGCTCCGGCCTCGGCGGCGAGCCCGCAGCTCGAGGCGATGCCGATCAAGGCCGCCCCGCCGCGCTATGGCACATGAGGTGGTCGACTCATGCCCCGGCCGTGCGGGCCGGGCTCCTGCACCGGCAGATCAGGCATCCTGCGTCCATGGTTGCGATCGGGCACCGGGAAGGCCCCGTCCGGTATATCACGCTGCCGCGCCGCCCAAGGTGGTCGCCGATCGTCCGCCGGGCGAGCGGGCTCGGACGCGACGTCTTTCGGATGGCGTGAGCAAAAAGTACCTTTTGTGGCTCTGAATCGACCAACCTACGCTCTGAAATAGACACGGATGCTCGGTACGGTAAGAGGGCGCCTCATCGTAATCGGGGTGCTGCTGCTGCTCTGCGGTTGGGCCCTGCTGCCCAAGGAGGGACCCGACGGCGAGAGGGAGTCTGCCCTGAAGCTCGGTCTCGACCTTCAGGGAGGCATGCACCTGGCCGTCGAGATCGATGACCCGGACGGGACGCTGCCGCCGGACGCGAAGGCGGACGCGGTCGAGCGCACGCTGACGACGATCCGGAACCGGATCGACGAGTTCGGCGTGCGCGAGCCCACCATTCAGAAGATCGGCGACGAGCGGATCGTGGTGGAGCTCGCCGGCATCGACGATCCCGACCGGGCGAAGGCGATCGTCGAGCGGACGGCCTTTCTCGAGTTCAAGATCGTGCGCAGTGGCGAGGATTTCCGGCGGGCGCTCCCCAGGATCGATCGGGCGATCGTTCGGGAGCTCGGCCCCGAGAACATCGAGGCCGTGCCGATCGTGGAGCCGGAGGTCCCGGCGCTGTCCGAGATCCTCCAGGGGGCGGCGGAGGGTGGCGACACGGCCACGGGACCGGAGGGGGCGCCGGCCGATACGACGCCTGAGGCTCCCGGTGCTGCGGCGCCGGCGGCGGAAGACACGACGGTCGAGGCGGGCGGGCAGGTCGCGACATCCGAGCTCCGTCCGCTCACCACGCTGCTCCTGGAGAGCGGACAGGTCGGGCAGTTCCTGATTCGCGAGCAGGATGTGCCCACGGCGGAGCGCTACCTGGCGCTGGAAGCCGTTCGCGAGCTGGTCCCGCGCGGGGCTGAGTTGAAGTGGGGAGCCGATCCGACCGCGGGCGGAGGAGAGAGCTACCGGACGCTCTATGTGCTCGAGGACACGCCTCTGCTGACGGGAGAGGACCTCGCCGATGCCGGCCCCGCCGCTCGCGATCCGACCTTCAACCAGCCATACGTTCCCTTCGAGACGACCCGGCGGGGAGCCCGGAAGTTCGAGCGCGGCACGAGTCAGCACGTGGGCGACCTGATGGCGATCGTGCTGGATGACAAGGTCCAGAGCGCTCCCGTGATTCGGCAGACGCTCGGTCGTCGTGCCCAGATCGAGATGGGAACGGGCTCGACGCTCCAGGAGGCGCAGGACCTGGCCCTCGTTCTGCGGGCCGGTGCCCTGCCGCAGCCGATCAGGATCGTGGAGGAGCGCACCGTCGGTCCCTCCCTCGGGGCGGATTCCGTCCGGCAGGGAAAGATCGCCTTCGTGATCGGCATCATCGCGGTGCTCTTCCTGATGGTCGCGTACTACCGCGTCGCGGGCGTGATGGCGCTCATCGCGCTGGGCGTGTACGTGATCCTTCTGCTCGGGGGGCTCGCCGGCCTCGGCGCCACCCTCACGCTTCCGGGGATCGCAGGCATCATCCTGTCCATCGGCATGGCCGTGGATGCGAACGTCCTGATCTTCGAGCGCATCCGGGAGGAGGTGGAAGCCGGGAAGACGCCGCGGACCGCGGTCGAAACGGGCTTCGAGCAGGCGCTGTCCGCCATCGTGGATGCGAACCTCACGACGCTCATCACCGCGATCATCCTCTTTCAGTTCGGAACGGGCCCGGTTCGCGGCTTCGCGGTCACGCTGGTGATCGGTATTCTCGCCTCCTTCTTCTCGGCGATCTACGTGACGCGCACCCTGTTCATGATCTACCTGGACCGGCGTGCGGCCGGTTCGGCGATCAGCATCTGATCTGATGGTGTCGGGCGCATGAGGATATTCGGGCAGGCTCACTTCGCGTTCATGTCGGCGCGCCGGCGCGCCTTCATGGTGTCGGGCGCGCTCATCGCGATCGGGGTCCTGTCGATCGCGCTCCATGGCGGGCTGGACTACGGGGTGGACTTCACGGGCGGCACGCTCGTACAGGTCGAGTTCTCCGAGGCGCTCAATGCGGCCGAGCTCCGCTCCGCCGTGGAGGACGCGGGCTTCGCGGGCGCGGCCATTCAGGGCTTCGGTGGGAACCGCGAGTACCTCATCCGCCTCGAGGCGTCCGAGGAGGACGTGGAAAGCGGGCCGGAGAGCCTGCTCGAGGACCTGGCGGCGACTTTTGGCGAGGGCTCCTTCGAGGTCCTGCGGGTCGAGGCGGTGGGGCCGAAGGTGGGAAGCGAGCTGCAGCGCAAGGCGGCGTTCGCCATCCTCCTCTCCTTCGTCCTCACGCTCATCTACCTCGCATTCCGCTTCGAGTGGCGGTTCGGTGTCGCGGCGGTCATCGCGACGATCCACGACATCCTCATCACCTTCGGCTTCATCTCGCTGACCGGGATCGAGATCACGCTCGGCACGGTCGCCGCCATTCTGACAATCGTGGGGTACTCGCTGAACGACACGATCGTCGTCTTCGACCGCATCCGCGAGAACCTGCGAAAGAAGCGTAAGGAGTCTTACGAGGAGACGCTCAACCGAAGCATCAACGAGACACTGCCCCGTACGGTGCTCACCAGCGGCACGACGCTGCTCACGCTGGGGGCGCTGTTCGTCTTCGGCGGCTCCGTCATCCGCCCCTTCGCGGCGGTGCTCATCC
The DNA here is from genome assembly GCA_020351855.1 of Gemmatimonadota bacterium. Classification (GTDB taxonomy): domain Bacteria; phylum Gemmatimonadota; class Gemmatimonadetes; order Palauibacterales; family Palauibacteraceae. The sequence goes on from CP070670.1 coordinate 78,837, forward strand.
TCGGGATCGTGATCGGGACCTACTCGTCGATCTTCATGGCATCTCCGGCCCTGCTCGAGATCGAGGAGTACGCGCGTCGGCGAGCCAGAGCCCACCGGGCGCACGCGGCCGGAGCCTGAGCGCCGAAGGCCGGCTCACGTGACGGCACGGGCGGAGATCGGTGGCTGAGATCCGCCTGTTCGATTCGCACCTCCACCTGACCGCTCCCGCCTTCGACGAAGACCGCGAGGCCGTGATCGGGCGAGCCCGGGCGGCCGGCGTGACGGAGCTCGTGTCGGTGGCGAGTGACCCGGAGGATGCCCGCGAGGCCATCGCCCTCGCGACGGCGCACGACCGGATCTGGGCCACGGCCGGCCTGCACCCTCACGAGGCGAAATCATTCGGTCCGGATCTGATGGCCGATCTGGAGGTGCTGGCGCAGAGGCGCGAGGTCGTGGCGATCGGCGAGACGGGCCTGGATTATCACTACGAGAACGCGCCGCGCGACCAGCAGCGGCGGTGCTTCCGCGCCCAGCTGGAGTTGGCGGAGCGCTGCAGCCTCCCGGTCGTCGTGCACTCGCGCGATGCGGATGCGGATACGGCGGCCCTCCTGTCGGAGTTCGCCGGGCGCGTGATCGGGGTGCTGCACTGCTTTACGGGGGGAGAGGCGCTCCTCGGCACCGGATTGGACGCCGGCTGGTATGTCTCCTTCGGCGGCATCGTCACCTTCAAGAGCTTCGAGGGGCGGGCGGCAGTGCGCCGGGTTCCCGACGACCGACTGCTCATCGAAACCGACAGCCCGTACCTTTCCCCGGTGCCGCTGAGGGGTCGCCGAAACGAGCCGTCGCACCTCGTCCACACGTGCCGGCGGGTGGCGGACATGCGGGATGCCTTTACCGAGAAGATAGGTGAGATCACACGTCATAACGCGCTGGCGTTGTTTGGTTTGTCATAGCGTATCACGAGGTCAATGAGCCCGCACATCCACATCCTGCCGGACCACGTGGCAAACCAGATCGCCGCGGGCGAGGTCGTCGAGCGTCCCGCTTCCGTCGTCAAGGAGCTCATCGAGAACGCCCTCGACGCCGGAGCCTCCCAGGTCGATGTCTCGCTGCGCGGCGGCGGGAAAGTGGAGATCCGGGTGGCGGACGACGGGTGCGGCATGGGCCGGGAGGACGCGCTGTTGGCGCTCGACCGCCATGCCACCAGCAAGATCCGCCAGGCCGAGGACCTGGCGCGAATCGCCACGCTGGGCTTTCGGGGTGAGGCGCTTCCGTCGATCGCAGCGGTCAGCCGATTCGTGCTCGAGACATCCGAGGAGGATGGTGCGGGTACGCGTGTGACGGTGGAGGGTGGACGGATCCGGTCGGCCGATGCCATAGCCCGCCGGCGCGGAACGACGGTGACGGTCAGGGGCCTGTTCGGAAACGTACCGGCCCGAGCCAAGTTCCTCCGAAGTGCGGCGACCGAGACCCGCGCCGCGAGCGACGCGCTGGTCCTCCTGGCGCTGTGCCATCTGGGGGTCGGCTTTCAGCTTCGCTCGAACGATCGGGAGCTCCTCTCCCTGCGACCGGGAACCCTGCAAGAGCGCATCGCCGAGATCTGGGGTGCCGATGAGGCCGCGTCGATGTTGGAGTTGGAGTGGGAGGCCGAAGCGCTGCGCCTCACCGGTGTGACGCAGCGTCCGGATGCGGCACGGACGGGCCGCCGGCGTTTCACGTTTGCCAACGGCCGGCCATTTCTGGACCGCGGTCTCGGCCGGCTGGTCGATGAGGCGTACCGGACCACGGTGGCGCCGGGGCTTCGTCCCGACTACTTCCTGTTCCTGCAACTGCCCTCCGAGGCCCTCGACGTGAACGTGCATCCGGCGAAGACGGAGGTACGATTCCGGGATCGGGGGATCGTCGAGCGCGGGGTGCTCGAAGGGCTGCGCGCCCGTCTGGCCGAGGTGAGCAGCGCACCGCCGCTCGGCTCGCCCGGACCAGGGGGCGAGTCACCGGATCAGGGAGGCGGCGCGCCACCGCGGCAGGTGTCGGGCGGGGAGCGTGCGGTCTCGATGGTTCGAGAGGGCGGGGAAGCAGGGCAGTTCGCGTTCTTCATGACCGGCACGGGCTTCGACGATGCTCCCGAGAGCCGCGACGCCGCACCGGTGGCGTCTCGCCTCAGACCCGAGCTATGGCAGCTGCACGATTCCTACATCCTGGCGGCCACGCGGCGCGGCCTGCTCATCATCGACCAGCACTCGGCCCACGAGCGGGTGCTGTACGAGGAGACGATGCTTCGCTTCCGGGAGGCAGGCGCGGAAGCACAGCGCCTGCTCTTCCCCTTGACCCTCACGTTGTCGCCCGCCGAGTACTCGGCCGCCGAGGAACTGGCACCGCTGCTCGGGAAGATCGGTTTCGAGGTGGAGGCGTTCGGCGAGCGCACCGTCATCGTCCGCTCCAGCCCCAACCCGCACGAGAACTTCGATGCGGAGCAGTGCTTCCGCGAGATGATCCACGAGCTGGCCCACGGCTCGCCACTGGTCGACACGGCGCGCAACCAGCACGAGCGGATCGCCAAGAGCCTCGCCTGCAAGGGCGCCATTAAGGCCGGCCAGAGCCTCTCGCAGGAGGAGATGGCGGACCTGTTCGACCGCCTGTTCGCGACAGAGCTGCCGGGTCACGACGTGCACGGGCGCCCCACCGTGGTGCGCCTCACGCTGGAGGAGCTGGCGCGGCGATTCGGCCGCACGTGAACCGAGCCGAACCCGCCGGCCTGGCGATCGTCGGGGCCACGGCGACCGGAAAGACCGACCTGGCCGTGGCGGTGGCTCGCCGCCTCGACGGCGAGATCATCGGCGTGGACAGCCGGCAGGCCTACCACGGCATGGCCGTGGGGACGGCGGCGCCCCGCGAGGAGCAGCTTTCTGCGGTGCCGCATCACGGGATCGGCTTTCTCGACCCGCGCGAGGCGTACAGCGCAGAGAGCTTCGCCCGCCGGGCGCGGGCGTGGATCGACGCCATCGCCGGGCGAGGGCGCGTCCCGATTCTGGTGGGCGGGACCGGCTTCTTCCTGCGCGCCCTGCTTCACCCCGTGTTCACGGAGCCGGTCCTCGATCCGCAGCGGCGTCTGCAGCTCAGACGCTGGCTGGAGCGGCAATCGGCTTCGGAGGTGCGACGGTGGGCCCGACGCCTGGATCCGGAGTGGAGCGTGCGCGTCGCGGTGGTCGACCGGCAGCGAGCCGGACGGGCGATCGAGCTGGCCGTGCTGTCCGGCCGCTCGCTGAGCTGGTGGCACAAGCGGGCGGAGCCGGCCGCCGAGCCGGTCGTGCTGCGGGTGTTCGCGCTCTTCCTGCCACCCGAAGTTCACCGGGCCCGGATCCGGGCAAGGGTGAAACGTCAGCTCGACGAGGGGTGGCCGGAGGAGCTTCACGCCTTACGCGCCGCCGGGGTCCCGGAGGAGGCTCCGGCGCTGAACGCGGTGGGCTATAGAGAGGTGGCCGCGCTCGTCGCAGGCCGGCTGGCCCGGGCGGAGGCGATCGAGGCGATTGCGAGGCGCTCCTGGGCCTACGCCCGCCGCCAGCGGACCTGGTTCAGGCATCAGCTGCCGGGCCTCACCTGGCTGGACGCCACCGAACCGATCGAGCACCTTGCAGCGTTGGTGGAACGGGAGTGGAGCGAACGATGAAGATCGGAATCACCTGCTACCCGACGTTCGGCGGATCGGGCGCCGTGGCGACGGAGCTGGGCCTGCAGCTGGCGGACCGCGGCCACGAGATCCACTTCATCTCCTACGCCCAGCCGTTCCGGCTCGTCCATTTCCACGAGGGTCTCTTCTTTCACGAGGTGGAGGTCAACCGATATCCCCTTTTCGAGTACCCGCCGTACTCGCTCGCGCTCGCCGTGTCGATGCACGAGATCACGCGCGATCACGGGCTGGACCTGATGCACGTTCACTACGCGATCCCGCATGCCACGGCGGGCTGGATCGCCCGCGAGATGGTGCGGGACGAGGGCGGCGAGGTGAAGCTGGTGACCACCCTGCACGGCACCGACATCACGCTCGTCGGGCAGGACCCCTCCTACTGGTCGATCACCAAGTTCTCCATCGAGCGATCGGATGGGCTGACCGCTGTCTCAGAGTACCTGCAGCGCGAGACCTATGACGCGTTCCGCTGCCCGGAGTGCGCGATCCGCGTGATCCCGAACTTCATCGACCCGGCCATCTACCAGCGGCGACCCGAGCTCTGCCAGCGCCAGGCCCTGGCCTCCGACGACGAGAAGATCGTGATGCACATCTCGAACTTCCGCCGCGTCAAGCGTATCGAGGACGTCGTACGCGTGTTCGATCGGCTCGCCCGGACCGTCCCCGCCCGACTGGTCTTCGTGGGTGACGGGCCCGAGCGGCCAGCGGCCGCGGACCTGGCGCGCGAGCTCGATCGGGAAGATCAGGTGACGTTTCTGGGCAAACTGGAAACGGTCGCCGAGCTGCTGTCCTGCGCCGATCTGTTTCTCCTTCCGAGCGAGGAAGAATCCTTCGGCCTCGTGGCCCTTGAGGCCATGGCCTGTGGGGTGCCGGTCGTGGGTAGTGCGGGCAGCGGACTCTCGGAGGTCGTGGTCGACGGTCTCACGGGTCACCTGCACCCCGTCGGGGACGTCGAGGCGATGGCCGAGAGCTCGGTCCGGCTGCTCACGGATCCGGAGCACTGGGCCAGCTTCTCCCTCGCCGGCCGCGAGTCCGCCGTAGAGCGCTTTGCCGCCGACCGGATCGTTCCCATGTATGAGCGCTACTACGAGGAGGTACTGGCCGGTGGCGGGTCCTAGCCGTTGACTCCGCTGGAGGCTGCCCTGCTCGGCCTGTTGCAGGGGCTGACCGAGTTCCTGCCCGTATCGAGCAGCGGCCACCTGGTGCTCGGACAAGCCCTGCTGGGTGTGCGTCTGCCAGGTGTAGGCTTCGAGGTCGCCATGCACGTGGCGACGGTCGTGGCGGTTTTGGTCGTCTACCGGCGGCGCATCCTCTCGCTCGCCCGCGGCCTGTTCGCCGGCCAGAGGGACGCCACCGTATATGCGGCGGCGCTGGCGGTGGCCTCCGTGCCGGCCGCGGCGGCGGGGCTGCTGGCGCGCGCTTTCTTCGAGCCGGTCTTTGAGCGGCCCCCCGCGGTCGCCGGTCTGCTTCTGCTCAGCGGCTTCTTCGCGTGGTGGATCGACGGGGCGGCCCAGCGCCAGGCGTCGGGCGGACCGGCGCGGGAGCGCCTCACCCTCGTCGACGCCCTATTCGTCGGCGTGGCTCAGGCCGCTGCGATCCTCCCGGGAATCTCGCGCTCTGGCAGCACGGTGGCCGCGGGGGCGGCCGCCGGCGTGGAGGTGGTTCGGATGGCGGAGTTCTCGTTTCTCCTTTCGGTGCCGGCGATCGCCGGTGCGGCGGTGCTTCTCCTCGCCAGCGGAGAGGCGACCGCGAGCGCGCTGTCCGGCCCTTCGCTCCTCTCCGGCTTTGCCGTTGCCATGGTCTCGGGCGTCGCCGCGATCCGACTCTTTCTGCGCATGCTGCGTACGCGACACTTTCGCTGGTTCGCGTACTACTGCTGGCTTCTCGGTGGCGGCTTCCTGCTGGCGGCGGCCGCGGTGCCGAGTCTGCGATGAGAGAGACGGGGGAAGGACGGGAATGAGTCGCGACCTGTCGCCGGAGGTGGATCGGCTGATCGAGGCGGCGCTGGCCGAGGACGTGGGCGCGGGCGACTGGACGACCCTCTGGACGGTGTCCGAGGAGGCACGGGGATCCGCCACCATCCTGGCGCGCGCCGGCGGCGTGATCGCCGGCACGGGGCCGGCGGGGGCGGTCTTCTGCAAGCTGGATCCGGAGGTGGGCGTCGAGTGGTCGCGTGCCGACGGTGACCGCGTGCAGGCGGGCGACGAAGTGGCCCGGCTCGAGGGACGACTTCATGCGATCCTGACGGGGGAGCGCACCGCCCTGAACTTTCTCGGCCGGCTGTCCGGCATCGCCACCCTCACGGCGCGCTACGTCGAGGCGGTCGCGGGGACCGGCTGCCGGGTCATCGATACGCGGAAGACGACACCGGGGTGGCGCGGCCTCGAGAAGCGCGCCGTGGCCGCAGCGGGCGGCGAGAACCACCGCATCGGCCTGTACGACATGGTGCTGCTCAAGGAGAACCACATCCGCCACGCCGGCGGGGTGGGCAGGGCACTCGACCTCGTGCTTCCGCGTGCCCGCTCCGCGGGTCTGCCGGTCGAAGTGGAGGTGACCGACCTGGAGGAGTTGTCGATGGCCATCGGGCGCCGTGCCGGGGACCGAGCCGACCGAGTGCTGCTGGACAACATGAGCGAGGAGCAGTTGCGCGAGGCCGTGCGCATGGTGCGGGCGCTCGACCCGCCGCTCCCCTTGCTCGAGGCGTCTGGAGGCGTCACCCTTGACGCCGTGCGCCGAATTGCAGAGACGGGGGTCGACCTCGTGTCCGTAGGAGCACTCACGCACTCCGCCGCGACGCTGGACGTCTCGCTGCTCCTCGCGGCTCGCGGGACCGAGCCGGCGGCGCGCAGAACGGGAGCCGAAGGAACGGGATGAGCGCGAGGCGAGTCTCCAAGTGGGCCGACCGAACGGCCGGCGAGCTGCAGCGGCGCTGGGGGCGTGCGGACATCCACCTGTTCGGGAAGGTCGGTTCCACCAACGATGAGGCCCGACGCCTCGCCGAGGCGGATGCGCCCTCCGGCACGATCGTCATCGGCCGCGAGCAGACTGCGGGGCGGGGCCGCGAGGCGCGAACCTGGTACTCGCCACCTGACTGCGGCGTCTACCTGAGCATGGTGTTCCGTCCACGGCGGGTGGAGAACCCGCAGCTCCTTCCCGTGCTGGCCGGTCTGGGTGTCGTGCGGGCGCTCGATCACGCCTTCCCGAGCCTCTCACCCGCTCTCAAGTGGCCGAACGACATCTACGCAGGGGAGCGGAAGTGCGGGGGCATACTGGCCGAAGCCGTCTGGCTGGATGGCGCGCCGCGCTTTCTGGTCGCGGGCGTCGGTGTCAACGCGCTGCCGCTTCCGGATTCGGTGCCTGCGAAGGTGCGTGCGGCTTCGACCTCGATCGGGGAGGTGCTCGGGGAGCGCATCGATCCCGCTCGAGTGGCGGACGCGATCGTGGAAGGGCTCGAGGCGTACCTCGCGCAGCCGCCCGCGGCTCTCGACCACGCCGCCCTGGAGCTCCTGGATCACTACGATTGGCTGAGGGATCGGCGGATCGGCGTGCTGGCGGACGGCGGCGAAGCGCCCACTCCCGGCGTGGCGGTGGGCATCGCCCCGGACGGGGCGCTCCTGTTCCGCCCGGACCGGGGCGCCCTGAGGCGTATCGAGCGGGGGGTCGTGATCCCCGAGCCGGCGGGTCGCTCCTAGGACGGCCCGTGATCCTGACCATCGACGTCGGTAACACCGAGACCGTGCTGGGCGTCTTCCCGGCCGCGCCGACTGGCAAGGAAGGAGAGCCGCTGCTTTCTTGGCGGCTGGCCACCGACCGAGGGCGTACGGCTGATGAACTGGCCCTGCTCGTTCGCGGCTTTCTGGCGGACAGCCGTTTGGCCGGGAAGCGCGCGGAGCGGGCCGTGATCGCATCGGTCGTCCCGGTTCTGGACCGGGTCTGGGGAGGGGTCTGCGCCACGCTGTCGATCGACACCCGCTTCCTCACCGCCGAGGCGTCGGGGCGGCTGCCCCTCACGATCGACGTCGACGACCCGTTCGAGGTGGGAGCGGACCGGCTGGCCAACACGCTCGCCATCGCGGACCGGGGACGCAACGCGGTCGTCGTCGACCTCGGGACGGCCACCACCTTCGATTGTATCGCGGCGAATGGCGTGTTCCTTGGCGGCGTGATCGCACCGGGGCCCCTGGCCGGCATGGAGCGGCTCGCGCAGGCGGCATCCCGGCTCATGCAGGTGGATGTGGCTCCTCCGGCCAGCGTCGTCGGGCGGAACACGATCGCCTGTCTCCGGTCCGGCGTCTTCTTTTCCGTGGTCGATGCCATTGACGGGATCGTCCGGCGCATCCTCGCCGAGTGGCAGCCCGAGAGCCCGCTGATCGTGGGCACCGGGGGGTTGGTCGGTCATATCGCGCCGCACTGCGAGACCATCGACGCGATCGAGCCCCACCTCACTTTGAGAGGCCTGGCGATCGCTGCCCGGCACCTGTTCTGAGCGTGTGACGACGGTCTGCCGATCGGGGCGCGTCGCGGCGGCCTCGGTGGTCGCCGTCCTGACGGTTCTCTCTCCCGCCCGCGTGGTTGCGCAGACGAGCGAGCCAGGCGGATTCGGCCCCGCGGCTGCGCAGGCCCAGACCCGATTCGAGGCGACGCTGCTCGAGGGGATCGACGCGGACTCGATCCGGCGTTGGGCGAGGGCGCTGGGTGCTCGACCCCACGTGGCGGGCACGCCCGAGCAGGCCGTGACGCGGGACTCCGTGCTTGCCTGGATGTCGCGTGCGGGCCTGGAGGTTCGGGCGGATTCTTTCGTGGCCTACCTGCCGCAGCCGATCCACGTGTCCCTGGAACGGACCCATCCGGACCCGCGACCGATCCCGCTGGACGAACCGGAGATTCCCGAGGCCGGTCCGCCGGCCCGCGATCCGTTTCGCGCCTTCAACGCATACACCGGATCGGGGCTGGCCGAGGGCGAGGTGGTGTTCGCGAACTACGGGCTCCCTCGGGACTACGCCGTGCTCGACTCGCTGGCGGTGGAGGTGACCGGACGGATCGTCCTCGCCCGCTACGGGAGGTCCTTTCGCGGGATCAAGGCGCGGGAGGCGGAGGCCCGCGGGGCGGTCGGCCTGATCCTGTATTCCGATCCGGCGGACGACGGCTACCGGGCCGGAGATGTCTATCCGGGTGGGCCGATGCGCCCCGGCTTCGGCGTACAGCGGGGAAGCATCCTGAACGCCTCCGGTGACCCCTCCACGCCGGGCTGGCCCTCCCTTCCGGACGCCCGGCGGATCGCAGAGGCCGAGATGGAGGGCATCGCCCGCATTCCGGTCGTGCCGATCTCGCATCAGGGAGCGTCCGAGCTCCTCGAGGGACTGGGCGGGCCGGGCGCCCCGGAAGACTGGCAGGGAGCCCTCCCTTTCCATTACCACATCGGTCCGGGACCGGTGCGGGCCCGTGTCCGCACGGTGACGGAGCGGGGAAGGGAGGCGCTGCACCCGATCTTCAACACGGTGGGCATTCTGCACGGCTCGGAGCTGCCGGACGAATGGGTGATCCTCGGCGCGCACCGCGACGCGTGGGGGCCCGGTGCACGGGACAACGTGAGCGGGACGGCAACCGTTCTGGCGGCGGCCCGGGCGTTCGCGCTGGCGGCCCACCACGGCCTGCGGCCGCGGCGCACGATCCTGTTCGCCACCTGGGACGCGGAGGAGTGGGGCCTGGTGGGCTCCACGGAGTGGGTGGAGGCCAATGCGGAAGAGGTGTCCGCCTTCACGGTCGCCTATCTGAACCAGGATGCGCCCGCCGGCGGGCGAGCCTTCTACGCCTCAGCGACGCCGGAGCTCAAGACGGCCGTGCGGCAGGCCGCGGCGGCGGTCGAAAGCCCAGAGGGCGGGGGCTCGGTGCTGGATCGGTGGGCGCAGCGGTCTTCCGGCGGCCTGGGATCCGGCTGGCCGGCGGTCGGTGACCTGGGCGGCGGCTCCGACCACGTGCCGTTCGTGCAGACGCTGGGGCTGCCGGGGGCGGGATTCGGATTCGGCGGCCGGGGCGGGGTATACCATTCGGCGTACGACGCCGCAGACTGGATGGAGCGCTTCGGTGATCCGGGATACCGTCATCATGCCGCCGCGGCCTCGATTCTGAGCGTTCTGGCGGCGCGGCTCGCGAATGCCGAACTCCTGCCCTACGACTTCCCGGAAGTCGCGGCGGATCTGGAGAGACGCCTTGGAGAGGTGTCGGCGGACCTGGGTCGATGGAGCGAGACGGCGGAGCGCGAAGCGCTGGGGGAGGCGGTCGAATCGCTGCGGGGCGAGATCTTCCGATTCGGAGAGGAGGCCGGTCTCTACGATGCCGCGGCCGCCGCCGCGTTGCGGGCCGGTGCCCCCGCGGCCCGGCTGGCGGAGGTGAACCGTTTGGTGCGGCAGGCGGCTACCGCCTTCACTACCGATCGAGCGCTACCCGGTCTGCCCGGTCTTCGCCGGCTGCTGTATGCGACCGACCCGGACAACGGGTACGCCACCCTCGCCCTTCCGGGGCTCCACCTTGCGCTGCGGCAGGAGAATGCCGACGAACTGCGTAGGCGCATCGAGGAGTTGCAGGCTTGCGTGAACGCCGCTGGCCGCTACCTCGCGGAGGCTCGCCGCACGCTGGAGGGGCCGAGCGGCGAGACCGGCTGACCGGTCCGCTCAGTCGGTCTTGAAGCGGTTCCGCATCTCCTCCGCCTTGTCCGGCCGGATGAGCCTGAGGATCAGGTACCCGATGACGAGG
>CP070670.1:89355-100143 GCA_020351855.1 Gemmatimonadota bacterium
GTCGCGGACCGCAGCAAGATCTCCTGCGGCATCTGCCACACGAGCGACATCCTGGAGCCGTAGGCGGACCGTCACGCAGCCGGGCCGGTCTCAGCGGCGGGGTGCGCACCGGGTTTTGCGGGGTGCCAGAGGGATGGCGCGCGAAACGTCTCCCACGCCCCGACGCGCCGTGGCCGTGTTCCGCTCGTTCCCATTTTCCCGGCTCCGACATGACGTTAGACTGATGCCGCCAACGATCGGAGGAGATCGAAGGAGGGACACGGTGAATACGACACGCCGAACGGGCTGGCTGCTTTCCATACTGCTCGGAGCCGGGCTGGGGGCCTCGACTCTCTGGGCGCAGGAAGCCAGTGACGGCTGCGTATCGTGTCACCGAGGGCTGGATGAAGAGGCGCTTGCCCAGCCCGTTCGGCTGTTCGAGCAGGATGTGCACGCCGCGGAGGGGTTCGGCTGCGTCGACTGCCACGGCGGAGATCCGGCCGCGGCCACCAAGGAGGAGGCCAAGGGCCCGGGAACCGGCTACGTGGGCAAGCCGGCCCGGCAGCAGATCGCCGAATCCTGCGGGAGCTGCCACTCGGACGCGGCATTCATGCGTCAGTACAACCCGGCTCTGCGCGTCGACCAGGTCGCCGAGTACCTCACCTCGGTTCACGGGATCCGCCTGGTCGAGGAGGACGATCCGAACGTGGCCACCTGCGTGGGTTGTCACGTGGCCCACTCGATCAAGCCGGCCGAGGATCCCACCTCCAGCGTTCATCCGCTGCGCGTGCCCGAGACGTGCGGGGCCTGCCACGCGGATGACGAGCGCATGGAGCCGTACGGGATCGCCACCAACCAGCTGGAGCGGTACCGGGAGAGCGTCCACTGGGAGGCGCTGTCGGTCAAGCACGACCTGTCGGCTCCGACCTGCAACGATTGTCACGGCAACCACGGGGCTTCGCCTCCCGGCGTCGGCTGGGTGGGCAACGTATGTGGGCAGTGCCACGCCGTCACGGCGGAGCTTTTCAACGAGAGCGTGCACGCCGAGTACCTGGAGGAGCTCGACACGCCCGGCTGTCAGACCTGTCACAACAACCACGCCATCCGGCAGCCCTCGGACGAGCTCCTCGGGGTCGATGACGAGGCGATCTGCTCCGAGTGCCACCTCGAGGATGACGAGGGCGGAGAGGCGGCGATCGCGATGCGTGCGCTCATCGACTCCCTGCGCGTTGCCTTCGAGGTGGCGGACTCGACCCTCACGAGGGCTGAGACGGCCGGCATGGAGGTCAGCCAAGCCCAGTTCGAGCTCAACGATGCCCTCAGCTCGCTGGTCACGGCACGAACGGCCATTCATGCGTTCGCGGTCGAACGGGTGGAGGAGGCCGTGAACGAGGGTCTGGAGGTGACGGACCGCACCCGCCAGCGGGGTCTGGATGCGCTGGCGGAGCTGCGATTCCGCCGCGCCGGGCTGGCAGTCTCCACGGTCATCATCCTCACGCTGGTCGTCGGCCTGCTGCTCAAGATCCGCGACACGGAGGCCCGGGTCGGACTGGCCGCCGAGGCCGTGCGGACGTTCTTCTACGAGTCGATGCTGGCGTCGGGAGCCACCCGGGCCGAGGGCGTGGGACCGGAGGACCTGCGGCTCGCCGCCTGTGCGGTGCTGCTCGAGCTCGCCTACGCGGACCGGCGATTCGCGGAGAGCGAGCGCCGGCACCTGGAGCGGTTGATCCGCGAGAAGTTCGCCCTCGACCGAGAGGAGGCCCGCACGCTGGTCGAGCTGGCGGACCAGCAGCGGACCGAGGCCGGCGACATCTCGCAGTTCACGGGCCTCATCGCGCACAACTACGGACGGGATGAGAAGCTGGCCCTGCTGAAGGACATGTGGAGCCTCGTGCTCTCCGACGGCGAGCTGGCGTCGCGCGAGGAGTACCTGATGGCCCGCATCACGAGAATGCTGGGAATGGATCCCTCCGCACTCGACGAGATCCAATCCCCCGAGAAGGAGGGGTAGGCCGCGATGGTCGACCGGTTCGACAGCACCCGACGACGCTTCCTGCGCTGGCTGATGGGCACCAGCGCAGGCGCCTTCCTGGTCGCCGTGTTCTACCCGGTCACGCGCTACATCATCCCGCCCGCCGCTGCCGAGTCCGCGGCCTCTTCCGTCACCCTGCCGTTCTCTCCGGCGGACATCGCGCCGAACACGGCGGAGATCTTCAAGTTCGGGAACAAAGCCGGGATACTCGTAAGAACGCCGACCGGAGAGCTGCGGGCATTCTCGGCGCTCTGCACCCACCTGAACTGCATCGTGCAATACCGCGAGGATCTGGGCCAAATCTGGTGCGCCTGCCACAACGGGCACTTCGACCTGAATGGGCGCAACGTCTCCGGCCCGCCGCCGGCGCCGCTCGAGGCGTTCACGGTGAACGTGCGGGAGGACGAGATCGTGGTGAGTAGGGACTGATCGTGGCGCGCCTCAGGGAACGTACGGGACAGCTGATCGTCTGGCTGGACAACAGGCTCGGCCTGGCCGCCATCGGGGAGATCGCCCAGCAGAAGGAGGTGCCGGTCCACCGGCACACGGTCTGGTATTACCTGGGGGGGATGACCCTCTTCCTCTTCATCATCCAGATCGCAACCGGTGTTCTCCTCCTGTTCTACTACCGCCCGAGCGCGGACCACGCTTACGAGTCGATACAGTTCATCATGGCGGAGGTGGAGTTCGGCTGGCTGTTTCGCTCGATCCACGCCTGGTCGGCCAACCTGATGATCTTCACTGCCTTTCTCCACCTTTTCAGCGTCCTTTTCCTGCGCGCCTACCGGCCGCCGCGCGAGATCACGTGGCTGTCGGGCGTGCTACTCCTCGGGCTCGCCCTCGCCTTCGGGTTCACCGGATACCTCCTTCCATGGAACGAGTTGGCCTACTTCGCCACGCGGGTCGGCACCGAGATCCCGTCGGCCATCCCGCTGGTAGGCGACTTCATCGGGCAGGTTCTCAAGGGTGGCGACGAGGTGACCGGCGCGACGCTCACCCGTTTCTATGCCCTGCACGTGTGGGTTCTTCCCTTCGTTTGCTTCGTCTTCCTTGGCCTGCACCTCTACCTGGTGCAGAAGAAGGGGATGAGCGTGCCGCCGGACGTGGAGCGGCAGGGCCGTGTTCTTCGAGCGATGCCGTTCTTCCCGAATTTCCTGTTGCGGGACCTGGTGGGCTGGCTGACGGCGCTGGCGATTCTCTCGGCGCTGGCGGCGTTCTTCCCGGCGGAGCTGGGGGAGAAGGCAGATCCGTTCGCCCCGGCGCCCGCCGGCATCAAGCCGGAATGGTACTTCATGTTCATGTTCCAGACGCTGAAGTATCTGCCGGCGCACATCCTGGGCATCGAGGGCGAGACCGTCGGAATCTTCGCGTTCGGACTGCTGGGCCTGCTGCTGCTTCTGGTGCCCTTCCTCGACCGCCGCGCTGCACGCGGCGAGCCGAACCCGGTCTTCACATGGATCGTGATCGGCGCCGTGCTGTACATCATCGTCTTGACCTACCTCGGATATACGGCAAGCCCGACGGTCTGAAGCGGGCTGACGGCAGGCCATGACCCGGGAACGATCGGAGCGTCACGAAAAGGATGAGAGCATCATGAGGATGGGGATCGCTTGCCTCCTGGCAGCGGCCGGGCTGGCTTGGACGGCCTGCGGCGAGTCCGAATCCGGCAGTGCGTGGGAAGGGATGACGATCAACCGCGAGGACATGCCCCAGGAGGTGGCGGTCTTGATCGACGCGGGGAACTCGGCGTTCAGCGCCGGGAACCTGGAGGCGGCCCGGAGGCACTACCTGGGGGCGGCCGCCCTCGACTCGACGGTCGCGGCGGCGTGGTACGGCGTGGCGATGGCGGAGCGGGCGCTGGGCAACGAGGCGGCGGCCGACTCGGCCCTCGCCCGGGTGATGGGCCTGGGTGGACCTGCGGCCGTCCACCATCCGGCCCCGGATCCGTCGGACGGACCGCGCACATCACCGCACGGCGCCCCGGTTTCGCCCCACGGAGCTCCCACGTCCCCCCACTCCGGGAGCCCGGTGCGGGATTCGGCGGGCACCTGACCATCCGCCGAATCGATCCGCATCAGGGGTGATCCCGCGATCCTCCGCGGGGCGCGACTTCGTTGCGGCCTGGAGCCGATGTTCGGGCGAAGGTCAGCCCTCGGGCTTCTCCTCCTTGGGGTGACACTCCGCGCACTTGGCCGGCGCCTTCAGCGATTCGTCCTCCGCGTTCTTCTCCTTGTGGCAGCCCACGCACAGCACATGGAACGCGTTCGTCTTGAGGCTCTTCTCGCTGCAGTTCGGCGTGGCCTCTTCCTCCGGCTCGAGGTGGCAGCTCGCACACCCTTCGACCTCCATGCCGCCCGCCACGGCCTCGAGGGTGAGCCCCTCCTGGCTGTGGTGGCAGGTCGTGCACTCGGCACCGGCATCGATGTGTGCCTTGTGGGGGAAGGCGACTCCCGCCTGCGTGGCCGCGCATCCGTCGATCGTCATCTCATCCGGCGGCGCCTGCGCTTGAGCCGGTCGCGCCGAGAACGCGAAGACCGCAGCGCAGGTCAGGGCGGCCAGAGCGTTCAGGTAGGATTTCCGCATCGCATCTCCTCCGGGGTGATCGGGCGCGTACAGCCGGGTGAAGCACGGCAGGGGGGTCGAGGCGCCGCCGTCGCTCGCCGCAACTTCTGCCCGACAAAAGACTTCGCCACTTGCAACATGGTCACTCGTCGGCGGTCCTGAAAGGGCCGCCCGCTGGGTTTGACAGGAATCATCGAACGGGCATCTTGTAGCCCGAATCGACGGCGCTCGAGGGGCACGCCCGTGCCGGTTCGGGCGGCCGACGACGACAATTCGGGCTCCACACAACGGATGGGAAGCCTCATGAGACGGATACGTGGGATCCTGGCGGCCACGTCGGCCGCCTGGCTGCTGGCCGCCTGCGGGCCGGGGGAACCCCGGAGCGGGGCCCGGGACGAGGGGGAGGGGGCGGCCGCCACCGTCCCCGGTGAGGCCGCCTCCGGGGCGGTCTCCGTCGATCCCGAGCCGGGCGAGGGGCGGCTCTCCAACCTGCGAATGCTCACCTTCGCGGGCGAGAACGCCGAGGCCTACTGGAACGCGGACGGAACGCGGCTGATCTTGCAGGCCACCCGGCCCGGCGAGACCGAGTGCGATCAGATCTTCACGATGGACGACGAGGGCCGGGATCTGCGTCTCGTCTCCACCGGAGAGGGGCGCACCACCTGCGCCTACTTCTTTCCCGACGGGGAGCGGGTCCTCTACTCCTCGACACACGAGTTCGGGGCTGACTGTCCTCCCCCTCCCGACCGCAGTCGCGGTTACGTCTGGGCGCTGTACGATTACGACGTGTACTCCGCCAGGCCGGACGGCTCGGACCTGCGGCGGCTGACGAACACGCCCGGTTACGATGCCGAGGCCACGATCTCGCCGGACGGGAGCCGGATCGTGTTCACGTCGGTGCGGGATGGCGACCTGGAGATCTACACGATGAAGGCGGATGGCACCGATGTCCGCCGGCTCACGCACGAGGAGGGGTACGACGGCGGGCCGTTCTTCTCTTCTGACGGCACGAAGATCGTGTACCGGGCGTACCACCCCACGGATCCCGCGGAGCTGGAGGACTACCGGAGCCTCCTGCGTGACGGTCTGGTGCGACCGGGAACGCTGGAGATCTTCGTGATGGACGCGGACGGATCGAACAAGCGCCAGGTGACCTCCAACGGGGCGGCCAACTTCGGTCCGTTCTTCCACCCGGACGGCGAGCGGATCATCTTCAGCTCCAATCTGCACGAGCCGGATGGCAGGGACTTCGATCTCTACCTGATCCGGGTCGACGGGACCGGACTGGAGCGCGTGACGCGGCACCCGGAGTTCGACGGATTCCCGATGTTCTCGCCGGACGGCAGCCGGCTGGTGTTCGCCTCCAACCGCTCCAACCGCCAGCGCGGGGACACGAACGTCTTCGTCGCCGACTGGGTGGAGGATCGACCCGCTTCCGCCTCTGGCGAGCCCGGCACCTCGGCCATCGAGGAGGGACCATGAACCGGCGAGCGCCGAGCGCGTTTCGGGCGATTGCCCGGCGCGCCGGAGGGGCGTTCCCCCGAGCCGGGATCGCGGCGGCTTTCCTCTTGCTGGTCGTCTCTGCCGCGCAGGCCCAGCACGCCGGGCAGAGCGCGAAGCAGCCCGCCGACGCATCCGGCTGTCCCGTCGCCCCCGTGGCGGAGAGCGTAGACCCGGACTGGGTCGGGCGGTATCTGGCCGACGATGCGCTGGAGGGCCGGCTCGCCGGTTCCCCGGGAGAGCACTGCGCCGGGGCGTTCATCGCACGGCAGTTCGAGCTCCTCGGTCTCGAGCCCGCGGGAGATGACGGCACCTTCTTCCAGGCACTCCCGCTGGCCAGCTCGATCAACCCGCACGCGCCCTCGGGCACCGGCCGCAACGTCGCGGCGCTTCTGCGGGGGCACGACCCGGATCGACAGAACGAGGTCGTCGTCGTCGGGGCGCACTACGATCACCTGGGCCGTGGTCCGTTCGGCTCCCTGGAGCCCGAGAGCGGCAAGGTGCACAACGGCGCCGACGACAACGCGTCGGGCGTGGCGGCGCTGCTCGAGGCGGCCGATCTGCTCGCCTCCGGGCCCAGGCCCGCGCGCTCGATCCTCTTTCTCGCCTTCACCGGAGAGGAGTTCGGCCTCCTGGGCTCCAATCACTACGTGAACCACCCGACGCTGCCGCTTGAGCGGACGGTCGCGATGCTCAACCTCGACATGGTGGGGAGGCTGCGGGATGGCGGGTTGATCGTGTACGGCGTGGACACGGCGACGGAGTGGGAGGAGCTCGTGGCCGCTGCCGCGGCACACGAGGGCGTCAAGGTCGCGTTCAACGGGTCGGGCTACGGGCCGAGCGACCACACCTCCTTCTACGCGCAGGACATTCCCGTCCTCCATTTCTTCACCAACGTGCACTCCGACTACCACAAACCGTCGGATGACTGGAGCGCCATCGACACGGCGGGCCTGTACCATGTGGCAGCCGTGGTGGCCGATATCGCGGGCCGGGTCGCGGAGCGTTCCGCCCGCCTCACGCTGCAGCGCACGGAGGCTCCGCCGCCCCCACGGGGCGAGGGAGGCTACGGTGCCTATCTGGGCACCGTCCCCGACTTCGCGCCGGTGGACTTCGGCGTTCGGCTGAGCGGGGTGCGGGCCGGCTCGCCGGCGGAGCAGGCCGGCATGCGCAAGGGCGACGTGCTGATCGGCCTCGACGGTCAGGAGATCGCCGACCTCTACGCGTTTACCGACGCGCTCCGGGCACACGCACCGGGGGATACCGTCGGGATCGTCGTGCTGAGGGATGGCGAGGAGGTCTCGCTCGTCGCCGTCCTGGGCAGCCGGGGGGAGCCGCAGTGAGCCCTGCCGCCGGCCCGAGCCTGGAGGACTACGCGGCGCTGCTGAAGCCGTCCGACACGAAGGTGCTGCTGCTCGTCCTGGATGGCCTGGGCGGGCTCCCCCTGCGTCCCGGGGGCCCGACCGAACTGGAGGCCGCCCGCACGCCCCACCTGGACGAGCTGGCCCGCCGGGCAGAGGTCGGTCTGCACGATCCGGTCGGTCCCGGAATCACGCCCGGCAGCGGACCGGGCCACCTCGCACTGTTCGGCTACGATCCGCTGCGCTACCGCATCGGTCGGGGCGTGCTCGAGGCGCTCGGCGTGGATTTCCCCCTGCAGTCCCGGGACATCGCGGCGCGCGGAAACTTCTGCACCGTCGATGGGAGCGGGAACGTGGTCGACCGCCGGGCCGGCCGCATCCCGACGGCAGAGGCGGAGCGCCTGGCCGAGCGCCTGGATGCCGTCAAGGTCCCGGGAGCAGAGACCTTCGTGCGGGCGGTGAAGGAACATCGCTTCCTCCTCGTGCTGCGGCCCGAGGAGCCCCTGGACCCGGATCTCGGCGACACGGATCCCGGTCGCACGGGCGTGCCGCCCCTCGAGGTGACGGCGGGAGCGTCCGCGGCGGAGCCCACGGCCGCGCTCGTACAGGCCTGGCTGGACGCCGCCCGGCAGCTCATCGCGGATGAGCCGCGGGCGAACATGGCCCTGCTTCGCGGGTTTTCGGTCCTGCCCGACTGGCCCAGCTTCCCCGAGGTGTTCGGCATGAGGGCCTTCGCGGCGGCTGCCTATCCCATGTATCGGGGCGTGGCGAAGCTGGTGGGCATGGCCACCCAGGCGGTCGACGAGGATCCGGCGGCGCTCGTCGAGGCCCTACGCACCGCCTACGCGGCGCACGACTTCTTCTTCCTTCACTTCAAGCCACCGGACAAGGCTGGGGAGGACGGTGACTTCGACCGCAAGGTCGCGGTGATCGAGGAGGCGGACGGCATCGTGCCCGGCCTGCTGGATGCCGGACCGGACGTCGTGCTCGTCACGGGCGACCACTCCACCCCCTCCCTCCTGCGCTCGCACAGCTGGCATCCGGTGCCCTATCTGCTGGACTCTCCGCAGGGGCGCGGGCGGGGAGCTGATGCGTTCGGCGAGCGGGAGTGCGCTGCGGCCGGGGACGCGGTGCGGCGAGGAAGAGACCTCCTGCCGCTGGCCGTCGCGGCGGCGGGACGGTTCGGCAAGTTCGGCGCCTAACCGGCCGGTTTCGCCCATGCATGGGCCGAGCGGTGGAAGGCGGCGCGATGCGCCCGGCGTCGCTCAGCTCGCCAGCCAGGCTCCGCTGTTCTTCCCGAAGGCACCCCCGGCGGCCCGAGCCTGCTCCACCATCTCCAGCGAGATCGACGAATCCATTCTCATGAGCGCGGACACGCGGTCCTCGAGCCGAGGATGTGTGGGCCCGAGCCGCCGACTGCGCAAAGCGGGATCCAGGATGAAGAGGTGGGAGACGGAGTCGCGGATCCCCGCCGGTCGCGTGCCCGCTGCGCTCATCTTGATCAACGCCCGGGCCAGCGCCGCCGGGTTACGGGTCAGCAGAACGGCCTCCGCGTCCGCCAGGAACTCACGCTCCTGCGAGAGAGCCGCCCGGATCACCGATCCCCCGAGCGGTGCGCCGACGAAGGCATAAACCGGAAGTAGCAAGGCGCCGATGAAGACGACGGCGAAGGCCGGGTCCTCTCGGAGCATCTCGAGGCCCAGGGAAAGGGCGAAGGCGTATCCGAGGACGAGCGGAGTGGCGAGCCAGACGACGACCATCCAGCCGATGAGCCGGTGGATTCGGAAGAGGGGCCGGAAGACCGTCCCCACGATGCGCAGCGGGAGCCACAGCGTCGTCACGATCGCGGCGACGGTCGTCTTGAGTCGCGTGTCGAGGTTGCCGATCTGGGCCAGCTCCTGGGCCAACACCGCCTCGAGTTCTCGGTACTCCAGCAATTCCAGAAGCCCGGTCGTGACGGCGATGGAGGCCGCGTCGGGCTTCAGGCCGGCCGAGCAGGCGTTCGCCGCCCTCGAGTCGATGACGTACAGGTCGGGCTCGGGAAGCCCGCTGCCGATGCAGAGGTTCTCGACGGCGCGCCCGTACGAAGCGCGCTCCGTCGTCAGAACCGGACGGGCGTTGACCATGCGGATCACGGATCGACCGGCGAGACGGAACTTGATCCACGCGACGAGCGCGACGACGCCCAGAGCGATGACCAGCCCGACCAGGCGGCCCCTGGCGATCGTTGCCTGCGGGTCGAGCTCACCGCCTTCCGTGAGTGTCCCCGCAAACATCGTCCCGAAGGCGAAATAGGCGGTGAACAACTCGTTCAGATAGACGGCGGCGGGGAGCAGCAAGACGGCGAAGACGACCAGAATCATCCACGTCCAGCGCCGGTTCTCGGCGATCCTGTCGTACTCCAGAAGCGGGGCTTCCGGAGAGGGTCTCACGCGCTGTCGTCTCCGTTCGACCAGCGCACGGAAACGGCAGAGGCCTGGTCGGCGTCGGCCTCGAAGAAGGGAAGGGGACGAAACCCGAAGAGACGGCCGATCAGCAGGGTCGGGAATCGGCGCAGCCGCGTGTCGTAGTCAAGCACGTTGCGGTTAAAGAACTGGCGGGCGTAGGCGATCTTCTCCTCGGTATCAGCGAGATCCGCCTGCAGGCTCAGGAAGCTCTCCGCCGCCCTCAGCTCGGGGTATTGCTCCGCCAGTGCCAGGAGCCGCTGCACGCCGCGCGTCAACTCGCCGTTCGCCACGGCCGCCTCGTCCGCCCGGGCGGCCGCGCGAAGCGCGCTCCGTGCCCGTGCCACTTCTTCGAAAAGGCTGCGCTCATGAACGGCATACGCCTTGACCGTGGCCACGAGATTGGGGACGAGCTTGGCGCGGCGCTCGAGCTGCACCTCTACGCCCGACCATGCCTCCTTCGCGCGCTCGCGTGAGCGGGTGAGGCGGTTGTAGTCGATCCCGACGGCAACGGCGATGACCAGAACCAGGATCGCATAGGTCATAGGAACGGCGGAGGGACGGCGTCCCGGGTTGCGGCTCCGCGCCTAACCGGTCGGTGCCTCGGCCTCCCCGCGGTACTCGAAGGTGGCGGCGCCCAGCGCGGCGCCGAGGCCGATCGTGACCACCCCGATGAAGAGGTCGTTCCAGAAGGCGAACTGGCGGATCAGGTAGTCGTGGAGGAAGGGCGAGAGCATGCTGTAGGCGCCGGTCGCGATGAGGATCCACGGGCCGATGCGGTTCCAGCCGACCAGGTAGGAGGCGGAGACGGCAAGGACCACCGCGCCGATCACGATGCTGTGCCACCACAGGAAGCCCATCGGGTAGCCCCAGACGAACGGGGCGAGGATGTACCAGACCCCGACCAACA
>CP070670.1:100243-107211 GCA_020351855.1 Gemmatimonadota bacterium
GCCGGCACATCCGGGCGCGACAGGTAGCGATCGACGAGGACGGCGAGCTGAAAGTCGTCGTCGACCATGTGGTAGTTCTCCCGCACCGCCTGCAGGTCCTCGAGCAGCCTGCCCGCCCGGGCGAGTTGATCGGCCGCGGCATCCGGGTCCCGCTCCCGATCCTCCTCCCATGCCCGGATCAGGGCGCTGTACTCCGCTGCACGCTCGCGGATGGCCTGGCCGCCGAGCGCCTCTTCGTGACTCACGTTTCCGGTGGCGTCGACCTTTCGCAGAACGCTCGCGATCACCAGCTCCTGCAGGTCGATGGAGGAGATCGCCTCCAGCATGAGCGCCGACATCATCTGGTCGCGTCCGAAGTAGGTCGCGTAGTTGGGCATCGACGCCATGAGCTTCTGCTCGGAGGCGAGGAGCTCGAGGCCGCGCACCTGCCGGTCCATGCGCCGGAAGGCGAGGAGGCGCGCGTCGCCCGCCGCCCGCTCGTCCCCCAGCGCCTCCGACAGGCTGTCGGCCCGTTCCCGCTGCCGCGCGTAGTACTCTTCGAAAGCCTCGTTGAACAGTCGGGCGCGACCGAGGGGGGTGAGCGCGTCGGCATCGGTGCTTACCGTGATGTCGAGCTCGACCCGCTCTCCCGATCGCGCCTGCACCAGCAGGCGCCTATCCGACAGGGCCGCCGTCGAGGCGGCCGGGTCGCCGCGGAGCTCCACCGTGAGGTGGTTGCGCCCGTCCAGGCTCGCGTGCTCGACGAGGAGCGTCCATCCATCCTCGCTCTCGGTGAGCGTAAGCCGCGGCTCCAGACGGGACCGGAGCTCCTCCCCGTCGGCAGCGCCCAGGAGGGAGAGGTGCCGCTCGCGCTCCGCGGCCGGAAGGCGCTCCAGGCTCGCGACAAGACCGCTCAGCTCGGGCAGGATGAACGAAGGGTCGCCGAACGGCCTCTCGTGCCACCGCAGGTATTGGAAGTCGCGCTCCTGACGCATCGTCCCGAGGAGGAACCAGCCGATCTCGACCTCTCCGGCCTGAGCCGCGAGGCGGTGTCGCATGGCGCGTCGCGGTCCGCCCGAGTCCGCCTCCGCGCCGGGCCCGAGCCACACCACCGGGGCCGGATGGCCCTCCGCGTCGCGGACGGTGAACGCCGCGCTCTCGTTCGCCGCGTCCGCCCACACGTGAGCGACGCGTCCCGCCCGGCTGTCGAGGTAGATCTGGAACGTGTTGCCCTCGGAATCACGGAAGAAGCGGGTCGCGTACCCTTCGTAGGCCGCCGGATCATCCAGCCCCTCCTCCGGAGCCTCCAGGACCGGGCTCTGCCACTCACGCTCCTTTCCCCGAGGCGCGCACGCCTGCAGGAGGATGAGAGCGAGAAGGAGAACGGCATGCACGGTCATGGACAAACCTCGAAGCTGGTCAAGGCCCGATCTGGTCAAACCTCCCAATCTACGGGGAGCAACGGGAACTCTGCGACAGGGCCGTGAGTGTTTCTCCTGAGCCGGGCCGTGCCGGGGCTCTCCACGCAACAGTCTCTTTCTTCCGCAGCGCGTCGAGGACTATTCTGATGTTCTATGAAGCGTCCATTCCTCGCACCGCCGATCTCCGGTCGCAGGGGGCGGCGCATGTGGTGCGGCGTTCTCCTCGGCCTGGCGCTGGTGGCCGTCCCGGGCTGCCGCGACGCCGGCGATCCGCAGCGAGCGGCGCCGCACGGCGCGCGAACGGCCTCACCGGCAATCGACCCCTTGCCGGGCACGGTCAGAATGGCTGCCGAGCTGGATTCGATCTATCGGAAGGCGCTCAGCGATCCGCTGCGATACGGGCATCTGAATCGGGAGAGGGCCGAGGTGTGGCGTGCGGAAGCCTCGCGCCGGGAGGGCCCCGAGCAGCTGATGGCCCGCTTTTACTACGCGTACGAATCGCTTGCCGCCGGCGAAACGGAAGTGGCGATTCGGGAGATCGAGGCTTTGCTGGAAGAAGCCGATCTGGCCGACGATGTGTCGCCGCAGAGCAAGCCCCTCTTCGAGTTGCTGGCTGCATCCTACCTCAGACTGGGTGAGCAGCGGAATCGAATCCGTAATCCTTCCCCTGGCGCTTCGATTCTTCCGCTAGCCGGGAACGCCGTTCACACCGACCCGGAAGGATCACGCCGAGCCATCAGGCTCTACCTGCAACTCCTCGCTGCCTATCCACGCGATCTCCAGGCGCGGTGGCTGTTGAACATCGCTCATCTGACCCTCGGCACGTATCCGGGCGGAGTTCCGGTCGAGTATCTCATCAGGGGGCTGGAACCGGACCCGGAGGCGGAGATTCCCCGCTTCCCCAACGTCGCCCCGGCCGCGGGCGTAGACGTTGACGGGATCGCGGGCGCCGTTTCCCTGGAGGACTTCGACGAGGACGGCTTCATCGACATCCTGGCTACCGCACGGGGCTTCAACGATCAGCTGCGGCTCTTCCTCGCCGACGGTCGGGGAGGGTTCGTCGATCACACCGGAGCCGCGGGCTTGAAGGGCATCGTGGGCGGGCTGAACACCGTGCACGCGGACTACGACAACGATGGATTCGACGACGTGCTGGTCCTCCGCGGCGGTTGGCTCGCTGCGGAGGGTGCCCAACCGAACTCTCTGCTGAAGAACAACGGCGATGGGACGTTCGAGGATGTCACGGCCCGCGCGGGGCTGCTTTCGCGGCGCCCGACGCAGACGGCGGCGTGGGGAGATTTCAACGCCGACGGCTGGCTGGACCTTTTCGTCGGCAACGAGACCGGCCCGAGCGGCGGTGGTTCCGGGCACTCGGAGCTCTATCTCAACAACGGCGACGGCACGTTCACCGAGGTGGCCGAGCAGCTGGGGATCTCCGTCCGGGAGTTCGTGAAGGCGGTCGCCTGGGGCGACGTGGACAACGATGGGCTTCCGGACCTGTACATCTCGGTGCTGGACAGGCCCAACAGGCTGTACCTGAATCGAGGGGGCACGACGCCCGAGGACTGGCGCTTCGAGGAGGTGGCGGCGTCCGCGGGGGTGCAGAGGCCGGTTCGGAGCTTTCCCGTTTTCTTCTGGGACTACGACAACGACGGGTGGGAGGATCTCTTCGTCGCCAGCTTCGACCCGACGCTGGCCTCGATGGCGCCCGGGGAAACCGCCGCCCAGTACCTGGGACAGGCCACGAGGGCGGAGAAGAACCGCCTGTATCGCAACAACGGCGACGGAACCTTCACCGACGTCTCCCGGGAGGTGGGGCTGGATCTGAGCTGGTGGGCCATGGGCATCAACTTCGGAGACCTGAACAACGACGGATACCCCGACATCTACGTCGGTACCGGAACGCCGTTCATGACCTCCATCCTGCCCAACCGGATGTTCCTCAACGAGCGCGGCGACCGTTTTCGCGACATCACCCTGGAGGGCGGATTCGGCCACCTGCAGAAAGGCCACGCCATCGGGTTTGCCGATCTCGATCTGGACGGTGACCAGGACGTGTACGCGGTCATGGGCGGCGCGGTTCAGGGAGATCACTTCCCCAACGCGCTGTTCGAGAATCCCGGGTTCGGGGAAGGGAATGCCTGGGTCACGCTTCGTCTGGAGGGCCGCACGGCCAACCGCTCGGCGATCGGGGCGCGCATCCGCCTGAGCGTAACGGACCGCGACGGTGAGCGACGCGCCGTCCACCAGACGGTTTCCACCGGGGGCAGCTTCGGCGCGTCGAGCCTGCAGCAGGAGATCGGCCTCGGGCGGACCGACCGAATCGACGAGCTGAGGATCACCTGGCCCAACCGCGAGCGCTCGACCGATGTCTACACGGATCTGCCGGTCAACAGGCACTACCGGATTGTCGAGGGGGGCGACGCGGTGCCGATACAGGTCGTTCCGCTCAAGCTGGGGGGGGACGACTGATCGGGGGATGATCCGAAGCGGCTAAGGGTCTGCGAGCTCTTCCGGCGGGGTCCACGCCTCGAGGGCGGCGCGAAGGTCGTCGGACAGCAGCGAGAGGCCGAGCTGGTACGAGGCGTTCATCCAGCCGAATCCCTCGCGCGTGATGTAGTCGAACCCGGTACCGACGTTTCCGTATTCGACGAACACAGCGTGGGTGCGGTCGACGACGTCGTACTTCTCCGGGATCGTGCCGTTGTAGTCGGCGGCGTTCCTCGTGATCATGTACAGCCACCGGTACGCGAGGCGCCGGGCGACCGACCCGTACCCGTAGTCGATGAGGCCCTGCCAGGCGAGGACCTGGTGGGGCGGCCAGCCGAAGGGGTAGTCCCACTGCCGCTGCGGCCTGTCCTCGGAGATCGGTCCCCGGGAGGCCTCGGTGGTGGAGACGAGACCGCCGGCCTCCTCGAACAGCGGCACGGCCCGCTCGACGAGCGCCGCCGCCTGCTCGTCCGTGGCCAGGCCGGCCCACAGCGGATAGAGGGTGGTCACGCTCTCGAAGCCCGTCTGCTTTCCCTGGACGAAGTCGTAGTCGAAGAACATGCCGCGCTCTTCGCTCCAGCACAGGCGGCTCACGAGCTCCCGGCGTCGTGCGGCGCGCTCCTCCCACGCGGCGCTCGTGTGGGTCGTGCCGTCGGGCGTCTCGAGCGCGTCGTCGAACAGATCCCTCAGAGCGCGCGCGATGTCCGTCTCGTAGCGGTAGAGGAGCGAATTGAGATCGACCGTACAGAGGTGGGCGGCGCGCCCCTCGAGCCGGTAGCTGTTGTCGTGGCCCGACTCGCGCAGCGTGCGGTCGTGGACGAAATACTCGTCCAGCTCCGGAACGACGATCTCGCGCCACCGGATGGCTTCCCGGTACGGCGCCAGATCCATCCCGGCCGCCTCCGCGTAGGGTTTCAGGTGCCCGTCGAAGTGCCCGACCTCGGTCTCGGGCGGCATGCCGATGCCGGCCGCGTAGTACCGGCTCAGCCCCGTGTCGGTGAGCTTGGGGGGCCTCGTCCACACCGTCTCGTACTCGCGAATGGCGATGCGGATGACCTCGCCGAGCCATGCGTCGCGATGCGGATCCTCGAGGTGCTCGTACACGGCCCGGCCCATCGCGGTAAGGAAGGGCGGCTGCGAGCGGGTGAGGAAATAGCTCCGGTTCGCGTTGAGGATCCGGCCGTAATGCCGGATCTCGTAGAGGAAATGGGCCACCATCCCCTTGGCGCGCTCCACGTGGGCGTCGTGGAGAAGCCCGAGGACGATGAAGTAGCTGTCCCAGCCGTACAGCTCGTTGAACCTCCCGCCCGGCACCACGAAGGGCAGCCCGCGCAGCTGCCCCTCTTCACCCTCGACGAGCTCGAGGCTCAGGATGCCGGGCCGCGCGTTCAGACCGAGGACGTACTCGGGCGTGATCGTCTCCGGCAGCCGCCACACCTCGAGGCCCAGCTCGGGGCGCGCCCGGGCCAGGTCGTCGAAGTAGGCGAGCGCCCTGGCATCGCCGTGGGGGACGTAGATGCGGGGGCGGCGGTCGAGGTCGGTCCCCTCGCCCTTCTCGTCGACTAGGACGCGGACGAGGCCCTCCGCATCGATGGTGCGTGTGAGGCCGTCCCAGAAGACGTCGCGGATCATGCGCGCGGTGCGGCGGACCGGGTGCTCGTGGATCCTCTCTGGGTCGAGGTCGAGCGTCTCGATTCCCTCGTCCCGGGCGAGCGCCAACTCCTGGAGCAGGTTCGACAGCGGGTACGTCCCCTCCACCGCCAGGCGATCGCCGGTCTCGCCCGGCACGACGAACCGCTTCGGGCCGCGGTCCTCGACGGTGATCTGGTTGTCGCCGTCCGTGTCCTCCTGGTCGAGCAGACGGCGGAACGTCTCTTCGACGGGGATCCTCACCCTACTCGTGCGGGTTGGCGGCCCGGTCGGCCAGGCGCTTGTACGGGAGGAGCATCAGCGCCAAGAGGGCGATCGGGATGAGGGGGAAGAAGAAGGCGTCGTGCGTGTTGAGGATGTCGGTGAGCCGGCCGGTGATGAGCGAGCCGCTGGTTCCCCCGAGGGCGGAGAAGATGATGATGAGCCCGGTCATCGCCGCCTGCTGCGACTTCGGCATCTTGGTGAGCACGATCGAGTTTATCGTCGGATAGATCGGGCCGAGGAAGAAGCCGACCATGGAGAACAGGAACGCCAGCCGGGGAGCCTCGAGCCACGAGGTCACGGTCGGTGGGTCGTTCCCGGAAGTGAGGAGCACCACGGCCAGCGTGACGACGAACGCGAGCGCGAGGTAGGTCAGGCCGAGCACGATCCACGGCACTCGCTTCGACAAATAGCCCGCCAGGAAGCGGCTGAGGGCGATCGAGCCGAAATAGAAGCTCATGAAGCCCGAGGCGACGGCCGCCGAGAGCCCGAAGATCTGCTCGTGGAAGCGCGGCAGCCACGTCCCGAAGCTCTGCTCGATCATCACGTAGAGCAGGGCGCAGATCACGAACGTCCACACGATCGGCCGCTTGAGGAGCTTGAGCATCTCCAGGAAGCCCGCTTCCTCCGCGTGCTCCTCGATCTCGTGCTCGTCGAGCCGAGTGAACCACATGAGCACGAGCGCGATGACGATGAGGGTGGCGAGAAGCCAGTAGGTGTCGGTCCACCGGCTGAAGCTGATCATGAAGGCGAAGACGAGCGGACCGGACATGGCGCCGACCTGGAAGACGCCCTCGAGGTTGTTCATCAGCCCGGTGTGCTCGGCCTGCGTCTCCGTGATCAGGCCGATGGTGGAGTACACGGCCGTCTTCATGAAGGCGAAGCTGATGCCGATGGTGGCATAGAGCACGGGCGTCACCCAGAAGCCGGTGACGGATGCCACGAGCATGCTCGCCAGCATCACCGCCATCAGCCCGACGAGCATCGTCCGCCGGTATCCGAACCGGGGCACGTAGGAGGCGAGCAGAAAGGACGCGCCGGCGATCGAGAGGTCCTTGAACGCCTCCAGGGAGGCGGCCTGGGCGCCCGACACGCCGTAGTCTTCGATCACCCGCGCGATCACGATCCCCACCGTGTTGAGCAGGATCGCGAAGACGAAGAAGTTCA
>CP070670.1:107311-110190 GCA_020351855.1 Gemmatimonadota bacterium
ATCCGCTCGGGTGCCGTGATGGTGTTCTCGAGGTCGAGTACGTAGTCGGGATCGTTCGGATCGTGCGGAGGCCATTCATCGTCGCCCATGAGCGCGACGATGCCGCCGATCGCTCCCATGCCCATGTCCGGGGCCGCCCCATCCAGCGGGTTGTCGTACTCGACGACGATCTGGTACTCGTGGTCCTTGTAGATCTTCTTGCCAAGCTGGAGAAGGAACTTGGAGCTTGGAAGGCCGACGACGCGTCCCGACTCGTTGAGGTCGGGCTCAGCGCGCCACAGCACCTCGCCTGCCGTGATGTCCTCGAAGCGGAGCTCGCTGGCGTAGTCGTGGACGTGCCCCCCGATCCCGAGGATCCTGGCGTCGACCGCCGGCCGGACCTTGTACGAGCGCACGGTGTGCCCCGGCGGGACCTCGAAGTCCTTGACGTCGGTGAACCCCATCACGTCCACGTAGAACGGGTAGACGGCCTTCGGCGTGATGAGTCCCTCGCCGGCACGGCTGTAGAGAACCTTGAAGTGCAGGTAGACGTCTCCGTAGTCCTCGGCGAGCGGGTTGCCGAACATCGTCGCAATGAGGATTCGGCCGTCTTTCTCCAGCGGAAAGCCGACGACCTTCGGAACCTCCTCCTGCTGAGTCTCGCGGCCGGCGGCCAGGATACGGCGAGAGATCGGGGCGAAGAGCTCACGGTTGTCGGGGTCGATCAGGTTCACGTGGTGCAGCAGATCGGGCGGCAGGAGTCGGCCGTCGCCGTCGCGCATCTCCCACTCGAATCCGTGCATGTAGGAGTCGAAGGGGACCTTGGCCCACTGCATCGGCAGGCGAATGTGCGGCCCGCCGGCGGGCAGGTCGACCGGGCCGATGACGAACTCGAGCGCCCCATCGCTCGGGTGGTCGATGACCGTGAGGCTCTCGTCGCTGTCGACCGTCACCGCCGGAGCCTCGGGGCCGCAGGCTGCCGTGCTGGCCCCGATCATCAGGCAGAGCCCCAGGAACGGGATCGTGTGGCGGATACTGCGTATAGGAGATCGCATGAAAGCCAGCTCGCTTACGGGTGTCGTGGCACCATCCAGTGGGTGGCGGTCAGTGGGCCCGATCGTCGCCGGGACGCCGTTTCGCGGGGCCGCTCGCCGCGCGCCTCGCCCGCCGCACGCGCCGTGGTTGAAGGGGTTCGGACGACGCCAGCCGTCAGGGGAGCGGTACCTTGAAGAACGCGTAGTTCTTGGCGATAAAGTCGTGCCACTCCTCGGGCACCTCATCGTCCGGGAAGATCGCCTCCACCGGACACTCCGGCACGCAGGCGCCGCAATCGATGCACTCCTCGGGGTGGATGTAGTACATGTCCTCCCCCTCGTAGATGCAGTCCACCGGGCACACGTCGACGCAGGACGCGTCCTTGGTGTCGATGCAGGGCTGCGCGATGATGTAGGTCATGAGGTTCCGATTGTCTTCGTCTGTCTGGCGTCCCGGCCATCCGGCACGTGCCGCCGGAGCCGTGAGAATATAGTGGCTCCGACGCTTCTGCAACCGAATCTGGCCGCCGGGGTTCTGGTAGACGGGTGCGGCCGTCAGGGGTATCTTGCAAGTCGCTTTCGACCCGGTTCGCCGGACGCTGCCTCCCCGCCGGATCCAACCGAGCGAGGGAGGCCCGCGTCTCGCCTTTCCCCTGCTGCATGAACGGTTACGGGCTCTGCTGCCGAAGGAGCACATGAGACAGCTGACGGTCCTGAAAGTCCCGGCGGGGAACGGCCCCGCGCCGACCGGGAATCCGTTCTCGACGGCCGCGGTTCCAAACGCGGAGGAGCTTTGGCCAGCGCGCAAGCCGGACTGGCTCAAGGTCCGCGCTCCGGGGGGGGAGAACTACCGGCGACTCAAGACGCTGATGCGCGGCCAGGAGCTCCATTCTGTCTGCGAAGAGGCTCACTGCCCGAACATCGGCGAGTGCTGGGAGGCTGGTACGGCGACCTTCCTGATCATGGGGGAGGTCTGCACGCGGAACTGCCCTTACTGCGCCATCGCGCACGGGACGCCCGGGCAGCTGGACGAGGACGAGCCGCGGCGGGTTGCCGAGTCGGTGACCCGGCTGAGGCTGAACCATGTGGTTATCACCTCCGTCGACCGAGACGACCTTCCGGACGGTGGCGCGCGGATCTTCGCGGACGTCATCCGAGAGGTTCGCGAGCGCCGGCCTGATTGTTCGATCGAGGTCCTCACGCCCGATTTCAAGGGGAACCGCGGGGCGGTTCGGAAGGTCATCGAAGCGGGACCGGAGATCTTCAACCACAACATGGAGACCGTGCGACGGCTGCACCGGATCGCGCGACCCGGCGGACGGTACGACCGGTCGCTCCGCGTGCTATCGGAGGCTCGCGACCTCGATCGGGATGTCCTGATCAAGACGGGCATCATGCTGGGTCTCGGCGAGCATCCCGAGGAGGTCTTGGAGTTCATGCACGACGCGCTCGGCGCTGGTGTGCAGATTCTCACCATCGGTCAGTACCTGCGGCCCTCCGTGAACCATCTTCCGATCGACCGCTATGTGAGGCCTGAGGAGTTCGATGAGTGGAAGCGGGCGGGGGAATCGCTGGGCCTGCTGCACGTCGAGAGCGGCGCCCTCGTCCGCAGCAGCTACCATGCCCGCGAGCAGGTCGAGGAGTTGAGGGCGCGTTCCGCCTCGATCGGCTGAGCCGTTCGGGCCGGGAGCTCTCAGACGATCGAGATCGAGGCCAGGGCGATGGCGACGAAAGAGGGCTCAGCCGATCGAGGCGGAACGCGCCCTCAACTCCTCGACCTGCTCGCGGGCATGGTAGCTGCTGCGGACGAGGGCGCCGCTCTCGACGTGCAGCAGGCCCAGCGATTCCCCCGCCCGCTTCCACTCA
>CP070670.1:110290-114410 GCA_020351855.1 Gemmatimonadota bacterium
CTCTTCAGCTCGGCGGTGGCGGCGGCGATCAGCTCCGCATCGAACCCGGCCCCGGCCATCAGCGCGAACACCTCGTCCCCGGCCCGGCAGAGGTCGATCTGCTCCACCCGGCCCTCGACCGCCACCCGCACGGCGCCGTCGAGCGAGGCCGGGATGTCGAAGTTGTTCGCCAGCTGGTTCCCCGTGCCGAAGGGCAGGATGGCGACGGGCACCTCGGTGCCGGCCGTCCCGCGCAGCGCCTGGGCGACCGTGCCGTCGCCGCCGGCCGCCACCACGGCGCGCACCCCCTTCCGGGCGGCCGCCCTAGCGATCTCGAGGGCGTCGGCGGGATCCGCCGTTTCCACCAGGTCGAACGGCACGTCGTGCTCGGCGAAGGCGGCGGCGATGCGCCGCCGCATCACGACCGGGGACTGACCGCCGCTCGCCCGGGGGTTGATGAGGACGAGGAAGCGCTCGCCCGGCGGGTGAGGGACCTCAGGCACCGCGCCCGGCCTGCTCCTCCAGACGGCGCACGCGCTCCTCGGTGGACGGGTGGGTGCGGAACAGGGAGGCGAACGCTCCGGCGGTCCCGCCCCGCAGCGGGTTCACGATCGCCAGGTGGGCGGCGGCCGGGTTCACCTGCATCGGGACCCGCTGCGCTCCCGCCTCCAGGCGGCGCAGGGCGCTGGCCAGGTCGAGCGGGCGCCCCGTGATCTCCGCGCCCACCCGATCCGCCCGGT
Source organism: Gemmatimonadota bacterium (assembly GCA_020351855.1). Classification (GTDB taxonomy): domain Bacteria; phylum Gemmatimonadota; class Gemmatimonadetes; order Palauibacterales; family Palauibacteraceae. The sequence continues at coordinate 111,010 of CP070670.1, forward strand.
ACTCCCCGGTGCGGCTGATCGCCATCTGGACGAGCAGCGCGGCCAGCGGGGCCAGGATCAGCATCAGCAGCCCGCTGATCGCGCCGACCGCGTCGCGATCCCGGCCTCCGCCGAACCAGAAGCCGATGCGGGCGAGCGTCACGATCGCGGCCGACATCGTGGCCGCGACGGTGCCGATCAGCATGTCGCGGTTCTTGATGTGCGCCAGCTCGTGCGCCAGCACGCCGGCCAGCTCGTCCCGGCTGAGGCTCTCCAGGATGCCCTGCGTGACGCAAACGACGGCCCGCTCCGGGGTGCGCCCCGTCGCGAAGGCGTTCGGCTGGGAGCTCGGCGCGATCGCCACGGTGGGCATGGGCAGGTCGGCCCGTCGCCTCAGCACGTCCACCATCGCGTACAGCTCCGGCGCCTCCTCCGGACCCACGACCCGTGCCCGATACATCTTCAGGACGATCCGGTCGCTGAACCAGTAGCTGCCGAAGTTGAACAGGGCCGCGAACAGCAGGGCCCCCACCATCCAGTCCGATCCCCCGAAGAAGCCCGCGATCCCGACGAACAGCACGGTCAGGAGGGCCATCAGGCCGAAGGTCTTCACGTAACTCATATGCCGTCGCTCATGTGAGGTCGTTTCCCGCGTTCGGTTCTCTGCCATGGAAGCGGTCCCCGGCCGGCCGGGGAGTACCGAGCGCTCCTACACCCCTCGGATCCGCTGCGGTCCGTTCGGCTCAGTACGACCACTCGCGGAAGAGGAAGAGCCCGAGGCTCTGCTCCGTCTCCAGGTTCGAGCCGGCCGAGAAGAGCCGCTGGAACCGGTTCTCGTACCGCGCCTCGAGCGTCCAGCCTTCCGAGAAGTACCACTCCAGGGAGACGTCGGGCCGCCGGCCGTCCAGCGGCTGCGTGAAGGTGAGGAAGACGTCCTGGCCGAGATAGGTCCCCACCTCCACCTCGGCGCCGGCGAAGAAGCCCGCCTGAGAGCTGCGAAGGGGGTCGGTGACGCCCGCCGACCGCACCTGGAAGAGATCGAGCCCGAGATCGCTGACGAAGAGCGACTGGAGCTGCGAGCCGAACAGCCCGAGGGTGGCCTGCTGGCCCAGTCCCAGCGCGGTGGCCGCGCCCTGGTTCTCGGTGGCGAACGCGCCGCAGGGCCCCCCGAGCGTCAGGTAGCAGATCTGGTCCGACTCGCTGAGCGGCGGGTCGCTGGTCAGGGTGACGTCCATGTTGGCGAGCGTGCCGGTCAGGCGGGCCTCGATGTCCAGCTTGCCCTGGTCCGTCCGGGTCTGGTGGGTGGCGACGATGTTCAGCCTCGGGTTCGGCGAGGGGGTTCCGATGAACTCGATCGTGCCGCTCCGGATCCGGAAGTCGCGGCTGCTCGGCAGGCCCTGGAGGCGGAAGCGGTAGTTGCCGCGCACCAGGTTCAGCGTGCCGACGATCCGAAGGTCCTGCTCGGCCGGGTGCATGACGACGTCGATCTCCCCGCCCAGCTCGACGTCGATCTCGGGCGACCGCAGCCAGGCGCCGGGACCGACCTCCACGTCCATCTCCGCCCTCAGGTTGTAGAGGAACGAGCGCTTCTCCCGCTCGATCAGGCGCCGCTCCTCGGCGATCGTCGTGTCGATGAGGCTGGCGATCTGCGGGTCGGTGAGGTCGACCACGGACGCCCCCCGGAAGACCTCCCCCAACAGGACGTCGCCCTCGCTCAGGCGCACCCGCCCCTGGAGCGTGGGCTGCCGGTACGAGCCACCGAGCGTCCCGGCTCCGGTGACGGCGAAGTTGAGCTCCCGCTTGTCGATCGCCCGGAGCTCGTCGAGCCGCAGCTCGAGATCGAAGGACGGATCGGCGAAGGCGGCAATCCCGAGGGTCCCGCTCGCCTCTCCGCTTCCGCCCAGCTCCGAGCTCAGGCTGAACCGCTCGATCCGCGCTTCCTGGCCCTCGAACCGCACGCGCCCCTGCATGTCCGTGTACCGGACCTGAAGCGGGATCATCCAGGCCGAGCCATCGGACAGGGTAAGCGCGCCATCGTAGCGCAGGGCTCCCGGCCGGCCCTCCACCCGGACGTCGCCCTCCAGGCGGCCCTCGATCTCCGTCATGTCGGCGTTGATCATCCGCACGATGGAGAACGGGAACTCCTCGATGTGCAGCATCACGTCGACCGCGTCGTCGGGGATTCGCTGCTCCACCTCGCGAAAGGAGAGGTCCGCCCGGATCTCCCCTTCGGCCCGCACGGCTGCCCGGCCCTCGCCCATGAGCTCGATCCCGCCGCTCAGCCGCCGGTCCGCGTAGGCGAGATCGGCCGTGAACAGCTCGAACGTGGTCGAATCCAGCAGCGGCCGCTCCACCACGAGACGGGTCTCGATCCGGGGCGAGTCGGCCGTCCCTCTCACCCGAAGGTTCCCCCGCAGCAGACCGCCGAACCGCGGGCCGAACGGCGTCAGCTCGAGAACCGGCGCCAGGGGGAGCTCCGCGATCTCCACCCCGAAGTCGACCCCCCCGACGGCCGGGATCTCCCCGTCCAGTGCGACGCGGGATCCGGCGCCGTCCGCGAAGGCCAGCCTCTCGACGACCAGGCCCGAGTCCCCGTACACGACCCTCGCCCGCCTCTCGAGGGCGTAGACCCGATCCAGCACGCGGACGTCCAGGCGGTCCAGCCGGAGCGCCGTTCGCGCGAGCGCCTCCGCCTCGCCGCCCGGGTCGTCGGCGCCTGCGCCGTCGGCGCCGGTCGCGTCGGCCAGATCGGTCGTGCCGGCCAGATCGGTCGTGCCGAGGCGGAAGGCGCCCTCCGTCACGATCGCCACCGTGGGCGACCGCTCCGCTCGTCCGGCAAAGGAGGTCCAGGTCCCGCCGGCGCGCTCGAGCGCCACGGCCAGGAGATCCAGCGGGCGATCTCCCACCGCACCACCGGCCAGTCCGTACGCCGTCGCTTCCACCTCGAGCGTGTCGCGGACCCCGATGTCCGCGATCCACGCGGTACCGCGCACCGAGTCGGCGGCGTAGCCCTGGTAGCCGGCCGCCTCGATCAGAAGGTCGAGGCGCACGCCCGCGTGGGACGGGTTGCCGATCAGCGCGCCCTCTGCCGTCAGCTGGCCCGCGATGGTGTCCGCCCCGTTCCCCGACAGGGGATCGAGCACCGGCACGAACTCCGCCACGAGCGCCTCATCCTCCGCTCCTGTCCGGTCGGCCGGCTCCATCAGCTCCGAGGCCGGCCACCGGTTGAAGCGGGCCAGATCGGAACGGATGTCCACGAGGAGCGTGCCGTCCGTGTCCGCGGCGAGGCCGAAGGACCCGCGACCATCGACGCGGCCCAGCTCGCTTCTGATGGCGAAGGTGTCGACCGTGGCGAGCCCTTCCGCAACGGAGAAACGGAGGATGCTCGTATCGATCATCGCCCCCTCCACCAGGGAGGGCAG
>CP070670.1:114510-142104 GCA_020351855.1 Gemmatimonadota bacterium
CTCTCCCTGGATCCGCCGTGGCGGCCGCCCCCGCCCCTGCGGGCCGTGCTGCTCGGCGGGGCCGGGGCGTCGGCGGAGCTGCTCTGGCGCGCGGCGGATCGGGGCGTGCCCGTACTCACGACGTACGGGCTGACGGAGACGTGCTCGCAGGTGGCCACGCAGCGGTACGGCACCCGCAACCGTGGCGAGCTGGGGGCCGGTCCGCCGCTCGAGGGCGTGGAGCTGCGGATCATGGACGGGGAGATCCAGGTGCACGGCGCGATGCTGCTGAGCGGCCTGCTGGACCGGGGCGGCGTGGCGCCCGGCGTGGATGCCGCGGGGTGGCTGGCGACGGGGGACGAGGGCGAGCTGGACGGGGCCGGTCGGCTCCACGTGCGGGGCCGGCTGGACCGGATGATCGTCTCGGGCGGGGAGAACGTGGACCCGCGCGAGGTAGAGGCCGCGCTCGGGGAGCTGCCGGGCATCGCGGAGGCCGTCGTGTTCGGCGTGGAGGACCCGGTGTGGGGCCGGGTCGTGGCCGCCGCGCTCGTCGCCGAGGGAGAGCCTCCGGCGGACGCGGCGCTGCGCCGCGGGATGGAATCCGTGCTCGCCTCTTACAAGCGGCCGCGTCTCGTTGGCTTCCTCCCGGCGCTTCCGGTCACGCCGGCCGGGAAGGTGGACCGCGCGGCCGCGGAGGCCGCGGCACGAAAGGGCCTGCGGGCGCTGCCGTCTTCCTGAGGCGGCGGGGGCCGGGCAGGTCACGCGGGGGCCGGGCAGGTCACGCAGAGGCCGGCCGAGCCGGCCGGACCTCCCATGCCTCCGGCCGCCACCCGAACGGGCTGCTTAGAGGAGGGCCCGGGTCCAGCCTCCGTCCACCGGGATCGATGTGCCCGTGATGTACGCGGCCCGCTCGGAGGAGAGGAAGGCCACCAGCGCGGCCAGCTCGGCCGGCTCCCCGAGGCGGCCCGCCGGGATCTCCGCCTCCCACCGCGCGAACACCGCCTCGCGGCTTTCCGCGCCGCCCGCCTCGGCGATCTGGGAGGCGAGCTCCACGAGCCGGTCCGTGCGCGTATAGCCGGGCAGCACGCAGTTGACGGTGATGCCGAACGGCGCCACCTCGTTGGCCAGTGTCCGGGCGAAGCCCGTCACGGCGGCCCGCACGCTGTTCGAGAGCATGAGCCCGTCGATCGGCTGCTTGACCGCGACCGAGGTCACGTGAGTGATCCGTCCCCACCCGCGGGTCTTCATGCCGGGCAGCACCGCCCGCGTGAGGTTGAGGGCGCTCTCCAGCAGCCCGCGTACGGCCTGGTCCCACGCTGCGGGCCCGAGCTCCTCGAAGCGCCCGGTCGGCGGCCCGCCCGTGTTGGTCACCAGGATGTCGACCGGACCGAGCGTGGCGAGGGCGACCTCGTGCAGCCTGTCGGCGGCCGCCGGCTCCGACAGGTCGCCGGGGGCGGCCACGATGCGTGCTCCGGTCGCCTCCGCGAGCGCCTCCCGCGTCGCCTCCAGCGCAACCGGCTCGCGCCCCGTGATCAAGACGCCCGCCCCTTCCTCGGCCAGCGCCCGGGCGATGGCCCGTCCGATGCCGCGGCTGGAGCCGCCGACAACCGCCGTTCGCCCCTTCAGTCCGAGCTCCACGGGCCTACTCCTGGTGGAAGTAGCTGTCGGTCCCGTCCAGCCAATCCTGCCGCGGCGGGCTGAACACGTCGACGTCGAGCGTGTCCTCCAGCGCCAGGGCCTCGTGGGGGACATGGGACGGGATGTACAGCACCTCTCCGGCCCGCACGTCCACCTCCTCGGCGCTCTCGCCGATGCGGAACCTGAGCGCGCCTTCCAGGATGTAGGTGATCTGCTCGTTCTCGTGCGCGTGCATCGGCACCACGCTGCCCTTATCCAGCACGACCTGAGCGATCATCATCCGATCGCCCCAGATCAAGCGGCGTGAGATCCGGTCCGTGACCCGCTCGCTCTGCACGTCGCTCCAGGCGAACCGTCTGACCCTCGACTTCGCGTCCATGGCGTTTCCCTCCTTCCTCTCGGAGCCTGCTCGGGGGCCGAAAGATAGGCCGGGCGAGCCACCGGCGGACAGCGGTCCCGGACGCTCACGAGGGGGTCGTTGACGGGGCCTACATATTACACTATAGTGACGAGCGTCGTAAAAGTGACATATAATGTTCGCGACTCACCCTCACGGCGGATCGGTCCTTGGCAGCTCAGCGCCCCCAGGATCTCATCTTCACGCTCTTCGGAGACTTCCTGCTCCACCGTCCGGAGCCCGTCTGGGTGGGAAGCCTGATCTCGCTCCTCGCCCCCCTCGGCCTCTCCGAGGGTGCCGTGCGAACGGTGCTCTCGCGGATGGCCGCCAAGGGGTGGCTCGAGACCGAGAGGCGGGGGCGGAACAGCTTCTACCGACTGACGGACCCGGGCAGAAGGCTGCTGGAGGAGGGGGAGGCCCGCATCTACGATCCGCCCCGAGAGGAACGCTGGGACGGGAGCTGGAGCCTGGTCACCTACTCCATCCCGGAGGACCGGCGCCAGCTTCGGGAGCGCCTGCGTCTTCGCCTCTCCTGGCTGGGGTGCGGGTCCCTCGGGAACGGACTTTGGATCACGCCGCACGACATCGGCCCCCGGATCGAGGCGATCGCCGATGCCCTGGATCTGAGGGAAAACCTGGAGGTGTTTCGGGCCCGACACGTCGCGTTCTCCGATGAAGGGCGCCTCGTGGCCCAGTGCTGGGACCTGGAGGGGATCAACCGGCGCTACGAGGCGTTCATCCGGCGGCACTCGCCCGAGTACGAGCGCTGCCGGGCGGCGATCGAGGCGCGCCGCCTCCCGGCACGGGAGGCGTTCGTGCGGCGCCTCGGGCTGGTGGACGAGTACCGGGAGTTCCCCCTCATCGACCCTTATCTGCCGAGACCGCTGCAGCCGCCCGAATGGAGCGGCGAATGCGCGGCCGCCCTGTTCAACGCCTACCACGACCTTCTGATGCCCCTCGCCGACGAGTACGTCGACGGGACCCTCACCGCCGCGCCGGGAGCGGAAACCGTGAAGGGTGCGGCCTGATGACGACCGCCACAACGGGATCGAGGATGACATGACACACTTCGAGTCCAAGCCGGCCGATGCGTGCGGGTTCAAGGAAGTCCTCTACGAAAAGGGAGACTGGGTCGCCCGCATCACGATCAACCGGCCCTTCAACTACAACGCCTACTCCACGCCCGCCCTGGAGGAGCTGACGACGGCGTTCCGGGACGCCGCGTTCGACGACCGGATCTCGGTCATCGTCTACACGGGCGCCGGCCACCAGGCCTTCTGCACGGGCGGCGACGTGAAGGAGTACGAGAAGCTCTACACGGCCCGCCCCCGCGATTACTGGAAGTACATGCGGCTCTTCCGCGCCTACATCGAGAGCATCGTGACGGCGGGCAAGCCCGTCGTCGCGCGGCTGAACGGCATGGCGGTGGGGGGCGGCAACGAGTCCCAGATGGCGTGCGACCTGGCCGTCATGGCCGAGCACGCCTGGATCGGACAGGTGGGCACGCGGGTGGGCAGCGTGGCAGCCGGCGGCGCGACGCAGTGGCTTCCCATCCTCATCGGGGATCGCCGTGCCCGCGAGATGCTGCTGTTCAACGGCCGCATCCCGCCCTACCAGTGCCTGGAGTGGGGGCTGGTGAACCGCGTCGTTCCCTCGGTCACGAAGGACGGCGAGTTCATCGAGCGCGCCTCTCCCGAGCAAATCAAGAAGGCCCAGGCGGAGGAGGAGGGCTACGCGATCGACCTGACGCGCCTGGACGAGGCCGTGGACCGGCTGGTCGAGCAGCTCCTGCAGCAGTTTCCCGAGTGCACCCGCTACACGAAGCAGCAGGTCAACTTCTGGAAGGAGCTCTCGTGGAGCCAGACGATCGGGCACGCGGCGGACTGGCTGGCCCTCCATTACGCGAGCTACGAGCCGTGGGAGGGGATGCGGGCGTTCGTCGAGAAACGCAAGCCGCGCTACATGGAGCTGCGGCGGCTCGCGGCCGAGGGAGGCTCCTCCGAGTTCGTGTGGGGACCGCCGGCCGGCGAGTGCCCGGAGTGCGGGGCCCAGGGTATCCCGGCGCGCTTCACCTTCTGCGGCGTGTGCGGGACGAGCCTCGACGGGGCAGAGGGGGGAGGCTGATCATGGAGGGCGAGTTCCTGCGGCTCGAGCGGCCCGCGGCGGGCGTGGCCCGCCTCGTCCTCGACCGGCCGCCGCTCAACGTGCTGCACCTCCCGATGCTGGGGGAGATGGAGCGGGCGATCGCGGAGCTGGCGGCGGACCGGGAGCTCAAGCTCCTCGTCCTCACCGGCCCGGGGAAGGCCTTCTGCGCCGGCGTGGACGTGGCCGATCACACCGCGGACCGGGTCGGACCGATGCTGGAGTCGTTCCACGGGGTCATCCAGACGCTGATGCTGCAGGATTTCCCGATCATCGGGGCGGTGAACGGCGCCGCGCTCGGCGGCGGCTGCGAGCTCCTGCTGGCCTGCGACCTGGTCATCGCTTCGGAGCGGGCCAAGCTGGGCCAGCCGGAGATCCAGCTCGGCGTCTTCCCGCCGGTGGCGGCGGCGTTCCTGCCGCGCCTCATCGGCCGTCAGGCCGCGCTAGACCTCATCCTGACGGGCCGGGTGGTGAGCGCCGCCGAGGCCCGGGAGATGGGCCTGGTCGGACGGGTGGTGCCGGCCGAGGCGTTCGAGGACGCCGTGGAGGAGCTGGTCGGCAGGCTCGCCGCGCTGAGCCGGCCGGTGCTCCGGCTCACCAAGCGCACGGTAGTGGAGGGCCTGGAACGACCGGCGTGGGAGCCGCTCGACCGGGCCGAGGAGGTCTACCTGCGGGATCTGATGGAGCTCGCGGATCCGCACGAGGGGCTCGCTGCCTTCCTGGAGAAGCGGAAGCCCGTCTGGAAGGATGCCTGAGGAGAGGGGACACGACATGACCGAACCCGCGAAGGAGCTGGAGCCGGGCCGCCCGCCACCGCGGCTGCTCGATCTGGAGGACGGCCTCTCCGTGGCGGAGACGATCGACTGGTGCCGGGACGCCGTCGAGGACCTCGAGTTCGCGACGGTGCGCCGCTGGCGGGAGGCCGGCGGCAAGGTGCTCGGCCACTTCCAGGTCTACTTCCCCGAGGAGCTGGCCCACGCCGCCGGCATGCTGCCCGTGAAGCTGCGGGGGTCGCCGGTGGAGCGTCGCGAGGCGGACTCCCACTTCGGCTCCTACCTCTGCTCCATCATCAAGAGCTCGCTGGAGCTGGCGCTCACCGGCCGGCTGGAGCTGGACCTGTTCGTGACGCACCCGATCTGCGACGCGGCGCGCAACCTGGCCGGGATCTGGGCGAGGAACCTCCCATACCCGAGCCAGATCCTCTACTTCCCGCAGAACGCGAACTCCGCCTTCGCCCCCACCTATCTGCGGGAGGAGTACGCCCGCGTGCTGCGCGACATCGAGGCGGCCACGGGGCGGAAGGTGGGCGAGGACGACCTGCGCCGATCGGTCGAGCTGTTCAACGAGAACCGCCGGCTGCTCCGTGAGCTCTACCGGATCAAGCGCGAGACGCCCTGGCTGCTCGGGGTCGACGAGGCGTACGTGCTGGTGGCGCTGGCCGGGCTGATCTCGCGGGAGGAGCACAACGAGCTGCTCGGCGCCCTCATCCCGCGGATCCTGGAGCGGGACGCGCAGCCGCAGGACAAGATGCGCGTCGTCTTCGAGGGCGGGTTCTGCGAGCAGCCGCCGATCGACCTGCTCACCTCGATCGCCCAGTTCTGCTACGTGGTCGATGACGACCTGCTCATCGGCCTCCGCTGGATCCTCGAGGACGTGCCGGTGGACGGCGACCCGCTGCTGGCGCTGGCCGACGCCTACCTGAACCGCTCCTCCTACAGCCCGGTGCAGCACGACCTGCGGAAGCCGAAGGAGAAGATGCTCCTCCAGCGGATCCGCGAATCGGGCGCCGAGGCGGCGATCGTGTCGGCGGCCAAGATGTGCGAGCCCGGCCTGGACGAGCAGGTGGCCTACTCCGAGGCGCTGGATCGGGAGGACATCCCCTATTTCGTCACGGAGTTCGAGGAGACGATGGCCCGCTACGACCACCTGAAGATCCAGCTCGAGACGTTCGTCGAGAACATCCTCTTCGAGTGAGGCGCACCATGACTTCGAGCGAGGCGGCAAGATGACGGACAGCGAGATCATCGGGCGCGGCCAGGAAGACGGGAAGCGCCTGTTCAAGGATTGGTTCACGGGCCTGACGGCCACCGCCGAGACGGGGGAGAAGGCCGCCTACGTGTTCGTGATGGGCAGCCTGTGCGAGCTGCTCCGGACCTTCGATCTGCCGGTCGTGTTCCCCGAGATCAACTCCCTGCAGACGGCCGTGCGCAAGACCTCGGACGAATACCTGAACCTGGCCGAGGACCACGGTTTCTCGCCCGACGTCTGCGGCTACGTGAAGGCGGATTACGCCCTCCAGCTGCGGCGCGGCGAGCACCCGATGGGCACGATCCCGCCGCCGGCGGTCGCGGTCTACACGAACGCCTGCAACACCTACATCAAGTGGGCGGAGATCTGGGAGCGCATGTACGACGTGCCGATCTTCACGCTGGATGTGCCCGGCAGCCGCGGGGCCCATGGCGTCGCCCTGACGGGCTCGGACTTCCAGTCCGACCGCCGGTACGTGGAATACCAGCTCGGGGAGCTCATCGAGCTGCTCGAGGGGCTCACCGGGCGTTCCTTCGACATCGACCGTCTCCGCGAGGTGCTGGCGGTGACCAACGACATGGGGCGCAGCTGGCGACGGCTGCTGGAGATCAACCAGGGAACGCCGGCGGTCTACGACTCCATGATGGAGGGCACGATCTTCCTCGGCGTGGTGAACGCCCTGCGCGGCACCCCCGAGGGTGCCCGCTACTTCGCCGACCTCGTCGAGGAGATGGAGTACAAGCTGGAGCGCGGGATCAGTCCGCACGGCGAGGTGCCGGAGAAGCACCGGCTCATCTTCGTCGGCGTTCCGTGCTATCCGATCTTCCGCCGGTTCTACCACCTGTTCTCGGACTGGGGCGGGACCTTCGTCGGCTCGACCTACCTGTGGTTCGCCTCCGGCGGATTCAACCTCGAGTTCGAGTACGACCTGGAGCGGCCTCTGGAGAGCCTCGCGGAGGGGCTGCTCCTCGGCGTCCGGAGCGCCGTGGACAGCATGCTGTTCCAGGATCGGGCGCTGATCGAGGCGATCGACACCTACCGGGCGGATGGGGTGGTGTACCACCCGATCAAGAGCTGCCGGACCGTATCGACCGGTCTGGCCGACAGCCGCCGCGTCGTCCTGGAGGAGCGCGACGTCCTCTGCCTCTACATCGAGTCGGACATGATGGACAAGCGGGTCGTCTCGGAGGCGCAGCTCAAGAACCGGATCGACGCGTTCTTCGAGGGTCTGGATTCCCGCAAGATCCGGCTGGCCGGCGGGCTGGCGGGGGCGGAGGAACCGGAGGGGGCGGGCGAGGTCGGAGCGGAGGCGGCCGACCCGGCGGCCCGGGACTAGCGCGCGGAGGAGAAGAGGGATGCCATACGCAGCGGGGGTGGACGTCGGCTCCACCCAGACGAAGGCGATCGTGGTGGACGAGTCGCGCACGATCGTCGGACGGTCGCTGATCGACACGGGGGCGAACGTGGTCAGCGCGGCGGAGCGGGCGTTCGCCGCATCGCTGCAGGACGCGGGGCTGGAGGACTACGAGGTCGGATTCGTGGTCGGCACCGGGTACGGCCGCTACAAGGTCGAGTTCGGGGACGCGCAGATCACCGAGATCGTCTGCCACGCGAGGGGGGCCGCCGCGATGTTCCCCGGCACGCAGACGGTGCTCGACATGGGCGGGCAGGACACGAAGGCCATCCGCATCAAGCCCGGCGGCGACGTCGTCGACTTCTGCATGAACGACAAGTGTGCGGCGGGCACCGGGCGCTTTCTGCAGTCCGCGGCGGCGGCGCTCGGCCTCGAGCTGGAGGAGCTCGGCCCGACGGCCCTGCGCGGCCAGCGGCCCGTCAGCATCAGCACGACCTGCACGGTGTTCGCGGAGTCCGAGGTACTCTCCTGGCTGGCGCGGGGGAAGCGGATCGAGGACATCCTGCTCGGGGTGCACCGGAGCATCGGCTCGCGGTCCTTCGGGCTGCTGCGGCGCGTCGGGATCGAGAGCGAGGTCACGTTCACCGGGGGCGTCACCCGCAACGAGGCGATGGTGGAGGTGATGAACGACATGCTGGACACGACGCTGAACGTGAGCGAGGAGTCGCACTACATGGGGGCGCTCGGGGCGGCCCTCTTCGCCCTGGAGCGGGTGCCGCACGGAGCGGCGTCCGGAGAGGAGGTTCGGGCATGAGCTGCACGGCGGGGGTCGACGTCGGCTCGACCTATACGAAGGCGGCCATCCTCGACGAGGCGGGCGAGGTCGTCGGCCACGGCATGCGCGCCACCGGGTTCCGGCTCGAGGAGGCGGCGCAGGACGCCCTGCAGCGGGCCCTCGAGGCGGCGGGCCGCTCCCGCGAGGAGGTTCGCTACGTCGCCACCACGGGGTTCGGGCGCCACCAGGTCCCCTTCCGGGACGTGCAGGTGACCGACCTCACGGCGCAGGCCTGGGGTACGCGCACCTTCTTCCCGGAGACCCGGACCGTTCTCGATGTGGGCGGGCAGACGATGAAGGCGATGCGGCTGGACGAAGCGGGCAAGGTCCGGTCCTTCCGGCTCAACGACAAATGCGCCGCGGGCACGGGCGCCTTCCTGGAGAAGACCGCCCGCTACCTCGGCTACCGGATCGAGGAGATCGGCCCGCTGGTCGAGAGCTCCAAGGAGGTCGTGCCGATCTCGGGCGTGTGCGCCGTGTTCGCGGAGTCCGAGGTGATCAACCACGTGAGTCAGGGCGCGGCGCCCGGGGACATCATGCACGGCGCCATGGCCTCGCTCATCGAGAAGTCGGTGCGGCTCATGAAGCGAGTGCAGATGGAGCCCGAGTTCACGCTGGTGGGCGGCATCATGCGCTTCCCGACGATGGTGCGGGTGATGCGCGAGCATCTGGCCGAGGGCGTGAACGTGGCGCCGGGCGAGCTCGTGCAGTTCACGGGGGCGATCGGCGCCGCCGTGCTGGCCCGGCGCCGCTTCGAGAAGCTGCAGGCCGCCTAGCCGCCGGCACGCACGGCCGCAGGGCCCGCTAGCCGCCGGCCCGCCTGACTGCCGGACGGGCCGACTCGGGGAGGACGAGATGGTCGAGGTACGGGAACGGGTCGTCATGAAGCCGCAGTGCTACATGCCGCTGCTCTACCTGAACTGGGTTCTCTACCTGGGCGTCATCGCCTGGGCGGGGCTCACGGGCCGGTACGTCCTCTCCTCTGCCTGGGCGCTGGCGTTTCCCGCCTTCATGCTCGCCTACCTCGCGCTGTTCCCGCGCTTCTCGCGCCTGCTCGGCTACGGGTCGGTCGAGGACGAGCCGGCGGAGAGGGGGCGGGAGGAGGGCGCGGGAAAGGGCCAGGCGTCGGGCGCAGAGCCGGAGGTGGTCCTGTACAAGGCGGTCGGCTGTCCGTTCTGCCCGATCGTCGAGCGGCGGCTGGACGACCTCGAGCAGGAGGGCGGCTTCACGCTGCGGAAGGTGGACGTGACGCTGCGCCCCGGCACGCTCGCGGCCAAGGGCATCAAGGCCGTCCCGGTCGTGGAGGCGGGGGCGGAGCGGCTCACGGGCAACGCGACGAGCCGCGAGCTGGTGGCGCTCGTGGAGCGGGCCCGGCGGGCCGGCGCGGCAGGCGCACCCGGCACGGGCGGTGCATCCGGAGGGCTGCCGTGATCGAGCCGGACTTCGAGCCGTTCGCCACCCCGCGCACCGCGGAGCGGGACGAGGAGCTCGCTCGGGAAGGCTGGATTCGCCGCTTTGTCGGCGGTCCCCCGCGGCTCCACGAGGTGCGGGAGCTCTACGAGTCGCTGGGACAGGAGGTGCGTCTCGAGACCCTCTCGCCCGAGGAGTTGGCGGAGGAGTGCGGGGACTGCCGGCTCGCCCTCGAGCTCTTCCGGGTCGTCTACACGCGAAGGCGGATCGGCGGCCGGTCCGGCGGGCCGGGCGGGGAGGCGGAGGAGGACGCCGGGACGCCGGAGAACACCCGATAGAGGACGGAGGTCAGAGTGAAAGCAGCGGTCTTCCACGGAGCGGACCGTGGACTGTCGATCGAGGAGGTCCCGACGCCGACCCCGCGGGCGGGCGAAGCGCTCGTCCGGGTCTCCGGCTGCGGGATGTGCCACACGGACCTGCATTACCTGGATCACGGCGTTCCCACCTTCAAGCCGCCCCCGATCATCCTCGGGCACGAGGCGGCCGGCACGGTGGCCTCGGTGGGCGAGGGGGTCACGGGTTGGTCGGAGGGGGACCGGGTGCTCATCCCCGCCGTCCTGTCCTGCGGGCGCTGCCGCTTCTGTCGAATGGGACGGGAGAACCTGTGCGAGGGCCTCGAGATGCTGGGCAACCACATCGACGGCGCCTATGCCGAGTACGTGGCGGTCCGCGCATCCGAGCTCATCCGCGTGCCCGACGAGATCTCGCTCGAGGCCGCCTCGGTGATCGCGGACGCGGTCTCGACGCCGTACCACGCCGTCAAGCACCGCGGCCGGGTGCAGACCGGGGACACGGTGGCCGTCGTCGGCTGCGGGGGCGTGGGGCTCAACGTGGTGCAGTGTGCCGCCGCCGCCGGAGGCCGGGTGATCGCGATCGACCTCAACGAGGAGAGACTCGGGATCGCCCGCAGTCTGGGCGCTGCGGAGGCGATCAACCCCGAGGGGGTCGAGCGCCTGGACAAGCAGGTGCGGAAGCTCACCGGGGGCGGGGTGGACGTGGCGTTCGAGGCGATCGGCAACCCGGCCACGATCGAGCTCGCCTTCTCGCTGCTCCGCAAGGGCGGCCGCCTGTGCGTGATCGGCTTCTCGCACGAGCCGGCGAGCATCCCGGTGGGGAAGATGATGTTCTTCGAGCTCGAGATGGTGGGCAGCCTCGGCTGCGGAGGCGGCGAGTACCCGGAGATCGTCGAGCTCGTTCGCCAGGGAAGGCTGCAGCTCGACCCCGTGGTGAGCGGGTTCGTCCCCCTAGCGGAGATCGAGTCCGGGTTCGACCGGCTGCGCCGCGGGGAGGGCGTCCGCTGGGTAGTGACCCCCTAGGAGGCGAGGGCGGAAGATGATCGATCCGATCCAGAGGTTCGAGGACGAGCACCGGGAGGCGCTCGAGGTGCTCGACGCGCTGGAAGGGGCCGCCCGCTCGCTCGTTCGGGACGCGGGGCAGGGGGCCGCGGCGGCAGGCGGAGACGAGGTCCACTTCGCAGCGGCCCGATCGGCCTACGACTTCCTCTCGTCGGCGGTGCGGGAGCACAACGAGAACGAGGAGCTGGCCCTGTTTCCGCTTCTCGGCGAGGACGCGCCCACCGAGCCGTTCGTCGAGGACCACATCGCCCTGCGGGCCATGGAGAGGCGGCTGCTCGGTGCGATCGAGGAGCGGGATCCGGCTGCGCTGGCGGCCGCCGGGCTCGCGATCGTCGAGACGCTCCGCGACCACATCGACCGGGAGGACCACGTCCTGTTCCCGCTGGCGCGGGAGCGGCTGGGTCCCGAGGGGCTGCTCGAGGTGGCGAGAAGGCTGAGCGGGTAGCGTTCCTGACCCGGGTCGGCCGGGAGCGACCTCCAAACCGGGCTCCTCGCCGACTTGGCGGATCCGCCGGTCCAGGCTCGGCAACGCCGTCTACTGCACGAGGGAGCGGGCAGACGATCTCCTTCAGTCCGCCGCCAGCGCCGCCTCCTGCAGCCGCCGCACCAGGTCATCCCGCTCGAGCCCGTGCGCCCGGGCCGCGAACTCCAGCGTGTGAGCGCCTCCGCAGCAGAGGTCGAACCCGTGCTCGGCCAGGATCGGGGCGGCCGCCGGGTACCGCTCGTACACCTCCGCGACCGTCGACTCGGGGGTGATCCCGGTCTGCGTGAAGCGGACCACGAAGTGATCGGCCCCTCGCATCTCCGTGCGGTGCGCGAATCCCCTCGCTCCGAGAACGGCGTAGAGCGGGACCGGCTCGAAGGGCGCGGTGACCTGGAGGACCTCGCCCTCGGCGACGCCGGCCGCCGTCTCCAGAATCAACTCCAGGGGTTCCTCGCCCGCCGCCAGGATGGGGCGGACGTCCAGGGCGATGGTCCCGCGATCGCCGTCGGCTTCCAGCCGTCTCTCGCTATCGGTCGCGCTCATCCGGATCCTCCATCGAACTCATGTCACGAGTCGGTTTCAACGTCTCCGCACGACGTCCAGGTACATGCCGAGCAGGGTGAGCGCCCCGGCGGCGAACAGGCCCCCGCCGGCCCGGGCCCCGAGGGCGCTGCCCGACAGCACGGCCGCGCACAGGGTCGCCGCGCCGGCCGCCAGCAGGCCGTGCGCCGCCCAGGCGAGACGGGGCCGGGTGAGCTCGGCCGCCTTGGGGACGCCCGGCGCGCCCACCTTGGAGCTGAAGCGCTCGAGCCAGGTGAGGAAGGGCAGGATCCGGTGGTACACGCCGGCCACGAACAGCGTCAGCCAGCCGATGAGGCCGGCCACCCCGTAGGCGGTGACCGCGCGCGGCTCCGGCTCGGATCGGATCAGCAGCCAGAGCCCGAGGGCGACGGCCAACAGAAGGAAGGCGTGGGCCGCGGCCGCCAGGACGAGGCCCGGTCCGGGGCTGCGCACCCCCCGGCGGAAGTAGAGCGGGGCGGTGCCCAGGTAGAGGCCCAGGCCGGCCGCCATGGCGACGCCGCCCGCCCGCCCGGCGACGCCGACCGCTCCCGCGGGCCCGATCAGGGCGCTCGCCGAGAACAGGAGGACCCCGCCGCCGACCAGCGGTCCGATCCAGCGGAGCGGCCACGCCGGCAGGTCGCGCGCGTACAGAAACATCGGCAGGAGCTTGCCGCCCACCCCGATGGCCGTGAGGGTGGCGAACCCGACGGCGGCGAGGTGTACGTGGGCCGTCAGGACGCCCAGCCGGTCGGACCGCCACCAGCCGGCGAAGGTCCCGATCGAGACGCCGGCCACCGCGAGGGCGAGGACGAGGCTGATGGTGGCGGCGGTCACGTAGGCCCACACCTGGGGCGCGCGCCGGGAGGTCCGGCCGGGCGCGACGACGTTGATGCGAAGGGCGAGGACGGCCAGAAAGACCAGCAGCCAGCCCGGACCCAGCAGGTCGGGGTTCCAGGTCCACGCGCCGGCCACCAGGAGTACGATGCCCGCCTGGAGCGTCCAGAAGGTCCGGTGGCCGAGCGGCGTGCTCCGGGCCCCGACGCCGAGAGCGACGGGGAAGATCTGGTAGAGGGCGCCGAAGATCGAGGTCGTGATCCAGCCGAGCGTGAAGCAGTGGGTCACGGCAGCGGCGCGGGGCGTCAGGTAGGCGCCAGCGGCCAGGTCGGGCGCGATCCACGCCAACCCGAGGGCGCCGAGCGCGAGCCAGACCAGCGCCGCGATGAAGTGCTGGGCCGGGAGCCGGTAGGGCGGCATGATCGCGGCGGGCGAGACGGCGGGCCCCGGCGCGGCGGGCCCGGGCGCTGGCCCAGGATCGGCCGGGGCGGCGGGGGACGTCGGCAGCTTGCGGCCGCCCCCCCCGGGCCGGCGGGCACGGGGCATCTCGGAGCCGCTCACGGCTCCCTCCGCCGCACCTCGAGTCCGCCGTCCGGGCCGCGGGTCACGAGGGCCACCTCGCCGTCCGCGAGCTCCAACTCTTGCGTAAGCTCGAGGGAGGGCGCACCCGTCCTCGCCTCGATCCCGCCCGCGGCGTTCCCGATCGGCTCGGGGGTGAGGCGGATCGCGACGCGGTGGGCGCCGGCGCGGGTCCGCAGCTCCCGGTAGACGTGGATGGGCTGGTCCCGCCGCGTTCCGCCTCCACGGATGAGCGTCTCCTCGACCGCCCTGTCGTCCAGCGCGATATGAAGCCTATAAACAGTTGGCTGTGTTTCACATACGGTATCCCGTCTCATGTGGATGGGGAGATCCGAAAGCTCCGCGTCCGTGAGGGCTCGGCACTCCTCGATCCCGGGGGCGCTCACCCTCCAGGACAGCCGGATCCACGCCTGGCCTGCAGCCTCCACGGGGTAGGGAACCTGCGAGAGCGCCCCGATCCCTCCGGTGAGGAGGACGGCAACCACGACGCCGAGCGCGGCCCGGGCCCGCTTCACGGTCCCGCCTCCTGGAGCTCGGCCGGCTCGCACTCGAGCTCCAGGTCGATCTCCGACTCGGCCTCCGCCGAGCCGAGCCGGCGGAGGCTCTCCCGGAACTCGGCCAGCGCCGCCGCGAGCTCCCGATCCTCTCCTGCCGACGCATGAACGAGGCGCAGCCGCTTCCGGTCCACCCGCTCCTTCAGCTCGGCCTCGCGATCGTGGTACATGCGCTCCTCGAGCCACCGCGGGCCTTCCCGGCTCCAGCAGTCGCGCGGGTGGCAGGCCACGATCAGCACCCCGCCCACTCCCGCCCGCACGAGGTACTCGATCACCGAGGTGTGCACGTTCCCGGCGCACGGGATCTGGAAGACCCGGCTGCCGTCGAAGGCGCCCGGAAGGTGGCCGGCGGGCGCGCCGCCACCGTCTCCGGCAGGAGAGAAGGCGTCGGCTCCGGCCGCCAGCGCGTCGAAGCCGGCCGCCCCGCGCGCGCAGCCCACCAGCACCACGTCGCGCGGCCCCGGATCCACCAGGCGGACGAACTCCCTGACCCGCTCGAGCTGGTCCCGCCCCGTCATGCCGGGCGGCCCGATGCCCATCGGCGCGCAGGAGGCGGCGCAGATCCCGCAGCTCACGCAGAGGGCCCGATCCACGACGGCATAGACGCCTTCCCGCCCGTCCGTGCGCTCCCGCATGGCGATCGCCTCGTAGGGGCAGTCCAGGTAGCACTGCTCGCAGCCCGTGCAGAGGCGGGCGTCCACGGCGGAGGGCTCGGGCCTCTGCGCCGCGGCGGGGCGCGTCCACAGCGGGGCGGCCAGCGCCACGCCGGTGAGCGACAGACCGAGCACCCAGACGGCGCCCGCCGGGAGGTGCCGCGTGAGCGGCAGCCAGAAGGCGTAGAAGAGGTCGAGGGCGGCCCGCTCCGGGATCCGGAACGCGTCCGCCGACGGGTCCATGCCGATCGGCCAGAGCACGGAGAGGGCGAGGAGCAGGGCGACGGATCCCCAGAGCAGCCCGCGCGGAGGAAGGAGGCCGGGCCGGGCGATGCGAGAGACGTGGATCCAGAGGATCACGAACATGCCCACCGGCAACGCGACGTGGAGGAAGAGGTTGAGGAAGAAGAAGGCGGCGGGGATCGCCTGCTCGCCCACGAAGGCCCGCCCGAGCGGCTCCGAGAAGATCGGGAGCACGTCCAGCCACCGGGCGCCCTCGACCGCCAGGAGCTGTGCCTGCACGTCCCACACCATCACGTAACCGGTCCAGCCGCTGACGAGCAGCACGAAGAGGAGAACGAGACCGCTCAGCCAGGCGAGGGTGCGCGGGCCCCAGCTCCGTCCCTGCGCGAACAGACGAAAGGCGTGGATGGCGACGGCGACGACGGCCGCATCCGAGCCGTAGCGGTGCAGGGAACGGATCCAGCGGCCGAGCCAGGCCTGGTCGGTGATACGGGCGACCGAGGCGTGCGGCTCTCCGATTCGGTAGAAGAAGAGCAGATAGAGGCCGGTGAGCAGGAGCACGATGAGAAGCAGGACGACGATGGCCCCGCTGTGGTAGAGGGGGTTGTAGCGGGAGGAGTAGAGCCGGTTCATGAACCGGTCCGCCCGCGCGAGAAGGCCCCAGCAGAGCGACCTCAGGCGGGCCGCCGCGCTCCGCATCCGCTTCTCCTCCTCCTCATCGGTTCTCCTCACTTGCCGATCGTAGGGAGCGTATTTATCATATTCTCATGAGAAAAACAAGAATACCTGCCGCAGCTCCTGGTTGGCCGCTCCCCGAGGCGTTCGAAGGGAGGCGGTTCCGGTTGGTCGAGGCGTCTGTATGATCTCCCAGACCGCGGAGTATGCCCTCCGGGCCGTCCTCTACCTGGCCCGGCACCAGAACGGCGATCCCGTCTCCGTCGAGACGATCGCCGACGACCTCTCGATGCCGCGGAACTATCTGTCGAAGACCCTCCACCTGCTGGCCAAGCGGGGCATCCTGACCTCCGCCCGCGGTCCGAGGGGAGGCTTCGAGCTCGCCGTGCCGAGCGACGAGCTCTCGCTGTTCGCGATCATCGAGCCGTTCGACGAGCTGGAGGGCCGCAGCCAGTGCCTGCTGGGCCGACGCGAGTGCAGCGACCAGGCACCCTGCGCGGCGCACCACCGCTGGCAGAGGCTGGCGCAGCGCGTGTCGACCTTCTTCCGCGAGACGACGGTGGAGGACCTGATCGCGGAGCTGAGCGAGCCGAGCGGCGCGACGGCCGGCCACGCGAGCAGGCCCGGCTGAGCGAGGCCCGGCCCAGAACCGAAGGCCGAGAACCGAAGTCCACGAGCTGAAAGGACACGTACCGGGAAAGGAGGACCGGATGTCGGATTCCGTGGAGTACGGCGAGACCCGAGCGGGAGGAGGGCCCGAGGAGGTGCCGTTCGGACAGCGGCTGTACGACCGACCGTTCTTCTGGCTCATCGCCGGCATTGCCGTCATGGCCATCGTCTACACCGGGTGGGGGCTCGTGGAGATCCTGACGCTCCCGCAGGCTCCCCTACCGTAGCCGGAGGTCGATATGCACACCGGAGTCGAATCGCCGCGCGGCGTATGGTGGAAGCCGGCGCACAAGGCGGAGAAAGTGTGGGTGGTGCTGGCCTTCGCCTGGTGCATGGTGCTGTTCGCCATGATGCCGCTGTGGCACTGGAAGGGCGGCCAGAACCCCTCGGGGATCCGGGCCCGGGTCGAGCCCGAGGCCTACCGCGCCAGGACGGAAGAGTTCATCGCCAGCTACCAGGTCGGCGAGGAGGAGAACGGGATCCCGATCGTCGAGCCGCCGCCCGGCAGCGACATCTACCTCATGGGCCAGATGTGGCTGTGGACCCCCTCGCTGCGCCTGCAGAAGGACACGGAGTACACGCTCCACCTGTCGTCGGTGGACGTAAACCACGGATTCTCCCTCTATCCGTTCAACATCAACTTCCAGGTCGTGCCGGGCTACGACTACGGCCTCCGGGTGACGCCGACCGAGGCGGGCGACTTCCGCATCGTGTGCAACGAGTTCTGCGGCGTCGGCCACCACGTGATGGTGGGACGCATCGAGGTCATCGATCCGGCCGCGGCCGCAGCGGTCGAGGGAGGCAAGCCCTTAACCCTGAGCGCGCCCGCCCGGGGCGAGGAGGGTGACCGATGAAAGGCGGATTCCGGGTCTGCCCGACCACGTCCCTTCGGGTCCATCGGCAGGCGGACGGGCTGATCAAGGCGCACGCCGTGGTGGCCACGGTCTCGCTGCTGATCGGCGGCATCACGGGGCTGCTCGTGCTGCTCACGCGCTGGCAGGCGGTCCACCTGCTCGACGCCGCGCTGTTCTACCGCGTGCTCACCATCCACGGGATGAGCATGCTCATCTTCTTCATCATCTTCTTCGAGATGGCGGTCCTCTACTTCGCCGGCCCGGTGCTCCTGAACAGCCGGGTGCCCGCGCCGAGGCTGGGCTGGTCGATGTTCTGGCTCATGCTCCTCGGCACCGTGATGGTCGAGTGGACGATGTGGACGGGGCGGGCCGACGTCCTGTTCACCTCCTATGTGCCGCTCAAGGCGCACCCGCTGTTCTACCTGGGCGTGATCCTCTTCGCCGTGGGCACGCTCATCACGGTGGCCATCTTTTTCGGCTCCCTCGTCGTGGCGAAGCGCGAGGGGACGTACGAGGGGTCCGTTCCGCTGGTGACCTACGGAGCGGTTGCCGCGGCGATCATCGCGGTGATCACCCTCCTGCACGGGGCGGCGATCTACATCCCGACCTTCCTCTGGTCGATCGGGATCGGGAGCGTGGACCCGCAGGTCTACCGGATGGTGTGGTGGGGGCTCGGCCACTCCTCCCAGCAGATCAACGTGGCCGCGATGGTGGCGGTGTGGTACCTGCTCGGGGCCCTCACCGTGGGATCCGTGGTGATCAACGAGAAGATCAGCCGCACCGCTTTCGTGCTCTACATCCTGTTCATCTCGATGGCCTCGGCCCACCACCTCCTGGTCGACCCGGGCATGGGTCCGACCTGGAAGGTCGTGAACACGAGCTACTTCATGTACATGGCGGTGTTCGCCAGCATGATCCACGGCTTCACCGTGCCGGCGGGCATCGAGGTCGGTCAGCGGGTGCGGGGGCTGACGAAGGGGCTGTTCGAGTGGCTGCGCCGGGCGCCATGGGGTGATCCCGGCTTCAGCGCCCTCGTCTTCTCCGTGATCATCTTCGGCTTCGTGGGCGGCATCACCGGCGTGACCTTCGGGACCGAGCAGATCAACATCATCGCGCACAACACGCTGCGCATCCCCGGTCACTTCCACGCCACCGTGGTGGCCGGCACGGCGCTCGCCTTCATGGGGGCCACCTATTACGTGCTCCCGCTGATCTTCCGGAAGAAGGTCGCCTTCTGGTCGCTGGCGAAGATCCAGCCGTACCTGTTCGCGGCCGGGATGCTGATCTTCTCGGTGGCGATGACCTTCGCGGGCACCTTCGGCGTGCCGCGCCGCCACTGGGACATGAGCTTCAGCCAAGCGCTGTTCGACGTCCAATTCTCCCCCGCCGCCAACCTCCTCGTGACGGTGATGGCCCTTGGCGGCCTCATCGCCGCGCTGGGCGGGGCGATCTACATCCTCGTCACCGTGTGGTCCGTCTTCCTGGGCCAGCCGATGGAAGGAGATGCAGCGTATGTCGATGCACGGAGTTCCTAACGGGATCGTGAACCCGCCGCGGCCGCTCACCGAGGCGGACGAGGATGCGGCGTACGGGAAGGCGGGTGGCTTCGGGATGGCACCCGGCACGCTCGTGCTGGCGCTCGTCTTCCTGGCCGCCTTCGCGGTCTACTACTTCACGAACTGGAAGCTGCTCTCCGTCGTATGGCAGGTGGGTTGAGCGGGGGGCGCGGCGGTCGATGAGCGGAGGGTCCGGCGGCCGACGCGCGGGCGGGCCGGCCGCAGCCGGCCCCGAGCGAACGTGCCAGCCGCCACCCTCCATGCGCGGGCTCCGATGAAGATGGAGCGGAGGGAGGCCTGGGCGCTCGCGGGCCTGGCGGCGATCCTCATCATCTCGGCGGCCTGGTGGGCGCTGGCGCTGTGGCCCGCCGGCGACGTTCCGCCGGCATGGCTGGTGCGCACCAGGGCCGTGTGCTTCGGGACGCGGCCGGACGGCCTGCCGGGTCCGGAGGGTTGGGGCGCCCTCATCTTCCAGCCGCTCGGCATGCTGGGGCTCCTGCTCGTCGGGTGGCGACACGAGCTCGTCGGGGGGCTGTGCGCGCTGCGGCGCCGACCGGCCGGCCGTGCGGCTCTGATCCTCCTTTCGGCCCTCGCGGTGGTCGGCGCCGGTGCGGTCGGCCTCCGGGTGCGGGTCGCCGCGGCCGCAGCCGGATCTGCGTCGGCGTCGACGGAGGCCGAAGGCGCTCCGGAGTGGGGCACGTTCAGGCCGGAGGACCGGGCGGCACCAGAGCTGGCGCTTCTCGATCAGCACGGCGCGCTGGTCCGCCTGTCCGACTTCGCCGGCCGGCCGCTGCTCGTGACCTTCGCCTTCGGCCACTGCGAGACCGTCTGTCCCCTCGTGGTGCGCGAGACGCTGGCCGCGCGGCGCGGCCTGGCCGCCGCCGGCCTGGAGGTCGAAGCCGTCGTTCTGACGCTCGATCCGTGGCGGGACACGCCGACGCGGCTCGGGCACCTCGCGTCCCGCCTGGGACTCGCCTACGGCGAGCGCCTGCTGGGGGGCGAGCCGGCCGCCGTGGAGGCGGCGCTGGACCGGTGGGAGGTGCCTCGCGAGCGCGACCTGCGGACCGGCGACATCGTTCATCCGCCGCTCGTGTACGTGGTGGATCCACAGGGCCGGATCGCCTTCGCGGCGACGGGTGGAGAGGCGGTCCTCGCGGGGCTCGTGCGGCAGTCGCTCGGCGGCTGAGCCGGTCGGTCTTGCGGGATCGCGAATGTAGCGGCAAGGAGGAGAATCATGCGGCTCGATGCGAAGGGCCTCGGCCTGGCCTGCGGGATCCTGTGGGGCGCCGCCCTGCTGCTCGTCTCGCTGGGCGGGATGATGTGGCCGGGATACGGGACGGCGTTCCTCGAGTTCGCGCAGTCGATCTACCCGGGCTACCACGGTCCGGGCGGGATCGGCCCCGCGATCGTCGTGACCCTCTACGGCCTGGTCGACGGGTTCATCGGCGGGGTCGTCCTCGCCTGGCTCTACAACCGCTTCGCGCGGGGTCCCGCGCCGGCCTGAGGGCGACCCGGCCCGGCCCGACCGCGAGGCTGAGGCCGAACGGCCCGGGCTGGCGGCCGGTCAGACCGTCTCGCGGCGGGGGGCTGCCCGGATCTCTCCCTTGTTCTCGGGCTTCTTGCCTGTCTTGTCCGCGTAGAAGTCGCGGATGCGCGCCATGTCCGCGTCGAGGTCTCCGCCGGGATCCAGGATGCGGCCCAGCCCGATCCGCCGGCGGCGGTAGTCGATGAAGCCGAGCACGATCGGGACGCCAGCGCCGAGCGCGATGTAGTAGAAGCCCGTCTTCCAGTACTCCGTGTGGCCGCGTGTGCCCTCCGGCGTGAGAGCGATGACCATCTCGTCGGCTTCCCGGAAGGCCGCGACCACCTGATCCACGAAGTTGTGCCGCTGAGTGCGGTCGATCGGCACGCCGCCCAGCGCCCGCATGAGCCAGCCCATGGGCGGACGGAACAGCGTATGCTTGCCGACCCAGTTGCGCTTGATGCCCAGGGCCACGATGGCCAGCATCCCGATCGGGAAGTCCCAGTTCGAGGTATGCGGGGCCCCGATGAGCACGTAGCGGGCGGGTCGCTGCGGGAGCTCGTCGACGACTCTCCAGCCGACGATCCGGAGGAGCCCGCTGGCGAGCCGTCGCTCGATCACGAGCGCAGGCGACGGATGGAAGGGCGGTGGTTCACGCCTTCAGTCTAGAGGGGGGAGGGGTGCCCCGTCCACGATCCTATCGCACAGGCCGGTCACCCGAAGGCCCGCGGGCCCCTGGGTGGGGCACGCGGGCCCTTCAGACGGCCGGGGGGCCAGCCCTCCGGGCGCTACACGATGTGGATCGGAGCCTGGACCGCGATCTCGCGTCCGGGGACCTCCAGCTCGGGTACCCGGATCTCCGGCACGGAGACCTCCGGGATCCCGAACTCGGGGATCGTGATCTCCGGGATGACGATGAACGGCTCGCCATCCTCACCGCCCCACTCGAACTCGAAGGAGGGGATGCGGATCTCCGGGATCACGACCGGGGGCGTGTTGAACTCGGGGATCACGATCTCCGGGATCTCGATGTCCGGCAGCACGAAGGAATAGGCCCAGTCCCCGTCCTCGCCCTGCCATTCCCAGGCGCCCGAGTGACGCTCGGGCAGCTCGGCCGTCAGGGTGCGGGTCTGACCGCTCCGCACCACGGTGAGGGACAGCGAGCCCGCTTCTGCCTCGTGGATCGCCTCGACCGCGTCCCCGACTTCGTCAATCGCCCGGTCGCCGACGCGCGTGATCACGTCACCCGCCTTGAGGCCGGCGGCCGCCGCGGGGGAGTCCTCGCGCACCGAGGCGACGAGCGCGCCGCCTTCCACGCCGAAGTACTCCGCCAACTGCTCGCCCAGCGACTGCAGCTGCACGCCGAGCCGGCCCCGCCCGCCGAAGGCGAAGAGGCGATGCACCCCGTGCTCCTCGTCCCCGGGCACGACGAACATCCGGTGCTCCCGGTCCACGTCGGGCCCCACCCAGACGATCCCGGGCCGCTCGCCCAGCTCCACGGAGAGTTGCCGGCTCTGTCCGTCCCGCATCACCTCCAGTGATGCTGACCGTCCGGGCGGCGTCTCCCGCACCATGCGCGTCAGCTCGGCGACGCTCTGCACGGACTCGCCGTTGAAGCCGATGACCACGTCGTCCTTCAGGAGGCCCGCCTTGGCGGCCGGGCCATCCTCCGCCAGATCCGCGATCAGGGCGCCGCGCTCCTCGCGCAGGCCCAGGCGATCCACGGCCGCATCGTCGACGTCCTCGAGGTACACGCCCAGATAGCCACCGCTGCCGATCGCGATGGCCCGGGGCGCCTCTTGCGCCTCCTGTGCCCTGAGGGATGCGAGCCCGGCGATCGCCACGATCGCCAGCACCACGCCCAGTGCAACAAGCACCTTCGTTCTCATCTTCCACGCTCCGTCATCTGGGACCGATCCTCCCCGGATCGTACGCGTCTGGAGGACGCCGAGTGTCACAAGTGTGCGGGCCGCCGGCCGGTGGACCGATCGGCCCGGACGGGCCGCGGCACGGATCGCCCGCCCGGCCGTCCACCTCATTGGATGATCGGGGGGCGCGGATGCGTTGCCTGCCTCGCCGGGTGCCGACTGGGTGCCGGCGGGTCCGGAGAGTCCCCGGAGGCTCAGGCCGTGTCCGGAGGCTCCCGCTGGGCGCCGGCGGCTCAGGCGCCGCCGTTCTCGAAGCCGTACAGGAAGCGGGTGAAGCCCTCGTCGTAGTCCGTGATCCCGTTCTGGCCCGTCAAGCGCATCCGCTCGTCGTACAGGCGGCGCATCACGGTCGTCATCGCCCGCTCGGCGGAGGACAGCCGCGGGACGAGGGCGTGGAAGGCCCAGCGGAGCTCCGGCCGGAGGTCCGCCCGGTCCACGAGGTCATGGTAATGGTCCTCGCCCGCCGCGCCGCTCCCCGCCTCTTTCCGCGCTACCACGCGAAGCTGCCGGTGGAGCCGCTCGCAAAAGGCGGACTGGACGAGCAGGGGGTCGTCGCTCGCCTCGAGGGACAGATAGGCCAGCGCCTGCGCCTCGAGCTCCTTGAAGTACCCCTTCCGGTGGCTGAACTCGTGGGCGATGACGTGCGGCTCGAACACGCCGGTGTCCCGGAAGATCGCGACGTCGCCCGAGATGAAGTCGCAGCCGCCCAGGGCGAAGGGGAAAAAGAACTGGGCCAGCATGAAGCTCCGGATCGCGTCGCTCGTCTCGACCCGCTGCCCCGTGATCCCGGCGATGTATCGAGTCAGCGCCTCGTTCACCCGGGCGGCCAGCTCATCGCGGGGCATCTCGATGGGGCGGTACAGTTCGTTCACCCGGCGCGCGTAGACGGCGATCTCCGACCGGCGGGCCGCGAGAGGCATGGCGGGAAGGTGGCCGACGTCCGCGCCGAACACCGCGAGGAAGTCGATCTTGCGGACACCCAGCCGGCGGATCCAGTCCTTCGCCGCGCTTCCGGCGTAGGCGCCGAGCGCTGCCGCCTGGATGGCCAATCCGGGGCCCGAGGCCCCGAGCAGGAGTCGGGAGAGGAGGGGCGCCGCCAGCATGACGTCCGGGAGGGCGACCGGCGAATGCGCCACCCGGTTCGGGATGCGGATCCTCTCGACGCCCTGATCGCTCGCGGTCAAACCGGTCTCCTGTCGCGCGGAACGCCGGACGGGCCCGTCGGCGCAGCGTTCCGGTGCCCGCCGGATAGTACGGCCGTCGGCAGCGGTCGTTTCACGTCTCCACGGGGACCCAGCCCTCCTCGCGGAGCCGATTGCGCGGCTCTGGGGCCGCGATGGGCAGCGCCAGGCAGAGCACGTCTCCGTGCCTGACCTTCGTCCGCTCATCGACCGGCCGGGGCTCGCCCTGCCTCTCCAGCGCTAGCGGGAGCCCCGGCGCCTCCAGTGCCACGGACTCGCCCTCGCCGCCGCCCTCCAGGCGCCACCGCTCCACGCAGACGTTTCCGTGCAGGAAACGGTGGATCCAGTCCTCGATGTCGATCTCCCGCCCGAACAGGACGCGCGAGCCCGCGTCGATGACCTGGGCCGCCGTGACGCTGGCCGTGCGGCTGTCCACCGCGACGTAGGAAGTCTCGACGCCGGTCATCTCGACGACCCGGCGGGCCAGCAGGAGGTTGAGGCCGTCGTTCGGCGTCACCCCGAGCACGCCCCGCCGCGCTTCGACGTCCCCCTGGAGCAGCGTGCGCTCCTGGCTCGCGTCGCCATAGACGACGCGGTGCCCATCCTGCTCGGCGAGCTTCGCCTCCGTGGCGTTGCGGTCGATCACGACCACGGGCTGCTCGCCGCGCTCCAGCGACCAGGCGAGCGCCCGTCCGAGAACGTTCGCCCCGAGGATCGCCCAGCCCCGCTGCGGGCGGCGGACGCCCAGGACGGAGGCGACGAGGCCGGCCGTGCCGCCCTGCAGCAGGACGGTGGCGGCGATCACCAGGAAGACGAGGGCCAGAAGCTGCTCCCCGCCCGCCACGCCCTCCGCGGTCAGGCGGCGGGCGAAAAGCGAGGCGATGGCGGCGGCCACGATGCCGCGCGGCGCGATCCAGGACAGGAAGAACCGGTCGTTCCGGCTCAGGTCCGAGCCGGCGGCGCAGACGGCCACGTCGATCGGTCGCACGACGAGCATGAGGATCAGGACGGTGAGGACGCCGGCCCAGCCGAGCTGAACCACCTCCGCCACCCGCACGTCGGCGGCGAGCAGCACGAACAGCAGGCCCACCAGGAGCACGGTGAGCTGTTCCTTGAACTCGAGGAGCTCGGCCTGCACCCGCGTTCGCATGTTGCCGACCACGAGGCCCGCCACGGCGGCCGACATGATGCCGCTCTCCGCGAAGACCGCGTTGCTCACCTCGAAGAGCGCCAGGACCATGCCCAGGGTGAACACGTTCTCGTAGCCCTCGGGCACCAGCCGCTCGGAGCGCAGAAGCCAGCCCAGCAGGAGCCCTCCGGCCAGCCCCAGCGCCGCGCCCGCCGCCAGCCGGACCGGCAGGCCGAGCAGGCTGGCCGCGGCCGACATCGTCGTGGTCGCGAGCGCGAACTCCAGGAGGACGACGGCCAGGACGGCGCCGATCGGGTCGATCAGCACCGCCTCGGCGTCGAGGATCGTCTGGAGGTTCCGCTTCACCCGGATGCGGCGGAGGAGCGGGGTCGTGACGGTGGGGCCCGTGACCGTGACGATCGCCCCGAAGAGCACGGCCGCCCTCCAGTCCCACCCCATGAACAGCATGGCGGCCGCCGTTCCGCCGACGGCGGTGATCAGGCCCCCGATGGTGATGAGCCGGCGGATGGTCGTGGCCTCGGCCCGCAGCCGCTGCCAGCGGAGGTTGAGCCCTCCCTCGAACAGGATGACGGCGACCGCCAGGCCGACGATCTCGTCCAGCCCGTGTCCCAGCGTGCCCGGTCGGACGATGTTGGCGACGTCCGGCCCGAGCAGGATGCCGACGGCCAGCAGGAGGACGATGCCGGGGATGCGGAGGTGCCGCGCCAGCGACTGGGCGGCGATCCCCGCCGCGAGGGCGATGGCGAAGGTGAGGGCCGGAACGTTCAGATCCAAGGCTCAGTCCCCCCGGAGGACGCGGGCGGCCGCCAGGGCGGTCTCGGGCGTCAGCCACTCGGAGGCCGCGCGGTCGGCCTGGCGCTGCAGGCCCTCCTCCATGCGGGCGATCGCCGCGCCGCGCAGGAGATGCTTGGTGCGCCCGTAGGTGCGGGGCGGCAGCTGGGCGAGCTCGGCGGCGACCTCGAGGGCTCGCGCCTCGACGGCGCCCGGCCGGACAAGCTCGTCCAGGGCGCCCCACCCGAGCGCCGCCTCGGGCCCCTCGGTCGCCGAGCCGAGCACGAGCCGGCGCGCCACCTCGGGGCGGAGCTCGGCCCGCACAAGCTCGAGCGGCGTAAGGGGGAAGGGGACGCCGACCCGCACCTCCGTGAGGCCGAACCGGTACGCGCCGCGTCCGCCGACCCGGTAGTCGCAGGCGATCGCCAAGATGAGTCCGCCGGCGATCGCGTGGCCGTCCACGGCCGCCACCACCGGGCGGGGATAGGCGTACAGGCGTACGAGCGCCCGCCCGAATCCCAGGACCAGCTCCCGCTGCTCCTCGGGGCCGTACGCCGGGAGTGCCTTGAGATCGAGGCCGGCGGAGAAGCACCCCTCGCTTCCCGCCAGGACGACGGCCTGCGCACGCGCGTCGCCCGCCACCTCGTCCAGGGCGCGCTCCAGCTCGCCGGCCAGCCCGAGGTCCACCGCGTTCACCGGGGGGCGGGCCAGGCGGACGACGGCGATCCCGCCCTGCATCTCGATGCGGATGCCCTGGTCGCCTATCTTCGCTGCTCCTGCCAGGACGTGTGCGACGGTCGACCGAGGTCGACGCGGATCCTCGAAGGTGGCTGCCGCCCACGGCGCGCGAAAGGCCGGAGGGCGGAGACGACGAACGCGCGTTGAGGGAAGGACGAGGTGTGGAAGCTCGACGTGGAAGGCCCGCGACATCGCGGGCCGTGGCCGCGCCGCTCCTCGGGGCGGCGCTGATGGCGGCCGGAGCGCCCGGCGCGGGGGCCCAGGTGCCGAGCGCCGGCCCGCTGGAGGCCGTGACCGGCGTGCGGGCCGGCGGCGCGCCCGCGCCGGCCGATCTGGTGCTGCTGAACGGGCGGATCGTCACCCTGGAGGAGGCCCTGCCCGAGGCGACGGCGCTGGCCGCGGCCGGAGGCCTGATCGTGGCCCTGGGTCTCGACGACGAGGTCCGGCCTTGGATCGGACCCGCGACGGAGGTCATCGACCTGGGCGGGCGGCTCACGATCCCCGGGTTCATCGAGGGGCACGGGCACTTCATGGGCCTCGGCGAGTCCCGCATGATCCTGCCGCTGGCGGACGTGTCCGGCTGGGAGGAGATCGTCTCCATGGTGGAGGAGGCCGCGGCGAGCGCCGCGCCCGGCGAGTGGATCCGGGGCCGCGGCTGGCACCAGGAGAAGTGGGCGACCGTGCCCGGGCCGGTCGTGGACGACGTCCCGCTGCACCACGGGCTGAGCGCCGTCTCCCCCGAAAATCCGGTGATCCTGGGACACGCGAGCGGGCACGCCTCCTTCGTCAACGCGCAGGCCCTCGCCCTGGCCGGGATCGACCGCGACACGCCGGACCCCCCGGGCGGCACCATCGTCCGGGACGCCGAGGGCAATCCCACCGGGCTCCTGCGGGAGACGGCGCAGCGGCTCGTCACGGCGGTGATGGCGCGCCAGCGGGCGGCGCGCACGCTGGACGAGCAGGTGGCCGAGGCCCGCCAGGCCGCGAGGATCGCTTTCGACGAGCTCCTGGCGAAGGGCGTGACCTCCTTCCACGATGCGGGCTCCCCCTTCGAGCGGATCGATTTCTTCCGCCAGCTGGCGGAGGAGGGCGAGATGCCCGTGCGGCTCTACGTCATGGTGCGGACCTCCAACGAGGCGATGGCCCCCCGGCTGGCCGCCTACCGGATGGTCGACCACGCGGGCGGCTACCTCACGGTGCGGGCCATCAAGCGGCAGGTGGACGGGGCGCTCGGCTCGCACGGCGCCTGGCTGCTCGAGCCCTACGACGACATGCCGGAGACCGAGGGCCTGGTGCTGGAGCCGCTGGAGGAGATCCGCCAGGCCGCCCGGCTCGCCCTCGAGCACGGCTACCAGCGGAACACGCACGCGATCGGTGACCGGGCCAACCGGGAGATCCTCGACCTGTACGAGGAGGCCTACGCCGAGGCCGGTGCCGCGAACCC
>CP070670.1:142204-147947 GCA_020351855.1 Gemmatimonadota bacterium
GAGAAGCCCCCTCCTCCGCCGAACCCGGAGCCTCCCGAGCTGCGCGGCCGCGAGGCCATCGTCTGCGAGGTCATGCTCGCCATGCGGGACAGGTCGTTCACGAACACGCCGGTCCTGAAGGCGTGCAGGTCCGTTCCGCGATACCACCGGGGAGGCTCGCGGTAGATATCCTCGAACGCGGCGGCCCACTGGGTCTCCACCCCGAGGGCCATTGCGAAGGGAAGATAGCGCTCGAACATCTCGGGCCCGGTGATCATCCGCTTGAACCGGTCGCTCTCGACGCGCTCCAGGAACTCCTCGAAGCCTAGGACCTTGGCGTACTCGCGCGCCCCCCGCACGGTGCGCGCGGGCATCACGAGGCCGAACCCCGCGACGATCGCACCCGTCAGAATGGCCGCGGCGAAGACGGCCGTGGCCGGCTCCCCCAGCCGGGCCGCCGCGATGTTGCCGGTGACCAGGATGAGCACGGCGACCACCACGGCGGCCGCGAGGTAGGCCGCCTTCACCCGGTCCGGTCTCCGCTCGTAGTAGCGCTGGCGAAGAAGGCGGCGGAACAGGCCTTCCCGAATGCGCGGGAGGTCGCGATAGAACTCGTTCTTCAGCTCGGAGACATCGACCGACGTGCGGCCGGAACCGAACAGGGCGTCCAGCAGGGCCGTCTCGTGCGCCTCCAGCTCGTCCCATCCTCCCCCCTGCCGCGGCCTCTCCAGCCGCAGGGTATAGTCCGTGTCCGACAGGAGGCCGAGCACCTTCTTCGTCTCGGTTTCCTCGATCGTGAGGAAGCCGCGCACGGCGAGGTCGACGAGCGTCGCCGTGACGTCCCGCATGTCGGGAGAGTTGTCGACCAGAACGCCCACCTCTCCCGGCGTGAGCCCTTCCGGCGGCTCGTACTGGGCGACGATCGTCCCGGTCTCGGGGTCGCGGCCCCGGGCGCGCCAGAGCCCGAACATGAGGAGGAACGCCCCAATCGGAATGAAGAGCGGCCAGTTCGCCCGCAGGAACGCCCCGATCCTGTCGGCCACGCCGGGCCGCCGGACGACACCGGCATCCCACGCGATCGCCACGGTGAGGCCCTCTCCGAACCCGAGCGGTCGCGTCGTGCTCACCCTGATACGGTGGTCCAGCAGTTCGACCCGGGCGGCGGATTCCGTCGAACCGTACGCGCCCGTGAAAGCCCGGGCCCTGAGGCCGGTCACCTCCTGGGGGAGGATGATCTCCGCCGTTGCGTGCTCGATCGGGACCGGCCACTCATCGCCGGTGACGTTCCAGTAGAGCTCGTCCCAGGTCGGGAACTCCTCGTCGCCCTTCGGAAAGCGGAGGCCGTTGTCCACCGTGTAGCGGATCCGGATGGTCTTGGTCGCGTCGCGTGCCCCGGGGACCCAGATCCTGATCTCCCGATACCCTCCCTGGCGGCTTTCCTCGTAGCGGAGATCGTTGCCCGAGCCGTCGGTGACCTCCGACACCGCGAGGCGGAGCGCGTAGGTGAAGCCCCCCGTGTCCGAGTAGCGGATCGGGATGGTCCGGAAGATGCCGTTGAAGGATCCCGAGAAGCGGGGGCGAATCGTCTCGGTCACCTCGATGCGGCCGCTGCGGTCGACCCGAACCTCGACATCGAAGCGCTCGATGACCCAGTCCCGGGCCGCTCGCGTCCCGGGGCCCGTGGCAGGCGGGCCGGGGCGGTCTTCCGCGTGGCCGCCCGCTCGGGCTTCGCCGATCTGGCCGGCGAGGCTGCATACCGTGGCCGCGACCCCGGTCGCGGCCCCGAGAAGAAGCTGCCGTCTGGCGGATGGAGCTCCGCGGCGGCTAGCCGGCGGTCCCGAAGTCGACCTTCGGCGCCTCACGCTCCCGCTCATCCTCGAGTCCGAAGAACTGGCGAGCCTGGAATCCGAACATGCCGGCCACCAGGTTGGACGGCACCGTCTGGATCTTGGTGTTGTAGTCGCGAACGACCGCGTTGTAGTAGCGGCGGGCGTTCTGGATCGCGTCCTCGATCTCGCTCAGCGTGCCCTGCAGCTCGGTGAAGCTCTCCACCGCCCGGAGCTGCGGGTACGCCTCGGCCAGCGCGAACAGCTGCCGGAGCGCTCCCGTGAGCACGTTCTCGGCCTCGGCCTTCGCCTCGGGTCCCTGCGCGCCCATCGCTTGGTTGCGGGCCTCCACCACGGCCTCCAGCGTGTCGCGCTCGTGGCTGGCGTAGCCCTTGACCGTCTCCACCAGGTTCGGAATGAGATCGTAGCGGCGCTTCAGCTGCACATCGATGTCCGCCCACGAGTTGTCCACCCGCACCCGGAGCTTGACGAGACCGTTGTATATGCCGACGAGGGCAACGATCAGGACGATGAGGATCAGCAGCACGATCCACATGGCGACAGATCTCCTTCCTTTGGGCCCGGCGGTCGGGGTGCCGCCGACTTCCACGTCAGAGGCGCACTATAGGGAGCACACGATCGGGTGGCCAGCGCTCCCGGCAGCCGCCCGCCGAGGCACGGCCGGCAGGCGAGGGCAGCGCGCCTAGCGGCCGAGGGCGGTCCGGACGGTGGCGACGTGGATGGCGATCGTGTCGCGCGTGTCCCGCGCGTAGCCGCCCGCCAGGACCACGGCGGCGGCGATGCCGAGGTCGCGGCACAGGCCGAGCACGTAGCCGTCGCGCTCGGCCAGACCCTCGAGGCTCAGATCCAGACCCCCGAGCTGATCCTCGCGGTAGGGGTCGGCCCCGGCGAGGTAGAAGGCGAGGTCCGGCCGATGGTTCTCGAGCAGGCCCGGTAGGCTAGCGGAGAGGCGTCGCAGGTACTCCGCATCCCCGGTGCCGTCCGCCAGGCCGATGTCCAGATCGCCCCGCGGCTTGACCGAGGGGTAGTTCCACTCCTGGTGCATGGAGAAGGTGACGGTCCGCTCGTCACGAGCGAAGATCGCCGCCGTGCCGTTTCCGTGATGCACGTCCAGGTCGACCACGGCGGCCCGGTCCATCTCGCCCCGGGCCTGCAGTGTGCGTACAGCAACCGCGACGTCGTTGATCAGGCAGAATCCCTCGCCATGGTCCGGGAAGGCATGGTGGAACCCCCCGCCCAGGTGGACGGCCGTGCCCCGCTCCAAGGCCAGGAGCCCCGTGAGGATCGATCCGCCGGCGCAGAGCCGCGAGGCCGCGGCGAGCTCCCGGGAGAACGGCACCTCGAGAAGCATGATCTCGAGTGGCGAGAAATCTGCTTGCTCGATCTTCCGCAGATACTCGGGCGTGTGGACCAACGCCAGCTCCTCGTCGGTGGCTGGCTGGGGCCGGATCAGATCCTGCTCCGAGACGATGCCCTCGGCGAGCAGCCGCTCCCTGACGAGGCGGTACTTCAGGGTCGGGAAGACATGCGGCCCGATGTCGACCTCGTAGGACGGATCGTAGACCACGCGCGGCCCCCTCCTCCGGCCCGGCGCCCTGGCTGCCTCCTCCGCGTTCGTGGCCCCGGGGACGCTCACCCGCCCGGCTTCGTCTCGGGGCCTGCCGCTTCCTGCCGAGGCTCGGAGACGCCGCCCACGCGCCGGCCCAGGGCGCGGCCCAGGAAGCGGAGGCGGTCGCTCCAGGACAGGCGGCCGAAGACCGCCCGCACGACGCCCCGCGTGAAGAAGGTCTTCTCCGAGTAGTCGACGTCGACCTCGATGAGGGCAGGGCACCCCTCGGCGACCCGGGAGGCCGACCAGCGGACGACCTCCTCCACCTCGGCGTCGCATGACAGGCGACGGAAGGCGACGCCCACCGCGCCGGCCAGGGCGGCCAGGTCGTACGGAGGCAGCTCGCTGCTGGTGCGGCGGCTGAGGGCGATATCCTGGAACTGCGAGATCTGGGCGAGCTCCCGGTCCCGCAGCACGAACACGGCGGTCGACGTCCCCTCGCGAACGGCCGTGAGCAGCTCGAGGCCGGTCATCAGGAAGGCGCCATCACCAGGCAGCGCCACCACGGGGCAGCCGGGGCGGGCCAGGGAGGCCCCGATGGCCGCCGGCACCGCGTATCCCATGCAGGAGTAGTCGACCGGCGCCAGGAAGCGCCCGGGAGCCTCGAGGCGCAGCCCCTCCATGGCCAGGAACGTGCCGTTCCCGCTGTCCGCCGCGTAGATGGTCTCCGCCGGGTAGCTTGCCTGCAGGGCGGAGAGAAGCCCGGCCGGGGAGACCCCGTCGGACGCGCCGCCCCGCGGCTGCCGGACTTCCGAGTGCCCTCGGGCGATGCGCTCGCGCAGGGCGGCGTTGGCGGGCCGGGGCCTGAGCTCCTCCAGGAGGGCCTCGACGACGACACGGGCATCGCCTGCGATGGCGACGGCCGCGTCATAGTTCCGGCCGGGCACGTCGGGATCGATGTCGACGTGGACGAGGGGACCCGGCGGCCGAAGGCCGTAGCTGCCGGTCCCTACCTCGGAGAAGCGGCAGCCGATGGCCAGCGTGGCGTTGCAGTCCTCGGCCACCCGTCGGGCGAAGGGCGGCGCGGCGTGGCCGAAGCCCGGCCACAGGAAGAGAGGGTGCGACTCCGGAAAGACGCCCTTTCCCTGGATCGTCGTGGCGACGGGCGACTCGAGCCGCTCGGCGAGCGCCACGAGCCGGTCGGCGGCCCCGGCGGCCCCGAAGCCAAGGTAGAGCAGGGTGCGATCGGCGGATTCGAGGATCTCCAGGGCGCGGAGAAGGAGCTCGCGTTCGAGCTCCGGCGGGTCCGCGCTCACCGCCTCGGCCGGCTGCTGCTCGACCGCATCCCGCGCCAGATAGTGGTCCGCCGGAATCTCCACCAGGACCGGCCCCGGCACGCCCCGGCGCGCCAGCGCACAGGCGCCTCGCACCGTGCGGTACACTTCCTCCCTGCGGACCGCCCGGAGGGCCGCCTTCACGACCGGCGACGCGATCGCCATCTGATCCACGTCATGCAGCTGGTAGGCGCGATCGCTCTCGAGCCGGATCCCGCATGCCAGCACGAGCAGCGGGACGTTGTCCAGGTAGGCCTCCGCGATGCCGGACAGGGCATGCGTGAGCCCGGCGCCAGGCACCAGGTTGACGCAGGCGAGCCGGCCCGAGGCCCGCCAGTATCCGTCGGCCATGAAAGATGCGGACTGCTCGTCCGTCACGAGGACGGGCCGCACCCTGTCGGAGGATGCCAGGGCGTCGTAGAGCTCGATGTTGTGCGTTCCGGGGATGCCGAACGCGTGTCTGATCCCCTCCGCTTCGAGCGCCCGCACGACGGCCTGAGCCGCGGTCAGCTTCATGCCGCGCCCGAGCCGTCGAGCAGCGCTCCGGCGTCCTGGCGGATCGCCTGCGCGGCCCGATCCGCCAGGGCCATGACCGTCAGATACGGGTTGATCTGCAGCGCGTCGGGGAAGAGGCTGGAGTCGGCGACGCGCAGCCAGGGGAGACCATGGACGCGGCCCCACGCGTCCGTGACCGAGTCGGCCGCGGAGCCCCCCATTCCGCAGCCGCCCATCAGGTGGGCCGCGGAGACCGGGATCGTTCCGGGCAGAAAGTGCTCGGCGCGGATGCGGTCGTCGATTCGTTCCCACTCGGTGGCATGAAACTCCGGCGGTCGGGCGAGCGGGGCATGCACGCGCAGCGCTCCTGCCCCGAAGAAGATCCTCGCGGATGCCCGGGTCCCCCGAGCCAGGGAGCGCGCGACCGCGTCAGTGAACCGGTAGTGCACGACCGGCCGGCCTTCCGCATCGACGGAGACCCGGTTGCCGGGGGTGGCGCGGTCACAGGCCAGCACGAGGATCATCTGGAG
This sequence comes from Gemmatimonadota bacterium, assembly GCA_020351855.1. Taxonomy (GTDB): domain Bacteria; phylum Gemmatimonadota; class Gemmatimonadetes; order Palauibacterales; family Palauibacteraceae. The sequence continues at coordinate 147,939 of CP070670.1, forward strand.
CCGGGGAAA
>CP070670.1:148047-157482 GCA_020351855.1 Gemmatimonadota bacterium
CGAAGGGGAGCTGCTCCTCGCGGCCGGCCGGGGCGCCGAGGCCATGTCGGCCTTCCGGACGCAGCTCGGCCGGACGCCGAACCGCATCGTGACGTTGGGCGGCTTCGCGCGTGCCGCTGCGGCGGCCGGCCGGCCGGATCTGGCCGAGCAGTCATACCGTTCGCTGGCCGTCCTTCTCTCGCAGGCGGACGCGAACCAGCCGGAGCTCGTCGAGGCGAACGCCTACTTGGAGCGGCTGGCCGGTTCGGAGTGAGGCGGTCCAGAGGCTGCGGCACGGCAACCGTTCGCCGGGTTTACGGTTGCAGCTCTGCATTCGCCGCTGCGGCGGCCTCCTGGAGTGTCGCCTGCAGCGCCCGCGGAACGATCGACTCCTGTGGAGCTGTTGGGTTGAGCACCGCTGGGAGCGCCCGGGGATCCAAACCCGCCAGTCTCTGGCAGATGACCAGCGCAGCCAGGTAGGTCGCCGCGGGGCCCGGGTGGAAGCCATCCGGTCCGTACAGCGCGACGTCGGGATCGAGACGCCAGGCAGCCCGCCACGCATCGCCGACCGGAAGGAGCAGGCCGTTGGCTGAGTCGGCAGCCATGTCGTAGGACTTCCTGACGCCATCGAAGTCGAAGAAGCGGTGTCTCGCTGGCCATACCATGTAGAGAGCGGCTTGCCCCCCAGCTGCCTCGATATCTTCGGCAAATCGGGCAGAGTACTCGAGAAGGGAAGGGCGTCCTTCCGTTGCAGAAGGTCCCTGCTGAAGAACCACTACATCCCACCCGCCTCCCGCGATCATCTTCCGAGCGACTCCGAGCCGCCAGTGGTCTTCCAGTCCGTAGCCTGGCTGTGCGAGCGACGCCACTCGCACGTTGATCCCGGCGGACTCGAGTAGTGCCCTTACCATGGCCGGGAGATCGTTCTCGATCGTCAGGCTGTTTCCTATGAAGAGGACCGACAAGGTATCCGGTGAGTGCTGAGCGGCGGCTCCAGCGGGAGCGAGGAGCACGGCGGACAGCGCGACAACGGCGACCCACCTCACACGGCGCCACGGCGGACGGCAGCCACCCAAATGGCCAGGACACGGGTGCGATCTCGGGCTGTCTCGCATGGTTCGGTACGCCTCGTCAGGCTGACTGCTGGCAACAGGTGACACCGCGCGTGTCCTTGCACCGAAGACAAATGTGGGCGATCGCCAGCGAGTCCGCAGCGTAGGACGGGGACCGCTGAGACTGTAGGAGATCTCCCGACAGGTGTTGTCGAGGATAGCCGGATACCGGAGATCGACCGAGCCGTGCAGTAATGTTAGCTATTCGTTGGCCGACATTCAGGAGGCCTAGGCCAACCGCATCCCAGCGGCCCCGTGAGGAGGAGGCGTCTTGCGAAGAATCTTGGGACTCTTCGGTTCCTCGGTGGCCCTGCTGGCGGTGCTGGCGGGCTGCAGCAGCCTGACCGACGTGGAGCAGGTCGCCGTGGAGGAGGTCGTGGCGCGCGACGGTGTGCCTTTCTCCTCCCCGGCGCTCCCCCTCCAGGTCCTGGACCGTCTGGCGCAGCACAAGCTGGTCGTGGTTGGAGAGACCCACCATCTCCGGGACCACTACGAGCTGATGGCGCGGCTGGTCCGGGACCTTCATGCGCGCGGCTTTCGGCAGCTCCTCCTGGAATGGCCGCAGATGGCCGACTGGCTGCTGGCCGATCTGGTCCTGGATGGAGGGCTGGTCCCGGACTGGCGGCCTCCCGTCTCGCTGGGCGGGGAGATGATCGAGGCGGTCCGCGACTTCAACCGCACGCTGTCCGCCGAGGAGCGCGTCCACGTGCGTGGCATCGACGTCAACCTGTCGGACTACGGCGGCCTGGACGCCTTCCTGGACCTGCTGGAGTCGTTGTCGGAGCAGCTCCCGGATTCGGGACCCATCGGCTCGTTTCTTCTTGCCGCGCATCAGCCTCCCGACCGGCATGAGGAGGCGCTGACCGTACTGCGCAGCGAGCTCCAGGCGCGCCGGTCGGAGCTCGTCGACCTGTGGGGTTCAGCGTGGTACGAGACGGTCGCCGAGATGATCGATGTCGAGCTGGTCAGCGTGACCGTGCGCGGCATGCGCGAGGACGATTACGACGGGTCCGTGAGGATCCGCGAGAACGAGCTGAAGCGCCTCGCCGACCTGAGGCTGAGCGGCTACGCCCACCGGACGCTTCTGAACGTCGGCGGCAATCATGCGCAGAAGAGCTACCTGAAGGGAACGGACCAGGAGTGGCTGGGCGATTACCTGGTTCACCGCAGCACGGCCGTCGGCGGCTCGACGATCGTCCTCGGCGTCACCGCCGCCCGGATCGTCTCGGGCTCGACGGTCCAGTACGACATCATGGACGCGTCGCCGGGGGACGAACTCTTCCGTCTGATGCACGAGACGTGGCCCGCCCAGACCGTCTTCCTGCCGCTGGACGACCCGCTGTTCTCGACGGGCGGCGTGCGGATGAACTTCGAGGGGAGGATTCACCGGGGCCGCCCCAAGCAGTTGTACGACGCGTTCCTCCAGTACCCGCTGGCCCACCGCGTGCCGCTGCCCTAGTCCCGCCTCCGCCGGTTCCGGCTCACCCGAGCTGTCGAGCGAGCTGTCGTGCCTCCTCGGCAGGCGCGAAGGTTGGATCCGCCTCCGACCAGGCAGCCAGGGCCGCGCTCACCGCCTCCCGAGCCTGCTGCCGCTCGCCGGCGGCCTCATGAATCCGGGCCCGCTCGAGGAGAGCGAACGGATCCGCCGGCCGGAGGGCCAGAAGATGGTCGAGGGTGGCGGAGGCTGCGGCCAGTTCACCCAGCTTCCGCTGGCAGCGGCCCGTATCCACCAGCAGATCGAAGTCGGTAGGATCCAGCTTCAGGGCATCCCCATACAGCGAGAGCGCCGCTTCGCAGTCTCCCCGGCTCTCCGCCACACGCCCGCGGGCGTACAGGCCGGCGCTCCGGAAGTGCCAGATCCCGAGTGTCGCGATGGCCTCATCGAGCCGTGGCAGCTGCGCTTCCAGGGCCTCGAAATCCTCCAGGGCATCGAAGATGCGCACCGCTGCGGCCACCAGCGCGAGGTTCCAGGGATCCGGGACCTGCGCCTCGAAGACCGCGAGCGAGTCGAGCGCCAGGTCACCACGACCCGCTCGCGCGTAGCGGTCGAGGCTCTTGGCCGATTGCAGGGCGAGGACCAGAGGAGGGGCCCCGGATGCCAGCGCCCTCAGCTCCGCCTGGCGGTCGGCGATCGCCAGGCCCATCTGGCCCCGGAGCTCGAACAGCGCTCCCCGTGCATCGAGCACATCGACCCGTTGGGCAGGCGTCTTAGCCGCGGCGAGCGCCCGCTCGTAGCGCGCCAGCGCGAGATCGAAGCGACCTCGGTCCCCCTCGATCCCGGCGAGTTGCAGCGTGGCGGGCAGGTGATCGGCCTGGATCAGAAGCGCACGCTCCGCCTGCGCCGCCGCCTTGTCGTGCTCGCCGATGTTGCGGTAGGCCTCGGCCAGGCCGACGAGCGCCGCGGCATCCTGCGGGTAGGCTTCCGCGTAGCGGGCATAGACCTCCAGCGCCTCCTCGAACCGGCCGGCCTGCTCGTGCAGCCGCCCGATGCGTACGAGGGCGGTCATCTGGGCAGGGTTGAGCTCCAGCACGCGCTCCCAGCTGGCCAGCGCGTCGTCGAACTGGCCGTGCAGCTCCGCATAGACGGCGAAGACGACATGGGCGTCCAGCTCCTCCGGGTAGATCTCCGCCCGGAGCCGCGCGACGGCCAGCGCCTTCTCGATGTCCTGCTGGGCCGTGTAGTAGTATTCGGCCTGCACCTTGAACCGGTCGCGCTCCGGCATCCGGTAGGAGTGCTCCATCGCGGCGCCGAGCGCCTCCAGGCTCTCCTGCTGTCGCCCGGCAAGCAGCAGGGCACTGGAAAGCTGCAGCCAGCCGTAGGCGAAGGTGGGGTCGAGCTCGACGGCCCTCTCGAAGTGAGGAATGGCTCCCGGCCAATCCTCCCTCACCGCCACGGCCTCGTATCCCTCCACAAAGCTGCCGAAGGCCTCGATCGATTCCGTAAGAACCTCCCGCACAGGCAGGTTCCGGGAGCCCTGTGACAACGTTCGGGGGAGGTCCAGGGATTGCCTGACCAGCGGGCCGAGCGTGTCGGCGACCTCGAACGGGTCGGTGCCGGCGACGGTCAGCGCGCCCACCGTTCGGCCGGTTGCCACCTCGGAGAGCTCCACGGTCACCTCGATCTGCCCGGGCTGGCCGGCGATCGTGCCCGCGGCCAGATACGGTATGTGATGCTTCTCCGCAATCTCGTTCTTGAGCGGCAGCGGCAGGTCGAGGCCATCCGGTCGGCCCGCCTCCCTGAACTCCTCGCCGAAGACGACGTGTCCGAACCACACGCTGAGGAAGCCGTCCTGGTGGAGTTGGGCCTGGATGGCGATCGGCACGCCGTACTCCAACCAGTCGAGAGCGTCATCGTCCGATCGGTTGTCGAAGTAGAACAGCGCGATCTGCCGCCGGTATTCGCTCTTCGGCACCTCCCGGCGGATCGCGTTGCCCTCGGCATCTTCCGCCGTGACGGTCGTGGTGATGGCGCCGAGGTCCTTGCCGCCGAAAAGAAGCACCAGGACGACCGCAGCCATGGCGAGGTTGACGGGCACGCCGATCAGCTCGGTGCGGGCCAGCTGATCGCGCCCCGGCGATCCGTGGAACCAGGCGACGAGGAGGACGCTGGGCAGGAGAAGCAGCAGCAGGGCGAGAGCGAAGTCGACCAGATGGCTCGAGAGCAGGTACCGGTTGACGAGCCAGTCGAGAAACTCCAGGATCGCCCACACCGCCACGAAGTAGGCGCCGAGAAAGTGGGGTACGCGTCGCGACCACAGGCCTCTGAACAGGCGGCTCATCCGCGAAGCCTCCCTCCGTGAAGGGAGCGGCCGCACATACGGCAGTATCGGCCGCTCCAATGACCGCCGGCACTCGTTCGGGCGGCCGCCAGCGCCGGGGCCCGGGCGGCCGCCCGCCCCCGATGGTACAGAATGGTACAAAGGCAGGGTGGTCGGGGTCCAACGCGGCCGCCCCTCTCGGGCAGCGGGAGGGCCGAACAGCCACCGCGGTCTGCGAATCGTGCGCGCCTCAGCGCCTCCTGGCAGGTCGCAGGCCTCCGTCTTGATGCTGAAGGCAGTCGCGGCGAGCTTTGGTTCCTGCCCTCGAGGCTGCCACCCCAAGCGGAACGCGCTCCCGTGACACGGACGGATCGAGGAGACAGATGACGGTCTTATGGGCGGCCTCGGGCTCCGTGGCCGCTCGCGCCGTGCCGCTGCTGGCCGCCCTGTGGTGGACCGCGTGCGGTCTCGCCCCGGAAAGCCCCGGTGCGTGCCGGGCTCTGGGCGATCGGAAGCTGGGGATCACGGCCGGGGAGTACGCGACCTGCGCGGCGGAGATCATGTCGACGCTCGACACGCTGGGTGTCCGGCTGGACGCGTACACCGGCGGCGATCCCTCCCGGCAGGCCGGAGCGGCGGACGCCTACGGGCGGCTTCGGACGCTGCTCAGGGAGGCCGGCATCGCAAAGGACGCCCGGACCGCTCGCTTCGGACGCGTCGTCGAGCGCTGGCCCGAGGGGGCCGTGCGCGGCTTCAACCGCGACGTGTACGGCGCCGTGGTCCAGTACATGGCGGCCCTCAATGGGGCGGATCGGGGGATCGAAGGGGGAGGACGTCCCAACTTCGAGGAAGGGAACCGGCTACACCGGCAGGCCAGGCAGCTGTATGACGAAGTCTGGTAGGGCCGCGAGGGTCACGGATCTCGCGCGGCTGCTGCCGGCGCTCGGTCTGGCGGCGGCGTGCGGAGGAACCCGGCCGGAGACCCTGGGGCTCGCGAATTCGCGCCTCGCTCCCTGCCCGCCGACACCGAACTGCGTGTGCAGCGATGACGCTGATCCCCGGCACGCCATCGGGCCCTTCCGCCTGGCGGTCGATCCGGCGGAGGCGTGGGTCGTTCTCGAGGACGCGCTCGCGGCCACGCCGCGCACCGTCGTCGTGAGCCGAACCGCCGAGTACCTCCATGTTCAGGCCACGAGCCTCGTGCTCCGGTTCGTGGACGACCTGGAATTCCATCTCCGACCCGCGCGGGGTCTGATCGCCGTGCGATCGGCGTCCCGGCTCGGCCGCTACGACCTCGGCGTGAACCGGCGCCGGGTGGAGCGAATCAGGGCGCGCCTCCGGGATGCCGGGGCGGTCGCTGACTAGGACGGCGGCTCCGGCCGGAGGACTCGGCGGGAGGCGGGGGTCGATGTCCCGCGGTACCCGGTCTGCGGCGGCGGCCATGGCCGATAGCCGTGCCCGGCAGCCCCCCATAGCTTCCGGGAAGCTGATCGTGCGGCCGGATTCCCTCAGCCCCGGCGTCGGATGGGCCGATCCATACTGATCGTCGACGACGACTCGCGGATCCTCGCCTCCGTGGGTCAGGCGCTGCGCACGGACATGACCGACGTCCGGACGGCCGAGAGCGCCGAGCAGGCCCTGTCGCTCCTCGGCGACGCCCCCGCGGACGTGGTTCTCGCCGACCTCAAGATGCCCGGCATGAGCGGCATGGATCTCCTCAAGCTGCTCCGGGATCGCGCGCCCGACCTCGACGTCGTGCTGATGACGGCGTACGACGATCTGCCCACGGTGGCGGAGGCGATGCGCCACGGCGCGGCGGATTTTCTCGTCAAGCCGCTCGACCTTCATCACCTGCGTCGCACGCTGGCCCGGATCCTCGAGGATCGCGAGATGAGGACGCGCCTGCCGACCCCTCCGGAATCCGTGTCCAGGCGGGAAACACGCATGGTGGGACGCGACCCGTCGATGATCCAGGTCTTCAAGCTGATCGGGCAGGTCGCCGGCACGCGCACCACGGTGGTGATCCGCGGCGAGAGCGGAACGGGGAAGGAGCTCGTGGCCCGCGAGATCCATGCCAGCTCGCCGTACGCCGGGGAGCCCTTCGTCGCCGTGAACTGCACGGCCCTCCCGGCCACGCTGCTCGAGTCCGAGCTGTTCGGTCACGTGCGAGGGGCCTTTACGGGAGCGACCAGCGATCGGCGAGGCCGGTTCGCGCTCGCCGCCCGCGGAACGCTGTTCCTCGATGAGATCGGCGATACGCCCGCCGAGTTCCAGGCGAAGCTCCTTCGGGTCCTGCAGGAGCACGAGTACTATCCGGTGGGGGCCGAGCGACCGGAGCGCTCGGAGGCCCGCGTCATCGCGGCGACGCACCGCGATCTGGAAGAACTCGTGGCCGACGGCCGGTTTCGGGAGGACCTCTACTACCGCCTGCGTGTGGTCGAGATCTTCGTTCCGCCGCTGCGGGAGAGGATGGGTGACATTCCGCTTCTGGCGGAGCACCTGGTGCGGAAGGCGTCCGCAGCCGTCGGGGAGGGACCGGATGCGGTCCTGGCGCCCGATGCCGTCGAAGCCCTCAAGGCCTACCCGTGGCCCGGGAACGTGCGCGAGCTGGAGAACTGCCTCACCCGAGCCGCGGTCTTCGCGCCGGCCGGCGTGATACGTGCCGAGCACCTCCAGTTCGGCGCTCCGCCTGCCGGAGCACCCGACGCCCTCGCCACGCTCGAGGCAGCGGAGCGGGAGCACGTGGCCCGCGTGCTGCGCGCGACGGGGGGGCACAAGTCGCGCGCCGCCGAGATCCTCGGGATATCGAGGCCCCGCCTCGACCGACTGATCGCAAGGCTCGGTCTGGAGGAGCTCGCTCCCGGCCGCAACCCGGAAGCCTGAGGGCCGACGGCCCGCCGTGCGCCGACTCTCGGTCCGGGCCCGCGTCCGCCTCCTCGTCCTGGCCGTGGGTCTGGTACCTCTGGGACTGCTCGGCCTGTGGATCACCCGGACCGTCCCCCGGTCCGGCGAGCGCTTCCTGCAGACCCGGCTGGAGGAAGGGCTGCGGTCGACGGTGAGCCACGTGGGCACCCGCTGGGTGCAGCGGCGCTCCGAGATCCTCTCCCTGGTCGACGCGGCCGCCTCCCACGCAGCGGTCCTTCGGGGGGAAGCGGCCGGAGCGGGAGCCGTCCCGCCCGATGTGGCGGCGGCGTTTTCGAGCTTGGATCCGGCGGCGGTGGCGGCCGTGGTGCGCGATGCGGATGACCGGGAGGTGTGGCGGCTCGATCGCCGAACCGTGGCGGCCGTCGAGGGTCTTGCGACCGGCCCATTGGCGGCCGGGTCTGCGGCGGAAGGCCAGGTCCCGCCGCTCGACCTGGAGTTCGGGATCTTCGAGCGGCTCTCGGGGACCCGGCTCGGGCGGCTGGACGTCGCCATGCGTCTGGAGGCCATCCTCTCGCCGGGCGAAGTGGGGCCTGCGGCCGCCGGCATGGTCATCGCCGCGTTCGATCGCGGGACGGGCGTATCCCTCCTCCCGCTGGCGCTGGATCCCTCTCAGCTGAGGGAGGACTCCTTCCAGTGGGCCGGCCAGCGCTGGCTGGCACGGCGTCACGGCCTGGACGAACCCGCTCTCGAGCTCGTCGTCGCCGCGCCTCTCACGCCGATCATCGCGCCGCTCGAGGAGACGGCTCGACGGAGCACCCTGCTCCTGGCCGGGGTGGCCGCCGGTGCCCTCATCCTGGCCACCTTCATCACGGGCCGCATGACCCGCTCGCTGGCGACCCTTTCCGAGGCCGCGTCCGGCGTCTCGAAGGGGGATCTCGCGAGGCGCGTGGACGCAGAGGGGAGCGACGAGGTCGCTCGTCTCGGACGCGCGTTCAACCGGATGACGGAGAGCCTCGAGAGGATGATGGGGGAGCTGGCGAGCCGTGAGTCGCTGGCTGCGGTGGGGGAGTTCGCGGCGTCGCTGGCGCACGAGGTGCGAAACCCGCTCACGGCGATCCGGATCGACCTTCAGGTGGTCGAGGAGGCGCTGCCCGGGGGTTCCGAGCTGCGGGGGGCCCAGGAGCGCGCCCTGCGCGAGCTGACGCGACTCGACGAGACGGTGTCACGCGCCCTCTCCGTGGCGCGCTCCGGACGCATCCGCATGCGTCCGATCGATCTGTGGGAACCGGTGCGCGCCGCGGCGCACGCGGCCGCCCCGAGTTTCCAGAGTCGCGGGGCGATCCTGGAGTGCCCGGCGGACGGTTCCGCCGTCGAGGTTTCCGGAGACCCGGCCGCCCTCGAGCAGCTCGTCCTCAATCTCCTTCGCAACGCTGCGGAATCGCTGCAGCGGGGGGGCTCGGCCACGGTGTCGGTGTCCGAGGAGAACGACGGCGTGCGGGTCACCGTGGCGGACGACGGCCCGGGGATTCCCGGCGAGGTGATCGAACGGGTCTTCGAGCCCTTCTTCAGCACGCGCGCCGAGGGCACCGGGCTCGGCCTTCCGATCGCGCGCCGCATCGCCGTGGCCCACGGGGGCATCCTGGAGCTGACGAGCACCCCGGGCGTCGGCACGGTGGCCACGCTGGTCCTGCCGAAGCTCGCCGACCGCCGCTCCGAGGCGA
>CP070670.1:157582-167620 GCA_020351855.1 Gemmatimonadota bacterium
CGGCTTTCAGCAGCCGCCATAGCCGGCCCGCACGCGTGCTGCGCCCATCCTTATGAAAGAAGTCCAGCTGCAAGGGCGACCGCCGCATCAAGATGGATGTCGGAGACCGGTCGCGCACTCCGGGACCGGCTCCAAAACGCCGTGACGGTATCGAGATGCCGGCAGCATGTCAAGATTGCAGGCCTTGCACGCCGACGCTGCCGGCTCAGGGGCCCGGTTCGTATCTGGGAAACAGCGGGGGACCCCTCAGCACCGCCACGCGAGCCCTCGCCTCTGGCCCGGCCGCGGGCGAAGGGGCGGCGGGAACCGCCGCCTCCGAGTAACTCGGCAACCCGGCGGCACCACCCATGCGACACCAGATCTCCTCCGCCTTCCTGGGCATGAAGGGGCCCAGCATCGCCGCGACGCCCCTCAAGCAGGCGACGAGCGCGCCGAGCACGTCGTCGAGCGCCTCGGCCGAGCCGTCCTCCTTCGCAAGCTGCCAGGGCTGCTGTTCGTCGATGAAAGCGTTGGCTCGCCGAACGAGCCCGAGTACGGCCTCGAGGCCCGAGTGCAGGAGGTGGGCCTGCATCGCCTCGTGGTAGCTTCGGGCGAGCGATGTGCGCGCCTCGTCGAGCGCGGTGGAGCCGGAGAGGGTGGCCTCGCCGCCGCGGTACTTGTGCACCATCGCCGCACTCCGGCTCACCAGATTGCCGATGTCGTTCGCCAGCTCGGCGTTGTACCGCAGGTCGAAACGATCCAGCAGGTCGGCGGCGGACGCGAACTCCCGATCTCCGTCCCAGGGTACCTCCCGGACCAGGAAGTACCGGAAGGCATCGGTCCCGTGCCGGTCAATGAGCTCGTCGAGGCCGAGCGCAGAGCCTGCGTCCTTCGAGATCTTCCCGCCCGCCACGCTGACGAAGCCATGCGCCCACACGGTCTCGGGCAGCTCGAGGCCCGCCGACATGAGCATCGCCGGCCAGATGACGCAGTGGAATCGCGTGATATCCTTTCCGATGATGTGCAGCCGCGCCGGCCACCAATGCGTGTATTCCTCGTCCGGGAAGCCGGTCGCCGACAGGTAGTTGGTGAGCGCGTCGATCCACACGTAGACCGTGTGGTCCTCCGTGCCCGGGAACGGGATTCCCCAGGGCAGCCGCGACCGGGAGGCGGAGATGTCCTCCAGCCCGCCCTCGAGGAGCCTGAGGATTTCGTTTCGGCGGCTCGCCGGCTGAATGAACTCGGGGTGCGTCCCGATGTGCTCGATGAGCGGATCGCGATAGCGCGAGAGGCGGAAGAACCAGTTCTCCTCCTCCGTCCACGTGATGTCGCGACTCGGGTGGTACGGGCAACGGCCATCGACGAGCTCCTCCTCCTTCCGGAAGCGCTCGCACCGCACGCAGTAGAATCCGGCGTAGCGGTCCACATAGAGGTCGCCCGAGGCCCGCATGCCCGACACGATCGCCTCGACGGCCCGACGGTGACGCCCCTCCGTGGTCCGGATGAAGTCGTCGTTCGAGATCTCGAGCCGAGCCCACACGCCCGCCCACAGGTCGGCCAACTCGTCGACGAACCCCTGTGGATCGGCGTCCCGGCGCTCGGCCTCCTCCGCGATGCCCTGGCCGTGCTCGTCCATGCCGATGCTGAAGTACACATCATCTCCCAGGGCTCGGCGGTATCGGGCGATCACGTCCGCTCCGACCTTCTCGAACGCGTGTCCGGCATGGGGCTCGCCGTTGGCGTAGTCGATCGCGGTCGTCAGGTAGTAGCGGCCCATGTTGCCCTGTGGCGTGATCGGCTCGACGCGTTCGACGTGCGCACCGGAAGGTCAGCTGCTGGGCGGGCCGTCACCCCGCCGCTCCTCACTTCGCCCCTCTTCGCTCCGTTTGCGTAGCGCCTTGGCCTCCCGCTTGAGCTCCTCGAGCGGCACGGTGCGTAGCTGACCGCTCGGGTCGCGCAGGGAGACTGTCTCCTTGAGCAGGTTCCAACCCGTCACCTGCTCGCGACCCCGCGGCGTATCCAGCGTATGCCCGACCCGAGGGAAGCGCTTCCTGGCTTGCACGTACAGCTCATGCTCGTACCGCAGGCAGTTCATCAGCCGACCGCAGGCGCCCGAGATCTGGGCCGGGTTGAGGGACAGGCCCTGGTCCTTGGCGAGCTGGAGCGTCACGGGCTGTATCTCGGGCAGCCACATGCGGCAGCAGAGTTCCTTTCCGCAGCGGCCCAGCCCGCCGAGCCTGCGGGCCTCGTCCCGGACCCCGATCTGACGCAGCTCGATTCGGGTTCGGAACGTCCGGGCCATGTCGCGCACGAGGGCCCGGAAATCGACCCGCTTGTCGGCCGTGAAGTAGACGGTGAGCTTGTTCCGATCCCACTGCCACTCGGCCTCGCTCACCTTCATCTTGAGCCCGTGCTGCTTGACCAGCTCGCGCGTCCTGCGGCGGACCGGCTCCTCCTCCTCGCGCAGCTGGAGGACGCGCTGCACATCGGCCGGGGAGGCCCGACGCGTGGCACGCTTGTCCGGGGGAACGACCGGCCGGTCGGCCACCTCGTCGCACCCGCCGCCGCAGGTGGCCGCTGCCGCGCTCTCGACCTTTCGGATCCAGCCCAGATCCTGGCCGCGGTCGGCCTCGACGATCACGTACTCGCCGACACGGGCCGGCACGACGCTGCGGAAGGAGTAGCATGACTCGCGCAGTCCCTTGAACTGCACGAGGACGATCTGCAGGTCCGCCGTGCCGGCCGGGCGCGGTGAATCGAGAGAGGGCGGCGCAGCCGCCCCGGCGCGCACCGGTGTCGGCGATGCCGACGCCTCATCGGGCGGCGTGGGCCGGAGAGGCTCGGGAGCCGCGCTCACTCGACCGGCACCTCCTCCCACCGACCCATCCCGTAGTACTTCTCCCTCCGTCGCGCGACGAGCTCTTCGGCATCCAGCGAGGAGAGCTCTGCCAGATGACGGGCCAGTGCCTCGCCCAGGTGCTCCGCCGCGCCGCCGGGGTCGCGGTGCGCGCCGCCTGCCGGTTCCGGAATCAGCTCGTCCACGATGCCGAGCTCCAGGAGGTCCGAGGCCGTGAGCTTCAATGCCTCGGCCGCGCGCTCGGCCTCGTCGCGGCTGCGCCAGAGTATGGCCGCGCATCCCTCCGGCGAGATCACGGAGTAAATGGCGTTTTCCAGCATGAGGATCCGGTCGGCCACCGCGATGCCCAGTGCACCCCCGCTTCCCCCCTCGCCGATGACGCAGCTGATGATCGGCGTCCGCAGCCCTGCCATCACGAACAGGTTGCGCGCGATCGCCTCCGCCTGTCCTCTCTCCTCCGCCCCGATTCCCGGGTAGGCTCCCTGCGTGTCCACGAAGGTGACGACCGGACGGCCGAACTTCTCGGCCAGCCGCATCAGGCGTTCGGCCTTGCGATAGCCCTCCGGATGAGGAGATCCGAAGTTGCGGTGGACGTTCTCCTTCATGTCGCGTCCCTTCTGCTGGCCGATGACCATCACGCTTCGGCCGCGGAAGCTGGCCCAGCCGCCCACGATCGCCGGATCGTCGCGGAACCTGCGATCCCCGTGCAGCTCGAGGAAATCGTCGAACAGGTCGCTCACGTAGTCGAGCGCGAACGGGCGCTCCTGGTGCCGCGCAAGCTTCACGCGCGCGTAGCGGGAGAGCCCTTCGGACTCCGATCCTCCCGCGTCGCTTGGCCGGCGCTCTTCCCGGATTTGATCAGCCACGATGATTGTCTCCCCTCGTCGTCCGTCGCCTCGTCAACCGCGCACCAGGTGAACGTGGTCGCTGCCCAGCAGGGATCGCAGATCCGACAGGAGGTCGGCGTTCGGCGAGACCCGGAGCGATGAGGAAAACCGGGGAGTCGTGCCGTTCCCGGCCCTCTTCCAGTCGACGATCAGCGGACCGTTTCCCGGCGACTCCTCGACGATCGCTCGCACCTTGGCGAACACCTCTGTCGGGGGGGGATTCTCCTGGTCGAGCTCGATGCGGATCCCCACGTGACCGCTTCGCCTCACCTCGGCCAGCGGCGCCACCGCGTCCACGAAGATGGGAGGGTCCTCCTCGTCCCGCGAGCGTCCTGAGACCACGCCCTCGATGAGCACCGGCGCGTCCTGGGTAAGGAGATCGCGGAACTTGCCCCACGTATCGCCAAACACGAGCGCCGTCGCCGTTCCGTGATAATCCTCGATCGTCAGCCTGCACCATTCGCGACCGTCCCGCCGCGACGTGCGCACCGTGGCTTCGGTCACCACGCAGGCGACCTCCACCTTGCGATCCTTCGAATCGGCCAGATTGCCGGAATGGGCCTCGAGGGCATACAGATGAACCAGATCCCTGTAGCGGTCGAGCGGATGTCCGGACGTGTAGTAACCGATGACCTTCTTCTCCCTCTGCAGGCGTTCCCTCTCACTCCAGGGGGGCACGGGGGGTAGGGGAGGATCCCGGCGCTCGGCCGGCACCTCGCCGAACAGCGTCGTCTGACCGGCCTCCTCCTCGCGTTGCCTGGCCTGCGCCTCGGCGAGTGCCGCTTCGAGTCCCGCCATCAATGCTGCCCGGTCGCCGAACGCGTCGATGGCGCCCGACTCGATCAGCGCCTCGAGAACACGCCGGTTGTTGAGCCTCAGGTCGATGCGCCGGCAAAACTCGCAGAGGGACGTGAAGGGGCCCTCCCCACGGGCTTCGATGATGTTCCGGATGGCCGAGTAGCCTACTCCCTTTATGGCACCGAGCCCGAAGCGGATCTGGTCGCCATCGACCACGGTGAAGCGGTACTTCGACTCGTTGACGCTGGGGGGCAGCACCTCGATTCCGAGACTGCGCGTCTCGGCGATGTATCCGACGACCGCATCGGTGTTGTCGATCTGGGAGGAGAGGAGCGCTGCCATGAACTCCGCCGGGTGGTGCGCCTTCAGCCAGGCGGTCTGATACGAGAGGATCGCATAGGCGGTCGAGTGGGCCTTGTTGAAACCGTAACGACCGAAAGTGCGCAGGAGTTCGGCAATCTCCTTTGCCTTCGAGCGCTCCAATCCGCGCTCACAGGCCTTCTCGACGAACTCTCCCAAGACCTTCCTCGTGAGTGCTGCGTCCTTCTTCCCCACCGCCTTCCGCAGGACGTCCGCTTCGGCGAGCGTGAAGCCCGCGAGGACGTTCGCCACTCTCATCACCTGCTCCTGATAGGTGATGACGCCGTAGGTCGGATCGAGGAGATCCGCCAGATCCTCGTGCGGGTAGGCGACGGGCTCGAAGCCGCGCTTGCGCCGGATGAACACATCGGTCATCCCGCTGTCCAGCGGTCCGGGACGGATGAGGGCGTTGACGGCGATCAGGTCGTCGAACCGGTCGCAGCGCATCGCCCTCAGCTTCTCCGTCGCCAGGGAGGACTCGAACTGGAAGACGCCCGCGGTCCCGCCGCTCGCCAGCATCTCGTACACCGCCGGGTCAACGAGCCCGATCTCGTTCCAGTCGATCCCGACGCCCTTCTCCCGGACGGCCTCGACGGCGTGCTGGATCACAGTGAGGGTGCGGAGGCCCAGGAAGTCCATCTTGAGCATCCCCACGCCCTCGAGCGCGTTCATGTCATACTGCGTGATCACAGCGCCTTCGGTGGTCTTGCCGTTCTTGGCGTCCGTGCACACGGGGACGTAGTCCTCGAGCGGACCCGGCGCGATGACGACGCCAGCGGCGTGCACCGAGCTGTGCCGAGAAAGACCCTCGATCCGCGCCGCGTAATCGAGCAGGGTCCGGGTTCGCGGATCGGACTCGTAGGCCTCTTTGAGCTCGAGGACCTTCTCGACCGCCTCCTCGACGCCGAGTGCGTATCCGGGCCCGCTCGGGATCAGCTTGGCGAGCCGATCCGTCTCGGCCGGTGCGAAGCCGAGCACGCGTCCCACGTCCCGCACCACGGCCCGAGCCTTCATCGTCCCGAACGTGATGATCTGGCCCACGGAGCGACTGCCGTACTTCTCCCGGACGTAGTCGATGACCTCGCCCCGGCGCTCGTAACAGAAATCGATGTCGATGTCCGGCATCGAGATCCGGTCCGGGTTAAGGAATCGTTCGAAGAGCAGGTCGAACTCGAGCGGATCCACATCCGTGATCCGAAGGGAAAAGGCGACGAGCGAGCCTGCGGCGGATCCCCGGCCAGGTCCTACCGGTATGCCGCGCTCTCGGGCGGCCCGGATGAAGTCCCACACGATGAGGAAGTAGCCGGCGTAGCCGGTCCGCTCGATCACGTCGAGCTCGTACTCCATGCGATCGCGGACCTCCGCGGAGAGCGGCTCGCCGAATCGCTGGCGGCAGCCCTCCTCGACGAGATGCCGGAGATAGGCCGTGTCGCTTTCGAACGGTCCCGGGAGGGGGAAGTTCGGGAGGTAGTACCGGCGCTCGAACCGCACATCACACGACTCGGCGACATGCAGCGTATTTTCCAGGACGTCGACCCGGCCGGGGAAGAGCGCCGCCATCTCCTCCGGGGACTTCACGTAGCTTTCCTCCCCATAGAAGCGCAGCCGGTCAGGATCGTCCTTGTCCTTCCCCGTTCCGATGCAGAGGAGCGTGTCGTGCGCGTCCGCATCCTCGCGCCGCAGGTAGTGGGCGTCATTGGTGGCGACGACGCCGATCCCGAGCTCTTCTGCCAGCTCGAAGATGCCGTCGTTCACCTCCGCCTGGCCCGGGATCCCGTGATTCTGGACCTCGAGCCAGTAACGGTCCGGACCGAAAACCCCCGCGTGCCAGGCGGCCGCCGCCCGGGCCTCATCGTACCGTCCGAGCTGAAGGTATTTCGCCACCTCTCCCGACAGGCAGGCGCTCAGCGCGATCAGGCCGCTCGAGTGCTGCTCCAGTACCTCGCGGTCGATGCGCGGCCGCCGGTAGAAGCCCTCCAGGTAGCCGATCGAGGAGAGGCAGACGAGGTTTCGGTACCCCTCGTTGTTCGAGGCCAGCAGCACGAGATGCGCGTATTCAGCCGGCGCATCGGGCGGCTTCACCCTGACACGGCGGTCGCCGTAGGCCACATAAGCCTCGCACCCGATGATCGGCCGGATCCCCGCCTTTCGCGCCTTCCGCTGGAACGTCCAGGCTCCGAACAGGTTGCCGTGGTCGGTGAGGGCGATGGCGGGCATGCCCATCTCGACGGCCCGATGAATCAGGTCATCGATCCGGTTCGCTCCGTCCAGGAGCGAGTACTCGCTGTGGGTGTGCAGATGGACGAACGACACTAGGGGCTCGCGGCCGATCCGGCTCCGCACGTGAACGAGTCCAGAATGTGCTCCAGCTGGATCATGTACTCGTATTTCGGCTTGCGCGGCGCGTACAGCCACGCATCGATGAACACTGTCTTCTCCGGGCACTGGATGAGCCGAACAATGTAGGGACCGGCGGCCGGGAAGGTCCCCTCGTCGATCCAGGTGCCTGTCAGCTCGAGCCCCTCCGCGCCGCCCACCCGGAACGAGCGCGGCTCGCGCCCGGAGGGCTCGATTCGCTGCGGAACGTTGTAGTGCACGCTGTCGATCGCTGCCCGCCAGCCGAGGGCGACCTCCTCCGACAGCTCGAGCAGACGGGGCCGCCAGGTGACGAGGACCGAGCGGATCAGTTCGCTGGGGTCCGGGTTGTCGTTGCGGAGGATCACCACGGTGTCCTGCGGTCCCTCCCGGACCACGAACTGGTAGACCTTGGGGATCTGCAGGCTGAAGCCGAACCGCCGATCCAGCGAGTCGGCCGTCACGCTGTCAATGCCGCTCACGAACATTCGCTCCAGCGCCCAGGAGCGGTACCGCTCGTCGATGCGCTCGATCATCTCGTCCAGCAGCCCGAGCCACGTCTCGGCCTCCCGTCCAGGCTCCGCCACGACCACGGTGACGAGCTGTCCCCTGGCCCACACATCGCTCGCGGTGAACAGCGATGGGGTCTCGATCGTCATGCCCTCCTGATCGGCCGCCTTGCGCACCAGCGGGCTGTCGGGGGTGCCGAGCACGATCACCTGCCGGAAGACCAGCAGGTCCTCGAGCTCCGCGTCGGCCGGGTCGACCTGAGTCACCTGAAACTTGGATTCCTCGCGCGTCGTGAGGATGCTCGGCTCCAGGGCGACATACGTGCTGTCCTCCACTTGCTCCCAGATCCGGTCCGGAGCGACGACGATGAGGCTAGTCGCTTCTCCCCACGCCGCCGGCTTGCTGCAAGCTGCGGCGAGGATGAGTGCGACGACCGCAGCACCGGAAGACGCTCGCTGGTGGCTTCCGGTCCGCGCCGGTCGAAAGGAGGCTCCCGGAGTGCGGCTCGATCTGACCATGGTAGGGTGCAACGTAGCCCGGCCGTGCCGGAGACTGCAATCTTGCCCGAGGGGCGAAGACGAGCGTGTCCCGCCGGGCTGCAGGTGGGCTTGACACCCGGACTAACCCGCATTACTAAGCGGCGAATCCGGTTTGTACGGGCATCATTCTCGGGAGGACACGGTGCTTGCTCAGCTGACCGATCCCTCGTCCCTCGACACGGTCGCCCTCTTCTCCCAGTGGGAGGATGAGGACGGGAACGACAACGAGGACTGGGAGGACGAGGACTGGGAGGACGAGGACCTCGACGACGAGGACCTCGACGACGAGGACTGGGAGGACGAGGACCTCGACGACGAGGATTGGGATGAGTACGAGGAGGAGCTGGAGGAGGAGGACGATCCGCACATGGGCCGGAGGCGCGACGACGACTGGTAATCGCCTCCACGACTTTCCTTGGGGGATTCCGGCGCCCCCTTCCCCCGCTGCCGGAGCTGGCCCCTTCGCGATGGAAGACGCCGGGTGACCTGCGCCCACTGCGCTGACGCCGAGCAGCTGTTCAACCGCCGGCGAGCGCGCCGGGAGCTCCGGAGCTATCGCCGCAAGGGACCGGGTCGGTCCACCCGCCTCCTCATCGAAGCGCTGGGCACGGCCCAGACGGCCGGCCGCTCCCTGCTCGACATCGGCGGCGGCGTCGGCGCGATCCAGCACGCCCTCGCTGAGGCGGGAGCGAGCGAGATCACGTCGGCCGACGCCTCACAGGCCTACGTGGATGCCAGCCGCTCCGAGGCCGAGCGGAGGGGCTACCGAGAGCGGGCCCGCTACCATGTGGGCGATTTCATCGAGATGGCGGAGGAGCTTCCCGTCGCCGACATCGTGACGCTCGACCGCGTCCTCTGCTGCTACCCGGATATGCCGCATCTCGTCGAGGCATCGGCGGCCAAGGCCGGCCGCCTCTACGGCCTGGTCTTTCCGAGGCGGCGCTGGCCCGTGCGGGCCGCGTTCAGGCTGCTCAATCTGCTGGAGGCTCTGAGGCGGCACTCCTTCCGCGTCTTCCTCCACGACCCCGACGAGATCGAGTTGGCGGTGCGGGCGGCAGGCTTCGAGCGGGCCAATCGGGCCACGACCTTCGTCTGGCAGGTGGCGGTCTACGCTCGGATCTGAGGCTTGGCCGTTTTCCAGATTCCGGCGTGCCGACCTGACCGACTGGGGGCATCCGGTCGTCGCGGAGCCGCGCGCCGCCGATTCGAGTGCGCCCGGCATCTTGACTCTGCCGACCGTTTGGATCACGTTCGGCCTGTGGTGCGCAGCCGAGCGGTTCCCTCCTGACGAACGCCTCGTCGCCATCTGGGTAGGAAGCCTCCGCGCGCGCCCGATGGGCGGGCCCGTAGCTCAGCTTGGTTAGAGCGCACGCCTGATAAGCGTGAGGTCGGTGGTTCAAATCCACCCGGGCCCATTGGACAGAAAGCCCCGCGAGACGGGGCTTTCGTGCATTTGGGAGCTAGCGGGTTTGCCGCCCGCGAGAAGTCATGGGCAACCAGCCCGGGGCCCGAGCCAGGGGCTTGCCCTGCCATGCCGGGTGGACGTTGCCCACTTCAGGCCAACCTATCGGAGTAGCGGTCGGCTGGCCCTGCGGGCGCTCTTGGCGTGCCGTTCTACTGAATGTAGCCCAGCGCCTGAAGGGTCTCGAGCTGCTCGGGCGTTAGCGGGATCTCTCCCGATCTGCTGAATCGCTGCGCCAAAGCCCGGTGGGCGTCCCACTGGGCTTCGAGAAACCCCGTGTATTTCTCGACG
>CP070670.1:167720-171247 GCA_020351855.1 Gemmatimonadota bacterium
AGATACAGCTCGGAGATCGAGGCATCGGTGATCGAGCAGTCAGCCAGCTTCCCCGGTAGGATGCCGGTTTCCAGGGCGGAGCGCTTGCGGGTCAGATCCCGAGCCTTTCTTGCGGCATCGCGCGCCCTCGCCGCCTGAACAGCCTTCTCGATCACTGACCGGCCGGCGGCCGGGTGTTCTTCGAGCCACGTGTAGAGCTTTTCGTTCACTAGGCTCTCGACGATGCCCCTCACCTCGCTGTTCCCCAGCTTCGTCTTGGTCTGTCCCTCGAACTGGGGTTCGAGAACCTTGACCGAGAGGATCGCCGTGAGCCCCTCCCGCACATCGTCGCCGGACAGTCCCGGGTCACCCTTCTTCAGAAGGTTGTTCTTGTCCCCGTACGAGTTGATCGTTCGGGTGAGGGCTGCCTTGAAGCCCGTGAGGTGGGTGCCTCCCTCGTGGGTGTTGATGTTGTTGACGAAGGTGAACGTGTCCTCGTTGTAGCCGTCGTTGTATTGCATCGCCAGCTCGACTTCCACGTCCTCCTGACTCCCGGCGATGTAGATGACCTCCCCGTGGAGCGCCGTCTTGTTGCCGCGGAGGTAGGTGACGAACTCGGAGATCCCACCCTCGAAGTGAAAGGCCTCCTCTCGAGGTCCCTCCCCGTTCGCCTCGCGCTCGTCGCGGAGCACGATGCGCACCCCCCGATTCAGGTAGGCAAGCTCCCGCAGGCGACCGGCCAGCGCGTCGAACTGGTATCGGAGTTCCGTGAAGATCTGGGAATCGGGCTTGAAGCTGACCCGGGTCCCCGTCGCTTTGGTCTTCTCGCCCTTCTCGAGCTCGCTCGTCTTGAGCCCGCGCCCGAACCGCTGCCGCCAGACGTACCCGTCGCGGGAGACCTCGACGGCAAGCCACTCCGAGAGCGCATTCACCACCGAGACGCCTACGCCGTGCAGGCCACCGCTCACCTTGTAGCTGCTCTTGTCGAACTTTCCGCCTGCATGGAGCGTGGTCAGTGCGAGCTCGACGCCCGGCACCTTCTCCGTGGGATGCTTGTCCACGGGAATCCCGCGTCCATCATCGCGGACGGTGATCGAGTCATCTTGGGCGATCACGACCTCGATCTCCCCGCAGTAGCCGGCCATGGCCTCGTCGATCGAGTTGTCGACCACTTCGTACACGAGGTGATGAAGCCCCCGAGCCGACGTCGAGCCGATGTACATACCGGGCCGCTTGCGCACGGCCTCGAGGCCCTTGAGGACCTGGATCTGCCTCGACGTGTAGTCCGTAGCCTCTTCCTTCCGGCCTGACCGCTTCGCCTTCGTCTCGCCCTTCGCTGCGGCTGTCTTGGCCATTTATCCCTTTCCTGCCTGCACGAAAACGATCCTATCGATCCGCCCACGCGGGCGGCCGGCATTGATCCGCTTGAGCAATTCGTGCCTCATCATGTTCAGTTCGGTAAGCCAGGCAGCGCTCGCCACCTCGACGAACAGCGTCCGGCCGCTGACGCGCGCTCCTCCGGTCACCCTGGCGATGTGCGGGCCCACCAGCCGCTCCCAATCCCGGGCCACCGCGGCGCGCTCCACGCGCTCGGCCACCCCCAGGCGATCCAGGAGGCCGCTCATGACCGAGCCGATGGGCTCCGGGCCTCGGTCCCGCGCTGCCTCCGGGCGACGGGCCCGTCTCAGGCCTCGCGCCACATCACCCTCCTCCGGCTCCACGGACGCACCGCTCACTGAAGGAGCGTCCCCCGCTGGATCGTCCACTCCTCCAATCCCCCGCGTAGGCGAACGTCGGCCGGCTTCGGCGCCGTCAGGATCGTCTGCCCCGTCCGACCCTCCTCCAGCAGCCGGAGAAGCCGATCGGACCGCTCGCGGTCGAGCTCCGCAAACACGTCGTCCAGCAGGTAGACCGGCTCCGTGCCCGTTCGCTCGCGAAGCGTGTCCGCCTCGACGAGACGAAGCGCGAGAGCCGCCGTGCGCTGCTGTCCGCCGGAGCCGAATCGCCGGATCGACCGATCCTCCTCATCCGCAACGGCGCCGCTCAACGCCAGATCGTCCCGGTGCGGACCAACCAGGGTCCGTCCTTGCTGCCGCTCGCGCTCTCCCGCTGCCCCGAGCGCCGCGCGGAGGCGTTCCTCAAAGCCGCGTTCATCGTCCGCCTCCTCAGCCATCCGCGCCGAGGAGCGGTACTCGAGCCGCGCTCCCGGTTCCCCCGAGATCGCCTCGTGATACCGGCTGAAGCCGGTCGCAGCACCCGCCGCCCAGGCGGCGCGAGCCCTCATGATCGGCACACCGGCCTGCACGAGGCCCTCCGTCCACGGCTGGAGCTCCTCGTCGGAGACCACGCGTCGCAGGGCCTCGTTTCGCTGCGCCAGAGCGGTGCGACAGCGTTGCAGCGCCGCGAGGTAGGCGGGTTGCGCGAGGGACAGCAGTATGTCCATGAAGCGCCTCCGCACCGCCGGAGGGCCGCTCACCAATTCGACATCCGTCAGGCTGAGCGCCACGACGCCCAATACCCCGATCGCCTCGGAGAGGCGATCGACCTCGACGCCGTCCACCTCGACCAGCTTGCGCCGCGTGCTCTTCTGGTACGCCGCCGCGATCGTGCGCTCTCCGTCCGGCCCGTCCAGCGTGCCCTCGATCCGGAACGTGTCTTCACCCAGCCTGACGAGCTCGGCATCGGGAGCCCCCCGAAAAGACCGGAAGATGCCGAGGTAGTAGACGGCCTCGAGAAGGTTCGTCTTCCCGGATCCGTTCGGCCCGACGAGGGCAACGCCTGGGGACGGGAACTCGCATCTGAGCTCCCCGAAGTTGCGAAAGTGCCTGAGGCGAAGCGCCTTGATACGGACGTTCTCAGTCGGCGAATGGACCTCGTCTCGGCTTGTCGGATGGTCGATCGTGGGACAGCACTTTCGGATCCGTAAAGATAAACCGAAAACCCTTGTGCAGCAACGACAATCGGGGTTCCCACCGACCCGCCTCCCGAGGTCGTGCTATCGCTCCACGATATGCAATCGGCTTTCTAATTAATGTGGTCGTAAGTGCATACAATTGAGCATTTTGCCAGACTCGCGACCTGGTCGTGCGCTCAGCCTCCCTCGCCCTCCCTCGATCCCTGCGCGGAGAGGAGCCAGTCCTTCCAGCCCGGTCCTTCCCTCTCCTGCCCGATCTCGCCCTGCTCGAGTCGGTCCAGCAGGCCGAGGATGACGAGCTCGACGCGGGAGCGTGTCTTGTCGATGGTCCGGCCGGCGGCCCACGCCGCCGTTCCGAGAAACCCGGCCAGCACGAGGGGTGCAGCCAGGATGCCCGCGCCGGAGCCGGCCAGCAGCACGAGCCCGACTGCGCTCGCGCTGCCCCCGAGGCCCATGCCGACCAGCCAGCCGGTGGCCTGCTCCTGCCGGAGGTTGCGCAGGTCCGCGGAGATCGTGACGAGCGACCAGCCCGGCTCGAGCCCCTCGACGCTCAGCTGGAGGTTCCGGGCCTTGGCGAGTTCGTACCCGTGTCCGCCCACATCCAGCGCCCGCTGCATCTGCCTCAAGAGGCCGG
>CP070670.1:171347-174198 GCA_020351855.1 Gemmatimonadota bacterium
ACGCCTAACCCGATAGACGGGCGCAGCGCCCCCGCCCGGCAGCCTTTGGTGACGCTGCCTTTCGATGCTGGAGGATGAGCCGATGGCCGAGCCAACCTCCGCGACCACCCTTCTGAGCTAAGGGAGGAAGAGCATGCATTTACAGCGAACTGCCGCCTTTGTCAGCGCCGTGCTGGCCCTCGCGGCGTGCCAGGATGCGCCGATCATGGGCCCCTCGGGCGATGGAGCGCCTGATGCTCTCTTGGACGGTCGCCGCTCGCTTGCCCGCGCGATCGCCATCTATAACCAGAACCTGTACGTCGGTGCCGACCTCGACGCCGTGCTTGCCGCGCTCATTAACGGGGATCCGGCAGACGATCTGCCCGCATTGCAACAAGCTGCCGCCACCCTGCTGGCCACCGATTTTCCGTCGCGAGCCAACGCGATGGCAGATGAGATCGCCGAGACGCATCCGCATGTCATAGGCCTGCAAGAGGTATGGACCTTGGAGGTCGATGTGCCCGGCGTCCCCGTCGTGAATCAGGACTTTCTCGAGATCCTCCTCAGAGCCCTAGCGGATCGCGATCTCGATTACGTGGTCGCAGCCAGCGTGACTGGCGCGCAGGCGCACCTTCCCGGCATCAACGCCATCGACCACGACGTGTTGCTGGCAGATCCGACGCGTGTCGCGGTCTCGGCCCCGATCTCTCACGTCTATTCGTTCAACATCGGTGAGATCTTTCCGGGCGTGACGCTGGCCAGAGGTTTCGTGGCGGTCGAAGGAATGGTCGAGGGAGAACCGTACCTGTTCGTCAGCACTCACCTCGAATCGGACCTTCCGGGCTCACCGCTTTCGGGTCTCAGAGCCGCCCAAGCCACGGAACTGGTCACCGCGATTGGCGCCGCGGAAAGGGTGGTGCTGATGGGAGACCTCAACGATGTCCCCGGCTCCCCCATGTACCAGGCAATCGCCGGTGCAGGATTCACGGACGTCTGGGACCGCATGCGCCCCGGAGCAAGCGAGGGGCTTACCTGCTGCCACGGAGCGAATCTCTCCAACCGGTTCGCTGACTTCGACAAGCGCATCGACTACGTCTTCTCGCGTGGGATCGGAAGCGACGGAGGCTTGCGCGGCTGGATCAGACGCCTCGGCACGCTGCCCTCCGACAAGCTGGCCGGACCGCTCTACGAAGTATGGCCGTCCGATCATGCCGGCCTCGCTGCCCGCCTGCGGGGATAGCGGAGGCCGACCGAGAGGCCGCTTCGCGTGGCGGAGACAGTGAGTGATCTCTTCCACTGTGGGGCCGTCACGAACCTAGAATCTACATAGCCTAAAGCCCCTATCCGACTGCCGGATAGGGGCTTCTCAGTCGGGGCGGCCGGATTCGAACCGGCGACCCCCTGCTCCCAAAGCAGGTGCGCTACCGGACTGCGCCACGCCCCGAGACGGCTAGCTGGCTAGCTCATACACCTACACCGGCTCGCTCCTTCCGCCAGCCGCCTGCTGAAGGTCACCTTCCTGCTGGGCTTACTCTACGCGGACACGTAGGTGTGTGCCGGGTACACCTCCGGGTCGCCCTCGACGCCCGCCTCGCGAAGGATCGGGATGATGATCTCGGCGAACCGGTCGAGCGCCTCCTCCGACTCCCATACGTCTACGACGCGAAAAGTGCTCTCGCCCTGTCCCGCGATGTGCGCGAGCAACCCCTCGACGGGCCAGTCGGCCGGAGATTCCACCCCGCTCTTGCCCCCCGTCAACTTGCGGATCGTCTCCTCGTACTGCTGCCGCGTGAACTCAGGGGATATCAGGATCATCCGCATCGGTACCTCCTTGGTTTCAGGGCCGCGAACCGTAGCGAATATCGTGCGTGGCGATGCTTCTGCCCAGACGCGGCCGCCATCCGTCCCACGCCGCTCACAGGAGCCGGTGGAAGGCGATGGTCACGAAGTTGGACGTGGCGATGCCGAGCGCGCAAATCAGCGACGCGATGTAGGGAGCCGCGGACGGCTCCCGGAAGACCCCCAGGATGTTCGAGGCCAGCAGCAGACCGCTCACCAGGACGAGGCCCCATGCGACGTTGCTGTGCAGGAACCCGACCTCGGCCCGGTCCTCCGGTGGCAGCGCGTACTGTTTGCGCCCGACGTGGACGGACATGAGCACCCCCACGGTGAGGGCCACGATGCTGGAGGTTCGCCACAGTGGCGCGTCCTCCATCCCGTACAGGTGAATGGCCAGCGGCAGGAGCGCCAGGAAGACCGCCGACAGGCTGCTGACGATGATCGAGCGGACGCGCAGGCTGTCGGCGGGCGAGAACCGCCCCTCCCGGCGCGCGAAGATCAGGAAGATGGCCAGGAAGCCGGCGAAGGCGATGCCGAGCTCGGCGATCAGGGCAAGCTCTTCACGTCCGGTCAAGCGGCTCCGACCCTCCTGTCGTCTCAGAACTCGGTGAGGTCTCTCAAAGGAGGCCTCCGGACGGGCCGGCGGCAAGAGGTCCCTCGTCGCGCCCGGAACTCCCGACGCCTTGCCTGGGCTCCGTTCGCCGCTCGATCTTCCCGCAGGCCAACCGACAACCACCTAGAGAAAGTCGATCACCATGTCGCTCCACCGCCCTTGTCCGCGCCCCCGCTCGTGCCCGGCCCGCGCCCATTCCGGCGCGCGGCATCTGCCGATCGCGGCCCTTCTCCTCCTGCTCGCCGCGGCAACCGCGTCCGGGCAGGAGGCCGGCAGTCGAAACCAGAACAGTCAGGAGGAGGACGAGAAGGGGCTGCCGCTCGAGCCCGCACGCTCGCTCACGTTCACCGCCGATCGGGGAACGTGGATGTCGCTCGACGTGAGCCCCGACGGCGCGACGATCGTGTTCGACCACCTGGG
>CP070670.1:174298-194414 GCA_020351855.1 Gemmatimonadota bacterium
CATCGACGTCCCCGTGGAGGACCTGCTGCGCCGGATTGACCAGGTGCCCGACGACATCCGTACGGCGGTCCGAAACAACGGTGGCGGACACGCCAACCACTCCCTGTTCTGGATGATCATGTCTCCTGCTGGCGGAGAGCCGTCCTCCGATCTGGCCACCGCCATCGAGCGTAGGTTCGGCACGTTGGACGAATTCCGGGATGACTTCACGAAGGCCGCCATGACACGCTTCGGCAGCGGCTGGGCCTGGCTCGTGGTCACCGGCGCCGGCGGGCTGGACGTCTACTCGACCCCAAACCAGGACAGCCCGCTCATGCAGGGGGACACGCCGATCCTAGGGCTCGACGTGTGGGAGCATGCCTACTACCTGAAGTACCAGAACCGGAGGGCGGATTACGTGGCGGCCTGGTGGACCGTCGTCGCCTGGGACGAGGTAGCCCGGCGATACGCGGAGGCTATCACCTGATCGATGGCCCTCGGCCTGCCGGGGAGGACGGGCGAGGCATGTGGGTGGCGGGCGATTCAGTCGCCGAAGGAGGTGCCCAGGGCTCTCGCCGTACGGACCACGTCGCCATCGACCGGGACGGCCTTGATCTCGCTGAGCGCCTCGGCCAGTGGCACGGCCCGCACGTGAGGCGGGTCGAGCGCCACCATGCAGCCGAACTGTCCGTCGTCCACGCACTGGACCGCCGCCGCACCGAACCGCAGCGCGATCAGGCGGTCATACGCGTTCGGCGGTCCGCCGCGCTGCAAGTGCCCGAGGACCAGCGAACGGGTCTCCTTACCGGTCCGGTCGGCGATCTCCTGGGCCACGCGGGCACCGATGCCGCCAATCTTTCGCAACCGATCCCTGCCGGCGGGCACCGTCTTCATCGTGATCGCGCCGTCGATCGGCACCGCACCCTCGGCCACGCAGACCATGCTGAACCGCTTTCCCGAGCGTTCGCGTTCAAGGATCTTCTCGCACACCCTATCGATGTCGTACGGGATCTCGGGAATGAGGATCACATCGGCCGTGGCGGCAACTCCGCTAAACAGGGCGATCCAGCCCGTGCCTGCGCCCATGACTTCGACCACGAACACACGGCCGTGACTCTCGGCCGTCGAGTGCAACCTGCCAATGGCGTCGGTCGCGGTCTCGACGGCCGTCATGAAGCCAAACGTGAGGGTCGTGGCCGCCAGGTCGTTGTCGATAGTCTTGGGCACGCCCACGACCGGAAGGCCCCTGGCTGCGAGGTCCGCCGCGATATGGAGGCTGCCGTCCCCGCCGATGGCGACGAGGGCATCCAGCCCCAAGCGCTCGAAGGCTTCGAGGATCTCTCCGGTGCGGTCGCGGCGCTCGATGCGGCCATCGGGCAGCTCGCAGGGCCAGTCCATCGGGTTGCCTCGATTGGTGGAGCCGAGGATCGTCCCTCCAAGGTGCGTGATGCCCCGTACCGCAGCCGGCGTGAGCGGCCGGATATCACCGGGTGCGTCGGCGAGGAATCCGGCATATCCGTTCTCGATGCCGACGACGTCCCAGCCGCGCCCGCTGGCCGCCAGGACCACGGCACGGATGACGGCGTTCAGGCCGGGCGCGTCACCGCCACCCGTGTTAACCGCGATTCGCCGCGACGCGGGTGCGCCCGCCCCGCCCGCTTTCGGCTCTCCAGTCGATGCTCTTGCACCCATCACCCCTCCTGGGATCGATGTTCGCTGGCACGCTAATCTACGGACCTGAGCCGCCGAGCGGCCGACCACGGATCCAGACCGGAGGTTAGGAAGATGGGAGCAGCGGAGCGCTACGGCATTCTCGTCGGTGGAGGCCCAGCCCCCGGGATCAACAGCGTGATCGGGGCCGCTACGATTCGCAGCGTCCTGGACGGCGTCGATGTCCTGGGCATCTACGATGGTTTCCGGACCTTGATGGAGGGCGAACGAGAGAACGTCGAATCGCTTACGATAGACAAGGTGAGCCGCCTCCACTTCTCGGGCGGGTCCTATCTCCGAACCTCGCGCGCCAACCCGACGAACGATCCTGCATCCCTGGATCGCGTGGTGGAAACGCTGCATGCTCTGGAGATCACGGGCCTGATCACCATCGGTGGGGACGACACTGCGTTCTCGGCCACCAAGGTTGCCGAGCGGGCAGCAGGGAGGGTCCGGGTCGTCCACGTGCCGAAGACGATCGACAACGACATCGCGCTCCCACCCGATTGCGACACCTTCGGGTACCAGACGGCCAGGCACGTGGGGGTCCGGGTCGTGAAGAGCCTGATGGTGGATGCCCAGACGACCTCGCGCTGGTTCTTCGCGGTTGCGATGGGGCGAAAGGCGGGGCACCTGGCGCTCGGCATCGGGAAGGCCGCCGCAACCACGATCACTCTGATCCCGGAGGAGTTTGGCGATGGGCAGGTGCGGCTCCACTCGATCATCGACACGATCGCCGGATCGATCATCAAGCGGCTGGCCGATGGGCGGCCGGATGGCGTCGCCGTGGTGGCCGAGGGCGTCGTTCTGGGTCTGTCCGAGGGGGAACTCGCCGTGCTGGATGGCGTGGAGCGAGACGACCACGGACATGTGCGGCTGGCCGAAGTCGACGTCGGCGGGATCCTCAAGACGGGCGTGAAGGCCAGGCTCGCCGAGTTCGGCATCAGTCCGACAATCGTGGCGAAGAACATCGGATACGAGCTGCGCTGCGCCGATCCGATACCCCTTGATCTAGAATACACCCGCGATCTTGGCTTCTGCGCTTCGCGCGCTCTGAGCGAAGGCAGGAACTCGGTTCTCATCACGATGCAGGGCGGAAGCTTCGTTCCTGTGCCGCTCAGCTCCCTGCTCGACCCGGAGACCGGCCGCACCGGGGTACGGATGGTGGATACGGGCTCGACCCGCTACAAGATCGCACGACGGTACATGATCCGCCTTCGGGACATGGACTTGAAGGATGCCGAGAAAGTTAGCCGGCTGGCAGGGGTGTGCGGCGTCAGCGTGGAACGCTTCGTTGCGGAGTTCGAGCACGTAGCCCTGCCGCCGGCGGAGTTCTGATGGCCGCGTCGGAAGTCCCTTGCGCTCTTTCCGGTCGCGTTCGCACCGCCCTGTTCGATCTCGACGGCACGCTGATCGACTCGAGGGAGCTCATCCTCGGCTCCTTCCGCCACACCATGCAGACCCACCTGGGCTGGGTGCCACCGGACGAGGCGTGGTTGGCGAACATGGGCAAGCCGCTCGCGACGCAGCTGCGGGGCTTCACCAGAGACGAGAGCCAGCTGGGCGCCATGATGACGACGTACCGCGACCACAATGCACGGACGCACGATGCCACGCTGAGGCGCTTTCCCGGAATCGATGACGCGCTCCGCCGTCTTCGCGCCGCCGGCTACCGGCTCGGCGTCGTGACGAGCAAGCTGCGCGACATGGCGCTCCGCGGTCTGGATGCGTGCGGCCTCAGCCTCGAGTGGTTCGACGCCGTGGTGACCGCCGACGACGCGGTCCCCCACAAGCCGGATCCCGGTCCGGTGAAACTCGCGCTGCAGCGGGCCGGTAACGAAGATCCGGCCCGGGCGCTGTTTGTCGGGGACACGGTGTGGGATCTGATGGCGGGCCGTGCGGCGGGGACATGGACCGCCGCGGCGCTCTGGGGACCGTTCGGAAGGGACGATCTGGCGGCCGGTGAGCCTGACTTGTGGCTCTCCCGGCCATCGGATCTCGCCCGGATACTGCTCTGAGCGCTCGGATCGCCGATCGCGGGCCTATGTCGCGACGGCCTCCGTCTCGGTCTGCAAGCCCTCCGCTTCGGCGTCGCCGGCCCCGGCCTTCGGGATGCGGATGCCCGGGATCGCCACTGCGAGGGCCTCACCGAGCGTGTCGACCAGATGAAAGGTTGTCTGCTCTCGGACGCGATCCGGCAGCTCCTCGATGTCGCCCTCGTTTTCGCGGGGCAGGATGATGTCGCGGATGCCCGCCCGGTAGGCACCGAGGACCTTCTCCTTCACGCCGCCGATCGCGCGCACCCGGCCGGTAAGCGTGATCTCTCCCGTCATCGCGACATCATGCCGCACGGGTCTACTGTTCAGCGCGCTCACTAGCGACGCTGCCATCGCGACGCCGGCCGAGGGCCCCTCCTTGGGCACGGCACCCGCCGGCACGTGAACGTGAATGGCGCGTCGGTCGTCATCTTCGATTCCGAGCTCGGTGGCGTGGCTGAGGGCGTAGGTCAGCGCCGCCTGAGCGCTCTCCTTCATGACCTCGCCGAGGTGACCCGTGAGCTGCAACTCCTCCTTGCCCTGCCGCACGTTCGTTTCGACCAGCATGATGTCGCCCCCCACGGGAGTGTAGGACATGCCGGTCGCCACCCCGACGCGGTCCCTGTCCATCATCCGCTCGGGGTGGACCTTCGGCTGGCCGAGGAGGTCTCGAAGATCGTCCTCCGAAACCTCGACGGTGGCAGTCTCGCCGGAGGCAACCTTGCGGGCCGACTTTCGGGCAATGGCACCCAGCTCGCGTTCCAGGTTCCGGACTCCGGCCTCCCTCGTATAGCTGGCGATGACTTCGCGGATGGCCTCGTCGCTGACGCGCAGCTGATCGGACTCCAGCCCGCTCTGCTCCACTTGGCGCGGGAGCAGGAAGCGCTTGGCGATCTCCAGCTTTTCCCCTTCCGTGTATCCGCGGAACTCGATCGCCTCCATTCGGTCTCGAAGCGGACCCGGGATCTGGTCGAAGAAGTTCGCGGTCGCGATGAAGAACACGTCCGATAGGTCGAACGGCACCCCGAGGTAGTGATCCACGAAGGCGTTGTTCTGTGCCGGGTCCAGAACCTCCATCAGCGCTGCCGACGGATCCCCCTGGAAGGAGACTCCGAGCTTGTCGACCTCATCGAGGAGGAAGACGGGGTTCCGGGTTCCGGCCCGCTTCAGCCCCTCGATGATCCGCCCCGGCAGGGCACCGACGTATGTGCGACGGTGACCCCGGATGTCCGCCTCGTCGCGGGCACCGCCCAGAGACACGCGTACATACTTGCGCCCCATGGCCTCCGCGATCGACTTGGCGATCGATGTCTTGCCCACGCCCGGCGGGCCGACGAACAGGAGCGTCGAGCCTGTCCGGTCATCCATGTGTCCGGCCGGCCACGAGGAACCCTGCTCGTCATCGGTCGGCGCCCCCTCCATCGACTCGGCGATTGCATCGGCCTCCGACTCGGCGATTGCATCGGCCTCCGACTCGGCGATTGCATCGGCCTCCGACTCGGCGATTGCATCGGCCTCCGACTCGCCGTCGGAGACGTCGTCCTCGCCGCCTTTCTCTTCGTGCAGCTTGCGGACCGCTAGGAAATCGAGCACCCGGTCCTTCACGTCCTGCAGTCCGTAGTGATCGCGTTCCAGGATCTCCTCCGCCGATTTGAGATCCAGACGGCTCGGCGTCCTCTTCGACCAAGGCAGATCCGCCACGATCTCTAAATAGGTTCGGATGACCTGGGCCTCTGCCGTCTCGCGCGGGATGCGCTCGAGACGGCGAAGCTCGCGGTCCACCTCCTTGCGTGCTTCCTGCGGCAGCTCCAGAGCCTCCAGCCGCTCGCGCAGCTCCTCCACCTCCTGGCTGTCGACGTCCTCTCCGAGCTCCTTGTGGATGGCCTTGATTTGTTCTCGCAGGAAGATCTCCCGCTGTCTCTCGCCGAGCTCTTCCTGGACCTTCGAGCGGATCTGTTCCTGTGCCTCCAGGACACCGATCTGCCGTTGCAGGTGGATGAGCAGCTTGCGCAGGCGGTCCTCGACCGAGAGGGTCTCGAGCAGCTCCTGCTTCTCCTCGGTCTCGAGCTCCGTGTAGAACGCTACCAGATCCGCCAGCTCGCCGGGGGTGGAAATTCCACCCAGCAGGTGGTCGACGATCTCCTTCGGAACGCCACGCAGGCGGCTCAGCTCGGCCGCTCGTTCGCGGACCTCCTTGTACAGCGCGGCGAACGCAGACTCCTCCGGGTCGAGCGGTGGCATCTCCCCCATCCGCCGGCAGACCACCTGCATGTAGCCATCGCCGATCGAGTACTCGAGCGCCGCTCCGCGCTCCTCCCCCTGGATGACCATCTGCACTCCGCCGGGGACGCGCTGCATCTGCGCGATGCGGGCCACCGTTCCGACCCGGTAGAGCGCGTCGGCCGTCGGCTCCTCCACCTCGGGATCCTTCTGGGCAACGGCGAAGATGCGCTTGTCGCCCGCCACGGCCGCCTCTATCGCCTTGAGCGTCATGTCCCGTCCGGCCGCGATCGGAGCGGCCACCGCCGGAAAGGTCACCGTGCCGCGAAGCGGGAGCACGGGAAGGCTGGGACGCTCCGTCATGCGGCCTGCATCGCGAGGATCGCCGCTGTTGGCCGGTTCCCCATCGTGGCCGCGGAGAACGCTATCGGAGTCATCGTCGGTCGGTGTCGAGGCGTCATCGCCTCCGTTACCTGAGACTTTTTCCTCTTCGGTCATGCCCATTCCTGGTCTATCCGGTGCGGCCGTCAGCGGTCCGCCACCGCGCGTGGGGGGCTTCACGGCCCTCTATGGGCAAAGCCCTCGGTCACCATAGCTTTCTAACAGCTTGAACGCGCTCGCGCACGGGCCGGATCCAGTGCAGGAACCGGGCCCGCCATGCGGCCCGCGTCCGGGAGTCTTCCCGCCTTTATGGCACCTCGCCGGACGCTGCCGCTGCACGATCGGCCAACGCGGCATGAAAGCGTCGGCTCTGGCCCGCGCGTTCTCCCGTTGCCAGAATGGATGCTCGCTTCGGCCCAGAACGGCCGCGCAGGAGGAGCGAACCCGGTGATGTCCACTCACAGCCGCGCCCATGCTCGGGTACACTAGCCTCCGTTTCTCCTTCCGTCACACGGCCGTGCGGCTCGGCGGCTCTGTTCGGCTCGGGCTCTTGATCGGGGCTTGCTGGTCGGCGCACGCCGACTTCCTGCACGCGCAGCAGGCCGATTCCGTACCCGACAGCTCGGGCGGATCGCTCCGCAGCGGAGCCTCGATGCAGGAGGGAGGTGGCCCGGTGTCACCGGATAGCGCCGACAAGATTCGCGCCAACCTCAGGCGTCCCCCGGCCAAGCATCCACCGGATACGCGCGACTACGTCGGCCTTCCCCTCACGATCGCCATGCTGCCGCTTCGTCTTCTGGCCGGAGGCATCGGCCTGGCTGCCGCCGGCATCAGCCAGCTCCTGCCCGAGGGTGAGGGTCCGAACATCTACGACGCGCTCGTGACCTGGGGCCTCGAGCCCTCCATCCAGTCGCTCGGATATAATGCCGGCGACGGATTCCAGCTGCGTCTGACCCGCTTCGCACCCTTCTTCATCGAGGGCGCGGCGTCCATCATCCTGTCTCCAGGTGCTGCCTACGGCGCGTTCGGCCTGACGAGCTCCGATAGGGCCACGGACGTCGGCGCCAAGTTCCGGAGGCTCACCGAGGCCAACTTCTGGGGGATCGGCATCGGGTCGGAGGAGTTGGACAAGTCGAACTACGAGTGGGAGCAGGTGCAGCTCGGGGGCACCTGGGAGGCCAGGCTGTCCGGTCGTGTGCGCTTCAACAGCGCGGCCGGCTGGGAACACAACTCCACGGGTCCGGGCCAGAACGATGACCTGCCGGACATCCGAGACACGTTCGACCCGGACTCCCTCTACGGATCCGAAGAGGAGCTCAACTTCGTGGTCGTGGGAACCCGGGCGACCGTGGATTTCACGTACATCGAGTCTCTTCAGCCGCGAGGCGTCCGCTTCATAGGCGAAGCGTTCTTCTACGGCGGTACGGGGGCCACGGATTCCGATTTCCTGCGCCTGCAGGGCGAGGTGCAGGGATACGTTCCCTTCAATCCGCGTCAGGCCTTCGCCCTGCGTGCTCTCATGGAGACGAATCCTGGCTGGGGCCGCGGCGTTCCCTTCTACTACCTTGCCGAGCTCGGCGGCAGCGAGGACTTACGGGGCTTTTCCACGGCCCGCTTTCGGGATCGGGACCGGCTTACCTGGACCGTCGAGTGGCGGTACGAGGCCTGGCGGGAGCTGCAGGAGCGATCGCGCGCCGAGTGGTTCGTCTTCTGGGACTCGGGAACGGTGACGCCCAGCCTCGGCGAGATCTCGCGGTTCCGGAACGACTGGGGGTTCGGCCTCCGGTTCGCCACGCAGAGCGGGCCCGGCACCCACTTCTTCTTCGCCTGGGGCGATGAGGGGTTCCGGTTCGGCTTCCGCTTCATCTCCGACTTCTGACATGCGGGCCCGACTCTCTCTCGTAACGGGTATGGCGACGGTCGCACTCGTCGGCTGCGCACGCGGCGGCTCACTGCCGCCGCTCGTGCTCCGGCCCGAGCCGATTCCGTACGCCGACACGCTTCCGATTCACGAGCCCGAGGAGCGAGAAGTCTCGGAGATCTGGCCGCTCATCCGAGAGTCGACCGTCGGGGAGCTAGGACAGCCCTTCGATCCCGACGACTGGATCTACCGGAACGAAGCCCTGAACGTCACCCACTTCGATGAGGTCGTGAACTCGGCCTGGTTCGAGCACCGCATCACCCGGCGTCAGATCACCACCGAGGAGATCCGGCTCGGACCGACGGCGGCCGGCGACCGACCACGCCCGCCGTACGTCGTCACCCGGCTGAAGAGCACCGGGATATCCCCGGGCCTGTGGATCGAGGACGGCAAAGGGGATGTGTATCTGTTCAAGTTCGACCCGCCGGACAACCTCTATCTGGCCAGCGCCGCCAACACGATAGCGAATCGGCTCTTCTGGGCCGCGGGCTACCACGTACCGCAGGATCTCATCGTCGCCTTCGACACGACGTCGCTGGTGCTGGCCACCGGCGAGGAGGCGCCCACGGCGGCCGATGTCCGGGGGATCCTCGGCCGCACGGCCCCCCTGCCTGATGGGCGCTACCGGGCGATCGCCAGCAAGCTGCTACCCGGCCCACCCAAGGGCCCTTTCCGCTTCCGCGACACGCGGAAGGACGATCCGAACGATTACTACCTGCACCAGAACCGGCGCGAGCTGCGTGGCCTATACGTGCTGTCGGCCTGGACGAACCACGTCGACATGCGTTTCGCGAACACGCTCGACGTCTGGGTGAATCCTCCCGGCTACCTGAGGCATTATCTCCAGGACTTCGGGGCGACGCTGGGCAGCGGAACGATCCGCCCGCACAATCCGCGAGAAGGGATGGAGTACAACTTCGACGCCTGGGCCTTCCTCGCCCGGCTGCCCACGTTCGGATTCTACCGGGTTGGTTGGGAGGAGAAGGACTACGAGATCATCGATCCCTCCATCGGCTGGCTTCCTGTCGAGGAGTATGATCCGGGAAGCTGGAAGGCGAACTGGCCCAACGCAGCCTTCCGCTCGGCCACGGTGGCCGATGGCTACTGGGGCGCCAAGATCGTAGCCCGCTTCCGGGACGAGCTCATCCGCGCCGCGGTGGAGGCGGGGGAGCTGCCGGACCGCCTCGCCACGGATACGCTGACCGCCATCCTCATTGCCCGGCGCGACAAGACGGTAGGCCACTGGTTCGGGAGGGTATCGCCGGTCGAGCGCCCCCGCGTGGATTGCATGGATCCGTCGGGCGGAGGCTTCGGCCTGGAGTTCGAGGACCTCGGGATCCGCCACGGCGGGCGGAGCCCGTTCGGCACCCGGTACGAGTGGGAGTTCAGGGACGAGGGCCGGGATCGCTACTGGAAGGGCTCGGCCGTGCCATTCGGCACCGGGCCGCAACGGGTCTATGTGGCGCCCCCGGACGGCCCCGGATCCTGTCGGAATCCGCCGGCCGGAGAGCATCGGCTGCTCCGCCAGGCCGACATCGACGCGGACCGGATCGCCGTTCTCCGACTCCGGGCCGAGAAGGCGCAACCGACCGCCACGCCACGTCCCCGGCCGGCCAACGTATACCTGCTTTGGGTGGGAGAGCGGGAGGGCTACACGGTGGTCGGCCTGGAGCACTAGCCCCCCGGGGCGAGCGCCTCCGCTGCCGCCCGATTGTCCTCTAGCGTGTTGTAGAAATGCGGGGACAGCCGCACCCGATTCCCGCGGTAGTCGATGATGATGCCGCGCTGAGCCAGGCGACGGACGGCGTCCGGCGCGTCCGCGTGCTCTGCGAGCACGATGGCGGAGCGACGCTCCGGGGCAGAAGACACGCGGAGCGGGAGGCCGCTGGCGGCCAGGCGGTCGACCAGGTCGCTCGCAAGCATGCGGTTGCGTTCCCTGATCCGCTCGACTCCGATCTCCTCGATGATCTCCAGGCCGCCCAGGGCCGTGAACGCAGCTCCCATGGCTGGTGTGCCGAGTTCGAAGCGCCGGGCATCGGCGCGCGGCCGGGCAGCCCTCGGGTCGAAGGAGAACTGATCCTCTACGCCGAACCAGCTTAAGGTCGTCGGCTGGAGCGCCAGATCGGGCCGGACGTAGAGGAACGCGAGTCCCGGTCCTCCGCACAGCCACTTGAGGGATCCGGAGAGCAGCAGGTCGATCTCCGCGCCCTTGACGTCCACCGGGATCTGGCCAGTGGACTGGTAGGCATCCACCAGTAGCAGCGCGCCCCGGGCATGGGCGATTCGGGCCAGCTCCGCCACGTCCTGAATGGCGCCCGTCGAGTAGAACACGTGGGACGTCGCGACGAGCGCCGTCCGATCGTTCACCGCGGCGGCCACTCTGTCCAGGGGGATCTCGATGCCATCCGGGCTCTCGACCATCACGACCTCGAGGCCCGTGCGTTGGTGAGCCAGGAAGGCGTAACAAAGGGTCGGGAAGTCAAGCTCCGTGACCACCACCTGGTTGCGCCGCCGGAAGTCGAGCGCCCCGAGCAGCGTGGCCAGCCCGGCCGAGATGCTCGGGAGCAGAGCGATGTCATTTGGAAGGGCCCCGATGATCCGGCCGAACGAGGCGCGCACCTCTGCCAGCTTCGACAGCCAGAGCTCGTACCAGGCACTCGCGCCGAGGTCGTTCCACTGCTCCTCGAACACGCGTCGGTAGGCGATGGAGCGGCATGAAAGGGCACCGAGCGAGTTCGAGTTGAGATAGACCTTTCGCTCGAGAATCGGGAACTCCCGACGATATTCGGCCGCAAGGTCCC
The DNA here is from genome assembly GCA_020351855.1 of Gemmatimonadota bacterium. Lineage (GTDB taxonomy): Bacteria > Gemmatimonadota > Gemmatimonadetes > Palauibacterales > Palauibacteraceae. The sequence continues at coordinate 185,347 of CP070670.1, forward strand.
GTGAAGGGCTCATGCTGGCGCGAGGCGGGCGGTTGTTCGCATCGTTGACGCGGTCCATGCCGACGGGCCGCAGAGGGCGGCGCTCGCCGGATCGGCGTCCGGACGCAACGAAAACGGAGCGGCGGGAGCGGGCACGTGGAACACGCAGACAATGTCGGGCGCATGCTGGAGCACGAGCAAGCGGAGGCACTCGAGGCGCTGGACCGCGCGCACCCGGCCGCGGGCGGCGAGCCGGAGTGCCCTGCATGCTCCGTGCGCATGGTGCGCCACGTGGAGCGGCATCCCGCCCCCCGATCGGACGGGAGCCCGTTCCGCATCCGTCTCGTCTGCCCGTCGCCCGACTGTGGCCGCTGGACCGTCTACAACTGGTAGGCTGTCGTTTCCGCCATGCACACCACGTCGAAGCCGCCGCATCTCGATGGCCCCGTCCCGGCACGCCGCTCGAAGGAGCTCGCGGCCCGGCTCGCGGCAGTCGAGTCGCCGAATGTCACCTTCATCTCCTCCCGGTTCCCGGTGTTCTGGAAGCGGGCGCTCGGGAGCAATGTGTGGGACGCCGACGACAATCGATACGTCGATCTGACAGCTGCGTTCGGCGTGGCGGCGGCCGGGCACCGGCATCCGGCCGTTGTGGAGGCCGTCCGCGCCCAGACGGAGTCGCTCGTACACGCCATGGGCGACGTGCATCCACCCGAGGTGAGGGTAGCACTCCTCGAGCGACTGGCCGGAATGGGTCCGCCCGGCGCGCGCGTGGTTCTGGGCACATCCGGTTCCGAGGCGGTCGAGATCGCCCTCAAGACGGCGACCCTGTTCACCGGCAGACCGGGCTTCCTGGCCTTCTCCGGCGCCTACCACGGCCTCACCTACGGAGCGCTCTCCGTCACCGATCGGGAGCTCTTCCGCGCCCCGTTCATCGCGCAGCTGAACCCGCACGTCGTGAGGTCGCCCTACCCCGCCGGGGGCGCACCGGACGCCTCGGTCGAGCTCGGACAGGTGGAGCGCATACTCGCGGGCCCCGGAGGAGAGCGGATCGCCGGGGTCATCCTGGAGCCTGCGTTGGGGCGGGGCGGGGCCGTATTCCCGCCAGCCGGGTTCCTTTCCGGTCTCGCCGCGATCTGCCGCAAGCACGGCGTCCTGCTCGTCGCAGACGAGATCTATACCGGATTCGGTCGAACGGGCTGGCGTCTCGCGTGCGACACGGAGGGAGTCGTTCCGGATCTGCTCTGCCTGGGCAAGGCCATGTCGGGCGGCATGCCGATCTCCGCCTGCGTCGGCTCCGCCGAGGTCATGGCCGCCTGGCCCCGATCGCAAGGCGAGGCGATGCACACCTCGACCTTCCTGGGGCATCCCGTCTCCTGCGCGGCGGCCCTGGCGGCGATCGGCCTGATCGAGGAGCTGGACCTCCCCTCGCGGGCTCGAGACGAGGGGGAGCGCTGGCTCCGGGAGCTTCGGGCGATGGCCGAGGCCCATCCTGTCGCACGCGACGTGCGGGGGCGTGGCTTGATGATCGGCCTGCAGCTTCACGATCCGCATGGACGGGTTCCTCCGGCTCAGATCACGGCCCGCGCCCTCGTCGAGGCGCTCGGAGAGGGCTGGATCCTGCTGGGGGGCGGCGTGACCGGAGACGTCATCACACTGTCGCCGGCGCTGACGATCGAGCGCGACCTGCTGCACATGTCGGTCGAGATGCTGGACCGGGTTCTCGGCACCTGCGATGAGACCGTCCGATCCTCTTGCTGATCCCGTAGACGGCCTCTACCGTACGCCCGGACATGTCCTCTGCGGCGCCTTCGGGTGCCGTGCAGGATCGGCAGGCATTCGACAAGAGGCGAAGCTTGGCTGCTGGCCGTGAGCCCAGGATCAGAATAACGGGCACCCCAAATCCGAACGCGGCCAAGTTCGAGCTGAACCAGGCCGTCTTCGAGGCGGAGGGCCGCTCGTTCTTCGAGCCGCCGCCACCCGGCGCCGACCCGCTCGCCGAGAAGATCTTTCAGGTGAGAGGCGTTCGGGCCCTCTTCATGGCGGACAACTTCGTCACCGTGACGAAGGAGGATGATGTCGGTTGGCCCGACATCATCGACGACATCCGCGAGGCGATTCTCGAGGCGCTGCCCCGCCTCCGCTAGCTCCAGCGGGACCGGTCGCGCCCGCGAGCCTGCCTGAGCCCGCATGGGCCTGAGGCTGGCAGAACAACTTCACGCCAGGGATCCTTCCTCCTTCAGCGCGGCCGGGACGCCTTCCCGAAAAGTGGGGTAGGCGAGCTCGACCCCGAGCTCTTCCCGCATGCGACGGTTTGAAACGCGGCGGCTGCCCAACTTGCGCGCCAGACGATCCGGATCGTAGAGGTCACGCGCGATGTCCTCCCCGATCTCCAGCAGGTCGAGTCCGAGCAGCTGTGCCGTGAAGCGAGCGTATTCCGAGGAAAGGTGGGGCTCGTCGTCACACAGGTTGTAGACCCGCCCGTTCGCCCCGGCCTTCCAGATCGCCTCCAGCCCGCGGGCCAGGTCGTCCACGTGAATGCGGCTGGTCCAACTATCCCGGTTCCTGATCAGCTGGTAGCGACCCTCCCGGATCGCCGGCCCGAGCGTGCGGTCGGGGCCGTAAATGCCGCCGATCCTCCCGATCCGCGGCCTCGCATCAAGCTTCCAGCCCAGCTCGAGCACCCTGCGCTCGCTCGCGAGGCGCGCTTCCCCCTTCGGGGAGTCGGGCTTGGGCACGGTTGTCTCGTCGACGAGCGCCCCTCCCCGATCGCCATAGACTCCCGTGCTGCTCGCGTAAATGAAGCACTCGAGCGGGGCCCGCCGGAGGGATTCGACGATCCGGCCGACGCGCCCCGCACGAGGGTCCGCGTCAAGCGAAGCGGGGGGGATAAGGCAAAAGCAGACTTCCGGCGCCAGTTCTTCCAGCGCCGGCGCGGGGCCTTCGTGATCCACCTCGAGGATCAAAGGCTGGACGCCGACCGCTTCGAGATCGGCTGCGCGGGAAGGCTGTCGAACCGTGCCCACGACCTCCACGCCGTCGGCCACGAGCCTCCGGGCAAGCCGAAGGCCGGCATACCCGCAGCCCGCGATGAGCGCCCTGGCGGCCACCTTTACTGCCGCTCGTCCCCAACCGCGATGAGGTCGAGGAAGTTGCGTACGATGGAGTACGTCAGTCCCCACACGGTGTAGCCCGCGTACTCGATCGTGGGAAACCGGAAGCTGTCCCCTTCGCGCTCAAGGACCAACGAGGATCGCCGGGAGGGGGCGCGCAGCTCCGCGAGTGGCGCCCAGAAGTGCCCATCGATCTCGACCGTCCGCCTGACCGTGCCGCCGCGCGACTGCCAGCCTACGAAGGGGGTGATCGCGATCCGCGGGATGTGACGGCTCGTCGGATGCAGCTCGTCCAGCCGACCCACGATGTCGGGTCGCTTCAGCCGAAGGCCGGTCTCCTCCCGAAGCTCGCGCAAGGCGGTGTGGACGAGATCCGGATCTCCCGGATCCATCCGTCCGCCCGGCAGCGCGACATGTCCGGACCATGGGTCGGTCGGGTGCTCCGCTCGCACCACGAATAGCGCCTCGGCCCCATCGTCCGACGGCCTCAGCAGCAGGATGACGGCAGCCCGCGTCGTTCCCTCCGCTGCCTCCACACGCAGGGGCTCGTAGGTCGCCAGTCGATCCGAGAGGAGATCGGGGAAGGATGAGCGTACGGTCATGAATCCTCCCCCGTCTCCTCGAGCAGTGCGACATAACTCCCGTATCGCCCCTCGCTCGCCACCCCGGACCGGACGAGTTGGCGAATCGCACAGTCTGGCTCCGCGACGTGGCGACAGTCGTTGAAGCGGCATCCCTGCAGCGCGCCGCGAAACTCGGGAAACGCTCCCGCCAGCTCATCGGGCAAGACCCCCCAGGGCACCAGTTGCTGGAGTCCGGGCGTATCCGCCACGTAGCCACCGGACGGAAGCCTGTAAAAGCTCGACCTCACGGTGGTGTGCTTTCCGCGTCCACGCTTTTGACTGACCTCACGGACCCTCAGCTCCTCATCCGGAAGCAGGCGGTTGAGGAGGCTGGATTTGCCGACGCCCGAGGGTCCCGCGAACACCGTGGCGTGGTCCCTCAGTCTGCGGCCCAGCTCCAGCACTCCATCACCCCGCCGGGCGCTCGTCAACAGGATTTCGTAGCCGGCGCGCAGGTACGGCGCGAGCGCATCCCCCAGGTCTCCGTCCGCGGCGAGATCCAGCTTATTCAGCACGATGAAAGGGGCCAGCCCGCCCAACTCCCCGAGGACGAGAAAGCGATCCAGGAGCCGTAGATCGGGCGCCGGCTGCGCCGCGGCGAACACCGCCGCGAGCTGATCGGCGTTTGCCACGATCACCTGCTCTCGCCCGCCCGCCGCGGCCCGACGGGACAGCCGCGTCGTGCGCGGCAGCAGGCGGTCGATCCGGCCGTTTCCCTGCGGCAGGATCTCCACGATCACGCGGTCGCCGGCCGTCACGCGTGCGTCGCCGAGCTTGAGGCGCCCGCGGACCGTGCAATCGATGATCTGCTCCCCCAAGTCCACGGCATAGAGCCCTCCCGCGCTTCTGAGCACGCGGCCCTCGACGTGCGTGCTCAGCGGACGTACCTGAGCAGGATTACGGTTCCGCTCCCGGCCGATCGCCGCCCTGGCGATCCGGATCCGCGACCTCTTCGATGAGCTCATCGAGGCAGTTGAAGCCCAGGAGTGCGCACTTGATCCGCACGGGGAACTTGGAAACGCCGCCGAGGGCGCGGAGGTCGCCCAGCGTCTCATCCCCTTCCCGATCGCGGTCGCCGTGAAGCAGACTCGCAAACGTTCGCGACAGGTCACGTGCCTCGTCGATCCGAGTCCCCTCGAGGCGCTCGGTCATCATGGAGGCCGAGGCCTGGCTGATCGAGCAGCCGCGTCCCTCGAAGCGGGCTCGCTCGATCCGATCGCCCTGCACGACGAGGGACAGCGTGATGACGTCGCCGCATAGCGGGTTGTTCATCGTGACGGCGTGGGTGGAGTCCTCGAGGGGTCCCCTGTTCCGTGGTCGTCGGTAGTGGTCGAGGATGACCTCCTGGAACAGATCCGTGAGGGCACGCGGGATCGATCGATCGACGGGCGCGTCGCGCGGGGGGCGATCCGAGAGGCTCACGGCAGGGTCGCGCTCGGCACCGCTAGCTCAAAGGCTGCGACAGAACAGCTCACCCGCCAAGTCGAGCGCCTCGCACAGCGCATCCACCTCCTCGTGCGTGTTGTAGAGGTACAGGCTCGCCCGCGCCGTCGCGTCGACCCCGAAGTGGTCCATCAACGGCTGATTGCAGTGGTGGCCGGCGCGGATCGCGATGCCGCGCTGATCCAGAATCGTAGCCAGATCGTGGGCGTGGATGTCCAGGTACGTGAAGGAAAGCACGCCCACGCGGTCGCTGCGTGGACCGTAGACCCGCAGACCCTCGATTCGGCCGAGCCGCTCCAGAGCGTATCCCGCGAGCTCCGACTCGTACCGCTGCAGGGCATCCAGGCCGATGCCATCCAGATACCGGATGGCCTCGGCAAGACCGATCGCGCCGGCGATGTTCGGCGTGCCCGCCTCGAACTTCTGAGGCACGGCGGCCCAGGTCGATCCCTCCAGCGTCACGGAGGAGATCATCTCGCCGCCGCCCTGGTACGGGGGCATTGCCTCCAGCAGCTCCCGCCGCGCCCACAGAACGCCGATCCCCGTGGGGCCGCACATCTTGTGGCCGCTGAACGCATAGAAGTCGCACCCGATCCTTGCGACGTCGACCTGCAGGTGGGGGGTAGCCTGCGCCCCATCGATCAGGCAGAGCGCTCCGGCGTCGTGGGCCAGCTCCGTGATCTCCCGGACCGGATTGATCACTCCGAGCGTGTTGGAGACGTGCGTGACGCCAACGAGTCGCGTGCGCTCGGAGAGCAGCCGTGCGTAGTCGGCCATGACAAGCTGTCCGTCCGGCGACACATCCACGAACCGGAGGCGCGCTCCCGTGCGTTCGGCGAGCAGCTGCCACGGCACGATATTCGAGTGGTGCTCCATCTTGGTGAGCAGGATCTCGTCGCCGGGCCCCATGTTGACCGCCCCCCAGCTGCCTGCGACCAGGTTGACGGCCTCCGTCGTCCCTCTGACGAACACGACCTCGGCCTCCGACGAGGCTCCGATGTGGCGCGCCACGGAGGCGCGGGCGCCCTCGTACGCCTCGGTCGCGCGCAGGCTGAGCTCGTGCGCTCCCCGGTGCACGTTGGCGTGTGAGGTCTCGTAGTGACGGCGGATCGCCTCGGTGACCTGCCGGGGTCGCTGGGCGCTCGCCGCGCTGTCCAGATAGACCAGGGGACGACCGTGGACCAACTGGTCCAGGATCGGGAAGTCACGCCGCACGGCGCCGACATCGTAGGCGGGAGCAGCCGGTGTGGTTTCCATCGACACAGCGCCTGAAGAGCTCAGAGCCTCACCTGCACCTCATCTCCCTGGATGCGGCACTCGAAGGTGCGAACGGGCAGCACGGCCGGCAACGCCTTGGGCGCACCTGACGCGAGGTCGAAGCGGGCCCCGTGCAGCACGCAGGTGATCTGGTCCCCCGTCACCTCTCCCGCGGAGAGGGGAAACTCCTCGTGCGAGCAGCGGTCCTCGAGCGCATAGACTCGCCCATCGCGCTTCACGAGAACAAGGTTGATGCTGTCCAGCTGAACGGTCTTCAGCCCGCTCTCGGGGATGTCGTCCAGACTGGCCACCGTCGTGAACTCGCTCAACGGACCTTGCCTTCTTCCTGGGTCGGCTTTCAGATACCGATCTTCGACTCGATCGATTCCCGGATCCGGCTTCGTACCCCCTCCACCGGAATCCGGCTCAGCACCTCGTCGAAGAAGCCGAACACCAGCAGTCGCTCGGCCCGCTGCCGGCTCAGTCCGCGGCTCAACAGATAGAACAGCTGCTGCGGATCCACCTGCCCTACGGTCGCGCCGTGCGAGCAACGCACGTCATCCGCCTCGATTTCGAGGTTGGGAAGCGTGCGCGCGCTCGCCCGGTCGCTGAGGAGGAGGTTCCGGTTCGTCTGATACGCGTCGGTGAGCTGCGCAAGCGGGTCCACGCGGATCAGCCCTCGAAACACGCTATCCGCCGAGTCCGTGAGGGCGCCCTTGTAGAGCAGGTCGCTGAACGCGCTCGGTGCCGCGTGATGCTGCAGCGTATGATGGTCAAAGTGCTGCCCGCGGTCCCCGAACCAGAGCGCGAGCATCTCGCTCCGGCTTCCGGGCCCCTCCAGGTGGCTCGTCACGTCCGCCCTTGCCAGATCGGCGCCGAGACTCACGTTGATGCCGGCGAGGCTGCTGTCGCGCTTCGTGGTGACGTGCTGCATGCCGAAGTGCCTCACCCCTCGTCCGAAGCGCTGCAGGGCGATGTAGCGAAGGGTCGCCTCTTCGCCTCCGAAGAGCTCCGTGCCGGCCAGGCTGACCGATGACCCGTCCAGGTCCTCCGAGATGAACTCGTCGATGCAGGTGGCCTCTCCACCCTGCTCGACAGCCACCAGGGAATGGGAGGAGACGAGCAGTCCCGACTCGGTCAGCACTCGGAAGGCGTGCACGGGCGTCGGCAGATGCACGCCCGATGGCACGTGCAGGAAGTAGCCATCCGAGAGGAATGCCACGTGGGCCGACCAGAGCTTCTCCTCCATCGAAGGAATGGGGCTGGTGAACAGGTACGTCGCCAGGAGCTCGGGCTGCTCCAGGGCCACCTGCCGGATGGGGGCGAAGGTGACGCCGCGCTCCGCGAGCTCCTCGTCGAGTCTGTGATAGACGGCCTGCCCGTCCACCTGGACCCACACCGCGCTCCGCTCGCCGGACCTGGCCAACACCTCGCGGACGGACTCGGGCAGGGCCTCCAGCTCGCCGACCTTCCGAGACAAGGGCGCTCCTGCTTCGGCGAACGTGGTCGCGCACAGCGCCGGATCGTAATCCTCGAGGTGCAGGTCCGAGAGCTCCGTGTAGCGCCACTCTTCCGACTTCCGGGTGGGCATGGGAAGCTCGGCAAAGCGGCGCCAGGCGGATCGACGGGCGTTCCTGAGCGTCTCCGGCTCGTTCAGCCCATCGATCGCGGCGAGGGTGCTCTGTCGGTCCTTCACGCTACCGGCACCGCCCGCCGTCGGGTCTATCTGCACGCTGGTGACTCCGTTCCCCACTGGATCTATCGCTCCTCTTAGCCTACGCTTCCTTCCATCTCCAACTCCACCAATCGGTTGAGCTCGATCGCATACTCGAGCGGCAACTCCTTGGCGATCGGCTCGATGAAGCCGCGCACCACCATCGCCATGGCCTCTCCCTCCGAGAGGCCGCGGCTCGTCAGATAGAAGAGCTGCTCGTCCCCCACCTTGGAGACGGTCGCCTCGTGGCCGATCGATGCGCTGTCCTCGTCGATCTCGATGTACGGATAGGTGTCCGTGCGGGATGTCTCACTCAGCAGGAGGGCGTCGCACTCGACGTTGGACCTGGCAGCGGTCGCCCCCTCGTAGACCTTCAGCAGCCCCCGGTACGACGCGCGCCCCGTGCCCTTGGAGATCGACTTCGACGTGATCTGGGACGTCGTGTTGGGCGCGACGTGCACGACCTTCCCGCCGGTGTCCTGGTGCTGGCCGTCGCTCGCGTAGGCGATCGAAAGGATCTCGCCGTGTGCCCCCTCGCCCACCAGGAAGCACGACGGGTACTTCATCGTGAGCTTCGAGCCGAGGTTCCCGTCCAGCCACTCCATATAGGCGCCCTCGTGAACCAGCGCCCGCTGCGTCACGAGGTTGTACATGTTGTTGGACCAGTTCTGGATGGTCGTGTAACGGAAGCGGGCGTTCGGCTTCACGATGATCTCGATCACGCCGGAATGGAACGAGTCCGTCGAGTACACGGGAGCGGTGCAGCCCTCGATGTAATGAGCCTCGGATCCCTCGTCCGCCATGATCAGCGTGCGCTCGAACTGGCCCATCTGCTCGGCGTTGACCCGGAAGTAGGCCTGCAGGGGAATCTCCACCTTGACGCCCTTCGGGATGTATACGAAGGAGCCGCCCGACCACACCGCCGAGTTCAGCGCCGCAAAC
>CP070670.1:194514-205358 GCA_020351855.1 Gemmatimonadota bacterium
ACTTGTAGGGGTTGACGTCCAAGCTCGCCCCGAGTTGCAGGCCGATCTGGAGGGCCGACCGCGCGTACTCATACGGTAGCATCTCGTCATTTTTCAGTACGCTCAGGTCTAGATTGCCTTGATCCCAGGTCTCGTAGTCGGCGAACTCGTCGTTCGGCGAGAGGAACGGATGCGTCTCGCCGTCGCCCTTGATCTGCGTGGCCTCGTAGAGCGGCTCCCAGCGCGAGCGGGTCTCGGCGTACGCCCGGTCTAGCGCCCGGCCGGTGAAGGTGTCGAGCGTCGGGAACATGATCCCGTTGCTCAGGTTCCCGTTGTGCGCGATCGCGAGGACCTGCCCGCCCGTCTTCTCTTCGTACGCGTTCATCCAGTTCCACAGGTCACGCGGGTTGTCGCTGCCCAGCGGCCTGAGCGTCGTGTAGGGCTGAACGACGCTGGCCTTGTCGGCGCCATCCCGGAAGATGACGACCCGATGCAGGTTGTTGCCCGCCGTATTGGAGGTCCACTCGTAGCCGATGAACGCCGAGAAGCGGCCGGGTTCGTTGTAGGCTTCCGCTGCGTCGATCATCTCCTCCCAGGCCGCGCGATAGGCGCGGCTGCCCGGCAGCGAAGCCAGCGCCTCGGGGAACGTCTCCTGACTGAAGGCCTCGATGACCTCGACGGCGGCCGCCACGCCCTGCTGGCCGCCGGCCTGCACCATGTCGTACCAGCGCCTTCCGGTGGGATCGGCCAGCATCATGGGGTCACCCGCGTACAGCCTCGGGAAAAACCCCATGTTGTCGGAGTGATCGGCGACGACGAGGAAGTCGAGCGGCCGCGAAAGCCTCACCTGCAGACCCGGGGAGGAGGTCAGCTCCTCGCCACGGGCGAAGCGGTAGGCATCCACCGGGGTGAGGCGGGCACCGAACGCTCCCGCATCCATCGAGAGGCCCGTGTGCAGATGAGTATCGCCCCAGTACACCTGGGTCGGGAAGTTTCGCCCGGCATAGGGCGAAAAGTGCTTCTGACCCTTGAATGCTCCCTCCAGTCCCTCGGCCGGAGGTACCGGATCCTGGGCCCGAGCCGACTCGGGTACCGCCCATCCGATCGGAAGAGCAAGGAAGATCGCCGCAGCAAGCAGGAGTTGCTCCGCTCTCATGTCTGGCCTTCTTTCGCGTGTATGGCCCCTCTTGAAACTCCAGGAGGCGGGCTCGCTTGTTCGCGCGCCGCGCCTCCGTACCCTGCCTAGTTACCGATCGGCGCCAGTCCCGTCAAACGCGGATGCACGAAGGGGCGGCTCCCTCGGGAACCGCCCCTGCTCATGGCACAGCTCGCCGTGCCGACAGCCTGCCCGCCGGCAGGCGTGACGATCGGCTCTCGCGCTAGTAGATGTTGTCCGGCAGATCCGGATAGAACCGAAGCTGCAGCAGCTTCAAACCGTGGTTGTCGTACTTCCAGAAGTACTCCTCGAGGCATGGGTCGAAGATCGTGATGCGGGTCATTCCCGCTCCCGCGCCTCGCGCACTCTGGCAGTCGCTCCCCTCGGCCTCCTCGATGGCCTCGATCAGAGCCGTCGCCAGCACCAGCGTGGTGAGCTCCTTCGTGACCCTGACGAACTTCTGCGGCCCCTTGTCCCGAATGAACACCGCGCTCTCCTCGGAGCAAACCTCGAGACCTCCCTGGTCGGCATCGATGCCGCAGGTCGTCATCTCCGCCCACTTCGGATCGTTGAGGTCCAGCTTGCCCAGAGGCCGGGCGAAGATCGAGTACACGGTCGTCCCGTCGTAGTCAGGATCCGGGTGCGGGAGCTGGAACTCCGCGCGGCCATCGGTGCCGTTCGCATCCAAGACCTGGAAATCATCGCCCTCAATGAGGTAGATGTCGCTTCGCCCTTCGAGCTTCACGAAGATCCGGTGCCCGTTGTTGCCATCCATGCTGGCACTCTTGTTCTTCGACACCCCGATGATGTTGAGGTTGTAGTGCGCGCCGCTTGGCGCACCATTGCCCGTCTCTGACTGGCTGAACGACGGGACCGGGTTGTCCTGTGAGCTTGCGGGAGCCACGGGGTCACTGCACGACATGGCCACCAGTAGCACGGCGGGCAGGACCGGTAGGAAACGTCTCATACTGCACCTCCGGGTTGGTTGACGGCAGGCTGCCCACTTACGACGAATCACCTCGGCACGCAAGTGTCGTCGCGCCGCGACACCTGTCGCACGTTCCCAATTTGCGTTTCGAGATTTCCTGCCCGCGGAACGACGGGGAAGCAGTTGGGAAGGCCCTCGCGTCAGGCCTTCGATGGGATCAAGAAACCTGCGCGGCTGAAGCCAGCTTTTCCATGAGCTTCGCAGCCTTCTTGCATTCGCGGAGCGAGCCGCGGAATTGCACCACATCACCGTCCGATTTCAGGCACCAGCCTTTGGGGGCACGCCGCACGCCCCACTCGCCGGCGTCGTACACCACTACGATCTCGTACCGGTGACCACTTCCGCCGGTGGCCAGGTATGAGCCACCGTCCGACTCCCAATGAAGTTTCACTGCTGCAGATCCTCTCCTGCGGAGCCCGGGATCCACCATTCCCGGCAACATGCTAATATGCAGGCCCTGCAGCTGAGCGCAACGAGGCGGAGCGCCCGCGGCGCAGCAGAGGCTGCCGTGCCGCAATCATGGGGTCCGCGGGTCCAACGGTTGCTGGCCCCCGACGACGGAGCATGGCCTTCGCCATCCCGGCGGTCCTGCCGTTCAGAAGACGGCCAGCGTCAGACCGATCAGGGCCAGGAGGCCGGCCCACGACACCAGGGCTAGCGTGACAGTCACGATCATCGCCGTGCCGGGACTCACCTTTCCGTCTCGATCCATCGTCCGCTCCTCCTGATGAGCGCGGATCAAGGCAGGACAATCCTCTGGATGCCGGCGGTCCTGTCGTTCTTACATCCGAGCACTGCACCTGTCCCGGGAGCCCAGAGTCATAGAAGCGCCGCGATCAGCTGGGCGGCGGCGAGGATCACCGCGACGGCCAGCCCGACGCCCCACGACCGAGCAAACGCGCTGAGCATCAGGGCCACAAACACGGTGCCGCCCGAAATGGCCGTCGTAGCGGAATCGATGAGACCGGTGAGAAGGACGGTGAGCGCCATGATGCCGGCCACCGTCAGTGGGAGGCCGGGCACGCGGGCCTGGGCGTTGAGGAGCCATCCGCCCAGCAGGACGGCGATCGCGATCAGCAACGCGCCCGTGAAGTCTAGCCCGACTCGATGTAGAAGCGCCTGGGCGAGGACGGCGGCGGCCATCCCGAGGGCCGCCGCGATGAGACGCCCACCGGCACCTCGGGACCGGCCATCCGGCGCACCGTTGTCTGAACGCATTGCTCCCTCCGCGTCGCGAGCCTCGCACGTGATCGTAGGCCGGCCTAACCGCTGGTTGTGATGCAAGATAATCCTGGAGGAAGTTCGGCGAAGGGGCGGCTTCGAAAAGCCGCCCCTTACGTGCCGGACCGCTGCACGCAGCCGGGAGTTAGAAGCCCGCCGGAGTCGCTCCCACGGGCAGCTCAATGCCGAGCTGGCTCAGAATGCTCAGCAGATCGAAGTAGTGGCGGTTCGTGTTGATCCGGTCGCCCTTGAACTCGAGCACCATCGCCGCGCGCGACGTGTACGGCTTGTGCGTGGCGGTGAACTCGCCGAACGGGGTGACCAGGGTCCCCTCATGCGTTCCCCTCCACAGGATCTCGACGACCGAGAAGTCCTCGACCGCGAATACGTTGGTCACCTCGCCGACCAGATCCGGGAAGGCGGTCTTCCAGCCCTTCCACGTCTCGAGCATGTCGGGGAGTCCTTCGACGACACGGTTCGTCGCGGGCTCGAAGTACTTGCCCTCCTCCACGACGAGGCCCTTCATCCGGTCCCAATCGGCGACGTTGAAGGCCTCGACGCAGTCACGGCTGATCCTCGTGAGATCGCGCCCCTTGACCTCCGCCATGGCTACCCTCCTTTCGATACTGCAGTGGCCTGGATGGTTCCCGGCGGCGATCACCGGGTCGTCGGGCGGGCGTTCTCATAGGGAACGTCAGCTCGGCGACGCACTCCCGATCGCCGAGCCGGGGAACAGGTTGGACCTTCGCTTCTGCGGTTATGTCGCTTCGCTCACCAACCTCGCGTGGATAACTACATGGAGGAGAGCGTCGTGCAAGTCGGGAAAACCTCTATTCGGTGGCGTATGGGCGCACGCGACGCACTTCGGGCTAGCGTGTCTGCCGATTCACGTTCCCGCCACACAAAAGGTGCAGGGGCCGCTCCGAGAGGAGCCGCCCCTGCACGAGCACGGTGAATCCGCGGGTCCGCCTCAGATCGTGGGCACCGCGTAGAAGCGCATCTCGAGCAGCTTCAGGCCGTCGTTGTCGTAGTTCCAGAAGTAGTCCTCGAAGCAGCGATCGAACAGGTAGATGTCGTACTCGCCGCCGGCAGGATAGTCAACGCCGACGGTGCCGTTAATGCAGTTCTCCAGCTCGTCGTTCACTCCGTCGAGGTAGATCGTCATGTAGAGCAGCGCATCGGAGATGTCCTGCGCCTTGTTCTTGCCGCCCTTCTTCGGATAAAGCTCGATCCCGTTGTCGCCACACCACGTATCCTGGGTCCCATCGTACGCCTGGTCCTCGGTGGCGCAGGTGGTCATCTCCGCGGATCCGCCGGGACCGTGCGCGCGTGCGAGGATCTGGTAGGTCGGGGTGCACCCGTCCGTGCTGTCGTTGCCCCAGCAGGGGTCAGGCACGGCCAGCAGCGCGCCGTCACCGTCCGTCGCGTTCGCGTCGAGGACCCGGAAATCGCCAGGATTGCCGTAGTCGGTGCAGCGGGGATCGGAGGAGTCGCCCTCGTCGTTGGAGCTGTTGCACAGATAGATGTGGTTTTGATCGTCACCGCCGCCCTTGGCGAGGTGGTTGTTCTTGCGACCGGGGTTGGTGACCTCGTTGTCGGAGTGGAGTCGGACGAAGATCCGACGGCCGTTGTTGCCGTCCATGTCGGCCGTCTTATCCTGCGGCACCCCGATCAGGTTGAGCCGGTAGTCGTGCCCGCCGGAGAAGAAACCGTTACCGGTCTCATGCTGGGCAGCCGATATCTGCTGATCCGCAGCCGTCGGGGCCTCACTACAGGCGGATGCCCAAACGGCCACGCCCGCAGCGACGGAGAAGGTGAGAAGCTTACGCATTGCTACTACTCCTGGAGCAAAGTAGTGCCGGGTTTGAACACGTCGATACGGGACCCGGCTTCGACCCGCTTGCCCGGCCAGACCCGCGGTGGAGGGAGGATGGACAGACCTGAGCTGTGGCGTTCGTGGGGCAAGGAGTAGGCCAAGCTCTCGTTGCGCCAGGAAAAGGCACGATCGGCCGCTGTTCAGGGCGCCATCCGGGCTTCGCCGTCGGCAGAGACGAACTCACGATGAGCGGGCGCGTTGATCCCATCCAACAGAATCGAGGCGTCCGATTCGCGCGAGACCGGCGATTAAGACGTGTGGTGCGCTCGAGACATGGCCTTCCCGTCGAGCCCGAATCGAGCCCATTCGCGGAAGGCGGCGCCGCGCGCTTCGGGCGCTGAACGCTACTCCAGCCCGACCTTCTCGAGGAGCGCCGCGTAACGCGGATCGGCCCGGAGCACGTCCGCCGACGGGTCGACCCTGAGCTCGCCGAACATGCCGGGATCCTCTTCCGCCAGGCGGTTCAGGTACCCGAAGGCGCGGTCGTGCTCGCCCAACTCGGCGTACACGATCGCGATCTCCTTGAGCATCGCGCCCTGCTCGGGAACCTCCGCCAGGAGCGCCAGCGACTGGTCTCGGTTTCCCGCACGGGCGTGCGCCCACGCAAGACCCGCCGTGTTGTAGGCGTCCCCCGGATCGAGCTCCCGCGCCTTCTCGAGCGCCGCGATGGCCTGCTCGTGCTCCCCCTTCATCCCGTGTCCATAGCCGGCATTGTAGTATGCGATCGGGTCGCCCGGCTCCATCTCGACAAGCTTCCACGATTCCTCGATGACCCCGTCCCAGTCTCGCGCGAAGAGAAGCGCCGCCGCGAGGCCCTGGCGGTTCAGCGTGGAGAGGGGGTCGAGCTCGACCGCGTGCCTGGCCTCACGGGCTGCCTCCTCGTACCGGCCGAGATCATTGAGGAGAAGGCTGTAGCGTCGGTGCTCCTCGGCCGAGCCGGGATTGAGCTCGAGCGCCTTGAGATAGGCGGCCTCTGCCGCCTCGAAATCCAGCTCGGCCCGGAGCAGTGCGCCGCGTGCCGAGTAGCCCTCGGACAGCTCCGGGTTCAACTCCAGCGCCCGCTCCACGGCTGTCCGCGCCGCTGGCAAGGCCTCTTCGGGCGGCGCGTGCCCCTGGCTCCACCGAACGAGGTGCACCCGAGCAAGCGAGGCCCAGGCAGGGGCATAGCTGGAATCGGCCTCGATGGCTGCCCGGAACAGCTGCCTCGCCTCGTCCAGGCCCTCTCTGGAAAACCCTCGCGGGCCCTCCATGAGGTACCGGCCACGGCCGTAGAGGTCGAACGCTTCGAGGCTCTCCGTCGGCTGGGATTCGATCCTGGCCACCACATCGGGCGTCAAGGTCGCTTCGAGCGCACCCGCGATCTTCCGGGCCAGATCGCTCTGAATCGCGAAGATGTTGGCCGCGCTCAGCTCCTCATCGTACGTCTCCGCCCAGACATGTCGGTCCGTTCGAGCATCGATCAGCTGCACGTTCACGCGCACCCGGTCCCCCGCTCGCTGCACGGTTCCCTCCAGGACGGTCGCGACGCCCAACTCCGTACCGATCTCCCGGATGCTCTTCCCGGTGCCGCGGTACTTCATCACCGAGGTTCGCGAGATGACTTTGAGGCTGTCGACTTTCGCGAGCTGAGCGACCACATCGTCGTGCATCCCCTCTGCGAAGACGGTCGCGGTCTCGCCCTCCTCGCTCCGCGCCACGAAGGGCAGCACGGCAATGGAATGCGGGTCGACGGTCAGAGGGAGAGCAAGACCGACGGCGAACTCTTCCGGTCCTGGGGCTCGGCTGACCTGAATGACAGCGGCGCCGGCCAGAAGAACCAGAGCGAACACGAGGAGGAGCTCGGACGCTGTGGCTCGCTGGCGCCCTCTCTCCCCATGGTACCAGGCCAGCACCAGAGTGAGGAGGAAGCCGACTCCCAGGAGGACCGTGGCGCCGCGAACCAGGTATGTCGGCCACCCGAAGTTCTCGGCGACGAAGCCGAGCACCTCCAGGAGCAGCCAGGCGCCAGCCACGTAGGCAATCGCCCACTGGATGACCTTTCGCCGCGTCAGGTTTTCAATGAGAGAAGGCACTGGGCCGCCGGCGGCTAAGGATACATTTCTGGAGACTAAGCCTATCCGGGACCTCGAGACGCGTCTGTGGGGAACATCTCGCCGGGTCCTGTGGTGAGATCACCGACAGCCTGGCCCTTCGAAGCCGGGGCTAGCCCGCGGGCGCACGGTCCAGTGCAGCGCCACACTCCGTTGCGTGCCGTGCCCGCCGACTCGGACGTCCGTAGGTTTCACCTCAAAGCCGCGATCCCTCAGCCCAAACTCATCGTGGAAGAAGCCGCTTTTCTTCAACAGGTGACGGACCCGAGCGCCGCCCGCCGGGCGTGGGCGGGACTCACGCCGGACCTCCTCGAGAAGGCGCGCGGCCGCGTGACGACGCTGGCCTGGGTCATGTTCGCGCTGATCGGCGCCGGCGCTCTCATCGATCTGCTGTACGCGCACCTGTACGTCGGGGCCTCGGATCCGCTGATGATCGCGGGAAGCATCCTCCTATGGGCGCTGAGCGGGGGGCTGATCCTGGCCGCAAGGGACGAGCGGCTGAGCCACATCACGGTGCTCAGACTAGCCCTGGTGTACGAGGTCATCATCTGCCTCTTCCTCGCCGTCTTTACACCCTGGCTCGCGTACATGGAGATCGGTGATGTTCCGTACGTCACCTGGGTGACTCCCCTGATCATTCTGTTTCCGCTCATCGTGCCGAGTCCTCCGCGGGTGACGCTCATCACCGCCGTCGCCGCTGCTGCGACCCGTCCGTTGGGATTGGCCCTTCTCGCCGCGTTTGCCGGCCTCGAGTTGCCCGCAATGCGTTACGTGGTCTCGACCATGAGCCCCGCCTTTGCCGTCGTCCTCGCGTATGTGGGCTCCCGTGTCGTGCACGGGATGAGCGTCGACCTGGCCGAGGCGAGGCGGCTCGGCAGCTACGTGCTCGAATCTCGGTTGGGAGAGGGCGGGATGGGCGAGGTGTGGCAAGCGAAGCATCGGCTGCTCGTTCGTCCGGCCGCGGTCAAGCTGATCCGGCCGGAGCTCGTTGCCAGGGATCCCGCGCGCCAGGGCACCATGCTGGCCAGGTTCGAGCGCGAGGCTCAGGTCACGGCCGCCATGTCCTCGCCCCACACCATTCAGGTCTACGATTTCGGGATCGAGCGGAGCGGGACCTTCTATTACGTGATGGAGTTGCTGCGCGGCCTGGACCTCGAAGAGCTGGTCCGGCGTTTTGGCCCCGTCCCGGCGGCACGCACCGCCCACCTCCTGACGCAGGTTTGCGACTCCCTCGGCGAGGCGCACGAGCACGGCCTCATCCATCGGGATGTCAAGCCGGCGAACATCTACGTGTGCCGCTACGGGAGGCAGGTCGACTTCGTGAAGGTGCTCGATTTCGGGCTCGTGAAGCTGCACCATCACGGCGAAGAGGGCGAGAGCCCCGAACTCGAGCTGACGATCGACCACTCGGTGGGAGGCACCCCGGCCTTCATCGCCCCCGAGCAGGTGGCGGGCGAGCAGGTGGACGGTCGCACCGACATCTACTCGCTCGGGTGCGTGGCCTACTGGCTGCTGACCGGATCGTACGTCTTCGAGGGCAACTCGGCGCTGCAGACGATGGTGATGCACGTGCGCGAGGCCCCGCCGGCCCCTTCGAGCCGAACGGAGCAGCCGGTTCCGGACGCGCTTGACCGCATCGTCCTCGCGTGCCTCGAGAAGGATCCCGCCGGGAGGCCGCAGAGCGTGGACGAGCTCGCGGCCCTGCTCGAGGCCTGCGATGTCGGCGATCCCTGGACGCCAGCGCGAGCGGCGAACTGGTGGAGCGCCCACCTCTCCGATCTTTGAGCTCCATCCAGGGTCGGGCGTCCGATCGGTTTGACCCCGTGCGTTTTCGAATGGGAGTTCCGCTCCTATCGCCGTGGGCACCCACCCCGTCCACCGAGGAACGAGGAATTGGAGGAAGGCAGGTGAAGCGAGGCAGCGGATGAAGACCCGTAGCGTTCGCACCCCGGGCTGGCTCCGCGACACTGCTGCGGTCGGCAGCGTGGTCGGCTGGCTGCTGCTCGCGGCGTCGTGCACAGGGGATGTGACCGGTCCCGACCGCGAGCGGGCCGAGCGGGCAGCCGCTCTCGGCATCACCTCGGCGGAGCTTGGCGACCGGATCGAGCTCATCGCACACGACTCCATGGGCGGCCGCGCCACGCCGAGCCCCGGCCTCGAGATGACCGCCGCATATGTCGTTGAACAGTTCCGGGCCTTCGGCCTGCGACCCGGCGGGGACCAGGGATACGTCCAGCGCTTCCCGATAGGCGCTGGAGTCCCGTTTGATGCGCCGAACGTGATCGGCTGGCTCGAGGGATCCGATCCCGGTCTGCGAGGGCAGTACGTCGTGTTCTCCGCTCACATGGACCACCTGGGAATCGGGACACCGGTGAGCGGCGACTCGATCTACAACGGGGCGGACGACAACGCCTCCGGCACGGCGGCCGTGCTCGAGCTCGCACAGGCCTTCGCCGGATTGGAGCCGCCGCCGCGGCGATCGCTCGTGTTCATCGCGTTCAGCGGCGAGGAGGTCGGCCTGGTGGGCTCACGCTGGTACACCGACCACCCGACGATCCCGCTCGCCGACATCGCGGCGAACATCAACCTGGACATGATCGGTCGAAACTGGACCGATGCGATCGTCACCAGCACCTCCTCCAGCTACCTGCTGCAGGTGGCCCAGGAGGTGGCGTCGGCCCAAGCGGACCTCGGGCTGCGGGTGATCGAGGATCCGTGGCCCGAGCAAAACCTGATCCGTCGCTCCGACCAGTACGCCTTCGTCCGCTATGGAATCCCCGGGGCGCTCTTCACCAGCGGCTTGCATGGCGACTACCATCAGCCGTCCGACGAAGCCGAGACCATCGACTTCGAGAAGACCGCCCGCGTCACCCGCCTGCTGTTCCACCTCGGGCTTCGGCTGGCCAGCGGCGACGAGTCGCCGAACTAGCTTGAGGCAGAAGTGCGGTTGCTCACGCGCGCCGTGGGGTCGGAACCAGCCGACCTATTCATCGAGCCGACTCCCCCTCTGCTGCATCGGGACTCAGACGCACCCCACCCTCCAACGACCCGGCCATTCCGTCCCGCACGTGCGCCACGAAGCTCTGGAAGGTGGTGGCCGGACGCCGGAGCAGCCACTCCAGCACATTGGGATTCCCGACGAGACCGTGACGCTCGTAGTAGTCGAACATCGCGAGCAACGTCGCGATGCCGTACTCACCGAGCCCCGCCTCGCGGGCGCTCGCTGCCCATGCCTCACGCGGCACGACCTCGACGCGCACTGGGCGGTCTAGGATGCGGGCCAGGATCCTGGCCATCTCCCGGGGCGAGAGGATCTCGCGGCCACACAGCTCGTATGTCGCGCCCTCGTGTCCCGGCTCGGTCAGCACGCCGGCAGCGACCCGCGCGACGTCCGCCAGATCGACCAGCGTCACCCGGGCCTCCGCCGCATACGGCACCGCATAGACTCCCTCGCCCGCAATGCGCTCCCAGTGAGCCAGGACGTTTTGCATATACACCGCGGGCCGGAGGAACGTGAAAGGAAGCCCGGACTCG
>CP070670.1:205458-221304 GCA_020351855.1 Gemmatimonadota bacterium
CCCGTCCCCGTTCACGTCGCCGAAGGCTGCCGCCGTGCTCCAATCATCACCGGTGATCCCCGCCGCATCCGAGACGTCGGTGAAGCTCCCGTCGTCGTTGCGCAGAAGGTAGTTCCGCTGATCCTCCGCCGTCGTGACGAACAGGTCGGGATCGCCATCGTTGTCGACGTCGCCGGCGACCACCCCGACCGTGTTCACCGACGAGAGCATCCCCAACCCGGCCGCGTCCGTCACATCCTCGAACGTGCCATCGCCCTGGTTGCGGTACAGGCGGTCGGGATTCAGGCCGCCCGTCAAGTAGAGGTCCTCCCACCCGTCTCCGTCATAGTCGAGAAAGGCCGCTCCACCGCAGATCCGGTTGGGATCGTAGCAGACGTGTTCGATCCCCGCCGAGCGGCTGACCTCGCGAAAGTCCTGGGCCGCGGAGGGGGACGGCAGCCAAGCGACCGCGGCAGAGAGACACGGGAGGAGCAGCGCGGCGCCCGGCGCGGGGCGACTCACGGGCAGCCGAGCTCCCGCCTCGAGGCCGGAGCGTTGTCGGGGGAGCGGCTGCCCGACAAAACGGTCAGCGGTACGCAGCGGTCGAGGTCTGGATCGCGAAGACCGGCGACCAACGCGGTCACCCAGGCGTGGGGTTGTAGGGGGCGTGCTCCGGCGTCTCAGTCTGGCTGCACGCCACCGCCGTTGTCCCCGCCCTCGCCGCTTCCGCTTCCGAAGGTGACGCCGATCGCCACGATGGCTCCAGCGATGACCGCCGCCAATGCCGCCGTCTTGCCGGCCGATACCTTCTTCTGATCGATCCGGTCGACCTGGTCGAGCTGGATGGTGACGGTTTCGCCTTCGCCCTTGAACTCCTGGACCCCGGCGGTCTTCATCCAGTACGCGGACACGTACAAGTTGTCCTCGTCGAAGCGGATCAGGTCCCCGTCGATCACCGTGACGTTGTTGGGGGTGAGAGCGGTGAGCGGATAACTGCCCGGCTCCGACAGATGCACGCGCAGACTGGCGCCCTGCTTCAGGTCCACCAGACCGAGCTGCGAGGCCGCCGACTCCGGAGCGCCGCTGGTAGCGCTCGCGGAAGCCCCGCCCGGTGCCGGCTGCAGGGGCACGTAGCTGTAGCAGGCCGCGTGCACGAGCAGGAGGACCACCGCCAGGGGCGCTCTCCGCCGAGCCCTGTGTCGATTCATCGCGCCCTCTAGTAGCCCACCGTGAGGCCGCCGGTCGGCAGCCGCCAGTTGACCGTTTGGCCCTGAGCGACGCGGAACGGCGTGGAGTCGAGCTCGGTGCCATCGGGGCGCTGCGCGGCCAGTCTGTACTCCACGCTGCCGGCCGTCTCGACGTCGATCGTGAACGATCGCGTACGCCCGCCCCCCACGCTCCCCAGCGTCCGCTGCCCGACGGCCGATCGGAGGAAGATGGTGAGCGGCACCGGCGGATTGGTGCGGTTCTCCACCCGCACGGTCACCTGACCGCTGATCGCCGGGTCACCGGCGTCCTCGGCCTGCTCGCTGGCGCCCGACGAACCGCAGCCAGCTAGCAGAAATGCAGCCACAGAGAAAAGGATTGCCCGCCCCGCGGGGCGGGCAATCCGGTCGAGGTTCTTCAACTGGACTTCCTTCCTTGATCCGCCTCCGGGCCCTGCGGCCCTAGCAGCCTTGCGGATCGTTCGCGTTCCGCCCATTGGCTGGGTCGTTCGGCACGTTCGAGTTGACCAGCCTCTCGTCGTTCGTGTAAAGGAAGCGCGCCGGAATCGCGTTACCCCTCCAACCTTCGAGGGGCGGCAGACACGTTCGCTTCCAGTCGCTCCACGTAGCCGGGTTCAGGAACTGCGCGATGTACTTCTCCTCCATGATCTGCTCGAGCAGCGCCTGCCCGCTGAGCGCTCCGGGATCGGAGATATCGACGCCCCACCAAGCCTCCTGCAGGGCGATGCCTGCCTGGAGGGCGGCACGGGCACCTGCCTCATCCCCTGTCTGGAAGGCCGCCTCGGCCTCGCTGAACGCAGCCTCCCAGCTCGGGACGAGCGGCAGCGAGAAGTCCTGCGCGCCCGGCGACCCCGTGGCGTTGTTCAGCTGCGAGGCGTCCACGGCCGGATCGTCCGGATCGTCCTCGCCCGGCGGGGAGCCCTCGTACTCGCCGCTCGTGCCGGGCGTGAAGTAGATCGGAAGCCGCGGGTCGTTCCTGTCCTTCAGGAGGTCGACCAGATAGGCGCCCGCCGAGATGTAGGCGGTGCGCTCCCGGTTGAACTGGTTCCAGATGTTGTGCTCGGTCGCCTGCGTCGAGTGGATGGCCGTCCAGTTGCCCGCGTTGGAGGTGGCGCCCTGCCTCGCCTCGCTCAGCGCTCTCCCATATGCGGAGGCATCCGTCTCGGCCACGTCCAGGTAATACCTCGCCTTCAGGGTGTGAGCCACCCTGATCCAGGCCGCCGGGTCGCCGTTGAAGTTGAAGTCGACCCCTTCGGCGGGGCCGCCGCTGCCGCTGCCGAGGTCGGCGATCGCCTCGTCCAGCAGGTTCTGGAGGTCGCCGAACACCTGCAGCTGCGGGTCGAACGCCGGCTCGAGAAACTCGGGGTTGGTGGCCTCGCGCCACGGGATGTCCCCGTAGTGGTTGGCCATCATGCCCCCGAACCACGCCTCGTGGACCTTGAAGATCCCGGCCAGCACCCGGTTGCCAGCATCCCCTGCCGCGACCTTCGCCCGCCGGATGTCGACCAGTCCGCCGCCCGTGTACACGGCCCCCCACGGGTCGTCGAAGGTCTCGTTCGTAAACACGTACGTGCTGTAGGCG
Organism: Gemmatimonadota bacterium; assembly: GCA_020351855.1. Classification (GTDB taxonomy): domain Bacteria; phylum Gemmatimonadota; class Gemmatimonadetes; order Palauibacterales; family Palauibacteraceae. The sequence goes on from CP070670.1 coordinate 208,246, forward strand.
GAGAACTGGCGGTCCGTCCCGTCCATCTGCTGCATCCAGACGGACGGGAACCGCGAGTTGTCTGCCTCGTTAAAGAAGTAGCTGAGCACCTGTGCGGCGACGAGCAGCTGGTTCAGCGTCGCCTCCGGCACCACGTTGGGGTTGCTCTCGGTGGGGCTGATGAAGTCGCAGCCCACGAGCGACAGCCCGAGCAAGGCTCCGGCGACTGCCCCCCGCCATCGCTTACTGTTCACGTTTCTATTCATCGTTCTGTTCGCTCCTCCGCGTTTCGTTCACGGCCAAGCGTTCGACCTCCTCGGCTTGGCGTCCGGCTGCCGAGCATTGCCCGGCAGCCGGATCGATCGGAACCGAGCCCGCTCCATCTCCCTCCTAGTAAATGAAGGTGATGCCGAAGACCCAAGAGCGGATCTGCGGATTGTTGAAGTACTCGAGCCCGCGTCCGCCGTTCTGACCCGTGAGGTTAGACTCGGGATCGAGGCCCGTGTAGTCGGTGTCCGTCCACAGGTTGCGGCCCGCGAAGAACACGCTGACACGGTTCAGCGAGATCGAGTTCACCCAGCGCTGCGTGAAGTCGTACGCCACGCGGAAGTCGCGGAACTTGATAAAGTCGTTGTCCTCGATGAACTGGGTCGTCGGCCCGTTGAACCCGTTGAAGATCGAGGACGGCCCGACGGTCGCCGTGTTCTGGTAGACCGTCATGCCGGCTCCCGGCCCCTCGCCCTCGAAGACGATGGGCACACCCTCGGTGGCACCGCAGTCCCGGCCGTTCGCGCAGTGGAATGGCTCCGTGAAGGCGTGCGTGCCGTAGGAGTAGAGCGCCCCTCGTGTCCCGTTCCACATGGTGGACCCCCACTGGCCGTCGAACAGGAACGAGAGCGACAGGTTCTGCAGGATCGTGAAGTTCATCCGCAGGCTCGCCAGCCCCTCGGGGTTCGGGTTTCCGACTCCCGTGAGGTTGTCGGCCAGACGCGGGAAGCCGTCCTCGGCGATGAACAGCGTGCCCGCCGCCGCGTTGGGGAACGCCGCGTCGATGTCATCGCGCACGCCGTCGCCGTCGATGTCGTACGTCTCGCCCCGGCCGAACCGGATGAAGTCGTCGGCCCAGATCGCGCCGTACGGACAGGGCTCGTCCGAAGCCGGTCCGCAGCGGTTGAAGATCACGGAGGACGCGGAGCCGGTGAACCCGTTCAGGCCCACCACTTCGGCGCCCAGAAGGTCCGTGACCTCTGACTTCACGTTGCTGTAGAAGCCCTGGATCTCCCAGGTGAAGTTGCGGCCCTGGAAGGGAATCAGGTTCAGCGTGAACTCCCAGCCCTTCGAGGTGAACTCGGCGCCGTTCTCGGGGAACGAGCTGAAGCCGGTGCTCTCCGGGATCGGGAGGAAGAGGATGGCATCACGCGTGTGCTGATCGAAGTAGGTGACGCCGACCGAGACCCGCGAGTCCAGGAAGGCGAGGTCCAGGCCTCCCTCGATCTCCCGGGTGACCTCGGGTTTGATGTCTTGGTTCCCCTGGAAGGTCTCGGAGACCACGCCCTCGCGTCCCTGGTAGATGGACTCGAGGCCGATCTCGATCCAGCCGTCCTCGAAGGACGTCTTCTCGAAGCCGCTCACGTTGCTGAACACGGGAGGCGGCGTTCCGGCCTCGCCCCAAGCGCCGCGGATCTTACCGAAGCTGAACGCTCCGCCCTCGACGCCGAGCGCGCGAGTAAACTCCCACGCCAGGTTGGCGTTCGGGAACCAGAACCAGCTTCCCTCGCCGCCGCCGAACGTCGACGACCCCTCGTAGCGGGCCCCACCCCCGATGAACAGCTGGTCCCACACATCGAAGGTGGCGTTCACGAACAGCCCGGAGTTGCGGACATTGGACCGGAACTCGTCCGGTGTCTTGGTCACCGCAAAGTCCAGCTGATCGGCGCCCTCGATGACGTTCTGAGCGGTGGTGATCGAGTTCTCCACGTTCTCCTGGCGGAGGTTGTAACCCAGCGTGACGCTGGCCCCGAAGTCCTCGCTCACGTCACCGGCCCCGGTGAAGAGCAGCGTGTTGTCCCAGCTCGTTTCGTTGAACGTCGACCGGATCAGCTGCCCGTCCGGCACCTCCGAGTTCTGCTTCGGGAAGACGGAGAGCCGCGAGTCGTTCGCGTAGTCGCCGCCGAAGATGTCGGTGATGGTGAGCCAGGAGAACGGCTCCCAGTCGAAACGGACGTTACCGAACACGCGCCCCACCTCGGTGGTGTTCGGGATGTTCTCCGCCACCCAGAAGGGGTTGTCGAACAGTCGGGCCGCCGTCGGGTCATCACAGCTGTCGAACAAGACGCAATACCAGCTCCGCTGGTTCCCGTCCTCGGTGACGAACGGGACGTTGTCGATGTCCGGCGGCGTGCGGAAGGCGCCGAGAAGCAGGCCGCTCAGGTTCGAGCCCTGCTGGACGGCGTTCCCGCTCTGGTTCGTGTAGGCTACGTTTCCGCCCACCGAGAAGGAGGGGAAGAACAGGTGCGATCCCTTGAGGCGGAAGTTGATCGTGTTCAGCCCGCTGGGCCCGTAGATCGCGTTGCCGGAGTTCGTGTAGCCGCCCGAGAAGAAGTAAGTCGTCCGCTCGGTGCCGCCGGAGATCGACAGGTCGGTGTCCCAGCGGTTCCCGGTCACGAACATCTCTTTCGAGTGGTCGAAGGTGGCGAACGAGGATCGGGCATCATCGAACGGATCGCCTTCCCACCTCGAGCAGTTCGGCGCGCAGCTCAGCGCCGCACCCCACGAGCGGATCGAGCTCGGGGAGTTGGTGGTGCTGTAGTTGTTCTGTAGCGGCTGCGTGCTGGTCGCGTTGTCGATGGAGTAGTTGGTCTGCAGCGTGATCTGCGTCTGACCGGCGCTCCCCGACTTGGTCGTGATCAGCACCGCCCCGTTGGCGCCCTGGGCGCCGTAAATCGCGGCGGCCGAGGGGCCCTTGAGGATCTCGACGCTGGCGATGTCCTCGGGGTTGATGTCGGCGGCGCGGTTCTGCACGACCGTCCCCCAGATCGAGTCTTCGCTCTGGTCGGAATCGTTGTTGATGATCGTCCCGTCCACCACGAACAGCGGCTGGGTGCCACCCTCGATCGACTTCGAGCCACGGATCTGGATGTAGGCCCCGGCCGTCGCCTCGCCGCCCGAGCTCTGCACGTAGACGCTTGGCGCCTGGGCGGCCAGGTTGGCGACCATGTTGTTCGAGTAGCGCTCCTGGATGAGATCGCCGGGCACGGTGCTGATCGCGTTGGCCAGCCTGCGCCGCTCGGCCGTCAGCCCCTGGCCGATCGCCACGATGCCCTCCAGGCCGATCGGGTCTAGGGCCAGGGAGAAGTCCTGGGTGAGCACGTCACCCGACAGGATTACCCGAACTTGGACCGACCGGTAGCCGATCAGGCTGGCGATCAGGTCCCGTGCTTCGCCGGTGACGGCGGCGGCGGGAACGACCAGCTGGTAACGACCATCATCCCCCGAGAACGTCGCGATGTTGGTTCCCGAGAGGTAGACGTTGGCCGTTGCCAGTGGAGCGCCGGTCTCGTCGGTGACGCGACCGCTGATGACCAAGGCGTCCTGCGCCTGAATGGCTGCGGGGAAGGCCACGGTCGCGGCGAGCACGGCCAAGGAAAGCCGTCTCGCCTGCCTCAACAAGGCAGGGAACATGGGTCCACCTCCTACTTGTCCTCGAGGGGGATGCACGTCGACGGCCGGTTTGCGTCACACGCGCCCCAAACCCTCAGAGATTGGTGGCTTGCAGCCGAGAGGACCCCACTGCACCGCCGCTTGCCATCACAAGGCCCCCCAGGGCCTCCCGGCAAACGAACCCTGGGTTCTACCGGCAGCCAAAAACGTATGAGTAGGTCGGTTTTGTGACAAGTGGCCATGCCCTCCGGGACCGCCTGGCGCAAGACCGCCCGCCCGCGCCGGGGGGAAGCCGGTGCGCCGTTGCCCCCCCGCCCGCGATGCCTGGGCACACGCGGCTCGCTGGCCGGTATTGAAGGAGATTCGGAGGCCATCCGGCAAGGAAGCAGACTCCTGCCGGGGGAGCCAGATAAGCGGGTGCGACGAGGGCGCGGCCGACGGACCACCGCCGGAGACCCGCGAGGACCACCTGAACCAGGGGAGCCTGAGGCCCCAGGTGCGAAGAGCGAGACAGCTTTGGTCGCGAATCCCGGACCGGGAGCGGTGGCTGATCCTCACGGTGGCCGCCGCCCTCGGCGCGTTCGGCCTCGGACTCCTGTGGGGCGGCTGGAGCCACCTGTGCGACGACTGTCCCTCGATCGCCCAGATCTACGCCTTCGAGCCGAAGGAGGCGACGCGGGTCTACGCGGGTGATGGGAGCCTGCTGGCCGAGCTCGCCATCGAGCGGCGCATTCCGGTCGCCTACGGGAACCTGCCCGCTCACGTGCCCCTCGCCTTCGTGGCGGTGGAAGACCGCCGCTTCTGGCAGCACCGGGGGATCGACCCGTGGCGGACCTTCCGCGCCACGGTGAACTTCGCGATCCACGGGTACGGCGGCGCGGGGGGAAGCAGCATCACGCAGCAGCTGGCCGGCAACATGTTCGCCCAGACGGTGGACCGGCGCGAGATCTCGGTGCGCCGCAAGCTGCGCGAGATGAAGGTCGCCCTGTCGCTCGAGCACGCCTACACGAAGGAGGAGATCCTCGAGGCGTACCTCAACCAGATCAACTTCGATGGCGTGTACGGGGTGCAGAGCGCCGCCCAGCACTACTTCGGCAAGGACGCGCCGCAGCTCAACCTGCCCGAGGCGGCGCTGCTCGCCGCGCTCCCTCGGGCTCCCGCCCGATACTCGCCGGTGCGGCACCCGGAGCGCGCGCTGGCCCGGCGAAACCTCATCCTCGGGCTCATGGAGGAGCAGGGGATGATCTCGGAGCGGGAGGCGGAGCTCGCGAAGGCCTTTCCGATCCTCCTGCGCGAGGGTGCCCGGCGCTCCGAGACCTCCGCCTACTTCGTGGAGTGGGTGCGCCGCCTGCTGATCGACCGGTACGGCATGGAGATGTACGAGGCCGGATTCCGGGTCTATACGGGGCTCGACCCGGGGCTGCAGGCCGCGGCCGATTCGGCCCTGCACGCGCAGCTCGAGTGGGTGGAGAGGCAGCCTGGCTTCGCGGCGCCGACGTACCGGGAGACGCGCGACTGGCCCGAGGACAGCCTCCAGGGTCCCGAGATGCCCTACGTGCAGGGCAGCTTCGTCGCGCTCGAGGCGAACACGGGCGCGGTGCTGGCCATGGTGGGCGGGCGGGACTTCCGCGACTCCGAGTTCGATCGGGTCACGCAGGCGCTCCGTCAGCCGGGCTCGGTGTTCAAGCCGTTCGTGTACACGGCGGCGATCGAGAGCGGCATGCCCGCCTCTGCGGTCATCTACGACACGCCGGTGCAGGTGCCGCTCGTCACCGGCGAGATCTACTCGCCCAAGAACTTCACGGACACCTTCATCGGGCCGATCACCCTCCGCGAGGCCCTCTTCCGCTCGATCAACGTGGTGGCGGTGAAGCTCGGCCTGCGGATCGGCCTCGAGACCGTGGCACAGACCGCCCGCCGCCTCGGGATCCGCACGGAGGTGCCGCGCGTGCCCTCCGTGTCGATCGGCGCCGCCTCGGTCATTCCCCTCCAGGTCACGGAGGCCTACACGACGTTCGCCACCCAGGGCTTCCGCGTCGCGGCCCGGCCGATCCTCCGGATCGAGGACTCGAACGGCCGGACGATCTGGGAGAGCCGGGTGGAGCGGGAGCGGGTGCTCGACGAGCAGACCGCCTACGTGATGACGAGCATGCTGCGGGACGTGGTGGATGCCCCGTTCGGCACCGGCACGGCGGTGCGGCGCCTCGGCCTGCCGGAGGAGGTCCCGGCGGCCGGGAAGACCGGCACCACGAACGAGGCCACGAACACCTGGTTCGTGGGCTTCACGCCCGACATCGTGGCGACGACCTGGATCGGCTTCGATCGGCCGGTGCGGATCCACACGGGTGCCACGGGCGGGCGGGACGCCGCCCCGGTGAGCGCCCAGGCGCTCGTGGCCTACTACCGTGATCGCGAGCCTCCGCCGGACTGGCCCCGCCCCGACGGCCTGGTCGAGCGGCGGGTCGACCCCGCCACGGGGCTGCTGGCCACGGAGTGGTGCCCGGTCGCCCAGACCTACACGGAGACCTACATCGCGGGAACGGAGCCGGTCGAGAGCTGCGACCTCCACCTGCCGTGGGGCATCCGCCAGCGGGCCCGGGGCGACTCGCTCCCCGAGATCAGCGAGGACTTCGACTGGTAGGATGGGACGAGGTCAGACCTCCGTGGCTGCGCCGGGCGTGACCCGGTAGCGCAGCAGCTTCCGGGGCGGAGGGACGGCTCCGCCGATCGCCACGGCGGCCCTCAGCCGACGCAGCGCTCCCTCGGCCTTCTCCTCGCTCGCGGCGTGGACCGTGACCAGCGGCTGGCCGGCCTCCACCCGGTCGCCCCGCCCGGCGTGCAGCGCGAATCCCACCGCCGGATCCACCGCGTCCCCCACCCGGGTGCGCCCGGCGCCCAGCTCCACGGCGGCGAGGCCGATCTGCCGCGCATCGAGCCCGACGAGCCAGCCGCTCGAGGGCGCCTCCAGGTCACGTCGCAGCGGAGCTTTCGGAAGCCGCCCCGGGTCGTCCAGGATCGCCGGATCGCCGCCCTGCCGCTCCACGAGCCGGGCGAAGCGCTCGGCGGCGGAGCCGTCGTCCAGCAGGGGCTCGAGCGCGGCGCGCCCGGAGCGCGGGTCCGGCTCGGCGCCCGCCGCCACCAGGGCTTCGGCGGACAGTGCCAGGGTCACCTCGCGCAGGTCGGCAGGGCCCCCTCCTTTCAGCGTCTCGATCGCCTCGGCCACCTCGAGGGCGTTCCCGACCGTGCGGCCGAGGGGCGTCTCCATGTCGGTGACCAGCGCCCGCGCCTCGAGGCCCTGCTCGGTCGCGAGGTCGACCAGCGTGCGGGCGAGCTGGAGCGCCCCCTCCTCGTCGACCATGAAGGCGCCGCTGCCGCACTTGACGTCCAGCACGAGCGCCTCGATCCCCTCCGCGACCTTCTTGGAGATGATGCTCGAGGCGATGAGCGGGATCGAGGGCACCGTCCCCGTCACATCCCGCAGGGCGTACAGGCGCCCGTCCAGGGGGGCGATCTCCTCCGTCTGGCTGATCATCGCGCAGCCGACCTCCGCCAGGACGGCGACGAACTCGTCCAAGCCGATCCGCGTCCTGAAGCCGGGAATGGCATCCAGCTTGTCCACGGTGCCGCCCGTGTGGCCCAGGCCCCGCCCGGACATCATCGGCACGCGCAGGCCGTAGGCGGCCAGCAGGGGCGCGAGGACGAGGGACACCTTGTCGCCGACCCCGCCGGTGGAATGCTTGTCGACCGCCGTGGGGCCCCCGTCCCGAAAATCCAGCCGCCGGCCGGAGGCGATCATCGCGCGGGTCATCTCCGCCAGCTCATCGGAAGAGAGGCCGCGCAGGAAGGCCGCCATCAGGAAGGCGGACATCTGATAGTCCGCCACCCGGCCGGCCAGGAAGCCGTCCAGGAACGCCCTCAGCTCAGCGGCCGGAAGCTCCCCGCCGTCCCGCTTCGTCTCGATCAGCTCCGTGATCAGCATCGGCCCATGTCCCTCGCTCGGTCCGGGGCTCGACTCCGCCCGCCCCGCGCTCCCTTTCCGCTCAGCTCCGGCCCGGTTCCGCGCTCGCGCCCGGTCCCGTGCCGGCGATCGGATCGAGCTCGCGTCCGCACCCCTTGCAGAACCGGGCATCGGCATCGTGGCGCACCTGTCCGCACCCCGCGCAGGGACGCCGGGCGGCCGCCCGCGTGGCCGCGGCGATCTCGACCGTCACGATGCCGGTCGGCACCGCGATGATCCCGTATCCGAGGATCATTACCAGGGAGGCGAGCACCTGTCCGACCGGCGTCTGCGGGGCGATGTCCCCGTAGCCCACCGTCGTCAGCGTGACGACCGCCCAGTAGACGCTGCGCGGGATGCTGGTGAAACCCGCGTCGGACCCCTCGACCACGTAGAGCAGCGATCCGACGACCACCACCACCGTGGTCACGGTGAACAGGAAGACGGCGATCTTGTGCCGGCTCGCCTTCAGGGCGTCGAGGATCACCCGCTCCCCTCCCACGAACTGCGCCAGCTTCAGCACGCGGAACACGCGCAGGATGCGGAGGATGCGGATCGAGATCAGGTAGCGTCCGCCCGGGAATATGAGGGCGAGGTACGTCGGCAGCACGGCCAGCAGGTCGACCACGCCGTAGAAGCTGGTGGCGTAGCGCCTCGCAGCGGGGGCCGTGTAGAGGCGGCAAGCGTACTCGATGCTGAACAGGATGGTGAAGATCCACTCGGCCCGCCGCAGGGCGACGCCGTGGCGGAGGTTGATCGAGACGACGCTGTCCAGCATGACGACGACGACGCTGAGCAGGATCGCGAGGATGAGCGCGACGTCGAACGCCTTGCCGGCGGCCGTGTCGTGCCCGAAGATCACCTCGCCGAGCCGGAGACGCCACGTCCGGCGCGACGGGCGGGACCCGTCGCCGCTCACGCCCGCGGCCCGCCGCTCACGCTCTCGCCCCCCACTCATGCCCCCGGCCCGCCGCTCAACCACCCTGCTCCCCGCGCCACCGCCTCGCGCCGATGCAGCTCGGCCCCCCCGGGCGCCAAAGGCCGGGAGGGCCGGGGCTGAGACGTTCGCCGGGGATCGCGCCGATAGCCGCGGCTAGGTGCGAATCCGCAGTCGCTTCGCACCGCGCTCTACGGAATCGACCAGGCGCTCGCTTGAGCGCTCAGCGGCCCGACGGGCATCGCCGGCCAGCCGCCGGGCATCATCGGCCGCTTCCTGGATCCTCTCGCCCGCCGCATCGGTCAGGTCCTCTGCGGACCGGCGGATCCGCCGCCGCGTGCGCCGTCCACTGTCCGGCGCCAGCAGCAGGGCTGCGCTCGCGCCGATCAGCGCCCCCACGATCACGCCGAGAACGAATTCCTCGCCATCGTCGAAAAACATTTCGCCTCCTTCCCGCTCCGAAGCCGGTTCGCCTCTGACCTTGTTGCCGCCCGAAGCGGCCTCTAGCTTGCCACGGCGCGGCTCCGGCCGCTGTCGTCAACTTACCATCATGAGCGTTATGCCCGATAGCGCATTGTGCCCGATAGCACGTCATGCCCGATAGCGTAGTCCGGCTGCCTTCCGGGGTCCTCGTCGAACTGGCGGACCGGTGCGCCGCGGCCGGCGAGGCCGGCATCGCCGCGCTCCGGGAGACGGGACGCGGACTCGGCCTGAGCATCTACGACGAGCTCGTGCCCGACCGGAGCGTCGAGGAGCTCGATCCCGAGGAGTTCTGGGCCGCCGTGGGGCAGAAGTTCATCGAGCTCGGCCTGGGACCGGTGCGCTACGAGCAGGTGGATGAGGGCCTGGCCGCCGTCTGTCTGGTCGCCTTCCCGGAGGCCGGCGGCGAGACGATCGGCGAGCGCCGCAGCCCGGGCTGCCACTTCGGCACGGGACTGCTCGGCGGCCTCCTCAGCCGGGCGGCGGACCAGTCGATCGCCGTCCTGGAGATCGAGTGCCGGGCCGACGGCTCGCACGGCTGCTGGTTCCTGCTCGGGTCGCAGTCCCGGCTGGAAGGGATCCACGAGCAACTCCTGGCGGGCGAGCCGATCGAGAACGCGATCAAGGGACGCTGAGTACGACCGCCGGCCGACTCCTCGCTGTCGACTACGGCCGCCGGAGAGTGGGCATCGCGCTGTCCGACCCCACCCGGACCATCGCCTCCCCGCACGTGACGATCGAGAACCGGGGGGAGCCGCGCCAGCCGCCCGAGCCTCTCATCCGGCTGGTGGCCGAGACCTCGCCGACCACGATCGTGGTCGGCATCCCGATCCGTCTCGATGGTAGCGAGGGCGAGATGGCCGCGGAGGCCCGGGAGTTCGGCCGGCGACTCGCCGAGGCGACCGGGGTACCCGTCGTCGAGTGGGATGAGCGTCTGACGAGCGCCCGGGCTCGCCGCAGCATCGCCGAGACCGGCCGGCGCGGCAGGCGCGTCCGCAAGGGGGAGGAGGACATGGTGGCCGCCGCCCACCTGCTGCGGAGCTACATGGATGCGACGGCCCGTGCCGAGGCGGCGGGGCCGGAGGGCGCATCCGAATGATCCCGCGACGGATCCGGTGCGGCGGCAGCCTGACTCCAGCGGCGCTCGCCGCGGCGCTGGCCCTCGGCAGCGCGGCGCTCGCCTGCGGCGAGCGGGCCGGCGGAGGGGAGGACCATGTCGAGGTGCGGATCCCGGAGGGAGCGACCGCCCGGGAGGTGGCCGCGCAGCTCGCCGCGGCCGGCCTGGTGCGGTTTCCCCGGACCTTCACCCTCTACGCGAGGCTCCGCGGCACGGCGGGATCGCTCAAGGCCGGCCTGTACCGGTTTCCCGCCGCGGCGGGCTGGGGAGAGCTCCTCGACATGCTGGAGCGGGGCGAGGTCGTCACCTTCCCGGTCACGATCCCGGAGGGCTTCGGGCTCCGCCAGATCGCGCCACGCGTGGCCGAGCTGTCGGGCGTGCCGCCCGATTCCGTCCTGCGGCTCGCTCGCGACAGCGCCTTCGTGGCCCGACTCGGCGTGCCCGGTCCGACCCTGGAGGGCTACCTGTTCCCGGATACCTACCAGTTCGCGGAGCGCACGCCGCCCGATCGGGTCCTCGAAGCGATGGCCGAACGGTACCGTTCCTTTTGGGGAGAGGAGGAGGTGGCACGACGCGAGGCCCTGGGCCTGGACGAGCGCGAGCTCGTCACCCTGGCCAGCATCGTGGAAAGGGAGGCCCGCGTGGGGGAGGAGCGCCCGATCATCGCGGCCGTCTACCTGAATCGCCTCGAGATCGGCATGCTGCTCCAGGCCGATCCGACCGTCCAGTTCGCCCTCGACTCCGTGCACGCCCGGCTGCTCTACCGCGACATCGACCGGGTCGCCGACAACCCGTACAACACCTATACGCACCCTGGGCTGCCGCCAGGGCCGATCGCCTCGCCCGGCGAGGCGGCGCTCCGCGCGACGCTCGGGCCGGCCGATGTCCCCTACCTGTTTTTCGTGGCGCGTCCCGATGGCTCGCATGAGTTCACCCGCACGGAGCGCCAGCACATCAACGCGAAAAACCGCATCCGACGGGAGCTGGACGCCGCGCAGCGAAGAGGGGGCGGAAGCGGCCAGGAGGCGTCCTCCGGCGAAGCGCGACCGGGTGGCTAGCCTGCAGGATCGCCTGCGCCTGATGGTCCTGACCGAGCCGCAGCGCGGCCGGGCGCTCGTCGACGTGGTGGAGGCCTGCCTGGCGGCCGGCGCCACGGCGATCCAGCTCCGTGACAAGACCGCCACGGCGCGCCAGCTCTGCGAGCGCGGCGAGGCGCTCGCCCCGACCATCCGTCGCCACGCAGCCCTGTTCATCGTGAACGACCGCCTGGACGTCGCCGTCGCCCTCCAGGCCGACGGGGTGCATCTCGGGCCGCTCGATCTGCCGGTTGCCGCGGCGAGACGGGCCGCCCCGCCGGGTTTCCTGATCGGGTTTTCGACGGACGATCCGCGGAAGGCGGCGCTGGCCGCTTCGGACGGCGCCGACTACCTCGGCATCGGCGCCCTGTTCGGCACCCGGAGCAAGGAAGGCCTCGAGCACGAGGCGATCGGCGTCGCTCGGCTGCAGGAGGTCATGGAGGCGGGCGGCCTGCCTGCCGTCGGCATCGGCGGCATCACGCCCCGGAACGCCGCCGCTGTGGTGGCCGCCGGCGCGGGCATCGCGGTGCTGAGCAGCGTGATGCGCGCCGACGATCCGGCGGCGGCGGTGGCCCGCCTACTTTCGGTCGGTACCCTCGGTCAGTAAGGCTCGTAGTTGAACTTCTGTCCCCCGACCGACGCCTCGCCCATCATGCCGCTCTTCGTGCGGGTAAACACGGCGACGCCGTCCTTGTAGTTGGCGCCGTCGGCCGCGCCGGCCGTGATGGCGACCGCCGAGACCTGCGCCGCCAGCTCCAGGCCGCCCTTGGTGAAGCGCTCGAGGTCCACCGGGTCCTCGAAGAAGATGATCTCGCTGTACTCCTGGCCGCCGATCTGCAGGCCGACCGTGATCTGCGTCATCGAGGCCCGGCCGATCGCGCCGACCCCTCGGGCGATCACCTCGCCGTTCCCGTGCGCGCCGCCGATCCCCGCCCCCCCCTTCCCGATGCCCGGGAAGACGACGTAGCCGGCCGAGTTCTCGAAGAACTTCGAGATCCCGGGATCGGCCTGCTTGTAGTTCGCGATGGTCTGGAGGACGTCCGCCCGCGGCTGGCGACCGGGCCACTCCTCCGTCTCGCCAGCCTCTTCCTGCGCCCGATCGGACCGCTCAGTAACCGTCGCATCGCCTTCGGCCGACGCCTGACCCACATCCGCCTGCTGGGGCGCGCAGGCCCACGAGCCGGCCACCAGCACCGACAGGCCCAGCGCGATCAGCGCGGGCGACAGGATCCTTCCCCCGATCTCCGTTCTGCCCATCGTACCGACCCCTTTCTCGGCTCTCTTTACAGTGCACGCTTCCAGGATACGCGAAAGCCCGCCCGGATATCCGGACGGGCCTTCGAACTCAAGCCGGCGGCGACCTACTCTCCCGGGGCATTACGCCCGAGTACCATCGGCGCTGAGGGGCTTAACTGCTGGGTTCGGGATGGGACCAGGTGTTTCCCCCTCGCTATAACCACCGGCAAAGCCGTGTCCCGCGGCACACGCCGCGGACAGGTTTCAACAGGGTGAGCGAGCGGACGCTGCGCGCCGGGGCGCGAGATGCGGAGTCGTTGTGTCCTTCCTGAAAAAAAGAGGAAGGGGATCAAGCCACACGGCCTATTAGTACGGCTCGGCTGAAGCGCTCGCACGCCTTACACCTGCCGCCTATCCACGCAGTCGTCTCCTGCGGGCCTTCAGGCACCTTTCGGTGCGGGAGATCTCATCTTGGGGTGGGCTTCCCACTTAGATGCTTTCAGCGGTTATCCACTCCTGACGTAGCTACCCTGCGATGCCCCTGGCGGAACAACAGGTACACTAGCGGTCAGTCCAC
>CP070670.1:221404-240520 GCA_020351855.1 Gemmatimonadota bacterium
AGGAAAGGTCCGTCAGCCCATGATCGCCGTAATCGAGGAAGGGCACGCTCGCGATCTGGGGTGGGCTCGTTTGAGGGTTGACGAGGCGCTGGGCCGTACGCCGCACGGCCTCGTCCATCCCCTCCCAGCCGTCCAGTACGTGGGCCATGCGCCGGGCCAGGAAGGTGGCCAGACCCTCGTTCCATCTCGCCGACGGCTGGTCCACATCCGGGGCATTCCACAGGTGCGTGAGCTCGTGGTAAAGGGCGAACTGGCGGCCTGCGTCACGGAACGCATCGGCCCTCTGGATGATGCCTCCAGCGAGGCTGGCCTGGGAGCCCCACATTTCCGGGATCTCCATCACGACGACATCCGGATCCGTGCCCAGCGGGCCGAACCAGCGTTCCAGCAGTGCCAATCCCCTCGCAGCGCCTTCCAGGACCCGCCGTGCCCCGGCCGAGTCGGCAGGGAAGTAGTAGACCCGGACGCCCGGCCGGCTCATCAGGGCATATTCGGCCACCGGAATGTTGAGGAAAGGAGTCGGAGCGCTGCTCGCGTACACGAACGTCGTGCGCCCGTCTTTCGTGGTCTGCTCGAGGAGTCTCCCGCTGCTGGCGACGGTGTATCGCTCGGGGACAGAGATGCGAGCGTTGAAGTGGAAGTCCGGGCGCGGTGCGCTCCGGTTCATCCGCCGGCTCAACGTGCCAAGGACCGGCCAGGCGAAGGCGTCCTCCCGCAGGATGGAGAAGGACTCGTCCACGCGGTCCTGAATGTAGAGCGATCCCGTTTCGGTGTATCCGACGAGGTGTCCGCCGTAGTCCAGCCGGAGGACTACGCTGGAGTCCGGGGGCAGGGGGCGGGGCAGGGAGACGATGACGTGGTTCACCTGGCGCCGCGGAGAGTCGTCGAATGTTCTCACATCCTGGGTGAAGTCCAGCGCGGCTCCCTCCGGATCACGAGCCGCCTGTACCGTCATCAGCCGGCCGAGGTTGAACGGGACCTCGGCTGCGGGCTCGCTCGAGCGGTTGATGATCTCGTATCGGGCCCATCCGGCCAGGGAGCCGTCCTGGTAGTCGAGATCGAGGCCGAGCTCGAGCCGGGTCATCGCGAGGCCGAACTCCGCGCGGGGCTGCGCCTGGGCCGCCGCCTCCGTTGCCAGCAGAATGGCCAGGATCGGGGGAATGAACGGTAGTGACCTCACGGTGACCTCTTGGTCGGATCCGTCGGTGACGAACAGAAGCAACTCTTCCAGCCTGCAAGCTTGCCGTGCTGCCCTCCAGTCAGACGCCATGCGGGGGCGTGAGGTTCGAAGCTGGTCACGTCCGAGAGTGGAGCCGACGCGGCCGCTGACGCTTCCGCCATCCCATGTAGGCGCTCAGCAACCCGAAGCCCATCCTCTCGATCGGGCTGCTTCGGACCGGAAGCGGCGCCTCGGAGACCCTGAGCAGCTGCTTGCCCAGGTTGGCGCCGGTGAAGAGCCGAGTCAGGGTCGCAGGGATGTGCTCGAAACCTTCCTGCATGTCGATCTCCTGGACGAGCTTGCCCTGTTCGACCCACCGGTTCAGGCAGAGCAGGCCCTCGGCCGCTCGGTCGAAGTAGTCGAGGATGATGAAGCCGTGCGCGGTACCGCGATTGATGATCAGGGAGAGATAGTGCTTGAGCCCGTACGGTGCGTCCGGTCTCTCGTACTGAGAGATCGCGCCGCAGAGGACGATCCGCGCATGGAGGGCCAGCCGCAGCAGCACCTCGTCCAGCATCGCTCCGCCCACGTTGTCGAAGTAGACGTCGACGCCGTCGGGGCAGAGGACGTCCAGGCGCTCGCCGATGCTCTCGTTCTTGTAGTCGATCGCGGCGTCGAGCCTCGCCGTCTCCGTGAGCCAGGCACACTTCTCCGGGCCGCCGGCGATCCCGATCACCCGGCAGCCCCTGAGCCTGGCGATCTGGGCGGCGATCGATCCGGTGGCGCCCGCCGCCCCGCTCACCAGGACGGTCTCGCCGGCCTTCGGCTTCCCGATGTCGAGCAGCCCGAAGTATGCCGTCAGGCCCGTCAGCGAGAGGGCCAGGGTGAGCACCGGGTCGAGGTGCCCCGGGACTTTGACCGGGGGGAAGCGTTCCGGGCTGTCCGGGTCCAGGAGGACGTATTCCTGCCAGCCGCAGAGGTACGAGATGAGCTCCCCGGGCCTGTACTTCGGGTGCCGGGATTCGATCACCTGCGCGATGCCCCCCGCGCGCATGGGCTCACCCAGTGGGACCTTCGGGATGTAGCTGTCCATGGCCATCCAGATGCGCTGCGTGGGGTCGAAGGACAGATACAGCGTCTGGGCGAGCACCTGGTCGTCGCCCAATTCCGGGACGGGCGTCTCCCGCAGCTCGAACAGGGAGGAATCGATCCTATCCGCCGGTCGGGCCCGCAGTATCCACTGCCGGTTCATGCGTGGCTGCATGGTCGCTCCCCGCGTCACACGCCGCCGGGCGTGGTCCACACGATGCGGCTTCGCAGCCGCTTCCCGATTCGAGGGATTCTACGTGAGGGAGCTTTCCGGGGCGAAGCCCAGGGCGAAGCCCAGGGCGAAGCCTAGGGGAGAGGAAGCGTTCGACGGTGTGCTCAGGCCCGTCCCACGTCCGCGCCCGAGAAGGCCCACGCCATCAGAGGGTCCGCCACGAAGGTGGTCAGCGGCTCGGAGCGGTCCGACGCCATGAAGGTGAGCCCGAACGCCGGCCCGTTCGTGTCCATGTCGGACGTGTAGAGCCAGACGAAGACGCGACGCGACCGCTTGACCGCATCGCGGGCCACGTGCTCCCCGATCGCCTGCAGCTCCCGGTGGCTTCCCGGCAGCTCGGCGCGAACCCAGACGGCAAAGTCGTCCCCGTTCCAGAAGGTCAACCTGGTCGTCACGTATGGCAGCTTTCTCATCATCGCGTCTCCCGCTGAGCGAATCATACGGGCTGGCTATGACAAGGATGCTCCGAGTGACGCTCGCCTTACGGTGATCGCGCTACCCGTTGACCAGTCCTGCGGACCTGTCGTGGGGCCCTTGAGGAGGCCCGTCGCAGCGGCTTCGTCTCGGGGAGATTCGTGCTCAGTGGCTGATGGTGAGCTCCAGCTGCACGCCGGCGCCCGGCACGGCGCGAAGGCCGACCCGCGGCCCGGCGATGGGAACGTCTCGCCAGCGCTCGCTTCGAATGAACAGTCCCACGACAGTCCCCACCCCGGCTCCGGGGAAACCTCCCACGAGCGCCGACAGCGCGATGCACTCACCCGTCGAGATGGCATCCTGGTTCGCCGACTGGTCACAGGTGCCGGTGGAGCCGCCGCTGCTCAGGGCAGCATATGCGGCCCCGGTTCCGACGACGAAGCCGATCGCCGCTCCCACCAGCCAGTGGGACTTCTTCCCGCTCGAGACCTGAACGCGACTCAAATCGTTCAGATCATGTCTCGATGCCGAGTTCTCGCCCTCAACCACGAGGGTATCGCCGGCCATGAGCGCCAGAGACCCCTCCGCGCGGCATGCGCGTCCGGTCGACTCCTCGCGCGCCGGCTCCTCGGGCTCACACGGATAAGTGAGGCGGACACGCTGCCCGACCTGGAGGTCGGCCGCGGTTTGCTGCGCCAGCAGCGGGCTCCAGGAGACGACGAGGCTGCAGACCGTCAGGAGGATGAGAAGGGTTGTCGAGATCGGGGCGCTCCGTGGCGGGAGGTTTCCCGCCTGGCAGAGGTCCCCTGCCGTCCGAACGAGGGGCGACGGGAGCGTCGCCATCCCGGCTGCCATGTCTTGCACCACGCGCTTGCGAGCACCGAGCCGGGGACCGACCCCGACTCCCAGAACGCCCGGAAGCATATTGCATGGATTCTTGGCGGCCGCAAGTGTGCTGATCACCTGCTCGTCAGACGTCGGAACCGGCGGCACGGTGTAGTCTCCCGTAGTGTGCGAGCTCGGCGGTCCAATGATCGCCCAAAACGGAGGAGAGGCCATGGACGGACGCAACATGGTGCAAACCGCCAGCCCTTACGAGCCGATCTTCGGGATCTCCCGGGCCGTCCGCATCGGGAATCGGATCGCCGTGGCGGGGACCGCCCCGATCGGAGCAGACGGAAGGACTGTGGGAGCCGGCGACCCCGCAGCACAGGCCCGCCGCTGCTTCGAGATCTCTCGCGCCGCGCTGGAGGAACTGGGTGCCGGGCTCGAGGACGTGATCCGCACCCGGATCTTGCTGACGCGGATCGAAGACTGGAAAGCCGTGGCCGAGGTCCACGGCGAGTTCTTCCGCGACATCCGGCCGGCCAGCACGGCGGTGCAGGTGTGCCGGTTCATCGATCCGGACTGGCTGGTCGAGACGGAGGTCGATGCGGTGATCCCAGCGGACTAGTCACGCACGTCGGCTCCGCGCGCAGGGCGTGGGTCTGCTATCCCGCCGCTGGTTGGTTCCGAGGACGTCCGGGCAGCGGCCCGTTCAGCGGCCAAAGGCTGCCGTGACGAGCTCGGTGTCCATGTACTCGGTCACCTCGCGTATCCTGCCGTCCGCCAGCCTGAAGACGAAACAGTAGCGGTTGTTGTAGGGCCGCCCGTCCCTCGTGATCGCCCGGCCGCTGACCTCGGCGACGACGTGATCCCCCTCCGCGACGAAGTTGCGTAGTTCATGCCGGATGCCGCCCTGCAGCTCACGGAACAGGGGATCCACCAGATCGGCAACCAGCTCCTCCTTGCCCGCATACGTGCCCGAGAAGCGGGTCGAGCCGACGCTCGTCCAACAAACATCATCGGCGAACAGCTCCAGGGCTCCGCCGACATCGCCGCAGTCGGCGCGCTCGAAGAACTTCCTGACGAACTGCTTGTTCTGCTCGATGCTCATGGCGTCATCCGTTCTCCATCCGGCTGAAGAAGTAGCCTGAGACGTACTCATGCATGGCTCTCTTGTCCGTTGCCCACCTCCACGCACCATTGGGCTCCGGCTCGACGTCTCTGTTCGGATCGAAGCGGAAACGCTCCAGACCGTCGTAACGGTCCTCGATCCGACGGTGCTCGGGCTGCCCGTGCCAGAGGTGGAAGACCGTTCCTCGAAGAAAGGCGTATCCGCAGTCCAGCCAGTCACGGAATCGGCTTGCCCAGCACAGATAATGGGTCATGTGGGCGGGGCTCAGCCGCAGAGCGGGCTGCAGGAGTTCGGGCACACCGAGCGCTGCACAGACCAGGGCGCGGTCGCCGCTTCCGAGAATGCAGGCGTCGTACAGGGCCACCCGATCGAAGAACTCCCTTCGCGCGGCCCACGCCAGGCCGTTGGCGGGCTGTCCGAGACTCCAGGCCATGGGAGAGCGCAGGTCGTCCTGCACCTCACGTCCCCCCATCGATGCTGCCAGGACCGATTCCACCGGTTTACGGGGCCCGCCGCCTCCGACCGGAGCACGCGGCTCCTCCCTTCCGAGAGCACTCGCTCGATCGAACAGCTGCAAGAGTCTGCTGTGCTCCAGCGCCTCGTTCGCACGGGAGGACCAGTCCTCGTCTTCGAACAGGATGTCCGCATCCAGCCAGGCCACGTTCTCGCATGAATCCGGCAAGGCCCGGGCGGCCACGTTGAGCAGTCGCTCCTTCTGCCACAGAACGCTGCCACCCTTCAGCTGGACCAGTCGGTCGGCGTCCGGCGGCGCGAGGTCGAAGCCGTCCGCGAAGGAAAGCTCGACGGTCAGGAGCGGGACCTGGAGGTGTTCCCGGAAGACCCGGTAGTTGTGCAGCCTGCGGGCGAAGCGCGCCGCGTTCCAGTAGCAGGTGATCGCCCAGAGCTTCAACGCTCGTAGGCCTTCACCCAATCGATCTCGAGGCGGAAGGGACCTTCCTGCTCGTCGGCGATGAGGAGGACGAGCTGCCGGATGGAGCCGGGATCGAGCGGTTCGGCTCCCGGCACCACGCTGCCCCGGAAGCTCGGCTCGAAGGAGCCCCAGGGCAGATCCGCCACGATCCACTCGCCGTCCCGCGTCTCGAAGAACGCCCGGTAGGCGATCCCATCGAGGCGATCGTCGGTACGGAAACGGAGCTGATACTGCCGCCCATCTCCTCGCACCCGAAGGGCGATCCCGGCGACCGAGGCGAGGTCGACATCGGTCAGCCGTGTGCGCACCGAGGCGAAGCCGCCGTTGTTCTCGAGCGACAGGTGACCCTCGAAGATCTGGTTCCCGTCGGCGCTGCGACGCATCGCGCTTCGCGAGATTCCCCCCATCACCCCGTCGTTGACGACCAGCCACTCGCGGCTCGGGCCCGCCCCGGAGCCCAGAATGAGCGTCGAGTCCTTGGCGCCCGCCCCGGCCGGCTGTGCCCCGACCGTGGACCCGGAAGCCGTGAGGATCAGAAGGGCGGTGAGGCAGGGGATGGAGTGCCGTGTGCTCATGCTGTCTGCTCCATGAAGCGGCTCGGATCGGGGACCACCGAAGCTATGCCGTCCGATCGGGTCGGGCAAAGCGGACGAGTCGATCTCACTGTCCCCAACCCAAGGGGCTGGCCGCTGTGCGCCCGTCGCCTGGCATGGTCTCGCAGGCGTGGATAACGTCCGTCGTCTGCCCTAGCTTTCGCCTCCAGAGGCTCGATTCCGCCGCCTGAGAGGCGGGAACGCCGGTGTCCGTTCCGTACATTGCCGGCCACCCATACCCCGAGCCACGGAGGTGCCCGAGGCGTGAATCGCCCTCCGACCTACCTCGAGCGACTGGACGAGCGCCGGAGGGTGTGGTGGCAGAAGCCGCGTGACTACCGCGATCCCCGTACATACAGCGATTTCCTTCACCAGATCGCGGAGCGCCACGTGCTTCGCAGCCGACATGATCCCGAAGAGCGGTGGCATTGCTGCCGTCATTGGCAGCGTTCGCTCGTCAACAAGTGGAATGGGCGTGAGTTCGCGATCCGGCACGGCGTTCCCGTGCCGGAGCTGTACTGGTGCGGGCGCAGGCTGTCCAAGCTGGACTTCGAAGCCCTCCCGAGTCGCTGTGTCATCAAGCCGGCGTTCGGGCACTCGCGGCGCGGCGTGTTCGTGCTGTGTGAAGGGGTAGAGCTGCTTTCCGGCACCAGGAAAGGGCGCGAGGACGTGCTGCGGACTCTGGGAAGAACAGGCGACAGGCTCCTGAACGGGCCCGTTCTCGTGGAGGAGTTCATGGGCGACGGGAGCGGGCGAGCCCGCATGCCGCTCGACGTGAACTTCCACATGTTCGGGCGGGAGGTGGGAGCGGTGCAGGTGATCAAGCGCAGTCCGGTCAAGGGCGAGACGCGATGCACCTTCTGTTCGGCTGCCTGGGAGCCGTTCGCGGAGCCGCTGAACCGATACTTGCCGGAGCTCGATCCGGTCTCCGCTCCGACTCAGCTGCCGGAGCTGTTGAAAGCGGCCCGGCGGCTCGGGCAGGCCTGTGAGACGTACATCCGCGTCGACTTTCGGGTCACGGGGGACAGGTTCGCCTTCGGCGAGTTCGCCACGACTCCCCCGATGGGCTGGACGCCGTTTGGGGATGCCCACTTCGGGCGGCTGTGGCAGGAGACGTTCCCGGCTGCGATCTGATCGGTGAGCGATGAGGGCTGACGCGTTTCGAGCCGACATCTGGGCCATCACCAGCTACTTCAATCCAGCCGGATTCGCGACGCGCTACGCGAACTACCGGGTGTTCCGGGAGCGGATCGGGATTCCGCTGCTGAGCGTCGAGCTGGTCTACGGCGATGCGCCCCAGCTCACCGCGCCGGACGCGGATCGCCTCGTCCAGCTTGCCGGGAAGGATGTGCTGTGGCAGAAGGAGCGCCTGCTGAACGTCGCGCTCCGCTCGCTGCCAGCATCGTGCCGGTTCGTCGTCTGGTTGGACTGCGACGTGGTGTTCCGGAACCCGCAGTGGGCGGCGGAGACGCGGGAGATGCTCGGACGGGTTCCACTGGTTCAGCCGTACCGGAGGGTGCTGGACCTGGACGCCCGTACGTCCGCGGAGGGGACCTGGGCGGGGCCGGACGAGCTCGATGGCTCCGCCGTGGTCCTGGAGCGGGAGTCGATGGCGAGCCAGTTCTGCCGTGGTGCGATCGATTTCGGCTCGACCTCGTCCAGCATGCTGGACGAGCACTCACCGGGGCACGCCTGGGCCGCCCGGCGCGACCTTCTCGAGCGCGTCGGTTTCTACGACGCCATGGTCATGGGCAGCGGCGACCTCGTGATGGCGATGGCCGCCATCGGAAGACAGGGCAATGTATCCGGTCCCTTCCGGATGAACCCCAGACAGGCCGGGCACTACACGGCGTGGGCGGAGCGGTACCACGAGGTCACGGGGGGAAGGATGGGGGTCATCGGGGGGACGCTCCTCCACCTCTGGCACGGAGACCTCGCGGACCGTGGGTACGATGTGCGCTACGAGGGGCTGGTGCCACACGGCTTCGATCCGTTGTCGGACATCGCGATCGACGACAGCGGCTGCTGGCGGTGGAGCTCGGACAAGCCGGCGATGCACGCGTACGTGCGCGAGTACTTCTGGCGACGGCGCGAGGATGGCTAGGCGCGCGGCCGGCTAGGCGCGAGGATGGCTAGGCGCGCGGCCGGCTAGGCGCGAGGGCGCCCGCCGCGCGGCCGGTCGCGGCACGGCTGACCCGGAACAGAACGGCTACGGGCCAAATCCGGCGCGCTCCGCGCTCACCATGAGGATGTGGTCGTCGTGGCTGCTCAGGTAGGGCGCGAAATCCTCCTCGAACGCCCTGTCGGCTTCCTGCCGCTCGGGCGTGCCTGCGGGGAAGTTCTCTTCGAACCATGCGCTGCCCCATGCCTCGGCCCTCTCCACCGCCGCGAGCGAGGCATACTCGTGGATGATCCACAGGTTGGCCGAGGCATCCCCCCAACCGTGGGTCGCGTAGCGGAAGTCCAGCAGGTGCGGGTTTTCCCTGGCCGCCGGAACCGAGTAGGCGTCGAGGTAGGCGAGCGCTGCCCGGTACGGCTTCCCCATCGGGACGTGAAACACCGTGATCGTGAGGACGCGCCCGTCCGGCTCGGCATCCTGGGCCACGAGCGCCGACGGGCTCGGCGACATCGCGGTCCCGAGCACGGCAAACACGGCCAGCAGTACGGTCCTGTTCAATGGAGATCTGTTCAAGGGAGACTCCTTCCGCGAACTGGGTTCGGCGGCCGCTACGGACACGTATCGCGGACGCCGTCGAGCCAAACCGGTCTCGTGGAGACGGTCCGGGGCCGTTCCGGATCCTGGCCCTCCGCATAGACGGCCGCTCCGAAGATGTACAGCTGGGGCCGCTCCTCCTCGACTGCAATGATGATCGGCCGCGTCCGCCCAACCGTCTGCCCGGGATCGAGGCGGATGTTCCCCCACGGGTTGAGCATGGCGGAGTCGATCCCCTCCCAGCGGATGTTTTCCCAGATTCCGGCGACGCCCGTGGCCGGAAGCCATGCCGCGGCCGAATCCCGATGGGCCCTCACCACGATGGAATGCACCGTGAGAGGGATGCGTCCCAAGTTGGTGATGCGCGCCCCGTAGTCCACGCGGACGTGCCCCGTGCCGGCCGCTGACAGCGGAACGGGATTCGCTTCGGCGCACGCCTCGACGAGAAAGTGAGATTGGGGCGCGGCCTCGTCGACGACGTAGGCGAGCCCGCCGATCACCAGCAGGGTGGCGAGGACATACCCGGCACGGGCGGCCCATCCGCTCCGCGCCCTCGTCCAGATCCAGGCACCGAACACCAGGACGGCGGCCCCGAGCACGGTGCCGGCCAGCTGCTGCGTGCCGAACCCCGGGTCATGACCGAGGCCGAGGCGGTAGCCGAGCGGATATCGGCCGAGGATGTTGGCGAACAGGGACACGCAGAGCATCAGGATGCCTGCGGCGACGAGGAGAGGGCCGATCAGTCTTCGCGCCATGGGGATAACGCTCCATTTGCCGTGGGGCCGCGTACTGTCCGATCGCTGGGCACGCGAGTCGGGTGGGGAGGTGGGGACCGGACCGGGACCGCTGTCAACGCGGTCTGGCGGCGGGCGTCCGGCCGGGCCTCCTCGCAGCCGTGATCAAGCAGCGTCGGATGGATGGTAGGCGGCGTGTGCCAGTTTGGGCAAGGCGATCACGGCATGGCCGCCCACCAGATGCGGCCCTCCAGCAGGTCGACGGGATCACGGGCCTGCGCAAGGCCCGCAAACTCGTGCGCCTGCTTCGCCATCTGAAGCGCCGAGATCGCGGCGTCGAAGGCGTCCTCCGAGGAGGCGGCGACGGCGCGCTGGGTGGCCGATAACCGCGGGAATCGCCTCCCGAGCTCGGCGGCTCGGTGGCGCGCACTGGACTTGCGGACCGGGCCGGTGAGCAGGCGAGGATAGATCTCGACCGCGAGGGGAAAGCCGACCGCGTCGAAAGGCCAGATCCGGAAGCCCCGCTCGCTCAGCCGGTGCAGGATGGGCATGCCGCGCAGCGACCCCGTGCCCACGGCGCCGGCACCCCCGATCTGGAACGGGCTCTTGGGACGAATCCCCCCGACGCTAGGCACGTCCCTGTCGGTCCGCCTGTAATGCTCTTCCAGGTCGGGACGTCCCCGTCCCGATCGGCCCCAGAACGGGTGCATACAGCGCTCCAGCCACCCCTCCGCCTCCCTGTCCGCCAGCCGCCAAAGCTCTCCGGCCGTTTTCAGCTGCCGCTCGCGAAGGAACCAGGCGGGCAGGGAAAACGCGAAGTCTAGCCCCACGACGAGGTACGGGTCGCCTCTGGCCTCTTCTACGAGATGGGTGGCCACGTCGTCCCGGCTGCGTCCCGACTCGAGCCGAAGCAGCTGCTCGCCTCGCGCTTCCGCCAGCCAGATCTTGCGGTGGGCACCCGCTCGGGCACCGGACCAGTCGACCGCAATGATGCGCGGGAGGATCGCGTCACTCCTCGCCATGACCTGATCGGCGGCTGTCGGCCTGCGCCGCCGCGGCCGGTCCGTACCGGAAGGTCCACCCCTCCTCCACCTGGGCCAGCCGTTCCATGCGTGCCCGGATCTCCGCGGGAACATCGGGATCGGCGAGCAGGGATTCTTCCGCTCGCCAGTCGGGCACCAGAACCTTTTCCCACAGGCCGGCGGGTTCGAGCAGCGCCCGCAATGCTGCGTCGTCGAACCGGTATCCGAGACCGGGGGTGGCCCGCACCGCGTAGCGGTCGCCGGCCGCGACCCGCTCCCCCGTGATCCGAAAGAACTCCTCGAGCGGCGCCCGGAAGTCGGCCAGCTCCGACTCCAGGTCGCGGATCCGGTCCTTGAGCTCGCCGAATCGGTCGGCGAGACGCGAGGCTTCGGCATGGGAGGGCGTGGGGGGCAGCGGCGTCTGCTCCCAGTTCTCTGGGTACTCGTGGGCCCAGGCGGGGCACGACTCCCTGAAGTCGCACCAGCTGCAATGGCGTCCCGGCCGGGGCTCGAAATCGGCCTGCTCGATCCCTCGGGCCACGCGGAGGACGCGCCGGCGCAGCGCCTCGACGCGTTCCGGCCCGTGCGCCGGAACCTCGAAGAGGGTCTGTGAGGGCACGTGATACAGGCCCACCGCCGCCACCTCCAGCCCGAGCACGCGTTCCACTGCGACCTGGTAGAGCGTGAGCTGCTCGCTCTGCCTGACCTCATCGAGTCGCGGCGGCCTGAAGCCCGACTTGTAGTCCACGATCCTCACCGTGCCGTCGAGCTTGTCCACGCGGTCGATCTTGGCGACGACGGGTACGCCGTCGAGCTCGAAGCGGAGGAGATCTTCCACCAGCAGGGCCGGCCTGAACTGGGGTGCGTGCGCGGCATGGAACGCCCGGATCATTCGCAGGCCATCCGCCCGCGCGGCGGCCGACTCCTCCGCGTTCGCGTAAGCGGCCGGCTCGAGCTCGGCCTCGAAGGCCGCGATCATCTCGTCCAGCTTGGCCGGCTCCGCTATGCGACCTTGATAGAACGCTTCCAGGGCCGCGTGGACAGCGGATCCGAGATTGAGGAAACGGTTCGGCTTCGTCGGGTGCCCGTCAATGTAATGGAGCTTCCACTTCTGCGGGCAGCGCTCGTACGTGCCCATCCCGGTCTGGCTGAGGTAGCGCATCCTTCCTTCGCTCGCGCGGGTTCCTGCCATGGCGGGTGCGTGCTCGGTGCCTGTTCCCGCGGACGGCACATCCATACTAACACCGGCCTGCGACAGTCGAGAGAGCCCGCACGCCACGGCCGACCGAGGGGTGCCGGCCCTCGGGCTTGGAGGTGGTGACGACGCTGCAGGATCGCGACATCTTGCTGCCATGGTAGTCGTGGAGCTCCTCGTCCAGGCATTCATCGGAGGCCTGCTCCTTATCGGGCTGATTGGACTGGCGATGAAGCCGGCGGTCGTCCGGGAGCTGCGGACGCCCCAGGGGCTTCTGGCGGGGCTGACGCTCGCCGCCGTCGGGGGGGCGCTTGTCTGGCTGCTCGCCACGGTGCCGGCGGCCCGCAGACCGGTGACGCTCGTCGCGGCGGTCGGCCTCCTGCTTGCCTGGTGGCGGGCCCGGCCCGGGTACGGGTCGCGCCGTGGGTTGCCGCGCGGGTCCCTGTCCGTGGGTCAGTCGCTGGACGCCATCCACGACCGGAGCTTCTACCGCGACCAGGCACGGCGGCACGGGCCGATCTTCAAGATGAGCCAGTTCGGGCGGCCCGTCGCCTGCGTCGTCGGCATCGCACGGGCCCGGCGGCTCCTCGTGGACCAGGCCGATCGTCTGAGTGGAGCGACCCTGCCGTACAATCGATTCGTTCCTCGCGGCTCGCTTCGCTACATGGCGCGCTCCGATCACCGCGACGTGTCCCCGGTCTTCCGTGCCGCCCTCGCTCGAATGGACATTTCCGGCGCGGAGACCGACGTGCGCGAGGCGTTTCGCGCATCCCTGAAGCGCCTCGTGTCGCACGGCGAGGCATGTTCCGGGCTGGGGGTCCGGCCACGCGACTACTGGGGATCGCTGATCCTCCCCGCCCTGGCACACACCGTGTTCGGCCTCGATCCCGCCCACCCGGGAGTATCGCGGATTGGAAGCGAGCTGCAGAGGCTGGAGCTCGGTCGCGGCGGCGGACCGATCTGGCGTCGGCGCGTTCGGCAGGGGCTGGAGCGGACGCGCGATGCGATCCGTGGCGCCCTCACCGATCGCGGTCCTCGGCCGGGTTCCGCCCTGGCCCATCTGCTGGCCGCGGAGCCGGAGCTCTTCAGTGACCCGACCCTCAGCGGTAATCTCGTCCTCATCTCGCGGCTGGCGCTCGGCGATCTCACGGGCCTGTTTGACTGGATCTTCCGGA
Source organism: Gemmatimonadota bacterium (assembly GCA_020351855.1). GTDB lineage: Bacteria > Gemmatimonadota > Gemmatimonadetes > Palauibacterales > Palauibacteraceae. The sequence continues at coordinate 234,619 of CP070670.1, forward strand.
TGCTCACCGACCACCGGAGTTGGCTGGCGCGCCTGCGGGAAGAAGGGCCGATCTCGACGATCGTTTGGCTCTCTGGCTGCGAGCCTCAGGCTCTTCCGCTCGCTCCCCGGGTCGTGATGGAGACTCTGCGGCTCGAGCAGAGCGAGTTTCTCTACCGGAAGATCGTAAGGCCGGTGTGGATAGAGGGCCGGTTGCTCCCGGCCGGATGGCTGCTGCGCGTGTGCATACAGGAGAGCCACCGGGCCGCCGACGTGTTCGGTGAACCCGATCGATTCGATCCCGAACGGTTTACCCGCCGGGCGTTCCTGCGCACCGAGTACGCCCCATTCGGCATCGACAGCCATGCCTGCATGGGCACCAAGCTGACGCTCGCTCTGGGGGCGCTGTTCGTGGGAGAGCTGGCGCGGTTCGACTGGCAGGTTCTGCGGGACGGGCCGGTCGAGCGTGATGGCAACCGGCACCGGTACCACTGGCGCCCGAGTCGGCGGCTTCGGGTTCGGATGTGGCCGGCCGGGGAGGTTCTTTGAAGGGGCTCTGGCTCAGGGACCCGGGGAGTCATGAGGGCTACCGGCAGAGGTCCCCGCCCGGCGTCCAACTGCGTTCCTTGGTCGCCGCGCGTGGGGCGACTGCAATATCTATCTGGCCAGGAAGGCCGACTGATCCGAAATCCGTCTTGCCAGTCTGGCTTTTGCGCTCGACATTACTGCCGGCTGATCGGCCCTTTATCGGCGGGTGACCGCAGGGAACCCGGAGTGTCCCTCCTACCACGCCTCAAGGAACGCCGGATCGTCCAGTGGGCGCTCGCCTACCTGGCCGCCGCATGGCTTGCTCTCCAGGTGCTCGATTTCCTGCGGGAGAACTTCGGCTGGACGGAGACGACCGTGCGCAGCGCCACCGTCCTGCTCGCGGCGGGCTTCGTCATCATCTGCGTCGTCGCTTGGTATCACGGCGAGCGAGGGCGACAGCGGGTGAGCGCCGCCGAATCGGCGCTCGTCCTTGCCGTGCTCACGGGCGCAGCGGCCGGCCTGGCGCTGGTCCAGCGGGCGGCGCCGAGCGGAAGAGCGGCCGCCGCGGGCGCTCACTCCGATCCCGCGCCGGCTGCACCTGCCGATCCCAACTCGATCGCGGTCCTGCCGTTCGCCAACCAGAGCGCCGACCTGGACAACGAGTACTTCAGCCTCGGCATCACGGATGACATCATCACGCAACTCGCGCAGATACGAACGCTGAAGGTGATCTCGCGCACGTCGGTCATGCGGTATCGAGATCCGACTGCCCGGAGCCTCCCCGAGATCGGCCGCGAGCTGGGGGCTGCCTTCGTGCTTGAGGGCGGCGTCCGCCGGTCCGGGGAACGGGTGCGGATCAGCGCGCAGCTGATCGATGCTCGCACCGACACGCATCTTTGGGCCCGGGCGTACGATCGGGAGCTGACGGTGGCGGGCATCTTCGAGATCCAGACGGAGATCGCGAGGGCGATCTCCGGGGCCCTCGCCGCGACGCTGACCCCGGAAGACCAGGCGCGGATCGCGGTGGAGCCTACGTTGAGCCTCGAAGCGTACGATCTCTACAGCAGGGCCCGATACCTTCAGAACCTGCGGACCGTCGAGTCGAGGCTGCAGGCGATTGAGCTGTACCGCCAGGCCATCGCCGTGGATCCGGACTTCGCCCTGGCCTACGCCGGCCTGGCAGGAACCTATGTGGCGCTTCTCGTCCGCGGATCCCTTCCAAGGGATGAGGCGGTGGCCCAGGCGCGGCCGGCCGCGGAGCGCGCGCTGCAGCTGAATCCCGAGCTGCCGGAAGCGCATGCGGCCCACGGATTTCTACTAGAGCGCGGCGAGGGCAATTATCTGGAGGCCAGGGCGGCTTACCGGCGCGCCCTTGAGCTCAACCCCGGGTACGCCGCCGCCCACGCGGGTCTCGGACAGGTTGCCCTCAATCTGGGCGATCTGGAGGAGGCGCGCCGGGAGCTGCGGCGGAGCGTCGAGCTGGATCCGCTGGCGCTGCAGTATCGGGCGATGCTGGCCATGGTCGCCGAGCTCAGCCGCGATTACGCCGCTGCGGAGGATCAGGCCCTGCGCCTCCTAGAGCTCGATCCCGATCTTCCCTACGGCCATTATCTGCTCGGCTACGCACTCTCCGACCAAGGCCGGCATGAGGAGGCGATCGCCGCCATGGCCCGCGCCTCCGAGCTCGATCCAGGCGACCTGGACGTCCAGGCAGGGCGGGCGTTCATGTACGCCCGGGCAGGTGACCGGAAGCGGGCCCTCGCTCTGGCCGACACAGTCGAGAGGCAGGGTGGTCCGCTCAAGGAGCTGGCACTCGTGTTCGGGCAGCTCGGCGACGTCGACCGGGCATTCGAATACCTGGACCGTGCCTATGCGGTGAGTCCCGGAGAGCTCAGCCTGCTCCGGCTCGACCCGTCCGCGGACCCTCTGCGCGCCGACCCCCGCTTCGAGGCGCTGATCGACCGACTGGACCGGCCTTAGCGCGACCGCCGGCTAAGCGGCCTCCCGCGAGACGAACCGCTCCAGGGACACCTCGTACACCCTCTCCGCCGGCAAGTAGCGCATGCAGTACTCCGTCGGATAGTCGCCTGCCACCTCCCACGCCTTCGGCTGCTTGATCGGATGGCATTCGTCCGGCCGGCCGGCCAGGAAGGCTTCCGCGATCATCGGCTCGTAGAAGATGATGTGACCGTCGTGCGCGCCGTAGATGAAGGTGTGCGTGAAGTCCTGCGGGGGATCGCCGAGCTCGGGCGAAGTGCCATCCAACAGGTGGTTTCCCTCGCCCGCGGCGACGGCGCCGACCTCGATGTAGTCCACCGGCATGTAAGGCTCGGGTATCGGTGCGCGGCCGTGCTCGAACACCTCGCAGTCCACCATGAAGCCGCAGGGCCCCGGGCGGATCGCGGCAATCGCTTCGGGCCCTGGGAGGTAGAAGTGGAAGTCGAAGTGGGGAACGCCGTAGACCGGAGGCGCGGGGGCGGGGTGTCCCTCGGGGTTCCAGTTCAGTCCCACCCAGCGGAACGGCACGCTGGCTGGCGTCCCGGCCGGCAGCTCGAGGTCGCGCTGCACGCCGAGCATGCACTCGGCGCTCTCATCGAGGCTGCCATCTCCGTCCGCGTCGAAGCACGGCATCGTGCCGTCCGGCTCGGTGGGCAGACTCTGGAGCATGCTCTCACCGAACGCCACGCCCAACCGCGTGGGATGGCCCTCGGCATCGATCTCGACGAAGGTCCTGGCGCTCCCCCCGCCCAGCGCGAGCGGCTCGCCGAACAGGACCTGCCCAGCGGCTGCGCCCGCAGAGGTGCTGCCGCCGCCCTGCTCCCCGTCCTCCGGAGCGCAGGCGAGCCATGTCCCCAGGAAAAGAAATGCGGTAAGTACGGCTCCGGGCACTCTCAACGCAGGCATGGCACGCCTCCGGGCATAGCGGGGGATCGGGACAGCTCGCTCACCGACCTCGTGTAGCGCACGGCGACGTGGATGATACGGTGGTCGGACACGCGGGGCTACGTGCCTGAGGCCGCCGAACGTGCCGTCTCTTGCTTGGCGCTGATCTGCTGCCGACGGCAGTTGGCCGAGCACGCTCGAGCTCCCGCTCTCACTCCTCGAGCGCGATCCGTTCGCCTTCCACCGCGACGTAGAAGGCTCCGGCCTGCAGGTCGTTGTAGCGGTCCACGCTGCCGGACGGCCAGCGGATCTCGAGCGATTCGATGCTGTCCGCGTCGCCGAGCCCGAAATGGACGATGGGTTCGTTGGCGCTGGCGTAACCGGTAGCGGGGAGAAGCCAGCGTGTCTGCGAGAGCTTGCGTCCGCCGATCGTTGCCTCGAGCCGGATCCGCGCTCCGATCCCGTGCCGGTTCGAGCGCCGACCCTCCAATCGAAGGGCGATCCAGTTCCGGCCCGTGGTCTCGTTGCGGTAGAGGCGGTTGTCCTCGTCGCCGCCGCCCCAATTGGCCACGAAGAGATCGAGGTCACCATCACGATCGTAGTCGGCTGCGGCAGCGCCGGCTGACGTGTCGGCATGAGTTGCGATGGGGCCCTCCAACACCCTGACGAAGCCCGCCGGGCCATCGTTCCGGTAGAGGAAGTTCCTCATGTCCGGTGCCTCCGTGCCGTTCGCCACGAACAGGTCGAGGTCTCCGTCGTTGTCGAAGTCGCCCCAGGTCTGTCCTTTGGAGACGCCGCCATCGCTCACCAGCGGGCCTTCGGACAGAGGAGTGAAGCTACCCGCACCATCGTTCACGTAGAGGGCGTTGCTTTCCGAGATGTTGCTCACGTACAGGTCGAGGTCGTCATCGTAGTCGAAGTCGACCCAACTCACGCCGTACGAGTATGCCGTGTCACGGACAAAGGCTCCTTCGGTGACCTCGGTGAACTGCCACCCTCCGTCGTTGCGGTAGTAGTAGTTCCGCTCGCGCCTCCCGTTTGCGACGTAGAGGTCAATGTCCCCGTCGCCATCCGCATCAGCCGCGCCACATGCCCTGCCTTCACCGCCGTTGCTGACGGGAGGTGCACGTTCGATGCGCTGAAATCGGCCATCCCCGTCGTTCCGGTACATCGCATCGTTCTCGCCGTCCCGGTTCACGACGAAGGCGTCCAGATCACCGTCGCCGTCGAAATCCGCCCAGCAGGACATGGTAGAAGACATCGCCTCCTGCGTAAGCGGACCTCCATCCGCGGCCTCGAAACCGCCACTTCCATCGTTGCGAAACAACCCGTTGGGCTGCCCGTTCGCATTCGTCGTGAAGAGGTCGAAGTCTCCATCTTCATCGAAATCGACCCACGCGACGCCTTCCGTCCAGGCCGCTGCGAGCGTGATCGGATTCTCCACGAGCTGCGTGAACGTACCGCTCCCGTCGTTCCGGTAGAGGAACTCCGGCTGCTCGATAGTGTTGGCGACTGCCAGATCCGGGTAGGCATCCCCGTTGAAGTCGCCCCAGGCGACGCCACGGGAGAGGTTCCCGTCCGTCACGAGCTCTCCTTCCTCGATCGGGACGAACCACTCGCCGGATGGGGCCTGCTCGGACAGGTGGAGCACGACGAGCTGTGCGCTCCCCCTCAGGTATCGGGTCGCGACGATCCGGGATCCGTCGGGTGACCACATCGGCTGCGTGTAGTAGCCGTCGCCCGGAACCTCCGCGCTGAGCCGGACGACCGATGATCCGTCCGCGGCCATGGCGTAGAGGTGCCAGATCCGCGACTGAACGCGGTCCGACGCAAACAGCACTCGCGCACCGTCGGCTGACCAGCTTGGCCAACCGTCGAAGGCCGCGTGAGCGGTGAGGTTGATCGGATTGCTGCCGTCTCGACCCATGATGAACACCTCCGAGTTCCGTCGGCCATCCGCCGCGGTCACTCGGCGCCACAGCACGTATCCATCGTCGGGAGAGACGGAGGCGTACGTGTCCCAGTCCGGGTAATGGGTGAGTCGGGTTACGTCGGATCCGTCGGCGTTCATCTCGTAGATCTCGTAGTTGCCAGGCTCGTCGCGATCGCTGTCGAACACGATGCGCAGGCCGTCACCCGACCACTTGGGATGAGAATCCTCGCCAGGATGGTTCGTGACGTTCCGCGGATTGGACCCATCGGCCTCCATCACGTAGATCTCGCGGTTCCCGTCTCGCTCCGACTGGAAAGCGATCCTCGTCCCGTCGGGCGACCAGACCGGAGTACGGTCGTGGGCGGCGTCGTGGGTGAGACGCCTCAGGTCCGAGCCGTCGCTGTCGATCACATAGATGTCCCACTGGCCGGACCGATTGGACTGGAAGACGATTCGGGAACCATCGGGCGACCAGAAGCCGTAGGCGTCTTCCACTCCCGTGACCACCACCACGCTGTCCGAGATGGGCTGGCCGTTCCCTGCGGCAGTGAGTGCGAGGGTCGCCGCGAACAGGATGGCG
>CP070670.1:240620-244274 GCA_020351855.1 Gemmatimonadota bacterium
ACCACCTCCGATTCCTCGAGGGTCTGTGCTCTGGACACCGCCTCGCTCACATCCCGGAGGCCGGCGAAGTCGGCGGCGAGATAGCGGTAGGCTTCCTCCGCCTCGTACAGGCGTCCGGATTCCTCCAGCGACCGCGCCTGCTGCAGCCATTCCGCATACGACGCCTCGACCCACGCGTTGTCCTGCGCACGGAGGCCGGCCCGCATCGCCTGAAGCTCCATCCACGCGACCGCCCGGCGGCAGAGGTGCGCTGGAGCCCACTGGTGCCCGCCGGCGAAATACTCAAGGCGATGTGGGATATCGATCTCGTCGAGCGCCGCGTCGAGCGCCCGGAGCTCCTCGTAGTTGAAGTCGGTTGTTCCCCCGCCGCCGAAGTATGCCGCGCGGCTCCCCGAGAGCGCCCGGGCCCGATCCAGCCAGGCGCCCGGGAGGCCAGCACCGAAGCCGATGACCCCGGCGACATGGTCGGGTATGCGGCTCGCGAACTCCCACGCCTCACGGGCCGTGCCGGAGAAGCCCGCCAAGTAGAGTCGATTGGTGTCGATAGACAGGCGGCTCAGCGCGTCGGACGCCATCGCCTGTATGGCGGTCTCGTTCGGCTTCCGGGGCCCGTCGCTCCTCGTGTCGTAGGAGCTGAGGAGGATGTAGCCGTGCTCCTCCGCCGCCTCGCGGAAAAGGCCCAGCGGGACGAGCGCCCTACCCCGCGGGTCCATGAGAAACAGGACGGGCCAGCGCCGCGTCGGCTCGTAGCGGGAGGGCAAATAGAGGGCATACGTTTGCGTGGAGTCCGCGCCGGCTCTGAGCCGCTCCACGATCTCACCACGCGGGAACGCCTCTTGAGCGCTCACCGTCGGGACTATCCCGCACAGGATCGACGCCAGCACGGCTGCCGCACCCACCAGCACCCGGGACCTGGCTGCCGCGAGAGCTGTCACCGATCGACCCCCGTGCCGTCACCGCGCCACGACATGGCGGCGCTTCTGCTTTCAGTTCGCAGATAATAGCTTCGCTCGGCAACAGGCGCTTCGCTCGGCATGCGATGTTTCAGGCGGCATAGAACGGGAGGAAAATCATCAGGCATTGCAGGAGACGGATGATGAACGCGGGGGATCGGTGACACGGCTGAGAGGGACGGGATATGCGGCGGGTCTCGGCGGCGGGTGCCGCCCATGCCGGTCAGGTGGCAGTGCCTGAGCCGGTCCCGCTGAAGGGCAGAGCCTTGCGGGAGCGCATCGAGGCTCTGGAGTCCGTGGCGCGGCAACTGGAACCCGGCCGGCCGGAGCGCGACCGGCTCCGCTCTCCGGTCATCGCCCACTCGGAGTCCTTCTACGAGGGCCTGGACGACGCCCTCACCTACCGCGTTACCGACGACAAGGGTGCGGGACTGCTCGAGATCCCGATCGCGGAGGAGGGGATCGGGATCGAGAAGGCCCTCCGGATCGTAGGGGAACACGTAGACCGAGCGGGGCTCAATCCGGCGGCAGGCGGTCACCTGGCGTACGTGCCGGGTGGCGGTCTCTTCGCCTCCTCGCTCGGGGACTATCTGGCGGACGTGGGCAACCACTACGCCGGCGTCTTCTTTGCCACCCCCGGGGCGGTGCGGATGGAGAACCTGCTGGTTCGCTGGATGGCGCGGCTCGTCGGCTACCCGGAGGGTGCACTCGGGACCCTGTCCTCCGGCGGATCGATCGCCAACCTCACGGCGATCGTAACGGCGCGCGATGCAATGGAAGTCGGCGGCCGCCGGGTGCACCGGTCGCCGGTCTACCTGACTCAGCAGGTCCACCACTGCGTGACCAAGGCCCTGCGGCTGGCCGGCCTGGCTGAGGCCCCGCTCCGCAGGGTGCCGATGGACGAGCGCTTCCGCATGCGACCGGATGAGCTGGCGCGCATGATTGCGGCGGACCGGGCGGCGGGCCTGAGGCCCTGGCTGGTCGTCGCTTCCTCGGGGACGACGGATACCGGCGCGATCGATCCGGTGGACGAGATTGCCGAGGTCGCCGAGGCGGCGGGAGTGTGGCTCCACGTCGACGCTGCCTACGGCGGGTTCTTCCTGCTCACTGGGATCGGCCGGTCGAAGATCCGCGGCCTCGAGTGCTCCGATTCCGTCGTCATGGACCCGCACAAGGGCCTGTTTCTCCCCTACGGCACCGGCGCCCTCCTCGTGAGGCAGGGAGAGTTGCTCGCGCGCTCTCAGTGGTACGAGGCCAACTACCTCCAGGACGCGCTGGACTCGACCGAAGAGGTATCGCCCGCCGATCTCTCGCCCGAGCTCACCCGTCACTTCCGCGGACTCCGGATGTGGCTGCCGCTCGTGCTCCACGGAGTGGCCCCGTTTCGGGCCGCGCTCGAGGAGAAGATCCAGCTCTGCCGTTACTTTTACGAGGAACTGAGCGGAATCCCGGGCATGCAGCGCGGGCCCTATCCCGAGCTGTCCGTGGCCCTCTACCGCTATGTTCCCCGCGCCGGAGACGCCAACGAGTTCAACGCACGCCTGATCCGGGAGGTGCGGCGGGACGGACGGGTCTTTCTCTCATCGACCACGATCGATGGCACGTTCTGGCTGCGGCTGGCCGTGCTCTGCTTCCGAACACACCGTCGGCACGTGGACCTGGCTCTGCAGGTCCTGCGGGAGAAGATCGCCGAGATCGAGGGCTGATCCCGGGAGCCCGGCCGACCGCGGACGCCCGGCGGCGGCAAGGCGTTCGGCTGCCGGAGAGGGTCCCTACCGGCGGCGGGAGACGACGAGCTGGCCTGCCTCGATCCGTTTCTTCCGGTATCCCAGCAGGTGGAAGATCTGAACGGCGTAGAAGCGAGCGATCCGCAGGTCGATCCTGAGCGTGGCGGGCTGGTCCCGGTCCCTGCGAACGCCCGGGAGCAGGGGCAAGACGGCGTCGAGGCGCAGCCGCCGTAGTGCCGCCGAGAGCACGAGCCAGAAAGTGCTGAACCTCCGAATCACGAAGAAGCCGTCGTCTCCCTGCCGCTGATACAGCGGCATCAGGACCGCTCCGGCCTCCGGCGCCCTCAGGGGACCGGTCCGATCCTCGGCGAGCAGCTCTCCCTCGCCAATCGACTGGAAGCTCACGAATCCAGGCAGCATGCGGAAGCCGTCAGACGGGCGGATCCCATGCCGGTGTCGCACCTCCACGACTCGTGGCAACCCGTGCGAGCGCCCCGCCAGCCTCCGTCGGGCTTCCCGGACCGCGGGGAGCGCGTCCTGCTCCCGGAGCACGCCCGACGCCTCCAGCGCCAGCCACACGGCCGCTTCGCAGTGGTCCACCGAGCGGGGATCTTCGTGCTGACCTCCCTCGAAGCCGAGCGTCACGAAGCCCTCGCCATTCAGGTGATCGAGCAGGGTGTGGTCGAGATGCTCCTCGAGCCCGAGCACCAGGGGGGTCGGGAAGGAGAGGGCAAAGCGCCGGTTCCGAAGCGTGTCCATCGCCGTGGCGAACGGCGGGCTCATACCCGATGTGGTGTGAAGATCCAGACAATACAGATCCCCTCGGGATCGGGCGATCGCTGCGTCGATCTCCACGAGCAGCCCGGCGGCCTCCTCATCCTCGGCATCCTCGATCGCTTCTCGGTGCCTGGCCCGCAGCGCCGCCACTTTGGCAGGCGACCAGTGCCGATTGAGGTCGGAGTCCACGAAACGGC
>CP070670.1:244374-277506 GCA_020351855.1 Gemmatimonadota bacterium
GCAGCGCCTCGACTAGGAGCCGCTCTCTCCGTTCGCTCCGCTCGGTATCAGGCATGGCGCCGCATTCTGACATGCTCGTCCGGAACTGTCAAAGCGGCGGGCGCCCGGAACGCCCACCCCTCCCCGTCAGCCCCGCTCATCCGCCGACACGCCGGCTCGCTCGCCCGGTTGGCGACGCAGGCCACGCACGCCGCCGCGGAAGCTGTAGGCCTCGTAGCCGGCGGACTGCATTCGCTCCGCAAGATGGGCCGTGAGGATCCCCTCGGCGCAGTAAAGGATGTACGTCTGCTCGCGCGGAAGTTGGCCGAAGTCCCGCATCAGCGCATGGTACGGCTGATGGCGGGCGCCAGGCCAGTGCCACAGCAGGAACGCGTCCGGTTCTCGCGTGTCGATCACGACCGCGTCCTCGGGAATCTCGCTCACGAACAGATGAGGGCCGATGATCTCGGCCGTATCGAGACCCCGAATCCCCAGGCTCTCACGCTCTGCAACGGCGCGGTCGAGCACCGTCAGATCCACGTCACGCTCCTGCGCCTCCACGGCATCCGGTCTCGCCGCCGTCACCGGACGGTCCGGCACGATGTCGCAGTACTCCCGTACCCGGGCGGAAAGGTCGTGGGTCCCGATCGTGCGCGCCCTCTCGAGGATCTCCTCCTTCGAAAAGCCGACGAGGGGCCTGAGCACGGGCAGGGGCGCCACGGCATCGATGGCCCGCAAGTTGGGCAGCGTCTGCGAGGAGACCTGTCCGATCGACTCCCCGGTCACGATCGCATCCGCGCCGACCTCTTCCGCGACGGCCGCGGCGGCCCGATACATCATCCGTTTCAGCGTGAGCTGCCAGTAGGACGGCTTGACGCGGTTCCGGAAGTCGTCGAGCACGGGCTCGAAGCCGATCACGTGCAGGCGCGGATCCGTCCCGTAGCTCCATTCTTCGGCCAGGACCTTGATGACCTCTATCGTGAGGCGCTTGTAGGCAGCGCCCCCCAGATTGCAGAACACGTATTCGAGCTCGACCCCTCGCCGGAGCGCCATCCATGCGGCAACGGCGGAATCGAAGCCCCCCGAGACGAGTGCCACCGCCTTGCCCTGGACGCCGAGCGGGAGCCCCCCCGCACCGGGCTGCGGTTCTCCAACGAAGTAAACGTCGCGGTCCCGAACCTCCAGACGCACCTCCACGTCGGGCCTGGACAGATCCACCGTCGCGCCCGGGTTGAGCGCGGCTCCCAGCTCGCGCTGCACATCATAGGAGCTGAAGTCGTGCTCGCCGGTGCGGCGGGCCCTCACCGCATACCGCCGTCCCCGAACCGCATCGGCGTAGAGACGCTGACCGAGGCTCACGATGTCATCAAGCGCAGCTTCGCAGCGGCCCTCGATGAGGGAGAACGAGCTGATGCCGAACACGCGCTGCAGAACGGCGAGGACGGCACGATCGGGAGAAGTCAGGTGGAGCCGGCCCCACTGCCGGGTCACGCGACATCGGCATCCGCTCGATCGGCACGCATCCGCGATGTTCCGGGCGAGACGCGCCTCGAAACGCTTGCGCGTGCGCTTGGCCTTGATGCTCAGCTCGCCCGAGAAGCGGATGAGGACCTCGACCGATCCGGTGCTGCTCGCCACGATAGGCGTCCTCCCGATCCACGGCGGGCCCGGCTCGGCGGAGGGAGCATGCCGTGTACGAAAGGCCCGGCCGCCTCAGGCGACCGGGCCGCGGCTCTGCGGGAATGGCAGGGGCGGGATTCGAACCCGCGACCCAGGGCTTATGAGTCCCTTGCTCTACCAGGCTGAGCTACCCTGCCCTCGCCCGTCCAGGAATGCCGGCTGGACAAAAAGTCGGCCGGAGACTGGCTCCGGCCCCGTGTGTGAATGCAAGCCCTCGATAGCGGGGGCGGGATTCGAACCCGCGACCTTCGGGTTATGAGCCCGACGAGCTACCAGACTGCTCCACCCCGCAGCGTAAATGCTAATCTAGAAGTGAGTTGCCTACCGGTCAACCGGATCGTTCCGGACCGCTTCCACCTCGACGAAGCGGTACAGACGCTCACCGTCGCGGATGAAGCCGTAGCGCTCTCGGGCGACCCGCTCGATCGCCTCGGCGCTCCACTCGAGACTGTCGGCCCACCGGTCCAGCGAGTCTGTCACCGACGCCAGCGAGTCGATCCGCCCGGTAAGCACCTGCTCCTCGGCGCGCAGCGCCCGGAGGTCCAGAGCAGAGTACTCCCCGCCGAGAATGAAGTAATAGCCGGCGGCAACAACGAGCGCCGCCACGAGCAACCGCAAGCCGACTCTTCGCAGCCTCTCAGACATGGTCTCCCGAGCCGTGCCGCGATGAGCGGGACATCTTCAGAATCGGCCTCCGGGGACACGAGCGCCAGGGTAAACGGCCTCGTCCTCCAGCTCCCGCTCGATCTGCAGGAGGCGATTGTACTTGGCAACGCGCTCTGAACGGCAGGGGGCCCCGGTCTTGATCTGGCCGGCGCCCGTCGCCACGGCCAGGTCGGCAATGAACGTATCTTCCGTCTCCCCCGAGCGGTGCGAGATGACGACGCCGAAGCCGGCTTCCTGAGCCGCTCGGACCGCGTCGAGCGTCTCGGTCACCGTACCGATCTGGTTGAGCTTTACGAGCAGCGCGTTGCCCACCCCCTGCTCGATCCCTCGACGCAACCGTTCATGGTTCGTGACGAACAGGTCATCCCCGACCAGCTGAAGGCGATCGCCCAGACGGGTCGTGAGACGCTTCCAGCCCTCCCAATCGTCCTCGGCCAGTCCGTCCTCCAGGCTCACGATCGGGTATTCGGCGGCCCACTCGGCATAGAGTCCGATCAGCTCCTCGGCGTCCAGCTCACCGGCCTCGCCCGCACTCTGGAGTCGGTAACGACCCGACTCGGAATCCAGGAGTTCCGTCGCGGCCACATCCAGTGCCAATGCCACGTCCCGGCCAGGTCGATAGCCCGCAGCCTCGACCGCCTCGATGATCAGATCGAGGGCGCTGCGATTCGACTCGAGATCCGGTGCCACCCCCCCCTCATCCCCGACACCGGTCGACAGCCCAGCCTCCGCCAGCCGGCGCCGGAGTGCATGAAACACCTCGGTCGCGGTTCGCAACCCCTCGCTGAAGGAGGGCGCCCCCAAGGGCATGACCATGAATTCCTGGACATCGACGTTGTTGTCGGCGTGGGCGCCGCCGTTCAAGATGTTCAACATCGGAACGGGCAGCACGCGCGGCTCACCCACGCCCAGCCGGCCGGATCCTGCCGGATCCGAGAGATACCGGTACAGAGGCCGATCGCTCTCGACTGCGGCCGCGCGCGCGAAGGCCATGGACACGGCAAGCAGGGCGTTCGCTCCCAGACGGCCCTTGTTCGCCGTACCGTCCAGATCGACCAGCAGCTCATCGAGCCCCCGCTGGTCCTGGAACTCGCCGCCGTTCAGAGCGCTACCGATCTCGCCCGTCACGTTGGCGACCGCGAGACGTACTCCCTTGCCCCCGTAGCGGGACGGATCGGCATCGCGCAACTCGACGGCCTCGTGCCTCCCGGTAGAGGCTCCGCTAGGAACCGCCGCACGGCCGGCCGCCCCCCCTCGCAGCCCGACCTCGGCCTGCACGGTCGGGTTCCCCCGGGAATCCAGGATTTCCAGCGCGCTCACGCTCTCGATGACGGACATCGATCCTCTCTCCACTTAGACGGCAGGCGGTCTGGGAGGCAAATTGTCTATACTGGGGCCAGGCTACAAGCCGGGTGACTCCCCCTTCGGCCCAGCGCCTCGGGCGCAGCGGCTCGTTCGCTGGGATGGGAAGTCGCGTATCCGCTTCGAAACGAGGAGAAACGATGAGCACGCCAATCAGGAGATCACGCCTGGATCTGAAGAGAACGTTCCGCGGTGCGGGAGCGGTCGGCTCAGGGGTCCTGGTGGTGGTCGTCGCCCTGCTGCTGCTATTCGGCTTCAATCGGGTCGATGACTTCGAGGTCGCCGTGAAGCGCAACCCGGTGACCGGAGCGGTGGACGCCCAACCGTACCGGCAGGGACTCTACCATTCGATCCTCCGCTCGTGGACCAACTACTCGCTGCGGGAGAACGAGTATCCGCCCTCCGGCCAGAGCGAACGTCTCGCCGCCCTTACCGCCGACCAGCTCACGATCGAGGTGGACGCGGCCTACCGGTACCGTTTGAACCCGGACTCGATCGTCCACCTCTACCTGAGCGTCGGGGACGCCCGCGCGATCCACAACTTCGTGTACAACACGTACCAGTCGGCGGTGCGGGACGCCGTCGCCGAGATCGTCGCGGCCAACATCCTGTCCCGTGAGCGCGTCGGCATCGGGGGCAGGATCGATGAGCTGATGTCGGCGAGTCTGGCTCCTCGCGGGATCGTCATGACGCAGTTCTTCGTCCGGGAGATCGAGCCGCCGGAGGCGCTGCGACAGGCGATCGAGGAGAAGCTGGCCCGCGAGCAGCAGGTGCAGGCCGAGCGCTATCAGACGCAGGTGGTCCAGGAGCAGGCCAACCAGAAGCGCGCGGAGGCGGCTGGGATCCGGGATGCGCAGGAGATCATCGCGGAGAGCCTGACGGGACCGGCCGGCCAGCGCTACCTGTACTGGCGCTACCTCGAGATGCTGGGCGAGGTCGGAGCGGGAACCAACAACATGGTGATTGCCCCGACGGAGGGCGGGATTCCCCTCTTCTTCACTCCGGACCGCTAGGAGCGCGGCGCTCCCTCCCGGCGGACTCGCGAGAGGTCACGTCGGGAGAGGCTCCCTGGGGTCGCTCGCGGCGCGCCTGCGCGAGCATGGCGCTGATCTCCCTTCGCGACCGCTCGAGCAGCACGTCGCGGTCCGGAGCGTCCGGTTCGTCCAGCTCGATCGGCTCACCGCAGTACAGCAGGAGCGGACGTGGCTGGACGCGCAGCGGCCGGGCCGTGATCTCGGCTCCTCCATCTACGACGATCGGCACCACCTTCGTGCGGGTCTCGAGAGCCAGGGCGAACGTTCCCTTCTTGAAGGGACCCAAACGTCCATCCCGGGACCGGGTGCCCTCCGGGAAGAGACCGAGCGAGAGCCCCTCCTTCTGCATGCGCACGCCGGCTCGACGCATGGCCTCCGCAGCCTGGACGCGGTCCTTTCGGTCGATGAAGACGTGTCCTGCATGGCGCATCGCACGAGCGAAGATCGGGATCCGCGACAACTCTTTCTTCGCGACGAAGCGCAGCGACACGGGCAGGGTGGCGAACATCGCCCAGATGTCGAACATCGACTGATGGTTGCTGACGATGATCTGGGCTCCGCCGGGCTCGATGTGATTCAGGCCCTCGACGCGTACCGGCACGCCGGCCGCCCGCAGCACGAGGCGGGACCAGTTGCGGTGGACCCAGTCGTACGCGCCCTTCTCGGCGTTGAGCAGTCCGGCGACGATCGCCACGACGGAGAAGAAGATGGTTGACACGACGACCACGACGCCGAACACGAGCGAGCGGATCACCTGCCCCGTGCCCCCTCGAAGTGGTCGTACCCATCGAGGTCCGCGGGGAGGATGGACCCGCTCGCCGAAGTCCAGGCTATGCCGACCCCACGCTCTACCCGGCCGATCCTCGTCAAGGCGACACCGAACCGCCCCTCGAACGCGGCGCGCGCCGCATCCACACTTCCGGGCTCGCTGCAGAAGAGCAACTCGTAGTCCTCCCCCCCGGCCATGGCGATTCGGAGCGCCGCTCCCCTCTGGGCGTACTCGGAGAGCGGCGGCGCGAGGGGCACCGCGTCGAGGTCGATCGCGAGACGGGTCTGCGATGCAGCCGCCAGTTGCCGTGCATCGCCGGCCAGTCCGTCCGACACGTCGATGAGCGCGGTCAGTCGGCAGTTCTCGCCGAGCCAGATCGCCTCGTCTATGCGGGCGGCTGGCGCCTCGAAGGCGGCCGTCGCACGAGGATCCGGCTCGAGCGAGCGCTGCCAGGCGTGCACGGCCGCGGCGGCGCCACCCACGGCACCCGTGAGCCAGACCTCGTCGCCGGGTCTGGCACCCGAGCGGCGTAGCGGCGCCTCGGTGGCCCCGACGGCGCACACATCGATGGCCAATGCCTCGGTGGAATGCGTGAGGTCTCCACCCAACAAACCCGCTCCGTACCGTCGCAGGCACTCCCCGAAACCCTCGCCCAAGCCGATCAGCGTTCGCTCCTCCGTCTCAGGAGGCACCATGAGGGAGACCAGCACGCCCACCGGTCGGGCGGCCATCGCCGCCAGATCGGAGAGCGCCCCGGCCGCGGCCCGAAAGCCGATGGCCTCCCAGCAGGACCAGGCCCGCTGAAAGTGGACGCCCTCCACGAAGGCATCCGAAGTCAGCACGACGAGACCATCGGTCCACTCGAGAACCGCCGCGTCATCTCCCGGCGGCACCCGCACCCCGACTGCCTCTGATCGGACCGCGCCCACAAACGAGCGAATCCGGTCGAATTCCGGCCCTGGCTTCAGCCCCTCTATGAAATCCATCGGCGCTGACCGTCGGTCCCGCGGCGCTGCGTCGGCCCACTCACGGCGAGGGTGGTGAACCGCGCGGTGCAGGAAGGAAGAGCAGGTATGGCTCCACCGCCCCTCGGCACTCCACGATACGGCGGCGCGCCTCGGGGATGCGATCGGGCAGATCCGCTGCGGAATGACCGATCGGGTCGGGGGCTTGCAGGGCGGCGTAGCCGGAGAGCTGGAGGGCGGCCGACGCCGCGTCCAGCGCAGACAGGCCGGCAGCCTGCTGCGCCGCGATGACTCCCGTCAGCACGTCACCC
Source organism: Gemmatimonadota bacterium (assembly GCA_020351855.1). Lineage (GTDB taxonomy): Bacteria > Gemmatimonadota > Gemmatimonadetes > Palauibacterales > Palauibacteraceae. The sequence goes on from CP070670.1 coordinate 251,141, forward strand.
ACGCCACCCGTCGCCAGTGCCACGTCACCGCTCGTGCTCACCCGTACCGGCTCATCGCCTCCTGCCACCCAGGACGGCGCGCCCTTCAGCAGCACGGCGCAGCCCAACGCTTGCGACGCCTCGGTTGCGCAGGCCGGCGGGTCGGCCATGATCTCCCCGATCGGCCGGTTCATGAGCCGGCTCAGCTCGCCCGGGTGGGGCGTGACCAGCGTGGCGGACGGTAGATGCTCCGCCAGCGCCCCCGCCTCTCCCGCCCAGGCGTTCAGTCCATCGGCATCGACGACCGCCGGCTTGCCTTCCAGGGCTGCCCGGTCCAGCACCTGCTCCACCAGAGCACGCCGAGCCCTCTCGCCACCCAGACCCGGTCCCACGGCGACCGCATCCGCCCAGGCCACCGCCTCGCCGACGGCGACTTCATCCTCCCATTCCACGAAGATCGTCTCCGGAGCCGCTCGCTGGACGATCTCGCGGTTCGCTGCAGCTCCCACGACGCGGACGATGCCCGCTCCGGCTCGCACCGCACCCCGCGCGGCCAACACCGACGCTCCGGCCATGCCGCGCTGGCCGGCCACGATCGTTACGTAGCCCGCACGCCCCTTGTGCGCGTCGGCCGGCCGCGCCGGCAGCAGCCGGGCCACCCAACCGTCCGTGATGGCCCGGAAGCCCATCGGGCGAGGCGGGGGCGGGAACCCGATCTCCACGGCGATGAGATCGCCGCAGTAGCCCCGCGCTGGGTGGCGCAGAAGCCCGACCTTCGGCCAGCCGAGACCGACCGTGAACCGCGCTCTTACGCATTCCCCGTGCACGGCACCGCTCGTGAAGTCGGCCCCGCTCGGACCATCGACGGCGACGACCGGACGAGCCGCTGCGTTCACGGTCCGGATGATTCCGGCGACCGGTTCTCGGGGCGCACCGGTGACGCCGGTGCCCAGCAGCCCATCGAGCACCACATCGGTCGTGGCGAGAAGCGGACCCAGTTCCTCCGGCCCCTGTAGCCGAATCGGCCACCCGACAAGCACGTCGGGCTTGGGCGCCCGCGACCCGCACAGGATCGCGCGCACCTCGCGTCCCCATGCAGCGAGCGTGCGCGCCGCGACGAGCGCATCGGCTCCGTTGTGTCCGCTCCCCGCCAGCGCCAGGACACTCCCCCGCGGGAGGAAGCGCTGCACCGCATGGGCGATCTCGCGCCCGGCCGACTCTATGAGGGCTCGCTCCGGTATGGCGCCCGATTCCGCGGCCCACCGGTCCAGCTCCGCCATCTCATCTGCCGTCGGCAGCCACACGACCTCGGCGCCGCGCGGAAGACTCGGACCGGCTGAACCGTCGCTCATCCCGACCTACCTGCTGGACCCCGGAGGGATGCGAGGACGGGCGTTGGAAGCGGCTGAGCGGAAGGGCGGAAGGCCATCGGGCCGAACGGCGAAGGACCCTACTTGAAGGACTGGCTGACGGAGCGCCCGAAGCTAATCTCGCCGTTGTCGATCCGGATGTTGAAACCGCATTCCGGATTCGAACATACCCAGGCCTTGTACCGGATCGGCGCCCCGTCCCGGCCGTAGTCCGACAACGGGATCAGGAGGCCGTCGCCACACTTGAGACAGTTGGGAAACTGCGCCGAATTCTCCACGCGATCACCCCCTCCCAACGGTTAGCAGCCAATCCTCGGACGGCTTGCGCTTACCTGCCCCACGGATACCCCATCTCGAAGGCCTCCTCGAAGCTGAAGAGATCCTCGAAATCCTCCGGCGTATCCGTCGGTTGCTTGATGAGAATGCCTGATTCCACCAGCAAGAATACGACGTTGCCCATGTCGGACGTGGAGTGAATCCCCCAGTGGTGGAGCACGGTGCGGGCCAGCGGACCGAAGCGGTCCAGTGCGAGGTCCCGCACGGCCTCCGCGAGCTCCGCACCGGACAGGTGCCGGGGACGCTCCAGCTGCTGCATGCGGTGATGGAGCGCCTCGAGCAGGAACAGGAACGCCGCCTCCGCATAGCGGGGGTTCCGCAGGGCCAGACGGCCGAGCACATCGGTGCCGGAGGACAGGCTCATCCTGAATCCTCTCGTCTACTTCCCGGACAGCGCGAATTGGCGAGCACGCCCCGCGCGCCTAAGAGCTGAGCGATCAACCTCTTCAGATCCACCGCTGCCGAATCTCGCGGCCGCGTGATGCACGGTCAAGCCCGAGCGCCGTCTCCCGGCCGTTACCGTGCGAAAAGCGACCGTCGGTCACTGCGGCAACAGGACGGGCTCGTCCCTCTCCTCGATACGGATTCGGCCCCCCGTCGCGCTCCTGAGCGCAGCGGTGAGCTCCGTTGCTACAGCGAGCGGCACACCGACCTCGAGCTCGCTCTGGGACGAGTACTCCTCCCGCAGTCGCACGGCTCCGGCTCCTGCCAGGTGCCGCATCACGACCCCGGTGTCTTCATAGGGGAATCGAAGCCGCAGCTTCGCTCCTCGCGCAAAGCGGCGACGCGTCGTGGAGCTCAGTGCCGCTCCGGCGGCCGCCGCGTAGGCCCGGGCGAGTGGACCGGTCCCCAGCTTCACCCCGCCGAAGTACCGTGTGACCACGACGGCCGTGTCGGTAAGACCGCTGGCCGTGATCGCGTCGAGGACCGGCCGGCCTCCGGTGCCGAACGGCTCTCCGTCATCGTCGAACAGCTCGGTTCCGTCCCGGAGGCGGGCGGCCAGCACATGGTGGGTCGCGTCGTGCAGACGCCGCCTCTCGCGGGCCCGGAAGTCGCGCGCCTCCGAGTCCGACCCGACCGCACGCGCGATGGCCAGGAAGCGGGAACCGCGCACACGGTGCTCGGCGGTGCCCGACTGTGTCGGGATCTCGAGGAACCCGGCGTCGCGGCCGGGGGAGTTCAGCCCGCGGTACCGGCCGGGGCCGGCTCGTACAGCGGAAAGGCCTCACACATCCCCCTCACCTCCTGCCTTACCCGGTCCACCTCCGAGTCGGCGCCAAGCGCCCTCAGCACCCGGTCGATCAGCTCAGCGATCGACCGCATCTCCGCCGACTCCATCCCGCGCGTGGTCACGGCGGACGTCCCGATCCGGATGCCCGAGGTGACGAAGGGCGAGCGCGTCTCGAAGGGAACCGTGTTCTTGTTCACCGTGATGCCGGCGTGCTCGAGCATCTCCTCCGCGTCCTTCCCGGTGAGATCCGTCGTTCGCAGGTCCACGAGCACGATATGCGTGTCGGTGCCGCCGGAGACGAGCCTGTAGCCCCTCTCGGCCAGAGCCTCGCCGAGGGAGCGCGCATTGTCGACCACCTGCGCCGCGTAGGCTCGGAAACCCTCGCTCTGAGCCTCCCGCAACGCCACCGCCTTGGCCGCGATCACGTGCATCAGCGGTCCGCCCTGCGTTCCGGGGAAAACGGCCTTGTCGATCGCCTTTGCGTGCCGCTCGAGACAGAGGATCAGTCCCCCGCGCGGCCCCCGGAGCGTCTTGTGGGTCGTTGTCGTCACAACGTCGGAGTGCGGAACGGGGGACGGATGTACGCCTGCGGCGATCAGACCGGCGATGTGTGCCATGTCGACCATCAGGATTGCATCCACCTCCCGTGCGATCTCGGCGAACTCCGAGAAGGGGAGCGTGCGGGGGTAGGCACTGGCGCCGGCCACGATCATCGCGGGACGCTCTCGCTGCGCCGTCTCGCGCACCGCGTCCATATCGACCCACCCATCTTCCTCCCGCACTCCGTAGTCGACGAAGCGGTACAGCTGCCCGCTGAAGTTGACTGGGGAGCCGTGGGTGAGATGGCCGCCGTGCGACAGATTCATGCCGAGAACGGTGTCGCCTGGATTGAGGAAAGCGAAGTAGGTGGCCATGTTGGCCTGCGAACCGCTGTGGGGCTGCACGTTCGCGTGCCCAGCACCGAACAGCTCCATGGCGCGCTGTCTTGCCAGGCTCTCGGCCTGATCCACGTATTCGCAGCCACCGTAATAGCGCCGGTTCGGATAGCCCTCCGCGTACTTGTTGGTGAGCACGGAGCCCATCGCCTCGAGCACCGCAGGCGACACGAAGTTCTCGCTCGCGATGAGCTCGAGCCCCCGACGCTGTCGGTCCGCTTCACCTTGGATGGCCTGATAGATTTCCGGATCGGTCTCGGCCAGCATGCCGTCCGGAGTCGGCCAGGAAGGGGCGGTGGCAGCCGTGCCGAATCGTCTCCCGTTCATCTTCGCTCGCAGGTGTAGGGTCGTCTCGTCACTGGTTCAGACGTGTGACCGGTGCAGCCGCGCGACCTGCTCGACGCGTCGCATCGCGAGCCGATCCGCCGCTTCCGCGCTCGTGATCCCCTCCTCCTCCGCCAACTCGAAGATCCGCAGCAGCACGCCGTAGATCTCGCCCGCCTTCCGCTTGGACCGATCCAGCGTCCAGCCGACGAGCTCCGAGTACACATTGATCAGGCCGCCCGCGTTGATCACGTAGTCAGGAGCGTACAGCATCCCGCGCTCCCGCAGCCGGTCATCGTCCTCCTCCGTCTCTAGTTGGTTGTTCGCGGCGCCCGCGATGACGTCCACCCGCAGCTTCGGGATCGTCCGGCTGTTCAGGACGGCACCCAGCGCGCACGGGGCGAAGATGTCGGCATCGACCTCATAGATCTCCTCGGGATCGACCACCTCGGCGCCAAGCTCATCGGCTGCCCGATCCACCCGCGTCTGATCGATGTCCGTCACGATCAGCTTCGCACCCTCCTCGACCAGGTTGCGTGCCAGATAGTAGCCCACGTGCCCCATGCCCTGAATCGCCACGGTCTTGCGCCCCAGGTCATCGTCGCCGTAGCGCTTGAGGGCGCAGGCCTTCATGCCGCGGTACGTGCCGAAGGCGGTCACCGGCGATGGGTCGCCGGACCGTCCGAGGATGCCGACGACGTACTCGGTCTCGGTGTGCACGTAGTCCATGTCCTCAACCGTGGTGCCGACGTCCTCGGCCGTGATGTAGCGTCCACCCAGGCTCTCCACGACGCGGCCGTGGGCCCGCATGATCATCTCGCGGTAATGCGTCTTGTTGTCCCCAATAATCACGGCCTTGCCGCCCCCGAGATTCAGGCCCGCGATCGCCGCCTTGAAGGTCATGCCGCGGGAGAGCCGGAGAACGTCGATCAGGGCATCCATGTCCGTCGCGTAATCCCAGAACCGCGTGCCGCCGAGGGCCGGGCCGAGGGTCGTATCGTGAATCGCGACGATCCCTCTGTAGCCGCAGGAGGGCTCGTAGCTGAAGACGACTTGCTCGTGGCCGTGCTCGGCGAACATGTCGAACAGCTGCGGCTTGTCGAAGCCCGCAACCTCGACGAACTCGTCGATCCGAACGTCCGTATGACTCACTGGGCTCTATCCCTTTCTCGGTGAAGCTGCCCCGCGATGATCCAGCGGTGGATCTCGCTCGTGCCCTCGTAAATCTCCGTGATCTTAGAGTCGCGGAACAGGCGTTCCACCGGATACTCGCGGCTGTAGCCGTAGCCGCCGAACACCTGGACGGCCTGCCGGGCGATCCACACGGCCGCCTCGCTCGCCACGAGCTTGGCGGTGGAGGACAGGCGCCGGCTTCGCGGATCCCCCATCGAGTAGGCCCGTCCCGCCCGCTCCAACGTGGCGAGCGCCGATTCATAGCGCTGCGCCATGTCCGCCAGCTTGAATGCCATCCCCTGGAAAGACCCGATCCTGGCGCCGAACTGGCTTCTCTCCTCACTGTAGTCGAGGGCGTGCTCCAGGGCGGCCTTCGCGATCCCGACGGCCTGGGCCGCGATCCCCAGGCGGCCGCCCTCCAGGGCGGCCAGCGCATAGCGAAAGCCGCTGTCGGGCTCCCCGATCAGGTGTTCGGGCCCCAACCGCATCCCTTCCAGCGCCACCTCCACGGTCTCCGAGCCTCGCAGGCCCATCTTCCTTTCTTTCTTGCTCGGCCGATAGCCCGGCGTGTCCGTCGGTACGATGAAGGCTCCGATCCCACTCGTTCCACGGCGATCATCGGGGGTGTCGGTGCGGGCGAACAGCAGAACGAGATCGGCCGAGGCGCCGTTCGTCACCCACGTCTTGGCGCCCTCCAGGATCCAGTGCTCCCCTTCACGCGTCGCCTGGGAGGTCAGGCTGGCCGCGTCGCTGCCCGAGCCCGCCTCCGAGAGCGAGAAGGCCCCCAGGAGCTCGCCGCGGGCCATCGGCTTGAGCCAGCGCTCCTTCTGCTCCTCCGTGCCATGGCGCAGGAGGATCTGGGTCGGAAGCGAGTTGTGCACGCTCATCGACACGGATACGGATGGGTCTCCCCAAGAGATCTCGACGAGCGAATAGAGGTACGTCAGCATGTCCAGGCCCAGACCGTCGTACTCCTCCGGCACCAGCATGCCGAGGAAGCCGAGCTGACCGAGCTTGTCCACCGCTGCCCGGTCGAAGCGGTCCTCCTCTTCGTCCCGCCGCGCGGCCAGCGGTCTGAGCTCCGACTCGGCAAATGACCGGGCGAGCTCGCAGATCTGCCGCTGCTCCTCGGTGAGGTCGATTCCGAGCGTCGCCTGTAACATTTCGGGCGTCAGCCCTCTGCGTACGAGTAGAAACCGCGGCCGCTCTTGCGGCCCAGGCGTCCGGCGGCCACGTACTTCTTCAGCAGCGGACATGGGCGGTACTTGTCGTCGCCAAGGTCACGCTGGAGCACCTCGCAGATCAAGAGGCAGGTGTCCAGGCCCACCAGGTCGGCAAGGGCCAGCGGCCCCATCGGGTGGTTCATGCCCAGTTTCATGACCGTGTCGATCGCCTCCGCTTCCGCCACGCCCTCCATCAGACAGTAGACGGCCTCGTTGACCATCGGCATGAGAATGCGGTTCGACACGAAGCCCGGGAAGTCGTTCACCTCCACGGGCGTCTTCCCCAGCCGCTCGCACAGGGCGACGGTGCGGCTGGTCGTCGCATCGCTCGTCTCGAGCCCCCGGATAACCTCCACGAGCTGCATGACCGGCACCGGATTCATGAAGTGCATTCCGATCACGCGCTCCGGCGCGCTCCCGGAGGAAGCGATCTCGGTGATCGAGATGGAGCTCGTGTTGCTGGCCAGGATGGCCTCAGGCGAACACACGTCGGCAAGCCGCCTGAACATGTCGTGCTTGAGCTCTGCGCGCTCCGGCACCGCCTCGACGACCACTTGCGCGTCCGCCAGCTCGGCCAGGTCGGTGGAGACCCTTATCCGGGCCAGCGCGTCCTCCGCCTCGCTCGCCGCGATCTTCTCCTTCTTGACCTGGCGCCCCAGATTCCGCTCGATCGTGGCGATGGCGCCGCTGAGCGCCGCTTCGTCCACATCCACCAGAACGACGTCGATCCCCGCTGTCGCGAAGACGTGGGCGATCCCGTTGCCCATCGTGCCGGCGCCCACGACGCCCGCTCTGCTCGTGCTCTCTTCCCCGGACACGTCTCAGCTCCTCTCGTTGATCGCCCGGCCCGAGCCGGGCGCCCGAATCTCCCCTTCGCTCCTCGCGCCTCCAACCATCGGCTCCCGTCCTTCCGGCCGATCGCCCGACCCTGACACAGCTCGGGCACGTCGCCGCACGGCCGGCGGCCGCAACGCGAGCACCCGCAGGGAGGGTCTGAGCCTCCCGGTCGCCATCACCCAGACCAGTCCCGCCAGGGTCACCCCGGTGACGATCCACCCGCCCTCGGGTCCGAACGCCCCGCCGGTGAGCGAGCCGCGGCCCGTTACGATCGCGTCGAAGCCCGGGGTGTCCAGAGCGAAGCCCGGTACCGATCCGTCCAGACCGCTCACCGGCAGGTCGGCCCCGACGCCCATCGCCCAGTTCCAGCCGAAGTGGATGCCGGTGACGAACCAGAGGTTCATGGTGCGCCAGAACGCCGCCCCCAAAAGCAATCCCGCTAGCCCGATGTTCAGCAGACCGCGTCCGGAAACATGCGGGTTGAGCGCATGGAGGGCGGCGAAGACGACAGCCATGAGAACGACGGCGGCCATCCCTCCGGCCACTTCCGCGACCAGCTGAAAGGGGTAACCCCTCAGCAGCAGTTCCTCGGTCAGCGCGGCAGCCGCCAGGAAGGCGCTCAGCTCGAGCAGCACACCGATCGCCCTCCAGGCGCCGGTCGGCGTGGCCTTCCAGGCGAGGGCCCCGATCGCCACCATCACGAGCACGGCTCCCGCGATCAGCAGGACGCCCACCAGCGTCCCCCTGGCCATGGCGCCGGGGACGAGACGGTCCACCGGAAGGCCCAGCGCGGCCAGAGGCCTGCCCTCGAGGCGCTCCATGAGCAGCCAGCTGGCCGCGAGCGCTGCGGCGAGTGGCATGAGGATCGTCCAGCGCTCCGGCCACATCCCCGTGGCCCAGGGCGCGTTGAGCCACGTGGCCAGCTGGCCCAACACGAACAGGAAGGCCAGGAAGGCGAGGATGAACAGCCCGAGCCGCCAGCCAGCACGGACCCGCCCCGCCGACCCTCGCAGGATCACGGAGGCACTCCCCGAATCGTCCCTCCCGCTAGCGGAGTGCCCGGCGGAGTGGGCCTCGCAGACGGCTGCCCACGAGGACGACCAGCGCAAGCTTGAGCACGTCGCCGGGCAGGAAGGGCATCAGGCCGCTCGCCGCCGGCATCCCCATCCCCAAGACGTACAGCCAGGACAGGCCCGCGAGGTGGATGAACGCCAGTCCGAGCAATGCCCCGGCCGTCATCGCAGCCGCACGCGACGAGCGCACGGTCGCCGCGCCCGCGATGGCCGCGGCGACCGGAAACGCCAGTAGATACCCTCCCGTGGGTCCGAGCAGGTACGCAGCACCGCCTCCCGCGGCAAACACCGGAAGTCCGGCCATTCCCGCCGCCAGGTACGCCAGCTGGCTGTACGCCCCGAGCCGCGGCCCCAAACAGATCCCCGCGAGGAGTACCCCGAAGACCTGCAGGGTGAAGGGAACGGCGATGCCGGGCAGGGGAACGGCAAGCCGCGCCCCGCCAGCCGTCAACGCCGCAAAAAGCAGGACCGCCAGGATCCTCGCCAAGCTACGTCGACTTTCCAGGCCTTGATCCCTCGATGTAGTTGTCGAATCAGCTGTTATCATCGATGATATCACACGAGTTCGATGCTCATCGCCACCGCGTTTCCGCCCCCCAGGCACAGCGTCGCCAGGCCCTTCCCGGCACCGCGATCCCGCATCGCGTGCACGAGCGTCGTCAGGATGCGGGCCCCGGAGGCCCCGATCGGATGCCCAAGCGCGACTGCCCCGCCCCGCACGTTCACGCGCTCCCAGTCGACGCCCAACTCACGTCCGTCGGCAAGGACCTGGACCGCGAACGCCTCGTTCATCTCGACGAGATCATAGTCCGCCACCGTCGTGCCCTCGGACTCCATGAGCTTCCGTACGGCAACGACCGGGGCGAAGAACAGGTCTCGAGGAGCCGTCGCGCCCACCGAATATGCCGAGATCCGCGCGAGGATGTCCAGACCGTTCGCTTCGGCAAACGCCTCGGACGTGATCACCGTCGCCGCCGCCCCGTCGTTCAGTCCGGGGGCGTTGCCCGCCGTGACCGTGAGCTCCTGCACCTCCGGTGGAGCATCGGCTCCGAAGGCCGGCCGAAGCTTGCCCAGCGCCTGCAGAGAAGTGTCGCGGCGCGGCGGCTCGTCCGTGTCCACGATGTTGGGGCCCTTGCGGCCCGGCACCTCCACGGGAACGATCTCGGCCGCGAAGGCGCCCTCGTCGATCGCCTGGATGGCCTTCGTGTGGCTTTGCACCGCGAACTCGTCCTGCTCCTCGCGAGTGATGTGAGCTTTCATGGCCGTATACTCCGCGTACCCGCCCATGTGACACTCCCCGAACGAACACCAGAGCCCGTCGTTGATCAGCCCATCGATCACCTGGCGATCTCCGAACTTCACGCCCTCCCGGTAGCCCCTCACGAGGTACGGGGCGTTCGACATCGATTCCATCCCTCCCGCCACGATCACCTGATTGTCCCCCGCACGTATCGCCTGGGCTGCAAGCATCGCTGCCTTCAACCCGGACCCGCACACCTTGTTGATCGTCACGGCCGGAACGGTCTCCGGAATGCCGCCGAGAAGGGCCGCCTGCCTGGCCGGGGCCTGGCCGACCCCTGCCTGCACGACATTCCCCATGATCACGTCCTGGATCGCCTCCGCGGGAACGCCCGACCGCTCGACCGCGGCCGCGATCGCCTTCCCGCCGAGTTGCGGCGCCGTTAGCGGCGCGAGCCCTCCCAGGAACCGGCCCGTCGGCAAGCGGGCCGCGCTGACGATCACCGCGCTTCGCTCTTTATCCATGGTTCTCACCGTCCTTCACATGGAATGCTGTACTTCCTCCGATTCCTGCGACCCGGCTCGCGGATCACCCCGTCGACTCCCCGTCACGACGTACCTCCATCAGCTCGCAGCCGCCGCGAGCGGCGGGGCGAGCGACGCCCGTCGCGATCAATGGGTCGTGACATAGCACGATTCTCCAGCCCTCGGTCCCGGCTCGCGAAAGCCATGTACGCTTGCTCTCGAGCGTGACCAGCGGCTCGACGTCGTATCCCATCATCCACGGAAGCGGCAGGTGGGCGTGGGTGGGCGCGAGGTCCGCTGGATAGAAGACTGTCAGCTCGCCCGCCCGCACGATCACCGACTGGTGGTGGGGTGTGTGGCCTGGCGTCCGGACGACCTGGATCCCGGGAGCCACCTCCCGGTCCTCGTCTACGAAATCGACCATGCCCGCCGCGGCCAGCGGCTCGAAGTTCCCGGTCCGGTAGCTGGCCCGCACCCGCTCGTTCGTCTGGTGAGCGAAATCCCATTCACCGCGTCGGATCACGTACCGCGCCCGGCTGAAGGCGGGCACGATCGCACCGTCTGGCTCCCGCCGGGTCGCGCCACCCGCATGATCGAAGTGAAGGTGCGTGCAGACTACGGTGTCCACGCTCTCCGGGTCGACCCCGGCGGCTCGGAGCGAGTCCTCCAGCCGGCTCGGCTGCCCCTCGTTCTCGACCCCGTAGATCTCTCGGAACTTCTCATCCTCCTTGTGACCCAGACCCGTATCCACGAGCACCACGCGTTCATCGGACTCGATGAGCAGGCAGCGCATCGCAAGCTCGATCCGGTTGCGCTCATCCGGCTGGATGCGGGCACTCCAAAGGGGCTTCGGCACGACGCCGAACATCGCCCCTCCGTCCAGCCGCAGCCTTCCGGCATCGACCGTGCGCACACGCAGGCCGCCCGACTCGCACACGATCATTCGACCCTCCGGCGGCGCCGTCCCCGCCCGGTGGAGAGCCAGCCCTGCAGCTGGCCCCAGTGCTCGATGCTCCTGCGCTCGGCCTCCTCGAGGAGACGCATCAAGACGAGGGCGGTCGCACGGGCGTCCCCCCACGCCCTGTGACGCCCCTCGATCTCGATCCCGTAGAAGCCGGCCAGCGAATCCAGTCCACGGCGCCGCAGCCCGGGGAGCGCCTTTCGGGCCAGCCGCACCGTGCACAGCCGCGCTCCACTAGGGATGACGCGACGAGCCCGCTCCATCTCGGCGCTGACATACGCCCAGTCGTAGGCAGCATTATGGGCCACGAACACGCGCCCCTGAAGCCGCTCCCGCAGATCGTCGCACACGTCCCCGAAGGTCGGTGCCCCGGCGACCATCTCCCGCGAGATGCCGGTGAGCCCGGACACCCACCGCGGCACGGGCCGCTCCGGGTTGATGAGGGTCGTGAACTCGTCGCGGATCACCCCACTCCTCACCTCTACGACGGCGATCTCGATAATCCGGCCGCCTCGCGAGACCGGAATGCCCGTCGTCTCGACATCGACGACGACGAACGGCAGGGAATCCAGCCGCCGGTCGTTCCTACCCGGACGCTCCGACAGCCGCCACATCCCATCCCCATCGACCTGCACGCGTTCATCGTCGGCCAGCAGCTCGAAGACGAGGCGGGCCGCCAACCCCGGGGGGGCACTCTGCAGACCGAGCACTTGCCCCGCGATGCGCGACGTATGCTGGGGCTCCTCCTCGATCATGCTCAGCGCGCGGGACAGGAGCGAAGAGCTGTCGGAAAACCGCAGTCCAGGTGGGGTCACGCCGCGCTGCTCAGCCACCCGCCCGCTCCCCCGCCTGGCATGGGGTCAGGGCGAAGGTCAGTGCCTCGAGCTCGAGCGCCAGGTCCATCGTGCGCACGACGACGGCATCCTCCGGGTCGACCTCGATCGGGGCGAAGTTGAGGATCGCCAGGACGCCCGCGTCCGCGAGCTTTTGGACGACGGGTCGCGCCGCTTCCGGTGGGGTCGCGACGATCGCGATCTCCACCGCGCGCTCCCGGATCACGCGCTCGAGCGCCTCGATGCCGCACACCTCGAGGTCACCCCGCTTCGCACCCACCTTGCGCGCGTCCGCATCGAAGGCCGCGACCACGTCGAAGCCGCGCCGAGCGAGTTCCCGATAACCGAGCAGCGCCGAGCCCAGCTTGCCTACGCCTACGACGGCCACCTTCCAGCGGCGCTCAACTCCCAGGATGCGCTGGAGGCTCGCCATCAACTCGGCCACGTCGTAGCCCCTGCCCCGCTGGCCGAAGGAGCCGAACAGGCTCAGGTCCTTCCGCACCTGGGCCGCGGTGGTTCCGCTTCTCTCCGCGAGCTCTTGGCTGGAGACCAGTTCGCGGTTGCCGTCGACCTCGCGGAGCAGGCGCAGGTAGAGGGACAGGCGGCGAACGGTCGATTCGGAGATCCTTTTCACGCTCCCCGGCTGCTTGTGAAAACCTTCACAAGCAAGTTACGGGCGCCGCTTACCCTTCTCAACTCGATCCATCAGGGCCCTGGCCAGGGCCCGGAACTGCTCTGGGGACAGCGTTTCCGGCCTGTCCCGCGGATCGAACGCGATGGCTCGGGCCAGCGCGGCGCATTCGTCCGGGGGAAGGAGATACTCGGGCGCGCGGCGCAGGATCTTTTGCAACTGCTTGCGCCGTTGACCGAACGCCACGCGTGTGAGTCGACGCAGCTCCGCCTCCTCTTCCGGGCACAACGGATCGGCGAGCGGATCGAGCACGACGACGGCAGAGTCGACCGTGGGCACCGGGCGAAAGGCCTTGCGGCCAACCTGAAAGGCGATCCGGGCGGCACGCCTCACCTGAACGCCGACGCTCAACGCCCCGTAGGTCTTCGATCCGGGACCGGCCACGAGCCGCTCGGCCACTTCGCGCTGGATCGTCACCACGATCCGCAGGGCGGGAGGGTGCATGCCGAGGATGCGAAACAGGAGGGGGGAGGTGATCGAGTACGGCAGATTCGAAAGCACTCTGTAGCGACGCTCGCGCTGCACGAGGCCTGACAGGTCCAGTTCCAACGCGTCGCCATGCACCACTTCGACGCCGGCTGCGTCGCCGAACTCGGCCCGGAGCGAGCCGGCGAGGTCGTCGTCCTTTTCCACCAGGACGAGTCGAGCGACCCGGCCGACCAGACGCCCGCCAAGCTCTCCGTGTCCGGCTCCGATCTCGATCACGCACTCGGAAGCCGACGGGTCGAGCGCTTCGAGGATCTTCCGCTGGAGGTTCGGGTCGACGAGAAAATTCTGGCTGAGTGACCGCTTCGCTCGGCCTTGATCCGGCGAAGCCGCCGCACCGTCTCTCATCGAGTGGGCCGTGATCTCACTCGGCTCCCTCGTGGATCTCCCTGCGGTGCGCCATGAGCGCCGTAATGCAGGCGACGTGCACGACGTCCTCCACGCTCGCCCCGCGGGACAGATCGTTCAGCGGCCGGGCCAGCCCCTGGAGGATCGGGCCGAGCGCCTCCGCGCCCGCTAGCCTCTGGACCAGCTTGTAGGCGATGTTGGCCGCATCGAGATCGGGAAAGATCAGCACGTTCGCCCCGCCCCGGAGGGGCGAGCCCGGGGCTTTCCGATCGGCGATTTCGGGGACGAGCGCCGCATCCGCCTGCAGCTCGCCGTCCGCGACCACGGCCGGGCAACGCGACCGGAACAGACGCATGGACTCGCGGACGTGCTCGACCGTCGGACCCTCCGCCGAGCCGCGCGTGGAGTAGGACAAGAAGGCGACGCGCGGCTCGTCTCCCACGATCAGCCGGCGGGCCTCGGCGGCCTGCTGGGCGATCTCCGCCACCTGCTCCGGGGTCGGATCGGGAACGACGCCGGCATCGGCAAACGTCAGGACGGCGTGCCCACCCGGTGATGGCTCCCTGAGCAGCATGTAGAACGCGCTCGACACGGTGTCCGTCCCCGCGGCTCGTCCGATGCAGCGGAGGCCCGCCCGGATCACGGCTGCCGTCTCCGTACCGGCGCCGGCCACCGCGCCGTCCAGCCAGCCGGAGCCCACCAGGCTCCCAGCGACGTGCAGGGGCGACGCAGGGTCGCAGTCTCCGCCGGCTACCGGCTCCGAAACTCCCTCGGGCGGAGCGTCCAGGTCCAGACACTCGACGGATGGAAGCGCCTTGTGCAGGATCCCCAAGTCTTCCCCGGTGCCGACCGCCACGGGGTGGACGAGGCCCTCGCCTGCCAGGATGCGCATGGCCTGTATCGTTCTGGGCTCCGCCGGCTCCGGGAAGCCGATCCGCCGACGAAGGGAGGCCGCCCTCGTCGTCAGGGAGCGGAGGAACTCGGCGGCAGAGTTCACCCGCCCGCCTCTTTCGCAGGCACGCGCCTCTTGATCGCTTCGAGGACGATGGGGTGCACGAAGGCCGACACATCGCCGTTCAGCCGCGCCACCTCTCGCACGAGGGAGGAGCTGAGAAACGTGTAGCGATTCGCCGGCGTCATGAAGATGACCTCGATGTCGGGCGAGAGGGACCGGTTCATGAGCGCCATCTGGAACTCGTACTCGAAGTCGCTCACCGCCCTCAGGCCGCGAATGATGATCGACGCGTCTGCTGCTCGCGCGAAGTCGACGAGCAGCCCCCGGAAGGACGCGATGGTCACCCGGGGCTCATCCCGATAGACGTCTTCCAGCAATTCGATGCGCTCGTCCAGGTCGAACAGCGCCCTCTTCTCCTGTGTGGCCGTTTCCGCCACCGCTACGATCACCCGATCCACCAGCCGGAGGCTCCGCAGGACGATGTCGTGGTGGCCCAGGGTGATCGGGTCGAAAGAACCGGGATACACGGCGGCTCGCGCTGATCTGCTCACGGATGTTCGTCCCTTTCGTCGTCGGGCCTTCCGGCTTCCAGGAAGGTCAGCTCCGTATCTCCGTACCGCCGCGACCAGATCGCGTCCGGTACCGCGCTCAAGGCGCCCGGCTCATGCTCCAGGCACAGCAGGCCCGCAAAGGGCCGCTCTCGAAAGCAGGTCGCCAGGCGTACGGCCAGGCCCTCGCGATACGGCGGGTCGGCAAGGACGACGTCCCAGCCGCGGCCCCCCGCGCCATCCAAGGTGGCGAACACATCAGCCCGCAACACGCGACTTCGCTCCACGAGCCCGAGGGCCTGCAAATTCCTGCGGAGGGCCTCCGCGAGCGGCCGATCCGCCTCGACGAAATCGACCCGGGCCGCCCCGCGCGACAGCGCTTCGATTCCCAGGACACCGGAACCGGCGAACAGATCCGCCACGGCCGCGGCATGGATTCTGACGCCGAGGGCGCTGAACCAGGCCTCCCGCACCCGGCCGCTCGTCGCGCGAAGGCCGGGCCGCCTCGGGACCTCGATCACACGGCCGCCCAGCTCCCCGGCCACGACCCGGAGTCTCACGCCCGCCGGGCGTCGAGCAGCCGGGCCTGGAGGCGCCGCCTCCCCCGCCAGTGGTCCTCCAGCGGCTCGAACACGACGTCCCAGACGCCCTGCCGGAGCTCCTCTGCCCGCTGGCCCATTCCGAATCCTATGGTCGGGAGACGGACGTCGCCTCGGCCGACCAGCTCGGCCCGCACGTGGGAACCGTCCTGTCCGACCCGGAGGGGACCATCGAAGCGGACACCCCGAGTGAGCAGGATGGGCCGCCGGTTTCGGTATCCGAAAGGCTCGAGGTACTTCATCCAGCGGCCGATCGTGCCGACGGCGTCTTCCAGCGTGACCTCGAGATCGATCTCGAGATCGATCTGCGGTTGGCCCGCCGCGCGCGGATCGTCTTCAGCATGGCGGCCGAGCCGCTGCCCGGCTCGCCGTGCGACCTCCCGCACGAAAAGCTGCCGAAACTCTTCGACCCGCTCCCGACGCACGTCGAGTCCCGCTGCCTCCCGATGACCACCGTGGCGCTCCAAGAGCGGCGCGCATTCGTCCAGGACTTGGATGAGGTTCACCCCCCCTGCCGATCGGGCCGACCCCCGTCCGAGATCCCCATCGAACGCGATCACCACGGCAGGCGTGCCGGTGCGCGCTGCCAGCTTGGAGGCCACGATCCCGATCACCCCGGGGTGCCAGTCATCGCTCCAGAGCACCACAGCCGGTCCGGGAGGGGCCTCATCGAGCCGCGCCTCCGCCTCCTCGGTCACTTGCCGATCTGTCGCGCGACGCCGCCTGTTGTGATCCTCCAGTCTCGAGGCCAGCGCATCGGCTTCCGCGGCGTCCTCCGTGAGCAGCAGCCGAAGGCCCTCTTCGGCCGCGCCGACTCGGCCCGCGGCGTTGAGGCGCGGCGCCAGGCGGAATGCCACATCGTCCGCAGCGACACGCCCACCGAAGGGTGCCACCCGCGCCGCGAGGAGCAGGGACCAGAGACCGCGATTCTGCGTCCGGGCCAGCGCCCGCAGCCCGGCGCGCACCAGAGCCCGGTTCTCGTCCACCAGCGGCCCGCGGTCTGCGATCGTCCCGATGGCCACGAGATCGAGGTGGCGGTTCAGCATGCCCTCGGGCCGACCGGCGCTCCGACTCAGCGCAGTGAGAAGCTTGAAGGCGACCCCGGCGCCCGTCAGGCCACGGAACGGGTATCCGCTGTCGGCTCGGTGCGGATTCACCACGGCGATCGCGGCCGGAAGCTCCACGTCGGGCCGGTGATGGTCCGTGACGATCACGTCGCGCGCGGCGGCGCGCGCAGCGGCGATGGCTGCATGAGCCGTCGTGCCGCAGTCCACCGTGACGATCAGTCGGGCGCCCAGCTCATCGGCGCGCCGGAGTCCTGCAGGGCCCAGGTCGTAGCCGTCACGCAGCCGGTGCGGCACGAACGCCTCTACCCGCCCACCGAGCTCTTCCAGCCCGCGCGCGAGCAGCGCCGCGCCCGTCATCCCGTCCACGTCATAGTCGCCATGCACGAGTATGGGCTCGCCAGAGGCGATGGCCTTCTCGATTCGCGACACCGCGGCAGCCAGATCGGGGAGGAGGCTGGCGGCTGGCAAACCGTCGAGTCGCGGCCGCAGGAACCCCCGCGCTGCCTCCGGGTCGTGGCAACCGCGTCGGACAAGCAGCTGACAGAAGAGCGCGGGGAGCCCCAGGGATTCCCGGAGAGCCCGCACGGCGCCCTCCTCGATCGATGTGGGTTCGACCCAGCGGCAGCCGGGGCGGACAGCCCCTGTCACCTCGTGCTCATTCGACGGGATAGAGAATGATGCCACAGCCCTCGCAGCGGTGCAGTCTCCGCTGGGAGCGTATTTCGGCCTGCCGTTGCACCGGTATGAAGGTGTAGCAGTGACCGCACACGCCGTCGGGCGTCAGGGCGGCGAGCACCTGTCGAGTCTTGCCGCCCCGCACGGCCTCGTAAAGGCGCATCGCTCCCGGATCCAGCCGCATCCGACGATTCTCCCTCCGATCTTGGTGGATGAGGAGTTCCTCCTCGAGCTCGGCCCGGCGCTCGCCCGACCGGGCCTGCAGCTCGGCATCGGCGGCACGCTCCTCCTCC
This sequence comes from Gemmatimonadota bacterium, assembly GCA_020351855.1. GTDB lineage: Bacteria > Gemmatimonadota > Gemmatimonadetes > Palauibacterales > Palauibacteraceae. Next base: position 268,842 of record CP070670.1, read on the forward strand.
ACCCGCCGCTGCAGCGCCGCGAGCTCGCCCCTCGCCTCCTCGACCTCCTGCATCGCCTCGAGCAGCTCGTCCTCCGCGGCCTCGAGGTTCCGCCTCGCCGCATCGGTCTCGGCACGCACGGCCGTATGCTGCTTCAGGTTCTGGACCTCCAGGGCACGCTGCTGCAACCGCTTGAGGGTCTCCCGACCCGCAGCAGCGGACCGCTCCAGCTTTCGACGCCGCCCGTCCGCCGTCTCCGATCGCTGCAATGCCGCCTGCGCTCGCGCCTCCAGCTCGCTCACACGGCGCTCCGAGTCGGCAAGCTCCGGGGAAAGCGCAGCCAGTTGCTCCCTGCAGCTCTCGATCTGTCGATCGATCTGCTCGATGACCCGGAGAGCCTCGAAGATATTGGAGGCCGTTGCGTCATCCATTGCGTCGCCCCTCGTCGAGGTCAGTAGGTTCGGAACGATCGAGCCACGGGAGAACGAGCGCCAGTCGCCTCTTCTCGGACTGGGGAAGTCCGGCTCGGATCTCGAGCTGTTCGCGCAGCAGTTCACGCTTCTGGGCCTCGTCCGCCATCTTCATCTCGCGCCGTATCTCGCGCAGCCTCTCCTCCGCCGGACGGTAAATGAGCCGTTCCACCGAAGCCCCGTAGATCTCCTCGGGGTGGGTGAGCTCGGTCGTATCGCCGAGCAGCCCCTCCACCAGGGAACGGAGGCTGCTCGGAATGGACTCGAGCAGCGCGCCCGCATCGAACCGCCCGCCGGTTCGGTATCCCTCCGCCAGGGCATCAAACAGCGCCCGGTACGCCGGCTCCTGAAAGTGCTCCGTCCGGACTCCATCATCCAGAGCCCGGCCAATCCAGGCGCGTTCCGAGAGACCCTCCGTCAAGAGGGCGTCCCGCACGAGGAGGAGAAGCAGGCTGCGCTCCGCGGCCGTCCGGCCGTCGGCATGCCGGTCGGCCGATGCGCCCTTGGAGGGCGCGCGACGCCCGGCCTGGACGGTGCGCGGCTTGCCCCGCGCGACCTCGTGCACGATCGTCTCGCGGCGGACGCCCGTCGTTTCGCTCACCCGACCGATGTAGATGTCGCGGAGAGCGGGATCCTGTACGGCCCGCAGGGTGCTCAGCAGATGATCCAAGGCCCGCCGGCGCCCCTCAGCCGATTCGAAGTAGCCACGCTTGCCGAGGATGCGGAGCTTCAGCTCGAGGGCATCGAGGGCATCGTCGAGCAGCGCCCGAAACGCTGCCGGTCCAGCGGTCCGTACCAGAGAGTCCGGATCCTCTCCGCCCGGCAGGGTGACGATCAGCGGGTGAACGCCCGCGCCCAGCAGCGTGTCCGCAGCCCGGAAGCTCGCTCGGCGACCCGGCGCGTCGGAATCGTACACCAGGTAGGCCCGGGGCGCGTATCGGCGCAGGAGCTCGGCCTGGGGAGCCGCGAGCGCGGTCCCGAGCGGGGCCACCGCGTTGGCGAAGCCGTGGCGATGAAGCGTGACCGCATCCATGAAGCCCTCGACCACGAGAGCCGCCTCGTTCCTCCGCATGTTGTGCCGCGCCGCGTTGAGGAGATACAGGAACCGGCCCTTCTCGAAGATCGGCGAGTCCGGGGAGTTGATGTACTTCGGGGCGTCGCCCTCATCCTCTCCCAACCGCCGACCACCGAAGCCGACCGGACGCTCCCGGAGATCCCGAATCGAGAACACCAGACGGTTGCGGAATCGGTCGTAGGGCTCGGCGGCACGCTCGCTCGTCGCCAGCAGTCCCACCTCGAGCAGCGCGTCCTCATCGAATCCGCGCGCGAGCGCCGCATCACGCAGCTCCCGCCAGGCCGCGGGTGCGAAGCCGATCGCGAACCGGTCGGCTGCCTCCTCGTCCATGCCGCGCCCGGCGAGGTACTCCCGTGCGGTCCTGCCCTCGGCGGCCCGCCGCCGTTCGAGAAACCACTCCTCGGCGAACGCATTGACCTCGCGCAGTCGCGCGAAGGGATCGGGGCCGCGATCGCGTTCGTCGGGAATCTCGATGCCCACGCGCCCGGCCACATATCGGACGGCCTCCGGGAACTCTAGACCGAGGCGCCGCATGACGAAGGAGAAGACGTCCCCTCCCTCGCCACACACGAAGCACTTGTAGATGCCGCGCTCCGCGTCGATCGAGAAGTTGAGCCCCTCGCCGCCGTGCAGCGGGCATGGACCGCGGTAGCTCTTTCCGACGCGCTTGAGCGGCATGTGCTCGCCGCAGATCTCCACGAGATCGGCGCGAGCCCGCACCTCCTCGACCAGCGTGTCGCTCACCAAGGTGCCAGCGTGCCCCGGACGCTCACTCGCGCTCCGACAGATCTACGATCGTCACGCCGCTCCCGCCTTCTCCCTGTGTCCCGAGTCGATAGCCGCGAACCCGCGCGTCCTTGGCCAGCAGCGCCTGAACGCACTCGCGCAGCGCGCCTGTTCCCTTTCCGTGTATGATCCGGAGGGAGGGAAGATCGGCATGGATGGCGGCGTCGAGGACCGGCAGCAAGGCGGCCTCGAGTTCGTCGGCGCGCAGCCCCCGGAGATCGACTTCGCTCGCGGCCTCCAGCACCGGGACCCACATCGATCCGCTGCGCCGCCCCTCCCCTGCGGTCTCCTCAGTCTCCCCACCGGCCCGCAGATCGCCCGGAGCGAGGGTGATGCGAACGCCCCGAAGCTCGACAACCGCCCGGTCCTTCTCCAGCTCGAGCAGGCGGCCGACCCCGCCGAGCGACGGTAGGCGCACACGATCGCCGACCTCCAGCGCAGGCGGCGGCATGGCAGACGTACCCAGGTCCTCGGTCTGGCTCACCTCGGATGCCTTCTGCCGCAGGGCGTCCAGGGTCCGCTCCACGGCGCGACGCGCCTCCGTGCGGGCGCTCCTCGACTCCTCGAAGACGCGCTGCCGCTCCTGGCGCGAGGCGGAGGAAAGGGTGGCCATGGCGTCTGTCATTCGCGTGCTGAGCCGTGCGATCGCCCCCTCGACCTCCTTTCTCGCGTCCAGCAGATACTTCTCCGCCCGACGGCGTCCCTCCCGCTCCAGTTCGCGTTCGCGCCCGTCCAACTCGGCCTCCCGCCGCTCCGCCGCGGCGTAACGCTCCGTGAGCCGTTGGCGCTCGACGACCAGATCCCGACGCTCCGCCTCCAGCGCACCCTGCTGACGCTCCGCTTCCAGCCCGCGCTTTTCCAGCTCGGCCAGCACGGTTTCCAGGGCCCTCGCCTCACGGCTGAGGCGCGACCGGGCCGCCTCGAGCACGTCGGCGGCGATCCCCAGCCTCTCGCAGATCTCGAGGGCATAGCTTCGTCCGGGCCGATCGCGCAACAGGCGATAGGTCGGGCGTAGCGTGTTCGGGTCGAACTGCAGCGACGCGTTGACGATTCGCGCATCTTCGCCGGCCAGCAGCTTCAGGTCGCCAAGGTGCGTGCTGACCGCCGTGAGCGCCGCCTGACCCGCGAGGCGCAGAAGCGCCGCCGAGGCGAGCGCCGCGCCCTCCTCCGGATCCGTGCTGCTGCCGATCTCGTCGATCAGGACGAGCGAGCGCCCATCGCTCCGATCGAGGATCTCCCGCAGATAGCCGATCTGTGCACTGAACGTCGACAGCGAGGCTTCGATCGACTGTTCGTCACCCATGATCGCGAAGAAGCTGCTGAACACGGGAAGCGACGTGCCCTCGCCGACGGGAGGGACGATCCCGCTCTGCGCCATGGCGGAGATGAGGCCTAGGGCCTTGAGCAGGACGGTCTTCCCTCCCGCGTTCGGCCCACTCACGAGCAGCACCGACTCGTCGGACGCGATCTCGAGATCGAACGGAACAGCCCTTTCGTCGACGGCGCGCAGTATCGGGTGATAGGCCCGACGGACCACGTACGGGCCGCGTGCGGACGGCGGACCGATCGCCGGCCTCGCCCCGCCGTGCTCCAGCGCGAACCGGGCCCTTGCGAACAGCGCATCCAGCTCGGCCAGCGCCTCGAGGCTGCGGCTCAGCGCGGCGGAGAGCGGTCGAAGCAGCTCCGTTAGCTCGGCAAGCACCCGCTGCACCTCGCGCCGCTCCGCCAGCTCGAGCTCCCGGATCCGGTTCATCGGCTCGATCGCCAGCGGTGGCTCGACGAACAGCGTCTGGGAGCTCGCCGACTCGTCGTGCACGATCCCGCCGACCCGCGAGCGCCCCTCCCGACGGATCGGTACGCAGTAGCGACCGCTCCGCAGGGTGACCGACGCATCCGGGACCCGAAACCGATCGGGTAGCTGGGCGGCGAACCGTCCGAGCCGCTCGACGAGTGAGCTGCGCTCGGATCGCATCTGCCTGCGAAGCCTCCCGAGAGCGGGTGAGGCGGCGTCGGCGATCTCGCCCGTGGCGTCGATCGAGCGCTCGAGGCGCTCCTCCTCCCGCTCCCGCACGATCAGCCCCTCCGCCAACGCTCCCACCCTGCGGAAGTCATCCGATCGGCGGCGAATCTCCTGGCGGGCCCTGCGGGAGGAACTCAGGAGGATCGCCATGTCCCGCAGCGCAGTCTCCTCCAGGATCGACCCCTCGATCGTGAGACGCCGGAGGGCCGGGCGCAGATCGGGGATGGGTGGCGGGGCCCAGGCGGAGGTCCGCAGCAGGAAGGTGATCATGTCGTCGGTCGTCGAGAGCGCCTCGTCGACGGCCTCCCGGTGCGTGAGCGGCCGCAGGGCCGCAACGCGCTCGGCGCCCAGCCCACTCGTCGCACACTCGGATACGAGCTCGAGCACGCGCGGGAACTCGATGAGCCGGAGGGCGTGCGCGCTGCCGCTTTCGCTGGCGGCCTCCGTGCCGGTCGGCGAAGCCGATCGCCCGGTCATCTCAGCCCGGGGGCCATCCCAGCCCGCGTCCACCCAGCACGTGCAGGTGCAGGTGGGGGATCGTCTGTCCACCATCGGCACCGGTATTCACAACGACCCTGTAGCCGCCGTCGAGGCCCTCCCGCCGTGCCACCGCCGCGGCGGCCGCAAGCAGCTCCCCCGCGAGATCAGGGTTCGACGGGGCAAGGGTCGCCAGGCTCTCCACGTGCTCGCGCGGCACGACAAGCACGTGCGTCGGAGCCTGCGGACGCGCATCGCGGAACGCGATCCAACGGTCGCCCTCGCCGACCCGCTCGGCCGGCAGCTCGCCGCGGACGATTTGACAGAATACGCAGCTCACAGCGCTCCCTTCCGCCTCTCCTCGTCGGGCATACCGGCAGCGCGGCTCGCCTGTTCATGGAGGCTGGCGCCCGCGGCCGCGACGAGGGCGGCGGTCTCGAACCGCAGGATCCGCCCCCCGAGCGAGGCGGGGCGGAAGCCCGCGGACCGGCAGGCGGAGACCTCGCAGGGCGTCATCCCGCCCTCGGGGCCGAGCAGCAGCCGGACGCGGCCGGTCTTTCCACCCGACTCCCCCAGCACATCCAGCAGCGGATCGCCGCTCGGATCCATGAACGCGCGGAGCGCTTCCGTTGCGTCCGGCGGCCGCGAGAGATAGGCCCCCAGAGCGAGGGGACGCTCCATCTCCGGCATGCGCGCCCCGCCACACTGCGTCAGGGCCGCCAGAGCGCGACGCCGGGCCTTCTCCCAGAAGGCCGGCGACCGCGCAGCATCCGCGACCGACCGTGACCGTTCGAACTCCACGGGTTGAAGGACCGCCACGCCTAGTTCGACGGCCTTCTCGACCAGCCAGAGCGTTCGCGACTTCGCTGCGACACCGAAGGCGAGCTCGACGGCTGAGCCGTTCGGAACCGGCAACCTCTCGAGGAGCGCGCAGCGCGCCTGCCCGACCTCGAGGGAATCGAGACGAGCCCGCCAAAGTTCGCCCGCCCCGTTCGTGAGCTGGAGCTCGTCGCCCGGCCGTACCCGTGCGACGCGCAGGTGGCGGGCGGCGGTCTGGTCGAGGAGCACCAGGCCCTCGGGAACCGGCGCCCGGAGGCCCGGAGCGTAAAGCGTCGGACGCGAGATCAGGAACGATCCATCCATGGCACTGCCAAGCTAGACCGGGGCCGCAGCAAGCGTAAAGGCGCCCGCCCACCAACCTTCGTCCAGCGTCTGGCGGGCCATCCCCAGACCGGCTGCGTGGCACCCTCGCATGAGCTCGTCGGCTTCCTCCGCCAGTATGCCGGCCACGATGAGCTCCCCACCCGACGAGAGGAGCGGGGCGAACTCCGGAAGCAGCGGCTGGATGAACCCCCGCTCCACGTTCACGAGGATCCGGTCGAAGAGGCTCCCTCTCAGCAGGCGAAGCACTGTCGGCTCCACGCTCAGATGCACGACGCGCACCCGCGACTGCACTCCGTTTCGGACCACGTTCCGCTCGGTCGTCCGCACCGCGTCCGCATCCGCTTCGAGGGCCAGCACGCGCGCGCCGAGCTTCGCCGCGACAATCGAGAGGATGCCGCTTCCGGCACCGACGTCCAGCGCACGCCTCCCGCCGCCGGCCTGTTCGAGCAGTCGGATCGCCGTCCGGGTGCTCCCATGCTCTCCGGTCCCGAACGCCATCTCCGGGTCGAGCCGGATGACGAGGTCACCCGCTCGGCTTCCCGAAGCGGCCCACGACGGAGACACGACGATGCGGTCGCCGACTCGACGCGGGCCCAGACCCCGCCTCCAGCCACGGAGCCAGTCCTCGTCGGGTGCGATATGCCAGGACAGGCGAAGTGAGGGACCGAACCGGGCTTCGAGTGCTTCTCGGACCGCCTCCGCGGTCGCAAGGGGCGCCCCGCCAAGCCGGATCCAGGTGACGAGCCCGCCGTCGCTCCTCTCCTCGACCGCGGTGCCGCCCACGTCGAGAAGGACGGCCGCGACGCTCGAAGCCGGTTCACCGGCGACCGACGCGTCGACGACCAGCCAGCCGCGAGTGGCCTTCTCACCCCCTCCACCGGGACCGTCTTTATTCATCGATTCGTCGGGCATAGCTTACGGCGACTCACGACCGGGCCATGGTGAACGAGTGACCGAACAGCGACAGGACGCCCCGCGGCTGAGGTTCGTCTCGGCCGAAGCCACGAAGACACCGGGATCCCGCATCGATGTCCGCGTCACGCTCGGCCTTCGGCTGGCCGGTGCGCGGAGGGACACGGCGGAGCGCACGTTCACCGGGCAGGCGAGTGGCGTCGGGGACGCCATCCTGGAGCCCCGCCTGGCGGTCGAGGCGACCCTCGCGGCTATCGCCGAGGCGACGGACCGTCCCGAGCCGTTTCGGCTCATCGGCATCAAGGTCGTCGCGGCCTTCGATACGCGAGTGGTGCTGGTGTGCATACGAAGCCGTCAGGGCTCTCCGCGCCCGCTCGTCGGCGCCGTCCCCTCTCAAGGCGACATCGCCCGAACGGCAGCCATGGCCACCCTGGACGCCACCAATCGCCTGGTCGTCCAGATGCTCCGGTCCTCCGAAGCGGAAAGGGCCGGGAACCGCTGAGCGTTGGAGGGAACCGCTGAGCGTTGGAGGGAACCACTGAGCCTGGGGGAGAACCATTGAGTCAGCGAGACAAGGCACGGAAGCCGTCGGCATCGGCCACCGCGGTCCTCGAGAACACGGGAGGCAACGCCGAGCCGCGCGACGTGCCGATCGATGAACTCTCGATCAACACGATTCGCACCCTCGCGATGGACGCGGTACAGAGGGCGAACTCCGGTCATCCCGGAACGCCAATGGCGCTGGCGCCCGTCACGTATGCGCTGTGGACCCGTCACATGCGCTACAACCCGCATGACCCCCAGTGGTTCGACCGGGACCGGTTCGTCCTGTCGGCCGGACACGCCTCGATGCTCCTGTACGCCACTCTGCATCTGTGTGGCTTCGACTTGTCGCTCGGGGACCTGAAGGACTTCAGGCAGTGGGCGAGCCGGACACCGGGACACCCCGAGGCGTTCCATGCGCCGGGCGTCGAGACCACGACCGGACCGCTGGGCCAGGGCTTGATCACATCGGTGGGGATGGCACTGGCGGAAGCGCATCTGGCGGCCGTGTTCAACCGGGAGGGCCATGATCTCGTCCATCACCACACGTATGTCATCGGCTCCGACGGCGACCTCATGGAGGGAGCCTCCCACGAAGCCGCCTCGCTGGCAGGCCACCTCCGCCTCGGCAGGCTCATCTGGATCTACGACGACAACCGGATCACGATCGAGGGCAGCACGGATCTCGCGCTGTCGGACGATGTGGAGCGACGGTTCGAGGGCTACGGCTGGCACGTCCAGAACCTGGGGGATCGGGCGAACGACCTGGAGGTGCTCGACGGGGCGATCCAGACGGCGCAGCAGGAGGTCGCGCGTCCTTCCCTCGTCATCATCCGCTCCCACATCGCCTACGGCTCTCCCAACCTGCAGGATACGGCGGAAGCGCACGGGGCACCGTTGGGTGAGGAGGAGATCCGTCTCACGAAGCGCGCCTACGGCTGGCCGGAAGATGCGACCTTCCTGGTACCGGATCGGGTCTCGGAGCACATGGGTCGCGCCCTCGTGCGGGGGCATGAGCTCCAGCGGGAGTGGGAAGGCCGACTGGCCGCGTACCGAGCGGCCTATCCGCAGGAGGCAGCAGCCTTCGAGCAGGCGATCGCGGGAATCCCACCGGACGGCTGGGACGCCGGGATTCCCGAGTTCGCGCCGGGGGACGGGCCGCTCGCGACGCGCGTCGCCTCGGGCAGGGTCCTGAACGGCTTCGCCGACCGCGTTCCGTGGCTGATCGGCGGCAGCGCC
>CP070670.1:277606-292994 GCA_020351855.1 Gemmatimonadota bacterium
GGTCGTGCGGGTGGACGACACACGAGCGCATCCGAATGCCGATCGGCTCGGGCTCGCCACGGTAAGCGCGGGTGCGGAAGCGGGCATCGGCGTCGTCGTCGGGGCTCCCGTGCGCGAGGGTGGACTCTACCCCTGGGCGCCACCGGGGACGACGCTGCCCGGCGGGCTGAAGATCGGGGAGCGGAAGATCCGGGGGGAAGTCAGCCACGGCATGCTGTGCTCCGAGCGTGAGCTCGGTCTGGGACGCGATCAGTCGGGCATCCTGGAGCTCCCCCCCGATCTGCGGAGCGGCGAGTTCCTGACCCCGGGGCTGGGCCTTCCGGACCACGTGCTGGAGCTCGACCTCACGCCGAATCGTGCCGATCTGGCCGGCCACGCCGGAGTGGCTCGCGAACTGGCGCCCGACGGGCAGGCCGGCCTCGTCCTGCCCTCCTTCGGGGGCAGCGGCGACGTCTGGCACCCCACGTGGCTCCACGGCGAGCGGGAAGCGTCCGTGGACGGCGTGCGAGTGATCATCGAGGATCCGGCCCGGTGCAGCCGGTTCCTGGGCATCGTGCTGCGCGGGATCCGGGTCGGGCCGTCGCCGGCGTGGCTCAGCGGGCGGTTGTGGGCCATCGGGGGCCGGCCGATCAACAACGTCGTGGACGCGACGAACTACGTGATGTACGAGCTGAACCATCCGCTCCATGCCTACGATCTCGCGACGCTCACCGGCCCCGAAATCCGTGTCAGGGCTGGACGGGCGGGTGAGCGGCTGCGCACGCTGGATGGAGAGGAACGAACGCTGGCCGAGGTCTCGTCGGTGATTGGCGACAGGGAGCGCGCCATCGGTCTGGCGGGCGTCATGGGCGGCGAGGAAACCGAGGTCGGGGCTGGGACGACCGACGTGTTCCTGGAGTGCGCCGTGTTCGATCCGCTGCACACCCGCCGAACGGCGAGACAGGCGGGCCTGGCCACCGATGCGTCGTATCGCTTCGAGCGAGGCATCGATCCCACCGATGTGGAGGCGGCGATCACCCGCTGCGCCCGACTCATTCTGGCCACGGCCGGCGGCGAGGCGGAGGGGCAGGCCCTCCGCGTGGGCAGGCTGCCAGGAGATCGGCCGGTCCTCGAGCTGAGGCCGTCGCGTGTTCGTCAGGTGCTCGGCCGCGGGTTCGATCGACGTGAGCTGGCGGATATCCTCGCCCCGATCGGCTTCGAGGCCGCAGAGGGAAGTGCCGGGAGCGGCGAGGATCCGCTTGCGGTACGCGTGCCCGGGTGGAGAAACGATGTCACGCGGGAGATCGACCTGGTCGAGGAGGTGGCTCGGCGTTACGGCTACGACCGCTTCGAGGGGGGGGCATTTGCCCTGCGTCCGAGCTCGGTGCCGAATGACCCGGCCTGGGAGCAGGCCGATCGGGTCCGTCGGCTTTTCGTGGGTCGCGGGTTTCTCGAGGCCCGGAGCACGAGCTTCGCGACCCGCAGACGCGCGGGTCCGCACGCCGTGGAGCTTCGCAATCCCCTCTCCGCCGAGGAGGCGCGCCTGAGAACGGATCTCGTCGGGACGCTCCTCGACAAGCTGGAGTACAATCTGGCTCGCGGACGGAGAGACGTGAGGCTGTTCGAGATCGGAACCGTCTTCGCGCTCGATGGGAGCGGTACCGAGGGCCTGCCGGCGGAGGACATCCGTGCGGCGTTCGTGCTGACGGGGGGGCGCGAGCCCGAGCACTGGTCCGGCCGCTCCGGGGACGTGGACGTGTGGGATCTCAAGGGCCTTGTCGAGGAGCTCGGGGCGGATCTGCTCGACGCTGTCGTCCGGCCGGTGCTTCCGCAGAGTGATGCGCCGGCTACCCTCGCCGCTGTGGCTCGCTGGCTGGAGGGCGACGCCTTCGGGCTGGAGACGGCCCGTGATCCCGTCGGCCTGGCCGGCCGGGTGTGTGCGGACGCCATCGACGGCCCGCGCTGGATGGGGCCCGTATGGGCGGGGGAGTTCCGGCTCCAGGCCATGGCCACGGCGGAGAGCCCGATCTTCAGGCCGTCATCTTCCTACCCGGGCGTGCATCGAGACCTCGCGGTGATCGTCGACACCCCGCGTTCCGTGGCGGAGATCGAGGCGGTGATTCGCGAGGCGGCTCCGGGTTTTCTGGAACGGCTTCAGCTGTTCGACGTCTACGAGGGTGCGGAGATCCCGGAGGGAAGCCGGAGCCTTGCCTGGCGGTTTCGCTTCCGCGCCATGGATAGGACGCTTACCGATGACGAGGTGGAGTCTGCGATGACAGAGATCGTGTCCGCACTGCAAAAGCGGAGCGACGCCCGAGTCCGACAGGCCTGAACCCGGAGGAGAGGATCGATGCTGGACGATGCGGCGACTGACGTGCCGAAGGTCGAGGAGGAGCTCGCGGAGCTCGAAACGGCCGTCGATGCGCTCGTGGGCAGCTTCGGCGCGATGCGGGAACGGGCCGCGGCGGCGGAGGAGAACCACCGCAAGCTTGCCGAGGCCCTGCGGGAGACGGATCTGGAGACCATCGCGCCCACCGAGCTCCAGGCCCGACTCGAAGATCTGGCGGAGGAGAACAGCCGACTACGGATCATCGTGGACGAGGCGCGCACCCGCGCGCAGCGCGTCCGCAGCCGGCTGATGCTGATGGAGGACGAGTTGGCCGATGAGTGACAACGGGGAGAAGGGATCAGACCGCAAGGCCGTCCGCGTGACGATCTTCGGAGAGGACTATCTGATTCGGTCGGAGCTCGGACAACCGTACACGGAGCGGTGCGCCCGTTACGTCGATGCCGCGATCCAGGAGGCGCACGTGCGGGGGCACGTGGCAGAGCCCCACAAGGCCGCCATCCTGGCCGCGATGCAGATCACGGATCGGCTGTTTCGTGCCCAGGCCGAGGCCGAGGAGCTTCAGCAGGGAGTCGGGGAGCGGTTGACGGCGATGCGGAGGCAGATCGGGGCCGCGCTGGGTGACGGGCCGCAAGAGGTCGAGTGAAGGCGGACGGTGCTTGCAACGCCAGCGGGCGCAAGGCAACTTCAGGTTGCCGAAGCGTGCTGCCGAGCGTCAGAACAGCATTGACCTGAGCATTACTCGTACATAGAGCAGACAGTGCGTCGTGGGCGACGCGCTGCTCGTCGGACATATCGGTAAGCGGTCGGCGCAGGTCCGCGCGGGCCGTTTTTCTTTTTGTAGTTGCCGCACGGGGGGAGAACGGCTTCCCCAGTCGGCGCAACGACATAGATATACGGAGCTGCCATGGTACTCGAGGGGGTGATCGGCATAGCCGCTGCCGTCTTCGTTCTCGGCGTGGCGTTGGGGTGGATGCTGGAGCGTCGCCGGGCGGTGCGGGCCGGAGACGACCTGGCGAGCGAGCGGCACCGCATCGTGGGTGAGGCCGAGCGCGAGGCGGCCACCATCCGGAAGGCGGCCGAGCTGGCCGGCAAGGAAGAGGCCTATCGCCTCAAGGCGGAGTGGGAGAAGGATGCGGAAGGCCGACGCGTGGAGGTCGAACGGATCGAGCACCGTCTCGGGGAGCGGGAGGAGCTGCTGGATCGGAAGCTCGCCCTGCTGGACGAGCGGGCGGAGCGCCAGGAAAGACGGGCCGAGGAACTTGCCGCTCAGGCCGATGCGCAGGAAGGAGCCGAGAAGCGGCTCGCGGAGCGGGCGGGGCAACTCGAGGGGCAGCTCGAGAAGCTGTCCGGCCTCACGCGCGAGGAGGCCCGCAAGCAGCTGATCGCGCGCATCGAGGATCAGGCGCGGGCCGAGACGGCACGGCGGGTGCGAGACCTCAAGGAGCGAGCTCGCCGCGATGCCGAGCGAGAGGCGAAGAAGATCCTTTCGATCGCTATCGAGAAGCTGGCCGTCGACCACGCTTCCGAGACGACCGTCTCTGTGGTGGCCCTGCCAAGCGATGACATGAAGGGTCGGATCATAGGACGGGAGGGCCGCAACATCCGATCGTTCGAGGCGGCCACGGGAGTCGACGTGGTCGTCGACGACACGCCGGAGGCCGTCATCCTCTCCTGCTTCGATCCGATCCGGCGGGAGACGGCGAGGCTCGCCATGGAGCGCCTGGTCGCCGACGGAAGGATCCACCCCGGCCGCATCGAGGAGGTCGTCGCCAAGGCGCACGAGGACGTCCAGGCCTCCATGCGGGAGGCCGCGGAGGAGGTGCTCTACGAGCTCGGGATCCACGACCTCCACCCTGAGCTCATCGACCGTTTGGGCGTTCTCAGGTACCGGACGAGCTACGGTCAGAACCAGCTTCAGCACGCGCGCGAGGTGGCGCTCCTCGCGGCCAGCATGGCGGCCGAGCTCGCGCTCGATGTGCAGGTCACGAAGCGGATGGGCCTTCTCCACGACATCGGGAAGGCGCTCACGCACGAGCACGAGGGCAGCCATGTGGAGCTCGGATACACGCTATGCAAGCGGTGTGGCGAGAGGGAACCGGTGCTGAACGCCATCCGGGCCCATCACGACGAGGAGCCGGCACGCTTCGCGGAGACCTTCCTGGTCACGGCGGCCGATGCGATCTCCGGTGCTCGTCCCGGTGCGCGCCGGGAATCGTTTGAGCACTACGTGAAGCGCTTGGAAAAGCTGGAACAGATCGCCTCGTCCTTTGACGGGGTCGAGAAGGTCTACGCGATCCAGGCCGGCCGGGAGATCCGGATCATGGTGACGCCCGACAAGGTCGGCGATCGTGAGATGACGGAGCTCAGCGAGGAGACGGCCCGCCGGATCGAGGAGGAGCTCCAGTACCCTGGCCAGATCAAGGTCGTGGTCGTTAGGGAGACTCGGGCGGTCGACTTCGCACGCTGAACCGGCGGGCGACCTGCAGCGCCGGTCCCGACCGGCGGCCAGGACCGGCTGCCACGACCGGTGGCCAGAGGAGCGAGCGACATGACAGCCAGACTGATAGACGGAAAGAAGATCGCGTCCGAGATTCGCGCCGAAGTGGCGGTGAGTGCGGCCAGGCTGGCCGAGCGCGGCACGAAGCCAGGACTGGCGGCGGTGCTGGTCGGGGACGATCCGGCCTCCCAAGTCTACGTTCGGATGAAGAAGCGGGCCTGCGAGGAGGCGGGGATCTATGCGCCCGACATGCATTTGCCGGCCGACACGACGCAGGAGGCGCTCATTGAGCGCATCGAGCAGCTCAACGGCGATCCCCGGATTCACGGCATCCTGGTCCAGTTGCCGCTGCCTCGACCTCTGGACGAGTCCGAGATCATGCTCCGAGTCCGCCCGGAGAAGGACGTGGACGGCTTTCACCCGGTCAACGTAGGCCGCATGGTCAGCGGGGACCCTGACGCGTTTCGGCCGGCCACGCCGGCCGGCATCCAGGAACTTCTCAAGCGGATCGACGTCGACCCGCAGGGCCGTCACGTCGTCGTCATGGGGCGATCCAACATCGTGGGCCGGCCGGTGGCCGAGATCCTGTCACAGAAGCAGCCCTGGGCGAACGCCACCGTGACCCTGGCGCACAGCCGCACGCCCGACCTCGGCGAGGTCGGGCGCCTCGGAGACATCCTCATCGTGGCCATCGGCCGCCCCGAGTTCGTGACGGCGGACATGGTCAGACCGGGTGCGGTGGTGATCGACGTCGGCGTGAACCGCGTGGACGACCCGGAAACCGAGAAGGGGTATCGCCTCGTCGGAGATGTGGCGTTCGAGGCCGTGCGCACGGTGGCCTCGTGGATCACGCCCGTGCCCGGCGGGGTCGGCCCGATGACGATCGCGATGCTGCTCAGGAACACGATCAAGGCAGCCGAGCGGTTCCCGGCTTGAGAAGCGAAGGCCCCGACCGAATCGGGCGTCCGTGAGCGAGGTCGCGCAGTTCTCGCTGTTCGAGGCGGCGGCTCGCGACGCCGAGGCCGTCGAGCCCGCGCCGCAGCCGGCCGCACCCGGTGAGACTGCCGAGAGTGCCGTACCGGTCTCGGAGCTCAACGCGGCCGTCCGCAGACTGCTCGAAGCCTCTTTCGGCCCGCTGTGGGTGATCGGTGAGGTTTCGAACTGGCGCCGGACGGCGCCCGGCCATTGCTATTTCAGTCTCAAGGATGAATCGGCCCAGCTGCCGTGCGTGATGTTTCGCACGGAGGCCCGGAGGTTGCCCACCGACCCGGAGGAGGGGATGGAGGTGTGCGCCTACGGCCGCCTTACCCTCTACGAGTCCGGGGGGCGGTACCAGCTGGTCGTGCAACGCATCGAGGCGAAGGGAGAGGGTCTCTGGAGGCTCGCCTTCCAGCGCACGCTGCGGCGGCTTGAGGCGGAGGGGCTCACCGACCCGGCACGCCGGCGGCCGCTCCCGGCAATGCCCCGCCGGGTGGGCGTCGTGACGTCCCGCGGGGGGGCTGCCCTGCGCGATCTGGTATCGGTGATCCGGCGACGGGCTCCCTGGACCCACATCCTGCTTTCGGCGTGCCGGGTCCAGGGGGAGAGCGCCGCTCGCGAGATCTGCGCCGCCCTGGACGCGGTGGTCCGGCATCCCGGGGTCGATGTCGTGGTGCTCACGCGCGGAGGCGGCTCGGTCGAGGATCTCTGGTGCTTCAACGAGGAAGTCGTCGCGCGAGCCGTGGCTTCCTGTCCGGTGCCGATCGTGACGGCGGTCGGTCACGAGGTGGATGTGACGATCGTCGATCTCGTCGCCGACCTCCGGGCGCCGACGCCCTCGGTGGCGGGCGAGCTGGTCGTTCCCGACGGCGCCGAGCTCAGGGCGGGGGTCCGCCGGTATGGCGCGGCGCTCGCCGCGGCACTGCGGGGACGTTCCCGGCGGGCGGATGAGCGGGTGGCCCGTACAGCCGAGCGCGTCGGCCTCGGCATCTCGCGCTTCCTCGAGCGCAGCGGCGCGCGGCTCGAGCAGCTGAGCGGCCGGCTGGGAGCGCTGAGCCCGCTCGCCACGCTGGAGCGCGGATATGCGGTGCCACTCGACCCAGAGGGGAAGGTGCTTCGCCGCATCGGGATGTTCCTGCCGGGCAAGCACTTTCGACTTCGGGTCGTGGATGGCGAGGTGTCGTCGCGCGTCGAGGCGCTGCGCGACGCGACGCCCGGGGGCAGCGCCGCCGGCGAGGGGGCGAGATGAACGAAGAGCTGGATTTCGAGGCGACCATGGCCGAGCTGGAGCGGATCGTGTCGGCGCTCGACCGCGAGGAGCTGGATCTGGACGAGGCCCTGCGCCTGTTCGAAGACGGTGTGCGGCACGTGCGGCGGGCGAACGAGCTCCTCGACGCGGCACGGGGTCGCATCGAGGAGCTCATTGAGACATCCTCCGGTGAGATCCGCACGGCTGACCTCGAGATCGATGAGGAGGCGTCGGAAGATGACTGAGCCGCTGCACGGCCCGAAGGACGTCGCCGCGCCATGAGGCTGGGGGTCCTCGGGAACCCGGGCTACGCCGGCCTGCCCGATCTCCTGGCCCGGCTGAGCCGGGTGGCCGGGCCGCATGGCATCGAGGTGTTTCTGCACCACGAGCTGGCGGCGGCGGCGGGCGGCGTCGCATATGCGGGCGATCTCGAGACGGCCTGGCCGGAGGTCGAGTGCGTGCTCACGCTGGGGGGCGATGGCACCCTGCTTCGTGCCGCCCGCCTGGCTGGGCCGGCCGGCGTGCCGATCCTCGGCTGCAACGTGGGTCGCCTCGGGTTTCTCACGTCGATTCCGCTGGACGAGCTCGAGACGGCGGTGGAGCGCGTCGCGCGGGGCGAGTACGAGCTGGACGAGCGGCTCACCCTGGAGGTCACGCTGCAACGGAAGGCGGCCGGTGGCGACCGGGAGAAGCCGAATGCGTTCTACGCCTTGAACGATGCGGTCGTTCACAAGAGCGGCTTCGCCCGGCTGGTGCAGCTTCGCGTCTGGGCCGACGAGGAGGAGTTGGGGCAGTACAGCGCGGATGGGATCATCATCTCGACGGCCACAGGATCAACGGCGTACAGCCTCTCGGCCGGCGGACCGATCCTCGTACCCGCGCTGGACGCGATCGTGGCTACTCCGATCTGTCCCCACACGATGGCGGTGAGGCCGGTCGTGTTGCCGGCCAACGCCCAGATCACGGTCGAGATCGACTCGGATGCACGGGAGCCGGAGGAGCGCGACATCGTGCTCACCGTCGATGGCCAGGTGGGCAGCGATCTCGGGGACGGCGACCGCGTCATTGCGCGGCGCTCGACCGATCCGGTGCGCCTCATCCGCTTCCCGGGCCAGACGTTCTTCTCCGTTCTCCGCCGAAAGCTCAGGTGGGGCGACGTGCGCCCGCCGGACGTTGGAGGAGATGCCGGGGACGATCGCTGATCCCGAATCGCGGACTCGGTAGTCCACCATGCTCACGGAGCTTCGGGTTCGGAACCTGGCCGTCATCGAAGAGTTGTCGATCGGCCTCGGCCCCGGTCTGACCGTGCTCACGGGGGAGACGGGGGCCCGCAAGTCGATCCTGGTCGGCGCGCTCTCCCTGCTACTCGGCGAGCGGGCACAATCCGAGGCGATCCGCTCGGGAGAGGACAGCGCCCTCGTCGAAGGGACGTTCGACGTCGCGGGCCAGCCGGAGATCGCCGCCGTATGCGAGGAAGCCGGAATCGACGCCGCGGACGGGTGGCTGGTGCTCCGCCGTCAGATCCAGCGGGAGGGACGGAACCGCGTCTGGATCAACTCGTCGCCCGCCACGGCACGCCTCGTGGCCGAGATCGGCGAACGCCTCGTGGACCTCCATGGGCAGCATGAGCACCAGGCCCTCCTGCGCGCCGGAGCGCAGCGCTCCCTCCTGGATGCATTCGCGGGTGCCGGCGAACTGGCCGGGCGCGTCTCTTCGCTCTGGCGAAGCCTCACGGAGACGCGGAGGTTGGCGGCCGAAAGCCGTCGGGGGGCAGCCAGGGCGCGGGAGCGTGAGGACTACCTGCGGCACAAAGTACGGGAGATCGAGTCGGCGAAGCTGCAGCCCGGCGAGGAGGATGCGCTTGCGGCGGAGGCCAGGCGGCTCGAGAGCTCCGAGCAGCTCCTGGCCTTGTCGTCGGAGGTGCATGAGCTGGCCTACGCCGCCGACGGCGCCCTGGTGGATGGCCTGGCCCGCCTCCGCCGGCCGCTGGCGGAGCTGGCGAGGATCGATCCGGCAAGCGCCGAGCTCCTGGAGCTGCTCGAGTCCTCGCTGCGGAGCGTGGAGGAGTTGGGCCGCCGGGCCGGCGAGTACCATGAGCGGGTGGAGCACGATCCGGAGCGCCTGCGCGTGGTGCGTGAGCGGCTCGATCTGCTGTACCGTCTCCGGAGTAAGTATGGCGGAACAACCGAGGTGGTGCGGGCCGAGGGCGAAGCGGCCCGTGCGGAGCTCGACGGGCTGGAGGCCTCGGGGGAGCAGGCTGGCGAGCTCGAACGACAGGCTGCGGAGCTGGAAGCCGAGCACGCCGCCGCCTGCGCCGAGCTCGGCCGGGCGCGGCGCGAAGGCGCGGTCCGGCTGACCGCAGCCGTGGAGCGAGAGCTTCCGGTCCTGGGTCTGGCGGGAGGGCGCTTCGTCGTGCACCTGGAGCCCCTCGACACGCCGAGCTCGACGGGCGCGGAGCGCGTCGAGTTCCGCGTCTCGCTGAATCCGGGCTTCGAGCCCGGGCCCCTGGCCCGTATCGCGTCCGGCGGCGAGATCAGCCGGCTCATGCTGGCTCTGAAGAGCGCCCTCGCCGGCGTGGATGACATCCCGTGCCTCGTGTTCGATGAGATCGACGCGGGGGTGGGGGGGACGGTGGCGCGCGAGGTGGCGATCCGTCTCGCCGCGATCGCGCGCCGGCACCAGGTGCTCGTGATCACCCACCTCCCGCAGATTGCCGTATTGGCCGATTCCCATCTGCAGGTCGAGAAAGCCGTGGGGGCGGGGAAGGCGACGACAGTCGTGAGCCCGCTCGCGGGCGAGGCACGGGTGGACGAGGTGGCGCGAATGCTGGGCGATCCGGACGGCGAGGCCGCGAGGCGCCACGCGCAGGAGCTGTTGAAGCTTTCGGCCGGGACCGAAGGCCTGCCCGAAATCGGCGTGTCTGCTAAAACACCCTGAAGGGGAGCCGGAAGTAGACGGTCACCCGGCCTCCCGCCGGGGTCTGGCCGCCGGAGCCGCCGATCGACGTCTGATAGACGAGCGCCACCTCGATGGGCAGGCTTGTGCGCCCGTCCTCCCACAGGTCCTGCGTCCGGTAGAACACGCCACCTCCCAGCAGGTGTCGTGTTTCGGAGGTCTGGATCTCGAGGGGCGAGGCCGAGGGAGCGCCGCCCGACAGCACCTCGTACCGGTCGCTTCCCTTGTGCCAGTAGGCGTATTCGGCTCCGACGGCGAGCGCGTTGTTGATGAACACCTGCGGGGCAGCGCGAGCGGCGAGGTAGTCGCCCAGGTCGCGTTGAAGCGTGCTGAGCGTGGAGGCGAGAGCGAACGGCTGCTCGGGAGGGGCCACCCGGAGGTCGACCTCGTCCTGCATCCGGATTCCGTAGTACCCGCTCGCCAAAAAGAGGAACCGTGGTCCGACGCGGATGTCCTGGAAGAGGGAGAATTCGAGGGTCCGGGTCCCGCTTCCGATCGGGACGGCGAGGAAGTTCGACGGATCGAGGTACGGCGAGCCGTTCACTTCGGTGAGCGGCAGGCGGAGCTTTCCGCCCACCGTGGTTCGGAACTGCACGCCCGGTGGCCGGCGGGCGAGGCGGAGAACGGTCTCGCTGTACTCGACCGGACGCGGTGGCTGGTCCGCCTGCTCATCGTCCTCCCGCCCGATGGCCTGCTCGACCTCCGGCTCTGTCGAGGGTTCGGGTCGTGGCGCAGGGGGCGGCTCCTCGAAGGCGGTGAACGGGGTGAACGTGTCGAACAGGCCGATCCTCAGGCCCACCTCCAGCTCGCCCACCCCGAACCCCTGCGTCACGGTTCCGGGCGGATCCGCGTCGAGCTGGGCGCTGGCAAACAGGGCATCGAGATCCGATGCGGTGGCGATCCCCGCCAGCTCGAACGCCGGCAGGGCGAGCCCAAACGCCCCGTATCCGGCCGCCAGGGCATCGTACGTGGCGATCATCTGCATGCCGGCTGTCGTGCTGCTCACCGGAACGAACAGGTTCTCCGCGACGCGTCGCTGAAGCGCGTCGGAGAAAACTGTCGAATTGGCCAGAAGGACCAGTGCCTGGGCCGCCTCGTCGGGAGCGAGGGTTCCGCCCTCGATGAGCTCGGCCAGCTGGGTCTGGGCGTTCGCGATCTCGCCGAAGAACGCTGCCGGATCGGGGAGGGCGTTCATGCCGGCCGTCACCGTGGCGAAAGTCGTATCATAGCCGAAGAACGACTCGGAACGCGTCTGCACGAGCGGCACGGCGATGTCCAGCGAGAGCCGGTCCAGGATACCGATCTCGAGGCCGATCGGGATCGCGACGCTGCGGTTGGAGATCTCCCGGTAGTCCAGCTCTCCGAAAGAGAGGTCGTCGGGCGTGAGCGGATCGTAGCCCAGGGCTTCAGCGTCCGCGTTGATGTCCGTGAGGAAGGGGAGGGCCGTCGGATACAGCCTGTCGGTCAGCGGGCCGGTGAAGTCGGTCGCCAGCGGCTCCTTCTGCCCATCCGCCACCAGGTCGGATCCGAGGGCGAACTGGCTGCTCCAATAGAAGAGGGAGGGGTTGAGCTCGAGCCAGAACTCGCCCTGGCGCGGCAGCCTCGCGTCCCGGATGGAGGGGATCTGCTGGGCCCAGAGGTCAGTCGGGACAGCGCATGCGCCGCCGGCGAGCGCCAGGGCGGCCACGCCGATCCGCAGCGTGGCCGGCCCAAGGGTTGTCATGAGCTTCGTTGGGACGCTGACCGGCACGCTGGCTCCTCCCGGCAGGGAACGGTCGAGAGACGGCGGCAGTATAGGCGGACAGCGGCAACGGAGACAAGCGATCCGCCGCACTTTTTCCGGCCGCTTCCAGGCATTAGTCTTGGACGCGTGTGGCGCCGTGGCCGAGCGGTTAGGCAGGGGCCTGCAAAGCCCCGTACTCCGGTTCGAATCCGGACGGCGCCTCTTATCATCCCCCCGGACTCGCGGTCAGGGGCCGGAGCGACGGCGTGACACGCTGGCTGCAGCCGCAGAACCTCCTGTACGGCCTTCTCGTCTTTCTGCCGATCGCCCTGTCGCTGGAGTATGCCTTCCAGGCTAGCGGGACGGCGATCTTCGTTGCCTCCGCTCTGGCGATCATTCCGCTGGCAGGCATCCTGGGTCTCGCCACCGAAAAGCTGGCCGAGCACTACGGAGCCGGAGTCAGCGGCCTCCTCAACGCGACGTTCGGAAACGCGGCCGAGCTGATCATCGCGCTGTTCGCGCTGAATGCCGGGCTGCACGACCTGGTGAAGGCCTCGCTCACCGGTTCGATCATCGGGAACACCCTCGTCGTCTTCGGGCTGAGCGCCCTGCTGGGCGGGCTCAGGTATCATACCCAGAGCTTCAACCGGACCGCCGCCAGCATGGGCGCCACGCTGCTGCTCCTCAGCGCCGTGGGGCTGGTCGTACCCTCGATCTTTCACGGAATCGCCTCGGGCAGCCCGGCCGGGATCGAGCGGACGTTGAGCCTTGAGATCGCCGTCGTCCTGATGGCGACGTACCTGCTGAGCCTCGTGTTCACCCTCAAGACGCACAGCAAGCTGTACACGGGGATCGTGCCGTCCGAGATGGATCCCGAGACGGCCGAGGTCGGGGAGGGGGCGGTGGGGCCGCATTGGTCTCGGCTGCGCGCCTTTCTCGTGCTCGTAGGTGCGGCGGGCCTCGTGGCCTGGATGAGCGAGCTGCTCGTCGGTGCGGTGCACGAGGCGGGCGAGGCGCTCGGTATGACCGAGGTGTTCTTGGGGGTCATCGTGATCGCCCTCGTCGGAAATGCGGCCGAGCACTCGACCGCCGTGCTGATGGCGCTCAAGAACAAGATGGACCTGGCCCTTCACATCGCCATCGGCTCGTCCATCCAGATCGCGCTCTTCGCCGCTCCTCTGCTCGTCTTCCTGAGCTACGCGATCGGGCCGGCGCCGATGGATCTACACTTCACGGCCATGGAGGTACTGGCCGTCGCCCTCTCCGTTCTCATTCTCGCCCAGGTGGCGGATGACGGGAAGTCGCACTGGATGGAGGGCGTGCAGCTCCTCGCGGTCTACCTCATCCTCGCCCTCGCGTTCTACCACCTGCCCGCCTGATCGCCGACCTCTCGCCGACACCTTGATCTCCCGTTGAGAGGGATCGCGAGACTACGGCACCTTTGATCCCTCAAGACGGAGCAGCAAGATGCGGAATCCATCTCGCCCGAAATTCCTCGCGAGCGCCCTGACCCTCCTGATCACGGCAGGGCTGTATCTCGCCGTCCCGGGCCAGCCAGAGGCGGCTGCGAGCAGCTGCAGCGCGACAAACAGCGGCAACGTGTGCTGGGAGAACGAGTCGTGCGTGAACATGCTCTTCTACAAGCAGTGCACGACGACCCACAAGTATCTGCCGGCCGGAGGATCGGGCGCCACGGGTACAGACAGCTCGCTGGACCAGTCCCAGGACAGCGGGGGATGCGTGTGGGGGCAGGACTACATCGGTTGGGAACCCCGACGTTGCGACTGATGCGGAGAAGCGTGGGAGCGCGGCTATGCCTTTTCGCGGCCGCGCTCCTCCTGCTGCTGACGGCAGGTCGGCTGGGAGAGCAACGAGCACTGTTACCCCTGAACGACGTGGCCGGCGGCGATGGGAGGCCGAGCCTGGCGTTTCTGTTCCAGCCCGGGGACTGCGTGGCGTACTCGGGCCTCGTGCGCGTATGGAACGCCATGACGGCCGACTCCGCGCTGCGCGTCATCGGGATCGGGTTGGGGTTCGGTCGACCTCCCGAGGCGCGCGATCCCGTACTCGGCCAGCCGAAGCCCCTGTTTCCCGTCCGATATGACCTGACAGGCCCCGGCACCCGGCTGCTCGCCCGCCTCGGCCGTCTCGAAACCCCGACCAGCATACTGCTGGACGGGAGCGGTCGGCCGCTCCTCATCCTGCCGCCGCTCGCCGACGAGCCCGCTCAACGACACGCTGCAGCGCTGGTGCGAGCATACCTGCGAGGAGATTCCGGCGCGTTCGAGGGAACCGGGGCGACGCCCCGACCGCCAGTGGCTGAGCCCGGGAAGGACGTGCAGTCATGAGCTGGATCGACTATGTAGGCATCGCGCTCTCCGCTCTCACCGCCATCGCGTTCATCGGGCTGCTGGCGCACTCGGTCACGACGCACCTGCCAGGGAGATCGAGCGGCGGGAAAGCCAGCCGTCAAAGGCCAATCGGACGCTGGGCCTGGACCGCCCTGCTCGCGATGTCCTTTTTCGTCGGCTTCTACGGAGTTCCCCTTCGAAGGGTCTTCCAGTCCGCCGAGTCCGAACACGGAGTCGTGACAGCGGAGTCGAGGGATCACATCGGCCGACCGGCGGACTCGCGTTCGTATGTGATCCGGGCGCCGTTCTATGTGCGACAGCGCACGGACGAGAGGTCGGCCGACGGGGCATGGCGCACGACGGAGCGACAGAGCGTGCTCCAGCTGCCATGGGCCTTCCTGTGCGTCTCTGCTGCCTACCTGGTGCTCGCAGGTTGGAGAGGGCCACGGGCATGGTCCGGCGGAAGAAGGTCTCGTCGGGCCCGGCTATCCCTGATCTGAGGCGGAATGTCTGCGGGAGGCCCGATGTCTAAGTAGCGAATGCCGTCCGGCCTGTCCCGGTTGCCCATGAGTGGCCAGATTCCGGGGTCGCCGGAGACGTCAGGTCGAAGGACGGGGCGAACGGGCGACCGAGAAGTTTCCGCAGTGCAGCGGTCCGCGAGGCGGCCGCTCGATCATGACCACGGAGCCGATGGGTATCCAGACCCGTCGCATCGCGTTACGCGGCAGGAAGCGCAGGGTCGGCCTCCGGCAGGCCGGCCTGCCGGCTTCGTGCTTGGTTCTGTCGCTTCTGATGTGGCTTCCGCCCGCCGTTCGTGCACAGGCGGCCGGGTCGGACACGATCCCCACGGGCAGTCCTTCTGTCGAGGTGGATGGTGGCCAGGACGGCCCAGCGGATGCCGTGGACGACTCCGCGGGAACGGCCGGCCTCTGGCCCGGCGGAGTGCCGTGCAGGCGGACCGAGGGCGAGCGCTGCCGGGGCAAGCAACTGCGCGCCTACCGGATTCCGGCAGCCCAAGGCATCGAGCTGGATGGGCGGTTGGACGACGAGGTGTGGAAGCGGGCGGCGTTCACCGCCGATTTCGTCCAGAAGGAGCCGGTCGAGGGCGCGCCGCCATCGGAGCGTACCGAGGTGGCCTTCGCCTACGACGGGGCCTACCTGTACGTCGGGGCGCGCATGTTCAGCTCGGATCCGGAGAGCATCCGGGCCGTGATGACCCGTCGGGACAACGACGGGAACTCCGAGCGTCTGATCGTCTCGATCGATGGCTACCAGGATCGGCGGACCGCCTACAGCTTCGCTGTCA
>CP070670.1:293094-295938 GCA_020351855.1 Gemmatimonadota bacterium
CAAGGCCGGGGAGGACGGCGACTTCGACCGCAAGGTTTCGGTGATCGAGGAGGCGGACGGCATCGTGCCCGGTCTGCTCGATGTCGGACCCGACGTCGTGCTCGTCACCGGAGACCACTCCACTCCGTCAGTACTCCGTTCCCACAGCTGGCATCCGGTGCCCTACCTGCTCTGGGGTGATGCCATCAGGGCAAGTGGAGCTTCCTCCTTCGGGGAGAGAGCCTGCTCCGGAGCAGCAGACGGCCGGAGGCTCGGACGGAATCTCATGCCCCTGGCCACCGCTGCGGCCGGCAGGCTCGGGAAGTACGGCGCGTAGCCGCTCGCTCTTGCCCGGACTCAGCGCTGCGATTCTCGGCTTTGCAGAAACGCGCTGAGGTCGGCCATTTCACCGGGGCGGAGAACCGGCCAGAACTCCTCGTCGTCCGCGTTAGCCGCTGCCGGAATCAGCGTGTGGTTCCAAAGCGCGGCGATAACCGCGGAGGGCGAGCTCAAGCCCGCCGTCTCCGAGAGGTCGCTGGCTGAGGAGCCTCCCTGGCCGTCGAGCGCGTGACATGCCAGGCAGCCTTTTTGGCGAATGAGCTGCCGCCCTCTCTCACCGGCACCGGAGTCCGCGAAGTAACGGAGCGAGTAGAGATAGGCGACGAGATCGGCCATCTCGTCCGCTTCGAGACGTGTCTCGGGGACTCCGCGCGACCGCATCGCCCGGATCATCGCCGGTTGCTTGTTCCACATCGACGCGGCAAATGAGGTCAGGCTGCGATGAGATGCGCGCTCGGTGAGATCTGGCCCGACACCTCCGCCTCTCCCAGGCGATCCATGGCAATGCTCGCACTGTCGTTCTGCGAACAGCCTGCGTCCTTCGGCGGCCCTCCCCGGCAAGATGTAGAGCGATTCATCCGTTGCCCGTGGAGACGCCTGTCGCAAATACGCGATCAGGTTGATCAACTCCGAGCCCGTGAACGTCGGGCGAACAAGCCCTCTCTCAGTCAGCTTTTCCGACATGGCCGGTCCGTGGTTCCACATCGCGGCTGCTACCTGGATCGGTGACGGCGTCTGAGCGAGACGGCTGAGATCCGGTCCGATGACTCCCCCGACGCCGCCCACTTGATGGCAGAGTGCGCACTTCTTCTCGGTGAACACGGCCTGTCCGGCCTCGGGGTCTCCCGGCGGATCGAAATAGTCGAGCGTGTAGAGAAAAGCGATCAGGTCACCCGCCTCTTGGGAGGTCAAACGCGGTCGGATGATTCCCCGCTCCTCCATCTTCCTGACCATCTCGGGTCCGTGGTTCCACATGTCGGAGGCGAGATCGTAGAAGGACCGAAGCTTGGGATTCCGCGCGAGGTCGGGCGCCTCCGCACCTCCCCGGCCATCGACCGCATGGCACTTGACGCAGCCTTTCTCGCCAAACACGCGTGCACCGGCGGAGGCGTTCACGGCGGGCTCTGGAGGTGCCTGCGCGAGGATCGAGCCCTGAGGCATGAGCAGAAGGCAGGCGGCGATGCACGTTGAGGCCCTTCCGGCTACACTGCGGAAGAGCAACCCGAGACCGATTCGTTCACTCATCAGGCCCTCCACCGGCGGAATCTCGCTCCAGCGCCAAGCTTCTGAGGTAGGCGGACAGATCCCGCATCTCGTCGCCCTCGAAGCGCGGCCACTCCCTATGCTCCTGTTCCGCCATGTCGAACATCGCGGGCGCATGCTCCCACATGGCGGTGGCTAGCCCTAGCGGGGAGAGAACGGCGCCGGAATCCGCCAGGTCCGGAGCTTCAGACGCCTGATCGCGCCCGTGGCAGGCGGCGCAGCCTTTCGTGACGTACAAGCGCGCGCCCACGCGCACATCCCCTTCCGTCTCGTAAAACCGCAGGTAATAGAGGAAAGCAATGAGGTCGGCCATTTCGGAGCCTTCGAAATAGGGGAAGCTGATCCCCCGCGCCCGCATGGCCTGCCACATGAGCGTCGAATGATTCCACAGCCGCCCGGCGATCTCCGATACGGTCAGCCGCTGCGTGGCCATTCGGACATCCGGCCCGTAATCGGTGCCCTCGCCGGCCGCTCCGTGGCACGCGGTACAACGTTTTGCAGCGAAAAGCTGTCTTCCCCGATTAGGATCGGGGGGCTCCAGCAGCTCGATCCGTCGATCTCGAATGCTCGACGCTTCCCGAATGTAGGCCTGAATGTCTGCTACTTCTCTCGCCACGAAGATCGGAAGCGACAACCCACGCCGGGTCTGCTGCGCCTGCATCTCGGGCCCGTGATTCCACATGCCTTCGGCCAACACGATCGGCGCGACGTAGGAGGCGTAGTGGTCGAGGGGATTTTCTCCGCCCCGCTCCCCCACAGTGTGACAATCCGCGCAGCGCTTTTCCCGGAACCAGCGCTCGCCAGCTTCAGGATCGCCGGGCGCGTCGAACAGCTTGACGTAGTAGATGTAGCTGATGATGTCAGCAAGCTCGGCCTCGGTGAACTTCGGCCACTCGTAGCCTCGCGAACGCACCGTCTCGATCATGCCGGGCGTATGGTTCCAGAACAGGCCCGCCAGCTGGAGCAGGCTGCGTCCGGCACCTGCTGTGGCGAAGTCGGGTCCGAGAGTGCCTCCATTGCCCCAGATGGCGTGACAGCGGTCGCAGTCTCTGTCGACGAAGACGCGGCGGCCCGCAGCGGGGTTGCCCGGATAGAGCTCGACAGGTTGTGCCTCGGCCGCCCGCACACCCGCAAGAAGGCAGCCCACGAGAATCGCCTGCGCGTTGAGCCTGCTCATCGCTTGCATCATCAGGAGGAGCGCCTGTCCCCGATCGCCTCGAAGTCGAGCAGCTTCCGATACGGATCCGGCAGATAGCTGGCCAC
>CP070670.1:296038-300035 GCA_020351855.1 Gemmatimonadota bacterium
CAGGCGTTCACGGACGACGTGGCGGATGTGGACAAAGACGGGGCCGTATCACTTCTGGAGGCGTTCGAGTACGCACGGCGCGAAGTGGAGCGGTCGTACGAGTCCGCCGATCAGCTGCCGACCGAGCATGCCCTGCTCGAAGACAATGGTGACGGGGAGGGCAGCCTGATCGCCGATGCCCGCGAAGGGGACGGAGCCGTGGCGCGGAGGTTTACGCTTTCCGCCACGACGGCCGTGGCGTCCGGGAGGACGGGTGAGGCCCGTGGCGCGCCCGAAGACCCCCAGCTCGCCGCCCTGTACGCGGAGCGGCGTCGGCTGGAGGGGCAGGTGGACGCGCTACGGTCCCGCAAGGACGAGATGGATACGGCGCGGTACGAGGCGGAGCTCGAGGAGTTGCTCCTCGCGCTGGCACGGGTGAACCGCGCCATCCGGGAGAGAGAGGGAGGAGCTCGGTGACGGCCCGCCGCTGGGGCGCTGCTGCGCTGGGGCTGGCCGCGCTCTCGCTCGGGCTCCTCGCCGCCGACGGTGGGATCGCGTGGTCCACCACACCGCAGGAGAGTCCGTCGACGCTGGAGGCCGCCCGGGAGGCCCTGGGGGCCGGCCGCTACGACGATGCGATCCGGGGCTTCCGGTCACTCGTGGGCGCCGGCGAGGCCTACCCGGCCGCCGACCGCGGTCTCGTGCAGGCGCTCGTCGAAACAGGGGAGTACGAGGAGGCCGAAAGTGCGGCGCGCGAGTCGCGGGACGCGCACCCGGGATCGCCGGAGATGGCCCGGGCCCTTGGGGCCGTTCTCCGGCAACGCGGGAAGCTCTCCGAAGCGGAGACGAGCCTGCGTGGGGCGGTGGAGGGCGGTGCGAGCGACCGCCTCGCGGCCGAGCTCGAGCTGGCCACCCTCCGCTGGGAGCGCGGTGAGCAAGACGAAGCGCTCGCGATGTTCGATCGGTTCATCGACCACTCCAACCGGGCGGCTCGCCTGACGGCAGAGGAGCTGACGGCGGTCGGGACGGCGGTGGCCTATCTCGGGTCGCGCGACCCGGATCTGTTCCGCGACGCGAGTCGGGCGTTCGAGGAGGCGATCGACGCCGATCCGAGCGCTTCGGAGCCGAAGGTGCGGCTCGGCTCGCTGTTCCTGGACAAGTACAACAGCCGGGATGCCCGCGCCCTGTTCCGGGAAGTGCTGGACGCGAATCCGCGTCACGCGGCCGCGCTCCTCGGCATGGCCCGGAGCGCGCAGTTCGACGGCTCGTCCGAGGCTCTGGACCTCGCAAAGAGCAGCCTGGAGACGAACCCGAACTCCCCGGTGGCTAGAGCTTTTCTCGCCCGCCTGTACCTCGACCTCGAAGACACGCGGCGGGCGGAGGAGGAGGCGCGACGGGCGCTCGAGGCGAACCCGGCGTCCCTCGAGGCGCTCTCGGTGCTGGCGGCCGCCCTCTACATCCGTGGGGACCGGGGAGGATACGAGCGGGTGCGGCAGCAGGTGAGCGAGCTCAACCCGCGGTATCCGGACCTGTTCAACACCGTGGCCGAACTGGCCGTGCGGACGCATCTGTACGCCGACGCGGTCTCTCTGGCCCGTCGGGCCGTCGAGCTGGATCCGACCTCGTGGCGTGGTCAGGCGTTGCTGGGGCTCAACCTCCTTCGCCTCGGCGAGATGGAAGAGGGGAGACGGGTGCTGGAGACGGCCTTCGCCGGCGATCCTTACAACGTCTGGGTCAAGAACACCCTCGATCTGCTGGACAACCTGGCCGAGTACCGGGAAGTGACGAGCCCGCGGTTCCGGCTGTATCTGGATCCGGATGAAGCAGAAACGCTCGGACCGTACATGGCCGATCTGGCGGAAGAGGCCTTCGAGTCGATGGCGACCCGGTACGGCTATCGGCCGCCCACACCCGTGCGTCTGGAGGCGTTCTCGCGGCACGCCGACTTTTCGGTGCGGACGGTCGGCCTGGCCGGTTTCGGGGCGCTGGGCGTCAGCTTCGGAAGCGTGCTGGCCATGAACTCGCCCTCCGCCCGTGAGAGAGGGACGTTCAACTGGGGCTCGACCCTGTGGCACGAGATCTCACACGCGTTCACGCTCGGCTTCACCGAGCACCGCATTCCGCGCTGGTTCTCGGAGGGGCTGGCCGTGCACGACGAGCGGCGGGCCCGAGGGGGTTGGGGCTCGGACGGGACACCCGACTTCCTGCTCGCGTACAGGGCGGATCGACTGCGGCCGTTCGCTGAGCTGAACTATGGCTTCGTGCGGCCGAACTACCCGCAGCAGGTCGTCCACTCCTACTACCAGGCGTCGCTCATCTGCCAGATGATCGAGGAGCAGGACGGGTGGCCGGCGATCCTGCGCATGCTGGAGGGCTACAGGGATGGTCTGGACACGGAGGCCGTGATCCGGCAGGTGTTCGATCAGGACGTGGGAGCGTTCGATCGCCGGTTCCGCACGTACCTGGAAGGCCGATTCGGCGAGCCCCTGGCAGCCCTCGAACACGGGGGCCGACGCGAGGGATCGCCCGGAGGTGCCGGCGCATCCGAGCCGGTCGACGACGATTTCCTGGGGCAGCTGGCCGGAGGTCTCCGTCACTTCCAGGCGGGTCGGCTGAACGACGCGGAAGCGTACCTCGAGCGGGCCAAGAACCTGTTTCCCGAATACGCAGGACCCGACGCCCCGTACCTCTTCCTGGCCAGGATCCACACCGCGCGCGGGGACGTGTCGAGGGCCATCGCGGAACTGGAGCGCATGGTGGCGATCAACGAGGACCACTTCGACGCCCACGCCGAGCTGGCCGATCTGTACGAGCAGACGGGCGACACCCCGGGGGCGGCCCGCACCCTCGACCGCTTGCTGTACATCGATCCCTTCGAAGAGGCGACTCACGCCCGCTTGGCCGGGCTGTACGAGCAGCTGGGGCGGTGGGACGGGGCAGTCCGCGAGCGGGAGGCGATCGTCGGGATGGATCCCGTGGATCGCCCCGGAGCGTTGTATCGATTGGCGCTTGCGTATCACGAGGCCGGGCGGTCGGCTGACGCCCGCCGCGCGGTGCTGCAGGCCCTGGAGGAGGCTCCCAACTACGAGGACGCCCTGGAGCTGCTGCTGCGCCTGCGAGAGGAACGGCCATGATCGTCGGAACACTGCGGAGCGGTCTATCCGTGCTGGTGCTGGCTTCCGGCCTGACGGCCGGCGTCGTCTCCGCGACCACCGCCCAGGAGACACCGCGGTCGCGCGAGCTCCGGTCCCTGCTCGAGCCGTCGCCGAGCGACTACTCGCAGTTCAACACGCCGTACGACGGCCGCTTCACGTTCGCGCGCCTCATGTTCACCCCACTCAGCAGCGGCGGGTCGTTCCGTCGGGATCTCAAGTGGGACCACGACTACCCGCGGGCCGAGCGAAACTTCATGCGGCTCCTGAGCGAGATCACGACGCTGGACCCGTACCTCGACGGCGGGAACGTGCTGGCCATGGACGACCCGGAGCTGTTCCGGTATCCGGTCGCCTACCTCTCGGAGCCCGGCTACTGGACGATGACCGAGGCGGAGGAAGAGGGCCTGCGCAGCTACCTGCTCAAGGGCGGTTTTCTGATCGTGGACGACTTCGCCGGGCCCGACTGGTACAACTTCCAGCTCGTCGTCGAGCGGCTGCTGCCCGGCCACCGGATCATCCCGCTCGACGAAACGCACCCGATGTTCGACGCGTTCTTTCACATCGAGTCGATCGAGATGGCGCATCCGAATTATCGCGGGTTCTGGGCGCAGTACTTCGGGGTGTTCGAGGACAACGATCCGCTCGGACGGCCGATGATGGTGATCAACTACAACAACGACATCGGTGACTACTGGGAGTGGTCGGACACCGGCTGGGTGCCCATCGAGATATCGAACGAGGCGTACAAGATCGGGGTGAACTACATCGTCTACGCGATGACCCACTAGGGAAGGATCGAGGAGCGGAGATGGATTACAACGCGGAGCTGGGCACCATAGAGACGGTGACGGAGGCGGATGTGC
>CP070670.1:300135-305693 GCA_020351855.1 Gemmatimonadota bacterium
CCTTGGGTACTTGTCGTCCCGTCAGCCTCGAAGCCAGCCGAGGAAGGCTCCGCATCCCGATCCGCATGCGAAGATCGGTACCCTTCTCGGTCCGAACATGAAGGAGCCGGGCGCTCTTCAGGACCTGTCTCAGCGCCAGGCCGAACGCATACATTCGTTGGTGATCCACCGCACCGACGCAGCGGCTGAACGCCACCGGGTCGAGTCCGGGCAGCCAGTACACGCGAGCTCCGACGTCGTGGATGATCCGCGCGACCGGCGTGCGATAGAAGTACTTGGTCGAGAGCTCGCACACGACATCGTAGCAACCGGCCCGTATGTGCTGGCCCAATCGAAGCGCCGACTCCTCCAGGGTGAGATCCTCATCCAGCTCGAAGCAATCACATTGCGCCCCGAGGAGTGTGGCGCGGGCATGGATGCCCTCCCGCACTCGCGGATCGCTACCCTTGTCGACGTACACAAGGAGTCGCTCGCCTTCGACCAGCTTAAGCAGCCCTTCGACGAGGACCCGTGCAGCGCGGCCGACATCTTCGTTCGCCACGGCAGCTCGGCTGATGTCGGATTCAGGCATCGATCTCCTCGACGCGCGCGCCACGGATCCGGTATAGGCTGATCTTCCTCAGTCCGGGAATCGCATAATGCCGCTGCTTACTCTTGGCCGCACCGGGCGAAGCCTGCCAACCCGGTTCGACGAAGATCGCGCCGCTAAGGCCGGCGCCATCCCGGCAGATGAAAGGGTGGCTTGCCAGAAAGCCATGCGCACCGGGCGTAGAGGCGAGGAGCTTCAGCACGAGCCAATCGACCGAAGTGCCCACGATCCGGACCCCCCACTTCCTCTTGTATCGCAGGACTCCATCGTCCAGGAACGGCCTCGACAGCCCAACGTCAACCACCGAGTGGCCGTTGGTCTCCAGGTGACGGAACGAGTAGTAGTAGAGGGCGGCAACCGCTCCCTCGCCGAGGCGTTTCCGGTCCGCGTCGATCACGCCCACCAACCAGAGGCGGGGAGTCGGCTTTGCGTAGGTGATCAAGATGCCCGAAACGGGCTGCCTCTCCTTTCTGACGACGAGGAGCTCGCAACTGCGGAACTCTCGTTTCATCACTTCATAGGGCCAGATGAATGCGCTTCGGCCGTGGATCTCGCTGATGTACGGCACGTACATCCGGTGATAGAACTCGTGAAACCGCCGCGGATCCTTGGTGACGGAGTAGCGCAGCCGGTTGTTCTGAATCCGACGGAGGTCCGACTTGACGCTCGAACGGTTCAGCACGGACGGTCCCAACGGAAGGTCGACCTCCCCTCGAACCCAAGCCGGAATGAAAAAGCTCTTTGGCAGCCTCACGAGCCTCACGTACGGGTCGCGGACTCCGATGATGACCATGGCGCGACCCTGTCCCTTTTCCTTTATCGCGCGCGAGAGACTCCACAGCCAGAACCTGCCGAGGCGTCGCCTGCGGTAGGGCCCTCCGAACGCAAGGTCCAGCACGTGGCTACCGACACCCGCGCAGACGAGGGACAGGCGGCATCCGCTCGTCGCCTCGCGTCCCTCCACCAGCCAGAGCTCGAGTCGAAGCCTGCGGAGAATCCTCCGAGCGCGCCGCACGAGAGGCGTCATGTCGATGACGCCGCGGTCGAGGTTGAAAACATCAGATCGCGTCCGGAAGACATTCTTGCCACAAGCGCCCGAGATATGCGTCCGCGAAGGGCGTGAAAGCGCCGATGGCCGGAGTGGTGGCGAACTCGTTGAAGACGGGCCCCTTGTCGCCGATGAGGAAATCGACGCGAATCGGCGTGCCACAGGCCAAACCCAGTCGCCTTCCCTCAGCAAGTAGGTCCCGAAGGCAGTCGGGAGCGGGTGAAGGATCCGTGGCCGGGGCATGACCGTACGATCGTCGCAGGTACTCCTCGCGGAAGAACGGGTCATCAAAGGGCTCCCAGGCTCCCGAATAGCACCGGTGCTCCGTCAGGCCCAAACCCTCGGTGTACGATGGCGGCGCAAGCCTCCGTCGGCTCCGACGGAAGACCTCGATGGCACCAACGACATCTCCGAACATGAACAGCTTGCATTCGAGGGGAAGCTCGCAGCAGCCACCGGGTGCTCCGCCGACGAATTCCTCGACGAGCAGGCGTCCGCGAAACAGGTTTCGAAAAGGGCCTCCGAGCCTTGCACGCATCTCGGCGACCGAAACCGCTCTCCCCAATGTGACCTCACGGTCTCCCGAGAGGACGTAGACGCGCTTCCGGCCGCTCCCGAACGTGTGGCGGATTACGTAGCGCTCCGGCAGAGACTCAAAGGGTACCCTGCCCAGGTTCCGGCCGTACCAGTAGAGCTCGGGCACCTTGCTCCCGTGCCGCTGTGCGAACTCGCGAGAGTTCCACTTGTTGATCAGCGAGCGAGGCCAATGCGCACAGCAGTGCCACGCTTCCTCTGGATCGGATTGGCTGCGGAACGTCGTGCGCTCGCGCAGTTGGTGCAGGTAATCCAAGTACGTCGCTGGATTTCGGTAGTCGCGGGGCTTCTGCCACCAGACCTCGAGACGCCTGGCGACGCGCTGCGAGTACGAGGGAGTTGCACCCATAATGAGCTCTTCTGCAGGCCAGATGCCCTGCTTCCGCTTGTCCGGCGGGATCGGTTCAGCCTCCACGCCGACGGGATAGTAAGCTGGCTCCTAGGACCGCAGTCTCCATGACATCCGCCAGATGGCATGCCTCAGCTTTCGGGTGAGATCGCTCCACGGCGGATACATCTGCCGATACCTCGTGACGGCAGACAAATCGATCGGGAACTCGGACAGGGAGGTCAAACCATCGATCTTCACCCGCTGCCGGTGTTTGTTGAACAGCCTTAGGATCTCCCGGTTCGCACCGTGATTCACGATCAAGGCCTGCGGGGCCTCTCCCGGTAACCAGTGGAGCAGATTCTCCTCCGCTTCCACCGTTCCGCGATCGGAGCGTACACCGCACATCTTCAACTCCGCTCTCACCTTCTCGACCGTCTTGATCGAGCTTTCGTGCAACCCCGCCGGGATTGCGGCACTCGTGGAGTAGAACCGCACCAGGTGATGCTGGAATCGCTGGGCCGAAAAATTCGCTTCGGAATGCTTGCTGAGAACGGACAATCCGGTGGAAGGCGGGTAGTAGTGGCCATCCGGCCCCCTCGCTGCCCATGGCTTCAGATAGCCGAGCGGCGCACGTCGTGTGAAGAGCATGTCCCACTGCAACGCGTTTCGGCACGCCAAAAAGAGAAGTCGGGGCAGGCCGCCACGTGCCTGCAGGCCGGTTAGATACGCATGGGACCGGGCAACAAAATCCGTACAGAGGATGTCATCATCGTCCAGCTGTGTGCTCAGGATGTGTTCCGTGCGTTGGGAGGTGTAAGGGAGAAGCCAGTCCACCGTGCCGAGGCGCAGATCCTTGGAGTAGGTGTGCAGAAAGGCTTTACCGTGGGCCGAAACGAGCTCCTCTAGGCGCGCCCGGAACTCAGGAGGAAGCATTTCGTCTACGAGGAGCACCCAGGAAAAATCGTTGCTGCTTTGCCCCAGCATGGAAGGAAGACAGGTGGCTTCAAAGACAGCGAACCTTCTGGCGAGCACAGCAGGATCGAGTACATCGTGGCCACGGGGCATCCTGAATCCCCTGTAGCTGAATCTCGTGATCACGATGTGAGAGAACAGGGACCCGTGTTTCCCCGTCATCTGGGCAATGCCCCCTCCGGACCCGGACCGTGGATTTCGCCCGTCGGCAGGCGTGTCACCGCGCGCTCGCTGTGGCAGCCTTCGGTCGGCCCTCCATCGAGGTCGTCCAATGCGCGAGCCTGCCGGCCAGGATTGCGTTCGCGACGGCAGTCGGGTGCCCGGCCTGCGGAACTCGGTATTCCATCCGTCGATCTGCCGATATGTACTGGGACACGCGCCCAAGACGCGCGGGCATCATCTGGGATCTCGCCCTCGCCGCCATCCGGTCCGACGTCGCAGCGGTGAAGCACGAATGGGGTGAAGCGGAGGGGGAGGGATTCGAACCCTCAAGCCCGTGAGGGCGCCGGTTTTCGAGACCGGTGCATTGCCGTTCTGCCACCCCTCCGGTAGCGCCTGCTTGTCGCTCTTCCAGCGTGTCGTCGCCGCGCTGTCCCGGCGGTCGCCGCAGGTCGGAGAACGGACGGGGTGGGATTCGAACCCACGAGGCACTGGTGGTGCCCACACGCTCTCCAGGCGTGCGCCTTAGTCCGCTCGGCCACCCGTCCCCGGTTTCTTGCGCGCCGGGCCGCGGCCCTGGCGCGATCGCCCGCACAAAGAGCGGAGGGGGTGGGATTCGAACCCACGCGGGCCTTTCGGCCCAACGCCTTAGCAGGGCGCCGCCTTCAGCCACTCGGCCACCCCTCCGTGCACCCACGAGAAAGAAAAAGTGAAGGAGCCGCGGCACGCGCACGCGCCCATTCGTGACCCCTTCACCTCAGGTGCTGCGATTGGCCCGCCAGGGTTCGAACCTGGAATCTCTTGGTCCAGAGCCAAGCGTGTTGCCAGTTACACTACGGGCCAGCGTCTTCCGTCCGGCGGCAGCACTCCTCTTTCCGGCCGGGCCGGCAAAGCTACCGTATGCCGCGCGAGCCTTCAAGTTCCGCTGTGACCCGCATGTTTCGCGCCGCTCCGCCGTGTCTGTGTCGCGCCGCTCCGCCGTGCCTGTTTCGCGCCCCGATGTAGCGAGCCATGTCCCGGATCCAGCCTTCGTGCACGACTCGGATCAACCGGCACGGGCAACCCGGACCCATCTTCGACAGGCGCTGCCCGACGGCCACATCGGCGAGCACCAGGCGGGCGATCCGCAGCAGGGGCCGCAGCTCGTGGACTCTGTCGATCCGGGGGCACACAAGCTCGACCCGGTTACCGAGGCGACCGGCCAAGAGATCCCCTGCGTGCCGACGCAGCAAGCGGCTTGTCGTCAGAAGGACCATGACGTCCCCGGCCCGAAGGCATCGCAGATCCCTCGCGTGCGCAGCCAGCCCGTTCGTTCGAAGCGAGAACAGATCCACGAGAGCAGGATCGTAAGCCAGGGACCGTGCGACCTCGGGCCGTGCCACGAGGCACCGCCCACCACAGCATTCCCCGTCACTCCGGACCCCGGAGGGCCGAATCCCGGTGACGCAGACACCGGGCAGCGCGTGAGCGACCTCGGTCTCGA
Organism: Gemmatimonadota bacterium; assembly: GCA_020351855.1. Lineage (GTDB taxonomy): Bacteria > Gemmatimonadota > Gemmatimonadetes > Palauibacterales > Palauibacteraceae. Next base: position 305,312 of record CP070670.1, read on the forward strand.
TCAGCCGGCGAAGCTCGCGCTCCGGCTCGACGACCGCGATGGCCGGACGTTCCGATCGGAAAGCCCAGCGGCCCATCAGGGCGTCCAGCTCCGCAGCAGACCGCCCGCTGCGCCGTTGGTCGAGGATGAACGCGGCGAAGTCGTGCGCGAGACGGCGCGAGATGCGGGAGCCATCGATCACCGGGCCCGACCGACGGACACTCGCCCGATGCCGAGACACGCACGGACCGTCCGTTGCCGCGTAAACCCCGCTTCCGGGCCTTCGGCGAACGAGACCCAGCCGGCCCAGAGCGACATAGGCGTTGCTCACCGTGTGGCGGTGAATCCCCAGGTGCGCCGCGAGGCGACGGCTACTCGGGAGCCGCTCGCCCGGCGCCAGCTC
>CP070670.1:305793-319394 GCA_020351855.1 Gemmatimonadota bacterium
GAGATCGAGGTCAGCGCCGCGGGGCCCCAGGGCTGGCCCATCCAATCCATCAGCACGTGAAGGGCGAACCCCCGGTAGGCGTACTCCTCGCAGACGGCACCGATTCCGGCGAGGACCAGGAAAGCACGTCGCTCCGCGCTGTTACCGGGCAGAAGAGCGCGAAGCAGGGGGCTCTCGGACAGCCCGGCCAGGCTTCCCAGGCGACCGCCGAGCCAGGCCACGCCCAGGCCCGCGGCCGTCGCGGCAATGCCCCAACCCAGCTCGACCTTCGGCCGCACGATCTGCCAGCCGAGCTCCTCGGCGCCGATCCCCTGCCAGAAGGCAACCAGCGCGGTGAGACCCGCGACCAGCAGAAGGGTAAGAGCCGCGGACAGGTACAGGGCCGGCCGGGCCCGCTGGATGACGGCGACGTGCTCCTCGAGGCGGGCGTTGCGGGCGGCCAGCAACGGCAGGCCGACGAGGAGGAGTACGGTGAATCCGCGAGCCACGGCGCCGGAGAGCATGAAGTCGAATAGGGGAATGTGCATGGACACGCAAGTTGACATGCTTTTCCGAGCATCGGACGTTGCTGCGATGGTGCAACTGCGATGAAGCTGGATCTCGCCGTCGCCCAGTTCCGACCGGTCAAGGCGGATGTGGAGGCGAGCCTCGCCGAGGTGGCTCGCGTGTTCGACCGTGCCCGCGAACTGGAGAACCCGCCCCACTTGCTCGTCTTTCCCGAGACGGCGCTCACGGGCTACTTCCTGGAGGGGGGCGTCCGGGAGCACGCCCTGCCCGCCGAGGCGCTGGTGGAACGGCTCGACGCGCTCTACTCCTCGGGGACGGATCCGGGCGCGGACACCCCGCTGGAGGTGGCGATCGGCTTCTTCGAGCTCCATCGGGACCGCGTCTACAACTCGGCCCTGTATGCCAGACTGGGGCGGGATCCCGAGATCCTCCACGTCCATCGAAAGGTGTTCCTGCCCACCTACGGCGTCTTTCAGGAGGAACGCTTCGTCGACGCCGGCCACTCGGTGCGGGCATTCGACACGAGCTGGGGACGGGCCTCCATGCTGATCTGCGAGGACGTGTTCCACTCGCTCTCGAGCACGCTGGCCGCCCTCGATGGCGCCCAGCTGATCATCGTGCCCAGTGCCTCGCCCGCCCGCGGCTTCGAGCCGGGCAGCGGCGCGCCAGCGAACGTCGTGCGCTGGGACCGGGTCCTCCGGACCATCGCGGAGGAGCACGGGGTCTTCGTCGCTGCCGTCCAGGTCCTGGGATTCGAGGGTGGCAAGGGCTTCCCGGGCGGCTCCGTCGTCTTCGATCCCCGCGGCAAGGCGATCGCCCGCGCCCCCCTGTGGGAGGAGGCGCTGCTTCCCGTCCGCCTGGACCTGCGGGAGATTTCCGCCGCGCGCGTCGAGCAGCCCCTTCTCTCCGACCTGGAGCGCGCCCTGCCCGGCCTCCTGCTGCAGCGCCGAGATCGGTCACCCTCGTGAGCCTCCTGCAGGAGGGGTCCAGCGATGGCCGTGGCGGCAGCCGGGAATCGGATCCTCCCGGCCGCACCGGACCGCCCGACATCCCGGACACCATCCACTCGCCCGACGTTTCCTCTCCCCCGAGCCCGGCGGACGCCTCGCCTCTCGCGATCGACACGGGGCTCGTGGAGCGCTGGCTGCTCGAGTTTCTGCGCAGCGAGATAGGACGTCGCCGCTTCCAGCGGGTCGTCGTCGGCCTCTCGGGGGGCGTCGACTCCTCGCTCACGGCGACCCTGTGTGCGCGGGCGCTCGGAGCCGAGGCCGTGAAGGGGTTTCTGCTCCCCTACCGAACCTCGAGCCGCGAGAGCCGCGAGCACGCCCTGCTGCTCGCCGAACACCTCGGCATCGAGACGCGAGAGATCGAGATCACGGCAGCGGTGGACGGATACGTCGAGCGGTTCGAGGCCTCCATGAGCGATCACCGCCGCGGAAACGTCGCCGCCAGGCAGCGCATGATCGTCCTGTTCGACCAGGCCGCGAAGCACGACGCGCTTCCGGTAGGGACGGGCAACAAGTCGGAGCGCCTGCTCGGGTACTTCACGTGGCACGCAGACGACACGCCTCCGATCAACCCGCTGGGCGACCTGTTCAAGGTACAGGTGTGGGAGCTGGCCAGAGAGGTGGGCGTGCCCGAGAGCATCGTGGAGAAGCCGGCCAGCGCCGATCTCATCCAGGGGCAAACGGACGAGCAGGACCTGGGAGTCAGCTATCCGGAGGCCGATCTCATTCTGCACTACCTGCTCAGCGGCTACACCCCGGAGCAGCTGACCGAGTTCGGGTTCGATCCGGAGAAGATCGAGGTCGTCCGGGGACGCCTGGAGGGTACGCACTGGAAGCGGCACCTCCCGACGGTGCCGATGCTCTCCTCGACGACCATCGGCGAGTGGTACCTCAGACCGGTTGATTACTGACTCCGTGCGGATCGAAGCCGGGCCGCCGGGAGGAAGCGGGGCGAGATGGCGCAATAAAAAGCCGCCGTGGACCGGCGGCTTCCATACCCCCTAGGGGAATCGAACCCCTGTCTCCTGGCTGAGAACCAGGTATCCTAGGCCACTAGACGAAGGGGGCTTGACGATCGAACGGGCTATCCTACAAATAGCGACGTCCGTGTCAACCCCGACCTCCGCCTCAGGTTCCCCATGAATTGGGAATACCTCCATCAGATCAGCCAGCCCTTCTCCGCCGTGCTCGCCGTCGTCGGGGTGAGCGTCGGTCTGGTGGGCTGGGCCAGAAGTCGTGAAGCCCTGGAGAGGTATGCGATCGTGTCGCTACTGCTCGCCGGGCTCTTCTCGATTCCCGCCTTCGTCACCGGCCTGGCGGCAGCCGACGTCGAGGAAGCACGAACGTTCGTCGAGGCCTCGCCGGTCATGACCCATAGAATCTGGTCGATCTGGGCCACGGTCGGACTGTTGATCTCCGCTACTTTCGCCGGCTTCTCCCTGCTTCAGGCCGGCGACCGGAAGCTGCGGCGCTTTGTCATCGTGATCTCCATCCTGTCGGCCGGGGTCGCGGCCTACTCCGCCTACTCGGGCCTCCTGATCCGCCACGGGGCCGGCAGTCCGGTCTCGACGCCCGGCGGGCTCGAGCCGCCCTCTGCTCACGCAGCTCAGACGAACACGGTTTCGGATGCGGCCCGGCGGATCCACCGCGACGCCATCGTCGTGGACGGACACAACGATCTGCCTTGGCGCATTCGCCGGCTCGCCGCACTCGACGTGGCGGCCCTCGGTCTGGACTCCCGGCAATCGACAGGTCACACGGACATCCCACGACTGCGCGAAGGGGGGGTCGACGTCCAGTTCTGGGCGGCCTACGTCCCGGTAGCATACATGGGAGACGGAGCCACCGCCGTGGCGCTCGAGCAGATCGACCTCATCAAGCAGCTGGCTGCCGCCTTCCCGGCCGACCTGGAGATCGCCTTCTCGACGGAGGACATCGAGCGGATCGTAGCAGCCGGCCGGATCGCGTCGCTCGTCGGCATCGAGGGTGGGCACGCCATCTCCAACTCGCTCCCGGTGCTGCGGGAGCTCTACCGTGCGGGCGCGCGCTACCTGACGCTGACCCACTCCAAGACGCTCGCCTGGGCGGATGCCGCCGGCGACTCGGCGTTGCACGGCGGACTCACGACGTTCGGCCGCGAGGTCGTGCACGAGATGAACCGGCTCGGCATGCTCGTCGACCTGTCCCACGTCACTCCCGAAGTCATGCGCGACGCGCTGGAAGCGTCGGCGGCTCCCGTCATCTTCTCGCACTCGTCGGCCCGGGCGGTCGCCGATCACCCCCGGAACGTGCCCGACGACGTGCTTCGCCTGGTCGCGAGAAACGGAGGCGTGGTGATGGTCAATTTCTTCTCGGGTTTCGTCGTCCCGGAGTCGGCACGCCGGATCCGCGAGATCTTCCGGGTCCAAGAGCGGCTCCGCGCCGAGCACGCGGACGAGGAGGCGTTTCAGCAGGCGTTCACGCAGTGGCTCTTCGACAACATCGAGGCGGGCGACATTCAGGTCGTGGCTGACCACATCGAGCATATCGTGCGGGTGGCCGGCATCGACCACGTGGGCTTGGGATCGGACTTCGACGGCATCGCCGTCGTGCCCCGCGGGCTCGAGGACGTGTCGAAGTTCCCGGAGCTCACCGTGGTTCTGGCACAGCGCGGCTACTCGGAGGAGGATCTGCGGAAGATCCTCGGCGTCAACCTGCTGCGGGCATTCCGGGAGGCCGAGGAGGTCGCGGCCCGCCTGGAGGCATCGACGCCGCCGGGCCACGGCCGCCTGCCGTTCTTCGGGCTCGAGCCCTCGCCGTAGCGCGTCGCGAAGCCGCTGCTGAAGACCGCCCCGCTCAGCGCGAGACGCCCCGGCCTTCCGCCATCAGCGCCTCGATCGCATCGGGCTCCCGGGGTGCATCGGACAGCCTCTCGTGCCCGGACGGGGTAACCAGCACGTCGTCCTCGATGCGCACGCCGATGCCCTCCTCGGCCAGATAGATCCCCGGCTCCACCGTCAGGACCATTCCTGGCTCCAGCTTCACCGAGTAGTCGCCCACGTCGTGCACATCCATGCCCAGCCAGTGACTCACCCCGTGTGGAAAGTGCTCGTTGCAGCCGCTCGGCCCGCAGATTCCGCCGCCGTGCTGCTGGAAGTGGACCCGAGCGGCCCGCTCGACATCCATCAGGGTGTTGCCGGGCCTCACCGCCTCGAGGGCCGCCTCCTGAGCCCCCAGCACGAGCTCGTAGATCTCGCGCTGCCGCTCCGTGAAGCTGCCGGATACCGGGATGGTCCGGGTCACGTCCGCCGAGTAATAGCTGTACTCTGCGCCCACGTCCATCACCACCAGTTCGCCCTCCTCCATCACGCGACGGCTCTTGTCGTAGTGGAGCACCACCGAGTTGGGCCCCGATCCCACGATGCTGGGGAACCCCACCCGCTCCGCCCCCCCGCGGCGGAAGTTGTACTCGATCACCGCCTCGAGCTCGTACTCGTACATCCCGGGCCGAGCACTCCTCATGGCGGCGACGTGCGCGGCGTCGGTGATCGCGATGGCGCGGCGAAGCATCTCGATCTCGAACTCGTCCTTGACCAGACGGAGGCGGGCGAGCGCGGGCTCGAGATCCAGGACCTCGGCCCGGCCCTCGAAGAGCAGGGTCAGAATGTGCCGATCGTGGCGCCTGCGGATGTTCAGCGGCGCGTAGATGGCCTTGACCCCCGCATCCTGCTTGAGCGACTCGATCGCCGTGTCCTCGAATTCCGAGACGGCCCGCACATCGGCGATCCCCGTGCTACTGGATGCCTCGCGAAAGGAGGGCCGCGGGCCGGTCCACATCTCCTCTGCCGGGTTCCGCTCGGGCACGAAGAGGATCTCGGCCTTCAGCTCGCCCCCGGCCGCGATCATCACGAGCCAGGAGTCCGGCACCTCCAGCCCGGTGAGGTAGAGGAAGTGGTTGTCCTGACGGAAGTCCGAGTCCTGCGGATAATCGCCCTCGATGCTCTTGGTCGCGGCCGAGGGGATCAGCAACACCGCATCCCCCACCTCCGCGGCCAGTCGGGCCCGGCGGCTCGAGGTGACCGTGGCGGGCGCGAGGCGTATCGGCTCGCCGGGCCCCGAGATCGCCATCGTTGCGGCCGTCGGAACTCCGCCCCACGACGGCTCCGCCTGCTGCGCCGGGGCCGGTGCCGCTCGGCAGGTCAGAAGTGGCCCAAAGGCCGCGGCCAGCACGGCATACCGTACGACGGACGGCGTGCTGCACGGAAAGCCGCCCCTCGTCTCGCATGCGGTGTCCGCCCCGCTCACAGGAGCGCGACCAGGCCGTAGAAGAACAGCGTCGCCGCCATCATGGCGATGCCGGGTCCCAGGACCCGCGGACCGGACATCCCGGCCAGAAGGGCGAGGGATCCGCCCACGAGCAGCGACACCACCAGCAGGATCAAGAGCACCATCGAGCCACTCCTTCCTCGACTTGTCGTGTTGGGTCCGCATGCGTACCCGAGTCACGGCGTGGAGTCCCCCGCCGTCTCCTGCACCGACCAGGCACGGGTGCGGGGAACTCGTCTCAGCTCGGTCCGAACCTGGCCGAGCCCTCGCCGGCCGTGGAGCCGCGTCGCTGGAGCTGTACGAGCTGGTCCATCCCGGCCTGGCGGGCGATCTCCTGCCCGGCTGGCGTGGCGGCCAGCCCCCCCAGCGCCGTCTCTCGATATCGCACGTCCATCTTCCGACCCACCTCGCCCATCACATCGATCACCTGGTCGGCCGGGACGGGAAACTCCAGCCCGGCCAGCGCCATCTCCGCCGCGGCCGTGGCCTGGATGCCCGCGCTGGCGTTCCGGTATGCGCAGGGAATCTCCACCAATCCGGCCACGGGATCGCAGATCAGCCCCAGCATGCCCTGCAGGGTAAACGCGATCGCGTGCGCCACCTGCTCGGCCGTGCCGCCTTCCAGGTATGTCACCGCCGCGGCCGCCATGGCAGCGGCGCTGCCCGTCTCCGCCTGGCAGCCACCGCCCGCTCCGGCGATCGATGCCCGCTCGGCGATGACGGCGCCGACCCCGCCGGCGACGAGCATGCCTTCGAGGAGATCCTCCTCCGACCAGCCCCGCGGCCCCTGGAGGGTGAACAGCACGGCGGGGAGGACGCCGGCCGCTCCGGCGGTCGGAGCCGCAGCGATCAGCCCCATGCGGGCGTTGACCTCGAGCGTCGCGATCGCCCGGGCGAGCAAGCCGGTGAACTCGGTGCCCAGAAGGCCCGGAGCCTCGCCGACCAGCTGCCGGGCTCGGCCTCCGGTGAGACCGGTCGGGCTCGTGTCTCCCGACGCGAGCCCTTCCTCCACCGCCGCACGCATCACCTCCAGCGTCTCTCTGATCCGTTCCCCGATCCGGGTCGCATCGAGACCGGTCTGTTTGCCCTCCGTGCGAACGACCGCATCGGCGAGGCTGCATCCCTCCTCGCGGGCCAGCTCGATCCAGTCGGCTATCGATCGAAACAAGGACGTCCCCTCAAGACCACGCCGCGATCATTCGGATCCAGTGCACCCATTCCTGCGCCTCCAGCTCCGCCAACAGCGGCTCCGGGATCTCGTGGTCCGCTTCGATCGTCATGAGCGCCTGCTCGCCACGCCCGGTGCGGTCGACACGCATGGTGGCGAGGTTGAGGCCGCCGTCTGCCAGCATCCCGGTGATCATCGCGATCGTGCCCGGCACGTCATCGGCCAGAACCACGAGGGTCGGTAGCGTTCCCGTCACGGCGACGGCGAAGCCGTCGATACGATCGAGCCGCACGCGACCGCCACCGATCGAGGAGCCGACTATGCGGGAGGACGCGGCCCCCCGCCACACCTCGAGCCGGGCGGAGTTCGGGTGGGCGGTGTCCCCGAGGTCGATGGCCTCGAACTCGAACTCGAGCCCCGCCTCCTCGGCCTCGCGGAAGCTGTCGCGGAGCCGCGGGTCATCCGGCTCGAACCCGAGCAGGCCTCCGACGATGGCCCGCTTGGTCCCATGGCCCTCGCCCGTCATGGCATAGCTGCCGTGCAGGCCGATGCGGGCCCGGTCGGGTCGCCCTCCCAGGACGGCCTGTGCCAGATGGCCGAGGCGACAGGCACCGGCCGTGTGCGAACTCGACGGACCGACCATCGTCGGCCCGAGAATGTCGAACAGTCTAGCCACCGCACTCGCGAGGCCCCACCGGCTCGGGCTGCAGCCCCAGGCCGAGCGCCTCCAGCTCCGACAGTCTCGCGGGCTCCACCCGCACCTCGAAGGCTTGCGCGAAGCCGCACTCGACCTTCCCCATGACGTCCGCCCAGGCCGCCACGCACCCTTCGGTCTCCAGGCTCGTCATGTTCACGCCCGGAATGCCGCACGGAACGATCTCGGCGAAGGGTGCGAGGGCGACCCGGCGCACGTTGAGCGCAAAGCCGTGCCAAGTCACCCAGCGGCTCACGTGCACCCCGATGGACGCGATCTTTCTGAGCCCGCCGGCGTGGATGCGCTGTCGAATGATCTCGGCTGACGTCCCGCCCGGCCGTCCAGCGTCATCGAGCCCTCTCCGGTCCCCGACCCACACGCCCGTATGGCCGGCCAGACCGAAAGCCTGCAGGCCCAGCTCGTCCAGCCCGAGGATGAGCGCCCGCTCGAGCGTCCGCACGTACCAGTGGAGATCCGGCCTGAACCGGGTCAGATCCAGAATCGGGTAGCCCACAAGCTGGCCCGGGCCGTGGTAGGTGATGTCCCCGCCGCGCTCGATCGCGAAGCGCGGGATGCCATCCTCGGGCCTTCCCGTCTCTGCCGATGCCGCCGTGTCGGCGCCGCGGCCGACCGTGAGTACCGGCTCGTGCTCGAGCAGGAGGAGGAGATTGTGCGGAAGACGGCCCTCGATATGCGCCCGGGCAAGGCGCCGCTGCCATTCAAGCCCGGCCTCGTACGGGACCCGGCCGGGGACGCGGATGGCCGCGACGCGGCCCACCACATCACGGGTCATGCGCCAGCCCAGCCACGATTGTAAAGCAGTCTAGTAAAGCGTACATAAACAGGATAGAGTGATGCTTTTCGAGCTATACGTGAATGGCCCTTCCGAGTGCCACGAAAGCGGCCTCCATCACCGCCTCGGCCATGCTCGGATGGGCGTGCGGGTGCGCCGCCAACTCGTCCAAGGTCGCCTCCAGCATGCGGGAGATTCCCGCCTCGGCGACGAGCTCGCTGACGTTGTGTCCGATCATGTGCATTCCCAGGATCTCCCCGTACTCCGCATCGGCGACGATCTTCACGAAGCCCTCGTTGTGCCCCGCGGTCAGGGCACGCCCGTGGGCCGTGAGGGGGAACTTCCCGATCTTCACCTCGTGACCTGCCTCCAGCGCCGCGGGCTCGCTCAGCCCGATACTCGCGATCTCGGGGTGGCAATACCCGACGCTCGGGATGTTGTCGTACCGCACGGGGTGGGGGTTCGCATCCGCGATGTGTTCGGCCGCCACAATGCCCTCGTGGGACGCCTTGTGGGCCAGCATCGGGGGGCCGGCGACGTCGCCCACCGCGTACACCGTACCCGCGCTGGTCCGGCAGTACTCGTCGATCGAGATGAAACCGTCCGCGACCGTGACGCCGGCCTCCTCGAGGCCGAGACCCTCCGTGACGGGCTGCCGGCCGACCGCCATCAACACGACATCCGTCTCGATCCGCTCCTCGCCCCTCGCGCTCTCCACGGTGAGAATCATGGGACTGGCATCGCGGTCCAGCTGCTTCACTTTCGTACCGGTGTGGATGGCCATGCCCCGCTTCTTGAAGGAGCGCGCGAGCGCCTTCCCGATCTCCGGATCCTCTAGCGGCACGAGCGTTTCCAGCGCCTCCACGAGGGTGACCTCGACGCCGAACGCATTGAAGATGTCGGCAAACTCGACCCCCACGAATCCCGCCCCCACAACGACGAGGCGCCGCGGAAGCTCCTTCAGTGCGAGGGCCTCCCGGCTGCCGATGACCCGCTCGCCATCCAGCTCGAAGCCCGGAAAGGTCTTCATCACGGAGCCGGTAGCGATAATCACCTGCCGCGCATCCAGGATTCGCCGGTCGCCGTCCGCGTCTCCCCCATCGACCACGACATCCCGCTCCGGCGTCAGCCGGGCCTGCCCGAACACGGGCTCCACTCCGTTCTTCTTGAAGAGGAAGCCGATCCCCTTCGTGAGCTTCTCGCTGATCGCGCGGCTCCGGTCCACGGCCGCACCCATGTCGTATTCCACGTCGACCGGTCGGACGCCGAACTCGGCGCCCTGCGTCCTGATCGTCTGGGCAAGCGCCGCGCTCTCGAGCAGCGCCTTGGCAGGAATGCAGCCCCAGTTCAGACAGGTGCCCCCGAGTCCTCCCTCGTAGCCGGTCGCCTCCACGCACGCGGTCTTGAGGCCGAGCTGTGCGGCCCGGATGGCAGCCACGTATCCACCCGGGCCGGCACCGATCACCACGACGTTGTACCATTCAGACATCCGGCTCCCTCGCTCTTCCCCCGGCCTTCGGACCAGGCGCTTTACGTGTCAGTAAAGGGCTTGCATCATCAATGCGTACGAGCCTACGAGCTAGAAGACCATGGCCAGCGGATTCTCCAGCATCTGCCTGAACGTCGCGAGGAACCGCGCTCCTGTGGCGCCGTCCACGACCCGGTGATCGCAGGACATCGTCACCCGCATCATACGCCCTATCCTGATCTGCCCCTCCTCGACAACCGGTTTTTCCCGGGTCATCCCGACCGCGAGGATCGCCGCCTCCGGCGGGTTGATCACCGCCGTGAACTCGTCGATGCCGAACATCCCCAGATTGCTGAGCGAGAAGGTGGCCCCCTGATACTCCTCCGGCAGGAGCTTCCGCTCGCGGGCCCGGGCGATCAGGTCAGCGGACTCCTCGGCTATCCGGCGGAGTCTCTTTCGATCCGCGTCCCGGAGAACCGGCGTGATCAAGCCGCCTTCGACCGCCACCGCGATGCCGAGGTCGACCCGACCGTGAAGCTGGATGGCATCTCCATCCCAGGAGGCGTTCACCTCCGGATGCCTCACCAGAGCCTCCGCCGCGGCCTTCAGGAGGACGTCGTTGACGCCGATCCTGGGGCCATCGGCCGCGGCATTCAGCTCCTCCCGCATGTCGAGGGCGCGCCCCATGTCGACCTCGGTCGTGAGGTAGAAGTGCGGCACGGGACCGAGCGATTGGGTGAGCCGCCGGGCGATCGCCTTGCGCATCTGACTTGCCTCGACCCGCTCATCCCGTAGTGCCGACTCCAACCAGCGACCCGGCGGGGCCACCGGGACCGCAGCCGCCGCCTCCACGTCTGCCTTGACGATTCGTCCTCCGGGACCGGACCCCGCCAGGCTCTGCAGGTCGATCCCGCGTTCGGCAGCCATCTTGCGCGCAACGGGCGATGCGCGCTTGCGGCCCTCGCCTGGTTCCGCGGTCGGAGCGCGTCCGGGCCCGCGGGGAGGCGCCGGCGGCCGCTCCTCCTCCTCCGGCGGGCCGCCCGCCGCGGCAGCCCCTTCCACGTCGGGAGCCCTCTCGGCCTCCCGGCCAACCGAAGCCCCGGCTTCCGGGGCTGTGGGCGCGGGTACGACCGTGCGCTCCGCGGCCTCCTCGAGCAGCGCGTCGATATCCTCCTCGGGATCGGCGATGATTCCGATCAGGTGCCCGACGGGGACTGTCTCTCCGGCTTGGACAAGGATCTTTCGGAGAACGCCGCTACCCAGCGCCTCGACGTCCATGTTCGCCTTGTCCGTCTCGATCTCGGCGATGATGTCCCCCTGGGAAATCGAATCGCCCTCCTCGACCTTCCACTCGATCAGCTTGCCCTCTTCCATCGTCGGGCTGAGCTGCGCCATCACGACCTGCGTCGCCACCTAGGCCAGCCCTCCCGCCCCAAGAGGCCCATGCGCCACGAAGAGGCGGCGCGGGTTATCGGTAACTGATATAACTTGTTGCCAATATGTTATCATTAGCCGATATAGCAGACGTGCCTGGCAGCAGCGCGGATACTGTCGACCGAGGGGAGAACGAGCTTCTCCAGGTTGCGCGCGTAGGGCATGGGAACGTCGAGGCTCGAGATCCTGGCGATCGGCGCATCCAGCTCATCGAACGCCTCTCGCTGAATGTCGTCCACGAGCTGGGCGCCGATGTTCGCCACCGGCCAACCCTCCTCCACGACCACTGCCCGGTTGGTCTTGCGAACGGACCCCACCACGGTGTCGACATCGAGGGGACGTACCGTGCGCAGATCGACGATCTCGGCCTCTACATCGTCCTCCGCCGCAAGCCGGTCGGCCGCGGCCAGCGCCTCGTGCACCATCTTCCCGTAGGTCACGATCGTCACGTCCGTCCCCGGCCGTTTCACCTCGGCCGTTCCGATAGGGACCAGCAGGTCCCCGTCCTCCGGCACCTCGCCCTTCATGTTGTACAGAAGCTCGCCCTCGATGAACACGACCGGATCGTTGTCGCGCACCGCTGCCTTGAGAAGCCCCTTGGCATCGTGCGGCGTGGCGGGCGAGCACACCTTCAGCCCGGGAACGTAGGCATACCATGGCTCGGGCGCCTGAGAGTGCTGCGCGGCGAGCATCAGCGCGGCTCCGCCCGGCCCGCGAAAGACGATCGGGACGTTGTACTGCCCACCGGACATCTGATACAGCTTGGCCGCGCTGTTGATGACCTGATCGATCGCCAGCAGGGCGAAGTTCCATGTCATGAACTCCACGATCGGCCTCAGTCCGGCCATCGCCGCCCCCACGCCGAGACCCGCGAAGCCCAGCTCGGCGATCGGCGCATCCCGCACACGCCATTCGCCGAACTCCTCAAGGAGCCCTTTGGACACCTTGTAGGCGCCGTCGTACTCGCCCACTTCCTCCCCGATGAGGAAGACACCCTCATCGCGGCGCATCTCCTCCCGCATCGCCTCATTGAGGGCCTCGCGGTAGGTGATCACCGCCATCGGTCCCTCCGGCCCGGGTCGTCGCGGTATTCATCGGAGTAGACGAGACCGTAGATGCTGGTCTCCTCCGGACGAGGGCTGGCGTCGGCGTATGCCGCCGAATCCTCGACCTCGGCGATCACGGCCCGGTCCATCTCCTCATACTCTTCCGAGTCCATCAGGCCGGCGGAAATCAGCCTGTCGCTCAGGGAGATGATGGGATCATCCGCCCTCCAACCCTCCACCTCCTCGCGCGTCCGGTAGGTCCCGTGAGATGGGTCGGCCATCGAATGACCCATGAAGCGATAGGTGATCGCCTCGATCAGGCTCGGTCGCTTCTCCTCCCGGGCGACGCGAACGGCCTCATCCGTCGCGGATCGGACAGCCAGCACGTCCATCCCGTCGACCTGCGTGGCCGCGAGCCCCTCGTAGGCACATGCCCGTTCAACGAGCTCCGAGATCGCCGCCGATCGCCGGATCCCGGTCCCCATCCCGTAGGCATTGTTCTCGATGATGAACACGACGGGCAGCTGCCACTTCGCCGCCATGTTGAGGGATTCGTGGAAGGCGCCGATGTTGACCGCCGCGTCCCCGAAGAAGCACTGGCATACCTGATCGCCGCCCCGATAGCGGATCGCATAGCCAACCCCGGCCGCGATCGGCAGGTGTCCGCCCACGATCGCATGACCGCCCATGAAGTTCACCGAGCGGTCGAACAGGTGCATGGATCCACCCATCCCACCCGAGCAGCCGCCCGAGCGGCCGTACAGCTCGGCCATGACGGCGCGCGCGGACACGCCGCGGACGAGGGCATGGGCATGTTCCCGGTAGGCGGCAATGACGTAGTCGTCTTCGCGGAGCGCCGTGATGGCACCCGTCGCAACGGCCTCCTGCCCGATATACAGGTGGAGGAAACCCCCGATCTTGCCTAGCTGATAGGACTCCGCGGTCTTCTCCTCGAAGCGCCTCGCGAGGATCGGCTCCAGCTCCTTCCACCTGGATTCTCCATCCCCCGGTTCCTGTCCCGCATCTCCGCCGAGGGCCTTCCGGCAGAGCTGCAGGAAGCGGGCGCGCTGGAGATTCCACAGGTACTCCGTCGGATCGAAGAGGCCGTCAGCATGGTCGATCCGGAGGCCATCGAGATGCCCCTCCCCGATCAGCCGGAGGACCAGGGCATGGGCATCC
>CP070670.1:319494-322158 GCA_020351855.1 Gemmatimonadota bacterium
CGCCGACCGCGATACAGCCATCATGCGGCTCGGCACCTACCTGGCTGCAAGGCCCACGGAGAAGGCAAACATCGCTAACGATTGGCTGTGGAGACCCCTCAGCGACGACCCCCGCTTTCAGGCGATCGTCGCCGAGGACAGGTGACGGATAGCCACCAACCGGTCACGGGGATCAATCGCTTTAAATGATGTCCAGATCGGGATCCTTGGAGTGGATTGCGCCACCAGAGTTGCTGTCTGCCTGCACGACGATCGTGTAGGTGTACGTGCCGTCCGCGCCGCCTGCGGTTTGCGCGGTTAGCGGATCGCCAGGCTTACCGCCACCAGTCGTTCCTGCATCGCCAGGCCTAAAAACCTGGAGCTCCTTTCCGCTGTGCCTAAACGGCGAACGGCCTTTAAAAGAGACGACAAGAATCTGGCTCACGCCTGCTCCGGCCTCCCATGTCACCTTAGAGTTCGCGCCCGCCTCTGCGTCCGGACAGTCAATCTTCCACCTTTGTGGCCTGCCGCCGCCGTGCTTGCCGCCGCCCTTATCCACCAACTTGACAGTGATCTTCGCGTCGAGCGCCTGGCCAGCCTTGCTTCCCGACTTTGGCGCCGCTGCTCCCGAGAGCTTCGGTGACAGTGCACCCACTGCGCCCATGCCAACTGCGCCCGCCGCTCCGCGCACGAACGTGCGGCGATCAAGTCCCTTGCCCACGTTGCACCTCCTCTATCGAAAAAGGGAGATATGAAAAGGGTACGCTCCTTGACCACTCAACCTCACCCGTAGGTCGTCCGGCGCAACTGTACGTAGGGGTATGGAAGCCTAAGCGGGCCCGCTCAGCCCACGCCGAGAAACCAGTCGAGCGCCGCCTCCGAGATCGCGGCCGGGACCTCGTGACCGCCATCGAATTCGGCGTAGGTCACCTCATGCCCGTTATCACGCAGGGTCGGGACAATGACGTTCCGCGTCGTCGACACCGGAAGGATGCTGTCCTGCGAGCCGTGGGATACGAAGACCGGCGGCTTCCCCACGATCGGATCGGATGCCTGGATGAAACCCGGCGAGTACGCGACCAGATGGCTGAACAGGTCTCCGTTGGAAACACCGAGGGACAGGGCGTACGAGGCTCCGTCCGAGAATCCGCCGAGCGCGATCCGGGCCGGATCGATCCGACACCGCTCAAACGTGTGCGCGAGAGCCAGATCCAGGAACTCTACATCCGGCCCGAAGCCTCCGATGATCAGATCCCAAGTGAAGGCCCGGGAATCAGGGGCCAGCAGGACCATGCCTCGGGCATCCGCGCGACCCGGGTAGCTGGCCCAGTTGGTCGCCGAGCCGCCGGCCCCGTGGAGGGCCACGAAAAGCGGAGCTGGCGTGTCGGGGGAGTAGCCCTCCGGCACGTGAAGGAAGCCGTCCCGGGTCAACCCCAGGGCAAGCGGGCTGGTCGTGCCAATGGCGGGCGGCACGGTCGGCGTCCCCGGTCGTGCCGTTAGTCTTGGGCTACCACTGGGGGCTGGAGGTTCCGTTGGGGTGTCGAGGCTACAGCCTGGAAGCATCGAAGCGGCCAGCGCCCCCAAGCTGCTTCTGACAAAGTCGCGGCGCGGCATCCCGACGCGCCGCGTCACTACAGGGGCCATTGGACTCATGGCTTCTGGTCCTCTCATGTCGTCCAGGTGATCGCGAGCCGTTTATCAGTAGAACGAAGCAAGCGGTCCTGGCGTGTCGCTCCCGGCAGTCGGCGAAGGCCGGAGGTAACTGTCCTCAGCATCCCCCTTCATCTTGGACGTCCGGTACGTCGCGTGCCAGAAACCTCGGTAGCAGCCATGGGTTTCGTTGCAGGAGCTTCACGATCGGAGGCAGCTCCGCCGGATGGGTGTCGACCTTGCCCGCTTCCGCAGGCCACTCGAAGGAAAGGTCGGTGCGCCCCCCGGGTTCGCCGATCGTGTCGAGAGAGGCCAGGGCCGCCCGCAGAACATCGAGCTGACCCCGTCGATCGCCCGGCAGACCGAACGGCAGCCCGATCGGGTACTCGATCCCGACGAGGCGGGGCACGCCCACCGACTCGGTCAGCGCGGGGATCGTCGACAGCGTCGTCGTCGTCAGCCCCGCAGCCTCCATCTCCCGCTGAACCAGTCCCACGGACCAGCAGCACGTCGGTCAGAACGGGACCAGCAGCACGGCGTCGACCGCGTCCTTCTTCATCAGCCGTATCATCTCCGGCGTGCTCTCACGCAGGAGCGTCCTCGGCTCGAGGATGTAGCCCATGAAGGAGTAGTGACGGTCGGCCGCTCGGCCAATCTCCCCGCGCTCCTCGAGCTCGAGAAGGCGGGACAGCGGGAAGGCACAGTTCAAATCCTCCTCAACGAACGACGGGTCGATGTGCAGGTGATAGCAGCGCACGTCCCCCGACGCAGCGTCCCGCGGAATCACCCGGTAGGACGGATCGCCCCACCAGGGATTCCGCCGCTCCCCCTCCTGGTCGAAGGGGCGATCCGCCTCCAGTGCCAACCCGGCCGTGCTGACCAGGGCCACCGTGGCCTCGGACAGGGGTCTAGCCGGCGGCGTCCAGGGGATCTCCCGGTACGAGCTCCGTGCGGCCCACGCCTTGAGCACCCTGCGGGTGGCGAAGCTCACGTAGCGATACGAATCGACGGTGTGGTTCATCACTCCTAAGGATC
>CP070670.1:322258-378988 GCA_020351855.1 Gemmatimonadota bacterium
ACTCGAGATGCGGCGCAGCGGAAAGCCTCAGGCGGGCGATCTGGCCGGGGGAGAGCCCGCCGGCCAGTCTCGTCGGTACCCGGACCCGGGCTTGGCGACCACGGAGCGAGGCGATCTCGAACAGGAGGTCGCCGGCACGGATTCGCTGACCGGTTCGCTCATGCAGCCGGTAGCCAAGGATCACGCCGTCGATCGGGGCCGAATCTATGTGGCGACTCCGCTGCGCCTCCAGGACTCGCAGCGCCTCGAGAGCTTCAGCCAGCCTCGCCTCGCTGCCGGCAGCCGAGGCGAGGTCGCCGCGAGCCGTGGCGCGGGACCGCCGGAGCCGAAGGCGCTCGATGGCCGCGCGCTGCTCGGCGGTTGCCGCCTCGAGCTGCGGGTTCCAGAGCTCGATGAGCGGCGTTCCCGCCCGAACGCTGTCGCCTTCCCGAACGTACAGCCGCTCCAGGATGCCCCCTGTCTCGGCGTGGATCTGGATCCGCGGCACCGCGACGATGGTCACGGGCCCCTTGGCCCGGAAGGTCCAGGGAATGACGAAGGGGAGGGCAGCCGCGAGAACCAGGCTTGCCAGGGCCAGTGACAGGCGGCGCCGCATCCGGCCGCCCCGCCACAGGGTGACGAGGGCGCTCGCAACGGATCGCGCCCGGCCCTGCCAGCGAACCAGGAAGCTGCCGATGACGGCCAACGCCACGGTCCAGGCCCAAGGACCGATGAGCTTCCCGAGGAGGCTGAAGAGCCAGAAGGCGCCTACGGCGGCAAAGGCGACGCTGTATGCCAGCGCGAGTCCGCCGTAAAGCTGGAAGACCCGCCGCTCACGCGGCGTGAGCCGCGGCGGCCTCGTCTCCAGCCCGAGCCCGTATCGACGCCCGAGCCAGCCCCAGTAGTCGAACGCTCTTCGGCGCAGGTTGGGGATCTCCAACCAGTCAGAGAGTGCGTAGTACCCGTCCAGCGGGACGAGCGGGTTCAGGTTGGTCAGAAGGGAGAGGAACCCTCCCGCGAGCGCCGTCACAAACGCGACCTGATGGATGAGAGTCCCGGGCTCGGTGAATACCCAGGTAATGCCGGCTACGGACGCGATCAGTAGATCGCTCCACGGGCCGGCGAAGGTCACCCATAGCCGTTGCGATCGACGCTCGAAGGTCCAAGCATCGTTCGTGTTGCAGAAGAGAGCCGGTGAGAAGTAGAGCAGCATGACGCCGATCTCATGCACTCGGCCTCCGAACCTCTTGGTGGTGAGGCCGTGCGCGAGCTCATGAGTACCTCCCAGCAAGAGGAAGGCGCCGACGAACATCGCCACCGCCGCGCCGCTCTCCAGCCGATAGAGCTCGAGCGTGCCGCCCCACATCTCGTCGAAGCGGGCGGTCACGATGGCGGTGAGCACGACGAACAGGAGGAGCGACAGCACGACAAACTGCGGCGACCAGATCCAGCCGATGCGCCCAACGGTGCGTCCGAATAGCCGATCCGGATCCCCGAGCGAGAGGCGGAGCCTCAGCAGCGAGCCCTTCGTGCGCCGTCTCGTGCGCACCTTCCGCTCAACCCGGAGATGCTCCATGGCCATCAAGTGCTGCTCTGCGGGCGTGCGCTGAATGATCCCCTGGCGCTTGAGGCGGTGTGCGAAGTCCGCGACCTGGCCGCCGGAAACCTTGAGGTCGAGAGAGATCTCGGCCTCCGCGGCTATCTCCTCGGCCGACCTCGACCCATCCATCAACTGGATCAGACGGGCCTCGGACTCGCCAAACTGGAAGTACTTGTGGGTATCGGGCAGTCGCAGGATGTACTGCACCTTGCCGTGGTATTCCCGGCGCACGTACTCGAGGCCATGTCGCACCCGGGGGCGGGCGTCCAGCGTCGTCTTCAAGGAACGGGGTCCTCTCTTCGGCGCGCCTCGGCACCCGGATCCGGCGGTTTCGCAACAACTTCGGCCATGACGGAGGCACCGGGGTGGAACCCGTTTGCCTCCGGAAGTTCCACGATGACCTCGCGCGTTCCGCTCGCCGGGTCGACCGTAGGACCAATGATCGCCACATAGGCCGTGGCGGTCTGGCCGTCACCGGATCTCAGAAGCACCGGATCACCGATCCGGAACCGCGCCGATCTGTCCTCCGGAATGAGGAGGCGCGCACGCAACGGCTCGGTGGCGGTGATTCGAAACAGAGGTTCCGTCTCGCTGACCATCTGTCCTACCCGGATGTACCGCCTAGCGACGACGCCAGCGAAAGGCGCGCGAACCCTTGTCCTCGAAAGATAGAGCTCGGCTTGGCGGAGGGTGGCTTCCGCTCGTTGCGTCTCGTACTCCGTCTCTTCGAGCTCGGACGGCGTGACAATGCCGTTCTGCGCTAGGGCGCGAGCCCGCTCCAGCTTCGAGCGGGCCTCCTCCAGCCTCGGGCGGACCGCCGCCACCTCGAGTGCCGCCATCTCATCATCCAGAGTGGCCAGGAGCTGCCCCTTCGCGACCCGATCGCCCGTCTCGACGTGGATCGCGACGACGGGAAGCGCCCGGCCGGTCAGATCGTTCTCCGGCACCCGGCTATAGACATCGGCATCGCTCTCGGAGTACAGGTACGTTGCGTAGCGGTCGGCGGCGTCCGGATCGGGCCTCGGAGCGTCGAGGCGGACCCGGGGTGGGGGCGTGGTCTCGCCCGCGGCGTCCGATCGGACCTCCTCGCTACACGCGAACACCAGGGCGGCCGCGATCACCGCGGCGAGCATTCGCACGAGGCTTTCGAGGCGTCTCGCGCCCCCTGCCTTCGGATCTCTCAGTCCTGCCTCCCGGGCGGTCATCCTCAGCGCCAAATGTTCATGCGGGTCCAGCGCACGAGGGGACGCAGTAGCAGATAGCCGACCGGCAGGCGGGCACCGACGATCTTGGCTCGTGCGTCCAGGCCAGGCCGTAGCAGGCCTGCCGAGTTCTCCACCTCAGCGCGGACCGGCACGGTAGGCTCACCGTCGATCGCAGAGTCGGCCTGCGCCGCGATCGCAGTGACCTGGCCTACAAAGGTGTGGCCGGGTTGCGCCATCACCTTCAGGCGAACGTCCTGGTCGATCCGGACACGCTGGATGTCGCGTTCGGCCACCCACGCCTCGATCTCCAACCGGTCCGTTCTGCCGAGCACGACGAAAGTCTCGCCGGCGTCCAACCACTCCCCCAGCTTCTCGTACGGGCGAAGGGTGAGGACGACTCCGTCCACGGGAGCCCGCAGCCTTGTCCTGCCCAGCTGCTGCTCTAGTAGGGACACCATCTGCGACAGTTCCTTGGCGCTGATCTCGGCGAGGCGGGCTTCTGCCTCGTCGCCGCGCGCCCGCGCTGCTGCTGCGCTTCGGTCGGCCGCGATAAGCTCCGCACGCGTCCGGGTGAGCTGCATGCGAATGTCGTCGTCGCGAAGCGATGCGATCACCTGGCCCTGGTTGACGCGATCCCCCTCATCCACCAATACCTCGGCCAGCAAGCCGTCGACGGTCGCTCGGACCGGCATTCGGTCAGCCGGGAGCAACCGGGTGTCACGGGGCCCGATCCGTTCTGCCCAGGGGAAGGACAGAAAGCCGACCAGGAGCGCGGCGGGGAGGACCACGCGGCTCAGTAACCTCCGCCTGGGCATGGCGGCCAACCTGCGCTTCAGGGCGGCCACCGGCTCCAGAAAACCGATGAGCGGGACCTGTCCGTAAAGCTCCGCGTTCCGGATTGCGACGGAGGTCTGGTTGGCAAGAAGCTCGGCTGCCTCCCGGGCGTTCTGGCCGAGAAACTCCGCCGTGGCGGACTCCATGTAGAGAGCGCCCAACCGTCCTTCTTCATCGGCCAGCGGTATCATGCAGAGGGCGTGGATGCCGGAATCCTGGAGGTAGTCTGCAAACCCGGCCCGAATGGTCCGTGCCGGCTCTGCGTCGGCCTGGAGATCGGACACGTAGATGCTGTCTCCCAGTTCGGCCAGATACGCGATGAGGCGCTCGAGGTCCCGGTTCTGGTCCGACCGCGTGTCGAGCGTATCCGTTCCCGAAAGCGCGTGGAGCACGAGGCGCCCCGATTCGCTCAGGGCGATCGCTGCGCGGTCGTAGGGAATGGCCTGGCTCCCCAGATTGACGACCGAGAGCGCCAGGCGGTCGATGTCTAGCGTGGCGGTGATCTCGCGGCTGATCTCCAGCATCGCGTGCAGGTCCCGGGCGCGTTTCTCAGCGGCATGGAGCTGCGCGTTGTGGAGGGCGAGTCCTGCTGCGGAGGCAAGACCCTCGAGAAGGACGAGGTCCTGCTGGTCGAAGAGCCCTGATCCCCCCCGCTTGTTCAAGATCTGGAGCACTCCAAGGATCTCGTTCTTGGCCTTCAGTGCTGCGGCTGCCATGGACCGGGTGGCGAAGCCGGTGGCCTCGTCGACCTGGTGCACAAAGCGAGCGTCGTCCCGGGCATCCGAAACGAGTTCGGACTCGCCGCTTACCGCTATGTCGCCGACGATTCCGGCACCGAGCGGCAGCTCGAGGCCCTGGATCTTGTGCGCGACCGGTCCCTTGGCGATGTGGCAGGTGACGTGGTCGCCCTCGCGCAGCCAGATGGAGCCCGCCTCGGCGTCCAGGAACTCCACGACGCGGTCGAACACGCGCGGCAGGAGCTCCTCCATGTCGAGCGTGGCGCTGAACTCGAGCGTCGTGCGGTACAGGAGCTCGAGATGCTCCGCGGAAAGAAGGGCTTCGTTCGACAACCGCCGGGCTACACTTCTCCGTTTTCCGGTCCGTTAACGGGTGACGGCCGGGGAAAAAAACGCTCCACCCTGAATCAGCCGAGCCTGAACTTAGAGCCGAGGGGCCAACTGGCAACCTCTGCCGCGTTTGCCGTTCTCTGATCCGATGCGGGGAGGCTCGGCCCCGATCAGCGCTTCTGTAAGGTTCGAGGCCCCGCCGGCATCCAGACCATGTAACGGAAGGGCGTCCAGCTCATGTGTGGTGGTCCGGGCCAATGGAGTTGCCGCCGGAGCTGGAGGGAGGGGACACGGGGGCGGTTTCCGCAAGGGACCGCCCCTGCTCCCATCAGGGAAGGGCTGATTCCCCAGAACGTGCCCGGCACCCGTCGGCTGCACCACGGTGGGCTGCAAAGTCTAGCGGCCAGCCGCAATCAGTCGCCCCCGACAACGCCCTCACGGCCGGACAACGGCTGTCCTTCCGCAGCCTTCCCGCCTGGCACGCCTTTCGCCCTTCATGGACGGGCCGGTCCCTCGCAGAGGGGTGGTGATCCCGTGAATCCCATCAGCCATCGGAGGGGTGATGCGCTGGATGCGATCGTTGGTTTGTCGGGCGATGGCGACGGCAGGTCTGGTCGCGGTCGCCAGCTTCGGGACGTCTGCGTGCTCCAGCCGATCGGCCGAGAGCCCTCCGGATCCCCGGAGTGCGGAGCGCGCGCCGGGCACGACGTCCGGCACGGTGGCGACATCCACCTCGACCGCGGCCACCCTCGGCATACCGCCGGGCCACCTTCCACCTCCCGGCCAATGCCGCGTCTGGATGCCGGGCCGGCCGCCGGGCCAGCAGCGGGCTGCCGGAGCGTGTTCAACGCTCGAAAGGCAGGTGCCGGCCGGAGCATGGCTCGTCTACCGTCCCTCCGAAAGCAAGAAGACGGTGAGGATATGGGTATACGGGGAGCGGCGGCCGACCCTCGTGCGCGTGTTCGACCTGGTGACCGGAGGGTTGCTCAGCGAACAGGTTCTGTAGGCACCCGCGGCGTCCGCTTCCGGGCGCCTCCGGCGGTTCGTTGAGGGCGCCAAAAGTATCGCCTGCCTCATTCGTTTCACAGCAAAGCCCCCAATCCGGAAGGCAAAGACTTCTGGTATGTTGCACATCACAATATCATGCCACATAATGGTTTAAATACCACAATATCATGCTGTATCTCATGTATGGACACCCCTCGGTCGCTCGCGGCACGGCCGCGGCGGGTTCCGCGCACGGAACCCTACATGCCCCCTTGACTCAGGGAGACGGAAGACATGTCCAGATTCGGTGCGTCCAAGAGCGAAAGGGCCTTCTCCGCAGTCGCGCTGCTGCTTGCGGTGCTCTACATGGCAGCCGGTCTCTCGGTGTGGCTGGGCGTCGGGAATCCGAACGAGTACGCCCGATCGGTTTGGGGCCTGCTCGGTCTCGCCGCCGGCGTGTGCATCCTGCTGGGGGTCTGGATTCGGGGGCGGTCTCCGATCGCCGGTGCAATGCTCGTGTTCGGCGGTGCGGTCCCCCTGGCCGTCGTCTTCGCCTGGACGCTGCTGCCGCCGGTGCTCTCGCTCTTCCTCGTCATGTTGTGGGCACGGTCCCGCTGGGTGGCCGGGCGAGCTGGCCGGCCCGCCCTGTCCAGAGGCTGATCGTCGATTCGCTTCGATCCTCTCCACAACGTCAGAGCCCCGGCGACTGAGTGGCCGCCGGGGCTTTCTTCGTGTCAACGCCGGAAGCTAGCCGTGGAAGCACGGCCTCTCCCTTGCGGGACGCACCCGATCTTGCAGCATGGTTCTTCCGGACGAAGGCATGAGTACCCACAATTGAATCCCGGAGGTGACGACCGGGCGCTTATCCGCGAGAACGAACAAAAGGGGGGCAGCATGGCCAAGCTCATCGTGACCGCCGTCTCCGGCTCCAGCTTCGAACTCGATGTCGACTCCTACGAGAGCGGCGTCGACCAGGCCCTGTTCTTCATGGAGCGGCAGGCACGGCACGACACGGACTCCGGCACCGTCTTCTACCCGACGCACCAGATCGCGAAGATCGAGGTACGGCGGTAAGAACTTCGGCGGCATGACCGAGCGTGCCGCGGATGTCCTGATCGTCGGGGCCGGGCTGGCAGGCCTGACCTGTGCGCGCGAGCTGTCCGCGCACGGGCTCGCCGTGCTGGTGCTCGAAGCCTCGGACGGCGTCGGGGGTCGGGTGCGGACCGACCTTGTCGACGGCTTCCTGCTCGATCGGGGCTTCCAGGTCCTCCTGACGGCCTATCCGGAGACCCGGCACGTCGTCGACTTGGGGAAGCTCGATCTGAAGCCGTTCGAGCCTGGCGCTCTGGTACACATCGGTGGGCGGCTGCACCGGGTCGTCGATCCGTTCCGCCGCCCGGGCGGCGCGGTCGCGACTCTGCGGGCGCCGGTGGGCACGGTGGGCGACAAGGTGCGGGTCGCGCGCCTGGCGCTGGAGCTGCGCGGGCGCTCCGTCGATGAGATCCTCGGGCGCGAGGAGGTCGCCACCGGATCCCGTCTGCGGGAACGGGGATTCACTCCCCGGATGATCCATTCGTTCTTCCGACCTTTCCTCGGCGGCGTCTTTCTGGATCCGGCGCTTGACACGTCGAGCCGCATGTTCGAGTTCGTGTTCAAGATGTTCGCTGCGGGCGACGTGTGTGTGCCCGCGAAGGGCATGGGGGCGATCGCCCGTCAGCTGCACGATGCTCTTCCCGTCGGATCGGTTCGGACGGACTCGCCCGTGGCCTCCGCCTCGTCTGGGGGCGTGACGCTGGAGTCCGGCGAGATCCTGCGGTCGGATGCGGTCGTCATCGCGGCGCACGGCCCGGAAGCGGTCCGCTTGACGGGTCTGGACGACATCCCGCCCTACCGGCCGGTCTTGTGCCTGTACTTCGGGGCGGATGTGGCACCCGTGCGTGAGGGGATCCTGGTACTCGATGGCGAGGGCGAGGGACCGGTCAGCAACCTCGTGGTCATGAGCCGGGTTTCCTCGACGTACGCGCCTGCCGGTCGGGAGCTCATCTCCGCGACCGTGCTGGGCGACGCGGCCCGATCTCCCGATGCGGCGGCGAGGGCTCGCGCCCAGCTCCGCCGGTGGTTCGGCCGGCAGGTCGACATGTGGGAGCCGATCGCCTCGTACTCGATCGCGGCGGCACTACCGGATCACTCGCCGGCGTGCGGCGGTGTGCAGGCACGGGCGGTGGAGACCGACGGCGGCCTCTTCGTCTGCGGTGACCACCGCGTGCACGGGTCGATCGAGGGCGCGATCCAGTCAGGAGTCCGGGCGGCGGGTCGCGTCTGGCGCGTGCTGGGTGGTGCCTAGGCTCGGGGCGGCCGCTCGCTCACTCGGCGGAAGGCCTGCAGGGTCTCCTCGAGCTGCTCCGTTGCCCTCTCGATGTATTGGTGCGCCTCGTCCACGTAACCGTCGGTGGAAGCCGACCAGACGCGGTTGAGATAGCGCTCCCCGGCCGCGAACCGATTCATCACGTCCGCATAGGCCTGGAGGCCATAGCTGTGGGCGATGCTCTCGCGGGCGTCGACGAACGCCGCGAGGTCGTCGAAGAACCAATCGTCGATCCGGTGGCGGAGATCGTAGACGTTGATCGCGTCCCTCTCGGCGCTCAGCCGCTCGGCGCTGGCAACGAGGCGCTCGAGCGCGTCCCCCAGGACCTGGATGTTCGTCGTCAGGCGAACCTCGTCGCGGGCCTCGGCCCGGTCGGCGCGGCGCACCAGCGCGACGCCGACGACCCCGAGGGCGAGGCAGGCGAGAAGACCCTCGGCCGCCACGCCCTCCACCTGGCGGACCGCCACGAAGGCGCCTGCGAGGAAGCCGAGTGTGATGAGGCCATAGCCGACCCGTCTCATCGCGTGCCCTACGCTCCGCCGCTGCCGAATACGATGAACAGAGAGTACACGACGCCGACGAGGGCCTCGCCAACGATGAGGCCGGCGGCCACCGGAACGCCCACGTCCTCGCTGAAGACCTTCCCGAAGCGTCGGTCGGAGAAGATCCGGAGAAAGGTACCGATCGTGTAGGTGAGGACGATGTTGAACGGAAGATAGAACCCGAGTCCGACCAACACCCCGAGTCCCCCGATCCCGCCCGCGCTGAGGAGCGCCCCGAGGGCGGCACCTGAGAGGTATTTGTCCATCGGCACGTCGCCGCCGAGGATGCCCTGGATCACGCTGGCCAGGGCCTGGCCCTGCGGCGCCGGAAGGCGGTCGCTTCCCATGCCGTACGCCTGATGGAGCACGACGATGAGCGCCATCACGACGATCGGCCCCAGCCACGTCCCGAGGAACTGCGCGATCTGCTGCTTCTTCGGGATGGCGCCGACGAGGTAGCCCGTCTTGAGGTCGAGCATCAGATCCGTGGCCTGGGCCATCGCGACGCACATGGCGGCGCCCACCGTGACGGACGCGACGATGGAGGCCCGGTCACCGATCCCGCTCGTGACAAAGATGAGGATCGTGACGCCGATCAGGGTCATCCCCGACAAAGGCGACCAGTTCGTCCGGCCGATGCACTCGGAGACGACGACACCGGCCACCCAGATCCACAGGGTGCCCAACACGGCCATCACCGCACCCCGCCCGATGCCGACCTCGGTGACGGAGAGATAGGAGATGAGGGCGAGCACGATGAACGCGGCGACCACGCCCATGTAGAGGAACTGGATCGGCATCTCGTCCATGGAGAGCGTCGTCCTCGCCCTGGCCGCGTCCCGCATGCTCTTCACGGCGCTCGCCACGAGCGGGATGGCGAGGGCGATCCCCATCAGAGCGCCCCCCACGAGCATCCCGATCCCGACCGGTCTGAACAGGTTGAGGCGCAGGTAGTTGGCGATCCCCAGCCCCGAGCCGGCCAAGGTGGCGGGATCCGGCATGAGCCCGCTGAGATGGAGAAGCGGTGCGAGGATCCAGTAGCAGACGTATCCGCCGGCGATAAAGAAGAAGCCGCCCTTTCCGGCCAGGAACGCCACGCCGACAGTGAGCAGCGAGAGATACCAGATCCCGTTCATGTACTCGGGCAGCCCGATCAGGGCGCCCAGGTTCCAGTTCTCGAAACCCGTAGAGAGGCTGACGAGGTGGGCGAGCGCGCTCACCCCCGCCGCGCCCAGCAGCAGCCAGGCCTTCCTCACTCCCGCCCCCGGCGACTTCAGCACGGCGGCCGTGGCGATCCCGCCGGGGAAGGCGAGCCGGTTGAAGTCGATCATCTGCTTGCGCAGCGGGATGATGAAGGCGATTCCCAGGAAGCCACCCGCGATGCACCCCAGCACGAGAAGCGGCTGGTTGAAATCCGTGATCCCCAGAATGAACAGAGCCGGGACCGAGAACATCATGCCGGCCGAGGCGCCGTTCACGGCACTCGCCAACGTCTGGTTGATGTTGTTCTCGATGATGCTGTTGCGGCGCATCAGGCCCCGCAGGACGCCGAAGCCGAGTATGGCGGCGAGCTCTGATCCTTCGATCGAGAAGCCGAGCTTGAGGCTCAGATAGCCGATGCTGACGGCTATGAGGACGCCGATCCCGTAGCCGACAAGGACCCCCGCCCACGTGAACTCCGGATAAGGTCCATGGCGCACCGGCTTGCTCCGTTCGCCGGATGGCGCTTCGGCCTGCCTGCTGCCTTGCTCCAAGTGCGCTCTCCGTCCGGTGCGCTTGGTCCTGCCGCGCCTTGGCCGGGTGGTGTCGCCGTCGTCCGACCCGGGCCGGCCGGCCCGGGATTCCCGAGGATAGCATGCTTGGTGGCACACAAAAAGGGGCCGCTGCCGGCGGCTTGCCGACGGCGTCTCGAGGCTGCAGCGTTGCTGGTGCTTGCCCGGTCCGCGCGGCTCCCCCCGAGGCGGGAAGACGTGGGGGGTCGACGCGGCGGTCGCGTTCAACCCGTCCATTCGAGGGAGAGCTAGTTGCGATGACCGATCCCAGATACACGAAGCTGGCCGACACGCTGATCCGGTACTCCTGCGACCTTCAGACCGGCGAAAGGGTGTTGATCGAGGCGATCGACATCCCGGTCGAGTTCACGCGGGAACTGATCCGCGCCGCCTATCGCGCCGAGGGTCTGCCACTGGTCCTCCTCAAGAGCCAGCCCGTGATGCGGGAGCTGCTCATGGAAGCGAGCGCTGAGCAGCTTCAGCTTATCGCCGGGGGCGAGGAGATCTGCATGCGGGGCGTCGATGCCTACATCGGCATGCGCGGCAGCGCGAACGTGTCCGAGCTCTCCGATGTCCCGATGGAGAAGATGAGACTGTACGAAGAGCACATCTGGAAACCCGTCCACGTGGAGGTGCGGGTCTCGAAGACGAAGTGGGTGGTCTCGCGCTGGCCGAGTCCGTCCATGGCGCAGCTCGCCCAACGTTCCACCCACGCATTCGAGGACTTCTACTTTCAGGTGTGCACGATGGACTACGAACGGCTGTCGGAGGCGATCGAGCCTCTTCGGGAGATCGTGGAGGCCACCGACGCCGTCCGGTTGGTGGGACCCGGGACGGACCTCACGTTCAGCATCGAGGGCATCCCGGCGATCTCGTGCGACGGTCACCGCAACCTGCCCGACGGCGAGGTCTACACTGCGCCGGTGCGGGACAGCGTCAACGGAACGATCCGGTTCAACGCCGAGACGCTATACCAGGGAGTCACCCACGATGAGGTGTGCCTCACGTTCGAGGATGGCCGAATCACCGACGCGGCAAGCAGCAACACCGACCACCTGCAGGCGGTGCTCGACTCCGACGAGGGCGCCCGCTACGTGGGCGAGTTCGCGATCGGACTCAACCCATACATCACCGAGCCGATGAAGGACATTCTGTTCGACGAGAAGATCGCGGGCAGCATCCATCTGACGCCCGGCGGCGCCTACGAGATCGCGGACAACGGAAACCGCAGCCAGATCCACTGGGATCTCGTGCTCATCCAGACCCCGGATTGGGGTGGGGGCGAGCTGTGGTTCGACGGGCGGCTGATACGGAAGGACGGTCGCTTTGTCCTCGAGGAGCTTTCAGGACTCAACCCGGAGAACCTGGTCGGGTGAGGTCGCCCCTGAGAGGCGGCCGGCCCGCTTCGCCATCGTGTTCCGGCAGGCCGGGGGGAAAGTGTCTGTGGCGTCGGGGAAGCAGGGTGACGAGCCCGCCCGGGTGATTCGACAAGTGCTGGCATTGTAAGCCATTTTGCTATTTAATCTTACAAGCGCTTCTCACGGCAGGCCGCCATCGTAGCATACCGATTGCGTAGTCGCGGAGGTCGATGCCGCGCATCGGAGCCAGCCATCCGCAGCAGGGGCAGTTCTCGGCGGAAGAAGTGACCCCTGGCCATGCGCAACAATCGTCGCAAAGTAGGTGTGACCTGAAGACCGGGAGGTCCGTGTCTTGTCAGGTGCGAACCTGCAGCATAAGGAATCCGCCGCCCGTTCGAGCCTCCGGCTTGAGAACGGCCAGGACACCACGGAGTACGTCCTGATCATCATCCTGCTCGTCCTCGCGTTCACGCTCGGCGCGCTCGTGTGGACGAAGAGCGTGCAGGGATCCTACCGAGTCGACGAGTGTGCGGCCGAGAGGGTGGAGAGCGGTTTGAACGGAAACGGAGGGGCGCAGGGGCGGGACTGTGGCCCGGCGCCCTGATCCGGGTCCTCTACTGGGGGAGTACGAGACGTTGAAGGATCACATGCCCAGGGTGCTGCTGCTCGTGCTGATCACCGGGTTCGGAGGAGTCTTGCTCTACTGGCTCGGCTTCGATCCTCCCGCCCAGCCGGGCGGCTGGATCGGCGCGGGCTTCGCGTTCTTTGTCTGGATCATGCTTCTGCTGAGCGGGTTCGGTCACCGGCTCGTGCGCTTTCTGAGGATCCTTCTCGGCTGGTCGTAGCCCGTCCGCGTGCCGGCCCGGCCCGCGGGGCCGGGCCGGGACGCAATCTCCTCAAATCCCGTGGCGCTCCGCGAAGGCGGTGAGCGCCCGCTCGAAGATCTCGAGGGGCGGGCGAACCAGGCCGGCGCCGATCTGTCCGACCCCGGCCTCGCGATGGGCAATCCCCGTGTTGATTCGAGGCGTGATCCCCAGTTCGATGACCCGCCGGATATCGATGCCCGTGGGGCTGCCCCGAAAATCGAGGGCCGGAATGGTGAAGTGCTCGTGTTCGGCTGCCGTGATCTCGTACATCTCCAGCGTGGCGTTGACGGCATCGCCCGGCGTGCCGCTCACGAACCTCACGATGGCGGGAGCAGCGGCCATGGCGAACGCACCGATGCCGGCCGTCTCCGTGATCGTGCTGTCACCGATGTCGGGGTTGGCGTTGGAGTGGGAGAAGCCGCTGAAGTAGAGCCCATCGGGCGTCTGTGCGGGCGCCGTGAACCATTCGGCGCCCAGGCCACTGACCCGTATGCCGAAGTCGGTGCCATTTCGCGCCATGGCGGTCACGATCGTGCTTCCCTCGACTCCGTGGGCTGCATCAGCCATGGCCTTGCAGGCCGCCATGACGGGATTCAGGACGCTCAGCGCGTTGTCACCGAGAAACGTCAGGACTCTCGCACGGTCCTCCGGATCGATCCGGAGGCGAGCGATCAGGGGGGAAAGCTGCTTCAGAAAAAGAAGCGATCCCGCCTTGTTCCGGTTGTGCCCCTCATCCCCCATGTGGAGCGCTTCGGCGAGGAGCGTGCGGAGGTCGATGCCCCCGGCCAGCGTGAGCGCTTCCGCCAGAATCGGTGCCATGACTTCGTTCATCCAGCGAAGCCTCTCCAGCACCTCCGGCGCGTAGGCGCCGTACCGCAGGACCCTGCCGTATCCCTCGTTGAGGGTGGAGTAGGCCCGTCCGCCGTCGGTGCGCTCCTCGATCACGTACACGGCCATCGAGGGAGAGATGACGCCGGCCATCGGACCGACGGCGGCGTGGTCGTGGCACGGGGAGAACTCGATCTCTCCGCTTCCCGCGATACGGGCGGCCTCCTGTTCGTCCGTTGCGATCCGCTCGTAGAGCAACGCCCCGACCACCGCGCCGCGCAGCGGCCCAGACATCCGCTCCCAGGCGATCGGCGGTCCCGCGTGCAGCAGAAGTCGATCGTGCATGCCGGGTATGGTGCCGGATGCCCTCTCCACCGCGGTCAGCACCGGCCGCGCCGCGATCATCCGACGCACACTCTCTGCATTGGCGTGCGAAACGTCCACCACGCTACCTCCTGAGCTTCTCGAGGATCTCGCGGAGTCTGGCGTCTCCCCCCGCCGGGGGGCGCCAATCCACGTGGATCACCTCGGCGCCCTGGGCGGCAACGCTTTCGGCGAACCGCTCCAGACCGATGTTGATGGCCGCCGGACGCGGCTCGAGAGCCGAGAGAGGAACGGGCCTGGCCTCGTGGCGCTGTTCCGGCTGCCGCGGCTCCGCCGCGCGCTCTGTTCTCCCCGGCGCGCCTCGCTGCCGCACCGCTCGCTGCGGCGCGGCTTCCGCGTCACCTTGTGGTTCCCCGCCCAGACCTCCGGCGCGACGCAGGGCGTAAGACACAGCCTCACGCACCTCCCGTCGCACGATCGCCCCGGCCGTCTCGAGGCGCTCGATCTGGCTCTCCAGTCCCTGCGGGTCGGCATCGGTTCCCACGACGATCGTCACGATCTCGAGGTTCGGCCGTACGGCGCCCGAGATGGCCGGAGCCAGTTCGGCCGCCGGGTCCTCGTGCGCCCCGAATCCGAGCACCACGTCGAGCAGGATGAGGCCGACGTCCGGGTCAGAGGCCTCCTGTTGAAGGCGACCGGTCCGGATGCCGTGGTCGATCATCGGGTGCGGACGCCCTGCGGTGTACTCGTCGGCTCCGAGATCCAAAACCACGTGGCCTGGCTTCCGTTCCCGCTCGTCGACGGGACAGACGCCACTCACGTGGAGGTTGGAGCTCAAAGGGGCCAGGCGGCCCCGGAGGCCGAGGAGCATCTCAAGGGCCAGTGTGCCCCCGGCGAAGAGGCCGCGCACAAGCGGAGCGGGCGGTCGGGAGGGATCGGCAGATAGCATCTCCCGGGCCTCCCCGCCGGCGGGGCTGAGGCCTGCCCGCTCCCGTCCGCCGTGAGGCCCGGCCCCGCCGCCGGCCAGCTCGCAGGCGATGTCCGCGGCGTCCCCCAGCCCCGACGCGATGCAAACGGTCGAGTTCGCAAAGCTCGTCTCCAGCGCGGCTCCCTGGAAGGCCACGACCGTCGGCTTGCCGGTGGCAGCGGCGGCCTCGAGCAGCCGCTCGGCCACGTCCGGATCGGGCGGCTTCGATAGGAGGACGATGACACCGGTCCCGGGATCCCTTCGAAGGAGATCGAGGGCCTGCAGGGTCGTCGCGGCACCGACCTCCCGGCTGAGGTCCCGTCCTCCCGTCCCGATGGCATGGGAAACTCCGGCGCCCCGCTCATGGACGGCGCAGGCGACGGCCTGGAGTCCGGTACCGGAAGCCGACACGATGCCGATGCTGCCGCGCCGAACGCGGTTGGCGAAGCCGAGTCCGATGCCGCCGATGAGGGCCGTGCCGCAGTCGGGTCCCATCACGAGCAATCCGGCGTCCCCTGCCCGGCGCTTCAACCGGATCTCCTCCTCGAGGGGGACATGGTCGCTGAACAGGAACACGTTCAGCCCGAGGTCGAGCGCCCGGTCCGCCACGGTGCTCGCGTATCGACCGGGCACGGAGACGAGCGCGAACCGAGCCCGGGGGCAGGACCGACTGGCCGTTTCGATGCTTTGGGGATTGTACCGAACGTCACCGGACCCGGACTCTCGACCGAGCAGCGCATCGACCCGGTCGAGGGCGTCCAGGGCCGCGCTCTCGGAATCGGCCTTCACGACGATCAGTAGATCTCCGGACCCGAGTTCCGTGGCGGCGGGCGCCTCGAGACCGCTGGTAGCGAGCAACTCCAAGTTTTCGGGCGTGGCCATCACCGCACCTGCTTCCTGCACGCCCGGAAGCTCGGTCAGGGCCGCCTGGAGCTGCATGAGCAGGATGGAGTCGCGGTAGATGCCGGGCCGCACGGCGCTCGCCAGAATGCTCATTTGCCTGCCTCGGGCGCGGCGGGGCGGCGCGTAAGCTCCTCCAAACCATCCGGCTCCAGCTCGCCGACCGACAGCGTCAGGTCGGAGCCTTCCGAGGCGACAGCGGCCAGGAATCCCGACGCCGGCTCGAGGTGGAAGAGGGTCCACCGGGCGGCGGCGGCCGCGCTGTGGTCCACGGACAGAAAAGCCGCCGGATCCTCGGGGTCGAGCGACACCTCCACCCGCCCCATCGTCGCCCACATCCCGTGCCCCGTCGCCTTCGCGAAGGCCTCCTTGCGCGTCCAGCCGTTGAAGAAGGCGCGCAGCCGTCTCTCATCGGGAACGCCGGCCAGGCTCCGGCGCTCCCGCGGAGTGAACACCCGCCGCTCGATGGCCTCCCGGTGCGCGAGTGGCCTTACCGGCTCCACATCGACGCCCACCGGGCGCCCCGCCGCGAAGCCGAGCATCAGAAGATCGCGGCTGTGCGAGAGGCTGAAGCGAATGTCCGGGCTGGAGCCGGCATCAGCGAGCGTTGGCTGGCCCATCGGCCCGTAGGCGAAGCGCACGTCCGCCGGCGCGGCGTCCAGATAGGAGGCCAGCACCCGCCGGAGGACGCCCCGGGCGGCCATGAAGCGGTTCCTCTCCGCGTGGCGCCGGAGCCGTTGCGCCCGATCCCGTTCATCCTCCGATAGCGACGTCGTCAGCGATGCGAGGCGTGCAGCACTGATGCTCAGCGTCGTCAGCCAGACGTGCACCTCGCGTGGCGCTATGGCCCACACCGTCACGTGTTCCACGCCCAGCGCCCGCTCGGTCCGCCTGTCGGGCTATCGGACCGAATGAGCGCCGCTCCGCACGGCGCCGCTGCGTTTCGCCGATGACTGGCGATCGTTCCTACACGTAGACCGGGTACACGGGCTCGTACATCTCGGCTCGAACGTGGTCGGCCAGCGTCTTGCCGTGCGGCCTCGGCTTGCTGGCCAACTCCCGCTCGTAGGCCAGGCCGGCCACGGCGGTGGCGATGGCGGACGACACGTCCCGGATCTGCGTGAGGGGCGGGAACAGGCAGCCCTGCTGCAGCGCTTCCTCGGGGACCATCCCGGCGAGGGTGCGGGCGGCCGCATAGAACATCCCATCGGTTGCCTGCTGGGCTCCCGAGACGATGAGGCCGAGTCCGACGCCCGGAAAGATGTAGGCGTTGTTGGCCTGTCCTGGCACGAGCGTACGCCCCACGAGGTCGACGGGGTCGAACGGGCTTCCGCTTGCGAAGATGGCCCGCCCGCCCGTCCACGCGTACGCCTGCTCGGCCGTGCACTCGGAGTTTGCGGTCGGGTTGGAGAGGGCGAAGATGATCGGGCGCTCGTTGAGCTCTCCCACCTTCCGGACGATCCCCTCGGTGAAGGTGCCCGGCTGTCCCGACACGCCGATGAGGCCCGTGGGCTGCACGGCCTCCACGGCCGCGCCGAGGTCGGGCAGGAAGGGGTGGTCCTGCGCGTAGCGGAGCTTGTGAGGTTGCAGGTCCGTGCGTTCCTTGACGACGAGACCCTTGGAGTCGAGGAACCAGATGCGTGCGCGCGCGGCCTCCTCATCCACCCCTTCCCGGATCTGGGCCGCCACGATGAGATCCGCGATTCCCACGGCGGCTTCGCCGGCCCCGAGGAATATGAGACGCTCCTCCGTGAACGGTCGCCCCGTCAGATTCTGGGCGGAGAGCAGTCCGGCCAGGACGACGGCTGCCGTTCCTTGAATGTCGTCGTTGAACGCACACAGTCGGTCGCGGTAACGCTGCAGCAGCGTGAACGCATTCCTCGTGGCGAAGTCCTCGAACTGCAGGACGATTCCGGGAAATCGCTCCTCGAGTGCTGCGACGAACTCCTCGACGAAATCAGCGTATTCCGCTCCCCTGAGCCGGTTCTGTCGCAATCCCAGGTAGAGCGGGTCCTGAAGCAGATCCTCATTGTCCGTGCCGACGTCGAGTGTCACGGGAAGGCAGCTCTCGGGGTGGACTCCGGCGCAAGCGGTGTAGAGCGCCAGCTTGCCGATCGGTATCCCCATGCCGTTCGCTCCCAAATCACCGAGCCCCAGTATGCGCTCCCCGTCGGTGACCACGATGATCTCGGCCTCGTAGGGCCAGTTCGCGAGCACGCGCGCGATCTCGCCCCGATCAGCCGCCGAGATGTACAGGCCATGTGGCCTGCGCCAGATGTGCCCGAAGACCTTGCACGCGGTCCCGACCGTCGGCGTGTAGACGATCGGCATCAGCTTCTCGATGTTGTTGATCAGGATGCGGTAGAAGAGGGTCTCGTTCCGGTCCTGCAGGTCACTCAGGAAGATGTACCGCTCGAGATCAGACGGCTTGCGCCGGTAGTTCTCGAGCACCCGCCTCTCCTGCATCTCCGGAGTGGCGACGCCGGGGGGCAGGAGGCCGCGGATGTCGAAGTGCTCCCTCTCCTCGACGGTGAACGCCGTGCCCTTGTTGAACGCGGGGTCCTGGAGGATCTCAAGACCGTGCGGGATCTCGAGTCGCATTCTCTTTCTGACCTCGGTGCGGCGCTTGTGCCCATCCACCGCGGGTCGCTGCGTCTTGGTCGCATCAGCGCTCATTGAAGATCTCCATCATTCGATGCCGGGGGCTTGTTCCACCCGGGTCACGTGATCGCAAACTTCAGCAAGAACAGCAGGGCGATCGCTAGTACGGCCGGCCCGACCTCCCTCCATCTCCCGCTCAGTAGCTTGATGGCCGCGTAGGAGATGAAGCCCATGCCGATGCCCGTGGCGATCGAGAACGTCACCGGCGTGCCGATCGCCGTGATCACGGCCGGCGCGTATTCCGTGACGTCATCCCACTCGATCTCGGCCAAGCCCCGCGCCATCAGCGCAGCCACGTACAGCAGCGCCGAGGCGGTGGCGTACGCAGGCACCATGGCAGCGAGCGGCGCGAAGAACAGAGTCAGGCCGAACAGGCCTGCAACCACTACGGCCGTGAGACCTGTCCGTCCTCCGGCATTCGTGCCGGCCGCGCTCTCGATATAGCTCGTCACCGTCGACGTACCGAGCACGGATCCCGCGACCGTCGCGGAGCTATCGGCGAGAAGCGCGCGGTTGAGTCGCGGAAGTCGACCCGCTTCGTCGAGGAGGTTCGCCCGATGCGCTACGCCGATCAACGTCCCCGCCGTGTCAAACAGGTCCACGAAGAAGAACGTGAACACGACGGTGACGAAGCCAACCTCCAATGTAGCAGCTAGGTCGAGCGCAAGCAGCGTCGGCCGGGGATCGGGTGGACGGGCAATGACGCCCTGGAAGCTGGTAAGGCCGAACGGCAGCCCCGCCGCCGTGACCGCGAGGATCCCGATGAGCACGGCGCCCGGGACCCTTCGCCATGCGAGGGCCGCGATGAGGGCGAAGCCGAGGAGGGCCAACCCGGGCTCGGGCCGGCTAACGTCACCGAGCGTCACGAGGGTCGTCGGGTGCCCGGTCACGAGGCCGGCGTTCTGCAGTCCGATCAGCCCGAGGAAGAGGCCGATCCCCGCCGAGATCGCCAGCTTGAGCGGGCGGGGGACCGAGTTGACCACCGCCTGTCGGACTCGCAGCAGGCTGAGGATGATGAAGAGCACGCCTGACACGAACACGGCCCCAAGGGCCGCCTGCCAGGGGTAGCCGAGCGTCAGCACGACCGTGTACGCGAAGTAGGCGTTGAGACCCATGCCGGGTGCGAGGGCGATCGGATAGTTGGCATAGAGGCCCATGATCGAGGTGCCGACCATCGTCGCGAGACAGGTCGCAACGAAGACGGCTCCCCGATCCATGCCCGCCTCGGCGAGGATCTGCGGGTTCACGAACGCGATGTAGATCATCGTGAGAAAGGTCGTGGCGCCCGCGATGACCTCGGTGCGGACATCCGTACCGTGGGCCGACAGACCGAAGCGGCGTTCGAGCATCAGCTCCTCGAGAGCGAAGCGGAGAGAATCACTGCCGCGACGACGTAGAGAACCAGCGCCAGACCTACGACGGCCCGGAAGCCCAGATGAACGGCGACGAGCGTCGCCAGGGCGGCGCCGAGAACGGAGGCGGCGCCGTTCACGCCCCAGGCCCAGGGAACGAGGGCACGATTCCGGTCCGAGATGAGCTGGAGGCCGGCCGGGAAGGGTACGCCCATCCAGAAGGCGAGCGGCAACAGCAGGATCATGCTCAGCGCGACCCGGCCCGCGTCCGTCCAGCCCGACGCAAGGCGAAAGATGGCCGGGAACACGGCAAGGTAGGTGAGACCGATCGCGGCGATGAGAGCGACGGCGAGAGCGACGATCCGGCGGGCGCTGCCCGCCGAGACTGTCGAGGTCAGTCGACGATCCGCGAACCAGCTCCCGACGCCCGAAAAGAGGAGGAAGCCGGCGAGGACGACCGCCACGGCGTATACCGGATAGGCGAGCAGGAGCATGAACCGCTGGATGAACGCGATCTCGAGAAACATGAAGGCGAGGCCAAGAGCTCCGAAGTAGGCGGCGACCGCCCCCCGCCGCCGGCCCGCGCGCCCACCGAACAGGAGCAACGGGAAAAGAACGAGCAGGAAGCCGGCCAATGCCGCCTGCAGAACCGTGGCGATGAGGGCCACGTAACCCCACTCGACGAAGTTGAGCCAACCGCTCCGGGCCGCCTCCAGGAAGCGGGAGGCGGAGCGCCAGCTAAAGAACCGGAAGAAGTACGGCCGGTCGTCCGTAGCGGGTCGGACGTGGAAGGCGTAGGCCCGGTAGAGCGTCTCCCGTCGCCCGGAGAGCAGAGCCGTCGTCGCCTCGTAGTAGAAAGGTCGCTCGAGGATCGTGTGCCGGTTCGCCTCCTCGCGGCGGATGCCCGGTATGTAGCCGAGATCGAGTCCGCGCTCCGCCGCGAAACGACGGATCTCGGCGAGCTGGGGCTGGGACAAGGGGGACCGCGACAGCAGGAGCGTGGCCGTGTTCCAGGACCGGATGAGCACGAGGTGGCGACTCGGGTCGGGAAGTCCGGCTTGCTCGCAGGCCTCGACCAGCGTGGCGAAGAGCTTGATCGCATCGCGAGGGGGCATCTTGAGCCAGCGCGTCACGGAGAGGATGCCCTGCGGCGCCAGCTTCCGCAGATAGAGTTGAACGGCCTCCGTGGTGTACAGGTAGCTCTCGGCCAGGGCGTGGACCCCCGCCCCGGCCGCGGTGAACGAGTCGAGAAGTGCCAGCTGGATCAGGTCGAACGACCCATCCGGCTGCCCCTCCATGAACCGACGTCCCTCCGCGAGGATGAAAGTGACATCCTCCCGCTCGTACAGTCGGCCGGAGAACTCGCGCAGCGGGCCTCGAAAGAGGGCAGGCACTCCGGGATCCGCCTCCACTGCCGTGACGTGGCGCGCGCCGTGCGCGAGCGCGCTGAGCACCTCCGTGCCGCCGCCGGCACCGACCACGAGCACGGCGGGCCTTTCCAGTAGCCGGTAAGGCAGAGCGCCGGTCACGTAGTCGAGAAAAGCGAAAGGCGCGAGCGAGCCGTCGAATCGGTTGACGGCCGATACGGAGCCTCCGTCGAAGTACAGACCGATCTGCTGAGGTAGCCTGCCCAGCTCGGTCATCGGGTATCCCGAGAGCTGGCCTGGCGTCTCGCGGATCGCGGGGGATGCCAGGGCGGTCAGCTCGGAGAGGGGGCTGTGCGCGCGAGCGACGATCCGCGCTTCTGGGAGCCGCTGGGCGTAGGCGAGTCCCTTGTACTCGGACAGCCGGATCTCCTGGCCGCCCGCCAGCAGCAGGGTGGCAGCCGGTCCTACCAGGCCGAGCTGCCAGCGGCGGCCGAGCCCGACGGCGGAGAGCGAGAACGCCAACGCGGCAGGAACCGTGAGGGCCGCGGGCACCAGGGCTGGTCGTAGCCAGAACAGCAGGCCGACAACCGCGGCGGCCCCGAGCCCCGATCCCAGCATGTTGAAGAAGTAGAGCCGGCCGACACGGGCGGGCTCCAGCAGGAACCCGAGCGCGATGCACCAGGAGGCCAGGAAGAAGGGGGGAGCGAGGACGAGGTACAGGGCGAACAGGTAGCCGAACTGCGCCCGCTCCGTGACCAGGCGGAAGGTCTCGAAAGGCAACGCTTGGCTTGCGGCGAAGCAGGTCACCAGACTGACCGACAGCCCGAGCGCGCCGAGCGCCAGCAGCGGCCGCTCCCGTCCCTCGATCCTACGCCGCAGCATGGCCAGGACGGTCCCGCTCGCGGCGAAGCCGAGCATGGCGATGCTGATGATCATGTAGGCGAAGTGGTGCCACTGGGCTACCGAAAGGACGCGCATGAGCGCGATCTCGTAGGCGATCCCGACCGCGCCCACCAGGAGAACGACGGCGTGCAGCGGACCGCGACCGGTCTCCGCCGACACTGTACCGCTCACTCCTCTCGCGTGAACGGAACGAAACGAACCGGCATGAGGCTGCGCTGCTCGATCCGCCCGTCGGCCCGCTTTTCGATGAGCATCAGCGTCTGGACCTGGAAGGGCGGGCCCACCGGGATCACCATGCGGGCTCCGGCCCGAAGCTGTTCGAGAAGGGGGGGCGGGACGTGGCTGGCCGCAGCCGTCACGATGATCGCGTCATACGGCGCATGCTCCTGCCAGCCATAGTAGCCGTCGCCCTCTCGGACAACGACGTTCGCGTATCCCAGCTCTTCGAGTCGAGCCCGCGCCGAGCGGGCAAGAGGCTCGACGATCTCGATCGTGAACACCTGGGCGACGATCTCGGCGAGCACCGCCGCCTGGTAGCCCGATCCGGTGCCGATCTCGAGCACCCGGTCTTCGGGCCCCACTCCGAGCAGTTCGGTCATGAAGGCGACGATGTAGGGCTGCGATATCGTCTGTCCGTGGCCGATCGGCAGCGGGCGGTCCTCGTACGCCTGGGACAGGAGATCAGGGGGGACAAAGCGGTGTCGGGGCACGGTGCGCATGGCCCGCAGCACCTCCTCGTCACCCACGGCATACTGTGCCCCGAAGGGCGGACTGGCGATGTGATCCCGCACCAGACGCTCCCGCGCCTCCCGGTGCGGGTCGTCGTCCTCCTGCTGGGCGGCCGCTTGGATGGGGGGCCAAGACAGGCTGGCGATCGCGAGGACGAGGCCGTGGACTGCCCGGCGGGAGACGGCGGAGGTTCGAGGCATGCCTGCTGGACTCTGCAGATGGCGGGTCATCAGACCGGCTCCGGTTTCAGGTCGTCCGGCGACCTGGCTTGTCGAACTTTGAAGTCCTATTCTGGGTTAGATATACGTTGGGACGGCGGGTGGAGGCACGCAGAGAGCGCGGCGAGCCCTTCCCGAGAGCGGGAACCCCATGGCTGGTGCGCCCATGGCTGATGAGCATATCCCCTCGGAGTCGTCGAGCGATTCCGCCCGCGGTCGCGAGTCGAAGTTCGCCGCCCTGCCATCGCGCCTCATCGGGTCGCTGCAGGATCTGGAGAACGCCATCACCCGCGAGCACGCGGGCTACAAGAAGGCCCTGCGGTTTGGTGTGTTGGCATCGCTCCTGGTTCACGCGATCGCCCTGATCTTCATACTGCCGCAGATCACCGGCATCGTCTCGACCCACACGTACGCCGAGCTCGAGCTCGTCGTGCTCCCTCCGGCCGAGGAAGCGTACGCTCTGACGGCGCCGGCCGTCGAGGTGCCCGCGCCACCGGAGCCGATTGCCCGGCCAGCCATTCCGCGCCCGGCCGAGATCGAAGACCCGGAGTGGGTTCCGCCTTTCATCCCGCACGACACGCCGCCCCGCCTGATCAACGTGGATGAGGTAGTGCGCATCCTCCAGGAGCGCTATCCGCTCGATCTGCGGGAGGAGGGCATCGGTGGGGTCGTGCTTCTCTGGGTGTTCGTCGATGAGACCGGAAGCCCGACGCGACTGCAGCTCCGTCGGTCCAGCGGCTACGATGGCCTGGATCAGGCGGCACAGAGCGTGGGTCGCAGGATGCGATTCCGTCCCGCCTTGAATCAGGACCGGCCGGTCGGTGTGTGGGTGGCGCAGCAGATCCGGTTCGAGTTCCAGCCGGCTCCAGCTTCCGATGCGGAGCTGGAGGGGGACGAGCCCGGCGAGCCGGAGGGGAGGGACTAGCCGACGAGCTTCAGGTCCGGAGGCTGATCCGTCTCGGCCGCCCGCTTGGCAGCATCCGGGCTGGCGGCCGTCTGGCTTGCATCGATGGGCCCCTCCTGCCCCTTCTGAGCCACGGGCAGGGTCACCCGGAAGCTCGTGCCACGGCCCTCGCGGCTCTGCACCCCGATCTCCCCACCGTGCATCTCGACGATCTCCTTCGCGATGGCCAGTCCGATGCCGCTGCCCTTGGTGCGCGTGCCGCTCTGCCCCTGATAGTACATATCGAAGACCTGCGGGAGCTCATGGACCGGAATGCCGACACCCGAGTCCGAGACTTCGATCACCACACGGTCCCGCCGCGGCATGTCGGGTCGGATGCGCACCGAAACCCGTCCGCCGCTCGGCGTGAACTTGAAGGCGTTGCCCAGCAGATTGCCGAGAACCTCGTTTCGCAGCCGGTCTGCGTCCACCTCGATCTTCTCGGGGGCCTGCGGATCGAGTTCGACCTCGAACCGAATGCCCTTTTGGCGCGCAAGCGCCTCGAATGTCCGCTCGAGGCCGGTGCAGATGTCGGCCAGGTAGGTCAGTTCCAACAGCAGCCGGAATGCGCCCGCCTCGTAGCGGCTCAGGTTGACGAGTTGGCCCACCTGCTCCAGAAGCACCCCAGCCTGCTCCTCCATCGCGGTCAGAGCCTCCCGCTGCGGGTCGGAGAGCTCTCCATACAGGCCCTCCTGAAGCATCTCCGAGTATCCGCTCAGCACGTTGATCGGCGTCTTGAGATCGTGCGTGACGATGCTGACGAACTCGGCCCTCAGGCGATGCAGCTCGGCCAGCTGTTCCGTCATCGAGATGAAGGAGCGGTTCAGGTCTCCCAGCTCATCGACCCGCTCAGCCGACAGCTCCGGCGGTGCCTGGAACTCGCCCTGCGCCACTCGGGCCATGGCACCTCGCAGCTGCTGCAGCGGCGTGATGAATGTGCGGATGATCAGGATACCGATCGCGATGGCCAGACCGAGCGACATGAGCAGGGCGAGCGGGATCGCTTTGGCCGTCGTGCTCGATAGCTCGGCGGCTCGCTCCGTCGCCAAATCGCTCCGCAGATCCACTGCCTCCGAGACCTTCGAGAGAGACGCCCGAGCGTCTGCCAGCACGGGCTGGATCTCCTCGAAGAAGAAATCCGTCGCGCCGGACAGGTCGTTGGCGTAAACGAGCCGCTCCAGTCGGAGGATCACGTACTCGAGGTGCTCAAGGGCGGCCATCGTGGCCGCCGCGTCCTCCGCGTAACCCGCCTTCTCCAGCTCGGACAGCTCGGTTCGCGTACGGCCCAGCGTCTCGAATACTCCGGCCCGACTCTCCGGACCGGGCTCGGCCACATAGCTCCTAAGGTTGGCATCGACCTGGCCGAGTCCAGCCTCAAGGCGACCGAGCGCCACCTTTGCCGAGCCATGCTCAGCCTTCAGCTCGAAGGCGATGTCCCGGATCTCATCGAGCCGCTCCATGGCGTAGAGACCCGGCAGCACGAGGACGAGCGCCATGCAAGCGAGCGTGAGAAGCAGCCGCTTGCGAAGCGTCATCTCCCTGAGGAAGCCCAGGCCGGCGCCGTTCACGGTTCGGGTCCCTACTGCCGGGTCACGATCCGGCGCAACCGCTCGACCTCCTCCTCGAGGGCCTGCACCTGCTTGCGGAGGTCCGCGATCTGAGCCGGATACGAGGCGCCGCGGAACGTCGGAAGCCCGGCCATCGGCACTGGACGCGGAGAGGCGGGCCAGGCCGCCTCGCAGTGTCCC
This sequence comes from Gemmatimonadota bacterium, assembly GCA_020351855.1. Lineage (GTDB taxonomy): Bacteria > Gemmatimonadota > Gemmatimonadetes > Palauibacterales > Palauibacteraceae. Next base: position 347,774 of record CP070670.1, read on the forward strand.
CCGCGGTCCTCGATCAGCAGGTCCGCGGTCACCGTTTCGTCGGCCCGCCGCATTCCAGCCGGCGCTTCGTCGTACCGGCCATCGGCCATCGCCTCGATCTGTTGCCACTCCGCCGGATTCTCATCCGCGACCGCCATGACGCCGGTCTTCCGGAACCTCGATGCCAGATCCGCGGCCTCGGGATCGGAGGTGCCGGGCACACTCGCACCGAGCCGCAGAGCGATCAGATAGAGCGACTCCGTTACCGTTCTCAGCCACGGGGCAATGCCGGGCTCGTCAAGGAGTAGCGCTGTCGACTCGGCTGCCAGGCTGCGTCCTGGGTTGGGGTTGCGCGGATCCAGCTCGGCGGCGGCAATCAAGAGTAGCGCCTGCTGGCCGAGCGGCTCGCTGCCGCACAGATCGATCACCTCGAGGAGCTCTCCGTGGGCAGCGTCGAAGTTGCTCCCTTCCAGCTCTGCCAGCGCCGTTTGGAGTCGCGCGGCGGCCTCGGACCGTGGAGCGGGCGGAGGTGGAGTCGGAAGGTCGACATGAGCCTGTGGTTCCGGAGCGATGGGCTGCGGCTGCGGGTTGGAAGCACAGCCCCCTGCACCGATCATGGCCGTGGCCGTGATCATTCGGACCGTCCACGGTCCTCTCCTCCGCGGGACACGCGCGTGCGCCGCTGTCGGCGTCGTCATTCGGTGCGGTCGCCCGGGAGCGCGGCGGCGGGTTGGCTGCGCTGCTGGTCCGCCCCCGGCAGGGTGGGCCCGCGACTGCCGTTGCCGCTCGTCCCTTGAATGGCGGCCGGCGATTCCGGCTCTGCATGCAGGCTCGGGATCGGCCCGCCCGGCAGCTCGGTGAAGCCATCCGTATCGCCGCGGTCGTGCATCCGGAGGAAGGCGTCCACGACGGTCGGATCGAACTTGGTTCCCCTGAGCTCCACGATCTCCCGCAGCGCCTTCGCGACGGGCCACGCCTCCTTGTACGGCCGCTCGTGCGTCAGCGAATCGAAGACGTCGATCACCGAAACGATACGGGCGGACTGGGGGATCGCTTCTCCCTTCAGACCGGCCCGGTATCCCGTGCCGTCCCAGTTCTCGTGATGATACAAGGCGATCTCGGCCGCCATCTGGAGCAGCGGAAACCGGCTGCCCGAGAGCACGCCATGCCCCAGGGTCACATGCTCCTTGATGTGCTCGAACTCCTCCGGCGTGAGCTTCCCGGGCTTGAGGAGAACCGACGATTCGATCCCGACCTTGCCTACATCGTGCAGAGGGGCCGCGCGTCGGATCACCTCGACCCGATCCGACGGCCAGCCGAGCTCGTGCGCCAGGCGGGCGGCGAGGATGCCCACGCGCTTGATGTGCTTTCCCGTCTGGTCATCACGGTACTCTGCGGCGAGCGCCAGACGCTCGACGATCTCGAACTGTGCCTCCTCCAGATCCGCTGTGCGCTGGCGCACCTTGCGCTCTAGCTGTGTGTTCTGTTCTCGAAGGGCCAGCTGCAGGAAGCGGGTCTGGAGGAGGTTGGAGACTCGGAGCCTCACCTCGGCCGGGCTGAGCGGCTTGTTGACGAAATCGCTCGCGCCACCGGAGAGGGCTCGCGACTTGGCTTCACGGCTCGTGTCGGAGGTCAGTACCAGGACCGGCAGGAACTCGAAGTCCGCTACCATTTCCGGCAGGAGCTCGAGGATCTGGAAGCCGTCCAGGTAGGGCATCTTCAGATCCAGGAGAACGAGGTCCGGCGGGCTTTCGGCGCAGAGCTCTCGTACGCGGCGCGGATCCGTGGCCGTGCTCAGGTTGGCGTAGCCGGCGGGCTCGAGCACGTGCCGAAGCAGGTCGATGTTGGCCGGCTCATCATCGACGATCAGGATGCGAGCCCGCCGGAGTTCCTCCGGGGCCTGCGCGATGACGCTGCCGTGCCGTGTGCCGGACAAGATCGCTCTCCAGGAGCTCGAGCCGTGCCATGCGTGCCGAATCGGGTTGGCAGCCGGCCCGCTGGGCCGGGGCTGACACCATCCGTCGGGGGGAGCATTCGCCATGCCGAGCGCGACACGGGTGCGAGCCCGCCGGCAGCCCAGCGGTGGAACGACCGTAAGTATATGTCAAAGCTATTGTTAAATGATATCGAGGCCGGATGCGCTCCCTCGTTGCGGCAGCGAGGGAGGGGCGGTCCGCCACCGGCGCGGTGCGAAAGACCCGCCGAATCGCATTTTGCCGCGCCCGCGGTGGCTTGAACGCCGGGCATTCCGGCGACTGCGCGCGGGGTGTGTGTCGGGCGGGGGACGGTGAAAAGGAGTGCCGTGGCTGCTGGCTGCCGACGTTGCCGATCATATTTCGAAATCGTAATATCTGGCTCTTGCAACGCGAGTGAACTCGAGAACTAGCCGATACCTGCCTGGAAGTCGCTCTGCGGCGCCGTGGTGACGGTGCCCGACGGAGCCTGAAGCTGGGCGGACGTGAGTTTGGGGCGGGATGACGCTCAGGATCCTATCGCCGATTCATAAGGCCACGCGACAGATCGGACTTCACCTGGCCGACAAGACCACGGAGCTGGGTGTGAGCACGGACGAGGCGCACCTCCTCTCGTACCTGGAAAGCTACGGCCCGGCGCCCATCTACGAACTGCAGCGCGTTCTCGGGCATCGTCCGTCGACGCTCACCGGTCTGCTGGACCGGCTGGAAGGACGGGAGCTGGTGCTGCGGGAGCGAAACCCGGAGGATGGGCGCTCCTACCTCGTCAGCCTGACCCTGTCGGGAAGCCGGCTGGCGCATCGGGTCACCCGCCTGGTGGCACAGTTCGAGGCCGCGGTGCTCGAGGGCGTGGATGAGAGAGCGCTGGATGGATTCCGCCGGGTAATGGAGGCGATCGGCGGGGTGACGCGGATCCAGGTTCGGCCGCCGCGAGGGCGAAGGGCGCCGACCGTTGGCAGGGGCGGGGTCCCGGACTCCGCCGAGAGAAAGGTGCGCACAGCGTGAGACTGCCCGTAACGGCCATTCGCCGTCCGGTGCTGACGACGATGGTGAGCGCCGGTCTGGTGCTGTTCGGCATCCTCGGTTTCTCCCGTCTCTCCGTGCGGGAGTTCCCGGACGTCGACTCCCCCATCGTCTCGGTCAGTACGGTGCTCCGCGGGGCCAATCCGCGGGTCATCGAAACGACGGTGACGGACGTGCTCGAGGAGGAGCTGAGCACGATCCCGGGGGTTCGAACGCTGATCAGCTCGAGCGCGGAGCAGGTCAGCAACATCACGGTCGAGTTCACTCTGTCGCGCGACCTCGAGGAGGCAGCGCAGGACGTTCGCGACAAGGTCGCCCGCGTACGGGGTCGGCTGCCCCGGGACGTGGAGGAGCCGATCGTCGAGAAGCAGGACGCGGATGCCCAGCCGTTCATGTGGATGGCCCTGTCGGCCGACAACTACGATCTCATCCAGCTTTCCGAGGTCGCCGACCGCGTGGTCAAGCCCCGCCTGCAGTCGCTGGATGGCGTGGGACGTGCCGAGATCCATGGGGAGCGCCGGCCCTCGATGCGGATCTGGCTCTCAGGCTCCGAGCTGGCGGCTCGAGGGCTCACCGTGCAGGACGTGGAGGCGGCGATCCAAAGACGCAACGTCGAGATCCCGGCCGGGCGCATCGAGTCCGATCGCCGAGAGTTCACGGTGCGGGCGATGGGCGAGCTCAAGACGCCGGACGAGTTCGCGCGCATGGTGGTCTCCAGCCAGGACGGCCAGCTGGTCCGGCTGCGCGACCTGGCGCGGGTGGAGCTCGGCCCGGAAGATGACCGCTCCGTGCTGCGTTATCGAGGCGTCCCGGCCGTTGCGATCGGCGTGGTCCGTCAGTCCAAGGCGAACCTCATCGAGGTGTCGGACGGGATCCGGGCGGCGATACCGGCGATCGAGGCGGAGCTCCCGCCGGGTGTCAGGCTGACGGTCGGGTTCGACCAGTCCACCTTCGTCCGGCGTTCCATCGAGGAGGCCCAGGACACGCTGATCCTCGCGGGGATTCTGGTCGTGGCGATCATCTTCGTCTCCCTGCGCAACCTGAGGGCCACCCTCATTCCGGGCCTGGCCATCCCGACCTCGATTGTCGCGGCCTTCGGGGCCATGTACTTCCTCGGCTTCACGATCAACAACCTGACGCTGCTCGCGCTCATCCTCGCCATCGGCATCGTCGTCGACGACGCGATCATCGTGATGGAGAACGCCTACCGGCATCAAGAGGAGCTGGGCGAACCTCCGAAGGAGGCCGCGGCGCGGGGAACGAGCGAGATCGCCTTTGCGGTGATCGCGACCACCATCTCTCTGGTGGCTGTGTTCTCGCCCCTTGCCTTCCTGCGCGGCACGACGGGCCGCCTGTTCAACGAGTTCGGCATCTCTATGGCCGGCGCGGTGGTCGTGTCGAGCTTCGTGGCGCTCACCCTCACACCGATGCTCTGCGCGAAGATCCTCCGGGTGCCGAAGAGCCACGGACGCGTCTACAACTTCCTGGAGCGCGGGTTCGTAGCCATGTCCGAGAGCTACGGCCGCACTCTCCGATGGGCGGTGCGGCACCGCTGGTACGTGATGGGAGGCGCTTCGGCTGCCGTCTTCATGGCCGTCTTCGTCTTCGGGGCGTTGAAGCGGGAGTTCGTCCCGCCCGAGGATCGCGGCTTCTTCGTGACCATCACGGTGGCGCCCGAGGGTTCCTCGCTCGAGTACACGGACGGCTATCAGCGGCGGATCGAGGAGATCCTGCTCGGGGTCCCCGAGGTCGAGCACCTGTTCAGCGTCATCGGGTGGGGGGGGCGCGTGAGCGGCGGGATCGCCTTCACGAGGCTCGTGGACTGGGATGACCGTGACCGGTCGGTGCAGGATGTCATCGCCGATGTGCAGCCGAAGTTCTTCGCGATTCCGGGCGTGTTCGCGTTCGCCAACAACCCGCCCGCCTTCGGCTGGGGGAGCCCGGTTCAGTTCGTGGTGCGAAACCCGGACTTCGACTCGCTCGCCGTGGGCATGGATCGTCTGGTGAACCGGGCGCGGAGCATCCCGGGCCTCGTGAACGTGGACACGGATCTGCGCGTCAACAAGCCGGAGCTGACGATCAATTACGATCGCGATCGGGCGGAGGACCTCGGGGTTCCGGTATTCGATGTGGCCAACACGCTGCAGACGATGCTGGGCGGCCGCCGGGTAAGCACGTTCACCCGGGCGAACAAGCTGTACGACGTGATCGTGCAGACGGCGCCGGAGGCGCGGGCGACGCCCAGCGACATGACCGGCCTGTACGTTCGGGGCCGGGATGGATCGCTCGTCAGCATCGATCAGGTCGCGAGCATTGAGGAGTCGCTGAGCCCGCGGCAACTCAACCACTTCTCGCGCGTCCGCTCCTTCACCCTGAGCGGCAACCTGGCGCCCGGGTTCACGCTCGGGGAGGCGCTCGACTCGCTCGGTGCCGCGGCGGCCGAGGTCCTGCCGCGCGGAAGCAGCACCGCCCTGGCGGGCGAGTCCCGCGAGCTCGAGGAGAGCGGCTCCGCCCTCCTATTTACCTTCCTCGTGGCACTGCTCGTGGTGTACATGGTTCTGGCATCCCAGTTCGAGTCCCTGGTTCACCCGTTCACGATCCTCCTCTCGGTACCGCTCGCGGTGACCGGTGCCCTCGTCACGCTGCTGGTGGCGGGATCGACCCTGAACCTGTACAGCCAGATCGGAATGGTGCTGCTCATCGGGCTCGCGACCAAGAACTCGATCCTGCTCGTCGAGTACGCCAACCAGCTGAAGGAACGGGGGCTCGAGACGGTCGACGCGATTCTGGAAGCGGGGCGGATCCGTCTTCGTCCGATTCTCATGACCTCCGTGGCCACGATCACGGCCATCCTGCCGATCGCGCTCGGGCTGGGAGCGGGCTCCGCCAGCCGCCGACCCCTCGGGTACGCCATCCTCGGCGGCATGATCGTGTCGACCACGCTCACGCTCTACCTGGTGCCCGTCGTGTACATTCTGCTCGATGGCCTGCGCGTTCGGCTTCGCAGCCGGAAGGAGGCGCCGTCACTCGAGCCGGTGGAGGCGAGATGACAAGGAGGCGAGGCGAGTGGTCGGTCCTGATCCTGGCGATCGGGGTCGGAGCCTGCGGCGCCGAGTCCTCGGAGGGAGCAGCGGGAAGGGGCGGTCCGCCTCCGGGCATGCCGGTCGAGGTCTCGGTGGCCACGGTGCAGACGGTCGTGGAGGCGATCTCGGCGACCGGCCAGATCGAGGCCGTTCAGTCGATCGCGCTCGGGCCGGAGGTGGAGGGGCGGATCGTCGAGATCCTGGCGCGCGAAGGAACCGAAGTCCAGCGGGGAACGCCGCTCTTCAAGGTCGATGATGCCGAGCTGAAGGCCGAGGTCGCGCGGCTGCAGGCCCAACGCGATCTCGCGGCCCAGGCGCTGCAGCGCACGCAGGCGCTCATCGAGCAGCGAGCCACCTCGCCGGCGCAGCTGGACGAGGCCGAGGCGAATGCACGCACCACGCAGGCCGAGCTCGACCTGCTCCAGGTTCGGCTGGAGCGTACGGTGGTGCGTGCGCCTTTCTCTGGCGTCGTGGGGGAGCGCCTGGTAAGCGTCGGCGATTATGTGAGCCGGGCCACGCCGCTGACGACGCTGCAGACGGTTAATCCGCAGCGGGCGAGCTTTCAGGTGCCGGAGCGCTACGCGGGGGCGCTCGACGTAGGCCAGACGGTGACCTTCCGGGTCGCCGCGGTCGAAGCGCGGACGTTCAGCGGGGTGGTCGAGTTCGTCGATCCGATCGTCAGCCTCCCGAGCCGCACGATCACGGTGAAGGCGCGCGTGCCGAATCCTGACCGGTACCTGAAGCCCGGCATGTTCATCGAGGCCAGCCTGGCAATCGAGGAGCGACCGGATGCGGTGGTCGTGCCGGAGGATGCCATACTCCCGCTCTCGGGCGCGGACTACGTGTGGGTCGTCTCCGGCGGGCAGGCGACCCGAATCCAGGTCGACCTGGGCGTTCGCACGCCCGGCTTCGTCGAGCTGAGGACCGGCGTGGCGGCCGGCGACACCGTCGTGGTGGGTGGGTTGGAGCGCCTGGCAGAGGGCGCTCCGGTCATGCCGATCCCGGTCGAGCGAGGTGGCGACGTACCGACTCCCTAGTCGTCTGTCCGGCTCCCCTGTGCGCCCCTGTGTGGACCCCGACCGGCGCAGCGCTCGCGCACCGGTCCGATGCCCTCCTGACGCCTAGTTGAGGTATTCATCCGGGATCGGGTTGTCGTCCCTCTCCTGATCCCAGGCGATGTTTACGATCCACCACCGGGTCCCATCCCAGAAGAGCTGGATACTGTTGATACCGCGCTGGAACGGCTCTTCGTCCTCCTCGACGCGGCTCTCGTACGTGCTGAAGGCATGAGCTATGTTGCCGAACCGTTCCGTCGTCCGCGCGACCTCGCTCTCGAAGAATCCGATCTCCTCCAGCTGGGAGCCGGCCCTTGAGATGTACTCCTCGGGCGCCCATACGACGTGCCGGATGCTGCCGTCCGGGGTGACCACCGATGGGATGAGGTGGGCACCCGGCAGAAAGAGGGAGCGAAAGCGTTCCCAATCCCGCTTCTCACCGGCCGGTCCGGAGATCACTTCGTAAAGAGCCCCGATGATGGCATCGACGGACTCGACATCGTCGGAGTCGGCCTCGAGCTGGTTTTGTGCAAGCAAGGGCGCCGCGGAGCCGAGCAGGGCGGCGACGATGAGGGTCGCTCGGGTCAACGCAGCTGCTTGTCTCCATTCGAGGACGCGGGTGTTGCCGTTCATTATTCGGATGCTCCCTCCGGGGTGAGGTTTCGCTGGCGACGCTCCATATTATCCGTCGCTCAAGGCGCCGTCCAAGCCTACGATCACGGTGGTCCGAATGCAGGAAGGTGTGACATACGTGGAAACGACAGCCCCCGGCCGTGAAGCCAGCCGGGCGCCCGGTGGCGGGTCGATGGACTCGGAGACGCTCGAGCGGCTCGCGACGCGGCTCGCGGGGAGGTCGGAGTCCCCCGCGTGGTTGTCGGTGGAGATCCCGTTCACGGGAGAGGTCCTGGGCCGTCTGCCGTGCCATGGCCCGCCTGAGGTCAACGCCGCCGCGCGCCGTGCCCGGGCCGCCCAGCCCAGCTGGGCCGGGACGCCCCTGCGGGAGCGATCGGCAGTGGTTCTGCGCTTTCACGACCTGCTTATCGCGCGACAGGCCGATGTGCTGGACCTCATCCAGCTCGAATCCGGCAAGGCCAGGGCACACGGCTTCGAGGAGGTCGGCGATGTCGCACTCGTCGCGCGCTACTATGCGATACATGGCCGCAAGCATCTCCGGGTACGGCGCCGCAAGGGGGCCATCCCCGGTCTCACGGCGGCCTGGGAGGAGCGGGACCCGGTCGGTCTGGTCGGTCTGATCGCACCATGGAACTATCCGCTGTCTCTGTCTGCTGGCGACGCGATACCCGCCCTGCTCGCCGGCAACGCGGTTCTCCTGAAGCCGGATCCGAAGACGCCGTTCACGGCGCTGTGGGCTGCAGACCTGTTGCACGAGGCCGGCCTGCCTCCCGATCTGCTTCAGATCGTGGCGGGGGATGCCTCCACCGGGGCGGCGGTGGTCGAGGAGGCCGACTACATCGCCTTCACGGGAAGCGCGAGCGCCGGACGAAGCATTGCCCGTCGGGCGGGCGAACGGCTGATCGGCTGCAGTCTGGAGCTCGGAGGGAAGAACGCGATGATCGTCCTCGCGGACGCTGATCTCGATGCAGCTGCCCGGGGGGCGGTTCGCGGTGCGTTCGCCAACGCGGGCCAGCTCTGCATAGGCATCGAGAGGCTCTGCGTGGTCGACCAGGTGGCCGATGCCTTTCTCGAACGGTTCATCGATCTCACCCGGTCCCTTCGCCTCGGTGCCGGGCTGGATTTCGGCTCGGACATCGGATCCCTGGCCTCGCGGGAACAGCTCCAGAGGGTGCGGGCCCACGTGGAAGGGGCGCTGATGGGCGGCGCACGCCTGCTCGCCGGGGGGCGGCACCGCCCGGAGATCGGTCCCTACTTCTTCGAGCCGACGATTCTCGCCGACGTGCACGAGGGCATGCAGCTCTGCCGCGAGGAGACCTTCGGTCCCGTCGTGGCCGTGTACCGCGTGGAAACGGTGGACGAAGCGATCGAGTTGGCCAACGGGACGGCGTATGGTCTCAACGCGAGCATCTGGACCCGAAGGACGTCACATGGTCGCCGGCTGGCCAGCCGAATCCAAGCCGGCACGGTGAACATCAACGAGGCATACGCCGCCGCCTGGGGGTCGGTAGACGCGCCGATGGGAGGCATGAGGGATTCCGGTATCGGCCGGCGGCACGGCCGTGAAGGCATTCAGAAGTTCACCGAGTCCCGTACGGTCGCCGTGCAACGCCTGCTTCCCCTGGCGGCGCCTTCATGGCTGGGCGAGGAGCGGTACAGCCGGTTGCTGAGCCGCCTGCTCCGCCTGCTCCGGCGCGTCCCGGGGCTCCGGTAGCTCGCCGCTCGCGGCCGTCGTGGGCACGATCTTCTTTACCGGCTTTCCGGGCTTCCTCGGTACGGCGCTGCTTCCGAGGGTCCTGGCCGGTCGTGATGACGGGTCTGCCGCTTGCCTGGTCCAGCCGAAGTACGCTGCCCTGGCGCGTCGCCGTCTCGCGCGCCTGGAGGCGGAAGCACCGGGTCTCGGCGGGCGTATCCTACTGGTGGAGGGGGATCTTGCGGAGCCCGGTATGGGCCTCGCGGCGGCGTCGCAGCTCGCCTCGCGCACGACCGAGATCTACCACCTGGCCGCCATCTACGACTTGGAAGTCTCCCGTCCTGTGGCGATGCGGGTCAATGTGGAGGGTACCCGAAGGGTCGTAGCGTTCGCCCGGCAGTGCGCATCTCTCCGGCGCCTGCACTACGTGAGCACCTGCTACGTGAGTGGACGCCATCCGGGGGTCTTCGGGGAGGCGGACCTAGATGTGGGCCAGCGCTTCAACAACGCCTACGAGGAGACGAAGTTTCTCGCAGAGCAGGAGGTGCAAGAGGCCATGCACGGAGGTTTGCCCACGACGATCTACCGGCCGGCGATCGTGGTGGGAGACAGCGATACCGGTGCGACGCAGAAGTATGACGGCCCCTACCACCTCGTACGCCTGCTGCTTCGCCAGCCCCACCTGGCCTTCCTGCCCCTCGTCGGCAACTCGGCGGCGAGCAGGGTGACCTTGATCCCGCGCGACGTGGTGATCGCGGCGATCGATTTCCTCGCCCGGCGGGAGCGGTCTCTTGGGCGCGTATACCAGCTTGCCGATCCGGATCCCCCCACCGTCCGCGAGACCGCAGAGATCCTGGCGAAAGCGCTCCGCAAACGGCTGGTCAGTGTGCGCGTTCCGAGAAGGCTGGCCGGCCGGGCGCTGGAGAACCGCTTAGTCCGAAGGGTGGTTGGAATCCCGCCCGCGCTCATCGACTACTTCACCCACCCGACCCGATACTCGGTTACCCAGGCGGAGGCGGACCTCGATGGGAGTGGCGTGGTGCTGCCGTCGTTCCGCTCTTACGCGGAGCGCATTGTCTCCTTTGTGGAGGAGAACCCCGACATGGACGACGCCCCGATGGCGTGACCGACCGGCTCGTCGTCCGCCCCCTCACCGGTGGGTGGGAGCTTCCGCGAGTCCGCTACGGCGGCTCGGGCGATCCCCCGAAGCATGCCCCGGAAGAGCACGACGTGGACGGGATACATCGCGTACCAGTAGAGGAGGCCTGAAAGGCCAACCGGATCGAACATGGAGGTCTGCCGGATGCAGCTGGCGAATGCCGCATCGTCCGGCACGACGTTCCCAACCGGCTCGACTTCGAACTGGAGCCAGGCGCGACCCGGGAGCTTCATCTCGGCGTGCAGGGTGAGGAGTCTGTCGGGCTCGTACGCCTCGACGCGCCAAAAGTCGACCGTGTCTCCGACGGACAGGTTCTCCGGGTCGCGCCGTCCTCGACGGGTCCCCACGCCCCCGACCAGAAGGTCCAGAAAGCCGCGGACTCCCCACATCCAGTTGCCGAAGTACCAACCGACACGCCCGCCGATCCGACGGATCGGTCGGAAGGCGACGGATGGGGCGGTTGAAACCTCGACGGACCGCGAGTCGACGACGCGGCTGCCGAACCTCGTGCCCGCCCAGGATCTCTGCGGGGCCGTGGAGAGGGCATCGGACCAGCGGGTCTGAGCGAACTCTCGGTCCTCGTTGGCCAGGGCGCGGTCAATCGACTCCCGTATGTCGCGGGGCCGAACCTCGAACTCCCGCAGCGCAGCGTGATCACGCACCACGGTCGTGTTACGCATCCCGTCGATGAGATGACGGCCCACGCGCGCATACACGGGTGTCACCAGCCCCAGCCACAGGCTGCTGAGGTAGGGCGTGAGCACCGGCACGGGGATCATGAGGCGCCGCAACCCGCGCTGGCGAGAGTACTCCTGCATGATCTCGCCATAGGACACGATCGAGCTCCCACCGATCTCGAACACGCGGCTGCCCTCGAGCGGGGAATCCAGCGCGGCCAGCAGATAGTCCAGAAGATCCTCGATGGCGATCGGCTGTGTGCGCGTCCTGACCCATGAGGGGGTGATCATAATCGGCAGCTTCTCGACCAACGCCCTCACCAACTCGAACGAGAAGCTTCCGCTGCCGATCACGATGGAGGCTCGGAACTCGACTGTCTGTACGCCTGATTCGCGCAGGAGACGTCCGACTTCCTGACGGCTGCGCAGGTGATCGGAGAGATCGGGCCCCTCTCCGAGTCCGCCCAGGTATACGATCCGCCGGACGCCTGCCAGTCGGCAGGCCTGGCCGAAGTTGACCGCGGCCTTCCGATCCGCCTCGCCGAAGTCCTCCGAAGTGGCCATCGAGTGCACGAGATAGTAGGCGACGTCGATGCCCTCGAGCGCCCGGTCGAGCGATGGCCGGTCGAGGACGTCGCCCTGCACGACCTCCGTCGCGGGATCGACGCGTGCCTGGAGATAGTTCGGCCGACGGGCCAGGCACCGGACCCGCTCGTCGCGCTCCTCCAACAGGGTGAGCAACCGACCTCCGACATACCCGGAAGCTCCGGTGAGGAGGATGCGTCCTGCCGTTGACATGTGCCCTCCCCGCGATCAGTTGGCGGCCGGGGTAGCCGGGTGCGGCCCTGTCGATGGCCCGTGAGCGGGAAGTACAGATCCCAGTCCGCCATCTACGCCGATGACTTGGCCCGTGATCCAACTGTTACGCGGATCGAGCAGCCACGCAACAGCCCGAGCCACATCCTCGGGCTCACCGAGCCTCCCGAGCGCGTGTAGCGCCCGGGAGGCACGGGCGGCTGCGGGCCGGCTGGTGATACGCTCCGTCAGCGGGGTCCGGGTCAGTCCCGGCGCTACGACATTGAAACGCAGTCCCGCGCCGGCGTAGGTGGCAGCCGCGGAGCGGGCCAGACCCACGATTCCGGCCTTGGCGGCTGCGATCGCCTCGTGGTTGGGAATCCCTATCGCCGCTGCCGCGGATCCCATGAGAACCACCGAACCACCGCCGCTTCGCATGTGCGTGCCTGCCGCCCGGACGACGGCAAATGCCGAGCCCAGATTCACATCGATGACGTCTGCCCACTCCTCCGGCTTCGTCGCGTGCGCGGGCTTGAGCAGCAGCGAACCGACGCAGTTGGCGATGCCGTCCACTCGCCCGAAGGTCGAAGCGACATCACCCAGCCAGTCGGCCACGGCAGGAGCATTCGTGGCGTCCAGCACCTTGAAGTCAGCACCCATCTCGCGGGCGAGGGACCGGAGTCGGCTTTCACCGCGTGCGGCGATTGCCAGCCGGGCTCCGGAGTCCCTCAGCAAGTAGCTGACCGATTCCCCGATGCCGCCCGTGGCTCCCAGAACCGCGAACACGGGGCCCTCGCCCAACGGGACGGGGTGGGGTTGAGGTGAGTACATCACAGGTCCGCACCCTTCGTCAATCTATGAGCAGCGGAGCGGGCAAGAGTGCCCGCTCCTTCGAATGAGACCGAGCTTATCGGCAGCCGGCCGGCTCATCGCGCGGCAGAATGACCGCATCGATCACGTGGATCACGCCGTTGCTGGCCGGAATGTCCGTCTTGAGGACCTTGGCCCCATCAACCATGACGCCCGCATCGCTGGTCTTGATCGCGATCTTCTGCCCCTGAACGGTCTTCGCCTCCGAGAGCTTCACGACGTCCTTCGCCATGACCTTCCCGGGAACCACATGGTAGGTCAGGATGGCCACCAGCTTATCCTTGTTCTCGGGCTTGAGGAGTTCCGCGACCGTGCCTTCCGGCAGCGCGCCGAACGCCTCATCCGTGGGAGCGAACACGGTGAACGGACCGTCGCTCTTGAGGACCTCGACGAGTCCGGCCGCCTTCACCGCCGCGACCAACGTCTCAAAGGATCCGGCGGAGACGGCCACGTCGACGATGTCCATCGAGGCCGGCTTGGCATACGACGCCTGCTGGGCGAGCGCCGGGGAGGACGTGAAAGCGGCGAGCGCCGCGACGAGGGCAATGCGAACACCTTTCATCATACCAACTCCATCGTGTTGTCGGACGCTGCTACGAACGCCCTACTATTCTCAATTGCACATCACCTAAGGGGCGAAAATACGCATGGATCAGACGGTTGTCAAGCATTTGTCCAATACATCACATTGACAAGCCCCGGGGCATCCGATTAAACTGCTCGCGTGGATGGGCAACCGATCGCACGAAACGGAAGCCGGTTGAACGTGCTCGCAGCGCGCGACGCCCACGTGCCCACGAACCGCGCCGGCTTTCGGATGCTCCTGGACAGCCTTCGCTTGGCAGGTTAGACAGGGGGATGAGCCAAATGAAGGGGTTTAGCGTTCCCGCGGTCCGACGGTCGGTTCTCAACGACCGAGACCCTGATCCGGCCGGATCCTTCGTCGTTTACTGGATGACCTCCTCGCGTCGACCCCACTGGAACTTCGCGCTCCAGCACGCTCGGGACTGGGCGCGACAGCTCGGAAAGCCTCTGGTCGTGCTCGAGGCGCTGCGAAGCGATTACCGCTGGGCGAGTGACCGAATGCACCGGTTCGTCGTGCAGGGGATGGTCGATCACGCGAAGGAGTTCGCTCGTCGCGGGATCACCTACTATGCCTACGTGGAACCGGAGCCAGGCGCGGGCAGGGGGCTCCTGGCGGCCATCGCGGCCGACGCCTGCCTCGTCGTGGGCGACGAGTATCCGGCATTCTTCCTTCCCCGCATGGTGGAGTCGGCGCGCAAGATCCCGATTCGTCTCGAGACGGTGGACTCGAACGGTCTCCTTCCGCTTCGCGCCGCCGATCGCGTCTTTCCGACCGCATACGCCTTTCGGCGCTTCCTGCAGCGGGAGCTGCCACGGCACCTCGCGCAGCGACCCGAGCGGGATCCGCTGGCGACCGCGCCGCCGGAAGCGGCGAATCTTGCGCCGAACGTCCTCCAGCGCTGGCCAGGCCTCGCTTCCGAGCCGTCACCGGACGGCCTCGATGACCTCATCGCCCGGCTGCCTATCGACCACCATGTTCCGCCTGTGTCCTACGAGGGGGGATGCGCCGCCGGTGCCGCCGGGCTGCGCGCGTTCGTCGCCGGTAGGCTTGAGCACTATGCGGAGAAGCGGAACGATCCGACCGAGCCTGCTACCAGCCGGCTTTCGCCGTACCTGCACTTCGGACATGTGGGGGCGCATCAGGTCTTCGAGGCCGTGGCCCGAGCAGAGGATTGGGAGCCCGACAGACTGGCGGACTCGGCGGGCGGGAAGCGGCGGGGCTGGTGGGGGATGTCGGAGTCGGCCGAGGCTTTCCTCGACGAGCTCGTCACGTGGCGCGAACTGGGCTTCAACCGCTGTGCCCGAACAGGGGACTATGACCGCTTTGAGTCCCTGCCCGACTGGGCCCGCGAGACGCTCAGCGACCACGCAGACGACGAGAGGCCGTACCTCTATTCACGGGAGGAGCTGGAGGCGGCAGAGACACACGACCAGATCTGGAACGCGGCTCAGCGTGAGCTGCGAGTCGAAGGTCGCATCCACGGCTACCTTCGGATGCTGTGGGGCAAGAAGATCCTGGAGTGGTCGAAGACGCCGCGGGAGGCGCTCCAGGTGATGATCGAGCTCAACAACCGTTGGGCCGTGGACGGGCGCGACCCGAACTCCTACAGCGGCATCTTCTGGGTGCTGGGCCGCTATGACCGCCCCTGGGGCCCTGAGCGTCCCGTGTTCGGGAAGATTCGATACATGACCTCCGAGAACACCGCCCGCAAGTACAGACTTCAGACCTACCTCGAACGGTACGGTGACGACGCGAAGCACCTTTAGCAGACTGCTGTCGAACCACGCTGGCGATCCTGGCCGGCCCATCTGGGTGTTCGTCCCCTACGACCAGCTGACCGACCGGATAGGCCCGCTCGCCAGGCACGGGCCCGAGGAGATCGGGATCGTGCTCGTCGAGAGCCGGTGGAAGGCATGCAGGCGGCCCTACCACAAGCAGAAGCTTGCCCTGGTTCTCGCCAACATGAGGCACTTCGCCCTCGAGCAGGCGCGCCGCGGCGTGGCCGTCCGGTATCTGATGGCAGACGGTCCCTACCGCGAGGCGCTACGACCGGTCGCGGAGGAGCTGGGGCCGCTGATGGTGATGGAGCCGGCCGAGCGAGAGCTTCGGGTGGACCTGGCGCCGCTCTTCACGGCCGGCTTGCTTCTTCTGCGACCGCACGAGGGCTGGCTCACCTCGAGCGAGCAGTTCGCGGCCAGCCAGGATGGCCCGCCGTGGCGAATGGACCCGTTCTACCGTCACGTGCGGAAGGAGACGGGGGTGCTCATGGAGGGTGGCCGGCCGGCGGGCGGCCGCTTCAGCCTGGACGCGGAGAACCGCCGCCCTTGGCCTGGCGAGCCGCCCGCCCCATCCGCACCGGACTTTCCGGTGGACGACATCAAGGCCGAGGTCGCCGAACTGGTGGAGGCGGTCTTCGCGGATCACCCGGGGGAGCTCGATCTCGATCACCTTCCCGCAACCCGGGTGGACGCCGATCACCTGTGGAGCTGGGCAAAGGAAGAGTGCCTGGTGCACTTCGGTCCCTTCGAGGACGCGATGTCCCGTCGCTCCGGAGGTCTGTTCCACACTCGGGTGAGTGCGCTGCTGAATCTGCACCGCCTGCTGCCGGCTCAGGTGGTGGGCGATGCCTTGGCGCTTGACCTGCCGCTCGCGAGCCAGGAGGGGTTCGTCCGGCAGGTCATGGGATGGCGGGAGTTCGTGCGTCACGTCCACGCGGCGACGGATGGCTTTCGGTGCGGGCCGGAGGGCTTCGCCTTGGAGTCCGGTGGTGTGTCCGCCGAACGGTCGTTCGCGGCTGGTGAGGACCGGCCCGGCGCCCCGGACTTTCTTGGCGCGGCGACGCCGCTGCCTCCCGCCTACTGGGGCACACCCTCCGGTCTCGCCTGCCTGGACCAGGTGGTGGGCCAGGTATGGCGAGAGGGCTGGAGCCACCATATCACGCGGCTCATGGTGCTCAGCAATATCGCCCTCCTCATCGACGTGGACCCGAGGGAACTGACCGACTGGTTCTGGATTGCATACGCGGACGCCTTCGACTGGGTCGTCGAGCCGAACGTGCTCGGGATGGGTGCCTTCGCGGCAGGGGAGCTCATGACCACCAAGCCCTACGTGTCCGGCTCGAACTACATCGCCAAGATGAGCGATTTCTGTGATTCATGCGCCTTCGATCCGGACGTGTCGTGTCCGTTGCGCGACCTCTACTGGGCCTTCCTCGCCCGGCACGAGGAGAAGCTGGCGGGAATCCCCCGCATGCGGCTACCGTACGCTTCGCTGGCGAAGCGCGGGGCGGAGCGACGCCGTCGGGATCAGAGGACCTTCGAGGCCGTCCGCCAGCGTCTCGGCGATGGGCAGATTCTCAGCCCGCCGCCTCCATGAGATCCATCGCCCTGCGGGAGGTGGGATGACCGAGTTTGCTCGACCGCGGCTCGTCCTGAGCCGCTGTTTGGAGCTCGAAAAGGTCAGGTATAACGGCGAGAAGATCGCCTACGACTTCGTGCGCGAGCTCGAACCGTTCGTCGACCTCGTCCCGATCTGCCCCGAGGTGGAGATCGGCCTGGGCGTGCCGCGGGATCCGATCCGCCTGGTGGTAGGGGAGGACGGGGTGCGCCTCTACCAACCTTCGACGCGGCGCGATCTGACCCTCGCCATGCAGGAGTTCGGCGACACGTTCCTGTCCGGGCTGCCGCCGGTCGATGGATTCGTGCTGAAGAACCGCTCCCCGTCCTGCGGGATCAGCGACGTGAAGCTTCACACCCCCGATGGGATGCCGGCCTCTTCCGGGAAGCGGGCCGGGATGTTCGGTCAGGCGGTGATCGATCGGTTCGGCGACCTGGCAGTCGAGGATGAGGGCAGGCTGCGCAACTTCCGGATCCGGGAGCACTTCCTCACGAAACTCTTCGCTCTGGCCGCGCTCCGTCAGGTCGAGGATTCCACCGCCATACGGGACCTGATCGACTTCCACGCTCGCTACAAGTTCGTGCTCATGGCATACAGCCAGAAGGGCCTGCGAGAGCTCGGACGCCTCGTGGCCAACGGCCGCGACCTCGCGTTGGACGATCTGATGGCCCGATACCGCGTCGGGTTCGCGGCTGCCCTGCGCCGGCCTCCCAAGTACACTTCGGTCATCAACGTGCTCGATCACGCCGCGGGATACTTCAAGCGGACGCTGGATGGACGAGAGAAGGCGATGTTCAGAAGGCAGGTCGATCGGTACCGGAGCGGACGTCTGCCCCTCGCCGGTGTGACGGCCGTTCTGTGGGCGTGGGTCATCCGGGAGGACGAGGCTTACCTGCAGGGGCAGGCCTTCTTTCAGCCCTACCCGGACGAGCTGATGAGCGTGTCGGATTCGGGCAAAGGTCGAAAGATATGAACGCACGGCCTACCGAGAGGAAGCGAGCCTTGAGGAGCTGTCAATGGGTGACCGGGATCGGCGGCCTGACCGGGATCAGCGGCCTGACCGCGATTCTCTGCCTCGGAGCCGCCGCATCCCTGCCGGCCCAGCCCGTCGAGACCAGGCTACTGGTACGGGCGGTCTCCGCCGATGCGAAGATCATCGGCACGAACGTCGGCGGGGCCCGCATTACGGTGCGCGACGTCGCGAACGGGACCGTGCTGTCCCAGGGCACTCAGCTCGGGAGCACGGGGAGCACCGAGCGGATCATGAGGGCTCCGCGGCAGCGCGGAGCCAGGGTGTTTGACACCGAGGGGGCGGCGGGCTTCGTGGCGACGCTGGAGATCGACGAACCGACGCTGGTCGAGGTGACGGCGGAAGGCCCGCTGGGGACCCCGCAAGCCACGCAGCGGAGCTCCACCACGCTTTGGCTGGTGCCTGGCGAGGACGTGCTCGGCGAGGGGCTGGTGCTCGTCCTGCACGGCTTCGCCATCAGGCTCGAATCACCCTCTGTCGAGCGGAGTTTCGTCGCCGGCGAGTCGATTGCCCTTCGCGTGCATGCGGAGATGCTGTGCGGCTGCCCGCTCACCCCGGGAGGCCTGTGGGACTCGGACCGCATCGCGATCGTCGCGAGGCTGCTGGACGAGCGCGGACCGCGTGCGGAGACGGAGCTGTCATACGCGGGCGAGCCGAGCACGTTCGCCGGGACGATCGTCGCGCCGGCGCCGGGAGAGTACCGGCTGGAGATCCTGGCGATCGACGCCGATCGGGCCAACTTCGGCCGGACGGAGCAAGACCTTCGAGTTGCCGGCGGTCCGTCGCCCTGAGACAACCGGCTCGGGCCCGCGAGGCTGCGATGCGGCCCGCGAAGCCTCAGCGCTTCCACACCTCGGTATTGGGGCGGAAGACGACCCAGCTGAACCAGAAGTGATTGCCGTGCGGCAGGCCGCGAAGCCGCTGTCCCTGGAGCGGTCCGGCGACGGCACGTCCCGCCAGGTCCCAGCCCGATCCGGTCTCCCGGTCGCGCATCGCCCCACCCGTCCACTCGAAGGTTAGGATGCGGTCGGCGAGGCGCCGATCGAACACCGCCGTCTGTCCCACGTCCCGTCCGGCGCTCACCTGAGAGCGGTCCACCGCGCTGGCCGCCCCCGACGTCCAAACGACGGCGAAGCTCAGGTCGCCGACCGAGTCGTTGACCACCCGAACGTCGGACAGGGATGAGAAGCCTGCAGCCCAACCATCCCCGACATCGAGGGCCACGACCCGCTCCATCGCCGGCAGGCGCGGATCTTCCTCTGCGAGGAAGAACCTCGGCAGCGGCGAGCCGGACGGATCGTCGTACCCGACATAGGGGTTCCGCCCGTAGTCCCGACGGTGGCCCGTCGCGCGCGAGAGCACGAGCGCATCGGGGTGGAGGTTGCGCACGACCTCCCAGGCGAAGGTGTTAGCCGGGATGAACTCCAGCTCCGCCCCGAGAAGCTCGCCGACGATGGCCCTGCCGATCGCCTGCTGCCACCAGCTCTCCGTCTGACGGTCGTACATGAGGAGATCGGAGTGGCGCAGGCGGCCGGTCGTTCCGAAGTCCAGCGTCCTCCCCGCCAGCCGGCGGTCGAACACCAGCGCCGTGTTGCACAACGGGCAGAAGGTGACCGCGATGGGCCGGCCTCCGACGTGGTCGTTCACGATCTCGTGCCAGAGAAGAATGGCGAGCGGATAGGCCTTCACCTCACCGCCATGCTCGACCACGACGAGCGGGTCCGAGCCTTCCAGCCAAAGCGCCGCCTGGGCGGGCGTCTCGAAGCGAGGCTCGTCGATCGCGGGAATGCCGTCCTTCGGAGGGCCGCCCGGGACGATCTCCTCCGGCGGCACGGAGATCTTGGAGAAATCCGTAGCCCAATCGTCTCCGTGCCCGATCAGCGCCGCGACAGCGCTCGAGTCTGCCCGGACCTCCTGGCTCGCGCTCTCCCCCTGCGCACAGGCGGAGGCCGTCAGGAACACGAGGACGGACGTCAGACGGGCCGTTGGCCCGTGCGCATCTCGAGCGTCTAGAGGAAAAGTCTTCACCGGCAGTCTCCACCGACCGGACGTCGGTTCACCTTGCAACTGTTGCGATGGGACGTACCGTCAAACACCCTCGTTGCGTGACCGGTTCCGACCGACCACGGAGGAACCGCTAAAGGACGACAACCGGATGGTGGACCATGTCGAGGATCGCGCTGGTGCAGCAGAAAGCCGTTCGGGATCGGGTCGATAATCTCCGCCGCGCGCTTCTCGCCATGGAGGAGGCGGCGGACCGTGGCGCGGAGATCGTGGCGTTTGCCGAGCTCGCGGTCGATCGCTTCTTTCCTCGTCACGCCGCCGATCCGTCCGCGGCCGATCTGGCAGAGACGATACCGGGTCCGCTGAGCCGGGCGGTGGCCGCTCGCGCCCAGCAGCTGTCGCTCGTCACCGTATTCAACATGTACGAGTTGGGTGCCGATGGCAGGAAGTACGACAGCTCGCCGGTCTTCGATGCGGATGGGCGTCTGCTCGGAGTCACCCGGATGGTGCACATCACCGACTATGAAGGCTTTCACGAGCAGACCTACTATGCGGAGGGCAATCGGGGAGCCCCCGTCTACGACACGCGGGTCGGTAGGATCGGCGTCGCGATCTGCTACGATCGGCATTATCCGGAGTACATGCGTGCTCTGGGCGTGGGTGGTGCGCGGCTCGTAGTCATCCCGCAGGCGGGAACCGTCGGGGAGTGGCCGGAGGGCCTGTACGAGGCGGAGGTGAGGACGGCTGCCTTCCAGAACGGATACTGGACCGCGCTCTGCAACCGGGTGGGGGCCGAGGACGAGCTGACCTTCGCCGGGGAGTCGTTCGTCGTGGACCCGGAGGGCCGGGTGACGGCACGGGGCGCCAGCGGGGAAGAGGACCTGGTGCTCGCTGAACTCGACCTGGATGCCTGCGACCGTTCCACCGCTCGCCGCCTCTTCTGGAGGGACCGGCGGCCGGAGCTGTACCCCGAATGGCTGATCTGAGGGTGCCTCGCCTCGCCGGGTAAGGCGTGCCCGGCGCGCACGCCAAGGGGCGCCCGCGGCTATACCCGGCTATACTCGTCTCTGGTCATTCCCGTCCCGAACCGGGACCGGGGTTCGAAGAGGGGACGCATCCCGCGCCAAAGCCTGGAGGAGGCGACATGGAAGTCGAACGCCAGGGTTCACTGATCCAGCGGATGATCGGTGCCGCCACCCTCGACATCGAGACGTACGAGGAGGTCGAGCACGACGAGAGCGCCACCCCGCAGGCGGCCGTCGTGGTCGGCATCGTCGCCGTTGCAGCCGCGATCGGCGGCGTGAACGGTGGGGCGGGCGGTCTGATCGGCGGCCTGATCAGCGCCTTCGCCGGCTGGCTCGTATGGTCGGCCATGACCTACCTGATCGGCACGACGGTGTTCGCCGGGAAGGCTACCTGGGGCGAGCTTTTGCGCACGCTGGGCTTCGCCCAGTCTCCCGGCGTCCTGTACGTCGTGGGGATCATCCCGGTGCTTGGCGTTCTGGCCAAGGTAGCCGTATGGATCTGGCTGCTCGTGGCCGGCATCATCGCGATTCGCCAGGCGCTGGATGTGGACACGACGAAGGCCGTGCTGACGGCGCTGATCGGCTGGGGAGTCTACGTGCTGCTTGCGATCGTCCTCGGCCTGCTTTTGGGCGTGGGCAACCTGATGTTCGGCTGATCCGGCTGCGGCCATGGGAGGGGCCGGCGGGCGCGCCGGCCCCGGGGCCTCACAACCCGAGCACGGCCTTCGGCATGTGCATGGCCACGAGCACGTGGGGGGCATCCACCACTTCCGCGATCTTGAGGTCTCCCGCCAGCGAGCAAAGCATGTAGGCCTCCTCTCGCGACAGCCCGTGCTCGCCGACCAGGTAGTCGATCATGTACCCGGTCGCCTTTCTCGCTGCCTCGTCGATCGTCGTTGCGAACGCGGTGACGGCGTAGTCAGCCCCCGTCTCGTACTCCGGCTCGGGGATCGCGCGCCCTCCCTTCAGCACCTCGATCTCGTAGACGATCCGCATCGGTGCCTCGATCGCGGTCCCGGACACCTCTCCATCACCCTGAGCGGCATGCGTGTCCCCGATGGAGAACAGGGCGCCCTCCACGAAGACCGGAAAGTACACGGTCGTCCCGGCCGTCATGTGCCGGTTGTCCATGTTGCCGCCGTTCGCCCGCGGCGGAATGGTGCTCAGCATCGAATCGGTCGGCGGAGCGACGCCCATGACCCCGGCAAAGGGTCTTAGGGGAATCCGGATGCGGTCGGAGAAGCGGATGGCATCCTGTCCCTCGGCCAGACGCCAGGTCTTCAGGTAGGGCTCCGTGAACTCGTCGGCGAGGAAGCCGAAGCCCGGAACGATGGCGGCCCACGCCCAATCGCCGATCGCGATATCGTGAAGCGTGACGGCGAGCACATCCCCGGGCTCCGCTCCCTCCACGTAGACCGGCCCGGTGAGTGGGTGGACCGCATCGAAGGAGACGTTGAGCAGGTCATCCACGGTCGCCTCCGGGCCGAGCTGCGCATCCGTCGCCTCCTCGGTCAGCACCTCGATGATCGCCCCCGAGGGGACACGAAGGACCGGCGGGATCGCCGCGCTGAACCGGCTGTGCGTCTGCTCCCGGCCGAGTCGGTACTGCGGCTCGGGCGGTGCGGATGGGGCGCTGCCCTCCGCGGCCGCGGTCGATCCGCTCTCTGCCTGAGGCGAGCTGCAGGCCGCCGCAAGGCAGAGGGAGAGGAAGACGAGGCGGTGGCCCGTTGCGCTGTGCAGATCGGTCATCGGAACGCTCCGTCGAAAGGCGGCGGAAACTCTGAATCGGCTCTACAGCCTGGTCGGCGGCACAAGCTAGAAGGAGAGGGGCACGAAGCACAGGCGATCGACCCAAAGGGGCCTCAGGTCGGGGCGGGGGCCCGAGTGCCGGCGGGCCACCGGGCCAGCAGGGTCGTGGCCGAGACGATCAGGAGGAACCCGGCCAGGCTGAGCCCGCCCGGGATCTCGGAGAAGAAGAGCACGCCCCACGCGGCGGCGAACACGATCTGGAGGTAGCCCATGCCAAGAGCGCGGCCGGCAGGCTCCACCCGCAGCCCCTTGGTGAGATGAACCTGTCCGAGCTGCGTGGCGATCCCGATTGCGACGAGCAGAAGCCACTCGTTGCCCGTTGGCCAGACGGGATTCACAGCTGCCAGGGGAGCGGATCCCAGGACGCTCACGACGGCGAAGTAGAACACGATGACCAGCGGCTCTTCGGTCGCGGTGAGGGCGCGCACGGTGACGTAGGCCCCGGCGCTGAGCACGGCGCCCAGAAGCGCAACGGCCACAGCGACGGGATCGAGCTCCGCCGCACCGGCTCCGAAGACAAGGGCT
Source organism: Gemmatimonadota bacterium (assembly GCA_020351855.1). Lineage (GTDB taxonomy): Bacteria > Gemmatimonadota > Gemmatimonadetes > Palauibacterales > Palauibacteraceae. Next base: position 371,089 of record CP070670.1, read on the forward strand.
GGCTGGGCCACGAGCAGCACACCGGCCAGGCTGGCGGCGATGCAGGCACCGTCCCGCGGCCGAACACGCTCGTCGAGGAGAAGGGCCGCGACGAGCGCCGCGAAAACCGGGTTCGTGTACTGGATGACGGTCGCGTCGGCCAGCGGCAGGTGCACGACGGAGTAGAAGAAGCACAGCAGGGCTCCGAAACCGAGGGCGCCTCGCAGCACCAGGAGACCGCGCCTCCGTCCCCACGGCCGCAGCCCCCGGCGCTTCAAATAGGCCCAGGTCACGAAGAAGCTGATGAGGGCCCTGGCGAGCACGATCTCCTGCACGGGAAGTCGGCGTCCTGCGAGCTTGACCAAGAGGCTCATAAGGCTGAAGGAGAGGGCTGCAACGGACATGTGGCGGAGACCGACGGGAACGGATCGCCGATTCACGGGCGGGGCAGGGTGGCGGTAAGGAGAAGGAGCGTGTCCAGGGCGAGGGCAGCGGCGGCGTAGAATGCCGCTTCCACGTTCCACCACCCGACCACTCCCCCCATCAGGATGGGACCCAGCGTCTGCCCGAGCCGCAGAAGCATGCCGTTGATCGAAAGGAAGGCTCCGCGCTGGTCCTCGGGAGCGTGATCGGCCAACAGGTTGAGGATCGTCGGGATCGACAGGGCGGCGCCGGCCCCGAACACGGCAGCCGAGACGAAGAGCTGCCAGGCCTCTCGCGCAGCGGGGAAGCCCAGCATGGCCAGCCCGAAAAAGACGAATCCGAGACGAGCCAGTCTCGTCTTGCCGAAACGGCCGGCCAGACGCCCGAGGCGCGATGAGGTAATGGCCGTGACGACCGAGCCGGTGGACAGCACAAGCCCGATGGAGAGGCTGCTCGCTCCGAACGAACGCTCGGCAAGAGCAGGGAAGAAGGCCATGTAGGAGCCGAACAGCATGATGAAGATCGTGACCGTCGCGAACATCATACCGGCAATGGCGGGGGTCGTCAGGGCGCGACCGATGCGGACGAGGTAATCCCTCAGGGATGTGCGTGGAACGGGGTGGGCGCGGGGCAGTCCGAATAGCACCAGTAGGGCCACGGGGATCCCGAGCAGAGCGAGGAGGAAGGGATAGTTCCAGCCGAGAAGGGCAAGTGCGCCTCCGATCGCCGGGTAGCTTGCCGTGCCCACGCTCAGGACGGAAGCGTTGTAACCCATGGCCTCCGTTCGCACCGGTCCGCTGTACAGGTCGCTGATGATCGTCAGGTTGAGAGCGCCCAGCGAGGCACCGCCCACGCCTTGAAGCAGCCTGAGGATGACGAGGGTCCGGAAGTCGGGGGCGAGGGCGCACGCGGCACCGGCCGCCGCGAAGAGCAGCAGCGAGGGAACCAGCACCTGCCGCCGGCCCCAGCGATCTGCTGCCATGCCCAGCAGCGGGGTGAGGAAGATGCCAGGGACCGTGAAGGCGCTGATCAGCCATCCGATTTGGGCCGGTGAGACGTCAAGCGCCCTTGCGATCTGCGGAAAGGCGGGAGTAATGCTCGACACCGCGAGCACGGCGATGAGCGTGATCGAGAAGACGATGTGCAGGTTGCGATCCCTGATGAGATGGCCGGATTGTCCGTCCGGGCTTGCCCTCCTCATGAGTTGGCATGGCTCCTGCTCCGAGCGACGTTCAGGAGCCATAGTCGTTTTCGGTAGCTCTCGACGTTATCTTTGCCCGCTCGCCGTTCTCGAAGGTATCGGGCGTGAACCGTGGCGGTAGCGGATCCCGCGCAATCCGGCGGCGTCTTTAAGGTGCCAGAGGATGCGCGGGGCTCGCGGAGACAAAGCAGCGACGAATGCTTCGCCGACTGACAGTCCCGGTCGCAGTCTTGTGCGCTCTGCTCGTGAATTCCATCGAGGTGCCGGCCCAAGGGGTCCTGGCGTTTCGGGATGCAGCGGGCCGCGTGATGCTCTTCGACGCGATCTCGCTGGATCTCATCGAAGGTCTTCCGCTGGCGGGCGACATACCCGACGCGACGGTGTCTCCCGACGGACGGTATGCCTATGTCCTCAACCGACCGCCGGTGAGGGCTTCCGCTGACTCGTCGGGCTCCTCGATCATCGTATTCGACCTTTGGAAGCGCTCTCTCGCTTCGGTCATCGATCTGGGCGGTTTCACGCCGACGAGCGGCGTCCGGCTCAATCGCAGGGGCTCCCGCGTCTGGGTGATCGCCGAGGAGGACGGATCGGTGCTCGAGCTCGATGCGAGGACTGGCAAGCTGCTGATGATCTGGAAGACCGGGACGGAGCTGAACCACCGCGCCGCCGTGACGCCGGACGACCGGCGCCTCTATGTGGCAAACATCCGCGACGACGTGGTGACGATGATCGATCGACAGCGGATCTACAGTGCCAGCATCCCCACGGGCACCGCGCCCGCCGACGTCGATGTCTCGCCCGACGGCTTCGAGGTCTGGGTGGCGAACAGCGGCTCGCACACGATTTCCGTCCTCAGCGTGCGTCGAGACCGGAAGCTGGCGGATTTCTTCGCGGGGGCGCTGCGGCCGGTCCGCCTGCGATTCACGCCGAGTGGATCGGAGGTGTGGGTGCTTCATCGGGGCAGTCCCGAGATCACGATCTTCAACGCCTTCAAACGGGTCCAGACCGGTCGCGTACTGCTGCCGGGCGTGCCGACCGACATCCTGTTCTCCAGCGATGGGGAGAGGGCATACATCACGCTGCCCGAAGGCGTGGTGGCTGTCGACGCCAGGACGCGCGAGGTCGTTCACACGTTCGCCGGCTCCGCCGCCCGAGGTTTTGGGATGAGGGGCAGTCGTTGAGCGACCGGCGAGCCGCCGGGATGCGATCGCGGCACGGATAGGTCCGGGCCCGATGTGAAGAAAGGCGGAGGAAGCCGTACCTCCTCCGCCTTTGACATCGCGGCGCCTGCCTTACGGCGCCCCTCGAGTCAATCGCCTCCAGACCATTCGGCCATGGGCATGTAACTCATCCCCGGAACGAACTCCTGGTCCCGGCTGTCCATGGCACGGACCAGCTTCATCCGCTCACCCTGCAGGGTGTCCCACTTCTCGGTCAACTCCTTCTGGGTGAGGGAGGTGCGAAGCGAGCCCTCGCCGTGGAAGGTAGCGAGGTTGTCGATCGGCACGGTGTAAACCCTGAGGCCGCCATCGCCGATCACCGTCTCGTAGGCGTGCACGGCATACCGCCAGCCGGCCTCGGAGATCAGCTCCATCAGGGCGGCCGTGTTGGCGGCGTGCGCCTCCTGGTGCCCGGGCCGGACCCAGTTCATGTATACCATGACGTAGTTGGGATTGTCGATCGGCGTGGCCGGCTGGTAGCTGTGCTCTGGCAGGACCTTCTGGATCTGCGTCTGTGCGCTGTAGTCGAGCTTGGAGAACTCGCCGAGCGCCTCCCGGAGGGCTGCCTCGCCGGGCGTGCCCGAGAACTGCCGCATCCACTGCTCCGGGTCGTCGAAGTAGGCCATGCTCTTCACGGGATAGACCAGGGTGAAGTTCGCGCCGTCGCGGAAGAACAACCATCCGTAGTCGGCCGATAGGTTCGCGAGCTTGGCCGCCCCAGCGATCTTCTCCATCGTCATCTCGAAGGCCGCCGCGTGGGCAGGGGCGACCTCGAACCGCACGATCTCCCGATACATCGGTCCGTCGTCGGCGGCCTGCTGCGCGGGGGCTTGGCTCCAGCCGCCTGCGAAGAGCGAGAGGCCGGCCAAGACGGTCATCATCTTTCGCATCTCGAGCCTCCTGGGAAGGGCGGGCGTCATGCACGGCAGTGCCGTGCGCACAGTGCAACCGGTCACGCGCGAATCTCGTAAGGTCGGGAGACCAGTCGCTTCAAGATAGGATGTGGCTGGAGCGCGGCAAGACAAACGAACGGCAGCGGAGGCTCCCGTGGAAGACATCCTCGCTCTCATGATCCCCATCATATTCATCCTCGCCATGGCTTCGGTTCTCATCCTGAGACCGATCACGAAGCGGCTGGGGGACGCGATCCACCAGGTGCAACAGGATCGTCACGAGACCAGGATCGAACAGGCTCAGCTGGAACAGATCCGCGGACTCGTGGAGGGGGTGCAGGAGCGGCTGGAGCTGCTGGAGCAGCGGCAGAGCTTCTATGAGTCCCTCATGGAGGCCAGGCCGCAGCGCCGACTGGAGGGGGCCGCGGACCGAGCGGCCGAGCGGGCCCTGAACTAGGCGCAGCCGCGGCCCACCGGAGGTCGACGGCCTCCCTGAGCAGGCCCCGCGCTCAGGGGATCAGCACGGCCTGCCGGAGTCCCCTCGCGTACATCCGGGGTCGCCCCGCGTACTCCGACGGGCGGGCTGCTGCTCAGGCGGGTGGCTGCACGTAGGCGAGAAGCGCCGCCAATGCGAAGACCAGGGCCATGCACAGCACCTCCCACAGGACCGAGATGCGCAGGCGTCCGGCCGCTCCCTCCTCCCCTGCCTCCAGACGCGGAAGCAGACGCACCTGGTGCCGATAACCGAAGAGCACGAGGATGAAGAGTCCGGCGCTCTTTGCCAGGACGAGCCGGCCGTACGTCGTCGCGAACAGGGATCCGAGGCTCGGCACGGCGACCCAAGTCTGCGCCATGCCGGTCACCACCACGACGAGCACCGCAACGAAAGCCGCCCGGGAAAACCGGCGGGTCGCTGCCCGGTACTCCGGTGTATCGCGAGCCTCCAAGACCAGGTACAGGAGGCCGCCCAGCCAGAGCTGAGTGGCCAGCAGATGCGCGGTCTTGGCCGGCACGGAAATGGCCGGATCGGTAGAGAGGGCATGGCCCGTCGCCCCGCTAACAAACACGGCGAAGAGCGCGAGCAGCGCGGCCGAGCCGACGTGACGCCCGAAGGCCAGAGCGGCAAGAATGGCGACCGCCAGGCCCAGCCTCAGCAACTCCAGTCCGCCCGCCCTCGTGCCGAGCAGGGCGGGGATCTTCTCGATGTCCAGCGTCCCGCCAGGGCTTACGCTGCGCAGCCAGAGGAGGAGATGCAGGGCAAGAAGAACCGGGACGAGGAACGCCAAGAAGTATCCGAGGGCCGCTGCCCGGCGCGCCCGGCCCGGCGCCACCCACACGATCATGAGGAGCAGCCCGCCGAGGGCGAGCAGCGCAGCAACTGCCGCGCCACGCGACAGAGCCAGCGATGGAGGCACCGCGATGCCCAGCCATTCCCCCTCGGCGGGCGGCGGCTCGAAGCGGGCGGTCGGCTTCTGGGCGTCGCCATCCTGGCTTGCCGCTACCTCTCCAGGGGCGCCGTCGAACGGTGAGTCCCGGCCCGAGTCGCGAGCCGCTACCGGCTCGGGGACGAAAAGGTAGAAGACGATGGAACCGGAAATCGCGTGGCCGTCGACGGAGACCGTGCGCCAGGAGATGCGGTAGGCGCCGGCCGAGAGCGCCGGCACATCGGCGACGAGGCCACGGTCCGTATCGGGATCGGCGGCGACATCGAGCGCCAGGACGAGGCCGCCGGGTCCCGAAAGGCGGATCTCGCTCAGCGCTTCCTCGACGGTTCCGCTGAACACGAGCCGGATACGCTCCGGCTCCACCGAGAGTGTGTCTCCGTCGCCCGGCTCCGAGGCGAGCAACTCGATGTGCGGCCGGCCCGGCAGATCCGCCGCGTCCCATGAGTCGCGGAAGGCCAGATCGGTGCCGCTCGCGCTTCCCGGCGAGAGCGCAAGGATCAGCACGGGGGCTGCAACGCGGAGGAGTCCGGTCCCGATGTGCTCGAACATGCCCGACGATAGCACGACGGGTGGAAACCGTCACCTGGGGACAGTAGGCGGAAGGCGCGGACAGGCGAGTGGAGCCGAAGGAAGTCGGCTGCGCATGGAGTGTTGCTCGCCTCCGGCCCGCGTGCGCGGCTCCGTCGCCTCCGTATCGATCAGCCTGCCTGGCGCCCTGATCCTTGTGTCAGGAGCCGCCTTGATCGAGCTCCTTGCGCCCGGATGCCACTCCGGCCCCGACGCTCGCACCGAAGATCACGGCGGACGCCGTTCCCACGATCGGCAGGAGCCACGCGACCGGAGCGGCCGCGGCCGCCGCCACGCCTCCCGCGATGAAAGGCGCATAGGGCTTGCGGACGCCGTCCACGAAGCGAAGACGGGTCCGTACGAAGCCTCGCGACTTCGCGTAGCCAAAGGCTCCCGCCGCGCCCGTGGCGGCAAGCCAGATGATCTCCACCATGTCTCCTCCTCTTCTTCGCGCTCTCAACCAGCCGTACGCGGACGGCCTGCGAGGGGTTTCGCCACCGGTCCCGGCCGCGCCTCGCCGAATCCAGAAGGGCTTCGCTTCATGCCGTGAACTGGAGATACAGGAACAGGGCCGAGGCGCCGGCCATGCACACGATGCCGAGCAGAGCCCAGTAACGGAGGGCTCGTCCGGGCCGGAGCTGGGTCTCCTCGATCTGACGCGTCACGCACGCGTAGTTCAACGCATAGAGGAGCGGTGCGAGCAGGAACGAGGTCACCGCGGCGATCGTTACGAGGAGCACCGGGTCGGGAAGCCACACCGTCTCTGCGAGCGCCAGGCCGAGGCTGCCGAGCAGAAAGCCCCAGTAGAGACGTCCGCCGGACCGGGAACGGACCGAGCCCACGGGGCTTGGAACGGAGCGCAGGCGCTGCACGGTTTCCCGGAAGGCGCGCGGAAACCCGTCCAGCACGCCATATGCCGTGGAAAACATCCCGAAGAAGGCCGCGGTCAGGAACAGCGGATAGACCCATTGGCCCAGCACATCCGTGTACAGGCGCGCGATCGTGATCGCGACGTTCGCCCCGGCGGGGATCATGCCCACCGGCCGCAGCACCTCGGCTCCGAGGGCCAGAAAGATGACCGCAAGGACAAACGAGAGCGCGTAGCCGGCCCGCATGTCCGCCAGCCCGACGCGCAGCGATCCGGCGGGGCCGGCCCGGCCGCCGCGGCGCGCGGAGGCCTCCCAAACGTCCTTCCGCTGCAGGGCCCACAGCGAGTGCCAGACGGATACGTCGATGCCCGTGGGCATCCAGCCGAGCAGGGCGCCAACGAGGAGGAGAGAGCCGGCCGGTACACGCGGGACGACGAGGCCGCTCCAGAACGCGTTGGAGGGTGGGCGCGCCAGGAACGCGAGGACGGTCATCAGCGTCAGCCCGAGCAGCAGCCACTTGCTGAGCGCGGAGAGGCCATCGAATCCTCCGGACCGGAGCAGCGCCGCGCACAGGAGCCCGAGTCCGAGGCTGAGAAGCGGGATGGGGACGGCGATCGGGAGGCCGGCGGCCACCACGGCCGCGCCGACGCCCAGAACGCCGGCCAAGACGGTGATACCCTGGATGACGGTGCCGGCCAGGAAGATCCACAGCGCCCAGTTGCGGGGGCCGGGCACCGCTGCGTAGCCGTCCAGCAGCGAGCGCCCGGTCGCGACGGCGAAGCGCGGTCCGAATTCGAAGGCCGGATACTTGAAGAGGTGGCTGAAGGGCATCAGCCACAGAAGGGCGTAGCCATAGGCGGCACCTGCTGTAGGGGCCAGCACCAGGTGGCTGGCTCCGATCGCCGTCGCGGCCATGGCCATCCCCGGTCCGATCCAGCGAATCCGGTCCAGCGCCAGGGCCCATGATGAGCCTCCGCTCGCACCGTTCATGGGCGGGAAGATCGCGTCGCCGCGCCAGCATCGGTAGAGTTGGACGACGAAGGCCGAGGGCCGGGACGGGAGGGCCGGGCACAGGCGCTTCCGGTCCGCACCTTATCGAGGAAAGGGCCGCGATGTCCAAGAACCAGCAGGAAGTCGAGCTCGAGTGGCAGGAGGGTTTCCGGTTCGAGTTCCGCTCAGCCGGCATGGCCGGGCTGATCGACGGCCGGAGAGCCGAGGCACCGGCGCCCACCGACATGCTCCTGGGTGCTCTCGGCGCCTGCGCCGGGATCGACATGGTGGACATTCTCGAAAAGGGCCGCCA
>CP070670.1:379088-389934 GCA_020351855.1 Gemmatimonadota bacterium
ACGCGGTACATCTCCCCCGCCGGGGCCCCACTTTCCTCGGCCAGCGAGCGGAACTCGGGCGGAGGATCCCAACTCCTCACGTCGATCCGCGCATCCAGGTTCGGTGGCAGGATTCTCGCGAGGTTCCCCGGTATCCCGCCCCCGGTGATGTGAGCCAGACCCTTGACCTTCCCTCCCTCGCAGCCTCCCCGCAGGGGGGCGAGGTAGGAGCGGTGCACCCGCAGCAGCACGTCCGCGACCGACGTCCCGAGACCTGGCCACTCATCCGTGACTTCCAAGCCGAGGCGCTCGAGGAGCACCTCGCGGGCAAAGCTGAAGCCGTTCGTGTGAAGCCCGGTCGACGCGAGGCCCAGCAGCGCATCGCCAGCGTGCACCTCGCGCGCGGCCACCTGGGGAAACTCGACCCGCCCCAGAATGAAGCCGGCCAGATCGTACGTGCCTGGCGGATAGAAGCCCGGCATCTCGGCCGTCTCTCCGCCGAGCAGGGCGCAGCCGTTCCTCCGGCAGCCTCGCGCCACCCCGCGTACCACGTCGACCGCTACGTCCGGCTCGAGCCGCCCGCATGCGAAGTAGTCCAGGAAAGCCAGCGGCGTGGCCCCCTCGGTGAGGATGTCGTTGACGCAATGGTTGACGAGATCCTCGCCGACCGTGTCATGACGGCCGGACCGGATGGCGACCTCCAGCTTCGTCCCCACGCCGTCCGCGCTTGCCACGAGGTCCTCCCCGCCAGCCCGGAGATGCCCGCCGAACGACCCGAACGCCGCCCGCACGGCACCCGTGCGCGTCGACTCGACGAGCTCGCGGATGCGTTCCTTTGTGGCAGCGGCGGCATCCAGGTCAACGCCGGCATCCCGGTAGGTCAGCGGCTCGCGCACGGTCAGGGCTGCACGGTCAGGGACTCGAAGCGCGTCATCTCGTGAAACGCCCACACGCGCTCCGCCACCTCCGCGGCGCCCAGGCCGATGAGCCGCTCCGGGCCAAAGGTCTCGCAGGCGAACGAGCCCATCGCACAGCCGAAGACCACGGCTCGCCTCAGCTCCTCCGAATCGATCCGCTCCGCTCTTGCGAGGTGCCCCAGGAGGCCGCCGGCAAACGCATCCCCCGCCCCGGTGGGATCGAAGATCTCCTCCAGCGGATACCCGGGCGCGAAGAACACGCCGTCCGGTCCGAACAGGATGGCGCCGTGCTCACCCTTCTTGATCACGACGTGATCCGGACCGCGCGCCCGAATCCAGGCCGCGGCCCGGGCGAGGTTGAAGTCGCCGGAAAGCTCCCTCGCTTCGGCATCGTTCACCAGCAATATGTCCACGTGCCGCAGCAGCTCGAGCAGCTCGTCACGGCTTCCCTCGATCCAGTAGTTCATCGTATCGCACAGGACCAGCTTCGGCTCCTCGACCTGCTCGAGCACGTCCAGCTGCAGTCTCGGATCGATGTTTCCCAGGAACACCCACCGGGCCCCGCGAAAGCTCGCCGGGATCGTCGGCTGGAACTCGCCGAACACGCCGAGCTCAGTAAGCAGGGTCTCCCGGGAGTTGAGATCGAAGTCGTTCGCTCCTGCCCACCGGAAGCTGGCCCCTTCCCGCACCTCGAGCCCCTCGAAGTCCACCCTCCGCTCCCTCATGGGCGACAGGCGCTCCAGCGGGTAGTCGGATCCGACGACGCCGACGACTCCGACGCTCGCGAAGGCCGACGCCGCTGCACTGAAGTACACCGCAGAGCCGCCGAGGACCTCCCGAGCCTGGCCGAACGGGGTGTCGATATCGTCCAGGGCCACGCTTCCCACGACAAGGATTTCGATCATCGAACCTTCATCCCCTCCCGCAGAGGCAGTCGCTCATCATCCGGACCCCTCGCCATGCGCGGCGGAGCCGAGACTCCGAGCAGTTCGAGGCCATTGCGAAGGGTGATCTGGACAGCACGCGCCAGGGCGAGACGACCTGGGCGCGCCGGGCCGTCCGCGATCACGCGGAGCGCCGGCTCCAGGTTGCCCTCGTGATACCAGGCGTTGACTCGTCCGGCCACCTCCTCCAGGTAGGCGCAGACCTGGTACGGAGCCCTCGCGTGCGCAGCCGCGCGCACGACGTCCGGAAAACGCAGGAGGCTCTTGGCCAGGTCCCGTTCGCTCTCCCGCGTCAGCTCGGTCAGTTCGGCCTCGGAGGCATCGATCCGCTCGGGCTGGACTCCGGCCTTCTCGAACACGCTGCACATTCGCGCATGGGCGTATTGCACCTTGTAGACCGGATTCGCCTCCGACGTGTCCAGCGCGAGATCGAGATCGAAGCTCATCGGGACCTCCGCCCGACGCATGAGGAAAAAGTAGCGCGCCACATCAACGCCGGTCTCCTCGAAAAGCTCTCTCAGCGTGACGAACTGCCCGGCGCGCTTGCTCATCCGCACTTCTTCCCCGCCCCGCAACACGGTCACCAGCTGGATGATCAGCACCTCGAGGAAGGCGTCGGGCAGTCCGAGGCCCTGCAAGGCGGCCCTCATGCGCGGCACGTGGCCGTGGTGGTCCGCTCCCCACACATCGATCGCCACGTCGAAGTCGCGCGCATGTTTGTCCGCGTGGTAGGCGACGTCGGGGAGAAAGTAGGTGTAGGACCCGTCGCTCTTCACGAGCACCCGATCCTTGTCATCCCCAAACCGGATCGTGTCCAGCCAGGTGGCTCCGTCATGCGAGTAGGTCAGGCCCGCTGCCCCCAACTGCGCGAGCGCCTCGGCGACCTCGCCCCTGGCGTACAGGCCGCTCTCCTCGCGGAAGACGTCCATGTGCACGCGGAACTCCTCCAGGTCTCGCTCTTGTTCCGCGCGCAGGCGCCCCATCGCGAAGTCGCCGAACAGCCGGCGGCGCTCGGCCTCGTCCAGCCCGGCGAGCTTCTCGCGACCCAGATCCGCCTCGATCTCCTCGGCCAGCTCGCGCACGTACCCGCCCATGTAGCCGCCTTCCGGCACCTCGACATCCGCGCCCGCCAGCTGCCGCCAACGTGCTTCCACCGATGCCGCGAGGAGGTCGATCTGGCGCCCCGCGTCGTTCACGTAGAACTCGCGAACCACCTCGTCGCCCAGCCACTCGAGGAGCGAAGCTACCACGTCACCGATTGCCGCTCCCCGGCCGTGTGCGACATGGAGCGGACCGGTCGGATTCGCGGAGACGAACTCGACGTTGACGCGGCGCCCCGTGGGCGCGTCCCCCCGCCCGTAGCCGCGATCGGCAGCGAAGATCTGCCGGAGCTTCCGCCAGTAGGCTGCGTCGCCCAAGCGGAAGTTGATGAACCCCGGTCCCGCCACGCTGAGGTCCGCGATCCCGGCCGCCGTCCGGTCCAGGACGGCCGCGATCCTCTCCGCCACCTGACGCGGCGGCTGCCCGAGCTGGCCGGCGAGGATGAGCGCCGCATTGGTCGCGTAATCTCCGTGCCGGGGATCACGCGGACGCTCCAGCTGGGGCTCGAAATCGGCGGGGGCGCCCGCCTCCAGAGCGGCCCGCTTCAGCTCGCGAGACAGGTCGGCGGTCAGCTCACCCGACACGCGACGCTCCCGAACCGCGAGACCCGCGACACCGCTCAATCATCCGCAGCCCCGCCCTTCGAAGAGCCGTCGTCGGGCCCCGCCTTCGGCCCCGACGGCTTTTTCTTCGCGTCGCTCGGCGCCGGCTTTCGGTAGTCCGTGGCGTAGAAGCCGGGGCCCTTGAAGAGGACGCCCCCTCCCGCCGAGATTCTCCGTCGCACTTCGGGCCGACCGCACTCCGGGCAGTCCCGCGCCGGACCCTCGCTCATCTTCTGGAACAGCTCGAACTCGTGCCCGCAGGCATCACAACGGTATTCGTAGGTAGGCATCGCTCTCCCGACCGCTGTCCGTCATCCTCGCACGTATGTTCCCCAGACTCCGCGGAGCTCGTCCGAGAGCTCCCCGAGCGTGGCGCCCGCCTTCACGGCTTGCACGAGCCGGGGCATGAGGCCGCCACCCGACGAAGCTGCCTCCCGCGCGGCGGCCAGCGCCGCCTCAGTCTTCCCCGCGTCCCTCGCATCCTTCCACTCGCCCAGCCGGGCCCGCTGCGCGGCGGCCAGAGCGCCGAAATCGGGGGCAACGAGCACCGGCGGCTCCTCATCGTCCTGAAGAACGTTCACACCGACGACCTCCGACTCTCCGCTTTCCAGGGCCTTCTGGTATGTGTAAGCGGAGCGGTGGATCTCCTCCGCCATGTAGCCGATCGCTCGGCTGGCGCCGCCGAGCTCCTCGATGCGGGCCAGGTACTCCCGCGCCAGCGACTCCAGCTCATCGGTCAACACCTCGACGGCGTAGGAGCCGGCCAGCGGGTCCACCGTGTCGGCCACCCCGCTCTCGCTCGCGATGATCTGCTGCGTCCGCAGGGCGAGGAGCGCCGCGTCGCGGGTGGGCAGGGCCAGCGCCTCGTCGTAGCTGTTCGTGTGGAGCGACTGGGTGCCGCCGAGAACGGCGGCCAGCGCCTGCAAGGTCACCCGTACCACGTTGTTGAACGGCTGCTGCGCGGTGAGCGTCGAGCCCGCCGTCTGTGCATGAAAACGCAGTCGGCGGCTCGATTCCGCTCCCCCCATCTCCTCCACGATCCGGGCCCATAAACGCCGGGCCGCCCGGAACTTGGCCACCTCCTCCAGAAAGCAGTTGTGAGAGGCGAAGAAGAAGCTGAGCCGCGGCGCGAACGAGTCAAGCTCGAGGCCGGCATGCATGGCCCGCCTCACGTATTCGATCCCGTTCGCGAAGGTGAAGGCGATCTCCTGGGCCGCTGTCGCTCCTGCCTCGCGGATGTGGTAGCCGCTGATGGATATCGGATTCCACCTCGGAACCTCTGCGGCGCAGAACTCGAAGAGATCCGTGACCAGCCGGAGGCTCTCCTCGACCGGGTAGATGTACGTCCCGCGAGCCACGAACTCCTTGAGGATGTCGTTCTGTACCGTACCGCGAAGCTCTGCCCGCGGCGTGCCGCGCTCGTCCGCTAGCGCCACGTAGAACGCGAGGAGGATCGGAGCCGTCGCGTTGATCGTCATCGAAGTCGAGACGCGGTCCAATGGGATCCCGTCCAGAAGCCGCCGCATGTCGTCCAGGGTATCGATCGCCACGCCGACGCGACCGACCTCGCCCTCCGCCATCGGATGATCGGAGTCGTAGCCCATCTGCGTCGGCAGGTCGAACGCCACCGAGAGCCCGGTCTGACCCGACTCGAGGAGGTACCGGAAGCGGGCGTTGGTCTCCCCTGCAGTGCCGAAGCCCGCGTACTGGCGCATCGTCCACAGGCGACCGCGATACATCGTGGGATGGACCCCGCGCGTAAACGGGGGCTCCCCCGGGTATCCCAGATCCCGGTCGTAGTCCACCGCCGCCTCCGGTGGGCCGTAGAGAGGCTCGAGCTCGATGCCGGACGAGGTCTCGAACCGCTCGCGGCGCTCCCCCGACCGCTGCAGCTGCACCCCGAGCGTCTCGTCCTCCCAGCGCCGCCGGCGCGCCGGATCCGGGGCCGGTGGCGGTCCCTTCTTTGTCACGGACCTTCTCCCGAAAAGGTCAGCAGCAGGTCGCCAGGATTGACCGTCGACCCTTCCTTCACGGCGATCGTCGCCACCGTGCCGGAACCCTCTGCTCGAAGCTCGTTCTCCATCTTCATCGCTTCGATCACGACCAGGCCGGTTCCGGCTTCCACCTGCTGTCCGGCGACCACCTCGATGTGAAGCACCAGTCCCGCCATCGGCGCGCGAACCTCGCGCGACCCTGCGCCACGCTGCGCGGGGGCGAGCTCTCGGATCGTATGCGTGCGCTCATCCTCCACCGCGAGCCGAACGGGACGTCCCGCGATCTCGATGAGCCACCCGTCGCCCACGCTGCGGGCAGCCAGGGCGATGCCGCGCTCGCCGATCCTCAGGTGCCGGCGGTCGCTCCCGGGCACGCTCTCGATGTGCGCCTCGAACTCGCGCTTGCCGATTCGCACGCCGGTCTCCGTCGCCTCGACCTGCAGGACCTCGCCCGACGCCTCGACGAAGTATCTCATGCCGGACCTTCCCGGCCCGGCAAGCCCCAGTGCAGGGCGCGCTGCCAGCCGCTCAACTCCCGGTCGCCCGTCCGCTGGCCGTCCTTTCCTCCGGCGATAGCGGGGGTGTCGCGCCGCTCCTCTTCGAGCAGCACGGCCGCGATGGCGGCCGCCTCGAGCGCAACGGCGCCCCCGTCGCTCAGCAGCTGTGGATGATCGTCCACGTACTGGATCGACAGACGGCCCGCCTGGAAGTCGGCCTCCTCCATCACGGCGAGGTGGAACGCCTGCGTCGTTCGGATTCCCGAGATGTGCAGCTCCTGGAGTGCCCGCTTCATCCGACGGATCGCCGCCGGGCGGTCGGGCCCGTGCACCACGAGCTTTGCCAGCAACGGATCGTAGTGCAGCCCCACCTCGAACCCGACCGCGATGCCCGAATCCCAGCGGACCCCGGGTCCTCCCGGCACGTCCAGTTCGGCGATCCGACCCGTCGAGGGAAAGAAGGCGTTGAACGGGTCCTCACCGCCGATTCGGCACTCGATGGCATGCCCCCGAGGCCAGGCGGGATCCGGCTCCCACCCGAGGGGCGCGCCCGCCGCAAGCCGCATCTGCTCGTGGACCAGATCCACGCCGGTCACGAGCTCGGTCACCGGGTGCTCCACCTGGATGCGAGTGTTCATCTCGAGAAAGTAGAACCGGTCTTCGGCGTAGAGGAACTCCACCGTGCCCGCTCCCTCATAACCGACCGCCCGCGCCGCGGCCACCGCGACGTCACCCATGTGCTCCCGAAGCTCGCGATCCACGGCCGGCGAGGGTGACTCCTCGATCAGCTTCTGGTGGCGCCGCTGGATCGAGCACTCCCGCTCCCCGAGATGGACCACGGTTCCGTGGCGATCCGCAAGCACCTGAATCTCGATGTGGCGCGGACGCTCCAGGAACCGCTCCAGGTAGACCGTGGCATCCCCGAACGCCTGCTGCGCCTCGCTCTGCGCCCGCTCGACCGCTACGGAGAGATCAGCGGGGCTGCGGACGATCCGCATCCCCTTGCCTCCGCCGCCCGCTGCGGCCTTGAGCATCAGCGGATAGCCGAGCTCGCGGGCCGCAGCCTCCGCCTCCGCCCCCCCGCCGACGGCCGCCGAGCCGGGCACCACGGGCACACCGGCATCCTGCATCAGCTGCCGGGCCCGCGTCTTGTCCCCCATAGCCTCGATCGCTTCGGCCGGCGGGCCGATGAACGTCAGTCCGGCTTGCTGAGTCGCCCGGGCGAAGGCCGCGTTCTCGGCCAGAAAGCCGTACCCCGGGTGGACGGCCTCTGCCCCCGTGTTGCGAGCCGCTTCGATGAGCCGGCCGATGTTCAGGTAACTCTCGGCCGCTCGCGCCGGTCCGATCGGAACGGAAAGGTCGGCCTGCAGCACGTGGGGAGCCAGGCGATCGGGCTCCGAGTACACCGCCACGGTCTCGATGCCGAGCTCGCGGCAGGCCCGAAGGACACGGACGGCGATCTCGCCCCGGTTCGCGACCAGGACCCGGGAGAACGGCGGCTTCCTCAAAGGGGGATGTTGCCGTGCTTCTTGGGCGGATTTCGATCGCGCTTGTTCGCGAGCACCTGCAGGCCCGAGATCAGATGCTGCCGGGTGTGGCGCGGATCGATGACGTCGTCGACGTACCCTCGCGCAGCCGCCTGGTAAGGGTTGGCGAACTTGGCCCTGAAATCGCTCTCGAGCTCTGCGGTCTTCGCCTCGGGATCCTCCGCGGAGGCGATCTCCTTCCGGTAGAGAATCTCTACGGCGCCCTTGGGACCCATCACCGCGATCTCGGCCGTGGGCCAGGCAAAGTTCAGGTCCCCGCGGATGTGCTTCGAGGACATGACGTCGTAAGCCCCGCCGTACGCCTTGCGGGTGATGACGGTGATCTTCGGGACCGTGGCTTCACAGTACGCGTAGAGCAGCTTCGCGCCGTGTTTGATGATGCCGCCATGCTCCTGGCCCACCCCGGGAAGAAAGCCCGGCACGTCCTCGAACGTGATCAGCGGGATGTTGAAGGCATCGCAAAACCGGACGAACCGGGCACCCTTGAGGCTGGCGGCGATGTCGAGGACCCCGGCCAGCACCGCCGGCTGATTCGCGATGACCCCCACCGACCGCCCATCCAGCCGTGCGAACCCGACGATCAGATTCTGGGCGTACTCCCTGTGGACCTCGAAAAACTCCCCGCCATCCACTATTCGCCCGATCACGCCGTGCATGTCATAGGGCTTGTTGGGCTGGTCGGGAACGACATCGAGCAACTCCTCCGCAGCGCGCTCCGGCGGATCCGCCGGCTCGGCTGCCGGAGGCATCTCGGCGTTGTTGGACGGGAGGTATCCCAGAAGGGTGCGCACGCCCCGCAGCGCGGAGACCTCATCCGCATAGGCGAAGTGAGCCACGCCGGAGGTCCGGGCATGCGTGGCGGCACCGCCCAGCTCATCGAAGCTCACATCCTCGTGCGTCACCGTCTTTACGACGTTCGGGCCCGTCACGAACATGTGGCTGATGCCCTCGACCATGAAGATGAAATCCGTGATCGCGGGTGAGTAGACGGCGCCGCCCGCGCACGGACCGAGGATGGCGCTGACCTGCGGGACGACCCCGGACGCGAGTGTGTTGCGCAGAAAGATGTCGGCGTATCCGCCGAGGGAAACCACGCCTTCCTGAATCCGGGCGCCGCCCGAATCGTTCAGACCGATGACCGGCACGCCTGCCTTGAGCGCGTTGTCGATCACCTTGACGATCTTCTCGGCGTGCGCTTCGGAGAGCGAGCCGCCAAAGACGGTGAAGTCCTGGCTGAACACGTAGACGGTCCGCCCATCGATCGTGCCGTAGCCGGTCACGACCCCGTCCCCCGGGTAACGCTGCCCGGCAAGCCCGAAATCGGTGCAGCGATGCTCCACGAACCGGTCGAGTTCGACGAAGGATCCGGGATCGAGAAGGACGTCCAGCCGCTCGCGAGCCGACAGCTTGCCCTTCTCGTGCTGTCGCGCCAGCCGTTCTGCCCCGCCTCCCTCCTGGCTCGCGCGTCTGCGCTCCTCCAGCTCGTGCAGCTTGGCCCGCATCGTCATGTGCCCACCCTCGTTTCGGAGCCTGCGGGTGCGTGTCTCAACCGTCCTCCTCTTCGGCAGCGGCACGGCGGGCCGCCTCCTCCGCTTCCGCGTCCCTCCACCGGAGGAGCGAGGCGACGTCGAGCGGGTGCAGTTCTCCGTCGCGCAACGCGCGGATGAGTGTCCGTCGAATGACCGTCGACGTGCCCGGGTCGACTCGGAAAAGCCCCGTGGCACCGGCCACCTCGAGCTCCCGCGCAGCGCGGGCAACCCGCGCCGGATCCGCCGTGCCCGAGCGCGCCAAGGCGGCGAGCACCAGGCGCATCGCGTCGTAGCCGAGGGCCGGCAACATGTTGTCGCGAAGCGACTTGCGGTACTCTCTCTCGTACTGGTCCTTGAAAGTCACCCATGGAGAGGTCTCCGCGGACCGATCCACGTAGGCGCCGACGATCCAGGCGTTTCCCATCGTCCCCTCGAGCTGTCGGAGAGCTTCCGGCGCAGCCCAGAGGGCGCTTCCGGCTATGATGGAGCCCTCCACGCCGTAATACGGGATCTGGGGCGTGAGCTGCAGGACCGTCGGAACCGCATCGGCGTCGATGAAGATCGCCTGAGGTGACGCGGCGTGAACCTGCGCGATCGGCAGCTCGAAGGTCGTCGTGTCCGGACGGTACCCGCTGGCCGCGACGACCGAGGCACCGGTCTGTCGGGCTGCCTCCTCGAACGTCCGGTAAGAATCCTCGCCGAGCGGACCGTAGGGGTAAAGGATGCCGAGCCTGGTCAGGCCCGCATCGCCACCGAGGAACCTCGCCAGATCGCGAGCGACGTCGGTGTGCCGTCGATCCCTTGCCCACAGCGTGAAGGCGTTCTCCGCCGGCCGGCGGACCTCCGTCGCGGTCGGGCTGATGAGAAGCAACCCGGGGTCTCGGCGCCCCCGAGCCACGTCCTCGAACGCCTCCGATCGCATCGGGCCCACCAGCGCCACGACTCCCCGCTGCTCGAGCCTCTCAACGAGATCGGCCAGATCCGCCTGGCCCGAGCGATCATCTTCGATTACTAGCTCGATCGGGAGTGAACCAGCGGCACGCTCGTACTCCTGGAGCGCGATTCGCGCTCCTTCCTCGACGAGCTCCCCCGCAGCCGCGAAGCGACCGGAGCGAGGCAGCAATAGCCCCACGCGGACGCGCGCCCGGTCGCGGTAATCGCCCGCGAGGATCTGCCTCGCGAGCGTCCGGTCCTCGGGCCAGGCGTCCTCGTTCAGTACGCGCCGCCCGACGACACGCGCAGAGTCTTCGCGGCCGGCCAGCGCGAGAGCGCGGGCAAGCTCCGCCCGGAGCAGGCCGCCCGCCGGACCGGGCGCGGCAAGGCCGGCCATCTCCTCCAGCTCGCTCAGCGTGACAGCCGCGGCCGCCTGTCGCATCACCCGGCGCGACTCCTCGCTCAGGGCGGCAGGATGCTCCAAGAGGAGCCGAAGAGCAGCCAGCTCCTCCCCGCTCCGTACGCGGATATCCGCGAGCCGATTCACGGCCAGGTCGCGGAGACTCCCTGTGGATCGAACGACCAGCATCTCGAAACGGCTCGACGCGGCCGCCGATTCACCCGCCGTTTGCAGGGCGACGGCACCCACGAAGAGCGCGCGGTTCGCCGCAGCGGCCCGGCCTCGATCGCCTCGCCAGGCCGCGAAGAGCGAATCCGCAAGCTCGGCTGCCCGAATGAAGCGTCCCTGGGAAACCAAGGCATCCAGCGAGCGAAGCGCCGTCCGCTCGGCAGCGGTGACATCT
>CP070670.1:390034-394344 GCA_020351855.1 Gemmatimonadota bacterium
CAGTCCCACGAGCATCGCCGCCACCAGCCAAGCTCCCAGGTGGTTCGGGTTGAGAAAGGTGCCGTCCGGCCGCGACTCCCCCATCGCGAGACGCTGGTAGACGGCAAGCGCGCCCTGCACGGCCGCGCCGAGTAGGAGCGGCCAGGCGAGCCGGACCGCAAGGTCGCGCCCGAGGCGCGACGCGGCGAGCCCGATGCCGAGAAAGGCGGCGACCTCGAGGACGGTGAGAAACGCCGCGTAACCGTACGGCGCCACCGCGGCGCCCACCACCACGAAGACGACAAAGGCAACGAAGGCGCCGAGCGGGGCGAGCGCCGGGAGCCCGGCCCGCGGACGCGCGTCGACCAGGAACGTCAAGACCACAACCGCAATCAGGGTGTGCGTGATCAGCGTCCCGGTCGGCGCCGCCCCTCCTTCGTAAAGTGTCGAGACCAGGAGCACTGCCACCAGAGACAGCCCCGGTAGCCCAAGCGCTCGGGGCGCCGGTCCGTTCGTCATTGAACGACCTCCGGGCGGGACCGCCGGGGAGCCCGGGCGCCGATGCCGTCACGCATACGGACGTAGTCGTCTTGAGCGGGATAAAGCCTCGCCGCCTCCGCGAGGTCCGCGAACGCGCCGGGCAAGTCCCCGAGCGCCTCTCGCGCGCGGGCGCGAGCCGCACGCGCGGCGGGCCGAACCGGGCTACGATCCACGGCCCGCTCCGCGGCGGCCAGAGCCCGCTCCGGGTCCTCCCCGGCGTCGAGCAGCGCCTGGGCTCTGAACAACCAGCCGTTCGGGTCCCACGGCGCCAGACGCGTCGCACGCCGCGAGAGATCGAGCGCCCGGGCGACCTCCCCCCGCGCCACGGCCTCGCGAGCCTGGAAGAGCGCGTTCGAAGCCAGGCCGATGGCGATCGCCAGCACGGCCGCCGCCGCGGTTCCGACGGTCAACACCGCGCCCGCCACCCCGCTCGGCCGGCGGCGGCCTTCGAGCGGTGGCGTGTCCAGCACACCCCTCAGCAGCGACGCCGTCCACAGCACGGACGGGAGCCGCGCGGTGAAGTCGACGAGATTGTGGAGCGCGAACGCCGCGAGCCCCACCCCCGCCCCGGTCCTCCAGCCGACCGGCTCCGAGCGGAGACGCCGCAGGGGACCCAGGAACACCACGAAGAACAGGAGACTGACGAGCAGGCCGGGTCCGATCCCGAGATCGGCCGCCATCTCCAGAGGAAGATCGTGAACGTGGAGGGCCTCGTTGTGGTGCGGCAGACGGTATCGCGGAAACGCCTCGCCGAACCCACCCGGTCCGACGCCCAGCCACGGGTTGTCCGCGACCATCCTTGCGGCTACCGCGAAGTTGCCCGCCCGCAATCTCCACGGACTGTCCCAGCGGTCAGCATCGAAGACCTCGGCTCGCCGGCTCCAGAGAACGCTCGCCAGGAGGGTCATCGCCAGGAGCACCGACAGCCCCACCCTCAAGCGGTCCCGAGGTCTCGCGACAAACAGGAAAAGAGCGGCGGCCCCCAGCAGCGCGGCCCCGGCCGTGGCCGAGCCCGAGGCCAGCAGCCCGCCGAGTTGCGCGAAGGCGATCGCCAAGGCCGCGACCCTTCCGATTCTCCGCTCCTCGGCGACCAGGCCGAGCGTGATCGGCAACGCCAGGGCGAGGTAGCCTCCGAGCGAGGCCGGGGTCGCGAAGGCCGCAAACGGGCGCCCCTGGCGCAAGCGCTCCAGGATCAGCTCCCGATCGGGCAGTTGCCCGGCCGTCTCGATCCAGCGGGCAGCCGTTTCCAACCCGAACGCCACCTGACAGAACGCGTGGACGGCGACGAGGAGCCCCGCCACGGCGACGGTCCACGCGATCGAGCGATCGGCGCCCGAACGGGATGCACCTCCGGCGGCGCAGAGTCCGGCCGCCCCTGCCAGCACGAAGATCACCAGTGGCCGGACAGCCGGGCCGGGCGCGTCGGCGGCCAGGACCAGAGGCCACGCCGACGCGAGCAGGACCATCAGCCACGCCCGGCCGGCGGGAGGCGAAGGCCTTCCCCAAGAAAGAGCACCGAACAGCGCCAGGAGGGCCGCGCAACCGGCCAGCGACTCCCCCCGGGTCTCCGGCGGGAAGAGGGCGAGAAGGACGATCAGGGAAACGAGAAGCAGCCCGGCCGCCCTTGCCGGGGCCTCGCCTTCCGGAGGCATGCTCACTTGACGTCGGAGGCCGACCGCCGCGCGGGAGTGCGTGCGATCGGCTGGGCATCGGGTTGGGGGCACGGCGCGCTCGTCACGCCGAGAGCCTATCAAAACGCCCGAGAAAGCAAAGCGGCGGAAGCCCGCGAGGGGACCTCCGCCGCTCCACGACGTTGGCTTCGGTCAGGCGCCTACTGCTGCATGCCTTCCGGCCACTGGGTGAACTGGCCGTCCACGAAAATGATGTCGCAGTCGAAGTCCCCGGTCGTGTCGCCCGCCGGGGAGCCCTCGACGGCGCCATCCTTGCCCGTCGACTTGACGGTGTAGCCGGTCCCCGCCGTTGTGGCGGGCTGGTAGATCATGGCGTTACCCCAACCGTCCGTGTTGGGCATGTTCTTGATGTAGACCGGCTCGATCACGGGCTCGAGCGCGCCCATGTTCGCCGCCGTCGGGTAGATGTTGTTGTCGACGGCGTAGGCCTCCACGGCGGTGCCGATGGAGCGCAGGTCAGCCATCGTCCTCTTCTGCTTCCCGCGGTCGATCGCGTTCAGCAGGTTCGGGATCGCGATGGCAGCAATGATGCCGATGATCGCCACGACGATCAGCAGCTCGATAAGGGTGAAACCCTTCGCGTTGTTCCGCATCTCTCGTAGCCTCCTTTCAGGTCCGCCCTCCAATCGGAGCAACCCTGATGCCAGCATTGGCCCCTTCGAGAACGCGACTCCTAAACCGTTATTTGGAAACCATTTACAGCCGTTGCCACCCTCCTCGCGACTCGGTGGCTCGGTCAACCCGGGCCAAGTTTGCCCATAGCTGTCGTCGGCCACGGTACCGTGTGACAAACAGTGTCACCCGGCCGCACCGGAGCCGCCCACGGCCCGGGCCCCGGCCCCGACCACGGGACTCTCCGCCTCGTTGTTTTGCCGCCAGGCGGCGTCCTTGCCCGTCAGAGAGTACTTCTTCGCGAAGTACCGGAAAGAACGAAAGGTCATCCCCAGCAGCTCGGCAGCGCGGGTCTGCACGCCCCCGGCCCGCTCCATCCCCTCGACCATGTAGAGGCGGCGCAGCTCCTCCAGGTGGCGCTCCAGATCGATTCCCCCTTCCGGCAGGATCACCTCCGGCTCCCCTTGCGGCGCCTGACCGGATCGAACCTCTCGGGGAAGCGAATCGGGCCGGATCGTCTCGGCGTTCTCGAGCGCCACCGCTCGCTCGATGACGTTCTCCAGCTCCCGCACGTTGCCCGGCCAGCGGTAAGACTCCAGGCACTCCATGGCGGCCTCGGAGATCCCCGAGATCGGCTTGCCCACCTGCCGACTGTACTTCTGGAGAAAGTGCTCCGCCAGCGCGGGGATGTCCTCGGGCTTCTCCCGCAGTGCCGGCATCCGGATCGGGATCACGTTGATGCGGTAGTAAAGATCCTCGCGGAATCTCTTCTCCCGAACCATCACTTCGAGATTCTGGTTGGTGGCGGTGATGACCCGCACGTCCACGTTCAACTCTTCGGTGCCGCCCACGCGGCGGATCTTCCGCTCCTGGAGAACGCGCAGGAGCTTGATCTGCATGGCGGGCGAGGTCTCGCCGATCTCGTCCAAGAAGATGGTGCCGCCGTCCGCGACATCGAACAGCCCCTTCTTGTTCGTGGTTGCGCCGGTGAACGAGCCCTTCGTGTGACCGAACAGCTCGCTCTCCAGCAGCTGGTCGGGCAACGCTCCGCAGTTGATGGAGACGAACGGGCGCTCCCGACGTGACGAGTTGTAATGAACCGCCCGGGCGATCAACTCTTTGCCCGTGCCCGACTCCCCCGAGATCATGATCGTGCTGTTGGTGCCGGCGACACGTTGGATCAGCTGGAAGATCTCCTTCATCTTGGAACTGCGGCCCACGAGTCCGTCGAAGCGGTACTGCTTGTGCAGCTCCGCCTTCAGGTCCCGATTCTGGATCTTCAGATCCGCGTTCTCCGCTGCGATCCGCTTCTGTTCCAGCGTCTTGCGGACGACGACCTTCATCTCGTCCAGGTCGAACGGCTTCTCGACGAAGTAGGCGGCGCCCTCGTTGAGCGCCTGGATGGCCGTGTCCTTGGAGCCGTAGGCGGTCATGAGCACGACCGCGGTTTCCGGCGACTCCCTCCGCACGTGACGCAGGAGCTCCAGG
>CP070670.1:394444-409531 GCA_020351855.1 Gemmatimonadota bacterium
AGGTCATGTGAGGTGACCGGAGAGAGGATCTCCTATCGCTGGCCACAGGCATAGTTGAGGTGGAGCCCCCTTTCTTCCTGAGCGGATTCAGCCTCCTGTGCCGCGGAGACCGCCGGAAGAGAGAGCAGGAGCAGCGCGACCGCCCCGCAACGAATGGAAGTCATCCGCCGCCTCCATCATCCTCGAGGATCGTCTGCAGCCGGGTCGGAGCGGCTGCGAGCACGACAGCGCGACCGGCTGGGAGATTCTCTCCTGTGACGTGCGCGTGGACCTCTGGCACAATCGCCTCCCATTCGATGATCCGCCGATCAGCCGCGCACCTTTGTGCCTGCAAACTAGCGACTGGCGCACCGCGATGGTTTCCCGAGCCCTCCGGGCATGTTATTCCCTTACCGCCGATCGCGGCGCTCTTCTTCAGCCAACCTCCGTTTCGGGAGAGAGACCATGCAACGCTCGCCGTTCTGCGTCGCCGCCCTCATCGCGCTCGTCTCGACCACCGCCTGCGCCGGCGGCGACAGCCGAAGCAGCTCGGACGGCAGGGACGACGCTGAGGGAAGGCTGACCACCGATCACGGCGTACAGGCAGGGCGCAGTGCCTACCTGTTTGTCTGGGCTGCCGAATCGGGGAGCGATGAGGCGCGCTCGTACCTCGCGGTCGTCGGCGCGGATCCGGCGCAGCCGAGCTACGCACGGGTGCTGGCCACTGTCGAGATCAGCGAGATCTCCCGCGCCCATCACACCGAGCACGTGATGCCCGAGGGCCGGCGCATTCTGGCCAACGCGTTCCGCGAAGGCAGAACCTACGTGATCAACCTCGAGGATCCCCTGTCACCGGTCATCGAGTCGTCGTTCACGAACGCGGGCCCGTACACCTTCCCCCACAGCTTCGACCGCACCCCCGAGGGCAACGTGCTGGCCACCTTTCAGAATCAGGGGGAGGGGCACGCCGAGCCCGGCGGCCTGGTGGAGCTCGATTCGCTGGGCCGGTTCGTACGGGGAGCCGACGCCGCCGACCCGACGGACCCCGAGCTGAGGCCGTACAGCGTGACCCTGCTGGCCGAGGGGGGGCGGGTCGTGACGACCACGGCCGACATGATGGGCGAGGTGAGCGGCCGTTCGTTCCAGGTCTGGAGCTGGCCGCAGCTCGGTCTGCTCCACACCGTGCGGCTTCCGCCGGGCCCGCGGGGGGACGAGAACCTGGATGTGGCGGAGGCCCGGGTACTGGCGGACGGCGAGACGGTGATCGTGACGACGTTCCGCTGCGGGATGTACCTTGTCGAGAACCTGCTGTCCGAGCATCCGGGCGCCCGGCTCATCTACAGCTTCCCATGGGACAGCTACGAGGAGGGTGACGAGTGCGGTCTGCCCGTGGTGGTCGGACGATTTTGGGTGCAGACGGTCCAGTCGACCCGCTCGCTCGCCGTCCTCGACATGACGGACCCCGAGCGGCCGGTGCTCGTCGATGAGCTGTTCCTCGGGCCGGATGCCCTGCCCCACTGGATCACCGCCGAGCCGGGCGGGCAGAGGATCGCCCTGACGGGAGATGGATCGCTGAGCGGCCGGTTGCTCCTGTTGCACCTTGATCCGGAGAGCGGCGCCCTCAGCCTCGTCGAGGACTTCCGATCGGCTGGCGCGACGGAGCCGGGCGTGATCGTCCGCCGGACCGCGACGGACGCGCCCGCCATCCCCCACGGGGTCGTGTTCTCCCGCCCGCAGTAGGGGGGCTCCGGGGGGCGGCTGGGCCCTGGAGCGCGCTAGTCCGAAACCACCCGGAGCGCGCCGGCCTCGAGAAGCGGCTCGAGCATGTTGGCTGCCCCTCCGTGCTCCACGATGCGGCCGTCCACGACGCGGTCCACGTTCACGCCGGCGAACTCGAGCAGTCGCCCGGTGGGCTTCATGCCCAGCCAGTGGCCATGATGCGTGCCGCGAGCCGTGACCTGAGTAACCACCCACTCGCCCTCGGTGATCTGGCGCTCGATGGTCAGATGCAGATCGGGATAGACATCCCGCACGGCCAGGACGTGCCGGGCCATTCCATCGACGCCGCTGAGGACACGAACCTTGCCGTCCGTCTCCACGCAGTCCGGAGCGATGAACTCCGCGATCTTCGCCACGGCACCCGTATTCACGATCTCCTCGTAGAATCGGCGCACGAGGAGCTTGCGGTCTGCATCCTTCATGGGACCTCCCGGGTTGTCGGGTCTCCGCGTTGCGGCGGATGCGGCCGGTCGTCGCATCGCACGGGGGCCTCGCGCCGCGTCTGCCCGGTCGCGCGAACCGCCGTGGCACGATGCAAAAAGGGCCCGGCTGCAGACTTCGCGGTCGGGCCCTCGTCCGCTCTTTAGAAGGTCGTCTTTCTCGGGCCGGTGCGCCTTCAAGCTGCGGAGCAAATCCGCACCGACCGGTCGTGGGACTGCACGACCAGACGACGATAATATAAGCTGTCGGGTGCGCGCGCGCCAATCCGGTCCCCGTGTCGCGCCGAGGAAACCGGACGCGGCTTTCAGCAACCAAGGACCCGTCCAGGGAGGACGCAGCATGCAGATCGAGCGGGGGGCACCCTTCAGCGATCCGGCGCGCACGGCGGCCGGGGCCCCGCGCGCCACCGTGGATCTCGTCGCCCTCAGAACGCTGTGGTTCAACACGGGCACGCTGTGCAACATCGAGTGCCGCGGCTGCTACATCGAATCCAGCCCCTCCAACGACCGGCTCGCCTATCTCACGGCGGCCGACGTGGAAGCCTACCTGGACGAGATCGACGAACTTGGCTGGCCGACCGAGGAGATCGGGTTCACGGGCGGAGAACCGTTCCTGAATCCGGAGATCCTGGGCATGACGGGTCAATGCCTGCGACGCGGCCTTCGAGTGCTCATCCTCACGAACGGCATGCAGCCGATGATGCGGCCTCGCCTTCGCGAGGGATTGCTGTCGCTGCTCTGCGAGCACGGCGACCGACTCGTTCTTCGCGTGAGCCTCGACCACTACACCCGGGCCGGCCATGAGGCATTGCGGGGCGACGGCAGCTGGGCCCGCACCCTGGACGGTCTGCGGTGGCTTGAGTTGCATGGCTTCGCGGTCCGGGTGGCGGGACGGACCTGCTGGCCGGAATCGGAGAGCAGCTTGAGAGCGGGTTACCGGGATCTCTTCGCGGCAGAGGGGATCGCGCTCGACGCGCTCTGTCCGGCTTCCCTGGTCCTTTTCCCGGAGATGGACCGCTCGTCCGCCGTAACCGAGATCAGCGAGGACTGCTGGACGATCCTGGGGAAGCGGCCCGACGAGGTCATGTGCGCCTCGAGCCGCATGGTCGTGAAGAGACGGGGGGATACGGCACCAGGCGTCATGGCCTGTACGCTGTTGCCGTACGATCGGCGCTTCTACCTCGGCAGATCGCTCGCGGAGACGGCCGGCCCGGTCTCGCTCAACCATCCCTACTGTGCTCAGTTCTGCGTGCTGGGCGGCGGCAGCTGCTCCGTGCCGAGTACGGACTAGTCCGCTCCATCCGGCGGCGTCTCGCCCGCAGCTCGCTCCCGCGCACGCCTCATCAGCTCGACGAAACGCCCCTCGCCCGCCAGCCGCTTCAGGAATGGCTCGCGCTCGATGAACTCGGGGTTCCGGATGGCTCCCGTGTCCACGAGGCACTCGAGCGCGTCGAGCGCTTCCTCCGTGTGCCCTGCCGCCGCGTGCACGCGCGCCTCCTCGTAGCAGACGCGGGGGCTCTCCGGCTTGGCGGCCCGGGCCACCTCCAGCGCGGCGAGGGCCCGCTCCGGGTCGGTCTCGATGAAGTCGCGTGGCAGGTAGAAGATGCCGTGGACGAAGATCGTCTCCAGGCATCGCTGTGCGGCAAGGGCATCCACGGTATCCCCGGCGCTCGCCGCTCGGCGGCGAAGCTCCTCCACTTCGAGGCCATCGATCATTCGGGCGGCCTCCCTGACCGGGCGGTCCGATTCGCGGAAGCGCACGAGATGATCCCTCAGCTTCCGGTCGAACTCCCGCGAGGCCTCCAGGATCTCGCGTCTCTTCCCAAGCCGGGCCTTCACCTCGTCGGACCTTTCCAGCTCGTTCGCTCGAGCCGCTGCCATGGTAAGGCGCTCGACCGGAAGGAGGTTCAGGAAATCATCGACCAGCGCGCGGTACGCCTCCGCGGCGGCGAGCGGTCGACCCTGCGCCTCGAGCTCGCGCCCCTCCTCCAGCCAGCGGACGAACAGCCGGTTCACGAACTCGGGGTCGACGGGGCGCAGCCCGTTCTTCATCGCCTGGACCTCCAGCCAATCCACCGCTCGCGCGGCCAGCTCCGCGGGCAGCCAGCTGTGCGGCCCCTCGAAAGTCACGAACCGGTGGGGTATGTCGAGATTGTCGAGCAGGAGCTCCAGAGTGACCATCTCCTCGTAGTTGAAGTCGGTGTTGCCGGCCGCGCCGAAGAAGGAAAACGACTGGTTCTCGAGGAGGCTGGGATACCCGAGCCCGGCAGCGCCTGGCGGCAGCCCCCCTCCGACGCCGATCAGGCCCGCCACGTTCCCAGCCAGCTGGGCGGCGAACCCCCAGCCCAACTTGGCCGTGCCCGAAAAACCCGACAGGTAGAGACGGTTCAGGTCCGCCGCCAGCAGCTGCTGGGTGTCGCCCAGCATGGCATCGAGGGCCAGCTCGTTCGGCTCGATCGGGCCGTCGCTCAGCGTGTTATAGGAGCTGAAAACGATCCAGCCGTGCCGCTCTGCCGGCTCCCGGAACAGTTCCATCGGGACGAGGGCCCGTCCGCGGGGATCCATCAGGTAGAGAACCGGCCACCTGTGGGCCGTGTCGTACCGGGACGGCAGATACAGGGCGTAGCTTTGCGTCGGATCGGATCGGGAGACGACGCTGTCGATGACCTGACCGACCGGGAAGGTGTCGCGCGCCCAGCGGGGAGCGATCCGGTCATTGCACGTGTGAAGGGCAGACGGGGCCTGCCTGCCGGTCGCCGTCCCCCGCACTACCCGTCTCTCGATTACGAGCTCCTTGGTCCAGCCCCCGGCTGCCAGGGCCAGTATGAGACCCAGTGCCGCAAGGATCTCGATCGCACGACGCGGATTCGCAGCGCTCATTAACTCGGTCTCGGGGTGCTCAGGATGGTCGGTTGCCGGACCGCGATGATTCCCGCGGTCTCCGCTTTCCAACGCGCGAGAGCCGGCGAACGGGACGGGCCGGCCCTCGGTTCTACCTCAAGAGCGAGAGGAGGAATCGGACGGCAGCGATAAGCAGCACGGCCGCTCCGATCGCCACGGCGACGAACCCGAGGGCGGCCTGTCTGCCGGGGTCGCGCATGCTTCGTTCCCATCAGCCGAAGGGTAGACAGTCGCGGAACGCGCTATCGATGTCGCAAGCTCCGTGTCGGGAACGCAGTGTCGGCGCCGGATCCCCCAGTTGCATGTCAAATTGCGCATTATGCCGGCTTGCGGAATGAGGCCGGGCAGGTCTCGCAGCGGCGAACCGTGGCGCAATGCCTGCGCAGCTGCAGACCGCACCCCCTCTGGAGGTCGCGCCGGGCAGACGGCAAGGGCCGAAGGTGTGGCAGTAATGGCGTGGGGAAGAGCCGTCACATCCTTATATCGACGTCACATCCTTATACCGAGCAGGCTGAGCGGCCAACCGGTGAAGAGGACCGCAAGCGTCAAGCTCGCCACCGCCATGACGCTACCGCTCACGACCAGCGCCAGGGCCACGGCGAGCACGTCCCTGGGAAGTCCGCCGAAATGCCTGTCTCCGTCCATGTCTGGCGCTCCTCCCTCGCGGGACGATCGGCTGCCTGGCAGCCCCTGCCATGAAAGAGGATGTCATGCGTCGATTCCACCTTACATGGCGGACCGGCCCCAGGCGGCACCGACAGGTGCCCGCTGGGGAGGCGGCACACGGCGATGGCTCAGGGCGAACGGCGTCCCACGGCCCACTCCCCCGCCTCCTCGCGCCCCGAATCGAGATGCAGCGTCGTGAACGTGCCTCGAATCGAGTCACCTTCCACGCGCCCCTCGAACCTCGTGCACAGGCTGCAGCCGCAATCGGGATCGGTGTACCGGGTGAGCCTTCCCTGCACGGAGCTGCCCTCGACTTCAACGAGGTCGATCGTCAGCCGAACATCACCAGCCGCACGCTGCTCTGCACCCCAGTCCCCCATGTAGCCGAACGGCACCGGTTTCTTGGCCGGCTTCATCAGCACATACCCAGAAGCTTCTCCGCGCTCGGCATCGAACGAGAAGGCGATCTCGCCGCTTCGGCCGCTCTCGGGGCTCTGATACGATCCGACCCACGACCCGTCCAGCAGCCCGAGGTCGGCCGCATCACCTGCCAGGCCCACCGGCGACGGATTCACCGAGCAGGCAAGCCAGGCGCTGGCAAGAAGCGTGGCAAGGATAATCCCTGGGACCAACCTGGCATCCATCGGACCCTCCAGGCCGTGCATTCCGGTCGGACGAGTGCCGACCGTCCCATCATGCTCCACCCTCCGCGCGCCGAACCGTTCCGCGCCCATACGGCAGCGTATGAGGCCGATCCCACTTGCGGAAGCCCGGCCTGGGTCTATCGTAACAGATGAGGCTTCGTCGATAGCAGACGCTTGCCGCAGGCGGCTGCTTCCCCACGCGGGCCACAATCGGGCAAGCGGACATGTCACAGGACCTTCGGCGTCAGATCGGGGCACTGCTCGGAGACACGGACTCCTCTCCGTCACAGGAGAGGGCCGACTGGCTTGGGTCCCTTGCCCCATCGGGTTCAGAATCAGCGAGCGGCGGACCCGACGACAGGACTCTTCGCACGGTACCGGCGACGAGGGCCGACCGGGCCAGAGCCCGCACTTTCACGACGCACCAGATTCCACTCGACCTGCGGCGTCGAGCCGCGAACCGGCTGCAGATGGTCTCCGCCGTCATAGCCATCGCGCTGACCGTCTACGTGGTCATCACCAACTCGGCCCCGGTGCTTGCCGACCCGGCGCTCGCTCAGCCCGGTCCCACCCGACTGATCGTGCTCGGCATGCTGCTCTGCTCGATCGGCGTCTACTTCCTCGGCCGCTCCAATGCGCTCAGTCCCGAGCGCATGCTGGATGTCGGCCTCGCGTACGAGGTCTTCCTCGCGTTCATGGGCGGCGTGGCCCTTCAGTACTTCGCCGCCGAGCTTCGCATGCCTGTGTGGGGGGTTTCGGAGATCGCGATCGTCATCCTCGTCTTTGCCATCCTCGTCCCCAATACGCCGGGGCGCGTTCTGCTGGCCGCTCTCGTGGCCGCCACGATGGACCCGATCGGCGACCTCATCTACGGCCTCCGGGGCGGGGAGACTCCGACGCTCGTCCAGATGGTGGGTGCGTACTATGCCAACTACCTGGCCGCCGGCATTGCCCTGGTCACGGCCCACGTGCTGACCAGCCTGGCTCAGGAGGTGGGTGAGGCACGTGAGCTGGGAAGTTACCGGCTCACCGAGCGTCTCGGACGAGGCGGCATGGGCGAGGTATGGCGGGCTGACCATCGCATGCTGGCCCGCCCGGCAGCGATCAAACTCATTCGGCCCGATATGCTGATCAGCGTGGGCGACGATCGCGAGACGCTCGTGCGGCGCTTCGAGCGGGAGGCGCAGGCCACGGCGCTGCTCCGCTCCCCCCACACGATCGACGTGTTCGACTTCGGGGTGACGCCGGAGGGCTCCCTCTACTACGTGATGGAGCTTCTCGATGGCCTGGACATGCAAACCCTAGTCGAACGCTACGGCCCCATTCAGCCTGCACGATCGGCCTACCTGCTGGCGCAGGTGTGCGATTCGCTCCTCGAGGCGCACGAGAACGGCCTCGTCCATCGGGACATCAAGCCTGCCAACATCTATGTCTGCCGGTACGGGATCGAAGCGGACTTCGTGAAGGTGCTCGACTTCGGCCTCGTGGGACGCCGTCCGGATCTGGCTGCGGACACTCGGCTGACGATGGGAGACTGCCCAGGAGGCACTCCGGCCTTTATGGCCCCGGAGCAGATCTTGGGGCAGACGCTGGATGGCCGTACGGACATCTACGCGCTAGGCTGCCTCGCCTACTGGCTCCTCACCGGAGGATGCGTGTTCAGCGGAGGGACCCCGCTCGACGCCCTCGTGAAGCACGCCCGGGAGATTCCCGAGCCTCCGTCCGCCCGCTCCGAGCTGGCGATTCCGGCCGAGCTGGACCAGCTCGTGCTGGCCTGCCTGGAGAAGGACCCCGACCGGAGACCGCCGAACGCCGGGGTCCTCCGATCGCGACTCGACGAATGCGTGCCCCATGGTGGTTGGACCGCCGCAGAGGCCCGCGCCTGGTGGGATCTGCACCGGCCGACCACCGCGAAAGAACCGCCTGCGGCCGCATCCCCTGCTGTCCAGCCGGCCCCGGTGGCGACGTGACCGTCCCGCGCCTGCCACCCCTGCCGGCGTTTCTCGCCCTGGCGCTGGCAACGCCGCTCGGCGCCGCGCCGCTACCACCGCTCGCCCAGGTCGCCGATAGCGCCGTAAGGGTCAGCCGGGACGCCGTCAGGGGAGCCATGCAGGCGGAGGCCGACCGGGGTTACAACCTCCTCGCGACGACCAACTCCACACGCTTCTCGACCTCCGTGATCCTGGCCATCGTCCGGGAAGCGATCGCCGCGCGTCCGCAGGGTCCGTCCATCCTCATCCACCACACCGACTGGTACGGCGCCTACCGGGAGGTGACCGGGCTGCCGCCGGAGCGGGTACCGGAGTTCGTGGCTCTGGCCAACGAGTACGGCCAGGACCGGATCATCGACTACAGCCTCGCCGACTCGGCGGTCGAGGTGGTGGAGGGCTTCGATCCCGAGCTCGTCGTGCGCGTGCGGGTCGGATGGCCCGAAGGCACCGGAAAGGAGGACAAGTACACCTTCGTCGACACGCTGACCAGCCCCCACATCCGGGTCACGAACCGCCAGCGCATCTCCTACTGGCTGCTCGACTTCGGCGACATGATCGTCCAGGACCGGATCGAGGGCATCTCGGCGCGACCCATTGGAGGGGCGCTGGGAGCACTCTTCGCCATCATCGGCGATGGGAACGCCGTTCAGAACCGGTTCGCCATCACGGAGGACGGGCTGGTCGTCACCTACGCCATCGTCAGAAAGGGACCCATGAAGGTGGAGCCGCTCACCGTGACCTATCCGGACGGGACGGTCGAAACCGAGTTCCCCGCCGGCCGGGACGACCTCCAGGGCGTCGCGAACTACATCATGCTGCCGCTCGAGGTCGAGTACGAGGACGGCGGCTGACCAGCCCTTCCTGCCGGGCGGTCCGTGCGACGCTATCATGGGCCGCGTGACTAGCCGATTCGCCATCGCCCTGCTCGCAGCCGGCTTGCTGCCCTCTCCTCGGGGCGCCGTCGCACAAGTGCAGCAGCCGATGGGCGCCGGACGTGTCTTGCCTGGCCTCAGCGCCGATCACGAAGGTCCCGGCGCGAAACGGCGCGGGCGGAGCACCGGGGCCGAAGACGGCGTCGGCGACACGACGGCCGCCAGTCTCGACATCTTCCTCATCACGATCGGGCCCGGACGTCAGGTGTGGGAGCGCTTCGGTCACAACGCGATCTGGGTGCGGGACACCGCACGCGGCGTCGACCGCGCCTACAACTACGGCATGTTCTCCTTCGAGGACCCCGGCTTCCTCGGTCGCTTCGTGCGCGGCGAGATGGACTACTGGATGGCCGGCTTCGACACCGAGAGCATGCTGAGGGCCTACGTCGCAGCCGACCGGTCGATATGGGTCCAGGAGCTGGACCTGACGCCACAGCAGAAGACCTCGCTCTATGAATTCCTGCAGCGGAACGAGCGGCCCGAGAACCGGTTCTACCGGTACGACTACTATCGGGACAACTGCTCGACCCGGGTGCGCGACGCCATCGACCGCGTCCTCGGCGGGCAGCTCCGGGAGGAGAGTGAACGGATCCAGACGGGAACCACGTATCGCTCGCACTTTCGCCGGCTCATGGCCCCGGATCCGCTGATCTACGCGGGCGGCAGCTTCGCCATCGGTCCGGCCACGGACCGGCCGATCTCGGCGTGGGAGGAGATGTTCCTCCCCGTCCGCATGATGAAGCACCTGCGCGGGATCAGCGTGGCAGACGGCCAAGGCGGCGAACGGCCGCTGGTGCGGCGCGAGTTCACCACCTACGTGAGCACCCTCGAGCCGGAAAGCCAGGCACCACCTGACTGGCGGCTTCCCTTTCTGGCGATCGGTCTGACGATCGCCGTGGCCATGGTCCTGCTCGGCCACCTCGGATCGAGGTCGCGCGGCGCCCGCGTCCTTGCCGCCCTGAGTGCCTCAACCTGGGCCCTGCTACTCGGAATCGGCGGCCTCTTCATGCTCGGGATCTGGTTCCTGACCGCCCACTGGGCAGGCTACCGGAACGAGAACCTGTTCTTCCTCAACCCGCTGGCCCTCGGGCTGGCCTTCGTCATCCCGTTCGGAGCGGCAGGCCGACCGGTCGGACGTGCCTGGACACGCGGTCTGTCGGCGTTCATCGCGGCGTGGGCCGTGCTGGGCCTCGTCGTCCAGCCGCTCCCCTGGTTTCCGCAGGTCAACGCGGAGATCATCGCTGCGGCACTGCCGCCCACGCTGGCGATGACGTGGCTGGCGTTCCGGCTCACGGGGGGCGCGCAGCCGGCCTCGACGAGCACCGAGGGGCGGACGGTACGGCTCCGCGCCCCTTTGACAGAAGCCGACGGAAAGACATAGCATCTTCCCCCCGGTGTGTTCGTCCCGTCCCGCCCCCGCAGGAGGTGCGTCATGAGATCGAACCGTGCAGGACCCGTGCTGACCGGCCTGCTGACCGTCGCCATCGCGTGTGCTCCGCCAGCCGACCAGAGCGCGTCCTCCGCTGACCAGGCAGCTGCGATGCAAGCTGCCGCCGAGACCATCGATGCGATGCGTGCGAACTTCGCCGCCGCGATGTCGGCGGGAGACGTGGATGCGGCGATGGTGAACTACGCCGCCGACGCGATTCAGCTGCCCCCCCACGAGCGCGCCGTCGTCGGGAAGGAGGCCATCCGGGCGAGACACCAGATGTTCCTGGAGCAGTACGACTTCACGCTGGACAATCCTTCCGCCGAGATCCACGTGGCCGGGGATTGGGCCATTATGAGGGGTAACTTCTCCACGACCGCCACGCCGAAGGGCGGGGGCGAGCCCCTCGAAGACAGCGGGAAGTATCTCGTCACGTGGCGTCGGCAGGCGGACGGGTCCTGGCTCGCGATGCACGAGATGTGGAACAGCGACAACCCGATGCCCGGGTCCGGCATGTAGCCGCTGGCTGAAGATCAGGATGTCCGGGCCGGGCCAGCCGGGCACCCCACATCTCACCGGTCTTACACCCCGATTCAAGTCTGGAGGAGACGTCCCATGAGACCCAAGACCCTCGGTCTTGCCGTGTCGGCCGCCGTGCTGGCCGGTGCTTCTCCGAGCTTCGGGCAAGTCAACATCAGCCACGACGGTTCCCAGACCGTGTACAGCATCACCGCACAGTCGGGGCGACCCTTCGAGGTCTCGGCAGCCTTTGCCTGCCCAGGCAAGGAGCCTTGCCGTCCGGGCATCGTGCGCGTCGTCTTCGGCACATACACCCGCAAGGTGCCGAAGTACGACGAGGACCACGCGCTCTCCCTGGTCGCGGACGGCGACACGCTCACTCTACCGCCGCCCCAGTATGCCGTACGTCAGGCGGCTGCCAACCAGGTCTACGAGAACATTGTCCTGATGATGCCGATCGACAGCTTTCTCGCGACCGCCAACTCCGACCGCGTGGCTTATGTCATCGGCTCGGAGGAGGGCGAGCTGTCCGACAAGCAGCGGGAAGCGCTCGCCGCTCTCGCGGAGGAAGTGCTGGAGACGGAGGAACCCCGGGCATCCCCGGACGCGGGGAACCCGTAGGCCGGTCCACCCGGTTCCGGGCGGGAGGGAGACCTACAGCGAGGGTTCAGCGGGCCCGGAACCTCGTCACCGGGAAGAAGAACGGCCGGCCGGGTCAGGCGGTTGGCGGCACGTTCTGGTTGAGGCGGAAGAAGTTCTCCGGATCGAAGCGGTTCTTCACGGCAACGAGACGGTCGTAGTTCGAGCCATAGGCGGCCCGCACGCGGTCCGCCTCGTCCCTGCTCAGGAAGTTGACATAGACGCCTCCCGTCGCGAAGGGAGCCGCCGCATCGAAAAACTCCCGCGCCCAGCCGATGCAGGCGTCATCCAGGGCCGGATCCTCCCAGCGCCCGTGCACGTTCATGACGTACTCCGCGTCCCGGTGCGGGTAGGCGGTGGCATCGTCCGGCACATCCTTGACCGCTCCGCCGAGGTGCGCGATGAAGATCTCCGTCTGGTCCGACGGGAGCTTCGCGGCGTACTCGAGAACGGTGCCGATCGCGTCGCTGGTGAGCTCCGTGAAGTCGTGCGACTTCCAATAATTCCGGGCGCCGGGCGTCAGCAGCGGGTCGAACGCCTGCTGAAACTCGACGAACGGGACCCGGCCCAGGTGGACGCCGACCGGATTGCCGAGCCGGGTCAGCGGGGCCACCTCGCGCTCGGCGGTTTCGAGATCGCCGCAATGCACACAGGCAATGAGCACCACCTCCTTACCGTGCCACTCCTGGGGCAGGAACGGAAGGGGCGGTGCCTTCCTCGTGACGACCCACGCAGCGAGCTCGCGCGGAGCGGCAGTCGTGAACTCCGCGTAACGGGCCAGCACGTCCGCACCCTCGGCAAAGGGATAGACCACGAGTCCGGCGAACACCTCGGGACCGACGGCTACGAGGTCGAACTCGAAGGAGGTCACGATGCCGAAGTTCCCGCTTCCTCCCCGGATCCCCCAAAACAGTTCGGGGTTCTGCTCCTCGCTCGCTGTCACGAGCTCGCCGTCCGCGGTCACGATCTCCACGGACCGCAGCCGGTCCACGGTCATGCCGTACTTGCGGCTCAACCACCCGAACCCGCCACCCAGGGTCAGACCGGCCACCCCCGTCGTCGAGTTGATGCCGACCGGCACGGCCAGACCGAGCGGCAGCGTTGCCGCATCCAGGTCGCCGAGCGTCGCTCCGGGACCGACGTGCGCCGTTCGCGACTCGGTATCCACCACCACGGCCTTCATCGCGGAAAGGTCGATGGTGAGCACATCGTCCCACACGGCGTTCCCGGCGATGTGGTGCCCGCCGCTCCGCACGGCTGCCAGCAGGCCGTGCTCCCTCGAGAAGCGGACGGCCCGCTGCACGTCGCCCGCATCCCGACAGCGGGCGATGAGCGCCGGGCGCCGGTCGATCATGCCGTTCCAAACGGACCGTGCTTCGTCGTACTCGGCCGAGGCCGCCGTAAGCACATCACCCGACAGGGATGACGTGAGGGTCGCCACTGCTTCCTGGCTGAGGCTGGTGTCGCCGCCGTTCAGGGTCCGGATGGTCAGGTCGGGCACGGGATCCTCCTCTTCTCACTTTTCTCGCAGTGCATTGGCGAATGGGGGAAGCGGCCCATTGTAGTGGGAGGCAGGCCAAACTCCAAACCGGGCGGGAGCAGTGGGCGCTTTCCGCTTCCGGCAGCGCCGGAGGTGGGCGTCGGAGAGGGGCGGCACCCGGCGCAGGATCCGCCCCCCTGCACACAAGTCGTGATCTGGACTAGTCCTGACCGCCCCCACCCTCGGACGCTTCCGCGCTCGGACCCATGGTGTAGAAGCCGTCGCGGTGGTGCGGGCAGGCCTCCCCGAACTTGCTGGGTTCGTCGCCGTAACGCTCCTGGAATCGCCGATCGGCTTCATCGACCGCTGCGAGGATCGCCTCGATGCTCTCCCCGATGGTGTAGATACCGACGTTGTACTCACTGGCCCAGCTGTGCACGAAGTAGCCGTAGCTCTGCACCATCCCCTCGGCGATGAGATCGTTCCAGACGGGGATGTCCCGGGCCTCCGCCTCCTCCATCGCCGCACTGAGCTTGTTGAAGTCACACATGAAGAACGAGAGGCGCAGCGCTGGCGGCT
The DNA here is from genome assembly GCA_020351855.1 of Gemmatimonadota bacterium. Taxonomy (GTDB): domain Bacteria; phylum Gemmatimonadota; class Gemmatimonadetes; order Palauibacterales; family Palauibacteraceae. The sequence goes on from CP070670.1 coordinate 408,423, forward strand.
GCTCTCCCTCGTCCTGCGCCCGGGCGGTTCCGGGAATCGCCAGCGCGGCCAACAGCGGGATGACAAGCATGCGTCTCATAGGAGCCTCCTCGTGAGTGGGGAATATCGGGCCGGCCGACATAATGTGCGCCGTTCTGCGAGAACGCCATGAAGGGAGCGTCTGGGAGCCCGGGACAACGGGGACCGCCCGGCATGCGCTGGCCGTTTGCCGCGAGACTCGGTACACTGCGGCGAGAGCGGATCGCACGACGGTAGGGTACGCCGATGAGACGAACGGGCGCGATCGCGGGTGCGCTCGCCTGGTCGCTCGCCGGATGCGCGGCAGTGACCACGACGATCGATTGGAACGGGTCGTACGACTTCTCCGTCCTGGCCACCTATGAGTGGATCGCACGCGACCTGCCCCCCGGAGTCGACCCAGCGACCATCGACGAGATCATCGGCACCGCGGACTCCATCCTCCGGCATAAGGGGTACGTCCGCGATCCGGACGGGGCGAGCTTCCTCGTTGCCTACCAGTTCGGAGCGGAAGCCGACATCGCGCCACGCCCTTCCGCCAACCCCTACACGCGGGACACCCACACGCAGGTCTCGACTCACAGTCGTCTGATCCTCGACGTGATCGATCCCGAGACCGACGAGGCGATATGGAGCGGCAGCGCCGGAATCGAGGCAAGGCCGGGCGACACGCACAAGAACGCACCGCTCATCCGCAAGGCCGTCCAGGAGCTTCTCTCCGGCTTCCCACCCGACTCGGCCCCACCGAGGTGATCCAGAGGCAGACGTCGCTTTTTCTGACCCTCGCGCTCGCGTGAGCAGCTAATGCCCCCCCTGCTCCGAGCCCTGACCTATGCGTCGCTCTTCGTTGCTCTGGTGCTCGTACTCCTCCCCGCTCGTTTGCTCGAGTGGACGGGCGTCACGCGGCCACCCGTCGGGGCGGTCCAGCTCATCGGCGCGGCCGCAGCGATCGCCGGCGGGCTTCTGGCCCTATGGTGCGTGCTGACCTTCGCGGTCGTCGGACGCGGGACACCGGCCCCCTTCGATCCTCCGCGCCGTCTGGTCGTTCAGGGACCTTACAGCGTTGTGAGAAACCCGATGTACATCGGCGC
>CP070670.1:409631-413368 GCA_020351855.1 Gemmatimonadota bacterium
CCACCCCCGGCCTCAAGCGTACCCGGAATCGTGCCGGCACTGCCTAGAGATCGATGTCGTACTCCTTGAGCTTGCGGTACAGCGTCCGCTCGCCGATCTGAAGTCTCTCCGCCGCCTTCCGCCGGTTGCCGCCGACGCTCTCGAGCGTCGCGACGATCGCCTCGCGCTCGAGCTCGGCCATGGTCATGCCGGGGTAGAAGGCGATGCTCTCCCGGCGCTCGGCCGCCAAGCCCTCCATCGGTCCGGCCGCCAGTGGAAAGCCGGACGTGGGGAAGCCGCCTGTCGGGACGCCGGGCTCCGAGCCCTCCAGCTCGTCCATGACCGAGACCTCGATGCCGGACGCGGAGAGGCCCGCTCCGGCCGCCTCGATGAGCTCCGGGTGCGCCGCACGGTAGCGATCGAACTCCTGCTTCAGGTCCTCGACATCCATCTTCAGCTCGACGAGGGTCCGGAAGACAAACTCCATCTGCGGAGGCTGAATCTCTCCCGCCTGTCCGGCTGCCGGCACCGGCAGACCAGCAGACCGCGTCGGCAGCAGGGCTCCCCCGCTTCCGGTGCGGATCTCGTCCGGGAAATCCTCGGCCCGGATAACGGAGCCGGGAGCCAGCACGACCATCGACTCGATCAGGTTCCGCAGCTCCCTGATGTTCCCGGGCCACGAATACCGCATCAGGATGCCCATGGCCTCCGGGGACAACCCCTTGAACTCCCGGTCGTGCAGCCGGCTGAACTCGCGGATGAAGCGCTGGGTGAGGACCGGAATGTCGGCGCGGCGCCCCCGTAGGGGCGGGAGGGAGATCTCCAGCACGTTCAGCCGGTAGTAGAGATCGCGGCGGAACTGGCCGGTCTGCACGGCCGCCATCAGATCGCGATTCGTCGCCGCCACGACGCGCACGTTCACCTCGATCTCGGCGCTCCCCCCGACCCGCATGAACCGACGCGATTCGAGCACGCGGAGCAGGCGCGTCTGGGTCGCTGGCGGCATTTCGGCGATCTCGTCCAGAAGCAGCGTGCCCCCATCGGCAAGCTCGAACATGCCGCGGCGCAGGGAGGTCGCGCCGGTGAACGCGCCCTTCTCATGCCCGAAGAGCTCGGATTCCAGGAGAGACTCGGGAAGCGCCGCGCAGTTGACCGCGATGAAGGGCCTCGCCCGGCGGGGCGACAGCCGGTGAATCGCCCGCGCCACCAGCTCCTTGCCCGTCCCGCTCTCGCCCATGAGAAGAACCGTCGAAGCGACCGGAGCGATCAGGTTGACCTTCTCCAGCACCGCGCGGATCTCGTCCGTGCGCCCGATGATGCCCGTGTCCAGCTGCAGCTGGTAACGCTCCAGCTCCTGGGTGAGAACGACTTGCACCTCCTCCGCCGTAGGCGTATGCGGCAGGCAGGCATCGACGGCATAGGCCCCGCGGAGCTCGGAACAGACATCGCCTCCCAGCGTGTCGAGCGCGAGAAGCGGCGGACGGGGAATCCGCGCATCGATCAGCGCGCGCATCCGCTCCGCCTCCGGTTCCACGGGGCTTCGGGTGAGGATGAGGGCCAGCTCTGCCCCCTCGGCCCAGTCCTCGAGCTCGGCGGCGCGCTCGATCATGCGGACGTCGTGCCCGTCGGCGAGCACCGCCTCCCGGATCGGCACGGCCGCCTCGATCTTTGCGGTGTCGATGAAGACCAGCGCCACTCAGACTCCTTCCGGCCCCTGGCCGTGGCAGGCCTCGCCCCGCAGGAGCTCCACCGCGTGGTCCACGACCCTCGAGAGCACCTCCAGCCCGTCCGCGACCCCTGCCGGGCTGCCCGGGAGATTCACGATCAGCGTGCGAGCCCGGATTCCGGCCGCGGCCCGGCCCAGGGCGGCATAGGGCGTCTTGTCCAGTCCCGAGGCTCGGATCCACTCGGCGATCCCCGGGATCGTCCGCTCCAGGACGGCCGCCGTCGCCTCTGGAGTGACATCGCGCTCCGCGATCCCCGTTCCGCCCGTCGTGACGGCCAGATCGGCTGCGCCGTGGTCTGCCCAGGCCCGCAACGCCGAGACGATGCCGTCCACCTCGTCCGGCACGACCTGCCGCGCGGCGATCTCATATCCCCGCTCCCGCGCCCAGGACTCGATCCGATCGCCGGAGGTGTCCTCCCGCCAGCCCTCGCTCACGCCGTCCGACACCGTGAGGATCGCCACGCGCACGACGGGCTTCGGCCCGACGCGCTTCCGACCCTCCTGCGGCCCCGTATCGCTCACAGCGCCCCTCATCGTCGGAGCGATCCTTCCGTGTAGAAGGGCATCGACGTCACCTCGGCCCCAACCTCCCGGCCCCGTATCACGATCGCGGCCGGGTCCCCTGGCGAGGCGTCCGGCGGAAGGTAGGCCGTTGCGATCCCGTATCCCACTGACGGCCCTACGGTACCGCTTCGCACCGCGACGGCGGGCTCCCCCCTGAACACCACATCGTATCCGGGCCTCGGGAAGCCGCGCTCGGTAAGACGAATCCCGGTAAGACGCTTCCGCAGCCCGGCGCTCCTCTGCGCCTCGATCGCCTCCCGACCCACGAAGTCGCCCTTCGCCGGCTTCACCAGCCACCCCAGTCGCCCCTCCAGCGGCGTGGTCTCCTCATCGATGTCGCTTCCGTAGAGGGCATACCCCATCTCGAGACGCAGCGTGTCGCGGGCACCCAGTCCGGCCGGCGTCACCCGTCGCTCCTGATCGAGCAGCGCACGCCACAACGCCGCGGCGCCACCGGCGTCGACATAGAGCTCGAAACCGTCCTCGCCCGTGTAGCCGGTGCGGCTGATCAGGGTCGGGATGCCCGCGACCTCCCCCTCCGCGAACCAGTAGAAGCGAATCGCATCGAGGTCGCAGTCCGTCAGGCCCGACAGGACGGCCTGCGACTCCGGGCCCTGGAGAGCGAGCAGCGCGATCTGTTCGCTCTCGTCCCTCAGCTCGGCGTCGAATCGGCCCGCGAAGAGGGAGATATGGGACCAGTCCTTCGCGATGTTCGCCGCGTTCACGACGAGGCGATACGTGTCGGCGGCCAACCGATATACGATGAGGTCGTCGACGATGCCCCCGCTCTCCAGGCACATCGCGCTGTACTGCGCCTGGCCGACCGACAGGGCCGCGGGGTCGTTCGTGGTCACATACGAGACGAGGTCGACCGCCTGCGGTCCGGCGACCCGGAACTCGCCCATGTGCGAGACGTCGAACAGCCCTGCGGCGCTGCGGACGGCCTCGTGCTCCGCGCGGATGCCGGTGGGATACTGGACGGGCATCGCGAAGCCGCCGAACGGCACCAGCTTGGCGTTGAGGCGGACGTGCTCCTCATGCAGCGGCGTGGTCTTGAGCCGAGCGCTGTCCTGAGCCATGGGGCTGTCCTTCTTCGTGCTTCCGGTTCGCGTCCGCCGGGAACCGTTGTCCGAGCCCGGCCGAGCTCGGCCGGACCGCGCCGTCGGCCCGGCCCTCAGTCGCTCATCAGGGTCAGCAGGAGAGCCTTCTGGAAGTGAAGACGGTTCTCCGCCTCGTCCCAGACCCGGGAGCTGGGACCATCCATGACGTCATCCGTCACTTCCTCGCCCCGGTGTGCAGGCAGGCAGTGGAGAAAGATCGCCTCGTTCGAGAGGGCCATCAGGTCCTGATCGACGCGGTATATCCCCAGCGCGCGGCGGCGCTCCTCCGCCTCGCCCTCCTGTCCCATGGAGGCCCACACATCCGTCGTCACCACGCGGGCGCCCCGCACGGCCTCCTCGGGGTCCCG
>CP070670.1:413468-425853 GCA_020351855.1 Gemmatimonadota bacterium
CCCCGCCGGGCTCGGTCCGGATCGAGCCGTAGAACGGGTATCCGGACTCGACAGCCGTAACCTGCACGAGCCTCACCCCCTCGGTCCGTGGCACGTAGGCCATGCCGGCGAAGCTGACCACGGAGGCCTTCCGTCCGGCTGCCTCTCCCCGGTCCGGATCGGGCGTCACCAGCGAGTCGAGCAGGGCCTCGACCCGCGGCGTGAAGGGGCTGCGGCTGGAGATCGAGAGGTCGGCGCCGAGGAGCGTCCGGGCCTGCCGGGTCACCGAGTCCCGCAGGTTCGCGGCGAACGAGTTGACGGCGACGAGCGCCGCCACGCCCGCCGCGACCGCGCCGGTGAGAAGCATGAGGCGATGGCGGGACCCTCGGGTCTCCCGCCAGGCCATCCGAGGCACGAAACGAAGCCTCGGCATCATGCCGTTGCGAGGGCTCACGGGCGGTCGGGCCACGGTCGGCCGTCAGGCCGCCGTGCGGTCCTCGACGACACGACCGTCGGACAGGCGGATGGTGCGACGGGCGCGGCTCGCGATATCGGGATCGTGCGTGACGAGGACGAGCGTCGTGCCGTCCGCTTCGTTCAGGCCGACCATGAGGTCGATGATCGTGCGACCCGTCGTGACGTCCAGGTTGCCCGTGGGCACATCCGCGAACAGAATCCCGGGGCGGATGCTGAAGGCGCGGGCGAGCGCCACGCGCTGCTGCTCGCCACCCGACAGCTGGGCGGGATAGTGATCCAGACGATCGCCGAGCCCGACCTGGACCAGGAGTTGATCGGCACGGGCCGCCGCCGGCTCTCCGCGAAGCTCGAGCGGGACCTGCACGTTCTCCCGCGCGGTGAGCGTCGGGATGAGCTGAAAGGACTGGAAGACGAACCCGATCTTGGCAGACCGGACGCGCGCTCGCTCGTCTTCGGTCATGACCGTGAGCTCGTCACCGTCCAGCCATACGCGACCGGCCGCCGGCAGGTCCAGGCCGGCGAGAAGGCCCAGCAGCGTCGTCTTGCCGCTGCCGGAGGGTCCGACGACGGCCAGAAAGCTGCCCTGCTCGAGCTCGAAGCTGATGTCCCTCAGCACGGTGAGGGGGCGCCCTCCGGAAGGGTAGGTCTGGGTCAGTCCTTCACAGCGCAGCATGTTGGCTCCTCGATGGCTCTGGAACAGCTCAATAAGGGCGAGGTCGATGATCCGCCGATACCCGGGTACCGTGCTCCTGATCTCACTCCTTGCCGCTTGCGGGAAAGGGGAGGCGCCCCGGCGGACGGCGAGCGCGAGCGCCTCCGCGGAAGCGCACGTCCAAGCGCCCGTCATTCTCTTCCTGGGCACCAGCCTGACCGCCGGTTACGGCGTGGATCCAGCGGCCGCCTATCCGGCGGTCATCCAGAGGATGGTGGATTCGGCAGGTTACAGCTATCGCGTGGTGAACGCCGGAGTAAGCGGGGAGACGTCGGCCGGGGCCCTGCGGCGGACGGCGTGGCTGTTTCGGGATGTACCGCCGTCGATCCTCATCCTGGAGACCGGTGCGAACGACGGCCTCCGCGGATTGGATCCCGACAGCCTCGAGGCCAACCTGCTGGCCATCCTGGAGCATGCATCCTCGCTGAACCCGCCACCTCGCCTGGTGCTCGCCGGGATGGAGGCGCCACCCAACATGGGCAGGTCGTACACCGCTCGGTTCAGGGCTGCCTATCGCAGCGCGTCGAGCCGAAGCGGCGCTACCCTGATCCCCTTTCTCCTGGCCGACGTGGCCGGCGTCGACTCGCTCAACCTTCCCGACGGGATCCATCCCGCGGCGGCAGGCCACCGGGTGATGGCGCAGACGGTGTGGAGGGCACTCGGGCCCCTGCTCGAGGCCAGCCCGAGCGATTGAAGCGCTACCCGCCGCTCCATCCTGTTGCGAACTCAGAAATTGCCGAACTTGAACTCCAGCACGCCGGAGAACGCGCTCAGATCGCTATTCTCCAGCCGCCTGACATCGAGCCCGGAAACGAAGCGGTACCCTCCGCCCACGTTGAGGCGGAACCACTTCGTGACATTCAGCTCGAGGCGCGCCGCCGGCTCCGCGACGAACACCGGATCCGAGGGAAAGCCCGGCAAGGTGACGCCACCCCCGCCGATGAGTAGCTGAAGGCTGTAGTGCGCCGCCTTGTTCCACCGACCGATGTACTCGAACTCGAAGCCGCCGTAGCCGAACTCGATATCCCTCAGGAGGCACCGGCCGTCTTCGTCCAGGCAGATCTCGCTCGCCAGCCCGTAGCCACCGCCACCGATGACGAACTGGTGGTTGATGATCCAGCCGCCGCGCGCACCCGCGAAGACGGCAAACTGATCGTTTACCCCACTGAACTTAAAGACCAGCGCTCCGAAGCCCCCCGAATCGATCCCGCTCGTCACCAGCGTCTCCTCCTCGGGCTTCTCCTGCTCCCCCTCGCCCTCCTGGGCGAGAACCGGGTAGGCCAGCGCAAGCAGGAGAATCGAGGCAACGCACGTCGCGCGTATCATGAATCCCTCCGATCACTGGAGTAGTGGCCCGCAGCCCCGATACGTAGACGAGCCGCGACCCCATCGGGATACGGGCCGCCGCGACGTCGGCTGGAGAAGTGTCGCGCTCGGTGCGCCCAGCCGGTGTGTCTCAAGACCGCTCGCGGACGAGGGCTCAGAGCCGGAGCGAGAAGGCCAGCCGCACGGATCCGTCGCCGCCGAACCCCAATCCGACGCGCGGCGGAGCGGAGGGAAGGAAAGCCTCCGTCCAGCGCTCGGTCCTGATCAGGGCTCCGATTCCGGCGCCGAGCCCGGCCGTGACGGAGAGGACCGCCAGCCCGCCGCTCACCACCTGCCCGGACGTGCACCCGTCGTCATCCGCGTTGCATATCCAGATCGCGAGGCCTGTCGCCGCCGCGGCGCCGACCCCGGCTCCGACGATCAGGCCCAAGACGGTGTTGCCCTTCTTCCCCTCGCTGACCGCGATCCGCTCCACGGCGGAGGTCGGGATCGCGAGGGTCGATCCCACGCCTTCGCCAAGCACGAGGATCGTATCGGCGCCGAGATCGGTCACGCGGCCCACGAGACGCCCCTCACCGAATCGGGAGGCCTCCAGGCGCACCCGATCGCCCCTCTCGACGAACGTCGTGTCGGCCCACGATGGAGCGGCCAGGCCCACGACGAGGAGCAGGGCGCCGGGAACAGGGCGGGCGCTGAGTGCGCGCAGCGTCGACCACCTATCGATCGACTGGCCGGGCATCAGCCCCCTCCTCCGAGCCGGCCTCGGGGAGAACAGGGTCGCCGCCGGATGCCCTCTCCCGCCCACCGTCACCCACCCTCTCGCAGGAGCACCAGAATCACGCCCGCCATCGTGCGGGCGCCGACCTGGATCGAGCCCTCATCGGCCACGTAGTCCGGCGAGTGCGGAAGGCCCACCGTCCCCTTTTCGGAGTTCGAGACGCCGAGCCAGAAGAGCGCTCCCGGAATCTCCTCCTGGAAAAAGGAGAAGTCCTCGCCGAAGTACGGTATCGGAGCCCTCGACACGACGAGGCCTGCGGCGCCGACCCGGGAGCGGATGGTCGGCGCGACCGCTTCGAGAAGCTCTTGATCGTTGATCGTGTCCTTGAGGATACGATCGAGGTACTCGACTTCGGCGGACACGCCCTCGATCTCGATCCCGTCCAGCTCGGCCAGGAGAGCGGACTTCGCGCGACGGTACTGATCCTCCCCCGAGGCTTTGACGAACCCTTGAAGCACCCAGCTGTCGTCGCCGCTCCGTTCGGAGCCGGAGAGGAAGGCCAGGATGAACTCCGGCACGCCCTGGATGGTGAGATCCGGACCCGGCGCTCCGATCGTGCTCACCTCGCCAAAGGCGTCGGCATAGCGTTCGGCGGCGGCCTTCAGATCGCCGTCACCCGAAAGCCTGATTCGCACGAGGTCGAGACCCGGCAGCACCATGCCTTCGATCACGCCGATCTGGCCGACCTCGAGGGGCGCGGTATGGAGCGCCAGGATCGCGACGGGCCGCGGGTCATCGAGCGCGCCGTCCGCGATCATCGCCCGGGCCCCCTCGATACTCTCCTCCGCCGGCTGGAAGATGAGCTTCACGGTCCCGGGCAGCTCGTCCCGAACCGCCGCCAGGGCCTCGGCGATGCCCAGCCCCACCGTCGTGTGGATGTCGTGACCACAGATATGACGCACACCAGGAGTCTCGGAACGGAACGGAACGGGATCGGGCGCGGTCGACACGACCGCATCCATATCGGCACGGTATGCGACGACGGGGCCCGCGCCGCCCCGGATCGTGCCGACGACGCCGTGCCCACCGACACCGGTGCGGACATCGAAGCCGAGCTTGGCGAGACGCTCGGACACGATGGCGGCGGTTCGCTCCTCCTCGCCGGACAGCTCGGGGTGTCGGTGGATGTCGCGCCGAACGGCGACGAGCTCGTCCGCCACGGCTTCCAGCCGCCGATCCATCCTGTCGAGCACCGGATCGATATCCGCTTCGTTCCGCTCCTGCGCGTCTAACCGGTTGCCGTGGAGCATCAGGAGGGCCATCGCCGCAGCCGCGGCCGTACTCCAGACGAATCGGTCGTGCATGGAGCGTCCTTTCCCGAGGGTGGCGCCGGGACCTCGCGCCCTGAGCCTACGCGTCCGATTGCGGGTTCGCAAAGCGCCGGGCCAGCAAAGGGACGGTCCATCACAGCGCTGACCATGCGAGGCGTCAGGCTTGCGCGACGGGCGTCCCGGCACCTCGCCCCTCGAGCATGACGTACGCCGCGCCCACCGTGAAGAACAGGTAGACAACCACGACGCCCCACCCCAAACCATTGAGGACTCCCGACAACACCGCCAGCAGGGTGATGGCCACCCCGATCGCGTCATAGATGAGCAGATAGAGGAGAATGGCGCGGCGCCCGACGGGCGCTTGCAGGTCTCTTGCGAACCACATCAGGAACAGGGCGCCGATGAGGGCCGCGCCGTACTCCCGCGCGGCGAAGACGCCGCCCGGGCCCAGCGTAGCCCCAAGAAAGCCGAACAGAGCGCCCGGGATCAGGAGAAGCAGCAGGCCGAACGCCAGGCACACGCCGGCCTTGGCCATCAGGAGCGTCCGAAACGTCATGGGGGCCTCCGAACGTTGTAGCCCGCCCGGTGGCCGCCTCTGGACCGCGCCCAGGGACGAAGGCGGGCTTCTATCGGCAATCTCGCGCTGAACATCCGCTCCTGTCGTGTCGGGCAGGCTTGGCCTAGAGCTGTAGGGCAATCCCCCACAGCCCGTATCGAGGTTTCAGAATTGACCATCGCAGAGGTCTCACTCTATGGTTTGGGCGTCTTCGACAGACCGTATGGAGCATACCGATGCGTACGTTAACCGTACTCGAGAAGCGGGATTGGCTCGACGCCGGGCTCGAACTCTTGCGTGTGCGAGGCATCGGAGGGGTCCAGGTGGGTCCGCTATGTCGCCGGGTCGGCGTATCAAAGGGAAGCTTTTACCACCACTTCGAGAGCCGCGACTGCTTCCTCGAGCGCCTGATCGAGTACTGGTTCGAGAGCTGCGCACCCAGACCGGACGATGTGGCCGCGTTCGCGGCGAAAGCGGATCTCGAGGATCGCGTTGGAGCCGTGCTCGACTTCATCCGAGAGCACGATCTGGGGCGCTACGACCCGGCTATGCGCACCTGGGCGGAGGAGGATGAGCAGGCCAAGGAGGCCGTGGCCCGGATGGACGACCTGAGGCTGGCGGCGATCGCCAGGCTGTTCGAGGCCGACGGGTGGCCGCGCGAAGCCGCGATGCGGCGTGCCCAGACCATGTACTATTTCATCGCCGGCCGCTATGAGATCTATGGGCTCCCGCCGACCGCCGAGGAAGGTTCCGAGTTCGCCCGCATGCTGACTTGCATTCAATCCGGAGCGTGCTGAGGGGCTGATAAGGCAGATCCGGAAGCTTTACCGGCGCGTCTGCCCTCCCGGCGCGTCTGCCCTCCCGGCGGATTCGGCACAGCTGCAGGAGTCGGGGCCGGGACCTCTCGGCACCGATCATGCCACGACATGGCATGCGCTCGCGCCGTGCGCCAAGCTGCCCCTGCTGAACGCCAGAGAGTGGCAGACCGGCCTTCGGGAGCCTATGGTCCGGCATGGACATCCGCACGAAGCTGGTGTTCGCCCTCGTCGGGGTCGCTCTGGGCAGCATGCTCGCCCTCGGCACCTTCACCTACCGAAGCGCCCGTGAGCTTCTCAAGGAGAACGCCCTGGAGCAGCTCGAGGGCCTCGCCGAGACCAAGAAGGAAGGCCTCGGGCACATCCTGTCGGGCTGGGTAGACCGCAGCCACCTGATCGCCAGCCGTACCCAACTGCGGCTGAGCCTCCGCGAGCGAGCGCGCACGGACTCCGAGGAAGCACGGACAGAAGCCGGGACGAGCATCGAGCGGATCCTCGCCGATGCGCTCCACTCGGTGGAGACGGTGGAGCTCCTCGCCGTCCACGACCGTGAAGGTCGTCTGGTCGCGTCCGTGTCACGCGGCCCGCAGGCCGAGGAGGCTGCAATCCGGTTCCGCGAGAGCGCGCTGGGTGCCGCTTACGACGCGGACGCCCCCACCCGCTACCAGGGCATCGAGGTTCTGGGAGAGAAGCGCCTCCTGGTGGGCTTCGCCGCGGACCTGGAGCTGGAGGGGGATCCGCTCGGCACGCTGCAGGTCGTCTTCGACGGGCGCGAGGTCGTCGAGCTCGCCGGCAACCTGGAAGGACTGGGCGAGACCGGCGAGACCATGGTGCTGGTGCGCGAGCTGGACGGAATGCCCCGCCTCCTGCACCTCAGGTATCCGCGGCCCGCGCGCCAGCCGGTCCTGCAGATCGACGATCCCGACGATCCGCTCGCGCGCGTCTGGACAGGCGAGGAGGGTCGGTACTGGAAGGATGTGGTGGACTACCGCGGAGAGCCGGTCTGGATGGCCACCCGCGTCCTGCCGGAGATCGGCTGGGGGGTGATCGTCAAGTTCGATGAGGCAGAGGAGAACGTCTCCGTAGACGCCTTTCGTCGGAATCTGATCAGCCTCGGACTCTCGCTGGCCGCGTTCGCGGTCCTCCTGGGGACCGTCCTCGGCTTCCGCTTCTCCCGTCCGATTCTAAGGCTGGCCGCCGTTGCCGGCCGCATTCGCGAGGGTGCGCTGGACGCCCGGGCCGAGGTCGGCAGCGAGGACGAGATCGGCCTGTTCGCCCGCACCTTCAACGAGATGGCGGAGGAGCTGGAGCGCCAGCTGGGGCTCCTGCGGGAGTATCAAAAGTTCTTCGACGTGTCGCTGGACATGCTTTGCATCGCCGGCACCGACGGCTACTTCAAGCGGGTGAATCCGGAGTTCGTGCGCACGCTGGGCTGGACCGAGGAGGACCTGCTGAGCCAGCCGTTCACCGACTTCGTGCACCCGGAGGACGTCGAGGCGACGCACCGTGAGGTCGAGAAGCTGTCGCAGGGCATCCCGACGATCTCGTTCGAGAATCGATACCGGTGCGCCGACGGCACCTACAAGCACCTCCTCTGGACCTCCCATCCCGACCTCGAGACCGGGACCCTGTACGCGATCGCGCGGGACATCACGGAGCTCAAGCGGGTCCAGGAACGCTTCCAGCTTGCCCTGGAGTCGTCCCCCAGCGCGATGGTGCTGGTGGATTCCGAGGGCCGGATCGAGCTCCTCAACCGCGCGGCAGGCGAGCTCTTCGGATACGAGCCGGCAGAGCTGATCGGCAGATCGGTCGACGTGCTCGTCCCGGACGACGTGCGCGAGCGGCACGCGGAGCTGCGCAGGGCATACACGGAGGATCCGACGGCGCGGCCGATGGGTCACGGGCACGAGTTCCGGGCTCGGCGAAAAGATGGCACTATCGTGGTGGTGGAGATCGGGCTCAGCCCCATCCGGACGGTGACGGGAGTGCACATCCTGAGCTCCATCGTGGACCTCAGCCGCCAGAAGGCGGCCGAGATGAAGATCGAGGTGCTCGCGAGCCGGATCGACACCCTCACCCGCCAGCTCGAGGCGGCCCATGCGAAGCTCAGAGCGCAGCCCTGACCACCTACATCGAGCTGTTCGGCGGCCTCATCTACCTGCTATGGGGAGGGGATCTCCTCGTCCGGGGGTCGGTGGCGCTCGCTCGCCGGGCTCGACTCTCCCCGGCGGTCGTGGCCGCGACCGTGGTCGCCCTCGGCACCTCCCTGCCCGAGCTGGTCGTCTCGGTGCAGGCGGTGCTGACGGGGTACCCCGGCATCGCCCTCGGCAACGTGGTCGGCAGCAACATCGCCAACGTGCTGCTCGTGGTGGGCGCCGCGGCCGCGATCTGTCCGCACGCCCGCACCGACCTGCCTCCGCGCCGCGACACGGTCCTCATGCTGGTGGTCAGCGCCCTGTTCGTCGCGCTCTGCCTAACGACAGGTCTGCACCGGCTCACCGGAGCTGTGCTGCTGACGGGGCTCATCCTCATATGGGGCATCGTGCTGCGGGAGGCCGCCCACGCGCAGCGCTCCGCCGAAGCCCGGGGCCGGCTGGAGTGGGTGCTGGGCCTTCCCAGCCAGACGTGGATGATCTTGCTGTTCATCGGCGCCGGCGTGATCGGGCTGCCGATCGGGGCCGACCTGGTCGTCGATGCGGCGGTCGACATCGCGGCGCAGCTCGGCGTCTCGGACACGGTCATCGGCCTGACCATCCTGGCGATCAGCACGTCCCTGCCGGAGCTCGCCACGACTCTCGTGGCGGCCTGTCAGAAGCGGACCGGAGTCGCACTCGGGACCATCGTGGGGAGCAACGTGCTCAACATCCTGCTCATCATGGGCGCCGCGTCGCTGTTGAGCCCCACCCCGATCCCCATCCCGTACACGTTCCGCGTCCTGGACTTCCCGATCCTGCTGGGATCCGCGCTGCTCGTCGGCGTCTACGTGGCGCGCAAGCGCCCCATCGGACGGGTGGCCGGCCTCGTGATGATCGTCACCTATACGGCCTATGTCGCGGCGCTGTACTCGGGCCGCTGAGCCGCAATCGGTACGCCCTTCATCGGATGGAAGCAGGATCCGGCTCTCACTGGATGTAGCCCAACGAGCGCAGCGTCTCTAGCTGCTCCGGGTTGAGGACGGCATCACCGCTCTGCGTGAAATGCTGCGCCAGGGCCTGGTGCGCCGCCCATTGCCTCTCGAGAAACTCGGTGTAGTGGGCGACCAGCTCCGGATGCTGCTCGTGAACGCTGTTCAGGCAGAAATGATCGTTCCACCGATCGTAGAGTAGCAGCGGAACGGGCCGCCTCCACAGGGCGTCTTCCTCGTCCTCGTCCTCGTCCGGCGGACGCGGGTTGATTTCGAGGGACGCGCCCCACCGACCGTCGATCACCTCCAGCCTGCCCCGCAGCTCGCCCGTCTCCTGGTCCACCCAGAACTCATCCAGGATCACCGGCCGCCTCGGCTCCCGGTCCTCCCTGCCCAGCAGGAGCGGGGCGAGCGACTGACCCATCATGATCTCGGGCATTGGCAGCCCGATCAGGTCGAGGAGCGTCGGCAACACATCGAGCATCGAGACCGGCTGGCTGTATCGCTGTCCGCCCTCGATGTGGCCAGGCCAGATGAACATGAGGGGTACGCGGCTGATGGTCGGCCGGAGTATCGGTCGATTCCAGCGCGGCGGCAGCGAGTCCTGCAGGGCCAGGCCCTGGTCGCTGCCCGCCGACCGGACGCTGTGGTCCGCCGCGATGATGAGCAGCGTGTTCTCCCATTCGCCTTCCGCCTTGAGGCGCTCGACGAGCTGCCCGATCTGGTAGTCGTTGTGCGCCATCGACTCGTCGTACAGGGCTTGCCACACCGTGTAGAAGGCCACCCGGTCAAGACCGGTCTTCTCCCAGGCATCCGCATAAGGGCCGCGACCTTCCTCCGCGGCCGTGAGGCTGTCATGCCAGGTGATCCACACGCGGCGCTGATCGGGGCTGGCGAAAAGACCGGAGAAGTTGGCGCCAGCGGGCAAATCCTGTGGCCTGTGCACGTCGGTCGTCTGGAAGTGCACCCAATAGGGGGTGCCCGGATACGCCTCCCGCCATGTCCAGAACCGGTCGTGCATGAACCGGGAGGATTGCTTGTGGTTCTCGCGCCCGAAATACGTGAACTCCTCCCAGCTCTCCTTCATGACGTCCACCCCACGCTGCAGATTGCTCAGAGTCCCGGCGTTGGGGTTGGCCACGAGCACCGCCGTCTCGTAGCCGGCATCGTGCATATGCTCGGCCATCGTCCTGATCTGATCGGGAACCGGATCGGTCCAGTTCGTCTGGCCACCCATCACGCTGTTCTGCAGCGAGGTCATGAAGGAGGCGGTCGACGGCTTCGTCCAGCTGGAGTTGCTGTAGGCCCACTCGAACAGGGCGCCCTCAGCCGCCAGCCGCTCCAGGTAGGGGGTCGTTCGGCGGTTGTATCCGTAGACGCTCATGTAGTCGGCCGCACCGCCGTCGATCACATAGAAGATGACGTTGGGCCTGTTGGTGACGGCCGATCCGGTGAGGGTCGGCGCCGCCCACAGGGCAACCGTGCCGGACCTCTGAGACTCCGTCTCTAGCGCGAGATCGACGGTCTGCCCGGCCATATGCGAGAGGTCGATGGAGCGCTGGCCCCAGTTCTCCTCGTCGGCGTACGTCTCCTCGAGCAGCAGCTCGGGCTCGGCGCCAGCTGACGCTGCGCTGATCCGGAAGGTTACGGGGACATCCTCGCGCAGCACCCCGAGCCCCAGGTCGAGACGGCCGGCATCCGGAACCCGTATGCGGTACTGCACTCGTCCCGGAGTGTGCGTGTACAGGGCCCGCCTGTACACGCGATTCCGCACCTCGCTGTGCACGCCGTACGGCTGCCCGGCATAGGTGGCCTCCTTGGGAATCACCGTGACGGACAGCAGCTCGATGCTGGCCTCCTTCTCGGCCCAGAAACCGAGCACCATCTGCTTCCAGGGCCCTTCCCAGCGCCCCCCGGACCAATCCGCCCGCAGGTTGTAGGTCTGGATCGTACCGTCACGGATGACCGTTGCGGTCTCGCCGTAATACTCGAAGGGAAGGTCCTCGTCCTCGGCACCCTCCTCCACCTCGGACTTGTCCCTCAGGTTGAATCCCAGGATAAACCCCATCCAGTCGACGTCGGCGTCGGATCGGGCACGCACCTGGACGTAGGCCCATTCATCGCGCTTCCAGTCCGGGACATCGATGTAGATGCCGCCCACGGCCGTGTCGTCGTCCTCGTCCGTGACGTCGACGTCGCCCAGCGTGATACGAAGAGCATCTTCCGTCCGCGACACCTCCGTTCGCGTCTCCTCGGGTTCCCAAGGCTCGAGCACCCTCCAATCCGGCTGCGGCTCGGCAAAGTCCCACGTCACGGGCTCGGGAACGTCGCCCGGCACGGCGCTTCCCTCGACCCGCGCATTGTCGAGCCGGGCCTCGAGGTGGAGCGGAAGATCGGCCGTCAGCGCCGCGGGCCGCCGATCGCAGGACGAGGAGCCGAAGACGACTAGGCTCATAGCCAGCACGGGAGCCCAGGAGGCGACTCGGATCGGGCAAGGCGTCGATGTCATATCGAGCTCCTCGGGATAACGCGCGCAAAAAAGCCTGAGGCGCTGAAAAAACCCACCCGCGCGGCCTGCAGACGCGGCTTACTGCTCGGCGTCCTGGGGCGACAGTTCCTCGGCGATCAGGAAGAACTCGAGCGCGTGCTTTGCATCGCCTATCAGGCGAGCCACGTGTGCCGCCTCGCGGAATGCCTGTCCTGCCAGCTGCCTCTCGCCGCGCTCGCGAGCGATCTCGCCCAAGCGGGTCAGGCTGTTGATGGCGCGATCAGGCTGCCCCCCATAGTAGTAGAAGTAGGCGGCAAGCCGCAGATCATCCAGCGCCCGCGAGTCGGTTGCCAGCCCATGCTCGGCTGCCCATTCGTATTTGGCAGCTGCCTCGAGGAATGTCTCGGTCGTACAGCAGTGCAGCTCGGCGGCTTCCGCTCGCAGGAGGGCGATTGCGTCCGCTGCATACTCCATGTACTCGAGCTCGTACCCGAACTCCGTGCCGACACGCTCAACGGTGTCCCTCGGTGCGGGGTCATCGATCGCCGCGACAGCCCGGGCGAGCTCGATGGGCGGTCCGCGCCCGCCGAAGAGCTTTGCCTGGATCGGTCTTGGCGTGAGGAGCCCGATCCCGATGACGCTGCAGATCGCTCCGGTAGCGTTCACCACTCGGTGAAATCGGCTGCAGCGGTGCGTGCATGCCTCTAGGTGCCGCATAGGAACCCCCTTCGCTCAGGTGACGTCTGCCTCCGGCTCCGCCAACCACATCCGCGGCTGATCCCGCCTTGTTTGTCCTCTGGTCTGGGAGGCGGTCCCCGGCGGCGATCCGGGTCGTCGGGCAGGCGTCCTGTTACTGCGG
>CP070670.1:425953-432473 GCA_020351855.1 Gemmatimonadota bacterium
CCAGCACGCGGGCCACCGGCTCGCCATGAGCCTGGCCGAGCAGGACCTCCGCTCCGCCGGTTTCGAGATCCTCGACCGCCAGCCCCGCTTCACCCGGGACGACCGTGGGCGCCAGCACTGGATGCTGGTCGGCCGCCGCCCACCGCTTCGGCTGGAGGGCGGTCCCAGGGGAGCCGCCCCCCACCGGTCTACGGCCGCGGAGCGCGGCGCCCGCGGCTAGCTCGACGCGCTGACCGGGAAGCCCCGATCGCGCATGAGCGCATCGATCGTGGCATCGCGTCCGCGGAACGCGCGGAACGCCTCGGCCGGATCGACCGCGTTGCGCGGCGCGAACAGGTTGGCGACCAGCTTCCTCGACAGATCCCGGTCGTAGAAGCCGCCCGGGGCCGCGGCGAACGCCTCCGCCACATCCGCCGTCAGCACGTCGGCCCACAGGTAGCCGTAGTAACCCGCCGCGTAGCCCTCGCCCGAGAAGATGTGGCCGAATTGCGTGCTGCGGTGCCGCATCGGGATCTCGTCCGGCATCTTGAGCTCGGCCAGCGCCTGCCGCTCGAAGGCATCCGGATCGAGGTGGGTCGGATCGATCGTGTGGTACTTCATGTCCATGAGCGCGGACGCCAGGTACTCGGTCGTCAGGAACCCCTGGTTGAACGTGGCCGCGTTCCGGATCTTGGCGACGAGCTCGGCCGGCATCGGCTCGCCCGTCTCGTAGTGCACGAGGTAGTTGTCGATCACCCCGTCCGTGAGCAGCCAGCGCTCCAGCAGCTGCGACTGCAGCTCGGTGAAGTCCCGTACCCCGCTGTTGAGCGTCGGATAGTCCACGCTGGATGAGAGCGCGTGCAGGGCGTGCCCGAACTCGTGGAACAGCGTCTCCGCGTCATCCCAGGAGATGACCACGGGCTCGCCGGGAGCGGCCTTGATGAAGTTCGTGTTGTTGGAGCTGAGGACGGTCTGTCCTTCGTCCAGCGTGTCGTGGCTGCGGTAGGTGCTGGCCCACGCTCCCGAACGCTTGCCGGGCCGTGCCCAGGGGTCGAGATACCAGAGGCCGACGTGCTCGCCCGTCGTCCTGTCCGTGACCTCCCATACCCGCACGTCCTCGTGGAAGACGGGCACCGATCCCTCCGGCACCGGCGAGAAGTCGAGATCGAACACCTCGGCCGCCACGAAGAACATCGCTTCGCGCAGCTTGTCGAGCTGCAGGTACTGCTTCACCTCGTCGGAGTCGAGGTCGTACTTCGCCTGGCGGACCTTCTCCGCGTAATAGCGATAGTCCCACGGCTCGATCGTGATGCCGGCACCCTCGGCGTCCGCGATGGCCTGCATGTCGGCGACCTCCTCCTCCACGCGCGCGAGCGCCGCGGGCCACACGGCCTCCAGCAGGTCGAGTGCCCCCCGCGACGTCTTGGCCATCCGGTCCTCGAGGCGCCACTCGGCATAGTTGCGGTAGCCCAGCAGCTTCACGCGCTCGTCGCGGAGCTGCAGGATCTCGGCGAGGATCGCGTTGTTGTCGAACTCCCCGCCGTTGTCCCCCCTCGAGTAGTACGTCTGCCACACCTTCTCGCGCAGATCCCGATCAGCGGAGAACGTGAGGAAGGGGTCCATCGAGGAGCGTGTATTCGTGATCGCGTACTCGCCTTCCCGGCCCCGTTCCGCGGCCGCGGCGGCCGCGGCACGGACGAACGACTCGGGCAGGCCACCCAGCTGGTCCTCGGTCAGGTAGGTGACGTACCCCTCCTCGTCGGCCAGCACGTTGTTCGCGAACTGGGTGTGCAGCTCGGCCAGCCGCTTGTTGATCTCGGCGTACCGCGCCTTCGCCTCGCCCTCCAGGGTCGCGCCGTTGCGCGCGAACCGGTCGTAGATCAGCCACACGAGGCGCCGCTCGTCGGGGCGGAGCGAGGCCAGCTCGCCGCCCTCGTACACCGCCTTGATCCGCGCGAACAGCGCGTCGTTCTGCAGGATCTTCGTACGGTAGTCCGCCAGCTTCGGCGTCATCTCCCGCTCGATCACCCGGAAATCGGGCGTCGAGAGGTTGCCCCGCCAGATCCCCCAGTAAGTAAACACCCGGTCCAGATCCCGTCCCGAGCGCTCCATCGCGACGATCGTGTTCTCGAACGTCGGCGGCTCTTCGCTGTTCGCGATGGCATCGATCTCGTCCAGAGAACGCTGCATGCCGATCTCGAGAGCCGGCTTTACGGCGTCCAGGTCCATCCGGTCGAACGCGGGCACGCCGTTGAAGGGGCCGGTCCACTTCGCCAGCAGGGTGTTGTCTGCCGTCTCGCCCACCGCTTCACCGCTCGGTTCCGATGAGGGCTCCGCGCAGGCCACGATCCAGATCGTCGCGGCGAGCGCGATACCCACCGGGTAGAGAAGTCTGTTGTGCATGAAACCTCGCCTCGCTTGAAAAGTCCAGCGCCGCACCGGTCTGCACGACAGCCCCGCGGCGTCGGCCGCGCAGGCGGAAACCGGGTCTGATTGAGGGAAAAAGGCAGAGTAAGAATGGTGGCAGTGCGGGAAGAATGCTGTCGGGAGGTGTCCGTTGGCCGCTGTGGGGATTTGCCGAAGCTCGATCCGACACGCGAGGGCCACGGCAGGAGCGGCCCGACAAGAGGCTCGACGGGGCAGCGCCTGGCCGCCCCGTCGACACCGCCTCGTGCGAGGGACCCGTCTAAAGGGTCAGATCTTGACCAGCTCCACCCGCCGGTTCTTCTGCCGCCCCTCCGCTGTCTCGTTCGTCTCGACCGGCTGCGTCGAACCCAGACCCATCGTGCGCATGCGCTCGGCAGCGATCCCGAACGTCTCGACCAGATATGCCTTGACGGAGGCCGCCCGGTCCGCTGAGAGCTGCATGTTCCAGTCGAATTCTCCCTCGCTGTCGGTGTGCCCCTCGACGAGCAGATTCAGCTCCGGGTGCTCCTGCATCATCGTCCCGATCTGCGCCAGAACCGGCGCCGACTCGGGACGGATGGTCGCGGAGTTCGTGTCGAACAGGATATCCCGGATCGCCACCCGGCCATCCGCTTCCAGAGCGTCGTACAGGTCGCGGCCGCCCGCCGCCACACGAATGTCCGCGATGTACGTCAGCTTGTCCGGCGGCAGCGACTGCATGAAGAAGAAGACCTTGTCGCTGCGCGGCAGGTCCGCCTGCGGCACGTTCGCCACCCGCTTCTCCCCGATGAACATCTTGGCGTGAGCTCCGTCCACCATAATCCGCACCGGCACGATCCCCTCGGCCGAGCTCATGTCGACGGTCGTCGAGACCTTCTCGTTGTTTCGCCCCGTCCATACGCCCGAGCCATGCTGGTGACCGGCTCGCAGCACTTGGGCGTCGTAGTACGCCGACCAGACAAAGCCGCGATTCGGCGGATCGCTCAGGGCGATCCCCACCCCGTAGTGGCCGGCCGCGTCGTACAGATCGAACTCGATCGTGAACTGGTCCGGCAGCGTCTCCGGCAGCGGCACGGCAAAGGCGCTGTACTTCGAGTCGGTCTGCAGGAACCGTCGGCCCTGCCACTCGATCACCTGCAGGTTCCCCTCGACCAGCTCCAGTCCGCGGGGGAAATCGCCCAGGTTGTCAGCCGCGAAGTCCGCGACGTACAGCTCGCGGTCCCCCGGCTGGAAGTCGTACGTGGACGCGGTCTCCCCGGGTACGGCCGGCCGGTCCCCGCCCGGGCCAGGCACGCCTGCCGCCGCTCCTCCTCCGGGCAGCTGTGAAGGATCGGTAATCGGGTTGCCCGCCTCGTCGGTGAGGATCTGCCCCTCCCGATCCGTCAGGACCACCGGCTCGCCGTCCTCCTCGGCCTTGCGGATGCATTCGAAGTTGTCGAACACGCAATGCACGGCCTCCGCGGCGAGCTGCTCCACCTCGCTCATCGCTGCGCGCTTCGCCCCTTCCTCCGCGGCGCGCTTGATGTCCCTGGCACCCGGAATCTGGGCCGCGGCCGTGGTCGGGCCAGCGAGCGCGGCGACGACCGCAGCACATAGGATCGCCAGTCGGAACGGGAGTCTCATGTCCACCTCCTGGGCTTTCGGTGAGCCGTCTAACGGCATGAGGTGCAAGCTTCTATGGCTCGCGGCCGTGCAGCGATGTGGCGTGCATGAGCCGTAAGCTCGGCATGCGCACAACCATGAGAGGAAACAGAAAATCGGCCGCTGTCGGTCACAACCTCCGCGCGCGTCTTGGCTGCGGTCCACCGGGCCGTCGATCGGCCGGGCCATGTCGACCGGTGCGAGCTCGAGTCGAGCGAACGTGGAGAACACGACGACCGGATGCAACCCCGCCTGGTTCCTTTCGGGTCCACGTGCCGAAAAAAGAGGGCGGGCCGAGCAGCCCGCCCCTTCCTGCTAGCGAGGGTTCCGGCCCTCAACCGCGGCGCGCCTCACCGAAGGCCTTCCATCACCCAGACCTCGCCGCGGAGCTCGCCCGAGTTGAACGCGATGCGGTCCCCCGTCGCGTTCAGTCGCAGGCCCCTGAGCCCCATGCCGGCCGGCTGCTCCAGGAGCTTGAGAGGCTGCCCGCCGGAGACGGGGATCCTCCACAGCACCGCGACTTGCCGCTCGTCGTCCTGGCCCCTGACCAGGAGGAAGCGGCCATCGGGAGACCACGCAATATTGGCGAGCGAACCCAATCGACCGTATCCGCCGGTCACCTCGATGGGTGCGGCCGATCCGCCGGCCGCCGGGAGGATCATCAGACGGTTCGCGCCCGTCTCCGGATCCGAGTGCACGAAGGCGACCTGGCCGCCGTCTGGCGAGGGAGTCGGTTGCCAGGTCAGTCCGGGCATGGTAGCGATCGTGCGGTCGCGTTTCGTTTCGAGGTCCCAGGCGTACAGCGTAGACACCCCCGTATCGGCATCCCAATCCCAGCGGTAGAAGATCCTCGCATCACGAGAACCTCCCAGCATCGGGATCCGGAGATCGGCGGGAGCCGCCAGCATTTCGAGGCTGCCGCCCTCCAGATCGTACCGGTAGAGCCCGCGCCCCCCCGCCAGCGGCACTTCGGCCACGAGCAGGACCGACCGACTGTCCGCCAACCATAGCAGATCGTGAAGCTTCGACAGCGGCACATCGATCTCGCGCCCATCCCCTCCCGAAACCGGCCGGACCACGATCTTGCTCTGCGAGACGCGCACGTCGGTTTCGAGCAGGTACGCGAGGTACTGCCCGTCGGGCGACCAGACGGCTCGGTTGCTGGACACCTCCATGCGATCGGAAACCGCGGCCGGGCTCGTGAGGAGCCGTCCCCCATCGATGTCGATCGAAGCCGTATGGATTTGGGGCCTCTGCGTCGTGACCCCGAAGTAGTACTTGCCGTCCTTCGCAGAGCCGATCGGACTCAGCTGCCACACATTCGAGCGGACGAGCTGCGGAGGTCCGGCGGGACGGCCCTCGCGAACGGGCAGCCGCCAGATGCCCTCGGACAGCCCTCGGTCGCTGTGGAAGAGGATGCTCCGCCCATCCGGCGCCCAGCCCATAAAGCGGTCGTTTTGCGGACCCGTGACGAGCTGCCAGTCACCGGACCCGTCCAGGGCGGCCGCGAAGACGTCACGGTGGGCATCCGGCCCCTCCCCCAACACGAGATCGAACACGGCAAAGCGACCATCGGGCGACAGCTCGGCTCTCTGCGGCCCTTCCCACACGCCTCGCGGCGTAATCAGTTGCAAGGCCTCGGTTTCGCCGGTGCGGATGTCGACCAGGGAAAGCTGCACGCGCTCCATCAAGAAGCCCTGTTCATTCGGCGGAGTCAGGTAAAGGGTGGCAAGGAGCCGCTGCCCGTCGGGAGTCCAGTCGTGAACGTGGATCCAAGCGATCTCATCCGGATGCGGCAGCACGACGGACTCGTTGGACCCGTCCGTGTCGATCACCCGGATCTCGTAGCCCCAACGCTCATCGCTCCAGTAGGTGTAGGCGAGCCGACGGCCATCCGGGGAGAAGCTCGACGTCTCGGCCCACGCGACCACCTGGTCCCACGGGCCCTTGTCGGTGAGGCGTCGGACCTGCCCATCCACGAGGTCCAGGAGGGCCAGATCCCCCGTCGACCAATCGATCTCCGATACGTAGCGCCCGTCCGGCGACACCGCGGCCGACCAGAAATCGGGCTCGGTGCCCTCCCACAGCCGCCGGAGCACGGGAGCCGTGTCCGCCGCCGCCACGGGGCGGCCGTCGGCGCCGGCCGCTCGTGCGCTGGCGGGCAGCACCCCTCCCTCTCTGCACGCCGCCGCCGTCAGAAGGAGGGCGAGGGGACAGATCCAGATGCCGGTTCGCGTGCTCCTGCTGTTCATCGTTCGCCTCCATCAACCGTGCTCGGTCGCCTCCACGATCCCGCTCCCTCACCGTCGATTACCCACTACAAGGGTCGGACCGGACGCACGATTCCGCAGAGAACGAGCTCAAGCTCTTATTCCCGTTCGCGTTATGGACACGGCCGGGCCGGGGACTCGTCTCGTTGCCTGTAACGAAGCGTTACAAGCCGGGATCGGGCGTTACATCGCCTCGGAGCGGCGCTCGGCGAGCTTCGGCAGGA
>CP070670.1:432573-452057 GCA_020351855.1 Gemmatimonadota bacterium
CGGCATGGCCTACGCCATGGGCGCTTCCGCCGCATGGGCGGTGGTCGGTTACATCGTGGTGGAGCTCCTCCTCTTTCTCTACTACGCCCCCCGCATTCGGCGCTTCAGCGAGCGCTTCGATTGCATCACGGTGCCCGACTTCTTCGCGGAACGGTTCGAGGATGAGCGTGGGTCTCTGAGGGTCGTGCTCGTGCTCGTGATCTTCCTTTTCATGATCGGTTATGTGGCCGGCCAATTCGTGGGTGGCGGGAAGGCGTTTGCCGCCAGCTTCGGCCTGACCCCGACCGCAGGTGTGGTTGTCACTGCCGGGATCGTGCTCATCTACACGATGCTCGGTGGCTTCCTGGCGGTGAGCCTCACCGACATGATTCAGGCCTGCTTCATGATCTTCGCCCTCGTGCTGCTTCCCGTGATCGCGATCGCCGACCGCGGGGGGCTTCCGGTTCTCCTGTCGGAGCTGCGAGCTCTCGACCCGAGCCTCATCGACCCGTTCGCCCTCTCGGCCGGCGCCGGGCTCGGCTTCCTCGGGATCGGCCTCGGCTCGCCCGGCAACCCGCACATTCTGGCCCGCTACCTGTCGATCGACGACCCGGGGCAGCTCCGCTACTCGGCCGTCATCGGGACGGTGTGGAACGTGGTGATGGCGTGGGGGGCCCTGTTCATCGGCTTGGCAGGCCGCGTCTACTTTCCTGAGGTCGCCATGCTGCCTCGGGCGGACACGGAGAGCCTGTACCCGCTGCTCGCCCAGCAGCACCTGCCTCCGGTCCTGTTCGGCGTCGTCGTGGCTTCCATCTTTGCGGCGATCATGTCGACCGCCGACTCCCAGCTGCTCGTGGCAGCGTCGGCCGTGGTGCGGGACGTGTACGAGAAGGTCCTGCGCCGGACGGAGGCGGTCCCGCAGCGTCGCCTCGTGCTGCTCAGCCGCCTGTCCATCCTCGTCCTCGTCGTCCTCGCCGTCGTGTTCGGGCTCCTGGCCGATGAACTGGTGTTCTGGCTCGTCCTCTTCGCCTGGGCCGGCCTGGGGGCCTCGCTCGGGCCGACGTTGATCCTGGCGCTCTGGTGGAGGAGGACGACGCGGGCGGGCGTGATGGCCGGGGTCCTCACGGGAACGGTCACCACGGTCGTCTGGTACCTCGTGCCCGCGCTCAAGTCGCGGATGTACGAGCTCGTTCCGGCATTTCTGCTCGCGTCGCTCGCCACCGTACTCGTCTCGCTGGCCACGCGGCCGCCCGTCCGCAGCGAAGCCCTCCTCGCCGCCATGGCTCCGCCGCCAAACGGGAAAGAGACTGTTTAGCGCCTGGCTGGGCGGCTGGCTTCGCGGGAGGCCCTCAGAAGGCGGTTGCCAGTTCGCCCGCGACGACCTGACCGCCAATCACGGTGGCCACGCAGGCGTTGGCCCTGATGTGGTACAGCCACTGCTCCACCGATGGCGCGTCGATGACGGCGAAATCGGCGACCTTTCCGGGCTCGAGCGACCCGACCTGGTCCTCCAGCCCGACCGCCCGTGCGGCATGGATCGTAGCCCCCTTGAGGGCCTCCGCGGGCGTCATGCGCTGTAGGCTGCAGGCCAGGCTGAGGGCGAAGGGGAGGTGGTAGCTGGGAGCCGTGCCCGGGTTGAAGTCGGTGGCCACGGCAACCGCCACGCCGCGCTCGATGAGCCGGCGGGCGGGCAGGGGATGCTGGTTGGTGACGAGCGTGGCGATCGGAAGGCTGACGGCCACAACACCTTTGTCTGCAATGGCTTGAATTCCTTCATCGGATATGTGTTCTAGGTGATCCGCCGAGACGGCGCGCAGGGTGGCGGCGAGGCGCGCCCCACCGCCGTCGCTGAGCTGATCGGCATGGAGCTTGGGCAGCAGCCCGGCCTCGCGGCCCGCCTCGAGGATCCGTTCCGCCTCCCCGTAGGTGAACGCCGACTCCTCCAGGAAGGCATCGCAGCAGCGCGCCAGCCCCTCGGCGGCGGCCTGCGGAATGATCTCGCGAACGACCAGCTCCACGTAGCCCTCGCGGTCGTTGCGATACTCGGGTGGCACGACATGGGCGGCCAGGAGGGTGGGGACGATCCGGGCGGGCCCGGCCTCGGAGAGCGCTCGGTAGACGCGGAGCAGCTTCAGCTCCTGCTCCCGCGAGAGCCCGTAGCCGCTCTTGCACTCGATGGTGGTGACGCCGAGAGGCAGGATGTCGTCGAGGAAGTGGCGGCAGCGCTCGAACAGCTGCTCCTCGCTCGCATCCCGGGTGGCGTGCACCGTCGAGAGGATCCCGCCCCCGGACCGGGCGATCTCGAGGTAGCTGCGTCCGCGGATCCGCTGCTCGAACTCGTCGGCCCGCCAGCCGGCGAACGCCAGGTGCGTGTGGCAGTCGACGAGCCCCGGTGCGACCAGCCGACCTGCGGCGTCGAAGCTCCGTGCATCGCGGTAGCGCGCAGGCAGCTGGGCCTCGGGCCCGATCCACTCGATCTGCCCGTCCTCCCAGGCGAGCGCTGCCTCGCGTAGCGGGTGGATCTCCGCCTGCCCGCCGTCGGCGCGGCAGGTAGCGAGCAGTCCTATGTTTCGGAGGACGCGCATCGGACGGTGCGTCGCGGCGTGCAGAAAGGAGTATGGATATGTCTCGGTCCGGCAGTCGCGTGCGGTGGGCACGGGTGGCCATGGGCGTGCTCGTCGTGGCGGGCATCGCGGGTGCCTGCGCGTCGAGCCTCAAGGTGCGGGATCTCCTGGGCGATCCGGGCCGGTACAACGGGCGGACCGTTCAGCTGCACGGCGTCGTCACGCGCGGCGGTCCCGTGCTGAGCGGAGCGTACCAGCTCTCCGACAATACGGGATCGATCCTCGTCGTGGTCGGCGAGTCCGTGCCGCCCCGCCAGGGGACCAGCCTCAAGGTGCAGGGGACGTTCCGGAGCTCCTTCTCCTGGGGTGGCCAGCAAGTCGCCGCCGTCGTCGTGCGCCGGTAGAGGTCGGGCGGCCTTCACGCCAGCATCGGCAGGTCCACACCCCGCTCGCGGGCCGTCTCGATCGCCAGCCCGTAGCCCGCGTCCGCGTGACGCATGACCCCCGTGCCGGGATCGGCGGTGAGCACGCGCTCGAGCCTCCCGTCCGCCGACTCCGTGCCGTCCGCCACGCACACCATGCCGGCGTGGATCGCGTAGCCGATCCCCACGCCGCCGCCGTGGTGGATCGAGACCCAGCTCGCGCCACACGCCGTGTTCAGCAGGGCGTTGAGCAGCGGCCAGTCGGCGATCGCATCGGAGCCGTCCAGCATCCCCTCGGTCTCACGGTTCGGCGAGGCCACGGAGCCGGCGTCGAGGTGATCGCGCCCGATCACGATCGGCGCGGCTACCTCTCCCGTGCGCACCATCCGGTTGAAGCGCAGCCCCATCTCCGCCCGCTCCCCGTACTCGAGCCAGCAGATGCGGGCTGGCAGTCCCTGGAATCGGACCTGCTCGCCCGCCTTCTCGATCCAACGCCGCAGGCTTTCCTTCTCGGGGAAGGTCTCGAGCACCGCCCGATCCGTCGCACGGATGTCCTCCGGTCGTCCCGAAAGGGCGGCCCAGCGGAAGGGTCCCGCTCCGCGGCAAAACAGCGGGCGGATGAACTCGGGAACGAAGCCGGGAATCCGGAAGGCCGATGTCATCCCCCGGCGGTCGGCTACCTGGCCGCGAAGGTTGTTGCCGTAATCGAAGGTCACGGCTCCCGCCTCCTGGAGGTCGAGCATCGCCTGCACGTGCACGACCATCGAGTCGAGCACCCGTGATTCGTAACCCTCCGGGTCGCGCTCCCGCTCCCGCTCCGCCTCCTCGGGTGACAGGCCGAGCGGAATGTAGCCGACCTGGAGGTCATGGGCCGACGTCTGGTCCGTGAGCGCGTCGGGCACGATGTGGCGATCGACCAGTCGGGGGAGCACGTCCGCGATGTTTCCGAGCAGACCCACGGAGAGCGCCTCGCCGCGCTCCCGCGCCTCCAGCACGAGCTCCAGCGCCTCGTCCAGGTCCGTGGACATGCGATCCAGGTATCCGGTCTCGAGACGGCGGCGAATCCGGTACTCCCGAACCTCGACGCCCAGGAAGGCTCCGCCGTTCATGGTGGCCGCCAGCGGCTGCGCGCCGCCCATGCCTCCCAGGCCGGCCGTCACCAGGAGCCGCCCCTGCAGGGAGCCGCCGAAGTGCTGGCGGGCGCACTCGGCAAAGGTCTCGTACGTGCCCTGGAGGATCCCCTGGGTCCCGATGTAGATCCAGGAGCCCGCGGTCATCTGTCCGTACATCGTCAGCCCGAGGGCATCCAGTCGCCGGAACTCGTCCCATGTGGCCCACCGGGGCACGAGGTGGGCGTTGGCGATGAGGACGCGGGGCGCCTCCTCGTGCGTTCGGAACACGCCGACGGGCTTGCCGCTCTGCACGAGGAGCGTCTCGTCATTGTCCAGCCGTTGGAGCGTGGAGACGATCGCCTCGTAGCACGTCCAGTCGCGGGCCGCCTTGCCGGCCCCGCCATAAACGATGAGGCGGTCGGGATCCTCGGCGACGTCGGGGTCGAGGTTGTTCATCAGCATCCGGAGGGCGGCTTCCTGGTGCCAGCCCTTGCAGCTGAGCTCGGTGCCGGTCGGTGCCCGGATGGTGCGGGAAATCGTGCTGCTCATGGCGCTTCGCGGGTAAAGTGTGGATCCAAGGCTCCCGGAAAGTTCGCCTATCGCGCGGCGGGCCGCCACGCCCCGGTGCCGTTCATGTCCCGGCCTCCTTCACGCCGCGGGACCGACGGCTTCGTTGACCGCCTCGAGCAGCGTTCCGGATCGAACGAGGTCATCCACGGCCAGGATGTCGGGTGTGAGCTCACGATCGCGCTCCAGGCCGACCACACGCTCTCGCACACAGCGGTGCGCGACCCGCGTGCCCCGTCCCAGCCGTTCGGGTCCCTGTGGCCGCAGGTCGATCGCCTGGGTCGCGGTCATGAGCTCGATCGCGATGACGGAGCGCACGTTGGCGAGGATCTCCCGCGCGTGGCGGGCGGCGTTCGCGCCCATGCTCACGTGGTCCTCCTGATTGGCGCTGGAGGGGATGGAGTCCACGCTGTCGGGATGGGCCAGCGTCTTGTTGTCCGACACGAGCGCCGCGGCCGTGTATTGGGCGACCATGAGGCCGCTGTCCAGGCCCGAGTTCTCGACGAGCATGGAGGGCAGGCCACCGCTCAGCTCAGGGGTGAGAAGGCGGAAGATGCGGCGTTCGGCCATGCTGGCCGGGTCGGCGACCGCGATGCCGAGCATGTCCAGCCAAAGCGCCGGCCCCTGGCCATGGAAGTTGCCGCCCGAGATCGTCCGAGGCTCCTCGCCGGGCAGATTCATGAACACGAGCGGGTTGTCGCTGGCCGCGTTGATTGCGGCGGTGATCCGCTCGCGCAGGAACGCGACGACGTCCCAGGCCGGCCCCAGGGCCTGGGGCACGCAACGCAGGCTGTAGGCGTCCTGCACCTTTTCGGCCTGAGCGTCGATCAGCTGGCTCTCCGAGAGGAGCGAGCGTAGCCTCGCCGCCACCCGCCTCTGTCCCGGCTGGCCCGCGGCCTCGTGGATCGCCGGATGGAAGGCGGCCGAGAGGGCGCACAGCGCCTCCAGGCTGAGCGCGGCAGAAATCACCGCGTGCTCCAGGATGCTCTCCGCGTCGGCCACCCCGAGCGCGGCGCAGCCCAGCATGAAGTCCATCCCGTTCGTCAGGGCCAGGCCGTCCTTCGGCTCGGCCCGAATCCGCGCCAATCCGGCGCGCTCCATGGCCGCCGCGCCGGTCAGCCGCTCACCCGCGTACCGGGCGAAGCCGCTGAACCCGTCGTCTTCCCTCGCGCTCCCCCCTCCGCTCCCGGATGCGCGGTCGCCTGCGTTTTCCGCCTCGGGCTCGGCAAGCAGCACGGCCGCGATGTGTGCCTGCGGTGCCAGGTCACCGCTCGCGCCGAGCGACCCCTTCTCCGGGACCTCGGGGATGACGCCGCGGTTGAGCATCTGTACGAGCGTATCGGCCACACTCGGCCGCACCCCCGACAGCCCCTTGGCGAGCGAGTTCGCCCGAATCAGCATCATCGCGCGAACGACCTCGTCAGGCACCGGATCCCCCAGGCCGGCGGCACAGTTGAGCACCACGTTTCTCGACAGGCGTCGTGCCTCGCTCGCCTGAATCCGCCGGTTCGCCAGCGGCCCGAAGCCGGTGTTCACGCCGTAGATGGTTCGCTCGTCACGCAGTACGACTTCCTGAAGCCATTGCTGGCTCTGCCGCATCGCGGCGCTGACCTTCTCGGATAGCCGGGCCACCGGCTCGCCGGCGCGCGCCACGCTCACGAGCTGTTCGATCGTCAGGCAGTGACCGTCGATCTCGATCATCGGCGTTCGATGGTCTTCGGAGTATTGGGAATGCCTCACCGGCGCTCGAGGCTGCCACAACGTACGGAGCGCGCACGGAAGCGCCACCCCCTGTATCTTCGGTGCGTCGAGGGCCGAGAATGAAGCGCTGGAGGAGTGCGATGCTCAGGGAAGACGTCCCGTCCTGTCGGCGGCGCCGGTTTGCTGCGCTGATCGCGTATGCGGCGGCGATTCTGCTGTCCGGGCCGGCGGCCGAGGCCCAGGAGACGCCGCGCGTGCGGCGGGCGAACGACGGAAACGTGGTCCTGGATGGGGTGCCCAGCGTGCCCGTCAGCCTCGGAGAGCGCCTGCAGCGCTACGAGAACGTCCGCAGCGCCTCCTTCGCCGCCTGGTCGGAGGACGGCCGTGGCCTGTACATCACCACCCGGTTCGGCGAGACGAGCCAGCTGCACCGCGTGGACATGCCGCGCGGCGCGCGCACCCAGCTGACGTTCTTCTCCGAGCCGATCACCGGTGCGGAGCGCCAGCCGGGATCGGACGAGCTTCTGTTCGGGATGGATGAGGGGGGCGCGGAGTTCTACCAGCTCTTCCTCTTCGATCCAGTGCGCGCCGAGTACCGGCGGCTGACCGACGGCGCGTCCCGAAACGGGGCTCCGCGCTTCAGCCGCGACGGCCGCTGGCTCGCCTTCCGAAGCACGCGTCGCAACGGCCGATCGAACGACGTCTGGATCATGGAGGTTGGCGACACCGCATCGGCGCGGGTGCTCGTGGAGGCGCCGGATGGCGCCTACTGGGGTCCGGCGGACTGGGATGGCGGCAACCAGCGGCTCCTCGTCGTTCAGTACGTGAGCATCACGGACTCGCGCGTGTGGATCGTCGATGTGACCACGGGCGAGCTGCGGCGGATCGCCGGGAGCGAGGACTCACCGGCCAACTACTCGGGGATCTCCCCGCGCTTCGCGCCCGATGGCCGCGGGGTGTTCCTCGCCACGGATCGGGGGAACGAGTTCAACCGTCTCGTCTACGCGAACCTCGATACGGGAACGATGGAGGCGATCACGACCGATATTCCCTGGAACGTGGAAGGGTTTGCCCTGAGCGAGGACGGGCGGCGCGCCGCTTTCACGGTCAACGAGGACGGCCGCTCACGCCTCTACCTGCTGGATCCGGCCACCCGCGCCTACGGGGCGGTACCGGACATGCCGATCGGCCGGGTCTTCGGGATCGAGTTCAGCCCGGCGGGCCGGGGCCTGGCGCTCACCCTGAGCACGGCCGACAGCCCGTCCGATGTGTACACGCTGGATCTGGGCAGCGGCCCACTCGAGGCGGAGCGACTCACGCGGTGGACCTTCAGCGAGATCGGCGGTCTCCAACGCGAGACGTTCGTCGAGCCGGAGCTCGTCCACTACGCGACCTTCGACTCGGGTGCCGGCGGGCCGGCGCGTATCCCGGCGTTCGTTTACCGTCCACGCACCGCCGGGCCGCACCCGGTGATCGTGTCCATCCACGGCGGGCCGGAGGGCCAGTACCGTCCAGGCTTCCGCAGCACGATTCAGGCATGGGTCAACGAGCTGGGCGCCGCGGTCATCGCGCCGAACGTCCGAGGGAGCTCCGGTTACGGGAAGGAATATGTGAAGCTCGACAACGGGCGCCTGCGGGAGAACTCGGTGCGTGACATCGGGGCGCTGCTCGACTGGATCGCGGAGCAGCCCGACCTGGACGAGTCGAGGGTCGCCGTCTACGGCGGCAGCTACGGCGGCTACATGGTGCTGGCCAGCCTGGTCCACTACAGCGAGCGGCTCCGCGCGGGCGTGGACATGGTCGGGATCAGCAACTTCGTCACCTTTCTCGAGAACACACAGGACTACCGGAGGGACGCGCGTCGGGTCGAGTACGGGGATGAGCGCGATCCGGACATGCGGGCGTTCCTCGATCGGATCAGCCCGAGCCGGAACGCGGATGCGATCCGCGTGCCTCTCCTGGTTGCCCAGGGTGAGAACGATCCGCGCGTTCCCGTAGGCGAATCGGATCAGGTCATCGGAGCGGTTCGCGCCAACCGGGTTCCGGTCTGGTACATGAAGGCCCTCAACGAGGGGCACGGTTTTCGGAAGAAGGAGAACGCCGACCTGTTTCGCCAGATCGCATTCATGTTCCTCGAGCAGTACCTGCTGCCCGACGACCGGGTGGCCGGCTTGCCCTGACGACGAGCGGATACGGACTGCAAACTCAGCGGAGAAGATCGATGAAGACGACGATCGACATGGAAGGCAGGCTCGCGCGTCTCGAGCGGCAGAACCGTCGGCTGCGGCTGATGGTCTACGGAGGGCTCATCGCCATTGCCGGCGGGGTGCTCACGGCGCAGACCCGTTCCGTCCAGACCGTGGAGGCGGAGCGCTTCGTGGTTCGCGATGGCGCGGGCCACGTGCGAGCCGTTCTGGGCCTGGACGCGGAAGGGCTGCCTCGGCTCGCCATGTACCAGGCGGCGCAGGACATCGAGAGCATCTGGCTGGGGCTGCAGGATCAGGTACCGCTCCTCACCCTGCAGCGGATCGGGTACCCGTTCCAGTCGCAGCTCACCGAGGGTCTCTTCTTCGTGCGCGGCAACAACGGCTCGCTGCTCGTGGACCTCGAGAATCCCGACACCTCCGGCGGCTTCTCGCTGCGCGACCGCTTCGGCCAGACCCGAGCCCGCATCAACTGGCCGGGGAGGGAGGTGTCCCTCGGGCTGTACAGCGCGGAGGGCGAGGCGAGGGTGGTGGCCGCCCTCGACTCGAAGGGAACGGCGAGCATCGGACTTCCGTACGGCGGCGGACAGGGCGCCCAGATCTTCTCGCGGGCGGAGAGCCTGGGGATGGTGATCTACGATGCCCAGGGCAGGTTGCGGTACGGCGTGGACGTGCCCCCGGCCAGCCTGGCCAACCTGGGCATCTTCGACGAGAGCGGCAGAACGCTGTTCGGCGTGCCCTAGCCGGCTACCGAGGCGCTAGGCGACCGCCGGCCTGCGTGCGAGCGGATCGATCCGCTACCAGCGCGCCCTGAACTCCCGCGTGTCGACGTGGATGAAGGGACCGTGATTCGAGGTCGTCGGATACTGTCCCAGTCCGCCGATCAGGTGTGCCGTTTCGACGCTTCCGTCCATCTGCTCGACGATGCGGTGAAGCACCGTGGCGTCGGCGAGGTCGATCTGCCCGTCCCCGTTCAAGTCGTCCATCCGGCCATCGCCATCGTTGTCGACATAGATGTCGGCGGCATCACCGTAAATGTGCCGGCTGTAGCGCGGGCGCCCGATGTTGGCGTTGTACCAGGGGGATCGAAAGCCGCTCAGCACCTGGAAGGTGGGCGAGGCGATCCCGGCCTCGTTCGCTCGCTCCAGGAGCAGCTCCAGCTTCAGCAGGAGCTTCTCGCTCAGCACGACGAACTTCGGGTAGCCGGGCGGACCCTTGCAGGGGAACTGAGCCAGCGTGAAGTGGGGGCTGACCTGCAGGTCGGCGCCATTGGCAAGCGGGATGAGAACGCGTGGCGGCAGGTACTGGGGTAGATCGCGATAGGGCGTCTGAGGGAACTCTCCGATTCGGTAGCCCCCCATCTTTCCGTCTTCGAGGCGGTCTGTGGGCACCATCACCACGGCGTTGAGGGTGATGGCATCGCTCGCGAGCGGGCGTCCGGCCCCCGTGTTTCCGCTTCCCGCCACCGCATTTCGGCGGACGGAGATGCGATAGGTTCCTGGCACTGCAGGGGCCTCCCACGTCCAGAAGCGACGTGCCTCGCGCGTGGCGGATCCACCCTTCGCCTCGACCCGGTAGTCCGAGGCCGTCGGACCGGCCTCCACGATCTCGAGCCGCACGCGCTCGCCGGGCACCGCCGTGAGCAGGAACACGCGGTACGGGGTCAGGATGTCGCGGAATCGGACGGAAAAGCTGGCCCGCTCGGGCGAGAAGGCGGCCGGCTTCGAGCCGATCGGGGCTACGTCCCCCAGGCTGGCAGCCGCAACGGCCGTCTGGGGCAAGCCGGCCGCTGGTTCGAGGCCGGCCGACTGCGCCATGCCGGACGGGGTCGCCACGGCTCCCGTCATGAGCCCCAACGCAAGTAGGCCAGTCAGCGACCGGACTCGTGCGGCCGCTCCCGTCTTCGTCATCTCGTCGTTGTCCCGGGAGGAGGTAGCTAGCGAAGAGCGCATATGGCCACCGGGTACTCAAGCTGCCAAGGGAGGTTCCGTTCGATGCGGCGTTCGACGCGCCGGCCGACAGGTCGGAACCGGCGATTGCCTCTGCGGGTCGGATCGTCTATTTCGGATAGGCGGAGCGATCGGCACGGACTCGGTGAAGCCGTGCATGTCAAGCGCGGAAGGAAGAACCGTGACCCGGAGTCTTGCCCTCGGCCTGATGCTGCTGGCGGCTGTTCCACTGTCGGCCCCCGCCCAGCCCCGCACTCCCAACGATGCGCTGATCAGGGTGGCGATCCGCGGCATCGCGGAAAGCGCACGACATCCGTACCTCCGCTGGCCCGACTTCCCTGACTACCGCGACGAGCTGGAGGCGTTCTACGGGCCGATCGGGTACGGGCTCGCCTGGCTCGAGAACGGTCGCATGATTCCCCAGGCGAGAGATGCTATCGACGCGTTGCTCGGGGCGGATCGGCGCGGGCTGAACCCCGACGACTACGATGCGAACCGTCTGGACAGCTTGTGGCGGGCGTTCGAGGCGGAGCCGGGTCCGCCACCCGATGTGCAGGCATTAGTGGATGTGGCTCTGACCATCGGGCTCTTTCGGCACCTTTCGGACCTGCACATCGGACGGGTGAATCCGGCCAATCTCAACATCGGCTTCAACATCGCGCCCAAGAAGTACGATCTGCCGGCCCTGGTGCGCGCCGCGATGGCCACGGGGAGGATTCCCGCAACGATCGACGAGGTTCAGCCGCATCTCTTGCAGTACAGGATGCTTCTCGAGGTGTTGGGCAGGTACCGGATGCTGGCCGACGAGACACCCCTCACCCCCCTGCCCGATCCGGGCCACAACGTCGAGCCCGGGGACCGATACGAGGAGCTGCCGCAGCTGGGCAGGCTGCTTGCGGTGCTGGGCGACCTCCCCGACTCCGCTCAGGCTTCCGTGTCCACCGCCTACGAGGGCGAGGTCGTGGAGGCGGTGAAACGTTTCCAAGCCCGCCACGGACGCACGGTGGACGGAGTTCTCGGACCCGCCACCTTCGCTTCGCTCAACACGCCGCTTGCCCAGCGCTTGGAGCAGATCGAGCTCGCCCTCGAGCGCCTGCGCTGGCTTCCCGAGCTCGAAGACGAGCGGTTCATCGCGGTGAACGTGCCCGCGTTCCGGCTATGGGCCGTGGACCCCGCGAGGGAGGAAGGGACGCCCGCGCTCAGCATGCGGGTGGTCGTCGGCCAGGCGCTGAACAAGCAGACGCCAGTGTTCATGGAGGGCATGAAGTGGCTGGAGTTCCGGCCGTACTGGAACATCCCCTACGGCATCACGGTGCGCGAGATCCTGCCTCTAATCCGCGAGGATCCGTCGCATCTGGAACAGAACGGCTACGAGATCGTCCCCGAGTTCGGAGACGACGTCCGGCCGCTCCCGGCATCGGAGGAGAACATCGAGCAGCTGGGGTCGGGTCAGCTCAAGCTTCGTCAGAGGCCGGGGCCGAAGAACTCGTTGGGTCTCGTCAAGTTCATCTTCCCCAACAACGCGGCCGTCTACCTTCATGACACGCCGGCCACGCAGCTCTTCCAGCGCTCGCGCCGGGACTTCAGCCACGGCTGCATTCGGGTCGAGAATCCAATCGGGCTCGCCGAGTTCGTGCTGTCGGGAGAACCGGGTGATTGGACGCGCGATCGCATCGTCGGCGCGATGAACGGTCAGCGGCTCACCCGGGTGGTGCTTACGCGGGCCATACCCGTGATCATCTTCTACACGACCGTTTTCGTCACGACGGACGGGACCGTTACTTTCTACGATGACATCTACGGTCACGACCGGACCCTCGCGGGCGCGCTCGCGGCCGGCTACCCCTATCCACCGTGACCAGCGACAGCCGCGCTCCTCCTCGAGGAGCTGTTACAACCAGCCTGATGGCACATAGAGGAACTCATGGACAAGACCACGATGATCGATAACCTGAACAAGGACCTGGCGGCCGAGCTCGGCGCCATCATCCAGTACATCACGTACGCGGCCAAGGTGACGGGGCCCTACCGGCCCCAGCTCGCGCAGTTTTTCCTGGCCGAAGTGACAGACGAGCAGGCGCATGCGCAGTTCCTGGCGAACAAGATCGTCGCGCTGGGCGGCGAGCCCACGACGGTCCCGGAGGCGGTTCCGCCGGCGAGCACGAACAAGGAGATGGTGATGGCCGTGCTGGCGGCCGAGAGGGAAGCGCTGGCCGGGTACTCCGAGCGGGCGGAGCAGGCCGCCGAGTTCGGCGACAAGGGGCTCGTCGTGCAGCTGGAGGACATGGTGCGCGACGAGAGCACCCACGCTGAGGAGACCGAGCGGATCCTCCGCGACTGGCCGCTCTGACGAGATCCGACCGATGCCTGTACAGCCCCTCGACGCGCGATCCCTCTGGAGAAGCTGCGACCCCGAGCAGTTCGACTTTGCCACGACCGCCCAGCTGGAGGACATCCAGGAGGTCGTGGGGCAGGAACGGGCCACGGACGCCGTCCGCTTCGGGATGGGCATCCGCAAGCCCGGCTTCCACATCTTCGCGCTCGGTCCGGAGGAGGCCGACATGCAGCGCGTGGTGCGCCGGTTCCTCGAGGAGCGGGCGGCCGGAGAGCCCGTGCCGCCGGACATCTGCTACGTCGACAACTTCGAGGAGTCGCACCGCCCCACCGCCCTGATCCTGCCCGCCGGAAAGGGGTCGGAGCTCGCGCAGGATGTGAACCGGGTGCTGGAGGAGCTGAGGGCCGGCCTCGAGGCGGCGTTCGAGAGCGAGGAGTATCAGGCACGGCGGAGGGGCATCGAGGAGGAGGCGGGCGAGGAGCACGAGCAAGCGCTGAGCGAACTCAGCGACAAGGCCAAGGCTCAGGGCCTCGCTCTGATGCGGACACCGGTCGGCTTCGCGTTCGCGCCGGTGCGTGACGGCGACGTACTCAGTTCGGAGGAGCTGAGTCAGCTGTCCGAGGAGGCGACCGAGGCCCTGCAGGCGCGGATCGAGCGACTCGAGGAAGAGCTGCAGCAGGTGCTCCACCAGATCCCGCGCCGGCAGCGCGAGGTGCGGGACCGGGTGCGGGAGCTGAACCGCGAGGTCGCGGAGTTCGCGGTCCGGGATCTGCTCGATGAGCTGCGCTCGAAGTACGAGCGGTTCCCGGCCGTGCTGCAGCACCTGGACCGTGTGCAGCGTCACATGGTGGAGAACGTGCGTCAGCTGGTGCGGCCCGAGCCGCAGGTCCCGCCGGAGATGGCCGCCCTGATGGAGGGGGCGGGGCGCGCCCCCGACCTTCGTCGCTACCGGGTCAACGTGCTCGTCGATCACGCGGAGTCGGCGACGGCCCCGGTTGTCCACGAGGAGAACCCGACCCATCCGAACCTGATCGGTCGCGTCGAGTACCAGCCGCTCCTCGGAGCGCTCGTGACGGACTTCACGATGCTGAAGCCGGGCGCGCTGCACCGGGCGAACGGCGGCTACCTGCTTCTCGACGCGCGGCAGGTCCTCCTGCAGCCCTTCGCCTGGGAGGGGCTGAAGCGTGTCCTGAGCTCCGGTGAGCTGAGGACCGAGTCCCCCAGGGACGCGCTGGGTCTGGTCAGCACCGTGTCGCTGGAGCCCGAGCCGGTGCCGCTCAACGTGAAAGTCGTGCTCCTGGGGGACCGGCTGCTCTACTATCTGCTCTCCGAGCTGGAGCCGGACGTCCCGCGGCTCTTCAAGGTGGCGGCGGACTTCGCCGACGAGATGGACCGGACTCTGGAGGGCGAGCAGCTGTACGCCCGCCTGATCGCCACTCTAGCGAGCCAGGATGAGCTCCGTCCCCTGGATCGAGATGCCGTCGCTCGCGTGATCGAGCGGAGCGCCCGCCTGGCCGGCGACGCGGAGAAGCTCTCCGTGCACACGAGGGGGGTGCTGGATCTGCTGAGGGAGGCGGACTACTGGGCCGGGGAGGAAGAGGCGGCGACGATCTCCGCCGGGCACGTGCAGACCGCGATCGACCAGTGGACCTATCGCTCGGATCGCATCCGGGAGCGGACGCAGGAGGAGATCCTCCGCGAGACGATCTACATCGACACGGATGGAAGCGTGGTCGGGCAGGTGAACGGCCTCTCCGTCCTCACCATCGGCGGCTTCTCCTTCGGACGTCCCAGCCGGATCACGGCGCGCATCCAGCTGGGGAGCGGCAAGGTGCTCGATATCGAGCGGGAGGTCGAGCTCAGCGGTCCGATCCACTCGAAGGGCGTGCTGATCCTCGCGGGTTTCCTGGGAGGCCGCTACGCGCGGGAGAGCCCGCTCTCGCTGGCCGCCAGCCTCGTGTTCGAGCAGTCCTACAGCGGCGTGGAGGGGGACAGCGCCTCGTCGACGGAGCTGTACGCGCTGCTCTCGGCGATCGCGGAGGTGCCGCTGGCGCAGGGGATGGCGGTGACCGGCTCCGTCAACCAGCACGGAGCGGTGCAGCCGATCGGTGGGGTGAACGAGAAGATCGAGGGCTTCTTCGATATCTGCGCCGCGCGAGGCCTGACTGGCGAGCAGGGCGTGATCATCCCCGCCTCGAACGTGAAGCACCTCATGCTCGAGGCCCGCGTGCGCGACGCCGTGGCGGAGGGGAAGTTCCATGTGTGGCCAGTGCGCACGATCGACGAGGGGATGGAGATCCTGACCGGACTTCCGATGGGCGAGGCCGATGCGAGCGGCACCTATCCGGAGGGAAGCGTGAACCGCCTCGTGGTGGATCGGCTGGCCGCTTTGGCGGAGGTGCGCCGGGAGTTCGCCGGCGAGGCGGGGGCCGAGGGCGGAGGCGGTCCGGAGAACAACGATGACTAGCGGAAGCGATCTGGAGAGGGAGCGGCTGAGATGAGAGGAGCCGGCGCCTGTCGAGCAGGCGCGCTCGTCCTCGATCCGACGCATCGTGGTGGCCCTAGACGCGTCTCGGAGCAGCCTGGCTGCCCTAGAGGCGGCGGCCGACCTGGCAGTGGCCCTGCAGGCGGAGCTCTCCGGCCTGTTCGTCGAGGACGAGAACCTGGTGCGGCTCGCCGGCCTGCCGCTTGCACGCGAGTTCGACCCGATCTCGGCACGGCCCCGTTCGATGAGCACCAGCGAGCTTCGGCGCCACATTGCCGCGCAGGCGCGCCGTGCCCAGCAGGCGCTGAGCGAGCGGGCCGAGAGGCACAAGGTCACCTGGTCGTTCCGAACGGTGCGCGGCCACGTGACGCGGGAGTTGAGGGCCGCGGCCTCCGCGGCGGACCTGCTCGTGCTGGGCTCGCGCGGTCGCTCGCCGGGCTGTGCCGTCGGCTCTACGGCTCGCGCGCTGCTGCACGAGTTGCCGATCCTGCTCCTTCTCGCCCCGGCCGCCGGACCGCGGCGTGGCGCCGTAGACGTCATTTTCGACGGCACCGAGGTGGGGGAACGGGCGCTCGTGCTGGCGTCCGATCTGGCGCTCCTACGCGACCTGCCGCTCCGCGTCCTCCTGGTCCCGGATGGCGCGCCCGAACGCCTGAGGGATCACGCCGAAGCGGCGCTCGGCGAGCATGGACGTCTGGCGGCGTACGAGGAGCTGGACCCGCAGCGGCTGCAGAACACCCCGGCCCGCCTCAGGGCCCGGGGCTGCGGCCTGCTGGTGGCCTCGCGGGCCGCCCTTCTGGCACTGGGCGACGAGGCGGCGCCCTGGGTCTCGGATCTGCACTGTCCGCTGCTCGTCGTGGATTAGCGCGCCGCTAGCTCACCGGATGCCTGCCGCCGTCTCCGGCTCTCGGTCGCTCCACGGCAGGGGCGGGAAGCGTCGCTGGCGCGGGTACACCTCGTCCAGCGTGTCGCCCTCGTACAGCCGCCCGTTCTTCATCACGTACCGGATCCGCGCGGAGTGGCGGATGTCGTCGAGCGGGTTCGCATCGAGCACGATGAGGTCGGCCAGCTTTCCGGCCTCCAGGCTTCCGATGTCTGCCTCGAAGCCGATCGCCTCGGCCCCGAGGATCGTCGCGGCCCGGAGCGCATCGTGCTCCGACATTCCCCCCGACTGCAGCGACCAGAGCTCCCAGTGGTAGCCGAGTCCCTGCAGCTGGCCGTGGCTGCCGACTCCCACGCGGCCACCGGCCTCGATGAGGTCGCGGGCGAACCGCGCATGCTCCTCGAAGACATACTCTTCGTCCATGAACCAGCCGCCTGGGCCGGGCCGGTCGCCGCGTCGCCGCGACTTCGCGTCGATCTCGGCGTGCGGCGTGAAGCGCCGCAGCTTCGGGTCGTCGTGCACGGGCTCGGTGGTGAAGTAGTAGTTCTCCCCGAAAGGCCCGCCATAGGACACGAGCAGCGTCGGCGAGTAGGCAATGCCGGTCTCGGCGAACAGTCGCAGCACGTCGTCATAGATCGGAAAGATCGGCAGCGAGTGCTCGAGTCCCGAGTAGCCGTCGATCGCGTGGGTGAGGTTGAGGGGGAAATCGAGCCCCCCCTCGGTGGTCGGCATCAGCTCGAGCTCCCGCGCCGCCATGATCAGCCACTGCCGCTGCTGACGGTTTCCCGACATGTACATCTTGAACGTCTTGGTGTCGTAGTAGTCGCTGTAGCGGCGCAGGACGTCGCGGGCGTGGTCGAGGTCCCGAACCTGGTCCCAGATGAACACGCCTGGCCCGGTCGAGTAGATGCGCGGGCCGAGCAGATCGCCGGTCTCCACGCGGTCGCTGTACGTCAGGATGTCGGTGGTCGAGGTCTGGGGATCACGCGTCGTCGTTACGCCGTAGGCGAGGTTCGCCGGGTACTGCCAGACGCGAGAGGCGTGGATGCCCGGGATCAGCCACTGCGCGTGATAGTGCGTGTCCACGAAGCCCGGGATCAGCGTCGTCCCGGCAACGTCGATCTCCCGGGCGCCGGCCGGCGTCTGGACCTCGGCGCTCAGTCCGACGCGTAGGATCCGGTGGTCGCGCACGACGACCGCCGCGTCCTCGATGACCTGCCCGCCGGCCATGGTGATCGCCCGGCCGCCGCGGAGGACCAGGGTCCCGCGCGGGATGTCGCGCTCCGCCGTGATCTCGATCCGTCGTTCCGAGGGCCGATAGCGGGGCTTCTCCTTCTCCTCCTCACCGGGCTCTTTCGCTTCCTCCGCCTCCTCCGCTCCGGGCGCCTGCCCGCCAGGCTCGGCGGCCCCGTCCTCCTCGGCGGCCCCGGCTTTCCGGGCCGCCTCGGCCCGCTCCTCCGCCTTCACGCTGTCCTCGAAGGCCTTCGCCCGTGCCAGGTCGTAGACGAAGTGGGCGTTGCCGATCGACCAGTGCACCGTCTCGCCGTCCGAACCCCAGGCCGGGAACTGTCCGCCCACCTCCGTGAGCTTCCGCACAGGGAAGGCCGCCGCCTCCGGCTTGGCGACCGAGACGGTCGGCGTCTCGCCCCCCACGTAGGGCACCGTGACGACGAAGAGGTCGTTCACCCCCGATGCGAGCGCCCGGCCGCCCGTCGGGGACAGCAGGACGAGGGAGGCATCCATCGGCTCCTCCATCCCGGGGAGCTTGGGCCCCGCCACCTTG
Source organism: Gemmatimonadota bacterium (assembly GCA_020351855.1). Classification (GTDB taxonomy): domain Bacteria; phylum Gemmatimonadota; class Gemmatimonadetes; order Palauibacterales; family Palauibacteraceae. The sequence continues at coordinate 450,558 of CP070670.1, forward strand.
AGGTGCTTCTTCTCGTCGGTGCCGTCCCAGCGGAAGGAGACGAGCCCGTCCGAGGGGCCGTAGGCATAGATGCGGTCGCTCGAGCCCGAGAAATGAGGCGCCGACCGGTCGCCGGCCGGCGCGACGAGCCGGAGCTCCCCTCCGTCAGCCGGAATCCATACGAACTCCTCACCCAGCCCGCCGCGGAAGAAGCCCGTGGCCTCCTGGAGGTCGCGCGCGGCGCTCCGCACGGCCACGATCCGTGACCCGTCGGGGGCCCAGGCGGGCTGCCGGTAGTAACCGGATACGCGGGTGAGCCGCCGGGCCGGCCCGCTCCCGTCGGCCAGAGCGCGGTAGATGTGGCCGCCCGCGGTGTCCGACCAGGTCACGAAGGCGATCCACCGGCCGTCGGGGGACCAGGTGGGCTCGAACTCGCCGCTCTCCAGCGCCGTGAGCCGCGCGGGCGTGCCGTCGGGATACTCCATCACCCAGACGCGGTCCAGCGCCACCAGCGCCAGTCGGTCGCCGGTCGGCGAGGGGACCGCATCCCGAATCTGCTGCACGGTGAAGGTCGGCGCGTCGTCGATCCGGTAGGCGAAGCGCACCTCCGGTCCGAGTGGCAGATCGATCTCGATCCGGAAGGGCACCTCGATGGGCCCGCTGCCGTCCACCGGCACGCGCCAGATTCGGCCGCCGTAGGCGACGACTACCTCGCGCGAGTCCGGGGTGAAGGCATAGCCGGGAAGCACGTCGAGGCTGGCCCGCGATTCCTGGTCATCCCGCTGCACGGGGTAGGCGAGCCAGCGCTCCGTGCCGGATTCGGTGTCACGGATGCGCAGCCCGGTGTGCTCGTCGTGTCGGGTGCCGTAGACCAGCCAGCGGCCGTCCGAAGAGATGGCCGGCCGGAAGGCCGACCCGTACCGAGCCGACATGGTCGTGCGGCGGCCCGTCTCCCGGTCGTACACGGCCAGCTGGTACTGGGGGAGGATCGCGTTGTACTCCCAGTCCCTCATCCGCTCGGCAAACCAGATGTACCGGTCATCCGGCCCGAACGCCGCCCCCATCGTCTTCAGCTCCCTCGGCTCCTTGACGAGGGCCGCACCGGTCCCTCCATCGACGTGGTAGAGCCACAGCTTGGCCGGCTGGAAGAGCCCGTCGATCGTGGATGCCACCAGGTAATGTCCGTCGGGGGTCCACTCCGGCGAGGCGTACTGCTTGTCCTTGCCCTTCGTGATCTGCAGGGTGTCCCGGGCGTCCATCGAGATCACCCACAGATTCTCGGCCCCGCTCCGGTCCGAGACGAAGACGACGCGCCGCCCATCGGGGCTGAAGCGGGGCTGGGCGTCGAACGGCAGTCCTCCCGTGAGGCGGGTGGCCTGGCCGCCGGCGAATGGCAGCAGATAGAGATCTCCCAGGTGGTCGAACACGATCGTCGCGCCGTCGGGGCTCACGTCGAGCGACATCCACGTTCCCCGATCGGCGGTGAACGTGAGCGAGCGTGCGGGCTCGAGCGGCAGCCCC
>CP070670.1:452157-469301 GCA_020351855.1 Gemmatimonadota bacterium
CCGTTCCTACGAGCCTCGCGGCCGGGGGCGCCGATCCGTCTCGAGGCATCAGGAAGTAGTTGGCCGCGGACCGCGGCGGAGGGGCTCTCTGAGCGTAGTAGTTCCAGGGCAGCGGCGAACCGCCGTAGCTCTCGCCCGGCACACGCGGGTCCCAGGGAAGCGGGAACAGCTGGTTGTAGATCGTCAGATCCCTGAAGAACGAGGGCTCGAACGTGCGGTAGCCCGGCCGCTGGTCGGCCACGGCCGATCCCACCAGGCGGGCGTGCGTCTGAGGCGCCGGGCTTGACGGGATGGAAAGAGCGAGCGCTACGGCCGCCGCCAGTCCGATCGCCCCGCTCCAGCCAATGCCCGGACCTCGCGTCGGGACGATCCGCCAGAAGACGGCGAGCGGCATGAGCATGGCCGGAATGAAGTAGTGGAGCGAGGTATGGGCCTTGAGATAGAAGAAGGCGAAGCAGATCACGGTCACGACGGTCAAGGAACGCGCGACCTCATCCTGGCGTCTCCAGGCCAGTAGCCCTAAGGCGGGCAGAATGCCTGACGGAATCAGGACGAAGAGGAACCGACGCAGATCCCCGATCTGCACGTACCGCAGCTCGCCGAGCAGGCTGCCTGCCGCGTACTCGCCGCCCGGCAGAGGGAGGCCGGCCCAGGCCAGCACGCGCGACGCCGCGGCGGGCAGTCCGAAGCCGAGTACGATGCATACGGCCGTCACCAGAAGCGTGCGCGAGGGCAGAGGTCTTTCCAGCAGCAGGACGGCGGCAATCCATGCGCCCACGAGAAGCGGCCAGCTCGGAAGTGAGAGGACCGTCAGGAAGAGGAAGAGGATCATCCAGCCGTGGTCTCGCCGGGTGAAGAAGACGACGAAACCGATGAAGCACAGCACGAACAGCGTGTCCTGCGTAGCCGGCAGCGCCAGATCGGCATGGTGGGGTTCGTAGGTCGCGCTGAAGGCGACGACGGCCGTGTACACGATCAGACCGGGCCAGAGCAGCCAGCGTGAGATCGCGGGCAGCGGCGGTTTGCTGCCCGATCCTGCCGCAGCGCAGATCGCCGCGTGCAGCACGCCCAGATAGAGAAGGAAAGGAACCCGGACCGACGCCTCGATCTCTCCGAACAGCCGGATGAACCAGGCGTTCGGGTAGGTGAACAGCATCGAGGTGATCCCCGGAAAGGCCGAGAGCACCCCCACATCGGCAGGGAGGAACGGGGCACCGGCAGCCACCACGCGGCGGGATACTTCGAAGGCGTGCGCTCCGTCCCCGTTGAAGCTCTCCCAGAAGACCTTGGGCACCAGAACGGCCGTCAGGAGGATCAGCGGCACCGCCAGTGCCAGCACCTGCATCAGCGTCTTCGCATCGGCGCTCGCGCCGGGGCGTTCTATCGACCTGCCCGATCGCGCACGCATGGCTGCGGCTGCCAGCATGATCACCGTGCCGACGGCCACCACGATGAGGAAGCCCCGGCCATCAGCCGCCGACCCGAAGAGGCTATTGGCAACGCCGGCGAGCGCCGTCGTGACGAGGAGACTCAGTCCGAAGCTCTTGAGGAGCCACCGGTCGAGGCCCCGATCACCTCCGAGCGCCGCGAGCAGGGCCATGCCGGGTGAGAGGAGGACGACGAACGAGCTCAAGGCCACGATCGGCACCCACAGATGGAGCAGCCAGAACGCTTCGGGCACGAAGTACGGGTGCGCCGACCAGAGCCGGGGGGGCAGCTCAGTTACGACCCGGAAGCTCCCAAGTCCCGTCGCGACGATCGCGTAGCAGGCGAAAAGTCCCAAAAGGACAGGAACGAGCGACCGCCGCCGGTTCAGAAGCGATGTAGTGCCCGGGCCGGAGCCCCCCTCACGGGCGGGGTCAACGGGCCCGCTCACTCCAGCCCGTAATCCCGGATCTTGTAGAGCAGCGCCCGGTAGCTGAGCTCGAGGTGCTCGGCGGCGCGGGTGCGGTTCCCCTCCGTGAGCTCGAGGGCCCGCTTGATCAGGCGCCGCTCGAGCTGGGCCGTGTGCTTCTTGACCGACAGCTCGTCGGCCGGGAGGGTCTCGAGCAGCGGGAGCGCCTCCCCGGTCGGCTCCCGCACGCCGGAGGGAAGCTGGGCGGGCTCGATCCGCTCGCCCTCCGCCAGCACCATCGCCCGCTCCACGACGTTCTGCACCTCGCGGACGTTGCCCGGCCAGGGATAGGCGAGCATCGCCTTCATCGCCTCCGGCGCGAAGCCCGTGACCTGGAGCCCGAGCGCGTCGTTGTAATGCGCCACGAAATGCCGGACGAGCGCGGGAATGTCCTCCGTGCGATGCCGGAGCGGCGGGAGGTGGATGTTGAGCACGTTGATCCGGTAGAACAGATCGGATCGGAATCCCCCCTCCTTGACCTCGGTCTCGAGGTCGCGAGCCGTCGCCGCGACGACCCGCACGTCCACGTCCCGGGACGTGGACTCGCCCACCCGCCGGATCTCGCCCTCCTGCAGCGCGCGGAGCAGCTTGACCTGGAGCTGCTGCGGAAGCTCGCCGATCTCGTCGAGGAAGAGCGTCCCGCCGCTCGCCTCCTCGAAGAGCCCGACCCGGTCCGAGTCCGCTCCGGTAAACGAGCCTCGCTTGTGGCCGAACAGCTCCGACTCGAGGAGGTTCTCGGGGATCGCCCCGCAGTTCACCGGGATGAAGGGGGCACGGCTGCGCGGCGAGGCGGAGTGGATGAGCCTGGCGAACAGCTCCTTTCCCGTCCCGCTCTCCCCCGTGATCAGCACGGTCGACGGATGGGGCGCCACCTTGTCCGCCAGCTCGATGGCCGCCACCATCGAGGCGCTCGTGCCCACGATGTCCGGGTACTTCTTCTCGGCCGCCACCTCGTGGCGGAGGCGTGCGACCTCGCGCCACAGCTTCTCGCGCTCCTCGGCCTTGCGGATGGTGAGCAGCACCTGGTCGCCATCGAACGGCTTGGGCAGGTAGTCGTAGGCGCCGCGCTTCATCGCGTCGATCGCCACCTCCATGCTGCCGTAGGCGGTCATCACGATGACCAGCCCGCGGCCACCCTCCTTGCGGTAGCGCTCCACGAACTCGAGGCCGTCCACGTGCGGCATGCGGTCGTCGCACAGGATGATGTCCGCCCCGTCGCCCAGCGCCTTCGACAGCCCCTCGCGGCCGTCCGAAGCGGCACTCACCTCATAGCCCGCGTCCTCGAGAATGAGGGAGACGGTGCGGCGAACTCCCGCCTCGTCATCGATGACGAGCACCTTCATCCACCAGCCTCCTCGGCCTGTGTAGGTCCGGTCTCGAGAGCCGGGAGGGAGATCGAGAAGACCGCGCCTCCCCCGCCTCGCCCCGAGGCCGTGATCTGTCCCTTCATGCCGCTGATGAGGCGGGACGAGACGGCCAGCCCCAGCCCGGTTCCGCGGCCCGGCTCCTTGGTCGTGTAGAACGGGTCGAAGACGCGGGATTCCTCGCCGGGCTCCAGCCCGACGCCGTTGTCCTCGACCTCAATGCGCGCGATCAGCGCCCCCACCGTCAGCGGCGAAGGCTGGAATGCCTCGGGCGGCTCCCTGAGCCGCCTGAGGTGGGAATAGTCTACGTCCTCCGGGTCATCCCGGCGACGCGGCCGGATGTCGGGCGCAGGCGCCCGGTGGCGTCCCCTCGCGGTCCTCACCGTGATCCGCCCCCCCGCCTCGGCCTCGCGGATGGAGTCCGTCGCGTTCAGCAGCAGGTTCACCAGAACCTGCTCCAGCTGGCCTCCATCCGCCAGGACCTCCGGCACGTCCTCCGCCAGCTCCGCCCGCACCTCGATCTCCTTGAGCCGGCCCTGGGTCTCCACGAGCTCGAGCGTCCGCCGGACCACGTCGTTCACCGCCACGGGCTTGACCGCGGCCGCCTTCGGCCGTGCGTAGTCGAGAAGCCCCCGCACGATCCGGTCGATCCGCTTCGACTCGTCGCGCACCCCTTCCATCCACTCGCCATCCGCGCCGTCCGGCGCCCGCCGCTTCGCGACGTCGACGTACCCGAGGATCGCCCCCAACGGGTTTCCGATCTCGTGCGCGATGCCGGCCGCCAGTCGTCCGACCGACGCCATCTTCTCGGCATGGATGAGCTCGGCCCGGGCGGCCACCAACTGGCGGTTCGTCTCTTCCAGCGAGGCGATGTTGTCGCCCAGCATTCGCTGGTGGCGGAGCAGCCGGTCGGCCATGTCGTTCACGCTGTCGGACAGGCTGCGCAGTTCGTCTGCACCCCCCACGTCGAGCCGGACCTCGTGATCGCCCTCCGCGATCCGGCGCGACCGCTCGACCATCCGACCGATCGGCTCGAGCACGAGGCGCCGGAGGAGGTAGTCGCCGAACAGCACGAGAACGGCGATGTCGACGACGATGATGAGGAGGAGGGCCACGGCGAGGGCGTCCGCCGACAAGCCGAGGAGCTGCCACAGCAGGATCGCGGCGGCCAGCGCGACGAGCGCGATGGTCAGGAGGATGGCCAGTCCGGCGAGCAGCTGGGTGCGCAGCGTTCCGCTCCACCCGAGCGGTCTCGGGCGGACGGCCGCCGCCCTCTTCGGATCCGCGGGATCGGGCCTCGCCTTGCTCAGCGGCTTATCGGTCAGCGGTTTCTCGGATGGTTGCGGTCGGTTGCTCTTTGCGGGGCGCGGGCAGCGGGCGGCCCGTACGCCCCCCGGGAAGCCAAAAGGCCAAGCGTAAGCTATCGCGCGGGGCGACCGCGGCGCCACGTGACCGGCCCGTGCACATGTATCCTACATATGGCGGCTTATATCGCCGTATTTAGCAGCTATGTATTGTTTCTATCGCTTGATAACTGTCGATATACGTTTCTTGTGAGGATTCGTTGACGTGTGCACGGATCCTGCGTATACTCGTGCACATCGTGGCTCCGGTCCGCAAGGCCGGGGGCATCCCGCTCGTCCGGTGCCGAGGGCCGGGAGCGGACCCAAACCCCGTAACGAGGAGGATTCTGAGCCCATGTCTGCCGACTCGATCTTCGCCGCCCCCGCCGAACACGCGGAGGAGACCCGCTACTCCCGATACGGGCGGGACCTGGGCCCGGACCCCGATCCGAAGGGTGTCCTCGAGCTCTGCCGTGCCCTGAACGTGCGGTTTCTCCGCCTCACCTTCACGGACATCCTCGGGCAGACGAAGAACGTGGAGGTGCCGGCGAGCCAGTTCCCCAAGGCGCTCGATGGCGAGATCCTGTTCGACGGCTCTTCCATCCAGGGCTTCGTCCGGATCGAGGAGAGCGACATGCTGCTCAAGCCGGACCTGAGGACCTTCCGCGTCTTTCCGTGGGGAAACCCGGAAGCGCGGGTCGGGCGCCTGATCTGCGACGTGTATCACCCGGACGAGTCCCCGTTCGAGGGGGACCCTCGCCTCGCCCTGAAGCGGGTCGTGGCCTCGGCGGCGGAGCTCGGCTACCAGATGATGGCGGGAGTGGAGGCCGAGTTCTTCCTCTTCCAGCGCAACGGCAACGGTGAGCCCACGACGGTCACGCACGACCACGGCGGTTACTTCGACCTCACACCGGTCGACCTGGGCGAGAAGACGCGCCGGCTGATCATCAACGACCTCGAGGCGATGGGCTTCGAGGTCGAGGCCGGTCACCACGAGGTCGCGCCGGGACAGCACGAGATCGACTTCAAGTACGCCGACGCGCTCACCACGGCGGACGACCTCGCGACCTTCCGGTTCATCGTCCGCAACGCGGCGATGGCGCACGGCCTGCACGCCACCTTCATGCCCAAGCCGATCTTCGGGCAGAACGGCTCGGGGATGCACACGCACCAGTCCCTGTTCAGGGACGGGGAGAACGCCTTCTTCGATCCCGAGGGGGAGTATCAGATCTCGGACGCGATGCGGCACTACATCGGCGGGCTCAAGCAGCACGCGCGGGCCATCGCCGCGATCACGAACCCGATCGTCAACAGCTACAAGCGGCTCGTGCCCGGCTACGAGGCACCAGTGAACATCGCATGGTCACGGCGCAACCGGTCGCCCCTGATCCGCGTCCCCGAGCGACGCGGAGCCGGCACGCGGGTCGAGTTCCGGATGCCCGATCCGTCCTGCAACCCCTATCTGGCGCTGGCCGTGCAGCTGGCAGCCGGACTCGATGGGCTGCGGAACCGGATCGACCCGGGCCCCCCGGTCGACACGAATGTCTGGCAGCTGAGCGAGGAAGAGCGCCGCCGGTACCAGATGGAGTCCCTGCCGGCCAACCTCAAGGAGGCCGTGGACGAGCTCGCGGCCGACGAGGTGCTTGGCGCCGCGCTCGGAGACCACATCCTTCACAACTTCGTGGATGCGAAGCGCAAGGAGTGGGGCGAGTACATCGCGCAGGTGACCGATTGGGAACTCCAGGCCTATCTGGCGGCCTACTGAGAAACTGCTACAGACAGAGGAACGGCCACCGGTCGGCCGGGCAGCCCGCCCGGTGGCATCGAGAACGGAGCACCCCGCCTGCCTGATGGGGTGCTCCTGCCGCTTCGGCGCCGGCGCCACAGACGCGGGTCTGCACCCCGCTCTGCATCCCATCGAAGGCGGCGTTCCGCCCGTCAGCCCCCACCGTGCCGAATCGCGTGCACGGCCACCGTCAGGGCAGGCAGCGTAGGCTGCTCCAGGGCCCGCACCTCATCGAGCACGCGGCGGATCCGGGACAGGCCGTCGGCGTGACGCTCCCGGAACTCGGCCAGCGCCGGTTCGGCATCCGGCACGGTCGCATCGGTAGGCAAGCCCTCCAGAATCTGTCTCGTCGTCTCCGTGAGGGCGTCCTCGAGCTCCCGCTCCAACGTCTTGGCTGCCCGCCGTGTCCACGGGTCGCTCCCCGCCAGGTGGTGCAGCCGGGAGCGGAGCCAGCGGTAGTCCACGAGCTCGCTGAGCCGGAGGTAGAGGACGCCCACGGTCCACGCCTCCAGACCGGCGAGGCGGGCCAGCCGCGCTACGGGAAGCAGCTCGTCGAGCGCTTCGATCGCCGCGAGTTGTCGGGCGACGGGGGCCGGGAGGCCCTCGGCCTGGAACCGGGATTGCCGGGCATCCCACTCCGACTGCTCTCCGACGGGCAGGATTTCCCGCAGGCGCGACCGCAGCGTGCGGACCGGATCGCCCAGCCAGTCGATCAGGCGGGCGCTCGACCAGGAGGGATCACAGTGGAAGAGGATCCACAGGGTGCAGCGTTCGAGCGCCTCGGCAACGCTGAGGTGCCAACCGTTCAGCGTTCCGCTGGCGATCTCCCCCTCTAGCGGCTCCAGGTGCCCGTACAGCAGGTCGATCTCGGCAATCTCGGCAGCTGCGAACCAGGCGCGGGCGATCTCCCAGGCAGGCCTCCCCGTCTCGCGAATGAGCCGCAGGTGCGTCGTGCTCCCCATGGAGTCGACGAAGCGGTTCGTGAGCTCCGTGGCGATGAGGCGCGCCCGGAGCGGGAAGGCAGAGAGAAGACCGTCGTCCACGGCCAGCGCCTCCGCGGGAAAGTACTCCCGGGCGAGTCGCACGAGCGCCGGGTCGTTGGCGAGATCGGAGCGCTGGATCTCCCCCTTCAGATGCATCTTGGCGTAAGCGAGCAGGATCGAGAGCTCGGGACGGGTCAGAAACGCGCCGCGCTCCAGGCGTTCGGCATACTCGTCCGAGTCGGGCAGGAACTCGAGACCGGGATCCAGCAGCCGGAGGCGCTCCAGCTGCAGCTGAGCGACATGAAACTCCTGGGGCGCGCCGCGGGCGCGGTGCTCGTCGAGGCTGAGCGCCAGGCTTTGGGATCGGCTGTTAGCGAGCACGGCTTCGACCACTCTGTCCGTCACCTCCGACAGCAGGGCGGCGCGGCCCTTGTCGTCGAGTGATCCGGTCTCGACCGCATGGCTCAGGAAGATCTTCAGGTTGACCTCGTGGTCGGACAGATCCACGCCGCCGGAGTTGTCGATCGCGTCCGTGTTGAGCCGTCCGCCGCCGAGGGCATACTCGGTCCGCGCCCACTGCGTCAGCCCCAGGTTCCCACCCTCTCCGACGACCCTCGCCCTCAGCTGTGACGCGTCGATTCGCACGCCGTCGTTGCTCGGATCACCGACCGCGGCATGGGTCTCCTCGCTCGCCTTCACGTAGGTGCCGATGCCGCCGTTCCAGAGGAGATCGACCGGAGCCTTGAGGACGGCTCTCACGAGCTCCTCACCGTTGAGCGCTCCGGACGGTCCGTCCTCCTTCGACAGCCCCAGCGCCTCGCGGGCCTGCGCGGAGAGATCGATGCGCTTCGCGCCTCGCTCCCAGACACCCCCGCCCTCGCTGAGCAGCCCGACGTCGTAGTCGGCCCACGTACAGCCGGGCGTGTCGAACAGGCGCTTTCGCTCGATCCAGCTGCGCTCCGGCTCGGGGGAGGGGTCGAGGAGAATGTGCCGATGATCGAACGCGGCGACGAGCCGGATCTGCCGGCTGAGCAGCATGCCGTTGCCGAAGACGTCCCCGCTCATGTCGCCGATCCCGGCGACCGTGAACGGCTCGACCTGGATGTCGGTGCCCATCTCGCGGAAGTGGCGCCGCACGCATTCCCAGGCGCCCCGGGCCGTGATCCCGAGTGCCTTGTGGTCGTATCCCCGCGAGCCTCCGGAGGCGAACGCGTCCCCCAGCCAGAAGCCGCGCTCGGCCGCCAGGGCGTTGGCCGCGTCGGACAGGGTCGCGGTTCCCTTGTCCGCCGCCACGACGAGGTAGGGGTCGTCACCGTCCAGCCGAACGGTGTCCCCCCGGTGGACGATCTCGCCCCCCCGGATGTCGTCGGCGAGGTCGAGCAGCGATGAGATGAACTCCCTGTAGCTTTCGATCGCCGCTTCCCGGCCGGGCAGCCCGGCCGACCGGGGCCGCTTCACGATGAAGGCGCCCTTGGCCCCGGCCGGGACGATGAGCGCGTTCTTCACCTGCTGCGTCTTCACGAGCCCGAGGACCTCGACGCGGAAGTCCTCGTACCGATCGCTCCACCGGATCCCGCCCCGCGCCACCGAGCCCATCCGCAGGTGGCACCCCTCGGTGGTGGGGCTGTTCACGTACACCTCGAAGCGCGGCCGCGGGCGAGGCAGGTAATCGAGCTTCGTGCAGTCGAACTTGAGTGCGATCCGGCCGGCCGCCCCGGTCTTCTGGAAGTACGTCGTGCGCACCGTAGCGCCGAGCAGCGCCAGAAGCCGGCGGAAGGTGCGATCGTCCTCGATGCTGCTTACGGGCTCGAGGAGCCGACGGAACCGACGGAACAGCCGCTTCGTCTCCTCCCGGTCGGACGACTCGGGATCGAAGCGGGAGCGGAACAGGGCAACGAGCAGCCCAGCCATCTCCGGATACCGGACCAGCGGCTCTCGGGCCCCGGTCCGGCTGCCCACCGCCCCGGAGCGGAAGGCATACCCCGCATAGGCTCTCAGCAGCGCGACCTCACGCCACTCGAGGCCCGCCGACAGCACCAGCGCGTTGAGCGCGTCGTTCTCCGCATCGCCATCGATGATCGCCCAGACGGCCCGCTCGACCCTCGGCGCCGAAGCCGACGGGTCGAACTTCCACTCCGCCGGCACCTCGACCTCGAAGGTGTGGATCGTGTTGGCACCGCCGTCCGGCGTGCCCACATCGAACTTCACCGCCTGGAACACCCGGAAGCCGAAGCTCTCCAGCACCGGCATGGCATCGCTGAGCACCAGCCTGCCCTTCGGCACGAACGCCTTGAGCACGAACCGGTTCGGCCGCGGCTCGGCCGCCGGCTCGAAGACGAGCTGGGGTCGCCCGCTATCCACCAGCCTCTCCAGGCACCCCAGGTCCGCGACCGCCCGCTCGGGATCGACGGCTGCCCTGTACTCGGCCGGAAAGAGGTGCCGCTCCCAAGGACGGGCACGCCCGTCTCCCCTCCGGCTGACCCGCAGCCCATCCGTCAGACGCTCTTCCCACGTGCGCACGCAGGCACGCACCGCTTCCTCCAGCTCCGTGGCGTCGACCGCCTCCACCCTGACCCGATCCGCGGCGATGTAGAAGTGGAGCCGCGCCTGGTCGCTCTCGCCGAGCGCCAGGTGGTAGTTGAGCAGCGTCCCCTCGTACCGGCTCACCAGCGTCTCCTGCACCCGCTGCCGCGCTTCGCCCGAAAACCGGTGCTTGGGGAGGACGACGGTCACGTTCACGCCGCGGGCCAGTGCATCCGGACGGGCGCGGACCCGCACGTCTTCCGCCCCCTCGGCCTCCATGAGCTCGGCAACGAGTCCGGACAGCTCGCTCACCGAGCTGAGGAAGAGCTCCTCCAGGGGCATGCTTCCGAAGAAATCGAAGATCAGGCGGTAGTCGTGGGATCCTCTCACCGCGCCCTGGTCCTGCAGGAGCTCGCGCAGCTTGTGCCGGAGGATCGGGATCTCGGATGGATCCTGGTTGTACGCCTTGGCGGTCAGGAGGCCGAGGAACCGCTGCTCGCCCGCCACCCGGCCGCCCGCTCCAAGCCGCTTGATCCCGATGTAGTCCATGCGATCGGTGCGATGGACGGGTGACTCCGCGTTGGTCTTGGAGACAATGAGGAGCGGGCCCCCCAGCATGCGGTCGCGCAGCTCGGGGGCCAGCGAGCCCAGTCCCCTCCCGGCCCGAAACGAGGAGCGCGCTTCGTCCCGCAGGATGCCCAACCCCGTGCCAGGGCGGAGCACGATGGACGGCTCCCCGGTCTCGTCGCGGGACAGGTCGTAGGACCGCGAGCCCAGAAAGACGAAGTTGCCATCTGCCAGCCAGTTCAGGAGCGCCTGGATCTCCTGCAGCTCGGCCGACCGCGCCGGCACCTCCGCCCTCGCATGCGTGAGCTGGGCGGCGGTTTCGGAAGCACACTCGAGCATCGGCCGGAAATCCTCGTTCACCAGACGGACGCTCTGCATCCGCTCCGTGACCTCGCTCTCCAGGACCCTGCAGGTCTCCTCCTCGAGCGATCCCTCCAGCAGCATCCAGACGACGGAGGTCGTCGGGCCCTCCGCGCTCCGCTCCTCCACACGCGTCACCGAGCCGTCCGCCGCACGACGCACCACGACGACGGGATGCAGGAGGTGGGGGATCTCGAGCCCCCGGGCGCGGGCTGCCGCACGCAGCGTGGTGACGATGAACGCACAGTCCGGCATCACGCTCTGCAGGACCGTGCGCTCCGGGCGGTCGAACGCGCGGACCCTGACCGAGATCTCCCCGGGCTCGGTCGCCTCGAGCAACGCAAACAGGCTCCGCACCTGGGCGGCGAGCTCCGAGGCCGAGACGTCCTGAAAGAGATCAGCGGAAGCGCGCGACAGGAGCAGCGCCGCGAACTCGCGCAGCGGATCCGGACGGTCGGGCGACCCACGACCCAGTGCCGCGAGCACGCGCTCGAGGCGATCCCGCGTGCCGTCAGCCGTCTGTTCCATGCTCAGCGAGTCGAGCCCTCGTCGCCTGCTTCGAGCGGCCGCGTCGCGCACACGGCGCTTCCCCGCAGGAGACGCTGGAGCGCATCCAGCGATGATCGGGGGGACAGGTCCTCCTCGGTGACCTCGCCCCTGCCGGCCGAGCAGTGAATGATACCGCCGCCTCCCGTGGAGACCGCCACGTGGGAGATCCCCTTCCCTTCGGGAGCGAAGAACACGAGGTCTCCGGGCTTCGACTCCCCCAGAATGTGTTCCACGTCATCGGCGACGTGGCCCTCGGCGCCCTGGTCCCTGCTGTCGCGTGGCAGGCGGACGCCGTGCACGCGGAACACGGACTGGACGAAGCCCGAGCAGTCGGCGCCCGTGTTCGTGCGTCCACCCCACAGATACGGGGTTCCGAGCCAGCGCCGGGCCGTCCGGACCAGGGCCTCCGGATCCCTCGGGAAGCGGCGCTCAAGCCCTGACGCGTCGACGATGGCGTCTCGGTCCTCGGGCAACACCTGCCTGCCGTCGGGGAGACCGAGGCGATCCGCGCGGGCTCTGACCCGCGCGCCCCACGGGAGGTAGCCGGTTCCGCCCAGCGGCCAGGAGATCGGCGTTCCGAGCGACCAGGCGGCTTCCCTCGTCCAGCGGTCCAGCCACTCGTCATCCGTCGGATCCGCCCCCGCCGCTGCCCGGCTCTCGAGCAGGAGCCCCGACGCGGGAATCCAGCCCTCATAGCCGTCCTCCCCACGGCACCGCGCCCACGCCGCATCGCCCCCGACGACCTCCACTGCCTCACCGCACAGCCACTGCGTCACCATCTCGGCCCGATGATCGGGGTCGCGTCTGGCTGGCGCCGCCAACGGTCGGATCAGAGCGCACGCAGGCCCCACCTCCCCGACGCGCATCATCTAGGGACGGGCAAGGAAGACGGCAGGTCGGTGGCGCGCCATGAGGAAGACGAAAAGCAGAAGGCCGACGGTGAGAATCGGCAGGTCACCGGTCAAGAAATAGCCGATCCCCGCCAGCAGCGCCTGCGCTTCCGCAAGCGACCAGGCCACGACGGCCGCGGGGACGACCGATCGCGCATCGGGCGACACGGCGCCGGCTCGGGTCCGTACGGCCCCCGCCCCGAGCGTGCAGACAACGGCGGCAGCCAGCCAGATCCACCGGAAGATCGAGCGGTCGACCGTCTGCCCGGCTGCCGGCCCGATGAGGAGAAAGACCAGGACGATCCCCACCACGCCGGCTGCGAGGGCCACATAGATCGTCGCCAACAGCCTGCGGGGATCGGCAGCGCCTCCGCCGCCGGACCCGGACGGGTCACCCCGCTCGAGGTCGCTGTTTCCGTCGCTCACCACGCAGAGCTCCTTCCTGCCGTCCGCCCCGCTTCAGGGCGTCGGCCGTTTCTCCAGGTCAACGGCAGCCAGCCGGACACCCGATCGACCCCGTCCGCGTTAGCAGGGGTGAGAGCCCCCGACCCCACGGTCGCACCGACGGATCCTATCCCCGCCGTCAGCCCGTGGCTCAGGGTGCTCTCTCGTGCAGCTCCCTTCGCAGCAGCAGCTCGAGATCACGGCTGGAGACCTGATCCCAGGACGCACCGATGTAGCCGTGCACTTCATCGGCCGCCGTGTACGCGAAGACGGCCGGTCGGCGACCGTAAAAGTACAGCCCGATCTCCGCCGCCGTCGCCGGCGTCAGGATCCGCGAGGCGAAGCGGACAGCCAAATGGCGGATCGGCTGCCCGCCATGGACGTCGTTCGACGAATCCCGCTCAACGCAGTAGCCGACTTCGGGGCCGAAGGAAAGGCGACGCAGCTGGGAGGGCTCGAGTCGGTCGAGCGTCCGGACGTCGCGAAACGGCAGCCAGCGCTCCCGCCCTTCCGCTCCCTCCCGCAGCGACCGGACGACGGCACGGAGCTCGATCGCCCCGGGGGACAGATCGACGACCTCGTGGCCCATCAATCGGGGCTCGCGGCCCAGGACATCCAGGAGAAACCAGGTCTGCGGATACCGGCGGGCGCCGATCAGATCGGCACCGGAATCGGGGATCACGTCGCCCCCTCGACAGGCTCAGGCACGGCCGTACCGGTCCTCGAGCCGCACCACGTCATCGAGCTCGGGCGTGCTGGTCTCGAGGATCACGCTGTCCTCCAGCGCTTCCATCCGATGAACCGTCTCCGGCGGGATCTCGACGCACTGGCCCGGATGCCACTCGAACACGCGATCCCCCAGCGTGAACCGCATGCGCCCGCTCTGAAGATAGAGCGTCTCGTGCTTCACCTCGTGTTTCTGCAGCGAGAGGACGTGCCCTTTGTCGACCTCGAGCACCTTGCCGGCATACCGGCTCGTGTGGGCGTACCAGATCTCGCGCCCCCACGGCTTGTCGACGACCTTCGGCGGGTGGATATCCATGCGCTTTGAATAGAGCGAACTGTCGGCAGCGGCAAGGTAGGCGCGCGGGTGTCAGGCTGCGAGGCGGCGATGTCAGCGGAAGTCGCGGCTCCGGAAGGCGGGCGCCCCCTCTCCCAGTCGAAGAGTGGCGGCGCTCCTGACGAGAACGTTCACGACGCCCCCCTGGCTTTCCACGACCCCTCTCAGAATCGGTACATCCGCCATGAGGGCGTCCCGGCAGCGCGACTGCACATCCGGCAGCACCACGAAGTTCGCCAGTCCCGTCTCATCCTCCAGCGTGATGAACATGATGCCCTTGGCCGTGCCGGGCCTCTGACGGGTGATGGCGAGGCCCGCCACCGCCACCTCCGTGCCGGCCGGGCACCGCCGAACCTCCTCTGCGCTCAGCACGCCACGACTCCGCAGCGCCTTTCGAACGAACTCCAGCGGGTGTCCCTCGGCCGACAGGCCCAGGGTCCGGTAGTCGGCGAGGACCCGCTCGAACCGGCTCATGCGCGGGAGCCGCTTATGACCGCGCCGGCGGGGACGGCGCGGCGCCAGCGGCCCCGCATCGCCACGGAACTGACGGAGCAGCTCCCACAGGGCATCGCGGCGTCCCGGCCACAGGCTCCGAAAGGCGCCCGCCTCGGCCAGCACGCGCAGCTCCGCCCGGCCGAGACCGCTCCGGCGCACGACGTCCTCGACCGAGATGAACGGCCCTCCCTCGACCGCCCGCTGCAGCCGATCACGCGCCCGGCCCCCGAGCCCCCGGACGAGCCGGAGGCCGAGCCGGAGCGCGGGAGGGAGCTCCCCGCTGTCAGACGCCGGCTCCAACGTGCAGTCCCAGTGGGAGCGGGCCAGGTCCAGCGGCAACACCCTGACCCCGTGCCGCTGGGCATCCCGGATCAGCGTGGCGGGCGCGTAGAAGCCCATCGGCTGGGCGTTCAGCATCGCTGCGAAGAACTCCGGGGCGTAATAGCGCTTCAGGTAGGCGGAGGCGTACACGAGCAGGGCGAAGCTGGCCGAGTGGCTCTCGGGAAAGCCGTAGTTGGCGAACGCGGTGAGCTGCTTGAAGACCTGCGCGGCGACCCCCGGCGAGACCCCGTTGGCCCGCAGACCTTCCGCCAGCTCCTCTCCCACCTCGGTCATCGCCCGGTGGGAGCGCTTGAACCCCATCGCCCGGCGGAGCTTGTCCGCCTGGGCAGGCGTGAAGCCCGCCAGGACGACCGCCACCTTCATCCCCTGCTCCTGGAAGAGCGGGACCCCGAGAGTCCGCTTCAGCACCGGCTCCAGACGCGGATCCAGGTAGGTGACGGGCTCCTCGCCGTTCCGCCGCCTCAGATAGGGATGGACCATGTCCCCCTGGATCGGTCCTGGCCGGATGAGCGCGACCTCGATGACCAGATCGTAGAAGCGGCGGGGGCGGACGCGCGGCAGCGTGTTCATCTGAGCCCGCGACTCGATCTGGAAGACGCCGATCGTGTCGGCCGCGCAGATCATGTCGTAGACCCCCGGATCGTCGGGCGGCAGCTGCGCGAGATCGAGCTCGACACCGCGCGTCTCCCGGATGTGGCGGATCGCCGCCTGGAGGACCGTGAGCATGCCGAGCCCCAGCAGATCGACCTTGATGAGGCCGGGCAGCTCCAGGTCATCCTTGTCCCACTGGATGACGGTGCGGCCCGGCATCGAGGCGGCCTCCACCGGCACCACCTCGCCGATCGGACGCGCCGAGAGGACGAACCCTCCGACATGGATCGACCGATGCCGGGGAAGCTCGTTCAGGCCGCGCACCGCCCGGATGAGCGCCGGTATGCGGGGGTGACGGGGATCGAGCCCGGCCCGGATCACGCCGCCCTCGGCCAGGCGATCGGCCGCGGCGGCCGCCTCGCTACGGTCGGCCTCCGTCGCCAGGCGGTCCGCCTGGAAGACGGAGAAGCCGAGCACCCGCGCCGCATCCCGTACGGCCATCCGCCCCCGGTAGGTGATCGCCTCGCACACCATCGCGGCGTGGTCCCGGCCGTACTTCCGGTAGACGTACTGGAGAACCTCCTCCCGGTCGTCGTGCGCGATGTCCAGGTCGATGTCCGGCGCCTCGTCGCGCTCCTCCGAGAGGAAGCGCTCGAAGAGAAGATCCAGTCCCACGGGATCTACCGCCGTGATCCGCAGGCAGTAGCAGACCGCCGAGTTGGCGGCCGAGCCGCGCCCCTGGACGAGGATGTCCCGCTCCTCGGCGAAGCGCACGATGTCGTGGATGATGAGGAAGTAATCGCTGAGCCCGAGGCGGCCGATGATGCCCAGTTCGTGATCGAGCTGTCGCCGGTGTTCCGGACCGAAGCGATCGCCGTACCGCAGCCGCGCGCCCTCCGCCACGAGCTCGCGGAGCAGGGCGTGGGAATCCCGAACCCGCACGCCGGGCTCCCGATCCTCGCCGGGCTCCCGATCCATGTCGGGCCGCCGATCCTCGCCGGGCCCCCGATCTTCGCCGAACCCTGGAAAGGCTGGAAGGGGAGGCCTCAGCCCCTCGATCCGGAAGGTGCACCGCGCCGCGATCTCGGCCGTCCGCCGCAAACCCTCGCACCCGGGGCAGCCACAGGATCGATCCGGCGACGGGAGCGTCCGGGAGCCGTATGATGGCTCCGGGGACGCCCCACTCCGCCTCTCACACCAGCGCCTCGCCATCTGCGCGGCCGACTTCAGGTACCACTCGCCGTTCGGCAGGAGACGGTCGCCGGCCTCGTCCAGGGTCGTGTCATGGCGGATGCAGGTCAGCACATCGTGCACGATGCGGTCCGCCGGCCGCGCGTATCGGGGCGCGTTGACCGGCACCCAGGCGAGCCCTTCCTCCCGCGAGAACGCCATCCACGCCGCGCAACGGCGAGCGTCCTCCGGAAGGCCGTGGTGCTCGAGGGCGGGATGCAGCCGTCCCTCGAACATCCGCTCCAGTTTCCGAACGGCTGTCCGGTGGGCCGACGGCTCGGAGAGGTTCCTCGTCCCCAGGAGACAGATCAGTCCGCTACTCCGGCTCTCCAGCGCCTCCAGCCCGAGAACCGGGTGGCCGCGCGGGTTCGAGAGCCGGGCCCGCGTGATGAGCGCGCAGAGGTTGTGGTAGCCCTCGCGGCCCATGCACAGCAGGAAGAGGTGCAGGACGGACGGGCATCGCCCCGTGGGATCTGCCGGCACCATGGCGGCCGGCGATGGCGTGACGCGCACCTCGGCGCCGACGATCGGGCGCACCCCCGCACGGTCGCAGCCGAGGGTGAAGCGGACGATCCCGCCGAAGTCGAACAGGTCGGTGAGCGCCAGCGCCGGCATCCGGATCTCGGCCGCCCGGTCGGCCAGCGCCTCCGGCGTGGAAGCTCCGGCCAGGAGGGAAAAGGCGGAGCGGGCCGCCAGTTCGACAAAGATCGGAGACTCGGCCGC
>CP070670.1:469401-487045 GCA_020351855.1 Gemmatimonadota bacterium
AACTGATGCGGCCACCAGTGCTGATTCGCCGTGATCCCGACAGCCTGGTGCGCGGCGCTCATCACCGGGCACTTCGCGGCCGACGGGTCGTCGCCGGTCACCGTCGTGCCGTGCTCTTCTGTATTCATGGCTCCCCTCGGTTCTTGATGCAGGCGATCTATGGGTGATGCATCGGGTTCGGCGCCCTGTTCGGTCGGGTGCCCAGGTCCCTTTGACTGCCTCCCGACACATCGCGCGCTGATTCCGGTAGATGACCTCGGTACACGCGGGATCTCTCGTCTCGCTCCCTCTAACTAGCAGGTAGCAGTGCCTGTGCACAATCGGGCAGAAGAAAGGTCAGCCGGCAAGCTCCAGAGCGGTCATCATCCGCGCCCCAAGCGCCGGAACTCGCGCCTGCACTCCTAGTGATTGGCACCTGAGATAGCTACGATCATTGGCCGGTTTCTTTAGGATCTGTACGATCGATCATCGCGATCGACCAGCGCACATCATCGAGTCGGGAGACCATGCCGGAAGTCGGCCAGACGCCAGGCGCTACGATGTCGTTGCCCGCGGATGTCGTGCGGGACGCCTCCCGGCGGCTCGGCTGGGCCGCCCTCGTCTACTCGGGAACCTACCTCCTGGCGTTCTTCGGTCCGGTCTACCTGTTTCCCGCATACGGTTCCGGCGGAGAGTCCGTGAGTCGCGCCTACGCGCTGCCCACGGTCGTCGCCACCGCGTCCATCGGACTCGGGCTGGCCGTGTTTCTACTCTCGCGCTACAGCCGGATCGCACCCGCCAAGCTCCTGGACCTCGGCCTGGTGTTCGAGGTGGTCGGGGCCTTCGGGATCTCGATGGCTACCTTCTGGAATGCGTTTCCCGGGTGGACGGAACGTCTCGCGTCCGAATCCATCAACTACTTGGGTATCCCCTGGGAGTGCGCGTGGATCATCGCCTTTCCGGTCCTCGCCCCGAACACGCCGACCAAGACGCTGGCCGCGTCGCTGGCCGCCGCCTCTACGGGGCTTCTCGCCGTCTTTCTGTCGCGGGCCTTTGGGCCGATGAGCCCCGAGATTCCGATGACGTTTTTTGTCGTGTATTTCGGATTCTCCACGTACCTGTGTGCCGGCATCGCCTACGTGACCGCCCGCGTGATCTACCGCTACGGCCGGCACCTGAGCGAGGCGCGGGAGATCGGGAGCTACCAGCTGCAAAAGCCGCTCGGGCATGGCGGCATGGGCCAGGTATGGGTCGCCCGCCATCGTCTCCTCGCCAGGCCGGCCGCGCTCAAGCTGATCCGACCGGACGTGCTGGGCGGCCGACCCGGCAGCGAGACGGTGGTGCGCCGCTTCGAGCGCGAGGCCCTTGCAACGGCCGCCCTCAAGTCCCAGCACACGGTGGACGTGTACGACTTCGGCGTCACCGAAGAAGGTGACTTCTATTACGTCATGCAGCTCCTGGAGGGACTGGACCTGAACGGCCTGGTCGAGCGGTTCGGAGCCCTGCCCGCTGGACGGGCGATCTACCTGCTTCGACAGGTCTGCCACTCGCTGGGGGACGCGCACGAGGCAGGGCTCGTACATCGCGACATCAAGCCCTCCAACATCATCGCCTGCCGCCTCGGACCCGACTACGACTTCGTGAAGGTGCTCGACTTCGGCCTGGTGGCTCTGTGCTGTGCGAGCGGTACGGAGCTGACCGTTGAAGGCCAGACGGCCGGAACGCCCGCATTCATGGCCCCCGAAGTGGCGCGCGGGCTGCCCGACATCGATGGACGAGCCGACATCTACGCGCTGGGCTGCGTGGCCTTCTGGCTGCTCACGGGCCAGCGAGTGTTCACCGACGAAAGCCCGCTGGCCACCATCGCCCACCACCTCCAGACGCCGCCGGACCGGCCATCCAGTCGGGCGGAGGTCGTCGTGCCGGGCGATCTGGAAGAGGTGATCCTCGCATGCCTCGAGAAGGATCGCGAGGCTCGGCCGGCCGACGCCTGGGAGCTCGATGCACGCCTCGCGACCTGCGAGGCGGCTGGCTCCTGGGATCAAGCGACCGCCCGAGAGTGGTGGAAACTCCACCTGCCCGACCTCACCGATCGGACCTGCACGACGCCGGAAGAGCGGGCAGTGCCGGAGGCTCGTCTGAAACCTCGCCTGCGAGGTCGGAGGGGCATCTAGCTCGGCGTACGGTACGAGCTCAGGAGGGACATGTGAGAGCCTTTACCGCCGAGTGGGCGACAGCCGTTCAACAAGAAATCAACGCCGATGAGGAGTATCGCGCGGCGGGTCGTCGCTGGACGGGTGGCCTGTCTCTTCGGCTGACGGATTCGGCTGAGGAAGGCGCCGTGTTCCTCGACCTTCAGGCCGGCGAGTGTCGAGAGGCCCGGCCGGCCGACCGCGCCGATCTAGAGCGATCGCGCGCGATCGTCGTAGGCCCGGAGACCGTCTGGACGCGCCTTCTGAGCGGGGATCTGGATCCGATGCTTGCGCTGGCCTCTGGACGCCTCTCGCTGGAGAAGGGATCGCTCGTCTCTCTCCTGACTCATGCGCGCGGCGCCCGCGCCCTGCTTCAAGCCGCGGCCAGAGCGAGCTCAGCTCGGTTCGGGCACCGGGGCAGCGTCGAGAGCCACGAGGCTGGCCCCACGAAGCACCGCTCCGGCGAGCGCAGGTACCAGACCGCCGGCGGGCGCGGCCTGGATCACGCGCTCCTGCCCATGCGGCTCTGGCACAAGGCGAAGAAGCTGGGAGTCTGGGATCCGCAGGACATCGACTTCTCGCGTGACGTCGAGGATTGGACGGAGCTCTCGAGAGACGAGAGGGAGCTGATCCTCCACCTGTCCGCGCTCTTCCAGGGGGGCGAAGAGGCTGTCACGATCGATCTGCTTCCCCTCATCGAGGTTGTGGCGGCCGAAGGAAGGCTCGAGGAGGAGATCTACCTCACATCCTTCCTGTTCGAAGAGGCGAAGCACGTGGAGACGTTTCAACGCTTCTTCGGCGAGGTCGCGCCGGACCACGGCGATCTGTCGCGGTTCGCCACACCGGCTTGGCTGCGGATCTTCTCCGCTGAGCTGCCAGCGGCGTTGGATCGGCTTCGTGAGGACCGTTCGCCCGGTGCCCAGGCGCAGGCGGCCGTGACCTACAACATGATCGTCGAGGGCGTCCTGGCCGAGACCGGCTACCACGCGTACCACGTGATGCTGGAGCGGAGCCGAATCCTGCCGGGCATGCAGCTCGCCATGGGCCTGCTGAAACGGGACGAATCGCGCCACATCGCCTACGGATTGTACCTCTTGTCACGCCTGACGGCGGAACACGGCGATGGGGCGTGGAAGGCGATCGAGGCGGGGATGGGCCGGTTGCTCGATCCGGCCCTGGCCGTCATCGAGGAGATCTTCGCCGCCTACGAGGAAGTGCCGTTCGGCCTGCGGCAGGAGGAGTTCACCGGATACGCTCTGGACCAGTTCCGACATCGGCTCGCCCGGCTGGAGCGGGCGAGAGAGACGGGCGGTCTGTTGACCGAGGTCCCCGAATGAGGCTGCTGCGAAGAGCGTCATGACTCAACTGAGAGGCATCGCGGCAGCGCTGGCCATCGGCGTCAGCGCCGTGCCAGCTCCGGCCCAGGACTTGGACGCGCCCCGGCCCATCGCGGCCATCAACACGGTGTTCACCGAGGAGATGACGTGGATGGAGATCCGCGACGCCATCGCCGCGGGCCGGACGACGGCGATCGTGGCGACCGGTGGTGTGGAGCAGAACGGCCCTTACGTGGCCACCGGAAAGCACAACTTCGTGCTCCAAGCCACCACGGAGGCCATCGCCCGAGAGCTCGGCGACGCGCTCGTGGCACCCATCGTCAAGTTCGTTCCGGAGGGCAACATCGATCCTCCCACGGATCACATGCGCTATCACGGGACGATCAGCGTCACCGAGGAGACGTTCCGTGCGCTGCTCACGGACATCGTCAGCAGCCTGGCGATGCACGGCTTCAAGGACATCGTGCTCATCAGCGATAGCGGCGGTAACCAGGACGGCATGCTTGCAGTGGCCGACGCGCTCAACGCCAAATGGCTGGGAACGCCTGCACGGGTCCATTTCATTCCGGAGTACTACAGCGAGGACCTGTACTCCTGCGAGTACTTGAAGGCCGAGCTTGGCATCTTCCAGCAGCCCGACGAGTGCGTGGCCACGCGCAACGAGTACCACGACGACTTCCACTACTCATCGATCATCGCGACCACCGACCCCGAGCGAATCCGAGCGCAACAGCGCATCGACGCAGGTCTGTTCAGGATTAACGGGGTAAGCCTGGAGCCGCTGGAGCTGACCATTGCCAACGGTCAGAAGCTGGTCACGTACCGGGCAGAGATCACCGTGCGGGCCATCCGGGCGGCCATCGCGAGGCGGTAGCAGACGAAGCGTCGTTGCAGAGCAGCGACCTTCGAAGGCCCCCTTGGGCGGGCTCTTGCTGATTTCTACGGATCGATCTGGCGCGCGAGCCACCGAAGAGTGTTGAGGAACAGCTGGGGGTTTTGCAGCTGCCAGCCGTCCCAGGGCGGCTCCCCTGCGGCAACTTCATCAGCCGTCGCGAGAATCCCCGCATCACTGAAGACCGCCAGCCTGCCGCGTCCGATGCGCAACATCCCGCCCTGCCACCAGCCTCCGATCGGCTGTCGGGGAGTGTTTTCCATGAAGCGGAACGGGGCTTCGGGAAGCAAGGATACAAACGACGGGCCCAACGTGAGAAGCGGTTCCCCCTCGGGCATCGGACGAAAAGCCGCCCCCCCGCCGAGAGCCACCGAGTCGATGCGCTCCGCCGCACCACGGCCATCGGTTATCGGATGTGCAGACAGGGTCCCGTCGGATCTGCGGAACACCGCCGACCCCGCTTCGCTTCGGCTTAGGGAGTCCGCCTCCCAGCGCAGCAAGCGCTCGTCATAGGCGTGCCCGTTGGCCACTTCGACGCCGAACGCCGCAGCGAGCTCCTGGACCGCGTGGGAGATCGGCATATGGTCGAAGACCAAGACGAGCCCCCCGCCCTCCAGCACCCAGTCCCGGAGAGCCGAGATTTCATCGGCGGCGAACGCCGACGGGAAGGGCGGCTGCCATGCCCTGGCGAACTTCTCCCGCGTCCAGGGCTTGGTCACGGCGTTCTGCGCAGCCGACGGAATGCTGATGACGACAACCTCAACGCCGCTGAGTAATTCGGGATCGAACGGTTGCCGTAGGACACGCACCCTGAAGCCTTCGGCCTCCAACCACCCGCGATGGCTATCGACGATGTCGATAAGGTTGTGGTGCGCGGCGTCGATCAGGACCGTGTCACCCGTTCCGACGGAGTGGGCGGGTCCCTGCGCGCAGGCCGACGCGCTGCTGAGGACCAGCCAGGCAACAGCTCCGGCCACTCCCCTCATGGCTCAACCCGCGATTCAGGCTGCATCTGACCCTCGCCCGCCGGAACGGGACCCGGCGAATCAGTCCAGCTTCTTGGCCCGGATGTTTCGGAAAGACACGCTCGTTTCCGCGTCGTGGTTCTGCAAACCTATGTAGCCGCGGGCCGCGAACTCCTCGATCTTGCCGCGCGGCTCGGCCACCCAATCGACAACCGGCGCCCCGTTCAGATCGACCGTGATCCGGTCGCCTGCGAAGGAGATCTCCATCGCGTTCCACTCACCGGGCGGCTTCGCGCGGTCTTCGTTCGGGGCCTCCGCGTCGTAGACGGCCCCGGTGCGGTGGATGGGCTCGGGCGCGGCGGCATCGATCTGCACCTCGAAGCTGTGGTAGATGTAGTCGTCGCTGACCGGGATGCCGGGCACGCGCAAAAAGATCCCCGAGTTCGACTCGTGCACCGACGTCATGAACTCGAGCCGCAGCGTGAAGTCCCCGAACATCTCGGCCGCGTACCACAGAAGCCCCATGCCGCCGTGAGAGGTGAGGACTCCCGTCTCGTGATCCAGCGTGAAGTGGCCGGGGCCGTAGTGGTTCCACCCGCGTTCGTCGAAGCTGCCGTCCTCCCTCTGCGCGATGAGCGGAACGAACCCCTCGGCAAGCTCTTGTTCGGTGATCCCAGACACCTGCCCGTTCGCCTCCTGTACGCCTGTTCCCTCCTGCGCCGACGCCACGGTCGGGCCGCCGGTCCGGTTCTGATCCCATGTCCACACACCCACGAGCGCGGTGCCGAGAACGACGAGCGCTGTCAGGATCTTCCGCATGCTCATGGCTCCCTCCCCGGGTTCCACTCGCCGCGCGCCACGGCCGGGACGAACGCCTCGAGGTCGGGCGGCGGGAAAGAGATCGTTTGTCCCCGCTCGGCGCTCATGTAAGCGGTCATCAGGAGGTCCGTCACCGCGAGCCCGTCGGAGAAGTTCTCGTTCGGCCGGCGTCCCGCGCGGAACGACTGCACCATGTGCCGGTTCTCGCCGGTGTAACCGTACTCGGCCTGCTCGTCTGCCACGACCGGCATCATGCCCGTCTCGGCGTTCTGCTTCTCCACCAGGTCTTCGCCGGTCTCGCCCACGACCCGGCGGCTGAAGAACACCTTGGGACCCGCGTCGAGCGAGTTGATCTGCATGGAGTACTCGGGGCCCAGCAGCTCCATGCTGAGGCGGAGCCCGGCGCCCACGTAGCACCAGGAGGTCGTCGCCTCCACGATGCGGCGTCCGCCGTCCGGCGCCCGGTACTCGACGAGCGCCCGGGCGAAGTCCTCGGCCGGCCGGTTGGCGTAGTCCAGTCCGCCACCGCTCATCTCGGCCAGCTCGGCCGCGTACTTCGGCATCTGCCATTTCAGGCAATCCGCGTGCGCCGTGACCCTCACCGGCGTCAGCTCGTCGCGCGGCGCGCCCGGTGGTGTGAGGAGGAAGCGCGCCACTTCCACCGAGTGGCACATCATATCGTTCAGCACGCCGCCTCCCTGCAGTTCGCCCTCCCAGAACCACGGCATGTGAGGGCCGCTGTGCTCCTCGGCCGACCTCGCCAGAAACGGCTGGCCGGTGAGGGCCGCGCCGCGCGCCCAGACGATCTCCTTTCCCCTGGCCACGCTGGGCGTGAAGAGCTGGTTCTCGAGATAGCCGTCGAGCAGGTTGACGCGCTGTGCCAGCTCCAGCATGCGGCGGGCTTCCGCGGTGTTCCTCCCGAGGGGCTTCTCGCAGGCCACGCCCACCAGCTCGCCGACCCCGCCCTCGATCGCCTCGACGATCTCCTGCATCACATCGAGTCGGGTGAAGTTCGGGGCGCAGATCCACAGGGCGTGGATCGCGGGATCGGCCACCATGTCGGTCACGCTTTCGTAGGCCTTGGCCGCGCCCACGCCCAGCTCTCGGGCCAGTGCCGCGGCCTCCTCGGCGGTCGCGCGGGTCCGGCTGACCACGCCGAGGACGTCGGCGTCCCGTACCCCGACCCAGGAACGGATGTGGAAGCGGGCCACGAACCCGCCCCCGACGAATCCGACGCCCAGTCGATCGCTGTCGTTCATGGATCTCCCCTGGTGATTCGTCAGTGCGATCCGATCGAGTGCGGCCGACTCAAGGACCGACGGCCGGCTCGGGCACCGCGGGGGCCGGCTCGGACTCCTCGCGGAAGAACAGGAGAAACGCGACGGCGCAGAGGATCGTGAGCGCGCACGGCACGAGGAAGACGTTCGTCCAGTTCGTGCCGGCATCCGTCGTGAAGAAGTCCCTCACCTGACCGGCGAACAGGCTTCCCAAGAAACGCCCCATCCCGAGCGCGATGATCGCGATCAGGCTCTGGGCGGAGGCACGGATGTCCGGCGGTGCCACCTTGTCCACGTAAATGAACGCCGCCACGAAGAAGAACACGTAGCAGAACCCGTGCAGCGTGAGCGACGCGATGACGAGCCAAGCCGGGCTGCCGATCGCGAAGATCACGTAGCGTATGGGCCAGGCGATCACTCCGATCGCCAGGGTCTTCCGCATGCCGTACTTCCCCAGCGACCACGACAGCAGGAACGCCATCACGAAGATCTCGGCCACCTGCGCGATCGTCATGACGGCCGGCACGTTGCGGCTCGAAATCCCGATCGTCTCGGACTCCAGGAAGGGGGCCGTCAGGATGTAGTAGAACTCCAGTTCGGTGGCGACGACGAACGTGATCCCGACGAAGACCGCGAAGTCCTTGAAGCGAAGCATCTTCATCGATTCGAGGAACGCCCATGGGCTGACGCCTTCCTTCTGCGGAGGCGTATGCGGGAGCGTGAGCGACTGCAGGCCCATGAGGATCGACAGCGCTCCGGCCAGCAGCAGCATGTCTCCGCGCACCGCCGGAAGGAGGTCGCTCCCGCCGAGCCACCGCCAGCCAGTCAGCATCCACCCTGCAGCGATCCACCCGAGCGTCCCCCACACGCGGATCGCCCCGAACTCCTTCTCGGAGTCCTTCAGGTTGATCATCGCGATCGAGTTCGTGAGAGCCAAAGTGGGAGCGTACAGCATGCAGTACACGAGCATGAGCACGAGCATCGCGCGGAAGTCCGTCATGCGAGCGACCGCGATGAGGAGGACGCCGCCCGTCACGGCCAGGAACCCGATCACCCTCTCGGTGGCGAAATACCGATCCGCCACCTGGCCGCCGATCAGCGGGGCGATGATCGTCGCGAGCGGAAGCAGCGCGTACACCCATCCGACCTGGCCGCCGCTGAAGCCGAGATCGTTCAGGAGGTAGGACGAAAGGACGGGCGCCCACGCTCCCCAGATGGCGTACTGCAGGAACATCATGGCCCCGAGCTGGATCTTCCGGCTCGAGCCCAGCCCTCCCGACGCGTCGCTCAACGGCACCCCTTCAGACGATCCTGCGCTGGGCCGGATCCCAGTACACGCGGCGGCCCTCCAAGTACGACTTGGTGGCCATGTGGCAGGCGATCGCCTCCTCGATGCCCCGGTCGATGTTGCAGCTCGGCGTCCCGCCGTACCGGATGCAATTGAGCCACTCCCGGAGGTGGAGGTAGTAGGTGCTCACGCGCTTCCCTCCCCGGTACGTGAACAGCAGCCCGCGGCTGGCGAAGTACTCCTCCGTCGCCGTGGTCACGGCGTCCACGCCCTTGAATCCGCTCTGATAGGTGAGCATCGGCCGGTCCGTTCCGAGCAGGCCCTCTTCCAGCATCTCCGCATAGCGGGTGGATGCGGCGTCGGGCGTGACCTTCAAACGCTCGCCGACATCCATGGTCGCATCATGTCCCATCATCCGGATCCCCCGCTCGTATCCGTTGGCCAGGGTGGCGCTGTACACGAGCGTGAGGTCGCGGTCCGGATACTCGAGCACGGCCTGCCACACGTCCGGCACGTCGCGCCCGTCCTTGAAGAAGTAGATGCCGCCCGAAGCCGTCGCCGAGTGCGGGATCCCCAGGTCGAGGATCTGGTTGACCGCGTCATACTCGTGCGAGAGCAGATCCCCCGACAGGCCGGTTCCGTAGTCGTACCAGCAACGCCACCGGAAGAAGCGCTCGAGGCTGAACGGCACCTTGTTCGCGGCGGCCTCCTGGAACAGGTCCCAATCGATCGTGTCCGGGCTTCCCTCCTCGTGAATGTCCCACACCCAGGCGCCCCACGGATCGTTCCGGTTGGTGGTCGTTTCGACGAGGGTGACGGGCCCGAGGAGGCCCCTCTCGACGACCTGCCGGGCTTTCTCGTGGCTCTCCATCTGGCGGTTCTGGTGCCCGAGCTGGAACACGATCCCCGAGCTTCTCACCGCGTCCGCCATCGGCCACACCTCATCTTCGGTGCGGGTCATGCACTTCTCGCAGTACACGTGCTTGCCCATCTCGGCCGCGGCCACGGTGATGCGAGAGTGCCAGTGATCCGGCGTGGCGATGATCACGG
The DNA here is from genome assembly GCA_020351855.1 of Gemmatimonadota bacterium. Lineage (GTDB taxonomy): Bacteria > Gemmatimonadota > Gemmatimonadetes > Palauibacterales > Palauibacteraceae. Next base: position 479,201 of record CP070670.1, read on the forward strand.
CGTCCACGTCCGGCGCCGCGAGGAGATCCTCGTAATGGCGATACCGTTTCGCCGGCTTGAGCTCCCGGGTGTCTCCACCCGGTCGAAGCGGCTGCGTGGAGGCCGCGATCGCCCGTTCGGCGCGCACGCCGAACAGGTCGCACACGGCCGTGAGCTCGACGTTCAGGTTCTCCTGATCGAGCCACTCCTCCAGCTGGCTGTCGCGCGGGTCCTCCAGCTTGGCCTGGCGACGCTCCTCGAGCCAGTCCGGATGCGCGAAGCCCAGGCTCCGCACCAGCGACTCACCCTCGAGGCCGTATCCGATGATGCCGACGCGGATCGTGTCCGGGTGCGTTCGGGTCTCGAGCTCGGACAACAGGGCCGCTCCCTCGTCTTCGACGCCGAGCGCCTCGAGCAAACGTTGCCGCTCGTCGGCATCCAGCCCTCTGCGCCTTAGCGCGGTGTATCCCAGCGCTCCGAAGACCGGCACGGTGGCGAGCGCCTTCAGCACGTCCCGGCGTCGCATTCCGCCCGAGCCCGACGGCTTGTCGGCGGAGGAGGCGTCGGCTGGAGGCTCTACGGGAGCTTCCGCCGGCGGTTCAGCCGGAGGCGGCTCGTTCGACTTTCCTTCGCCGCCGCTTCGCATGTCGTCGCTCATCGGTCGTCCTCCGCGGGGTTGCGTGTGCCTATCATGCGTAGGATTCCTGGACGGAGCCGCGGGCGCGCGCCAACCGCACGAGCCGATCCAGTCCGACGAGGTGCCCCGTCGGCAGGAACAGGATCACGAACAGCGCACACAGCTCGATCAGCGTCTTGTTGACGATCAGGTACTCGCCCTCGGCCGGAATCGTGTACTCGAACCCGGGCCAGGCTGGCAAAGCCAGGTAATAGAGAAGCAGCATGATGATCCCGAATACGGTCGCCGTCCGGGTCAGGCCGCCCAGCATCAAGCCGAGTCCGACGAGGATCAGCCCCCACACGTTCAACTGATCGACGAAGGCCAGCGCGGCGGGGTTGGCGGCCAGATCCAGAAAGAGCCCCGTCATGAAACCCTGCGACTCTTCCAGGTAACCGGCGGACGTCCAATAGGGGTCCACCAGCTTGGAGACACCCTCGAAGAAGAAGTGCCATCCGATGGCGAATCGGAGCACCACCAGCGCGGTCAGTTGGAAGCCCGAGTAATCCGATCTCATCTCTGATCCTCCCGCTGAGAAAGCGCCATTAGCCCTTCAGCCCGGCCGAGAGCGACGGGTGGCCATCGGCGTCGATCACCATGCACTCGAAACCGGGCAGCGAGTCGATGAAGCGAACTCCTTCCCTCGGAGACATCAGCAGCACGGCCGTGGCTAGCGCGTCGGAGGCAAAGGCGGTGGGGCCTGTTACCGTCACGCTCAGCACGTCTTCGGCCGAGCGCCCGGTGCGGGAGCTGACGATGTGGTGCCATGATCCGTCCGGATCGAACCGGGCCTCGTAGCCGCCCGAGGTAGCGACGGCTCCACTCATCACGCGCAGAGGCGAGGACAATATCCCACGGCGCCGCGGATCGCGGACGGCGATGACCCATGGGAGGTCATCCTCCCGAAGGCCAGAGGCCCGGATGTCTCCCCCCGCATCGATCAGAAAGCGATCGATGCCGCTCGCCTCGAGCACCGCGGCCATCGCATCGACGATGTAGCCCTTGGCGATGCCGTCGAGCGTGATCCCCATCCCGTCCCTCCGGAAGGCGACGCGGGCGCTGGAGACGCTTAGGGCTTCCGCGCCGACCGTCTCGAGAGTGTCCCGCCAGGCGACCGGATCCGGGGAGCCATCGGCCGCCTTCAGGAGGTCTACGAGCGGCTGAACCGTGACGTCGAAGGCACCGCCGGTGGCCCGATGAACCGCAGCCGACCGGTCGAGGAGGAGCCTCAGCTCGGGCGGTGGCCGCGCAAGCCGCCCCTCGGCGTTGAGCACGCCGACGGCGGAGCCCGCGTCGAACCGATTGAGGAGGGCGATCAGGCGATCCATCTCCACGAAGGCGCGGCCGGTCGCTTCCTCCAGCAGATACCGGGAGGGGTGGATGGCCGCGACCGCCACGCGGGTGCTCATGGCCCGCCCGTCGATCACGAGTTTGTGGTCGCCGCTGTGCAGGATCGAGTCCTCGATGCGCTCGGGTCCCGGCCTGGAGGGCTCGAAGCCCATGTCGAGAAGTGCCGCCATCCTGGCGGGATCGCTCTTCCGGTGGGCGGATCTCACGTCCGGGCGCCTCCAGGCGAAGTCTCGAGTCGGCTCAGATAGTGAAGGCTCGATTCGATGGAGCGAAAGGGCTCCTCGGGACGATCGTGCTCGACGAAGTAGTGGCGGATCCCGGCTCGATCCCGGTGCCGTAAGATCTCGCCCCAGTCGATCACACCGTTCCCCACCTCGGTCATGCGGCCGTCGGCGGTCCGGTCTTTCAAGTGAACCATCGGGATCCGGCCCGGCCAGCGGTCCATGAAGGCGATCGGGTCGGCGCCCGCGTGTACGACCCAGAAGAGGTCGAGCTCGATCTCAACCAAGTCCGCATCGGCCGTCTCGAGGAAGACATCGAGCGGCGTCCGGCCCTCCATCTCCCGGAACTCGAGGTCGTGGTTGTGATAGGCGAACCGAAGCCCCATTTCATGAGCCGCCGCGGCTGCTCGGGTGAGGCGCTCGGCCGTCCGCCGCCAACCGTCGAGGGAGGTACGCATGGACTCGGGGATCGACGGCACCACGACGTAGTCATGGCCCACGACGGCGGCGGCTTCGAGGGTGGCGGGCCACGCCTCGTCTAAGAGGTCTGCGGCCACGTGGGCCGACGGAGCGCGAAGACCCGCGTCCGCGAGGAACAGCCGGATCTCCGAAGGCGCATGGCCGAAATAGCCGGCAAACTCCACCTCCTCGTATCCGATTGCCGCCACGCGGGCCAGCGTGGCCGCCACGTCCCGTTCCATCGCCGCGCGGAGGGTATAGAGTTGGACGCCGAGCGGGCCGGTGAGTGTCGGCTGGCCCGGTTCCTCCACGGCAGCCGTCGCTTCCCGGGTCAGCGATCCGATCGCTGGAGCGCCGGCCGCCAGCACGGCCAGCCGGGTCAGCGCCTCCCGCCGCGTGATCGGCGAGCGTGGAGCGCCGCGCGATCGAGGCGTTGGAGGACCGACCAGCCGTTGCATTCGCTTCCCTTGACGAAGTGACACACCGGGGGGCGTAGTGCCCTAAAGAATACACTGCCTGATCGGCCGCGCGAGGCCTTCCCCAATCTGACGGACGCCCAGGCCACTCCTTCCCGATGACGGGACGGTAGTCTGCCCCGTAAGCGCACGGATCCGCCCTTGGAAGCGGTCAGCAGGGAGCTGTGATCGAGTTCCGCTGTCTCGAATCTTCGGAGCGTAGGCCGAGGGGTCCGCGCTTCAACGGCCGTGATGCGGCGTGATCAGCGTTCAGGTGTCGCACGCCTCGCTCTGCAGCTGCCGGGCCTCCCCCACCAAAGTCTCGAGCGGCGGCTCCGGCCGACTCCAAATGCGCAAGACCTCACCAGCGTGCCGGCATGCGCCCTCGACGTCATCCATGGCGAGCGCGATCCTGGCTTGGCGCAGCCGCGCGAACGCGGCAAATACCCAGTCAACCTCCGCCGCCTGGGCGGCGCCGGCTGGCATGCCCTCCAGATCCTCGTTCTCGTGCCACACGAGCTCCTTCGCTGCTGCCGCCAGATCGCCGCGTCGCTCGAACCAGTCAGCGCGAAGGAGGTGCGCGGCCGATCGCGCAAACGGCTGCTTCAGCCTGCCCAGAGCGTCGTACCGTAACAGGGGAGCGCTGGTCTCGAGCGCGGAATCATACTCTCCGGCCGAAGCTTCGAGAGCCGCGTCGAGAAGTCTGGCGAGCCCCGCGTAGTCGCCCGTACCGGCGAGATCGCTGATGCGGCGGGCTCGCCGACGCGCCGCGAGGGTGTCGCCTTTACTCAGCTCCGAGACTCCGAGCGACCATAGCGCCCGCACCGCTCGACCCGACCCGGCGCCCGCTGTCTCGGAAGCTGCAACCTCCAGCGCGTGCCTGCCCGCCATCTGCTCCGCCTCGAGAAGTCCAGCCAGGCCGAGCGCAGCGGGCATAACACGCCATTGGGCCGCCTGGAACGCTTCCTCTTCTCCCCCGATCGCCGCGGCGCCGTCGAAGAACGCGAGCGCTTGGCCGGGCTGCCCCAACGCGAAAGCCGCCAGCCCCTGTGCCACCAGACCCGTGATGCGCTCAGCCGGCCGACTCTCCTCGGCCTCCGCCAGGATCTCTCCTAATGCCGCCTCGGTGAATCCTAGGCCGAGCGAGAGCCCCCTTCGGGCGGCCAGCGCGACGGCCTGTCGGTCCTGAGGATTCGCCACGGGAAAGACGTTCGAGCGCTGCGCTGCTGCGGCTTTCGGCTCAAAGCGCTCCAGATACGCCTGCTCCCACAGAGCCGGCAGGTAGATATCCACCTCCGGCGGCAGAGCCGACAAGCGGTTGAGTTGATCCAGCATCAAGCGAGCGCTCGCGCTGTCACCGAGCTGGATATCGGCTTGGACCAGGTGGTCGAATGCCGGTATGAGGAACGTGTCGATACGGGCAGCCTGCCGCAGGACCGTTCGGGCGCTGTCCAGCGGGACTCCCCAAAGCGGTCCGCGGTGAAACAACTCGTCTCCATAGACGAGCAGCGCATACGCGTCTCTGGGGTGCTGCTGCACCACGGCCTCGTAGGCCTCCAGCTGATGGGGGCCGTGGCCCAACAGGCGGGCCTCGAGAAGCATTCGGTCTACCTGGCCAAGCTGCTCTGCCGCCGCCGAATCCAATCCACGGAGGTCGGCGGGAGTCGCCGTTATCGTCCAGCGCCGGATGTCGGCAAGGCGCCACCGAGCCAAGACGAAGCTGGAGTCGATGAGCAGGGCATCGGAATAGTGTCGCTGGGCCGCCGCCCAGGCTCCCCTCTGGAACGCCGATTCTCCAGCGAGCAGGGCTCTGATCGCTTCGACATGGTGACCCGAAAGCGCTCGGTACCCTAGATCCGAGAGCACTACGGCCGGCCGTAGCGCGCCGACGATCGCCAGGGTCATCGAGTCGGCCAGACCGACCGGCGGGCTGATCGCCTGCCCGCTCACGACCGAAGCGTGGTCCACGCTTCCCAACGGATCGAGCAACTCGAGGCGGACCTCGAACCGATCCGGGTGCGCGCGCAGGAACGAGCACCGAAGAACGTGTTGGGCACCGAGGGCGTTCGCGGCCTCGATCCACCAGCTGGTGCCCCCGTGATGCGCGCCCCACCAACGGAAACTGGTATGGACCGGGACGGCCCCCAGGTTCGGAATGCCTTGGAGGTTGAGTGCGGCCATCCGGGCAACATGGCTGGCGTCGGCGCTGTCCGCTGGTATCCCGGGGATACAAGGAAACACCGCGATGTCCGAGTCGATGCCAGCGGGGCTCGGGGCTTCCGGCCCGGGCCGGCCGACGAAGCGCCACCCCACCGCTAGAGCGAGGACGACGACCAGCAGCAGAATCATTCTGTCTCTCGATCCTCGCCGACGGCCGGCGGCGCCCTCGAGCGGGCCTTCAGAGTGATCCCAGTGCTCCAGCGCCCTCCCGAACGCCTCAGCCGAGGCAAAACGATCCTCGCGGGACTTGGACAGTGCCCGGTGGACCGCCGCCTCGATGCGCCCGGGAATCCCCTGCACCCTGCTGCTCAGCGGCGGAGGCGGCTCCCGCAGACTTCGCGCGATCGTCGCCAACGGTGTCGCGCCGGTGAAAGGTGGCTCACCCGCCAACATCTCGTAGAGGACGCAGCCCAACGAATAGACATCGGTGCGCTCGTCGAGTTCGGGCTGCCCCAGCGATTGCTCCGGGCTCATGTACGCCGGCGAGCCGACGGCTTTGCCGCTCTGCGTCATTTGCCGCGTTCCGGCGTCGTCGAGCACCTTTGCGATCCCGAAATCGGCAACCACCGCCTCTCCCGCCGACAGCAGGATGTTCCCGGGCTTTATGTCCCTGTGCACGACCCCCCGTTCATGGGCGTAGCCGAGCGCGGACGCGACCTCACGGGCTATCCTGAGCGATTCCGCCAGTGGAAGGCGGCCCTTGCGCTTTAGTCGCTGCTTCAAGGACTCGCCTGCGACAAGCGGCATGACGTAGTAGAGAAGGCCGGCCGCTTCGCCCGAATCGTGAAGGGGAAGGATGTGTGGGTGTTGGAGCTGGGCGGTCACCCGAATCTCGCGCGCGAACCGCTCCCGCACTTCGGTCGTCGTCAGGCCGGGATGGATCGTCTTCAGCGCAACCTGGCGGTCGTGCCTGACGTCGCGGGCGACGTACACGGTACCCATCCCACCCTCGCCGAGCAGCCCCAGCAGCTCGTACCGCTCGGCCAGGGCTTCGCGGAGGACCTCGTCCAGCTCATGGGCAGGTGCGGCCACGTCCCGGCTGGCAAGCTCGGAGACGGGCCGGAAGAGCTCGTCGGCCTTCCGATCGGCCTCGAGCAGCGAGGTCAATTCTGCGGCAAGCGCCGGATCGGTCTTCGAAAGAAGCGCTAGCCTCTCCGAACGTTCCTCGGCCCCCAGCTCGACGAGCTCATCAAACAGCGCCTTCGCCTCGTCGTGGCGATCGCCTCTCACGGCCAGGCTCGGGGGGGTCCGTGGATGCTCGGCCGCGGATCTGCCATCAGCCGGTGAGCGGCTCCGGGTTCAGCTCTCGGGCGAGCCAGGCCTTCGCGAAACGGAACTCGCGCTTCACGGTCGTGTGGGAGACACCGAGAACGGCCGCACACTCCTCCAGCGTCAGCCCGGCGAAGTAGTGGTGCTCCACAATCCGGCTCTGCCGCTCATTCAGCTCCTCGAGGCGAGTCAGGGCCGCATCGACATCCTGGATCATGCTCAGCGTCCCGTGGGAGATGCCCATGGCGTCATCCAGATCCACCCGCACCCACTCCCCGCCCCGTTTGACCGCCTTCCGTCGCCGGGCATAGTCGACCAGAACACGACGCATCAGCCGGGATGCCATCGCAAGGAAATGAGCGCGATCGTTCCATTGTACGCGCTTCACTTCGATGAGCCGCAGATACGCCTCGTGAACCAGCGCGGTGGTGGTGAGCGTGTGGTCAGCGCGTTCGACCCTCAGCCGCTGATGCGCAACTCGGCGCAGCTGTTCGTAGAGCAACGGTGTGAGAGCATCGACAGCGCCTCGATCTCCGGCGCTGGCGCGGAGCAGCAGTCGTGTAGTTTCCGTGCGGTCCTGCGTCGTCATGGGGACCCCAGTCCGGGGTTGCCCATCAATAGAAGGATACACTGCTAACCCGTCAACTCTTGGGCACCTGCACGCCTTTTCGCCCTCCTCACTCCCCACAGCGTGGACCCCTGCGGGCCGATCTTACGCCTAACCCGATAGACGGGCGCAGCGCCCCCGCCCGCCAACGTTTGGTGGCGCTGCCTTTCGATGCCGGAGGAGGAGCCGATGGCCGAGCCGACCTCCGCGACCACCGTTCTGAGCCAAGGGAGGAAGAGCATGCATTTCCAGCGAACTGCCGCCTTTGTCATCGCCGTGCTGTCCCTCGCGGCGTGCCAGGATGCGCCGATCATGGGCCCCTCTGGCGATGGAGCGCCCGATGCCCTGTTGGACGGTCGCCGCTCGCTCGCCCGAGCGGTCTCCATCTATAACCAGAACCTGTACGTCGGTGCCGACCTCGACGCCGTGCTTGCCGCGCTCATAAACGGGGATCCGGCCGACGATCTGCCCGCATTGCAGCAAGCTGCCGCCACCCTGCTGGCCACCGATTTTCCGTCGCGAGCCAACGCGATGGCAGATGAGATCGCCGAGACGCATCCGCATGTCATAGGCCTGCAAGAGGTATGGACCTTGGAGGTCGATGTGCCC
>CP070670.1:487145-492226 GCA_020351855.1 Gemmatimonadota bacterium
CTCCTTCGCCTTGCCGGTCAGGAGCGGGAGGATGTCGTAGCCGTCGAGGTGCACCTTGTAGGTGCGGCCGATCGCCTCGACGCCGCCCTTCTTGAGCTTCTCCTTGATCCCGGGCTCGCCCGCGGCGGACAGGAACGTGGGCAGCCAGTCCATGTGGTGGACGATCTCGTTGGTCACCGAGCCGGCCGGAATCCTGCCGGGCCACCGGACCATGGCCGGCACGCGCCAACCGCCCTCCCAGTTCGTGTTCTTCTCACCCCGGAAGGGCGACCAGGCCGCGTCCGGCCAAGTGTTCATGTGCGGGCCGTTGTCGGTGCTGTAGAAGACGATCGTCTCGTCCACGATCCCGAGCTCGTCGAGCAGGTCGAGGAACATCCCGATGTGCATGTCGTGCTCGACCATCCCGTCCGCGTACTCGTCCTGCCCCGAGATGCCTCGCAACCCTTCCTTGACGTGCGTCCGGAAGTGCATGCGCGTGCCGTTCCACCACACGAACCACGGCTTGCCCGCCGCCTCCGCATCGCGGATGAACCGGATCGCCGCGTCGACGGTCTCCTCGTCGATCGTCTCCATCCGCTTCTTGGTGAGCGGCCCCGTATCCTCGATCCGCTGCGTCCCGTCGGGATTGGCCCAGCTGTGGATGACGCCGCGCGGCCCGAACGCCTCCTGGAAGGTCCGCCCATCGGCAAGCACCATATCGCCCGGATAGTCCTCGTTCTCGGGCTCCTCCTCCGCGTTCAAGTGGTAGAGGTTGCCGAGAAACTCGTCGAAGCCGTGGTTGGTCGGCAGGAACTCGTCCCGATCGCCCAGGTGGTTCTTGCCGAACTGGCCGGTGGCGTAGCCCAGGTCCTTTAGAACCACGGCGATCGTCGGATCCTCGATCTGAAGCCCGAGGTCCGCGCCCGGCAGCCCGACCTTCGACAGCCCGGTGCGGAAGACACTCTGCCCCGTGATGAAGGAGGAGCGGCCTGCCGTGCAGCTCTGCTCGCCGTAGTAGTCGGTGAAGATCATCCCCTCGTTGGCGATCCGGTCGATATTGGGCGTCCGGTAGCCCACGACGCCCATCGTATAGGCGCTCACGTTGGACTGACCGACGTCGTCGCCCCACACGACCAGGATGTTCGGCCGGTCCTGGGCGCCCGCCGCACGGGTAAGCGAAATGAGCGCGATGAGCGCGATGCACAGGCCTCCCAGGACCGGTGCCCACCCCCGCGACAAAGCTACTGTTCGCATCCTGCAAGTCTCCTTTCCTGCGAGTGTCTACTCGCTGGTTGATTCTCTGCTGGCTGGAGCTGGCCCCTCATGCCACACCGAGCCGCCGAGCAACCACGAACCGCAAACCGATCCTTCGCGGCCCGAGTCCGAGCCGCGCCCGGGAAACGGAGCGGGGCCAGACAGATCACGCCTCGGCTGCTATTATCCCGGCCTCGAACATAGGACCGGGCCTCTCGACGAAGAAAGGCTGACCGCTTGGACACAATGATCCGCCCGGTAAAAGGTCGGTACGGAGGGTGAGGCGTGCGAGGCTGCTGGCCGGCAGCGTGGCCACCGTCCACTTCGGCTTCGTCCTCTTCGTGATCGCCGGCGCCCTGGTGGTCGCGTGGAAGCCATGGCTTGCTTGGCTGCACATCCCCTGCGTGCTCTACGGCTTCGGGATCGAGATCGTGGGGGGGACGTGCCCCCTCACCACGCTGGAGAACCGGCTGCGGGTGGCCGGGGGGAAGCACGACTACGGCGGCAGCTGCGTGCACTTCTACGCAGCCCGGGCGGTCGATCCCGCTCGGTGGGCCCGCTTGGAGCCGTGGCTCGGGACCCTGGTGCTGCTCACAAACCTCGCCGTCTACGGATATCTCATCGGCAACCGGCCCTGAGGCACCCTCAGTACCCTCTCGTCACGCTCACCACGGAAAGCATCGGCTCGCCTGCCGCGTAACGGCGCAGGTTTTCCCGGATAACGATCCGCTGACGCTCGCGCGCCTCGATGGAGGAGGCCGCCACATGCGGCGTGATGATCACGTTGGGCAGCCGCCAAAGCGGGTGGCTCGGGGGCAGAGGCTCCGGGTCGGTGACGTCCAGGCCCGCGCCGGCCAACTTCCCCGCCTCGAGCGCGGCCACCAGGTCGTCCGTCACGACGCTGCGCCCCCGCCCCACGTTGATGAAGTAGGCCGTCGGCTTCATGCCGGCGAAGAAGGCGGCATCGAACATCCCCTCCGTCTCCGCAGTCAGGGGGGTCGCGTTGACGACGACGTCGGCCTCCGCCAGCAACGCCACCAGCTCGTCCGCGAGGCCCACGTAGTCGACGAACTCGGGACCGCTTCGGCTGCTTCTCCGCGTCGCCACCACCCGCATGCCGAGGGCGTGCGCACGGTGTGCGACCTCGGTCCCGATGCCCCCCAGCCCGACGACGAGCATCGTCTTCCCATCTAGCTCCCACATCCGCTCCCGGGGCACGGCCCCTCGATTCCAGCGGCCTTGCAGCTGCTCCGGAAGGTACGCGTAAAGGCCGCGGGAGAAGGCGAACATCATCGCGATGACATGCTCCGCGATCTCGGGCCCGTAGATGCGCTGCGCGTTGGTGAGCAGGATCCCGCGCTCCGCAATCGCGGGAATGGCGACGCACCGCTCGGCGCCCGCCGAGAGGAGCTGGATCCACCGCAAGCGCTCCCCGCGCTCCAGAAGCTCCGCGCTGCAGTAGCCGATGACCGCATCGGCCCCGTCCACCGCCTTCACGGCGGAAGCATGGTCCGGCGCGGCCACGAGCTCGACGCCCGGCGCGGCTGGCGCGAGCGAGCGCACGAACGCCTCGTCCCCCCGGACGACGATCTTCCGGGGCGCCGACCAGCCCGGTCTCTCTCGGACGGGCGACGGCGCCTCCTCGAGGCCGATGGCGGCGATCAGCGCCTCCGCTGCACACGTCGGGCACTCCGGCGCCGCGACCTCCTGAGCACCGGCCGGCGCGGCAGCCCACAGGCCCCACGCCCCGGTCAGGAGGGCGGCGAGCCAACCGGTCTTCGCTTGCCGCGCGCCAACCCGCCGCACTGCTGGATACTCGCTCATGAACGCACCTCTCCTCGAAGGGACGGTCATGCTAACCGGGTCTCTGCCGGGCAGCGAGGGGCCGGGGAGCTCAAAAGAACGGATCTCCGCGAAGAAGTGGAAGGCTCGTTCGCCTCGGAGGCGCCGGGTGTGGCGGCTTTTCCCGACACGCTGCGTGGGCTGTTTCCCGACTTGCCGGGGCAGCGGCCCGACATAGCCTTCCCATGGACAGGCGACGCTAACAGAACGCAGCACAATCGTTTCCGGCTCGGCAGCTCCGCTGGCCTGCAGCGGCTCCGCCGAACACTGAGATGCCGCAAACACAGACCCGTCCCAAGCCGACCCGTGCCCCCGGAGATCCCCATGCCTGAAGCCGTCGATACCGCCACGCTGCAAGAGGAGGTCGAGCGGCTGTGGCCCGAGCTCGAATGGATCGAGGACCCCGAGCTGCGCGAACGCACCCTCCGTACGTGGACTCGGGCCTTCGAAGCCAGCCCCCTCGCCCCCGCCGATCTCGAGGAGATCCCGTTCACGCTGCTCATCCCGAACTGTCCCGCCACGTTCATGGAGCACAAGCGCTGCGTGGTTCACATCGCGCGGCGCTCCGCCGAGTCGATGACCGAGTTCCTGGGACGGGCGCTCCCGATCGACCTGGATGTCGTGATCGCCGGCGCCATCCTCGCCGACGTGGGCAAGCTCCTGGAATACGAGCGCGTCGACGGCGAGGCCGTGCAGAGCGACCGCGGCAAGGCGCTCAGACACCCGTTCACGGGCGTCCACTTGGCGATGGGGTGCGGCGTTCCGGACGAGGTGTGCCACATCATCGCGACCCACGCCGCCGAGGGGGATCTCGTCCGGCGGAGCACCGAGGCGTTCATCGTCCATCACGCGGACTTCATGAGCTACGAGCCCTTCAAGAACCTGAAATAGAGGATGGAGACGGTGAGCGACACGATCACGGCCCGCATCTCCCGTTGGGCCTGCAGCCTGAGCTTCGACGACCTGACCGAAGACGCGGTCCGGGAAGCCAAGCGGTATCTGCTGGATTCCCTCGGCTGCGCCCTGGGCGGTTTCCAGCAGCACGACGTGAAGATCGCCCTCGAGGTGCTCGAGGAGCTCGGCGGGCGTGGTCCCGCCACGGTCATCGGGACGGGCGAGCGGCTCGACCCGGTCTCGGCCTCGCTGCTGAACGCCCTGATGGTCCGTGTGATGGACTACAACGACATCTACTGGAAGCAGGACCCGTCACACCCGTCCGACATCATCCCGGCCGCCATGGCGTGCGGCGAGCGGGCGGCCAAAAGCGGGCGCGAGCTCATCCTCGGCATCGTGCTCGGCCACGAGTTCGAGATGCGCCTCTGCGAGGCCGCCTTCCCCGGCATCCGGGAGCGCGGCTGGCACCACGCGACGCTCACCGCCTTCGTGTCGCCGATCGTCGCCGCCCGCATGCTGGACCTGGACCCCGAGCAGATGCAGCACGCCATCGGGATCTCCGGCTCCCGCATGGCCACGCTGGGTGCGGTGACGGCCGGGAAGCTCACCATGATGAAGAACACGGTCGACCCGATGGCCACCCAGAGCGGCGTCCTGGCGGCGCTGCTCGCGGAGAAGGGATATACGGGACCCGAGCACGTCATCGACGGCAAGGAGGGGCTCGTCCACTGCATGGGACCGGAGTGGCAGCTCGAGATCCTCGAGGAAGGGCTCGGTGACGGCTTCCGGATCACGCAGTGCGGCATGAAGGCGTTCCCGACCGAGGCGCTCACGCACGCGCCGATCTCCTGCACGCTCGATCTGATCAAGGAGAACGACCTGGCGCCCGAGCAGGTGCAGAAGGTCCACATCCGGTCGCTGGCGCGTGCCGCGGACATCTTGGCGGACCCGTCCAAGTACGATCCGCGCACCAAGGAGACGGCGGACCACAGCCTGCCGTACGTGATCGCGGCGGCCGTGGCCGAGCGGCAGGTGACGCCGCTGCAGTTCACCGACGAGAAGATCATGGACCCGACGATCCGGGATCAGCTCCACAAGGTGGAGGTGGTCGC
>CP070670.1:492326-552666 GCA_020351855.1 Gemmatimonadota bacterium
CCGGCTGGATCGAGAGGGTCACGCCGCGCACGGCCTGTACCTCTTCCGGTTCCTGCTCGAACACCTTCCAGACCTCATCCGTGCGCACCGCGGCGCCCGTTGCGCGGGCGTTGCCGCCACCCTCGCTGCGAGGCTCAGCCATCATCGTTCGAACTTCATCGCCTCCGCCACATCGATGCGTGTGGCCCGGTAGGCGGGATAGAGGGAAGCCAAGGTTCCCACGAGCAGAATGAACACCAGGCCCTGGACCACCCGGGCCGTTCTGAATAGCGGGACGATGACAGGATCGAGCACGACGCCCGAAAAGGTCCAGTCCTCCTGCCAGGTGAAAGAGATGTCGAGCCCGTCCCGCCAGAAGAACCAGGTGATGAAGAGGCCGGCGCCGATACCGACGAGTCCACTCAGCACGGTGAGCACGACGCCTTCGGCCATGACCAGCGCGCCCGTCTGCCCGGGGGTGAATCCCAGAGCCTGAAGCACGCCGAACTCGCGGTGGCGGTACAGCACGGACATCAGAATCGTGTTCACGATCGCCAGGCCGATGATTCCGAAGGTGATTCCCTGGAACAGATAGTTGCCCAGGTCATCGACCTTCACCGCCGCATCGAGCTCCGGCATCGCCTCTCGCCAGGTGAGGACCGAGACATCGCCCGCGGCGATCGGGGCCGCCAGCGCGTCCCGCAGCTGTCTCGTGATGCCGGAGACCGCACGGCTCCGGTCGACTACGACTGCAAGAGTCGTTACGGCGTCGTCGGCCTTGAGCCAGCTTCCGGCCGTTCCGAGCGGGATATGTACGGTCCCCTGATCCACTTCGGGGATCCCGGTGCGGAATACGCCGACGACGCGCGCGAGCTGACCGGCAATCTCCCCTTCGGCATCCTGCGCGGTCAGGACCAGCCTCGACCCGGGGTCGACCTCAAGCTGTTCGGCGAGACGCACGCCGATGTAGGCTGCCAGCCGGTCCTTCGGCTCCAGATAACGACCCTCGATCACCTTGTCGTCGAGAGTCGAGAAGCGGGCCTCGGCTGATGGATCCACCCCGATGACCTGAACCGGTCGGGCTCCGATCGGGGAGCTGGCGAGCGCCGAGCTGGCGAGCTTCGGTGCCATGTCCACCACGTGTTCGGCAATCCCCGACCGCCCCAGGGCCGAGCGCGCAGCGGCCAGGCTTCCGGGGCCGAGTCGATCGTCGATCTTACGGCTGATTCGATAATCGGGCGCCTGGATCGCGATGTGGCCGCTACCCGTGCGCACGCCCGATTCGATCCAGTCTTCGTGGGTCCCGTCTCCCAGAGAGACCGAGAAGATGAGCAGGCCACCCCCGACGATCATCGCCGCTGCGGTCAGCATGCTCCGCCTGGCTTGACGGCGCAGGTTGCGGAGCGCCAGCCGAGCCATCAGGAGGATGCGCGACATCAGTCCCCTGCGAGCGTGTCGGCGGGGGGGAGCCGCGCTGCCCGCGCTGCCGGATAGAGGGCGGCAAGCAGCGCCGTAAGGACGAGCGCACCCCCTGCCCAGAGGGCGCTGGACGGGTCGTATTCCACGCGGAGGACGGGCCTGATCAGCGCGCCGAACATCGTGAAGTCCCCGTACAGCCAGCCCAGATCCGGAGGGGCGGCATGCCACCAGATCAGCACCGGAACCGATATCAACGTGCCGGCCACCAGGCTGATCGCGCCCAAGGCCAGCGCCTCCCAGAGGATCGTCCGCAGCACGGAGAGCGGTGAGGCCCCGATCGCCATGAGGACCGCGAACTCCCTGCGTCGCTCGAAGGTGGCGAGGAGCATCGTGTTGGCGACACCGAAGATCGCGATCGCGAACACGATCGCGATGACCACGACGCTCCACCCTTTCGCCAGCTGGGCGTAGTCGAGCATCTCCGGGCGGAGCTCGGTCCACGGCTGCACGGTCGCCCCCCCCGCCAGGGCCGCCACGCCCTCACCAAGCCGGCCGGCCGCGGCTCGCGCCTGCCATGGATCCGACGTTGCGGCAGCGATCTCGTGCACGCGTTCCGGCGCCAACGCGGTAAGCGCCTGTAGGGAACCGATGGGCAGCGCCGCATAGAGGGCGTCCAACTCGACCATGCCGCTGCGGAAGATGCCCGAGACCGTGAACAGGTCGTTGCCGAGCGAGCCATCGGCGGCCGGAGCCACGAGCACGACTTCGTCGCCCACGGCGACGGCGAGCTGGCGCGCCATCTCCTCTCCGATGAGGATCTCCCGCCTGTCCGGGCCTGGCGGGCGGCCGCGGACGATCCCGCGGAAGATCCGGCTGACGAGCGGCTCGAGCCGTGGATCGACGCCCACCAGCATGCTTGCCGTGGTCGCCTCGCCGGAGCTGACCAATCCTCCCGCGTAGACCCGCGGTGCGGTCGCCTCTATCGCCGGGTCCGCCGCCACCGTCTGAAGCAAGGCCTCGATATCCGTGCCGGCCCGGCCCCCGATCGTCTCGTGGATACTGCGCTGTGGCAGGTAGTCCGCGGCATGAACCTGCAGCTGACCCATCAGGAAGCCCGTGCCGTTGTCGATCATCTCCGCCGTCATCCCGGCGATCAGGCCGTTCATGAGGACGACGGCGAAATAGCCGAAGGCGAGCCCGGCCGCGGTGATCACCGTGCGCCGCCGGTTGCGGCCGAGGTTGCGCCAGCCGACCCGAATCCAAGGGCCCGAGGACCGGTCAGCCATCTCCCGCCTGCAGCGCGCGCAACGAGAAGAAGCTCTCATCGAGCCCGACATCGAACTCGAGCTCGGAATAGCGGACGATGGTGCTCTCCCCAAGCTTGTCATGCGGCACGATCTCCATCCGCGCCGGAACGAGCCTCCCGCCCATCACCCGGTAATCTCCGAAGGTCAGCGTTCGCACCAGCGTTCCTTCCTCGTCGTAGTAGCGGGCCCAGGTCGGCATCAGCTCATCCTTGCGCACCTCGTACCGGATGAGTCCCCATACAACGGCTGCTTCGGGCTTCGGCGTGAGGGCGAACTCCCACACGTCGGTCCCGTCCCGCGATCCCTCGAAAGCGATCTCGATGTCGTAGTCGTCGACCAGGCGGCTCTCCTTCACGATGTCATCGTTGGTGAAGTGCGATCCCATCCAGGAGCCCATCATGAGGGAGGCGGGGATCTTGATCGTGCGATCCACCCGCGGCAGGTAGTTCCAGATGTCGGAGCCGGCCTTGAGGGTTGCCGTGCCGGCCTCCTTGCGGGGGGCCGTGATCCGCGCCAGGGAATATTCGGTCCCGAGCGACCAGACCTCCATGGTGAGGGTCCGCTCCCAATGCTCGGTCACCACCTCCATGGTGGCCACGCCACGACTGGACTCTCCGCGGAGGATTCGATCCACCCGATCGATGATCTCCCGCGCCGTTTCCTGCGCGGAGGGATCCAAGGCACGCCCGAGAATGAGGACCGCCGCCACCACGCATGCCGGCGCGGTCATCGCGAACGGGCTCACCGTTGCCAAGAAAAGCCGCTGCCTGCTCTTGGAGGTGGACGTCCGCGCTAGGCGGGCCCTGCGTTGCATCATCACGTCCAACAACATTCGTCCGCGGCCCCGTCCGATGCTGTCGGGAAACAGCAGCACTGAGTTGTGGGGAAACTCCGCCTTCGGGCAGCGATTACCGCTCAGGGAGGTGGCACCTCTCCGGTGACCCACTTGATGGTCGTCCCGGCCGGAATCGGGTCCGTCTCCCGCACGCCGTTGATGAGCGAGAGCTCGGCGGCGGAGATCGGGGAAGGCCGTCCGGAGGCGAGCTCCTCGATGCTCGCGTAGCGTTCGAGGGTCAGAATCTGGATCCGCATCGGCTGGACTCCCAGGGCATCCGGATCCGTGAGCTCGCTGAATGAGCGAATGAAGCTTTGGACGTCGCGCGCGTAGTCGTTGAACCGCCCCAGGGCCGTGTATCCGAGGATACGGTACGTGTGGCCGCCGTGGTCCACGAACGCCGCCATTCCCTCGAGCCTCCCCTGCGCCGTTTCGGCTTCGAAGTATCCTATGGTGGCGGGAAGTCCATGGATCCGTTCCCGAGTCTGCCAACCGACTCGCACGCCTTCCGTTGCGAAGAAGGCCCGGGCCGCGGCTGCGTGCCCTGAGACGTCCCCGACGATCGTCAGCTGAACGATGGCGTCCTCCTGCGGGCTCCGGCCTCCGACCACGCTGGGCAGGTTCACCGTCTCCCAGCCGGCCGGGAAGCGGACGCGGAAGCGCAGCTCTGGATGCAGGAAGAGGGCGTCCCGGAAGAAGCCCTGTCGCGGGTCCTCGCCGTACACCAGGCCGTCGATCTGGTCGAGGTATTCCAACCGAGCAAGCCTCGAGCTGTCCAAGCGGGAGGACGGGATCGTGTCCACCAGCGCCTGCAGTCGCTTGATCCGGTCTGCCGAGCTCGGGTGCGTGGAGAGCCAGCTCGGAACCCCGCCGCCACCCGACATCTGCCCGATCCGACCGAGCTTCTCGTGCATCGTCACCGATTCCCGGACGTCGTAGTTCGCCCGTCCCGCATAGCGGACGCCGAGCATGTCGCTCTGATGCTCGTCGTCGCGGCCGAAGCTGAGAAAGAGCACCTGCAGCCCGACGCTGGAGAGCCCCGAGTATCGGGCGACGTCCCGGCTGAGCATGGAGCCGACGGCCAGTCCGATTCCGGCCAGCTGGGCCCGGGAGATCTGCTCGACGCTGTGTCTCGCCGTGATGTGGCCGATCTCATGACCCAGCACGGCCGCCATCTCGGCCTCGGACGAGAAGTGTGCCATGATCCCACGCGTCAGGTATACGGGGCCGCCCGGCAGGGCGAACGCGTTGACGACGGGGTCATCGACGATCTGGAAGCTCCAGGGCAGGTCGGGTCGCTCCGACACGCCCGCCAGCGCGAGGCCCACACGCTCCACGTATGCCCGTAACACGGGGTCGTCGAGGAGGGGCATCTGCGCTTCGACCTCCTGCGCGTACTGCTTCCCCATCTGGATTTCCGCAGACTCGCTGACCAGCGAGAGCATCTTCTCGCCGGTGGCCGGATTCGTGGCGCAGGAGGTTGCAGCCGAGAGGGCGAGGCCGAGAAGCGAGCAGGTGGCCCGCCAGTGCTGGCGCGCCCGCCTTGTTCGAGGGAAGCTCCGACCGGGGAACGGGGAACGGGGTTCCATGGATCAGCGGTTCGGTCGGCGGAAGGGACTCCGTCGGCTCAGCGGAACATCTCGGGGCTGATCTCGATGGACACCTCGCTGATCCGGTCTACGGGCAGCCCTACCCGACGTGAAGCCTCGAGGATGAGCTCGGGGCTCGGAGCGTCGTATTCGCAGTATATCTTGCCCTCGGCCTCCGACACGTAGCTCCGTATCCATCTCAGTCCGGTCAGATCGGCTGCGACTTCCCTGGACAGGCGGGTGATCTCCTTCAGCCGGTCCATGGAGATCTCGTCGACGGTTCGCTCGACCATGAAACGTGGCATCAACACCCTCCGAAACGGTGGGGTAGTCGCTCGCCCGGCAGAAGTGCGGTCAGAAGAGACTGAGCCCTGCCGCAGCTACGGACGGGTACTGCGGCACGCATCCGCAAGTTCGGGGTCGGCCAGTTCTTCCGCAATCTGGGCCGCGGCACCCAAGAGCCGTTGGGCATCCGGAGCGGAGCCGAGCTCGGCCTTGGCCCGGGCCAGGCGGACCATCATCCAGCCCTCGCCCAATCGATCGTCCAGCTCACGCCGCAGCTCGAGGGACTCCTCGAAGCGGGCTACGGCGGCCTCGAGGTCCCCCGCCTCCTGAGCCAGCTCGCCGATCACGGCGAGGCTGTGTGCCTGGAGCAAGCGTTCGCCCGTCATGCGGTTGACCTCGAGCGCCTCCTCGAGGTTGGCGCGGGCTTCATCGACTTGGCCCATGTCGCGCAGGGTCACGCCGAGCGAATTCAGGATCAGGCCCGCATGTACCCAGTCTTCCAGGTCCTTGTAGATGTGAAGCGCCCTTCGGTAGCTGTCGAGCGCCCGGTCGTGCTCCTGGCGCCGCCACGCCAGGATGGCCAAGGAGTTCAAGAGCGAGGCCTCTGCCGGGCGATCGCCGAGCCGTTGAGCGAGCGGAATGGCCCGCTCGTACAGGCGCAGTGCCTGCTTCGGATCCGTCCAGCGGGCCAGGCGCGCCAGGCCCCCGAGGGCTGCCAGCACTCGCGGATCGTCGTGGTATCGCTCGCCGAGGATCCGCACCCGATCCCAAGCGGCCTCTGCCTCCGCCCGGCGATCTTCGATCTCGAAGGCCTGGGCGACGGCCTGCCACATCACGGCTTCGGCCTCGCGGTCCCTCAGCTGCGCGAACGTCGTCGCGGCCTCCTCAAGGTGTGGGATGGCTTCCTTCGGTCGCCCCAAACCGATGAGCACCTCGCCGAGGACGCGCTCCCCCTGGGCGAGCGCCTCGGCACTGCCTGCCCGTCGGCTCACCGTCACGGCCTCGCGGTACAGCTCGAGAGTTTCCTCGATCCGGCCCTCCTGTAGCCGGATGTTCGCCAGCGCCATCAGGTGGTACGAACGCTGGATCGCCGTCAACGATCCGCGGGCGTGGGAGGCGGCGCGATTGATGTACTGCAGCGCCTTCTGGTTGTCGCCGAGCGCCCGGTAGATGTTGCCGATGTTGTGGAGCACGTAGCTGAGCTTGGCGTCCAGGACGGCCGTGTTCTCGCCCTCGTACCGCTCGCGTACCTGGACCGCCTCCTCCAGGAAGCGAAGCGCCTCATCGTGCCGGCCGATCCCCTTGTAAAGGTTTCCGAGGTTGGAGAGCTCGAGCATCATGTTCTCGGCGTCTCCCAGCTCCCGGTCGATGGCGAGCGCCTGTTCCTGGAGCGCGATCGCCTCCTCGTTTCGTTCCTGATGCCAACGCAGGAGCCCGATGCTGCGGAGCGCGTTGCGCTCGGCCGCCCGGTCGCCGATCTGCCGTGCGACGTTGAGGGAGCTGCTGAGCTGGCGCTCTGCGTCCCGGTGCTGCCGGGTGAGCGTGAAGAGGTCGCCCTTCCGGAGGTGGGCCTCGGAGAGCCGCTCCGAGGGCCCCGACGGCTCGAGCAGGCGGATGAGCTGGTCGCAGATTCGCTGCTGGCGCTCCCGGAGTCCCAGCGTCTCGCAAAGGCGCTCCTGCTTGAACAGGATACGCAGTCGGAGCTCGTCCTTGTCGTCGGGGGAGAGCAGCCTCTCCGCCGCGTCCAGCGTCTGATCGAGGAGGTCAAGAGCGTCGCCGAACTGGCTGAGCTCCTCGGCCCGCTCGGCGGCCTTCTGGCCGTAAAGCACTGCCTTCCAACCGATCCCGGCTGCCGTGTAGTGGAAGGCGAGTCGGGCGAAGTGCGGCTCCAGGCTCTCGGCGTTCAGCTGCTCGATCGCCTCCGCGACCTTCTGGTGCAGCTCCTTCTGTCGATGGCGCAGCAGACCGTCGTAGGCGACCTCCTGCACCGGCGCGTGGGCGAACCGATAGGTGGCAGACGGAAGCACGCCGATCTGGTGAGCGAGGCCTCGTTCCCGAAGAGTGTGGAGGGCTTCCGGGAGGCCAGAGACATCCTCCAGCGTGCGCTCGAGAATCGCCTGCGAGAACTCGCGTCCTATGACCGCTGCATGGGTGACGACGAGCCGGGTGGGGGGATCGAGCGCGTCGAGCCGGGAGCGAATCACGCCCTGGACCGTTTCCGGGAGCTCGAGCGCCTCCGCTGGCCGGGCGAGGAGCGCCCGTGCGTCGCGAACGGCAACCACCCCGTCCTCGAGCAGGGTCCGCCCGATCTCCTGCAGGAAGAGCGGGTTCCCGCCCGTTCGTGAATGAAGGCGCTCGGCGAGTCCGGAAGGCAGGGTGTCGGCGCCCCATACGGAGCGCAGGATCTTCTCGGAATCCTCCGGGGTGAGCGGCCCCAGGTGAATGGGCAGATGGTGGACGGACGTCCCCCAGTCGAGATTGGCATCGGGTCGCGCCGTGACCACGAGGAGCAGGGGGTGCGCGCCTACCATCTCGGACAGTCGGCGGAGCACCTGCCGCGAGCCTTCGCCGGAGTGATGCCAGTTTTCCAGAAGCACGGCCAGCGGCTTGCTTCCCGCGTCCTCGGTCAAGAAGGTGCACAGCGCGTCCTGGATCGCGATTCTCTGTTGCTCTGGCTCCTGTTCCGGGACGGGCTCCCCGGCCGGCTCCAGTCCCAGCAACCGCATGAAATAGGGAAGGGAAGCCTCGAGCTGGGGAGAAATCGACAGAACGTGACGCCGAATCTCGTCCATGGGTGGCGCCGTGTTCGGCTCGATCCCGAGACGCTCGCGCAGCACCTCCACGAAGGGCCCGAAGGAGTGCCGGACAGCGCTCTCCGGGCACCGCCCGCCGAGGACACGTGCGGTGTCGGGAGCGATCGATTCTCGGAACTCACGGAGCAGGCGGCTCTTCCCCGTCCCCGCCTCGCCCACGACGCTGACAAGGCAACCGGTACCGCGCCGCGCCTCCGAGCACGCGTGCTCGAGCAGTGCGAGTTCCCTTTCCCGACCGACGAAAGCCGTGAGTGTCTCCGGCACCTCGGCCGGGTAGCCCGTGGGTCGTTCGCCCGCCACGCGGAACGGGGTGATCCGCTCGGCGCCGCTCCGTGAAAGCAGCGGTTCGCCCGCCTGGGTGACATAGAACGGTGCGACTCTTCGGCTGCACTCCTCGCTGACGAGGATCTCGCCGGCCGCCGCGTGGGCGGAGAGGCGTGCACCCGTGTCCGCGGCGAGCCCAGCAATCCGATATCTGCGGTCCGGCACGCTTGCATGCTGCACGACGACGGCTCCCGTTCCGATCCCGGTCCGGAGCTCGAGCCGTCGGAAGGGCCAGGTCCGCGCCGCACCGATGCTCAGTTCGCCCAACGCCGCATGCAGCGCGACAGCCGCGGACACCGCTCGGCGGAAGTCGTCCTCGTGCGCCGTGGGGATCCCGAACAGAGCAACGATCTGGTCGCCCGTGCAGCTGTTCACGATCCCGCCCTCGCCCTCCGTGACGCGGGTCGCCTCCTCCTCGATGCGCTCCATCAAGGCGTTGAGCTCGGCCGGAGACAGGCGCTCCACCAGCTCGGAGAACGTCGCGATGGAGGAAACCAGGACGCAGGCATGCCGACGCTCCCCGCCCGGTGTGATCTCGCTGATCGCCTCACCGGGGATCCGGTGGGTCCATCTCGAGGAGCTCTGAAGGCCATGGAGCACCTCGAGGACTTCGCTCGCCGCCCCGACTCGATCGTCGACCCGCTTCTGCAGGCACCTGTTGATGATCTCTTCGAGCTCGCCCGGCACGTCCGGGCGTCGCCGAGCGATCCTCTCCGGCTCCCGCTTCAGAATGGCGTGCAGGGTGGCCACGCTGCTGTCTCCACGGAACGGACGCTGCCCCGTCACCATCTCGTAGAGCACGACGCCGAGCGACCACAGGTCCGTTCGGGCATCGACCGGCTCGCCCATGGCCTGTTCGGGGCTCATGTATGCGACGGTCCCCATCGCCATCCCGGTTCGCGTGAGATCGATGCCACTGAGCTTCGCCAGGCCGAAGTCGACGATCTTCGCCAGGCCGTCGTGGGTCACCAGCACGTTCGCCGGCTTGATGTCGCGGTGGATCACGCCGAACTGGTGCGCCTTGGCGAGCCCTCGTGCCACCTGAATACCGAGCTCGATGGCCTCGTCGAGGTCCAACGGGCCGCGGCCGATCTTGTCGCGCAACGTCTCGCCTTCATAGCAGGGCATCGCGATGTACAGGCGGCCGTCGGGCGCCGTGCCGATCTCGTGAATCGTGCAGATGTGCGGATGATCGAGCGCGGCCGCGGCCTGCGCTTCGACCAGGAAGCGCTCTCTAGCCTCCCGATCCGAGCTCAGGTGGGCCGGAAGGAACTTCAGGGCCACAGTCCGGTCGAGACGTGAGTCCGTAGCGCGGTACACGACCCCCATGCCGCCGCCTCCGATGCGCTCCCGGACCTCATAATGAGCTACCCGGGTTCCCCTCGGTTCGCCTGCCGTCTCGCCTGTCGGCGAGGGCACGACCTGGCCGGCCGCGCGCGCGCGACGCCACGAGATCCATCGCAGGAACTGATCCCACAGCCGCGGGATCAGCCCTCGAGGCGTCGAGGCAACGGAGAGGCCCCCGGCCGGGCTCGTCGGGATCTGGCGCGTCGGCGCCCACTCGGTCGCGAAGGCGTCCGGCGGGAGCTCCAGCACGCCGCGCGGGCGCTCGTGCGCTCTGAGCAGTGCGGAGACTTCGGCCCGAAGCTCCACGTCCCCCCCGCACTCCGCATCCAGCAGCACCTGGCGGTACTCCGGCTTCACATCGAGCGCGGCCTCGAAGATCTCCTCGATGCGCTGGCGGCGTTCCATATCGAGCAGCTTGTGGGCCGCTCGCGGCCCCGGTCCCAACTCCTCGGGGGGGCTGGACGGTTGCGCACGCTCGGTGGAGCGGATCCCGGCTCCCGGGTCGCCGAGCGCAACGCCAAGGTGCGTCCGGACCTCCCGGAGGAACTGGCTCCAGGCATCCTCGTGCTCGAGCAGGATGTGGTTACGGCTCGGCAAGGACACGAAGCGACTGTCCGGAATGCGCGCCGCGAGGCGACGCCCGGCCTCGAACGGGACCCGGAGGTCGTCGCGGGCATGCAGGATGAGAGGCGCGACAGGCAGCCGATCGAGCAGATCCGCCACGTCGATCTCGGAGAAGGCGCGCTGAAACCGCACGGCGTTCTCGGGAGACGTCGAGACGCGCTGCAGCTCGGTGAACCATCGGAACTGCTCCTCAGTCGCCTCCGGCAGGAAGAGGCTCGTAAAGACCTGCCGGTAGGCTGAATCGTCGCGCCCCCAACCGACCCGCGTGAGCGTCAGCAGCGCCTCGCGTTCCGCCACTTCGTCCGGCGTGCTCTCGCGTCGCCAGCCTCGGCCGTACGTCCCGTACAGGACCAGATGGGAGATCCGGTCCGGGTGCCTGGCCGCGTAGGCGATCGCGACCGGCCCGCCCTGCGAGATGCCGAGGAGGGCGAAGCGGTCGAGTCCCGCCGCCTCGACGACCGCTTCTAGATCCCTGACCCAGGCATCGACGGAGAACTCGCCGACATCCCAGTCCGACAGGCCGCAGCCCCGCTCGTCGTAGCGGATGAGCGTGTGGTCGCGGGAAAGCTCCCGCAGCCAATGGCGCCACACCGGGCTCGCCTGGTCGTGCTCGAGATGGCTGAGCCAGTTTGCGGCCTTGACGAGAGGCGGACCCTGGCCCATCGCGGACCACGCTAGGCGGACGCCTTCAGGCGCCGTGCAGAACCGGACCTCCTGCTGCATTACGCGCTCACGGACCGTGGACGACCTTCGGGACGACATGACTTGCAGTGTACACGGGACTCCCTTTCATATGCTTCCGTCCATCCCCTAGCTTGGCGGACCACCCACAAGCCCTCGGGATCATCATACCTCAACGTGGAGGGACTCGTGAAGCGTTGCCCGGCTCGTCCGCCCACGGTGCTCCTCGCGCTGCTCCTGCTCTCCTGTTCGGGAACGCCGTCGACAATGGACCGGCAGGAAGGCGGGAGTCCCAATGTCCCTGAGTACACGATCGAGCAGTTCATGGCCAGCACGCGAGTGCTGGGCAGCTCCTTCTCGCCGGCCGGCGAGAAGGTGCTCGTCAGCAGCGACGAGACGGGGATCTTCAACGCCGTCGCCGTGCCCGTCGACGGATCACAGCCCGTCCGGCTGACGGACTCGCAGGGTGACGCCGTACGCGTCGCCGGCTACTTCCCGGCGGATGAGCGCTTTCTCTATCTGAGCGATCAGGGAGGCAACGAGCTGCACCACCTCTACGTTCGCGAGCTCGACGGCTCCGTGACCGATCTGACGCCGGGCGAGCGCCTGACGGTCCGGTTCCTGGACTGGTCCGTGGATGGCGAGACGTTCCTCGTATCGACCAACGAACGCGATCCGCGCTTCTTCGACATCTACGAATACGGCGTCGAGCACTACCGGCGATCGCTCGTATTCCGCAACGAGGAAGGGCTCGAGTACGGCGCCATCTCACCGGATGAGCGGTATGTGGCGTTGCGCAAGGATCGCACGCGCGACGACAGCGACATCTACCTCTACGACCGCCAGGCCGGAACGCTCCGGCACCTGACGCCACACGACGGCAACGTCGTGAACGATCCCCAGGCGTTCTCGCCGGACGGCTCGCAGCTCTACGTGTTGACCGATGCCGGAAGCGAGTTCGCCTATCTGGCGCGCATCGATCTCGGCAGCGGTGAAACCGAACCCATCATGCAGCCGCCCTGGGATGTCTCGTACGCCGAATTCTCCAGGGGTGGGGCGTATCTGGTGGTCGGCGTCAACGAGGATGCCCGCACCCAGGTCCATGTTTTCGACTACCCCTCGATGAGGAAGGTCGGGCTTCCGGACATGGGAGAGCTCGACGTCACGTCCGTAGAAGTCTCACCCGACGAGGGCCGACTGGCCTTCTACGCGAGCACGGCGCGCACGCCTAGCAACCTCTACGTCTCGAGCCTGGAGAGGGGGCGGGTGGGCGAGCCGAAGCGTCTGACCGACACTTTGAGCCCGGATATCGACGCGGCGCACCTGGTCGTCCCCGAGCGCGTGCGCTTCACCTCATATGACGGCGTGGAGATCCCCGGCATTCTCTACAGGCCGCATGGCGCATCGCCCGACCGCCCGGTTCCCGCGCTCGTCTGGGTACACGGCGGCCCGGGCGGTCAGTCGCGTCTCGGCTACAGCAGTCTGATCCAGTTTCTCGTGAATCGCGGGTACGCGGTGTTCGCGATCAACAATCGCGGGAGTACGGGTTACGGAAAGAGCTTCTTCCGGCTCGATG
Organism: Gemmatimonadota bacterium; assembly: GCA_020351855.1. Taxonomy (GTDB): domain Bacteria; phylum Gemmatimonadota; class Gemmatimonadetes; order Palauibacterales; family Palauibacteraceae. The sequence continues at coordinate 505,106 of CP070670.1, forward strand.
ATCGCCGGCACGGCGAAGCGGACCTCGACGACTGCGTCGCCAGCAAGAGCATGCTCAGCGCAACGGGATGGGTGGACGCCGATCGGATCGGGATCATCGGCGGGAGCTACGGCGGTTACATGGTGCTTGCCGCACTCGCCTTCCGACCCGAGGAGTTCGCGGCAGGCGTCGACCTGTTCGGCATCTCGAACTGGGTGCGGACCCTGGAGAGCATTCCACCCTGGTGGGAGTCCTTTCGGGAGGCGCTGTACCGGGAGATGGGGGATCCGGCGACGGACTCGGAGGAGCTCTACGCCAAGTCCCCGCTGTTTCATGCCGAGCGCATCCGCCGGCCCCTCATGGTCCTGCAGGGCGCCAACGATCCGAGGGTCCTGCAGGCGGAGTCCGACGACATCGTGGAAGCCGCCAGGGCAAACGGGGTGCCGGTGGAGTACGTGCTCTTCGAGGACGAGGGACACGGCTTCGCCAAGAAAGAGAACCAGCTCGAGGGCTGGCGGCGGATCCTCGCCTTCCTGGACCGCTACCTCGCGGCACGGGAGCCCACGCCTCCCGAGACGGTGAGGTGAGCCGAGCTCCTGGCGGGCCGATCGCTCCGTCCAATCCTAGTCCGACTCGCCGAGCATGGCCTCGCGTGTGGCCTTGAACTCGGTGCCCGGATTCCACTCCGGCCACTCCTCGTTCTCGGCTACCGCGTACCCGACCAGGAACAGCAGGCGGAAGTCGTCGACGGCACCGGACAGATCCCAATCCGGCTTGATCTCGTCGGAGGGCTTGTGGTAGTCCTCCGCGGTGTACTCCCGGCGCTTCTCCTCGCCGTACCCTTCGGGTTTGCCGATGAAGCGCGTGCCCTCGTCCACGTACAGGGCGGGGACGCCCAGCTTGGCGAACTCGAAGTGGTCGGACCGATAGAAGAAGCCCTTCTCCGGCTCGGCATCGGGTTCGATGACCCGACCCATCTCGGCTGCCGCAGTCGCCAGCAGCCCGTCGAGCGTGCTGTTTCCGAGGCCGACGACGACGATGTCCTCCGTTCGCCCCCACAGATTGGCGCCGTCCATGTTGATGTTCGCCAGGGTGCTTGCCAGCGGGTAGAGGGGGTTCTGGGCGTAAAACCTGGCTCCTAGCAGGCCCTTCTCCTCGGCCGTCACGGCGAGAAAGACGATCGAGCGACCCGGCGGCGTCTCGAGGGCGCTAAACGCCCGGGCGATCTCCAGAAGCCCTGCCGTGCCGGACGCGTTGTCCTTTGCGCCGTTATAGATCTGGTCTCCCGGGAGGCTCGGGTTCTTGCCGAGGTGATCCCAGTGGGCGGTGTAGATGACGTACTCGCCCCGCCGATCCGGATCGGCACCTTCGAGCTTCGCGATGACGTTCTGCGACCGGATCTCGCGGATCTCGTTACGGATCGTGAGGCTGGCCGTACCGCCGAGATCCACTGGCCTGAATCCGGGCTCCAGGGCCGCCCGCTTCTGCTCCTCGTAGTCGAGCCCCGCTGCCTCGAAGAGACGTCGGGCGGCACCGAGGTGCATCCAACCGTTGATGGCCGGAGGCTCGAGGGCGTCCTCGCCCGTGGCGGCGATCTCGAACTCCTCACGCCCCCAGCTGGCCGAGGGGACCTCCCACGGGTACCCGGCCGGTTCCGCTTCGTGGATCACGAAGACGGCCGCGGCGCCCTTCTCGGCCGCGATCTCGTACTTGTAGGTCCAGCGACCGTAGTAGGTCATGGCACGCCCGTTGAACATCTCCGGATCCAGTCGTTCGGGATCATCCGGATCCGGAATCGGGGGATCGTTGACGAGCACGAGAATCGTCTTGCCGGAGACATCCACATCCTTGAAGTCGTCCCAGTCGTACTCCGGTGCGACCACGCCGTAGCCCACGAAGACGATCTCCGACTCGTGGATCGACACCTCGGGCATGACTCGTGATGTCAACGCGGTGAAATCGTCCTTGCCGCTCAGCGTCACCGGCGCACCGCCCACCACGAAGGAGGCCTCGGTCACATCCGCCGTGAGGCCGACCAGGGGGACCTCCTGTACGTATGATCCGTCAGGGTTACCCGGCGCGAGGCCGAACTGCCGGAACTGTTCGACCAGATAATCGACCGTGAGCCGTTCGCCCTCGGTGCCGGGGGCCCGTCCCTCGAACTCATCGGAGGCGAGGACCTCGATATGCGACCGCAGTGAGGGGTCCGTGATGCTCTCTACCGCCGCGGCCACCGACGAAGACGCCGTCGACCGATCCTCGCCTCCGGCCGTCTCCGCGCGCTGTCCCTCGGGCTGGCACGCTGCTGCCAGCAGCAGAACGGCTGCGGCCGCGAAACGCAGTGCTCCTGTCATCTTTCCTCCCAGGTCATGTCACAGTTTGCCGGCCAGCCGTCGCTTCGGAGAACGCGAAGGCGGCGTAGCCCACGACGCTGTGCCTGCTTCCACCCGTGTCCCCGGAGTTTCTGCAGTCCAGGCGCACGGGGCGAAGCCCTCGCTCCCGTGCAAGCAGGAGGAGCCCTGCGACCGCCTTCCAGCCGCAGGCCCGCCGCTCGTCGAGACTCCCGGCGTCCAGTGCCTCGATGGCCCGGCAGGTGTCCGCGTCGGTGCGCCGGGCCGCATCGTAGGGGAGATAGTGGCTCAGATCCGAACTCACGACGAGCAGGGTAGCCTCCGTCCCCCACAGGGCTTCGAGGACGACGGCGACCTGGGCGGGCGCGGCGTCCCCTACGAGGATGGGCAGGATTCGAAAATCCTCGAGGCGAGTCTGCAGGAACGGCAGCTGGACCTCCAGGCTGTGTTCTGGCTCGTGCGCTTCCGGGCGGAGATGTACGTGAGGCAGACCGATCGCTCGTTCCGTCGCCGCACGATCGACCGGTACGGATCCGAGGGGCGTATCGAATGCCCGCGCTCCGCTCAGGGCGAGGCCGCGGAACGGAACGAAGTGGCTGGGTCCGAGCAGGATCACGAGCTCGTAGCCCGCCTCGACGGACAGCGCTCCGAATGCGCTCGCTGCAACGGGCCCCGAGTAGACGTAGCCGGCATGGGGCGAGATCAGCCCCGTGAGTGCCATCTCCCCGGCCGGCCTTCTCGCGTCCCGGAAGCAGCGGTCGATCGACCGTCGCAGCTCCACGGGATCGTCGGGGTAAAACCTGCCGGCCACCGCGGGCGAACGCACCCGCTGCGCCATGCTCACCACGTGCGCCTCACGCCATCGGGTTCGGGAATCGGCGCCTGCCAAGCAGACGCTACGGTGACGATATCGAGTACCGGCGCTGATTTCCAGCGGGAGAGCGGCTACAGCGCGTCGCACGGCTACCGCTGGCAGAGCAAAGCGGGCATCTTGCTCTCACGGCAGGGACGAAGGCTCGCACGGGGACGGTGCAACCCCGCCTGGGCGGGCCGCATCAAATGGGATGAGACGGCCTCCGGCCGCACTAGGGGACGGGCTACCGGGACCAGAATGACGACTCCAATCGGCAGACTGTTCGCCAGCCTTCATCGCAGAAGGATGTTCCAGGTCGGAATACTGTACCTCGGCGGTGCGTGGGCGCTCCTCGAGGCCACGGACTTCTTCGTCCAGAATTACGAGCTGACGCACAAGCTGCTCGATGTCGTGATCCTCCTGCTGGTCCTCGGCTTCCCGGCAGTGCTCGTCATTACGTGGTACCACGGAGAGCACGGAAGGCAGCAGGTGGTTCGCAGTGAGTTGGCGATCCTGACCACGCTGTTCGTCCTTGCCGGAATCGGCACCTACCGGATCAGCGTTGGTGAGGAGACGGGGTCGGGAGGCCGTTTCGGGGGGCCGATTGCCGCTACGGTGGATCTGGGCCCCGGCTCCGTGGCGATCCTCCCGTTCACGAACGGGACGGGGATCGACAGCCTGGACTGGCTTGGCCCCGGCGTATCGGACATCCTGACCTCGAACCTGGCCCAGCTCACCGGAGCCAACGTCGTGAGCTCGCAACGTCTCTTCGACCTCCTGCGCCAGGAGGGACGCGAGGAAACCGACCGCATCCCGGATCAGTTCGCCCTCGACATCGCAGCGCGATCCGGTGCGCGGCTGCTGGCTCGCGGCTCTGTTTTGGGCCGCCTGGGCGACCTGACACTGGACGCCCAGCTCATCGAGCTGGAGGACGGCACGCTGGTTGGCACTGCGCGGGCCCGCGGGGACGATGTGTTCGCGCTGGCCGACACCGTGGGTCAGCTCCTGGCCGAACAGGTCGGACGCCGCGGCCGCCGTCCGCCGGAGCGGCCGCCGCTGGCGACGAGTCCCGATCGCTCGCCCTTGGCGCTCGGCGATCTCCGAACGTACCGGGAGTATCTGTCGGAGCTCCGGGATCGATGGAAGAGACTCGATCCGACGGATGTGGAGGGACGGTTGGAGCTCGTGGAGCTTTACGGCCTGATGCCCGGGCGGGAAGAGGAGCAGCGGGCCCTGCTCGAGGAGACCCTCGCGCTTCGCCCGGATGCCATGGCCGCCTACGAGCTCCTGGCCGCCCTCGCGATCCGGGAAGGAGCAGAGCGGGAGGCTGATTCGCTGATCGCGAGATACGAGGCCCTGGCCGGCAGTAGTCTGCCCGCTGCGCTCGCGGGTGGGCGTCTACTGGAGCGAGCCGGCCGGTACGACGAGGCCAGGGAACGATATCGTGCGGCCGCCGCCGGTCCGACCGCGCTGACCGCCCTGGCGCTCATCACGAGAAGCTATCTGCGCCAGAACCGGCCCGCCGCGGCCCGTCAGGAGCTCGGCGCCTACGTTGCCGCGGCGGAGCCGGTCATCCGCTCCCAGGCACGGCTGCTGCTCGGTGACACCTTCGTCTGGGAGGGCAGCTTCGCGGCGTCGCTCGACAGCTACGAGGCGGCGCTGGATTCGGCTGACGGCCCGGTTCCGCCGGAGCAGCAGGCCTTGGTCGCGGGCGCGGTCTCCGACGTGCAGGAACTTTTGACAAGCCCCAGGCCCGCTCTCCTGAACACCTCGGTGTGGCGACTCCTCGAGGTCGGGCGCGGCCAGAAGGCGCTCGACCTGATCGATGCATCGGAGATCGTTCACCTCAGCGAGCTGCCGCGTCTTCCGCCCGCTCGCCATCATGCCCTTCTGTATGCCCGCGGCAGGGCGATGGAGCTTCTGGATAGAAACGGGGAAGCTCTGGAGCTGTACGGGGAGATTATCGAGCACTGGGGAGACGGGGTGCTGGAGGTGCCGATGATGGCCGATCTGGACCAGCGCGTCACGGCCTTGCGCGGTCTTCCTGCCCCATGAAGTCCGCCGCACCGACCGGTAAGATTCGGTAAGGTGAGGAGAGAACGCTGCGTGGACACTTATGGCCGGAACAAGAAAACGAGTGATGCGGAGCTTCGTCCATAGCTCTGCCGGCAGGGTCGTCGGCCTCGTCGTGGCTCTCACCACGCTGGCCGGCTGTCAGAGATGGACGACGGTCGAGTCCCCGGTGGCCTCGACCGTGGAGCGGAACCAGCCCGATCGCGTTCGGCTGACGACCGCGAACGGCAGGCAGCTGGAGTGGGATAATCCTTCCGTCGCAGGCGACAGCCTCGTCGGGTCGATCGGCGGGGAGGGCCAGCCGGCGGTGGCGATCGCGGACATCCGCAGGCTGGAGTTCCGGCAGACGAATGTCGGGCTCACCGTGCTCTCCCTGTCGGGCGCCGCGGCGATCGCCCTGGCGGTCATTCTGGCGACCAACCCCGGGGAAGAGGACAACTGAGTCGGGACGCGTTCCGGCCGGGCGAGCCGGTTCTCATCACGAGCGGTATCTTCGCCGGCCAGGCCGGGGTCGTCGTCGAGAGCCTGCCGAGCGGCAAGCTTCGCGTGCGGGTAATGACTCGAAGAACGGTCGCGAACGCGCGGATCGATCCGGCCCATCTGGAGCCCCTCGGCGTTCCGGCGCGGGCCACGGACGGGGATCCGGAAGAGCCGGGTGGCCCTCCCGAGTTGCCTGGAAGCGCCGACGCGACGGGCGAACGGCCAGACCGCCGAACAACGTGATGGTGGAACGAACCTCCTCGCTGGTGCGGCCGAGCGTGGCTCAGCTTCGCGGGTGTCCCGGCCCGCTCCGTCCCGCGACCGGTTCCTGCCTATCCTCGAGCCCCGCCACGTGGGTCTTGCTGCGGGGCGGAAGCGACAGCCGCGACGCGGACGGCTCGCGCGGCGCCGGTGTCGCAGCGTACCGCCGAGGGGTGCTCAGTCCGTAAGATCAATCTGAATAAGCGCTTACGTGAGCTTCGGGAGCTACACGTGCCAGGTATCTTACCGGTACCTCGAGCCCGGCATGGCCCGTGCAGACGGAGTTTGATTTCGTGGGTCGGCTCGCGCGGGTATACTGGAGATTCCAGCCCGACGACTGGTCCGAGGGAGTTCAGCCGGACAGAGGGCCAGATAGCGAGTTGGGCGCAGAGACGCGCACGAGGACGACTCAAGAGGAGCCACATGAGAGCATTCGGATCTGCCCGTTCGGTTCTGTTGGCCTTGGCCTTGTCGGTCACGGCCTGCGCGGGCGAGCCCTCGGCCGAGTCGGGGGACGAGGCCGCTCGACCGCCAGGCGATGCCGCCCAGCCGGCGGCCACCCCGTCGGCAGAAGATGCTCCACCAGCCAACCCGCTACTCAACCCGGCCCACGAGGCGATGAATCAGACCGCACCCGATGTCTTCCAGGCGCTGTTCGAGACCAGCAAGGGCGATTTCACCGTCGAGGTGGTGCGCGAGTGGGCACCGAACGGCGCTGACCGCTTCTACAACCTGGTCCGGAACGGCTTCTACGATGGAGTGCGGTTCTTCCGTGTGCTAGACGGCTTCGTGGCACAGTTCGGTATCTCCGGCGACCCGGCCGTGTCGACGGTGTGGAGAGAGCGCGCGATGGCGGACGATGCGGTCGCGGGCACGAACGCTCGCGGCACGGTCACGTACGCGATGGCGGGACCGAATACGCGCACGACGCAGGTGTTCATCAACTACCGAGACAATTCACAGCTCGACGACATGGGCTTTGCACCCTTCGGCCGCGTGGTCAGCGGCATGGAGGTAGTGGACGCACTCCACGCCGCATACGGGGAAGGGGCGCCCCGCGGCTCCGGGCCCAACCAGGCGCGGATCCAGGCGGAGGGCAATGCCTACCTGGAAAGCGAGTTCCCCGATCTCGACTTCGTGCAGAGGGCGACGATCGTCGAGGGCGATAAGGGCAACTGAACGGGTAAGCCTGGACACGATGCAGGAGCAGCTTCTGGAGAATGCCCGCGTGCTCGTCGTGGACGACGACGCGCAGAACGTGCGCTACATCAAGGACGTTCTCGAGTGGGCGGGCTACAAGCAGGTTGCGGGCACGACCCAGCCGACGGAGGTCCTGGCGCTGCTCCACCAGTTCCAGCCGGACCTCATCCTGCTTGATCTGATCATGCCGGCGATGGATGGCTACGAGGTCATGCAGGTCCTGCAGTCGGAGATTCGCTCGGACAGCTACCTGCCGATTCTCGTACTCACCTCCGACACAAGCCAGGAGGCCAAGCGGCGGGCGCTCTCCTACGGAGCCAAGGACTTCCTGACGAAGCCGTTCAGCCCTACCGAGATTCGCCATCGAGTATCCCATCTGCTTGAGACCCGCTTCCTGCACCTCAAGTGCCGCGATCAGGCCGCGCTTCTTGCGAGCGGCGCCGCCGGCGATGCCGTGCTGGAGAACGCCGCCGCGAGCGAGCTCTTCGAACGGCTCACGCGGGTCGCGGCTTACCGCTTCGACCCGTCCGGCGAACGGATGCGTCGGGTCGGTGCGCTGTGCGGCCGCGTGGCGCGCCTGCTGGGTGAGTCAGATTCGTGGAGCCGCCTGCTCGAACGGGCCTCTCAGCTGTGCGACATCGGCATGGTGGCGGCCCCTCGACCGGGGACGGCTCAGCCCGACGACGAGGTGTTTCCCGCGCATACTTCGATCGGGGCCGATATCCTGGCCGGAAGCGAGTTGCCGGAACTCCGCCTGGCCGCGGAGATTGCGCGCTCGCACCATGAGCACTGGGACGGAACGGGATTTCCGGAAGGCCTCAGAGGCGAGGAGATCCCGCTGAGTGGCCGGGTCGTCGCCGCGGCGCTCGCCTGCGAGGCGGCAATCGGGGAGGGTGAAGGAGCCGGAGCTTCCGAACATGAAGCGTTGGAGCGGTTGGTCAAAGAGGCCGGCACGCGCTACGATCCAAGCGTCATCGAAGCTCTGATGGCGACTGTCGGCAGTAAGGTCGAAGCCACGGCGTAGCCCGAGCAGGCGTTTCGGGAACGGAGGAGCCCGTAGCGCATGACCGTACGCACCAAGCTTGTCGGCACGCTCGTGCTGGTCATCCTCATCGTCATGGCGCCCTCGTTCTACGGCGTCCTCAAGCTCACCGAACTGCGCGACATCGTGTTATACCGCCAGAGCGAGCTGGCCACAGCGTACCTCTCTCTGGCGCGCGTGCAAAACGCTCTCGCCGACCTTGACCGGTCACAGCGCGGGTACCTGGTCGCGCCCGGGCCGCAGCAGCGACTCGAGGTGCGGCAAGCCCTCTCCAACGCGCGGTTCGATCTCTCCCAGCTCTCCGATATCGGATATGGCGAAGCGGCCGAGCAGGTACAGACGCGGCTCGACACGCTGGAGGTGGCCTCGGCGAGGATCGAGCGGCTGATTGCTGATGATGACCCTGCGGCAGCGACCGCCTACTTCGACAGCCTCCGCACCGTTTACGTGCGGACCGAGAGCCTGCTCGAGCGCATCGGCGACGCGATCGACGGGAAGGGGCGCCTCGATGCGCGCAGGGCAGTCGAAGTCAGCGTGTCTGCCGCACAGCGGACGGTCATCGCGGTGTGGATCTCTCTCGCCATCGCGCTGGCCCTGGGGCTCGCCACCATCGGCAACCTGATGAGCCCGCTGGGCGCACTCCGCGAGGCGATGGCCAACGTGGCGGGCGGATCGTTCATCGCACCGGAGAACCTCCCGTATAAGAGGAGCGACGAGGTGGGCGACCTCTCGCGCTCCTTCCGCTTAATGACGGAGCGTCTCGATGAGCTGGATCGTCTGAAGGCGGAGTTCGTCAGCATCGCAAGTCACGAGCTGAAGACACCCATCCATATCATCAACGGCTATGCCGAGATGATCGAGGAGGGCACGCTGGGCGACGTGACGGAGAAGCAGCACGATGCGCTGCGCCGGATCGGCGAGCAGGCCGGACAAATGACGGACCGCGTCAATCAGCTGCTCAACTTGACCCGATTCCTGGCGGGCGGACTCAAGCTGGAGGTCGAACGCGTCCGCACGCAGGACCTTTTTACCGATCTCCGTCTGGCGTTCGAGATCCTGGCCGAGCAACAGGGCATCGACTTCGAAATCGAGGTGGAGGGGAGTGCACCGGCCATCCTTGAGGTCGACCGCACGCGGGTGACGAACGAGTTGTTCGGCAACCTGCTTTCCAACGCCTTCAAGTTCACGCCCGCCGGAGGCTCGGTCGTGGTCAAGGCAGCGGGCGGGGATGAGACCCTCGTCGTGCGGGTCATCGATACGGGACGGGGGATACCGCCCGAGCAGCTGCCCTACATCTTCGAGAAGTACTATCAGGCGGGAAGCGAGGGCCGGGCGGTGGGAGCCGGCCTGGGGTTGGCAATCGCTCGGCAGATCGTCGACGCGCACGGTGGACAGATCTCGGCTACCAGCGAGCCGGACCGCGGCACAACCGTCGAGGTCATCCTCCCGATCCGCAGCGGAAGCTCACCTTCGGACGCTGCTGTTTCCGTCTGAGGCCTCGCGGCGGTCGCCGTGGCCCGCTAGAGGAAGAGGAATCGAATCCCGGCCAGCAGGCCCCATTTGCGGCCTCTACCGAGTTCCTCCGGAATGCCCGTCGGAGGATCGGCCAGCTTGACCTCTCCGAAGCTGAGGCCGGACACCTCGCCAGCCACGGAGAGCGCCGCAGCTTCGGTCAGCCATATCTCGACACCGATGAGGCCGCCGTATTCGACGCCATCGCTGTCTGCCTTGAACGGCAATTCCTCCGGCGGCTCGAATACGTTGACGTTCATGCGTGCGTAGCTGACGCGTCCCGCGATGAAGGGCGACAGGCCGGAGCCGGACAGCGGGAAGCTGTAGCGCGGTTCGAAAAACACGCTGATGAACTGGAAGTCAGCCAGCGCGGGCTCCGTGACCTGGCCGAGGTCGGAGCCGGGCCAGGCCAGCTCCGTGCCGAAGCCGATCGAGAGCCCGCTCCGCCAGCGGTAGAGCAGATCCAGTGTTAGGCCGAAGCCCGACCTCACGTCCGCAAGGTCGCCTCCCCCGATGTCCACGTAACCGCCGCTGAAGCCCATGCCGAAACCGGCGCCCTGCGCTTCCGCGCGGCCGGCGTAACCGAGGGCACCGACGAGCAAGGCCAACGCGAGGCTTCGACGACTCATGGAGATCACCCGTCCGGCTCCAGTCAGCTGGAGCTTGTTGATAGGGCTAGACGTCGGCAAAATCAAGCGAACGCTCTCACTTTCCGAAGACGGGGATCTGACATGCGCGTGCTCATCGTCGGCGCCGGCCAGGTGGGCTTTCAGCTTGCGAAGCGACTCTCCGAGGAGGACCAGGACGTCGTTCTGATCGACCTGGACCCGGATCGGACCTCCTACGCCGCGGAGCAACTCGATCTGTTGACGGTGACAGGCAATGGCGCGTCGCTGCCCGTGCTGGAAAAGGCGGGCCTCGACGGAGCCGGGATGCTGCTTGCCGTGACGAGCCGCGACGAGTCCAACATCGTGGCATGCCTTCTCGCCTCGCGCTACGCCATCAACCCGCGGGTAGCCCGAATCAGCGCACCGGAATACTACGAGCCCGGCTCACCGCTGGCGAAGGAGCTGTTTGGCATCGACCGGGTGATCAGCCCTGAACGGGAGGTCGCCTGGGAGACCCTGCAGCTTCTGGCGAGCGAGGCGGCGACCGAGTTCGTGCGCTTCATGGACGAGCGCATCCGCCTGATTGGGGTGCGCATCCGGGCGGGCGCCCCGGTCGAGGGAAAGACCATGGCGGATCTCGGCCGGGAGCTTCCTGACCGGCGCTTTGTGACGGTCGCGATCGTGCGTGACGGATCCACGCAGATCCCCCGCGGTCCGAGCCGCATCGCCGCCCATGACCAGGTGTTCCTGCTGACCGCGGCCGAGGAGCTGCCGGCCATCGCCCGGCTGGCGGGATACGAGCGTACCGAGCTGCGTCGGGTGATGATCGCCGGGGGGAACCAGGAGGCGATCTACCTGGCAAAGCACCTTGCCTCGCACTCCGTGTCGTGCACGATCCTGGAACGGGATCGGCAACGCTGCTTAGAGTTGGCTGAACAGCTCCCGGACGCCCTCATCCTCCACGGCGATGCGCGGGATCCCGAGCTCCTCGAGATGGAGGGCGTCGAGGGCGTGGACGGTTTTGTCGCCATGACGGGACAGGACTCGGTGAACATGCTGTCGGGCCTCCTGGCGAAGACGATGGGCGCCCGTAAGGTGATCACGCTCATCCACCGCACGGACTACATCCCCCTGGTCAGCCGTATCGGGATCGATGCCACCGTCTCTCCGCGAATGGCGGCCGCGAACGCCATTTTGCGATACGTGCGGCGCGGTGGCGTCCGCACGGTGGCTACCCTCAAGGGGGTCAACGCCGAGGCGATCGAGTACGAGATCGGCGCCGACGCACCGATCATCGATCAACCGCTCAAGGATGTCAGTTTTCCCAAGGACGGGGTGATCGGTGCCATTCTGCGCGGCGGGGAGGTCATCACGCCTCGCGGTGACGATGTGCTCAAGCCGGGTGACCGGGCCTTCATCTTTGCCCTGCCCAACGCAGTGGCCGACATCGAGCGTCTGCTCGCGTGAGCTATCGACACCTCGTCCACGTCGTAAGCCTCATTCTGCTGGCGCTGAGTGCGGCGCTCGCCGTCACGTTCCTGGTCGCGCTCGCTTACGGAGAAGGGGACGCCAGCGCCTTTCTCATATCCAGTGCGCTGCTGGTGATCATCGGTCTGCTGGGTTTCTGGCAGACCAGACTACACCGGGATCTGTCGGTGCGGGAAGGCTACGCCGTCGTATCGCTCTCCTGGATGGCCGTCGGCGTGGCGGGCGCGCTCCCGTACATCCTTTCGGGGTCCATCGAACGGCCCGTAGCAGCGCTGTTCGAGTCCGTCTCCGGCTTCACCACGACCGGCGCCACGGTGTTCACGGATATCGAGGCGCTTCCACACGGCATCCTCTTCTGGCGATCACTGACGCAGTGGCTCGGAGGCATGGGGATCATCGTCCTGGGCGTGGCGATTCTCCCGTTCCTCGGCGTGGGCGGCATGCAGCTCTTCAGGGCGGAGGTGCCCGGCCCGACGCCCGAGCGGCTTCAGCCCAGGATCGCGCACACGGCAAAGCTTCTATGGCTCGTGTACGGCGCGCTCACCGCCGCACAGGCGGGACTCTACCTGTTGGGCGGCATGGAGCCGTTCGACGCGGTAACGCACTCGTTTACCACGTTGTCGACCGGAGGCTTCTCTCCGCGAAACGCGTCCCTGGCGGCCTATCCGTCTCCGTTCATCCAGTACGTGACGATCATCTTCATGTACCTGGCGGGCATCAACTTCACGCTGCACTACCGGGCTGCCACGGGGCGACCCTCCGTGTATCTGCATGACAGGGAATGGCGGTTCTTCACGCTGCTTGCGGTCGGCGCCACCGCGCTGGTCCTTCTGCTCACCGTGGCAGGCGGCATGTACGACGACACGGGGTTCGAGCGGGGGCTGCGTGACTCCCTGTTCCAGGTGGCCTCGATCATCACGACGACCGGCTTCGTGTCGACCGACTACGGGCTGTGGCCGATTGGTGCGCAGTTCGTGCTTCTGCTTCTCATGTTCGTCGGAGGAATGGCCGGCTCGACGGCCGGTGGGATCAAGGCGCTGCGCTTCTACGTGCTGGCCCGCCAGACGCTCTCCGAACTCAAGAAGAGCTTGCACCCGCGGGGGGTGATTCTGACGCGCGTGGGCGACGAGGTCGTCAAGGAGGACGTGCTGGCGCGGATCCTCATCTTCGTCATCGTCTACCTCACGCTCTTCGCGCTGGGCACGCTGATCATGACGATCCTGGGTCACGACCTGACGACGTCGATCGGTTCCAGCGCCGCCAGCCTCGGGAACATCGGGCCCGGGCTTGGCGAGGTAGGCGCCGTGGACAACTACGGATGGCTGGACCCGATATCCCAGCTCACGCTGCTGCTCCTGATGCTCATCGGACGGTTGGAGATCTTTACCATCCTCCTCCTGCTGCACCCTGGTCTCTGGCGACGGAGTCGCTCGCGGCATAGGGTCACGGAGCCCGCTCCGATCCCCCACTTTCCCTTCCGGGGCCAGGGGCGCCGGTAGCACACGAAGCAGGAACGAGAGTCAGATGTCCGAACCAGACAGCCGCTCATTCGTGCCCGCGGACTTCCAGCTGCCGCTCCCCAAGGATCGTCTGCTGCTGGATGAGTCGCCGGATTCCGAGGCCGTGCCGCTGGACGTCCTCGTCGTAGGAGGGGGGCCGGCCGGCCTGGCCGCCGCCATCGAGCTGGCGCGTCTCGCTCGTCGGGAAGCCGAGAATGGGGGAGACCTCGGCAACATCGAGGTGGGGGTCTTGGAGAAGGCAGGCGCCCTGGGGGAGCACTGCCTGTCGGGCGCCGTCGTCGTGCCCGGTCCCTTCCGGGAACTCTTCCCCGAGGTCGCCGAGGAAGAGTTGCCGTTCCGCGGTGCCGTGACCGGGGATCGGGTCTACCTGCTCAACGAGCGCGGCGCTCTCCGATTGCCCACCCCGCCTACCATGCACAACCGGGGCCATTTCGTTGGCTCGCTGTGCGAGATCGTCCGCTGGATGGGCGAGCGCGCGGAGGCGATGGGGGTCAACGTCTTCACGGGGTTTCCCGCCGCCTCCCTACTCATCGGGGATGGCCAAGTGCGGGGCGTCCGCACGACGCCCGCGGGCCTGTCGCGAGACGGAACGCCGGGGGCTGGCTACATGCCGCCGACGGACCTCACGGCCCGCGTGACGATCCTGGCGGAGGGCTCGCGCGGCCCGCTGGCACAGGCGTTCCTCGAGTGGCAGGGTGTCGGGTCGGCCAACCCGCAGATCTTCGCGCTCGGTGTGAAGGAACTTTGGGAGGCTCCGCGCCAGCCCGAAGCCGTCGTTCACACGCTGGGCTGGCCCCTGTCGAACGACGTGTTCGGCGGGAGCTGGATGTACCCGATGGGAGACAACCTCGTGTCGATCGGTTTGGTCGTCGGTCTCGACTACCCGCAGCACTCTTTGGACGTGCACGAGCTGCTGCAGCGGCTGAAGGGGCATCCGCTGTTCGAGGAGGTCCTGCGGGACGGGGAACTGGTCGAGTGGGGAGCCAAGACCATTCCCGAGGGTGGCTACTACTCCCTGCCGGACCGTCTGTGGGGTCCGGGGGCGCTCGTCGTGGGCGACTCGGCCGGCCTGGTCAACGTCCCGGCGCTCAAAGGCGTCCACTACGCCGTTCTGTCGGGGATGCTCGCGGCCCGGGCCGCCTTTGAGGCGCTGAAGGGTGATCGCCCCATGGAGGAGGCCCTGGCGGTGTACGACCGGCGGGTCCGTGACAGCTTCATCGGTCGGGATCTGTACCGAACGAGGAACATGCGGCTGGCGTTCAAGAAGGGGCTGTTCGTCGGCGGCCTCGAGGCCGCGATGATGACGGCGACCGCCGGAGTCTTTCCGGGCTCCCGCATTCCCGTGTCCGAGGACGCGGCCGAGGCGAGGCGGATCGTCGCCCCTCCAGCCTTCCGACCGGATGGGGCTCGCACGTTCAGCAAGGAGGATGCCGTATTCCGCTCGGGAAACACGACGCGCGACGACATCCCCTCCCATCTGATCACGGGGCCGGATCTCGAGGCACCCGTCGGGGCCTTTTACGAGCGGATGTGTCCGGCCGGCGTATACGATTGGGACGGCGAGCGCCTGGTCGTGAACGCGCCGAACTGCGTGGACTGCAAGGCCACCGACGTTCTCGGCCCGCGCTGGACACCCCGCGAGGGCGGCAGCGGACCGAGCTACAAGCGGATGTAGCGACCGGCGGGAGGCGCTACTCCGTGCGCGGATCGTACCGGGCTGATCATCGCGGGCGTCTCTTCAACTTCGTGTGGCCGTTCGCCCGGTACGCTTTCACGAACCTCACGGTGACCATCGTGGGCGTGCCGCTGTTCTTCATCTTCAACCGCACGCGGATCATCGGCCGGGACCGGGTGCCGCAGGGCCGGAACACGCTGCTCCTTTCGAATCACCAGTCGATGATCGACAGCTTCCTCGTCGGCATCGGCGCATTCTGGCCACAATCCCTCCTGAAGCCGTACCTCGTTCCTTGGAATCCGGCGGCCGAGGAGAACTTCTATCGTCCCCGGTGGCTCGGGCTCCTTTCCGACCTGTGGAAGTGCATCCCCGTGCGGCCGGGCAGACGGGATCTCCGGGCGCTGCACAGAATGAGACAGGCTCTCCGGAGCGGGACTATGACGCTCTTCCCAGAGGGCACGCGAAGCCGGGACGGAACGATCGGCAGGGGCAGGCCGGGCTCCGCCTTGCTGATCCTGGCGAATCGCCCAGCCGTCGTACCGGTGACGATCGATGGCATGGATCGCGTCCTGCCTATCGGTCGCCGCTGGCCCCGGCTGTTTCAGAAGGTCTATGTCGTCTACGGAAGCCCGATCGATTACGGTGATCTTGCCGACGAGCCGCGCTCTAGGGACACGGCGCAGCGACTGGTCGATCGTGTCATGGACGTGCTCCGCCGACAACAGGAAGAGATTCGGCAGCTGCAGGCCTAGCCGAGCCGATGCGCCTGCTGCCCACATGGCAGGCTGACCCCTGTCAGCCTGGTCCACGGACCCGGCGTTCCGTGCAGGGATGGCAGGGTCCGGCCCCGAATGGACGTCCAATTCCTGGTATGGTGTTTGCCCCGTTCCTCAGTCGACAAGCACGGAATGACGTCCCCGGGGTTGGCCCTCGGGGCGTCGAGCGCATAGATGAGCAAGGAGAGAGCCATGCTGCCCACCACCAGCAACCGATTCCGTTCCCTGTGGCCGTCCGATCTGCTCGAGGTGGATCGTCTGTTCGATAACCTGTTCACCCGTCCGTCCGTCGAGTGGACCGGCTGGAGGCCTCGCGCAGACCTGTTCGAGACGGCCGATGACTTTCGGGTGGAACTCGACCTGCCGGGATTCGCTCCGGGTGATGTGAGCGTCACGGTTGATCGGGGCGTACTCACGATTACCGGCGAGCGCTCGGACGTGGTCGAAAAGGAGGGCGAGAACTGTCACGTCCGGGAGCGTCGTGTGGGGAAGTTTACTCGAAGCTTCTCGCTGCCTTCCAACCTCGATGCCCAGCAGGTGAAGGCAAACCTCGAGAACGGGGTGCTGACCATCCTTCTGCCCAAGCTTGCCGAGGCCAAGCCCCGTCAGATCGAGGTGGACGTGAAGTAGATCTGCGCCTCCGGCGCGGGGAGCAGGGGGCCGGCAGGCGCCGGCCCCCTGCCGTTTTGGGTGAGCCGCCGATCCGCGCTCAGGACTAGACAATCGCGTCCTGGCGCCCCATTCTATGGCGTATGCATGTGTTCCTCACCCTTCTTCTGGCCGCTCTGATCTGCGGCATGGGTCTCGGCCTGGCCTTCGGCTGCAGGCTTCCGCAACGCGATGCCCGCGATCGAACGGCATCTGGTTCCCATCCTGACGAGGTTGTGTAGTCGGCCAAGTGATAGCGTGCAAGTAGTTTACTTAGTCCAATCTAAAGTCCTGTCTCCGATGTGTTCGGCTTCCGACCGGTCGAGGGGTCGTGCGGGCGGACCGGACGCAAGTGCATGTCGACCGCTCCGTAACCCCGACGAAACGAGGTATCGATGACGAGGCACTTTCTGGACGAGGACGGTAGACGCTGGAAAGCATGGCTGGCCTCCCGTGACGTCTATTGGCCGGAACCGGATGAACCGCAGCTCGCCGACAATCACGAGGCGGTCATCGTCGTATGCTTTTCCGATCCGGCGGAACCCCAGCGTCGCGTCCACCTGCCGAGCGGCTGCTTCCAGTCGCTGTCCACGGAGGACTTGAGAGAGCAGCTGCTGGTCGCCGCGTCCGACACGGTGTTGGGCTAGCGTACACAGCCGCGGCAGCGGGGCTCAGTCATGTGGGGAGGGGCGGCCCGGCGGGTCGCCCCTCGTTATTTTCGGAGCGCTGAGATCTCGACAGGATCGTACGGAGAGAGGAGGTCGGTTGCGCACGATCGAGGTTCGATCCGGACCGCTGGAAGAACTGGATGTCGATGTCGTCGCCGTCCCTGTCCCGCCGCAACCCACCGACCTTCTGCGCCGGCTCGATACGTGGACGGGAGAGGCGATTTCCCGGTGCCGGGAACAGGGGGTTCTTCGCGGCAAGGACTCCGAGTCGCTCTTCTTTCCCTGCGCTTCCGGTCGTCCGCACGTTCTCCTGCTGGGAGCGGACGCGCCGCTCGATTCGAGTCCGGACAGCGTGCGCAGCGTCGCGGGGAGGGCCGTACGGTTCTGCCGTGATCAGCGGCTGGGATCGCTTGCCCTGGCCCTGGAACACGCGGCCGATCCCCGGACGGTCCAGGCCGCGGCGGAGGGGCTCGTGCTCGGCGATTTCGCCTACCTCGCACTGAAGCGTGGCGAAGAGGTTCGGTCGACCCTCCTACCGAGCCGTGCAATGATCTGGAGTCCGGATCTCGTCAGCGGCGCGGAAGAATGGGCATCGCTTGGCTGGAGGGTTGCAGAGGCCCAGAACGTCGCGCGCTCCCTCGTGGCCCGGCCGGGCAACGTTCTCACGCCGGCCGGTCTCGCGGATGAGGCACTGGACCTGGCGGACCGCGGGTGCCGCGTGGACGTGTGGGATGTGGAGCGACTGCGAGATAAAGGCTTCGGAGCGCTTCTCGCCGTTGCGAAGGGATCGCACGAGGCGCCCCGCTTCATCATCGTCGAGCACCGAGGGCGAGGCGGCGCGCCGGTGGTGCTGGTGGGGAAAGGGATCACCTTCGACAGCGGCGGCATCTCGCTCAAGCCGGCCAAGGGCATGGAGGAGATGAAGCACGACATGGCTGGAGCCGCGGCAGTGCTCGGAACGATGCGCGCGCTTTCGGAGATCGGCGCCCCCCAGAGGGTGGTGGGGCTGATCCCCACCGCCGAGAACTTGCCTTCCGGAAGGGCGTTGAAGCCGGGCGACGTGGTTCGCGGCGTGTCGGGACGCTCGATCGAAGTCGTCAACACCGACGCCGAGGGCCGCCTCATCCTGTCTGACGCGCTCGCCTTCGGCGCGCGCATGGAGCCCGTCGCGCTGGTCGACATCGCGACGCTCACGGGAGGGTGCGTCGTGGCGTTGGGCAGGCAGGCTGCGGGTCTTCTGAGCAATGATGAACTGCTGGCCGGCGCGCTGATCGAGGCCGGTACCCGAACCGGAGAGCGTGCCTGGCGCCTTCCGCTGTGGCCGGAATACAGGAAACAGCTCGACTCGGACATCGCCGACATCAAGAACAGCGGCGGGCGAGAGGCGAGCCCGATCACGGCCGCGAAGTTCCTCGAGGAGTTCGTGGACGACGTCCCCTGGGCGCACCTCGATATCGCCGGAACGGCCTGGGCCGAAGATGTCACCGGCTGGCAGCCGAAGGGAGCGACCGGGTTCGGTGTGCGTCTGCTGGTCGAGTGGGTGCGAGGCCTCGGCTGAGGGCCGCTCGGTTCTTCCGTCGCGGTGGCGGATGAGCATGCGCGGAGGGTGCCTGTCGGCGTTTTGTGCGAGCGGCCTCCTGCTGTGCGGCGTCGGTGTGCTGCGGGCGCAGGAGGAGAAGCCCCGCGAACAGCCCGCGCCGCAGGAGCGCCCGGCCCATCCCGACAGCCTCCCGGCGGACTCCGCGCGGGCCCTTCCGGAGGGCGTGGAGATCCTCCCTGACAGCATGCGCGTCGACTTTCCCGCTGGGAGGGAAAGAGAGGAGGAGCAGGAGGGCGAGGAGACGAAAGTCGATGAAGAGAAGCGCGTGCCCGGCTTTCCGCCGACCTCGACGGAGCCCGACAGTGGATACTCCTTTGACGCCAGGGAGTGGAACCGGGACGAGATCCTGACCTCGAACGCGACGAGTCTCGTGGGCTTTCTTACCGACGTCGTGCCCGGGTTCACTCCGATTCGCGCCAACTACTTCAATGGCGTCCATCAGTTGACGGATGGCCTGTTCGGAGCGGGGTTCGTGCGCATCCTCGTGGATGGACGCGATCTCCCGCCCCTTGAGTCGGGCGAGACCGATCTCGTGCGCATCCCGCTCGTCCATCTCGACAAGGTGAGGGTTCGCCGCAGTTCGACCGGGTTGACGATCGAGATCTTCACCCGGCGACAGCACGAGCCGGACGCGTACGGCCGTTTCGGCGGGGGCACGGGCACCCCCAAGCTGGATCTCGTTCACGGGATCTTCGCGAACGGCTGGGGCCAGGCCGTGACGATCGCTGGAGCGGTCGATCTCCTCAACGTGAACTCCGGGGACCTCATTTCGGATCGCCTCGACTTCTGGGCCTCCATCGCCTTCATGCCGGGCAGCAACCGGACGGGCTTCCAGCTTCAGTTCAAGAACCAGACGATCAATCGGACCGCCGACGAGCGGTTGCAGCAGGGCCGCCGTGATCTCGTCTTCACGGCGCGGCGGGAAGTATCGCCCGGTCTGATCGCCGATCTCGCCCTCAGCAGCAACAGGCTGACGCTGGCGGACTCGCAGCTCGTGGAGGTGAATCGGGCCGGCGTGACGCTCACCGCCAATCCGCGTTGGGGTTTCGTCCGAGGCTCGATATCCTACCAGGGGGGTGGTGCGGCCTTCCCCCGCGTCGGCGGGGTCGTGGCTGCCGGCGCCCGGGTGGGCGGCTTCCTCGGAGTGGATGTGGAGGTGGACGGATCGACGTGGGAGGCCTTCGATGCCGCGTCGATCGGCGGGGGCCTTGCGCTGGGGCCGTTCACGCCCGTGAAGCTCGTTCTGCGCGCCGGCGGTGCCACCGGGCGACGAGGCGTGTCCCGCCCCATAACGGGGGAGGCCGACTCGGTGGCGTTCGACGCCTTTACGGGAAGCTTGCGGCTCGAGCTTGGGCCATACCAGCTCGGGGGCAGACTCTCCCGCCAGAGCGTCAGTCGGCAGTTGCCGTTTGGAGCCCCATTCGATCTCAACCTTCAGCCCGGGCCGGGGGTCGACATCACGGCCTTCGAAGGCGAGCTTTCCGGGCCTCTGATCCCTCTCGGCGGCCTGATCAGGGGGGCCAATCCGTTCACGATATCAGGATTCTGGCGGCATCAGTCCGCGCCCGCCGATGTCCAGGCCTTCTATCTGCCGGCCGATGTAGCCCGCGGGCGCGTGGGATTCAGCCAGCCTTTCTTCAAGGGAGATCTGCTCGTCGATCTCGGCCTGGCCGCCGTCTACCGGAGCGAAATGCTGACCTCCACTCCGGGCGTGCCGAACCCGGTGCCGGTCCAGAAGCTTACCCGCCTGAACCTGGATTTCCTCATCAAGATCAAGGACTTCCGCATCTTCCTGCGGCTCGACAACCTGGACCGGAAGCCCGACGAGGACATCGTGGGCTTTCCCTATCCGAACACGGTCACGATCTTCGGAGTTAAGTGGGAGTTCTTCAACTGAGGCTTTATCCGTGCGGGTTGGGGCCCCCGAGATGATCCGGAGCATGACAGGGTTTGGCGCGGCCAGTCGCGAGCTGTCGGGCGGCACGCTTTCAGTCGAACTGAAGTCCGTCAACCATCGCCACCTCAACGTCTCTTTCCGCCTTCCGACCGGCGGGGAGGGCTGGGAGTCCGTGCTCCGGACGCGGCTGGGCCGTCAGGTGCGGCGCGGGCACGTGAGCTTCCTCGTGTCCGCCGATACGGCGTTTGAAGGCCCGGCCCGATGGTCGATCGACCATCCGCGCGTGCAGGCGGCCCTGGAAGCCGTTCGCACGCTGCGAGAGGAGTACGGAATCCCCGGGGAGCTGGACCTGAGCCTGGCCGTCGCCGCGATGCGCGAGCTCCTGCGGGAGGAGCAGACACCCGATATAGGCTGGGTAACGGCCGAGGCGCTGGGCGAGGTCGTGGGTGAAGCGCTCGATGAGCTCGTGCGGATGCGGGAAGGGGAGGGGGCCCGCCTCGAGGAGGACCTGAGAAGCTGCCTCGCGGAGTGTGAAGAGGAGCTCGAGGCCGTGCAGAGGCTGGCTCCGTTGCGCCTGAAGCGGGAACGCGAGCGGCTACGGGCTGCCGTCAAGGAGATCGGCGAGGGGATCCAGCTGGACGAGGGGCGCCTGGAGCAGGAGGTCGCGCTGCTCGCGGACAAATGGGACATCGGCGAGGAGGTGGTCCGCGCGCGCGCCCACCTGGAGGCATTCCGGGAGCTGCTCGACTCGGAAGCTGAAGAGCCGGTCGGCAAGCGCCTCACGTTCCTTCTTCAGGAGCTCAACCGTGAAGTGAACACGATAGGGTCGAAGGCGAACGACGCGGCGATCTCCCGCCGCGTCGTCGAGGCGAAGAACGTGCTCGAGCGGCTACGCGAGCAAGTGGAGAACATCGAGTGAGCGCGCTGCTGGATCGCGGCTTCCCGGTCGCGTTATGCGGCCCCTCGGGAAGCGGCAAGACAACGGTCATACGGGAGCTGCTGTCGAAGCGGGACGATCTTCGATTCTCCGTCTCGGTGACGACACGCCACCCGCGGTCCGGGGAACGAGCGGACGTTCACTACCGCTTCCTGGCGCGCGAGGAGTTCGAGGAGCTGCGGGCTGGAGGCGGGCTGCTGGAGTGGGCGGAGGTCCATGGAGAGCTGTACGGGACGCCAAGGGCAAACCTCGAGCGCGCCAAGGCGGAGGGACGACACCTCCTTCTCGATATCGATGTGCAGGGGGCGCGGCAGGTAAGCGCCGCGGTTCCCGAGACGCTGACGATATTCCTTCTCCCTCCCAGCGGGGTATGGCTTGAGCGGCTGCGCAGCCGAGGCAGCGAGGCAGCCGATGCGCTTGCCAGAAGACTCCGCACGGCGGAGTCGGAGTTGCTTTTCGCAGAGGAGTTCGAGTACGTGATCCTGAACGACGAACTGTCCCGGACGGTTCGCCGGGTCGAGGCGATCCTCGAAGCGGAGGAATCACGGGCCGGCCGCGTGGGTAAGGAGTTGCGCCGATGCGTGTCGGCACTTCAAGAGGAGATCGCCGCCGTGTCGAGGAGCACGGTAGGCGGCGAGATGGATGCCGGGTCGGCGGCCGCGGCCGCCGACGCGAAGAAGAGCTGAGAACAGGAGCTACGTATGAAGGTCTTTACGCCGAAGCAGGTGGCCAAGAGCGCGGACGACAAGTATCTGGGAGTGCTCGTGGCGGCGAAATACGCCCGTGAGCTCAACGCTTTGCCTCTCGAGCGCTCTCCCTATGGACCCGTCAAGCTGACGACCACGGCGCTCGATGCGCTCAGCTCCGGACAGCTGGAGTATCGCCTGGTGACCAGGCGCCAGGCCGGAGGCGAGTAGCGGCGCGAATGCCTTGCCTTTGCCGGGGGAGCCGTGCGCCCGTTTGAGCAGCGTCACGTCCTCGTCGTCGTGACGGGTGGGATTGCCGCCTACAAGACCGCTTATCTGGTGCGTCGTCTCCGGGAGGCGGAGGCGACGGTCGAGGTGGTGCTGACATCCAGCGCCGAGAGGTTTGTCGGAAAGGCGACGTTCGAAGGCCTGACGGGACGGCCCGCCGGGACGAGCCTCTGGGAGCGGCCGCTCGACCACATCGAACTTGGACGGCGCGCCGATCTCGCGATCGTGGCACCGGCTACGGCGGATTTCCTGGCTTGCCTGGCGGTCGGTCGCGCCGACTCGCTGGCCTCTGCGACGCTCCTGGCAGCGGACTGTCCGGTGTTGCTCTGTCCGGCGATGAATGATCGGATGTGGAAGCATCCGGCTACCCAGCGAAACGTCAACACGCTGAGGGAGTCCGGACTGGAGATGTTGGGGCCGGAGAGAGGTGAGCTGGCCGAGGGAGAAGTCGGCATGGGCCGGATGTCCGAACCTGCCGAGATCCTTGCGGTCGCCGGGCGGTTGCTCGAGGAACAGACGCTCGACGGGTACAAGATCGTCGTCACGGCGGGCCCCACCCGTGCGCCGATCGACCCGGTGCGCTACATCGGTAACAGGTCATCAGGGCACATGGGCCAGGCATTGGCAGCGTCGGCTTGGCGTCGTGGGGCTGATGTCGTGCTGGTGAGCGGCCCGGCGTCGCGTCCCCCGCCGTTTGGCGTCGGCGTGATCGAGGTGGAGACCAGCCGGGAGATGTTGGAGGCGCTCAGCGGCGCCCTCGACGACGCACACGGGCTTTTGATGGCGGCCGCGGTGTCCGACTTCGTGCCCGCGGCTCCCCGATCCTCGAAGATCAAGCGGGGGGTGGGAGCGCTTGCCCTGGAGCTTGTTGCCGGGCCGGACCTGCTCGAGGAGACCCGTGCGGTCCGCGAGCGGCGCGGCATCGTCACGCTGGGCTTCGCTCTCGAGACGGAGAAGGCGCTGGAGAACGGTCGATCGAAGCTCGAAGCGAAGAACCTGGACTTCGTCGCCGTGAACGAAGTGGGCGATCCCTTGAGCGGCTTCGACGTCCCGACAAACAAAGTGACCTTGCTGGACCGGTGGGGAGCGGTCGAGGAGTTCCCCGTTCTCCCCAAGGAGGAGGTCGCGGACCGCCTGCTGGATCGAATCGAATCAAGACTTGACTGACGTACGGGCGCCCTTCCGGCGCTACCTCGAGACGCGCATCGCGCTCGGCGAGCCGCCGCTGATTCTGCCTAGCCTGAGTCGCCGACAGGCGATCGAGAGAATGGCTGGCAGCGGCAGGGCGGCTGTGGACAGGAATCCGCCCGGCCCGGTGCCGACCCAGCAGACACCCGCTGCCTCGGCGTCCGGCGCGGGAGCTTCCGGCCCCAGGGACGGGGAGCTTGCCCGCCTGACGCGAGAGGGCAGTGCGGACAGTATCCGCGAGCTGGATTTCGAGGAGCTGGAGCGGGTGGCGCTGTCCTGTCGCCGCTGCCCCCTGTGCGAGGGTCGGCGACACGTGGTGTTCGGAGAGGGCTCGCCCTCCGCGCGCGTCGTATGCGTCGGCGAAGCTCCAGGGGCCGTCGAGGACGAGACGGGACGGCCTTTCGTCGGGCGTGCCGGTCAGCTCCTGGATCTCCTGCTGCTCTCGATAGGACTTCGCAGAGATGAGGCGTACATCTGCAACGTGCTCAAGTGCCGACCTCCGCAGAACCGCAACCCGCATCCCGAGGAGATCGCGGCGTGTGCGCCGTTTCTCCTCCGCCAGATCGACCTGATCCGTCCGCAGGCGATCGTGGCGTTCGGGGCATTCGCGGCCCAGACGCTGCTGGGAAGCCGGGATTCCATCGGACGCCTTCGTGGGAGGACCCACCTTTACGGCCGTTACCCGCTTGTCGTCACCTACCACCCGGCGGCTTCTTTGCGGAACCCCGGCTGGAAGCGACCGACCTGGGAAGACCTGCAGATCGTGCGTCGCATCCTGGATGGGGAGCTCCGCCATGGCTCGGCCGCCGGTGGCGAGCTTTCCCTGGGGCTGTCCTGAGGGACCAGCGATGACCGAGCCGATTCTCTCACAGCGCTCCGTCGGGCTCGCCATGGACGACGTGTTTTCGGGCCGTCAGCCTCCGTGGTCGCAAGAAGCGGAGGTCTCGATTCTCGGAGGCATGCTCATCGACGGCGACGCTGTGGCCGTCGCCATGGAGCTGATCGACGACACCGCCTTCTTCCGCGAGGGCAATCGACGGATCTTCCGCGCGATGATGCGGCTGTACAGTCGCGGTGAGGTCATCGATCCCGTCACGCTCTCCGACGAGCTCAAGTCTGCCGGGGAGCTGGAGTCGTCAGGCGGCATGGAGTACCTGGCCCGCCTCGTCGACGCCGTTCCGACGGCCGCGAACATCGAGTACCACTGCAGGATTCTTCGCGACAAGGCCGTGCTGCGGCGGCTGATCGAAGAGTCTACGGAGATCATACGAGAGGCCTACGAGGCTCCGGCCGGAAGCTCTCAGGAAACGCTCGACAGGGCAGAGCAGCGGATCTTCCAGATCTCCCAGTCCGCGAGCCGGAGGGGATTCATCTGGATCAAGGAGATTCTCTGGCCGACGTTCGAGAGGATCGAAGAGCTTCAGCGAAGCCCCGGCATGGCGACGGGCGTGCCCAGTGGTTTCCCGGATCTGGATCATTACACCGCCGGTTTCCAGCCCTCCGACCTCATCGTGCTCGCCGGGAGGCCTTCGATGGGAAAGACGGCGCTGGCGCTCAACTTCGCTCAGCACGCTGCGATCGAGCACGACAAGCCGGTGGCGGTCTTCTCCCTCGAGATGTCGAAGGAGTCGCTGGTCCAGCGTCTGCTGTGCGCCGAGGGGCGGGTCGACTCGGGCAGGCTGCGAAGGGGGCGATTGGAGGACGATGAGTACGGGCGTCTCGCCACGGCGGCCGGCCTGCTGAATACGGCGCCGATCTGGATCGATGACACTCCGGCGATCTCGGCGCTCGAGCTGAGGGCCAAGGCCCGACGGCTGCGTGCCGAGGTTGATCTCGCCTTGATCGTGGTCGACTACCTTCAGCTAATGAGCGGGCCGCGTGGTGCCGAGAACCGACAGCAAGAGATCAGTGCGATCTCGCGGTCCTTGAAGGCGGTGGCGAAGGAGCTGACCGTGCCGGTTATCGCGCTGTCCCAGCTCTCCAGGGCGCCCGAGCAGCGCACGGACCACCGTCCGGTGTTGGCCGACCTCCGCGAATCCGGCGCGATCGAGCAGGACGCGGACCTGGTTCTCTTCGTATACCGAGAAGAGGTCTACAAGGGACCGGTCGATCGAGACGGGAACTCTCTGGAGGGAAAGGCGGAGCTCATCATCGGAAAACAGCGCAACGGGCCGACCGGCGAGGTGCCGCTCCACTTCCACAAACAGTATACGTTGTTCGACTCGAGGTCCGATCGTGAAGAGCCTTTCTGACCGCCCCTCGACCCCACCGGCGTCCCGGCCGTGAGTGGGAAGACGCGATCCGCTCAAGCCGGCTTCTTCTGCACATCCTGTGGTAATGAGAGCCTCCGCTGGGAGGGTCGGTGTCCCTCCTGTGGTGACTGGAATACGCTCGCGGAGGCGCCAACGAGGGACCGGGCTGGGTCGCGCAGGCAACGTGCGGGCGAGCGGGAGAGGCCCCCACCCGCCCCGCTCCGCGAGGCCTCGGGGGCGGGGTCGGCACGCCTTACGATCGGGCTTGGGGATCTCGACCTCGTGCTCGGGGGCGGGCTCGTAGCAGGATCGGTCGTGCTCCTGGCCGGTCCGCCCGGCATCGGGAAGTCGACCCTCCTTCTGCAGGCGGCTGCCCTGATCAGAGCGTCTGGCAGCAAGGCACTCTACGTATCGGGCGAG
Organism: Gemmatimonadota bacterium; assembly: GCA_020351855.1. Classification (GTDB taxonomy): domain Bacteria; phylum Gemmatimonadota; class Gemmatimonadetes; order Palauibacterales; family Palauibacteraceae. Next base: position 531,508 of record CP070670.1, read on the forward strand.
GAGTCGGCGCCCCAGGTGAGATTGAGGGCCGAGCGGCTGGGGGCGGGGGCCCTGGAGGTCGACTTCCTCGGCGCTACGGCGGTGACGGAGGTAATCCGGGCTTGCGCGGCCATCGAGCCGGACGTGCTGGCGGTCGACTCGGTCCACACGCTTGCCAGCCCGCTGAGCGATGCGGCTCCCGGAACCGTGAGCCAGATCCGGGAGTGTGCCGCCGCGCTCCAGGAGTACGCGAAGTCGACCCGCACTCCGGTCGTCATGGTTGGCCACGTGACAAAGCGGGACGCTGTGGCCGGACCGCGGGCCTTGGAGCATCTGGTGGATGCGGTCCTGCACTTCGAGGGCAGTCGAGGACACGAGCATCGCGTGCTGCGGGCAGCGAAGAACCGCTTCGGCAGCGTAGACGAGGTGGCCGTGTTCCGCATGTCTGCCGGTGGCCTCGTTCCCGTCAGCCACCCCTCGGAGGTTTTCCTGAGCGGCGTGGGTGAGGTGAGCGGATCGGCGGTGGCCGTCACCTTTCAGGGCTCCCGCCCCCTGCTGGCGGAGATCCAGTGCCTGACGGCGCCGAGCCGCTACGGGACGCCGCAGCGGACGACGAGCGGGCTTCCCGCCCGACGGCTCGCTCTGCTCTTGACCGTGCTGGAGCGGCGAGCGGGCCTTCCGGTCCTCGATCGGGATGTCTTCGCCCATGTCGTAGGAGGACTCCGTCTCCTCGATCCGGGTGCGGATCTCGCCGTCGCGGCGTCACTCGTCTCGGCCGAACTGGACCGGCCGGCCGGACGGCGAGCTTTCATCGGAGAGATCGGGCTCGGCGGCGAGATCCGGCCGGTTCCGCGACTCGCTCGTCGCGTGGCCGAGGCGGCACGTCTCGGGTTGACCGAGGTGCTGGTGCCGAGCTCGCTGGAACGGCCCACGGCGCCTGAGGAGTCCAGGTTGAAGGGCCCGACCCTCAGGCGTGTGGCCCACGTAAGGGAGCTCGTCGACGCGTTGCGGGCATAGGGACGCAATGAGGGCGTATCGAGAGCTGGCCGTCGAGCCCCGAGATCCGCTCGCCTGGGAGTCCGGCGTGTCGGCCGCCGTCAAGGCGCTGAACAGCGGTGAGTTGCTGGTCCACCCGACGTCTACGGTGTACGGGATCGGTGCCGCCGCCACGGCGGAGCTCGACGCCGAGATCAACCGTCTCAAGGGACGGGCCTCGGACCGTCCGATCATTCGTCTTGCGGGCAGCGTGGAGACCTTGCGTCGGGAACTCCCGCCGGGCAGCTGGAACGAGCGGGCGGAGCGGCTGGCGACGGAGTTTTGGCCGGGTCCCCTTACCCTCATCCTGGACGACGGATCGGCCGCGGGGGTGGCAGTGCGCGTGGACGGGCATCCGCTCCTTCTGGTCATACTTGGCCGCTGGCGGTCGCTGATGAGCTCCACGAGCCTGAATCGAAAAGGCGGCCGGCCGGCCACGCGCTGTCGCACTGTCCGTGATGTGCTGGCGGCCATGCCAGCACCGACCCGCCCGCTGACGTTTCTTGCCGCCGTGTCGCTGCCTCCTTCGACGTCCTCGACCATGGTCTCGCTCAGAGGCGAAGCTCCCGAGATCCTGCGGGATGGCCCCATTGACCGACGGCGGATTGTCCGGTGCCTCGGCGCCGTAGGGTGAGCAGGCCAGTGGCGGGGCAGCCGACGCCCAGCCGCGTCCTGTTTCTCTGCACGGGCAACACCTGCCGCAGCCCGCTGGCCGAGGTCATAGCTCGCCGGGCGGCGGTGCAGCGCGATCTCGCGATCGTGTTCGGCTCGGCGGGCGTGGCGGCGACCTCTGGCGCACCGGCCTCCGAAGGAGCGGAGATCGTTGCCCGTCGCCACGGCCTCGACCTCGGATCACACCGCGCGAGGCTTCTGACGCCGGACGCGGCGCGCGCGGCGGATCTGATCCTCGCGATGGAGACGAGCCACCTGAGCCTCGCGGAGCAGGTACTGCCCGAGGTGCCGCGCCAGCTGCTCAGCGAATTCCTCCCGGCAGGCGACTCCCGGCGCGGACAGGCCGTGCCCGATCCGTTCGGCGGCTGGATCGAGCGCTACGAGGAGGCATACGAGCTCATCGAGACGGCCGTCGAGGCGTTCCTCGACTCGCTCGGCCAAGCGGACGAGCACCCGCCGGACCGATGACCCTCACCTACGTGCTGCTCGGCGATCCCGTCGAGCACTCGGCATCACCGGAGCTTTACGCGGCCGCCTTCCGTCTGCTGGGCTTCGATGCATGCTACCGGACGCGTCGCGTTTCGGCCGCTGAGCTGGGGGTGGAGATGCGGCGCCTGGCAGCTCAGGGAGGTGGGGGCAACGTCACGCTCCCCCACAAGCTGCCGGCGGCCCTCCTGTTGGACGAGCGCACGGAGAGCGTGTCGCGCACGGGAGCCTGCAACTGCTTCTGGGGAACGCCACACGGCTCGCTCGCCGGGGACAACACGGATGTGGGAGGCTTCCTGAGGGCAGCCCGCCGGCTGACGCGCCGGGCCGGGAGCCGAATCGAGGGAGCGGCGGTCCTCGTTCTCGGAGCGGGAGGCGCAGCGCGCGCCGTGCTCGTCGGCCTGGCCGAGGGCGGCGCGGCGTCGGTCGACATCCTCAACCGCAGCCCGGAGCGCGCCCTTCGCATGTTGGAGGAGCTGCAGCTCGGGGAGGGAAGTCCGGGGGCGCGCGTGCTGCACGGGGCCGACGAGGCTGCCGGCCGCTACGATCTGGTGATCAACGCCACATCGCTCGGCCTGCGTGCGGCTGACCGCCTGCCACTCGACCTGTCCGGCCTCGAGGCGCGTGCGGCGTTGGATTGTGTCTACGGACCGCTCGGGACTCGCTGGACCCGGCACGCCGCCGCGCGTGGGATCCCGGCCACGGATGGCCTGGCGATGCTCGTCGAGCAGGCGCGGCTGAGCGTCCGGAACTGGCTCGGGATCGAGCCGGATGTCGGACCTCTCCAGGAGGCCGCCACGGCTGGGCTGGCTGGACGGCAGGGAGGTCTCTGATCGCATTCCGCTGGGCGAGACCGCTCGTTGGGCTCGCCGCGCAGGCCTTCGACGTGCTTCTCCCGCCGGCCTGCGTCCTGTGCTCGCGGCTCGTGCAGCCGGGCACGCCGCCCGTCTGCGACCTCTGCTGGCATCGGCTCCCACGGGTCGTGCCGCCGCGCTGCCCGCGCTGCGGCGCGACGAGACTGGTCACGGAGGAGGCCCCGGGGTGCGCGGCCTGCGTTGGTTGGCCGGAGTCCGGACTCGCGGTGGCGGCTGCTTGCCGGATGAGCGGCGATGCCGCTCGCCTCGTGCGCGCCCTCAAGTACTCGGGCTGGACCGCCTTGGCCCCGAAGATGGGAGCCGCCCTGGCCGACCCGGCGAGACGGCTGATCTTGCGGGCTGCCTGCTCGCCCGGCGAGCTTTGCTTGGTCCCGGTTCCGGTGACGCGCCCGCGCCTTCGGGAACGAGGTTTCAACCAGGCGGAGCTTCTCGCGGCTGGGCTGGCGCGGGCGCTGGGGCTGAGGACGGCCAGCCTGCTCGAGAGCCGAGATTCCAGTGCGTCGCAGGTGCGTCTGAGTCGCACCGGGCGTTTCACCAACGTGGGCGACCGGTTTCGGGCGCGTGCCAACGAGGCGGGTGGGGACGGTTTTCCCGTCCTCGCGGTCGATGACGTCGTGACGACGGGGGCGACGGCGCTCGCCTGTCTCTCGGCCCTCGCGGCTGCGGGCTGGCGGCCTATTGGCCTCGTCAGCTTCGCGCGGGCCTGGCGCGTGCTCGATGCGACTGGCGATTCGACGTCCCTCATGTAGGTTAGGAGACCCGATCGCGAGAGGCCGCCGGCGGCAGGGACCCGGTGGGTTGGCTCGCGCAGCGAGACTCAGCCGAGGAGGGACACGCCGTGGCCGCACGCGTGGCGATCAACGGATTCGGTCGCATCGGACGGAACATCCTTCGGGCCGCCATCGCGAGGCGCACGGAGGACCTGGAGTTCGTGGCCATCAATGACCTGACGGATGCGCGGACTCTGGCCCATCTCTTCAAATACGACTCGGTGCACGGGATCTTCCCGGGCGAGGTGCGCGCGGGGGAGAAGGGCATTCACATCGACGGGAAGCCTTTTCAGGTGCTCTCGGAGCGGGACCCGACCAGCCTACCCTGGGACGAGCTCGGCGTCGACATCGTGTTCGAGGCCACGGGGATCTTTCGATCGCGAGAGGCGGCTTCCCAGCACCTCGAAGCCGGGGCGCAGAGGGTGATCATCACGGCCCCGGCCAAGGACCCCGATATCACGATCGTGCTGGGCGTCAACGGTGCGGACTACGACCCGGCGGTCCACCACGTGATCTCGAACGCAAGCTGCACAACCAACTGCGTCGCCCCGGTCGCCAAGGTCCTGCACGAGCGGTTCGGCTTCGTGCAAGGGCTGATGACGACAATCCACAGCTACACCAATGACCAGCGCATACTGGATTTGCCCCACAAGGACCTGCGACGGGCTCGGGCCGCGGCGATGTCCATCATCCCGACGACGACCGGTGCGGCCCGGGCCATCTCGCTGGTGCTGCCCGACCTCGAGGGCCGGGTGGACGGGATGGCCATGCGGGTGCCAACGCCGGACGTGTCCATCGTGGACCTCGTGGCGACCGTGGAGACCGAGACGAGCGTCGAGGAGGTGAACGAGGCCTTCCGCAGCGCCGCGGCCGGCGAGTTGGCGTCCGTGCTCGAGTACACGGAGGAGCCCCTCGTGTCGACCGATTACATCGGCAATCCGGCGAGCGCGATCGTCGATGGTCCGTGCACTGCAGTGATCGGGGGGCGGATGGTCAAGGTGATCGCGTGGTACGACAACGAGTGGGGCTACTCCAACCGCAGCCTCGAGCTCGCCTCCTTCGTCGGGGCCCGCGGGCCGGCCGCGGCCGGGGCCTGACGCCGAGCGGGGCCCGCCGGCTGATGCGACGCTCGCTGCGGCAGCTCGGTGCGGCGGACCTTTCGGGCCGGCGGGTTCTGGTCCGAGTCGATTACAACGTGCCGCTGGAGGACGGGCACGTCCGCGATTCGACCCGACTCGTCGCCAGCTATCCGACCCTCGACTACCTGCGCGAGCGGCGAGCGCGACCCGTGCTGCTGAGCCACCTGGGCAGGCCGGACGGCGTGCCGGATCCCCGCTACTCGCTCCAGCCCGTCGCGCATGCTCTGGCTGAGCAGGGAGGGTATGAAGTTCGCTTCGCGGCGCCGGCCGACTCGGAGGCGGCCTTGGGGGCGAGCAGCGACCTCAGGGAGGGCGAGATTCTCCTCCTGGAGAACACGCGCTTTCTGCCGGGCGAAACCGAAAACGATGAGGCGCTCTCGCAGCGCTTCGCCAGGCTGGGGGATCTGTTCGTCAACGATGCCTTCGGCACGACGCACCGAGCCCATGCCTCGACCGTTGGGGTTGCCCGCTGGCTCAAGCCTGCGGTGGCCGGACTGTTGATCGAGCGGGAGCTGGCGGCCCTCGATCGGTTGCGCGGAGCGACGCGTTCGCCGTTCGTCGTGGCCCTCGGCGGTGCCAAGATCGGCGACAAGATCGGCTTACTGGAGCAGTTCGTCTCGCGGGCCGATCGAATCCTCGTCGGCGGGGCGATGGCGAACACCTTCCTGGCGGCACGGGGAATCAACATGGCCGACTCTCTCATTGAGGGCGCGGCGCTGGACACGGCTGCGTCGCTCCTGAGGAGGGCCGGCGGGAGGATCGAGCTTCCGGTCGATCTCATCGTCAGCCCCGGTCCGGACGCGGAGGGTGAGGCCCGCACGGTCGACGTGGAGTCTGTCCCGCCGGGAACAATGGCCCTCGACATAGGACCGGAGACGGCGCGCCGGTACCGCGGCGCGGTGCTCGATGCGAGCACCCTGTTCTGGAACGGCCCCATGGGTCTTTTCGAGAAGGAGACGTTCGCGGCGGGAACCGACGCCCTGGTCGCGGCGGCCGCCGAGGCCACGGTTCGTGGCGCCTTTACGGTTATCGGTGGGGGGGACTCTGCCGCTGCCGTAACGCGGGCGGGGTTGGCCGACTCGGTCTCCCATGTCTCGACGGGCGGCGGTGCGGCGCTCGAGTACCTGGTCGAGGGCTCGCTTCCGGGGATCGAGGCACTGGACGAGGCATGAACTCCGCGACTCCGCGCAGGCCGCTGCTGGCGGCGAACTGGAAGATGTACAAGGGCCCGCAGAGCACTGCGGCCTTTGTCGAGCGTTTCGCTCCGCTCTATTCGCGGCATCCCGATCGGACCGTCCTCTTCTTTCCACCGGCCATCAGTCTCCAGGCCTTCCTGGATGCACGGGGCGACCGAACCGATCTCGAGGTGGGAATCCAGGATGTTCATACGGCGCGGGAAGGAGCGCACACGGGGGCCATTTCAGCCGCGATGGCAGCGGAAGCCGGCGTCGCATGGGGACTGGCAGGACACTCGGAACGGCGCCGCGAGTTCAACGACGATGATCGGGCTGTGTCCCTCAAGCTTTGCCGCCTTCTGGAGGCCGGCCTGCGTCCGGTGCTGTGCGTCGGAGAGACGCTGGAGGAGCGCAGGGGCGGGAGGCTGGAGGCTGTCCTCACCCGTCAGCTGGAGGCCGTTCTCGACCACGTCGACGAAGGCGCGTCCGTCGAATGGGCGGACAGGGTCCTCGCGTACGAGCCGGTGTGGGCGATCGGAACCGGTGAGACGGCTACCCCTTCAGACGCGGCCGAGGCGCACGGCCTGATCCGGTCCGTGCTGGCCCGGAGGGTCGGGGCTGCGGGCGCCCTCGCGGCGACCATACTCTACGGGGGAAGCGTCAAGCCGGAAAACATCCGGGAACTGCTGACCGCCGATGGTGTCGATGGTGTGCTCGTTGGCGGCGCTAGCCTCGATCCTGACAGCTTCGCCGTCATATGCGAAGGGGGTATGGACCGTTAACCTGCCGGCGTGGTTGCTCCGCGCGTCGGGGTGATCTAGCTTTTCGTCGGACCGCGCCCCGGTGGGCCCGGTTGGCCCGGTTTGGCGGGTTTGGCATAGGGGCGCGTGCCGAGGTGGCCGCGCCTTTGGCTTTGCGGATTTCAGCGCCGCGGTACGCGCGGCGCGTCAAGGATGCCCATGTTCACGGTTCTGGTTCTCCTCATCAGCCTCATCGCGCTGCTCCTCATTCTCATCATCCTGATGCAAGCCGGGAAGGGAGGCGGCCTGGCGGCGTCCTTCGGGGGCGCCTCCTCATCCACCGAATCGTTCATCGGCGGTCGGCAGGCGGCAACGCTCCTCACGAGACTCACGTGGATCGGCGGAGGCGCCTTCCTTTTCCTCGCGCTCGTGCTCAGCGTGCTGTCGTCCCGATCCTCCGATACGCCCGAGTCGATCCTGCGAGGGCAGTTCGGGCCGACCGGGGCGCCGCCGGAGACGCCCGCCTCGGTCCTGCAGAGCGAGGCCGGTGAGGGGGAGCAACCGCCGGACGAGGGCGCGACGGCGCCCGACGGTTCAAGCGAGGGCGGAGAGGACTCGGGAAGCTAAGGGGTCGAGGGAGCGGGCTTCTGCAATCCCGCTCCTCCAATCCCGCGCGGGTCAGCCTGACTCGGCCGGCCCAGGGTCCGGTCGGAAAGGGGCCTCGGGCGGAAGATCCAGGTAGTCCAGGTAGTGCCCTCGCTCGGTCTGCTCCTCCAGCCAGCGCGGGAAGCCCGAATCGACAAGCGCTCCGGAGCTTCTGGCCTCACGCGCGGCACGGACCGCCAACATGTTGGCGTACTCGTTCTTGGCATGACCGGCATGGCCTCGTACCCAGCGCCATTCCACTCGATGCCGGCTCGCCTCGTCCACCAGACGCTGCCAGAGGTCGAGGTTTTCGATCGCGCCGCCTTTCCTTCTCCAGCCGCGTGCCACCCAGCCGTGGACCCACTCCTTCATCCCGCTCACCAGGTAGCGGCTGTCCGTCGTCAGCACGACATCGCAGCTCCGGCGTAGCCAGGCCAAGCCGAGTATGGCTGACGTCAGCGCCATCCGGTTATTGGTGGTCGCCGCGTGGAACTCGAAGTAGTCCTTGCGGCGCCAGCCCGCGCGGGCATGGAACTGCTCGATCAGTCCGGCAGCCGCACCGGGGTTGCCGCCCTCGAACTGGTTGCCGAGGCACGATTCATCCGCGTAGATGTAAACCAGCCGATCGCTCATCGCCTACAAGGAACGGAGGGTCACATCGGATCGCAAGGCACGGACGCTTACCTGCTCCTCGAGGATGGCGCTCGCTTCGACGGCCGGCTCCTCACCGGCACGGCAGAGGGCATTGGGGAGGCGGTCTTTACCACGAACCATACCGGTTATCAAGAGGTCCTGACCGATCCCTCCTTCGCCGGACAAATCGTCGTGATGACCGCTCCGATGATAGGCAACTACGGGACCCAGCCGGAGGACGACCAGTCCCGTCGGACGTGGGTGGCCGGCTTCGTTTTGCGCCGCCTTTCCGATGCGGCTCCGCGTGGGCGCGAGGCTCTGCCAGCCTACTTGCAGCGTCACCAGGTTCCGACCCTGATCGGTGTCGACACGCGGGCCATCACGCGACACATCCGAGAGCTGGGGGCCATGCGTGCCGGGCTCTTCATGGCCACGACGGAAGAGCCGGAGGCCATGCAGCGGGTGCAGGGCGAGGCGCCGATGGACGGCCGGGAGCTGGCGACGAAGGTGTCGACTCCGACGCCGTACTCGCTCGAACAGGCCGATCCCGCGGCAGGCCGTGTCGTCTGCCTCGACTATGGGGTCAAGCGCCGATCCCTGGAACTGATCCGCGACAACGGCTTTTCCGTGATCGTCATGCCGGCCGTAGCGCCCGTCGAGGCCATTCTGTCGACCGATCCGCGCGGCATCTTCGTGTCCAACGGTCCCGGAGATCCGGCAGCCGTACCCGGGGCTGCCGAGAAGATACGCGTCCTTTCCGATGCCGGCTTGCCGGTGTTCGGTATCTGCCTGGGACTCCAACTCATCGTTCGCGCCTTCGGCGGATCGACGTACAAGCTTCCCTACGGCCACCGCGGTGGGAACCACCCGGTGAAGAACCTGGAGACAGGGGTCGTCGAGATCACCTCTCAGAACCACGGCTTTGCCGTTCGAGGCACGGGCGCGGGGGTCGAGGGGGCGATCCAGCTGCGCGTGACCCACGTGAATCTGAACGACGGCACGATCGAGGGCGTGGCGCACGAATCGCGTCCAGTATTCGCCGTGCAGTATCACCCGGAGTCGGCTCCGGGCCCGCACGATAGCCGCTATCTGTTTGATCGCTTCGTACAGGCGATGCACACAACTGCAAGTACGGCAACCGGTTGACAGATTTCCCGTCGCGCGACTAGCTTTATGCGTCTGGCCCATATCGGGCCGTGACGCACCTCCCGCACCCAAAACGCGTGACGAATGGCGGACCAAACACGCCGAGCCGCATGGCTGAGCATCGGGCTGTTGCTGCTGCTGTTCGCGAGTGGCCTTTACGTGTCCTCCCGGCTTCTTCTTGGTCGCTCCGCCCTCCCGTTCGGAGGCGGCAGCGTAGCGGTGGTGCCGATCGCCGGTCTCATCTACCCCGACCGCTCGTTCGGCCGCGATCTTCGAGAGCTCAGTAGGCGCGGCGAGGTCAAGGCGTTCGTTCTCGAGATACGGTCGCCGGGAGGGACCGTCGGGGCTTCGCAGGAGCTGTACGGGCAGGTCAGGCGGCTTCGGGAGGAGGACGATCGTCCGGTGATCGCCTGGATCGGCGATGTGGGCGCCTCCGGAGGCTACTACGTGGCCCTCGCGGCGGACAGCATCTTCGCGCTGCCCGGCAGCACGACTGGATCCATCGGGGTGATCATGCAGCTGCCGCAGGCCGCCGAACTGATGAAGAAGGTGGGAATCGGCATCGAGGTCGTGAAGAGCGGCGAATTCAAAGATATGGGATCGATGGCCCGGAGCTTGTCGGCCGGGGAGCGTGAGATCCTGGAGCGGCTCGTAAACGACGTGTACGAACAGTTCGTCGATGCCGTCGTGGAGAACCGTCGGCTTCCGCGTCCCGAGGTCCTGAACGTGGCGGACGGCCGCGTCGTCTCGGGGGCGCGGGCCGCCGATCTCGGCCTCGTGGACGGCGTGGCCACCCTGCAGGAGGCGATCAACCGGGCCGGTCGCATGGCGGGTCTGGGCGATCGGCCGCCGACGGTCCGGCCGCGCCCCCGACGGGTGGGCCTATTCGACTTCCTGATCGGCATGACAGAGGAGAGGCTGCGCGGGTTGGTGCCCTGGCTGGCACAGCCGGCAGCAACCGGACCACAGCTGCTCTACCTGTGGCGGTAGAGCGGCCAGCTCGGACGGGACGAGGGGGAAACCAGCCAACCAGGCGGAGGGAGAACAGATGACCAAGGCGGATCTGGTGGAGCAGGTCTACGAGGCGATCGGACCGGGGGTCACCAAGAAGGATTGCGCTGCGATCATCGACGCTTTCCTGAATGCGGTCAAGCAGTCGCTCTCGAGCGGGGAACACATCGAGATCCGCGGCTTCGGCACCTTCAAGGTGCGCCGTCGAAAGCCGCGTCTTGCCCGCAACCCGCGCACGGGTGACCCGGTCCGGGTGCCGTCCCGTGCCGTACCCGTGTTCAAACCATCAAGGCTGTTCAAGGAGGAAGTGGCAGAGGCCGCCGATCGGCCCGTGGAGCCGCCCCGTCAGGAGCCGCCCGCGCCTCCATGGAGCAGCGGCGGCTGGGGTGGGGGGGCGTCGGCTCCCTAGTCCTCGAAGCCGTCGCCGACTGCGCTGCCCTTGGCTACGCGCTCTCCAGGTAACGCGCGACCCTGGCCAAGCCTTCGCTCAGCACCTCCTCGTCCACGGCGAAGTTGAACCGGAGGTAACCGGGCGAGCCAAAGGGTTCGCCCGGCAGACAGGCCACACCGGCCTCGAGAAGGCCTTCGGCTACTGGGGCCGAAGGCCGTCCGTCGCGCAGGCGGGCAAACAGGTACATCCCGGCCTCGGGCTCCCGGACGTCCAGTGCCGGGACGCGGCTCAGCAGCTCGAATCCAATCCGGCGGTTACGGTCGAGAATCTCCACGAACGCCCCAATCGCGGCTTCCCGAGCTGCACGCTGGCCGAGCGCGGCGGCAGCGGCGTACTGGGAAGGCGCGGCCGCAGCGGACGTCGTCTGGCTCTGCAGATCCGCGGCCTTGCGGATGACGTCCGGCGGGCCATCGGCGAACCCGATCCGCCAGCCGGTCATCGCGAAAGCCTTTGAGACTCCGTCTAGCAGGATCACCTCTTCCGGACGATCCGGCACGTCATAGATCGAGGGAGCGGCGACGCCGGTGTAGGAGAGGCGCCGATAGATCTCGTCTGACATCAGCCACACGCCATGGCGGCCGCACCAGGCCGCCAACTCGCTCAGCAGTTCCGTCGAGTAGACCGCTCCGGTTGGGTTGCTCGGGCTGTTGATGATCAGCCCTCGCGTCCTGTCGCTCCGCCGGCCCTCCAGCTCCGCGACCGACACCCGAAAGGCGGTGTCCCAGGAGGTGGGTACGGCAACCGGTGTCGCGCCGGCCAGGGCGACGATCGTCTCGTAGCTCGGCCAGGCAGGGGTCGGTATCAACACCTCGTCCTCCGGACCGAACAGGCAGTAGACGCAATTGAACAGCGCCTGCTTGACCCCGGCGCTCACCATGATCCGCCCCGGATCGTCTGGAGCGTGCGCGGTTGTCTCGGCAAGGTAGGACGCGATGGCCGAACGTAGTTCCGGAATCCCCGGAGTCGGCGGATACTTCGTTCGCCCCTCCTCGATGGCGCGGATTCCGGCTTGCGCCGCGAAGTCCGGGGTCCGGAAGGCGGGTTCTCCCGCCGACAGGTCCATGATGGACTTCCCCTCGGCGCGAAGGGCCCGCGCGCGCGCCGCAAAGCCGAGAGTGGCGGACGGTTTCAGCACATCGACGTTGGGAGAGAATCGCACTGGAGGCCCGCTTCTTCCTGCCGGTTGCCGGGCGGCGGCGGATAAGACGCAAATTGAAGGGGTCACGAGCATGCGCTAACTTGAGCCCGCGCCGGGGCGGCGGGTCAGGCGGCGCAAGCGGCCCCGCCGATCGAGGAAGATGATATTCGTCCCGGCGATGGAGCGTCAAGAAGAGGGGGCGAGGAGCAGATGACAGCGGAATCGACGACGGAGCTCGCGGCGCCGGCAGTGCTGGAGGCTGCCAAGCGGTTCTTCTCGGGCGCTGGCGCCGTACACCCGGCATGGGTCGAGACCGAGAGCCCGACGCACGTGAGCTTTGCTACCTTCCGGAGCAATATCGTCGTCTCGGCGCTGGGCGATCCCGAGAGTGGCAAGACGCGAGTTCGCGTCTCCTCTCTTCGGGATCAGGCGGCCGTTGGCAAGTTCGTCACCTATCTGGACGGCCTGGCCGCCGCAGCCCCAGCGGATCCCGATAGGCCGCCAACCTGAGGGTGCCGTGAAGATTACGGTTCTCCTGTTCGCCCAGTACCGGGAGGTCGTTGGGGCGGGTGAGATCGAGCTGGAGCTGGAGAGCGATGCAACGGTGGGTGACGCCGTCGAGACCCTGCGCGGGCTGCCCGGCTTCGCGGCCCTGCCGGACGCTCCGGCCGTTGCCGTAAACCGCCAATATGCCTCTCCCGACCATGTCTTGTGCCCCGATGACGAGGTCGCGCTGATCCCGCCGGTGGCCGGCGGATGATGGCCCCCCTTGGCACGGCCGGCCCGCGGATGAGCGCCCGCATCACGGTCGACCCCATCGACCCCGCCGCGCTGCTGCCGGTCGGCTCCACCGCGGATGGTGCCGTTTCGCTGTTCATCGGACGCGTGCGCGATCAGGCTGGAGGATTGTCTGTGCGCAGGCTCGCATACGAGGCGTACGCGGAGATGGCCAGAGAGGAGCTTGCCGACATCCTCTCCGAGGCTGCCGCACGTTGGACGGTTGGCCACCTCGAAGCGGTCCACCGGACGGGCACGCTCGAGCTAGGGGAGATTAGCGTGGCCATCGTGGTTGCGGCTCCGCACCGCGAACAAGCCTACGCGGCCTCGCGCTACATCATCGAGGAGATCAAGCGAAGGTTGCCGATCTGGAAGAGACAGGAGTACGACGACGGCCGATCGGAGTGGGTAGGCGCTGCAGGCAGTGAGCACGAGACGAGGACCGGCGCGAAATGAGGGATCAGTTCGGTCGCCAAATCAACTATCTGCGGATCTCGGTCACGGACAAGTGCAATCTGCGCTGCACTTACTGTCTTCCCACCGATGGCCTGGAGTGGATACCGAAGCCGGAGATGCTCTCCTTCGAGGAGATCACGGAGATCGTGAGGCAGATGGCCGGGGCGGGCCTGACACGAGTCCGGCTGACGGGTGGCGAACCCTTGGTTCGGCGCGATCTTCCAGTTCTTGCCGACATGCTCGCGTCCGTCCCAGGCATCCTTGATGTGTCGCTTTCCACGAATGCCGTGCTCCTCCCGCAATACGCCGCAGATTTGAGGCGAGCCGGCATACAAAGGATCAACGTCAGCCTGGACACGCTGCGGCGCGATCGGTTCACGGAGATCACCTACCGGCCGGGCCGCTTCTTCGACGCCACGCTGGAAGGCCTGGCCGCGGCCGAGGAGACCGGGTTCCGGCCGATCAAGATCAACACGGTCATGATGCGCGGTATCAACGACGATGAGTTCGCCGACTTCGCGCAGCTGACACGGTCCCGGCCCTGGCACGTTCGGTTTATCGAGTTGATGCCGGTCGGGAGAAACCTTCACCTGGCGGACCGTTTCATCCCGGCGTCCGAGATGCTGCGCCGGCTCGAGTCACTGGGCGGCCTGAAGGCCGTTGAGGGGCCAATCGGCAACGGCCCGGCACGGTACTTCCAGTACAAGAACGCCGCCGGGACGGTGGGGGTGATCACGCCCCTGTCGCACAACTACTGCGACCGGTGCAACCGAATGAGGCTCACGGCCGATGGAAGATTGCGGACCTGTCTGTTCGGATCACACGAAGTCGATCTGAAGACGCCGCTGAGGGCCCACGGGGAAGTGTTGGGCGTGGTGCGGGCGGCGCTCGACGCAAAGCAGGAGAGACATTGGCTGCAGCTGGGTACGGCAGCTGGCAGCGGGGGGCTCTCAGCCCTGAGCCAGGTCGGAGGCTGAGCGTCCCGGCAACCTTACAGAACGAGGGCGTTGCGATGACGTACGAGGAGAGGCAGCGATACCGCGAGCTGCGAGAGGAGCTGGAGGCGCTGAGTGCGGAACTCGCCACGGGGGACCCGGCGGTGCCGCTCACGCGAGCCGAGGCGCTCAGACTCGTCAAGCTGATCGACGCCGCGCTCGAGGGTGTGAGCCCGGAGCGCTGGGACAACCTGATGGAAGTGATCGCGGGCGAGATCACGCGCCGGGTCGGCGGCATGGCGGCCCCTCTGTAACATCGTCGGGGAAGCCGGCAACTCTCCATCCCGCAACCCTATCCCGACGTTGCGTCGGCGGACTCGACTGCGATAACTTCGATTGCAGCGATCGATCATCTCTTTCGACCTTCCAGCGCCAACCGAAGCCCCGCGACGGCCGCAAGCACAAGAGAGGCACGCGTGGAGAGGATAACCGTGGTAGGCGCCGGGCACGTCGGCGCCTCGGTGGCCCAGCGGATCGCGGAGCGGGAGCTCGCCCGCGAGGTCCTGCTCGTCGACATCATCGATGGGCTCGCCCAGGGCAAGGGGCTCGACCAGTGGGAGTCGGCTCCGGTAGAGGGATTCGATACCCGCGTCCGGGGAATGGCGACGTACGAGGAGACGGCCGGCTCGGGCCTGTACGTCGTGACGGCCGGTTTGGCCCGCAAGCCGGGCATGAGCCGTTCGGATCTCGTAACGAAGAACGAAGTGATCGTGCAGGGCATCGCCCGGCAAATAGCCGAGCACAGCCCGGATTCGATCATTCTGATGGTCACCAACCCGCTCGATGCCATGGCGTACGTGGCGATGCGCGAAACTGGCTTTCCGCGCGAGCGGGTGATCGGGATGGCCGGCATCCTGGACACCGCGCGGTTCCGGAGCTTCATCGCCCTCGAGCTGGACGTGAGCGTGGAGGACGTGCAGGCGCTGGTCCTCGGGGGCCACGGAGACAGCATGGTGCCGCTCGTGAGCTCCGTCTTCGTCGGCGGGATACCGCTAGATCAGCTGCTCGGCAGGGACCGGGTCGATGCCATCGTTGAGCGGACCCGGAAGGGTGGCGGGGAGATCGTCGCACTGCTGAAGGAGGGGAGCGCATACTACGCCCCGTCGGCCGCTGTCGTTCAGATGTGTGAGTCGATCGTACGCGACAAGAAGCGCGTGCTTCCGTGCTCGGTGTGGCTGACGGGAGAGTATGGCCTCACGGATGTCTTCCTGGGCGTACCCTGCAAGCTGGGGCGAACCGGCGTGGAAGAGGTCTACGAGGTCGTACTGACCGACGATGAGCGCGCCGCCCTCGGCAACTCGGCCGTGGAGGTACGTGAGACGATGGCGGCGCTGGTGGGCGGGACCGCCGCGTGAGTCGACCGACCAACCTTAGCCTGGGTCGGTGGTTCTCCTACCGGGGGGGCACGGGATACCTCCTCTGGGCGCTCCACCGTGCGACCGGCGTGGGCGTTCTCCTTTTTCTCGCGCTGCACATCGTCGACATCTTCCTCCTCGGTTTCGGGCCCGAACTGTTCAACGAGCTTCTCTTCCTGTACAAGGCGCCGTGGGCCCGCGTCGGCGAAGTGTTCCTCCTGTTCGGGGTCACGTTTCACGCCCTCAACGGTCTCCGCATCATCGTGCAGGATTTCAGTCCCCGGCTCTGGGCTCACCAGAGACGTCTCGTAGTGCTGGAGATCGTGGTCTTCGTGATCATCTTCCTGCCTGCCGCCTGGATCATGATCACGGCGTTCCTGGGGAACGAGTGAAGGGGGCCGCATGAGTGGGCATCGGAGCGGGGGAGGTCACCTCAGGCCGGCCGGAAGCGGCTTCGAGGCCAAGGCGTGGCTCTTCATGCGGGTCTCGGGTGTGGTCCTCCTGGGGCTCGCCGTGTTCCACTTCTACTGGATGCACTTCGCGATCGGCGTCGACAACATCGACTTTCAGACGATCGTGGGACGCTGGGCCAACCCGTTGTGGCGGCTATACGACCTCGCGCTGCTCGCCTTCGCGATGGCGCACGGCACGAACGGCCTGCGCTACGTGCTCGAGGATTACGTCCGCAGGCCGGGGGCGCGCCACCTCATCAAGGGCGTCGCCTACGTCCTGGCTGCCATCCTCGTCCTCGCCGGCGCCTACATCATCTTCACCTTCGACGCCGCCGGGGTCTGAGCGGAACCATGCGAGTGCACGAGCACACGTTCGATGCGATCGTCGTCGGCGCCGGCGGTTCCGGTCTCATGGCGGCCGTCTACCTCGCACGTCAGGGCGACGTGCGGACCGCCGTTCTCAGCAAGCTCTATCCCACGCGCTCCCACACCGGCACGGCGCAGGGCGGGATCGGGGCCGCTCTGGGCAACATGGGCGAGGAAGACCACTGGGAATGGCACATGTTCGACACGGTCAAGGGGAGCGACTACCTGGGCGATCAGGATGCCATCGAGGTGATGTGCCGGGAGTCTCCCGAGGTCGTCTACGAACTCGAGCACATGGGCCTGCCCTTCAGCCGGAACGAAGAAGGGAGGATCGCGCAGCGCCGTTTCGGGGGTCACACGAGCAATTACGGCGAGGCGCCGGTACGCCGGGCGTGCTACGCGGCCGACCGCACGGGCCACATGATCCTCCAGACCCTGTACCAGCAGTCGATCAAGAACGACGTCCAGTTCTTCGACGAGTACCAGGTCGTGGACCTGCTCATCGAGGGTGGAGCCTGCCGAGGTGCCGTTGCGCTGAACATCGCCACGGGAGAGCTGCACGTCTTCCGCTGCAAGGCACTCGTCCTCGCCACGGGGGGCTACGGCCAGGTTTGGGAGATCACGAGCAACGCCGTGACGCTGACGGGCGACGGCATGTTCCTGGTCGCTCGGCGCGGGGTCCCGCTAGAGGACATGGAGTTCTACCAGTTCCACCCGACAGGCATTCGGGGCATGGGCATCCTCATCACGGAGGGAGTGCGGGGCGAGGGCGGCATCCTCCGGAATCACGAGGGAGAGCGCTTCATGGAGCGCTACGCCCCCAATCTCAAGGACCTGGCCAGCCGCGACGTGGTCTCGCGGGCGATATACAAGGAGATTCGCGCGGGGCGAGGAATCGATGGCAAGCGTTTCGTCCACCTGGATGCCACGCAGCTGGGGGCGGAGGTCATCGAGACCAAGCTCCCGGAGATCGCCGACTTCTGTCGTACCTACCTCGGCATCGATCCGGTGACCGAGCCGATCCCGGTGCAGCCGACCGCGCATTACGCCATGGGAGGCATCCCTACGAATGTGAATGGTGCGGTCGTGGGCATGCACGGCGAACCGATTCGCGGCCTGTACGCGATCGGGGAGTGCGCGTGCGTTTCCGTGCACGGGGCGAACCGGTTGGGGACGAACTCGCTCGTGGATCTCGTGGTTTTCGGCCGCCGCGCCGGTCTCGCCATGGCCGACTACTGCAGGCACGCGGATCTCGAGTCCGCGGGCGACGACCCGGCAGGGCCGGCCCGGGAGGAGCTGGAGCGCCTCTGGTCGACCGCCGGTTCCGACGGTGAGAATGCCGCCGAGATCCGGCGGGAGATGAAGCAGGTCATGATGGACAACGTCTCCGTCTTCCGCACGGAGGAGCTCCTACAGGAGGGGCTGGCGAAGATCGCTGCGCTCCGTGAACGAGCGGACCGGATCGCCATCGACGACCGCAGCCAGGGCTTCAACCTCGATCTCACCGATGCCTGGGAGACGAAGGGGATGCTCGAGCTGGCGCACATCATGACGTTCTGTGCTCTCAATCGGACGGAGAGCCGCGGTGCTCATTCACGGGAGGACTACCCGGACCGCGACGACGAGAACTGGTTGAAGCACACGCTCGCCGTCCCCCGGGACGGTTCGATCGAGATCGGCTACAAGCCGGTCAGCATCACGCGGTTCGAGCCCAAGGAGCGCGTGTACTGATGCGGGTCACGTTCAAGGTCTACCGGTATCAGCCGGAGGTCCGGGAGGACCCCTACTACGACTCCTTCTCCTTCGACGCGGAGCCCACGGACCGGGTGCTGGATGGGTTGAACCACATCAAGTGGCACCTGGACGGCACCCTCGCCCTCCGTCGTTCCTGTCAGCACGGCATCTGCGGATCCGATGCGCTCCGCATCAACGGCGTGAATCGGCTGGCCTGCAAGGTGTTGATCCGGGATGTCGGGTCCAAGATCACCGTGGAGCCGCTGATGGGCTGCGAAGTGATCAAGGACCTGGTGGTGGACATGGACCCGTTCTTCGGTCACTACCGTGCGGTCCTGCCATACTTCATGAACGAGGAGGCGCCCCCCGACCGAGAGCGAATTCAGTCCGTTGAGGAGCGGGAGGCATTCGACGACACCACGAAGTGCATTCTCTGCGCGGCCTGCACGACCTCGTGCCCGTCGCGGTGGGCGAACCCTGGCTTCCTCGGTCCGGCGGCGATCGTCCAGGCTCACCGGTTCATCTTCGACAGCCGCGATCGTGGCGCGGCGGACCGCCTCTCCATCCTGGGCGAGCGCAGCGGCGTCTGGCGGTGCCGCACGATCTACAACTGCACCCGGGCCTGTCCGAAGGAGATCCAGATCACCAAAGCGATCGGCGAGGTCAAGCGGAGGATCGTCGACGACCGCTCCTGAGCGCTCGCCGGCCTGCCCGCCGACGACCTAGGTGATGGGCAGTTCCGTCTCGTGAAGCGGTCGCGTGACCGATACCGACGTATCCGCCGACAGGTCGAGCAACCGAGGCTGCTCGACCGGTCGCCACAGCGGATCCCACACCGTTTCCACGGTCGGTCTCATCAGATTGGTCGGGTTCGTGCTCACCACCCGGCCGATCTCCCCGGTGCTCAGCAGCACGAAGCTATCCAGCGGAAAGGCCGAGATCTCGTCGACCAGGGCAGCCACGACCTCGCCGGACAGCGATTCTTCGCGTAATCCCACCACCTGCTCCAGGGCCTCGTACGAGGTAAACAGCGAGCGGTAGGTCCGAGGGTGTGAGAAGGCTTCGAACACGTCGGCCACGGCGATGATGCGAGCGATCTCATCGATCTCGGCGCCGGAGAGACCCGCCGGATAGCCCTGACCGTTCATGCGCTCGTGCTCCTGGACCACCGCCCGGCGGAGCCACTCGTATTCCTCGCCCATCCGCTCGACGATCGCTGCGCCCAGCGTCGGATGCTGATGGACGAGCGCCCACTCCTCCTCGGTGAGCTTGCCCTCCTTCAGGAGGAGCCGTTCCGGAAGACGCGCCATTCCGATGTCGTGCACGAGTCCTGCTTCGATGGCCTGGAGCACCCTCTCCAAACGCCAGCCCAGCCCCATGGCGACCTTGCCCGTCAGAAGCGAGACGTTGACGCAGTGAGCTGCCAGCTCGAAGCGCTCGTATGGCTCGAGTGCCATGAGAAGAAGCCGGTTGCTCTGAAGCAGCGACGTATGGATGCGCTCCGCCTGGATCCTGCACGCGCGGATGTCGGGTTTGCGCTCGGCACGGACCGCATTCAGGACACCTTCCACGTACCGGCAGGCCTCGGAGTAGAGCGCCCGGCTCTTGAAGAGGGAAGGGGCCCGGGGGACGACATGGGGACGTTCGCCGGCCTCCCGAGCGCTCAGCGGTGCGGATTCGTCCTCGATATCGCCCAGGATCCGCTCGCACAGCGCCAGGAGGGTGAGCGCCTGAAAGGGGCGCGCCAGATAGTAGTCCGCCGCGTCGAGAAGCGTCTCGCTGACGCGCTCGGCACCCAGCAGGATGACCGGTCCGCGCCGCGCCTGGAGAAAGGCTGCGGCATCGAGGTCTGCCGCTGCCGCATCGACAATCCACAGCAGGTCCTCCTCCGCCGCCTCCTGCGCCGCCTGTGCCGCGTCCGCCGCCGCGATCGTCGCGTCGACCTCCACCTCGAGATCGCTCATGACCTCGGTCACGATCCGATCGAGCCCGGCATCGCCGGAAAAGATGGCCATGACCTTGCTCGGTCTGTCTGAACGTCTAATAGACTGTGTGATCGTCACTTAAACCTACTCTCCTGAGGCGATTTACCCATGTGGCGAAGCCACGTCGCGCCCCTCTGTTTAGCGAGGACCATGCCGCGGCGCCGATGGGTCGGTCGGGCCCCGGCGGGGGAGACGTGCACGAGCCGCGTCTTGATCGCGTGCGCTGCAACTCGAAAGACCGCAAGCAGATGACGAACCGCCGCGCATCGCGGGTCTACGAGGACGCGGATAGTATGTTCCCGGAGCGAGGTTCGGATCGAACCTGAATTCTGCGGGAGTCTGGGCAATGAGCCGAACATTCTTCATTCTGGGGACCGCTCTGGCCTTCGTTTGCGTGGCCGCTGGCGCCCTCGGGGCCCACGTGCTTCAGGATCGCCTGAGCGCGGAGCTTCTGTCGGCATGGGAAACCGGGGCCCGATACGGCATCGTGCACGCCCTGGCGCTCCTCATCACCTCCACGGCCATGGCTCGCTGGCCCGGATCGCTCTGGACCGCGGCGGGCTGGCTCTTCGCCGGTGGCGCCCTCGTCTTCTCGGGAAGCCTGTTCGGGCTTGCGCTGAGCGGAGCCAGAGGGCTGGGCGCGGTCACCCCGATCGGGGGCCTGGCGATGCTGCTCGGCTGGGTCGTCTCGTCGGCCGCAGCATGGAAGAACATGCGGGGCCGCCCTAGAGACGGGGCGGCGTGACCCCCCGCTGAGCCTGATACTTGCCCTTCTTGTCCTTGTAGCTGACCTCGCAGGGCTCGTCCGACTCGAAAAACAGGACCTGCGCGATTCCCTCGTTGGCGTAGATTCGTGCCGGCAGCGGTGTGGTGTTCGAGATCTCGAGCGTCACGAACCCCTCCCACTCCGGCTCGAAGGGGGTGATGTTGACAATGATGCCGCAGCGGGCGTAGGTGGACTTTCCCACGCAAATCGTGAGTACGCTGCGCGGAATGCGGAAGTATTCCACCGAACGCGCCAGCGCGAAGGAGTTGGGTGGAATGAGGCAAACGTCCCCCTCGTACTCGACGAAGGAGCGCTCATCGAACGCCTTCGGATCCACAACGGGCGACAGGGCATTGTGGAAGATGCGGAACTCATCCG
>CP070670.1:552766-556155 GCA_020351855.1 Gemmatimonadota bacterium
GAGGTTCTCCGCCTGGACCTCCAGCTCCTCGATGCGGCGAACCCAATCGGGAAGCGACGATGGTGGATCGCCCAGCAGGTCCGACAGCGATTCGGCCGCCTCGATCAACTGCTCCGGCGTGACCGTCTGCGTACGTTGAGGATGCTCGGCCTTCTCCAACGACTCGAGAAGCAGCGCGAGGGCGTCGCCGATCCCCTCGAGGATCTCCGGGCGCAACAGTGGGCGATGCATGAGGCTGCGGCACGCCTGAGCCAGTGCGATCAGGTGTCCCGCCAGATTGCCGCTGTCCACGGTGGACACGTACATGGGATCCATCGGCCGGAGGTCCCGGGTGTCGTACCAGTTGAAGAAGTGGCCGCGCACGCGGCGCATGTTCGTCATCGTCTCCAGCGTGGCCTCTAGCCGGTCCGCCGTGTCCAGAATTCCGAGCCAGCCGAAGTCGTGCGCGACCGTGGAGCTGAGGAGATAGAGACCCAGATTAGTCGGCGACGTGCGGTGGGCTTCGACGGGCTCGGGGTCTTCCTGGAAGTTGTCCGGCGGAAGGGCATTCCCCTCATCGTCCACGAACGCCTCGAAGAAGCGCCAGGTCCGGCGCGCGACGAGCCGCAGGGCGCGCGTCTCATCGGGTGAGAGGATCTGTTCCTGCGGGTCTTTCAACGGGAGGCTCATCCACCGTGCGAAGACGGGCGACAGCACCCAGACGAGCACCAACGGCGTGGCCACGGGCCAGGCTGCTGGCTTGAGCACGATGAAGAGCGCGCCGGCCGCGATGGCAAGACCCGCGCCCCAGCGGAGGTGCCGGTAGAAGCTGCGCAGCCTCAGGTCGACGCCGTACCCCGCCTGCGCGGCCGTGACCCATTCGAGGAGGTTCCGTTTCGACACGTAGAGCCGCCACAGCGTGCGTACCACCGCGTCCACCATCAGCCAGGCCTGGTGTGCCAGCATGGTGATGGTCAGGAGCGTCTGTGTCAGGGCCACGTAAATGTCGTGGGAAACGGCGCGGAAGTGGTTGCGCTTCGAGATACCCCATCGCCTGGGGATCAGGCCGTCGAGAATCGGGATTGCGGCGGGAACCGCGACGGATCCAAGTAACAGCCCGGTCCAGAGGAGGGGAGGAACGGCAGGAAGGGCCCAAGCGGCCACCGCCATCAGAAAGCTCGAAGGCGCCGCGAGGCTGCGGCGGAGATTGTCCACCATCTTCCACCGGCCATGGGCGGGGATGCGAGTTCGCTGTTTCCGCCCCTCAGCGTCCCGCGCATGACCGAGTATCCAGGGTAGGAGCTGCCAGTCGCCTCGCACCCAGCGATGGTCGCGGCGCGCGGCCACCTCGTAGTTGGCGGGGAACTCTTCGAAGAGGTCGACGTCGGTCACCAACCCGGCGCGCGCGAAGGTGCCCTCGAAGAGGTCGTGGCTGAGTAGAGCGTTCTCCGGGACCTTCCCGTCGAGCGCCGCCTCGAACGCATCTATGTCGTAGATGCCCTTGCCCGTGAACGACCCCTCCTCGAAGAGGTCCTGATACACGTCCGATACCGCGGCCGCATAGGGGTCCACACCTCCGGGACCCGAAACGATCCGTTGGTAGGTCGTGCTTCCTGGGCCCGTGGGCAAGGACGGTGTGATACGCGGCTGCAGGATCCCGTAGCCCTGGACGACACGTCCCCGCCGGGAGCCGAAGCGCGGCCGGTTCAACGGGTGCGCCATCCCGCCAACCAGGCGGTGGACGGTTCCCTTGGGAAGCCGAGTGTCGACGTCCAGGGTGATGACGTAGCGGACACCCGGCGGCACCGTGGGCGGCTTTCCGTTTATCGGCAGGAATGAAGTGTCCTCAGCGCCGCGCAACAGCCGATTCAGTTCGTGGAGCTTCCCGCGCTTTCTTTCCCAGCCGATCCACTTGCCTTCCTTCTCGTTCCAGAGGCGCGGACGATGCAACAGAAGGAACCGCTCGCCTCCGCCGCCGGGCGGACCTTCGTGGCGCTCGTTGAGTTCCGCGATCCCGTCAGCCAGTGCGGCGAGCAGGACCTTGTCGTTGGGCATGCTCTCGCTGAGCGCGTCCGCCCAGTCGGTAAGGAGGGCGAAGTGGAGATGGCCTTCGGAATTCGCTAGGTAGTGCACTTCGAGCCGCTCGAGCTGCTCATCGATGTCGGCCCGACTCGTGACCAACGTGGGGACGACGACGATGGTTCGAAGCTCTGCAGGCACGCCGCGGGCGAGCGCGAGCTTGGGGAGCAACCTTGGTGGAACGAGAATCGGAACCAGCCGATGAACGAGGGACACCGCGACATCCGAGGCGGGCACGAGCCCGAGGAACCCCAGGACGATCAGGCTCCAGGAACCCGCCCCCGCGCTCCAGGTAAAGAACAGAGGGATCGAGAGCAGGAGGGCGGTGAGGACGGCGATTCCTCCCAGATAGCCGGCGGTTGCAAAAGCGCGAATGGCACGGCGGAGTCTGATTCGCAAGGGAACACGAAAACCCAGGCGTCTCTCGAAAGCCCTCCTGCCCGAGGAAATGAGGTAATACCCCGGGTCTTCCTCGGCACGCGCGGGAACACCGGGAAGAGCCGGCTCGCCCTCCTGTCGCTCGGTCTGGCCCGTCTTCGGCTGTCCGTCTTCGCGGGCGGCGTTCTGGGCCAGGACTATGGCTTCTCGCGCCACCTCGATCTCCGATAGCCGCGAACGGCGGGAGAGCAGCTCGATTTGGGTGCGATACTCGTTGCGCGTCGCGAAATCCATAGCCGCGAACCCGGGAGAGGCGCGGAGGACTTCATCCACCAGACTGACGCTCTCGAAGAACTCGAGCCAGTCGATGGAGGACATCCACCGCATGCTCGTGATGATGTTCCGGACGGTGACGTTCGCGGCGCCCTGAGCATGGTGTTCTTGGGCGACCACTTCGTTGGCCGAGGTGCCCTGGGCGCTCAACTTCTCGTGGAGCCAGGCCAGGGCCGGCATGATCGACGGATCCTGGTCACGCAGCCGCTGGATAAGCTGAACTGCGAAGGCGCCGGCCAGAGGGGCGTCGTCCAGGCGGCTCAGAACATCATCCGCATGTTCCGCCGGCTGACTGCTCAGGCCCAGCAGGCGGTCCGCCAGCTCGTCGGCCCCCGCCCGCGCCTGGCGGGCGCGGACGATCCGCTCCGCCAGCCGCCGCATGTTCTCCACGAGGGCCACGCGCAGGTGGATGGCTACAGCCCAGACCTCCCCGATGGTGAGCGGCTGGATGCGCTGGTAGGCGCGGACGAATCGCTGAAGCGTCTTCCGGTCGAACCGGCTGTCGGTATGGGCCACATAGGCCCAAGCGAGGCCATAGACCCTGGGGCATCCTGCGAGGTGCCCCGCCGCGATCTTCGGCAGCCGGCGGTAGTAGCTCCTCGGGAGGTGGTCTCGGATCC
>CP070670.1:556255-558818 GCA_020351855.1 Gemmatimonadota bacterium
CCGATGGAAGCCAGCAGAAGAGCGATGGCCGCGGCCACGGCCAACAGGATCATCGCGAACCCGTGCTGTGCGGTGGACTCCGAGACGACCTCATTCATCGTCAGCACATCCGTGACGGGCAGGTTCGGATCCAGTTCGCGAACCCGTGCCCTGACGAGCGGGGCAAGCGTGGCCGGCGGTGCACCGGCTCGGAGCACGAGACTCATGGTCAGCGGCCAGAAGGCATCCTCCAAATCCTCCAGCCCCGTGACCGGGTAGTAGATGATCGGTTCCGGCTCATCCGGTAGCGCGTAGTCCCGAACGCCGCCCACGACGCCGACGACCTGGAACCACTCGGGCTCGCCATCCGCCAGGCTAGGGTGCACACGCTTGCCGAGTGCGCTCTCGCCCGGCCAATGCCGGTCGGCGAACGGCCGATTGACGATGACGGCTCGCGTATTGGAAAAGTGATCCAGCCGGTCGAACGTGCGACCCTCGAGCAGAGGTATCCCCAGTGTCTCCAGGAAGCCGGCCGTCACGCGCTGGGTGTTGGAGACGGGCGGAAGGTCTCCGGGGTCGACGGGATGATCCGCGATGGAGACGATGGTCATGTTGTGTCCGCTCTCGCGGAGCGGGATCTTGGTGCCCGCGCCTACCCGGTCCACGCCCGGCAGCCCCTCCAGTCGTTCGATGAGCTGAGCGTAGAATCCGGCGATCGCCGCTCGTGAGTCGTACTCGGCGGCGGGCAGCGATACCCTGAATGTGAGAGCGTGCTCGGCAACGAACCCGGGATCGACCTCCCGCACGCTTCGGAAGCTCCGGACCATTAGGCTGGCCCCGGCGACGAGCACGAACGCCATCGCCAGCTGCGAGAGCACGAGGATCTTTCTGGTCCGCTGGCGCTCTCGTCCGGCACCGCCGGCGCGTCCTCCCTCCTTGAGCGCCATCACCGTGTCCGCTTGCCCGCAGCGCAGGAGCGGGAGCGAGGCGAACAGGAATCCGGCCAGCAAAGAGATCGCCAACGCAAACGCCAGCACCGGCGCATCGATGCCGATCGCGTCGAGCCTCGGGATGCTCTCCGGGCCGTAGCGGACCAGGATCCGGGTCGCGGCGAAGGCGAGCAGCACTCCGAGACCACCGCCAGCCAGGGCGAGGGTGAGGCTCTCCGAGAGGAAGAACCTCGCCAGGTGGCTCTTTCCCGCGCCCAGCGCCACCCGCAGGGCAATCTCCTGGTGCCGGCTTTGCGCCCGCACCAGGAAGAGGCTGGCCACGTTCGTGCACGCGATGAGCAGGACGAAGAATACCGTCCCGAGGAGGATCCACAGCGACCGCTCGAGATTCTCGTCCCCGATCACGTCCTCGATGAGCGGATGGACGACCGCCTCCATCCGAGCGGTTTCCATCATCTGCTCGGTCAGGAAGTCGCCCGGATAAGCCTCCGGGAGCCGCTGCCGCAAACGATCCAGGTCGCGCCGAGCGCTCTCCACCGACTCTCCGGGCCGCAAACGGCCCACGGAAAACCACCGGTAGCTACCGGTCGAGGCCTCGGCGGGATCGATCTCCAGCGCTGTCCAGAGCTCGGAGTCGCTGACCGGGAGGGAGAATCCGGCCGGCATGATCCCGATCACGCGGTGGGCCTCGGCATCGATGAGAACGGTGCCGTTCAGGATTTCCGGATCGCCCCCGAACCTGCGTTTCCACAGGCCGTGGCCCAGAATGACGACCGATTCGGCACCGGGCTCGTTATCGGCCTCCACGAAGCTTCGGCCACGCTCCGGGAGGATACCCAGCGCCGAGAACAGTGTGGAGGTGACGAGCGCGGCATCCACGCGCTCCGGCTCCTCTCCTCCGGTCAGGTTTACCGGCCTGTTTCCGAAGATCCCCATCGCTTCCAGGGTTCGGTTCTCTCTGCCGTAAAACAGGTAGGTGCCGTCGGACTGTTCGAAGAGCGGGATGTCGATGCCGGGAGCCGTGTGCCACAGGCCGACGAGGCGCTCGGGGTCGGGATAGGGAAGGGACCGGAGGAGGATCCCGTTGACGACGCTGAAGATCGCCGTGTTGGCTCCGATGCCGATCCCGAGTGTGAGGACCGTGATCACCGTGAAGCCGGGGCTGCGCGCCAGCCCCGTGAGCGTCCGCCGCAACCTGCCCCTGCCGCCGTCCCCCATGTGATCGCTCGATTGCCTTGGTGGCTCGTCTACCGCGCCGAGCGCGAACCGTCAGCTACGGTGCGCTACGGTATTCCATACGGCGCCGCGCGGAAGCGGGTTTCGGGTGCTCGGTGGCGATCCGGGCGAACTCCTCGACGCCAGGGTTCGAAAGGTCAGAGCGGGGAAGCGGCGAGCTCCCTTCTGATCGCGCTGCTGAGGGGCGCGAACCTGCGCAGGACATCCCACAGGCTGCGGTTGCCGTTCGTGACCATGGCGATCGCCGCCCCAATGCGGCGGTCGCCGAACACCACGGTGCACAGGCCGCCCCCATGGCCGACGCACGCCCGCGAGTCCCACCAGCCGTACGGAGGAGGGCCCCGCCAGCCGAGCAGGAAACCCCTCCCCACGACGAGGAACGATCGAAGCATGGGATC
>CP070670.1:558918-567224 GCA_020351855.1 Gemmatimonadota bacterium
AACCGCTTCGACATGCGGATCCTGTTCGGGATCCCGCTCGGTCAAAAGGCCGGCGGCGCCCTGAGCCGGCTCGACCTCTACCTCGACGTCACCAACCTGTTCAACTCGGCGTTTCGGGAGCCCAGTAACATCGACCGCGGCCTCGAGGTGCTGCGCGTCACCGGCCGGGCCAACGACGCCGACGACGGCGACCTGGTGCTCGAGTACCGGGGACCGTCGGCCGCGGACGACTACAGCTTCGAGCGCATCCGGACCACCGCATCGGCCACGGCCTGGCAGATCGGTGCCCGCTGGTCGTTCTTCTAGACCCGCAGCCGGCCGGGCCGGCCCGGGAGGCCGGGACCGGTCCGATACCGAAAGCCCCCGTGTCGCTCAGGCGGCGCGGGGGCTTCCCTCATCCCCGCCGCTGCGAGGCGGGGACCCGGCAGCCGGAGAGCCCGACGGCCGAGAAATCTGCGTATAGAGAGGCGGCGCGTCGTCGAGACCGCCTATCCGCCGATGCACTCGTTGGCGAGCTCTACGTACTCCTGGTTGCCGATGTAGATGGGCACCCGTTGGTGGAGCTCCTCAGGCACGATGTCGAGGATCCGGCGCTGGCCGTCTGTCGCAGCGCCGCCGGCCTGCTCGCATACCATGGAGAGGGGTGAGACCTCGTACAACAAGCGAAGCTTCCCGTTGGGCGCGCTGGAGTCCGCCGGGTACATGAAAAGTCCGCCGTACAGCAGCGTGCGGTGGAAGTCGGCCACCAGCGACCCGATGTAGCGTAGCGAGAACCTGCCCTTCCCCTTCAGGCGCTCCACCAGCTTCCTCTGTTCGGCGCTCCACCGATCCGAGTAGGCCTCGTTCACGCTGTAGATGCGTTTGCCCGGCTTCGGAATCCTGATCATCGGATGCGAGAGGAGGAACTCGCCGATCGAGTTGTCGAGGGTAAAGCCGTGCACCCCCATCCCGGTCGTGTACACGAGCATCGTAGAGGATCCGTACAGCACGTAGCCTGCCGCCACTTGGCGCGTTCCCGGCTGCAGGAGGTCCTCGATTGCCCCATCGCCGTGCCGCGGATCCCTCCGGTGATGGACCGAGAAGATCGTACCGATCGAAACGTTCGCGTCGATGTTCGAGCTGCCGTCCAGCGGGTCGTACAGCAGCACGTAATCGCCTTTCGGGAACTGCTTGGGGATCGGGATCGGCTCCGCCGACTCCTCGGAGGCCATCAGGCACAGCCGCCCGCCGTGGTCCAGCGCGTTGAAGATGACTTGGTTCGCGTACTCGTCCAGCTTCTGCACCCGCTCCCCGTGGACGTTCTCATCCCCCGTCCCGCCGAGGATGTCGATCAGTCCCGCCTTGTTGACGGCGCGGCTGATCAGCTTCGCCGCAAGGGCTATGTCGTGCAGGATGCTCGTGAAATCCCCGGTCGCGGCGGGGTGCTTGCGCTCCTCCTCGATGATGAACCGATTCAGGGTGACGACGGCCTTTTCCACTGGATCCTCCGGTTTCGCGAGCGATCTCCCCTGCTGACTGCAAGATGCGGGCACAATTCGGCTCGCGGTAGCGCCGCCACCACCTCACGGGCTGCCGCGGGATGCGGTTCACGAGCCTACGACGTACCAGAAGCCATCCCCCTCGACGCGAACGCACGCCGTGCCATCGACATCCGTCCGCCATATCCGGCGTACGCCGCCCACGTCGAGGCGGGCGAGCGTCAGCGGATGCGGGTGACCGTAGCGGTTCGCCGCGCCGGCCGAGATCACGGCAAGCTGCGGTGATACCGCGCGAATGAAGCGCGGCGCCGAGGAAGTCCTGCTCCCGTGGTGGCTCACCTTCAGCACGTCGGCCCGCAGGGTATCGGGAGACCAGCGGTCCGTCATGCCGAGCTCCGCCGCCGCCAGGGCATCCCCGGCATTCAGGTACCGAAAGCCGCCCTGGGTCGCGATCCGGAACGACAGGCTCGCCTCGTTCGCCCGCAGCGGCCGGCCCGAACTGCCTGCCTCGACGCCACCCGCACCGGGCGTCCATGGACCCGGCAGGGGGCCGAGAACGAGCAGTTCGATGTCGTCGATTCTCAGCCGAGCGCCGGGCCGCCCGACAAGCCACTCGGAGCCCTCTGCCGCGACATCGCGCAGGTAGTCCGCATAGGCTGGCTTCGGGACCGGCCACGCCGAATCGAGGACCCGACGCACCGGCAGGCGCTCGAAGAGCGCGGCCGCTCCTCCGGCGTGATCGAGGTCCGGATGCGTGAGCACCAGCAGCTCGATCTCCCGGGCACCGTTGGAGAGCAGGAACGGGAGCACGGTGCGGCGCCCGGCATCCAGCGTGCCGTGGCGCGGCCCTGCGTCGAACACCAGCCAGTGACCGCGTCCGGTCCGCAGGACGGCCGCGTCCCCCTGTCCCACGTCCAGGGTGCAGAGAAGGGGTCGCCCGGCGCGCTTGAGGCCCTGCAGAGCCGGCGCAGAGAGGCTGACCGCGACCGCCAGACCAACCAGCGGCGCGACCCGCAAGATGCTCCTTCCCCCCCCCAAGAGAAACAGGGCCGCCAGACAGCTCCCCGCAGCCAGCCACTCAATCGGTCCAGGGCGACCGACCGTGGCATGACCCAGTGGGAGCGAAGCGAAGTAATCGGCCGCGCCAAAGAGCAGCCTCGTCAGGAGCGTTGCCGCACCGGCCAGGATGTGGGCCGGCCACTCGGGCAGCACGAGGACGCCGGCCAGGGCGAGCAGGCAGAGGGCGACGATCGGCGAGCCGATGAGGCTGGAAACGATGGAGATCGGGGCCGTTCGCTGGAAATGCCAGGCAGCGATCGGAGCTGTCAGGGCGAAGGCTCCGGCGCTCGCGCCCAGAGCCCGACCGAGCCGTGCAAGACCCTGCCGGATCTGACGACGACGGAGTCCGGACGACCCGCGCACGCCAAGCGCCGGGTACCGGTCGGCCACCGCGCCCGCTACCCTCCGGGCTAGCCGATCCCCCAGCAGCAGTCCTGCAAAGCCCGAGAACGAGAGTTGGAACCCGGGATCGAGGAGGCTCAGCGGATCCACGAGGATCGCAACGATCCCGGCGGCGCCCAGCAACTCGGTCAGACAGACCGGGCTCCCGCGGGCACGGCTCGCCGCGTATCCGCAGAACAGAAGAGCCGCCCGCAGGGCAGCGGGCGGCATGCCGATCAGGAACACGTAGCCGAGCACGAGACCGGCAGCGACCGGAAAGCGCGCGCGACCGGCGACAACCAAGCCCGCAGCGGCGACGGCCGCCCCGGCGAGGATACCTACGTGCAGACCCGAGATGGCCAGGAGGTGAGCCAGACCCGCATCCGCGAAGGCGCGAGACGTCCGAGAGTCCAGACGCCCGCGTTCGGCCAGGAGCATCGCCGAAGCGGCCCCGCCCACATCAGCAGGGAGCCTGCCCTCCAGCCGCCGGACCGCCGCTGCGCTCAGGCGCTGCCGTAGAGCGAGGGGCGATAGGTTCCCTTCCCGGGACGCAGCGTCTCGCCCTGTTGTCCCTCGTGGGCTCTCGATCCGGGCTCGCAGCGAGCCAATGCGCTCCGGTCGTGAGGGCCAGCGCCCCGGCCGACCGTAGCGGCGCCACGTTCCCCGCACCATGACGACGGACCCCACCGAATGGCCGGGCCTCCAGCCGCGCGCAAACAGCGTGAGGCGGCGCACCCGGCATCTCCCACTCGGTGACTCGAGCACCGCTGGCGACAACACGACCCGGACCCGCCCGACGCCGGCCGGGTTGACCGGGACCGGCGTGGCGAGCCGTCCCCAGGCCCCGAGGGAAGCGCCGTTGCCGATCCGTGCAACACAGCTTGCCCGGGCGCCCGAACCGGCCGACTCTCCCAAGGCTGTCCCTGCCAAGAAGAGCCCGCCGAGGAGGACCGGTGCCTGCAACTCCAATCGTAAGGTTGCAGCCGACAGCGGCGTAGCGCGGAGAGGCGAGGGGCGCGAACGACCGCCCAAGCGGCGAGTGAACCGCCGGCCAGCCCGACGCCGGCGAGCGAGACTCCCACCCCCCACAGAGGCGAAGGCGGCGAGCGCCAGCACTCCGCAGATCCAGAGGCCGCCCGTGGGAGCACCGACGCCACCAACCCTGAGCCCGAGGAGGACACCGAGACCGACCGACGCGGCGGCCAGCACGAGCGGGCCGGGTGGCCTGCCGCCGCCCCGCGAGCGGCCGGGCACGACCGCCTGCCCGCTCAGGGATCGGCGGCGGAGGGATGGGGATGAGCGATCTCGACGTCGGCGGACATGGGGCTCAATGAGCCCCTGACGTCACGCCGACATCAAACCGGCGGCTTTTCCCTCTCCTCGAGCGCCCGACGGTACCGTTGCAGGAGCTCCCTCGTCCGCAGATCGGCCCGCAACCCGACGAGGAAGACCGCGAGCATCCCGATCAGGGCGGATGCGAACACCACGACGGGGAGCGAAACCGACCGCAGGATCACGAAGCCGAGGTTCAGAGTGACGCGCTCCCCAGCGTTCGCCGCCGCGAATCCGAAGGATAATGCCGCCACCGCGGCGAACATCAGTGCACGCGTCCAGAACCTCATGCGACCGCGCCCGTGAAGGTGGCCCCCGAAGTCGCCGTCAGACGGACCCGCCGATACGTCCCGATCCAGTCGGCCGGGCCGCGGAAGGCCACGACCTTGTTCCTGGCCGTCCGGCCCAGCAAATCACCGGCCGATCGAGCTATCCGCTCCGTGAGCACCTCGCGCACCGCGCCGACCTCGGCCCGGTTCACGGACAGCTGAATGCCGCGCTGAAGCTCGATCGTACGCTCCAGGCGTGTCTGCGCGACTGCCGCCGGGACATCGTCGGCCGCCGGCAGACGCGTGGCCGGCGTACCCCCCCGCCTCGAATACTTGTACAGATACGCGTCGTCGAACCTCACCGCGGCGAGGAGGGACAGGGTGGCCTCGAAATCCGCCTCCATCTCGCCGGAGAAGCCCACGATGATGTCCGTGCTCAGCGCGATATCGGGCACGATTCTCCGGGCGAGATCGACCTTCTCGAGGAAGTCCCGTCGGGTGTAACGGCGGACCATCCGCTTCAGGATGCGGTCCGAACCGGACTGGACGGGCAGGTGCAGCTGCGGACATACCGCCGGCTCCGATGCCATCGTCTCCAACAAACGCTCGGTCACGTCGTTGGGGTGTGGCGAAGTGAACCTGACTCGACGAAGTCCCGGGACCCTGGCCACTGCGTGCAGCAGATCCGCGAAATCCCCGTCCCCGGATCGGTAGGAGTTCACCGTCTGCCCGAGCAGCGTCACCTCGCTGTAGCCGGCCGCCACCGCCTCCTCGACCTCGCCGACCACCTCGGAGAATGCCCGGTTCTTCTCCGGCCCCCGGACATAGGGCACGATGCAGAAGGTGCAGCGGTGGTCGCAGCCACGCTGCACCGTCACCCATGCCGAGACTCCCTCGCCGCGGATCGCTCGCAGGCCCCCGTAGTCCTCATCGGCATCGAGAGCAAGCAGCGCCTGTCCCTTCTCCACGGCACCGCGACGCATCCCGTCGACCATCCACCCGATGCTCCGGTACGCGTCCGGTCCCGCGACCAGGTCCACCCCGTACGCACCCTGCAGGAGCGCCTCGCCCAGCCGCTGAGCCATGCAGCCCGTCACGCCGATGAGAAGATCGGCGTGTCGGTCGCGATACCGTTGCAGCTGTCCGAGGCGTCCGAGGACTCGATTTTCGGCGTGCTCCCGGATCGCGCAGGTGTTCACGAGAATGACATCGGCACGCCCCGGATCGTCGACGCGAGCGTACCCGGCATCGGCGAGAACCCCCGCCATCAGCTCCGTGTCGCCGATGTTCATCTGGCAACCATACGTCTCGATATAGACTGTCCGCCCGGGAGCCCCCCGGCCCACGAGGGCGCCCGCCACCCCTTCCGCCTCGGATCGTTGCCGATCGGCATTCCCTGCCGCGCGACTCCGCCGCAAGGCCACGAGCTGGGTCATGGTCGTTATTGCCTGATTCCGACGGTCAGGTTCAAGGCCGTAAAGCTCTCCTCGGCACCCGAAAGCTCCAGCTCGCCGCGCCGGCCGAACTCGAAGCCCAGATCGACCTGCACGCGGCCGCCGAGGCGGGTTCCGAGACCGG
Source organism: Gemmatimonadota bacterium (assembly GCA_020351855.1). GTDB lineage: Bacteria > Gemmatimonadota > Gemmatimonadetes > Palauibacterales > Palauibacteraceae. The sequence continues at coordinate 565,016 of CP070670.1, forward strand.
CCGTGATGGCGTTCTCCTGCGACTGCTTCCGCTCGGGCAGGACGAAGGGAAGGTCTCTCGTGCGGCCACCCGCCCGCAGGCCGAGCGGAACGCTTCCGAGAAATACTGTATACTCTAGTCCGCCGCCGAACCATGTCACATCGGCGACCTCGAACTCCTCGGACGGAGGCTCGGTCCCCGACCAACCCGACCAGCCGCCCCCGGCAGCGAGGAGCAGACGGGGAGTGATCCTGCCGCTCAGTCCGCCTTCGAAGCCGTTCGGGAGCCGAAGCGTCCGCTCGATGAGCGTCTCGACCTGCTTGGCCTTCAGATCGGCCGCAAAAAAGACGCTGCCGCTGATGACGAACCGGTCCGCAAGCTGCGCGTTCAGCCCTGCCTTGACCGACCAGCCGGCGTAGTCCGTCTCTGCCGCCTCCCGCACGGGCCCCGGAAGGACCCCAGAGCTGTCGATATCCGCCGTGAAACGTCGCCGCAGCGTCTGTTGAAGACTGCCGGTGAGCCGCTGAATGCCCACCCCCACGGAGACCGGTCCGAGCCTGCGGGCGACCGAGACATCGATCTGGCTCACGCCACCGTCCCGGTCCCGCTGCTCCTCGAACTCGTAGCGTCCGATCGACGTGGACAGTGTATCCGTGAGGATGATGCCCACATCCTGATCGAGCACACCGCCGAAGCCGACGCGGAAGGCCCAATCCCCGAGCGGCACCACCGTGCCGATCAGCGGAAACCAACTGCGTCCGGTGTTCTGATCGCCGGCGTCCGCGCGCAGCGTAATGTCCTCGGCGGCGATCGCGGCGGCCACCGCGGCGGATCGATGCAAGGTGAGATCGGCGGGGTTCCCGAGCGAGAGAGTACCGCCGAGCAGTCCGTTCGCGACCCCGCCGAGACCGATCGAGCGCGCATCCAGCGAACGGATCGGGTATCCGACGCCTACCGCCGTGAACGGCACCTGGGCCTCCAGTAAGGACGGAAGCACGAGAAGCAGGGCGAGTACGGCAATCGCGGACGACGCCCAACGGCAGACGGACCTCCTGCGCCGGACGTATCTCAAGGCACCGGAAAACGGGTCGAGGGCGTCACGAGCATGAACAGCCGAGGCCGAAGCGCGAGCTCCGACTCGACGGAGCCGAACTCCCAGAAGCCGAACGCCTGGGCATCGGACGGCACGGGTCGGATCGCCACCCGCACCTGCGTCAGGGTGTCGAAGTTCGCGACCCGGCTGACCAGCGCCGTGATATTGGCTCGAAGCGGCTCGCCGTCGGCCAGCCCCTCAGGCGAGATCGTGATGAACTGGGCCGCATTGGTCAAGGGGTTCGGAATGGGGGGGCCGACCGGGACCTTGGGCCCCACCGCGAACGCGTCTGCGGCCACCTCGAGGACGCTCGTCGCGATGTCCCGCTCCAAAGTGAACGGCGGATCGGGAGCGGCAAGCGGCCGGAACTGGAGTTCGGCGTGGTTGATCGTCGCGCCGCTCAGCAGTACCCCTCCAAGCGTGTCGGGCAGCGTGAACTGCAGGTAGATGCGGGCCGAGGGCAGGCCGGCGATTCTAAGGCTCCGGTCAGGCGACGGCTGTGGCGGGTCATAGATGAACGTGGTCGCCCGACCATCAAAGACGGCCGGGATGGTGTCGCTACGGCCGACGACCGTCACCTCCGTCGCAAGCTCGAAACCGCTGACGAAGAACTCCGGTCCTCCGCCCCTCAGCACCAGGGCTACCCCGGGCTCGCCCTCGGTCTCACGCCAGAACTGCAGCAGGTCGTCCACGGGCCCGCTGAGCGGGAGGACGGCCGTCTCTACCGCCGTGGGAAAGTCGCCCGAGGCGAGCAGCGGGCCCAGGGCCCCGCCCGGGGTCTCCCATGTGACATTCCCCTCCCTCTCCACCCAGGTGGCCTCCAGGGAATCGTATCTCTGCTCGAGCGTGAACACCTCGAGCCGGTAGTCGGGAACCGCGACGCTGTCGGGGTCCTCCTCGAAGGAGAGCAAGACCCGGAATTCCGCCTCGACGAAGCGGTCGATCTGCTGGCTTCCGAACTGGGTGACAATGGAATCCGGGATATCGAACCGGCCCAGCACGCGGGATGCGAGGTCGTCCCGGTCCGCCAGGATCTTCAGCGAAGACGTGGCCGGCAGCTCGAAGCCGATGAAGGTCGTGTCGCGCCAGCCAAAGAGATCCGAAGCCAGAGCCGAGATCTCCACCGTCGGCACCGTC
>CP070670.1:567324-574766 GCA_020351855.1 Gemmatimonadota bacterium
GAGCCGCTGGGCCACCTGGCCGGTTTGGCCCTGCCCGCTGACGCCGCCGTTGCGGATGAATGTCTGCGCGCCCAGATCCACCACCTCGCTGCGGTTCATGTCGAACCTCAGTCCGGCATTCCAGGTCACACTCGGGTTGTCCACGACGATGGCGTCGAACGAGAACTCGAAGCCGCGGTTGCGAATGCTGCCGATGTTCTCGAGCCGGGTCGCCACTGCCGCCGGCTGTGGCACGTCGACCGTGAGGAGCAGATCTCTGGTGTTCTTGACGTAGTAGTCGAGAACGGCCGCGAGCCGGTTGTCCAGGAACCCGAGGTCGAGTCCGACGCCGTAAGTCTCGGTTCGCTCCCACTTGAGGTCCGGGTTCGGATTCTGGGTCGCGCCCACGCCGACGAACTGGTCCTCTCCGAAGATTCCTTTGTCCTTTGGTTCGAGCGTGATCAGGGAGGAGTACGCGGGGATGCCCGGATTACCCACCAGGCCCCAGCCGCCGCGGAGACGGAGCTCCGAGAACGGGCCACCCGCCATGAACCCCTCTTCGGCAATCCGCCACGCGGCCGAGACCGAGGGGAACGCCCCCCACTTGTTGTTCTCCGCGAAGTTGGACGCGCCGTCGTAGCGGAACATCCCCGTCAGGATGTAGCGCTCCTTGTAGATGTAGTTGACTCGGGCCAAGGTGCCGAGGAGTCTGACTTCCTCCCGCCTCGAGGCGACGACCGGCCGGGTACCGCCGGCCGCCAGGTTGTCGAAGCTGAAGGCATCGGTGGAGAAGCCGCGGGCATCCGCCGAGAACGTCCTGAGGTCGAACTCCTGGTTCTCGAATCCCACTACGGCGTCGATGGCGTGGTCCTCACCGAAGGACTGGTTCCAGTTCAACCTCCCCTGAAACGTGAGGTCCGTCTTGTCGCGTTCCTGCTGGAAGGCCAACCCCTCGTAGATGGATCCGACAGGGTTCGCATTAGGAAGGTACGTGCGCCGGTTGCTGGCCGAGCGATCCACCCCGGCCAGCAGCTGCAGCGTCAGGCCGGACAGCAGGTCGAGGTCGAGGTCGAAGCTGGCCAGCGTGCGGGACGAGCTCGCCTCGTCCTGGATCTGCTCGGCGAGCGCCACCGGGTTGCGGACCGACTGAACGCCCGTCCCGATCTCGTAGAAATCGACCTGGCCGGTCTCGGGATCCGTCACCGTGACCGGCCGGGTCGGGTTGAAGACGACCATATTCTGCAACATGGCGCCCTCGAACCCGCCCGTGTTCTGGAACGGCACGTAGTCGTTCTCGGTGTGCGAGCTCGTCAGGTTGAGGTTCATGCGAAGGATGTCGTTGAAAGCGCTGAACGAGCCGTTCAGGCGACCCTGGATTCGCTCCAGGCCGCTGCTCCGAAGCACTCCTTCCGATCCGAGGTAGTTGAGGGAGGCCCGAAAGTTCGCCGCCTCGACCCCGCCGGTGAAACTCAGGTTGTGGTTGGTGACCAGGCCCGTCTGCGAGACCTGGTCCTCCCAGTCCGTGTTGGCGTTGCCCAGGTTGGCCAACCGGCTGGGGTCGAGAATCCCGGCGTTCACCTGTTGCTGGACGAATGCGCGGTACTCGTCTCCGTTCAACACATCCAGGGAGCTCGCCCGCGAGGCGGCGGAGATGTAGCCGTCGTATTCCATCTGGACGCGTCCCGACGTGCCCTTTTTCGTCGTGATCAGCACGACCCCGTTCGCGCCCCGGGAGCCGTACACGGAGGCGGCCGCCGCATCCTTGAGGACGGTGATCGTCTCGATATCGGACGGATTGATCATGTTGAGCGGGCTGCGGGCCAGCGACGCCGTGCCTCCGATTCCAAACCCGTCCGCCTCGGTCTGGACGTTCGAGATCGGGACGCCGTCGATGACGTACAGCGGCTCGCTGCTGGCGCCGAGCGAGTTCGAGCCCCGAATCCGGATCTGCTGGCCAGCCCCGGGCTCGCCCGTCGTCGGGACCACGCGCACCCCGGCGACGCGCCCGTCAAGCATCTGGTTGACGTTTACGGTCACGCCCACATCCGCCTCCGGCGCGTCGACGGTCGCGATCGATCCCGTGATGTCGGCCCGCCGCTGCGTCCCGTACCCGGTGGCCACGATGTCCTCCAGCACCACCGCCTGAATCTGCAGCGAGAAGTCAACCGTGGCGGTCTCACCGGCCGTGACCGTGACCCCCTGGGTCAACGGACCATAGCCGAGACTCGTCGCCGTCAGCTGATAGGTCCCTGCGGGGACATCCCGGATCTCGTACGTGCCGTCGATTCCGGACATCCCTCCGAGCGCCGTGCCTTCGATGGCTATGCTCACGTTGGCGATCGGCTGCTGGCTGTTGGTGTCGAGCACGCGGCCGGTGATCCTGCCGGCCTGGTCCTGTGCGACGAGCAAGCCGGTCCAGGCCAGGGTCAGGGTGAGCGCCGAAATGACGTTACGAGTCATCGACATGGAACCCTCCGAGATGGTGCGAGCTGAGCGTCACACGGGGACGGGGACGGCGGCCCACAACTCCACGACAGCGCTGCGGGAACGCGCGAGTAGGTGCTTCGAGGTGGACCAACAGGTCTAGCTGTGTTCAAGCAGGCCATCACTACCGACGAAGTATGTTCTCTGGCACTCCCATAGGCGAAAAGAGCCGACGTGCAACCTTGAAGCCTTGTGATAGCGTGCGATTTTAGGGGGCCGAGGCTCTCGTGTAAAGTCCATTGGGACGCAACCCGCCATCTTCTCCGTTCTCGCTCATCGCATCCGGCTCATCGAATGAAGAAGAGGGTCACGCCGACCTTGAGGACGAGCGACCAATCGAAGTTCTCGAACGGCAGCGTCGAGGCGATCAACACGAACGAGGTGCGGGGCAACGGAAGCGGAACCACCGTCGTGCTGACGAGCATGGGGTAGGGACGGTACTCGTTCACCTCGAGCCACAGCAGGCCGGCTCCGACACCGGTGAAGGCGCCGTCGAAGCGCAGAACGGGTAGCTCCGCGGCGCTGATGATCGTGGGGGCCCAGCTTTCGTCGGTCCAGGAAAGAGTGAGGTAGCCTCTCGCGTCCGCAGGAAAGGGCGGGGTCTCGCCGTGCAGCTCGAAAACCGGTTGCTGTGGCCGCTCGCTGATGAGCACGCCCGCTCCCGCGGTCGCGAGCTGCGCTGCCGCGTCCGAGGCGAGCGCAAGCAGAGAGCCACCTGCGACCAGCAAAGTACACAGCCACGGACGCCAGACTCCCGCTCTCGGCCCGCGGGGCGCTGTTGCGGTGGTCATCCGCTGAAAGCTAGCCACCCGGCCGATTTTCGAAACCACATCATTCCCCATTTCCCTCCCAGCGCGTCCGGGGGCAGTCCCCCGCTGCCGTGCTCTCTCCTCGACCGGAGACCCCACGTCGCGCGTCGCTTGGCCGGGGCTCGTTGACGAAGGCCGGGCAGCACGGCAAGGTTGGGCCCATCAATGTGGCTTTCCCCGCACGACCGCGCGAACCTCACCCGCGAGGACTGCCGGGAAGCCAGGAGCGGTTCGGCGAACTCGCGCGCGCCTGGGTCGACGCGGGGGCCGGCTGCCCGGGGGTGGGGTGAGGAGTCAAGGGGCATAGGGCAGGACAACAATCAATCCTGTGCATCCATCAATCCTGTGCATCTAAAGGAGAATAGTATGTCCGCGTTCGAGAACGCTGCCGGTTTTTTTCATGCGTGCGAGTCTTCGAAGGGATGGGAGGCCTGCCGGCCGTACGTGGAACCCGACGCCTCCTTTGAGGCCCAGGCCGGGCCGGTGGCCGGGTTCAGCACGGCGCGGGAGTACGCCGAGTGGATGGCTGAGGTACCGAACTGGGCGACCGACTGTCGCTACGATCTCCACGCCAGCGCCTGGGACGCGGAGAACCGCGCCGCCATCTTCTTCGCCACGTTCCACCTCCGCCACACCGGTGAGGGCGGGCCCGTTCCCCCGACGAACCGGGAGATGGACTCGCACTACGTCTTCGTGCTGTTCATGAACGATGAAGACCGGGTCGCGAGGATGGTCAAGATCTGGAACGCGCACTGGGCGATGGAGCAGCTGGGCTGGGCTTGACCGTCGGCCCTTCAAGGCGGCGAGTTAAGCGGTCGCGGCTTGGGCGGTTGGGGCGCGGCCTGAAGTTACGCGGCGCGGCCTTAACTCTAAGACGCCCTTTGGAGCGCGGCCGCCAGGGAGGGTGCAGGAGCGGGGGCGGTTTTCGGAGGCTGGTTCCTCAGGAGTGACTGTAGAGCCCCAGCGACAGCCCGCCCGCTCCCGGCACGACCGCGCACGGCGAACATCTGCAACGATATACCTCTCAACATGTTACGGGGCCATGCCCTGCCGGTAGATGCCGGGCACGCACTCTGCATCGCCACGTATAGCGATCATCGACAAAGGCACCCCGGTCGTGAGACCGGTCCGCAAAGCCTGGGGTCTCCTCGAGATGGCCTGGCTGCACAGCTGTAGGCAATCGCGCATCTAGCAGATGAGGAGGAGCCATGTCCCCGCGACCGTTTCGGCCGTCGTCGATCCTGCTGTGCCTGCCCGTGCTGGTGGCCGTTATCTTGGCATCGGCCTGTGCGGATTCGGGATCCTCTCCGGACCCTACTCTGACCTCTCCGGACCCGACGGCGACTGCTCCAGACCCCACTCCGCCCCCTCCGGCGGGCCCGAGCTTCACCCTCGGGCAGCGGCCCGACAACACCGTCAACGTGCCCGACGGGCAGGCCGACATGGAGTTCCTGGAGGTGTGCAAGGAGTACCCGGAAGGCGTCGACAGCCCGCCCGACGTCGTCGTGGACGTCGTGGTCGATTCGCATGAGGAATCCGGCGACACGTCGTTCCAGGAGACGCTGAGCGACGGCCAGTGCGTGAACGTCTGGCTGCATGGCGGCCAGCCCCAGGACGTCGTCACGGTCACCGAGAACGTACCCGACGGCTTCACCGCATCGTACGTCAAGACGGTCCTCGGCTCCGATGACTCCAACAGCTCGGGTGAGGGAAACAGCGCGAGCGCCGTGGTCAACGGGCAGAATGGGGCCCTCATCGTCTTCACGAACACGCCCGTGGAGGAGCCGGAAGATGGCGAGGGCTGCACGCCCGGATACTGGAAGAACCACGCCGGGGCCGATTCCCACTCCAAGGGTGGCCAGAAGAAGCCATCGGCGTGGGAGGGGTATTCGCCAGGCGATGATTACGACGGCACGTTCGGCGTGACTTCGAGCTTCGGCGGGACCCTGATCGAAGCCCTGAACCGCGGCGGCGGCGGCGAGATCGCGCTAGGCAGACACGCGGTGGCCGCGCTGCTCAACGCCGCGCACTCCGGCGTTTCCTACGATCTCAGCGAGGCGGAGGTGAAGGCGCTGGTTGCCGCGGCCTACGGCAGCGGCGACTTCGAATCGGCGAAGGCCGAGCTCGCGGAGCTCAACGAGCAGGGCTGTCCGCTCTGATCGCCTGTTTGCGGACCTGAGGTACCTCTCGTCAGGGGCGGCTCCAAGCGGGCCGCCCCTCTTGCTTGCGTGGTCTAAGCGACCCCACGAAGTGGAGCCGACCGGGATCGCCTGACCGGCGACCGAGCGCAGCGAGCGGAGCCAACCGGTGACCTCCTGCTTGCAAAACGTATGGGCTAGGGCCCGATTTCCGCACCATATGCCTACTTCTGCGGAATTGCCCGCATGAGGTACGGACCCCTCTCCGCGTTTCCGCACCTGATACGGAGCGAACCTGGAGAGTAAACATGAGAGCCAGCGCCAGTCCGACAGCCGCGTCGTCTGCAGCTAGCTGTCCTTTCTTCTCAATCAGCCGCGGACGAGGGGCTCCCTCTTTGTCGAAAACGGTCGCGACGGCGGCGAGTTTGCCGGCAAGCTCATTTTGAGGGAAAGTCAGATCCTGAACGCGGGCGGTAATGGAAGGCGCGTGAGCCCTCGCGAGCGCACCGGCCTCCGAGTGATCAGCACCAACGGTACCTGGGACTCGCGGGCGATCGCCAGCGGCAGCTCACCCAGGGAGAACGGCCCCCGACCGCGCGCCTGCATCCCCATCACGACGAGGTCGGCTTCGGCCGTATGCCGGAGGATGGCTTCGCGCGGGTCGGCCGTGTACTCGATCACTACCTCGTGCGGCCCGGCCGCCTCGTCGCTGGCGAGCTCGCGTAACGTGCGTTCGAAGCGGCGGCGTGTCTCGGTGGACATCGCCGGCGGGAGAGCGCGAAAGAAGGTGAGCGACCGCTCGCCTGACCGCGACAGGCTCGCCAGCAGGCGCGCACGGAGCTGGCTGTGCTCACGCCGGCCGCCCAGCGGCACGAGGACCCGTCGGGCATCCGACATGTGCCACCGGTACGGGCCACGGACCACCGCCACGTCGGCGTCCAGCCTGCCAATCAGCCCCTCGAGCTTTGCCTCGACGCCCGGGTCCGCCAGGTTGGGCAGCCCGAGAAGCACGGTCTCGCAGTCGTGGACCCGCGCTACACGCTCGATCTCCGCCCAGACATCGGACGCGATCGTGAACAGAGTCTCCGAAACCAGTGAGCTCTCGAGACTGCGTTGCAGCGACTCGCCGAGCACTCGTTCGGCGTCGAGCAGGGCGGGGTCGTTGTCCTCAAGCTTCTCTTGCTGCGCACGAACGACGTTGAGGAGGAGGATGCGACCGACGGTTGGCGTGCGCACGGTCGCGGCCACGTCGACCAGGCTGGCCGCGCTCACGGGATTCGCGATCGGGACCAGGACGAGTGGGCTCCGCCCGCGGAGGCGCGCCAGGTCGGGATCGCGCGCCTCCGCCGTCACGTCTGCCAGCCGGGCGCCCGTCGCGAATACCGCCAGGTACAGCGCGCCGCCGATCACCAGCAGCGCCAGCACGACGAGGCCCGCTTCAGGCACGGCGAAGGCCTGGTAGACCGCGAGACCCAGGCACAACGCGGCACCCAGAAGCGGGACGGTACGGGGACGCCGCTGGCGAGAGCGGCGCCCCGTCAGGTCCGCCGCCCAGTGGACCATCGCGAACGAGATGAGGAAGATGAGGCTAGCCGCGGCGCCCGCCGCCGCCACGTTGCCGACGGCGACGGTGATGAGGGCGACAAGTGCACCGGTGACGGCGACGGCGACTTCGGGGGTCCCGCTCGCCGCCCGCACCTGTCCGAGCCGACGCGGAAGCGTGCGGTCGCGCGCCATCGAGAAGGCCACGCGCGAGGCCCCGAACAGGTTCGCGTTCAACGCCGACAGCATCGAGAGCACGCCAGCGATGATTACAAGCCAGTAGCCGGCGGGACCCATGAAGCGCTCCGCGGCCACCGCCACCAGCCCTTCGGGGTTCGCCGCCGCGGCCGTTGCGATGCCCTCGGCCGGCGCCCCCACGGTGGCCATGAGGAAGAGCAGCGGGAGATAGATGGCGAGGGCGATCCCGAGCGACAGGTACATGGCGCGCGGGAGTGTACGCGCCGGATCGCGGACTTCTCCGCCCACGGCA
>CP070670.1:574866-601235 GCA_020351855.1 Gemmatimonadota bacterium
CCGGCCGAGCGTATTCGTGTCGGTACCGAACCAGATGGACCGGGTGCGGGGATCGTGGGTCATGTGGCGCACGCTCCCGCCCCCGCTGGCAATCGCGGTCGCCGCGAAGAACATCTCGGTCGCGGGATCGAAGCCCACGAAGCGGTTGGGGCTCACCCCCGTCTCGACGATCCAGATCCGGTCGCGGTCGTCTACGGCCATGGCGTAGGGCCGCGACGCGGATCCGCTCGGCATCTCCCACTCCCGCACGCGGCCGCTCGCAGGGTCGTAGCGCCCGAGGAAGCCCTCGTCGTGATCGCCGTACCAGACGTGTCCGTCCGAGGTCAGCACGAGGCGGCGCGGCCGGGCCTCGGCCCGAGGCAGCTCGACCTCTGCCAGCTGCATCGTGACGGGGTCGACGGTAGCCAGCCGGTTCGTGCCGAACAGCGCGATCCACGGCCGCCCGTCCGGGGCGACGACGATGCCGTAGGGCCGGGCCCTCGGGGTCTCGACCGGCAGGATGCGCATCGCCCCCGTCGCGGTGTTCAGGTGCCCGACCACGTTGCCGCCCTGCACGGTGAACCAGATGTTGCCGTCCGGGGCGAACGCGAGCGTGTGCGGGTCCCGGGCCGGCGGATCCGGGGTGGCCAGCTGCTCGATCACGCCGCTCTCGGGGTGGAGCTTGCCGATGTGGGCCGCCCGATTGCCGGCGTACCAGATTGTTCCGGCGGAGTCCACGATCAGGTTGTGCGGGCCCGCTCCCTGCGGCAGGTCGAACCGGTCGAATCCGCCGGTACGGGGGTCGAAGACGGCGGCATAGTCGCTCCGCTGCCCCACGAACCAGACGCGGCCATCAGGGGCCACGTACGGATCCCGCGGCCGGCTCTGCTCGTAGGGCACCTCCCATTCGGTGATCACCACCGTGTCGGCACCTGCTGCGACGGCGCGGGAGGCCGAGGCCGGGGAAGCGAAGCAGCAGAATGACGCCGTGCCGCAAACCAGGCCGGCGACCAACGGACTCATGTCGCTATCCCTCCTTGCGGTTGTTGCGGTTGAACGACGGCTCTCCCAGCGCACAGCGCGGCCGGTCGCCGCCGGGGTAGAGAAAGGAGGAGCCCCGACCGCTCGCACGCGGTCGGGGCTCGCAGGGATCGTCCTTCCTTCGATCTCAGTTGAACAGGTACTGGAGCCCGAGCTGGAAGCGCCAGCGCGATTCGACGCTCAGATCCGGGATGAAGGTGTTCTCGACCATGTTGAAGTTGAACACGGGCGTTCCGTCATCCTCGAACCGGGTCAGCGCCAGCGGGTTCGTCGCCGCAGCGCTGGCTACCTGCCGGACACCCCAGCTGGAGTCGATCAGGTTGCCGAGGTTCAGGATGTCGAAGTGCAGGCGGATCGTGCTCTGCGATCCCTGGCCGCCGAAGCGGAAATCCTGCATGAGCTTGAAGTCGATGTTGCTCCAGAACGGGTTGAGCAGGCCGAAGCGCTCGGCGATCTCGCCCCGATGCTCGCTCAGGTAGGGGTCCTGCTCGATGAACGCATCGAAGGCCGCCCACTGCTGATTGGGCGTCACCACCCTCCCGTTCGCGTCCGTGAACGCATCGAAGGTGATCTCGCTCTGATCGCGGGGGATGTAGATCAGGTCGTTGAGGTTCGAGCCGTCGCCGTTGACGTCCCCCGAGTACAGGAAGGAGTACCGGTTGCCGCCGGCCCCCGTGAACGTGTTGCCGTTGGCGACGTTGAAGTAGAAGCCGAAGCTCGTCGCCAGCGCCCGTGACCACTCCACCGGATAGGTCACGGTGCCGACGATCCGGTGCTGCTGACCGAACTCCGAGTAGCTCAGGCCCGGGTTGTTCGGATCCCCCTGCACCGGCATCTGCGTCCAGAGGTCAAACGCGATCTCGGTGGACTTGAGGACGTTTCTCGCATCCGTGTAGGAGTAGGCCGCCATGAAGGCGAGGCCGAAATCGAAGGCCCGCTGGAACTGCGCCGTCAGGTTCAGATTCCAGCCATCGCTCCGGTTGTCGATCACGCAGATGCAGTTCCCCGGCCCGATCTCCGGGTTGAGGAAGTTGTTGAACACGGGCCGCCCGTCGATCGGGTTGAATCCCGTCTGCGCGCCGAGGTCCGCGTTGTACATCGAGATCGAGTTGAGGTCCCGACCGTACAGGACCTCGAAGGTGGTCAGCACGTCTCCCGGGATCTTGAAGTCGAACGCCAGGTCCGTCACCCAGGTCTGCGGCCACTGGAAGTCCTCATCGAACGCGTTGAGGAAGAAGGACTGCTGGAGCACCGCCGTCGTGCAGCCTTGCGCCGTGCAGCCTTCGCCCGTGATCACGGGCGCCGGCCCGGCCGGGTCGTTGCTCCAGATGTTCGGGTTGGCGCCGGGATTGGAGTAGTTGTTTCCGCCCCAGACGAACGGGATTCGGCCCGTGAAGATGCCCGATCCGCCCCGCAGCTGGAGCGAGCGATCCTCGGTCGCGGCCCAGTTGAACCCGACGCGCGGGGACCAGAGAACCGTCGTGCCCGGCACCTTGCTCTGGTCGACGACGACCGACGCCCCATCGGGGTTCCGGGCGTCCAGCGATCGGGAGAACGGGTTGTCCACCGGATCCGTGAGGTACAGGGGCATGTCGGCGCGCAGCCCGAACGTGAGGCTGACTCGCTGCGAGATCTCGAACTCGTCCTGCGCGTAGAAGGAGAGCTGGCCGAACGTGAAGTCCTCCCCCTTCAGCGGACAGTCGTTGTTCCCGCACGCCGATCCGATCCCGATCAGCACGTTCAGCGGCTGGAAGTTCGGGCTGTTCGGGTCCGTGAAGTCGAAGAACTCGTCGAGCGACGAGTAGGTCGTGCCCACGAACGCCTGCGGCGGGAGGAAGAAGACCCCGTGCCGGGCCAGGTTGAACGAGTTGAAGAAGCGGAACGTCTCGAAGTTCGTGCCGACGGTGATCGAGTGCTTGTCGGCGAAGAAGGTGAAGTTGTCCGTGAACTGGAAGACGTCCTGGTGCAGGATGTTATAGATCGAGAACGGCTCGTGCCCGGCCGTCGTGTAGGTGACGCCGCCCTCCGCGATCTCGATCGTGGGGAACGGCTCGCTGAACGGATCGCGGTGGTCCCGGAAGCGGTTGTAGCTCACGAAGGCCCGGTTCGCCCATCCGGTCGACTGGCTGTTCAGCTCCGCGGCCCACGAGTTCAGGTTGTTGTTGATCCGGTAGCCGGAGTTCTGGAACGGGAGGCTCGACTCGTTCGGGCCCCGGCCCGACCCGAAGGCGCTCAGCACGAACGGATGGGGAGGCAGGTCCCGGTAGGAGTCGAGGAAGTTGTACCGGAAGACGAACTTGTCGCTGTCGCTGATGTTCCAGTCGAGCTTGAACAGCAGCTTGTCGCTGTCCGTCTTGTGGATGAAGTCCTGGTAGGGTCCGGTCTCGTAGCCGTAGACGTCGAGCAGCCGCTGCGAGATCTGATCCAGCACGCTTGCGCTGACGCGCGATTCGCCGAAATCGACGCCCCCGCCGGCATTGGCCACGAAGTTGGTGCCCGGGTCCTCCCGCCGGTTGAGCTCGCCGTTCACGAAGAAGAAGAGCTTGTCCTTGATGATCGGCCCGCCGATGCTGGCGCCGTACTGGCCGAAGCTGAGGTCCGGATTCGCTATGACATCCTGCCCGTTGACCTTGTTGCCCAGCAGATCCTCGTTGCGGAAGAAGCCATAGGCCGCGATCTGCCAATCGTTCGTGCCGCTCTTCGAGATGATGTTCACGTTGGCGCCCGTGAACCCGCCCTGGCGTACATCGAACGGCGCCACCTGCACGGTCACCTGCTCGATCGCGGTGTACGGAATCGGCTCCGCCGCCGCCTGGCCTCCGGGCGCCGGATCATCGAGCCCGAACGGGTTGTTGAAGTAGGAGCCGTCCAGGGAGATGTTGTTGTACAGCCAGTTCTTCCCGGCGAAGGCCAGGTTCTCATCGGCCCGCGGATCGACACGGGTGAGGTCTCGGAAAGTCCGCCGCAGCGCCGGCAGCACTTCGATCTGCTCCTGGCTGACGAACGTCGCGGCGCCGGTTCGGCCGGCGTTGAGAACCGTGTTCTCTCCCACCTCGACCGCCAGGACTTCCACCTCGACGGCCTGGACCTCGAGCTCGAAGTCCAGCCGCAGGTCCTGGGCGAGATCCACGTACACGCCGGCCTGCTGATCCTGCGCGTAGCCGATCATGGTGGCCGTGACCGTATAGGGTCCGCCGACCCGCATGTTGAGGATTGTCCAGGCGCCACCACCGCGGGTGGTCGTCCCGTACGTCGTGCCGCTCGGCTCGTGCCGCGCGACGACGTTGGCGTTCACGATCGGGTTCCCGTCCGTGTCCAGCACGAAGCCGCCCATCTCTCCCGTCGTCACGCCCTGGGCGAGCAGTTCCGTGGAGAGAAAGAGCAGAAGAGCCAGCACCCCGGCCCCGGCTCGCGCGAGCTTCCTGAACCCACAGCGTTCACGCATCGTCTCCCTCCTTTTCTCGATGATCGGTGGCATGTCCGAAGCGTCTATCCCACGTGAGTCCGGCGGACCCGGAACGGTGGCGGAGAAGTGCGGGACGAGGAGGCGGCAAGGTTGGACCAGGCGAGCGGGACAAACCGGCCTTGCGGGGCGTTGGCGGCATTGCCTCATCCGTTCAGGGGAGTCACGCCAAGCAACGCGTGACACTATCGCGGCGCGAGGCGTGCTGCAACGTGTCGTTACATCCGGGTAACGGGCCCGGCCTGCTCGGCTGCGAACGACTCGACCAGCCGGACGATCCGCTCCGGCGAGTCCGCCCGATAATCCGGCTCGAAGCCCCACTCATGGCCCTCGCTGCGGCCGTAGTCGGCTCCCACGCTGAGTACCCGGGCCGCCGCCCCGCGCCGCTCGAGCACCGCGTTGGCGTTCGCGGCGCACCGGGCATCGACCTCGTGGTCTCCCACATAGAGAAGAACGCCCTGCCCGTCGATCCCGAGACGCTCCATGCACAGCAGTAGCCCGTCGGGTGCCGGCTTCTGGGCGCGTAGGTGCACCTCCTCGTATCCGATCACAGCGCGGAAGCGCTCCTTCAGCCCGTGGCGCTCCAGCGTCTCGTCGATGTTCCGGCGACTGTTGGCCGACACGATGGCGTGGGGCAGCTGGCTGAGGGCGGCCAGCGCTTCCTGTACACCGGGCAGAAGCGGGGCGTCGGTGGAGTCGGCGATCTGATAGCCCGTCCACAGGCTGGCCGCCTCGTCCATGAGCGCATCGTCCATCCCGAGCTCCGTGCGGTAGAGGTCCCGCCAGCCCCGGGTCCGCCACAGGGCCCGCTCGTAGGCATCGAGCGAGCCGAGCATCGGATAGCGGTCCCAGCTCCCGAGGAGCTCCGCTGCGATGCGCCGCGTCACGGCGAGGTTCTTGGCACGCGAATCCACCAGCGTGTTGTCGAAATCCCAGATCACGGCCGCCACCGAGCGTTGCATCGGGCAAGTATGGGGCAACGGAAGGGCGTCAGAAAGGCATGTGGGACCCGGAGCGCCGGGAGGGCTCCAGAGGAAAAGATCGGGCGAGCGGACCGGGAGGCGGACCCGCCCGCCCTAGCAGAGGATCAGCGGCGCTTCTCCAGGCTCAGACGTAGGTGAGCCAGACCATCAGGATCTGCCGGATCGCGCACCACGCGAAGAAACCGACGCCGATCCTGAACACCTGGTTCAACATGCTGGCTGAAGTCATCGACCGCTCTTCCTGTTTTGCATCGGCGGCCCACCTGCACCCGCCGAAGATTCCAACTCGCGTAACCGCCTGGCAGTAATTCACACCCCGTACCAGGGCGTGCCACCGCCTCATAGGACTGTGTAACGACATGCAGTTATTCAGGTTAGATGTGAGGTGCCGCGAACCCGCCGGGTGGAGAGGTTGGATCGGGTGTGGGACGCTCGCCTCAAGTGTGCGGTCAACTGGGGCATCCGCGCCCCTGGGGCTTCAAACGAGGCATCCGCGCCACAGTTCGGGGCAGGCGGCAGCACCCCGCGGGGACGGCGGGAGCTTCAGCAAGCCGGACTCCGTCAGCTCGTCTTCGAGAGGCGGCTGTAGCTGCGCAGGTGGCGGAGGGCAGCGGGGCGGTCTCCCGTCGCCTCGTAGAGGCGCGAGAGGTTGAAGTGCGCGTCCGCGAATGTCGGATCCGAGGCCACGGCTCTGAGGTACGCCTCGATGGCCCTCTCCGCCCTGCCCTGATCCTCGAGGGCCACCCCCAAGTTGAAGGCCGCCGTCGCGCTTCCCGGATCGGCGGCAAGGGCCGCACGGTAGTGGGCCTCCGCGGCCGCGAGGCGGCCGTGCTCGTGCAGGAGGCGGCCCAGGTTCAGGTGCGCGCCGGCGTGATCGGGCTCCAGCTCGAGGGCCCGCGAGTAGGCGAGGCGGGCCTCCTCCGGGCGCTCGATCTCCAGCCCGCAGCCAATCTCGAACCACTCCGCGGGACTGATCTCTTGGTCGACGCCTCGCCCGGGCGCTTCCTCGGCGGGCGGTGCAGAGCGGCCCGGCGGCCGCTCTGACGTGAGCGCCCGAGCCGTCGGGACGGAGGGCGACTCGAACGAGAGGACCAGCTGGCCGGAAGCCGGCTCCCAGGCCGTCTCACCGTCCCGCGCTACGACCCGTCCCCCCTCAGAGCCCACGCGCACGGCCGACAGGGGACGCCCCGGCAGCTGCCGCCTCAGCGCGCGGAGCGCCCGGTCGATCCGGCGTGGCCCGAGGTCCGACGCCGCCAGCTCCACCGCGGCGCGGAGGAGCACGAGATCCTGAAACGAGAAGCGGTAGCCGCGGGCGTCGCGCGGGGGCTCGAGCAGTCCCATGCGGACCAGCCGGCGGACCCGGGCTGGAGCGATGCCCAGGAGCTCGGCAACGTCTCGTGTCCGGTAGGAGTGGGGCATCATCCCCCTCGTGCCGCTTCAGCCCCCGCTTGCCGCCTTCTTCGAGCTCTTCCTCCCCGTGGCGGACCGCTTCGCCGCCTTCCGCTTCCCGGCGGCCTCGGAATCCGCGCCCCCCGCACCCAGGCTGGCCTTCAGGGCCTCCATCAGATCGATCACCTTCGTCTCGGTGGGCGGAAGCGGCGCGGCCGTGATCTCCGTGCCCGTCTCGATCTTCTGCTCAATGAGCGCCAGCACCCGCTTCCGCACCTCGTCCTCGTACTGCTCGGGGCGATACTCGTCCGTGGCCGCCTGTTCGATGAGCTGGACGGCGAGCTTCAGCTCTTCCTTCTTGACCTCGCCGTCGCCGAGCGGGACCTCCGAGAAGGGGCGCAGCTCGTCGGCGTAGTGCAGCTGCTCGAGCAGGAGGCCATCCTCGATCGGACGCACGAGCACCAGGTACTGCTTTCCCCTCGCAGCGTAGGTGGCGAGAGCCGCGCGCCCGGTTTCGCTCAGGGCGGCGCTCAGCAAACGGTAGGCACGCTCGCCTCCCTTGTCCGGACCGAGGTAGTAGGCCTTCGAGAGCTCGGTGCGCTCCACCTGCTCCAGAGGGATGAACTCCGCGATGTCGATCGCGTTGGTCGCGACCGCCTCCAGCTCCTTGATCTCCTCCGGCTCGAAGAGGACATACTGGTCCTTGGCGTACTGATAGCCCTTCACCAGGTCCTCGCGCTCGACGAGCGCATCGTCCGTCGGGCAGTAGTAGCGCTGCTTGACTCGGGAGCCGCAGTCCCTGTGGATCCAGTTGAAGGATATGTTGGCGGCGGACTCCGCCACGGAGTACAGATTCACCGGGACCGAGACGAGGCCGAAGGATATCGTCGCCGAGCCGATGGGTCGCATGGCCATCTCCGTCGGTTGAAAGACCGTGTCCGTGCCGGGGACCGTAAGACCCGATCGACTCTGGGCTTGGCCCGGCGGACTAAATGTAATGGATGACGGGATGAGCGGAAGCTTTGCCTGAGGATCGCCTTTCCCTGTACCGGGACAGGCGCCGCGCCGCATCGACGCCCGAGCCGGCGGGCAGGCCGCCGAGGACCGGATCCGGCAGGGCGGACGCCGCGGTGGACGCCCCGGCCGCCCAGTCGGGCGGCGTCTTCTGCATCCAGCTGCACGACGCGACCCGGCTGCACTACGATCTGCGGCTCGAGCTGGGCGGCGTGCTCCTCTCCTGGGCGGTCCCGAAAGGTCCATCGCTCGACCCGTCGGAGAAGCGCCTGGCCGTGCAGGTCGAAGACCACCCGCTCGAGTACGCGGACTTCGAGGGCGTGATCCCGGACGGTAGTTACGGGGCCGGACCGATGATCCTGTGGGATCGGGGCTCATGGGTCGCCCTGAGCGACCCGGAGGAGGGCCTCGCCCGAGGCAAGCTTCTCTTCGAGCTCCGCGGCCTGAAGCTGCGCGGGGTGTGGACGCTCGTGAAGCTCGCGAAGTCCGAGCGAGAGTGGCTCCTCATCCGCGAGCGGAAGCACGTGCCCCCCGGCGAGGCCCTCCGGGACGAGACGCTGCCGGCCGCCTCCGTTCTCTCGGGGCTCACGGTGGATCAGCTGGGCGAGGGACACGATCCCGCCCCTGCCCTGCGGGCCGAGCTCGCGGCGCTGGGAGCACCGGCCCGAACCGTTCGAGCGGCCGGCGTCGAGCCGATGCTGGGTGAGGCCCGCGGCAGGCCGTTCTCCAGGGCCGGCTGGATCTTCGAGCTCAAGCTGGACGGCTACCGGATGCTCGGCGGCCGCTGCGGGGACGAGGTCTGCCTGCTCACCCGGAACGGCCACGGCGCGGCGGGCACCTTCCCGGAGGTCGCCCGCGCCGTGGCTGCCCTGCCGTTCGACCGTTTCGTGCTGGACGGCGAGGTCGTCGCGCACGACCGGGAGGGGCTGCCGAGCTTCCAGCGGCTCCAGAAGCGTGCCCGGCTTCGCCGTCCCGCCGACATCGAGGCGGGGGCGCTCCGGCTGCCCGCGACGCTGTACGCCTTCGACCTGCTGGCTCTGGAGGGCTTCGATCTGCGGGGGCTCCCGCTCCTGGAGCGCAAGACGCTGCTTCGAAAGGTGCTGCCTGTCCCGGGGCTGATTCGGTACGTGGACCATTTCGAGGAGCGGGGCGAGGACGTCTACGACCGGGTGCGGGAGATGGGTCTGGAGGGGATGGTCGCGAAGAAGGCCGACAGCCCCTATCGCGGAGGCCGTTCCCGGCACTGGCTGAAGGTCCGCTCGGACCGGTCGGACGACTTCGTCATCGCAGGATACACGGCGCCCACGGGGGGACGGACGGGCTTCGGAGCCCTCCACCTGGCGGCCTACGAGGAGGGAGAGCTGCGGTACGCCGGCCGCGTCGGAGGCGGCTTCACGGAGGATCAGCTGAGCGGTCTCGCCGCCGAGCTCGTCCTTCGGGAACGGCCCGATCCTCCCTGCCGCGGCGTGCCGTCCCCGCAAGGCTCCGGCAAGGACGGGGATCGCTGGGTGGAGCCCGCCCTCGTCGCGGAGGTGCGCTACAAGGAGCGGACCGAGGACGGACTGCTGCGCCAGCCGGTGTTCGTGCGGCTGCGCGAGGACAAGGCGCCCACCGAGTGCGAGATGCCTCCTTACAGGGGAGCCCACCGGAGGGCGGCCGGGCGGCGGAGGGCGGCAGCCGCGGCGCGGGCCGCCGGAGCGAACACGGCCTCCGCGGCTCCGGACGAAGCGGAGCCGAGCCGCTCAGCGGAGTCGCCCGGACTCGTGCTCTCCAATCTCGACAAGGTGTTCTGGCCCGCCGAGGGCTATACCAAGGGAGACCTGATCGAGTACTACCGCTCCGTGGCGGACCGGCTGCTCCCCTATCTGGCGGACCGCCCCCTGGTCCTCACGCGGTTTCCGGACGGGATCGAGGGCAAGAGCTTCTACCAGAAGGACGCGCCCGATTTCGCCCCGGAGTGGATCCGGACCGTGCGCATCTGGAGCGACAGCTCGAGCCGCGAGCTGGAGTACTTCGTCTGCGAGGACGAGGATTCCCTTCTCTACCTCGCCAACCTGGGCACCATCCCGCTGCACCTGTGGATGAGCCGCGTGTCGCGGCTCGACCGTCCGGACTTCTGCGTGCTCGACCTCGACCCGAAGGAGGCGCCGTTCCGCCACGTGATCGAGATCGCCCGGTCCATCCGGTCGCTGTGCGAGACGATCGAACTCCCCACCTTCGTGAAGACGAGCGGCTCCTCGGGTCTCCACATCCTGATCCCGCTCGGCGCGCGCTACACGTACGAGCAGTCGCGAACGCTCGGGCAGCTGCTCGCGCAGATCGTCGTGCGCCGGCTTCCGGCGATCGCGACCACCCGGCGCAAACTCGCCGATCGTCAGGGGAAGGTGTATGTCGACTACCTGCAGAACCGGCGGGGGCAGCTCATCGTCGCTCCGTACAGCGTCCGGCCCCTGCCCGGCGCACCTGTCTCCGCGCCGCTCCGGTGGCGTGAGGTGAAGCCGGGGCTCAAGATCGGCAGGCACACGATCCGCTCGCTGCCTCGCCGGGTGCGGCGCATGAAGGACGATCCGGTGCTGCCGGTGCTCGAGCTCCAGCCCGAGCTGGGGGCCGTGCTGGGCAGACTACAGGACGCCCTCCAGGATACGCCGCAGGACTAGCCCGGCTCGGAGCTGAAGCGGTCGAGAAAGGCCTGCTCACGCGGGGTGAGGCTTCCCACCCCCGCGGTCTGGAGCTTCTCCCAGATCGCGTCGAACCGCTCCCGGTTGATCTCGTGCATCCCCTCCCGGTCGATGTGGGCCCAGCGGTCGAGCTTGCTCCGCTCGGCCTCCCACCGCCGGCCGGCCGTCCCGTCCGCCACGGCCTTGAACTTCCGGGCCGGTGATCGGCTCTCCGTCCACCGCAGGTAAAGGTACCCGCCCACGAACCCCCCCAGGTGGGCGAAGTGCGCCACCCCGTCCTGCATGCCGCCGAAGCCTCCATAGAGGGAAAGCGCGGTCATCACGATGACGAGCACGCGAGATTCGACGGGCAGCACGGCCCAGATCCAGATCCGCTCGCGAGGCCAGTAGCGCGCGAAACCGAGCAGGACCCCGAAGACGGCTCCCGAGGCCCCCACGATGGCGGTCCGGGGGCTGAACGGAATGGACAGCAGGGCTCCGGCGACACCACTCACGAAGTACAGGGTGACGAACCGGCGGGAGCCGAGCCGCATCTCGAGGCGAGGGCCGAAGAAGAAGAGGGCGAGCATGTTGAACAGCAGGTGCATGAACCCGCCGTGCAGGAACATGTAGGTGACCAGCGTCCACGGACGGTAGGGGAGCAGCACCGGCACGAACATCAGCTCCCGGAACAGGGGAGGCGAGGCCATGCTCACCAGGAACATGCCGACGTTGGCGATGAGCAGGCGGCGCACCCACGGCGTCATCATGCCGCGTCCACCTCCCCGAGGAACTCGTGCAGGATCGCGTTGAACTCGGCCGGCGCGTCCATGTGCAGCCAGTGGCTCACCGCCGGGAGCCCCCGCGCTCGCAGGCCGGGGACCGCCACGTGCAGGTCGCTCGGGGCGTCCGGCCGCCGACGCAGCACGGCCATCTTCGGCCCCTCGAAGGCATGGAGCGGTCCGACGGGGTCGAAGCCGGGCAGCGATTCGAGCGCCCTCACCACGACGTCGCGTGGCGTTCTCCCGAGAGACTCCAGGACGGTCTCGCGCACGTCCGGGCGGGCATCCTCCAGCGCGCCCTCGAAGTGCTCGCGGATCGCCGCCTCGTAGGTAGGGGGAGCGAGGGAGGCGAGGAAGCCCGTGATCTCCTCGGGTGGCGCCTGCCGCAGGTCCGGGGCCGGATCCACCAGCAGGATGCCGCGCACCGCGTCCGGCCTCTGCGCGAGCATGGCGATCGCCACGGCCGCCCCGTAGCTGTGCCCCACGAGAGCCAACGGCGCGAGAGCCAGGACATCGACGGTCGACCAGATCTCGGAGGCCATCGAGGCCGGCGCGTAGCCCCCGGGCTCCAGCGCAGCCGATATGCCGTGGCCCGGCAGCTCGACGGCGAGCCCCATCCGCTCGGGCATCAGATGCCGGATCTGCGCCTCCCAGTGGGCCGCATCGCCGGCCAGCGAGTGCAGGAACAGCACGGGGGACCGCCGGCCCTCATTCATCGGCGCCGCCCTGCGGTCGCCCGCGGCCGGGCCGCGCCGGCGCGGGCCGGTCCATCATCGAACGTGATCATCACTGGCTCGTACTCGCGGGGGAGGCCGCTGTTCAGAGCAGGAGCGCGTGCAGGAGGATCGCCCCGAAGGCGGTCGGAAAGGCGAACCGCGACACGCGGTCGATGCGCAGCGCCAACCTCTCCCGTCCGCGGCTCGCCAGACCGGTCGACAGGAGCGCCTCCCCGAACGCGAAGAAGACGAGCACCGTCGCTCCCATCACGAACCGGTCGGCCCGCGTCAGGTAAGAGAGCCGCGGCAGGGTATAGGCGAGGCTGAACAGAAAGGCGATCAGCGTCAGGACGGCGGAGGTCGAGATGCCGACCTGCGGCGGCACGAGCTTCGGATCGATCCAGAACACCGCCCACGACATGAACACGATCAGGATGAGGGGCAGAAACACCTTCTGCACGTAGTACGCACGGTTCCGCTCGACCTCGAGTCGATACCTGATCTGCGGAAACAGCTCGTTCGTTGTGGGCAGACGGAACGGTTCGTATTGGAGCGCCGCGCCCGTGACGGTCCAGTCGGCGATCGAAAGCTCATCGGCCCGACCGCTGCGCTCGTCCTCCACGAAGGTGATCTCCTCCGGTCGCGTCCTGCCCAGCACGATCCGGAGGGTCAGACTCTGTCGGTCCAACGGGAAGTCCCGCAGGTGGAGCTGGTTCGTGAACACGCCCTGGAAGCGTTGTTGGTACAGCAGCTCCCCGTTCGGCTGGATCTCGACGAAGTCCTCGAAGGCCCGCCGCACGTTCCGCTCGTTGATGATGATCACCCGCGGACCCCAGACCGCGTCCGTCGACACCCGGCAGCCGGCCAGCGAACGGCCCCCGACGTCGAGGAGCCGCTCGTCGCGCCACCTGATGAGGAAGATGAAGTCCGCGGAAAACGTCTGACTCGCGTCGTCCACCGCCTGCAGGTCGATGAGAAAGACCCCGGCCGTGACTTCCGTGGGGACCCCGACGGGATCGGGACGGCTCAGGGTGAGCTCGGGTGGCACCGCGCAGTCCCCCTGGTCGGCTGCGGCCGGCGACGCGGCGGAGAGGAGAAGCGCCAGGGCGGCCGCGGCGAGAATCCGCCGCTTGGCTGGCGGCCCACTGGCCGCTGTGGTGAGTCCTTCCCTACGGATGTACACGCCGCGAAGCTATTGGCCCGGTGGTCGCTTGGCGAGCGCTCGCGTACGTTGGCGGGGGGCGCCGCGCGTACGTTGCCGCTTGTGCCGGATGGAGGAACCGACGAGCAATCCGATCGCGACCAGGTCGATGACGACGGGATCTTCGATCCGCACCGCGCGGCTGGACGACGGCACGCTCCTCGTGCGCCTCGAGGGCACGTGGCAACTGGCGGCCGGCGTTCAGTCGGCGGACGCGACACTGCGGGAGATCGACGACTCCCCGGCCCCCTCCCGAGTGGCCTTCGACAGCTCGGGAGTCCGGGACTGGGACAGTTCCCTGATCGCGACCGCCTGGCAGATCGGCCAAGCCGCCGCGGCGCGGGGCGCGCCGGTCGATCTCTCCGGTCTGCCCGCCGGGGCACAGCGCCTCATTCACCTCGCGCTGGCCGTTCCGGAGCGAGCGGGCGTCCGCCGGCACGCCAGACGAGACCGACCCATCGCTCGGCTGGGTCGGGGGGTGCTGAGCTTCCTCAGCACGACCCGAAGCCTGATCGAGTTCATCGGCCTGGCCATGCTCTCCCTCCTTCGCCTCTTCAGGGGGCGAGCCCGTGTGCGCGGCCGGGACTTCTGGCTCTTCGTGCAGGAGGCAGGGGCGGATGCGCTGCCGATCGTGTCGCTCATCTCCTTTCTGATCGGCGTGATCCTGGCTTTCATCGGGGCGCTGCAGCTTCGTCAGTTCGGGGCCCTCGTCTGGACGGCGAACATCGTGGCCATCGGCATGGCGCGTTACCTGGGGCCGATGATGACGGCCATCATCTTGGCAGGGCGGACGGGGGCGTCCTATGCGGCTCAGCTCGGGACGATGACGGTGAACGAGGAGGTGGATGCCCTCCGGACGCTGGGCATCTCGCCCATCGACTTCCTCGTCCTGCCCCGCATGCTGGCGCTGGTGCTCATGTTGCCGCTGCTGGCCCTGTACGCGGATTTCGTCGGCATGCTGGGCGGGGCGGTCATCGGGACGGTGGCCTTCGGCTTGGGGGCGCGAGAGTACATCAGCCAGACGCAGAGCATGCTCTCGCTCAAGGACTTCCTGTCGGGCCTCAACATGGCGGCAAGCTACGGGGTTCTGATCGCGATCGCCGGCTGCTTCAGGGGCATGAACTCGGGTCGCAGCGCGGCCGCGGTCGGGGAGGCCACGACGAAGGCCGTCGTCATGGCGATCGTGCTCATCGTGCTCGCAACGGCCTTCTGGACGGTGCTGTATGACATCCTCGGCATCTGACCGGGCCCATGTCGTGGCGAGGGATCTCACCCTCGCGTACGGGGACACCGTCGTGCAGCGGGATGTGAGCTTCGAGGTGCCGCGGGGGCACGTGTTCGTCATCATGGGAGGCAGCGGCTGCGGAAAGAGCACCCTCCTGCGCGCGATGATCGGCCTCCTCAGGCCGGTGAAGGGAGAGGTGCTCTATGATGGAACGGACTTCTGGACCGCGGACCCGGACGCGCGCGCGACGATGATCCGCGGCTTCGGCGTCTCCTATCAGGGCGGCGCCCTTTGGAGCTCGATGACCCTGGCAGAGAACGTCGCCCTACCGCTGGAGGAATACACCGACCTCGACCCGGACGAGATCGCGAGGATCGCCTCGCTGAAGCTGGCCCTCATGGGGCTGGCGGGATTCGAGCGGTACTACCCGGCGGAGATCAGCGGCGGGATGAGAAAGCGGGCCGCCCTTGCCCGGGCGACCGCCCTGGATCCGAACATCCTCTTCTTCGACGAACCGTCGGCCGGCCTGGATCCGATCAGCGCCGGACGGCTCGACGAGCTCATCCTCGAGCTTCGCGACAGCATGGAAATGACCATCGTGGTCGTAACGCACGAACTCACGAGCATCTTTGCCATCGCGGATGACGCCATCTTGCTCGACGCCGAGGCGAAGACGATGATCGCTCGCGGGAAGCCCTCCACGCTGCTCCGGGAGTCGGACGACCCCCGGGTCGTCAAGTTTCTCTCGCGCGGCAGGAAGGACGATGGAACCGGGTCCGAGCGGCGGACCGGAAGAACGGAGGCCTCGAGTTGAGCAGGCGTGCGAACCCGACGTTGGTGGGCGGCTTCGTGCTCGGTGCGATCGCCCTCGTCATCTTGCTCATCGTGGTGTACGGCTCGGGCTGGTTCGAGCGGCGCTACACCTTCGTCATGGAGTTCGAGACCTCGCTGGACGGGCTCGTCCAGGGATCGCCCGTCCGGTTCCGGGGGATCACCGTCGGCTCCGTGTCGCGGATCGTCATGCGCTATGCGGACGACGGTCGGACCATCCAGACACCGGTCTATATCCAGCTGACCGAGGGACAGGTGGAGGGGGGCGGGCGAGACATCGATGATCCGCACGAGTGGATCGAGGACTGGATCGAGCGGGGGCTGCGGGCCGAGCTCAAGTCCCTGAGCTTCGTGACCGGTCAGCTGGCCGTCGACCTGGTGGTCCGGCCCGAGGTCCCCATACGCCTGACCAACCCGGATCCTCGCTACACCGAGATCCCGACCGCGGTCTCCGCCTTCGCCGAGTTCACCGAATCCCTGGAGCGGATTCGCCTGGACGACTTCATGTCGAACCTCAACGACGTCCTGACGCACGTCCGCCAGGTGCTGGACACGCTTCCCCTCGCTTCGACCCTCGACTCGATGCAGGTGGCCGTGAGCGACCTGCGCCGTTTCATCAACAACCTGGATGCCCGCACCGGGGAGCTGGTCGGCTCCGCCGATGAGACCTTGGCGGCGTTCCGTCGGGCGGCCGAGAGCACGGAGCCGGTGATGCAGCAGGCCGGAGAGCTTCTCGAAAGAACACGGAAGCTGGAGCGTCCGCTGGCGGAGCAGACCCTCGAAACGTTGGATGAGCTGGGACGGGCGGCGCGCTCCATCCGGCTACTGGCGGAGTTCGTGGAGCGAAACCCCAACGCGATCATCTTCGGAAAGGGCAAGCCGGAGGACGAGGAGGCTAACGACCAATGATGCGGCGATACCGGGCACGGGCGATCCTGGCCACCGGTCTGACCGTCTGCGGCCTGACCGGCTGCAGCATCAAGTCCGAGACGGCACCCTCCCGCTTCTACATGCTCCGGCCCATCCAGGAGGAGGCGGAGCCGACGAGCGCTGCGGCGGCCGACGGCCCGACCCTCTTGCTCGGCCCGCTCGAGATCCCGGCGTACCTCGACCGTCCCCAGATCGTCACGCGTGCGCCGGGCGCCGAGGTGAAGCTCTCCGAGTTCGAGCGGTGGGCCGAGCCGCTGCGGGACAACATCGCCCGGGTCCTCGCCGACAACCTGGCCACACTGGTGCCGGCTCCCCGCGTCTCCGCGCGACGAACGATCCAGCCCAAGGACCCCGATCTTCGAGTCGCAGTCGAGCTGATCCGCCTTGACGGGTCGCTCGGGGGCAACGTCGTGCTCGACGCGCGTTGGAGTCTGTTCGGGGAGGACCCCGATCGAGCCCTCGAGACCGACCGGATCCGCATCGAGCGCCCCACTTCAGGAGCCGATTACAGCAGCTTCGTGGAGGCCTTGAGCCTGGCGCTGGCCGACTTCAGCCGCGCGCTGGCCGCTCCGATCCGTCGCCTCGTGCCCCGGTAATGAGGCCCCGCGGCGAGGATCGGAAGGCCTCGCGACCCGTGATCGCCCGCCGGAGACCCGGAGTGCCCTCGTGCGGGCGGCCGCCATACCGGCGTTGAAAGCCGCCCTCGTCGTCTTCCTCGGAGCGGCGGCGCTCCCCCGGCTGCTGCCCGCCCAGATCCCCGACTCGACGCCCCCGCCCGACAGGGCGGAGACCGACACCCTTCTGCCCCAGCCACCGACGATCGGAGTGGAGGCGCCCCCGCCGGTGGTCGATACCGTCATCATCGACAACCGGAACATCTTCGACGAGGAGCAGGCGAAACAGAACTTCCTCTTCCGGCTGGCCAACGCCCTCCACATCACGACGCGCCCCTACGTCATCCGGCGCGAGGTCCTGTTCAAGCCAGGCCAGCTCATCGACTCGCTTCAGATCGCCGAGACGGAGCGAAACCTCCGAGCCCGCCGGCTGTTCACCGAGGTCACCATCGACACGGTCCGGCGCGACAACCGCCTCGCAGCCGTTGTCAGGACCCGGGATGGCTGGACCACCGTCCCCCGCATCAGCTTCTCGGCCGCCTCCGACGGCACGGTCACGGCCACGCTCGGCGTGACGGACCGCAATCTGCTCGGTACGGGCAACTACGGGCGTGCCTGGTTCGTGAAGGGGGTCGACCGGACGGGCGTCGTGCTGCAGACCGCGCTCGACCGACTCGGCGGGTCGCCGCTGACCCTGGGGGGCGGCGTCTTCCTGCTCTCCGATGGGACCTCCGGCAACTGGACGACCGGGGTGCCCTACCGCGCCTACTCCGATGGTTACGCCGCCATCTACAATGGGGAGGCCGCCGATCAAAGGGTGTTGCAGTACGCTGCCGGGAACGCCGCTCTGGACACCGTGGAGTACCAGCGTCGCGCCTTCATCAACCGGGTCAACGGGGGCATCGCGCTGGTCTCGGAGCCTCGCGAGTTCCTCCGCGTGGGGGGCACGGCGGAAGTCCGCAACGAGATCTACATTCTCCGCACGGACACGGCCCTGGCGATTCCGGACACCGTCACGGGCACGTTCGGAGGCTACGTCGGCTACAGCCGGGCGGACTTCGACCTCGTGCAGTACGTGAACGGCTTCGGCCAGGAGGACGTGAACCTGAGCCGCAGCCTCCATCTGTCCCTCAAGGTTGCTCCCGAGGCGTTCGGCTGGGAGAGCACCGGGGTGGGTCCACGGCTCGATCTCTCGGCAGGAACGAGGCTCGGGGCGGGGTTCGTGCGCGGCTGGGCGGTGGCGAACGCCCTGTTCAACTCGGCGGGCCTGGACTCGGGCCGCGTCGTGTTCGGCGCCACGATGGCGGCGCGGCCCGATGCGAACTCGCGCCACGTGACGCTCATCAGCGCCCGGGGCGGGGTGCTGGAGAATCCCCCGCCGGGCGGCGAGTTCGATCTCGGGTTCAACGTGCCGCCGCGCGGCTTCCCGCCCCACGCCTTCGTCGGCACGCGTTCCGTCTCCGGGACGCTCGAGCACCGCTGGTACGCCTGGGATGGTCTGTTCCGGGTACTGAACGTCGGGCTCGCCGCGTTCATCGACTACGGCGGCGCCTGGTACGCCGGGCAACCGTCACGGTTCGGCGGAAACGTGGGCGCCGGTCTGCGGCTGGGAACCGGCGTGAGTACCGGAATCGGACGAACCGCCCGGATCGACGTGGCCTACCTGTTCGGTGATGGCGTGGGCGAACGGGTCGGCAGCCGCTGGTCATTCAGCATCGGCCCGAGCTTCGTCTTCTAGCCGTCGGCACCGCAGGCCGCCTAGAACGCAAAGCCGTACCCCACGTAGACGGAGAGCTGCTCCTCGCTCCCCGCGGCGGTCACGCTCACCGTCTGCCCGCGGCCCAGGAAGCCCGTCCAGATCCCTCCCCCGTAGCCGACGTGGAAGCCGCCCTCCGCATCCCCCTCGAACCACACGCGGCCGACGTCGACCAGGCCCAGAACGCCGAAGGGTCCCGGCAGGAACTTCGTGATGTCGAACAGCTTCAACCGGAGGTCCATTCCCCCGTACAGGGAGGCATCGCCGGCAAAGCGCTGACTCGACCAGCCGCGCAGGCTCTGCACGCCCCCGACGTACGCCGCCTCGAAGTAGGGGAATGGACCCCATATGACCCGGCTGCCGACCCGGAAGGCGAGCGTCGGGCGAAGCGGGATCTCGGGGGTCAGGTAGTAGGAACCGGCCACGTCGAGCGGCAGATAGGCATCGTCGGAACTGAGCCAGGCGGGGTGCGCCGTTCCCCGGACATGGATCCGGGCACCCTTCGTCGGGTTGGCCGCGACATCCCGGGTATCCAGGTCGAAGTCCAGGAAGAAGCCGACCTGACCGAAGTCCTCGACGCCGTACAGATCGGGGAAGAGGGAGATGAACCGTCCCTCGTTCTCGCCGGTGAGCGAGAGGCTGAGTTGGACGCCGAAGGCCGCGTCGATGTTCTCGCTCGGAGTGGGAAAGCGCGCTGCGGCCACTTCTCCGTAGAACAGCGTGCGGTCGACATTGAAGAACCTGGAATCCACCTCGGGCGGGTTGGCGGTGGCGTTCCCGAAGCCGTAGAAATGGGTCTGGGTGAGCTGAGAGATCCCCCCTCGGCTCCGTATCCGGGTCCGCGAGTTCTCGAACCGCGTGTCGTAGTCCGCGTCAAAGGCGAACTTGCCGTCCGTCGAGAGACCGCCCAGCAGGCGGAGGCGCGTCGAGTACGGATTCTTTCGGAACGCGTAGGTTCGTCGCTCGGCGCCCAGGCCGACGAAGAGCCCGAAGTCCGATGAGATCAGGATGCGGGCCGCCGGCAGCCAACGGGCCCCCCAGTCCCGCGACGGGAACGGCTCCTCGGGCGAGAAGGACCACTCCTCGTAGGCTCTCCGGTCGATCCCCTTCCCGCTTCCGCCCTCACCCGTCACCCGATCGCCCCCGGACTGGTCGTAGAGCCGGACGCCCCGCGCGGGCACCAGAAAGCGAAACTCGTCCTCGCCCCCTCCGCCGATGACGCGCACCCGGACCCCGTACTTCGGATCGCCGCCGAGCAACGCCACATCGTCTCCCCCACCCAGTCGTAGCCGGATCTCGCGCGTCTCATCGGGGCGAAAGCGTCGCCGGAAGAACGCCTCGCCCTGCGTCCCACTTGAAGCGAGAACGACCTCGACCGACCCATCCTCGAGGCCCGTGATCCACGCCGTCTCCGCCTCGTCCGTCCCGTACACCTCCGCTTCCCGGGCGAGCAGCTCGTAGAACTCCCCGGCGGCATGCGTGAGGGCGTCCCGACGCTGCATGAGGTCGTCGACAAGGACAGCCCCTCCCACTGCGTACATCTCCGCCGGCTGCCGGCGCACGGCACCCTGGATGAGGTCGTCGGTCAGCATCTGCGCGACACGCGTCGCGACCGAGTCCCAGGCTGCCCGTTCGAGCTCCACCAGAAACCGCCGGTCCAGCTCCCGTCCGGTGTACGTCAGCCCCGCGATGCTCGGGTACGACTCCTTGAATCCCGTGAGCGCCGGCCAGTACAGGTGCATCGCGGACGGGAAGAGGCCGTCCATGCGCGCGAAAGCCTCGTCCCGATCCTCCGCGATCGGAAGCCACCTCCCCGAACGGGGATCACGGATCCAGCGCCACTGGCGACGATCCCGATCCCAGTCACCGACGAACAGGTCGATCAACCTCGCCGCCAGCAGTGCCCGGGCGTCGACCCGTTCAACGGGACGTCCTTGAACCCGCTCGAACAGCTCGTTGCTGTCGATGACACCCTCGCCGCCGACCGGCTCGATCGTGCCGAGGAGCCCACCGAAAGCACTGCGGAACGCGCCGAGGGCTGGAGCGTCGGGCATCAGGTAAGCGGAGGGGGTCGAGCGTAGGATCTCGGTGCCGGCCTCGATCGAGTCGGCGATCAGCTGCGCAGCCGGATGAAGCGCGCTGTTCAGATCCTCCAGCACGATCCCGACCGGACTCTCGAGTACGACGCCCGGGATCGCACCGGCCAGCGACTTCACGATCGAGCGGAACGCGTAGAGCTGGCCGTCCGCTCCCTCCAGAAAGAGCGCCTGACTCTGGCCAGCCCTGCCTCTCTCCACGGGCCGGAGCCCCCCCGCGTACGCCTCCAGATCCAGCACCGGCACCCGCACGGGGGTGTTCCACTCGCGGCGGTAATCCGTCCCCCAGAAGAAGCGGTACAACGATCCCTTGTCGAACTGCGGACCGGGAACGACCGTCACGAAGCTGTCAGCCGCGGCGGCGGTATGCCCAGACGCCCGACCGTCAGGAGTGGGACCTTGCGCGAGGCCGAACCTGGAAGGCCATTCCTGCGCGAACCCGGCCGGCGCGGTCAGCGCCCCGGCAAGCCCGAGGGCCGCGATCCCTGCAAGAATCCTCCCGGTTCTCCGTGGCAAGCGGAACCTTCCGTACGTGGCAGGTACACAGGGCAAGGAGTCGCATTCCAGTTAACCGGATCGACATGGAAGTTCAACACGCCAAGGTGCGCCAGCCACAGCACAGCCAGCACCGAGCCGGCCCTTCGTGGAAGCCGGCCTCCTTCGTCCTCGGAGCGCTCGCTCTGCTCGCGGGCTGCGGCCCGGCGCGGTTCGACCCGGTGCCTCCGCTGCCCGTCCGGTCGGAGGCTCCGCAGCCCGAAGCCGTCCTGTACCTGGTCGGCGATGCCGGAGACCCGGCTTCAGGAAGCCCGATCCTCGACTTCTTGCGGGAGGACGCGACGGCGCGCGCCGGTGGCCCTCACGTCGCGATCGCCTTTCTGGGTGACAACATCTACGAGAGCGGGCTTCATGCCCCGGGACACCCCGAACGGGACCATGACGAGCGCGCCCTGGAACTCCAGCTGGAGGTGGTCCGCCGGAGCGGAGCGCGGGGCATTCTCGTTCCGGGCAACCACGACTGGGGACCCGGGGGCGAGGCGGGACTGGAGCAGATTCGCCGGCAGGCAGCCTACGTGAGCGCCGCCGCCAGTGAGAGCCTCGACGTCGCCTTCCTGCCAATCGGTGGCTGTCCCGGGCCCGTGATGGAGACGCTGGGAGAGACGGCACTCCTCGTCGCGATCGACACGGAGTGGCTTCTGCGCTATGAGCGCGAGCCTCCATTCGACAGCGCGTGCGAGCCGGCGAGCGCGGCGGAGGCTTACCGGGCGTTGCGGGAGATCTTCAACGGCCCGGAAGCAGCGACGCGACGCGTGGTCGTGCTCGCCCATCACACGCTGAAGACGAACGGATCGCACGGCGGGTACTTCGGCCTGAAGGACCAGCTCTTCCCTCTGACGCACATCTGGGCGCCCCTGTATCTCCCGATCCCCTTCCTCTATCCGATCGGACGGAACTCGGGCATCTCGCATCAGGACATGTCCAATCCGACGAATCGTAGGATGCGCGACAGCCTTGCCGCCGCGGCGGCCGACGGCCGCGCGCGGCCGCTGGCGGTCGCCTCGGGCCACGAGCACTCGCTACAGGTGTTTCGCGGCGCCGATCTCGGTGCAGACTGGCTCCTCGTCAGCGGGGCCGGAAGCCGGCTTCGGTCGGTGGAAAAGGGAGACGCGCTGTTCGCGGCGGGAAGCCAGCACGGCGAGCGGGGTTTCATGCGGCTGGAGTTCTTCCTCGATGGAAGAGTGCTCTTGACGGTGATCACGGACGGAGCCGCCGACTGTCGGGGCGCCGAAGAAGGCTGCCGTCCCGGGCCCGCGGTGCGCTATTGGAGCTGGCTGCGGCCGCCGTCCGGATAGCTTCCCGAGGCACGGTCTGGTGACAGGTTTGGCTGCAGGTCTTGCGGATCCCGCGCCGCGTCACTAAGTGGTCGGACACGGCCGGTGAGGCGAGCGTGCCGCCTCGAAGTCCCGCTTCCCCCCAGTGTCCCAACCACCCATCGCCGGTAGCGGAGACTCCGAGACGGCTCTCGCCCCGGCTCGTCCGTCCCAACCTCCCCTCACACCGCCTCGTCTTTCATAGGGACGAGGGAGGTCCGGAAAAGGTTGCACGCCCGACGTGAGCGGCGGGTCACGCGGCAGCTGCGTGGCCGTACCGAGCGGCCAGCCGTCACGTCACGAACAACGCTCTCCGGCAGGGGGCGGTTCCCCGAGCTCACCATCGAGTGACGCGCCGCTGGCTGGTGCCGTCCATCAGGGCGGGCAGCGCCGCGCCGCGACGGTCGGCGCGCCGGCGGTCGCGGTTTCCCATGGTTGCGACCCCCGGTAGCTTGGGCGGCACCCGGTCGTCTCCGGTCCTGCATGGCCGGCTGCGGCCGTGACCCAGCCAACTGACGCACGACAAGGGGCACGATGAGAGGCTCGACACCATTCTCCAACCGGTCCGAGGCGCCGCGAATCCGACTGCTCGCGGCCGGTTTCGCCGTCAGCCTGGCAGCCGCCGGCCTGCTCTTCGCATTCCCGCAGGAGGAACAGGAGGACTGGCCGCGCCGGATCTCCGTGCCCGAGGGAGAGATCCTCCTCTATCAGCCGCAGCCCGATTCCCTTGACGGCGACCGGCTGCGGGCCCGGGCCGCCGTGGCCGTGACGCCGGCGGGCTGGGACGAAGCCGCGTTCGGAACCGTGTGGTTGGGCTCGCGCCTTGTGACGGATCGCGACGAGCGGGTGGCGAAGGTCCTCGACACCAAGGTTCTCCGGGTCGGGTTCCCGAACGCCTCCGAGGAGCACAAGGCGACGCTCGCACGCATCCTCGAGGAAGAAATCCCGAAATGGGATATCGAGATCGCGCTCGACCGCCTGCTGACCAGCCTGGAGCTCGCCGAGACGCGCCGGCTGGCGGCCGCGGATCTGAACAACGACCCGCCGAAGATCCTCATCCGCTACGAACCGGCCGTCCTCGTCACGATCGACGGCGAGCCGAGGCTACAGGAGATCGAGGGGTCGGACGGCCTCATGCGCATCATCAACACGCCGTTCAACATCGTCTTCGATCGCAATGCCCGTCGCTACTTCCTGTACGCGGGCGAGGAGCAGTGGTACGCAGCCCCGGACTGGACGGGGCCGTGGGAGCTCACCTCCGGAGTCCCGGGGTCCATCGCCGCGCTCGCGCCGGTCGAGCAGGAGCAGGAGGCCCAGGCCATTCGCGACTCGATCGCCGCACAGGTCGCCGAGGCTGCGGCCGAGGCCGGCGAGACGGTGGAGGAGGAAGAGACCGGTCCTCCGCCGAGCCTGGTCGTCGCCACCGAGCCGGCCGAGTTGATCTACATCGAAGGCCCGCCCGAGTACACGCCGATCAGCGAGGCGGACCTCCTGTACGTCAGCAACTCGGAAAGCGAGATCGTCATGGATCTCGGGTCCGCCCGCATCTACGTCCTGCTGTCCGGCCGCTGGTACAGCGCCGAGTCGCTCGATGGGCCGTGGGTCTTCGTGCCCGGAGAACAGCTCCCGGAGGGCTTCGCCCGGATCCCGTTCGAGTCGGACAAGGGATACCTGCTCGCTTCGGTCCCGGGGACCGAGCAGGCGGCCGAGGCCGTGCTGGACAACCAGATTCCGCAGACCGCCGTGATCAGCCGGAGCGAGGCGAAGCTGGAGGTGGAGTACGACGGCGAGCCGAAGTTCGAGCCGATCGAGGAGACGGACGGCCTCGAGTTGGCCGTGAATTCGCCGAATCAGGTGATCAAGGTCGAGAACAAGTACTACGCCATCGACGAAGCGGTATGGTTCGTCGCGGACAGCCCCACCGGGCCCTGGGCCGTGGCCGATGAGGTCCCGCCCGAGATCTACACGATCCCGCCGAGCAGCTCGGCCTACAACACGACCTACGTGTACGTGTACGACTCGACGCCGGAGGTCGTGTACGTCGGCTATTATCCGGGCTACACGTACAGCTACGTGTATGGCGGGACCGTCGTGTACGGGACCGGCTGGTACTACCCGGCCTGGTACGGACGCTACTACTACCCGCGCGCGGCCACCTGGGGCTTCCATGTCCGCTGGAACCCGTGGACAGGCTGGAGCTTCGGCTTCAGCTACGGCTGGGGACCCTTCCGCTTCACGCTCGGGTTCGGAGGCTGGTGGCGCGGCGGCTGGTGGGGTCCGGCTCGCTACCGTGGTTACTGGCGCGGCTATCACCGCGGCTGGCACCGCGGCGCCTACGCCGGGTTCCGGGCCGGCTACCGGGCCGGTTCCAGGGCGGCACTGCGGAACAACATCTACAACCGCCCGCGCAACCTGCCGCGGAACGTTCCGAGCGCCCGTCCGACGCCCGCCCGGCAGCCGGCCGCGGCGGCGAACCGGGCGAACAACGTGTTCTCAGACCGAGATGGGAACGTGTATCGTCGGGACGGCGACGGGAACTGGGAGCGGAACACACGTGAGGGCTGGAGCCGGAACGAGGGGCTGAACAACGAGGCGCGGCAGGAGCGAACCCGGGACGTGACGCGCGACCGGCAGCCCGCACAGCAGCCGCGTGCTCAGCAGCCGCGTGCTCAGCAGCCCGCCACCAGCCAGCGATCGACGGGCGCTCAGCTCGAGCGCAGCTATAACACGAGGCAGCGAGGCACGACGCGTACGAACAATTACAACGCATCGCGGTCGCGCAGCGGTGCAGGTCGGGGTGGAGGCCGTCGCCGGTGACCTTACCGGGCGGCAAGGCCCTGGCGGGGCGCATCGTCAGGGCAGCTGAGCGCGCCCGTATGCTCTCGAGAGCCCCCTCACGTTGGCCGCCATGACGCTCAGGTAGTCGCGCTGGGCGGGCCGATTGGCCGCCGGGCTGAACACCACGCTTTCGACGCCGCGCTCCCTGAGTCGCGCCGCCGTCTCGGGCAGCGGCTCGGCCTCCCAGAGCATCCAGCGGGCCGGGTGCGCCTCGAGCACTGCTTGAAGATCCCGCCACCCTCCCGGGCTCGGCAGCTCGTCCGGCTCGAAGTGAACGCTCCTCACGTCGAGCCCGTATCGCGCCGCCAGATACTGGTAGACGGGATGGGAGGCCAGCAGCGGCAGGGCCGGATCGGTGACCACGATCTCCGAAAGGCGGCGATCCAGCTCCAGCAGATCGCGCTCCAGTCCCGCGAAACCCTCGTCGAAGGCCCCGGCGTGCTCCGGTCGCGCTCGCGTCAAGGCATCCCGGACGGCGCGCGCCTGCTCCACGGCGATCGTGGGATCGAGCCAGGTCGCGGACGCGGTCGTGCCGTGCGCGTGCTCGCCCTCCGGGCCATGGCTGTGCGTCACCGCATCCTCGGCCGCGACATATCGGTCGGCCACCTCGGCCGAGGTGTCCACGAGGCGAGAACTCGGTAGCGACACACGGCCCGTCCAGGCGGCGTAACCGGCTCCGTTCAGCAGGATCAGGTCCGCGGCTTGGTAGGCGCGCACCGTCTCGGGCTCGGGGGACCAGAAGGCTGGATCCACGTCCGGCGGCGCCGGGAACTCGATCTGCACGAGATCGCCGCCGATGCGCTCGGCAAAGTAGGCGAGCGGATAGCTGACGGCATACACGAGCAGCGTCGCGCGCTCCGCGCCAGCTGGCCGGCGCTCCTCCTCCGCCAACTTGGTGGAGTCGTCGGGATCGACCTCGCCACACGCCGTGACGAGGACGAGTGCAGCCCCAGCAGCGAGCGAGAGCCCGGGCTTCCGACGCCGCG
>CP070670.1:601335-604827 GCA_020351855.1 Gemmatimonadota bacterium
AGCCAGCCCTCGAAGTCGGCGAGGCCCTTGCTGTTCTGCTCGCAGGTCAGGTCGTGGCTCTGGCACTCAACGCGACCCGGATAGGGGCAGAACTGGACCATGACGTTGGGCTCGGGCTTCACGCGCTGAGGCGGTGGCGAGGTGGCGAAGGTGTAGGCGAGGGTGAGGATGCGCTTGTCGGGGTACCTCTCCGCCACGGCGCGCGCGATGAAGTTGACGTATTCCAGCAGCCGATCCGTCATCTCCACCCCCGGCACCGCGTCCAGAGCCCTGCACGCCTCACACTCGCACCAGCCGAACCCGTCGCCCTGGGACACGCCGAAGAAGGTGCGGTCGGGCTGCTTCTCGATGAGGTACAGCATGCGCTCGGCGGATAGGCGCTGCACGTCGGGATTCGACAGACAGAGATGGACGTCGAAGCGGTGTCGGGACGGGTCGCGGCGGAGGCGCTCGCCGTCTTTGCCGAGCGCGAAGTACTCGGGGTGCTCCTCGGAGTAGGTGTCGAATGGCACCAGGAAGTCGGCGCTGTGGACCCAGCTCCCCGGCTCGCCGATCTCGCCCGGGTCGCCCACATCGTCGTCCGGCGTCTGGCCGAGCTTCATGTTGTCGGTCATGCCGCGCCACTCGTAGTGGGGCGCGGCACTGAGCTCGCACTCCGGTATGACGAGGTCCGGCCGCGCCGGCACGACTTCGCACTGGGGCGCGTAGAACCTGACGCCCAGCTCCCGCAGCAGGGCGTAGGCCCCGTAGACCGTGCCGACGTCTCGCCAGCCGCAGATGCCGGCCCTGCCGTTCGCCACGCGCACGACGTAGCCGTCTCTGGCGATCGCGTCCAGCTCCTGCTGGGCGATGATTCCGGCCCGCCGCGCGAGGGCGCCCACCGCGATGATCCCCTCCCCTACTCCGTCCTCGGTCAGCTCGACCCGTTCGATCTCCGGGCCGGCGATGCGCTGGAGGTAGGCGGCGATCTCGTCGGCGGCCAGCTTCTCACGGGCGGTCGCATCGACCGCCGTCGCCACGGCGACTACCGGGACGTCGGGGGCGATCCGTATGCTGCCGCCGCTGCTCGCGGACGGGCGGCGATCCTCCGCCGAGAGCGGGAGAGAGAGCGCGAGGACAATCAGGACCATCCAGCAGACCACTGCAAGCATGCACAACCTCCTACGTGACAATGTGCGGCCCCCTCCCTATCCTGCGCCCGCTCGAGGCGTCGTCTAGTCCAGGCCCGGCAGTGGTTCGACGCCCAGCTCCTCGGCGACGCTCGCGAACTGAGCCAGCTCCCTCTGCATGATGGGGATGCCGTTCGCCTCGCGGTCGGCCTGGAACGCTTTCTCGGGGTCGCCGGCCACCTGCACGGGCGTGTCCGGATCGCGCCGCGGCTGGCGGCGAATGCGGTCCGCCATATCCTGCAGGCGCGCCTTGAACCGGTCCGGCTCCTCGAAGACGTCGATCCGGAGTGCGCCGTAGAACTGGCCGAGCAGCCTCTTCTCGGAGAACGGATCATTGAACATGTCGGATACGTCCTCGCCCATCGGCATCCCGCTCAGCAGGCCGCACAGGATGTCCACGATCATGGCGATGCCGAATCCCTTGTAGTCGCCCATCGGCAGAAGCTGCACGACCTCGGCGGGCACTCGGGTTTCGTTGCCGTTTTGGTCGGCGCCGCAGAGGGGCGGGAGCTCGAGTCCGTGCTCGCCATAGAACCGGATCTTGTTGGCGCTGATCTGCGTGGTCGAACCGTCGTAGCAGAACGGGCCTTCCGATGCCATCGGTGCGGCGAGGCAGACGGGGTTCGTCCCCAGGAAGGTGGTGGTCGCGTTCGGCGTGCGCATCTTCGGCGTTCCGTGCGTGTAGGCGGTCCCGATCATGTCGTGCTTGCACGCCTCGAATGCGAAGTAGGCCATCGACCCACTGTGACTCGAATTGCGCACGGCAACGTGCCCGGAGCCGGCTTCGCTCGCCAGGTCGATTGCATGGCGCATAGCGCGGATGCCGGCCGCATGGCCGAAGCCATGATCGGCGTCGAGCCGTCCTGTCGAGGGGCTGGTTCGCTCGAAGCTGAAGTCCGGACGCGGGTTGATGCGGCCTCCCTGCACGGCCTTGAGGTAGTGGGGTAGGAGGCGGAGCCCGTGGGAGTCTACGCCCCGCAGGGAAGCGAGCCAGAGCCCCCTGGCCGTCAGCTTCGCGGACGATTCCTCGACACCCGCCTGGAGGAGGACGCGCTCCACGAAATCGTAGACCGTCTCTGCGGGGACTCGAGCTGCCTCTTGGTTCTCTGTCACAACCGATCCGCTGCGCCTGCGGGACAGGGAGAAGACGCCCTCAGGCGGCTGCTGAGCTTGACCGACTCGACGGTCCATTCTACCACGTCGGACGGTGCTGCCGTGCAGCCAAGCGCCGGTCCGTCTTGCGGCGCGCGCCGCGGATCGCCGCTGCCCACGGTCGCGCAGGGGGACTGCGCTACGGCCGGGCGGTCAGCGGAGGGCCTGAATGGTGTCGATCATGGCGCGGGCGTTCTCAATCGGCGTGCCCGGCATCAGTGCGTTGGAGATTCCCACGATCGTGCGACCATACTGCTTGCCTGCGTCAATGGCCTCCGTCACCTCCCGGACGACGTCATCCTTGCTGCCGAGGTGAACGGTATGGGAGGAGATGTTGCCGATGGTGACGAGTTGCGGGAAGCGTTGATGCAGCTTCGCGAGATCCATGCCGGCGCGCTTGTCTATCTCGTAGAAGCCGTCCACTCCGGAGGCGCCGAAGAGGTCGTCGGCGACGGGCCATAGGTTGCCGTCGCTGGCGAAGAG
This sequence comes from Gemmatimonadota bacterium, assembly GCA_020351855.1. GTDB lineage: Bacteria > Gemmatimonadota > Gemmatimonadetes > Palauibacterales > Palauibacteraceae. Next base: position 604,140 of record CP070670.1, read on the forward strand.
GAAGTAACACGCGTGCTCGTGGCAGATGTCGGAGATCTTCTTGAGGCGGGGAAGCATCAGCTCGTGGAACGCTCTGGGAGAGTACATGGGGCCTTCATTGGAGGCGAAGTCGAGGCCGCCGAAGAGGTACTCGAACCCGTGGCTCGCCAGCACCGGCACGGCCCGGCGGGCGTACTCCACTTCGAGATCGAGGTGTCGAGCGACGAGGTCCGGCCTCACCGCGATCGCCTCGAACCAGATCGAGCTGTGCTCGAGGGGGATGCCTATCCCGCAGCCCGGGCACCGGACAGCGTACTCGTCTCCGTAGAGCTGCTGGGCCTTCAGCTCGAACTCGGGCGGCGACGGGCGGTAGTCGGAGATCGCTTGTTCCTGCTGCTCAAGCGAGCGCTCGATGTCCTCGTAGGTCGGCTCGGCTGTTGGCTGATAGGGGAAGATGCTGCACTGCTCGCTGACCGGATCGAACCGCAGCACCCGCCATCGTTCCTCGGGGCCGTCCTCGAACAGGTACGTGTACTCGTCGATTTCACGCGTCGGCTTCTGACGGAAGCGCCAGTAGCTCGCACGGATGATGTCGTTGCCGAACGCCATGGACAGATCGATCGCGTCCTGGAAGGAGCGCTCGACGTACTCCTGGTGGGCGTCCGGGCCGCGCCAGAGAGCGCGCACTTCACGCCACTGCTGGATCCCG
>CP070670.1:604927-640852 GCA_020351855.1 Gemmatimonadota bacterium
GCGGACGAAGCGGGATCTGGGACGCCTGACGCTGCCGGTGCTCGCGGTCCACGGCGGAGCGGACCCCCTGAACGCGCCACGGGGAAGCCGCGAGGTCATCCGGCGAGCGTCCTCTTCCGACAGAACGCTTCGAATCTACGAGGGTGCCCGCCACGAGCCGCACAACGACTTCGGATGGGAAGCGGTCGTGGCCAACGTCGTGGCCTGGATCGAGGCCCGCTGCCTCGGGACCGGACGGTAGAGGCTTCGGTCCGCCCCGGTTGGCCCCGCTACCCGACGTCGGCCGTCGTAGCGCCGATCTCGCTCTCGAGCCGCTCCTCCGGCCCGGGTGTCTCCGCGGGCTGCCAGCTTTCCGCGGTGCTGCCCCTCCTGGCCAGCTCCTGCAGCTCGACGACCCCTTCTTCGAGCCACCGGTGTTGGCCGTCCAGGACCTCGCGGGCGGTCCGGTAGAGTCGCGCATCCTCGTTCGACGAAATGTCCCGGAACAGGTTGCGCACCCGGCGCCGCGACAGCCGGCAGAACAGGTCGGCCACCTTGCGGGCCTGAAGCGCGGCCGGGTCGCCGCGCCTCGCAAGCATCTGCGCCTTCGCCACGACGGCGGTCATGGCGAACAGCTCAGCGCCGATGTCCACCCCCCGGAAGAGCAGCGCCTGCTTGCGCTGCAGTCGCGCCCCGTACCGCAGCATCTTGTGGAAGAGCGTGCGGGCCAGCTTTCGCGATGATCGCTGCACGAAGCGGACATGCGTGGCGAGCTCGCCGAACTCGCTGTAGCGGGGCCACCAGCCCCAGCCCAGCCAGCGGGAAGGGTACCAGACCGCGTAGGTGAGCAGGACCCGCGGCAGCCGGGCCAGCTTGGCTCCGAGGGAGAGGTCGCCCTCGACGAGCTCGCCCGCCAGCTGCAGGTGCCAGTCGACGGCCTCCCGGGCGATGAATAGGCGCATGATCTCGCTCGAGCCCTCGAAGATCCGGTTGATACGGAAGTCACGAAGCATCCGCTCGAGCCCGACGGGGTCCTCGCCGCGATCCGCCAGCGAGTCGGCGCGCTCGTAGCCCCGTCCGCCCCTCACCTGGACGGCCTGGTCCACCATGAGCCATCCGATCTCGGTATTGAACAGCTTGGCGATCGCCGCTTCGAGCCGTATGTCGTAGCCTTCTCGATCGGCCAGGAGAGCCGAGATCTCCGAGACCGCGTCCATGCCGAAGGTGTTGGCGGTGATCTCGGCGATCATCTGTGCCACCGCCTCGTGCTTGCCGACCGGCTGCCCCCACTGGACGCGCTCGGATGCCCATTCCCGGACGATCCTGACCGCCGCCTTGCCACTTCCGACCGCCACCGCCGGGATGGCGAGACGACCCGTGTTGAGCGTGACGAGCGCGATCTTCAGGCCGCGCCCCTCCTGGCCCAGCAGGTTCTCGCGCGGGACGCGAACGTTCCGGAAGCGGATGATGCCGTTCTCGATCCCGCCCAGGCCCATGAAGTGGAGTCGCTGTACGACCTCGACGCCCGGCCAGTCCATCTCGACGATGAAGGCCGAGATCTTGCCGCTGTCCGTATGGCGGGCCATCACCACGATGATCTCCGCCACCGTGCCGTTGGTGCACCACAGCTTCTCGCCGTTGAGGATGAAGTCCCCGCTCTCCGTGCGCTCAGCGGACGTGTGGAGTCGGGCGGGGTCGGATCCGACATCATCCTCCGTGAGCGCAAAGGCCGAGATCGCCCCGGCCGCGAAGCGGGGGAGGTATCGCTGCTTCTGTTCCTCCGTGCCGAACAGCTTCAGGGGTTGCGGGACCCCGATCGACTGGTGGGCGGAGAGGAGCGCGATGAGGCTGCCATCGACCGTGCCCAGGACCTCCATGATCTTGCTGTATTCCGCCTGGTTGAAGTCGTGACCGCCGTACTCCCGCGGGATCTTCAGGCCGACGGCGCCCATCCGGCGGAGGCGGTCCACCACGTACGGCGGGATCTTGCGCTCCCGGTCGATCTGCTCCGAGTCGACCTCGGTGCGCAGGAACTCGCGCAGCTCCTCGATCCAGGCACGCGCCGGCTCCCGGATGTGCTCCTCCGGATCCGGGTAAGGGTGGACCAGTCCGAGCCGCAGGTCGCCGAGGAAGAGATCCCTCACGAACGTGTGATCGCCCCATTCCTGCTGGCGTGCGCTCTCCGCGAGCTGCCGCGCCTCTGCCTCTGTCGCGTGGGTTCTGTTATCGCTCATCGTTCGATCTACCGATCCAGAAAGCTCATCCCGTTTGAATCTTCAGCTTCGATCAAGTTAACGGAGCCCAGGCCTTCACACACGCATCCGGCACGCCGAAATCCTTCCCGCCCGCGGCGGACCACGGCAAGTACACTCGGGCCATCCGGTTGGACCGCGGTCGGCGGCCGACCTACCTTTCGCCTCGGCCATCCGGCGGCACGCGAGGGAGAGCGGCATGCACAGACGGAGCACAGGGACGGCCGGCGAGCGGGTCGTCGTGCGGGATGTCCTCGGCCGCCGCGACCGCCGTGCCGAGCTGGCGCAGGACGTCCACGGTGGCCTGTCGGGCAGGGTCAGGCAGATCCCGCCGAAGTACTTCTACGATGCGCGGGGATCGGAGCTGTTCGAGCGGATCACCGGGCTTCCCGAGTACTACCTCACCCGCGCCGAGACCGAGATTCTGCAAGATCATGCCCTCGATCTCGTGGCGGAGATCGGAGCCCACGTGCTGGTGGAGTACGGCTCGGGAAGCTCCGTGAAGACCCGCCTGCTGCTCGACGCGATGGAGGCCCGGGGAAGCCTGGAGCAGTACGTGCCGGTCGACGTCAGCGAAGAGGCGGTGCACGCCGCCGCGGACATCCTGGCGGCCGAGTATCCCGGGCTCCAGGTCGTGATCGTCGTGGCCGACTTCGACATGCCGCTGGATCTGTCGTTTGCCGGGCGCCCTCGTCTCATCGCGTTCCTGGGCTCGACGATCGGGAACTTCGAGCCGCAGGCGGCCCGGCGGTTCGTCGAGTGCGTCGCGGAGGAGCTCGAGCCGGGCGACGGCTTTCTCGTCGGCTTCGACCTCGTGAAGGACCGCCGGGAGCTCGAAGCGGCCTACAACGATGCGGCGGGCGTCACGGCCGAGTTCAACCTGAACCTGCTCGCGGTGCTGAACCGGGAGCTCGGTGCCGACTTCGACCTCGGCGCCTTCAGGCACCGGGCCACCTACGATGAGGAGGGAGCGCGCATCGAGATGCGGCTCGTCTCCGAGCGAGACCAGGAGGTCCGGATCGGGGCGCTCGGGCTCGCCGTCCACTTCGAGGCCGGGGAAGCCCTTCTCACGGAGTTCAGCCACAAGTATACGCACGGGTCAGCGCTCGCTCTCCTGCAGGCGGGCGGGCTGCATCTGCGTCGCTGGGAGACGGACCGCGAGGGCCGCTTCGCGCTCGCCCTGGCGGGGCTGGGCTGAGCGAAGGACAGGGGCGACGGTGCGCCTGTCGGCGGGAACGAGCGGGTTCAGCTACAAGGAGTGGAAGGGGAGCTTCTATCCCGAGGCGCTGCCGGCGGCGGAGATGCTGCGCTTCTACTCGGAGCGGCTGCCGGCCGTGGAGATCAACAACACCTTCTATCGCATGCCGCGCGCCTCGGTCCTCGAGTCGTGGGCTGACCAGGTCGGGTCGCGGTTCCGGTTCGTGCTCAAGGCGTCGCGTCGCATCACCCACTTCAAGCGCCTGAACGACGTGGCGGAGGAGACGGACTACCTCTTCTCGACGGCGGCCGCCCTGGGGGACCGCCTGGGCGCCATCCTGTTCCAGCTGCCGCCCACCATGAAGAAGGACATCGACCGCCTGTCGGGTTTCCTGCCCCTCGTCCCGACGGGGTTTCGGGCGGCGCTCGAGTTCCGGCACGGCTCCTGGCTCGACGAAGACGTCTATGCCCTCCTGGCCCGGCACGACGCCGCGCTCTGCGTGGCGGAGACGGACGAGGAGGCAGCGCCCCACCGCATCGCCACGGCAAGCTGGGGCTACGTGAGACTGCGCCGGGCCGAGTACGATGAGGAGCGGCTCCGCCAGTGGGCCGAGCGGATCGGCGCCCAGCCCTGGGACGAGGCCTTCGTCTTCTTCAAGCACGAGGATGCCGGGACCGGTCCGATGCTGGCCGGCCGGTTGCTGGAGCTGGCCTCGCGGGGCTGAGGCGCCGAACTATGGGCGCCGCTACAGCGCCTTCACCTCGTGGATCACGTCGGCGATCGACTTCTCCGCCGACCCGAACAGCATGCGCGTGTTCGGCAGGAAGAAGAGCTGGTTCTGAATGCCGGCAAACCCCGGGTTGAGGCTGCGCTTCAGCACCACGCAGTGGCGCGCCTTGTCCACCTCGACGATCGGCATCCCGGCGATGTCGCTGTTCGGGTCGTCCCGCGCCGCCGGGTTCACGACGTCGTTGGCCCCCACGACCACCGCGACGTCGACGTTGGCGATGTCCGGGTTGACGTCCTCGATCTCGTACAGCTGCGTGTACGGGACGTTGGCCTCGGCGAGGAGCACGTTCATGTGCCCCGGCATGCGTCCGGCCACGGGGTGAATGGCGTACTTGACGTCCACGCCCCGTGCCTCGAGCAGATCGGCCAGCTCGCGGAGCCGGTGCTGGGCCTGGGCGACGGCGAGGCCGTATCCCGGCACGAACACGACGGACCGCGCGTAGGCCAGCATCATCGCGCAGTCCTCCGCATCGACCGGATTGGCGACTTGCTCTCCCGCCGCTGCGGCTGCTGCCCCGGTGGCCGCGCCCGCCCCGAAGGCCCCGAACAGCACGTTGGCCAGCGAGCGGTTCATCGCCCGGCACATGATGTTCGTGAGGATGAGTCCCGATGCCCCCACCAGGGCGCCGCTGATGATCAGCGCGTTGTTGGAGAGCACGAAGCCGGCCGCCGAAGCCGCAAGGCCGGAGTAGGAGTTAAGCAGCGCGACCACGACCGGCATGTCGGCCCCGCCGATCGGGATGACCACGAGGACGCCGAGCACGAGCGCGAGCCCCGCGAGGACCAGGTAGATGTTCGGCTCCACCGGCGAGAGGATCAGGAAGACCGCGATCGCCACGGCGGCCGCCGCGAGGATGAAGTTGAACGTCTTCTGAAGCGGATAGGTGGCTGCGGCCTCCGCCACCCCCTGCAGCTTCGCAAAGGCGACGAAGCTGCCGGAGAGCGTCACGCCACCGATCAGCGTTCCGGCCATGATCGAGATGCCGAGGTCGGCCGTGAGCGGCTGCGCGCCCCCCATGTGGCGGACGTACTCGGCCGCCGCCACGAGGCCCGAGGCGCCGCCGCCGAAGCCGTTGAACACGGCGACCATCTGGGGCATCGCGGTCATCTTGACGCTGCGGGCCATGATGGCGCCGATCAGCGATCCCGTGATCAGGCCGATGACGATCCAGCTGAAGTCGATGATCTGGCGGTCGAGCAGGGTGGCGATGACGGCGAGCAGCATGCCGAACGCCGCGATCCTGTTTCCGCGCCGGGCGGTCTCGGGTGAGCTGAGCTGCTTCAGGCCGAGGATGAAGAGAACGGCCGCCAGCAGGTAGGCCAGCCAGATGTAGAGATCGAAGTTCACGACGCCCCCTCCCCTCCCCGATCGCGCCGGAACATCTGAAGCATCCGGTCCGTGACCATGAAGCCGCCGATCACGTTGATCGTCGCGAGCACGACCGCGACGAAGCCGATGATCGTCAGCAGCTGCGAGCCGCCGGTTCCCGCGATGACCAGCGCCCCGACGATGGAGATCCCCGAAATGGCGTTGGCCCCCGACATCAGCGGGGTGTGCAATGTGGGCGGCACCTTGGTGATCACCTCGAAACCGACGAACATGGCGAGGACGAACACGTAGATGCCGACGAGCAGCGTTCCGGTCATCCCTCGATCCCTTTCTCGACGCGAGCCCTGCCGCTCGCGAATCCCGGGCCCATGCGGATCGGACTCACGTTCCGAACCGCACTTCGCCCGCGTGCGTCACGCAGATCGCTCCGGTGATCTCGTCCTCCAGGTCGATCTGGACCCCCTCCTCCGAGATGAGGTGGTTGAGGAGCGCCTGCAGGTTGCGCGAATACATCTGGCTGGCGTGGACCGGCACCTGCGCCGGCAGGTTCGTGGCTCCATGGATAGTCACGCCGTGCCGCTCCACCGTCTCACCCGGCTCGGTGAGCTCACAGTTGCCCCCGGCCACCGCCGCCAGGTCGATGATCGCCGAGCCTTGCCGCATGCCCTGCACCATCTCCTTCGTGATGATCCGGGGCGCCGGCCTTCCCGGGACGAGCGCGGTCGTGATCACGACGTCCGACTTGGCCACGTGCTTGGCGAGCAGCTGGCGCTCCTTCTCCTGCTCGTCCTCGGAGAGCTCCTCGGCGTAACCGCCCTCCGTCTCCTCTCCGACCAGGCTACCGTGCTCCTCCTCGGGCTCGACGAACTTGGCGCCGAGGCTCTCCACCTGTTCCTTCACGGCGGGACGCACGTCGAACGCCTCGACCACGGCGCCCAGACGGTGGGCCGTCGCGATCGCCTGCAGTCCGGCCACCCCGGCGCCGATCACGAGGACGTGTGCGGGAGAGAGCGTCCCGGCCGCCGTGATGAGGAGAGGGAAGAGCTTGCCGAGCGTGTCCGCCCCGATGACGACGGCCTTGTAGCCGGCCACCGTGCTCATGGCGGAGAGCGCGTCCATGCGCTGTGCCCGCGTGATGCGCGGCATCAGCTCCATGGCCAGCGCCGTCACCTGGCGGCCGGCCAGACGCTCCAGCAGCTCGGGAGACTCGGTGGGGCTGAGGAAGGCGGCCAGCACGCCGCCGGAACGGATCATGTCGACTTCGTGCGATCCGTCCTCCCGCTGGCGCGGCGGCTGAACCTTGACCCACACATCCGCATCCGCGAGGCCGTCCGCCGTCGAGACCTCGGCTCCGGCCTCCCGGTAGGTATCATCCGGAAAGGCCGCGGCAGCACCGGCTCCCTGCTCGACCCGCACCGCCACCTCGTCGGAGACGAGCCGGCGAACGGTGTCCGGAGTCAGCGCGACGCGGGTCTCGCCCGGAGCGCTCTCGCGCGGCACTGCGATCACGATCTTGGGCATCGGTTTCATCCTGTCGGTCTTTTCGGCCGTGGCCTCGTTCGGGGGCGAAACACTGGCAGTCCGGAGAGGCTCCCGCAAGGGTCGACCGGTGCCGTGCACGGCGCCGGCACAGGTGATAGCGTTATCGGGCTCGTGCGCTCACTCGAACAGGGGGAGACTGATCCATGCGTCCCACCCGGAACGCGGGCCGGCTGGCCCCGGTGCTGCTGGTTCTCACGGCCTGCGATGCGGCGGTGCCGGCGTCCTACAAGCCGGCCGAGGAGCAGATCGCCGAGGCGGTTCTCGCCGCCCCCGAGTCCCTCCGCGACGACGCCGCGGTCCTTGGCTACAGCCGGGGCGGCGCGTTGGCAACGCTTCGCGAGGGCTCACCAGCGGGGGGCCTGATCTGTCTGGCGGACGATCCGCGGAGCCCGATCTTCCACGTCGCCTGCTACGACCGATCGCTGGAGCCCTACATGAGCCGGGGGCGCGAGCTCGCGGCAGAGGGGGCGGATCGTGGGGAATCGATACGGATCCGCCAGGAGGAGGCCCGGCAGGGGAAGCTCGCGATGCCGTCGCACCCGGCCGCGCTCTACAACCTCTCGGCGCCGGAGCCGCCGAGCGAGCCCGGCATGCCGCCGGCGGGCGCCTCCCGTCTCCATGTGGTCTATGTGCCGGGGGCCACGGCAGAGGAGCTCGGCCTGCCGGCCGCTCCCGCCGGGGACGTGCCGTGGCTCATGTACTCCGGCGAGCCGAACGCCCACGTGATGATCTTGCGGTGAGCCACCTCACCCGCCACGAGGTGGGTGCCATGCTCCTGGCGGCGCTGCGGCAGGAGGGTCTGGGCACCCGTGACCTGTTCGAGGGCCGGCAGGAACCCCTCTCCTGGTTCTTCCGGGGCCTGGCCTTCGACCAGTCGGAGCTCGATATCATGGAATCGGGCGCGGTGGAGACGTTGCACGCTCCGTCGGCGCTCGTCGAGCTGGTCGTGGACGAGTTCGCCCTCGCCTGCGCGATCCTCGGGCCGGAAGGGGTGGCCGGCTATCTCACGGCGCCGCCCGAGGTCTCCGACGCGCAGGGGGAGCCGCTGACGACGGATGACCTGGCGTTCGATCCAGGGGTGATGCTGGGCGTCCTCAACGTGGATGTGGCGCCTCCCGGCCTCTGGCTCGACGAGCGCCCGACCGATCCGGAGGCGAACGAGCGGCTGGCTGCTCGCCTCGCCCGGGCGGCGCAGGAGGTGGGTGGCGATGCGGATGCGGTCGAGGTCCACATGGAGGGTGCACTCGATGCCGCGGCGGGGTGGAGCGATGCGGACGCGGCGAACGTCCGCCCGGTCGGGGTCTCCATCCACTTCACCTACGAGATCCCCCTGGATGGGGCGGGCGAGCGCGAGCTCGTCCGGATCTTCGCCGCCGGGGCGCGTGCGGCGTCCTCCGCTCTCGAGGGCATCCGAAGGGCCTTTCGCGAGGACTAGTCCCATGGTCAGCGACAGCCCGTCCGACCCGCGCCGGGTGGTCGCCCTGGTGGTGAACCGCGACAGGGTGAAGCAGCTGCTCGAGTGTCTGCACCAGCTCCAGCGGCTCGCCGAGCCGTGCTGTGGGATCATCGTAGCGGATGATGCCTCGACGGACGGTTCGGTCGTGGCGGTGCGGGACCGCTTCCCGCACGTGCACGTCGCGAGGGCGGAAACCCAGCTCGGGCCGGCTGGCGCGCGCAACCTGGGCGTCGATCTGGCGCTGCGCCGCTTCACGTTCGATTACCTGCTGTTTCTGGACAACGACGCGTTCGTGGAGCCGACGACCCTCACGAACCTCCTGGACGCCGCGACGTCGCGTCCCGACGTGGGCATCGTCGCCCCGAAAGCCTACCAGTCAAAGGCCGAGAAGCGGTTGCACCTCGCAGGAGAGCTGCGGGTGAGCCTGGCCGCGGGCCGTGTGCGTGATGTCGGGGCGGGGGAGATCGATCGCGGACAATACGATGCCGCACGCCTCGTTCAGGCATGCTCAGGCTGCGCGATGCTCGTCCGCCGGGAGGTGGTCGAGCGGATCGGCGGGTTCGATCCGGCGTTCCGGCTGGCTGCCTGGGAGGACATCGACTTCTGCCTGCGAGCCGCTGAGGCCGGCTTCGAGATCGCCTACGCGCCCACGGCCATTGTGGAGCACGTGGGCGGGGTGCGCGGCCGCGGACGCGATCCGGGCAGAGAGAAGGCCAAGGCACGAAACTGGTGGTTGCTGATGCGCCGCCACGCCTCCCCGCTGCAATGGGCCTGCCTGCTGGCGCTGCTGCCGCTGCGGGCGCTCCAGACCGCAACCGGTAGAGTGCGGGAGGGCAACGCGTGGGCTATCGGGGCCCTGTGGAGCGGGCTGCGCGATGCCGCGAGGATCGAGCGCTCGCGCCGCGGCCGCGGCTGATCCGCGAAGCTTTCGCACCCCTCTTGAGCGCCGTCCGGCGCTTGCCTCCATGCTGCGCTACGGTTCCCCCACCTTGAGGAGGCTGTCCAGCACCGTACGGAACTGGCTCGCCTGGGCGGCGCCGCGAATCGAGAGGCTGTCGGCGATGATGAAGAACGGGGTGCTGCTGATCCCGGCCCGCTGCACCGACTGGAAATCGCGCACCTGAAGGGGTGCCGTCCGGTCGTCCCGCAGGCAGGCGCCGAACGAGGCCTCGTCGATCCGGAGCTCCCGGGCGTATCCGACGAAGGTGGCCCACGCATCCGCTGCCGTGGACCACTCCCCCTGCCGCTCGAACAGCACGTCGTGCATCGGCCAGAACTTGCCGACTGCGCCTGCACAGAAGGCGGCCTCGACGGCCGGCCACGCGAGCTGGTGGCTCGGGTTGACGAAGGAGATCCAGACGTACTCGACCTTGCCGGTCCGAATGTAGAGGCTGTCCAGGACCGGGAACGTCTCGCGGTTGAACTGGGCGCAGAACGGACACTGGAAATCGGAGATCTCGAGGATGCGGACCGGCGCGTCCGAGCTTCCCCGCACGCGGGCCTGGTCGGCCCGGCTGAGCAGGACGCTGAGCTGCGTCGGAAGCACGCTCCATGCATCCGGGCTGTCCGCGTCGTCCTGCCCGGCGGCGGGCCTCGCCGCACCGAGCATCGAAATGGCCCCGATGGCCGCCGTCAGGGCGGCGGATGGACCGGCGCTGGAACGGCGACCCCGCCAGCCGACGCGCAGGCTCAGCCGGGCGCCCCTCCGCCTCATGCCGACATCTCTCCACCGACGTCGAGCGCCGCAGCCATGGCATCGTGCTCCTCGCAGAGCAGCCGGTAGGCCTCGTCCACGTTCCGAGATGCGGTGTGGACGCTCCCCACCGCCAGCCTCAGCGTGTAGCGGCCTCCGAGGACGGTGTGCGACAGGAAGACCGGTCCACGCCGGTTGACCCGCGTCAGCAGCTCCCGATTCCACTCGTCGGCCAGCCCCCCGTCCTCCATGCCTGCCCCACCCGGCATGCGAGCGCGGAAGCACACCGTGGAGAACGGCACGGGCGCCACCAGCTCGAACCGTTCGTTCTGGCCGATACGCTCGGCGAACCCGGTGGCCAGCCCGAGATGGCGACGGAGCATGGCGCGCAGCCCCTCCGCCCCCATCTGTCGGAAAAGAAACCAGAGCTTGAGCCCGCGGAACCGGCGTCCGAGCGGCAGGCCGATGTCCATCAGATCGAGCGCGCCCTGCTCGTCCGAGCTCAAGTACTCGGGCGTGAGGGCCAGGGACGCCCTGAAGGCGGGCCGGTCACGGTACAGGAGCGCGCTGCAGTCCATCGGCGTCGCCATCCACTTGTGCGGGTTGATGACGATGGAGTCGGCCCGCTCCCAGCCCTCGAAGTGCCCGCGGAGCTCGGGGAGCAGCGCGGCCGGACCGGCGTAGGCGGCATCGACGTGCAGCCAGACGCCCGCGCGCTCGCAGATGTCGGCGATGCGCCCCACCGGATCGATGGCGTTGCTGGAGGTCGTGCCGATCGTGGCGCACACCATGACGGGCCGCATGCCCGAATCCGCGTCAGCGCTCAGCTGCCGCCGCAGCGCTTCGGCATCCATGGCGTACCGGTCATCCGTGGCGATCTTCCTCAGGCTGCCACGACCGAGACCGGCCGCCATCGCCGCCTTCTCGAGCGAGGAATGGGCCTGCTCCGACACGTACAGGGCCAGCGGCGGAACCTCGGGTCGACCGGCCAGGCCGCGCTCCCGGGCTCCCAGGCCGGCCGCTTCCCGCGCCGCGAGAAGGGCGGTGAAGCTGCTTGTGGAGGCCGTGTCGAGGAGGATGCCCTCGAAGGCCTCCGGCAGGCCTACCAGCTCGCGGAGCCAGGCGATCATGCGCTGCTCGAGCTCCGTCGCCGCGGGCGACGTGCGCCAGAGCATGGCGTTGACCCCCAGCGCCGCGATCACGAACTCCGCCAAGATCCCCGCGGCGGAGGAGGAGCTGGAGAAGTAGGCGAGGAATCCGGGATGGTTCCAGTGCGTCAGGCCGGGCAGGATGATGCGATCGAGGTCCGCGAGGATCGCCTCGAGAGGCTCGGGCCGCTCCGGAGGCGAGTGCGGTAGGAGCGCGGCGGTGTCCCCCGGGGAGACGCGAGCGAGGACGGGAAACGCCTCCACGCCCTCCCGGTAGCCGGCGACCCAGTCCGCGATCCGCCGCGAGGCCTGCCGGAACTCCGCCGGGCTCAGATCGCCAGTTCGGGCCACTGGTAGAGGACGTAGAAGACGATCGATGCCCCGGCCAGCGCCACGTTCTTCATGAACTGGGCCATCTCGACCTGTCGGACCGCCGGATCCTCCTCCTTCCAGAACGCGTGCATGCGGATGGCCGCTGTGAAGAGGAAGAGCGCGAGCAGCCAGGCGCCCACATCGACCCAGGTCCAGAACAGGATGCTGAGGCCGCCCGCGAGGAGCATCAGTCCCGTCAGGGGTACGAGCGTTCCCGCGGCGGCAAGCCCCTTGGCTTCTGCGTAGGCCGTCATCGCCTGCCGCTGCGTGAAGTGATTGAGGCCGGAGGCGATGAAGAGCATCGAGAACAGGATCCTGCCGATCCAGAACAGCGCGGTCATGGCATCCCTCCAGTGCGGTCTGCGGTGGTGCAGTGTGCGGTCTTCCGGATGGGGTCCGGTCCGGTGATCTCGGGCCGGGTGGGCCGGGCGCTCACGATTCGCGCCCAGCCGAGCGGAGCTCTGCCAGGAATTCGACGGCTCTCCGCAGATGCGGGATGACGATGGAGCCGCCGACAACGAGGGCGACGGCGAACGCCTCGAACAGCTCGTCGTCCGTGGTGCCTTCGCGAACGCAGCCGTCCAGGTGATAGCGGATGCAGTCGTCGCAGCGGAGTACCGTGGATGCGACGAGGCCGAGCAGCTCCTTCGTGCGGACATCCAGGGCGCCCGGCTCGTAGGCTCTCGTGTCGAGGGCGAAGAACCGGCCGATCGTCAGGTTGCCGGCGCCCAGGATGGCCTCGTTCATGCGCTCCCGGTACGCCCTGAACTCATCGACCTGGTGAGCCATTGCCCCTCTCCGTCCGAAAGGTGGGACCCGGGCAGGACGGGGCGTCAGCTGAGCTCCGGTCGACTGACGCGCCATCCGGCGCCAGGCTACCTTACGGGCCGATGATCCAAACCGCGACCTCACGTGAGCTCGACGATCTGCTTGCGGGCTGTCTGCAGGGGCTGGATGAGGAGATCCTTGCCGTACGGGATCAGCTGGCTGCCCGCGGACTGAGCGAGCCGGTCCGCGTTTCGGACGGGCGCGTGGCGGACACGGCCGGAGCGATCGTCTACGAGTGGCGGCTTCCGTCCGCGCGTCTCGATGTGCGTCCCAACGACGCCGTGCGCGTGCGCTGCGATGCGGGCGAGGCTGCAGGCTTCGTGACCGCGGTGAGCCGCGAGACGCTTCGTCTCCGGACGGCCGTATCCGAGTGGCTGGGTGCGGGACCCGGCGTCGCGTCGCTCGAGTTCGACCCGACATGGCTCCTCGGCTCCCTCAGGGGGCGCCTCGAGGCGATCCGGGAAGCGCCTTCGCGTCACCATGCGGCCACCATCCTGCGGCTGTTCGGCCGAACCATGCCGAAGCTCGGGGTGGCCGAGACGCCGCGCGCCCCGTCCCCGGAGCTGAATCCGGCCCAGCGCGAGGCCCTCCTGCGCCTGCTCGGCAGTGAGGTGCAGTTCGTCTGGGGACCGCCGGGGACGGGGAAGACGCGGTTGCTCGGACAGGCGGTGGCCGAGCTCGTGCGGGACGGGAAGGTGCTGGTGACGGCGGTCACGAACGGGGCCGTCGACGAGGCCGCCGGGCGCGTGGTCGACGCGATCGGGAGGGCTGCCGCCGAGGCCGGCCGGATCGTGCGCGTCGGAGCGGAGCTGAGCAGGACGGGCGACCCGGGCCTGTCCCTGGAGGCGGCGCTGGAGCGACGCGTCCGCGGGGGCCGGCTCGCCCTGAGCATCCGGGAGATGGAGCGGGAGCTCGGCATCCGAACGTCGGACAGAGGGAGGGAGCTGTCGCACCGCGCCAGGGCCTACCGCCTGCTCGCCCTGGCCAGGGAGCGGGGAGACCCGGAGATGCTGGACGACGCCGCCCGGCTTCTGCGGGATCTGCAGCTCAGGGCGATCCTCACGCTTCGGGAGGCCGATGTCGTGCTGACCACACTGGCTCGACTCGCGCTCTGGGACGAGCTGGTGGCGCTCCGATTCGACTCTCTGGTGATCGATGAGGCGAGCGCGGCGCCCTTGCCCTACCTCGCGCTCGCCGCGGCGAGAACGGCGGGCCGCACGGTGGCGTTCGGGGACTTCCAGCAGCTGCCTGCCGTCGTGGTTTCCCGCGGAGAGGCGGCCGCCAGGTGGATGAGCCGGGATCTGTTCCGCGAGGCGGGCGTCGTCGACGACACGTCCGGTCGGATCGGACTCCCGTCCCGGCGGGACCGCCTGTGCGCGATGCTCGATGAACAGTACCGGATGAGTCCGACGATCTGCCGCTTGGTGAGCGAGATGTTCTATGGGGGCAGGCTGCGAGATGCCCCCGAGGTGGCGGGGCGTCCGCAGCTCGCCTGCCCGCTGGTCATCGTGGACAGCGAGGATCGGCGGCCCACGGTGGAGAGGGCCGAGGGCTCCCGCGCCAACGCAACGCACATCGGGCTGGTCCTGCGTCTCCTGGAGGCGCTTGCCGGGAGCGGGATCGCGGACGTGGCGGTGGTGACGCCCTACCGCCTTCAGGTGAGGAGGCTCGCGGAGGCGGTGCGGGCGCAGTTGGGCGACGTCGCCCCACGCGGCCTGGAGATCGCCACCATCCACCGCTTTCAGGGACGAGAGAAGTCGATCGTCGTGTTCGATACGGTGGATGCTCCGCCGGGGAGGAGCTGGTTCCTGCATGAGGGTCGGAACCCGGATCTCCCGCGGCTCGTCAACGTGGCCCTCTCGCGCGCCCGCCACGGACTCGTGCTGGTCGGCACCATTGCGGGCCTGCGCCAGACCCTGCCTCCCGATGCCCTGATCAACCATCTCGTAGCGCGCGTCGCCGCGCAGGGAGCGGTCGTTCGAGCGGCCGAGCTGGGCGACTCCCTCAGCGCGAGGTCGCTGTGGGGTCCGGTCTCGCCGGCGGCCCGCCTCGAGCATGGGGACCGTGGCGACGAGCCGATTCCGTGAGAATGGGCGCCGGAAGTCCGCGACCGGTGGCCGTTGCCGGATCATGTTTTGCAAAAACTGGAAGATGCCGCCGCTTCAGGGTTGACCACAAAAAAATTGTTTTGTATTCTTGGTCCGTGCTCGAGGAGGAAGCACCAGCAAGACCGGAAGCTGCACCCTCTGGCGCATATCGACGGGACGCTTGGCGTGGGGAAGGGAGCAGGTCGAAAGACCGGTGACCGGAAACCACACCGCGGGTTGAGCGACGAAGGTGCCAGGCCCGTCGAGTCTTGGAAGGCGAGCGCAGCCGGCCAAGACGCAACAGCCGGAACGGTGAGATCTGTCTGAAGGCGGGTCGAATCCTCCCTCAGCCCCTGACACTCTTCGGAGTGGGCAGGGGCTGAGTACATCCGGGAACGGGCCGTCCGCGTGTACTCCACCCGCATCACCGTTGCCGCTCGCTTCCCTGATCGCGTTCTCCGCCTCTTCGCCGGCGAACCAACGCCGATTCCCGCCCGCTCGCCACCGGATGACAGCGGGAGCTCCCGGCCGCGACATCTGCTGCGGTGCTTTTTTAAAAAAATTGCAGTGCTGATGTGGAAGGTATGGGGATAAAAACGCGATTTATTTGGCGCGACGCTAGTTTTGGGAGGCACGGGCGGCCGGAGGATGTTTTCCACACGGCTGTGGATTGGACACACGGCTGTGGATTGGAGCGACGGTGAAGTGCGGCGCGGCCTCGTGAGGCCGCTTCTCACGAGACGCCGGCGACCGCTCGGGTGCGACCAGGAGGGGAGAGGAGACCATGCGGGTGGTAGCTCAGAGGGTGTCGAGGGCGTCGGTGCGCGTGGAAGGAGAGACGCTTGGAGAGATCGGCCGTGGTCTCCTCCTGCTGGCGGCGTTCGCGCAGGGCGACGGAACGGCGCAGCTGGAATGGATGGCGCGACGCGTGGCGGGCCTCCGAATCTTCCCGGACGACGAGCGGCGCATGAACCGGTCGATACGCCAGGCGGGAGGCGCTTTGCTGGTCATCTCCCAGTTCACGCTCTACGGTGACACGTCGCGCGGCATGCGTCCGTCTTTCGCCGCGGCGGCGCCCCCGGCCGAGGCCGAGGATCTCTACGACCGGTTTCTGGCCGCCCTGCGGGCCGAGGGATTGCCTGTCGAGAGCGGGCGGTTCGCCGCGATGATGGATGTCGAGCTGGTGAACGACGGTCCCGTGACCCTGATCCTCGATCGGTAGCAGACAACGGGTGCCGGAGGATAGCTTCGCGGGCGGGATGGACACGGGACTCGGAGCGTCAGGCTGAAATGACGGATCGGGAGAGGGCAACGCACGGGCGGCCGCTGCGCTTGGGGGTGATCGGTTCGGGCGGAGCGCTGGATGCGGCGACCGCGGAGGCGGCACGCCGGGTCGGGGTCGCGATGGCCGGCCGGGGCGCCGTGCTGGTGTGCGGCGGGCTGGGCGGCGTCATGGAAGCTGCGGCGGAGGGTGCGGCGGTCGCCGGGGGCACGGTGCTCGGCATCCTCCCGGGCACGAGCCCCGAGAGCGCGGCTCGCGGCGTCTCGATACCGCTTCCCACCGGCTTGGGGGAGGCGCGAAACGTTCTTGTCGTCCGCTGCTCCGAGGCGGTGATCGCGATTGCCGGTGGGTACGGCACCCTGAGCGAGGCCGCCTTCTGTCTCAAGCTCGGCGTCCCTCTTCTCGGTCTACACGATCGGCTCCCCGCAGAACTTCCGATCGAGCGGCTGGACGACCCGGAGGCGGCGGTCGAGCGGGCCCTGCGGCTTGCGGAGCAGAGGCGCCGGGGGCATGCCGGGGCCACCCGGGCTGCGGGGGGTGTTCGGTGACCGGCTTTTACATCCTGGGGGCGCTCCTCCTGATCCTCATCATCGTCGTGGTCCTCGCGGGACTGCGAGGCGGTGGCCCGGTCGGGGCCGGGGAGGAACCGGACGGGCCGGCCGAGCGCCAGCGTCACGCGCTCGCTCAGCTTGCCGAGCTCGAGTTCGAGTACCAGACCGGGAAGATCGGGGAGGAGGAGTACGAGGAGATCAAGCCCCGGCTGGCGAGGGCGGCGTTGGCCGCCCGGGCGGAGATCGAGGGAGTCCCGGAGTCCGAACCGAGAGCCGCGGATGCGACGGCCGACTAGAGCGCGGCCGGATGGCGCCGTGCCGGCTGCACGAGGCCGAACGACCGGGAGGGAATGAGCACGCCCGCCGTCGACCTGCGAAGCGACACGGTCACCCGCCCTTCCCTCGGGATGCGCGAGGCGATCGCCGGGGCCGAGGTTGCCGATGACGTGCTCGGCAAGGACCCGACGGCGGACCGGCTCGAGCGGCGGGTGGCGGCGCTGCTCGGGAAAGAGGCCGCACTGTTCTTCCCGTCCGGTACGCAGGCCAATCAGGCAGCCGTGCTCCTGCACACGCAGCCCGGAACGGAGGCCGTCTGCGAGGGGGAGGCCCACGTCTTCCACTACGAGTACGCGGATGCGGCCTGGCTGTCGGGCGTGCAGCTGCACCCTGTCGCTTCGGAGTCGGGTCGGATCACCGCCGAAGCGGTTCGCGCCGCCATACGCCCGGGCGATCGCCACCACCCCACAAGCAGCCTGCTGTGTCTGGAGAACACCCACAACATGCACGGTGGGACGGTCCTTCCCGTCGAGAACATGCGTGCGATCCGCTCGCTGTCGAGGGAGGCCGGGATTCCGGTGCACCTGGACGGCGCCCGCCTGTGGAACGCGTCGGCCGCGTCCGGCGTGCCGCTCGACGCGTTCGCGGCCGAGGCCGACACCGTCATGGTCTCGCTGTCGAAGGGACTGGGCTGTCCGATCGGTTCCCTGCTGGCCGGGCCGGCTGCGCTGATCGACCGCGCCTGGTGGATGCGCAAACGGCTGGGGGGCGGCATGCGTCAGGTCGGGATTCTGGCCGCGGCCGGCCTGTATGCCCTGGACCACAACCTGCCCCGCCTGCCGGAGGATCACGAGCGGGCCCGCCGGCTGGCGTCCCGAGCGGCGCAGGTCGAGGGGCTGGCGGTCGACGAGCCCGAGTCCAACATCGTGATGATCCGGATCCGCTCCGGCGGGCCCGACCCGCAGGACCTGAGCACCGCCCTGGCGGGTCGCGGCGTGCTCATCCTCGCGGCCGGCCCGGACCGCCTGCGGGCCGTGACGCACCTCGATGTGGACGACGAGGGCATCGAGCGGGCGGGCGAGGCCCTGGCGGCCACGATGTCGGAATTGACACGAGGGTGAGCGAAGGCGCCATTCTCGTGCGCGGCGCGTGGGAGCGCGGTGTCCGCCCGGTCCGGCCGGTCCGGCCGGCGGGAGCCGCGGCTGGCGGGAGTCCGCCCCTCGTTGGTGCCCGCTCTCGGTACCCGAAGAAATTGCGAAAGGTAGCGTTGCGTGCTATAGTGGCGAAGGAGGGCTTCTGCCCCCGCCGGGCGGCCTCTGAGTGATGCCGCGCAGATCCCGAAACCCCGTTCCAGGACGTTGTCATTCATGGCCCTAGAGCTCAGCGACGAGAGGAAGAAGGCGCTGTCCGTGGCGATCAGCCAGATCGAGCGGGCGCATGGCAAAGGTGCGATCATGCGGCTCGGCGCCGATGGGGCGCGTGTCAAGGCCGCGGCGATCTCCACCGGATCGATCAGCCTTGACCACGCCACCGGGATCGGCGGGATTCCGCGCGGACGGGTCACGGAGGTTTTCGGTCCCGAGTCATCGGGCAAGACGACGCTTACCCTGCACGTGATCGCCAACGCCCAGAAGCACGGGGGCGTGGCCGCCTTCGTCGACGCCGAGCATGCGCTCGATGTCGCCTACGCGCGGAAGCTCGGGGTGGATACCGAGAACCTGCTGGTCTCGCAGCCCGACACGGGCGAGCAAGCCCTGGAGATCGCGGAGGTGCTCGTCCGGTCGGGTGCGCTCGACGTCGTCGTGATCGATTCGGTCGCCGCACTCGTGCCCCGAGCCGAGATCGAAGGGGAGATGGGGGACGCACACGTCGGCCTGCAGGCCCGCCTCATGTCGCAGGCGCTGCGCAAGCTCACGGGAGCGATCGGGAGGTCGAACACGGCGGTCGTCTTCACGAACCAGATCCGCGAGAAGATCGGCGTCATGTTCGGGAACCCGGAGACGACGTCCGGCGGGCGGGCGCTCAAGTTCTACGCCTCGCTGCGACTGGACATCCGCCGGATCGCCGCGATCAAGGAGGGGCAGGAGCAGATCGGCAACCGGGTGCGCGTGAAGGTCGTGAAGAACAAGTGTGCGCCGCCGTTCCGGCAGGCGGAGTTCGACATCATGTTCAACCAGGGGATCAGCGTCGAGGGCCTCCTCGTCGATCTCGGCGAAGAGCTGGGCGTGGTGAATCGGGCCGGTGCGTGGTACTCGTTCGGGGACGACCTGCGGCTCGGCCAGGGGCGCGAGAACGCCAAGGCCTTCCTGGCGGAGAACGAGGACATTGCCGCCGAGATCGAGCGGAAGGTCCGCGAGGAGCTCGGGATGCTGCCCACGACCGCTGAGGCCGGAGGTGAGGACGGCGAGACATCCGGGGCGGACGAGACGTCCCAGGAGGCCGGAGTCCGGAAGTCCTGATCCTTCCGCTCGCCGACGATTGACGGCGGAGGCCTCGGTACCGCCCGACGCTGACGAGGAGGCGTGGAACGCCGCCCTCTCCTATCTTTCCTACCGCGCTCGCAGCCGCCGCGAGCTGGAACGTCATCTACGCCGCCGGGGGTACGAGCCCTCTCTAGTGGACCGGGTGCTCTGCCGCTGCGAGCGCCTGGACCTGCTCGACGATCTGTCGTTCGCGACCGCGTTCACGAGAGACCGCATTCGCCTTCGTCCCCGGGGCGTGGCGCGCCTGGAGAGCGAACTGCTCGCCAGGGGCGTGGCGCGGGAGGACGCTCGGGAGGGCATTCGCGCGGCGTTCGCGGAGGAGGAGGTGAGCGAGCTCGACCTGCTCGAGAGCGCGGCCCGCCGGCGCTGGACCAGGCTGGCGGCGACGAAGCCGGGCACGGCGCGCCGACGGCTGTACGCGTATCTGGTGCGGGCCGGCTTTCCGCGGGACGAGGTGAGCCGGGTCGTGGCGGCGGTCGCAGAGGCCTCGGAGAACCGAGGGCAGGGAGGGGCGGGACGTTCGGGCGCGGGTGACGGGACGGACAAGGGATAGCATGAAGGCTTCGGAGATACGCTCGCGCTTCGTCGCATACTTCCAGAGGCACGGCCACGTTCATCTGCCGAGCAGCTCGCTCGTTCCCGCCGAGGATCCCAGCCTCCTGTTCACCAACGCCGGCATGGTGCCGTTCAAGCGCATCTTCACGGGAGAGAGGGCGCGGGACAACGCCCGGGCGGTCACGGTCCAGAAGTGCCTGCGGGTGAGCGGCAAGCACAACGACCTCGAGGAGGTCGGGGTGACCGCGCGGCACCACACGTTCTTCGAGATGCTGGGCAACTTCTCGTTCGGGGACTACTTCAAGGCCGAGGCCATCTCCTACGCCTGGGAGTTCGTCACCCGGGAGCTCGGTCTCGAGAAGGAGCGGCTGTGGGCCACCGTGCATCGTTCCGACGACGAAGCGCACGCGCTCTGGCTGGAGCGCTCCGAGCTCCCGCCCGAGCGAGTCCTCCGACTCGGCGACAAGGAGAACTTCTGGCAGATGGGCGACACGGGCCCCTGCGGTCCGTCCTCCGAGCTCCACTACGATCTGCGCCCGGCCGGAAAGCTCGAATCGCTGAGTGCGGAGGCGTTTCTCGCCGCCGGTGAAGCCGATCTCTTCATGGAGATCTGGAATCTCGTGTTCATGCAGTTCGAGCGGCTGGAGGGCGGCGAGGATCGTCCGCTTCCGGCCCCATCGATCGACACGGGGGCCGGTCTGGAGCGAATTGCCGCGGTCCTCCAGGGTGTCGGCTCCACCTATCACACGGATCTGTTCCTCCCGATCATCGCGCGGGCGGAGGAGGTGCTGGGGCGCGAGTACCCGCGCAGCCCAGACCGCTGGGCCGATGGGCTTCCCTTTCGGGTTCTGGCGGATCACGCGCGCGCCGTGGCCTTCCTCCTGGCCGACGGCGTCTTCCCATCCAACGAGGGGAGAGGCTACGTCCTGCGGCGGGTGCTGAGGCGAGCGGCGCGGCACGCGTGGCTACTGGGAAGGCGCGAGCCCACCCTCGACAAGCTGGTCGAGACGGTCGTCGAGGAGATGTCGGCGGCCTACCCCGAGCTGCGGGCGCGCCAGGACCATCTGGTGCTGACGACGCGGGCGGAGGAGGACCGGTTCCTCTCCACGATCGACGAGGGGATGAGGCGCTTCGAAGAGGTTGCGCCCGCGGGCGTCGGCGGCGTCCTTCCGGGCGAGGAGGTCTTCCGGCTGTACGACACCTATGGATTCCCGCTCGATCTCACGCAGCTCATGGCTGCGGAGCGGGGCTACACCGTCGATACGGAGGGCTTTCGCGAGGCGCTGGCCGAGCAGCGGGAGCGGTCTCGCGAGAGCCGGCTCGTGGCGGCCGGGGGCGAGGAGCGCCTGGCGTTCGCCGAGGAGCTCGAGGTCGGCGAGCCCGGCCTGGAGCAGGATTTCGTGGGCTACGAGCAGCTGGAGGTGGAGTCGGCGGTGCTTGCCTACGCGGCGGATGACGGGTGGCGGGCGTTCGTGCTGGAACGGAACCCCTTCTACGTGGAAGCCGGCGGGCAGATCAGCGATCGCGGGCGGGTCGTCGGCTCCGACTGGGAGGTGGATGTGCGACGTGTGGTCCGGAACGAAGGCGGGCAGACGGTCGTCGCCGGGCCCGTCCTTCACGGCAGCCTCGCTGCCGGGCCCGAGCGGGTCGTGGCGCGCGTGGAGGAGCCGACGCGGCGCGATACGGAGCGGAATCACACGGCGACCCACCTGCTGCATGCCGCGCTCCGCTCGGTGCTGGGCGATCACGTCCACCAGGCCGGATCGCTCGTCGCGCCCGATCGGTTGCGCTTCGACTTCACCCACCGCGGCCCGCTGAGCGCGGGGGAGCGGCAGGTCATCGAACGTCAGGTGAACGAGGCGATATGGGCCAACCGGCCGGTCGTCTCCGAACACACGGCGTATCAGGAGGCCCTCGCCGCCGGCGCGATGGCGCTGTTCGGCGAGAAGTACGGCGAGGTGGTCCGGGTGATCGAGGTGCCCGGAATCAGCCGAGAGCTCTGCGGCGGCACGCACGTCCGGAGCACCGGCCAGATCGGCGTGTTCAGGATCGTGAGCGAGACGGGCGTCGCGGCGGGGATTCGCCGGATCGAAGCCGTGACGGGCAGGGTCGCGTACGAGCGTGCCATAGAGGCTGAGGAGCGTCTGGCCGACATCGCGCGACGCCTCAGGGTCGCGCCGGCGGAGCTCGACCGCCGGGTGGCGGTGCTGCTCGAGGAACGGGCCGAGCTCGAGGCCGCCGCCGCAGGCCAGCGCGAGAAGAGCGTGGTGGACCAGGCCCGCCAGCTCGTCGCCCAGGGCACGCGGGTCGGCGGTGGGGTGATCGCGGCGGGGCGAGTCGAGCTGCCCGAAGGGACCGACCTCGCCGAATTCGGCGATCTCCTTCGGTCGGAGCTCGGCCGCTGCGGCTCCGGCGCTGCCATAGCGTTCGTCAGCTTTCCGGACGGCGGCAAGCAGGCCTTCCTATCGGTGGTCACGGACGACTGGATCCGCAGGGGCGTGCACGCCGGAGAGCTCGTCCGCCAGGCCTCGAGATCGACGGGGTCCTCCGGCGGCGGCCGCCCGCACCTCGCGCAGGGCGGCGTGGGCGACGGCGCCAAGGTCCAAGAGGCGCTGGAGGCGGCGACGGGTTCGATCGGCGCGACGATCGGCGGCGACGGGACCGACGGTGCGGGAAACGCCGCGGCTGGTGGCGCGGGCGGCACAGATTGAGCGCTGAGGCGGACCGGTCCTCCGGGGACTCCCTGTCGCTCGTCGATCTGCACACCCACTTCGTGCCCGGGGTCGATGACGGGGCGCGTTCGACCGAGGAAGCGCTCGCCGCGCTCGGTGCGTTATGCGCGCAGGGGGTGACGCGCGTCGCCACGACGCCGCACTTGAGGGCCAGCCGGGCGGGCGGCTCGCGCAAGCTCGTGGTGAGGGAGAAGTACGAGGCGCTGCGCAGCGCAGCGGCCGAGGCCCTTCCGGATCTCGGGCTCAGCCTTGCGTACGAGGTGCGCCTGGACGAGCCGGAGGTCGATCTTTCGGATCGCTCCCTCGGCCTGAGCGATCGGCATCTGCTCGTCGAGTTCTCTATGCTGGTGATGCCCGCCTTTCCGGTCGAGACGCTGGAGGTGGCCACGCGCCAGGATTGGGTGCCCGTGCTGGCCCACCCCGAGCGCTACAGCGGGATCGAGGCTCGCTACCGCATGATCGCCGCCTGGCGGGAGATGGGCGCCTTGATGTGCCTCAACGTGGCGAGTCTGTGGGGCCGCTACGGGCGGGAGGCCGAGACGGTCGCCCATCGCATGCTGGCCGATGGGCTGGTCGACGTCATCGCCTCGGATCACCATGCCCGGCCGAATCGCTCCGAGAGCGTCCGTCAGGCCTGGGACCGGCTGGCCGAAGCCGGACACCAAGAGGCTGCGCGTCTGCTGCTGAGCGCGAATCCGGGGGCCATCCTGGACGGCCTGGACCCGGCGCCCGTTCCGGCTGTCCGGCTTGGGGATGGCTGGTCCGGACGGATCAAGCGGTTCATCGGGTGGTCGCGGTGATGACGACACGGGACTGTCGACTTCCCGGCATAGGGGGTCGCCGGGCCCTGGTGACCGGCGGCTCGCGCGGCATCGGCCGAGCCGTGGCGCGGATGCTGGCGGGGATGGGGGCCTCCATCGGGCTGGCCTACCGGGCGGACGAAGCCGCCGCTGCCGAGGCGTTGACCGAAGCGCGGACGGCGGCCGCGCAGGCGGGGGGAGGCGCTCCCGAGGCCGTCTTCTGGGCGGAGGGCGGCGATCTTTCGAGGGAGGAAGACGTGGACCGCCTGTTCGCCCGCGTCGACGAGGAATTCGGGCGGCTGGACCTGTTCGTCGGCAACGCGGGGATCTGGAACGAGGCCGAGGCACCGATCGGGCGGCTGGAGTCGGCCGAGTGGCGGGGCATGCTGGAGGCGAACCTGACATCCATCTACCTGACGACGCGCCGGGCCGTGGCCGCCATGGGGCCTGGCGGACGGATCGTGCTGCTCTCCTCGACGGCCGGGCAGAGAGGAGAAGCGGGCCACAGCCACTACGCTGCCAGCAAGGGAGCGATCATCTCCTTCTGCAAGTCGCTGGCGACCGAGCTCGGTCCGGCCGGCATCACCGTAAACGCGGTGGCGCCCGGCTGGGTCGACACGGACATGAGCGCCGCGGTGCTCCGCTCTCGGGAGCGGGAGCGGATCGAGCGTGAGATTCCCCTCCGTCGCGTGGCCAGCGCAGATGATGTCGCCGGGCCCATCTGCTTTCTCCTCTCCGATCTCGGACGGCACATCACCGGCGAGGTGCTGAACGTCAACGGCGGCAGCGTGCTGTGCGGCTGAGCGCCTCGGACCTGTCTCCACCCGCCGAGCTGCTGGAGATCGCAGACACCTTGGAAAGTCGGGGCTTTCAGGCATGGGCGGTGGGTGGAGCGATCCGTGACGAGCTCCTGGGGCAGAGCCGGAAGGACTGGGATCTCGCCACCGACGCCCGGCCCGAGGATGTGAGAGGCGTGTTTCGGCGCACGGTGCCCCTCGGCATCGAGCACGGAACCGTGGGCGTCATCGCCCCCGGCGGAACCATGTTCGAGGTGACGACCTTCCGGAGGGACATCGAGACCGACGGGCGTCATGCGGTGGTCGAGTTCGCCGACACGATCGACGAGGATCTGGCCCGGCGGGACTTCACGATCAACGCGATCGCCTGGCGTCCGGCGACCGAGGAGCTCGCCGACCCGTGGAACGGACGGGCCGATCTGGAGCAGCGGATCCTGCGTGCCGTAGGCGATCCGACGCAGCGCGTGGCGGAGGACTATCTTCGGGTCCTGAGGGGCCTCCGCTTCGCCGGTCGGTACCGACTCGAGATCGAGCCGGGGACGCGCACCGCGCTGGAGTCCGGGGTGGAGGGAACGGCGGGGCTCTCTGCCGAGCGGGTCCGCGAGGAGCTGGAGAAGGTGCTGGCCGGTCCCCAGCCGTCCGTGGCGCTCGGCCTGTACGCCGAGCTGGGGGTGCTGCACATCTGGTATCCGGAGATCGCGTCCGCGTCCGGCCATGCCCGCTGGGCGTTCGATCTCGCTGCGGTGGACGCCCTGCCCGCCGAGCCTCCTGAGCTCAGGCTGACTCGCTGGCTGCTGTCTGCGGCGGAGGTCGGTCGGAGCCGGGAGGAGGACGCAGAGACGGCCGGCGATACCAGGGCGGGTCTCGGGGCGACCATGCTCCGCCGGCTTCGGTGCTCCAACGCCACCATCCACCGGGTGACCCACCTGATGCGGCACTACCTGCCGATGGTCGGGCCGCTCGACTCCGCGGCCCGGATCCGCGAGTGGCTCTCCGAGGTCGGGGTGGAGTCGGCGAGTACCCTGTTCGAGCTGCACCTGGCCTACGCACGGGCGGCGAGAGCGACCGAGACGGAGCGCTACCTGCAGGCCGCCCGCCAGCGGGTCGAGGAGGAGATCGGCGGGGCGCCCCCTCTGGAGCTCGCCGATCTTGCGATCGGGGGCGAGGAGCTTCTGGCTCTCGGGGTGCAGGAGGGGCCGGCCATTGGCATCCTCCTGCACGAGCTGCATGCGAGGGTCCTGGAGGATCCCGATCTCAACGACCCCGGCACGCTGGCCGAGCTGGCGCGGGAGTTGATCGAGATCGGCGGTTTGGGGCGCGGCGGGTCGAGCCGGCGATGAGCGGTAGATAATGGACGAACCCAGCCTGTTCGGCGCGGATGCCGAAGCAACGCTCGAGCGCGGCGCGCCGCGCGCCCCCGCGGTCTCAGCGGGCGGCGCACCGCTCGCAACGCGCATGCGTCCGCGCTCGCTGGACGAGTTCGTCGGCCAGGCGCCGCTGGTCGGCCCGGGCGGCACGCTTAGCGAGCTGATCCGTCGCGATCGGGTTCCGAGCCTCATTCTGTGGGGGCCGCCCGGGTGCGGAAAGACGAGCCTGGCGCACCTCATCGCGCGGGAGACGGAGTCGGTGTTCGTGCCGTTCAGCGCGGTGACGGAGGGCATCGCCAAGGTGCGGGCCGTCATCGCAGAGGCATCCGAGCGGCTCCGGGCGACGGGGCGCGGCACGATCCTGTTCGTCGACGAGATCCACCGGTTCAACAAGGCCCAGCAGGACGCCTTCCTGCCGCACGTCGAGGACGGCACGATCGTTCTCATCGGCGCCACGACCGAGAACCCGAGCTTCGAGGTCGTCGGCCCCCTGCTCAGCCGGACCCGCGTTATCGTCCTGCAGGCGCTCGGCGTCGAGGAGATCGTTCAGATCTGCAGCAGGGCGCTGCGCGAGGAGAGGGGGCTCGCCTCCCGCGCGCTCGAGGTGTCGGGCGATGCCCTTGAGCGGCTCTCGGAGGCAGCCGACGGCGATGCGCGGAGGGCGCTGAACGCGCTCGAGACCGCGGCCGACTTGGCGTCCGAGGGCCGGATCGGGCTGCCGGAGGTCGAGCGGGCACTGCAGCACCGGTTCGCGCGGTATGACAAGGGGGGCGAGGAGCACTTCAACCTCATCTCCGCCCTGCACAAGGCGGTGCGAGGGTCGGATACGGACGGGGCGCTGTACTGGCTGGCCCGCATGCTGGAGGCGGGGGAGGATCCCATGTACGTCGCCCGTCGCCTGGTCCGCATGGCCACGGAGGATGTGGGGCTGGCAGACCCGGCTGCCCTGACCGTGTGCCTGGCGGCTCGAGACGCCTTTCACTTCCTCGGCTCGCCGGAGGGAGAGCTGGCCCTGGCGGAGGCGGTGATCTACCTGGCCGCCGCGCCGAAGTCGAACCGGACATACGTCGCGTTCTCGAGGGCCCGGCAGGCGGCGCGCGAGACTCCGGCGGAGCCCGTGCCGCTGCACATCCGTAACGCTCCCACCCGGCTCATGAAGGAGCTCGGCTACGGTCGGGGCTACCGGTACGACCCGGACGAGCCCGGAGGGGTCGCTCCGCAATCCTACCTGCCGGAAAGGCTCGCCGCGGCCAGGTTCTACCAGCCCGGCGAGCATGGCGGTGAGGCGGCCATCGCCGAGCGCCTGAGGCGGTTCGCCGAGTTGCGGCGGGTGGTTCGCTCCGGCGCTCAGGGAGGGCGCGAAGCCGAACCGGAACCCGAAGATCAGGTATCATAGGTCGATGATCGACATCGGCAGGGTACCCGAGCGCGCCATCCTGGTGGCGGCGCCGCACCTCGAGGACTCCCAGGAGCTGGTCGATGAGCACCTCGAGGAGCTCGGCCGACTGGCGGACACGGCCGGCGCGCAGGTTGTCGGACAGCTCGTTCAGCGGCTGACGGCACCGACTGCGGCGCTGTTCATCGGCCGGGGAAAGGCGGATCAGCTTCGAGAGCGGCTGGAGCGCGAGCGAGCGACGCTCGTCATATTCGACGAAGATCTCTCGCCCGCCCAGGGATCGGCCCTCGAGAAGCGGCTGGCCGCCCGGGTCATGGACCGCACCGAGTTGATCCTGGACATCTTTGCGCTGCGAGCCCGGACCGCGGAGGCGAAGGCGCAGGTCGAGCTCGCGCAGCTGCAGTACCTTCGGACACGCCTGAAGCGGATGTGGACACACCTCTCCCGTACGGCGGGAGGCATCGGTGCCCGCGGTCCGGGCGAGCAGCAGCTCGAGACCGACCGGCGGCTGATTGACCGCCGAATCGCCAGGCTGCGCCGCGAGCTCGGCGGCATCTCACGCTCCCGGGAGACCCGCCGGAAGGCACGGCGGGACGAGTTCCGGGTGGCGCTGGTCGGGTACACGAATGCCGGGAAGTCATCCATCCTTCAGGCACTCTCCGGCCGCGAGCTGTTCGTGGAGGATCGGCTATTCGCGACGCTCGACTCCGCCACTCGAAGCGTCGATCTGGGGGATGGCTACCGCGCTCTGCTGACCGACACCGTCGGCTTCATCCGCAAGCTTCCCCACCACCTCGTCGCCTCCTTCCGCGCCACGCTGGAGGAGATCCAGGAGGCCGATCTGCTGGTCCACGTGGTGGATGCAGCGGCCCGCAACTGGGAGCATCAGATGGAGGCCGTGAACGAGGTGCTGGCGGACCTCTCCCTGTCGGGCCCCGTTCTCCTCGCCCTGAACAAGGTCGATCAGCTGACGCACGCGGAGGAGGAGGCCCTCCGCGGCCGTGCGGCTGAGCTGTACGGGCCTCACGTGCTCACTTCGGTGCGTGAGGAGGGCGGGCTCGAGCCGCTGCGCGCCGCCCTGCGGGCACGGACACGCGCGAGCCGCCCGACCGTCCGGGTGATCCTGGCCAGCGAGGATGGCGGGACACTGGCGGAGGTCTATCGGGAGGGCGAGGTGCTGGAGCGGCGGCAGAACGGTTCCCGCATCGAGCTCACGGCGCGTGTGCCCGTGGCGGTGGTTGGTCGATGGCGACGCAAGCGGGGCGTCGAGGTGAGGGGGTCAGACGCGGCTTGATTCGACAACTGATCGTGGTCGGCGATGGGCGTGTCGGGCTGTCGATCGCCGCCGATCTGGGGGCCGCTGCGGATCTCCGGGTCACGGTAGTCGGACGCTCGCCCGAGCGGCCGCCGTTTCTGCGCGATGAGCCGGACGTGGCCTACCTTGCCGACGGTCTGCCCGCCGAGTCGTCCGTCCGCGCGCTCCACGAGCGGCTCGGAAGGGCGTCGCACGATGGGGGAGGGCGGCAGCGACCGGAGGGGCACGGGCCGGTCCTGGTCTTCTGTGTTGCGGACGACCAGCTGGCGGAAGTCTCCGGGACGTGGCAGGCGGCGGCCCGGATCCGGCCGGCCGCCGCGCTGCATACGAGCGGGGTGCACTCTGCCGAGGCGCTGGCCGGCTGGTCGGAGCTCGGCGTGCCCGTTGCGGCCTGGCATCCGCTGGTCGCCGTGGCGGCTCCCCGCCGCGGGGCGTTCGCCGGCGTGTGGTTCGGCACGGACGGGGAGGTGGCGGCCGTGCGGATCGGCGAGGAGCTTGCACGGCGTCTCGGAGGTCGCGCCCATGCGGTGCGGCCCGAGGCGAGAGCGCACTACCACGCCGCCGGGGTCTTCGCGTCCAACTACCTCGTCGCCTGCCTCCGCATCGCCCTGGAGGAGCTGCGCCAGGCGTCCGACGAGGCGGACCTTGCCGCTCTTCTCCCGCTGGCCGAGTCGGCGATCCGCAACCTGAAGGCGCTCGGGCTGCCGGAGGGAGCGACCGGACCGGTCGTTCGGGGCGACGTCCGAACCGTCCTCACGCACCTCGCGGTGCTCGACCCGGGACGGGCGACCGTGTATCGTGGCCTCGGTGAGGAGCTTCTGGCGCTGGCCGGCAATCGGCTCGACCCCGAGGTCCGGGCGCGGCTGGCCGAGGCGTTATCGGATCCCAGCACGGGGACCGACGGACAGGAGACCGTACGATGAGCGCGCCGCTTAGGCTCTACGTCAACATCGACCATGTGGCCACCGTACGGCAGGCGCGACGAGCCGACGAGCCGGATCCCGTCCGAGTCGCGGTTCTGGCTGAACTGGGAGGGGCGGACGGCATCACGGTTCATCTGCGGGAGGATCGAAGGCACATCCAGGACCGGGATGTCCGCCTGCTGCTGGACACCGTCCGCACGGGCGTGAACCTGGAGCTCGCTGCGGATGAGGAGATGTTGCGCCTCGCCGAGGACTGGCGACCCATGCAGGTGACGTTCGTGCCGGAGCGGCGACAGGAGGTCACGACCGAGGGAGGGCTGGATCTCGAGGAGACGGGGCGCCGACTGCTTGCCGCGGTGGCACAGATGCGGGCCCAAGGCGTGCGCACGGCGCTCTTCGTCGATGCGCGGGAAGACCTGATGCGTGCCTCCGCTGCCCTCGGGGCCGACGCGGTCGAGCTGCACACGGGTGAGTACGCGAATGCTCGCACCCCCGAGGGCTCCAGCGCCCAGCTCGGTCGGCTGCGGGCGGCTGCCCTGGCGGCCCGGGAGGCCGGCCTCGCCGTGCACGCCGGGCACGGCCTCACCTACGAGAACGTGGCGCGGGTCGCCGCGATTCCCGAGATCGAGGAGCTGAACATCGGCCACGCCATCATCAGCCGCTCGGTCTTTGTCGGCATCGAGCGAGCAGCTAGGGAGATGAAGGCGATCATCATGGCCGCCCGTCATGCCTGATCGCCCGCCCTCGGCGGGCGACCGGGGACGGTAGCGCGACGCATGCTGAGAGGGCACCGCTACAAGACGCTCATCGGCCTCCTGGTCACGGTGGTGCTGCTCGCGTGGGTCCTGCGCGACGTCTCCGTGGCGGCCGTCCTGGGGGAGATCCGGCGGGCGCACGTGGGTCTGCTGGCCGCCTGCGTGGCGGCCGCGACGGCCTCCTTCCTCATCCGGGCCTTTCGCTGGCACGTCCTGCTGCTCCCGGACTTCCCGACTTCCCGTCTGGGGACGCGCTTTGCGGCGGTTTGCATCGGGTTCATGGTGAACAACGTGTTCCCGGCCCGCCTCGGCGAGTTCGCACGGGCGTACAGCTTCACGCGGGTGGAGCCGATCAAGATCTCGCAGTCCCTGGCCTCTCTGGTCGTGGAGCGCGTGTTCGACGCCATCGTTCTCGGCACCTTCTTCGTTCTCACGATCTCCTACGCCAGCTTCACGGCGGACCGGGAGCTGCTCCTCGTCGGAGCGGGCTGGGTGGCGGGGTCGGTGCTGAGCATCGGCCTCCTGCTGCTTTGGGCCATGGCCCGCTGGCCGCAGCAGGTCCTCGGCCTCGTCCAGCGTGTGGCGGGACGCTTCCTCGCCCCTGCGCTCACCGAACGGGCGGTCGGCATCCTCGCCTCGTTCATCCGAGGTCTGGGTGCGCTTCGAGACCCCTGGGTGTTCGCACGAGCCCTCCTTTGGTCGCTCGCCGTCTGGCTTTGCATTGCGGCATCTTACTGGTTGGGACTGCTGGCCTTCGATATCCGCGCCCCCGGTTTCGTGGGCGCCACGTTCCTCATGTGCGTCATCGGCTTCGCGGTCGCGATTCCCTCGAGTCCGGGCTTCTTCGGCCCCTTCGAGGCCGGGGCTCGGCTGGCCCTCAGCGCCTTCGGGGTGGACAGCGTCCTCATCGTGAGCTTCGCGACCGGGTACCACATCCTGACCTTCATCCCGGTGACCCTGATCGGTATCTGGTATCTCTACCGGCTGGGTATCCGGTGGTCCGAGGTGGAGCACAGCGAGGAGATCGTGGAGGAGGCGGCAGAGCAGCACGAGATCGGCCCGGCGCCGCCCCCGGAGAAGGCCGTGTGATGCTCCGGCCGTCTGGCGCCCAGCCGGTCGCTGCCTGGCTGTTTGACGGTCCCGGTAGGGTGAGCCATCATGCGGAGGCCCGGCTGTCGTCGGCCGGCGGTGACACGGGCAGGGTCGGCGCCGTGGCCGCCCGGCGCTGCTGGCCCCTCGTCTAATGGCAAGACCCCGGCCTTTGGAGCCGGTAATCCAGGTTCGAATCCTGGGGGGCCAATCTCGCCGATCCATTCGATCACACTCCTGAGAGCCGCGACGATGCAGAACAGGCAGGAGTCTTTGGCGGCGTGGTCGCTGTTCGCGGCGGCGTGTCTGCTTCCTGGCTGCGACGCTGGCGGCGGGATCGAGCCGAACGAGCCGGAGCCTCTGGAGCTCCTGTACATCAGCGCCGGTGCCGAGCATAGCTGCGGCGTCGCCCCGGGCGGCTCCGCGTTCTGCTGGGGCAATGGCGAGGCGGGACGCCTGGGCACGGGCAACACGCTGACGAAGCTGCGACCCGACGCCGTACTCGGCGGGAGAGCGTTCAGGGAGGTGAGCGCCGGCGCGCGCCATACCTGTGCGGTCGAAACCACGGGCCGCGCCTTCTGCTGGGGAGCCGGGGAAAGTGGCCAGCTCGGCGTGGGAAACGCCAACGGCAGCGCCCAGCCCCTAGCCGTGGCGGGCGACCTGGAGTTCATCCAGCTCAGCGCGGGCGTGCGGCACACCTGCGGTGTCACGAGCGCTGGTCGTGCGTATTGCTGGGGTGAGGGCGGGAAGGGGCAGCTGGGGAGCGGCACCACCCAGGATCGGCTGTCGCCCGTTCCGGTGGAGGGTGACCGCCGGTTCGTCCAGATCAGCGCGGGGGAGGAGCACACCTGCGCGGTGGGCGAGCCGGGCATCGCGTACTGCTGGGGCGAGGGGGAGAACGGGCAGCTGGGCAACGGCACGACGCTGGACCGGCTCACGCCGACCCCCGTCGACGCCGTGCTGGCGTTTCGGCAAGTCCGCGTCGGCGGGAATCACAGCTGTGCCGTGACCACGGACGACCTCGCCTACTGCTGGGGAGAGGGAGGGAGGGGCCAGCTGGGTAGCGGGACTTCGCTCGACCGGCTGACGCCCACCCCCGTCGTCGGGGGGCGACGGTTCCTCCAAATCGCCGCCGGGACGCTTCATACCTGCGCACTTTCCGAGGACGCCCGGGCGTACTGCTGGGGCGAGGGAGACGGCGGGCGCCTGGGCACCGGTAACGAGGACGACCGCCTGAGTCCACAGGCCACGCTGGGCACGTGGACGTTCGCCCACATCTCGGCGGGACTGGCGCACACCTGCGCCCGGACGGGCGCCTCGGCCGAACCGGCACAGCCGGGGGGCGACGCCGATCCGTTCTGTTGGGGCGTCGGCTCCGACGGGCGCCTCGGCAACGGCGACACGAACGACCAGCTTTCTCCGCGGCGGGTGGTCCGGTGAGCGGGCGCGGCGAGGATAACGCCGGCCGCCCCCCAGCCGGCCGGCCGAACCGGCTGATCGGGGAGAAGAGCCCCTACCTCCTGCAGCACGCGTACAATCCCGTCGATTGGCACCCGTGGGGGGAGGCCGCCTTCGAGGCGGCCGTGCGGGAGGATAAGCCGGTCTTTCTCTCCATCGGCTACTCCACCTGCCACTGGTGCCACGTGATGGAGCGCGAGTCGTTCGAGGATGCGGAAGTGGCGGCGCTGTTGAACGAAGGGTTCATCCCGGTGAAGGTGGACCGGGAGGAGCGCCCCGACGTCGACAGCGTCTACATGACCGTCGCCCAGATGATCACGGGACATGGCGGGTGGCCTCTGACCGTCGTCATGACACCGAGCAAGGATCCCTTCTTCGCCGGCACCTACTTCCCGAGGGAGTCGACACAGGGCAGGATCGGGATGCTCGACCTCCTCCCGAGGCTCTCGGCGCTGTGGAGGGAGAGGCGCAGCGAGGCGCTGAACTCGGCCGGGCAGATCTCGACCGCCCTCTGGCAGAGCCTTCACGGACCGGCGCCGGATCCCGCGGGCGAGCTGGGTGAGGCGTCACTCCACGAGGCGTACCGGCAGCTGTCGCGCGTGTACGATCCACTGCAGGGCGGATTCGGGCGCGCCCCGAAGTTCCCCACCCCGCACAACCTGCGCTTCCTACTTCGCTACTGGCGGCGGACGGGAGAGGACGGCGCCCTGCAGATGGTCGAGAGGACGCTGCAGGCAATGCGACAGGGCGGCGTGTGCGACCAGGTCGGCTTCGGCTTCCACCGGTACTCCACCGACGCGCGCTGGCTGCTGCCCCACTTCGAGAAGATGCTCTACGACCAGGCGCTCCTCGTGCAGGCCTACGTCGATGCCCATCAGGCCACCGGCCGTGCGGAGTACGCGGAGACGGCGCACGAGATCATCGCCTACGTGCTGCGCGATCTGCGACATGACCGCGGTGCCTTCCTCTCGGCCGAGGATGCCGACAGCGAGGGACGGGAGGGGAAGTACTACCTGTGGACCGTCGAGGAGCTCGGCGGGGTGCTGGGCGCGGATGCGTCGCGCCTCGTCCGCGCGGTGTTCAACTGCGACCGCCGGGGGAACTTCGCCGAGGAGGCCTCGGGGGAGCGCACCGGTGAGAACGTCCTCTACATGGGCCGCTCCTGGCGCGATGCTGCGGAGTCGCTCGGGCTCGCCGAGACGGAGCTGCGCGCCCGCTGGTCGAGCGCCCGGGAGACCCTTCTCGAGGCGCGGGAGAAGCGCGTGCGTCCGCATCTCGACGACAAGGTGCTCGCCGACTGGAATGGCCTGATGATCGGCGCCATCGCGCGGGCCGGCGCCGCGCTGGGGCGTCCCGACTACGTCCGCGCGGCGGCGGAGGCGTACGATTTCGTACAGGCGGAGATGGTGGGACCGGATGGCACTCTACTCCATCGATACCGCGAGGGAGAGGCGGCCATACCCGCCTTCGCGGATGACTACGCCTTCCTGACATGGGGCCTGCTGGAGCTCTACGAGGCCGCTCTCGACCCGGCGTACCTCGACGGAGCGCTGCAGCTGAACGACCGGCTGATCGAGTGCTTCTGGGACGAGGAGCGGGGCGGTCTGTTCCAGACGTCGTCCGCAGCGACGGATCTGCCGGTCCGGAACCGCGAGATCTACGACGGTGCCATCCCGTCGGCCAACTCGGTGGCGATGCTCAACATGCTGCGGCTCGCGCGGCTCACGGCCGATCCGGCGCTCGAGGCGAAGGCCCGCGCGATCGAAACGGCCTTCGCGGAGCCGGTGCGGAAGGTGCCCTCCGCCTACACCCAGTTGCTGATGGCCGTCGATTTTCGGCTGGGTCCGTCCCGGGAGGTCGTGATCGCCGGGCCGCCGGGAAGCGCCGACACCGAAGAGCTGCTGCAGGTCGTGCGCAGCGGATTCAGGCCGCAGGCTGTCCTCCTGTTCCGGCCCGTCGCCGAAGGGGCTGAGGATGGCCACGACGAGCTGTCACGCATCGCTCCGTACACGGCGGCGATGGTACCGATCGAGGGGCGTGCGACCGCCTACGTGTGCCGGGAATTCGCCTGCGAACGGCCCGTCACGGATCCCGGCCAGCTGCGTGCCCTGCTCGCGGGCGAGGAGGATGGAACATGACCGCGACGCCAGGCCGCCACGGCCGTCCGCCGGCGGCCTCGGCCGTCGGCGGCCTGCTGTCGCTCGGGATCGCGGTACTCGCCCCGAGAATCGGCGGCGCGCAAACCATCGAGTACCCGTCCACCAGCAAGGCGGAGGTCGTGGACGAGTACCACGGAACGTCGGTAGCCGACCCGTATCGATGGCTCGAGGATACGGAGTCGGTGCAGACGGCTCGTTGGGTGGCGGACCAGAACGCCCTGACCTTCGCGTACCTCGCGTCGGTCCCGGAGCGGGAGAACATCCGGCAGCGGCTGACCGAGCTCTGGGACTACGAGCGATACGGCCTGCCCTTCCGGGAGGGCGGGCGCTACTTCTACTTCAAGAACGACGGTTTGCAGAACCAGTCCGTGCTCTACGCCCAGGAGGAGCTCGGGGGAGAGGCGCGAGTTCTGCTGGACCCGAACCTCCTATCGGACGACGGAACGGTCGCGCTCACCAACGTGGCCGTGGCGGAGTCCGGAGAGTACCTAGGCTACGGCACGGCGGCCGGTGGGTCCGACTGGCGCGAGTTCCGCGTCCGGCGCGTAGCGGACGGGCTGGATCTTCCCGATCGGGTCCGGTGGGTGAAGTTCTCGGGCCTTAGCTGGTCGAAGGATGGAGGAGGCTTCTTCTACTCCCGCTACCCGGAGACCAGCGTAGCGGACAGCCTCCTCGGCCAGAACCGCAACCAGATGCTCTACTACCACCGGCTCGGGACGGCACAGGACGACGATCTGCTGGTGTACGCGCGGCCCGATCAGCCGGAGTGGAGTTTCGGCGGCGAGGTGACGGACGACGGACGCTACCTGGTCATCCGGGTAGGGTACGGGACGGACGAACGGGAGCGCATCTACTACCTCGATCTCGGCCCGGGAGAGACGCCGGTGCTCGATGGTCAGGTGGTCCGGCTGCTCGACGACTTCGACGCCTCCTACGATTTCGTCGGAAACGTGGGCTCTCTGTTCTATTTCGTCACGGATCTGAAAGCCCCTCGCGGGCGGGTCATCGCGATCGACCTGGAGGATCCCGACCCGGAGAGCTGGAGAGAGATCGTCGCCGAGCGGAACGATGTGCTCCAGAGCGCCTGGATCATCGCCGGCCGTCTCGTCACCCGCCACCTGCGGGACGCTCACGGGCGCTTGAGCGTGTTCGCCCTGGCCGGCGATCGGGAGCGCAAGATCGCCCTTCCGACGCTCGGCACGATCAGCGGGGTCACGGGCGAGCCCGGCGGGACGGAAATGTTCTTCTCCTTCACCTCCTTCCTCTACCCGACGACTGTTTTCCGGCACGACTTCGAGAGCGGGACGACCGCC
>CP070670.1:640952-648007 GCA_020351855.1 Gemmatimonadota bacterium
TCATCTCGTCAGGCCGGTCGATCGTCCACACCTGGATCGTGCGGCCGCTCCGCTGCACGTCCGCCACGAGGCCGGCCGTCACGATCGCGCCGCCCGGTCCGGCCAGAGGCGTATGGACGACCTCGGGGAAGTCGGCCGACAAAAGGGCCGGCGCGCGACCGGAGGCGACCGCATCGGCCAGACGGGCGGCCTGCCGGGTCGACGTGGCGCGGCGCCCCCGGTAGCCCCGGAAGGCCGCGAGCTCCGTGCCCTCCTCCACGTAGAGGATGGTGAGATCCGTCCGCCCGAGGCGGTCGACCAGCGCGACCACATCGGCCGCCGCCGGGGCGTGCTTGACGTCCACCGTGATCTCGATACCCGGATACCGGCGGAGCACCTCCTCCAGGGAAGGCACGCCGAGGCGCCCCAGCTCGGCCGCTCCGTGCTCGGCCACGGCGCCCGAGCCCTCCGTCGTGCGCTCGAGGGTCGGGTCGTGGATGACGACCAGCGTGCCGTCTCCGGCCGGCTGCACGTCCAGTTCCAGCGCGTCGGCGCCCAGCCGGAGCGCGAGGTCGAACGCCTCGATCGTGTTCTCGGCCGCCTCCGCCGCGGCGCCGCGGTGCGCGATGACCCGGCAAGACCGGCTCACGCCGGAAGCTCCCTCCGGCCCGTCAGGCTGTCGGCGCTTCGGCGCGCACCCGCTCGATCTCCTCGACGATCTCCGCTTCGCTGAGCGTGTGATCGCTCCGTTTCGCCAGATCGAACACGGCGGCGCACAGCTGCTCGTCCTGCGGGTCGTACCCGTGCTCCTCGAGCCAGTAGCGGACGTTGCTGAGGCCGGAGACGGGCGACACCTCGATCTTCTGCCGCAGGCCGACCTGGGAGGCCGGAACGCCGCTGTAGACCCGGTCCTCCAGCCAGCGGTCACCCTTGCGGATCGCCTTGATGATCGCCGCGGCGTGGACTCCGGTGCCCGTTCGGAAGGCGTCCTCGCCCACGACGGGATAGCTGTGCGGGATGGAGACCCCGCACATCCGGGCCGCCAGGCCGCAGTAGTCGGGCAGCTTCGTGAGGTCTCCCTCGTGGATCCCGAACAGCTGCATGTTGACCAGCAGCAGGTCCATCTCGACGTTCCCGCACCGCTCGCCGATCCCGAGGGCCGTCGCGTGGACGCGGTCCACCCCCTCCTCGATGGCCGCGATGCAGTTCGCCAGGCCGAGGCCCCGGTCCCGGTGCCCGTGCCAGTCGACCTTGACGTCCTCTCCCGTGTCCCGCACCAGCTGCTTGGCGAAGCGCACGAGCTCCCGGACGCCGTGCGGGGTCGCGTGACCCACCGTGTCCGCGAGGCAGATCCGGCGGGCCCCGCACTCGATCGCGGTCGTGTAAAGCTCCCTCAGCGTGTCGGGGTGGGAGCGCGTCGTGTCCTCGGTCACGTACATCACGTCGAGGCCCTCGGAGACGGCGAACGCCACCGCCTCCTCGGTGGCGCGCCGCAGCATGCTGGACTGCCACCCCTCCGCGTACTTGCGGATCGGCGAGCTCCCGAGGAACGCGCCCACCTCCATCTTCAGCCCCGTCGCCTGGGAGACCTCTGCGATCGGCGCGATGTCGGCCTTCACCGTCCGAGCCGCGCAGTTGGCCGAGATGGGCAGGTCGTTGTCGACGATCTCCCTGGCCAGCCCCAGCACGGCTTCCCGAGCGCGGGGCCCGGCCCCGGGGAGCCCGATGTCCGCCGCCTGGATCCCGAGGTCGACCATCAGGTGCAGCAGCTTGCGCTTGTGGGCCAGGGGCGGGTCCTTCACGGACGGGTTCTGGAGCCCGTCGCGCAACGTCTCGTCGTCCAGCTCCACGCGGACCTGCGAGAAGTCGAAGCTCCCCGGCAGCTGGTTCCAGTCGTGAATGAGGTCCTGCGGTTCCATGCTCAATCCCGTGTGTGCACGGCGACTTCCGAGTGATCCCCGAGGCTGACGACGCCCGTCACGCCGGTGACGGAGGCGTGATCCCCGATGATCGAGTCCCTTAGGTCGCAGCTCTCGATCCGGCTCCCGGCCCCGACGATGCAGTCCCGCAGACGGCTTCGCCGGATGGTGCTCCCATCCGCGACGCTCACGTTCGGGCCGAGCGCCGCGTCCTCGAGGACCACGCCATCGCCCACCCGCACGAGCCGCGGCGTGGCCCCGCCGTGCCCCGACGCCTCGAGACGGGCCAGCATCTCCCGGTTCGTCGACAGCAGGGTCTCCGGCTTTCCGCAGTCCCACCAGCCCTCGACCTCGGCCGTGAAGATCCGCGACCCGCGGTCTATCATGTACTGGAAGGCGTCGGTCAGAAAGTACTCGCCCAGCTTCGTCTCGCTCGCCATCACGTGCTCGATCCCCTCGAACATCAGCTCGTGATCCCGGATGTAGTAGACGCCGATGTTCGCCAGTCGGGACACCGGCTCGCTGGGCTTCTCCACGATGCGCTCCATGTACCCCTCGCCGTCCGTGACGATCACGCCGAAGCGCTGATAGTCCTCTACCTCCTTCGCCCAGATGATTCCGGCGTCTTCGGGCCGGGATTCGATGATCGAAAGGTCCGCCTCGAAGATCGTGTCGACGAAGACGATAAGAACGGGACCGGAGACATGGGGGCGGGCGAGGCGGATCGCATCGGCCGTCCCTCTCTGCTCGACCTGCTCAATGTAGCGCTTTTCGAGCGCGGGGTACTCGCTGTCCAGGTACGCCTTGATCTGGTCTGCCAGGTGGCCCGTGATGCAGATCAGCTCCGTCACGCCGACCTCCAACAGCTGATCCACGACGTATTGGAGCACCGGCCGGTTCGCGATCCGGAGCAGGGGCTTGGGCCGCGAGTGCGTATGCGGCCTTACTCGCGTCCCCTTTCCCGCCAGTGGTATAATGGCTTGCATGCCGTTCCCGTTACGGTGTTACAGAAACCTGCGGCGTCATCGCGTCGCGACCCGATGCGCACGCGGATGTCGGTAGGACCCGAGGCGCAGAGCGTTCGGCCGCATCCGTCTTCCTGCGCGGCCGTCGAAAACGTACCCGGACGGAACGTAACCAGCAACCGAGTCGGGCGGTTTCGGCGACTCTGACGGAGCACATGGCCCATTCCACACTGTCGCGCTGGCTCACGGAGAACGTGGCGGACACCCGAACGCCGGCTGGGCCGCCAGGGCGCCTGTACGCCGCCCCGTTTGCCGAAGTGTGGGACTCGCTTCTCGACCAGATCCACGGTCGCCGCGGCTGGAAGCTGATCCACGCGGACGAGGAGCTGGGCTTGATGACGGTCATGTGCACGACCCCGCTCTTCCGCTTCCGGGACGACCTCACGATCTGGGTCTCCCTCGACGAGAACGGCCTCACCCGGGTGGAGGCCCGCTCGGAATCGCGCGTCGGCAGGGGCGACTTCGGCGTTAACCGGAGGCGCATCGACCGTATGCTCGCGCTTCTGGATCGAAGCGTCGGCCCGGCCGTGCGGCTCGGGAGCTGAGTCCCGGAGCACCCGTCCCTCTTCAGACCGGCCGGGAAGCGATCCTTCTCCCGGAATTCGCCAGGTTGAGCTCGTCGCCCTCGGATCGGGAGATCACCGTGGCCGCGGTCAGGTCTCCGGTCACGTTCACCGCCGTGCGGCACATGTCCAGGATGCGGTCCACCCCCAGGATGAGCGCGATGCCGATCGCCGGGTCCACGCTCGGCGGGAGCGCCTGCTGAAGCACCACGATGAGGATGATGATGCCGGCGGAGGGGACGCCGGCGGCCCCGATCGAGGCGAGCGTCGCGGTGAGCACGATCCCGAGCTGAGCCACCAGGGAGATGTCTCCGACCAACACCTGGGCGATAAACATCGTGGCCACGGCCTGGTAGAGCGCGGTGCCGTCCATGTTGATCGTCGCCCCCAGCGGCAGGACGAAGCTCGCGACTTCCCGGCTCACGCCCAGCTTCTCCTCCGCCACCTCCATCGTCACCGGCAGCGTGGCATTGGAGCTGGAGGTGGAGAACGCGATGAGGGGGACCTCCCGGATTCGGCGGAAGAAGGCAGCCGGGCTGACCCGGCCGAGGAATCGCAGCGCCGCAGGGTAGGTGACCGTCACGTGAAGCGCCAGGCCGGCAAGCACCGTGAGCGAGTACACGAGCAGGCTCTTCAGGACGTCCGCCCCGAACCGGGCGATCACCGCTCCGATGAGGGCGAACACCGCGTAGGGGGCGAGCTTCATGATCCAGTGGATCATCACCATCGCAGCGTCGTTCACGCCCTCGAAGAAGCCGAGCAGCGGGGACTTCCGGCCCTGCGGCAGGACCGAGACGGCAGCGCCGAAGAAGATGGAGAAGAAGATGATCGGCAGCATGTCGCCGGACGCCATCGCCTGCACCGGGTTCCGCGGGATCATCTCGAGAATCACCTCGACCAGGCCGGGAGCCCGCTGGGCGATCTCCACCCGCGAGGCACCCTCGGCCATGTAGGCGGAGCGCAGGCCCTCGAGGGCGGCGGGATCGATCCGGGAGCCGGGGGAGACAAGGTTGCTGAGCACGAGCCCGATGCACACGGCGATCGCGGTCGTGCTCAGGTAGTAGGCCATCGTCTTGCCGCCGATGCGGCCCAGCTTCGTGATGTCGCCCAGCGTAGCCGTCCCGAGTACCAGGCTGGCGACGACGAGCGGGATGACCACCATGGTGATGAGCCGGATCCAGGCTGTTCCGGCCGGCTCGATCGTCACGAGCACGGAAACCAGCCACTCCAGGTCGAAGATGTTCGCCGCCAGACCGACGAGCACGCCCAGAAGCAGGGCGATGGCGATCTTCGTATAGAGCTGCATGGGTTTCGACCCGACGTTGAGGAGCGAACGGCGCACGGTGGCGGCCAACTTAGGGGTGACCCGTGCGGCGCGGTAGCCCGCCAACGTATGTTCCCGAGCCGCAGTTCAACCCGCGCAGCCGGCCGTGGCCGGTGCGAACCGCGAGGCCCGGATGAAGCCAACCCCTGAGCGACGGCATCCATGGCGGCTCACGCCGCCCCGACGACCCGGCCTCCTGGTCGGGCTGCTGCTGGCCGGCGCCTGCTCGCCCGACGCGGAACCGCTGGAGGAGCCTCCGCGGGATCCGCGCGAGGTGATCGCGGGCAGGCCCGATGCCCCCTCGCCCACGCCGGCGGAGTACGCCACCGAGCTGGCGTTCGTCGGCTTCGCGCGCCAACCCGTGCGGCTCTACGCGCGCTTCGTGAACGAGACGTCGGCCGACACGCTCCTCCGGCGTTACGCCGGCTGGCTGGAGAGCGGAGGCGAATGGAGACTCCTGTCCGCGCTGGAGGACGTGCTGCCCGTGCCGAGAGCGGCCTGGCGCATCCTGCCGGGCGGCCCCTGGAAGGTGATGGCAGCCAACGGTGGCGAGCTGGCGGGCCTCCGGTACCGCGACACCGTTGCCGACTTCCGGCTCACGCCGGGCGAGCTGGTGGCGGAGTGGACGGGCGAGACCGGCCAGCGGGAGGCGCTTCTCCTCGCCAGGCTGCAGCGGGGTGACTCGATTCAGAACGGCCTGCTCGTCTTCCGGCGCGCGGCCCGGCTCCGGAGCGACGGGGCCGACGAGAGCGCTCGGCCTCGAGCAGACGCACGGTCGATCGAGGCACCCGCCGTCGGGTTGCGGACGCAGCTCTTCCTGCTCGTCGATTCGCTCAGCAACGGCCTGCTCGTCGCGCGTGACGCGACGGATCCCGATTCCACCGCCATCGGCTGGACGTGGGTCGGCTCGATCGGCAACGAGTGGGCGGACGTCCGGGTCCGACCGCCGCCGGAGGGGGCGAGTCGTGCCCTGGCGCGCTGGCAGATCGAGGTGCCGGAAGCGGGCGTAAGGGCGCGCTTTCGCCTGGAACCGCTCCCGCCGGCGGAGCCCGATGGCCCGTCGGATCCGGCCCCGCTGCCGTTCGCGCTCCAGGGCCGGCTGGAGATCCTCGGCAGCGAGCGGCCGGCCGCGGGGCTCGCCGTGGAAGACGGCGAGTGAACGGACGCTACGGCATGGCCTCGCCCGCCCCGGAGCCCGCCGCCTGATGGAGCTGGAGGGCCTCACCTGGGCGCGGGCGCTCCTCACGATCCTCTTCGGAGCCTTGGCGGGAGGCATCACGAACCGGATCGCGATCTGGATGCTCTTCCACCCGTACGAGCCCCTCCGGCTGTTCGGGCGACCGGTCGGCTGGATGCAGGGCGCCCTTCCGAAGAACCAGGCCCGCCTGGCCGCCACGGTCGGGCGGACGGTCGGGACCCGGCTTCTCACGGCCGACGACCTCTCCGCGGAGCTTCGGGACGAGGAGCTGCGAGCCACCTTCGAGGTCCGGATCCGCGAGATCCTGACCGATCTGATCGAGGAGGAGCACCCCTCCCTCTCGGAGCTCCTGCCCGAGCGCGTGCTCGGAGAGGCGGAAGCCCTCCTGGGGCAGGTGTTCGACGAGCTCGTGCAGCGTGCCCTGACCGGCCTCGAATCGCCGGGCTTCGCGGCCGAGGCCGAGCGGCTTCTCGAGGCCACGGCGGACCTGCTGGAGGGCGAGCGCCTTTCCGAGACACTGGATGAGGCCCGGATCCACGCCCTGCGCGATCGCGCCGGCGCGTGGCTCGGCAACCTGACCGAGTCGACGGCCCTCGAGACGACGGTCGAAAGACAGCTCGATCGGCTCGGCCGGGAGCTGCTCCGTCCGGGCCGGACGCTCGAGGAGATCATACCGACCCGTCTCATCGCAACGGTGGAGCACGCCACGCAGGACTACCTGCCGCTGGCCATGGAGAAGCTGGGTCGCCTGCTCGAGGACCCGGACGCGCGGGCGCGCGTCGAGCGCGTGGTCCGTCAGCTGCTGGACCGCTTCATGTCCGACCTGCGCTTCCACCAGCGGGTGATCGCCAAGCTGATCATC
The DNA here is from genome assembly GCA_020351855.1 of Gemmatimonadota bacterium. Classification (GTDB taxonomy): domain Bacteria; phylum Gemmatimonadota; class Gemmatimonadetes; order Palauibacterales; family Palauibacteraceae. Next base: position 647,823 of record CP070670.1, read on the forward strand.
ACCGAGGAGACCGTCCTCCGCGTCATCGACACGATCGAGGCCGAGGGGGCCGATCGGCTGAGCGAGCTGCTACGCGAGCCCGAGGTGCAGGACGCCATCGCCAGGGGAGTGAACGAGGCGATCGTCGAGTTTCTGCGCCGACCGGTCGTGAGCGTCCTCGGCAACCCGGAGGAGCCGCAGGTAAA
>CP070670.1:648107-651233 GCA_020351855.1 Gemmatimonadota bacterium
CAGCGGGCTAGAGATGCGGGAAGTCGAGCGCCGTATTCGCGCCCTCTACGAAGCCTACGCGGGCGCGCCCCCGGTCGATGTGCGCCCCGTCGCGGCCGACGGGTCGGCGCGCAGCTACCGGCGGCTCGTGGCGGCCGACGGCACCTCTCTCATCGGCGCCTTCGGCCCGGAGCCGGAAGAGAACCAGGCGTTCCTCTCCTATTCGCACACGTTTCGGGCGCTGGGCCTGCCGGTACCGGCCATCTACGCGGAGGATCTGGAGGCCGGTATCTGGCTGGAGGAGGACCTGGGCGATGCGACGCTGTTCGACGTGCTGCGCGAAGCCGTTCGCGAGGGGGCCGCTGAACCGACGGCGTTCCCTGCGTCCGTCGCCGCTCTCTACCGGAGTGTCCTGTCCATGCTGCCCCGCTTCCAGGTGGAGGGTGCTGAGGCGATCGACTTCGACGTGGCCTATCCTCGGGCGGCCTTCGACCGACAGTCGATCGCCTGGGACCTCAACTACTTCAAGTACCACTTCCTCAAGCTCGCACACATCGCGTTCAACGAAGCCCGGCTCGAGCGAGACTTCGAGGCTCTGACCGGCCTCCTGCTCAAAGCCGACGCCGACTACTTCCTGTACCGCGACTTTCAGTCGCGCAACGTGATGGTGCGCGAGGACGAACCGTGGTTCATCGACTACCAGGGGGGACGCAGGGGCGCCTTGCAGTACGACGTCGCGTCACTTCTGTACGATGCGAAGGCCGATCTGCCCGACGCTCTGCGGGAGGAGTTGCTGACGCACTACCTGCGGGCGCTGGCGACCCACACCGACGTGGACGAAGAGCGCTTCCGCGAGCACCTCACGGGTTTCGTGCTCGTGCGATTGATGCAGGCCCTGGGCGCCTACGGGTATCGGGGCTTCTACGAACGGAAGCCACGCTTCCTCCAGAGTGTTCCGTTTGCCGCCCGCTACCTGGGAGAGCTGCTGGAGAAGGAGCTCCCGCTGTCGCTCCCCGAGATCGAGTCGGTGTTCGGTCGCATCGTGGAACGCTGGTCGTTGCCGGAGAGCCAGCTCGAGCACACCCCGGGTCTCACCGTGTTCGTGGGGAGCTTTCGCTACGCCGAGGGCTATCCCGACGACGGGACGGGTCACGGAGGCGGCTTCGTGTTCGACTGTCGCAGCCTCCCCAATCCGGGTCGCGAGCCGGAGTACTTCGATCGTACCGGCCTGGACGAAGATGTGGTGAGCTTCCTCGAGGAGAGGCCCGAGGTCGAGGCGTTCTGGCATCGCGCCCGCGAGCTCGCGGATGCGCACGTCGAAGAGTACCGGCGGCGTGGCTTCAGCGCCCTGAGCGTCAACTTCGGGTGCACGGGCGGTCAACACCGCTCCGTGTACTTCGCCGAACGGCTGGCCCGCCATCTGCACGAGAAGTACGAGGGCGTCGAGGTTCGCGTCACACACCGCGAGCAGGCCGACTGGCCGGCCGGCGCCCGCCGCGGCTGAGCGGCGTCGGACGATGGAAGCGATGATCCTGGCGGCCGGCCTGGGCACTCGCCTGCGGCCCCTCACGGAGCAGACGCCGAAGGCGCTGATCGAGGTGGCCGGCACCCCGATGCTGGAACGGGTCGCGCGTCGGCTGGTCGAAGCCGGGGCCGAACGACTGATCGTGAACGTGCACCACCACGCGGATCAGGTCGAGCGCTTTCTGGAGGAGAAGTTGAACTTCGGCGTCGAAGTCCTGATCTCCCGCGAGGTAACGGAGCCGTTGGAGACGGGCGGGGGTCTGGCGGCGGCCGCCGACCTGTTCGCGAAGACGGCGCCGTTCTTCCTGCACAACGTGGACGTGATCTCGGATCTGGACCTGCGAGCGATGTACGCGGCCCACCTCGACGACCCCCAACCCCGGCTGGCGACGCTGGCCGTCAGCCAGCGCGATACGAGACGACCGCTTCTGGTGGACGAGCGCGGGGTGTACGGCGTCGCCAACAAGAGTCGCGGCTGGCAGCGAGAGGCGCGACCGCCACGTGGGGCGGTGACCGAGCTGGGGTTCGCCGGCGTGCACGTGATCTCGCCCGAGATCTTCCGTCTGATGCACGAGCGGCATGCCTTCTCGATCATCGATGTCTACATGCGGCTTCTCGAGGATGGGCAGCACGTGGCCGCGTTCGACATTTCCGATGTCAGCTGGTACGAGGTCGGGAATCTGGAGCGGCTGGAACGGGCGCGGAGTCTCATCGGGGACTGAGACCCGCCTCGCGCCGAGCCTGACGCCGCAGCCGTCGCCAGACCCACACGTAGATCCCGACGTTTACGACCACGACCGCGATACCCAGCAGGACGTGGATGTCACGCCAGTTCGCAGGATACAGGATCGGTCTCACGTAGTGCTCGATGAATCCGCCCTCGTAGCCGCCCTGGCCCGCCGTGCGGCGGAGGCTCTGCTCGAGCGGGGTGAGCGGGCACACCCAGCCGAACAGCTCGATGGCGGCTCCGTACAGCGCGCAGGGGATGTGGAGCCACGAGAAGCGCGGTCGCCACAGGACGAGCAGACCGCCGGCGATCACGAAAATGACGAAGCCGAAGTGAAGCAGCATCACCAGTTCGGCCAGCAGGCCGGATAGCGTCGGGCTCACAACACTTCGGACATCTTCGGGCTCATAGCGCGCCTCCAGCCGCCGGGCTCATGGCCGTGTCTCGGAAGCGATCATAGGATGACGATAGCCGGCGGAAGGAGCATGCGGAAATGAAAGCCGTGCGAATCGCGAGGCCTGGTGGTCCCGAGGTGCTCGAGGTGGCGTCGGTTCCGGATCCGTCCCCCGGACCGGAAGACGTGTTGGTCGAGATTCGAGCGGCCGGTGTGAACCGAGCCGATCTGCTTCAGCGCATGGGAGGCTACCCCGCGCCGGCCGACGCCCCTCAGGACATCCCGGGCCTCGAATACGCCGGCGTCGTGCTGGAGAAGGGGGCCATGGTCGACCGGTGGTCGGCCGGGGATCGTGTGATGGGTCTGTTGGGAGGCGGGGGGTACGCCGATCGCGCGGTCGTCCACTCCGATCTGTTGCTTCCGCTTCCTCGAGGGCTCTCCTTCGTCGAAGGGGCCGGGATCCCCGAAGTCTTTGCCACGGCGTACGACGCGCTCCGATTTC
>CP070670.1:651333-655447 GCA_020351855.1 Gemmatimonadota bacterium
AGTTCGCCGTGCGCGAGCTCGGGCTGGACGCGGGCAAGAGCTTCACCAGCTTCGCCCGCGTCCGCTCGGACACGCTCCTCCTGGTCGTGTCGGCCGCGCCGGAGTTCCGCCTCACCTGGAAGACCTGGTGGTTTCCGATCGTCGGTCGGGTGCCGTACCGCGGCCACTTTCACTTCGATCACGCGCTGCGCGAGGCGGAGCAGCTGGAGGCGCAGGGTTACGACGTCTGGGTGCGCCCCTCCTCTGCCTTCAGCACCCTCGGCTGGCTTCCCGATCCGCTGCTCTCCACGACCCTCAGGGCCGACAGTCTCGCGCTGGTCGACACCGTCATTCACGAGATCACGCATACGACCTTCTTTCCTTCCGGGCAGGCGCATTTCAACGAGAGCTTCGCCAACTTCGTCGGGCAGCGCGGCGCGGTCGACTTCTTTTGCACTGCGGTGGCCGATGCGGACCGCTGTCGCCAGGCTCGGGCCCGCTGGCACGACACGAGAGTCTTCGGACGCTTCTTCAACCGCCTGTTCGAGCGGCTGGAAGCGGTGTATGCCGAGCAAGAGGTTCCCGAACGGATGCGGGAACGCAAGACTGAAGTGCTCGACTGGGCGGTCGAGGAGTTCGAGACGATCAAGCCGCAGCTGCAGTCGGGTCGTTACGGATCGCTCGACCGGGAACGGCTCAACAACGCCTGGCTGCTTTCCCGCGTCCTCTACTACTCGCGCCTTGACGACTTCGAGTCGATCTACGGAGCGGAAGGCGATCTTCGCTCCGCTATCGCCGCCATCATCGAAGCGGCAGGACGCATGCCGCCCTGGAACGCGGTGGACAGCCTGGCCGCCGCCCGCAGGGCCGCGGGTGCGGAAGACGCGACGGGACGGTAGCTTGGGCGGATCTGTCGCCCCCTGCTGTCCGGCCCGGAAACCACACGGACGGAGAGACGCCGACGCCATCATGTTTGGGCACATCCTCGTGGCCATCGACTTCTCGGATGCCTCCATCCGCGCGTTGCGCTGGACGGCGAAGACATTCCCCCACGCCGAGCTCACGCAGTTCCATGCCATGCGCGAGGTGAAGGCGTCGTCGGATGTCCGGCACTCCCTGAGCGGGAAGGTCAGCCCCCGGGAAGCCAAGCTCGACGCCCAAGCGAACATCGAGGAGCTGGCCCAGCACATCTGCCCGGCCGCCCAGGTCGTCGTCCGGGAAGGACCGCCGGTGGAGGAGATTCGTGCGGTGGCCGAGAGCTCCGGGGCGAACCTCGTGGTGCTGGCCGCGCACGAGAAGCGGATTTGGCCCTGGGACCGCTACGACGAGCTTGCCGAGAAGACCTGCGACTGCGTGGATCTCCCCATCCTGATCTACCGGCCCACGAAGGTCACGGGCGAGATGACGGTTCTCGCCCCCCTCGACCTGCGGGAGGGCTCCGAGCCGGTAGGAGAGATGGCCGGGAGGATCGCGGTCCATCTGGGGGCCCGTCTGATCGTGCTCCACGTGCTCCCCAAGACCTTCCAGGGGTTCCTCCGCGCGGCGAGCTCGACCTATCAGACGGAGAGCACGCTGCGCAAGGCAGAGTCCAGCGCCCGGGAAGAGGCACTGTCACGCATACCGCAGGAGTGCCGCGAGGAGATCGGAGTGCAGGTGCGCGTGGCCCGGGGGCAGCCGGTCCGGCAGATTCTGGACACGGTGGAGAGCGAGGGGGTCGACCTCGTCGTCATGGGCAAGACCCACGTCAGGAAGCGAACGGAGCGGGCTCTCATGGGTCACGTGACGGGAAAGGCCCTGCGAAGCGCGCCCTGTGCCGTGCTCACCGTACCCATCTGAGCCCGGCGTCAACTACGGAGCGAAGATGACCGACTCAAGCCGAGACGCGACCGCGGCGGGCGGGAGTGCCGCCGACCCCATGCGCTGCCCCCGCTGCGAGCGCGAGGGCGTCGCGCCGCTGGGCAGCGCCCCGTTCCCGAACGAGCTCGGGCAGCGCATCGCGGCCGAGATCTGTGTCGAGTGCTGGGAGGCCTGGAAGCATCACCAGATGCTCCTGATCAACCACTACGGACTGAACCTGCAGGATGCCAACGCCAGGACCTTCCTGATCACGAACCTCAAGTCGTTCCTGTTCGCGGAGGGGCCCGCCGGCGCGACGATCGACACCTCCAAGGAAGGACGGGTCTCCTGGTAGCCGCATGCTCTCCCCCCGGAAGGATGGGATGCGACCCTAGCCCACGACGAGATTGATCAACCTGTCCGGGACGTAGACGACCTTCCGGATAGCGGCGTCCCGGAGGTGGCGGCGCACGTTTTCGTCCTCGAGTGCGACGGCCTGCACTGCCTCCTCGGTAGCCCCCCTCCCGACGCGGATCGTGGCCCGCAGCTTCCCGTTGACTTGCACCGGCAGCTCGACCTCGGCCTCCTCGATGAGCGCCGGATCATGGGAAGGCCACTCGGCGTGGTCGAACAGGCTGGACTCGCCACCGAGTCGCTCCCACAGCTCCTCCGCGATATGAGGCGCGAATGGCGCGAGCATGATGACGAGCGGGCGGACCTCTTCCAGCCGCGGCGTTCGGCCTTCGGCCCGGATCACGTTCACGTAGTCCATGAGAGCGGCGATCGCCGTATTGTAGGCCAGACCCTCCAGGTCCTCGGTCACTTTCTTGATCGTGCGATGCAGCGCCCTCTCGACGGGGGGTTCTGGCGCATCAGGACCGCTGCCGGCTCCGGCAAGCGCCGCCGAAACGCTGTCCCACACTCGGTAGAGGAACCGTTCGGGACCGGCGATCCCCCGGTCGCGGAAGTCCCCTCCCTCCTGATAGGGCCCGAGGAACATGAGGTACGTCCTGAAGGTGTCGGCCCCGTACCGCTCGATGTAATCGTCGGGCAGCACCACGTTGCCGCGGGACTTCGAGATCTTCGCCCCGTCCCTTATCAGCAGGCCGTGCTTCCGGAAGCGCTTGTACGGCTCCTCGAACTCGAGCAGCCCCAGATCGTGCAGCACCATCACGATGAAGCGGGAGTAGAGCAGGTGGAGCACGGAATGCTCCTCGCCCCCGATGTAGCTCTCCAGCGGCAGCCACCTGCGGGTCCGAGCCGCGTCGAAGGGACGGTCGTCGAATTCCGTGCTCGGGTAGCGCAGAAAGTACCATGCGCTGTCCAGGAAGGTGTCGGACACATCCGTCTCGCGGCGTGCTTCCCCGCCGCACGTTGGACAGGGCATCCTGAAGAACTCCTCGACGCGGGCGAGCGGAGAGACGCCGCCCACATCCGGACGGAAGTCCTCTACATAGGGCAGGACGACGGGCAGTTCCTCCTCCGGCACCGGCAGGGTTCCGCAGGTCTCGCAATAGATGACGGGAATCGGCGGTCCCCAGTAGCGCTGGCGCGAGATGCACCAGTCGTGAAGCCGGTAGTTCACCGCGAACTCCGCCAGCTCCCGCTCGGACAGCCAGTCGACGATGGCACGTCCGCCTTCCTCCGCTGCCAGCCCGCTGAACCGGCCCGAGTTGACGAGGATCTCGTCCGGTGTATGCTCGACGAACGCCTCCCCGCCGAGGTCGAACTCGATGCTGGCGGGATCCTTCGCGGCCGACACGGCGCTTCGAGGGGCCACGACGGGCAGGATCGGCAGGCCGAACTGCGTGGCGAACTCGAAGTCCCGCTGATCATGGGCGGGAACGCTCATGATGGCGCCCGTCCCGTACTCCATCAGCACGTAGTCGGCGATCCAGATCGGGATCGTCTGTCCGGTCGCCGGGTTGAGCGCGGATCCGCCCGTGAACACGCCGGTCTTTGACTTCTCGACCTTGCGCCGCTCCGTGAGGTCCTGAGCGGCGGTGGCCTCTCGGTAGGCGTCGACCGCCGCGCGCTGCGCGGGCGTCGTCACGGCATCGACGATCGGGTGCTCCGGCGAGAGGACCAGAAACGTCGCGCCGAACACGGTATCGGCCCGCGTGGTGAAAACCTCGATGGCGTCTTCCCGGCCACGGGCGGCCGACGTGTCCCGAGGGACCCCCTCCCCGTACGGAAACCAGAGTCGCGCCCCCTCGGACCTCCCGATCCAGTTCCGCTGGGCGGTCTTCGTGGTCTCCGACCAGTCGATCCAGTCGAGGTTGTCCAGCAGACGATCCGC
>CP070670.1:655547-661353 GCA_020351855.1 Gemmatimonadota bacterium
CGGCACTGAGGGCCGTCGATTCCGCCGCGGCCTCCCGGCTGCCACCAGCCACGGTCTCCTCCGCCCCGGGAGCGCTGAGGGGCGCCTCCGGCGCTCCGGTCCGCTGCGGCGCTCCGGTCCGCTGAGGCACTCCCGTCCGCTGAGGCACTCCGGTCCGCTGCGGCACCGCGACCTGATCCGGTGACCGTCCAGACGGGCGGGGCTTGGCCACCCGGCGGTCAGGCGGGGCGGCCGGCGCATCGCTCAGCGGCGGAGATCCCTGTCTGGTCATCGCGAGATCCAGCTCCCGGTCGAGCATGTCCAGCGTGTCGGCGGTGGTCTCGCCGGAAGCGTCGTCCGGTCGGCCGCAGGCGACCGCAGCCGAGACGAGCCCCGCGTACAGGGCGACGAGCCGGCCGGCCGTCGCCCAGCGGTCTCCCCGTCTCGTCGGCCCCGCTCCCTCGATCATGACCCCTCCACCAGCCACGTTGTACCTGATCAGCGCGCGCTATACCTTGCCCCGCCTGACGGACCCCTCACCGGAAGGACCCGTGATGGGCGCCGGAGGTCACTGCGGATCGGCAGCACGGAGCCCATGAAGAGCCTGCGCACCCTGCTCCCCTACTTCAGGCCTTACCGCCGCGGCATCGCCGTGGGGCTCGCACTCGTGCTGGTCGGCAACGTCTTCACGCTTCTCGGTCCCTACCTGCTGAAGGCGGCCATCGACGCCCTGGAGGGCGACCTCAGCCTCGAGGTCATCCAGCGTTACGCCGTGCTGATCGTCCTCACGGCGCTGCTGGCGGGCATCTGCCGCTATTACATGCGGGAACTGCTGAACGGAATCAGTCGGCGCATCGAGACGGATCTACGAAACGACCTGTTCAACCATCTGCTGCAGCTTCCGGCCCAGTTCTACGACAGCTGGCGGACCGGCGACCTGATGAGCCGGGCCACGAACGACGTGCTGGCCGTTCGCATGGTCGCCGGGCCCGCCATCATGTATGCGGTGAACACGGCTACGGTGAGCGCGCTGGCCCTAGCCCTGATGATCTGGATCAATCCCCTCCTCACCCTGTTCGCCATGATCCCGCTGCTGGTGCTTCCGGCGGCTGTCTTCTGGTTCGGCCGCCAGATACACGACCGCTTCGAGCGGATACAGAGTCAGTTCGCCGAGCTCTCGAACTTCAGTCAGGAGTATCTGTCCAGCATCCGCATCGTGAAGGCCTACACGCAGGAAGAAGCCCAGGTCGATCGCTTCGCCGATCTCAACGATGAGTACCTGCAGCGCAACATGAGTCTGGCACGCGTGTGGGGCGCCTTTCACCCGTCCCTCATCCTCCTGACCGGCCTGGGCGCAGTGATCGTGCTCGGGTTCGGGGGCCGGCTCGTGATGGCCGGCGAGATCTCGCTGGGCGATTTCGTCGCCTTCGGCTTCTACTTGACCCTGCTCAGCTGGCCGATGATCGCTCTCGGGTGGGTGACGAACCTCTTTCAGCGCGGCGCTGCGTCGATGTCCCGGATCAACAAGCTGATGTCGGTGAGCCCGGCCATCGCGGATGCCCCCTCGCCGCTCACGACGGGATCCGTGCGCGGGCGGATCGAGTTGAAGGACGTCTCTTTCCGCTATCCCGGGACGGATCGCTGGATCCTGCAGGACATCTCTCTGGTGATCGAGCCGGGTCATACGGCCGCGATCGTGGGCCAGACGGGAAGCGGAAAGTCGACCCTCGTGCGGCTACTCCCGCGGCTCTACGACGCGACCGAGGGGACGGTGCTGTTCGACGGTGTGGATGTGCGACGGCTGCCCCTCGGCGTGCTCCGGGACTCGATCTCCGTGGTCCCGCAGGAGGCCTTCCTGTTCAGCATGCGGCTGAAGCGGAACGTCGCCTTCCAGGCCGAGGATACCGACGTGGATCGCCTGATGAAGGCCATTGAGATCGCCCACCTGACGGAGACGCTCGCCGTGCTGCCGGAGGGGCTGGACACACACCTCGGAGAGCGGGGCGTGAACCTGTCGGGCGGACAGAAGCAGCGGGCGACCCTGGCACGGGCGCTCTACCGGGACACGCCCGTGCTCATCCTCGATGACTCGCTCTCCGCCGTCGACTCCGTCACCGAGACCGCCATTCTCGCCGAGCTGCGGGAATACATGCGCGGACGCACGTCCATTCTCATCTCGCACCGCGTGTCGGCGGTACGCGATGCCGACATCATCTTCGTGCTCGAGGAGGGGAGGCTCGTGGAGCAAGGCCGTCATCGAGAGCTGCTCGAGCTGAACGGCGTCTACAAGCGGCTGCTGGAACGCCAGCTGCTCAGCGAGGCGATCGAGAGGGACGAGGTCCTGGTCGGCCGCTCCGCTTCCTAGATTCGTTCCAGGATGAAGTCGGGCGTCAGGCTGGCCGCCCAGGAGGCCAAGAGGGTGAACTGTCCGCTCAGCAGCAACAGGCCGACCAGTACGAGGAGCCCGCCACTTACTCGCTCCACCCAAACAAGGTGTCGACGAATCCTCCTGAAGGTGGCAAGGAACCAGGTGAGCGCGGCCGCACTGAGGATGAACGGGACGGCGAGCCCGGCCGAATAGAACGCGAGAAGCCGCACACCTTCCCCTACCGTTTGGCGGGTGGCCGCGAACGTCAGAATGCCCCCGAGTATCGGCCCGATACACGGCGTCCACCCGGCACCGAACGTCATGCCCACCACGAACGACCCGGCATACCCCAGCGGCCTGTTCTGAAGGTGCAACCGCCGTTCCCGCTGCAGCCAGCGAAGCGGCGTGACGCCGAGCAGGTGAAGGCCGAAGAGGATCACTACCAGACCGCCGATGCGGGCGATCCACACCTGGTACTCCCGCAGCAGCTGACCCAGGTAGGTGGCCGAGGCGCCGAGAGCCATGAAGATCGCGCTGAATCCGGCGACGAAGAGCAGGGAGTGGACGAGTGCCGATCGTCTGAGCCGTGCTTCCCCGCCTTCGAGATCCTCGATCCCGAGGCCCGTGACGAAGGACAGGTATGAAGGCACCAGCGGTAGCACGCACGGAGAGAGGAAGGACAGCACCCCCGCCGCGAACGCCGCCGTCAGGCCGATTCCGAGCGACTCCACGTCATTCCTTCAGCTGTCGGCGACAGAGTGAGGGAAACGAAGGGCCCCTCGAGCCGCTCAGGCCTGGCAGGCCGGGCAGGTACCGACGAGCTCGAGACGGTAGCCGAGGACCTGGAAGTCGGTCTGGAGGGACACGGCGTTCAGCCAGTCCGGTGAGGATGCGTGATCGACATCGCTGACCGTTCCGCACGACAGGCAACGGATGTGCTCGTGCGCGTCCATGCGTCCATCGTAGCGCGCGGGCCCATTGCCCATGGTGAGCTTCGAGGCGATTCCGCAGCCCACGAACGCCTCGAGCGCCTTGTACACCGTGGCGAGGCTGATATCCGGGATCTCTCGCCGGACGCTCGTGAAGATCTCATCGGCCGTGGGATGGCTGGACGCTGCATACAGCGTCTCGTATACGGCCGCTCTCTGCGCTGTGTATCGATGGCCGCACCGCACGAGAGCGGTCCGCAGCCCCTGAGTCTGTGGTTCGATCGCCGCGCCGTTCGTCGCTTTGCTCACGCGAGTCTCTCCAGGAAACGGCTCGTAGCCCGTGAAGGCCCTTATACTTGACGGCACATTGTAAGGGTCCCTGCTTGGCGGATCAAATGAGCCGTCCCGGACTGCCCGACGCGGCACGGCCCGGGCCGTCGGCCCGGGCCCCATGTGGATTCAGACCCGCGTGGACGACGGACGGCCGGTCAGGCAGATGTGATCTGCGCCCAGCGCTCCTCGCTCCCCGCGATCTCCACGTGCAGGGGCTGAGCCGGCTCGCCGAGTCGACGCTGGAGCTGCGCCACCATCCGCGGTACGCGGTCGGCAGGCACCACGCCGTGCTCCGTGATCCTCTGGCCGGACGTTCCGTTTACGCTCGCTCCGGGGGGAAGGAAGGCGCTGTACAACCGACGTCTGTCGCCCTCGAAGCGCGTGAACAGAAAGAACTCCGAGGAGCCCTGAAGGGTGCTCAGCGGGGGGAATACCCAGAGCTCAGCGATCTGGGTAGGGGACACCGTCCTGCCCAGCTCCCGGAGGCGCCGGTCCATGCTCTGGCCCTCACGACCCCCGTCGGGAAAGACGTCCATCGGACCTCCTCGTCAGCGTGACGAGCCACGACGCAAGACGGCGCCCGTGGCTACGGAGCGTCGGATGGACAGGACCGCCCAATATAGGTGAACTGAGCCTCACTCTTCAAGATCCCCTGCCTTCAGGGGACCGAGTCCCTTGAGGTGAAGGGCGCGCCTGGCGCTCGCCAGGACCGCTGCCGAGGCGGCATCCAGTGGCCCCCTGATGTGCACGCCTGCCGCCTTCTGGTGCCCGCCGCCTCCATGCTCCCTCGCGATGGCCGCCACGTCCGCATCGCCGTTGGAGCGCAGCGAGACCTTCGTGGACCGGTCCGGCAGCTCCCGAAACAGCACCGCGATCTCGATTCCGCGCAACCGCCGGGCGTACTCCACGATGCCCTCCAGGTCGGCGGAAGCCGCGTTCGACGCATGGAAGTCCTCTCGTCGCAACGTGATCCACGACAGCGGCCACTCCGGATCCTGCTCGAGGCCGGCCAGCGCTCGGCGGAGGAGATCGAGGCGCCCCTCCGTCACCTGCCCGTACAGCCTGCGGTACATCGCCTGCGGATCCACACCTGCCCGCAGCAGCTCGGCGCAGATCTCGTGTGTCCGGTCGCTCGTGTTCGCGAAACGAAACGAGCCGGTGTCAGTGGCGATCGCGACGTACAGGGCCTCTGCCTCTCTCGGTGTGGGACGCTCGCCCGCTGACAGGATGAGGTCGTACACGAGTTCACCGGTGGCACAGGCCAACGGATCGCGCACAGCCGGATCCCCGATCGATTCCGGCGTGGCCGGGTGATGATCGAGGACGGCCACGGGCCGGTCCCGCATCGCCGCATACACATCCCCCAGACGGGACGGCTCCGACGTGTCCAGCGCGACAAACAGATCCGCGCGCTCCAGAGCCTTCCGGCCCTCCTCGTCCCGCGAAGACCAGGCGGCAAGATCTCCGAGAATGAACGCGTACGTCTCCGGAAAGGGCGTGGGATTGACGATTGCCGCGTTCACCCCAAGCCGGGCGAGGTACAGCGCCAGGGCCACCTCGCTCCCCGCCCCGTCCCCGTCGGCGTTGACGTGCGTCGTCAGAACGGGCTGGCGAGCCTTCTCCAGCGTTCGGCGAAATGGCTCGAACGGGCGGGGCTGCGCAGCGGACCGCGGAGCTTGCGGGTCAGGAATCGGACGCGTCCGGCTGCGCTCCGCCACCCTCGTCCTCTCGCTCCGACCCGGAAAGGATCCGGATATAGCAGTAGGCGGTGAGAACGGTGACCGAGCCCATGCTCAGAAGCATGAAGAACCAGGCGAAGGGAGCGATCGCGGAGCCTTCCATCATCTCCTCAGGAGTCGGGGGAGACCGGATCGGCGGCAGGCGGGGAACGATCCCCGAGCGCCTTGCGCACCCACGCCTGGTGGATCAGGTAGAGGCCCAGCCCCAACAAGCCGAGCATGACCAGGCGGCTGAACCAGCGATACACGATCGTGTCGGGATCGTACGGGATCGGCGCGCCTTCGACATCGCGCATGAGCAGGGTCGGGACGGCCTCCGTAACGGCCCACCAGCCGAGGAGCAGGAAGAGAAAGATCGGCGTGATCCACTTGATGATGAACTTGTAGATGCGCGGTACCCGAAGGTCGGCGCCGCGATGCATCTCCGCCCAGCCGCGGTCGATGCCGAACACGAAGGA
>CP070670.1:661453-667416 GCA_020351855.1 Gemmatimonadota bacterium
GCATTTCATCTTCGGGGTCGCCAACCGGACGTTGGTCGAGAAGGGTCTTTTCGCCGACCCCTACAAGCGCAGCCATCGAGGCTTTCTTCCAGCCATCTGGAAGGTCGGGATCGCGGAAATGCCCTAGCGCCACGTCGCAGGCGCTCCCAGCCCCCCGCCAGAGTCCCCCTCCCGCGCTCGGGCAGGAGCGCGACCGTTCGCTGGCAACGCTTCGCCAGACCAGCCGACAATCCCCTGTAACGTTCTGGCCGCCTCCTCGACTTCCACTATGACCAAAGGGTTTCCCCCGTATGCCCTCGAGCGAGGCGCGTGCGCAGGGGAGGCCGCCACGGAGGAGGCACTCGATGGCTACGCGCAGAAGAAGCCCGTGGGCAATTTGCGTCGCGCTGCTCGGGCTGTACGGACTCTCGTGCGAACAGGCTCCGACTGCCGCGGATGCCACGGCCAGTCAGCCCCAGCTCGCGAAGGGAGGCGACAAAGGCAAACCAGAAGATCCGCCCCTAATGCTCACGATCTACGGCAATTACGCGCCGGGATCGCAGCCTGGGAGCGGCGACCCGCGGATCCTCGGTGACGGGTACTACGCTCTGCCCGACAGCAGTGTGTATGAGGACGGACTCGATGGCGTGGAGGCCACGGCATCGGGCAGCGACGGCGGCCGGCTGATCATGCGGACGGACCAGAATCCCGGGACGCCACAGTTCTGGGTCGATCTTCGGGGCGCGGTACTAATGCCCGAGCCCGGTGCGGAGCCACTGCACGCATGCGGGACGGGCGACACGGAGCCTTGCACCGGCAAGGGCTACATCGTCACGAACACGAATGACCTGGAGAGCAACGGCGACGCCGGACTCGGTGTCCTCTGGAACGACGAGACCCATCAGTGGCGCCTCAGCTACGGCAAGGGTTGCAGGAACGACGACCTGAAGCCCGAGCATGAGCTTCCCGGCGTGGCCGAAACCGACTCCCAGGGCAATCCGATCGCCTGGACGTTCGAGGCGACGACCCAGCGTGCCTGGCTGCTCCGCTGGCCGATTAGTGGGAACTGGCGTAAGGGGATGACTTGCCTGGGTAGTGTTGAGGCGCCGTTGCGCGTGCGCTTTGAGTTCACGGGATGATGAGCGGGCGTCAGACAGCACGAGTGCCTGGGAGCCGGAGGAATCTCCCGACAGCCGGCACCGAGCTTTTCCGGACTCGCCGGCCTCTAGGGAAGTGGTCAGCTTGGTGGATTGAGCGCATGCGACAGGCAATGTCGGTGCGCTGAGCTGCGCATGCATGGCTATGGCGATGCACCCCAAGTCCGCGCTCAGGTCGAGTGAAATCGAGCGCCTGAGCGCCGGCATATACCTCATGGCCCTCCGGGCCTTGGGTGACGCTCATGCTGCGGAAGAGGTTTCCCAGGAGACCCTGGCCCGCATGCTTGCAGCTTTCGAAGACGGAAGAGCCAATCAGCAGGCGTCACTGGGTGCCTTCGTGCGGGGGATCGCCCGCCATGTCATCGTCGATTTCATCCGCGCTTCGACCAAGGACAGGCGGAATAGCTCCGATGTGGCGTCCACTCCGGACCAGTCTGCCGCTGATCCGCTCGACACGCTCGTCAGCGAAGAGGAGCGCTCCCGCGTCCGCTACGCACTGAGGGGCCTCCCCGCTGCGGATCGTGAGCTTCTCCACCTCCTTTTTTGGGAGGGGCTGAAGCCGAGGGAGGTTAGCGCCCGCGTCGGCGAACCGGCGGGCCGGATCCGCACTCGGAAGTCCCGTGCTTTGGGCCGACTGCGCGCTGCTTTCTTGGCGGCCCCAGGTCCGAGCTGTAACGAACCGGGGGTTCCTCCGACTTATGGGAGCGAAGGGGATTGCTGCGCGCACGAGGACGCTGGGCCGAGATGCGAGAATGAGGTGATGAGCCGATGACGGACGAGCTCGCATGTCGAAGGCTTGAAGAAGAAGGCGCCGTAGAGCGTTACGTCGCTCGGACTCTCTCAGCGGGGGAACTGGAGGAGTTCGAGAGCCACCTCATCGAATGCCCGCGCTGCCAGGAGGAGGTGCGTCTGGCCGTCGCCGTGCGACACGCGGTCGGTCAGGCCGGGGCAAGCCGAGAGATCGAAAGCGCCCGCCGGTTCCGAGTCCTCAGGATCGCAGCCGGCGCGGGCCTCGCGGCGGCCGCGGCTCTCGTGGTGGCCCTTGCGACGCCCGAGCTGCGCCGGGAGCTGGCGGGAGAGTTGCACCGCGCACCGGCGGCAACCGCAGAGGAGCAGCCGATCGCTCCGCGCGGCGTCGTGGCCGCGCTCGATACCGCTCGCTGGCATCCGCTGCCAGGCGCCGAGCGCTATCGGGTACGCGTGTTCGATGCGGTCGGCGAGGTGCTGTGGGAGGGAGAGACCACCGACACGGTCCTTCATGTCGCGGGGCTTGAAAGTCTGCGAAGCGAGGCTCCCTACTACTGGCAGGTGGAAACGCGCCTCGGCTGGAACCGCTGGGAGCAGTCGGAGTTGGTCGAGTTTCGGCTCCTGCCCGTCGGACGGACCGATGGAGCTTCATCCCGTGACCCGCTCTCCGGGCCATGATCGCGCTGCTGTGTGCCTGCGTTGCGACCGGCCTCGTGCCGCCGCAGTCGGTCGAGGAGGTGGAAGAGATTCGTGCGCTTGCCGAGAGCCGCGACGAGTCTCGATTGGAGGCGTCGGTCGCAGACCGCCCGAATGAGGCCCGTGAGGCGCTTCACCAGGTATTGAAGGACCTGGCTGTGGAGACGGACGCCGGCAGGCAGGGAGAACTCCTCGCTGCGGCTGATGGGATCGCCCAGGCCTACGCCACGGCGTGGAGTGACTCGTTCCTTCTCCGAAGCGTGCAGCGCTTCGCAGCGTGGACGCCGGACGAACGGCGCCGCAAGGCGAAGGCCGACAGTCTCCGCCGCGCCGGGAACGACGCCTTCCGCCGGGAGGGTCTGCAGGGAGCCTTGTCCCGCTATCGAGAGAGCATGCACCTGGCGCGGACCGTCCAAGACACCAGCGGGGTGGCCCGATCGCTGGGTAACATCGGCGCCGCCTACCGGTCCGCCGGCAAGTACGACAGCTCTGTTGCGGTCCTTTGGGAGGCACATCGCCTGGCGCTTGCCGCCGGCGATCTCCGGACGGCCGCCAACGCGCGTTCCAACCTGGCCAACTTGAGCTACGACCGATTCGACCTCGCACAGGCCTTTGAGCTTTACCTCGATGCCCTGAGGCTGCGGGAGAGAGCGGGCGACGAGAGCGGCCAAGCCTCAGACCGCCACAACCTCGGTCTCGTGTACAGGGAGCTCGGCGACCCGCTCAACGCTCGCCGACAGCTTCAGGCCGCGTACGAGATACACCGTCGCCACGGTTCTGCCTCCGGTGCTGCCGATGCCCTGGTGGAACTCGCGGAGATCCACGTGGATGCCGGTGCGTATGCGGCGGCGGCGGACGCGCTGGAGGCAGCCCGAGAGGTATACGCGGAGCAGTCGGACGAGGCGGGCCTGGCGCTGGTGGGGCACCGGAGCGGCAGGCTGCAGGTGAGGCGCGGAGCATACCGCGAGGCGGAGGGCCTTCTGCAGGCCTCGCTGCACCGCTACGAGTCCCTTGAGAGAGTCGTTTCTGCCGTGGGCGTATGCCTGGACCTGGCACGGGCATACATGGCGATCGGCGACCTCGAAGCCGCTCGAGAAGTCCTCGGGCGCGCCGAACGACTGAACCGTGGGGGGGGCTCGGAGACCCTTGTCTTAGCCGACATCGCCCTGGCGCGGGGCGATCTCTTTGTCTACCTGAACGAGCCCGAAGCGGCTTCCGTCCACTATGAAGTGGCTGCGGCGGGCTATCGCGAGGCATCTGACGAGGTGCGCTATCGCGAGGCCGCGTCGGCTTCCGCCTCGCTCCTCCTTCTGAAGGAGGAATACGAAGCGGCCGCCCGCAGCCTGCAGGGCATACTGGCCTCGCAGTTGGGCGAGGCAGACCCGCGCTCCGTCGCCCACATCCGGCTCCAGCTGGCCTACGCACAGGAGAGAGCCGGCGATGTCGGGCGGGCGCTCGAGAACCTCGAGGCCGCTAAGGACGCGTTCGACGCGATCGGCGACGTCGTAGGCCGCGCCACGACGCTGGGCAGCCTGGGCGACCTGGAGCGACGGCGTGGAGCGGCCGGCGCAGCCCGGCCGTACTACCAGGCGGGCCTTCGCAGTCTGGCGGCGCTGCAAGCACCGGACGTCGCCTGGCGCCTCCACTTCGGACTCGGTGAGATCCACCGCCGCGAAGGAGACCTCGATACGGCACAGAGCCACTTCCGGGCCGCCATCGATCAGATTGAGGATGCTGGTTACGCGATGTCGGGCCCGGGGGATCGGGAGGCCTTCCTCTTCGACAAGTGGGAGGCATACGCCGCGCTTGCCGGCACGCAGCTGCAACGTGGTAAGCCGGAAGATGCCTTCCAGACCAGCGAACGGATGCGGGCCCGGTCCATGTTGGCCACGCTGGAGAGGGGGAATGTTCGCATCAATCCTGTAGCGGCAGCACCGCTGGCCGAACGTGAGCAGGATCTCCGGCGCCACATCCACGATCTGTCCCGAACGAGCGCACCCCGGAATCAGTCGGTTCTCCAGCGGGAGGCCCCCTCGCCGGATCCGGATGGGCTGGAGCGTGCCCGGTTGCAGGACGCCCGGTCGGTATACGACAACCTGCTGCAAAGTCTGGCGGTCGTTTATCCCGACAACCCGAGGATCATCGCGGGTCGCCACGCCTCCTGGCCGGAGGTTGCAAAGAACCTGGACGACGAGACGGCGCTCATCGAGTATCTCGTGAGCGATTCCACGACTCTGGCCTTCCTGGTGACGTCGGACACGCTCGTCGCCGTCGATCTGGGTTTCGCACGCCGCCCGCTAGCCGCCCTCGTCGAGTTCGCGCGCGGGGCCCTCGTCGGAGCGAGTGGGACGAGCGCGGAGGCCTGGCGCACGCCGCTCGCCCGGCTGTACGAGCGCCTGTTCGCCCCACTGGAAGACACGGCCCTGTTGGGATCGAAGAGACGGCTTCTGATCGCTCCTCACGATGTGCTCCACTACGTGCCCTTCCACGCCCTCATCACCGAAAGCGATGGGGAGTTCTTGACCGAGCGATACTCCATCGCGTACGCGCCCTCGGCTTCCATCTGGCTGCGCTTGAGGAAGGTGGTTTGGGCCGGTCCGGATAAGCGGATCCTGGCCCTCGCTCCGAATCTCGATGGCTTGCCCGGGACCCGGGATGAAATCAGGAGCATTGTGCGTCTTTACGGACGCGAGGCCACCATACTGACCGGCTCGGCCGCGTCGGAGGCACGACTCAAGGCAACCGCCCGCGAGTATCCGGTGATCCACTTGGGGACCGCTGGCCACCTCAACAAGCAGAACCCTCTCTTCTCCCACGTGGTTCTTCGTCCGGGCGACGGCGAGGACGGCTACCTCGAGGTCCACGAGGTCTTCGGTCTGGAACTGGATGGTCAGTTGGTGGTCCTCAGCGCCTGCGAGACGGCGCTCGCTTCCGGCACAAGAGCGGATGTGCCGACGGGCGACGATTGGATCAGCCTGTCGCGTGCCTTCCTCACGGCGGGAGCGTCGTCAGTTCTTGCCACGCTTTGGCGCATCGACGATCGGAGCGCCGCGGCGTTCACTCGAAACTTCTACCGGTGGCTGCGGGATGGGGTGACGCTGGAGGAGGCCCTGCGAGAAGCCCAGCTGGCTCTGCTACGCGATCCAGCTACGGCCGACCCGTATCACTGGGCCGCGTTTGCGCTGATTGGAGGCTCATGATGCCTGGGAACGGAGGGAGCGGACCCGGTGGCAAAGATTCGAGCACGCTCGTCTCTTTCCGGAGCGCGACGAGGAGCGGTGCACTCAGCCTGCTGGTCGCCGCGCTGGCCTCGATGGCAACGCTGTCCGGGTGCTCAGGCGAGGCGGGGGGAACCAACGTGATGGGCCCGACCGGGCCGCCGCC
>CP070670.1:667516-670054 GCA_020351855.1 Gemmatimonadota bacterium
CCTATCTGCTCAGATCATGCAAGGTCGAAGCGATCGAGCATCATCACCTTGTCCCACGCGGCGACGAAGTCGTGCACGAACTGCTCCTCCGCGTCGTCACAGGCGTAGACCTCGGCGATGGCCCGGAGCTCGGAGTTCGAGCCGAACACGAGGTCGACCCGACTGCCGGTCCAGCGGAGCTCTCCGGTCCGGCGATCGCGACCCTCGAACACGTCCTCCGCCTCCGAGGTCGCCCTCCACTCCGTCGACATGTCGAGCAGGTTGACGAAGAAGTCGTTGCTCAGCGTCTCGGGCCGGTCGGTGAAGACCCCGTGCCGGGACTGCCCGGCGTTGGCGTCCAGGACGCGCATCCCGCCCAGGAGGGCCGTCATCTCGGGAGCGCACAGCGTCAGCATGAACGCCTTCTCCACCAGCAGGTGCTCCGCCGCGAGCTCGTGGCCCTTCTGGAGGTAGTTGCGGAACCCGTCAGCGGTCGGCTCGAGCACGGCGAACGACTCGACGTCCGTCTGCTCCTGCGTGGCGTCGGTGCGCCCCGGCGTGAACGGGACCTGCACGTCGTGGCCACCCCGCTTCGCCGCCTGCTCGACCGCGGCGCAGCCGCCCAACACGATCAGGTCGGCCAACGAGACCTTCTTGCCGCCCGTCTGCGAACCGTTGAACTCCTGCCGGATCTCCTCGAGGGCCTGCAGCACCGGCGATACGCCGGAGGTCACGTTGACGTCCCAGCCGGCCTGCGGCGACAGGCGAATCCGTGCCCCGTTGGCGCCGCCGCGCTTGTCGGTGTCGCGGTAGGTCGAGGCCGACGCCCAGGCGGTCGCGACCAGCTCGCAGATGGACGGACCGGAATCGAGGATCCTGGCCTTGAGCGCGGCGATGTCCGCAGCGTCGATCAGCTCGTGGTCGACCGCCGGAACGGGGTCTTGCCACGACAGCTCCTCGTCGGGTACCCACGGGCCCAGATAGCGGGCCCTCGGTCCCATGTCGCGGTGCAGCAGCTTGTACCACGCCCGGGCGAACGCGTCGGCGAACTCGTCCGGGTGCTCGTAGAACCGTTGCGAGATCTCCCGGTAGACCGGATCCACCTTCAGCGACAGGTCGGTCGTCGCCATCATCGGCGGGCGCTTCTGCGACGGGTCGTGGGCATCGGGCACGAGGTCCTGCTCCTCGACGTCCCTCGGGGTCCACTGGTACGCACCGGCGGGGCTCTTCGTCAGCTCCCATTCGTACTTGAACAGCATCTCGAAGTAGCCATTGTCCCAGCGGATCGGGTCCGGCGTCCAGGCGCCCTCCAACCCGCTGGTGGTCGTGTCGTCACCCATGCCGGTTCCGAAGCGGCTCTTCCAGCCCAGGCCCTGCTCCTGGAGCGGCGCGCCCTCGGGCTCCGGGCCGAGGTACTCGTCGGCATTGGCTGCCCCGTGGGTCTTGCCGAACGTGTGGCCGCCAGCGATGAGCGCCACCGTCTCCTCGTCGTTCATCGCCATCCGGCTGAACGTCTCGCGGATGTCCCGCACGGCAGCCACCGGATCCGGGTTGCCGTTCGGGCCCTCCGGATTGACGTAGATCAACCCCATCTGGACCGCGCCGAGCGGACTCGCGAGCTCCCGGTCGCCGCTGTAGCGCTCGTCGCCGAGCCACACCCGTTCCGGGCCCCAGTAAACGTCCTCCTCGGGCGCCCAGATGTCCTCGCGGCCGCCACCGAAGCCGAACGTCTCGAAGCCCATCGTCTCCAGGGCGCGGTTCCCGGCGAAGATCAGGAGGTCGGCCCACGAAATCTTGTGGCCGTACTTCTTCTTGATCGGCCAGAGCAGTCGGCGCGCCTTGTCGAGGTTGGCGTTGTCGGGCCAGCTGTTGAGCGGGGCGAAGCGCTGAGCGCCGCTGCCGCCGCCACCGCGGCCGTCCGCGATGCGGTACGTGCCCGCGGCGTGCCACGTCATTCGGATGAAGAACGGCCCGTAGTGGCCGTAGTCGGCCGGCCACCAGTCCTGCGACTGGGTCATCAGCGCATCGACGTCCCTGGCCAGCGCCTCGAAGTCGAGGCTCTTGAACGCCTCGGCGTAGTCGAAGTCCCCGCCCGTCGGAACGGCCTGAGGGTGGTTCTGACGGAGGATTCGCAGGTTCAACTGATGCGGCCACCAGTGCTGATTCGCCGTGATCCCGACAGCCTGGTGCGCGGCGCTCATCACCGGACACTTCGCGGCCGACGGGTCGTCGCTGGTCACCGTCGTGCCGTGCTCTTCTGTATTCATGGCTCCCCTCGGTTGTTTGATGCAGGCGATCTATGGGTGATGCATCGGGCTCGGCACCCTGTTCGGTAGGGTGCCCAGGTCCCTTTGACTGCCTCCCGACACATCGCGCGCTGATTCCGGTAGATGACCTCGGTACACGCGGGGTCTCTCGTCTCGCTCCCTCTAACTAGCAGGTAGCAGTGCCTGTGCACAATCGGGCAGAAGAAAGGTCAGACGGCAAGCTCCAGAGCGGTCATCATCCGCGCCCCAAGCGCCGGAACTCGCGCCTGCACTCCTAGTGATTGGCACCTGA
>CP070670.1:670154-676016 GCA_020351855.1 Gemmatimonadota bacterium
CGCCGGATGATCCGGCCGAGCTGCCCTCGTTCATCGACGAGACGATCGGCAAGATCATGAAGCCGTTTCCGCCCCCGGGCTGACGGCGGGCGGCCCGGACGCTTGACGGCTCTTCAGCCACGACCCTAGACTGCCGCCCGGCGAGAAATGGCGCTTGGACCCACGATCGGGGGGGCAGGCCTGTCGACTTCTTCGGCATTAGGGCGCGCCGAGTAGACATTCAGGCTGGCGCGTTGGATCAAAGTCGGCACGTGTTGGGCCGTAACTCCCCGCTCCCACGCGCCGGCCGACAGGCACCCCGGCAGCCCCTATGGCCGGGGTCCGGTATGGAGAAGGTGAACCCCTTCCCCTGGTTCGTTCTCCCGGTCAACGCGCCCGACAGCCCCCCAGGGACCCCCTGATCGGCCAGGGCTGTGAAGCAGGGCGGCGTAGGCCGATCCGTCTTCCGGTCGGAAGCCCCCCGCTGAGACAGTTATCTGATACACTGTCTGAGACATTGTCAAGCTGAGACACCTGTCAAGCTGAGACACCGATCCCGTATGTGTCCTATTGACAAATAGTTAAATGCAAGGCTCTTCCGGCACGCTTTGTGATATCGCGCGCCTGTAGAACTCGCGGGGTCCGAACGGGCCGTGGACTTCAGCGCAGTCTACGGTTTGAACCTCTACTTCGCCCCTGTGCAGGGGCGTAAAGGAGCCACGAAATGCCTGCAGGCACCGCAAGCATGTTGCTGGACAAATTCGCAGCAATCCTTAGCGACTCGTCTTTGCTGGCCCACCTAACGGCGATTATGGAGCGGATCAGCGGCTGAGAAACTTGTAGGGGCGTAAGGGCGCGGTTCCTTCGCGAGCCGCCCTCCCTGCATCCTGCTCCCCGGCTAGCTAGCCAGGACGTCGGGGGGGCAGGCCTGCTGCGTCGGGTTGGTTCTCGGCCCAACGCGTGAGGCTGCCGCAATGGACGCCGTGACAAACCGCGTTTTTCAGCGCTGTCTTACTGCGCCGCACGGGGCGGCATGACAGACCAGAACGAAGGAGGGGGTATGCCGAAGTCCCTTGGCTTTCTGATCGCCACCGTCGTCGCCTTGGTGGGCTGCGGCAGCAGCGGCCCCGACGTGCCGTTAATGGACTGGACGGTTCAAGTGTCCGGACTCGCGCGTGGTGCTGTGGCCGAGTTCGAGGTGACCGGTCCGGAAGGCGAAACCAGATCGCTGGCGCTGGAGGTGGGCCCAGAGTTCAAGCTGAGGGATATCCGAGCCGGAACCTACGACATAGCCCTGCAAGACGTCCAGCTCGGCGACAAAACCTGGACGCCCACGGAGGCGTTGCTACAGCTTGAATTACAACTCGATGGCACGGCGGTGAACCGCGCTACCGGCGCGGTGGTGTCGACTGCACTATACGAGATAAGGCTGGCGTATGCCGCCGTTCTACTCGGCGCGGCTATTGCCGACCCGGTCTACCCCGTTTTTGGTGTACCGCAGCCCCCTTACGTATGTGATGCAGCAACCTCAGGATCATGCGTTCAACTTGCTACAGGATGTGGCATTAATGCATTGACGTTTCCTGTTTCGGCAAGCGGTCTCGTAAATGCCTATTTCGGGACGAGTGCAGATAGCAACGGGGATCACTGGCTTATCCAATGTGATCCGAATAACCCCGGCTTATGTAGCTATCTCGATGCCTCGGGGGCGGGCAACGTCGTTGACATGATCTACGCGAACAACAGTCTCTGGGCCGCGCTGGACGGGGTGACCCCTGACCCGGCGACCGGGTCGGAAGGACCCGGACTTGTCTGGAAGTGCGATCCGAACGTTCCGGATGCCTGCGCTATGTTCAGTGATCAAATTTGCTGGAAGATTCCACTCGGTTCGAGTTGCGGGCCCCTCGGCACTGGCGGCCCCCTGTCGCTCGCCTATGGCGCTGACAAGCTGTATGTGGGCATAAAGGGGAGCAGTCTCGGGGGCAGTATCACTGCGTGCGACCCTAACTCGGGGGACGGAACCCCCTGGGGCGCTGAGTGCACCTACGCTGGAACAAGCGGAACCGAGAGTTGGCTGGATAATGCGGGCGGACCGGTACAAGTTCTGGCTTACGGCAATAACCGGGTGTACGCAGGAATAGGGGATGGTCAGGGCACGTTGTGGAGTTGCGATCCCGGCGTCCGCAATAGCTGTCTTGATCTGGATAAGGCGTACATGGGCAGCACGCCATTTGGCATTACATGGACCTCCATGATCTATGCCAACAATCGGGTCTATGCAGGATTCCTCGACAAGAACCAGAGCCCGCATGCATCGATAGTCTGGAGTTGTGACCCCGATAATCAAGATAGCTGCTTGGTGATTTTCGAGGAGCAAAAGCAAAAAGAACAAGGTGTATTCGGTCTTCAATACACCGGTAATCAGCTCTTTTTCTCCAGTGTCTACGAAGCAAACGGCACCTGGTACACCGACTTCTGGAAATGCGACCCTGACCTTGGATCCTGTGCCGCCAGCGGTTCTCTTACGCTTGAGCACAGCTTCGCATATGGGGCGTGCGACGCAAGTAACCCGATCGCCACCGACGGATAGGATCTGCGTTAGCGGAAGTGGCTACTTCAGCCGACTCGGATTTCGTCTTTGATTCTCTCCAGTTCGATCAGAATTGTCCGGAGAACGCCGGCGGTATGGAGATGGGCTGATCCGGCCGAGCTGCCCTCGTTCATCTACGAGACGATCGGCAAGATCATGAAGCCGTTTCCGCCTCCGGGCTGACGGCGGGCGGCCCGTCCGTTCGGTTCAGTTCGAGGGCGGGGCGGCAGACAGCCGTGCCAGGCGATCCCTCGTGTCCCGCATGCGCGGGATCTCTTCCAGCGCATCCCCCAGCTGGGCGACCAGCCGCTCGTAGGCTGCGGCCGCCTCGGCCGTCTCGCCCAGGAGCTCGTGGGCCCGGCCCGCCTCGTACACGGAGCGGAGGTTCTCCAGGACCATGTACCGCCCCTCCCAGCGGATCTGCTCCTCTCGGCTCTTCGCGAGGGCGAGGGCCCGCCTGCCGTTGCCGAGCGCCAGGTGGGCCTGCACCTCCTCCCACATGACGAAGAGATCGGGCTCGGCGTCGACCTGGGGCTTCAGCCGGTCGAAGGCGTCCACGAGGTACGAGGTGTCGCCGCCGTAGTAGCGGACCAGGGCCTGGAGCACCTCCGGTGTGTACTGCCCGAGACCGAGCTCGCGGACCGCCTCGGTCTCCTGCAGCACGCGGAGCACGTCCGCGACGAAGCCCTCGATCTCCTCGATCCGTCCCTGCTCGCCGCCCGCCTTGAGAGCGACCATCAGGGCCGTCTCGCTGAACGGATCGATCCCGTAGAGGATGCTGGAGGTCTGCTCGGCCTCCTCGTACCGGCCGGTGAACAGCTGGAGCCAGGCCGCGCTGTTGAGACCCTGGATCCGGAGGTCGGGACGCTGCGTCGGGATGCCGATCTCGGCCGACTCGATGTAATGAAGGATCGCCTCCTCGAAGGAGCCCTCGAACGCGTGCGTGTCGCCGATCAGCAGACGCAGGCGGGCCGTGACATCCGGGCTGGCGCCAGGGAGGAAGCTTTCGAGCTCGCTGCGGGCCTCGACCGCCTTTCCTTCCCGCAGATACGTTCGGGTCAGGTGGTCGAGCGAGTACACGAAGGTCGGCTCGATCTGGAGGGCGGTCCGGTACGCGACCCTGGCCTTGTCCGGCTCTCCGGAAAACTCGTAGATCTCCCCCCGCGAGTCGAGCGGGTTGGGCTCGCCCGGCTCGAGCTCTGCGTACCGCAGAACGGCGGAGTCGGCCGCCGCGAAGTCGTCCTGCTGGGCCATGTGGTAGGCGAGGTAGTTGTAGGCGGTGGCATAGTAGGGATCGAGCCGTATGGCCTCCTCGATGAGCCGCTGCTTCTCGTCGCCCTCGCTGAGCTGCCAAAGCCAGTACCGGCCTTCCTTGTCATCCGGGTGTTGGTCCAGGAGCTCGCGGAAGATCGCCCGGGCGGAGTCGCGGTTGTCCTGCAACGTCGCGATCAGCCCGTCGATGAGCAGCCGGTCGCGCTCCGGCGCGGCCCTGAGAAGCTGACGGGCGAGGAACAGCTCGCGGATGGCCGCCGAGGAGTTTCCCGCGTCCATCTCCCGCCCGGCGAGCCGGGCGTGCGCGAGCGCGAAGCCGGGATCGAGCTGGATCGCCCGCTCGTAGTGCGCCCGGGCCTCCTGCCGTCGGAAACGGCGCTCCGCCTGCAGCCCTTCCTGGTAGGCCCGGTACGCCTCGATGTCCCCGGTCGTGATCTGCGATACCGGGGCGAGCTCCGCCGCCAGCAGGGTGGCGCTGCGTCCCCGCCGCTCCGTCGCCGCGGCCAGGATCTGTCCGGAGAGCTCGGCCGAAACCTGGTCGACGACCGCGAAGGCGTCGGAGCCGCGCGCCCTGGACGCCGCCGCCACCACCCCGCTTCGCAGGTCGATGAGGCTCGCGTTGAGCGTGATGTCGTCTTGGCTTCCGAGCACCGTGCCGCGCACCATGTATCGGGCACCGGCCCGTCGCGAGAGACGCATCGCCAGGTCATTCGGGATCGCCTCGGCTCCCTGTCGTCCCTCCTGGCGCAGGAGGTCGTAGAGCCGCTGGCCGCTCACCACCCGCAGGGCGTCGAGCTGAGCGAGGCCGGTGGTCAGCAGCTCGGCGAGACCCTGCCCGAGCCAGGCCAGCTCCGGGTCGGCGATCTGATTGTCGAACGGGATGATCGCGACCGAAGCACTCCCCAGATCGATGACCGCCTCCTCGAGGGGCGGCTCGTCCAGCTCCGGTCGGCTCGCGATCTGGTAGGCGCCGGAGAGGCCGATCACCGCGAGAATCGAAAGGAGGGCCGACTCGGTGAGTGTCGGCCGCTGGGGGCCTCGCTCGCCGTGATACCAGGCGATGACGACCGCGGCCGGGAAGCCGACGACCAGCAGATAGACGACCGTGTCGAGGAGCTTGCGGGAGTAGTCGTAGTTCTCGACGAGGAACTGCGACGCCTCCGCCAACACCCAGGCGGCGCCCGCGTAGACGAGGAGGATCTGGACGACGCGGCGGCGCCGAATCTGCTCGAACAGTCGAATAAGATAGCTCATCCGGGGACGCTTTTTTCGCCAATATACACCTTAGACTACGCAGATTCAGCCCTCCGGGATTCGCGGCGGGATGCCGGGCGAGAGGCGCGCGAGTTGAGCGTGCTTGCCGGGTTGCCGGTGGCACGGCGCGTGCCCGACCTGCAAGCATGTGCGGGCCCGGGAAAGTTCTCACTCGCCCCCCTCCGCAGCCTACCTACATCGCAGCATGACGTCATTTGTGTCAAGCGACTCTTTTACAGACACATAGAGACCTAACGAAACCCTCGCGGTTCCGCGGCGCGCTCCCTGCGATGGAGACGGGAACCACCCCGCGGCGGTGCCCGCGGGAAGCCGGACCGACGGGGCCGCGGTCCCGGCCGGAGGCACCCACCACGCGAGCCAGCAGTCCGGAGCGGAGCCATGCGGTATCGGTACCCGAAGCCACATCAGCGGCGCCAGGGTTGGTCGCGCGCCGCCACCCTCGTCCTGGCGTGCGCCGGCATCGTCTCGTGCGCCGAACCGATCGGGCCCACGGCGCCTCGGGGGTCTCCGGTTCGACCCACCCTCTCGGTTCAGACGCTCGATCTCGGCGTGGGCTGCACCGGCGGGGAGGCCGTTCTCCTCATTCAGGACAACGTGCCGTGGGAAGCCGGGAGCGATCAGGATCCTCTCGGGGCGAACGTCACCGAGCTGACGGCACAGAACGTCGATTTCTGCATGATCGGGTCCGCCGACCTCGAGTCGGCCGACCTCGGTCGCTTTTCGACGGTCGTTCTCTCCGCCGCGCA
>CP070670.1:676116-681057 GCA_020351855.1 Gemmatimonadota bacterium
CGAAGACCCGAACCGTTTCGTCCGCCCCCGCGTCGCCGAACGGGATGAGCAGGTTGCCCGCCAGGGTGGGCGCCACGCCAGCCACGCCCGGGCGGGAAAGCAGGCTCGCCCGGAGCGCTTCGACGTCCCCCACGGTGGCACGCGTGTCGAGCGGCAGCGTCCCCCTGGGTGAGAGCCGGAGAGCATATCCGCGGGCCATGAGAAGCTCGGAGAAGCTCCGCCCCATGCCCGCTCCCAGCATGAGCATGCAGATCATCATGGCCGTCGCCACCGAAACGCCGATCACCACGAGGGCACTGCGCAGTGGATGCCCGAGCAGTTCCCGGTACGAGAATCGCCAGAGCATCTCTACCGACCCGCCTCCGCCAGCGGGTGGACGGCCAGCAGGCGGAGCATGGCGGCGGCGCCGGCGGCGAGTCCCAAGGTCAGCGCCAGCCCGAGCGCTTGCAGGAGGACTTCGGGCGTCACTGCGGAAAAGACCAGCGTGGTGTCGTACGCCCACTGGTAGTAGCGGTTGATGATCGTCGAGGCGAGCAAGCCGATCCCGATTCCGAGCACGCCCCCCATGGTGGACAGGAGTGCGGCCTCCAGCACCAGCCAGCCCACGAGGGTGCGTCGCGACGTGCCGATCAGCCGCAGGGCGGCGATGGAGACGCGTCGCTCCTGGACCTTGAGAATCATGATGCAGGCCAGGAACGCACCGCCCGCCGCGAGCGTGATCCAGCCGATCGCCCGATGGAACCGGCGGACAACCTCGAACGTGGTCGAGGCCCGGCCGACCACCTCGTCCGTCGGCACGACCTGTGCCCCGACGAGCTGTCCGTCGAGGGCGCGACGAAGAGCGTCGATGTCCGACGCGGGCCGCACGCGAACCGAGAAGCGATCGGCCTCGTCCGGCCGGCCCAGTAGCCGCGCCAGCTGGGGCAGGTGCAGCATGAGGCGAGGCCGCTCCGCGGTGAGCTTGGCCGGGTCCCCTCGCGGCTCGTAGACGCCGGCGATCGTGGCAGGACACCACGGACCGTCCGGCCGGCTCGTGATCGGGATCCGGTCCCCGGCCTTGAGTTCACGCCGGGCGGCGAACGCCCGCTCTACAAGGACCTCGAGGTCGGGCGGACAGTCCGTCTCCGCGGGTGCGACGGTCAGCGCTGGGATCGACGGCTCCCCCCCGTCCCGGATTCTCTCCGTACCCTGCGCCGGGCGGGGTGCCGCTACTGCCAGCATCGCCACGCACAGAAAGACCTTCGCGAGCGGCCTCGACCGCCGCACTGCCTCCCTCACGCGTTGAGCCTCCAGATCTCGAAGTTGAGCGCCGCGGCGAACGTCACCCAGGCCCAGTACGGCAGCATCAGGAAGGCGGTCCATGGAGCAAGCCGCGCGAACAGGTACGTCGTCAGCCCTATGAGGATCCACAGCAGCGCGATATCCGCGAGCGCCGCCCCGGGGGAGCGAAGGCCGAAGAACAGGATGGACCACAGTCCGTTCAGGGCCAGCTGGACGAGGAACACGCCCAGTGCGCGCCTCACGCCGGGCGAGTCGGTGCCCAGCCGCCATATGCCGTAGGCCGCGACACCCATGGCCAGGTAGAGGACCGTCCACACCGGCCCGAACAGCCAATCCGGCGGGGTGAACGACGGCTTGACAAGCGTCGGGTACCACGTGACCACGCTGCCACTGGTCAGCAAGCCGGAGACGGCCCCCACCGTGAGCGGCAGCAGCAAGGCGACCCCGAGGCGAATCGATTTCCTCATGACATTTCCGCCCGAACACTCGTATGCGCGACTCGTTGGAGCACAAGTGTACATGATCTGTTCATGTTTTGTCAAATATTGCGGGAGGCGAGAAGGGCTAGGCCCCGAGCTTGTAGGCGACTCCCGCCACCAGGGCGGCGAGAAACCCGCCCCAGGCGATATCCACGACCGCAACGACGGGTGGAAAATCCCGCAGGGTGGCGAGGTTCGTCAGATCGTAGGTGGCATAGGCGATCGCCCCGAAGAGGGCGCCGAGCAGCAGGGCTCGGGCGAGGGAGCCCCGTTCGATGGCCGGGATCGCGGCGAAGATCAGGATGCCGGCCACGAAGGCGAGGTAGAACAGGATGGCCGGAAGCCAGCGCACGTCGGGACGGAGCAGCGGGCCCAGCTGCCGGCGATAGAAGGAGCGCGCCAGGACGCCGAGCCAGAGGAGGTCGACGAGCAGAAAGACGCCCAGGGAGCCGGCGTACACCTTCAGGAGCTTGGCCGCGTTCATCCTCCCAGTTTATCCTGCCAGGGCGTCGGCTGCACGTACGATCCACCAGATGCCGACGGCAAGGCTGGCCACTCCGGTTGCCAGACCGATCCCGCGGGCCAGTCTGATCGATGAGGAGGCGCGCCGCGCGGCCAGCGCGGCCAGCCCCGCGTAGAGACCCATCGCGAGGATGGTCCCTGCCCCGAAGGCGGCCAGGTATCCCAAGGCGGGCCAGAGTCCCGGGAGCAGCGTGATGGGAATCAGGGCGACGACCGGTGCCGTCCCTGCCAGACCGTGCGCCGCACCGACCAGGGTCGAGAGGTGGCCGTGCCGCGACTTGCGCTGACCACGCCGGTGTGCGTGCTCGTGGCCCCGCCCACCCGGACGCCCGGGTGGCTCCTCCGATGCCTGCTCGCTGTCGGGCCGCGGAGCGTGGTGGTGCGGATGCCGATCCGCCCGGTGGGCATGCAGATGGGCGTGGCCGCCGTGTTCCTGGGGACGGTGCAGGTGGAGCCGGTGGGCCGCCCGGAGGCTCCAGACTCCGAGCGCCACGAGCATGGCGCCGACGCCAAGCTCCGCCCAGACCTCGGCGCCGGCCGGGACGCCGAGCCCGCTCCATGCCAGAGCGCCACCCGCGACAAGCACGGCCACCGCGTGGCCCACACCCCAGCGGACCCCGAACAGGGTCGCCTTCCCGGCCCGCGGAGCCTGACCGACAAACACGGTCACGGCGACCATGTGGTCCACTTCCAGAGCGTGTGACGCCCCGAGGACAAAGGCCGTCAGGTAGACGGCAAGCCAGTCCGTCAGCTGCCCGCCTCCCTCTCAGACCCCCTGCCCGGCCAGGTGCAGCCAGGTTTCCAGAACCGTGTCCGGGTTCAGTGACATGCTCTCGATGCCCTGGTCGAGCAGCCAGCGAGCGAGGTCGGGGTGATCGGAAGGCCCCTGCCCACAGATCCCGATGTACTTGCCGGCCTTGGAGCAGGCGCGGATTGCCGCCGACAGCATGGCTTTGACGGCTTCGTCGCGCTCGTCGAAGATCCCGGCGATGATCGCCGAGTCGCGATCGAGGCCCAGCGTCAGCTGGGTCAGGTCGTTCGAGCCGATGGACATCCCGTCGAAGTGCTCCAGGAAGGCGTCGGCCAGGATGGCGTTCGAGGGGATCTCGCACATCATGATCACGGTGAGACCGTTCCTGCCTCGCTCGAGACCGTTCTTCGCCAGCAGCTCCACGACCTGCCGGCCCTCGTCGACCGTTCGGACGAACGGGACCATGACCCAGACATTGGTGAGGCCCATGTCGTCGCGCACCCGCCGGAGTGCCCTGCACTCCAGCTCGAAGCAGGGCCGGAAAGCGTCGTCCACGTAACGGGAGGCCCCGCGGAAACCGAGCATCGGGTTCTCCTCGTGCGGCTCGTACCGGTCCCCGCCGATCAGGTTGGCGTACTCGTTCGACTTGAAGTCCGAGAGGCGAACGATGACCGGTTCGGGCGCGAACGCCGCGGCGATCGTGGCGATCCCCTCGGCCAGCTTTTCTACGTAGAAGCTGACGGGGTCGTCGTAGCCCGCCATCTGGCCGGCGATCGTGTGCCTCAGCTCCTCGGGCAGGCTGTCGTACTCGAGCAGCGCCTGCGGGTGAACGCCGATCATCTTGTTGATGATGAACTCGAGCCGGGCGAGACCCACGCCCCTGTTCGGGAGTGCTGCGAAGTCGAACGCACGGTCGGGGTTGCCGACGTTCATCATGATCTTCACCGGGATCTCGGGGAGCGAACTCAACTCGATCTCGGTCGTGTCGTATCCGAGCAGCCCATCGTAGACGAAGCCCTCATCCCCCTCGGCGCAGGACACCGTGATCTCCCGGCCGTCCTCGATCCTGTGGGTCGCGTCGCCACAGCCCACCACGGCCGGGATCCCCAGCTCGCGCGCCACGATGGCCGCATGGCACGTCCGTCCGCCGCGGTTCGTGACGATGGCCGAGGAGATCTTCATCACCGGCTCCCAGTCGGGATCGGTCATGTCGGTGACCAGAACGTCCCCGCGCTGCACCCGCCCGATCTCCGTCACGGACTCCACCACGCGCGCGCGTCCGCTGCCGATCTTGTGGCCGATGCTCCGCCCGCGGGCCAGCACGTGCCCCGTCTGCTTCAGGGTGAAGCGCTCGATGAGGTGTCCGCTGCGGCTCTGCACCGTCTCCGGGCGGGCCTGCAGGATCCGCAGCCTCCCATCCACCCCGTCCTTTGCCCACTCGATATCCATCGGGCAGCCGTAATGCCGCTCGATCGTCAGCGCCTGCCGGGCAAGCTCGTGGATCTCCGCGTCCGTAATGCAGAACCGCTGACGGTCTTCCGGTGGCACGTCTACGGTCGCGACCGGGCTCGCCCCACCCTCCGGGGCATAGACCATCTTGATCGCTTTCGTGCCCAGCGTCCGCCGGAGGATCGCATGCCGACCCGCCTCCAGGGCCGGCTTGTACACGTAGAACTCGTCGGGATTCACCGAGCCTTGAACCAGGGTCTCGCCCAGGCCGTATCCGGCCGTGATCAGGACCACATCGCGAAAGCCGGAATCCGTGTCGAGGGTGAACATCACACCGCTGGCGCCGCGATCCGCCCGCACCATCTCCTGCACACCGACGGAAAGCGACACGTTCGCGTGATCGAACCCGTGATGGGTGCGGTAGGCGATGGCCCGGTCCGTGAACAGGGAGGAATAGAC
>CP070670.1:681157-729200 GCA_020351855.1 Gemmatimonadota bacterium
ATGAGCGACCGAGCGGGGCCGGCGGGATCCTGCCCGGGGCGATGCGAAGCACGGCGAGGTCGGTCAACTCGTCTCGTCCGATCACCGAGGCGTCATAGGTGCGTCCCGTGGCATCGACGATGATGACGGAGTCCGCGTTCTGCACCACGTGATCGTTCGTGAGGATCGTGCCCTGGTCGTCGATCGCGAACCCGGACCCGAGACCGGCGACCAGGCGGTCGCGGGAGGGTCCGAACAGCTCGAGAAAGCTGCGGGCTCGCAGCCGCTGGTGACGAAAGACGCTGACGGAGACGACCGAGGGGAGGACGCGCCGCACGGCAAGGACGGTCGGCGTGACCCGACTGTCGCTCGTGACCGTGTCGCTTTGCGCCCTGCGACCGCTTGGGGCGGGCGGGGCGCCTCCCGGGCCGGCGTCTGCCGTCCTTGCTCCCGGGGTCGACGTGAGAGCCAGTCCGCGGTGGCCCGAATCGGATGCGGCCGGGGCGGGA
Source organism: Gemmatimonadota bacterium (assembly GCA_020351855.1). Classification (GTDB taxonomy): domain Bacteria; phylum Gemmatimonadota; class Gemmatimonadetes; order Palauibacterales; family Palauibacteraceae. The sequence goes on from CP070670.1 coordinate 681,646, forward strand.
TCGCCGACTCGGCTCACCTCCGTTCCCGTGCGTCCATGGCCCAGCGCCCAACCGGTCGCCATCCCGACGAGCAGCGCAGCGCCGATCGCGCTGGAGAGGCGGGCCATGCGGCCATGAGCAGTGGATGACATTGGGTTCTATGGCATTCCTGGCTGTCGCGTTCGGGTGGGGATGAAGCCCGGTATGCCGGGCGGTCGGTTCCATCCGTCACCGTAGCGGACACCGGTAAGGTAGAGTCCACAGGCCGGTGCCGGCACGGGCGACCGCGTGCCCGCCGCTGGCGCCCGTGCGCCGCCCGCTGGGTCACCCGCGGCAAGAAGACGGGCCAGGTCGGCGGCCTCTCGTCGACCCGTCGCCGCCTCGATCAGCGTGGTGACGACGTATCGTACCATGCGATGTAGGAACCGGTCCGCGACGATCGTGAAGTGGAGAAGGCCGGTCGGCGTTCGGGTCCATTCGGCCCTTACGACCCGGCAGCGCGTGCCCCGCTCCGGCTGCCCGGACTTGGAGAGCGCGGCGAAGGAATGTTCGCCGACCAGCGCCTGGGAAAACCTGCTCAACTGCTCGGGGTCCAGGGTCCGGGTCGTGCCGATGTGCCAGATTCGGCCACGCAGGACCGGTGAGGCACCATCCTCGAGATCGCTTGCCAGGTATTCGTAGCGTCTTGCCTCGGCCCTGAAGCGCGGTTGGAAATCCGGGTCTGCAGCGCGCAGACGCTCGATCCACACGTCGCGGGGGAGCAAGGCGTTCAGGCCGCGGAGAAGGTCGGCTTCCGCCCAGCGGCGGGGTGCGTCGAAGGAGATCTCCTGCCCGACGGCGTGAACGCCGGTATCCGTCCGTCCCGCCGCACTGACCCGGCAGCGCGCCGCGAGCAGGCGCCCGAGGGCACGCTCCACATCGCCCTGCACGGTGCGCTCTCCGGGCTGGAGCTGCCAGCCCCGGAATCCCGTGCCGTCGTACTGGATTGTCGCGCGGAAACGAGCCAGCGGAAGGTCGGACACGGCGCGAAGCTACCCGAAGCCGTTTGCGGGTGTCAAGCCGGCCTCGAACGGCCGGCCGGCAGAGACCGCAAGGGGAGGGAAGGCCCGGCGCCGGGTGGGGACCGGTGCCGGGCCGGGGATGCCCCGGGAGCGCTCCCGGGGCCAGCTTTCATCGCTGACGCCGGACCGTTCGGCCCGGCCCCGTCAGTACTTCCGGAGCACACCCACGACGATGCCCTGCACGCGCACCCGGTCCTCCGGGTAGAGGAGGGGCGGGACCTCCGGGTTCGCCGGCTGCAGGCGGACACGCCCAGCCCCGTCGCGGTAATACTTCTTCATCGTCGCGCTCTCGCCATCCACGAGCGCGATGACCATCTCGCCGTTATGTGCCGTCTGTCGTGCCTGGACGACCACGTAGTCCCCGTCGCGGATGTGCTCATCGATCATCGAATCGCCGCGCACGCGCAGCACGTAGTGCTCGCCGCGGGCGCCGACCATCTCCTCCGGTACGGCAATCGTCTCGCTCTGCTCGATCGCCTCGATCGGCTGTCCCGCCGCGACCCGGCCGAGGAGCGGCAGGTCGATCGCCGCGAGCCTGAACTCGGTCCGCGCGAGCTCGATGGAGCGGCTCTCGTTGTAGCTCTTCCGGATGTATCCCTTCGCCTCGAGGTTCGAGAGGTGCTCGTGCACGGTCGCCAGGGACCGAAAGCCGAACCCTTCCGCGATCTCCTCGAAGCTGGGCGAGTAGCCGTGCACATCGAGAAAGCTCTCGATGAAGTCGAGGATCTCCTTCTGGCGTCTGGTGAGCGCCACGGCATCCGCCTCCGTGCGTGCGTCGCGTTAGCCGGCAACGGGTGGGAGCCCGTACCGAACGTAAACCGAAACCAAGATACCCGAAGAAGTACCGAAACGCAAGCGAACCGACCCGCGGGTCGGCCGCGCCCGTTCAGGTGGTGAACCGCAGGCGCTGCGCAGCAGCCTCATCCGGCTCCACGAACAGGGTCCTGAGTCGCTCGGCGGTCACGGCGCCGGCCGCGGAGCGGCGCGGCTTGCGGACGTATTTTCGGCGCGTCCAGTCGACGGCCACCACGCCGCTGTGGCGGGCGTCGCTGTGCACGGCCGCCAGGACGGCCGCTTCTCTCAGATCCCGCTCCGGGGGATTCTGGTCCCGCCTTCCCCAACGGAGCACGACGTGCGCCCCGGGCGCCTGCCGGGCGTGCAGCCAGATGTCATCAGGCGAGGCGTGCTTGAAGGTGAGGGCGTCGTTGTCCTTCGAGCTTCGGCCCACGCGGACCTCCAGACCGCCGCTCGTCCTGTAGCGGCGGAACGGGATTCGCCCGGGCGGTGGGCCGCCTCCGGCGCCTTGGGCGGCGCGCCGTGGCTCAGTCCGTCGGTCCCGAAAGCCCGCCAGGCGCAGGAGGTCAGCGTCCGGCTCGACCCCGGAGCCGAGCCGATCCAGGCCGGCCTCGATCTCCGCGATCTCCCGGTCGAGCGCCTCCACGTCCGCCGGGAGCCTCTGGGCGGCCCTCTCCTGGCGGGCTGCTCTGCGGTAGTAGCGTTCGGCGTTCTCCGCCGGGCCGAGGGCCGGGTCGAGGGTGATCGTCCTGCGGCTGCCTTCGAAGTCGGGGAGGTCCACGCTCGTCGCGCCCCTCCGCACGTTCCGCACGTTGGCCAGGATCAGATGGCCGGCTTCGCGCAGCCGGTCGGCATCCTGCGCGTCGCTCAGTCGGGCCCGAAGTGCGTTCCTGCGGCGGCAGAGGCGGCGGTGCCGGCGCTGCAGTGCGCCTCGGAGATCAGCGGTGTCGGAGGGTGTGGCCTCGTCGGGGCTCGGTGGCGCGACTCCTCCTGCAGCGGCGGCACAGACCATCCCGGCGAGCAGGGTCTCGATCGGGACCGCCGCCGCGTCGCCGAGCCTGTGGGTGTAGGGCTGAAGGCCCCACGGACGAGGCAGCAGATGGCAGCGAGCTTCCTGGCGGACTTCGAGGTAGCGCGCGTAGGCGGCTGCCAGCGTGGAGCGTGGGCCAAGCACCTGGCCCGAGGGTCCGGCCGCGTCCTCCTCAGAGTCGGGGATGCTGCCTCCAGTCAAGATGTAGTCGATGTTGAGGGCGCTCGTCAGCGCGATCTGCCGCAGGGCTTCGGCCCGCCGATCCTCGGGCCCCACACTGGAGAGGCAGTCGGTCCACTCGCTCAACGACAGGGGCTCCACCGCGCCGGACCTGCGGCTGCGGGGCTCCCGGTAGGCCTGCCCGGGGGCGTGCCGGGCCGGGCCCGGGCGGAGAACGTCTCGAATGCGCCATGGGGCGTCGCGTCCGCTGGACTCCGGAGCCCGCTCGCCGATGCGGGCGGGCTCGAGAAGGAGGGCATTCCTCCGGTTGCGGGGGAGCTCGAGCGCGAGGCGGGCGCGTGCGGAGCCGCCGGAGGAGAGCGCGAGAAGGAGGAGCCGCTCGTCGGGGGGAGTCTCGATCTCCTGGACCACGAGGTGGCGGAAGACATGCCACCTCCAGCCGCCGGCCCGCACCATGCCCCGTCTCAGGGCGCGTCTCCACTGCGACCGGTCGGCGAGGAGTGACGCCAGCGGCGAGTGCGCGTCGGGGACGATCTGCCCCGCCTGCGGGTGGAGGAAGCACCACAGGGTGCTGCCATCGCCGAAGGCCAGGGCAGCGGTCCAGCCGTCAGGACCGAGCCCGACCGCCGCCACGCTCCTCCTGGCGTAGCGCTCCCGGAGCTCCCAGGCCAGCCTTGCGGCCAGGAGCGGGTCATACCTCACCGCCATCGTCCTTCCGCCCACGTTGGAGGGCACCTGCCGAACCGGTATATTCTACGCCGCGCAGCCCCTCTCCACCCGGCGGTGGTATGAGGGGCGGCCTGCACAGAGCATTTCGCGGAGGTACCGTGGGCGACTCAGGTGAATCCGGGCGGGGGCGCGTCACTGCTGGCGGGCTCGTCGCCATGAAGAAGCGGGGCGAAAAGATCGCCGTACTCACATGTTACGACTACCTGTTCGCCCGGATCCTCTCGGAGAGCGAGATCGACGTCGTGCTGGTCGGCGACTCCCTCGGGCAGGTCGTCCTGGGTCACGACTCGACGCTGCCCGTGACCCTGGATGACATGATTCACCACGCCGGCGCTGTACGGAGGGGGCTGAGGGGGCCCATGCTGGTCGTCGACATGCCGTTCCTGAGCCATCAGGTCAGCGACGAGGACGCGCTCCGAAACGCGGGCCGGGTGATGCGAGAGACGGGTGCCGAGGGCGTGAAGCTGGAGGGCGGGGGAGCCTCGGTGCGTGACCGTGTCCGGGTGCTGGTCGGATCGGGAATCCCGGTCATGGGGCACCTCGGCCTGACCCCGCAGTCGATTCACGGACTCGGTGGATATTCGGTGCAGGGCAGGGAGAAGGAGGAGGCGGATCGGCTGCTGCGTGAGGCCGCGGAGCTCGAGGCGGCGGGCTGCTTCAGCATCGTTCTCGAGCTGCTGCCGACGGCCCTTGCCGACGAGATCACGCGTTCGATCGGCATCCCGACGATCGGTATCGGCGCCGGCCCACGGTGCGACGGCCAGGTGCTCGTCCTGCCCGACATGCTGGGGCTCAATCCGGTCTTTCGGCCTCGGTTTCTCCGGCGTTTCGCAGAGCTGGGGGAGGCGGCGCGAGACGGCATAGCCGAGTACGTGCGGGCGGTGAAGGCGGGCGAGTACCCCGGGGCTGCCGAGAGCTACGAGGGGTGAGCCCGGCCATGCGCGTGGCACGGACCCGGTCGGACATGCAGGGTGTGCGCGAGGCCGCCACCGATGCCGGTCAGACCCTCGCCCTGGTGCCCACCATGGGGTACCTGCACGAGGGCCACCTGAGGCTGGTCGACCTGGCTCGGAAGCAGGCCGACGAGACCGTACTCTCCATCTACGTCAATCCGACGCAGTTCGGGGCGGGGGAGGATCTGGAATCGTATCCGCGGGATCTCGAGCGGGATCTCGGGTTGGCCGAGAGCCGGGGCGTCGATGTCGCGTTCGTGCCCTCGGATCGCGAGATGTATCCTCAGCCCCAGTCGGTCTGGGTGGACCCGGGCGACGAATTGGGCGGCCGGTTGTGTGGGGCGAGTCGACCGGCACATTTTCGCGGCGTTCTGACGGTTGTCGCGAAGCTGTTCGGCATCGTGCAGCCGGACGTCGCCGTGTTCGGCCGAAAGGACTACCAGCAGGCCGTCCTGATCCGTCGAATGGTAGGGGAACTCGCGCTGCCCGTGCGCATAGAACTGGCGCCGATCGTGCGGGAGCCGGATGGCCTCGCGATGAGTTCCCGCAACGCGTACCTGACGGAGGCTCAGCGATCCTCCGCGCTCGGGCTGGCCCGGGCGCTCAGAGCGGTGCGGGAGGCGTTCGCTGGCGGTGAGCGGACGGCACAGCGCCTGGCCGAGTTGGCTCGCGACGTGATGGAGGTGGCGGGGGTCCGGGTGGACTATGCCGAAGTCGTGCACCCGGATGACCTGTCCCCGGTGAGCGAGGCCGAACCGGCGTCGATCTGTGCCGTGGCCGGGTACGTCGGGACGACGAGGCTCATCGACAACGCGCCCGTGGCGGGCCCATCCTCCTTGGAGAATGTGGGGGCATAGATGCGCAGGACGCTGTTCAAGTCGAAGATCCACCGTGCCTTTCTCACTGGAGCTCACCTGGATTACGAGGGCTCCATCGCCGTGGACCGGGACCTGATGGATGCGGCCGATCTCGTGCCGTACGAGAAGGTCCAGGTGCTCAACCTCTCGAACGGCCAGCGTCTCGAGACCTATGTGATCGAGGCGCCGCGAGGCAGCGGAGAGATCCAGCTCAACGGCCCGGCGGCTCGATTGGGATACGCGGGCGATCAGGTCATCATCGTCAGCTACGCGGAGTACGCCGAGGACGAGGTGGCTGGCCACAAACCCACCGTCGTGCATGTCGACCAGAACAACCGCCTTCGTCCCGAGCTCCGCTCCGGCTCGGCGGTCTGACTTACCCTCATCCCCTCGTGGAGCGGGCCGCCTCGAAAGGGCGGCTTCCCGATTGGGCCTGCTGCAGCCCGGCCCGCCTCGAGCATGTGGGCCGCGTACGCGCCCTCATGGCCGACTGGAGTCGGACCCTGGGAGTGCCGCCGTCGGACCAGGCCCGCTGGCTCGCGGTGGCCACGCTGCACGACGCGCTGCGAGATGCCGATGTGGAGGCGCTGCTCCCGCAGGAGGTCTATCCGGCGGAGGCAGCGCGCACCTGGCCTCGGCATCTTCTCCATGGTCCCGCATGTGCCCATCGGCTCGCCCGGGACGGGGTAGACGACCAGCCGCTCCTGCGCGCCGTGGCGTACCACACGAGCGGTCATCCAGAGCTGGATGAGATGGGCGAGTACCTCTACCTGGCAGATTTTCTGGATCCCGGGCGAGACTTCATGCACGAGGAGAGGGCCCGGCTCAGGGGCCGACTCCCCGGCGAGCGTGAGGAGGTCCTGCTTCGCGTCATCGACTTGCGCATCCGCCACCTTCTCCACCGCCGGAGCACGGTACTCCAGGAGACCGTCGCCTTCTGGAATCGCGTGGTCCGGACCGGGTGAGCACCGTGAGCCGCAGCCGGCGGACGCGGCGTGGCGCGAGGTCGGGTGGCGGCAGGCCGGGCCGGACAGCGCGCCGGACAGGCTCGAAGCCCCGGGGGCGACGACGTCCGGGACCTCCGAGGCTCGCCGTCGCGTCGGCGTTCGCGATGGTCCTCGTGCTGCTCGGCTCGGCCTGGTGGGGCTGGAGGGAGGCGCGTGACCCGATCGCTCCGGAGGATGACCCGTTCGCCAAACAGACGGAGCTCCCGCCGGAGCCCCACCCGATTGCGCGCATCGAGGTGCTCAACGGCGCAGGCGAGGCGGGTGCTGCGCAGAAGGCGGCCGAGATCCTTCGGCAGGCCGGATTCGATGTCGTGTACTTCGGGAACGCGGGCGACTTCGACAACCCTCGCACGCGCGTGATCGACCGGGTCGGAGGCAGCAGGGGCGTCGACTCGCTGGTCGCCTGGCTGCGCGTCGAAGGGCTCGAGACGGAACCGGATCCCGCCCTACATCTCGACGCTACCGTCGTCCTTGGCGCGGACTGGCAGCATCGGCTCCGTCTCGTTCCGGACTCGCTTCGCGAAGCGGCCGCCCCCCGCCGCTGACCGACCAGGGCTGATCGATAGGGCAGCCCTTGCCGGCCGCGCCTCAGGCAGCCGGCTCTCTCGCCTCGAGCCGGAGCTGGCCGCAGGCCGCGGCGATGTCTCGGCCACGCGGCGTTCGCAGGGCAGCTTGGACGCCCCGCTCTTGGAGGGTGCGGGCGAACGCGGCCATCCGTTCGGCGGAGCTCGGCCTCCAGTCTACGAACGGGATGGGATTGAACGGGATGAGGTTCACGAAGGCAGGCAGGCCCCGCACGAGCCCCGCCAGCCGCCGTGCCTGTCCGGGTCGATCGTTCACATCCTGGATCAGGGTGTACTCGAAGGTGATTCGCCTTCCCCGCAGGCTCGCGTACTCGCGGATCGCCTCGAGCAGCTCGGGCAGCGGATGCCGTCGCTCGATCGGCATGAGGCTGGCGCGCAGCTCGTGGTCGGGTGCGTGCAGGGAGACCGCCAAGCCGAACTGCTCGGGTCTGCTGGCGAGCGTGAGGATTCCCGGCACGAGTCCGACGGTCGAGATCGTGATGCGTCGCGCACCGACGCCGAAGCCTCGGTGGAGAACGTCCAGGGAGACCTGGACGGCCTCCAGGTTGGCCAGCGGCTCGCCCATCCCCATGTACACGATGCGATCCACCGGGCGCTGCCACTCCGATTCCGCGAATCGGGATGCATCCCTGAACTGGGCTGAGATCTCGGCTCCGCTGAGCTGCCGGCGGAACCCGAAATGGCCCGTCGCGCAGAAGGTGCATCCGAGGGCGCAGCCCGCCTGTGACGACAGGCATAGGGTCAAGCGGTCGGAGGTGGGGATCAGGACAGACTCGATCTGTTCGTCGTCCGCCAGCCTCCAGAGGTGCTTGACCGTCCCGTCCCGGGAACGGGCGACATGCGCCGGTTCAAGCGGCGTGAGGGAGAATTCCCGATCGAGGGCTGCGCGGAGCTCCTTCGGTAGGTTGGTCGCCTCCTCGAACGTGCGGATGCGGCGGTCGAACACCCAGGCGCGAACCTGCTCCGTCCGGTACGGCGGTGCCGCACGCGCCTCCATGAAGGCGCCGATCCGGATCAGCGTCTCCTCGGGTGGTCCTCCGAGGAGCTCGATCGGCCTGCGACCGGTCGAGGCCTGCGGAAATGGATCGGACTCGGCGTGGCTGGTCATCGCTCGGACTGGCTGCTCATCTTCCGGACACGGCGCCGGCCGGGCCGGCGCGGCTTGCTGGCCCAAGAGGGCAGGAATATGCTGCTTGCTGGCCCAAAAGGGCGGAAATATACTGCGACGCGTTGTACTTTCGCGTGCGCCACGCGTTCCTCCAAGCCTGCCAGAGGATGCCGTGTTCCGGTCGGACGTAAATCCCCCGTGAAGAGTCGCGTGAACGCGTGGTGGCCGGTCGTCGCCTGGACGCTCGTCATCCTCCTGCTCACCGCCGTACGGTTGCCGGAGTGGAAAGGAGCGGCCGGCACGCAGGCGGACAAGATCGTGCACTTCGGCCTGTACTTTGGGCTCGGTCTGACCCTCGGACGTGCCGCCCGCCTCTCCCGACTTCGCGGGATCCTGGCCCTTTCCGCCCCGCTCGCGGCCGGCATCGGGTTTGCAGCCGTGGACGAGCTAATGCAGGGCTGGGTCCCCACGCGAGTGCCGCAGATGTCCGACTGGCTGGCGGATGTCGCCGGACTGCTCGCGGCATATGCCCTCTATCTTGCCAGGTGGAGACATCGATGGAAGACCGAAGCACGCGCGGGCTGACCCGGGCCGCGAGCCTCGCGACATCCTGGAGAGATGCCCGCTGCGGCGATCTGTCCGCTGCTTGGACGGGCAGGCGGGTCAAGCTCGCAGGCTGGGTGCACCGGGTCCGTGACCTGGGAGGCGTCCTCTTCGTTCAGTTGCGAGACAGAGGAGGGCGTGTCCAGCTCGCTTTCGGTCCCGACTGGTGCGATGCGGATCTCATTGCCAGAGCCCGGGAGCTTGGCGCGGAAGATGTCGTGCAGGTCGAAGGCGAGGTCGTGGGCCGGCCGCCGGAGGCGGTCAATCCCGAAATGGCCACGGGCGCCGTGGAGGTCCACGTGGATGGCCTTCGGATGCTCTCCCGGGCTGCGGCCCTCCCGATTCTCGTAGCGGGGGTGGACGAGGCCCCCCCTGCCGAGGAGCTCCGGCTGCGGCACCGCGTCCTCGATCTGCGCCGACCGCAGATGATCCGGAACTTCGAGGTTAGGCACGCCGCGGTCGCGGGGGCCCGCGAGGCCCTCTCGGAGGAGGGTTTCGTCGAAGTGGAGACTCCCCTGCTTACCCGCCGCACGCCCGAGGGGGCACGCGACTACCTCGTCCCGAGCCGGGTGAATCCAGGCGAGTTCTATGCGCTGCCCCAGTCGCCGCAGCTCTACAAGCAGCTCCTCATGGTTGCCGGGTTCGATCGATACTTCCAGATCGCCCGCTGTCTGAGGGACGAGGACCTCCGAGCCGACCGGCAGCCCGAGTTCACCCAGGTCGACGTCGAGATGGCCTTCGTAGGCGTCGATGACGTGCTCGGTGTGTGCGAGCGGATGCTGGGGCGGATGTGGAGCCGCGCCGTCGGGGTGGAGATCGAGCTGCCGTTTCCCCGCATCTCGCACGCGGAGGCGCTCGAGCGGTACGGGACTGACAAGCCCGATCTCCGGGTTGACTGGGAGCTCGGGGACTTCACGGAACTGCTTACGGGAGCCGGTTTCGGAATATTCGACGCGGCGGCCGAGGCAGGTGGCCGGGTGCGCGGTCTGATCGTGAGGGGAGGCGGCGCGCTTTCGCGAGCGGAGATCGGCGGCCTGGACGACCTGGCCAGGCAAAACGGGGCGAAGGGGGTCATCTGGCTGAGGGCCGGGGAGGCTTGGTCCGGACCGATCGCGAAGTACGTAAGCGACGGGATCGGCCAGGCGCTCCGCGAAACGTACGGCGTGGCCGAAGGGGACCTGCTTCTGCTGGTGGCCGGTCCGGACTCCGAGACCCGGGGCGCCCTCGCGGCGCTGCGCCGCGAGGCTGCAAGCCGCGTCGGTGCCGTGGACGCAACCGCGCACCGGTGGCTCTGGGTCGTGGACTTTCCGCTGTTCGAGCCGGATCCCGACACCGGGGCACCGATTGCCGCGCACCACCCGTTCACCATGCCGCTCGACGCGGATCCCGATCGGATTCGGGAGGATCCGTTCGCGGTCACCGCACTGGCCTACGATGTAGTGTACAACGGGGTCGAGCTGGCCAGCGGGAGCATTCGCTGCCACGACGCGGAGATCCAGCGGGCCATCCTCGAGGTCCTGGGATTCGAGCGCCAGGAGGCCGAGCGACGCTTCGGTTTTCTGCTGGAAGCGTTTCGCTACGGCGCGCCGCCGCACGGCGGATACGCGCTGGGCCTCGATCGGACGATCGCCCTCATGGTGGGGGCCCCCTCCCTTCGGGATGTCATCGCGTTCCCGAAGACGACGGCCGCCCGCGGACTCATGGAGGGGACCCCGTCCGCGGTGGAACCGCAGGACCTCGCGGGGCTACATATTCAGTTATGCGAGGACGACTGAAGAGGCGTCCGTGAGCTCTAAGACCACCGAACCCCCGACCGTTCAGGAGAAGCTGGATGCCGTCGGGGCGGATCAGCTGCTGCTGGCCGGCGTGAACGACGCTCACCTCGCCGAGCTCGCCCGCTTGTCTGATTCCCGCGTCATCCTCCGAGGCGACCACCTCATCCTCTCCGGGACGTCGGCGGCGGTTCAGAAGGCCGCGCCAGCCGCCCGGCACATGATCGAGCTGTCTCGCATGCGCAAGTCCTTTTCCGTGGCGGATATCGCACGCTTTCTGGATGAGATGCCCGAAGGCTCCACGGTACCGGGGGAGGAGGCGGAAGCCCTGATCCTGCCGCGCGCCCGCATGGTCATCCGGCCTCGCTCGGCGGGGCAAGGAGCCTATGTCGACGCCATCCGGGACAACGACATCGTCGTCGGGATCGGTCCGGCCGGGACCGGAAAGACGTACTTGGCGGTTGCGCGCGCCGTGGAGGCCCTCCACCTGAAGCGTGTGCGCCGGATCATCCTGACCCGGCCCGCCGTCGAGGCCGGCGAGGCTCTCGGCTTTCTGCCGGGCGACATCCGGGAAAAGGTCGACCCGTATCTGAGGCCCCTGTACGACGCCCTCGAGGACATGATGCCGGCCGACAAGGTGCGGCGGGCCATCGAGGATCACACGATCGAGATCGCCCCTCTGGCCTACATGCGGGGACGAACCCTGTCGGACGCCTTTCTCATCCTGGATGAGGCGCAGAACGCGACGACGGCGCAGATGAAGATGTTCCTCACCCGTCTCGGTCTGAACTCCAAGACGGTCATCACGGGCGACAAGACGCAGATCGACCTTCCGCGCCGCGACAACTCCGGTCTGCTTGAGATCGAGGAGATCCTGAAGGGCATCGATGGGATAGAGTTCGTCTATCTGACGGAGCTCGACGTCGTTCGCCATCGGCTCGTCAAGGAGATCATCCGTGCCTACGGAGAGCGGACGCCGGCCGAGGAGCGGGGGCCGGGCGACGGGGCGGTGAGGTAGTCATGACCACCCACTACCCGGAGAGCTGGCGCGACGCGTTGCGGGCGATTGGACGAGCGCCGGGCGCCGGTTGGCGCTCGCGCCTCGTGCATCACGGTAGCCGGGCCCTGCTCCTTCTGGCACTGGCGCTTGCCGTCCCCCTGCTGTTTCCCGGCGCCCCGCTGCCCGATTTCGCCCGCCTCGAGCAGGGGCAGGTCGCTACCGAGGACATCATTGCCGACCTGTCGTTCGACGTCCCCAAGTCGCCCGAGCGTCTCCAGGCCGAGCGAGCAGAGGCGGAGCGGGGGGTGGCACCGATCTTCACGTACGACCGTGAGGCCGTCGATCGAGCCACCCAGCGCGTGCGGCAGATGTTCGCCCGCCTGGACAGCGCCCTGGCCGTCGCGGACGACGACACGGCTGCCGCGCGCATCGTGCTGGCCGACCTGGAGAACGTGACCGTCCCGACCCTCGAACAGGCGACATACCTGCGCGTCGGTTCGCGTCGGCGCCTTCTGCGGGACGCCCTCCTGCGGGCCTACGACCGCCTGCTGCCGATCGGCGTGGTCTCGAGCCGCGATCTGTCGGACGTGCTGTCGGCCCAGGTCATCGTGCGCCAGGACGGTGGGGACCGGCTCGTCCGCCGCGATTCGCTGCTGGACGTTGCCGGCTTCTACGCCCGTGCCTCGGAAATAGCGCCGTCCAGCCTCGCCGTGGAGGGCCTGCAGCTCTATCAGACGCTCGTCGTCCACTACCTGGAGGAGAGCCTCAGGCTGGATCTGGAAGCCACGGCGCGCGCCCGACAGCAGGCGCGCAATGCTGTGCAGGAATCCGCCGGCTTCGTCCTCGAGGGGGAGCGCATCGTGGGGGCGCACGAGCGCGTGGGAAGGGAGGAGATCGAGAAGCTGCGGGCCTACAGCGCGGCCCTCACCGATGCTGGCTTGGCGGGGCGCGCCGGGTCTTTCCTGCATTCGCTGGGCGGGCTTCTCTACGCGATGGTAGTCATCGCCATACTCTGGGCCGTGCTCTACTTCTACCGACGGGCCCCCGTGTATGAGAGCGCCAGGAGCTTCGCCATCGTGGTGCTTCTCCCGCTCGTCGTCCTCCTCCTGGCGAGCGTGGTAGCCCGGGCCAGCGCTCCTCCCGCGCTCATCCCGGTCGCCCTCGCCGGGCTACTCGTCGCGGCACTGTTCGACGGCCTGCTGGCGATCGTCTCGGTGATGGTCATCGCCGCGCTCCTTGCCGGCCAAACGGCATTTCCCGGCCTCAGCGCGGCCTTTCTGACGATGGCTGCGGGTACGGCGGCGGCGGCCGCGATACGCATACTTCGCCGCCGGGCGGACAGCTGGAAGGTCATCGCGATCATCACGGCGGCGTACTTCCTGGCCTCGCTCGCCCTCGGCCTGCTGTTCTCGTGGTCCGCCCGAGAGCTCGTCGCTGCCACGGCTTTTGGGGCGCTCAGCGCGACGGTCTGCACGGTGCTCGTGGTCGGGGGGCTCCTGCCCGCGCTGGAGACGTTCACCGGTGTCACCACCCGCCAGACGCTGCTGGAGCTGTCTGACCTGAACCGTCCACTTCTCAGACAGCTGGCGAAGAAGGCGCCCGGCACCTACGCGCACTCGATCGGCGTCGCGAACCTCGCGGAGGCCGCGTGCACGGCGATCGGGGCGAACGCCCTCCTCGCGCGGGTCGGCACCTACTACCACGACATCGGCAAGACGAAGCAACCGCAGTACTTCGTGGAGAACCAGCCGGGCGGCCGCAACCCGCATGACCGTCTGCGGCCATCGCGGAGCGCCGAAGTGATCAAAGAGCACGTGCGGGAGGGTCTCCGCTTGGCGGACGAGGCCCGTCTGCCCTCGGCCATCAAGGACTTCATCACCGAGCATCACGGCACGCTCACCATCTCCTACTTCCTCAACAAGGCGCGCGAGCAGGAGCCGGACGTCGACATCGACTTGTGGGAGTACTCGTATCCCGGGCCCAAGCCCCAGTCGAGGGAGACTGCCGTCGTGATGCTCGCGGACTGCGTGGAGTCGGCGACGAGGACCCTGCCCGACCCGACGCCCGAGCGCATTCGGTCGCTCATCGATCAGCTGGTCGGGGCGCGGATCCGCGACGGCCAGCTGGACCAGTCGCCGCTGACCCTGGACGACATCCACCGCATCAAGGCCGAATTCGCCCAGACGCTGACCAGCTTCTACCATCAGCGGGTGGAGTATCCAAGCGTGGCCAATCGGCAGTCCCCCCCGCCCGGCGCCGAACGGCGATCCGTCGCCGGGGGCTCGGCAGGCGGGGGCGCCCGCGCCGGGATTTCCCGCTCCAGCGGGACGGGGGCCCGGGCCGAGTAATCCCCGAGCGTGCCGAGCGGCGCTTGGGAGGACCACACGGTTGAGGAGCGAGCCCGGTGACGGTCCGAATCCAGTTTCACATGACGGAGATCTGGCCGGCCACGGCTTCCCTGCGACCCGTGCTCGAGAAGGGGGCCGCCACGGCGCTGGAGACGGCGGATCGACCCGTCAGCGGAGAGATCGAGGTGAGCTTCGTCGCGGAGGACGTGATCCGTGAGCTGAACCGGCGCTATCTGAACCAGAGCGGCAGCACGGACGTTATCGCGTTCGATCTGGGGGACGGGGCGGAGCTGATCGGGGACGTCTACATCGCACCCGAAGTGGCCGCGCGCAACGCGGAAGAACTCGGCATCCCCGAGGCTGAAGAGCTGATTCGTCTGGTCATCCACGGCGTGCTCCACCTGCTGGGCCATGACCACCCGGAGGGGGAGACGCGTCTCGCCTCGCCCATGTTCCGCCTCCAGGAGGAGTTGGTACAGCGCTTGACGGGCGCCGTCCCGTAGAGCACCCTCCGCGGACCCGCGGGTCGACGGACACAGGCAACCAGCGGCAGAGGAGCAGTGAGCGAGCACACCGAGCTCGAACAGCAGGCGATCCGCCTCATGGAGTTGCTCAAGCGCGGCGACACCGATGCGCTGGAGGAGCTCGTGGGCAGGGTGCACGGCAGCGATCTGGCCGACATCCTGGAGGAGCTGGAGGAGACCGAGCGCCTCCGCGTCCTGTCCCTGCTCCCGCCAGCGGCTGCGGCGGAGACGCTCGTCGAGATGGAGGAGGTCGAGCACCCGGAGACGCTGCTGGCCAGCCTCCAGCCCGAGAAGATCGCGGAAGTCGTCGACGAGATGCCCGACGACGACGCGGCGGACCTGATCGGCGAGCTGGAGCCGGCGGAGCAGGCTCGCGTCCTCGCGTCGCTGGAGGATCCGGGCCCGATCGAGGATCTCCTCCACTATCCGGAGGACAGCGCGGGCGGGATCATGACCCGCGGCCTCGTCGCCGTGTCCTCCCACCTCGCGGCGCGGGAGGCTCTGTCCGAGATCCGCCGTCAGGCTCGGGAGGTTCCGGAGTTCTATACGATCTTCGTGGTGGATCGTGGGCGCAGGTTGCAGGGCGTGATGAACCTGCAGAGCCTCGTGATGGCCGATCCCGAAGAGAGGATCTCCGAACTGATCGAGGAGCCGCCGGCCGTCGTGCCCGTGGAGATGGACCAGGAGGAGGTCGGCCGGATCCTGGCGCGGTACAACCTTCCGGCAATCGGTGTGGTGGATGCTCTGGGCCGGCTGGTGGGCCGCATCACATTCGATGACGTGATCGATGTGATGGAGGCCGAGACGACGGAGGACATCCTTCGCTTCGCCTCCGTCTCCGAGGAAGAGGAGGTTCGCGGTTCGACGGTGGACGCGGCGCGGAGCAGGCTGCCCTGGCTGATGCTCAGCCTCCTCACCACGGCGGCCGCGGCCTCGGTCGTGTACCTGTATCGCGAGACGGTGGAGCAGATCGTGATTCTCGCCGCGGTGATGCCGATGATCGCGGCGCTCGGCGGCAACGCCGGGACGCAGGCGCTCGCCGTCACCGTTCGGCGCATCGCGACCTCCGACGAGTCCTTCATCGAGCGCTGGCAGGTCGTCGGGAAGGAGATGGTGGTCGGTCTCCTCAACGGGCTGATGATCGGTGTGGTGGCGGCCCTGGCAGGGATGCTGCTCCTCGGTGATCCGGCGTTCGGCCTCGTGGTGATGCTCGCCATGTGGGGCAACCTGATCGTGGCCTCCACGCTCGGCGGCTTCATTCCCATCTTCCTGGAGAGCATCGGCGTGGATCCGGCGCTCGCCTCCTCGGTCTTCGTCACCACGCTGACCGACATGGTGGGCTTCTTTCTCCTCCTCGCCCTCGCCTCCACGCTGCTGATGTAGGGGAGCGAGCCGGTACGATGCGAGTGGATCGCGCGGTTGACCCGTTCGGCGGACGCTCTGGTCTCATCGAAGCCTTCCGCGCCGGCAGCGAGCGGGCCCTCGCGCGCGCGATCTCGATCGTGGAGGACCAGAGTGCAGGGTTTGAGGCACTGCTGGACGAGCTCCGGTCCGGCGTTGGCAGTGCGCGACGAATCGGCATCACGGGTCCTCCGGGAGCGGGAAAATCGACCCTGGCGGCCCGCCTGGCCCGAAGACTTCGGAACGCTGGCCATCGCGTGGGGATCATCGCGGTGGATCCGACCAGCCCGTTCACGGGCGGTGCCCTGCTAGGCGACCGCATCCGGATGGCGGAGCTTGCCGTGGAGCCGGGCATCTTCATGCGATCGATGGCCAGCCGGGGCTCGGCGGGAGGGCTCGCGACCGCCGCAACGGAGGCCGCGGACCTCATGGATACGTTCGGCTTCGACCGGGTGATCCTCGAGACGCTGGGAGTCGGGCAGTCCGAACTGGAGATCGCGGCGGCGGCCGACTCGACCGTCGTCGTTCTGGTGCCCGAATCGGGAGACGGCATCCAGGCCATGAAGGCCGGCCTGATGGAGGTAGCCGACCTGTTTTGCGTGAACAAGGCCGACCGACCCGGGGCGGCCCGCCTGGTGAAGGAGATCGAGGTGATGAAGGCCATACGGGCCGGATATGCCTTGCGCGGCGTCCCCCGTCACCATGCGCGGCTGACGTCCCCCGGCGAGCGTTCCGGATGGGCGGTGGAGGCGGGAGGGGGATCGGACGATGTTGAGCACCCGGGCGATCCGATAGCGTCTCCCTCGGTCTGGGATGTGCCCGTTCTCGAGACGGTCGCCACGGAGGGCCGGGGCGTAGCCGAACTGATGGCGAAGCTCGACGACCACTTCCTCAGCCTGACGGCGACGGGCGAGCTGCAGGCCCGCCGGGAGCGGGCCCTGCTCGATCAGACCGTGCGCATTCTCATCCGCGGGGCCGAGACGCGCGCACTCGCGGCATGGGAGCGGACGAAAGACGAATTTCTGGAGGACCTCCTGACCGGTCGGGTGAGCCCGTATGCGGTCGTCCGCCAGTTGAGCACGCAGGAGTGAGGCTCTCGCACGGGTGCTCCGCACGCCGTCCGTCCCGCCCCGCAGCAGGGATCGGCGAGCCGGAACGACGAGGAAGAGAGGCGGTAAGAACCGTGCAGCGTAGAAGGTGCACCACGGGGCGCATCGTAGTGCGAGATCGGTGCAGGCGATGAGGCGAGCGGGAAACGAGCGCGATGAGTAGCGTGCTCACCGACAAGACGAAGGCGGATCTCCAGCGCGAGATCGAGCGGCGGCGCGAGGAGCTGCGCCGGTTGGAGGAGAGCCTGGCTCGCTGGGAGAAGCGATTCGGGGAGGCCCCGCCCCGGGCCGACACCGACTTCGCGACCGTCTCGGGCCGGCTCGTCGAGCCCCTGTACACGCCACTCGACACGGCCGACGACGACTATCTCCGCGAACTAGGGCTCCCGGGGGAGTATCCCTTCACGCGCGGGCCCTACGCCAGCATGTACCGCACCAAGCTGTGGACGATGCGGCTGTTCTCGGGATTCGCCACCGCGGACGAGACGAACCGGCGCTACAAGTTCCTGCTCAAGCGGGGCCAGACGGGTCTCTCGGTCGCCTTCGACTTCCCGACTCTGATGGGCTATGACTCCGACGATCCGCTGTCAGCTGGCGAGGTCGGGAAGTGCGGGGTGGCCATCTCCAGCCTGGCCGACATGGAAACGCTCTTCGACGGTATCCCGCTGGACGAGGTCTCCGTTTCCATGACGATCAACGGCCCGGCGATGATGCTCTACTGCTTCCTACTGGCCACGGCCGAGAAGCAGGGCGTGCCCTTCGACAAGGTGCGGGGCACGGTACAGAACGACATCCTCAAGGAGTACATGGCGCAGCACGCCTGGATATTCCCTCCGCGCCCCGCCTTGAAGATCATCACGGACTGCTTCGAGTGGTCCAGCGTGCATGCGCCGCGTTTCAACACGATCTCGATCTCCGGCTATCACATCCGCGAGGCCGGTGCGACCGCCGTCCAGGAGCTCGCCTACACGCTCAAGAACGGGTTTACCTACGTGGAGGAGGGGATCGCACGGGGGCTGGATGTCGATCTCTTCGCTCCTCGCCTTTCGTTCTTCTGGGACGTGCACAACGATTTCTTCGAGGAGATCGCCAAGTTCAGGGCGGCACGGCGCATCTGGGCCCGGCACCTGCGCGATGCCTACGGGGCGAAGGACCCCAGGAGCTGGCGACTCAGGACCCACGCGCAGACCGCGGGCGTGAGCCTGACGGCCCAGCAGCCGCACAACAACATCGTCCGGGTTGCCTACCAGGCCATGGCTGCGGTGCTAGGCGGCACCCAGTCCCTGCACACGAACGCCATGGACGAGACGCTTGCCTTGCCGACGGAGCACGCGGTGCGCGTGGCGCTGCGGACCCAGCAGATCCTCGCCTACGAGACGGGGGTGGCCAACACGATCGACCCGCTCGCCGGCTCCTACTACATGGAGCGCCTCACCGACGAGCTCGAGAACGAGGCGGAGGGGATCTTCGAGGAGATCGACACGCTCGGGGGCGTGGTCGCCGGTATCGAGACCGGCTACTTCCAGAGCCAGATCGCCAACTCGTCCCGGCGCTTCCAGCAGGAGGTGGATACGAAGCAGCGGATCATCGTGGGCGTCAACGAGTTCGTAGAGAGCGACGACGTTCCGATCGAGATCCTGCGCATCGGTGAGGAGGCCGCCGCCAAGCAGGAGGCGCGTCTCGCACGGACGCGGGCTCGGAGGGACGGAGCGGCAGTGGCGGAGATGCTGGAGCGGCTGAAGATGGCGGCACGGAAGGACGAGAACCTGATGCCGCCGATGCTCGACGCGGTGCGCGCCTACGCCACCCTGGGCGAGATGCGGGCGGCCCTCGAGGAGGTCTACGGGCGCTTCGAGGAGCCGATCACCTTTTGACGTCGTTGCGGACGGACGGGCGGGTGCGAACCCGGCCGCTTCAGAGGTGGGCGCGGATCCGTTCGTAGCCCTTCTTCAGCTCACCCAGCAGGATCGACACCGCGGCCTTCACGTCGTCCGACGCTTCGTCCATCTCCTCGCCGGCGACCCTCAGCTTCCCCCTCAGCCGATCCCACTTCTCCTCCAGCTCATCCCACTCATCCCGCGCCTCCGCCTTCGCCAGATGGGCTCTGACCCTCAGCTCGTCTCTCTGTTGCTCCAGCTTCGCCATCAACTCCTTCAGGTCGCTCCGATCCAAGCCGCGCGCTCCTTTCTCTCTGGTTGAAGGTTTGTTCAGGGCGCCTCTGAGGGTGCTATCTCCCGCACGGGTCTTTCCGGCCCGAGGAGCACGGCGATCCAGCGAGTGTTCTTCTGCAGGCCGAGGGCGATCTTCAGAATGACCGTTAGCGGGACGGAGAGCAGCATGCCCACCGGGCCGAGCACCCATCCCCAGAAGATCAGGGAGAGAAAGACGACCAGGGTGGAGAGCCCGACTCCGCGTCCCATCACGCGGGGCTCGATGAGGTTCCCCATCAGGGTGTTGACCACGACGTAGCCGAGGGCTGCCGCCACGCCGGTTCCGGGGCCGAGCTGCAGATAGGCAAACAGCACGGCCGGTATCGCCGCGATCCAGGAGCCGATCGTGGGAACGTAATTGAGCAGGAAGGCCAGGAGCCCCCAGAGAAGCGGATAGTCGACCCCGAGGATCGCGAGCCATGCCGCGACCAGCGCGCCCGTGGCAAGGCTGATGAGCGTCTTGATGCCGAGGTAGCGCCTGACATCCTCTGCGAGCTGCAGAAAGGCGCCGTGTGCGGATGTGGCTTCCGCTTCCCCGAACGCGGCCTGCATCTTGGCGGGGAAACTGTACATCTCGATCAGGATGAAGATCACCGTGATGAGGATGAGCACGATATTCGTGAGGACGTCGCGCAGTGCCGTGAACGTGGTCCCGACGACCTGCAGGATCTTTCCCATCTCGAAGTAGGCGAGGATGAAGTCTCGGGAGACCTCCACGCCGCGTTCCTCGAGCCAGTTGAGGAGCACCAAGAGCTCGGTCTCGAGCCTTGCTTGGTACAGTGGGAGGCTGCGGGTGAAGTCGATGATGGAGGTGCCGAGCAGGGTTCCGATCCCGGACCCGAAGGCCAGGAGGCCAAGAACCACGAGGGTCACGGCGAGCCAGCGTGGCAGCCCGATCTTCTGCAGCCCACTTACCGGGGCCGAGCAGAGGATCGCGAGGAAGACGGCGAGAAAGAAAGGCACCAGGATTCCCGCTGCCGCACGCATCCCGGTGACGACCACCACGAACGCCGCCGCGCTGAGCAGCAGACCGAGGCGCCGTGGTCGTCCACCCTCCCCGTAGGTTCCGAACTTGGCCATGTGTGGGCAAGATAGTCGCTTGCCACCCCTCGTGGCCACCGGAGCGATGCGCGTTGCAGCCCTCCACCGGGCACCGGTAAGTTGCCATCCCGGCCAACGCGAAGGTGGGTCCGGGGGCTGCGCGCGCCGGAAGAGCGGCGGCGGAGCGGAAGTCGGCGAATTCGGGCGCCGCGGAGATGATGGAACGACGAATCAGGGTTCTGGTGGCCAAGCCCGGCCTGGACGGACACGACAGGGGCGCCAAGGTCATCGCTGCTGCGCTGCGTGATGCGGGCATGGAAGTCATCTACACGGGCCTGCATCAGACTCCCGAGATGATCGCGAGCACGGCGCTGCAGGAGGACGTGGACGTGGTCGCGCTCTCCATCCTTTCCGGGGCTCACATGACGCTGTTTCCACGCGTGAAGCGACTGCTCGAGGAACAGGGGATGGGCGACGTGCTCGTCACGGGAGGGGGGATCATCCCCGTGGAGGATGCGGAGGAGCTCAGGGCCATCGGCATCGGCCGTCTGTTCACTCCGGGCACGACGACCGAGCAGGCGGTGGATTACATCCGCTCGTGGGTGGAGGCGCGGGACGCCGCCGGCAGCGCGCGGGAGGCAGAGTGACCACGACTGCGGAATCACGCCTCGGCCAGCTGGCGGCCGACCTCCGGACGCTGGAAGACCGACTCCGGCAGGGCGGGGGGGAGAGGAAGATCGAGCGGCAACATGGTCAGGGAAAGCTGACCGCGCGGGAGCGTCTCGAGATCCTGCTGGACCCGGGAGGCGGGTTTCTGGAGATCGGCCTCCTCGTCGCCTACGACCAGTACGAGGGGCGGGCGCCGGCGGCGGGAGTGCTCACCGGCGTCGGTGAAGTCGGGGGGCGCGAGGTGGTGATCGTGGCCAACGACGCCACCGTGAAGGCCGGAAGCTGGTGGCCCGAGACGATCACGAAAATGCTCCGGGCGCAGGAGATCGCGATGCGCTGCCGCATCCCGATCATCTACCTCGTCGATTCCGCCGGCGTGAACCTGCCGTACCAGGGCGGCGTCTTCCCGGGCAAGTACGGCGCCAGCCGGATCTTCTACTACAACTCGATCATGCGGCACTACCTGAAAGTGCCGCAGCTCTCGGCCGTCATGGGACCGTGCATCGCGGGCGGCGCCTATCTCCCTGCGCTCTCGGACGTGATCATCATGGTCGACGGGACGAGCTTCATGGGCCTGGGGGGGCCGAACCTCGTGAAGGGAGCAACCGGTCAGGAGGTCGAGGCCGAGGAGCTGGGCGGGGCGTCCACCCACACCCGGATCAGCGGGGTCGCGCACTACAAAGCGAAGAACGACGAAGAGTGCATCGCTCGGCTGAGAGAGCTCGTGGCCGAACTGCCGCGCTCGGACAGGCCGGAACCGCAGGAACCCCCGCAAGAGCCGCAGCGCCGTCCCGAGGACGCCTACGCCATCATGCCGGGCGACCACCGACAGCCGTACGACATGGAAGCGCTTCTTTCCACGATTCTCGATGCCGGGCGGTGGGATGAGTTCCAGGCCGAGTACGCACCGGAGCTCATGACGACGGTGGCCCGGCTGGAGGGACGGCCTGTGGGCGTGCTCGCGAACCGCCGGGGCATGTACCGCGGCGTCGCGGGTGGCGCTCCCAAGTTCGGAGGGATCGTCTACACGGAAACCGCCGAGAAGACCGCCTACTTCATGGAGGTGTGTGACCGACACCATATACCGCTGCTGTTCGTTCAGGATGTGAGCGGATTCATGGTGGGGAGGGAGGCGGAGCATTCTGGCATCATCCGTGCCGGGGCGCAGATGGTCGAGGCGATGGCCACGGCGCGGGTACCGAAGATCGTGCTCACGGTGAATCACGCCAGCGGTGCCGGCTACTACGCGATGGCCGGCCAGGGCTTCGATCCCGACTTTATCTTCACCTGGCCCACGGGCCGCATGGGGGTGATGGAGGGAGAGTCGGCGGTGCGGGCGATCTACGGACCGAAACTGGATGCAGCGGAGCAGGGAGAGGGATTGGACCCGGATACGGAGCTGCAGATCGAGCAAACGCGCGAGGAGTACGAGCGGCAGCTCGACGCCCGCTACGCGGCCGCCCGAGGCTATGTGGATGCGATCATCCTGCCGGAGGACACACGGCCCGTGTTGGACCTCGCGCTGCGCTCGGCGCTGAACAATCCGGCGCCGCATATCGGGGCGTTCACCCTGCCGGACGATGCCTGACAAGACGGTCCGCGTCGCCTCCGGGCAGGGATTCTGGGGAGACTGGCAGGAAGCACCCAAGCTCCAGGTTCGCCGCGGCCCGATCGACTACGTGATGCTCGACTACCTGGCCGAGATCACGATGTCCATCCTGGAGAAGCAGCGGGAGCGGGATCCGAGGGCGGGTTACGCGCGCGACTTCGTCGACCTGGTGATCGACCTCGCCCCCGATCTCGTGGCGCGGGGCGTGCGGGTGGTGAGCAACGCGGGCGGAGTGAACCCCGAGTCCTGCCGCGACCTGCTGGTCGAGCGACTCGCGGACGTGGAGACACAGCGGCCGGTGCGCATCGCGATCGTCCGCGGAGACGACCTCATGGCGCGCCTGGATGACCTGTTGGCGGCGGGCCACGAATTGCGGAACATGGAGACGGGTGAGCCGCTGGAGGCCGTTCGGGAGAGGGTCACCGCAGCAAACGCCTACATGGGAGCCGGTCCCATCCTCCGGGCCCTACGACAGGCCGCGGATGTGGTGGTGACCGGGCGCTCGACCGACACGGCGCTCACCTATGCGCCGCTGATCCACGAATTCGGATGGGCGCCGGATGACTGGGACCGGATCGCAGCGGGCGTCGTCGCCGGTCACATTAACGAGTGCGGGGCTCAGGCGTCCGGCGGGAACACCCTGTTCCGGTGGAGGGAGG
This sequence comes from Gemmatimonadota bacterium, assembly GCA_020351855.1. Classification (GTDB taxonomy): domain Bacteria; phylum Gemmatimonadota; class Gemmatimonadetes; order Palauibacterales; family Palauibacteraceae. Next base: position 704,874 of record CP070670.1, read on the forward strand.
TGGACCTCATCGAGCCGGGTTATCCCATCATCGAGGCCTCCGCCGACGGAGCGTTCGTGGTCACCAAGCACCCATCCCTGGGCGGGCGGGTGAACTGGGCCAGCGTCACCGAGCAGCTGGTCTACGAGATGGGCGATCCGACCGAGTACATCACACCCGACTGCGTGGCCGATTTCTCGACGATCCGACTGGAGGACCTGGGGGCTGACCGCGTGCGCGTGACCGGAGTGCGGGGCCGGCCGCGGCCGGGCAGTCTGAAGGTGTCGATCGCGTATCGAGCCGGATACAAGGCCACCGGAAGCCTCACCTACGCCTACCCCGACGCGTACGAGAAGGCGGCGCTGGCGGATCGGGTGCTGCGTGGCCGCCTGGAGCGTCTCGGTCTGCGCTTCGAGGAGATTCGCACAGAATACGTCGGCGCGGGGGCCTGCCACGGGCCGCTCGCCGGCCCGCCCGATCCCGAGCTTCCGGAGGTCGGCCTGCTCATCAGCGTCCGTGGGGAGTCTCGGGCCGATGTCGAGCGCTTCACGCGGGAACTGGCGCCACTGATCCTGGCCGGCCCACCGACCGTCACGGGCTTTGCCGCGGGGCGGCCGAAGATTCACGAGGTCATGGCGTACTGGCCGGCCCTGATCGATCGGGCTGTCGTGGAAGAAGTGGTCGAGGTGGAGGTGACGGAGGCATGAGGGTCCCCCTGTGGCGCGTGGCATTCGCCCGATCGGGCGACAAGGGCGATACCGCGAACGTCGGGCTGATCGCGTACACCGATGCGATCTATACCGTTCTGAAACAATCTGTTACAGCTGATACGGTAAGAAACCACTTCAAAGGAATATGCCTGGGCGAAGTGGATCGGTACGAGCTTCCCAACCTGCGGGCCCTCAACTTCCTGCTCCACGAGTCCTTGGGTGGGGGGGGAACCGTGTCGCTCATGCTGGACGCCCAGGGGAAGACGTTCAGCGCGGCGCTGCTGCGCATGGAGGTGGAAGTGCCCGAGGCGTTGGTCCGCGAGGCGGACGAGGTCTCCGGCTGGTCTGAACGGGCATGATCCACGAGCGGTGTGAGGGGCCATGGGCTACGACCATCTGCTGATCCACGTGAGCGAGAGCGGCGTCAACCGCATCTCGCTCAACCGTCCGGCGCAGCGCAACGCCCTCAACGCGTCGCTCGTCGCCGAGCTGAAGGATGCGCTCGCGCTGGCCGATGCGGATGATCGCGTCCGCGTCGTCCTGATCACCGGCGAAGGACCCGATTTCTGCGCCGGCGCTGATCTGCGCGAGATCCAGGAGTCCATCGAGGCGGGCGTGCTGGAAAGCCTGGGAGATGCCCATGCCTTGGGCGATCTCTTCCTTCTGATGCGAAGGCTCGGGAAGCCGGTGATCGCGGCCGTGCAGGGAAGGGCCCTGGCCGGAGGGTGCGGCCTCGCCAGCGCGTGCGATCTGGTCGTGGCGGCGTCTGATGCCCGGTTCGGCTATCCGGAAGTGCGGCTGGGCTTCGTGCCCGCGATGGTCATGGCGATCCTGCGTCGCGCCGTCGGAGAGAAGCGGGCGTTCGAGCTCGTGGCCCTCGGCGATCAGATCGACGCCCTGACCGCCCGGGAGTACGGTCTCGTCAGCCGGGTCTTCCCCTCTGAGGAGTTCCCGGCGCACGCGGAGGAGTTCGCCGTTCGCCTCGCCGGACACAGCCGCTCGGCGCTGGCGATCTCCAAGGGACTGCTCTACCAGATCGACGGCATGGGATTCGAAGCCGCGGTGCGAACGGGAGCCGAGGTGAACGCGCTGGCACGGCTCACGCCGGACTGCCGGGAGGGCATCCGGCGCTTCCTGGAGCGATGATCCAAGCCGCAAAGCCGGCCCGCGCCGCAGCGGCGGCCCACGGCGCAACGGCGGCCCGCGGCGCCCCGGACGGCGCCGCGGCCCAGCCGCCTGCTCGGACGGTTCGCGTCCTGAAACAGTGCTGGAAGGAGAGGCGGGAATGAAGGAGCCCACGACCGCGACGCCACCCTGCGCTCCGGGCACGACACCCGAGCTCGCGCCCCGCGGCGACGCGTTCCCATCCTGGCTGGCCCTGATCATCGCCCTGGCGGCGCTCGGTTCCGGCCTGCAGCTGATGGCCATGGGGGGGCATGACCCGGTGGGGGCGGGCATCCTGCTTCTCGTGGTCGCTCTGGCGTTCACGGCGGTCGCCCTCGCACAGGGAGCGTACGGGCCGGATGCCGAGGGGCCGCTCGACCTGAGCGCGCGGCTGGGGCTCGGACTGCTCGGGGGCATTCTCGGCGCCGTAGCGGTGCGCGTCGCCAGCTGGATCACGGTTCAGGCGGGTCTGCTGGCCCTCCTCGGCGTGCGCGTGGCCGGATGGGAGGAGGCCGCCCTGCTTGGCCTGAGGGGGGGGACTGCTCTCTTCTGGGGCGCAGCCTTCGGGGTGCTCTATCCGTACGTGCCGGGTCGGACCGCCGCCGCGAAGGGCTTGGTCGCCGGCACGCTCGGCGCCCTCTACCTGCTCTTCAAGACCCTGCCTCTCGATCTCGGCGCGGGCTGGCTGGGCGTGGGCGTGGGTTCCTTTGCTTTCGTCGCCGTTCTGCTCTTCGGGGTTCTCTGGGGTCTGATCTGCGCGGCGACGCTGTCCTGGGGATCCCGTGGCGATCAGGTGCCGACGAGCCGCTACCTGGGCGAGCCGGCGGCCTGAGCGGTTCGCCGCACGGTGATGCCCGGCGGCTCCTCGGACGATCGGTCGGAACGGACCGGCGAGAGGCGCGAGGTGAGGTCAGGCAACGTGACCGAGACCGTTGGCTGGTGGCTGCGGTTGCAGCTCGGGCTCGGGATCGGCGGCGGAGCGGTCTGGGTGGCGGGGACCGCCCTCGAGGCCGATTTCCTCGCTGGCATCGGCGTCGGGCTTCTGATCGCGGCGGTGGTGCTGCGGCTGGGACGCCGGGCGGCCGACCGGGGGGATGCCCGGCACGAGGGAAGGTGAGCCGTCTTGAAGCGCTGCAGCTGGGCGACCGGCGACCCGCTGATGGCGGCCTACCACGACCTCGAGTGGGGCGTGCCCACCCGGGATGACCGGCATCTCTTCGAGCTCCTGACGCTGGAGGGGGCTCAGGCGGGGCTCAGCTGGTCGACCATCCTCAAGAAGCGCGAGGGGTACCGCCGCGCGTTCAAGGGCTTCGATCCGGCACGGGTCGCACGATTCGGCAGCCGGGATGTGGAATCGCTCCTCCGGGATCGGAACATCATACGGCACCGAGGGAAGATCGAGTCAACGATCGGCAACGCGCGGGCGGTACTGCGGGTGCAGGTGGAATTCGGCAGCTTCGCCTCCTACGTCTGGGGGTTCGTGGGTGGGTCACCGATCGTCAACCGTAGGCGTACCCTGTCTGAGCTCCCCTCGGAAACCGCCGAGTCGCAGGCGCTGAGCCGGGACATGCGGCTGCGGGGCTTCCGCTTCGTCGGACCGACGATCTGCTATGCCTTCATGCAGGCGGCGGGTCTGGTCAACGACCACGAGGTCTCCTGCCACCGCTACCGCGTGCCGGCATGAGGAAGGCGGAGCTCCGCCTCGAAGTGGCGGGTGCGGGAGAAGTGTCGGCCCTTTTGCTCCAACCCGCCGATCCCCGGGCCCTGTTCGTTCTCGGTCACGGCGCCGGGGCTGGCATGCGGCACGCCTTCATGGAGGGGGTCGCCCACCGGCTGGCGTCACGCGGCTTCGCCAGCCTCCGCTATCAGTTCCCCTACATGGAGCAAGGCCGACATCGACCCGATGGCCAGCCGATGCTCCTGGCGACCGTGCGCGCGGCCGTGGGCACGGCGGCTGATCGGCTACCGGCCCTTCCGCTGCTCGCTGGCGGCAAGTCCATGGGAGGGCGCATGACGTCGCTCGCGGCGGCGGCTTCCCCGCTGGCGCCCGTCAGGGGTGTGGTGCTCTTCGGGTTTCCCCTGCACGCCGCCGGCCGGCCCGCCACGGAGCGTGCCGCCCACCTCGCGGAGGTGGCTCTGCCCCTCCTCTTTCTGCAGGGGACGCGGGACCGGCTGGCGGACCTGAGCTTGCTCGGTCCGATCTGCCGCAAGCTCGGGCCTCGGGCCGCGCTGCACGTCATCGAGGGTGCCGACCACGGCTTTGCCGTCCACAGGAAGACGGGCCGGACCCGTGAGGCGGTTCTGGAGGAGCTCGCCGACGTGACCGCGGAGTGGGCCGCACCTCTTCTCTGATTCTCTGATGGAGGGTTGAGAGCGGAGGGCACCATGCGGCGATGCCGAGCGTCGATCTTGAGCCCGCCCTTGCGATCCTCCGCCGACACTATGGTTACCAGCGGTTCCGGCCGGCGCAGGAGCGCGTGGTTCGGGCAGTCCTCCTCGGCGGAGACGTCTTGGCCGTCCTTCCGACGGGGAGCGGGAAGTCGATCTGCTTTCAGGTGCCTGCGCTCCTGGGCTCCGGGTTGACGCTCGTCGTCTCCCCGCTCATCTCCCTCATGCAGGACCAGGTCGCGGCCGCCGAGCGGCGCGGCATACCGGCTGCCGCGCTGACCGGTGCCGTCCCGGCCGCCGAGCGGGCCGCGATCGTGCGCGCCGTGCGCTCCGGCAGGCTGCGGCTCCTCTATATTTCTCCGGAGCGCCTGCACTCCGCTTCCTTCCGGTCCCTGATCTCCCGCGCGGCGGTGTGTCGGCTGGCCGTCGATGAGGCCCACTGCATCAGCGAGTGGGGCCACGATTTTCGGCCTTCCTACAGGAAGATCGCGATCCTCCGCCGCCTCGTCGGCAACCCTCCCTGCGTGGCCCTCACGGCGACGGCGACGCCCGAAACGCGGAAGGAGATCGCGGCGGCGCTGCGGCTGAGGTCGCCCCGGAGCGTCGTCGTCAGCGTCAACCGGTCGAACCTCCACTGGAGCGTTCGCCGAGTGCGTGAGCCGGGCCACGCCGTGCGTCTTGCCCTGACCGCTGTTCGCCGCGTCTCCGGCCCGGCGATCCTGTACCTGCCGACGCGGGAGCGCTCGGTGCGCATGACCGAGGCGCTTCTCCGGCGCGGCATCGTCGCCGCCCCGTACCACGCCGGCCTTCCCGCCGACCGCCGGATCGTCATTCAGCAGCGGTTCCTGGCGGGCGCACTCCGTGCCGTCTGTGCGACGACGGCGTTCGGGATGGGCATCGATCATCCGTCCGTACGCCTGGTGTGCAACGTCGGCCTGCCGGGCTCCCTGGAGGGCTATGTCCAGCAGGCCGGACGGGCGGGCCGCGATGGGAAGCCCTCGAGCTGCCTCCTGATCGCCGGCCGTGAGGATGCGAAGATCCAACTCGGCCTGATCCGGCAGACATGGCCGTCGGCCCGGAACCTGGCTCGGGTGTTCGACGCTCTGCCTTCGGGCCCGGTCCGGCTGCAGGCCTTGCAGCGTTCGTTGCCCCGTCTGAGCGCCGCGGAGCTGCGAAGTGCCCTTCGCCTGCTTGAGGAGTTCGGTTGCCTGCGGCGCGTGCGGGGAGGAGAGGGAGAGCGCGTGACCGTCGTGCGCGCCCCCGCCGGAGCCCGTCGTCTGATCGACTTCGCCGCGCCGCGGCGCGGCGTGCGAAGGGCGAAGCGAAGGCTCGAGGAGATCCAGCGGTATGCCGGCTCGGCAGCCTGCCGTCGGGCCGCGATCGCGGATTACTTCGGCGAGGCGGTCCCCCGCTGCACGGGCTGCGACCGGTGCGACCGGATCTCGGGAAGAGGCCGCACGTCGGGAGGCCCGAGTTTTCCATCTTCGGGTATAGCCCTACATTGAAAGATTGACTTCAAACCTGATGACCACACCCGGCGGCCCTCCGGCCAGAAGGAGGCCTCCGGGGTCGGGAGGAACATAGATGTCCGATGATCTGAGTCTTTTCCTCGACGACCATCATGTGATGATGCGTGACATGGTGCGCGAGTTCGCCGAGGCGGAGATCGCCCCCGTGGCGGCGGAACTGGACGAGAGCGAGGCGTTTCCGTGGGAGAACGCCGCCAAGATGGCGGAGCTCGGGCTGTTCGGCATTCCGTTCGAGGAGGAGTACGGCGGGGTGGGAATGGATCTGCTGGCGAGCGTGATCGCCAGTGAGGAGCTGGCGCGTGTCGATGCCAGCCACTCGATCCTCGTCGGCGCCAACATCTCGCTCGCTTCCACGCCGATCCATCGCTGGGGAACCGAGGAGCAGAAGCAAAGGTATCTCACCCCGCTCGCCGGCGGTCGGGTTCTCGGCGGCTTTGGCCTGACCGAGCCGAACGCGGGTTCGGACGCGGGCGGAACGGAGACCACGGCGGTCCGGAAGGGCGATCGTTACATTCTGAACGGACAGAAGACCTGGATCACGCACGGCGGCGTAGGGGAGATCTTCGTCCTCGCCGCCTCGACATCTCCCGAGAAGGGCAGCTACGGGATCAGCGCCTTCATCCTCACGAAGGAGACCTGTGACCTCGAGGAGGCGACCCGGCTGGGCTTCGGGCACAGCGACGAACTGGAGCCTATGGCCGGTTTCACGGCTGGGCAGAAGCTTCGCAAGCTGGGTTGGAACGCCTCCGACACCCGCGAGCTGATTCTCGAGGATGTCGAGGTGCCCGTCGAGAACCTGCTCGGCGAGGAGGACAAGGGCTTCCGGGTCTTCCTCGACACGCTGGATGGCGGCCGGATCGGGATCGCCGCTCATGCGCTGGGCATCGCGCAGGGGGCGTTCGAGCTGGCGGCCCGCTACACGGGCGAGAGAAAGCAGTTCGGCAAGAAGATCAATGAGTTTCAGGGCGTGCAGTTCATGCTGGCGGAGATGGCCACAAGCATTCACGCGGCCCGCCTCATGACCTACCACGCCGCCCGCCTGCGCATGGAGGGCAAGCCGCACAAGAAGGAAGCGTCCATGGCCAAGCTCTTCGCGTCCGAGGCGGCCATGGATGTGACGACTAAGGCGGTACAGCTGCACGGCGGGTACGGTTATTCACGCGAATACGCTGTTGAGCGGATGATGCGAGACGCCAAGATCACCGAGATCGGGGAAGGCACGAGCGAGATCCAGAAGATCGTGATCTCGCGCGAGGTTCTGAAAGCGTTCCGGGAGTAGCGCGCCGACAGATGCGGCGCGAGATCGCCATCAACGCGACCGGCCAGGAGACGCGGGTCGCGATCCTCGAGGACGGCCGTCTGGTCGAGCTCATGCACGAGCGTGCGGACGCTCAGGGCATGCTCGGGGACATCTATCTGGGCCGCGTCGAGGCCGTGCTTCCCGGTATCCAGGCTGCTTTCGTCGACATCGGTACGGAGAAGTCGGGATTCCTTCACGCCTCCGATGCGGCGGAGCGCGAGGACGAGGAGGAGGGCGAGGGCAGCGGTGGGGGACGGCGTGCCGGACGTTATCCACCTATCCAGGATCTCGTCACCCGCGGACAGGACGTTCTCGTGCAGGTCACCAAGGAGCCCATCAGCACGAAGGGCCCCCGGGTGACGACGCAGGTCTCTCTGCCGGGTCGGTTCCTCGTGTACATGCCGATGAGCGATCACGTCGGCGTCAGCCGAAAGATCGAGGACCGCGAGGAGCGCGCGCGGCTCCGGAAAATGGCGCGCGATCAGCTGGCGCGGAAGCCGGGTGGCGTCATCGTGCGAACCGTCGGCGAAGAGCTCACCAAGAAGGCGTTCAAGGCAGAGCTCGCATCGCTGCTTGCCACCTGGGAGAAGGTGCAGAATGCGGTGCAGTCGGCGAAGGCACCGGCCCTGGTGCACGAAGAGGCGAAGCTGACGAGCGGGATCATTCGCGATCTGTTCAGCGACCGTATCGATTCGCTGACCGTCGACTCCAGGGACCTGGCCCGCGAGATCAAGTCGTACCTCGGTCAGGTCAGCCCCGATCTGGTGGATCGGGTGAAGCTGTATACCGGCACGACGCCCCTGTTCGACGAGCTGGGGATCGAGGAACAGATCCACCGCGCCTACCGCCGGAAGGTCGAGCTCGCCTCCGGCGGCCATATCGTCATCGAGGCGACCGAAGCGCTCGTCGCGATCGATGTGAACACCGGCCGCTACACGGGGAAGAAGGATCCCGAGCAAACCATCCTGCGGACCAACCTGGACGCGGCGGCCGAAATCTCGAGGCAACTCCGCCTACGAGACATCGGTGGGATCATCGTCGTCGACTTCATCGACATGGACGAGCCCGAGTTCCGCGATCGAGTGTACCAGGCCATGAAGTCCCACCTCGGAAGGGATCGCGCCCGGACGAAGGTGTTCGGGATCTCCGACCTGGGTCTGCTGGAGATGAGCCGCCAGCGGGTGCGGCCGAGCCTGTTCCACATCATGACACAGCCGTGCTCTTACTGCGACGGGACGGGGCGCGTCTTCTCGCCCGAGACGGTGCTGCGGCGGGTGGAGCGCGCCATTAGGCGAGCCGCCTCGGCCGGCGAGAACCGCAAGCTCACGGTGCGGATCCACCCGGACGTGGCCCTGCGCCTGCTGGAGCATGAGCCCGAGTTCATCAAGATCATGAAGCGCGAATGCCGGATCGATCTGGACTTCCGGGACGATCCGCTGATCAACGCCTCCGAGTACCGCCTCCTCGCCGCTCCTTCGGATCAGGACGTGACGAGCCGCTATGCAGTGGCCTAGCGGTCGAAGGCCTCGGTCCGCGAGAGCCGCATTGCCCCGGGCTGAGAGCGCGATTAGCTTGTAAGGCTATTGAAAAACCTGGTTCACTACGAGATCTGTCGCATGTACGCCATCATAGAAGCCAGTGGCAAGCAGTTTCGGGCCGAGCCCGATGGCACGCTTCGCATTCCGCGCCTGCCTGCCGAGCCGGGCGACACGGTGACCTTCGAGGTGCTGCTCGCCGAGACCAACGGTGACGTCCACGTGGGCCAGCCCTCACTCGAGGGTTCGTCCGTATCGGCCGAGGTGATCCGCCACGGGCGGGGCGATAAGGTCGTCGTGTTCAAGCGCAAACGGCGAAAGAACTACCGGAAGAAGCAGGGCCACCGACAGGACTTCACCGAGGTCCGGATCACCGGGATCACGATCGGCGCCCCCAAGTCGCGCAAGCGCGCGAAGCCGGAGAAGGAGCCACCCGCCGCAGAGGCCGCCGCGACGATGGCGGAAGCGGCGCCGGCCGAGGCTCCGACCCCGGGGGTCGAGGTGGAGATCACGGGCGCCGCGCGGAAGCTGGCCGAGGAGCACGGGCTGGATCTCGCGGGTATAGAGGGATCGGGCGCAGGTGGTCGCATCCTCAAGGGCGACGTCGAGAAAGCGATTCGCGAGCAGGCGGACGAGGGTTAGCGGATATGGCGCACAAGAAGGGAGTCGGCTCGAGCCGAAACGGCCGGGACAGCAACCCGAAGTACCTCGGCGTGAAGCGCTTCGGCGGAGAGTCCGTGAGTGCGGGGAGCATCCTCGTCCGGCAGCGGGGGACGCGGATTCATCCGGGTCGGAACGTGGGCCGCGGGAAGGATGACACGCTGTTCGCCCTGGCCGACGGCGTCGTCCATTTTTCGAGCGGCCGCGGCGGCCGCAAGACGGTGAGCATCATCGGCACCGATCTCTGACGCGGTCGGAGGACTCGACCCGGTCACACCCCGGGGGCGTCGCTTCCCTCGCAAGCAGCTAACGCGTCCGGCATCGTTTTGCGGCCGCGCTTCACTCGCCGGTGAACTCGGCCGGCCTCTTCTCTAAGAACGCGCTCACACCCTCATCCATGTCCTGGGTCGAGAAGAGCAGGCTGAACCACGCGCGCTCGAACTGAAGCCCTTGATCCAGTGGCATGCGTCGCGCCGCCAGTATGCTCTCCTTCGCCGCCTGGAGGGCGATCGGGGACCGCGAGGCGATGGTGCGGGCGATCTCCAGCGTACGCTCGCGCAGCTGCTCGGCGGGCACGACCTCGTCTACCAGTCCGATCCGGCCTGCCTCCTCCGCTCCGATCATCTCGCCTGTGTAAATCATCTTCATGGCCCGTCCCTCGCCGACGAGCCGGGGAAGTCGCTGGGTGCCTCCGCCGCCGGGAATGAGCCCGAGGTTGATCTCGGGCTGGCCGATCCGCGTCCGGTCTGATGCGATGCGCATGTCGCACGCCATGGACAGCTCGCAGCCACCGCCCAGACAGTAGCCGTTGATCATCGCGATGATCGGCTTCGGGTAGGCCTCCATCGCCGAGTAGATATTGCCGCTCTGCATGGCGCGGTACTGCTGCGTCGGCTTCGCGTCCTTGAACTCGGCGATGTCCGCTCCAGCGATGAATGCCTTCTCACCTGCCCCGGTCAGCACGATGACGCGGACGTCATCGTCCGCCCGAAACGCCTCGAGTGCACCGAGGAGGGCGCAGCGCACCTCTCCGTTCAGCGCGTTCATCTTGTCCGGCCGGTTGATCGTGATCAGCCCGACGCGGCCATCCAGTTTCTCCTTCAGCAGCACGTCGCTCATCGGTCAGTTCGCTCCTGTCGTTGTCCCCGCGGCACCGGAAGGGGCGATCCTCTGCCCGCCCGGCGCGCACCCGACGCCGGATCGCCGCTTCACCAGGCGTAGAACCCGCGGCCGGACTTCTTGCCCAGCTTGCCCTCTTCCACCAGCTGCTCGAGCAGCTCGGGAGGACTGAAGCGGTCGCCCAGCTCGCGGTGCAGGTGCCGCGCGATCTCGAGTCGCACGTCGAGTCCCACCAGGTCCGTCAGTCTGAGGGGCCCCATCGGATGGCGGTAGCCGAGCTCCATGGCCCGGTCGATGTCCTCGGGCGAGGCCACACCGGCCTCGACCATCCGGATCGCCTCGAGGCCGAGCGCGATGCCGAGGCGCGAAGAGGCGAAGCCGGGCGAGTCGCTGACGACGATGGGGGTCTTGCCCATGCGTTCCCCGACCTCGCGCGCCCGCTCGATCGCGTCGGGTGCCGTCCGGTCACCACGGACGATCTCGAGCAGCTGCATGATGTGAACCGGGTTGAAGAAGTGCATGCCGACCACCCGCTCGGGTCCCTGGACGGGTTCCGCGATCGCGGTGATGGACAGCGAAGAGGTGTTGGTGGCCAGCAGCGTATCCGGGGCGACGCGCTCGGCCGCGGCGGCGAGGATGCGGCGCTTCAGCTCCAGGTTCTCGGGCACGGCCTCGATCACGGTCCCTGCATCGGCCATCGCATCCGCCGCGTCCGGCGTTGCCCGCAGCCGCCCGAGTGCGGCATCGCGGTCTACCTCCTCGACCTTGCCCAGCTCCACGCCCTTGTCGAGTTGCGCCCGAACGCGCGCCATGGCCTTCTCGAGGGCCTCGGCGTCGACGTCCTGAAGACGGACCTCGTAGCCCGCCAGTGCGGCCACCTGCGCGATCCCGTGCCCCATGGTACCGGCGCCGATCACCGCCATGACCTGCTGGCGTCCACGTCCTACGGATTCGCTCATCGTCTCATTCATGATCCTTCACCTGACTTTCCGGCGGGCGACTCCAATCGATAGCCTTGCGCCGCACCACGGCCACCGCGTCGAAGCCGAGTTCCTCCGCGATCGCGTTGGCCACTACGTTGTCCGCGCCCACATAGAGCCTCACCTCGAGGAGCTCCTTCTCGCGGGCCCAGCGGTACGCGGCGGCGAGCAGCCTCTTGAGGTTTCCTCTCCTGCGGGCGTCCGGCCGGACATAGGGCGTCTGGATCCGTCCGAACCGGTGGGGTTGGAAGTAGGGCTTGTTGAGCTCGATCCGACAGGTGATCATCCCGTCCAGCCCCCCGTCCCGCCGCGCCATCACGAAAACGGCCGCGTCCTCGTCCCGAATGTCGTTGGCGAACGCCGCCCGACGGCTGACGAAACCGGTGCGCACGATCCGGTTGTAGGCCGGGTTGTGCTTGTGGTCGCGGATGTAGTGAGCCCAGAGCGCCACCAACTCGTCCAGATCGTCCTCGATCGCTGCGCGGAGGAAACCTTCCTCTCTCACCGTTCTGATTCGCCGGAGCGTGCCGGCTCCCTGTCCGTCGCTGTCCCGAGGGTTCCCGCGGCGCGACCTGTGTACGTCGGTGCGTCCCGGCCGAACACGGGACGCCTCTTTTCCAGAAAGGCGCGCGCCCCCTCGCGGGCGTCGGCCGTCCGGAAGCACGCCGCCTGGGCCTCCGCCTCGTACTCCAGCATCTCGTCCATGCCGGCCCCGAGGCTCCTGCGGACCGCCTGCTTGGCGAGGCGGAGCGCCAGAGCGGGCCGTGCGCAGAGCCTTCGCGCGAGGGTGCTCACCTCGTCCAACAGGCCGTCATGGGGCACGACCCGGTTGACCAAGCCGAGCTCGAGCGCGGTGCGCGCATCGACCATCTCGCCGAGGAAAAAGAGCTCCGCCGCGCGTGCCTCCCCGACCAGCCGGGGAACGAAGTAGGCGCCGCCCCAGTCCGGGTGGAGCCCCAGGTTGCTGAAGGTCTGGCCGATCGACGCGTGGTCGGAGGCCCACCGGAGATCGCAGGCCAGCGCCAGGTTCGCTCCGGCGCCGGCCGCCGGGCCGTTGATGGCCGCGATGACCGGCTTCGGGGCGGTCACGATGGCCGACACGACGCGCCTTCCCGCCTGGACGAGATTCCGAAACTCGTCCAGCCGGTCTTCCTGCAGCAGGCGGTCGAGATAGCGCACATCCGCGCCCGTACAGAACGCCGGTCCCGCGCCGCTGATGATCACGGCGCGGATCCCCTCATCTGCCGCGAAGCGCTCCAGACCGGCGGCGAGCTCGTCCCGCATCGTGCCGATGAGGGCGTTCATCTTCTCCGGCCGGTTGAGGGTCAGCGTGCCGACCGGTCCGTCCGTCGACACGAGGACGTGCCGCGGCTCGTTCATGCCGCTTCTTCCCCGTAGACGATCGTGGCGATCCCCTGACCCACACCGATGCACATGGTGACGAGGCCGATCCGCCCCCCCCGCCGCCTGAGCTCGTGCGTGAGCGTGGTGAGCAGCTTCGCGCCCGTGCATCCCAACGGGTGTCCGAGGGCGATGGCCCCACCGTTCACGTTGACCCTCGCCGGGTCGAGGCCGAGCTCCCGAATGCAGGAGAGGGCTTGGGCGGCGAACGCCTCGTTCAGCTCCACCAGATCGAGATCCTGGACGGTGAGGCCCGCACGGTCCAGCGCCTTCCGAGTGGCGGGGACCGGGCCGATGCCCATGCGGGACGGGTCCACGCCGGCGACCGCCGAGGGACCGACGCGGGCCATCGGGTCGAGCCCCAGCTCGCTCGCCGCCGCGCGGCTCGTGACGAGCACGGCGGCCGCCCCATCGTTGATCCCGGACGACGATCCGGCGGTGACCGTTCCGTCGGCCTTGAAGGCTGGTCGGAGCTTTCCGAGCTTCTCGAGCGTCACGCCGGGCCGCGGGTGCTCATCCCGATCGATCACCAGCGGATCCCCTTTTCTCTGGGGTATCTCGACCGGTACGATCTCATCCGCGAACCGTCCCTCCTCGATCGCCCGGGCTGCCCTCCGCTGGCTCTCGACCGCGAACGCGTCCTGCTCTTCGCGGCTGATCCCGTACTCGTCCGCCAGGACCTCCGCCGTCTCTCCCAGCGAAATCGTCCATCCGTCCGGCATCCTGGAGTTCACGAACCGCCAGCCGACCGTGGTGTCCGCGATGGGCGGCGCGCTGCGGGCGTAGCCGGCCTCGGGCTTCAGCATCACCCATGGGGCGCGAGACATGCTCTCCACGCCGCCGGCGATGAACACGTCCCCCTCGCCGGCCCGGATGGCGTGCGCCGCGGAGACGATCGCCTGGAGGCCCGAGCCGCAGAGCCGGTTGATCGTTTGCCCGGCCACCTCGATCGGCAGCCCGGCCAGCAGGGCGCCCATGCGTCCCACGTTGCGGTTGTCCTCTCCTGCGCCGTTGGCGCAGCCGGCGATCACATCCTCGACGCGTTGGGGCGCTATGCCGGTGCGGGCGACGAGCGCCCGGATCGCGAGGGCGAGCAGGTCGTCCGGCCGCACACCGGCCAGCGCTCCGCCGTGCGTTCCGACGGGCGTGCGCACCGCGTCGATAATGACTGGATCCCGGGGCGAGGGCTCGTGGCTCATCGCGGACAACTCCTTGATCGTCAGCGCAGGTTCACCCACACCGACTTCACCTGCGTATACGCTTCCAGGGCGTGCCGGCCGAGGTCACGCCCGTAGCCACTCTGCTTGTACCCGCCGAACGGGCTGGCCGGATCGTACAGGTTGTAGGTGTTGATCCATACGGTTCCGGCCTTGAGGCGCGATGCGACGTAGTGCGCCTTCTTCACGTCCCGGGTCCACACGGCGGCGGCGAGGCCGTACATCGAGTCGTTTGCCCGCTCGATCACCTCGTCCACCTCGTCGAAGGTCAGCGTGGCGAGGACCGGTCCGAAGATCTCCTCCCGCGCGATCGTCATGTCGTTGGTCACGCCGTCGAACACCGTCGGGTGCACGAAATAGCCCGGCCCGACGTCGGCCCGGCGGCCCCCGGTGACGAGCTCGGCGCCCTCCGCCACGCCCTTCTGGATGTACCCGAGCACCGTGTTCATCTGCTTCTCGGAGACGATGGCTCCGATCCGGGTCCCCTTCTCGAACGGGTCGCCCACCTTCAGCTTGTTCGCGCCATCGGCGACCATGGCAACCATCTGCTCGCGGGCGCCGCGCTCGATAAACAGGCGGCTGCCGGCCGCGCACACCTCTCCCTTGCCGTAGAAGATCCCGCCGATCGCGCCCCGGGCCGCGACCGGGAGGTCCGCGTCCGCGAAGACGATGTTCGCGCTCTTGCCGCCCAGCTCGAGGGTGACCCGCTTGAGCGTGTCCGCCGCGCTGCGAGCGATCTGCCGGCCGACGGCCGTCGACCCGGTGAACGAGATCTTGTCGACGCCCGGATGGGTGACCAGCGCTCCCCCGGCGGTGGGCCCGCCGCCGGGAAGCACATTGAGGACTCCGGGGGGCATCCCCACCTCGGCAGCCGCCTCGGCAAGCATGAGCGCCGTGAGCGGCGTCTCGGGCGCCGGCTTGAGCACCACGGTGCAGCCCGCGGCGAGGGCCGGGGCGACCTTCCAGGAAGCGAGGTTGAGAGGAAAGTTCCACGGGATGATGGCGCCCACCACGCCGACCGGCTCGCGCACGGTGTAGTTGAACTGGTGCGGGACCGAGACGGGGATCGTCTCGCCCTCGATCTTGGTCGTCCAGCCCGCGTAGTACTCGAAGGTCTGGATGGTCATCGCGACGTCGATGGCGCTCTCGAACAACGGCTTGCCGTTGCTCAGCGTCTCGACGCGGGCGAGATCGTCCTTCCGGTCCTCGAGGCGCTGGGCGAGCTTCCACAGCAGGCGTCCCCTCTGACTGGCTGTCAGGCTCCGCCAGTCGCCGTCGAGCGCATTCCGCGCCGCCTGCACGGCTCGCTCCACGTCCGGGGCGTCCGCTTCGGCGACCTCGGTGAGGAGCTCGGCGCGCGCCGGGTCGATCACCTCGAAGGTCTTGCCGCTCGCTGCGTCTTCCCACTCCCCTCCGATGAACAGACGGCCCGGCGCCACGACATCGGGCAGCGAGCGCTTCACATCCGCTTCCGCCATCTCAAGCCTCCCCTACGCGCAGCCGGCCAGCCCCCTGCCCCAGAGGGCAGGGGAGGCCGGCAAGATCGGGCTCCGTCCTGCAGCGGCCCGCCCAGCGGCTCAGCGGCCGGCGAACTCCGGCCTCCGCTTCTCCACGTAGGCGTTCAAGCCCTCGCGCGCGTCCGCCGACTCGAACAGCTGCTGCTGCATCTCGCGCTCGATCGCCAGGCCCTCGGAGAACGGCACCTCGATTCCGCTGCACACGGCCCGCTTGATGCGGCCGACCGCCTTCGAGGCCCTCGCCGGCGGCACGAACTGGCGCGCGTACTCCATTGCCTCGGCCATGAAATCGTCGCCCTCGAGGATCTGGTTGACGATGCCGAGCTCCAGCGCCTCCTCGAACTCGAAGGTGCGGCCCGTGACCATGAGCTCGATGGACTTCGACTTGCCCAGCATGCGGCCGAGCCGCTGCGTGCCGCCCGTCCCGGGAAGCACTCCGAGCGTCACCTCCGGCAGACCGATCTTCCCGCCGCCCCTCTTCGCCACCCGGAGGTCGCAGGCGAGGGCGATCTCCAGCCCGCCGCCGACGGTGTGCCCGTTCAGGGCGCCGATGACGATCTTCGGGGTCTGCTCGAGCCGGTTCAGCGTCTCGTTGGCGTGCAGGCAGAAGTAGTACTTGAAGTACGGATCGGCCTGCTGCAGCATGCTGATGTTCGCCCCCGCCGAGAAGAACTTCTCGCCGGCGCCGCGGATCAGGATCACGTGCACCGCTTCGTCGAAGCGCGCGTCCAGGATCGCATCGTCCAGCTGGCGCATCATCTCGTAGGTGTACGTGTTGGCCGGGGGGTCGTCCATCGTGATCACCCCGATGCCGTCCTGCACTTCGTAGTGGATGAGCTTGTCAGCCATTGGAACCCTCGTCGGTGGTTGGAGCCGCCCTGTTGCGGCTCGGCCGGCCCCACGTGCCGAAGTCCGGCCGGGCGGGCAAACTACCGGCTTCGTCGGGGGGTGGACAAGCCGAGGTTCACCGGCGCCTGCCCGGACGATAACTTAAGGGTAGAAAGGTGGATCGATGATGCGAAGGAATCTCGGCCTCCCAGCGTTTTCGAGGGGCGTTCGGAATGCGGTGCGCGGCGTCCGTGGCGTCCTAGGCACGCCGATCGCGGCAGCCGCGGCGGCGGCGCTCGGTGTCTCCGTGACGATCGCCGCGCTCCCCGCTCAGTCTGATCGTCTGGTGTACCGGATCGAGGTCACCGGCACGATCGAACTGGGCCTCGCTCCCTATGTGGCCCGGGCGCTCGACGAGGCGGACGGGGCGGGAGCGGCGGCGGTGGTGCTCGACCTGGACACGCCGGGCGGGCGCGTGGATGCCGCGTGGGAGATCATCGACGCGGTGCGCGACGCCGGTTTGCCGGTGTACGCCTACGTCAACCGGCGCGCCCTCTCCGCCGGCGCGATGATCGCCCTGTCGGCGGAGCGGCTCTACATGCGGCCCGGTTCGACGATCGGCGCCGCAACGCCGGTGATCGGGGAGAAGAAGGCGTCCGAGAAGATGGTCAGTGCCATGCGCTCCGAGTTCCGAGCCCTGGCCGAGGAGCGCGGATTCGATCCCCGCATCGCAGAAGCGATGGTGGATGAGGAGGTCGAGATCGAGGGCGTCAGCGCGGCGGGCAAGCTGCTGACGCTCACGACGGAGGAGGCGATCGAGCTGGGCGTGGCCGACGGCGAGGTCGAGGACTACGAGTCCCTGCTGGAAGGCGTCGGGCTCGCCGGGGCCCAGACGTTCCGGCCGGTCCCGAACTGGGCCGAGCGGATCGTGCGCTTCCTCACCAACCCCGCGGTCGCTCCGCTGCTGCTCAGCCTCGGCTTCCTGGGGCTGCTGGTCGAGATCCGCACGCCGACCTTCGGCCTGGCCGGGGCAGTCGGGCTGCTCTGTCTCGCGGCTTTCTTCGGGGCACGTCTCCTCGTGAACCTTGCGGGGATCGAGGAGTTGCTGCTGCTCGGCGGCGGCCTCGTTCTCCTCCTTGTCGAGGCGTTCGTCATCCCGGGCTTCGGGATCGCGGGCGCGTTGGGGATCATCGCCGTCCTCGGCTCGGCCTACATGAGCATGCTGGGACGGTTTCCAACCACGGTGGATCTCGTGAACACGGCAGGCATCATCGGTCTTTCGATCGTTCTCGTGGCGGTCCTCGCGTTCGTGCTATTCCGCCACCTCCCGCACAGTCGATCCCTCTCGGGCGTGCTCCTGAAGAGCGAGACGAGCCGGGACACCGGCTACCTCTCCGCACCGGCGCGGGCCGAGCTGGTCGGGAAGGTCGGCATCGCGGCGACGGACCTTCGGCCGTCCGGCACGGCGATCATCGATAACGAGCGGGTAGACGTGGTCACCGAAGGTCCATGGATCGAGGAGGGGTCGAGAGTCGTCGTCATGCGGGCCGAGAGCTACCGGCACGTGGTGCGGCAGGTGCGGGAGGACGAGCCGCAGGTGGCCGATGAGGCAGTGGAGGAGCGGGAACCGGCACCGCCCGAGACGGGAGCCTGACCCGATCGGCAGCCGAGGAACGGCGAGGGGAGTCGGAGCCGGCTCCTGGACAGCGTAACCACGGATACCACCCACACTGAAGCGAGGCACTCATGGAAGGCATAGCGGTAGGCACCGCGTTACTCATCGCTCTGGGGGCCATTCTCCTTCTCTTCCTGTTCTGGGCCGTCCCGGTCGGTCTGTGGATCACGGCCTTCGCGTCGGGGGTCTCCGTCCGGCTCTCCAACCTGATCGGCATGCGCCTCCGCAAGGTGAACCCGCGCGAGATCATCCTCCCGATGATCAGCGCGACCAAAGCCGGGCTCAAGCTCGACATCGACGAGCTCGAGGCGCACTACCTGGCGGGCGGCGACGTGCACCGGGTGGTGAACTCGCTGATCTCGGCCGACAAGGCCAACATCGAGCTCCCCTTCCAGCAGGCCGCCGCGATCGATCTGGCGGGCCGGGATGTCCTGGACGCCGTCCAGGTCTCGGTGAACCCGAAGGTCATCCAGACGCCGAAGGTGGCGGCGATGGCCAAGGATGGCATTCAGCTCATCGCCATCGCGCGTGTGACCGTGCGCGCGAACATCAATCGTCTCGTCGGGGGAGCCGGTGAGGAGACGATCCTGGCCCGCGTCGGAGAGGGGATCGTCAGCACGATCGGATCTGCCGATTCGCACAAGGCGGTGCTCGAGAATCCCGACAACATCTCAAAGACAGTGCTGGCGAAGGGCCTGGACAGCGGGACGGCGTTCGAGATCCTCTCCATCGATATCGCCGACGTGGACGTGGGCAAGAACATCGGAGCCGAGCTTCAGACCGACCAGGCCGAGGCGGACAAGCGCATCGCCCAGGCGAAGGCCGAGGAGCGGCGCGCCATGGCCGTCGCCTCGGAGCAGGAGAACAAGGCCCGGGTCGAAGAGATGCGAGCCGAGGTCGTCCGGGCCCAGGCTGAAGTGCCGCGGGCGATCGCCGAGGCCTTCAGGGGCGGTAACCTTGGCATTATGGATTATATGAAGTACCGTAACATCTCCAGTGACACACAGATGAGACAGGCAATCGCCGGTGGTGGCGAGAGCTCCCAGGAGCCGACGTAGGGGGGCGCGGGCCGTGAGTAGGCCGCGAGCGAGGGGCTGAGCGATGGAGGGTTTGATCGAGATCCTCGTCATGGTTTTTCTGATCTGGGCGTGGTCACGCGGTGCCAGGGGCAAGCAGAAGCCCAAGCCCCCGCCCCGCGAGAGCCGGCGGGACGAGGAGATCAATTGGGATCAAGCCATAGGCGACGTACTGGAAGGCCTCGGCCTTCCGAGGCCGGAGCGCCGCCCGGAGGTCGCACGGCACGAGGCGGAGGTTTCCGTGCCGCCGCTCGAGCGATATCCGGACAGCGACACGCTGGAGATCGCCGAGCGCGCGGAGGCGGAGGCGCGGCGCAGGGCAGAGGCGGAGGCGGAAGCGGAGGTGGCGCAGCGTCGGGCACAGCGGGCAGCGGCTGCGGCAGAAGCCGCCCGGCGGCGGACGGCCGCCACGCTGCGGCGCGGAACGGTCCGGGTGGGCACACCACGTCCGGCAGAGGTGGCAGGGCCTTCCGGGGTGCCGGGGTTCGCCGAGCCGCCCGGCGCCGAGGAGTCCGGCGCGGCCAGCGCGGGCCCGGAGGGAGGGAGCGGAAGGCGTGCCGGGCGGACGGCTGCCGGCCTGAAACGGCTCGAGGGGCTGTCGGAGCTCGAGCGCGCGATCGTGTACGCCGAGATCCTCGGTCCGCCGAAGGCGCTCAGCGACTAGGCCGCGTTCCGCGCGCCGCTCAGGGCTCCTTGAAGGGGGAGGGAGGCCGCTTTGAACCCCCGTCGGGCCGCGACCCGTCCAGAAGCCTTTGAAGCTCCGCATCGCTCAGCTCGAACGGGTCATCCGTGTAGCCCGGAGCGGCCACCGTTCGCCGGTCGGAGAGGTTTCCCGGCTCGGGAGCGAACACCCAGCGGCCCAGGGACTCGTCCCTGACCTGCCAGACGGCTCCGCTGCGGTCCTTGAACTTTCGGTAACTCACGGCGCTCTTCCTTCCCGCGTTGTCGGTTCCCCGCCGGTCGGCTGCCGGTGGCCGGTGGGCCCCGTCGCCTGCCAAACGTTGTTGGTCCGGTCCACGTCCGGGAACAGCTGCTGTGGGTCGATCTCGACGCGGACGACAGGAGATCCTTCCGGCGCGGTCAGCACCGCTGCCGTCTGCCCGGCCAGCCAGGTCTGGACGGGGACCTCCATGCTGAAGACCTCACCATCCTCGCGGGTCACCCGCACGATGGCCGGCATGGGTACGCGACCGAGATCCTCGATCACGATCTCGGCCCCGCCCGAGCCCGCTGATCTGACCTCCCGGACCGCCTGGTCGAGCGTCCAGGTCTCGTAGTACCACGCGCGCCAGAACCAGTCGAGGTCGAGACCCGTCACATCCTCGATCGTGTGGAAGAAGTCCCACGGCGTCGGATGCCTGAAAGCCCAGCGCCGGACGTACTCCCGGTAGGCAGCCAGGAAGGCCTCCTCGCCCAGCAGCCCCTGGAGGGCGGTGTGCACGGCGGACGGCTTGCTGTAGGAGGCGGTGCGGGCGCGGCCAGGGTAGTGATGGTCGGTCCACCGCATGATCTCGCCTTCCTCGCCCGCCCTCGCGACCTCGAGGTAGGCCTGCCTGTCCGAGTCCTCCGAGTTCTGGCCCGGGAAGAACTCCTTCCGCGCCTGGTTCTCGTTGAAGCTGGTCATGCCCTCGTCCATCCAGGCGTGGCGGCGCTCGTCGGAGGCCACGATCATCGGCAGCCACATGTGGCCGAGCTCATGCGCCGTCACGTAGTAGAGGGCGCTGTCGCTCCGCGCGTTGTAGCTGCCCATCAGCGTCATCATGGGGAACTCCATGCCTCCGCCGATGATGCCGCCACCCTCGATGAGGCTCATCTGGTCCCAGGGGTAGGGGAGGGCGAGATACCGAGAGAAGAAGTCGATCGCGTGGCGGCCGTAGCGCGCCGCATTCGCCCAGCGGGGGGCAGCGGGTCGGTAGACGGCGTCCACGCGGGCGTGGTCGGTTCGGCCATCTCCGTCCCGGTCGCCCACCGGCGTGCGCACGGCATCCCACAGGGAGCCCCGGGTGGCGCTGAAGGCGACGTCCCTCGCCGTGTCCGCCCGAAACCGCCAGGCGAGCCGGCCTCCCGCTCGGGTGGTCCGGCCGCTCGCGAGATCCGTCTCGCTGATCACGTGCACGACGGAGTCGGACGCCTCGGCCTGCCGCAGCCGCCTCAGCGCGGCAGGATCGAGAACCTCCTCGGCGTTCGCCAGGCGGCCGCTCGCCAGCACGATCCAGCCGGACGGGATCTCGACCGTCAGGTCGTAGCTCCCGAAACCCGCATAGAGCTCGGCAGCTCCGAGGAACGGGTCGATCTGCCACCCGACCACGTCGTCGTACACGGCCATCTGCGGATACCAGTAGGCGATGAACAGGAGGTCATCCCCATCCCAGCCCATGCGGTTGCCGGCCCCGTTCTTCGGGATGGTGAAGCTCCAGTCGAGCTCGATGATCGCCGAGTCGCCCGGCGCCAGCGGCTCGGCGGGCACGATGCGAAGGAGCGTGCCGGCGATGGCGTAACCGGTCGGGTCTTCCGCCGTGCTCGGCGCGAGGTCGAGGCTGCCGGCCGACACTCGCGAGAGCACCATGCCGCCGGTGACCGGCTGCGGCCGGTTACGGACCGCTCCCGTGGCGTGCACGTTCTGCATCAGATGCAGGTACAGGGCGCTCAGCGAGTCCGGGGACCGGTTGTGGTAGGTGATGCTTCCCCGGCCGTACAGGCGGCGCTCGGCCGGGCGAATCGTGGCCGTGAGCCGGTAATCGGTCCACTGCTGCCAGTAGGAGCGTCCGGGCCGGCCGGAGAGAGTCCGCGTTCTACTGTCGATGGCCTTCAGGAATTCCCGGCTCGGCTCGACGGGGTATGGGGTTGGGCGCTGGAGCGTGTCGGAAGGGGGCGCGGCGAACCGGGGAGGCGGTGCTGCCAGCCGGGGAGGTGGTGCTGCGAGCCGGGAAGGCAGCTCGGAGGCTGGCGGGGCGCCAGACCCGAGGGTCGCCGCCGACCCGGTGGTCCACCCGCCTCCTGCGGCAGCGAGGGCGGCGAGGAGCGGCCCGGCGAGAGCTGATCGGATCAGCCGTCCTCCGCGATCTGCCACACCGTGTCGATCACGGTGCCGTCCACCCACTTGATGACGGCCACCGGCGTGTCGGTCACTTCGGCCTCTCTGGGCTTGCCGCCGCACATTCCCTCCACTTCCTGCTGAATCTCCTCGATCGGACGGATGGGAAGATCGGACCCGCGGAGGGCCTCCAACAGATCCTCGCGTCGGGGATTGATGGCGATCCCCCGCTCGGTGGCCACGACATCGATGAGCTCGCCGGGTCCGGTGACCGTCGTCACCTCATCCTTGATGACCGGGATCCGGTCCCGGAAGGAGGGAACGGCCAGGATCGCGCAGCTCGAGGCGAGACAGTTCTGCCACCCGCCGATGCCGTGCAGCAGCCGGCCGTCGGAGTGGGTGTTGACGTTCGCGTTGAAGTGGATGTCCACTTCGGTCGCTCCCAGCACGACGGCGTCGACCATGGAGGCGAAGTTGCCCTTGCCGTGGAAGTTGTAGGAGGTGAACGGGGACGTCGCGACGTGCCGGGGATCCGATGCGATCGAGCGCACCCCCTCCAGGTCGAACGTCTGGCCGTCCAGGATGTAGTCGGTGAGTCCTTGCTGGAGGAGCTCGACGAGGTACTGGGTCGATCCGCCGCGGACGAAGCGCGCCTTCACGCCGGCCTCGCGCATGAGCTCGGCAAGGTAGTGGACGAACGCGAGCGCGATGCCGCCGGCGCCCGCCTGGAAGGAGAAGCCGTCACGCATGATGCCCGCCTGCTCGAGCAGGCGGGCCACGTTGCGGGCTATCATCAGGCGCTCGGGACTCCGGGTGATCCGGGTGGTTCCCGACACGATCTTCGCGGGGTCGCCGATGCTGTCCACCTCGACGACGTAGTCGACGTGGTTTCCCTGGATCTGCCAGGGGATGCAGGGGAACGGGACCAGGTTGTCGGTCACGACGATCACGTGCTCGGCATAGAGGGAGTCGGCCAGCGCGAAGCCGAGGGATCCGCAGGCCGAGGGACCGTGCGAGCCGTCACAGTTCCCGAAGGCGTCGGCGGTGGGCGCGGCGATGATGGCCACGTCGATCCTGACCTCGCCGTCCTGGATGGCCTGCCAGCGCCCGCCGTGGGACCGAAGCACTCCCAGACCCCGCATCTTGCCGCGGGAGCAGTAGTCGCCCAGCGGACCGTTCAGGCTGCCCTCGATGTGATGGACCACCCCGGCCTCCATCAGGTCGATGACGCCGGCGTGGCAGGGAAAGGAGGCGCTGGGGAACCACATCAGGTCCTTGACGCCCAGATCGGCCGCCGCCTCGAGGGCCATCACCCCTACCCGGTCCCCGTCCCGCAGGTGATGGTGCGAGGAGATCACCATTCCGTCCGCCAGGCCGCAGCGCCGGAAGGCCTCCTGCAGGCTGTCCACCCGCTTGTCCCCGCTCGCCGGGTAGTCGGCGCAGCTCCGGATCGGCGGAGCGTGCTTCCTGCCCGCCGGCCGGTGCCCGTTCACGCCCCCGAAGGGGACGGCCGGCTGTCCGTTGACCTCGGTCGGGACCCTGCGTCCCAGGGCGTTATCCACCAGGCCGGGGGGACGCCCTCCATCGCCCGCGCTCATGCCTGGGCCATGCGTTTCACTCGATCTCGTGGCTCGGCTCATCGATCCGCCTCTAGTGCTGCGGTGTCGCTTGCCCTGTCGGGCGCCGCGTCCGCACCCGCCCCGCCGCTCACGAGTCCCAGGGCTCGGGCGCGGGACACCAGGGTCACGGCCTGCTTGACCACCGGCGGGTCGATCATCTTCGAGCCCAGGCTCACCACGCTTCGCCCCTCGGCTTGCGCGCGATCGTAGGCATCCACGATGGCGAGCGCCTTCTCGATCTGGGCCGGCGTGGGCTGGAAAGCCACGTGGATCGCCTCGATCTGACGCGGATGGATGCACCCCATGCCCTCGAAGCCCAGCTGGCGCGACCGCGCTCCCCAGCGCAGAAGCCCCTCCAGGTCGTCCACCTGTCCGTAGACGGAGTCGATGGCCTGCACGCCGGCGGCCCGGGCCGCGTTGACGAGCCGCTCCCGCGCCCAGGCGGACTCCACGCCCTCCTCGGTGCGCGGCACGCCCAGATCCGCGGAGTAGTCCTCCAGCCCGATCGTGAGCGCGGCGACCCGCGGGCTCGCGCTGGCGATCTCGAAGGCATGCTCGATCCCGAGGGCGCTCTCGATGATCGGCATGAGCCAGAG
>CP070670.1:729300-778789 GCA_020351855.1 Gemmatimonadota bacterium
CCCCGTACGGTTCAGTCGTGCCGGCCCGGAATGCAGCCAGTGAGTCGTTATTGACCATCAGGCTTCGAGACAGCCCAAGGCGGGAGAGCAGCGCCTCCAGCATCGGCGGCACCAGGGAGACGAGGGTGACCCGGTGGCGTTCGATCTGCCGGACGATCGCCGCGGGGTCGAACGCCCCGGGGGGTGCCAGCACCGTGCAGCGACGGGCGATCAGGGTGCGAAGCGGGATGGACAGCCCGCCCACGTGGGCGAGAGGCAGCGGCGCCAGCCAGCGATCCTCCTCGTCCCAGCCCAGGTTGGCCGCACTCGCCCGCGCGGATGCGAGGAACGCCCGCCGCGAGAGGAGGACCGCCTTCGGTCGGCCGCTGCTGCCCGAGGTCGGGACGACGGCCAGGATGGACTCGGGATCGATCCCAGCGGTGGGGGGCTGGCCCGAGAGTTCCTCCTCCACCTCGTCGAGGGCGGCCGGGTCCACCGTGAGGACCGGCCGGAGGAGGCCCTCCATGGCGCTGCGCTCCCTGGCGGTCAGCCTCGCGTGGATCATGGCCGCCGGGATGCCCAGTTCCAGCAGCGCCAGCAGAAGGTGCAGCGTCTCGGGGATCCGCCGGGCCACCAGTGCGACGGGCGCCGGCCTCAACGGGCTCGGCTCCGCCCGGGCGGCCTCGGTCGCGTCGAGCCTCCGGGCGATCCACCCCAGCGCGCTCCGCACGGAGCCCGCCAGCTCCTCGTAGCGCACGACCCGGTCCCCGGCGATGAGCGCTGGGCGGTCGGGAGCCTCGCGCGCCGCCGCGAGGATGCTGAGGGCCGTATCGGCTCGCTCCCCGCCACTCACCAGCCCACCCCGCGCCGCCTCACGGCCCGATCTCCCGCCACGCGCCCCCGCCCGACTCGCCCGAAAGCGTGGGGAGCCCCAGTCCCGGACGATCGTGCGGCACGAGCTCCCCGCCCCCGAAAGCCGGCAGCGCGACCGGCGGCCATATGGCCAGGCCGGGGTGAGGGGCCAGGCCGGCCGCCGGACAAGGACGCAGCGCCAGGGCAAGCTCGGCGGCCGCCGCCAGCCCCACCGGACCTCCCAGCAGGTGGGAGATGACGGGCTCGGCTCCGCGGCCTCGGGCACACGCTGCCAGGCGGCGGCAACGCAGAGCTCCGCCGTGGTAGGCGGGCTTGAGGACCACGTAGCGATAGGCCCCGCGATCGAGCGCGGCCTCCAGTGTCGAGCTCTCGCCGGGGGGGAGCGACTCGTCCAGGGCCAGCGGCACCGGCGAGGGAAGCAGGCGCGGCACGTCGTGGAGCGGCAGCGGCTCTTCCACGAACTCCACCCCGAGATCGGCGGCGGTGCGGAGCCACGCGGCGGCCCCGTCCGGGTCCAGGGTTCCGTTCGCGTCCGCGCGCAGCACGACGTCGGCGCCGGCTTCGCTTCGCAGCGCAGCCAGCAGGGCCAGCTCCTCCGCCGGCGACCGTCCGACCTTGAGCTTGAGAACCCGATAGCCCTCGGCCAGGCGCCGGCGCGCCTCGTCCAGCCGGTTCACCATCAGCGCGGCCGCGAGCGGCAGCGCGCTCTGGCAGGCCCGATCCTTCGGGGATCCCGGGGCCTCCCGGGAGCTGCCGCTGGACGGATGCGCCTCCCCGCTCTTGGCGAGCAGCACGTGGATCGGCAGGCCGAGGCGCTGGCCGGCCAGGTCGAGCAGCGCCGTCTCGGCCGCGAAGCGGGCCGAGGGCGCGATCAGTCCGGCTCGATCCAGGAATCCCTCGACCTGCCCGGGCAGGTCTTCCCCGGGCCGGAGCGCGGGCAGGTTCTCCCACGGCGTGGCGAGGAGGGCGGCCCTCGCCTCGTCCAGGCTGTCGGTCGAGAAGCCGGGAAGCGGCGACGCCTCCCCCTGGCCAAGCCCCCCCTCCTCGTCCCGCAGCTGGAGCAGGATGCCGTGACGCGCCCCCCAGCTCGCGGCGCCGCTCGACCAAGCGGCCGAAAGCGGGCCGGCCGCCTCGAAGAGGCGGGCCGCCGCGACGCGCACGAGGCCGCTCACGGGGCGAGGACCAGCCCGGCCGCGAGCAGCAGCGCGAACAGCAGCTCCAGGCGGGCCGTCTGGAAGAGAAGCGGGTTCATGGCGGGGCCCGAGGTGACCATGACCCGTCGAACCAGGCCGGCTGCCAGGGGCACCGTCAGCAGCGGGAGGAGCGCCGGCGGCCCGGCCAGTCCGCGCGCAACGAGCCAGAGCGGCACCAGGCAGGCCGTGAGCAGGAGCAGCGAGTACTCCCCGATCGCGAAGGGGCGGCCGAAGCGCACCGCCAGCGTTCGCTTCCCGGCCGCGGCGTCCGTCTCCAGATCGCGCAGGTTGTTCACCACGAGGATCGCGGTGGCGAGGGCGCCCATGGCGAGGGCCACCCACCAGCCGAGCTCCGGTACGCGCCCGGCCTGCACGTAGATGGTTCCGCACACGGCCACGAAGCCGAAGAAGATCATCACGAAGAGGTCTCCGAGCCCGTTGTAGCCGAGCGGAAACGGCCCCGCGGTATAAGCCACCGCCGCGACGATCGACGCGATCCCGATCGCCACGATGACCGGTCCTGCCACGAACGTCAGGTAGAGCCCCATGACCGTCGCGAAGCCGAAGGCGGCCAGCATCCCCTTCCGGACCTCCGCGGGGGAGAGGAGGCCGAGCTGGACCACCCGGGGCGGACCGAGCCGATCCTCCGTATCCGCTCCCTTCTCGAAGTCGAACAGGTCGTTGGCGAGGTTCGTCCCGATCTGCAGCGCGAGCGCGCCCAGGAGCGCGGCGAGCGCCGGGGCGGGACGGAAGGCGCCGACGGACCAGGCCGCGGCCGTTCCCACCACGACCGGGGCGATCGCCGCGGGGAGCGTCGGCAGGCGAATGGCCAGGATCCAGGCCCGACGGGAGCCGGGGACCACGCCCGCGACCATCGCTCGCATGAGGGTCTTCGGTCAGGGAAAGCGGGGAAACCGTCCGAACTCGGGCGGGCGCTTCTCCACGAACGCGTTGCGACCCTCCTGTCCCTCCTCCGTCAGGTAGAATAGAAGGGTCGCGTTGCCGGCCAGCTCCTGGAGCCCCGCCTGGCCGTCACAGTCCGCGTTCATGGCGGCCTTGAGGCAGCGGATCGCCATCGGGCTGTGCCGGAGGATCTCCCGACACCACTGGACCGTCTCCTCCTCCAGGCGCTCGTAGGGCACGACGGCGTTGACGAGCCCCATCGTCAGCGCCTCGTCCGCCGAGTACTGACGGCAGAGGAACCAGATCTCGCGCGCCTTCTTCTGTCCGACGATGCGGGCCAGGTAAGCCGACCCGTATCCGCCGTCGAAGGAGCCGACCTTGGGGCCGGTCTGACCGAAGATGGCGTTGTCGGCCGCGATGGTGAGGTCGCACATCACGTGGAGCACGTGCCCGCCGCCCACCGCGTACCCCGCCACCATCGCGATCACCGGCTTGGGCAGGGTGCGGATCTGACGCTGGAGATCGAGCACGTTGAGGCGGGGAATGCCGTCCGCCCCCACGTATCCTCCCTCGCCCCGCACCCTCTGGTCACCGCCCGAGCAAAACGCCTTCTCGCCCATGCCCGTGAGGATGACCACGCCGACCCTCTCGTCGTCGCGGGCATCCTCGAACGCCCGGCTCATCTCCTTGACCGTCAGCGGCCGGAAGGCGTTGCGCACCTCGGGCCGGTTGATGGTGATCTTGGCAATGCCCTCGGGACTCTTCTCATACAGGATGTCCTCGAAGCCGTGAGCATCCTGGAGCTTCCACTCGATCATTCGTTCCTCCCAGACCAGCGCGGGTTAGTCGCAACCGGGAATAGGAGGGCGGGCGGGCCCGCAGGCAAGAAAAGGGGCGGCGCGGGCGCCGTTGCCCGGTCGACGCCAAGCTTGCCGGCCGGGATCGGCGCGGTGCCTAGAGGGCGGCCAGGGCCTCGCGCACGGCCTCTCGCACCCGCCCGTTCTGTTCCGCCGCGCCGTGCGGCGGTACACGCGCCTCCACGACCGTGCAGCCGGACTGCGAGAGCGCCTCGCCCAGCGCCGTGTCGAACCCGGTCACGGTGTCGACGACGGCGTGGCGGTGCCCGAACAGCGCCGCGGCATGCTCCAGAGCAACGCCGTGCGGCGTCGTGAAGTGCGGCAGCGCCTCCTCCAGATCGGATCGCCCTCCGATCGGCAGCTCCTCGAACAGTCGCCCGCCGTCGTTGTTCACGACCACGACCACGAAGGGAGGCTCGAGGCTGCGGGCCGCCAGGAGACCACTCAGGTCGTGGAGAAAGCTGACGTCGCCGACCAGCAGCACGGTGGGCCGCCCCGATCTCGCGCACGCTCCCGCCGCCCCGGACACGAGGCCGTCGATACCGCTCAGACCGCGCTGCGACAGCACACGGCCCGGTCCCGGACCCGGCCGGCTCCAAGCGTCCAGCTGCCGCACCGGAAGGCTGTTGCCCACGGCCAGCAGCCCGTCCTGCGGCATCGCTCGCGGGACGGCCTGCGCGACCGCGCCCTCCGTGAGGCGGTCGCCCGCCCGCTCCAGCTCGGCCTCGATGGCGTGTCGAGCGAGCCCGTCGGCCCGTCCAACCGCCTCCAGCCAGCTCCGGCGGGAGGCGTCCGTCACGGCCCCGCGGCGGGCAGCGGCCTCCCCCGCTGTGCCGTCCAGCGCCGCGTCCAGGGCGGCCGCGAGCCTGCCGCTGTCGGCCCGGACCAGCAGGTCGGCGGCGCTCTCCGGATCGGGCCAGCCGTGCGGCGCCACGACGATCCGCCCGACTTCCTCCCTGTCCGAGCTGTCCGACGCGTCCGCGAGGAGGGCCAGCAGCCCGCCCGAGGCCGGCGTGCCACCGAACTGGACGATGAGATCCGGACGGAGCCGCTCCCGCCCTGCCGGACTCCGGTAGATGGGATCGAAGCAGCCGAACACCGACCCCTCCCCTGCCCCGCCCCCGCTCTCGGGACCGAAGCGCAGCTGACTGGTCGCCTCGGCCGCGAGCGGTATGCCCCGCGAGGCGGCAAGCCGCCGCAGCGCCGCGACCGCCCCGGCGCGCGCGGGCGGCTGCGGACCGCACACGAACAGGGGGCGCGCGGCCGCCGAGAGCCGTTCGGCCAGTTCCCGCACGGCCTCCGGGGACGGGACGGCCTCGGCCGCCGCCACCCGGGTGACCGGCGCTCCGATCAGCCGCTCGCCGAGCGGCTCGGGCCGATCCTGCGAGCTCGCGTGGGCGGGATCCTCGCCCTCCGCCGGCGGCTCCAGCGGCTGGTGGGCCGGCGCGTTCAGGTGGACCGGGCCGGGCAGCGGGGCCCGGGCGAGCGCGGCCGCCTGGGCAGCGGTCCGACGGACCGCGCGGAGCGCCCGCTCCGAGCCGTCCGGACGTCCCAGATGGAAGAAGCCGCGCGCGTGCGATCCGAACAGCTTCAGCTGGTCGGCCGTCTGATTCGCGCCGCAGGCCTGAAGCTCGAACGGACGGTCCGCCGTGAGAAGCAGCAGCGGCGTATGGCTGAGCGACGCCTCCATGACGGCGGGCAGATAGTGCGCACCCGCCGTGCCCGAGGTGCAGACCAGCAGGCTGGGCTCCCCGCACGCCTTGGACTGACCGAGGGCGAAGAAGGCCGCGGACCGTTCATCCAGGACGTCGTGGCAGCGAAGCTTCGGGTGACGGTGTGCGGCAAGCACGAACGGAGTGGAGCGCGAGCCCGGACTGATGACCACGTCGCGCACGCCCGCCTCGGCGAAGCCATCCAGAAGCACGCGTGCCCAGGCCCACTGAACCGCCGCCCGGTGCTCGGACGGACCGGGAGACCGGCTCTCACTCATGTCCGCCGCCATGTCGAGTCATGCTCCCCTCCCGCGTGGCCGCTGCGTGCCACGGCCGCTTCGCTAGCGTGGCCGTTTCGCCAGCGCCCGCCTCGCCGCTCACCCCCGCGGCCGCAGCGAGCGACCGGCGCATCGGCTCGAGCTTCGCCGCGGTCTCGGCCCACTCGGCAGACGGGTCCGAGCCCCGTACGATCCCGGCCCCCGCGTAAAGCCATGCCTTCCCATCCCGCAGCATGGCGGAGCGCAGGGCCACCACGAACTCGCCGTCGCCCTCGGCATCCAGCCACCCGAACGGCCCGGCGTACCAACCGCGCTCCAGCGGCTCGTGCTCCTCGATCCACCGGAGCGCCGCCTCTCTCGGAACGCCGCCCACGGCCGGCGTCGGATGAAGTGCCGCGAGGAGGTCCAGCACGCCAGCGTCCTTGCGAGCCGTGGCGCGGATGCCGGTCCGGAGGTGCGCGATGTTGGGCAGCATGCGGAGCTCGAGATCGCCCTGCCGCACCTCGTCGCACAGCGGCGCGAGACGGGCCACGATGTCGTCCCGCACGAAGGCATGCTCCTGCAGCTCCTTCGAGCTCTCCAGGAGGCCCGCGGCGCGGGCGGGGGGGGCCGATCCGGCCAGCGCCTCCGTGGTCACCTCGCGCCCCGAGACGCGGAGCAGCCGCTCGGGCGTCGCCCCGAGGAAGACGGCTCCCTCGATCTCCAGGCTGAAGGCCGTGCAGCTCCCGAAGCGCCGGGCGAGCCGCCGCAGGACCAGCGCGGGCTGGACGTGCCCGGGCAGCGGCTGCTGCTCGCAGCGGGCCGCCACCACCTTCTCCACCGCACCCCCCTCGATCGCCCGGCCGATCGCCGCGATCCGCTCCGCCCACTCTACCGCACCCGCATCCGTCTCGTGGGCCTCGCAGACGGCGGCTTCTCGCTGCACGCCGGCCTCGATCTCTTCTCCGGTCGCTTGATGCGACTCGCTGCTCAGGGACGGCAGCGGCTCTAACGCCGCGAGGAGGGCGGCCAGCTCGGCCAGCGCCCGTCCTCGCTCCGGCGAGGTCAGCGGACCCCGCACGGCGAGCGACAGCCAGGCACGGGACTCCTCCCGGGCGTAGGTCCAGCGCGGCAGCACCAAAAGCCCGGGGCCGAAGTGTTCCCAGGGGGCGGCCAGCGTCCTCCGCCGACCGAATGCGAAGCCGCCGATCAGGCGCGGCGCCGCCAGAGCCTCCTGTCCGCTGTCGACCGTGCGGATCGAACGGAGAAGCTCGGCCGCCCTGCCCGCCAGGGCGGGCGTACCCAGCACGCCCTGCACGGAGGCCGCCACCCCGAGGCCGACCAGCTGGATCCCCTCGGGCGGCAGCCAGGCGAGCGCACTGGAGCCGCCATGCGGACCGAGGGCCGCCAGCACGGAGGCTGCCGGCCGCGCTGGCGCCGAAACCGTAGCGACGGTGATCCCCTCACCGGCCGCCTCCAGGCATCTCGCCACCCTGGCCTGCGGACCGATCAGCGTCACATGCCTCCTTCGGAAGCCGCTGCTCCCCGTGTCGATTCGGCCTTCGAGTCTCCGGTCATCCGGCGTCTTCTCTCCTCGCCCATGATCAGCGGCGTGCCACGAGATCAATGTACGGACCGCCTGGGTCGCACGCCTCGGCTGTTTCGCCTAGCTTTCGGTCGTGCGAAGCCAGATCAGCTATGCCCTCCTGAGGTCGGTCAAGTTCGTCAGCCGCCTGTTCTTTGGCTACGAGATACGGTGGGTAGGCGACGTGCCGCCCGACCCCTGGGAGGGTGTGCGCGTCATCACGATCCTCAACCACACGAGCCTGTACGAGCCCATCTTCGCGGGCGGCGCGCCGGACCGGCTGCTGAAGCGGATCGCCCGGCAGGGCGTCGTGCCCGTGGCCGACAAGACGACGAGGCGTCCGCTCGTCGGTCGCTTCTTCCGTCTCGTGGCGGAGGATGTAGTGCCGATCACCCGGGAGCGCGACGAGACCTGGGAACGGTTCCTCTCGCAGGCCAGCCAGCCCGGGGCGATCGTCGTCATCCTGCCCGAGGGTCGGATGAAACGGAAGACGGGGCTCGATCTGGCCGGCAACCCGATGACCATCCGAGGCGGCATCGCGGACATCGTTCGGGCGGTCCCGGACGGCCGGATGCTCCTCTGCTACAGCCGCGGCCTTCACCACATCCAGGCGCCGGGCGAGCTGCTGCCCCGCCCGTTCCGCACGGTCAAGGCGCGCCTGGAGACCGTGGAGCTCGTCGGCTACCGGCAGAAGCTGCTCGAGCGTGGGGGCGACGAGGGCTTCAAGGCGGCCGTCGTGGAGGATCTTACCCGCCGACGGGACCTGTACTGTCACTGAGAGGGCTTCGCCGCCATGATGGCAGACGGCGCTTGCCGAGGTTGTTTTGACGGGAAGACCGATTGGGCAGAGATTACGCCTTCGAGTCGAACATCAGCGGAGGGAACCATGCGGCTAAGTCTGTGGAGCGTGTCCGGGGTGCTGGCGATCCTGCTTTCCGGTTGTGGCAGCGGCATCAGCGTGCGCAGTGACTGGGACCCGGGAGTGAATTTTTCCGCTTTCAACACCTTCGTCGTGCTGGACGAGGCCAGCGGCGGCGCCGGCCTCGATCAGATCACTCAGAATCGGATCAAGAGCGCCATCACCAGCACGCTGCAGGCGAAGGGATGGCGGCAGGTGAGCGACGCCAAGGATGCCGACGCGGCCGTGGGCTGGCAGGTGACGACGGAGCAGCGTTCCTCCTTCCAGACGGTCAACACCGGCTGGGGTGGCTACGGGTACGGCTGGGGCGGCTGGTACGGCAGGTCCGGAATGGGCATGACGACGAGCCGAACGACCGAGACGCGTTACGAGGTCGGCACGCTGGTCATCGGCATATTCGACACATCGACCGAGCAGCTGATCTACACGTCCACCGGCTCCAAGACGCTGTCCGACAGACAGGCGAGCCCAGAGGAGTCGCAGAAGCGGATCAACGAGGCCGTGGCGAAGATCCTGGAGGACTTCCCTCCTGCGCCCGGCTCTGCGAGTGACTCGAGTGACTGAGGAAAATCGGGCAAGATCTCCTCGGTCTCCGTCAGCTTAGGCGGGCCCTCAAACCGGCCAGCGGGCAGTACGCGATCGCTGGCCGCCAGCTGCTGGGCTTCGGGCACGCGCGTCAGCGTGGCGCGCACGGATCTGCCGGCCGGTAGGGCGCGTCTGTCGCTGGCCGCCGCCCGGATCGCCATCGCGGTGCTTTCGCTGGGGCTCGTGACGCCGCCCCCGGCCTTCGCCCAGGGAGAGCCTGAGGAGCCGGGGGAGCCCGAAAGCAACGTCAGCCCGCAGCTCTGGATCGACTACAACCCCTCCGTAATGCTGAGCCCGAAACTCAACCTCTTCGGGGACGTGGGCTTCCGGACCGCGCTCGAATCGGGAGGCTGGTGGCGGCTGCCCCTGCGCGCAAACGCGATGTACTCCCTGAGCAACAGCCTCCGGGTGGGTGGCGGCCTGCACAACTTCTTCACCTTCAACGACGAGATCGACGATCGCTGGGAACTCCGGCCCTGGCAGGGCGCGGACCTCGTGTGGCCGCGGTGGCGCATCCCGCTGGACCACCGTCTGATGCTCGAGGAGCGCTTCGACTTCAACACGGCAACCTGGGAGACGCAGGCGTCGCTGCGGCTTCGCTATCGCCTCCGGGCCTCCTTCACTTGGAACGCCATCCAGGCGGACCGCTACTGGAGGGCGCTCCTCAGCACGGAGGGTTTCCTGAACCTGGCCGGCCAGCAGGGACAGTTTCGCGAACAGGTGCGGGTCTCCGCCGGGATCGAGCGCAGCCTGCGCCGGACGGTGAGGTTTCGGTACGAGGTCGCCTGGCAGAAAGAGGGCGAGGCGTTCTTCCTCGGCCAGGGCGAGGTGGATGACATCTTCTTCCGCTTCCGATTCTACCAGAACTGGGGCCGCTGAAAGAACGGAAACCGGTCAGCGGGCAAGAATCGGTGACGTGGCCGGTGTACCGGCCGGAGTACCGGCAGTCCGCCGCGTCAAAAGATCAGGCGAGGGCTGCAGCGAAACGAGCCAGCTTGTCTTCGTCCAACCGCCCGCCGGTGCGCACGCCGCTGCACACATCCACCGCATAGGGCTCGACGGCACGCACGGCCTCGGCCACGTTGCGGGGCCCCAATCCCCCCGCCAGGAAGACCGGGATCTCCACCGCTTCGCGGATCGCGCGGCTGACTGCCCAGTCGTGGACCCTGCCAGTCCCACCGAGCTCCTTCACAGCCAGATCGGGGCGGCCCGAATCGAGCAACAGTGCGTCGGCGTAGCGCGCCGCCTCCACCGCCTCCCCCAATGCTGCAGGGCCGGTGACGTGCACGACCTGCACCAGCCGAACGCCGGGCCGGGCGGCCCGCAGCTCCTCGCAGGCCGAGGCCTCCATCCGGTCTACCAGCTGGATGGCCGTCGTCGCGCAGCGGCGGTGCTGCTCCGCGATCGCGGCGGGGTCGGTGAGGGAGGTGAGCAGGAAAGTCGAGACGGCCGGAGGCGTCGAGGCGGCGATCCGGCGGATCAGCTCCTCTCCGATCACGCCCGGGCCGCTCGGCATCGCCGACACGAGCCCGATCGCGGAAGCCCCATAACGGATCGCCAGCGAGGCCTCGTCCGGCCCTCCGATGCAGCACACTTTGAAGCGCGTTGGCGACACGGCGCGATCTCGAGCGTCTCACGGGAGTACTGAACAAACCATGCCCCTGTCCGCATTCCACCCCGCGGTGGCCCACTGGTTCACTTCGCGCTTCGAGGCGCCGACGCCGGCTCAGGCGCGCGGCTGGGAGGCGATCCGCTCCGGGCGGCCCACCCTGATCGCGGCGCCGACCGGCTCCGGCAAGACGCTGGCCGCTTTCCTCAACGCGCTCGACGAGCTGCTCAGCGAGGGCATCGAACAGGGCGGCCTGCTTCCGGACGAGACCCGCGTGCTCTACGTGTCGCCGCTCAAGGCGCTCAGTGCGGACATCCACCACAACCTGGCCGAGCCGCGGCGCCAGATCCGCTCGCTGGCGTCGGAGCTCGGATATCCCGAGGTGCGGATCACGGCGGCGGTGCGCTCCGGCGATACTCCCCAGTCCGAGCGGCAGGCGATGCTGCGCCGTCCCCCCCACATCCTCGTCACCACGCCCGAGTCGCTCTACCTGCTGCTCACCGCGCAGCGCAGCCGCGAGATGCTGCGAACGGTGCGGACGGTCATCGTGGACGAGATCCACGCGGTGGTCGAGTCGCGTCGCGGATCCCACCTGGCCCTCAGCCTCGAGCGCCTGGCCCACGTCGCTGGCCGTCCGCCGCAGCGCATCGGCCTGTCGGCGACGCAGCGACCGATCGAAGACGTGGCCCGTTTCCTCGTGGGGGCCCGCGGTCTGACGGCTGGCGGCGAAGCGGACTGCGCGATCGTGGACGAGGGCCACCGCAGGGCGTGGGACCTCGACATCGAGATCCCGTCCGCCCCGCTGGATGCGGTGATGTCGGGCGAGGTCTGGGAGGATGTGTACGACCGGCTGGCGGAGCTCACCAGGCAGCATCGCACGACGCTGGTGTTCGTCAACACCCGCCGGCTCGCCGAGCGCATGACCCGGCACCTCGCCGAGCGGCTCGGCGAAGCCAACGTCGCCACCCACCACGGCAGCCTGGCCCGGGAGGCGCGACTCGATGCCGAGCGCCGCCTGAAGTCCGGGACCCTGGAGCTCCTGGTCGCGACGGCTTCTCTGGAACTCGGGATCGACATCGGCGAGATCGACCTCGTGTGCCAGATCGGCTCGCCGCGGCGCATCGCCGCCTTCCTCCAGCGGGTGGGTCGTTCCGGGCACACGGTGGGCGGCACGCCGAAGGGACGTTTGTTTCCGCTCAGCCGGGATGACCTCGTGGAGTGTGCCGCCCTGTTGCACGCCGTGCGGCGGGGTGAGCTGGACCGGGTCGTGATCCCGGAGCAGCCGCTCGACGTGCTGGCGCAGCAGCTGATCGCGGAGGCCGCGAGCGAGGATTGGGGGGAGGAAGAGCTGTTCCGTCTCGTCCGGCGCGCGTGGCCCTACCGGGCGCTCACTCGCGAGGCGTTCGACGAGATCGTGCGCGTGGTGGCGCGTGGCTTCGCCACCCGCCGCGGAAGACGCGGCGCGTACGTGCATCACGATGCGGTCAACGGCCGCATCCGGGGACGCAAGGGAGCACGGATGGCTGCCATCACCTCTGGCGGCGCCATCCCGGACAACGCCGACTACCGCGTCCTGCTGGAGCCCGAAGGCACGTACATCGGGAGCCTGAACGAAGACTTCGCGATCGAGAGCATGCAGGGCGACGTGTTCCAGCTCGGCAACACCTCGTGGCGCGTGCTGGGCATCGGGACGGGTGTGGTGCGGGTGGAGGACGCGCGCGGCGAGCCCCCGACGATCCCCTTCTGGTTCGGCGAGGCGCCCGCGCGGAGCGACGAGCTGTCGGCCGCGGTCTCCCGCATTCGGGAACGCCTCGATGAGCTCCTGCCGGCCGAACAGGATGCCGTCGAGTGGCTGGTGGGCGAGGTCGGCCTCGGACAGGCGGCCGCCTTTCAGATCGTCACCTACCTCGGTGAAAGCCGCCGCATCCTCGGAGCGCTCCCCACGGCCGGCACGCTCATCCTGGAACGCTTCTTCGACGAGTCCGGGGGGATGCAGCTCGTGCTCCACGCTCCGCTCGGCAACCGGGTGAACCGGGCCTGGGGCCTGGCGCTGCGGAAGAAGTTCTGCCGCGCTTACAACTTCGAGCTGCAGGCCGCCGCGGGCGAGAATGCCCTTCTCCTCTCACTAGGGCCGCAGCACAGCTTCCCGCTCGAGGACGTGTTCGGCTACCTGAAGCCGGATGCGGTGGGCGATGTCCTGGTTCAGGCCGTTCTGGACTCGCCGCTCTTCCAGACCCGCTGGCGGTGGAACGCCGGCATCTCGCTCGCCGTGCTGCGCCGCTGGGGCGGCAGGCGGACCCCCGCCCAGATCCAGCGCATGCAGGCGGAGGATCTGCTCACTGCCGTGTTCCCCGACGCAGCAGCCTGTCTCGAGAACATCGCCGGTGACCGTGAGGTCCCCGACCATCCGCTCGTGCGCCAGACGCTGGAGGACTGCCTGCGGGAGGCGATGGACCTTGAGACCCTGCGAGGTGTGCTCGAGAAGATCCGGGGCGGGGAGCTGCGCCTGATCACCCGGGACACGCCCGAGCCATCCCCCCTGGCGCACGAGATCCTGAACGCTCGCCCCTACGAGTTCCTGGATGACGCGCCGCTCGAGGAGCGGCGCGCCCGGGCCATCTACACGCGCCGCGCCTTCGAGCCCTCCTCGGCCGAGGATCTGGGAGCGCTGGACGCCCAGGCGATCGAGCGGGTGCGAGCCGAGGCACGACCGGTGGCCGAGACCCCGGACGAGCTGCACGACGCGCTGGTCACCTGCGGTTTTCTCGACCCCGCGGAGGGCCCGCCTTCGTGGAGAGTGCTTCTCGGCGCCCTGGCGGCCGCGGGTCGCGCCGCCTCGGCCACCTCGGCCGACGGAGGGCGAACCGTGTGGATCGCCGCCGAGCGCCTTCCGGAGCTCTTGCTGGCGCTGCCCGACGCGCGGCTGGCGCCCGACCTGGATCTACCCGAGCGCCTGACCTCGGACGCGTTGACCAGGGAGGAGGCGATCCGGGAGCTGCTGCGCGGCCGGCTCGAGGTCGCCGGCCCGATCACGGCGAGCCATCTGGCTTCCCAGCTCGGCCTCTCACGAGCCGATGCGGAGGCGGCCCTCCTGGCACTGGAGTCCGAGGGGACCGTCCTGCGCGGCGCCTTCACGTCCGGCGCGGGGGAGCGGGAGTGGTGCGACCGGCGACTGCTGGCGCGGATCCACCGGTATACGATCGGTCGCCTGCGATCCGAGATCGAGCCCGTAGCGGCAGCCGACCTCATGCGCTTCCTGTTCGCGTGGCAGAAGGTCGAGCCCGAACACCGGGTCTCGGGCCTCGAGGGGGTGGCAAGCGTTATCGAGATGCTGAATGGCTACGAGCTGCCCGCCGGGGCGTGGGAGCCGGATGTGCTGGCCTCGCGATGCGCGGACTACGAGCCGGGCTACCTCGACGCGCTCTGTCTCACCGGCCGGGCGTCGTGGGGGCGCCTTTCGCCTCCTCCGGGCGGCGCCGGATCGCAGCGCAGCTCGGGACCGCTGCGCACATCGCCGATCGCCATCCTCCCCCGGCAAAGTCTCTCCCTGTGGACAGGGACAGCTCGGGTGCCGGAGCAGGCAGGCTTGTCCACCTACGCGCGAACGGTCGTCGAGGCCTTGGAGAGAAGGGGCGCCTCGTTTTTCCCGGAGATCGTCGCCGAGACGGAGCTCCTCCCCACGCAGGCGGAGACGGCGCTCGGCGAGCTGGCCGCGCAGGGTCTCGTGAGTTCGGACGGGTTCTCCGGGCTGCGGGCGCTGCTGACCCCCTCAGCCAAGCGGCGTCCGTTCGCCGATTCGGGACCGCAAGGGCGGCACAGGCGGAACACCTCCACCGCGTACAGCGTGGAGGAGGCCGGCCGCTGGTCGTTGCTGCGCTCGCCGCTCCCACCAGGCGGCAAGGCGGAGGAGGACCGGCCCGCCGGGGCCCGCTTCGGAGCTCCCGACGCCTTCACCGAGGCGGTCGCCCGCATCCTGCTCCGCCGGTACGGGGTCGTGTTTCGTCGGCTGCTGGAGCGGGAAACGAAGCTGCCGCCCTGGCGCGACCTCCTGCTCGTGTACCGCCGACTGGAAGCGCGCGGCGAGGTTCGGGGAGGGCGTTTCGTCGCCGGTTTCGCCGGCGAGCAGTTCGCGCTGCCGGAAGCCGTCGGAACGCTGCGAGCGGTGAGGCGCGCCGAGCCGACAGGAGAGCTGAGAGCCGTCAGCGCGGCCGATCCGCTCAATCTGGCCGGCATCATCACTCCTGGAGACCGCATCTCGGCCACACCCTCGAACCGTGTGGTCTAT
Source organism: Gemmatimonadota bacterium (assembly GCA_020351855.1). GTDB lineage: Bacteria > Gemmatimonadota > Gemmatimonadetes > Palauibacterales > Palauibacteraceae. The sequence goes on from CP070670.1 coordinate 744,058, forward strand.
CGGGACGGAATCCCGGTCGCGGCACGAGAAGGAGGGCGTATCCGTCACCTGGGTGGGGACGCATCCCCCGAGGGGGATCTCCGGCAGGCGCTGGTCCGCCCACTCTCGCCCGCCTTCAAGCGCTATCTCGGAAAGGCGGGCTGACATGCCCGCCGGCCGCTCGCGGACTCCTCTACTTGATGAGCAGCACCGGGCACTGGGCGAGGATCGCCACCTTGTAGCTGAGCGTCGTCCAGCCCGATCCCGGGCTCTCGAGGTCGATCCTGTGGGAGGTAAGGACGAGCAGGTCGGACCCGTCCTCCCTGGCGAAGGCCACGATCTCCTCCGCCCGGTCACCGTAGCGCACGTGGTGATCGAACGCGACTCCGGCATCGCGCAGCGGAGCGGCGGACTCGCCCAGGACGGCCATCGCCTTGGCCTCGAGCCGGTGGTAGAAGTCCTCGAGCTCCTCGAAAGGGATGTCGAGCGTCTCGATGATGTGCAGCAGGACGACGGTCCCGCCGTCATCCGCCACGAGGCGGCCCGCGATCTCGATCGCGGGCGCGTTGCGGTCGGTCAGATCCACGGGGACGAGAATACGCTGGAACATGCGCGAGGCTCCTTACATACCTGAGACCAAGCAATACCGATCAAGATCGAGGGACGGGGCGCGCGGTCGCCACTTCCCGTCCGTTAACCACCGCCGAAGGGACACGAGCCATGGCACGAGCGATCTGGCGCGATCAGGTGCTGGCTGAAAGCGATACCTTCGAGACCGTCGAGGGAAACATCTACTTTCCGCCCGAATCCATCAACCGCGAGTTCTTCCGGGCCAGCGATCAGCACACGACCTGCCCCTGGAAGGGCGTGGCGAGCTACTACGACGTCGCCGTGGGGGATGAGGTGAACGCCGGAGCGGCGTGGTACTATCCGGAGCCGTCCGAGGCGGCCGCCCAGATCAAGGATCACATCGCGTTCTGGAAGGGCGTGCGCGTGGAGGCCTAGGAACGCGACCCCCCGTTCCCGCTGGCCTGGAGCCGCCGGGGCGACCTAGCCGGCGGCCAGCTGGACCTCGGTGTCGGACTTCTCGGCTACGGACTCGGCAAGAGGCGAGCGGCCGCGATCGACCCAATCCACCCGCCCGTACCCGACCGGCACCCAGTCCGGCTTCGGGATCGAGCCCGGGTAGTCCAGGTAGGCGCGTGCGTTCCGCATGTCCTGAACGGCGCTGAACACGCGCCGCATGGCGAAACCGTTCCCCTGCAGCGCCATCTGCATGAGCTTCTTGAGCGCCGCCCATCCGAACTGCGTGTCCTTGCGAGCCAGACCGTACAGCCGCGCGACACGCTCGTAGAATCGGTCGGGCGGAAGCTTGCTCGGGAGGACGAGGTGCATCACGTCGAAGTACGCGTAGTCGTCCCTCGTGATCTCGTGTTTCACCGTCTCCCACAGCTCGGTTCCCGGCAGCGGTGTAAGCACGGTGAACCCGGGGTTCTTGAGCTTGTGGAGTCTGACGGTCTCCTCGAGCCGGTCGAAGTCCTCGTCGTCCCAGCTCGGATCGGCGATCAGCGATGCCAGCGCACTGATCCCGGTCTCCTCGAGGAACTCGATGGCCCGGAGATTGGTCAGCGCCCCGCCCTTGGTCCGCTTGCGGACCGAGTCGAGCCCCACATCGTCCATCTTCTCGATGCCGAGGAAGACCATGTGCAACCCGATCTCCTTCCAGCGCTTGAACAGATCGGGGTACTTCATGACCAGATCGGCCCGCGTCTCGCAGGTGAAGCTCATGTCGGTGAGCCCGGCAGCCTGGATGGCGTCCGCCAGCTCCTCGTAGGAATCCCTCTGCAGGAAGGCGATGTCATCGGTGAAGAAGACGTTGTGCTCTCCGAGACGCCGCACGTGCTCCAGGTCGGCGACGACTCGCTCCGTCGTGAAGCGACGGGCGCGTCGCTGATAGAAGACCCAGATGCTGCAGAAGTTGCAGTTGAAGGGACAGCCGCGGGTCGTCTCCACGCAGGCGGACGGCGCCCTGAATCCGTGGTGGTACTTGCTCCGGTATCGCTTCGACAGCTCACGGTCGGGCAGCGGCAGGGTCTCGATGCCTGCCATGATCTCGCGGCTGATGAAGCCGTTCCTCAGGTTCTCGGCCGTCATGACGCCCGGGACGGCGGAAGGATCGTCGCCGCGCTCCAGCGCGTCGATCATGTCGAGCGTGGGCCACTCCCCTTCCCCGATGATGACCGCATCGACGGGGGAGCCGGGGAACAGCAGATCACCCGGCACGAGGGAAGAGTGGTGTCCGCCCGTGAAGATGAGCGTTTCGGGCAGAACGTCCTTGATCTGACGGGCTCCCTGGAGGGCCGTGTAGACGTCGGTGGAAAAGCCGCAGGCGATCCCGACGGCATGCGGCCGCCATTCGCGGAGGTGGTTCTCCAGGACCCTCGGTTTGTCCAGGCGGAGGTCGACGAAGTAGGTCTCGTGGTCGTGCAGCTTGAGCGCGGCGCTGACGCACTCCATCCCCAGCGGCTCCACCCGCAGGATTTTGGTGAAGCCGAACTTCGTGCCCTGGAGGGGCTGAACGAAGGTGACGCGCACTCCGCACCTCCTGAGATTGGACCGACCTCTGCCGGAGTCGGCCTAATGGTAACCTCGGGCGCTTGTGCGCGCGACCTCCGACGCGGACACGCGTAACCGGTGTCGGGGCGTGCGCATCAGCCCGTCATCATACCGTTCACGAGCCATCTTCTTGGTTGCCCTAGTCGTACAGCGCCTTTAAGTTTTTCGGCTAAACGACGCCCCGTCAACCGGCACCCTGAGCCGCTGGCGCGGTCTCCACGTCGAATCGCGCGGCCGCGCGGCGGGGATCCCCTGACTGCTCGGAGGCGATTTCGCTGAATCCGTTTGCCGGAATCGATGTCTGCTAAGGTCTTGGCGTACGACGCTCTGATGTGGGACAACGCCCTGGCGACCTGCCAGGGGAAGGCGCTGCGGGTCACCGGGTACAGGCGAGCCTTCGTGGGGGAAAACACCAACCGCTGGGGAAGCCCGGATCACCCGTGTCCCCAGATCGGATTGCTCCCGGGCGAGTCGTGCGAAGCCGTGCTGTTCGAGCTGCCGCGCAGAAGCCGCCGTCACATCCTGCGCAACCTCAGGCAGCGTGAGGGCACGAAGGCTGAATCCATCCGCTTTCGAAGCGGGAACGGGACGGAGATCCGGGCGCACAGCTTCCTGCGGCCCGACAGCGCGCGGACCTGGACCGACCGCGAGGCCCTTGTCGGGGCGCTGCGCGCCGCCAAGGGCTACGTGGGCACGGGACCGGAATACATCCGTGCGATGATCCATGCCATGGACATATGGAAGATCGACGATCCTCTCATTCGAGAGGTGTGGGAGGAAGTCCGTAGATGATGGCCAACCAGAGAGCGGTAGAAAAGCCTGCCTTCCCGTTCGGCGTTCTGCCCGATCGGCCGGGCGACGAGGGAGCGCAGGACGATCGCGGTCCGGATACGATCAACCGGCTCCTGTTGCACGGCGCTCGGTATCACGACCGCGAGGCGCTGTTTCTGCAGTGGGAGCAGAGCCGCAAGGGCTGGGGCTGGCAGGGGCATCCCGACTGGCGTACCGACCGGAACGCCATCCGCGCGGCGCTGGTTCTTCGCCAGCGCATCGGCATGGAAGCAGGGGATCGCGTCGTGTTGTGGATCCCGTTCGGCATGGACTTCGCGACCATCGAGCGCGGAGTCTGGTCGATCGGCGGCCTCAGCGTCCCGGTTTCGCCGCGCTGGAGCGCGGACCGGGTCGCGACCCTCCTGCACGAGACCCGGCCGGCCGTGCTCTTCGTCCCGGCTGTGGATTCCCTTCGCGAGCTCAAGTCGATCGGCGGGGTCCCCGATTCCGTGCGGGCGACGGTTCTGATGGCGGGTGAGGTCGAGGATCAGGGCGAAGAAGCGCTCGGCTACGACGCGTTCATGGACTACGGCGGCGTCCTCGACACGGCCGAACGCGCCTCGATGTGGCGGACCACGGTGCGGTCCATTCCGCCGAACACCCCTGTGGCGCTCGAGTACCGCTGGGAGGGCGGGCTGAAGTCCCTCGGCGCGATGTCGCAGGCCGGCCTCGTGGAAGCGGCCCAAGCCGTTCTCCGTTTGCTTCCCGCCGAAAAGGGCGGACTGCAGATCCTGGCCGGTGCCGAGCCCGACCCGATCTGCAGGGCCCTGCTTTACGCGGCCTGGGCCGATGGCCTCACGCGGACGGCGTTCGTTCCCCCGGGGCCGGCGATCGAGCACACGGGCCAGCTCCAGCCCAGGCTGCTGGCCGGACCGGCCGATATCGTGGCCGAGGTGATGCGCAAGTTGGACGCCGCCGATCAGCAGTCGGGTCTCTCCTACATGGTTTGTCTCACGGATCGACCGGCCGGAGAGGAAAGCAGGATTGCATCTCGACGCCCGGTGAGTTTTCTTCAGTCGAGTCAAATCGACGTTCCGTTGCGCGAGTTCCCGGGCCGGGAGCCGTGAATCGGCACATCCGGGTACCCGTATTCGTGCACCTGAAACGTGACCCCCGATGGAGGTCGTTATGAGGGAAGCGCTCTCGCGGGCGACCAGAACCGCCGCCAACGTGGCTTGGAACGCCTTCCAGGCAGTCAACACGAGAATTCCGGATAGCCCGTCAGTGCATCCGGATTGGGCGCCGGGCCCTCTGCCAAAGAGCTACGAGCGCACGAAGCCGCCCCTGGGCTGGCCTCGCGAAACCGACTCCCTGTGCCCCGAGTGCGTGATCGAGGTCCGGGATGCGATCATCGCCGGCGAGCGCGACATCTCGGAGTTCACCGAGAAGAAGTCGGGTGAGGTCAAGGCGCAGATCGTCGAGGAGGACGGAAAGATCCTCATCAAGAAGCACTGCGAGATCCATGGCGAGTTCGTGGACACCCTCTCGGTAGACCCGAAGCTGAGCGAGGTACTGGAGCGTCGGTACTTCGGCCGCGATTTCCGCACGGCGGAAGACGAGCACCTGCACCATCACGGGAGCTCGACGATCCGATACGGCCGCGGGGCCGTGCTCACGATCGACCTGACCAACCGCTGCAACATGATGTGCAATCCGTGCTTCATGGACGCGAACCAGGTCGGGTACGTGCACGAGCTGACGCTGGAGGAGATCAAGGAGATCCTGGACGACTCGATCTCCTTCAAGCCGCGCCGCCAGATGTCGGTTCAGTTCTCGGGCGGCGAGCCGACGATGTCGCCGCACTTCCTGGAGGCGTGCAGCTACGCGAAGGAGGTCGGCTACTACAGCGTGCAGGCAGCGACGAACGGCCTCCGCTTCGCGCTCGAGCCGGAGTTCGCCTATCAGGCGGCCGAGGCCGGGCTGAACATGGTGTACCTGCAGTTCGACGGCGTCACGAACGAGTCGAACATGCACCGCCACATCAGCAATCTGTTCGACGCGAAGTGGATGGCGATCGAGCGGCTGGCTGACGCGGGGATCGACATCACGCCCGTCACGACCGTCGTGAACACGGTGAACGACGAGCAGGTGGGACCGCTGCTCGAGTTCGTCATCCAGAACTCCGACAAGATGGGAGCGATCTCCTTCCAGCCCGTCTCGTTCACGGGCCGTGACGAGGAGATCAGCGACGAGGAGCGGCACAAGCAGCGGTACACGATCTCGCACCTGGCCCGCGACCTCCAGGAGTACACGGGCGGAAAGGTCGACATGTACCGTGACTGGTACCCGCTCGGCTCCGCGGGCGCCTACACCTGGCTCGCCGATCACCTGCGCGGCACCGAGGTGGAGTTCGGAGGCATCAGCTGTTCGTGCCACCCGAACTGCGGCGCGAGCCTGATGCTGGTCGTCAACCAGCATACGAAGGAATGGGCGCCCCTGACGCAGTTCTTCGACTCCGAGGGGTTCATCCACGACATCAACGTCATCACGGACACCTCACGCGGTAAGAAGCTCAGCCTCTTCCAGACCATGCTGGCGCTGATGCGCAACATCGATGGGAGCAAGATGCCGGAGGGCCTGACGCCGAAGATCTTCCTCGAGATGGTCAACACCAAGCTGGGCGGGGCCGTCACGGGAGAGGTGAACCGGCAGCAGTGGAAGATCGTGTGGGTCGGCGGGATGTGGTTCCAGGATCTCTGGACCTACGACTTCCGGCGTACCGAGATGTGCGTGATTCCCTACGCCACGCAGGAGGGCGAGATCTCCTTCTGCGCCTACAACACGGGCGCCGGATGGAGGAACATCGTCGAGAACATGCACATGGTGGCCGAGACGAGGGACTGGTTCAAGGAGAAGGGTCGCCACGAGATCTATGCCGGCAACCGCCCGATGAACCTGGCGCCCGGCACGAGGTCGCTTCCCGTGATGGAGAAGCAGAAAGGGATCCCTCACGCGGGCACGGTCCAGCTGGGCCGGGGCTGCAGCCACTAGCCCGAATCGGGGCCGCCGAGAGCGGCAGCGGTCAACCTGCAGGCGAGCGGTCGAGCGGCCGCTCGCCTTTTTTCATCCGCGCCGAGCGCGCCGATCGGCGACGGGGAGCTCGGGATTCTTGGACCAGCCGCGCGAGTGTGCGAGGTGACGGGCCGAATCGAAGGCGCTGCGGGCCAGCACGTCGTCGAGATCGACGATGTCGAGGAACGGGCCGTAGCTCCGGTACTCCGTCCCTTGCGGCACCACCAGGCTCCCGTCGGGAAACACCATCACGTACAGCCGGTCCAGCGTCTCATGGTCGAGCCAGTTCACCCTCACGCGTCTTCGCTTGGCGAGCTCCCGGCGCAGGGCGGCGAACTCCTCGGCGCTCACCAGGAGATCCTCCCACTCGACCTCCTGCATGGTACGCGGGAAGGCCTGAAAGACGTTGTAGAAGACGCGCGCCGCCGTCGTCTCGGCATACATCTCGACCAGCCGGAGAATATAGGGAACGTCCGCCAGGTTGTGGCGAGTGACCGGAGTGCAGACCTTGACGTCGATCGCCGGATAGGCCCGCAGCAGTTCGAGGGCCCCCATGACCGCGGCGTAGTGCCCCGGCTCCTTGGTCCGGCAGCTCACCTCCTCGGTCGAACCGTCCAGAGGCAGCGAAACCAGATCCAGGCAGCCGGCGTTCGCTTCCAGGAACTCCGAATCGAGCCGGTCGCCGGTGGTCGACAGCGCGACCTCGAGACCGACGGCCCGGGCGCCGTGGATGAGCTCGCCCACGTCGGGTCGCTGGAGGGGATCGCCTCCCGTAAAGACGATCCGGCGCGCCCCGACCGTCCGGATCCGCCTGATGATGGCGAGCGCCGTGTTCGTGTCCACCGGCTCTTCGAAGCCCTGGGGACCCCAGCAGTAGGGGCACTCCTGGCTGCACTCCGCCGTCACGTGAAAGTCGATCGTCGCCACCTGGGCGACCGCGCTCCGATCGGCCGCCTCGGCGCTCACGGGGATCTCTGCGCTCCATCGGTGCCGGAGCCGGAGGCGCGCCGTCGCCGCACGTAGTCCGACACGTGGTCGCCATAGCGCCCCACGAACTCCTGCAGGCAGTCGTCTCCACGGATCGTACCGCGGCAGCCCGCCGCCCCGCAGGAGCACTCGAAGCTGGACATGAGCTCGTTTCGGTAGGTCGCGTAGTCCAGCGTGACCTCTTCGCCCTCCGCCAGCGCACGCCGCGCCACGACATCCAGACCCTCGAACCAGGCGCTCGGATCGCACGAGTGGCCGACCGGCTTCCACGCCTCCGGGTCGCGGCCCGGCAGGACCCAGAGCTCCTCGGTGAGCGGCCAGGCGTCCCGCCACGCGCGGTCGCGCCGCCACTCTGGCCAGTCGCGCTCCATGCGCGAACGGGTCACGAGCTCGTGCGGCTGCTCCTCGAACGCGAGGATCGGCTCACCCGCCGCGTAGGGCCGGGCGACGTACACCCCGAAGCCTCCGTCCGCCCGTGCCCGCACGACCCAGCCACGGGCCCGGCGATCGTGCCGGCGGAGCGCCGCCCGGACGAGCTGCCGGGTGAACCCCGCATGGCCCGCCGGGTCGTGCAGCAGGCAGAGGTCGGCGCTCCCGGCGTCGTCGGGCGGGTAGTAGACCCCGCAGTTCGGATTGATCTCGAGCATGTAGGCCCGGCCCTCGGCGTCCACCCTCAGATCGCACCGCCCGAAGCCCGCACCGTTGAGGCCGAGGAAGAAGCCCGCACAGATCCTCTGAAGCTCCTCGGCGAGGTGGTCCTGCCGGACGGGCGTGCACGTCATCCCGTCATACTCCACCCACTTCATGTCGGCGTGCTTGAAGCTCTCGCCCTCCGGAAAGGCGTATTGCATCGGCGTGTACGTGATCGGCACGTACGGATCCTCTGGGTTCTCCGCCACCAGTACGGTGCATTCGGTCCCGTCGATGAACTCCTCGATCAGCGCTCCCGCATACGCTTCGAGCATGCGGTGCGCCCGCTCGAGCAGGGCTGCCGGCGACTCCACCCGCGACTCTCGCGTCAGTCCGATGCTGGCGTAGCTGCTGGGATGCTTGACGATCAAGGGGAACCGGAGCGTGTCGGCCGCCCGGTGCACGTCCGTCTCGTCCGTGGCCATCACGTAGGACGGCGTGTCGATCCCCCACGCCCAGCAGACCCGCTTCATGGCGTCACGGGTCGGCTCGTAGAACTCCGACGTGGCGCCGGTGAACGGCACGCCGAGCCGCTCGAGCGCCTGCACGACCTCGATGCCCGGTGTGTCCTGATCCCACGCCCCATCACAGAGATTGAAGAACACGTCGAACCTCTGCCGCGACAGCGCGATCACCCGACCCACCGCGGTTGCCTTCTCCAAGACCGCCAGCTCCCAGGATGCCTGCGGAAGGAAGGGTCGCGGATCGCACGGCCAGTCGTCCTCCGGGAAAGGATCGGCATCGAGGGCTTGCGGGGTCAGCAGGCAGATGCGCCCGGCGACGGCATCGCGACGGACGCTCATTCGTGCCCCCGCGTCGGGCGGCGCATCCTCACGCCTCCGGTGCGCACAGCACCACCTTCCCGAGGTTCCTCCTCGCATGGATGTACGCGTGAGCAGCAACCGCCCCGTCGCGGCTGAGCGGAAACGTCCGATCCACGACAGGGCGAAGCTCCCCCGCCGCCGCGGCCTGGAAGATCGCTTCCAGAGCGGGACGCAGCAGCGGCTCGCGACTCCCGAGATGGAGCAGGTGCACCCCGAGAACGCCGATGTTCCGCTCGACCAGGGACAGCGGGTGGAACCGCGGCGTGCGAAGCCAGGCCAGCGCGGCGCGCGGCAGGCTCCGCCTCCGACCCGGCACGGCATCGCTCAGCCCGTAGAACACCAGGCGGCCCAGCGGCGCGAGCAGGCGGCGACAGGCGGCCGTGGCCTTGCCGCCCACCGGATCGAGCGCCACATCGATGCCCCGCTCGCCGACCGACGCCCGAACGGAGGACTCCCACTCGGCCCGGGAATCGAAGCAGGCGTCGGCTCCCAGCTCCTCGGTGACGAACCGTCGCTTGCGCTCCTCGCCCGCCGTCCCGACGACGCGCAGGCCCCGTCCCACCGCGAGCTGGACGGCGGCCGTTCCGACGCCACCCCCCGCCCCCAGCACGAGCACTGTCTCCTCCGGTCGTGCCCGGGCCGCCTCGAACAGACAGACCCAGGCCGTGAGGAACACGACGGGCATCGCGGCCGCCTCGGCCGGCGACAGGACCTCCGGATACCGGAGGAGCCGCTCGGCGGGGATCACGACGTCGTGCGCGTATCCTCCGTACCGGAGGCCGGCGACGGCCCGCTCCCCGGGGCGCCAGCCATCGACCCCCGGACCCACCGCCACGACCTCGCCCGCCACCTCGAAGCCGGGACTGTGCGGACGCGGCGGAACGGTCCCGTACAGACCCGCCCGCATCATCAGGTCGGCGAAGTTGACGCCGGCCGCTGCCACGCGGAGGTGGACCTCGCCGGGCCCCGGATCGGCGAGCGGCACGTCGCGCTCGACGAAGGCCTCCGGCGGGACGTGCCGCTCGATCAGGACGGCGCGCGTCGTCGGCCGACTACTCATGGCGCCCGGGCCGGCCCCTCGCGGCGCGCCGGAGCAAAGCGCTGCACCATGGGGGAACGATAGAGCGCCCGTTCGGCCGCGGCCACCACCCGAGCTCGAGCCGGCGGCGGATCATGGCGGAAGCGAGCCGAACGCCGACTCCAGCTCGGCCACCAGGGCGTCATCGACGTCCAGCGACGCGGCGCGAACGCTGCTCTCGATGCTCGCCTCCCGACGGGCGCTCGGGATGGGCACGGCACGGCCGGACTTGGCGAGCTGCCACCCGAGGACCAGCTCGGCCGGCGACGCGCCGACCCGGGCGGCCACCCGGCGCAGCGGCTCGTGCGCCTGCAGCAGCTGGACTCGGCGGGCCCCGCCCAGCGGACTGTACGGGATGAGGGTGATGCGCCGCTCCTCGCAGTAGTCGATCAGTCCGCTCCCCTCGGCGGCGCGATCCCACGGGTTGTAGCGGTTCTGGACCGAGGTGATCTCCACGATCGCCTCTGCCGCTTGAAGCTGACCCAGATCGACGTTCGACAGCCCGACGAGCTCGACGACCCCGTCCCGCTGCAGGCCAGCCAACGCCTCGACGCTCGACTCGAACGGTGCCCGTGGGTCAGGAGCGTGGAGCTGGTACAGGACGATCCGGTCCAGTCGCAGAGCCTCCCGGCTGCGCAGGGCGGCCTCCCTCAGCCGATCGGGCCGCGCGTCCGTCTCCCAGCGACCCCCCGGACGCCTCAGACCGCCCTTCGTGGCCGTGAGGACCGTGGACTCGGCTCCCAACGCCGCCAGCGTCTCGCCGATCAGCCGCTCGTTGTGGTTCAGGTCATCGTCATCCAGGCAGTACACGTCCGCCGTGTCGATGAACGTGACGCCTAGCTCTACGGCCCGGCGGATAACCCGTTCGGCCTGCCGGCGATCGGGTCGCCCCTCGATGGACAGCCACATCCCTCCGAGCCCGATCCTCGAGACTCTCCTCCCCGACCGTCCCAGCTCCACGACTGGCAGCATCTTTTCCCCCTTCTCCCGTTTCGCCCGGCTCGGTCCCGCCCGGGCCCGGCATCGCCCGACCGTTTCCCCGTGCGACGCGGGATCGACTGGCATCCTCCACCCGTCGATGCTAAGAGAGTAAGGTCCGCGCCGGGACACGCCACCACGGTTTGCTCCGGCCAGCCCGGATCCGAAGGAGCCCTCTCGATGCCCCAAGCCTACGGTATTGGCGCCCGATCTGCCTGCCTGCTCGGCCTCGCCCTGCTCGTCGTCGGAGCCGCAGCGTGCTCGCAGGACGGCGATGCGGAGCCCTCCCGACGTTCCGACCTCGCGGCCGATTCGGCCGATTACGCCTTCATCGGCGTGAACGTCGTGCCAATGGACAGCGAGCGCGTGCTGTCCAACCAGACCGTCCTCGTGCGGGGCGAGCGCATCGTGGCGATCGGCGAGGCGGACGCCATACAGGTGCCGGAGAACGCCTCGACCATCGAGGCTCCGGGCGCCTACCTGATGCCCGGGCTCGCCGAGCTTCACGCTCACATCCCGAGCGGCCAGGGCGGAGGACCCGATCTGACCGAGCGGGTCCTGCTCCTCTACCTGGTCAACGGGATCACCACGGTGCGCGGCATGCTCGGTGCGCCGGCCCATCTGGAGCTCCGCTCCCGCGTCGACCGCGGGGAGATCCTCTCGCCGCGCATCTACACGTCGGGGCCATCGATCAACGGCAACAGCATTCCTAGCCCCGACTCCGCCCGGCGTGCCGTGCGGCACCAGAAGCTGGCCGGCTACGATTTCCTGAAGATCCACCCCGGCCTGTCGCGCGAGGCGTTCGAGGTGCTGGACGAGACGGCCGACAGCGCGGGCATCGGCTTCGCCGGACATGTGCCCGCTGAGGTCGGACTGGAACGGGCGCTCGCCGCGCAGTACCTGTCGATCGACCACCTGGACGGATACGCGGAAGCCCTGGTGCAGGAGGGTGCGGACCTCGAAACCGTCCCACCCTCCTTCTTCGGAATCGGCCTCGTGGACTACCTCGATGAGGCGAAGATCCCGCAGGTCGCAGCCTCGACCCGGGACGCCGGCGTTTGGAACGTGCCGACCCAGAGCCTGATCGAGAGCATCGCGCTCCCCGATGACCCGCGGGAGATGGCGTCGAGACCCGAAATGGCCTACATGCCGCCCGAGGTCGTCCGCAACTGGACGGAGGCGAAGCAGAACGTCCTGGCCAGCGAGGCCTACTCGGCCGAAGCCGCCCGGCGGTTCGTGGCGATCCGCGGCAGGCTCATCAAGGCCCTGCACGATGCCGGGGCCGGGCTCCTTCTGGGCTCGGATGCGCCGCAGGTGTTCCAGGTGCCCGGTTTCTCCATGCGAGCGGAGCTCGCCTCGCTCGTGGCCGCCGGGCTGACGCCCTACGAGGCGCTGACGACCGGCACCCGCAACGTGGCCGAGTACTTCGGCGCCCTCGATGAACGCGGCACGGTGGAAGCCGGCAAGGTGGCCGACCTGCTGCTGCTCGAGGCGAACCCGCTCGCTGATGTGGCGAATGTCGGCCGGCTGAGCGGCGTGATGGTCCGCGGCCGGTGGCTTCCGCGGGCCGAGCTCGACCGCCTGCTCGAGAGCCTCCGGCGCGACTAGCGCGCCTTCGGGCTGGGCGGGCTCCTCAGCCCTCGAGTAACCCGATATACGGCAGGGTCCGGTGCCTCTCCCGGTAGTCGAGCCCGTACCCGACGACCCAGCGATCGGGGATCTCGAACCCGAGATAATCGACATCGACCTGGGCCTCCGGCGCCTTCTGCTTCCGAACCAGCGCGCAGCAACGCAGGGAAGCCGGCCCTCGGGCCTGCAACATGTCCACCAGGTACTCGAGCGTGTGGGCCGAGTCCACGATGTCCTCCACGATGAGGACGTGACGGCCTTGCACCGGCGTCCGGAGATCCATCAGCAGCCTGACGGCGCCCGACACGGCACCATCCCGGTAGCTGGAGAGCGCGATGAACTCGATGCGGCGCTCGACCGTGAGCCTGCGTGACAGATCCGCCAGGAAGATGAACGCCCCCTTGAGCACCCCGACGAGCACGAGCTCCCCCGCGTCCGCGTAGTCCCGCGAGATCTGGGCCGCCAGCTCATCGACCCGGCGGTCGATCTGCTCCTGCGAGATCAGAACGGGCGGCAGGCTCCCACGATCCGCCGGCATGGGCGTCACTCCCCGCCCGGCTCGAAGTCCAGCGCGGCCGAGTTGATGCAGTACCGCTTCCCGGTCGGCGCGGGGCCATCATCGAAGACATGCCCCAGGTGGGCGTCGCAGCGGGCACACAGCACCTCGGTCCGCCGCATCGCCAGGCTTTCGTCGGGACGTGTGGTGACGCGGTCAGGATCGATCGGCTGGTAGTAGCTCGGCCAGCCCGTCCCGGACTCGTACTTGGCTTCGGAGCTGAACAGGGCGCTGCCGCAGCAGACGCACGCGTAGCTCCCCTCCTGCTTGGCGTTCCAGTACTGTCCGCTGAACGGAGGCTCCGTGCCCTTCTGACGGGTCACGTAGTACTGGGCCGGCGTCAGCCGCGCCGCCCACTCCTCATCGGTCCGCTCGACCTTAGCGTCGTCGCTTCCCACCTGTCCTCCTCGAGGCACGCGCCGCCGAGGCCCGCCGGCCGCGCCCGGCCCGGCCCGGGATGCACGTCGGGCGGAGGTCGTCGTGCGCCTCCGCCCGCCGCGGGTCTCGCTGTCGCCCTTCTTCCGGATATACGCCGCATCGGCGAATCAACTCCTGCTGAGCACGCGAGACTCTGTTTTTAGTATACCCCCCTCTCTGCCGGTTGGCACGATGCCGCCCGGCGCCGCTATCTTCGAGCCGGCGCGCGCGGGCCCTGAAGCCGGGGCCCTGATCTTCACGGAGGACGGGTTCGCGCATGACCTGGGAGATCGTTTTCGTCTTTCTCATCGTCGCGGTAGCGCTGGTGCTCTTCGTGAGCGAGCGCTACTCGATCGACCAGGTCGCCCTGGGGATTCCCGTCGTGCTGCTGCTGGCCGGGATCATCACGCCGGCCGAGGCGGTGTCCGGGTTCAGCAACACGGCGACGATCACCGTGGCGGCGATGTTGATCCTCGGGCTCGGGCTGGTGAAGACGGGCGTGATCGCCGCCGTCGCCCGCTGGGCGCTCACGGCCCGCCTCGGTCCCCCTCGCATGAGGATGGCCATCCTGTGCCTCGTGGTGGCCGGGACGTCGCCCTTCCTCAACAACACGGCGGTCGTCGTCGTCTTTCTGCCCGTCTTCCTCTCCCTCGCCTACCAGGAGGGCGAGGCGCCCTCCCGATACCTCATGCCGCTCTCGTTCGCGGCCATTCTCGGCGGAACGGTGACGCTGGTGGGCACATCGACCAACCTCGTCATTTACGGCATCGCGCAGGACCACGGGCTCAGCGGTCTCTCGATGTTCTCCATCGCCCCGCTCGGGCTCCTCTACCTCGCCGTGGGGATGGTCTACCTGCTCGTGACGGGAAGCTGGCTCATCCCCCGTCGCATGGGAGCGGCCGACCTTTCGGGGAAGTATCAGGTGCGGCAGTTCCTGGCCGAGCTCGCCGTCCAGCCGGGCGCGCCGGCGATCGGGAAACCCCTCGGAGAGCTCAAATGGCGCGAGGTGTACGGGGTCTCGATCATCGGCCTTGGACGGGGCGACCGGTCCGTGTGGGCGCCGGGCCCCGAGAGGCGGGTCGTGGAGGGGGACATCCTGTACGCGCAGGGATCGCCGCAGCAGCTCCTCTCCCTGGCGCGGAGCGAGAAACTCAGCCCACCGGCCCGTCGAGCCAAGAGCGCGATCGACTTCATCTCGGAGAACGCCCGCCTCATGGAGGTGATGATCGGCCCGCACTGCCCTCTCGCCGGGCACAACCTGGCAGAGGTGCGGTTCCAGCAGCGGTACAACGCGACCGTCCTCGCCATCCAGCGCCACAGCGTGACGATTCGCGACCACCTCGAATCGCTCAAGCTCTACCTGGGAGACCTGCTCCTGGTGCACGGGCCGGTGTCGGCGCTGAACTCGCTCGCCGATGAGCCGGGCTTCGTGCCGCTCCGCATGGTGGAGGCACCGGTGCGCCATCGGCCGCGCGCCCTGGTCGCCGTGGGCATCCTCGTCGGCGTGGTGGCGCTCGCCACCTCCAAGCTCCTCCCCATCATGCCGGCCGCGATGCTCGGGGTGGTGCTCATGCTGTTCACGCGCTGCGTCCGGCTGGACGAGATCTACAAGGAACTGGACTGGATGGTGGTGTTCCTGCTGGCCGGGCTTCTCCCGCTGGGGATCGCGATGGAGTCGACGGGAGCCGCTGGCTGGCTCGTCTCGACGGTGACGAGCAACCTGGGCGCGATCGCGCCGGGGACGATCATCGCCGGCTTCTTCGTCCTCACGGCGCTCCTCACCGCCGTGATGTCCAATGCCGCGACGGCCGTGGTCGTGGCGCCTCTCGCTCTCTACGCGGCCGCGCAGCTCGGCCTCAACCCGTACGCGCTGCTCGTCACGGTCATGTTCGGCTCTTCGGCGTCGTTCATGACGCCGATCGGCTACCAGACGAACCTGCTCATCTACGGTCCCGGGGGTTACCGGTTCAGCGATTTCCTCAAGGTCGGCACGCCGCTCACCATTCTTCTCGCCATCCTCACGACGCTGGTCGTCCCCATCTTCTGGCCCAGCTGAAGCCGGGGACGTCTGGAAGGCCGCGGGCGCCGGGGCGGCCCGGCCGACCGCCCGCGCAGGTTCACTCCGCAGGCGAGATCCGGACCGCGCAGAACTTGAACTCGGGGATCTTCCCGTCGGGATCGAGCGCGTCGATCGTCAGTAGGTTGGCCGCCGCCTCCCGGAAGTGAAAGGAGATGAAGGCCGAGCCTGGCAGCATGCGATCGGAACTCGCGGCGGGCAGCACGATGGCACCCCTGCGGGACGCCACCTCCACGAGCTGGCCGTCCCGAAGGCCGAGCCGCGTCAGGTCCTCCGGGTGCAGGTCCACCTGCGGACCGGGCCGGAGCTCCTGGAGCGCCCTCGTGCGGCGGGTCATGGTGCCCGTGTGCCAGTGTTCGAGGAGCCGTCCCGTGTTGAGCACGAACGGGTACTGGGCGTCGGGAAGCTCCGCGGCCGGAGCGAACTCGGCGGGCACCAAGCGGCCCCTCCCGCTCGGCGTGGGGAAGCGGTCACCGAACAGGACCTGCACCCCGTCGCCGGTCGGGTCCGGACAGGGCCACAGCTTCCCGGTGAGCCCCAGGTTCTGGTACGTCAGGCCGGCGTATGAGGGGGCCAGGGCGGTGAACTCGGCAAAGATCTCGGCAGGCGAGCCGTACGCCATCGGGTACCCCATGCGGGTGGAGAGCTCGCAGGTGATCTTCCAGTCCAGGCGGGCCTCGCCGGGCGGCTCCAGCACCCTGCGACCCAGCTGGACCCGCCGATCCGTGTTCGTGTAGGTGCCCACCTTTTCGAAGAAGCTCGTGGCCGGGAGGATGACGTCCGCGAACTCCGCCGTCTCCGTCAGGAAGATGTCCTGAACGACGAGGAACTCCAGGTTGGCCAGCGCCTTTCGGACCTTGTTGGAGTTGGGATCCGACAGGAAGGGGTTCTCTCCCATCATGTACATTCCGCGAATCGATCCCTGCAGCGCGCCCCCCATGATCTCGACCACGGTGAGGCCGGGAGTCCCATCCAGCTCGGTGCCCCACGCTTCCTCGAACTTCGCCCGGGCCGTCGGATCGCTCACGGCCTGGTAGTCCGGAAAGACCATCGGGATGAGGCCCGCATCCGAGGCGCCCTGCACGTTGTTCTGCCCGCGGAGCGGATGCAGACCGGTTCCCTCTCGCCCGATGTTCCCGGTCAGAAGGGCGAGCGAGATCAGGCAGCGCGCGTTGTCCGTCCCGTGGCTGTGCTGGGAGATCCCCATCCCCCAGAAGATCATGGCCCGCTCTGCCTGGCCGAACATCCGGGCCGCCTCCCGTATCCGGGCCGCCTCCACCCCGCAGATCCCGGCCGCCACCTCGGGCGGATAGCGCCCGACGACTCGCCTCAGGTCTTCGAATCCCTCCGTCCGCTCCGCGATGTACGCCTCGTCGATGAGACGCTCCTCGATGAGGACGTGCATCCAGGCGTTGTAGAGCGCCACATCGGTGCCGGGGCGGATCTGGAGGAAGCAGTCGGCGTGATCCGCCATCTCGATCCGCCTCGGTTCGACGACGATCAGCTTCGTGGACCCGAGCTTGCGCGCCTGCTTCATGAACGTCGCCGCCACCGGATGGTTGGCGGTGGTGTTGGAGCCCGCGATCAAGGCCACATCGGCGTTCTTCACGTCCGCGAAGACGTTCGTGACGGCGCCCGAGCCGATCGTCTCGAGCAGGGCCGCAACGGATGACGCGTGGCACAGCCGGGTGCAATGGTCGACGTTGTTCGTGCCGAATCCGGCCCGCACCAGCTTCTGGAACAGGTAGGCCTCCTCGTTGCTGCACTTCGCGCTCCCGAATCCGGCCAGCGCGCCAGGACCGTGTCCGTCCCGAATCGCCGCCAGACGCCCCGCGGCGACATCCAGCGCCTCGTCCCACGTCGCCTCGCGGAAGTGCGGCAGGACCTCGGCGTAGTCCACGAGTCCGCCGGGCTTGCGGCGTCGATCCCCCCGCACCTCTGCGGAGAGAGGCCCCTTCGGGTAGGACGACGGCTTGCGGATCAGCGGCACCGCGAGCCGCTCCGGATGCCCCGCATAGTCGAACCCGAAGCGGCCCTTCACGCACAGACGCTCCTCGTTGACCGGGCTCGGGCGGCCGTCGGCGTGAAGGATCCGTCCCTCCCGCTCGTCCACCGAGTACCGGATCGCGCAGCCCACCCCGCAGTAGGGGCAGACCGAGTCGACGGGCTTCACCCCCGCACCCTCCGCCTCTTCGACGGCTCCGAGGAGCCGCTCGCGATGGACCTCGATGGCATCCCTGAGCTCGGGCGTGAGGGCGCCATGCAGGTCGCGCAGCAGCAGACGCTCACCCTGCCGGCGCACCTTCACACCCCGCTTGCGCAGCTCGCGAAGCAGCTTGCCGGTCGTCAAAGGACCTCCCAGTCCGTGTCCGCGCTCGCAACCGCATCCGGCGCGCCTCGTTCAGGCCGAACGAGCGACAGCGCCCCGGTCGGGCAGACCTTCTCGCACTCCCCGCACGATACGCAGGTGCTCTGGCCCATGGGCTGATCGAGATCGAACGCGATGCGGGTGGCGTAGCCCTTGCCCGTCCGTCCGATCACCTCGTTCACCTGAACGTCGTCACAGCCGCGCACGCAGCGGTCGCAGAGGATGCAGGCCTGATGGTCCACCAGGATGACCTTCGAGGAAGCGTCGATCCCGCGGCCATCCCCTGCCGGGAACCCGCCCGCCGGCGACGGCCAGCGGATGCCGAGATCCCGCGCCTGCGACACCAGCAGATCGGGCGCTGTCTTGTAGCGGTCCGCCGGCCGAGCGGGATAATCGGAGAGAAGGAGCTCGATGAGGCCCTGGCGACAGGCCGCCAGCCGCTCCGAGGACGTCCGAACCTCCATGCCCTCCTCGGCCACGCGCACGCAGGAAGCGGTCAGCTTCTTCTCACCCACGTCGACCAGACACAGCCTGCACACGCCCACCGGCTCGAGCCGGGGATCGTGGCACAGGACGGGGATCTCCACGCCCAGCCGCCGTGCGGCCTCCCAGATCGTCGTCCCCGCGGGGACTTCGATGCTACGCCCGTCGACCGTCAGACTCGGCATCCGTCACCCCTTCGCACTGCCGGCCGGGCAACCGGGAACCTCTTGCGGCCAATGCTCCGCCACCGAGAGCAGGGAGTTGAGCGCCACGTAGCCCAGCCCGCATATGGAGGTCTCCCGGAGCAGCAGGTCCAGCTTCCGGATGGTCGGCCAGTCGAGCGGGACGCCCTCTTCGAGGCTCTCGGCCAACATCTGCGTCGCCTTCTCCGTCCCCACCCGACAGGGTACGCACTTGCCGCACGACTCGTTGCGGAAGAACCGGACGACGTTGGCTGCAAGCGGCAGCATCGGGGTGCCCTCGGCCACGACGACGAGCGCGCCCGAGCCCATCATGCTCCCCGCCCGCTCGAGCGTCGCGAAGTCGATCGGCACGTTCGCCCGATCGGCCGGGAGGAAGTGGGACGAGGCGCCCCCGGGCGCGAAAGCCTTGAGCGACCGGCCGTCCGACACCCCCCCGGCGGCCGCGATCAGCTCTTCCACCGTCGTCCCCGTCCGGATCTCGTACACGCCCGGCTTCTCCACATGGCCGGAGACGGAGATGAACTTGAGGCCCGCGTGCCCCTCCCTGCCGGCCGCCCTCCACCAGTCCACTCCGCGGTGCAGGATGGGCGGCACGAGAGCCAACGTCTCCACGTTGTTCATCAGCGTCGGCCGGCCATGGAGCCCCGCCTGGCCGGGAAACGGGGGCTTGTTCCGTGGCTCCCCGCGGCGGTCCTCCAGGGCCTCGAGCAGCGCCGTTTCCTCCCCCAGGATGTAACCGCCGGGCGAAACGAAGATCTCGACGTCGAGGTCGAAGCCGCTGCCGAGGATCCCCGGTCCGAGCAACCCGGCCCCTCGCGCCCGTTCGAGCTCCTGCTCCAGGGCGCGGCGGGCGGCCTCGTACTCGTGGCGCAGGTAGATGATGCCCTTGGCCGCGCCCACGACGAACGCGCCGAGCGCCAGCCCCTCCACCACGAGGTGGGGAAGCTCCTCCATGATCACCCGGTCCTTGAACGTGCCGGGTTCGCTCTCGTCCGCGTTGCAGACGACGTACTTCGGTCGCGCCGGCTCGCTCCGGACGAGCTTCCACTTCAGGCCGGTGGGGAACCCCGCCCCACCCATGCCACGCAGTCCGGCTGCCTCGAGCACGTCGACGATCCGCTCGGCCTCCGCGTCGGGCGAAGCGGCCGCGAGGGCCGCGCGCAGCGCTCCGTACCGTTCACCGTCGCCATACGGTTCGACCTGCCAGGTCGCAACGGCCGTCCGGCCTTGACGATCCGGCCCGGCGGCCGGTGAGGTCGAGCCGGCGATGGCCGCCGCCTCCCTCATGCGGCAGGGGTGGCCGTTGACACGTGCCGCCGGCGCCAGCTCGCAGCAACCCAGGCAGGAGGTCTCTTCCACGGCCACATCCTCTCGGTCCGCGAGCATCCGTTTGACCGCCGCGGCCTCCGTCGCCCCGTCGGCCAGGTGGCAGCTCACATCACGACAGATGGAGACAACGGTCGGTGGAGCGGGATTCGTTCGGACGTGCGGATAGAAGGAGACGAGGCCCTCGAGCCGGTAGAGCGGCACGCGAAGGCGGGAGGAGAGCTCGCGGAGGGAGCCGGCGTCGATGTGTCCCCGTCCCGCCTGCAGACGCTCCAGCTCTGCGATGAGGCGCATTCGTCAGGGCTGCTCCCAGTAGCGGGCCTTGCGGGGGCTGACGATCGCCCGGATCCCCCCGGTCGGGTCCGAGACGTCTCCGATATACCTGGGAATGACATGGATGTGGGCGTGCGGGACGGTCTGGCCGGCCGCCAGTCCATCGTTGATGCCGATGGTGAAGCCCTCCGGGCGCGCCTCCCTGATGAGCAAGCCTCGTGCGCGCGCCGTGAGCGACCACAGCTCGTCCTGCTCGTGCTGGGGAAGGTGGAACACGCTCTCGACGTGTCGGTGCGGCACGACGAGCAGATGTCCGTCGGCCACGGGGAAGCCGTCCCGCACCACGAGACCGTGCTCCCCTTCGATCCGGATTCGCTCCTCCGGCAACTCGCAAAACGGGCAGCCCTGCATGCGGTTAATGTAAGGGCCTGCGCGGAGGAATGGCACGGCCGGGCCGCGTGCGTGCCTGGCCGGCGTTCGGACGCTCGCCTGAGCGGACGCTCGTCGTGCGGGTCAGGTTGGGCGCCGGGGCGACCTCCGTCTGAGCTCCGGGCCGCCAGCGGCCATGCCTAGGTCCGGCGCTCCGACCAGTAGGCCCAGGCCAGCGGACCGCGAGGCCGGCCGGCAGGTGGCTTCGCGGTGGCGGTCCGGATGCCGGAGGGGAACTCGAGGACGACGGCCTCGCTCTCCGCCCCTTCCGGTCCTTCGCCATCCCCGAGATGGCCCGCCAGGTGCGCCGCCGCGTCCGGCGCATCGCCGTCCCCGCGATGCCCAGCCGGCTGCTCTGCAGACCAGGCGCCCCATGGCCCGGGTCCGTATCCTCGGCCCAAGAGATTCGGGCGTCGCCCGGCTCCCCGTATCCGCCTCCTCCAGTTGGCTTCCAGGGGACCGTATGGAAGGCGGGTCAGGCCATTGCCTCTCCCGTCGCTTTCCGTACCGTTGCGCAGCACCTCGTGCGCCGCGCCTCTGTGCCTGAACATCGACTTCACATCCTTCCTGTCACGGATCGTTGCCGCGGAGGCAGGCGAGATCTCGCCCGCCTGACGGGCTCGATCGTTACTGCAGTAGGAGGCGCCCCCTTCGGAATCGCGCCCACGCCGTCCCCAGAAGCAGGGCATTGAGCAGAGCGAGGGAAAGCCCCAGGACGAGCGCCACTGTCGACGCCTCCCCGAACACGAGCGCCCTGAGCAAACCGGCCTTGGCACCGAACGGCAGCAGGTGCAGCCCGAAGACGGGCGCCACGAAGGCGACGAGCACTCCCAGGCTGAACGTCTGCTGGGCATGCCGGACCGTGGGCGCCCGGAGCGAGATGAGCGCACCCAGAGCGGCGCCACAGACCGACGCCAGCAGGGCGAGCGCGCTCACGGTGGCAAGCTGACCCGCCGTGTACGTCGCCACGGGGCCGGGGCTCGAGAGGTTGATCGCGAGGAGGCTGAGCGGAACGCTGAGCAGTGTCGCTCCCCAGACATAGAGCACGGCAGCCATGACCTTGCCGGCCAGGATCGCCCGATCGGGCAGCCGCGTCGCGAGAAGGCTCCCAAGGGTGCCGCGCTCGCGCTCGCCGGCGAACATGTCGGCCGCGACCGTCGTCATCAGGAAGACGGGGACCCAGACCCAGAAGAGCATCACCCACGGAGCGCTCAGCCAGCTCGTGCCGACCTGGTACGGAAGGAAAAGGCCGAGCATCCCGACAAAGAGGAGGAGCCCGAGCAGGCCCGACTCGCGCCCCTCGCCGGCGCTCAGCTCACGCCACTCCTTCCAGCCGACGGCGAGGACGTCCCGCATCATGCCGCACCGGACGGCGAGGACGTCCCGCATCATGCCGCACCCGCCGGGAACCCGGCACCGGCACCTCCGCCCCAGGGAAGCCACCGATCCTCATCGGGGAGCGTCGCCCCGAATCGCCCCTTCGCCACGCGGGTCATCTGGCCGACCCCGCCCTCGGCACCGAGCACGGAAAGAAAGGCCTCCTCGAAGCTCGTCTCCCGCACGACCTCCTCGATCCGCAGGCCGCAGCCGGCGAGCAGGCGTACGATCGGGGCCGCCGACGCGCCGGGACTCAGCGTGAGGTGCAGCGCACCGGGCCGGGCCTCGGCGCTCTCGACCTCCGAGCGAAGCACCACCATGGTAAACGCATCCTCGGTGAGCCCCTCCCCCCGCACCACGACTCGGTTGGAGCCGGCAGCTGCCCGAAGCTGGTTCGGGGTGCCCGACGCCAGCAGCTTGCCGGAGCGGATGATCCCGACCTGATCGCAGATCTTCCCCGCTTCGGGCACATTGTGGGTGGTGAGAAACACCGTGACGCCCTCCTCCGCGGCCAGCTCGACCAGCGAGCGGCGCAGCGACTCGGCGGAGAGGGGGTCGAGCCCCGCCGTGGGCTCGTCCAGGAAGACGAGATCGGGCCGGTGAAACAGCGCCCGGGCCACGGCGAGCTTTCGTTTCATGCCGAAGCTCAGCCGGCCGGCCGGCTCCTTCCTCCGGTCCCACAGACCGAACTGCCGGAGCAGCTCCTCCGAGCGCGCCCTGCGCTCCCGCCGGCTCATCCGCCAGATCCTGCCGTAGAACTCGAGGTTGTCCTGCACGCCGAGCCTCCCGTAGAGGCCCGCCTGGTCCAGCAGCGCGCCGGTTCGGCAGCGAATCTCGTCGATCCCCGTGGACACATCGTGACCCAGCACCTCCGCGCGCCCGGCCGTCGGCCGCACGAGCCCGAGAAGCAGGTGGATGGTCGTCGTCTTCCCGGCGCCGTTGGAGCCGAGAAAACCGAAGATCGAGCCGGCAGGGATCTCGAGCGACAGGCCATCCACCGCACGCACGGTGGAGTACGCTCGCGTCAACCCCTCGGTGTGTATCGCATAGTCTGGCATCGCGGGCACCGGGTTGCAGGAGACGTACACGCCGGAGCGGAACCGATGGCGCCCTGCCACTATGATCATGTAAAAATAACTTAGTCATACAGTTATAGTATCCGCTTAATGTACTATATAAAACCAGCGCGCCGTTATCCGCCCGCCGTACTGTGGCCCGCGGACCACATTCGGAAACGCTCCCCTGTCGCGCCGGCCGCCGCAGCCGGCGGTCGGGCTCGCGTTCGCCCGCCTCGCCGGGAGCGGTGTATGTTGGGACTGCCGCGGCCGCCGCCGGGATGGGAAGCGGAAGCGTGGTCGCTGCGCTTGGGCGCGGACAGGGCCGCGGCGGGGGCGGGCGGCGGGGTGATGCAGAGAGGTACTCAAACGCGGGGAAGCCCAAGGTGAAGAACGAAGATCCGGGAGTCCCACCTGCTCCTGCTCGGGTGGTGGTGGGCGAGGAGACGTTCGAAGTCGTGGAGGAGGCGCTCGTCGACCTGTGGGCCGTAGTCAACGATCTGGCGCGAATCCGTCCGCCCAAGCCGAAGTATTATCGCGTGACGGTCTTCGGGTCATCCAGGATGCGGAGGGGCGACCAGCTGTTCGACGATGTCCGTACCCTGGCGCGGCAGCTCTCCTCCATGGGATGTGATGTCGTCACCGGCGGCGGGCCCGGACTCATGGAAGCGGCGAACGAAGGGGCGCGACTCGGGGATCCGGAGAACGTCACCCGCTCCTTCGGCCTCCCCATCGAGCTGGCTACGGACGAAGAGCCGAACCCGTTCGTGGAGAAGATCTACCGCCACCGAACCTTCTTCTCCCGCCTGCACCACTTCGTGCGTCTTTCGAGCGCATTCATCGTGGTGCCCGGCGGACTCGGCACCTTGCTGGAGACGGCGATGATCTGGCAGCTCTGCCAGGTGAAGCACGTCTCGGGAATCCCGCTCATCTTCCTCGGCAGGGTATGGGAGGATCTCGTGGCTTGGGCCCGCGAGCACATGCTCGGCGGGGAACGCAACCTGGCCAGCCCGGCCGATCTCGCCATCCCGCTCTGCGTGCCCGGCGTAGACGAGGCCGTCGAGATCATTCGCAAGGACCTGGCACTGTTCAACGCCGAGAAGGAGACGGCAGAACAGGTCGCTGGCACCTGATCGCGGAGGAGGATGTCGATGGACAATCGGATTTCGGGAAGCGCGCTGGCCCTCGTGCTTTGCCTTGCCGTCGCCGCTCCGGCCGTCGGCCAGGAGTACGACGAGCAGGCCGTGATGGCCGCCTACGAGAAGGCGATGACGCCATCAGCCCCCCACGCAGAGCTCGCGGAGCTCGAGGGCACGTGGGAGATGACGGTGACCCAGTGGATGCAGCCGGGGGCCGAGCCCGTGGCCACGTCCGCCACGAACACGAGCCGGATGGTGCTGGGGGGCCGGTACCTGATGGACACGACGGAGGGCACGGCCATGGGACAGCCCTTCTCCGGCATGGGCTGGACGGGCTACGACAACGTGCGAGATCAGTACGTGTCCACCTGGATCGACAACTTCGGGACGGGCATCCTCGTGGCGTACGGCCGGTGGGAGGACGACGAGCAGGGGATCGTCATGCACGGCACCTACGTCGATCCGGTCACCGGCAAGGACGTGCACATCCGGACGGTCAGCCGCATGGACGGGCCGGACAGGCAGATCTTCACCTGGTACGAGAAGAGGGAGGGCGAGCAGGTTGCCCGCAAGACGATGGAGATCGTCTCGGTCCGTCGGGTCGCCGACTAGCCGTCCCCCGCTCCGGTCGTCGGCCGGGCAGGCCTCCGTAACTCGCCCGTACTCCGTCTAGATCGTTCGTTCCGGCGGCGGCGGGGCGGCGGGCGGCAGGCCCGGCGGCCGCATCCTCATGACGCGATCCTCGGAGTGCCACCCGAAGGAGTGTGGGCCACCCTCGGGAGCCAACCGGAGATCGTCGAGAAGGTCGCCGCAATCGTCGGCGGTACCTTCCGGCAGCGTCACCGTCAGCGTGCGACGCTCGCCTCTCCGCACGAGTGAGACCTCCAGCGGGCCCGCTTCGGCATTCCGGACCGCCCGTGCCACATCGCCGGGTCCGGCAACAGACGTCCCGCCAACCGCCACGATCACGTCACCCGCCGCGAGGCCGGCGGCAGCGGCCGGGGAGCCCTCCTTGACGGAGGCCACCAAAGCACCCTCGTCCGCGGCGACACCGAAGTATTCGCTCAGCTGATCGGTCAGATCCTGAAGCGCCACCCCCAACCGACCGCGGCCGCCGCGGGCAATCACGATGCGCCGCGTACCGCCCTCTCCCTCTTCGAGCGTCTCGACCTCGATCATGCACTCGCGCATGCGATCGCGTGCCGCGCGCAGCTTCTCCCGAACCTCTATCCTCTCCTCCTCGGACAGCCGCATCTTCTCGCGAGACGCCCTCAGCTCGGCCCCGGATTCCCGCAGCCGCTCGCGCACCTCCTCCAGCTCGGCCCGCAGTCCGGGCCCGAGAGCGTAGGCCAGGGCGTGTGGCGCCTCGGAACGCTCGCCCAGCTCCACGTCGATCGACATCTCCCGGCCGTCGCGCAGGACGCCCAGGCTCACCTGGCGGCCGGCAGGCGTCTCCCGCAGTAGGCGCGTGAGCATGCCCACGCTCTGCACCCGCTCGCCATTCCACGCCGTGATCAGATCTCCCGCCTGCAGACCCGCTTCGGAGGCTGGGCTCCCGTCCCGCACCGTCTCCACGAGGGCGCCGTATTCGCCGCCAAGCCGGAGGCGCGAGACATCGTCGCCCGAGACATCGCGCAGCGAGACGCCGAGGTACGCACCGGAGCCGATACGCTGGATGCGGACCACCCGCTCCTGTGCTTCGGCCGCCCGCTCTAGGGCCCTGGCCGCCTGCTCCTGTGCCTCGGCCGCCCGCTCCTGCTCCTCGGCCGCGCGCTCCTGCTCCTCGGCCGCGCGCTCAGCCGCGGCCCGGTCCCGCTCCTCATCCCGTTCCTGGGCCAGGAGCGCCTGAGGCACGGGCAGCAGCAGCATCGACCCCAGCAGGGCCGCAATGGATAAGCGCTTCATGAGTGTCTTCTCCCTCGGGGTACGGATCCGTCCTCTTCCTGTGTGAACGCTTCGGTTCCAGCCTTCGGCGAGCGACCGTTCCCCGCACCCGGTGCCCCCAACCTCGGCCGTCGCTATATGGACATCCGGCAGCAGGGCAGCGTTGTCCGTCCCGCCTCCCCGTGGCAGCCCGATGTGGCCTCAGGACAGGCGGTAGCGGACCGGTATCACGCTCGGGTGGACGGGGCACAGGACGCGGAGCGCCCGGGGCTGCACCTCGTAGCTGACCGGGCCGCAGCCCCAAGGCTCGCCGTCGATGGTGACCGGCATGGGAACCTCCGCCTCGACGCGCACGGAGGCGGCCCGAAGGTGAACGACCTTCCGGCTGAGGTGCTGACGCCCGGCCAGCACCCAGGGAACGAGCCCGAACAGCCCGACCGCAGACAGGGCAGGCAAGATCATCACGTCGAGAAGGCCATCGTCCGTTCGGGCCAGCGGGGCCACGGGAATGCCACCTCCCAGGAAGATGCCGTTGGCGATCACGACGTTCGCCACCTCTAGCTCCATCTCGCGCCCATCCAGGGTGAGCAGGGCGGGAAAGGTCCCTGCGGAGGCGATGTTGTCGAGGGCCATGCGCAGGTATACGGAGGGACCCCAGGTGCGCTTCATCTCGTGGTCGAGCCCCGACGTGATGTCGCCGCCCAGACCAGCCACGGAGGCATTGACCATGAGACCGCGTCGGGCCGAGTCGATACGGACAAGATCGATGCTTCGCTCCCGACCTTCGGCGAGAACCCGGGCCGCACGGTCCAGGTCGAGCGGAACCCCGAGCGATCGGGCCAGGTCGTTCCCGGTGCCGAAAGGCAGGATCCCCAGAAGAGGCTCGCCCGGCGCGCCGGCAAGGCCGGCGGCGATCTCGCTGACCGTTCCGTCGCCACCGGCCGCCACGAAGCGTCTCACCCCCCTCGCCAGGGCTTCCCGGACAAGCCTGCGCGCATGCCCGGGGCCTTCCGTCCAGTGGACCTCGGCTTCCCGGACCGAAGCGAGCAGGGATCCCAGGCGCTCCGGCGAGTTGTCCCGCCCGGAGCAGGGATTGGCGATCACCGCGGTGGCATCCGGCCCTCGCGGGCCCTCACTCGTCAGGCTCGTTGCTCCTTTTGGCTCGATCGCTCGTGGCAGGGTCGTCGGCCCGCCCGCCGTGCCCCTATGTTGTGCGGGGGAGCCGCCGACAGTCGCTCCTCACTGGACGTTCACGCTTCCAACCTTTCACGGACACACACCGTCTTAACGTGCGAGACAAGAAAACGCCAAGCGAGGAATCGAAACTGATCGAACAGGCGATCGCACCGGATGCCGAAATGGATTCCCGCGATGCCCAGCTCGCGGCGGAAGGCAACGTCGAGGCGTTCGAGCGCCTGTACCGGCGCCACGCCACCCGGATTCGCGGGCTGGCATACCGGATGGCCGGAGCCGATGCGGCGGACGAGCTGACCCAGGACGCGTTCGTTCGCGCCTGGCAGAAGATCGGGCAGTTCCGAGGCGACGCAGCGTTCGGCTCCTGGCTCTACCGGGTAGCGATCAGCGTCGTCCTCGGGCACCGGAGACGGCTCGCCATTCACCGGCGGCGCGGCGCTCCCGAGGAGTGGATTCGGGAGGGTGACCCCTCGCACGAGAGGAGAACCGTGATCGGGATCGATTTCGAAGCAGCGATTGAACGGCTGCCCGACCGGGCCCGTCACGTGTTCGTCCTGCACGACGTGGAGGGTTACAAGCATCACGAGATCGCGCGCCTGCTGCACATCACGACGGGGACGTCGAAGTCGCAGCTGCACCGGGCGAGAATGCTGCTGCGCGGCGCCCTGGCCTGAGGACGCGCACCGGACAACGAGGCCGAACGCGCTGAGACGAGGATCACTGTTCGAGCGACGGATGCGGGAAGGATGAGCTGCAGATGACGAACGAGGCCGATCGCTGGCAGGAGCGGCTGTCCGAATACCTGGACGGCGAGCTCGACAGCGAGCAGACGGCAGCGCTGGAGACGCACCTGGAAGGGTGTGCGGAGTGCCGCAGGGTGCTCGGCGAGCTTCGTGAAGTCGTCGAACGGGCCGGAAGGCTGATCGACATGCCGGCGGCGGGAGACCTGTGGACCGGCATCGCCGAGCGGATTCACGCGGAGGGCAGCGGGCCCGCCGCGTGGCCCATCGCGCGTCGCGCCGGCCGCACGTCGTCGTCAGGGAGGCGCCAGCCGCGGCGGGTGACCTTTTCCCTGCCCCAGCTGGCAGCCGCCGCGGTGCTGCTCGTGGCCCTCTCAGCCGGCGTCGCCTGGCAGGCCGCCGGCGGGGCCGCAGCCCGCCGGGCCGAACTGGCCACCACGGCTGCGACCGGCCAGACGCCGGCTGGCCTGCTCCCGGCCTCGCGCACCGCGAGTAACGACTACGAGGCGGCGATCGCACAGCTCGAGCGCGTGCTCGCTGCCGGCCGCCAGAGGCTCGACACGGCGACCGTGCGAACGCTGGACGAAAGGCTGGCGATCATCGACCGTGCGATCGACGAGGCACGCGAGGCTCTCGCTGCCGATCCGTCGAACGCCTACCTCAACCGATACCTCGCGGGTGCGATCCGGAGGAAGCTCGACCTCTTGCGGCGAACCGCCGCACTGACGGAACTCTGACCGCGTAAAACACGACCTGAAGAGAGGATAGAACCGTGACTGCAACGATTTTAGCGGCCGCCCTGAGCACGCTGATGGCAATTCAGCAACAGACGGACACGCTGATCGCGGTGCCGGGCGACGTCCGCATCTCGCTGACGGGCGTCTCCGGAGACGTTGCCGTCAGCACCTGGGATCAAAACCGCGTGCGCGTGCTCGCCGAGCACGGCTCCGACGATCGCGTCAACATCGCCCTCGACGGCAGCGAGCTGTCGATCTCGGCAGCTTCGTCCATGGGGCTCGCGATCGTGGACTTCGAGCTTACGGTCCCGACGGCGGCATCGCTGAACATCTCGGCGCCGTTCGCCGACGTCCGGATCATCGGAACCCGGGGGAACGTGTCCGTGGAGACGGTGGAGGGCGACATCCACCTGGAAGGCGGACGCGGGCAGGTGCAGCTGCACGCCGTCTCCGGGGACGTGATGGTCTTCGAGACCGAGGCTAGCCTGGAAGCGGCCTCCGTGGACGGCGACGTGACGATCACGAACGCCTCCGGAACGATCCAAGCGGAGACGGTGGATGGTGACGTCAGCCTGATGAACGCGGCGTCGGAGAGCGTCAAAGCAGCGAGCGTGGATGGCGATATCACGTGGGATGGCGACATCCGGGACGGGGGACGCTACAGCTTCGTCACCCATGACGGCGACCTCATGGTCGGCGTGCAGGCGGGAGCGAATGCCCAGGTCTTCGTCGCCAGCTTCGACGCCGACTTCATGAGCGATCTGGATGTCGAGCTGGAGGCGGGCGATGAAGACGCCAAGCGGTTCAACTTCACTCTGGGCAGCGGCAGCGCCCGGATCGAGCTCGAGTCCTTCGATGGAACCATCCGGCTGACGCGACGCGGCTCGCTCTGAACGCGGAAACCGCACTGAACACGGCAGACAACCCTTGGAGGAGGCTGAGGACGTGAAGGGAGACAGGATACGCAGTCCGCTGGCCGTTTCGCTGGGAGCGGCCGTGATAGCTCTCGTTTTGTGGAACGGCTCGGGGATCGACCGGGCCGACGCCGATCATCGAAAAGCCGACGGCCCGGCAGGGACACAGCAGAGTGAGGAGTTCCGCTGGAGCGGCAACATGCGCGCGGGCATGACGCTCGAGATCAAGGGGATCAGCGGCGGCGTGATGGCCGAGGGTGTGTCCGGCGGCCAGGCGGAGGTCCTCGCGGTCAAGCAGGGCAAGGACGACGACCCCGCAGACGTCCGGATCGAGGTGGTCGAGCACGACGGCGGGGTGACGATCTGTGCGCTCTACCCGGCAAAGTCCGGCAAGGAGCCGAACGAGTGCGCCCCCGGCAAGGAAGGTCATCTGGGAGGCGGCGACAGCGACGTCTCCGTGCAGTTCACGGTGAAGGTGCCGCGCGGCGTCGACTTCGCCGCACAGACGGTCAACGGCGGGATCGAGGCCAAGGCGATCGACGGCGACGTCCAGGCGACGACCGTGAACGGCGGGGTGACCATCGCGGCGGCCGGCTCCGCCTCGGCCCGCACGGTGAACGGATCCGTCACCGCCGCGCTGGGCCGGGCAGAGGGCCCCCTGAGCTTCCAGACGGTAAACGGGAGCATCACGGTGGAGATTCCCGATGGCACCGGCGCCGAGGTGAAAGCCCAGACAGTGCGCGGCAAGATCGACACCGACTTCCCGATCACGGTCAAGGGGCAGTACGGCATGAGCAGCGCCAAGGGATCGATCGGTGGCGGGGGGGCGAGCCTATCCCTTCAGACCGTGAACGGAAGCATCGAGCTGAGGAAGGTCAGCGGCTGAGGGATCACTCGAGGGGGAGGATGGCGATCGCCCTCAGCGGTCCGCCGGTTCCCCCCTCGATCTTCATCGGCAGCGCGACGACCACGAAGCCGGTCTCGGGGAGCTCGTCCAGGCGGGCGAGGTTCTCGAGGCCGGGCACGTTCGCCGCCGCGGCTATGCGGTGCACCGGAAAGTCCATCGAGCGTCCGTAGTCGATGGACGCGACATCGGCGCCCAGCAGCGCCACACCCCGCTCCTCCACCAGCAACCGCGCCGCCTCCTCGCCGAAGCTCGGGAAGCGGAGCGCGCTCGCGTCGCCCGGAGTGTCATCGCCGAGGTAGGCCTTCCGATCGGGCCACCGGACACCCCAACCCGTGCGGAGGAGGACGATCGTCCCGGGCGAGATGAGGCCATGGCGGGCCTCGAAGCGCAGCACATCCTCCCTCGTCAGCCGGTAGTCCGGATCCGCCGCCGCCTGCCCGGACACGTCGAGCACGACGGCCGGCCCCACGAGCTGCTCGAGAGGGATCTCGGCCGTGGAGCGCCGCCCTTCCCCGAAGTGAACGGGGGCATCCAGGTGGGTGCCGCCGTGCTCCGGCGTCGCCAGGCTCGCCGCTCCGTAGAAGTAGCCCCCCTCCGTCGGGCCCCACGCCAGCGTGTCGAGGCGGAAGCCGGCCGGCGAGGTCGGCCAGTATACGGTGCTCGCATTGAAGGGGTGCGTCAGGTCGACCAGGCGGGCCGCCGACAGGTCGATGGTCTGCGCATCTCCGGCCGCCGGTCTCAGGACCCCCGCCACCAGGACCAAGGCGGCGACCCGGTTCGGACGCCGGAGGAGGCAATGGAGCCTGGGCATGTGATCACCTCGATGGTATGGTCTGCGCGGTCGAAGCGTGGATCTTACCGCCGCGACGGTGATCTGACGAGACGGAAGGGGAACCCGTGCCGCATCCTGAGGACGAGGCGATGACGTGACCCGAGAGACCCGCGGAACGCTGGCCGTGTTCGGCTCGGCCGCCGGTTACAGCAGCCTGCCCATCCTCGGCAAGCTGGCGCTGGCGGAGGGCGTGCGGGTGCTGCCGATGGTCGCCTGGAGGTTCCTGATCGCGAGCGCTGCGCTCTGGTTGCTCATCGCGCTGGGGCACCGACGGCTGCCAGCGCGCGGGCGCTGGCTCCCGCTAGGCGCGCTGGGTGTCCTGTACGCGGTCAACGCCACGGCCTACCTCGCGGCGCTCCAGTGGGTCTCGGCCTCGCTCGCCTCGCTCGTGTTCTTCACCTACCCGGCCGTCGTGATCGTCCTGGCGGCCGTTTTCCTCGGAGAACCGCTCAGCCGGCCGCGCCTGCTGGCCACCGTGTTAGCTATGTCAGGATGCGCCCTGATCGTGGGCTTCGACGTCGAAGGTGGCGAGCCGCTGGGGCTTCTCCTCATCCTGATCGCCGTCGCCTTCGTCGCGGTCTACATCCTCTGGGGAAAAAGTGTCCTGCGCGACACCCCGGCCCGGGGAGCCGCCGCCGTCAGCCTGCTCGCCACCGGTATCGTGATGGCGCTCGTGGCGGCCCCTCTGGGTGGCCTCGCACTGGGGGGCGGGGCGAGGGGTGCGGTGCTCATCGGTCTGATGGGCCTGATCGCGACGGCGGCTCCGGTCACCCTCCTGCTCGCCGGGATCCGCGACATCGGGCCCGGCCAGGCGGCGGTCTATGCGACCGTCGAACCGCTGCTCACGGTCCTGTGGGCCTCGCTGCTGCTGGGCGAGCGGATCACGACCCCCCAGTACGCCGGAGGGCTCGTCCTCCTGTCAGGCGTCCTCTGGCTGCGCCTCCAGCGCCCCCCGGCAGAACCACCCGGGTAGCGGGAAGCCGCTCGTCCGCCGTCGAGCTCAGTCCTCCGGCTCCACCTCCTCGATGTCGGCGGACCAGGACACCTCCACCGCACCCCGCAGCGTGGCGGCGGTGGGGCACTTGGACTGGTGCAGCTCCAGCGCCCAATCCAGGACATCGCGCGAGCCCGCCGGAACCCTGAGGGCGTACTCGATCTCGATGCGGGTAAGCACCGGAAGGCGATCGACCAGCTCGTTGATGCCGGTCACCCTGGCGCGGATCGCCTCCGGACCCAGCCTGACCCCGCGCGCCTCCAGCGCGCCGTTCAGCGTTCCCAGCATTCACCCGCCGGTCAGAGCCACCATGTAGTCGACCGGCAGCGGCAGATCCTGCGCCTCGAGGCGGTAGTGCTCCTTGATCGGGCCGTGCACGCCCATGTCGAACTCGGTGCCCGTCTCGAGCCGGGCCCTCCGGTGCAGGCCCTCGACCTTCCACACCTCGGCTCGGGACACGTAGAACGGTTCGCTCACGCCATCCTCCTCGCTGGGGTCTCAGACAGTCTGCGGCCGAAGGCCGTATCCTGCCAGTGAGACGGCCGGTACCGAATCCACGGCCACACCCGCGCGCCTTGCTACCGCCTCGTCGGACCGTCTAGCTTCGGCGCGGTTCCGGCCGCCAGCGATCCACCGGGCGGCCGGCTTGCAGAGCTCAGAACGCGAGGTCCGACATGCGCCTTCGGTGCACCCCATCCGCACTTCCCCTTCTGCTCCTGGTGGCGGCCTGCTCGGCATCCGGAGACGGCGCAGCGAGCGGAGATCCCGAGCCGGACGCCGCATCCGGCTCGGAGGCCCTGGCCCGCCTGGCCGACCGCTATTGGGAATGGCACCTGGAGACGAGCCCGACGTCCGCCACGAGCATCGGCGATCGGCGCTACGACGATCGGCTGGCCGACATCACGCCGGCCGGCCGGGAACGACGGTACGAGGCGCTCGAGGGCTTCCTGGCCGAGCTGGGGACGATCGATCGTGCCTCGCTCGGCGGCCAGGACCGGATCACCTATCTGGCGCTGCAGGAGGAGCTTCGCGACCCGCTGGAGCGCCGCGCCTGCCGTCTCGCCGAATGGCGCGTGGACCACCGGAACGGCCCGCAGGTGAGCCTCCTGAACCTGGCCGACATCCAGCGCGTCGAGACGCCGGCGGACGGGGAGAAGATGGCGCGTCGCTGGCACGCCATGGGTCCCTACGTGGACGCCTACACCGAGAACCTCCGCCTCGGCCTGGCCGATGGGCTCGTCTCGAACCGGGTGACGGTCGACTACGTGATCGAGCAGCTCCGCAGCCAGCTGGCCCAGCCGGACGCTGACTGGCCGCTGGCAAAGCCCGCCGCCGAACGCCGCGAGGGCTGGTCGGAGGCCGAGCACTCGGCCTTCCGCTCGGCCCTGCTGGCCGCCATCGCGGAGAGCGTCCGACCGGCGTTCGAGCGTCTCGAGCGCTTCCTTGCGTCCGAGGCGCTCCCGGCAGCACGAACGGGCAGCGAGGTCGGGCTCGTCGGGCTGCCGAACGGCGGCGCGTGCTACGAGATTCTCCGGCGATCCTACACGACGCTGAATCTCGGAGCCGAAGAGATCCACGAGATCGGACGGCGAGAGAACACGAGGATTCGGGCGGAGATGGCCGCACTGGGCGCGAAGGTCCTCGGGACGTCGGACGTCGACGAGGTGCAGCACAGGCTGCGCACGGACGCCGCCCTCCACTTCTCGACCGCCGCAGAGGTCAAGGCCAAGGCGGAGGAGGCCACCGCGAAAGCGCTCGCCGAGATCCCCGCTTGGTTCGCAACACTGCCGCGCGCCCCGATCGTCGTCGAGGAGATCCCCGAGTACGAGGCGCCGTTCACGACGATCGCCTACTACCGGCGCCCGGCCGCCGATGGGTCGCGGCCCGGCACCTACTTCATCAACACGTACGCGGCGGAGTCGCGGCCCCGATACGAAGCCGAAGTCCAGGCCTACCACGAAGGGATCCCCGGGCATCACCTTCAGCTGGCCATCGCACAGGAGCTCGACGGACTACCCGCATTCCGGCGCTTCCAGGGAGCGACCGCTTTCGTGGAGGGCTGGGCCCTGTACACCGAGCGTCTCTCAGACGAGATGGGCTTGTACAGCGGCGATCTCGACCGGCTCGGCGTGCTCTCCTTCGACGCGTGGCGAGCCAGCCGGC
Organism: Gemmatimonadota bacterium; assembly: GCA_020351855.1. Classification (GTDB taxonomy): domain Bacteria; phylum Gemmatimonadota; class Gemmatimonadetes; order Palauibacterales; family Palauibacteraceae. Next base: position 778,750 of record CP070670.1, read on the forward strand.
TCGTCGTCGATACGGGGATCCACGCGTTCGGCTGGACCCG
>CP070670.1:778889-830294 GCA_020351855.1 Gemmatimonadota bacterium
GGGTGTCGATCGCCTGGTACACGGCGGCGGACGCGGTGCCGGCCGTCAAGGTCATGTTCTCCGGGAACGCCGGAACGGACTATGGCCAGCCGATCCGCGTCGACGAGGGGCAGCCGCTGGGCCGCGTGGACCTTTTGCTGCTGGCCGACGGATCGGCCATCGTCCTGTGGCTGGAGACGACCGCCGCTGGTGCGGCGGTGCTGGCTCGGCGGGTTCGCGCGGACGGGAGCACCTCGCCCGCCGCGACCCTCGGGCTCACCGACGTCGGTCGGTCCAGCGGCTTTCCGCGGATGGTGCGGCGCGGCGCTGAGCTCGTCCTCGCCTGGACCGATCCGGCCGCCGGCACGCTCCGCACGGCCGTGGCCCCGCTGCGCAGCGAATAGCGCTCCTTCGCCTCCGGCCTAGGCGGTCACCAGCTCCGGTTCCGGCCGCGCCTCCGGCTCCTCCAGCTCCCCCGTCCCGCCGTTTTTCCGCTCCCGCGTGGCATCCGATCGGCGGAGGTGGCGCCGCAGGAAGCGCGTGAGGTCGTCCGTCAGCGAGTGCATGACGGGCACCAGCACCAGCGTGAGGAAGGTGGCGAAGGTGAGGCCGGCGATGACCGCGATCGCCATCGGGCCCCACCAGGCCGCCTGCTCCCCGCCCCAGAACACGTTCGGGTCCAGCCGCGTAAACAGGCCTTTGAAGTCGAAGTTGAGGCCGATCGCTAGCGGCGTGAGACCCATCACCGTGGTGATCGCCGTCAGCATCACGGGCCGGAAGCGGGTGAGCCCGCCGGTCACGAGCGACGCGTGCTCCCCGAGCCCGTCGCGCTTCCTCAGCACGCCGATGTAGTCGACCAGCACGATCGCGTTGTTCACCACCACGCCGGCGAGGCTGATCACGCCCACGCCGGACATGATGACGCCGAACGGCATCCGGAATACGACCAGGCCGAGCAGCACGCCCACCGTCGACAGCAGCACCGAGCTCAAGATGATCAGCGGCCGGAACACGGAGTCGAACTGCGACACCAGGATCAAGGCGATCAGCATCAGAGCCATCAGGAAGGCGCCGAAGAGGAACGCCTCCGACTCTTGCTGGTCCTCCTGCTGCCCCGTGTAGCTGAGCGTGTAGCCGGGCGGCAGCGAGCTCTCGAAGTCGATCAGCTCGGTTTGCACCTCGGCGAGGACGGCGTTCGCGTTGTAGTTCGATCGCACGTCCGCCGAGATCGTGGCCACCCGTTCCAGGTCCTTGCGGTTGATGCCGCTGTAGCTCTCGTCGACGCTCCAGTCCGCCACGGAGGAGAGCGGGACCTGCGTCCCGTCCTCGGCGACCACGGTCAGATCGGCGATCGCATCCAGGTCGCCCCGGTAGCGCTCCGCCAGCCGCACGACGATGTCGTACTCCTCCTCACCGTAGCGGAACTCGGACACTTCGGTCCCGAGGATCGCGCTCCGGACCGTCGCTCCGATCTCCGCCGTGCTGAGGCCAAACAGCGCCGCCCGCTCCCGGTCTACATCGATCCTCAGCTCCGGGCGCGCGTCCGCCAGATCGCTCTCCAGCCCGTCCAGTTTGCGCGCCACGGCTGCGTTGGCGAGCCGTCGGTAGGCGTCGTCCGCGAGGGCCTGCAGAACGACCTCGTCCGCGCCGGCGATCTCGATGTTGATCGGCGGACCCGTGCCCGGCCCCTCCTGCGGCTTGTCCACCGTGATCTCCGCCCCGGCGATCCCCTTACCGATCGTGCTCCGCATCAGCTCCAGCGACTCGAAGGAGTCCCGCTCGCGGAGCTGGAAGTCGACGAAGCTGACGGCGATCGTTCCCTCATCCGACCCACCGCCCCGATTGCCGCTCGCTCCCACGGTCGCCACGACCGACTCGAAGTCTCCCGTTACCGGTAGCGCGGCCAGCTCCTCCTCCACGGCCCGCACCACGTCGTCTGTAGCCTCGGCCCGCGTGCCCGGCGGCATCTCGACCTGCACGTACACGTTCTGGGGCGGGATATCCTCCGGGAAGAACTCGATCCCGGCGTTGAACAACCCGAACAGGAGGACGGAGGCGACGAGCGTCGCCGCCATGCCCCCCATCACCCGGGCCCGGTGGGCGAGCGACCAACGGAGCAGGCGCTCGTAGCGCCGCAAGGCCGCTGGAAGCACCGTCTCCTGGAACCAGTGGCCCATCCGGCGCAGCGCCCAGTGATGCAGGGCCCACAGCGCCACCAAGGTCACCGTCAGAGTGACGGCCGCGAACGGCTGGCTCGCGAACGCGATGAGGAAGGCGAGCGCCGCTCCGCCGATCAGCGTCCACTTCGCGGCCGGGGTGAGACCCGGTGCCTTCTCCCCGTCCAGCTGCATGAACAGGGAGCACACGGTCGGGTTGACGACCAGCGCCACGAACAGCGACGAGCTGAGCGTGATGATCAGGGTGAGGGGGAGGTACTTCATGAACTCCCCGATGATGCCCGGCCAGAACGCCATCGGCGCGAACGCGGCCAGCGTGGTTCCGGTCGCCGCCATCACCGGCATGGCGACCTCGGCCGTCGCCAGCTTGGCCGCCCGCTTCCGCTCGTGGCCCTGTTCCATGAAGCGGTAGATGTTCTCGACTACCACGATCGCGTTGTCTACCAGCATCCCGAGCGCGAGGATGAGGCTGAACAGGACGACCATGTTCATCGAGAAGCCGATCAGCTGCATGATGCTGAAAGAGAGCAGCATGGAGAGCGGGATGGCGATGCCGACGAACGACGCGTTCGCAATCCCGAGGACGAAGAGCAGCACGGCTACCACCAGGATGAGGCCGGAGACGATGTTGTTCTCCAGGCTCGAGACCATCTCCCGGATATCCTCGGACTGGTCCGAGGTGATCTTGACCACCGTGGTGGCGGGGAAGCCGGGCCGGGCCTCCTCGATCGCGCGCTTCACGGCGTTCGACGTCTCGATGATGTTCTCGCCCGTGCGCTTGACGATCCCGAGCGTCACGACGGGGTTGCCGTCCAACCGCGCGTAGCTGTCGCGGTCCTTGAAGCCGAACTCGACCTCGGCGATGTCGCGCACGTAGACGGGGCGGTCGCCCGGCGCCCACACGACGATGTCCTCGAGGAGGCGCGTCTCCTCGAACTCGCCGGGGACGCGGACCAAGTACGCCCGCTCGCCGACGTCGATCGTGCCGCCGGGGATCGTGAGGTTCTCCTCCGCGATCGCCTCGATCACGTCGTCGAACGCCAGGCCGTAGAACTTGAGCTTGGCCAGGTCCACGTTGACCTGCACCTCGCGGTCCAGCCCGCCCGACAGCGTGACCTCCAGCACGGACGGGATGAGCTCGATCCGATCCTGCAGGTCTTCCGCCACTTCCTTCAGCCGGCGAAGGCTGTACTCTCCGGCCACGTTCACCTGCATGATCGGGAACTCGGAGAGGTTGAACTCGAGGATCATCGGCTCCTCGGCGGCCGCCGGGAGCTCCGGTTTGGCGATGTCCACCTTCTCGCGGACGAGCTGGAGGGCCTCCGTCATGTCCATCCCGGCCGTGAACTCGATCAGGATGCTCGAGTAGCCCTCGACCGACGTGGAGGTAATCTCCTCGACGTCAGCGATCTCGTTCAGCTCCTCCTCGAGGTGACGGGTGATGAGCGTCTCGATGTCCTCGGGGGCCACGCCGGCGTAGGAGGTGTTCACCGCCACGTACGGCACGGTGATCTCCGGCATGGACTCCTTGGGGATGCGGAGGTAGGAGACGAGTCCGCCCAGAACGATGATCGTCGTGAGGACGAGCACGCTCGTCGGATGGTCGACCGCCAGCGAGGTGAGCCAGAACCGCTTGTAGCGTTTGGCCCCGCGCCGGCGTCTGCGGCGTGCGGACCGCTCCGGGCGCGTCCGGCCCCCGGCTTCGGCCTGACTTCCCGATCCCGCGGGGGCGGATTCGGGCTGCACTCCGTTCCCGCCGGCGCTGCTTTCCTCGGCGCCGGCCGGGGTGTCCCTCGGCCCGATCATTCGTCCGCCCGGGCCGATTCCCCGATGAGACGCACCCGGTCGCCGGGATCGACCTGCTGCTGTCCGCGGATGATCACCCGGTCACCGGGCTCGAGGCCGCTCTCGACCACGATCGAGTTTGAGGCGGTCGGCCCGAGGATCGCCCGGCGCGCCTCCGCCTCCAGCTCTCCGTCGACCTCGGTGACGACGAGGATCTGATAGCCGTCCTCAACGCGGAGGAGCGCGTTCTGCGGAACCACGAGGACGTCCTCGAGCGCCCGAGTGGGAAGCTCGACGCCCGCCACCATCTGCGGCTTGATCAGGTCGTCCGGATTGTCCAGCAGGATCTCGATCTCGAACGTGCGGCTCTTCGGATCTACTGCCGTCGCCACGTACGCGATCTCGCCCTCGAACACGCGGCCGGGATAGAGATCCAGCATGACCATGGCTCTCCCGCCGACGCGCACGTCTGCCGCGTAGCGCTCCGGCACGCCCCCCACCACCTTGACTCGCGAGGCATCGATGATCCGGCCGATCTGGGCGCCCGGACCCACCATCTCTCCGGCATCCACGTACCGGTCGTCGAACACGCCGGCGACCGGAGCCCGGATCGTGGTGCGCTGGAGTCTGGCCCGCAGGGCAACCGCCCGCGCCTCGGCCGCCTCCGCGTCCGCCTCCGCCGCCACGAACTCCGCCTCCGTGCCGATCCCCTCCTCGCGGAAGAGACGGCCCCGCCGCTCGTAGTTGTCGCGCGCCGCCTTGGCGGCCGCCTCCGCTTCGGCGACCTGCGCCGCGAGCACGCGGTCGTCGATCTTGGCCAGGGCATGGCCCGCCCGCACCCGCTCGCCCTTCGCAACGAAAAAGCGCTCGACGACGCCGCTCTCCTCGGCGCTCACCGTGACGTCGTGCAGCGCCTCGACGGCCCCGACCAGGCGCACGGTGGACGCGAAGCCGGACGGCTGGACCTCGAGCACCTCCACGTTGACGGTGCGGCGATATGCCTCGTCGGCGAGCGGATCCGGGACCGGCTCCTCGGCCACGCCCGCGCCGCACGCGGCCGCTGACGCGCCGGCGATGCCCAGGGCGACGATCAGCGCCGCCTGCCGTAAGGGCATCGGTCCCTGCCTCCGTCCGCCTTGTTCTCTGGTGCTACCGGCCACTCCCTCTATGCTCGACATGTCTCCTGTTTCCCTTCTCGTCCTGATCTTCTATGTCAAGGACGGCCCGCCGCGCCAAGATCAGGTGCGCCCGTCTCTTCTCGATCACCCGGCACTCACCTGCCCCGTTTCCCGCCGCCGTAGATCCAAGTCGCCCGGACGGAGACCTTCTGCGTCACGTGGCCGCAGCCCCTCGCGCAGGAACTCCCCGAACCGCTCGAACAGCCCCTCGGCCGTGAGGCCTTCCGTGGCCCACTCGTGGCTGCCGGCGCACGTGCACTCGCCCCCGTCCTTGCACCCGCAGGAGCACTCGCAGGTGACGTTGCAGGCCAGAGACAGCGTCGCCACACCGTGCACCGAGCTCCACAAGTAGAGCGCCACCAGGTCCGGATCCGCCGCCCGGATCGCACCCGAGGCGATGGCGTCGGCCACGGCCTCGCGGAGGATCCGGCGGCCGCCCTCGCCGGGCAGCGCCTCGATCTCCCTCCGGTCCTCGGGCTGGATCGTGAACATGATCTTGAAATACTGCTGGTTCTCGCGGGCGAACCGGAGGTATGCCGCGCCGAGCGCCCGCAGTCGATCGAACCCGCCGCTCGGGAACCCCTCCACCGCTCGCCACATGTCGCTCTCGAAGCGCCGGAAGCCACGGGCCACCACCCGGTCGACCAGCGCTTGCTTGTTCTCGACGTAATTGTACAGCGCCGTCGCGCTCAGCCCGACGCGGGCGGCGACAGCCCTCATGGAGAGCGCTTCCAGCCCCTCCTCCGCCAAGATGTCCCGGGCAGCCTCCAGGATCGCCGCCTCCGTCTCGGCGGCACGCTGCGGGTCTGCGACTTTCGGCATCAAGCCCTCGTCAGCTTTCGGACGCTCCCCTGGGCCATCGCTGGGGTGCGGCCTCGATATCAACCATTACGGAAGCCGGCTGCGCTGGGTTTCCGCGCGCCCGGGACCGTCAAGCGTTCCTAAGTTAACAGCGTTAAGTTAACGCTGTCAAGGTAAGGACTCAACGGGCGCCCGAAGGCTGCACTGGAGGCGATGGGGTGGATGCTCTCGGAGCGTTTTACGGACGATCAGGACGCTCGGAGGGCCCGTGTGGCTGTGCCGAGGTGTCGTGCCGCTTCGGGGCCGCTCAGCGCATCCCTCGTGGCCTGGTAGCCCTCATCCACCAGGTAGTCGTTGAAGTCGAAGTCGAAAGCGGGGATGTGGCCGGCCGCCGGTCGGACGATCGTGAGCGGGGGTCCCGACCAGCTCTCCAGGACCGCGCGACGACGGGCGCCGGACACGATCCCGAACACCCGCTCGTTGATCGCCAGCATGCCCTCGTCGATCAGGTCCGCCGGATCCTCTCCCACGCCCTCCGTAGTGGCGTCGATGGCCAGGATCCAGGTGGCGCCGAGGACCGCCGCCCGTCGCAGGGCGAAGGTATCCAGGATGCCGCCGTCCACGTAGAAGGACCCGTCGATCTCGACGGGAGCGTAAAAGGTCGGCACGGCGGAGGAGGCCCAGACGGCGTCCAGAAGGTCGGCTGTCGGGTCCACCTCTTCCCCGCCGACGGGGCTCCCGAACCAGCGCATCTCGCCGGTCCCGAGGTTCACCGCGTTGACCTGAAGCGGGACGACGAGGTCCTGAAAGCTCCGGACCGGGATCAGCCCTTCCATGTAACGGCGCAGCACCTCGCCCCGGAACAGCGCCGGACGGCGCACACCGTTCAGGAGAAGCACGCGCCGGTCGAGCGCCGCGATCTCCTTCCTGACCACCGAGCGCGCCGCCTGCTCGACCTGATCCCAGTCGGCGCCCGCAGCGGCGGCCGTTCCGACCAGAGCGCCGATGCTCGTCCCGACGATGACGTCGGGGCGGATTCCCTCCTCGAGCAGTGCCCGCCACGCTCCGACGTGCACGAGCCCGCGAAGCCCCCCACCGCTCAGCACCAGGATGACCCGACGCTCCTCCTGCGTCCCTTCAGCCCCGGCCCTGGGCCGCCGCCAACCCTCCGCGGCACGCCGTCCGAAGTGGCGCAGGCGGGCAAGCAGGCTGCTCGTCATCCCGTTGCCTCCCGGCTCTCCGGGTCCGGCCGTCCCCAACCGCCCCCACCCGGCGTCTGCACGCTGAGCACGTCACCGGCCTCCATGTCGAAGCAGATCTTCCCGGGAAGCGGTTCCTCCCGATCACCGCGCATGAGGACATTTCGCCCTGGCTGTCCGGGTGCCCCACCCTCCAGACCGTACGGTGCGAGCCGCCGGCGATCCGACAGGATGCAGGCCCTCGCCGCCTCCAGCACCTCCAGGTCCCGGCGAATCCCGTCCCCACCCCACCACTCGCCCTCTCCTCCCGAGCCTCGCCGGATCTCGTACCGGCACACGCGTAGTGGATACGCGTACTCCAGGGCCTCGACCGGTGTGTTGAGGGTGTTCGTCATGTGCGTGTGGGTGGCCCGCGCACCCTCCATCCCCCGACCAGCGCCGGCCCCTCCCGCGATCGTCTCGTAGTACGCGTACGCGCGGCGCCTGGCTGAATCCCATCCGCCCACGGTCACGTTGTTCATGGTTCCCTGGCTGGCGGCAGGCACGCGGCCCGGCAGGGCCTGCGCGAGAGCGCCGAGCAGGACATCCGTGATGCGCTGCGACGTCTCGACGTTGCCCGCGGCCACGGCGGCGGGCGGCCTCGGGTTGACGACCGTCCCCTCGGGCGCCCTTACCCGAATCGGGCGCAGGACGCCGCCGTTCGACGGCACATCGCCCCCCAACAGGGACCGAAAGACGTAGTAGGTCGCCGATACGGCCACGGCATAGGGCGCGTTGACGCTGCTCGGCCGTTGCGGGCTCGACCCGGTGAAGTCGATTTCCGCCTCGTCGCCGCGGATCCGTACGGTCGCGGCGATCGGCACGGCCTCCGTGCTCGTGCCGTCGTCGTCCAGGGCGTCCTCGAAACGGTAGTCGCCGTCGGGCACCGAGCGCAGAAAGTCCCGCGTCATCCGCTCCGAGTAGTCGGCCAGCGCCTCCATGTAGCCCAGCAGCTCCTCGGACCCGTAGCGATCGCCCATCGCGGACAGCCGCAGCTGTCCGCGTCGTATGGATGCGAGCTGCGCCCGCAGATCCCCCTCGCGCTCCTCGGGCGTGCGCACGCTCGCCAGAATGTGATCCAGCAGGCTCTGCTGCAGGACTCCGCCCTGCACGAGAAGGCGAGGCGGGATCACCACGCCTTCCTCCCACACCTCGCGCGCCAGCCCCATCGACCCGGGCGTCTCGCCCCCGACGTCGGCGTGGTGCGCCCGGTTGGCCACGAAACCAAGCCGGCTGCCGGGGCCTGCCTTCCCCGCAGGGACGAACACCGGAGCGACCACCGTGATATCGGGCAGATGCGAGCCGCCCCGGTACGGATCGTTCAGGATCGCGACATCGCCCGGCCCGAGATCCAGCGCCTCCGTGCAGCTCGCCACCGAGAGCGGCATCGCGCCCAGGTGAACCGGGATGTGAGCGGCCAAGGCCGCCATCTCGGCGTGCGGATCGAACAGCGCGCAGGAGTAGTCCCGCCTCTCCTTGATGTTGGGCGAGAACGACGAGCGGCACAGGACCGCTCCCATCTCCTCCGCCACCGATGCGAGAAGGTGACGGTACACCTCGAGCCGAACCGGATCGGCTGCCGTCATGACCGTCCGCCCACGTCGACGAGGAGGTTTCGGTGGCCGTCCACGTGACCCGTCTCTCGGGGCCCGAGCCATACGGTGGTGTCCGAGGACACGACCACGGCGGGCCCTTCGAGGCGGTGCCCCGGCTGCAGCTCCGCGTGGTCGAAGAGGGCTGCCGGGCGGACATCGAGGGGATCGGACACGCCCGCTCCCAGCCCCAGAACCACCGGCCTCATCCCTGCGGGCCTGGGCACCCCCTCCTCCGCCCGCTCCGCCAGGGGGCGCAGCCGTCGCATCGGCAACCGGCCCGTCGCGCGCAGCCGAAGGTTTACAATCCGGACCGGCGCGCCCGGGTTCGAGTGGCCGTACAAACGCTCGTGCTTGTGGTGAAAGCGCTCCAGGAAACCCGGCTCCAGGGGGACGGTGATCTCGAAAGCCTGCCCCTCGTACCGAACATCGACACCGCGGACGAGCTCGATACGATCCCGGTCGACGCCCTGCCGGGCGACGTCCTCGCGGCCCTGCGCCTCCATCTTGCGCGCCGTCGCCTCGAGCTCCTCGAACGCCACATCCCCGCCCCGCATGATCGTGCGCACGTAGTCCTTGACGACGTCCGCCACGAGCATCCCGTACGCGGACAGGACCGAGGCGGCGGGCGGGACCAGCACCCGCCGGATGCCGAGGGCACGGGCCAGGTCGCAGGCGTGCAGCCCTCCGGCCCCGCCGAAGGAGACGAGCGCAAAATCCGCCGGATCGTGACCCCGCTCTACCGAGATCGTCCGCAGCGCCCTTTCCATCCGGGCGTTCGCCACGGTCACCACCCCGAACGCGGCTCGCCGAGCGACCTCGAGATCGTCCGCTCCGTCCAAACCGAGACCGGCCTTCTTCCCGAGTGCCGCCAGCACTCCGCGCGAGCCCTGTGCGTCCAGCCTGTAGGATCCGCCCAGAAAGTGCTCGGGCGGCAGCCGCCCGAGCACGACGTTCGCATCCGTTACCGTGGGCTCCCGCCCGCCCCGACCGTAGCAAACGGGCCCCGGCTCCGCCCCGGCGCTCTCCGGACCGACGCGGAGCGCCCCACCGGAATCCAGACGCGCGATCGATCCGCCTCCGGCCCCCACCGTGTGGATGTCGACGATCGGTACGCGGACCGGCAAGCCTCCCACCGTCCCCTCCGATGTGGTCGGGATCTCCCCGTCCAGCAGCGCCACGTCGGTGGACGTCCCGCCCATGTCGAAGCCGATCACCCGATCAGTCCCCGCGCTCCTCGCCACGTGCATCGCCCCGACGACCCCGGCCGCCGGTCCGGAGAGGATAGAGCGCACGGCCTCGCGCCTGGCCACCGCGACATCGGCGCTGCCTCCGTTCGAGAGCATGATGCGGAGCGACCCCGCTCCGAGCCCCCTCTCCAGTCCGGCGAGGTAGCGATCCAGGATCGGAGCGACGTAGGCATTGACCACCGTCGTGCTGGCCCGCTCGTACTCCCTGAACTCGGGAAGGACCTCGGATGAAAGGGACACGTTGAGTCCGGCCTCACGCAGCATCCCCCCGACGCGCCGTTCGTGATCGGGGCGGGCGAAGGAGAAGAGCAGGCACACGGCCACCGACTCGGCCTCCGCCTCCCGCAGCGCCTCAGCGAGCCCGAGAATCGACTCCTCGGCGAGGTGCGCCAACACCTCGCCGTCCTTCGTCACGCGCTCCACCAGCTCAAAGCAGAGCTCATCCGGCACGAGCGGCGCTGGGCGGTGCGAGGCGAAATCGAACAGGTCGGGACGGTCCTGACGACCGATCGTGAGAAGGTCTCGGAAGCCGCTCGTCGCGACAAAGGCGGTTCGCGCCCCCTTCCGCTCGAGGACGGCGTTCGTGGCCACGGTCGAGCCGTGCACGATTTCCGGAAGCGCCGTGCCGGATTCGACGCCGAGGTCCTGCAGGAGGCTCTCGAGCCCCTTCAGCACCCCCCACGACGGGTCCTCGGGCGTCGAGAACACCTTACAGCGGCGCAGGACACCGGACGCGTCCACGGCCGCGAGATCGGTGAACGTGCCGCCGACGTCGATTCCGACCCGCAGATTGCGGCCGGGACCCGACGGCTCACTCACGCTTCGTCTCGTCTTTGACGTGTTTCCCACACGGGCCGGATAATACGTCCTCGGCAGCGTTGCCCACACGGGTCGGCCGGAGAGGTCACTCATGACGAAGATGTCGATGCGAACGCCCCCGGACTTCGGCTTCCTGCCCGTCGTGTATTCGCACGGCTGGTGTCAGACGCCGCCCTTCTACTGGGACCGCGACGGAGAGGTGCTTACGCGCGTCGTGCCCGACGCGCAGGAAAGGCCGACCGTACTGCACATCCGATCGCCAGAGAGAGGCTCCCTGGAGATCGTATGGGAGTCGCCGGCGCTGCCGACCGATGGGGACCGCCAGGCCGTCCGGTCGGCGGTCCGCCGCATGCTGCAGCTCGAACGCGACGTCTCCGCGTTCCACGAGCTGTGTCGGGCGCACCCCCACCTGGCGCCCATCCCCGAGCTGGGCGCCGGTCGGTTTCTCCGCTGTCCCTCCGTCTGGGAGGAGCTGGTGAAGGCGATCTGCGGCACCAACGTCAAGTGGTCGCAGGCCGTTCGGATGATCTCCTTCGTGGGGGAGCTGGGTGAGGCGGTCGGACGCTACCATGCCTGGCCGGCGCCGGAGCGGATCCTCGAAGCCGGCGAGGCCGAGCTGCGTGAGCGCTGCCGGTTGGGGTATCGCGCGCCCTACATCCTGCAGCTGGCCCATGAGCTGGTCGAAGGGTCGCTCGACCTCGGGCCGATCGAGCGCCAGGAGCTCGCCGCCCCCCAGCTGCGCAAGGCCTTCCTGTCCGTAAAGGGCATCGGCCCCGCGACGGCCGATTACCTCATGATCCTCAACGGCTTCACCGACCGGTTGTCGATCGACAGTGCGGTCTACGCCTACGTGACCGACCGGCATTTCGGCGGACGACGCCCCGCTGCCGCCGAGATCGAACGACTCTACGAGCCGTACGGGGAGTGGCGGGCCCTCGCCTACTGGTTCGAGGCGCTTTTGGAGTGGTGGTGGGGCTCGGCGGGCATCGACTTCACAGCGGGTCAGGAGGCGCGTTATAAGTGAGACGGCCGAGGAGTTTCGACGCGGAGCGCGACGGAAGCGGGACGGCAGATGACCGGACACAACGAGGAAACCGCCCCCAGGCGGCTGTCCCTTATCGTCGCCTTCGGAGCGGTCTACCTGATCTGGGGCTCCACCTACCTCGCGATCCGCTTCGCCATCGAGACCCTGCCGCCCTTCCTCATGGCCGGCACCCGGTTCGCGATCGCGGGAGGCATCCTGTACGCTGCCGCCCGGGCGCTCGGCGCCGCGCCTCCACGGCCCGTTCACTGGCGATCCGCCGCGGTGATCGGGGCGCTCTTGCTGCTGGGCGGAAACGGGGGGGTCGTGTGGGCGGAGCAGACGGTGCCCTCGGGCCTCACCGCGCTCATCGTCGCCATCGTCCCCCTCTGGATGGTGCTGTTCGACTGGCTTCGGGGAACGGGCCCGCGGCCTGGACCCGGAGTGGCGCTGGGCCTGCTTCTGGGCTTCGTCGGAGTAGGACTGCTCGTCGGGCCGGGCGAGCTCGCCGGCGGGGGGCGCATCGACCCGATCGGCGCCGCGGTCGTGGTGTTCGCCTCGCTGCTTTGGGCGTTCGGTTCCCTCTACTCTAGGCGGGCCGAGCTGCCAACCTCCCAGTCCCTCGCGACGGCCATGGAGATGCTGGCCGGAGGCGGCTTGCTCCTCATCGCGGCAGCCGGCACGGGGGAACTGACAAGCTTCAGGCCCTCCGCCGCTTCCGCACGCTCTCTCTGGGCACTGGCCTACCTGATCCTGTTCGGCGCGATCATCGCCTTCAGCGCCTACGTGTGGCTGCTGCGCACGACGACGCCGGCCCGCGCGGCGACCTATGCCTATGTCAATCCGGTCATCGCGGTCATCCTCGGATGGGCGCTGGCCGGCGAGCCGCTGGGGCCGCGCATCCTCTTCGCCGGAGCCATGATCGTGACCGCGGTGATGCTCATCGTCGGGAAGCCCCGCCGTCGTGGGAGGGGGGCAGCGAGCGGCGCTCCACCCGAGGCCCCGGAAAGGCCGGCGGCAGGCATCCGCCCGGCCGCCGTCGAGTCCGCCGCACCCTGACGGTCCCACTCGCTCCCCGAGCCAGACCCGTCGTGATCCGCCCGGATCAGAGAAGACGCAGCAGTGTCCGCACGGCCAGCGCCACGGTCACCAGCACGACGGTGAGCCCGGCCACGTTCATGCTCCGGCCGTTCACCCACCTGCCCATCCGGGCGCGGTCGTTCACGGCCACGAGGAGGAAGATCGCGACGGCCGGAAGCAGAATGCCGTTCGCGATCTGCGCGAAGAGGATGAGGGGGACGGGACGGAAACCGGCTGCCGCGAAGGCCATGCCCGTTCCCAGCACCCCTAGCCAGATCGCCCGCGCGCGCCCCCCGCCCATCCGACCGTCCCAGCCCAGCGAGCCGGTCACGGCGTAGGCTGCCGCCAGTGGGGCCGTTACGGCGGAGGAGAGACCGGCGGCGAGGAGGCCGATCGCGAAGAACAGCCGCGCCCAGCCACCGAGCAACGGCTCGAGCTGCACCGCCATGTCGGCCGCGTCCCGGATCACCGCGCCACGCGCTGCGCCGGCTGCTGTCACCACGATCGCCATGCTGACGGCTCCGCCCAGCAGGATGGAGAAGGCGGCATCGAGCCGGGCGGCCGGCAGATCCTCCGGGCCGGTCCATCGCTGACCCACTGCCGTGGCGTGGAGAAAGAGATTGTAGGGAACGACGGTCGTGCCGATCAGACCCAGCACGAGCAGCAGATCCCTCCCACCGGGGAGGCGGGGCGTGAGCAGTCCCGACGCCAGCTCGGCCAGGGGCGGAGCCACCAGTAAGGCCGTCGACGCGAAGGTGACCGCCATCAGGGCAACCAGCCCCGTGAGGGCGCGTTCGACCCATCGGTAACGCCCGGTCCACAGCAGCGCGAAAGCCAGAGCCCCGAGCACGACCGCCGACCCGCGCACACCCCTTCCGAAGATCGCCTCGGCGCCCAGCGCCCCTCCGGCCAGGTTGCCGGCCTCGAACGCGGCGTTTCCGATCGCGATGGCCGAGACGACCAGACCGACGGCCACGGCGCGGGCGACGGGCCGCACGAACCGTCCGGCAACAGCCTCGCCCAGACCCGCTCCGGTGACCAGGCCCAGCCGAGCCGCCATCTCCTGCAACACGAGGGTTCCCAGCACGGAGAAGAGAAGCGCCCACAGGAGCAGCACGCCGTGCTCGGCGCCGGCCAGCGTGGCCGTCGTGACGGTTCCGGGCCCGATGAACGCGGCGGCCACGACCGCGCCGGGCCCCGCGGCGCGCCAGCGGCGCACGCTAGGCGCTCCCCGTCGCAGCGAGGCGATCCACGGCGGGCTTGCCCTTCCCTGCCATCCGTTCCTCCTTCAGATTCCGGCCTCCGCCACGGGCGCCAGCGGCGCCCGACATGGAGCGAACCAGCCGTGACACTATAGGAGTTGCCCGCGATGTCGAGCGAGCCGCGCGATCCGCCGGGGGAAGCGGCGACCGCCGAAGCCGCGTCCCATTTGAGGGACTTCCCGGTCGTCGTCCGCCTGCCCATCCACTGGGGCGAGATGGATGCCTTCGGTCATCTCAACAACGTCGTCTACTTCCGCTTCTTCGAGACGGCCCGCATCCACTACTTCGAGCGTTGCGGCTTCATGGCCACCTACCAGGAGGACCGGGTGGGCGCGATCCTCCACTCGACGAGCTGCCGCTTCCGGCGCCCGCTGCATTTCCCGGACAGCGTGCTGGTCGGGACCCGCGTGCAGGCGTTGGGCGAGGACCGCTTCACGATGGCGTACCGGGTGGTCTCGGTGGCTCAGCGGGCCGTTGCGGCCGATGGCACGGGGCTCATCGTCTCCTTCGACTACGTGAACCGCACCAAGGTGCCGCTTCCGCTCGCGGTGCGGCAGGCGATCCTCGCGATAGAACCCGACCTGGGCGGCAAAGGCGCCGACCCCTACTGAAGGAGACCGCGCGTCAGGTACGCGATCGCGAATCCCAGGTAGTTTCCCACGGCGTAGCCGAGCAGGCCCACTGCCATGCCCGGCAGAATCAGTCCGGGCCAGCGACGCGCGCTGGCAAGCGCCATCGCGGTCGTCGGCCCCCCGATCGCGGCCTGCGAGGCCACCGAGAGCTTGTCAGGGGAAAGACGAGCGAACCGCCCGGCCCCGTAGAGCACAACGCCGTGCACGGCGACCACGATCGCCATCAGGTAGAGGACTCCGGGTCCCACCCGGGCGATCTCGGAGACGCGAGACCCGATGCCCATCAGGACGAAGAACAGATGAAGCGCCACGCTGCCCAGGAGCATGGCGCCCGAAAGCCTCCGGACCGCCGGCACCTGGCCGACGAGAAGCGCCAGCGTGGTAAGCCAGAGAATCTTCGGCACGGCGGGGAGGGCTGCGGCAAGGGCTTCCGACAGCCAGATGAGTCCGAGGCCGATAGCGACAAGAAAGGTGAGATCCGTCCCCTTAAGTGTATCGCTGTATTGTAGTTGCCCGGATACACCAGCGGGGGTGTCCGGTGCCGGGCTCGCTCCGGCAAGCCGATCCGGGCCCGCTCCGGCAAGCCGATCCGGCCTTTCGCGGGCGAGCCACAACGGAATCAGCAGGGTCGCCCCGAACCAAGCGGCAGTCACGATGTTGTCCGCTGCGGTGGCGGCCGCGAACAGCGAGGTAGGAAGCCCGAGCTCGCGTCCCACGGCCACGAAGTTGAGACTCCCTCCCGAGTAGGTACCGGTCGTGACCCCAGCCAGCTTCCAGGCCTCGTCCCCCAGGATCGGGCCGAGGATGCCCGTCCCCACGACGGACCCGATGGCCGTGCCCGCGACGCCGATCGCGAAGGCGACGAGCATCCCCGGGCCGGCCTCCCGCAGATCGCCGAACCGCACGGCGATGAGCAGCCAGGCGATGGCAAGCGAGGTGACCGGTCCGAAGATCCCATCGTAGACCGGCGATCGGGAGGGAACGAGACCCAGGTTCGAGAGGGCGGCCCCCAGCACGATGGCGATCAAGGCCGCCCCGACGCTCCGCGCCCAGCCGAAACGCCCCTCCAGCCAGAAGGCCAGCGCGGTCGATGCCGCGATTAGGCACGCCAGTGCGACCGGATCGCCGATCACCAGCCGTCCGTCGCGCCCCTCGAGCTCACCCGCCCATGTTCTCGACGATCGCCTGCCCGAACTCGCTCGTCTTCAGAAGCGTAGCCCCCTGCATCAGCCTCTCGAAGTCGTAGGTGACGCGCTTCTGGGCCAGCGTCCGCTCCAGTCCCCCGATGATGAGATCGGCCGCCTCCACCCAGCCCAGGTAACGGAACATCATCTCTCCCGAGAGGATGAGGGAGCTCGGGTTCACCTTGTCCTGGCCCGCGTACTTCGGTGCGGTGCCGTGCGTGGCCTCGAACAGGGCGTGTCCCGTCTCGTAATTGATGTTCGCCCCGGGCGCGATCCCGATCCCGCCGACCTGTGCGGCGAGTGCATCGGAGATGTAATCACCGTTCAGGTTCATCGTGGCGATGACGTGATACTCATCCGGTCGGGTGAGGATCTGCTGCAGGAAAGCGTCCGCGATCACATCCTTCACGATCACGCCCTCCGGCAGACGGGTCCAAGGCCCGCCGTCGATCGGCTCGCCTCCGAACTCCTCCCGCGCCAGCTCGTAGCCCCAGTCTCGGAAGCCGCCCTCGGTGAACTTCATGATGTTGCCCTTGTGTACCAGGGTCACCGTCGGGTAGCCCCGTTGGAGGGCATGTCGGATGGCGGCACGGATCAGCCGCTTGCTTCCCTGCTCCGAGATCGGCTTGATCCCGATCGAGCTCGTCTCGGGGAACCGGATGGTCGTCGCCCCCATCTCGCGCTGGAGAAAGCCGATGAGCTTCCTTACCTCGTCGGTCTGCGCCCGATACTCGATGCCGGCGTAGATGTCCTCCGTGTTCTCGCGGAAGATCACCATGTCCACCTTCTCGGGCTCCTTCACGGGGGAAGGCACGCCGCGCAGGTAGCGAACCGGCCGTACGCAGGCGAAGAGGTCGAGCTTCTGCCGCAGCGTGACGTTCAGCGAGCGGAATCCCCCGCCCACGGGCGTCGTGAGCGGGCCCTTGATCGCCACGAGGCGGGCCTCGATGGTGGACAGCGTCTCGTCGGGCAGCCAGTTCCCCACGCGGTCGTAAGCCTGCTCGCCGGCCAGCACTTCCTCCCAGGCGATCCTGCGGCGACCGCCGTACGCCCGCTCCACTGCCGCATCGAACACGTGCTGCGAGGCGCGCCAGATGTCTGGGCCGATCCCATCCCCCTCGATGAACGGGATGATCGGCTCCTCCGGCACCCTGAGCCCGCCCTCCTCCAACCGAATGCTCTCTCCGAATGTCGGGACCGACCGCTGCTCAGCACCGGATCCCGTAACCGTTCCAGCCTCCACGTTTCGTCTCCTCTCGTTCAGTCGGCCTCGGAGACGGCTCGCTCCGCGGCTGCGAAGCCGATCTGACTGTGGGTGCCGTCACAGAACGGCTTGTTCTGCGATGCACCGCAGCGACAGAGGGCAAAGGTCGCACGCCCGCCGGTATCCCACTGCTCGCCGTCGGGGTCGGCGACGCGGGCCGGACCCGCCACCAGATATGGCCCGTTCTCCAGCGCCGTGATCATGACGTCGCTCTTGCTCGCACTCACTTCCGGTACCTCCCTCGATGATCATTCGCCGTTCTCGCTTGACTGCTGCGGATGATAGCACGGGCCGCCGGCGAGCCGCGACCCGTCGGGCGGGCGAGCCGCGAGGCGCCAGCCGCCGATGCTGGCGAGCGGCCGGGGCGCGCTGTAGAGTCTCCGCCCTATGGGCCGAACCGAGTTCAACGACCGTCTGATCCGCGCTCTGCACAGAGAGCCGGTGGATCGCACGCCCGTCTGGTTCATGCGACAGGCAGGGCGCTCCCTGCCCCGATACCGGGAGATCCGCGCCCGCCGCACCTTCCTCGAACTCGTCCACGACCCCGAGGCGGCGGCCGAGGTGACGGCGCTACCACTGGAATACTACCCCGTGGACGCCGCGGTTCTCTTCACGGATCTGGCGACGCCGTTCATCGGAGCGGGACTCGAGTTCGAGATCCAGCCGTCGATCGGACCCGTCGTCGACCCACCGCTGGACCTTCCAGCCGATCTGGACCGCCTGCGGCCATTCGATCCGCGACAGGACCTTTCCTTTGTCCTGGAGGCGGTGTCCATCCTTCGGGATCGTCTCGCCGTCCCGGTCATCGGCTTCGTCGGGGCGCCGTTCACGCTGTGCTCTTATCTGTTCGCGGGGACGCGGGCCGAGCGCCTCGAGCAGACGAAGCGCTTCATGTGGACCGAGCCCGAGGCCTGGCATCGTCTCGCGGACTTCTGGGCCCGGCACGTCGCCGAGTTCGCCGTGGCGCAGGCGGAGGCCGGCGCCGGCGCCATACAGGTGTTCGATTCCTGGGCGGGTAGCCTTTCCACCGAGGATTACGAACGACAGATCCTCGAGCACTCGCGCACGATATTCCGTCGCCTCGAGGAGGCAGGGGTTCCGTCTATCCATTTCGCGACCGGGAACCCGCATCACCTGCCGCTGTACGCCGCGGCGGGCGGGAACGCGATCGGCATCGACTGGAGGGTGCCGATCGACGAGGCGTGGGCGAGCATCGGTCCGCAGCGTGCCATCCAGGGCAACCTGGATCCGGCGCTGCTGCTCGCTGGAACAGGACCGGCCGTCGAGCGCACGCGCGAGATCCTCCGGCGCGTCGGAGGACGACCCGGACACATCTTCAACCTCGGTCACGGGCTCCTCCCCCAGACCGACCCAAGCGTGATCGCAGCCGTAGTGAAGGCGGTACACGAGTTCCGCCCGCAGCGATGAGTGCTCCCTCCTCAGGGGGATGAGGCCCGGAGATCGACCCCGGGGAATCCGCCCCCAGGGGAGTCCGCCCGCTCCCGAAGGGTGAGGCGGCGGTCGTACGCCGGATGAGAGCCCACAGGAAAGGAGCCGCCGAGTGATCGGTGTCGTCTTGCTCAACTTTGGAGAGCCCGAAACCGCAAGCCTCGATGAAGTCGTTCCTTTCCTTGAGCGGATCTTCGCCTCGAACTCCAGCCTCGAGCCGGGCATGTCTGAGGAGCAGGTTCGGCAGCGAGTGGCGCAGCTGGCTCAGCAGCGAGCACCCGGCCTCGTGGAGGAGTACGAGGAAATCGGAGGCTCACCCCTGGGCAAGCAGGCCCGGGCGCAGGCCGAGGCCCTGGCCGGCGAGCTGGCCTCGCGCGGCCTGGAGGCGGAGGTCGTCATCGGCATGCAGTTCACCGAGCCCTCGATCGGAGAGGCCGTCGACGCGGCCCGGGCGGCCGGCTCGGAGCGGCTGGTCGGTCTGCCCGTGTACCCGTTGTGCGGCCACTCGACCACGGTGGCGGCGCTGCGCGATCTGGAACGTGCCGTCGAGGCGGCCGGCTGGCAGGTGCCGCTCGCCCAGATCAGCGGGTGGCACCCCCATCCGGCCTATCTCGCGATGCGCGAGGATGCGATCCGTGACTTCACGCGGAGCGTCGGCGTCGATCTGGCCGATCCGTGCACCCGGCTCGTCTTTTCGGTACACGGGACGCCGATCAAGTATCTCGAGGCAGGAAGCCGGTACGACCGCTACGCGGAGGAGTGCTGCCGGTGGGTCGCCGAGCGGCTCGGACTGGAGGACTATCTGCTCGGTTACCAGAACCACGCCAACCGCGGTATCGCGTGGACGCAGCCCGAGATCGACGACGTGATGAACGCGGCCGCGGCATCAGGGGCGCGGCGCGTCGTGGTGGACCCGATCAGCTTCATGCACGAGCAGTCGGAAACGCTCTCGGAGCTCGACCTGGAGCTCAAGGAGATCGCGGAAGAAGCGAGCCTCGAGTTCCACCGCGTCCCGATCCCTTACGACGATGCCAGGTTCGCCGGCGTCCTGGCCGACCACGTGGAGGGAGCGATCGCGGCCGGGCCCGCCGCCGGTCTCAAGCTGCGCGAGTGTCGATGCAAACCTCAGGGGGGCGTGCGCTGCCTGAACGGCGACCGACTGGCCTAGGCCGCCGGTCGGCGCGTGGCCGCCCGGCGGCAGCTGGCGGGTAGTCTAGCTGTAGTAGGGGTTCACGCCCTTCGAGTGGTCCGTTACGTCGACAACGCCCCGTATCTCGGGGACCTCTTCCCGCAGCATGCGCTCGATGCCCTGCTTCAGCGTCATCGCGGCCATCCCGCAGCCCTGACAGCCGCCGCTCATCTCCAGGTAGGCCACATCGTCCCTAACCTCGACCAGGGTCACGTGCCCGCCATGCATCGCGATTCCGGGGTTGATGCGCTCGTCGATCACCTTCGTGACCCGATCGGCCAGCGGGCCGGTCAACGGCTCGGAGCCCACGGGCTTCAGGTTCGGGTTCTCGAACCTGAAGCCGCTGCCCTCGATGGTCTCGATCCAGTCCACTCGGGTACCCTCCAGGAGCGCCACGCTGTCGGCATCCACGGCCACGCGAAGGCCGTCCGCCTCGAACACCTGGTCATCGGGATCCAGTTCGTCCGGACCGACGAGCGCCATGTCGTACTCGGGTGACAGGGGACTCGAGCTCATCACCTCGATGCGGACCGCCAGGCTCTCATCGCCCTCCTCCTCGATGAACTCGCGGATCCGGTTTCTCGCCGATTCGCTAAAGCCTATCACGATGGAAATCTCCAGGTTCGTTGTGCGGCAAGGAGTATAACGGACGCCCCTGTATACATTGGCCGCATGCGGCCGTTCCGCCGCGGCACCGAGCCGGTTGCGCGGGAGGTGGGACCGTGGCGCGAACCTCGGGCCGCGTCCGGGTGTTAGATTGAAGAGTTTGGAGCGGGACGTCCAATCCTGACACCGCCAGACGGCGTTCGAACGAAGGCATGAGCACGCACGGGGCGATCGGCAGGGCTCTCGACTGGATCAGCACCAGCCCCTCCTTCGAGGAGGAGTTACACGGGCTGATCCGGCGTCGCGTGCGTATGCTGTTCGGCATCGGCACCGGTGCCAGCGTCGTGCTGTTCTTCGTCGACAACATCGCTCTGCCGTACCGCACCTTCGTCTCTCCGATCGAGGGCTGGAGAACGGAGCTCTGGCTGCTGCACGGCTTCTCCTACGCCGGGGCGCTCCTCATCGCGCTTTTCGGCCGGTTGAGCGCCTCGCGGCTCCTCGGGCTCGCCACGTGGGTGACGGCGTTCAACGTCGTGCTGCTCATCACCGGGCTGGCGCTTCTCGAACCCGGGCGCGAGGCACACCTTGGCACTTCGCTGCTGCTGTTCACCTTTGCCGCATTCATACCGTGCCGGATCGCGCAGGCCTGGCTGGCCGGGATCACGGCGGTGGCCGTGCCGGTGATCTACGCGGCGACGGGCGCGCTGGTGCCGGAGATCTCGGCCTTCTGGGCCGAACGCGGCGGACCTGCGGCAGAGGGCTCGGCCCTGGCCTGGAACGCCGTAGGCACGCTCGTCATCGCGGCCGTTTCGGTCGCCGTTAGCCGCACGCTATACAGGCTTCGCGCTACGGCGATGAAGGCCGAGCGGCTCGGGAACTACATCATCGAGCGCGAGATCGGCGCAGGTGGCATGGGTGAGGTTTACGCCGCGCGGCATGCGCTGATGCGGCGGCCTACGGCGGTCAAGGTCGTCCGCGGCGACCAAACCGACCGGGAGGGGGCCCTCAGGCGCTTCGAGCAGGAGGTCAAGCTCTCGGCCGACCTCACTCACCCCAACACGATCACGATCTTCGACTACGGCCGAACGGCCGATGACACCTTCTACTACGCCATGGAGTACCTGGCCGGGATGGACCTCGAAGAGCTGGTGGAGCGCTTCGGCCCCCTGCCGCCGAACCGCGCGGCGTATATCCTGCGCCAGGTCTTGGGCTCGCTGGCCGAGGCCCACTCGCGGGGCATCATTCATCGGGACATCAAGCCCTCGAACATTTTCCTCACGCAGCGGGGCGGCCTGTTCGATTTCGTCAAGGTGCTCGACTTTGGCCTGGCGAAGCAGGTCGTCGCCGATGGAATCAGCGAGCTCACGCAGTCCGGCATGCTGTTCGGCACCCCGAGGTACATCGCGCCGGAGACCGTATACGGCACGGAGCGGACCGATCATCGATCGGACCTCTACAACGTCGGCGGCGTGGCCTACTGGATGCTGACCGGTCGGCCGCCTTTTGCGGCCGCGAATTCGGTCGAGCTGATCGTGGACCACGTGAAGACCGTGCCCCGGCCGCCGAGCGAGCTGTCGGAGCTGCCCATCCCGCCGGAGCTCGACACGCTCGTGATGAAGCTCCTGGAAAAGGACCCCGCCGACCGTGTCCAGTCGGCCGGGGAGGTTGAAGGGATGCTCGAGCGCATAGACCTCGGGGAACGGTGGACGCAGAGAAAGGCCCGCGCCTGGTGGGAGCTGCACGCGCCATCGGAAGAGCTCGGCTCCGGTTGCCCCACACCGGCGGACTGCGAGATGGGCGAGGACGCGCCGTACGTCGCCCCCGACCTCACGGCCTTCGACCCCGCCAGGACGACGGCGGGCGAGACCCTGACGCGCGAGGCCGGTCGGATCCCGACGGCCGCTCTGGAACGGACAAGCTGACGCAGCTCCCGCCTCCACGCGCGCGGCTGCGGGGAGCTCGCGTGACCTCGTGACAGGCAGATGAGAACGCCCGCCTGGCTGGACATCCGGCGAGACGAGGTCCGTCCTGTCACTCTGTGCGCTCTCGGAGCCTTCGTCGTCCTCGCCTTCGTCGTGCTCGCGCGTGCGCTGCGGGAGTCCATCTACATCACCTTCTTCCCTGTCGAGACGCTTCCCTACGTCGTGGCAGCGGTCGCCGTGCTGAGCGTCCCGACGGTCGGGTTATTTGCCCGGCAGCTCTCGCAGCATCCGCCACGGCGCGTGCTGACCGGCCTCGTCCTCCTCCTGGCTGCCGGAGTCGCCCTGCTGCAGCCCCTGGCGACCAGTTTCGGGCCGGCCGTTGCCGCCTTCTACGTGTGGACCGCCCTGGGAACGCTGCTGCTGACCTCGGGCTTTTGGATTTTGGCGGCCGAGTACTTTCCCGTGCGCGGCGCCAAGCGCCTGTTCGGTCTCATCGGGGCGGGCGGCACGGCGGGCGCCATGATCATGGGAAACTCGATCGGCAGGCTCCTCGACCGCTTCGCCATCGGGTCGCTCATCCCGCTGCTCATCGTCCTGTTGCTCGCCTTCCTCGTCGTTCAGTCCCTGCTCCCCGGATCGGAGCGGGAGGACGCCTCGCGGACCGGCAGCGTGGAAGCCGAGCGCCGCTCCGCCGTTCGGGAAGGTTTAGCCCTCGTGTGGCGTACTCCTCACCTGCGCTCGATTGCACTGATCGTCGCCTCGGCGACGATCGCCAGCACGCTGCTCGACTACCAGTTCAAGGAGCTAGCCAGAACGACCCTGACGTCGAGGGAGGACCTGGCTGGCTTCTTCGGCGCCTTTTACGGCTGGACGGGAGCCATCGCCCTGCTCGTCCAGCTGCTGCTCTCGGCCCGTTTCATGGCCCGGGCCGGCATCGCGGTGACCGTCGCCGTGTTGCCCTCGGCCCTCCTCGTCGGCTCCATCGGCCTCTTCCTCCTGCCCACCCTGGTCGTCGCCACGCTGGTGCGCGGTGCGGACAACTCGCTCCGGAAGTCGCTCCACCGATCGGCTCTCGAAGTGCTCTACGTGCCGTTGCCGCCCGCCCTGAGGCGCAAGACGAAGACGTTCATTGACTCCGTGGTGGACGCCGGTGCCGAAGGCATCGGAGCAGCGATCGTCTTCCTCTGGGTGACGGCACCCGGCCTCCCCTCGCGCTACCTGTCGCTTTTCGTGCTGCTCATCGCGGGCGCCTTTCTGTATCAGAGCCGGCGGATCGGCCGCACGTACCGACGAACCGTAAGCCAGCAGCTGGTGGCGGGTGGCGGACCCGGACCGGTGGGCATGGCCCGGCTCGACCAGAGCCTGCTGATGAGCGCCACGTTCACGGACATCGACATCCGCTCCGCCCTGGCCGAGCTCCGTCATGCCGAGGAGCCGTCAGGCGAGCGCCACATGTTGGGCGAGGGCGAGCCGCAGGAGGGCGAAGATGCAGGCGCCGCAGCAGCCGAATTGGAGCTGCTGAAGCGGCTTTCCTCCACGAAGCCCGCAGATGTGGCCTCGGCACTCGACATGATCGACGACTGGACGGAGGATCACATCCCGATCCTCATCCGCCTTCTGGCCCGGGACGCCTTCGGCCAGCGAAGCCTGTCGATCCTTTCGGAGCTGGCGGAGCTGTCCACACCCTACCTTGCCGCCGAGCTGGGAGACGCCACGTCCGACTTCGTGATCCGGCGCCGGGTTCCGCGCGCGCTGGCTCGGGCCCGAAACGCCGCCGCCGATTCCGCGCTCCTCGACGCCCTCGCCGCCGACCGCTTCGAGATCCGCTACCGGGCGGCAGCGGCGCTCGTGCGCCGTCAGCGAGAAGGCCTGCCTGCATCCGACCGCGATCGGAACGCCATCGTGTGGCAGGCGATTCGTACCGAGCTCGCTCGAGATCGGCCGGTCTGGGAGCTGCAGCGCCTACTTGATGACTGGGGCGCCGAGGAGGATTTCGTTTCGGATCGCGCCGGACACCGGGGCGAACTCAGCCTGAAGCACATCTTCCGGCTGCTCTCGCTGGTCCTCGACCCGGACGCCGTTCGGGCAGCCTACCAGGGAATCGCGGGCCAGGATGATCGGCTGCTCAGTCTGGCCCTCGAATACCTCGAGCAGGTGTTGCCGAAGGATGTGCGAGAGCGCCTTTGGCCCTTCATCGGCGACCTCACGGCCCGGCAGCGGAGGGAGGCCATCCGTCCGCTCCCTGAGGTCGTGCGGGACCTGGCGCGGACCGAGGCAACGCTGTTTCAAACAGAGGAGGAGCGGGAGGCGCTGCGGCGGCTACTCGACGAGGACCACTAGCCGGCCCAGGTGGTCCCCCACCCGGCGCGCCCCCCGCCCGGTGGCGCTCTCCACCTCGGGAGGGAACGAACGCGGCGCTGTCGCTCAGCTGGCCTTGGGGAGTCTCCCGATGATCCGGGCCGCCGATCGATGCACCGCCCGGGCGACCTCCCCCTGGTCCGGCACCTCGAGGGACCCCGAGGCGCTCCCCCGCCACAGCAGCTCGCGATCGGTCGACACGACGTCGATGATGAGCGTCCCCTTCACGTACGGCACGGCGGGACCCACGGGATAGAGCAGCTGGCCCTGCGGCGTCCGGTAGTCGAAGGCGTCGTACGTCATGCCGGCCTGAAGACCCTCGGTGCCCGTGACCTGGTAAGCGACGAGGAAATCCGCGGACGCGGGTTCGCCGACTTCGGCGTAGCCCTTGGACGCCAACGCGCTGTCGACCGCCGTGATGATCCTCTGCTCCATGAACCGGCTCTGCGCCCGCAGGTATCCGGCCTCGGCGGGATGATCCAGCCAGGCGTAGGTGCGGTAGCCCTCCAGCGAGGCGCCCGGCGCGAACTGGCTGTCCACCTGGATTCCGGTGCACGCCGCCAGCGCGGCGAGTCCCAAGATCCAGGCGGCCGATCTCGTTCTCATCTTGTCCTCCCACTCCTGTCGGCGCGGTACTCGGCGCCCTAGACGCATCCCTCACCCTCCACCCGACTGACGATCTCTTCAAGCTCTTTCCTGCCGATCTCGGGCACCAGGGCATCGTCGGCCGGATACCCGACGACGAGCAGGAGAAACGGGCGCTCGTTCGCCGGTCGGCCCAGGATGTCGTTCAGGAAGCCCATCGGGCTCGGCGTATGGGTCAGGGAGGCCAGCCCCGCGTGATGGAGAGCCGCGATCAGGAAACCCGTGGCGATGCCGACGGACTCCGTCACGTAGTAGTTCTTGAGCCTCTCGCCAGCCGGACCGATGGCGTAGCTCTGCGCGAAGATCGCGATGAGAAACGGCGCCGCTTCCAGGAAGGGCTTGTTCTCGTCCGTCCCCAGAGGCGCGAGGGCAGCGAGCCACTCCTCGGGGGCGCGGTCCGCGTAGAACTGGCGCTCCTCTCTCTCCGCTCCCTCCCGGATCCGCCGCTTCGTGTCGGGATCGGAGACCAGCACGAAGTGCCACGGCTGCCGGTTCGCGCCGCTCGGGGCGGTCCCGGCCGCCCTCAAACAGTCGTCGATGATCTCCCGTGACACCGGGCGCTCCGCGAAATGCCGCACCGTCCGCCGGCGCGCCAACTCGGCGGCGAAGTCGGCGGCACGTCGCCGCATCTCCGCCTCGGGATACTCCTGGTACTCCTGCAGGGCACGGAAGCCCGGTATCTTTGTCTCCATGTTCGCCCTCGACCCTCTCGCCGTCGTTTCCGTCCTTGCCGGCCTGTTGAGCTTCGCCTTCCTCCTGCTCGGACTCGCCCTGGCCCGCCGGCGCCGCGCGCTGGGCGCCACGCTGGCCTTGCTCCTCGCGACCCTGCTTCTGTCGTCGGCCGCCCTCTTCGCCACGGTGACCGTGGCGACCCAGGGATACAAGGCGCTCACGCGCGAGGAGCTCGCGGCCCGGGTCGCCACCGAGCCGACCGGCTCACGGCGCTTCAGCGCCCGCCTCGTGTTCCCGGATGGTCGTGAGGAGACCTTCACGCTGGCGGGCGACGAGCTGTACGTCGATGCCCACATCCTGAAGTGGAAGCCGCCGCTGAATCTCCTCGGCCTCCATACATCTTACGAGCTGGATCGCGTCGCGGGCCGCTACTCCGGCCTCGCTGACGAGCGGGCGGAGCCGAGAACCGTCTACACGCTGGCGGCGCCCAAGCCTTTCAACCTGTTCGACCTGCGCCGGAGTTACGCCCTGCTGTTCGCGCCTCTCGTCGACGCGGAGTACGGGTCGGCGACGTTCATCGAGGTGGACGAGGCCGCCGAACTCGAGCTCTTCGTCTCGACGACGGGGCTCCTCGTCCGCAAGCGACCGAAGAGCAGCGGCTGACCGATCCGGTCAGCCTGGCCCGCGCGCCGCTTCGATTCCCCTCTCCTCGTCCACCGCCATGAGGATGAGGAAGCCGACCAGGAAGAACCCCACGATGGCGAACATGGCCAGCCTGGGGTTCCCGGTGCTTGCCACGACGGTGCCGTATACGAACGGGCCGGCTACCGAAGCGAGCTTGCCCGAGAAGGCGAAGAAGCCGAAGAACTCGCCGTGGCGCTCGGCGGGCGTCATCACTCCGATAAGGCTGCGGCTGGCAGACTGGTTCGGCCCCACCATGAGCCCTATGCCGATGGCCGCCAGCCAGAAGCCGGTTCGGGTCTCGGCCATGGCGCCGATCAGCGTGCAGGCCGCCAGCACGACGAGCGTGATCGCGATCGTTCGCTTTCCACCAATCGCATCGTTCACGAAGCCGAACGCGAAGGCGCCGGCGCCGGCCGCCACGTTGAGGACGATGCCCAGGAGAATCACGCCCTCGAAGGAGAACCCGAAGACCGTCGCCGCGTAGATGCCCCCCAAAGCGAAGATCGTCACGAGGCCATCGTTGTAGACCAGGCGTGCGAGCAGCGCCTTGGCGGCCTCCCGATAGCGACGCAGGTGCCGGAGCGTGTCGGCCACGCGCTGGAAGCCCTCGCGAACGTACGTTCCGGGCTCGACGGGACGGGCCACACCTCGCTCCCTCAGAAAGACGAACGTCGGGATCGAGAAGATCCCGAACCACGCCACGACGAGCAGGCTGGTGGCCCGCACGGCGAGGTCGCCCTCGGACGGAAGCCAGCCGCCCTGGGTCATGCCGAGGGCGATCCCGAGCGCGAGCAGCCCCCCGAGGTATCCGAGCGACCATCCGTAGCCCGAGATCCGGCCCATGTTCTTGGGGGTCGAGATCTCGGGCAGGAAGGCGTTGTAGAACGCCTGCCCTCCCTCGTAGGCCACGTTGGCGAGCACGAACACGACGGCGGCGATCAGCGCCATGCCGGGCCGCATGAAGAAGAGGAGCGTCGTGAAGACGAGCGTCTGGAGCGTGGCAAGGATCAGGAACCGCTTCTTGCGCCGGGAAAAATCCGCCACCGCACCGAGCACGGGCATCGTCACGGCGACGATGATGGCCGAGACGTTCACGGCTCGCGTCCACATCACGGTGCCGGTCACCTCGTCCGACGCGATGGCCTTCACGAAGTAGGTGCCGAAGATGAAGGTGACGATGAGGGTGGTGAACGCCGAGTTGGCGAAGTCGTACATGCACCAGGAGAAGATCTCGCGGCGCCGCACGTTCGATGGCTCGCTCATCGGACCGCCCTCGCCTGGACACCGCTAGCCCGAGTGGTGTCGCTCCGGGGCGAGTCGTCGACCAGACGTTGCGGATCCACCCTGGGCTATCGCACGGCCAGGGGACGGCCGGGTGAGCCGGTTCCCCCGACAAGCGGCAGCGGCGTGAAGATGAAGAGGAACTCGTGCACGCCGTCGGCGGCCAGCCTCTCGAGATCGAGGTTCTCCAGATTGTGGATCCCGTTCTCCGGAATGAGCACCTGATGGACAGGGAAAGCGAGGCGAGGATCCGGATTGGGCACCACCTCGGTGGTCCACGAGTCCGAACCGACCATGGAGGGCCGTCGATCGACGATCCAGCGGGCCACCCCGAGACCGATCCCCGGCGGGTTGTCGTTGTAGCGGCCGGCATCCTCCCAGTGAACGGCCCAGCCGTAGCGGAACAGCAGGGCGTCTCCCGGCCGGAGGTCCGATTCCGACATTCCCTGACGTCCGAGCGCACCGCGCACGTCCTCCACGGTGACTTCGTAGCTTTGCGGCAGCGTGCCGACCCCCTTGTAGCCGGCCACGTCGATCAGGATGCCGCGCGTGATGATGGGCCGCACGAGCTCGACACCCAGCTTTCGAAGCCCCGCGCCCCCTCGCATCTCCTCGACCGTGATGCCGTTGTAGAACACGTCCCGCTCCGATCCATCGCGCATGACGAGGCGCGTCCCGATGTGCCCGAGGCCGTCGAACTGCGTCCCGACCTGGCCGATCTCGGCGCAGACGAACTCGTCGAACCCGACGAGACGGTTCTCGCCGAACGGCTCGTAGCTCGGAGCGCCGGGGATGTACAGCGTGTAGCTCCGATCGCCGAACATGGGCATGCCCCGTTCGTACGGATGGCCGAGCTCGTACACCTCGCCCCGCGCGGCCAGTTTGAGTGCCTCCAGGACCTTGTCCTCCGTAATCCAGTTGGTCGCTCCGACCTGATCGTCCGGGCCCCAGATCGGATGGGGCCACCAAGGACCCGCCTCCCGGGTCTGGGCCTGCACGAAGCCCGAGACGGGGACGCACAGGAGGGCCGTGCCCAGGGACGTTCGTACAATCCATGTGTTTTTCAAAATATTGCCATACAATACTTTAATATCTGTCATCTCCAGCAGTATCGATAACCAGCGAGGGACTATTCCTGCTGGATGCGGCGCACGATGCGGGTCACCAGCCTGCGGGGCGTGAGCCGCACGGAGAACGAGCCCAGACGGTTCGTGAGGCCCGGGATCACGAGGCGGCGGCCCCGCAGCATTCCCCGGTAGCCGGCCTTCGCGACGGACGCCGCATCCATGACCCCGAGGTGGCGCATCAGGCCCGAGTCCTCCATCCCTGCCCGCTGCTGAAACTCCGTGGCGGTCGGGCCGGGACAGAGCGTCGTCACGGTGACCCCCGTGCCGTGGAGTTCCTCGTCGAGCGCCTCCCCGAAGTGCAGGAGGTAGGCCTTGGTCGCGTAGTAGACCGCCATCAGCGGGCCCGGCTGGAAAGCGGCCGTGGAGGCGACGTTCAGGATGCGGCCGGCATCCCGGCGCAGCATCTCGGGAAGCACGAGGCGGGTCAGGTGCGTCGGGGCCTCCACGTTGAGGCGGATCATTCGGACCGCTGCATCGCCGTCGGCTTCCGCGAACGCGCCGAAGACACCCACCCCGGCGTTGTTGACGAGGACATCCACCGCGCGGCCAGCGAGTCGCCGGTGAAGGTCGAGGGCCGCACCGGACACCGAGAGGTCCAGCGCGACCCACGTCACGTCCACGCCGTGCTGGGCGCTCAGCTGCTCCGCGACCTGCCGGAGCTTCGTCTCGCTCCGCGCCACGATGGCGAGGTCATGGCGATCCCGGGCGAGGAGGCGTGCGAGCTCGTAGCCGATCCCGACCGTTGCGCCGGTCACGAGGGCGAGTGGCCGACCCGCCACGGTGCCCTTCGTCGGGGAGCTCATATCCGGTGGCTGGGGGGAACGCGCGGGACCCCGTAACGGCTCGTCCGCATGACGCTCCTATCTCTCGCGGGGGATCGGCAACTGGACCTCCGCGATACCTAACAGCGATCGGTACACGGGGAAAGGGAGCACGACTGAAACCTGGTTCCGAGCCGCTTCGTAGAGTTGGCCAGGAGATCCCCGTGCATCGACGGAGTGCCATGAGGCCACCGCGAGGAAAGGACGGAAACCCCGTGCAGGCTCCACCAGGCGCCGCCAGCAACAGACCCCACATCCTTCCGGCTGGAGAGGAGCCGGCGGTCCGGCGGCGTCAGGTCAACGGAGCGGCGATCCCCCGGCCGGGCGAATGGGAGCGAGAGGGCGCGGAGGCCCGGCGCCCGCGGATGGACATCGCCCGACAGAAGTCCAAGAACCGGCGCCGGCCCATCCTGATCGGCGGCGGGATAGCGGCAGCCGCTTGCCTGGCCATCCTCCTCGCCCTCATGAAGCCCGCCTCGCCGGGCGTCGAGCGAAGCTCGGTGCTGATCGGCAGCGTCGAGCGCGGACCCATGGTCCGCTCCGTGCGTGGTCCCGGCACGCTCGTTCCGGAACAGATGCGCTACGTCTCGGCCCTTACCGCCGGTCGGGTCGAGCAGGTGTTCGTCGAGCCCGGTGCGCGCGTCGAAGCGGGCACGGTGCTCCTCCAGCTCAGCAACCCGGACGTCGAGCTCGAGGCGCTGCAGGCCGAGCAGCAGTGGACGGCGGCGCAGGCCGGCCTCATGGACCTGAGACGATCCCTTGGCACCCAGCTGCTCGCCCAGGAAGCGGCCACCGCACAGGCGCAGGCCGATTGGCTGGAGGCTCAACGCGAGGCGGAAGCGGATTCGGTGTTCCATCTGCGCGAGCTGATCAGCCGCAACGAGGCGCTGCAGTCCCGGGAGCAGGAGGAGGCGGCGAGGATCCGGCTGGATACCGAGCGCAAGCGATACGAGCTCCTCGAGAGAACGGTCGATGGACAGCTGGCGGTCCAGGCAGAACAGGTCGATCGGCTCCGGTCCATCTACGAGTACCAGGAGCGCCGGGTGCAGTCCATGAAGGTGACGGCGGGAGCTCCCGGAGTGCTGCAGGACCTTTCGCTCGAGCCCGGCCAGTGGGTCCAGTCCGGCACCACGCTCGCCCGGGTCGCCCAGCCGGGGCGGCTGAAGGCCGAGCTGAGGATTCCCCAGACGCAGGCCCAGGAGGTCCAGCCCGGACAGCAGGCGATCATCGACACGCGCACCGACGTCGTCCGGGGTCGGGTCAAGCGGGTCGACCCGAACGTCCAGAACGGCGCGGTGCTGGTCGAGGTGTCCCTCGAGGGCGAGCTGCCGCAGGGTGCCCGGCCCGATCTCAGCGTGGACGGCACGATCGAGATCGAGCGGCTCGCCGATGTCCTTCACGTGGGGCGTCCCGCGTACGGTCAGAGCCACAGCACCGTAGGGCTGTTCAAGTTGGTCGATGGCGGCAGCGCGGCCGTCCGCGTGCCGGTCCGCCTGGGGTCGGGCTCGGTCAACGAGATCGAGATTGTGGAAGGTCTGTCGGAGGGCGATGAGGTCATCCTCTCCGATATGTCACGGTGGGATGACAACGAGCGGGTCCGGCTCAAGTAACCGGGTATCCGGAGGCTGGCCCATTGGAAGAAGGAGGGAACGGTGACGATGAGCGACACGTGGCGAGCGAACGGGGCCGGAGGCGCAGCCGCCATGATCGAGATGGCGGGAGTGCGTAAGGTCTTCCTGACCGACGAGGTAGAGACGCATGCCCTCTCCGACATCGATCTCCGGATCGATGAGGGCGATTTCCTTTCGATCGCCGGTCCGTCAGGCTGCGGCAAGTCCACGCTGCTCTCTCTGCTCGGCCTGCTCGACTCGCCCACCGGCGGCGAGTACTTCCTGGACGGGAACCCCGTGGCCTGCCTGAGCGCGGCGCAGCGGGCAACGATTCGCAACCGTCACATCGGGTTCATCTTCCAGGCCTTCAACCTGATCGGAGACCTCACGGTCTACGAGAACGTGGAGCTTCCGCTCACCTATCGCGGCCTGTCCGCTCCGGAGCGCAGTGAGAGGGTCATGGGAGCGCTCGAGCGGGTGGACATGTCGCACAGGCTCAAGCACTACCCTTCGCAGCTCTCGGGAGGGCAGCAGCAGCGGGTGGCCGTGGCGCGCGCCGTGGCCGGCGACCCCCTGATCCTCCTTGCCGACGAGCCGACCGGCAATCTGGACTCCTCCAACGGCGAGGCGGTCATGAACCTCCTGGCCGAGCTCCATCGGGATGGGGCCACGATCTGCATGGTCACGC
This sequence comes from Gemmatimonadota bacterium, assembly GCA_020351855.1. Classification (GTDB taxonomy): domain Bacteria; phylum Gemmatimonadota; class Gemmatimonadetes; order Palauibacterales; family Palauibacteraceae. The sequence continues at coordinate 811,204 of CP070670.1, forward strand.
ACGACCCCAGGTACGCGGATTATGCAGGCCGGACGATCCATTTGTTCGACGGGCGGATCGTGAGCGAGGAGACGAACGGTGCCGCACGGGAACTGCGGGAGCACGGCTACGAGCTGGCAGGCCGCTAGCGAGGCGCTTCCACTGCAGGGGATCAAACGAGGGAAGACGATGAGCGGAATGTGGAAGGATCTGCGCTACGCGGCCCGAATGCTCCGGAAGAGTCCCGGCACGAGCGCCGTGGCAGTGCTCGCGCTCGGCCTCGGCATCGGCCTCACGACGATCATGTTCAGCATCGTGTACGGTGGGGTGTGGAAGGGCCTGCCGTTCGAGAAGTCCGGAAATCTCCTGCACGTGGAGCGCAACAACCTGTCGCGCGACATCGAGAGCATGGAGGTGACGCTTCACGACTTCCTCGACTACCGGGAGCAGCAGACCTCGTTCGAGGGCCTGGCGGCCTTCTATACGGGCACCATCAACCTTGCCGGCTCGGAGCGTCCGGAACGATATGACGGCGGCTTCATCTCGGCCAACGCCTTCGATCTGATCCGCGTGCAGCCAATCCTGGGACGCGATTTCAGGGACGGCGAAGACTCTCCCGCAGCCGATCCGGTCATGCTCCTTGGCTATCACGTGTGGCAGGATCGGTTCGACGGCGACCCGAACGTCGTGGGACAGGTCGCGCGGGTGAACGGCGAGCAGACCACGATCATCGGCGTCATGCCCGAGGGATTCCGCTTCCCCGTCGTCGAGGATGTGTGGGTCCCGCTCCGGCTGGATCCGCTCGAGATCGAACGCGGCGAGGGCATGACGCTGGAGGTGTTCGGACGACTGCGCGACGGGGTGAGTCGGGACGAGGCCGCGGCGGAGTTGCAGGCGATCGCAGGACGGCTGGCCGAAGCGTATCCGGAGACGAACGAAGGGGTGGGGGCCGCGGTGAAGCCCTACATCGAGGAGTTCATCGGCGCCGAGCCCCGGGCGATGCTCTACACCATGCTGGGCGCGGTCTTCCTCGTGCTGCTGGTCGCGTGCGCCAACGTGGCGAACCTGCTGCTCTCCCGCGCCGCGACCCGCTCGAAGGAGCTCGCGATCCGAAGCGCGGTGGGGGCCAGCCGGTTCCGCGTGATGCTGCAGCTCGTGGGCGAGGGTCTGGTCCTCGCGGCCGCCGGCGCGCTGCTGGGGCTCGCCATCTCGCTGGTCGGAATCGAGCTGTTCAATCGTGCGCTAGCGCCCACGGATCCGCCGTTCTGGATCCAGATCGGCCTGCACCCCCTCGTGCTTATCTTCGTGATCGCGTTGACCGCCCTGGCCGGCGTGCTGTCCGGCATCCTTCCCGCCATCCAGGCGTCCGGCAACGCGGTGAACGAGGTCCTCAAGGACGAGTCCTGGGGCTCATCCGGCTTCCGGGTGGGCAGGTTGAGCAAGGCCCTCGTCGTGGGCGAGATCGCCCTGTCCCTCGGCGTGCTCGTGGCGGCGGGCCTGATGATCAAGAGCGTCATTAACCTGAAGACCATTGACCTCGGATTCCAGACCGAGGCGACGTTCACGGCGCGCATGGGGCTGTTCGAGGCGGATTACCCCGACACGACCAGTCGGCGAGAGTTCTACCGGGAGGTCCTGCGCCGGGTGAGTGAGCGGCCGGGGGTAGAGGCGGCGGCGATCGTGACGGCTCTGCCGGGGGCATGGTCGTACGGGGGGCAGTTCGGCATCGAGGGCGAGATCTACGACCGGGACCAAGACTATCCGATCGCGCGGTGGGCGGTGGCCTCGCCCGACTTTCTCGACGTCTACGGCGTTCAGGTGCTGGAAGGCCGCTCGTTCGACGGCCGGGACACCCACGATGCGCTGCCCGTGGCCATCGTGAACCGGAGCTTCGCCGAGCACTTCTTTCCGGAGGGCGCGGCGCTCGGCAAGCGGATCCGGCAGGGTGCCTCGGACAGCGAACAGCCCTGGCGGACCATCGTCGGGGTCGTCCCCGACATGTACATGCAGGGCCTCTCGAACCTCGAGGAGGATGGCTGGGGGGTGTACTTCCCGCTCGACCAGTACGACACTCGGTTCGCCTACGTGGCGCTGCGCGCAGCGGGCAGCGAGCCCATGTCGCTGGCCGGCGGCGCGCGAGATGACGTGATGGCTGTCGATCCGGACATCCCGCTCTACTGGGTGCAGACGCACCAGGCGGCAATCGAAGAGCAGACCTGGTTCTTTCGCGTGTTCGGCAACCTGTTCACGGTGTTCGGCGTGGCCGCCCTCTTCCTCGCGGCGGTCGGGCTCTACGGGGTGATGTCGGCCTCCGTCAGCAGCCGGACGGCGGAGATGGGCATCCGCATGGCACTCGGGGCCCAGGGGCAGGATGTGCTTCGGCTCGTACTCCGCCAGGGCGCCGTACAGGTCGGCATCGGGATGGCCCTGGGTCTGGCCCTGGCGGCGCTGCTCTCGCGCGGTCTCGAGATCATCCTGTTCCAGGTGGAACCGTGGGACCCCGCGGTCTTCGCGCTGATCGCCGCCGTCCTGGCCGCCGTGGGCATGCTGGCCTCGTACATCCCTGCCCGGCGGGCGACCCGCGTCGATCCGGCCGTGGCGCTGCGGTACGAATGAGCGGCCGCGCGCCGCCGGCCCCTGGCCGGCCGTGCGCGGTCCCCTCCCGGGCGCCCACGGCGGAGGGTGCGGAGTGCCGAGAACCTAGGCTTCGGTTCCGGGCGGGCTAGAGGACAGGAGCTTCTCCTGAAACTGCTGTACCTCTACCAGCCGCTGCAGCTCGGACTCCGTGTTGGCCTGCTGCTGCTCGAGCAGGGCCACCCGCTGTTCGAGCAGAGCCACGTGCTCCCCGGCCCCCTGGGCTTCTCTCATCCGCGCCACCGCCTCAGCGATCGGCTTGAGCGCGAACCGTGCCGTGAAGCCGGTGATCGGGATGAGGATCGTCAGCATTCCCATGACGATCGCGACGATCGGGACAAGGTCGATCGGCGGCATAAGCGTCCTACTCTCCGGTTATCGGGATCGGTGATGCATCCAGCCGAGCCCTAGCGACCCGCGGCAAGGATCCTCTCGATCGTTTCGGCATTATCCGGCAGGAGGCCCGGGCCCACCAGACGCGGGACAAGCGTGCGCCACGCCGGCTGCAGCCGGTAGGCGCGCGCAAAGAGCGGCAGCGCCGCGTCCAGTCGCCCCGTCGAGGTCAGAAGCACCGCATGCCAGAAGACGGGTTCCGCCCGGCCGGGAAGCAGCTCGCTCGCCCGCTCGTACGCCTGCCGGGCCCGATCCATCTCGCCCGCGGCCCAATGTTCGTCGGCCTCGCTCATGTGCCGGTATGCCCGAGCCACGGTCAGCACGCGGCGGAGCTCCACGAGCGGCTCCGGATGGTCCTCGATCCGCAGGTCGTAGAGGCGGTCCTTCCAGGAGCGCCCGGTCGGCTGCGCCGCGACCACGAGCAGCGCGGCGCTCTGCTTGCCCCGGATGTCACCGCCCTCCGCCTGCGCGGCTTCGAGCGCCGACATCAGCCGCTCCGCCAGGTCGCCGTCGCTCTCCGTATAGGCCCGGTGCATGGCATCACACACCGTGGGGGCAGCCATCAGGTTAGCCTGGATGGTCATTCCGGGTTCGGATCGGTCACAGGCCTCCGGTATCGCCATCTCTCCCGTGTACACGGCTGCCCGACCCGAGGCATCCACCATCCCCACCTGCCGGACGGCGGGACTCGGATCGGCGGCCACGAGCCCGGCCAGCGCCTCGGCGGCGCTCTTCCCTGTCCGCATCAGCTCGAGCCCCAACGCTCCGTAGGAGGGCTCCACGAAGGATTGCGTGGCCACCGCCCCGACCCCGCTCTCCGCCCACGGTACGACCGAGCCCACCGAGAACCAGTGCGACTGGACGGCGACGCCCAGCTCGCCGCTGACCGGATCGCGCGCCACGATCGAGTAGGTGGATACGGGTCGGCCCGCCCGGTCGCGGTTCCACCCCTCATCCTCACTCGCGGCGGGCTGCGCCGCACCCTCGCTCGTCACCAGGCCTCCCGCCAGCAACAGCAGGACGGACTCCAGACCGCGCGCTCGCCTCATGGCCTGCCTCCCCGATCTGCTTGAGTTCGCTGCTCCAGCCACCCGTTCAGAATACTCAGCAGGTCCAGGTTCGGGGCCAGAAGGCACCCGTGCCCGTGACCTTCCAGGACCTGCAGCGTCGAGTCCGGAATCCGAGCCGCCATATACTGGGCCTGCTCCACGGAGGGCACCAGATGATCCCGATCGGCAGCGAGCAGCAGGGTCGGCGCCCGGAGCTTCCCCAGCCGGTCTCGCACATCGTACTCCTTGAGAATCCGGAGACGGTTGAGATAGCCGAGCCGCGTCGTGCCGGCCGTCAGCTCCAGAAACTTCCTCAGCTCGTCTCGGTGCGTGTACCGCGAGTGCATGCGCGAGGCGGTCAGCCGCCTCACCAGGGCCATGGTCCTCCAGGGAAACGTCCGGATCCACCCGATCGCCAGCCTGAGGCGCAGCTGGGGAGTGAAGTACGGGAAGGTGTTGAGGACGATCAGCCGCTCCACCAGCTCGGGCCGGGCGAGCGCGAAGGAGAGCGACAGGGCTCCCCCGAACGACTCGCCGAACACGGTCACCGGCCCACCGCCGGGCGAGAGCTCGGTCACCACGGCCTCGAGATCGTCCACCAGCTCGGCCATGTGCGTGGCGACGTCCCGAAGGGTGTACGTCGCGATCCGGTAGGCACCAGCGAGGGACGGGATCTGTCGGTAGAAGAGGAGACCGGTCCCGTCCATACCCGGGACGTACACGAACGGGGGGCCCTCGCCCACGATCGAGAGGCGAGAGTCGTGGGTCGCGTCGGCGGTCCGAGCCGCCGGCCCGGGCGCGCAGGGCTCGCGTCTGGACACGTGGGGGGCCGACCTCCTTACATTTCCGTCATGTTGCTGTCCGGAGCATCATGTCGCTGATGGGAAGCCGCTCCCGGAAGATCGGCCGCGCCGTCTGGACCGTCTGGTCCGGCTTCGTGGTGGAAAGCATCATCTTCGCTGCCTCGGTGCTGCCGGCCGTGCTGTTCTGGGCATGGCACTTCCGCTGGCCCTATCCGTCGAACGGCGTACGGATCTTCGTCCTCGCCCTCGCCTTCGTGCCGGCCTACCTGCTCTTCGCCTTCGGCCTCATGGTGTTCTCGGCCCTCATCACCCGGCTGCTCGGGTGGCGCAGTCCGCCCGACACGGAGATGCGGATCGGCGACCTCGAGTGGCCGCTCCTTCGCTGGACCCGATACATGGTCTCCCAGCACATCGTACGGCTCTTTGCGGGCGCCTTCTACCGTTCCACGCCTGTCTGGTCCTTCTATCTGAAGCTGGACGGCGCCCGGCTGGGGCGCGGGGTGTTCGTGAACAGCCTCGCCCTGATGGACCACAACCTTCTCGACTTCGGAGACTACGTGGTGATCGGCTCCGACGTCCACCTCTCCGGCCACACGGTGGAGGCCGGCGTCGTGAAAACGGGCTGGGTTCGCCTGGGGAACGGGGTCACCGTGGGGACGGGCAGCGTCATCGGAATCGGTGTCACGGTCGGGGAGAACACGCAGGTGGGCGCCCTCAGCGTGGTCCCCAAGCATCGACGCCTGGAGGCGAACGCGACGTACGTAGGCGTGCCGGTCCGGCGGATCGACGCGCCGGAGGCGGCGGCCCAGACCGCGCTCGGTCCCCCCTAGGAGCTCGACAGCCCCCAGGGGATCCGGGCTTCGCGGTCCACCGGTCGAGGCAGCTCAGGGACGGCGCCCGGCGAACCGCACGGCCCACCCACCTGCCGTCGTGGCCAGCCCGGTCCCAATCGTCCTACGGCCCCGGCTTCCGCGCCCGCACGAAGGCCGACATGAACTTCCCATCGACGAGCGGCGCGATGGTCTCCGCATCCAGGCCGGCCTCCGCGAGAAGATCGGCCGCGTCACTCACCCGGTAAATCCGCGTGGGCTCGATCTGGACCGCGGTGAACCCGGCCTCCTCGAGCAGGCGTGCATACTCCTCCTCCTCGAGCGCGCCCGCCACGCAACCAGCCCACAGCTCCACGCTCCGCCGCAGCGGCCCCGGCACGGCTCCGCGCACGACGATGTCAGAGACCGCGAAGCGACCGCCGGGCCGAAGCACCCGAAAGGCCTCGGCCAGGACCCGCGGCTTGTCGGCGGAGAGGTTGATGACGCAGTTCGAGATCACCACGTCCACGCTCTCATCCGGAAGGGGGATCGCCTCGATCTCGCCCTTCAGGAACTCGACGTTCGCTACGCCGGCCTTCCGCTGGTTTTCCCGCGCGAGCTCGAGCATCTCGTCGGTCATATCGAGCCCGTACGCCTTTCCCGAAGAGCCGACCCGCCGGGCCGATAGCAGCACATCGATCCCGCCGCCCGATCCCAGATCGAGCACCGTCTGCCCAGGCTCGAGCGCCGCAAGAGCCGTCGGGTTGCCGCAGCCGAGCGAGGCGAGTACGGCCGCGTCAGGCAGTGAACCGGCCTCCTCTGCCGAGTAGAGGTTCGAGGTGATCGGGTTCTCCGCCGGCGCGCTGCCCCCGCAGGCTCCCCCCGACACGCCACCGCAGCACCCGACGCTGCCTCGTGAGACCTCCGTCGCCGCGGTGGCGTACCGTTTCCGAACGACCTCCCTGATATCCGACCCGCTCATCGCTCCTCCTTCGCAACCGGCTCCGGGCAGCACGCTGCCTGCGCCTGCCAAGCCGCCTGACCACTCGCCTCCCGCCACGACGCCAGGGCCTCTGCCAGGTCCCCCATCGCCTCCTCGTTGAGCGAGTAGAAGATCCACTTCCCCTTCCGGGCCGGAACCACCAGGCCCGCGTCTCGGAGCGTCTTCAGGTGGAACGACAGCAACGGCTGCTTCGCGCCGACCTCGGTCGCCAGGTCGCACACGCACAGCGGCCCTCCCGAAAGGAGACGCACGACCTGCAGCCTCTTGCCATCGCCCAGCGCCTTGAACGCCTTCGCTAAGCCCCTCATGCCTGCCTCCAGCGCTGCTGCCTTCACCGCTGCTCCAAGAGCCCGCTCCATCATATAAAGGTTTGTTGATTTGTCAACCTCCAGGGTTGCATGGTTATGCGCCATAGATCTATATATATGCGATGAAAAGGGTCAGCGTCATCGGAGCGTCCGGGTACGCCGGGGGTGAGCTCGTGCGGTGGCTGCACAGCCATCCCGAGGTGGAGATCGCGTATCTGGTAGCCGACACCCGTGCCGGGGAAGCGGTGGATTCCGTTTGGCCATCCCTCCGGAAGTTGAGTTCGGGCTCCATGTCCAGCCTGGACCCACAAGAGATCGCGTCCGCCTCCGATCTGGTCTTCACCGCCCTTCCCGCCGGAGCCGCGGTGCAAGTCATCGAGCTCCTGCTCGCGGAAGGCACTCGCGTGGTCGACCTGGGCCCGGACTTCCGACTCCAGGATGTGGCGAGCTACGCGCGCTGGTATGGTCGTGAGCATGACGCACCGGAACTCGTGGCGGAGGCCGTATACGGCATCCCGGAGTTGCATGCCGAGATGATCAGAGCGGCCCGGCTGGTGGCCAACCCCGGCTGCTATCCCACCGTGGTGACGCTGGCGCTGGATGCGCTGCTGCGGGATGGCCTGGTGGGTGAGCCGATCATCGTCGATGCCAAGTCCGGCGTCTCGGGAGCCGGGCGGTCGGCATCGCGAGACACGTCTTTCAGCGAGCTGGAGGGCAACTTCCGTCCCTACGCGGTGGGAACGCATCGCCACACGCCCGAGATCGAACAGTCGCTTGCGAACTCGGGAACGAGTCCACGGGTGTTCTTCGCCCCGCACCTCGCACCGATGACGAGAGGGATCCTCGCGTCCTGCTACTTCGAGCCCCTTGAACCGGTCGGTCAGACGGAGATGATCGCTCTGCTGCGAGCGGCCTATGCGGAGAGCCCCTTTGTGCGCGTGCTGGATGGCCTGCCCGAAACGAAGGCAACCTTCGCCTCGAACTTCTGCGACCTCACGGTTCGGGTCGACGAGCGGACCGGCCGGGCCACGGCGATCGGGGCCATCGACAACCTCGGGAAGGGTGCAGCGGGGCAGGCAGTCCAGAACATGAACCTGATGTTCGGTTTCGAGCAGACGGCTGGCCTGTGGACGGCACCGGTGTATCCGTGACGGACAGGGGGATCACCGTTCCGCTCGGCTTTCGCGCCGCCGGCATTCACAGCGGCATCAAGCGCCGCCGGGCCGACCTGGCGATCGTCGCTTCCGACTTCCCCTGCGCGGTGGCGGGGGTGTTTACGACCAACCGCGTGAAGGCCGCTCCCGTTCGGTACAGCCTGGAGGTCGTGGGACGGGGCCAGGCGCAGGCGATCGTCGCCAACAGCGGAAACGCGAACGCGTGCACCGGCGCGCAAGGACAGAGGGATGCGGCGGAGATGGCGAGGCTGGCGGCCGAGGCGCTCGCAATCCGGCCGCAGGAGGTCCTGGTCGCCTCTACCGGCATTATCGGCCAGCCACTGCCGATGGAAGCCCTGCGGACCGGCATCCCCAGGGCGTGCGCCCAGCTGGAGCGCGCCGGCGCGCCGGCCGCGGAGGCCATCCTGACGACGGACTCCGGACCCAAGACCGCCTCGACGACCCTCGAGGTTGGCGGTTCGGAGCTGCGAATCGGAGGGATGGCCAAGGGAGCAGGGATGATCCATCCTCGGCTCGCAACCACGCTCTGCTTCCTCACCACCGACGCGACGGTCTCGCCGGACTGTCTGGACGCGGTGCTGCGCGGAGCCGTTGCTCGGTCCTTCAACCGCATCACGGTGGATGGGGACACGAGCACCAACGACTGCATCCTGATCCTCGCCAACGGCGCGGCGGGCGGCGACCCGATCACGGGCGGGGCTGCTCTGGGACGTTTCGAGGCCAGCCTCCACGAGGTGACGTCCGATCTCGCCGAACAGATCGTCCGGGACGGCGAGGGGGCCACGAAGGTGGTGGAGATCCGAGTAACCGGAGCCGCCAGCGACGCCGACGCGGAACGGGTGGCCTACCGCCTGGCCAACTCGCTGCTGGTGAAGACGGCGCTCCACGGAGCGGAACCGAACTGGGGGCGCATGATGGCCGCTTTGGGCAGTGCCCATGCCGAGGTCTCGGAAGACCTTGTTCAGATCCACATCGGCTCCGCGCACGTCGTGCGCAACGGGCTTGGGGTCGCCGACTCGCTGAGCGCTGCCACCGCCGAGCTGCTCGGCACCGAGGTCGACCTGCATATCGAGCTCGGCCTGGGCGAGGGAGAGGCCGCCGTCTTGACCTGCGATCTGTCGGAGGAATACGTGCGAATCAACGGCTCCTACGCCGCCGAGTCGGGCGTCGTCTCGTGAATCCCATCCTCCGGGACGCCACCGGTCCGGCCGTGGGGCCGGAGAGGGCGCCGTCTCGCTCCGCCGCTGAGCCGGCGGAGCCCGAGCGGCGGCGAAGCCAGGTCGGCCTTACCCTCGCGGAGGGCTTGCGGTACGCGACGCAGTGGCGCGGAAAGACGGTGGTAGTCAAGCTCGGGGGCAGTATCCTGGAACAGGCCAGCGCCGCTGCCTTCGAGGACATCGTTCTCCTGCAGCGCGCCGGGGTGAACGTCGTGTTGGTCCACGGAGGCGGTAGCGAGATCAGCCGCGTGCTGAGCCGCATGGGCCACGTGCCCCGCTTCATCGACGGCCTGCGCGTGACCGATGAGGAGACGATGGAGGTCGTCGAGATGGTCCTCACGGGGCGCGTGAACAAGCGTCTCGTCGCCGGCATCGAGCAGGCCGGAGGCCGGGCCACGGGCCTGTCGGGCAAGGACGGAAGTCTGATCGTCGCCCGCCCGCACCCGGCAGCGGCCAGGCTGGGCTTGGTGGGGGAGGTGGAGAGCATCAGGACCGAGGTGCTCGATGCCGTCGTCGCGGCCGGCTTCGTGCCGGTCGTCTCTTCGATCGGCGGCGACCGCGCCGGGAACAGCTACAACCTGAACGCCGATGCGGCGGCCGCCGCCCTCGCCGGCGCGCTGCGAGCCGAGAAGCTCATCCTGCTGACCGACGTGGAAGGCGTGTCCCGGGTGGCTTGCGACCGAAGGGAGCTCGTCTCCGAGCTCGACCCTGCGGGCGCCCGGGCCATGCTTGACGGCGGAGAGGTGAGTGGCGGCATGATCCCCAAGCTGCAGGCGTGTGTGGCGGCGATCGAGGGCGGTGCGAGGAGCGCGCACATCGTCGGGCCTAGAGACCCGGACGGGCTGCTGATCGAGCTCCTGACCGACCGTGGCATAGGCACGATGGTCCGGAACGGCGCCGGGGCGCCCGCCCGGACGGGGTCGCCGGCCGCCGGCGCCGGGCCGCCGCGCGTTTCCCGCACCGAGGCTGCAATCACGGCATCGGAGGAACATCTGTTCCGCAACTACGCGCGCGAGCCGATTGCGTTCTCCCACGGGCGCGGAGCGGTCCTCTGGGACCTGGATGGCCGCGAGTACCTCGACTTCATCGGCGGCATCGCCGTCTCTTCCCTCGGGCATGCCCACCCGGCGCTGGTTCGCGCGATCGAGGAGCAAGCCGAACGCTACCTCCACGTCTCGAACCTGTACCACATCCCGGAGCAGGCCGAGGCCGCCAGCCTCCTCAAGCAGGCCACCGGTTTCTCGCGAGCGTTCTTCTGCAACAGCGGGACGGAGGCGGTGGAGGCCGCGATCAAGCTTGCCCGCAAATGGGCGCGCCAGCGAGGGTTGTCACCGGGGGAAATCGTCGTGGCGGAGGGAAGCTTCCACGGTCGCACGCTCGGTGCCCTCGCTGCCACCGGCGTGGCCCGCTACCGGGAGGCCTTCGAACCGCTCATCCCGGGCTTCCGCTTCGTGCCGTTCAACGACCTGGAGGCTGTCCGCGCAGCGGTGGGACCGGATACCTGCGCCATCATGGTGGAGCCGATCCAGGGCGAGGGCGGAGTGATCCCGGCCGATCCGGACTACCTTCGCGGCCTTCGCGCCATCGCGACCGAGATCGACGCTCTGCTGCTGCTGGATGAGGTGCAGACCGGCATCGGCCGCACCGGACGATGGATGGCGTTCGAGCATTACGGCATTCGTCCCGACGTGGTCACGCTCGCCAAGGGACTCGGCGGCGGGATCGCGGTCGGCGCCGTGCTGGCCAGTGGCCCCGCAGAGGATGTCTTCGCACCGGGGGATCACGGCACGACGTTCGGGGGCAACGCGCTGGCCTGCGCAGCGGCGAGTGCCGTGCTCCGCACGATCCGTGAGGACAGCCTTCTGGAGAACGCCACCTCGATGGGCCACAAGCTCGCGGAGGGAATCGAGGCCATGACGCTCCAGCAACCCGTTGTACGCGACGTCCGCGGACGCGGGCTTCTTCTCGGGGTCGACCTCGCGATCGACGCCGCACCCGTGTCCTCCCGCTGTCGCGAGCACGGCCTGTTGCTCAATGCGGTGAGGCCGCGCACCCTCCGGCTGGCACCGCCGCTGACGGTATCCGCCTCGGAGGTGGAAGCGGCGCTCATCATCCTTCGAGAGGTGTTGAACGAGGCATGTAAGGGAGATTTCCATGCAAGCTGATCAGACGATCCGGCGTATCGCCCTCGCCTATTCGGGCGGACTGGACACGTCGGTGATGATTCCGTGGCTCCGGGCGAAGTACGGATCCGAGGTCGTGGCCGTCGTGGCCGACGTTGGCCAGCCGGAAGACTTCGACGCCGTGCAAGCCAAGGCGCTGGCGACGGGTGCCACGGCCTGTGAGGTCGTCGACCTGAAGGAGGAATTCGCAGCGGACTACCTCTTCCCTGCCCTGCGGGCGGGAGCGATCTACGAGGGGCGCTACATGCTCGGCACGGCCCTGGCCCGCCCGCTCATTGCCAAGGCACAAGTGGAGGCGGCCCTGGCCCACGGCTGCGACGCCCTCGCGCACGGCTGCACCGGAAAGGGGAACGATCAGGTTCGCTTCGAGGTCACCTACCGGACGCTGGCGCCGGATCTGGGAATCGTGGCGCCGTGGCGGGAGTGGGATCTGCGCTCTCGCGAGGATGAGATCGCCTATGCGGAAGCGCACGGCATCTCGATATCGGTGACGCCGGAGAAGCCGTTCAGCATCGATGAGAACCTCTGGCACCGCTCGATCGAGGGCGGGGTCCTCGAGAATCCGGCCGTTCCGCCTCCGGAAGAGATCTTCCAGATGACGGTGGACCCGGCTGCCGCCCCTGACGAGCCCGAGCTGGTGGAGATCTCCTTCGAGCGTGGTCTTCCCACCGCGCTGGACGGCGCCGTCCTGTCCCCCGCCGCCCTGATCGAGCAGTTGAACCAGATCGCGGGATCTCACGGCATCGGCCGGGTCGACATCGTGGAGAGCCGTCTGGTCGGGATGAAGAGCCGCGGCGTGTACGAGACACCGGCGGGCACGGTCTTGCGGGCTGCGCTGCGTGACCTGGAGGCGCTCACGCTGGACCACGCGACGGCGGCGTTCAAGGAGCAGGTTGCGATTCGATACGGCGAGCTCGTCTACCAGGGACTCTGGCATTCTTCGCTGCGCGAGGCGTTGGACGCCTTCATCGAGTCTTCCCACCGCACGGTGACGGGGACCGTTTCGGTGCGCCTGTGCAAGGGCTCCGCCCTGGCGGTGGGCCGCTGCTCGCCGTTCACGCTCTACCGGGAGGATCTGGCCACCTTCGGGAAGGACGGGGTCTACGACCAGGAGGACGCGGCCGGGTTCATCCGGCTCTGGGGGCTCCCGTCCGAGGTGCGGGCGCGCGTCCAGGCTGGCCCGATGCATGGTCGCGTCATGCCGGGCGCGGCGGAGCCGGCAGCCGAGTCGGGGAGGGACGGGCCCTGGGCGGGACGGACTCGGGTGGGTGAGGCGGCGGGGGCCCGTTGACCCGGCCGGACGGCACCTCGCTCTGGGGAGGACGGTTCAGCTCGGAGCCGGACCCGGTGATCCTCGCGTTCACGGGATCTCTCCCGTTCGATTCGCGCCTCGCGCGCCACGACCTGATCGCGAGCCTGGCCCATGTGCGGATGCTGCTCGACACCGGCGTGCTCGCGCGAGCCCATGCGGAGCCGCTGTTGGACGGACTGGGGGAATTGCTGGGCGAGATCGAGACGGGGACGCTGACCGTCGAGGGCCCGGACGAGGACGTGCACACCTGGATCGAACGCACCCTGCAGGAACGGATCGGTTCCGCCGCCGGCCGACTCCACACGGCTCGCAGCCGAAATGACCAGGTCAGCATTGCCCTGCGCCTGTTCACCCGAGAGTCGATCGCGGCGCTATGCGTCCTGCTGACAGACCTCCTCGAGGCATGGCTGGCCGAAGCCGAGAGGCATGTCGAGACGTGGATGCCGGGCTACACCCATCTCCAGCGGGCTCAGCCGATCAGCCTCGCGCACCACCTGCTCGCTCATTTCTGGGCCCTGGCGGCCGATGCGGACCGGCTGCAGACGGCCTACGAGCGCGCCGGCGTCTCGCCGCTGGGGGCCGGGGCGCTCGCCGGATCGCTGCTCCCGATCGATCCGCGACGCTCCGCGGCGCTGCTCGGCTTGGACCGGATCTACCCGAACAGCCTGCTTGCCGTGGCGGACCGTGACTTCGTGGCGGATGCCGCCTTCGCCTGTGCCATGCTCATGATTCACCTCAGCCGGTGGGCGGAAGAGATCGTGCTCTGGAGCGCGCTCGAGTTCGGCTTCGTCCGCCTCTCCGATCGGATCTCCCAGGGAAGCAGCCTCATGCCGCAGAAGAAGAACCCCGAAGCTGCCGAGCTGGTTCGGGGCAAGGCCGGCAGGGTGATCGGTGACCTTGCGGGGCTACTCGCGATGCTCAAGGGATTGCCCTTCGCCTACAACAGCGACCTGCAGGAGGACAAGGAAGCCCTCTTCGACGCGTTGGACACGGCCGCCGGATCCATCCGGGTCGTTACGAGCATCTCGCAGGGGCTGACCTACGACGTCGCGAGGCTCGAGCGGTCGCTGGTCGCTGGCTTTGTCACGGCCACCGACCTGGCGGATCTGCTCGTGCAGGGGGGCACTCCCTTCCGGGAAGCACACCGGATGGCGGGAGTTGCCGTCCGCGAAGCCGAGTCGCGGGGCTGCGAGCTGTGGGAGCTCGATGCGGGTACCCTGGCTGGGCTCGCGCCAGCGATCGGTGGTGAGACGCTCCAGGCCGTGAGACCGGAGGCCGCTGCCGCCGCCCGCACCTCCGAGGGCGCCCCGGCGCCCGAGCGGGTCCGCGACCAGCTCGCCGACGCCGCTGCGCTGCTGCAACACCTCAGAGACTGGGCCGAAGACCTTCGTCCTCCGCCCATCTACCAGGCGTATCGGGAGAATCGCCTGGCCGCTGCGGAGATCAAGTGAGTCCGAAGACACGGCGGGAGCGGGAGCGGCAAATCCTCCAGATCCTGGCGGAACGTCCCATACACACGCAGGAAGATCTCGTGCGCGAGCTGCATGTACGAGGCTTCGTCGTCACACAAGCGACCGTCTCCCGCGACCTGCGGCGACTCGAGATCGTGAAGCTGCACCCACCGGAGGGAGCGCCTCGGTACGTAAGGCGCGAGGAGGCCGGGCTTCCGTCTGGCGGAGGCGAGCGGGACGCCAGGGCCGAAGTCGCGGCCGCCTTCCAGGAATCGGTCCTCGAGATCGATTCGGGCGACGCCCTTCTCGCCGTCCGGACCCCGCCCGGCCTGGCCAACGCCGTGGCCATCGCTCTCGACCGTGCCCGGATCCCGGAGATCGTGGCCACCGTGGCCGGTGACGACACGATCTTCCTCCTGATGCGGAACGCGGCCGACCGCCGGGAGGTCCGCCGTCTCCTGGAGGGCTTTCTGTAGGACTGCCCCCTGGACCGACCTGACCGGGGCAAGCTTCCCGCCACCACCAACGCACGACCGCTCCGGTCAGGCGACCCGTGCGGCGGCCCGATCCGCTACCGCTGGGGCTCGACGATGACCTTGAGCGAGCCGCGGCCCGCAAGCACGAGATCGAACCCCTTCTGCGTCTCGGCAAGCGGAAGGCGGTGAGTGACCATGCCCGCCACATCCACCCGGCCGGCGGCGATCAGGTCGAGCGCCGTCTGCATGTCGGCCGGCGGCCCGGCGTAGGAGTGGACGATGTTGGTCCCGTTGGCCCACACCTCGAGAAGCGGGAGCTCCAGCTCCATGCCCGGATCGGCCGGCGCGTAGAGCATCACGGTGCCGCCCCGGTCCACGCAGCCCAGTGCCTGGCGGATGGCCGGCAGGGCCGCCGTACACACGAACACCCGCTCGACCAGCTGGCCCCCGTTCGCATCCCGGATGCCCTGCGCCACGTCGGACTCGGCCGGCAGGACCGCGGTCGCCCCGAAGCGGCGGGCCGTAGCCAGGCGATCCGCGCTCATGTCCGTGGCCAAGATCGGGCCCGCGCCGAGCGCCCGGGCGAGCTGGATGAAGAGGACCCCCGAGATCCCGCTGCCCAGAACGGCAACGCTCTGCCCTGGCTCGAACGCGGCGATCCGAAAGGCCCGGACGGCGCAGGCGAGGGGCTCGACGAAGGTGGCCTCCTCAAAGCTCACCTGGTCCGGCAGCCTGAAGGTGCCACGATCCACGTTGAGCGCCGGCAGACGCACGAACTCGGCGAAGCCGCCGGGATCGAAGTGGGTGGCCTTCAGCGTGTCACAGACGCTCTGCCGCCCGGTCAGGCAGTACCGACACGTGTTGCACGGCACGTGATGGGTGGTCACCACTCGATCGCCCACCGCGAAGCCCTCGACCCCCTGCCCCACCTCCTCCACCACTCCGGCCACCTCGTGCCCGAGGACGATCGGGGCCTTGGGGACGCGGTACCACTCCATGAGGTCGGAGCCGCAGATGCCGCTGGCCTCTATGCGAACGAGGAGCTCCCCGGCCCCGATGGCGGGCCGGGATCGCTCCTCCAGCCGGATGTCCCGGTTGTTGTAGTAGACGGCCGCGCGCATCAAGCCGGCTGCGGCTCCAGCGCGGGAGACCCCGCCTTCTCCTCCTGGTAGATGTCGAACGCCTCGTCCACCCCGGCGTTTTCCTGCACGATGGAACGGACGGCCTTGATCATCCCCACCGGGCAGTCGCTTTGGAAGATGTTGCGTCCCATGTCCACGCCGGACGCCCCGTGCTGGATCGCGTCGTACGCCATCTGGAGCGCGTCCCGCTCGGGCTGCTTCTTGCCCCCCGCGATGACGATCGGCACGGGCGTGTTCCGGACGACCTCCTCGAATCCCTCGCAGTAGTAGGTCTTGACCATGTGGGCGCCCAGCTCGGCCGAGATCCGGCAGGCGAGGCCCAAGTAGCGGGCATCCCGGCTCATGTTCTTTCCGACCGCCGTCACGGCGAGCACGGGAAGCCCGCAGGCCTGGCCGGCGTCGATGAGCTCCGCCAGGTTCAACAGGGTCTCTCTCTCTCCCTCCTCCCCGACGAAGATCGACAGCGTGATCGCCGCCGCATTCAGCCGGATGGCGTCCTCCACGTCAACCGTGAGCCCCTCGTGCGAAAGCTCCGTCAGAATGCTCGTGCCGCCCGACATTCGCAGGACGATCGGGATGTCTGTCTCCGACGGGATGCAGGATCGCAGCACCCCTCGGGTCAGCATCAGCGAATCCGCATAGGGCAGCAGGTCCCTGACGGTCTCGTACGGCTCCTCCAGACCCGACGTGGGCCCGAGGAAATAGCCGTGGTCGATGGCCAGCATCAGCGTCCGGCCCGTGTCCGGTCGGAAGATCCGGCTCAGCCGGTTCTTCATTCCCCAGTCCATCGCGTCCACTCCTTTCCGTCCTGTCGCCAGCCTCATCCTTCCATGTCGGGCGAGTACTCGCCCCGTCGGGCCGCAGCCGTGAGCTGAGCCCGCTTGTAAAAGGCCGCCTTGGCCGTGTCCACGTTGGCATCCTCGCCACCCCACACCTGGAGAGGCGTGGCCTGGAGCCCCCGCCCATACGAGAAGGTGAGCTCCCACGGGCCTTGGTCCGCGATCCGGTTGATCGCGTTCAGGTTCTGGGTGGCCTCTTCGTCCGTCTGGCCGCCCGAGAGGAACGCGATTCCCGGGACGGCTGCAGGGACGGCCCGGCGAAAGCAGCTGACCGTGGCGTCCGCCACCTCGTCCGGTGCGGCCCGGTCGCTTGCACCCTTGCCCGAGAGCACCATGTTCGGCTTCAGCACCATCCCCTCCAGAAGCACCCCCTGCGCATCCAACTCCGCGAAGACCCGGTGGAGGGTTGCTTCCGTGACGTCGAAGCAGGCCTCGATGTCGTGATCGCCGTCCATGAGAACCTCGGGCTCCACGATCGGGACCAGGCCAGCTTCCTGGGACAGTGCCGCGTAGCGGGCCAGAGCGTGGGCGTTCGCGTCGATGCAGTACTGGGTCGGAATCCCGTCGCCGATCGTGATCACGGCCCGCCACTTCGTGAACCGGGCTCCCAGGTCCCGGTATTCGTCGAGACGCCCTCTCAGGCCGTCCAGTCCGTCCGTGATCTTCTCGTCGGGGGAGTTCGCGAGGGGATTCGTGCTCTTGTCCACCTTGATCCCCGGGATCACGCCCTCGCTCTCGATGATCTCGACAAAGGAACGTCCGTCGTCCGCCGATTGCCGAATCGTCTCATCGAACAGGATCACGCCGCTGATGAACTCGCCGAAGCCCTCTGTAGTGAACAGGAGCTGTCGCCACCGACGCCGGTTGTCCTCGGTGCTCTCCACGCCGATGCTCGCCAGGCGCTTCGCGATCGTTCCGGTACTCTCGTCGGCGGCCAGGATACCCCTTCCCGGCTCCACCATCGCCAGGGCGGTCTCGTTCAGTGCCGCAGCATCCATCTCGCACTCCATCTCGAATGGCTCTCGCCCAGTACTCAAATTCGGCAGCGCCAGGGCTTCTGAGTGGGCCGGCAGGCGTGCCTTCCGTCCGCTGAGTGGGCCGTCAGGTCCGGGCTAGGGAGATTACAGCCCAGGGACGGAAAGAAAAAGGCGATCCGGAACGCCTGACCGCCACGGGCGGTAATCTGCCAGCGGTATCTTGCCCGTGCAGTCCGTTTGAACCCGTCGCCAGGAGAGCCCGGTGCGACGGTCGGCGCGACACGCTCGCGACGACTAGACACAAGAGGTGCTTATGGAATCGAGGATTCGATCTGCCGCCGGGACCCTGATCCCGCTGGCCGTGCTCTTCTTACTCGCCGCCGTTGCGGGCATCGCCCCGCAGGCTGCACGTGCCCAAGCCCCTGGAGCCGAGCTCGAGGCCGGAAGCCGCGTGGAATCGGTCGAGGTCGCGCCCCCTGCCCCGCTCCGCCTCGGCATGGGTGACACGCTGAGCATCGGGCTCGACTTCCTGGACTCGGCGGGTGCTCCGGTCCGGGGCTTCCGCTGGGGATTCCAGTTCTCACCCCAGATCGCCGGTGCAGCCCCCGAGCCCGGGCGGGGCCAGGGCGCCTTCCGGCTCTGGGGCCTTAAGCCCGGACGAACCTCTCTCCAGATCGGGGTGCTCGTGGCGGACGAGGAGGGCAACCCGGTGCCCGAGTTGGTCGACGAGATCGAGGTCCTGGTCGAGGACTGGCCGGTGGCCCGTGTGGAGATCGAGCCCCCCCGCTTCAGGGCCTACGCAGGCACGAGCTTCCAGCTTTCGGCCCGGGCCGTCACGACCAGAGAGCAACCGCACGCCACGGCCCGGCCTCGTTGGATCTCGCAGACGCCCGAAGTGGCTGCCGTCACCTCGACGGGCGTCGCGAGCTTCCTGCGTCCCGGCACGGCGACGCTGGGCGCCGGGATCGGCGACGCCAGCGCCGAGCTCGTCCTCGAAGTTTTGCCCAACCCGGTGCGAGCGGTAAGGATGACGCCCGCTGCCGCCTCGGCGCGCACGGGCGATGTCGTGCGGTTCGAGATCCGGGCGCTGGACGCGGAGGGACGGCCGGTGAACGACGCGGCCGTGAGCCATGCCGTCCAGGCGATTCCCGCCGCGCCGACACCGGGCGCCACGCTCTACGATGACGGAGCCTTCGTGGCCGAGCTTCCCGGAGCGTATCGCCTGCTCGCCACCGCGGGCGAGGCGAGCGCCTCCGCGGTCGTCGAGGTGACGCCGCGGCCGAAGCCAACGCCCGTCGAGCTGCTGGGTCGGGGCGGAAACGTGTCGTCGGAAAGCAGCGA
>CP070670.1:830394-838000 GCA_020351855.1 Gemmatimonadota bacterium
CACACCGGCGGCGGGGGCAGCCGCGGGGCTGCTCCCTACCCGCCTCGCCCATCCCCGCGGGCGTACGCCGCGGCCGCTGCCAGCTGAACATCCCTCCCCTCCGCCAGGCTGTCGGCGTCGAGCTGCACCGGAATGTCGGGAAGCACGCCGCGCCCCTCGAGCACCGTCCCATCCGCTACCCGTGTCTCGGCGAACGGGTAGACCAGCGTCGCCCCGTTCTGCAGTTGCTCGACTTGGGCCGTGAGGACCATGCCCGGGGTGCGCTCCCCCACCACGGCGGCGCGCCCGATCGCCTGCAAGCCCCCCGAAAACTCCTCGCTCGACGAGGCGCTCATCCGGTCCACCAGCACGGCGACGCGGCCTCCGTAGGGGCGAGCGTCCGGCTGGACCGTCACTTCACGGGTTCCGTCACGCCCTCTGTATGACCAGAAGATCACCGGTTCGGCCACCAGCTTCTCCACAAGCGACCGCCGCATTTGGAAGTCGCCGCCGGGGTTGCCCCGCAGGTCGAAGACAAGGCCATCCGCTGCTTGCATCGCGTCCACGGCGCCCAGGACTCGGTCCAGGAGTGCGGGGTGGAACGAGTTGAAGCGGATATAGCCGACCCGTTCATCGATCCAGCGCGACTCGAACTCCAGGAAGACGGGTGGGATGCCCTCCATGAACTCGGTCCGGCCGGCTCGTGGCTCCCGCGTCAGCTCCAGGGCTCGCGCCCCATCCGGCTTCTCGATCTCCAGGAGGAGCCCGCCAGCGGCCCGGCCGAAAAGCCTACTCTGCACGCCCTCGTTCACGATCAGGCGAGCGTCGATCGACGGCCTGGGCGGAGCGAGGGCTGCCTCGGCGATCTGGCGCAGCGACATGCCGTCGATCGCCCGCACCACCGTGCCCGGCCGAAGCCCGGCGCGGTCGGCGGCCCCGCCAGGCTCCACGAAGGTGATGACGATCTCGCCGTCGAGCACCCGCACGTCGGCCCCCACCCCGCCGTCGGCGAAAGCGGCGGGTGCGCCGATCCACTCCGGGTGGTCCGGAGGGATCACGCCGATATGCGACACACCGAGATCGAACAACATCTCGTTCAACCGGACGTAGAAGACGGAATCGCTGGCGGCCTCCAAGACTCGTGGCCGGTAACGCTCCGTCAGGGCAGGCCAGTCCATGCCGCCGAACGTCGGATCGTAGTATCCCTCGTCGATCGACTCCACGACCTCGTCGAAGATCTGCTCGTAGGAGAAGTCCTGGGCCTGAGCGGAGCAGCTCAGTCCCAGCAGCGGAACGAGGGAGCGTAGGATCCTCTTCAACGATCGGGTCCTCCGGTCGAGTGCGGCAAGCCGGTCGGGACTGCCTCCCTCTGGAGGTCGCGTTGCACCCGTGCTCAGCCCGGGATGTAGATTTCCGAGCCCTTCTCCCGGAACTCCCGCGCCTTCTCCTCGAGTCCGGCCTCGATCGCCTCGTCCTCGGCCAGTCCCTCCTGCGCGGCGAACTCGCGGATCTCCTGCGTGATCTTCATCGCGCAGAAGTGCGGCCCGCACATCGAGCAGAAGTGGGCCAGCTTCGCCGCCGGGGCCGGCAGCGTCTCGTCGTGGTACTCGCGCGCCGTCTCGGGATCGAGCGACAGGTTGAACTGGTCCTCCCAGCGGAACTCGAAACGCGCCTTGGAGAGCGCGTCGTCCCACTCCTGCGCCCGGGGGTGCCCCTTGGCGAGGTCGGCGGCGTGGGCGGCGATCTTGTAGGCGATCACCCCCTCCTTCACGTCATCGCGGTTCGGGAGCCCCAGGTGCTCCTTCGGCGTCACGTAGCACAGCATCGCCGTGCCGAACCAGCCGATCATGGCGGCGCCGATCGCCGATGTGATGTGATCGTAGCCGGGCGCCACGTCGGTGGTGAGCGGTCCGAGCGTGTAGAAGGGAGCCTCGCCGCACACCTCCATCTCCCGCTCCACGTTCTCCTTGATCATGTGCAGCGGGATGTGACCGGGGCCTTCGATCATCACCTGGCAGTCGTGCTCCCAGGCGACCTTCGTGAGTTCGCCCAGCGTGTCCAGCTCCGCGAACTGGGCCGCGTCGTTGGCGTCCGCGATGGAGCCGGGCCGCAGCCCGTCGCCGAGCGAGAACGCCACGTCGTAGGCCGCCATGATCTCGCAGATGTCACGGAAGCGGGCGTAGAGAAAGCTCTCTTCGTGATGGGCCAGGCACCACTTCGCCATGATCGATCCCCCGCGGGAGACGATTCCCGTCACCCGGCCTGCCGTGAGCGGGATGTAGGGCAGCCGCACGCCGGCGTGGATCGTGAAGTAGTCCACCCCCTGCTCGGCCTGCTCGATCAGCGTGTCACGGAAGATCTCCCAGCTCAGCTCCTCGGCCTTCCCGTCGACCTTCTCCAGCGCCTGGTAGATGGGGACGGTGCCGACGGGGACGGCCGCGTTGCGGAGGATCCACTCGCGCGTCTCGTGGATGTGCGCCCCGGTCGAAAGGTCCATGACGGTGTCGGCGCCCCAGCGCGTGGCCCAGCGCATCTTCTCGACCTCCTCCTCGATCGAGGACGTGACGGCCGAGTTCCCGATGTTCGCGTTGATCTTCACCAGGAAGCGACTCCCGATGATCATCGGCTCCGACTCGGGGTGGTTGATGTTGGCCGGGATGATCGCGCGGCCCCGGGCGACCTCGGCGCGCACGAACTCGGCCGGGACGCCCTCGCGCAGCCCGATGAACTCCATCTCCGGCGTGATCTCGCCGCGCCGCGCGTAGTGCATCTGGGTCACACGCTGTCCGGGCTTGGCACGCAACGGCCTCGGCGAGACGGGGAAGCGAAGCGCGTCCAGCCCGGCGTCCGCCTCGCGCTCCCGGCGGTACTTGGACGTCGACGCCAGCAGCTCCTCCACGTCGCCGCGTGCCCGGATCCAGGGCAGCCGCCGGCGCTCCAGGCCGCGCTCGAGGTCGATCGTTGCTTCCGGATCCGTGTACGGCCCGCTCGCGTCGTACAGCCGAAGAGGGGGGTTCGGAGCGGCGAGCATGATCTCGCGCATCGGGACCCGGATGTCCGGTCGGCTGCCGGTAACGTATACCTTGCGGGCGGCGGTGCTGCCGCCGCGTGCCGCCTGGGTCTTCATCGTCAGTACCTCACGGGTCGAAGAAGCGACGAGGCCATGCCATGGACAAGGTGAACATAGCCGAAAAGCTAGCCCGGTTCGATGAACACTGGAGCCCCAGGATCGTCGGGCAGGTGAACGACTTTCACGTCAAGCTCGCGAAGCTCGAGGGGGAGTTCGTCTGGCACCACCACGCGGAACAGGATGAGCTCTTTCTTGTTGTTAGCGGCAGCCTGGTCATCTAGTTCCGCGACCGCGAGGTGAGGCTCGAGGAAGGAGAGTTCCTCATCGTGCCCCGCGGCGTGGAGCACAAGCCGGTGGCGGAGCGGGAGGTGCACGTCCTCCTGTTCGAGCCGGCGGGCACGTTCAACACCGGGAACGTGCGGTCGGAGCGGACGGTGGAGGAGCCGGAGCGGCTGTAGACGGGGCGCGCCCCGTCTAGCGGAACTGCCGCATCAGGGCGGCGAGCTCCCCGCTGCCCGGAACCAGTCGGTCGATCGGCAGCTCGACGAGCGGCGTGTCCACCGTGCCGAGCCCGTCGTGCATGTCCTCCGTGCTCTCCTCGATGAACAGGAGTCCCGTCACCACCTCGCCCTCGTTCTGGAGCTCGCTGACGTACGCGTAGACCGCCTCGCGGTCGGTCGGGTCGTAGTCCTTCTCGACCTTGTGGAAGCGCACCAGGCTGCCGTCGTGCATGCGGATGCCTTCCGTCGCCCCCGCCGCGTACTCGGCCGTGATCTCCTCCGCCGGCGGGACGAAGTCCGCGCCCACCACCTCCCGGTAGTGCTCCCGCGTGTGGACGTAGCTCTTGGTGGAGCTCTCGTGGTCGTTGAAGGTCACGCAGGGCGAGATCACGTCCACCAGCGCGAAACCCTTGTGGCGCAGGCCCGCCTTGAGGATAGGGACGAGCTGCGCCTTGTCGCCCGAGAAGGAGCGGGCCACGAAGCTCGCGCCGATGCTGAGGGCCAGCAGCACCGGGTCGATCGGACGTTGGCGGTTCTCCACCCCGCGCTTCGACTTCGTGCCCACGTCCGCCGAGGCGGAGAACTGGCCCTTGGTGAGTCCGTAGACGCCGTTGTTCTCGAGAACGTAGAGCAGATTGACGTTGCGGCGGATGGCGTGGCACAGCTGGCCGAGACCGATCGAGAGCGAGTCGCCGTCGCCCGACACGCCGATGTAGATCAGGTCGCGGTTGGCCGCGCTGGCGCCGCTCGCGATCGCCGGCATCCGGCCGTGCACCGCGTTGAATCCGTGGGACTCGCCCAGGAAGTAGGTCGGTGTCTTGGAGGAGCAGCCGATGCCGCTCAGCTTGGCGGCGCGGTGCGGGGGGATGTCCAGCTCGAAGAAGGCCTGGATGATCGCCGACGTGATCGAATCGTGGCCGCAGCCGGCGCACAGCGTCGACATCGAGCCCTCATAGTCGCGCCGCGTGAGGCCGAGCGCGTTCCGGCGCATGCCCGGATGGCGGATCGTCGGCTTCGTGATGTGCTGGACCATCAGCCTGCTCCCACTCTGGATGACGAAGCGCCGGCGTCCTCCGGCGCGGCGGTGTCGCGGCCGGCCTCCCTCGCGCCTCGCTCGCCGGCACCCTCGCCGTCCACGGCCCGGCGCTCCAGCTCGGGCAGGACGCCCTCCAGCACGTGGTGCGCGCTGAGGGGTTGCCCTCCATAGTAGCGCACCGACACCAGCCGGCGGTTCGCTCCGGTCTCGAGGGAGAGCAGCGAGCGCAGCTGGGCGTCCCGGTTCTGCTCGACCACGAACACGAGCTCGTGCTCCGCCAGGAAACGGTCCACGGACTCGTGAAACGGGAAGGCCCGGATGCGCATGTAGTCGAGCGGGACGCCCTGCTCCGCCAGGCTCTCGATGGCCTCGCGGACGGCCCCATCCGAGCTTCCGAGCGCGACGATCCCGACCCGTGCCCCGCGCCGCTCGACGACCTCCGGCTCGGGGAGGTTCCGGACGGAGCCCTCGATCTTGCGGGCGATCCGGTCCACCACCTCGAGGTATTCGGACGCGTCCTCCGTGTACCTGCCGAGCCGGGTGTGGCCCGACCCACGGGTGAAGTAGGCGCCCTTCGGATCCACGCCAGGTAGCGTTCGCGCGGCGATTCCGTCCCCGTCCGGATCGACGTATCGATAGAAGGCGTCGAGCGAGCGGATCTCCTCCGCGCTCAGCACCTTGCCCCGGTCGTGCACGTAGGCGTCGTCCCACTCGAGCCGGCGGCAGGCCCAGTCGTTCATCCCGATGTCGAGGTCCGACAGCACGAACACGGGAGTCTGGAAGCGCTCGGCCAGGTCGAAGGCCGTCACGGCCATCTCGAAGCACTCGTTCGGGTCCTTCGGGAAGAGCAGGATGTGCTTCGTGTCGCCGTGCGAGGCGTACGCGCAGAGCAGCAGATCGCACTGCTGGGTGCGGGTGGGCATCCCCGTCGAGGGACCGGTGCGCTGCACGTCGAAGATCACCGCCGGGATCTCCGCGTAGTAGCCGAAGCCGATGAACTCGCTCATGAGCGAGATGCCCGGCCCGGAGGTCGGCGTGAACGCCCGCGCCCCGGCCCAGGTCGCCCCCAGCACCATCCCGATGGCGGCCAGCTCGTCCTCCGCCTGCAGGACGCAGAAGAGGTTCTTGCCCGATTCCGGGTCCTTCCGGTAGCGCTCGCAGAACGCGGTGAACCGGTCCATCAGCGAGGTGGCCGGCGTGATCGGATACCAGGCGGCGACGGTGGCGCCGGCGTACACGCAGCCGAGGGCGGCCGCCGTGTTGCCGTCCATCAGCACGCAGTCCGCGTTGGCGTCCATGCGGGCCAGCCGGAGCGGGAGCGGGCAGTCGAAGTGCTCCTTCGCGTAGTCGTAGCCCATCTTGACGGCCAGGTAGTTGGAGTCGAGCAGCTTCGGCTTGTGCTCGAACATCTCGCGCAGCAGGCCCTTCACCACGTCGGTCTCGATGTCGAGGAGGGCCGTGAGGATCCCCACGTAGAGGATGTTCCTCATCAGAATGCGCTCGCGCGCGCCCTCGAACGCCTCCACGCACATCTGCCCCATCGGGACCCCGAGGAAGGTCACGTCGTCGCGCCGCCGATCCTCCTCGAGCGGCCAGCTCGAGTCGTGGACCACGTAGCCCCCGGGCTGCACCTCCGCGATGTCCCGCTGCTCCGAGGCCGGATTCAACGTGACCACGAGGTCGAAGTGCGGGGTCCGTGCCGTGTGTGCGTCGCGGCTCACGCGGATCTCGTACCAGGTGGGGAGCCCCTGGATGTTGGAGGGGAAGATGTTCTTGCCGGAGACGGGGATCCCCATCCGGAAGATCGACTGCATGATCAGGCCGTTGGCGCTTGCCGACCCGGTCCCGTTGACCGTGCCGATCTTGAACGCGAAGTCGTTCGTGCGGTCTAGACCCCGGCCGGCCATGTGCTCCTGTCGCCCTTCGAGAGGTCGGCAGCGACGGGTGCGGGTGGACCCGCCTCCGCCGCGTACGGGATGACGAGCTCGAACTTGCGCATGTCGAAGGCGGCCGTCGGGCAGCGATCGGCGCACAGGCCGCAGTGGACGCACACGTCCTCATCCTTCACCATGACGCGGCCCGTCTGCGGCAGGCTCTCCGAGACATAGAGGTCCTGCTCCAGGTTGTCGGCGCTCGCCCTGAGGCGGCCCCGCAGCTCCCCCTCCGGTCCGTTGCGCGTGATCGTCAGGCAGTCCACCGGGCAGACATCGATGCATGCATCGCACTCGATGCAGAGGCGGGCCGTGAAGTGGGTCTGGAGGTCGCAGTTCAGGCAGCGCTCCACTTCGAGCGCCGTCTGCTCGGGATCGAACCCCAGCTCCACCTCGACGGCCAGCTTCTCGAAGCGCTCGCGGAGGTCCACGTGCCGCATCTGGGCTCGGGGGGCGGGGTTGTACTCGTTGCTGTAGGCCCACTCCAGCATCCCCAGCTTGGCGCTGATCAGGTTCTGGCCGTACGGTGGACGGTCGGTGAGGGGCCTGCCCTGACAGTAGTGGTGGATCGAGATGGCCGCCTGATGGCCGTGCTCCACGGCCCAGATGATGTTCTCGGGGCCCCAGGCGGCGTCGCCGCCCACGAAGATGCCCTCGCGGGTCGTCTGGAACGTCGTCCGGTCCACGACCGGCATGTCCCAGTCGTTGAACTCGATTCCGATGTCCCGCTCGATCCAGGGGAAGGCGTTGTCCTGCCCGATCGCCAGGATCACGTCGTCACAGGGTATCTTCACGGTCCCGTGGCCCTCGGCCCTGAGGCGGCCATCGGATCCCTCGCTCCAGGAGACGAGCTCGAACTCCATCCCCACCAGCCGTCCGTCCTCGAACAGGAACCGCTTCGGGGAGTGGTTCTCGACGACCTCCACCAGCTCCTCCTCCGCGTCCTCCAGCTCCCATTCCGAGGCCTTGAAGTAGGGCTTGGACTTCCGGGCCATCACCTTGACGTCGGAGCCGCCGAGCCGCTTGGCCGTCCGGCAGCAGTCCATCGCCGTGTTGCCGACCCCGATCACCAGGACCCGCTCCCCGATCG
>CP070670.1:838100-843129 GCA_020351855.1 Gemmatimonadota bacterium
ATCCAGCCTGACTTCGGGATCGAGCACGAGAAGGGTGTCCCGGGTGTTCCCGCGCCAGACGAGCTGCCCTTCGCGGTTGGTCAGCGTGAGGCTGTAGAACGCGTCGACCGCGGCGGGCCTCCAGACGAAGCGCACCGAATCCCGGTCGACCGCGGTGCCACCCTCCGGGGCCAGCGCCTCGATCGACGGCCGAGGCAGGACATCGGCGGGACCCTGGGTCGCTCGGAAGGTCCGTCCTCCGTCAGACGAAAGGGTGGCGAGACGCGGACCGAGCAGCAGGACGCCGGCGAGCACGGCGGCAGCGGCGAGCCCGACCCGCACCGGCGTGACCCGGCGCCCCCTGCCCTGCGCCGGCACCTCACAGCCCAGCGCGACCAGCTCGTCGCAACACGGGCCACATGCGGCCAGGTGGCGCTCGATTCGCCGCCGCTCCCCTGCGGAGACGGAACGGTTCAGGTATGCCGCCACATCCTCGGCACTGAGATGATCTCCCAATGAGCTCTCCATGCTCGTCCTCACGCTCGAGGCTTCGCCTCTACGCCGGATCTGCGAACTCCACGCCCACGCTTGTAGGAACGGATGATCCCTCCCGGTTTTCGCTCTTCATGGCGTCGGCCCGGCGACGCCGCTCGCCTCGAGCAGCGTGCGAAGATCGGACAGCCTGGACTTGAGGCGCCGGTAGACGTGAAACGGAGTCGGATACCCCATCAAGCCGGCGATCTGCTTCGCCGACAGGTCGTACTCGAAGCGAAGCCGCAGCAGCAGCTGGTCCCGCGCATCGAGCTCGCCGACCGCGCTCGACAGCAGGTCATGAAGCTCCGTTTGCCGCAAGCTCTGTTCAGGATTCGGCGTGGACGACGCGGGCACAAGGGACCAGTCGCTGTCGGTGCCCAGCAGCTGAGCCAGCAGCCGGCGTAGCCGGAACTCGGCCCTCGCCCGCTCCACGCCCTCGAGGGTCTGGCTCTGCGGGCGCCCGTACCGCTGCCTGCGGAAATCCTCGCAGAGGCGCCGCGTCACGACGGACAGCCACGTCGTGAACTGGGCGCGACCGTCCGCCACAAAGGAGCGGAGCCGCCGGAAATCGTCTTCCTGCAGCTTCTCCAGGACGTAGGCGTACCGGTCCATGGCGCCGTCATAGCCGCTGCATCTCGAGTGGACGGTATGGAGGATCGGTCGGCTGAATCGATCGAGAAAGCCGGCCCACGCCGCGTCGCGCGCTTGCGCACTCGTGGCGGAAAGGAGGAGGACCAGCTCGGACGGTCTGCTGATGGTCCGAGCGTCGGACTCGCGTTCGTCCAAGCCGGAGCTCCCGGTTCGAGAACGCCAGCCACGGACAGCCCCGCGGGGGACCTCCGCGGCGCGAACGGGTGAAGGGCGCAAGAATGGGCTGAAAGCTATGGCAGGCGTCCCTCGCGGGCTGTCGGGCGATTCACGGCAGCGCCTGTAGTGGATTCCCCCTCTGCTTGTAGCCGATGTATGACGAGGGGGAAATGCGCTGAGGGGCGGCCCCGAAGGAGCCGCCCCGCTGGCGGATCGAGTTGCAGCTCGGGAGGTGTCGCTTGCCACCAAGCGGCTTATACCTGCCGATCAGGGCAAACGCTGCACCGTTACCGTTGCCGGCGCGTCGAAGACGGCCACGGCGAGCCAATGACTCTGCCCCGCACCGGTCTTTCCGCTCTTGGTAAACTGCATACCGCGGCAGAGCAGCGCTCGATCGAGTTCCATCGTCCACGTCGGCGGGCCCTGACCGCCATTGTCGCCCAGATAGGTGATCGTCGCTTTCTGCGGCTCGGACTCGCTCGGAATGGGAAGCTCGCCCTCCGGAAGCTGACAGTCGCCATCAAGCCCGTATCTGAGAGACCAGAGTCCATCGTAATTGAAAAGCACCGCGAAGTTTTCGAAACCCAAGGTTCCCGGCTGTGGCAGCGTGCAGGAGCCGGGGGCCCTGAAGCTGACGTTGTCGCCGACATACTCCGAAGTCATCCAAACATCCGACGGCGTCCAGTCTTCATCTGGAGGAGGACGCGTACCTCCTTCGTCGTTCGTCGCGTCCATGAGCTGATCGTACCCGACATCAGCTCCATCCAGTCTCCAGGTCTTGCTGATCTTCCAGACGGGCTCCACCAGAGGATCGAATCCGCTCCGCAGGAGCCGAAGGTTGATGCCCCTCTGGGGAGCTTCGCGGAGCCACAATCGGAGGTTGCCGTTGTACAGTCCGATGTCCGCGGACACGCCTTCTTCCATGTCCGAGTAGACGTTGACGCCGGGCGGCACGGGGCCCTGACCGTCGCTCATCAGACCGGCTTCGGCAAGGACAGGCCGATCGGCGAACGTCACGTCGACGAGCCAGTCATCGCAGTTAGCGGGGTTCAGCGGCTTCACCTTCACCTTGAAGCTCTCCGTGCCCACGCCGCGGCTGCCCCGGAGACTGACCGCCACCTGGTAGTCCTCGCTGACGACCGCCTCCAGGCCGATCGCCACCTCGGCCACCAGCTCCGTCTCCGTCACCGACGTCGTACTCGTCGAGATCGTCGTCACGTCCTCACCGCCGAGCACGAACACCAGCTTGGCCCCGTTCCCGAACCCGGTCCCCTGCACCGTCATCGGGAACGTTTCCCCTTGAGAGGCGCTGTCCGGCTCGAAGCCGGTCACCGTGATCGAATCATCCGGCGGCGGCTTCCCCTTGAACGCCGGCTGGCTCGGGTCACGCGGGCCGCTCGGGGCCTCCTGACCGCAACTCGCATACACGACGGCCAGCGCAAGCAGGGCGGAGGTGGAGAGAGCGGCGGTTCGTCGGCGGGAAGGCAGCGTGCCGATTCGCATGATGGCACCTCGTAGCCGGGGGAATTCCGTCCAACTATCAGCATGAACGGATGACCGGCGGCGGATTGACGCAGGTCTTCGCCGGAGATCCACGCATACGCGCGCAGCGGAGCTCCGGCCAGTCGGGAGAACCTCTATTCGCCGGCGTATGGTGGAGGGCGTCTCTGCACGGGCGGACACGAGAAGGGGCGGCCCCAAAAGGAGCCGCCCCCGTAAGGCCGTGCTGCCTTACCTCTCAAACACGAGCAACAGGCCCGCATCGCAGTCTCGGAAGCTGAGGCGATCCCCCGAGACCGTTGCCTGATCTGTGCAGCCCTGTTCCCACTTGAACGTGACGCAAGCGAACGCCGCAGCGAGGAGGGGGCTCGCCGTCACGTTGCCGACGAGAGGGCCGTGCACTCCACATCGAACCTCACGGACAGAACCGCAAAGGGTACCACCGTGACGTTCCGAGGATTGTGACCGGCCACCTCGCAGTTCGATGCGATGTCCGACAACGCGATCGTATGGGAGCCCACCGCGAGGTCTCTGAGAGTCACTATCTCGTTGACTCCCATCGGGTCGGCCTCTCCGTCGTCCAGCCTGCACCGGTAGCCGTCAGCGTCCAGATTCTGCCCCGTAGTTGAGGTGACGACCGTCAGTGAGCCGGTCGTCGCAGGGCCGGTGCCCGAGTCACAGCCCGATAGCGATAGCGACGCGAAAGCGAAGCCGAAACCACTGAGGATCGCTCGAATCTTCATCGGACCCCCGGAATGCAACGAGTCGCGCGTGCGGGAAGACGGCGCACTCGGTCACCGGATCCGTCCTCCAGCCGTCGCGCTCTGGAAACCTCCATCTGCGTCTTGGCAATCGTCGGCGGTAATCCGGGTCGTCGGGCAGGCGTCCTGCTGGTGCGGGCCGTCAGCTCGGCGACGCGCGGATCGCCGGGCCGGGACAGGTCGTGTCTTCGCTACGTGCAGCTTGTCTCGCTTCGCCTCACAACCTTGCCGGAATACCTAAGTGCGGGATCGCATCCCGCAAGTCGGGAGAACCTCTATTCGCCGGCGTATGGTCGGAGGGCGTCTCTGCACGGGCAGCCGTGAGAAGGGGCAGGCCGCCAGTCCCCCACCCGGGCTGTCTGGCCAGCGAGCGTGAACGCCTCTATTCTGCGGGCGATCCGGGTGGCCGTGGCGACTCGCTAGCAGGCGCCACTGGGCGCAGCCGGAGCATCTCGACTGCTCGGCGGATTCGCTGCGCTCAATTGACATGAGACGAAAGGAGCGTTCATGGCCGGATCCATCCTTTCGCGGCAATCGCAGCCCGACCGCCTGAGCAGCCTGATCGATGTGGCGATCTTCCTGATCATCGTCACGGCGGTGGACTACGGGGCGTCCAGAGTGATCGATGAACAATCGCTGTGGGGCGGCGTGGTTCCCCTGCTGACCAGCCTGGCGCTCGCATGGGGGTTGCTGGTTCTTCGGGGAGAGAAATGGCGTGACACCGGACTCCGTCGGCCAAGGCCTCTGTGGACGCTGGCAGTCTGGACACCTGTCATCGTGGCCGTCGCCTTCGGCATCCTCTCTGTCGTCAGGCCGTTGCTGGAGGGCGAACCCAATGTCGAACGGTTCGCCGTGCTGGAAGGCAACTTCCCTCTCTACCTGCAAATCATGCTCGGCGTCTGGGTCAGCGGCGCGCTGTTCGAGGAACTGATCTACAGAGGATTCCTCCTGACGCGGCTGGTCCATGTGTTCGGGTCAGGCGCGGCGGGGTTGGCTCTTGCGAATCTCGTTCAGGCGGGAATCTTCGGCACGATCCACTGGTACCAGGGCCTGACGGGCATGGTCCTGACGGGCACGGTCGGCTTCATACTCGGCGCCTTTTACTTCCTTGCCGGACGGAATCTCTGGCCCCTGATCCTGGCCCACGGCATTCTCAACTCCATCTCGCTGACCCGGATATTCCTGTTTGGCGTGACTGGCGCAGAGTGATTTCCGGCCGGGCGCCGCCCTTCCCCGGCGCCCGTGCCGATCACACAGACATCGAACTCCTCGCGGCTGGCCATCGCCTTCGCGCCCGCTAGAACGGGTTCGTGGCGAAGACGGAGAACTCCGGCACGAAGCCTCGGCTGTCGATCTTGAGCGCCCCGATGACCGCATCGGCGATCTCCTGCGGCCGGAGCTTCTTGGGAGAGACCTGCTGCTCGTAACCCGCCTTCGTTGAGAAGCCG
>CP070670.1:843229-848126 GCA_020351855.1 Gemmatimonadota bacterium
AGTCGCACGTCGTCAACGGCGTCGGCATCGCGCTGGATCACGCTTTCGTAGTACTCGATCGTGCCGTAGGCAGAGAGCGCCATGTCCCCCCAGCTGTTGGTGATCAGCAGCTTGCCGCCACGAGCGCGGAACGCATCCAGATTCGGGTCCGTCGCATCCAGCGTCTGTGAGGCCACGGCCACGTCGGAGAAAAACGTGTCGAACGAATACCGGCTGTAGTCCCAGTCTGGGTCGTGGAATACCAGGTACTTCATCACGCCGTTGCCGAATGCGTATTGCGCACTCGGAACCACGGGCGCCGGATCTTCAGCGGCAGATGCGACGACGCCTTCCTGGAACTCGCCGACTTCTCCGATGACCGCCAAACCGCCGGTCAGCCATCGGGTCCACCCGCCGGGGTACAGCTCGGCGCCGACCGGCAAGCCTGGGAAGACTCGCTCGCCATTGATGTAGACATCCTCGTAGATCGTTCTGGCTGCCGAGATCTCCGCCTGCGAAAGGCACCTGTCGGAGAGTTCGCCGTCGCAGGCCAGGGATTCCAGGTCGAAATCGCAAATCGGCGGGTGGCTCAGTATCCGGTCCACGAGTCCGTCGAGGGCGTCGCACTGCTCCATGACCGCGTTGCCGATCAGTTGCTGCTTCGCCGGCGTGATGATCGCCACCGACAGGTCGTCGGGGTCCGGGTACATCGCCTGATTCAACCGCGTGTTTCTCGCGCCGCCCTCAACCGTCCAATTGTAGGCAGGGGCAGCCGCGACGATGCCGTCGAAATCCCCCGGATAGCGCTGCGCCTCCATCAGTGCCTGCCCACCGCCCCGTGAACAACCAAAGAACAAGCTGCGCGAGATGTTGCGGCCGTAGTAGCCTGCAATCAGCGCCTTGGCGGTTACGGCGGTGCGATGCACGGCTTGGTGACCGAAGCTGACGACGCGTTCCAAGTTGTTCAGCGCCCAACTCGCATCCAGCGGATGTCCTTCGTGACCGGTGTCGGTACCAACGGTCGCGAAGCCCTTTTGCAGCGGTGCGAACACGAGCGCCGTGTTGACGACCACGCCGGCGAATCCGCCGCCGCCGCCCATCAGGAACTTGCCGTTCCACCTGTCGGGCATGAGAAGCTCGAAGCGTGTCTCAGCACCGATGACCCCCGTCAGCTTGCAGTGGGGAACGGGCGCGGTTTCGTGCGCGACCGAAGTCAACCGGACGTCTGGCAGCTCCGGCAACGATTCCAGGTTGCATGCTGGACTCGCCGGCCCGTCCGAACGAACTCCGCCCCGCTCACAACCGGCCATCATTGCTGCGACCAACCCGAACCACAGCATGAGCTTGACACTCTCCGACGTCAGCAATTCCTCCCCCTGCCCTCAACGAGGGCGGCATGGGTCACTGGCGGGAAATAAAGGACCTGCCCCAGCCCTCGACTCGCCCCGGCATCCGGGTGGCCGCCCCCGCTCGCTGGGACGGTACCCGTCCCTCCTGCGCCCGGATCAACGCTGCGTGCTCGGTCTCAACTGGCGCTGCAAGCTGAGCATGTCCGGATAGACCCATTGCTCGACGATCTTGCTGTCACTGAGTCTAAAAATGGCCACTTCAGAGATCTCAACTCGGTTTCCCGTCGGGGGATGGCCCAGGAAGTCCCCCAGATTGGTGCCGCGTGAGGTGAATCGCACCGCGACTCGGTCCCGATCGGCGATCATGTCCTCGACTTCCTCGGTCCAGTCCGGGAAGGCCTGGCGATGGGCGTTGACCTGAGCCCGCATGCCTTCTCGACCGTGTGCGGTTTCACCGGGAAAGTGGCCCACGAAGTTCTCCGCAAACAGGTCGTCGATCAGTTCGACGCTCCCTTTGCTCCAAAGCTCGGAAAACACTACCTGAACCACTTCGGCATTCCTGACTTCGAGGGGATCGTCGGAGGAAGAGCAGCCGATCATGATCACCGACGCCGCCACTACAATGAGTAAAGCAATGCGGTTCATGGTCTGCCTCCTGTTCAGCTGACTCCAGAGGGGTGGTGCCCATGGGCCTCATCCACCCTCCATCGGTGCGGCCGGGAATCCGCCCCAGGACGCGAGCCATCCTCCCGCGAACGTCGTGTAGTCGTTCCCGGCGGCAGTCGACAAGCCGAACGTGACGGCGAACTTGAGCCCCTGCCGCCTCGAGATCGGGAGCGTGACGGACACCCCGATCCGGTTGTTCGTCTGGTCCTCGCCGGAAGGCGAGCCGTTCACGTAGAGCTGGCCGCCGAAGCTCTGCCGGGTCGACGCCGCCGCCCAGAACCCGGGTCCGAAGATCCAGGTGAAGTGGAGCTGGACGGTCGCCATCGGGTCCTGGGACTGCACGTTGGCGATCAGGAACTCCGGGTTGTCGCCGAAGAACCACCCGGCCCCGTACAGCTCCGCCAACAGGCGGCCGAACGCCTGGGATACCCCCACTCTCGGACTCAGCATCCAGCGGTTCGCGCCGATGTTGATGAGCTTGGTCGGGTCGTATTGACCGACGGGGACCCGCAGGCGCAGGGAGGCGGCGGCGACCGTGCGGGTGCGGTGCCTCACGAACTCGGGCCCGGCGAGGGCGGGCGCGCCGACGAAGAAAAGCATGAACCGAGTGACCGGGTCCCCGAAACCCGTGCGCGTCACGGCCGAGTCGAGCTGGACTTCGGAGAGCGTGCCGGACCAGCGGCCTGTCGTGAACGGCACGACCAGATCGGCCTTGGCGGCCAAGCCGAAGAGGCCGAACGCGCGGCCGTATGCGCCTATGAAGGTGTGAACATCCCCATCGATGTCCTGCACCGGAATCGTCTTGTCGGTCAGCACCGCCCCCGTTGAGAAGCTGTACGACAGGCTGACGAGATTGGATCCGATGGGCGCCGGGCTGAGCGTGCGTGGCTGGACATCCTGCGCCGCCAGCGGGCTGGCGGTCGCAGCCAAGAAAACCGAGCCGAGGACACGGCGAGAGGTCCATGCACTCGCTACGCATTTCCACATCTAGCTAAGTAGCCAGGCGATCATCGCGAGCGCCAGCGCCAGGATCGCCATCCACACCACGCCGCGTGCATGGGCACGCAAATGGTGCAGGTAGTCCTTGTATCCGGCCATGCCCTCGGTGCCCGGGATCACCAGGCACCGGGGCGTGATCGTACAGTAGACCAGCCAGTCCAAGACGACGAGATCGACGACGAAGAACACCGAGAGCATACCGAGAATATGGATGAAGAGGGCCCAGTAGGAGGGATCGCCGCTTCCCTCGGCCTGGAGCCCGAGCGCCGACAGGAGCGGTATCGTCACGATCAACGCGACAAACGGAAGGAAGAACACTAGCGCCTGGAACTTTTCCCGCCGGGTCAGAGGAGGGACGCTCTCCCGGATGTCTCTCGGCAGATCCATCCGCGCCAGGCGCGGATTGAAGGCGACGGCGCCCAGCAAGATCAGCGAGGCCAGCGCCGACAGCGCGGCGCCGTGAAGGAGCATCCTGCCCACGTCTAGCACGATCCTGCTCGAGCCGCCATGGTGGGAAGATCCAGACTTGGGAATCGGGAGCAATCGGGAGAGGATATGACGCAGCAGCGAGCGACAACACGCGGTGCAAAGGCAAGAGTCGGATTCATCTCGGCCGTCCTGACAGGCTCAGCCGCGCTGATCGTGCCGGCAACTCCGCTCGGGGCGCAGCAA
The DNA here is from genome assembly GCA_020351855.1 of Gemmatimonadota bacterium. Taxonomy (GTDB): domain Bacteria; phylum Gemmatimonadota; class Gemmatimonadetes; order Palauibacterales; family Palauibacteraceae. Next base: position 846,895 of record CP070670.1, read on the forward strand.
GCCGATCAGGAAGACGCGAGGACGAGCCAGCAGGCGGAGGCGACCGAGCTTGCCCGGAAGACACAGAACCCGGTGAGCAGTCTGATCAGCCTCCCGTTCCAGAACAACACCAGCTTCCAGATCGGCCCGTTCGACCGGACCGCGAACGTGCTGAACATACAGCCCGTGATCCCGGTCGAGCTGTCGAGCTCCATCAACCTGATCAGTCGCGCCATTCTGCCCGTCGTCTCGTCACCCGATGTGACACGTCCGGACGGCACGACGTGGGGTCTCGGTGATCTCAACTACACGGCCTTTCTCTCGCCCGCAAAGCCCGGGGCGCTGATCTGGGGCGCCGGGCCGGTGCTCCTCTTCCCCACCGGAACGAGCGAGGACACGGGATCCGGAAAGTGGGGCGCCGGTCCCTCGATCGTCCTTCTCGGCATGCCGGGCAAGACGGTCCTCGGCGTGCTCGTCAACAACGTCTGGTCCTTTGCCGGCGCTTCGGATCGGGCCGACCTGAACCAGATGCTGCTCCAGTACTTCATCAACTACAACTTCCCGGGCGGCTGGTACCTGGCGAGCGCGCCGATCATCACGTCCAACTGGACGAAACCGGCTCGCGAGGGTTGGACCGTGCCGTTCGGCGGAGGGGGCGGCAAGATCTTCCGGATCGGCCGGCGGCCGATGAACGGTTCGATCCAGGCGTTCTACAACGCGGTCACGCCCAAGAACGAGGCCGGAGAGCGGATCGGCCCGGAATGGTCGCTCCGCCTGCAGCTCCAGCTGCTCTTCCCGAAATAGGGTGGCCGGCCGGCTCGTCCTGACCGCCCTGCCCGCTTAGGGCGTATACCAGATCGGCGAGGTGTACGCCCTCTCCTGATGCACCGCGCGGGCGCCCTCCGGCAGCTCCACGCCGTAGTACTTGGCATCGTAGGCCGTCCAGCGAGGCGTGGGAATCTCGAGCACCCTGGCGTAGTAGAACGCCCGCACGGACGGATCGAAGTCGGGGTCCGTCCAGACCGTAATGAGCTCCGGGTCGCCGATGGTGTTCGTCCAGGTGGCGGTGGCGACGTCGACGGTGTTCCCTACGGGGGGGAGCTTGCCGTCGGCGCCGGGGGTGCGCCCGTCGGACCAGACGACGTCGTAGACCTTCTCCTGCGTCTCGCCGGCGCCGTCGACCCAGCCCTTGACGATCTGGATGCGGTCGAGGTTGCCGCGGTAGGGGTCCCGCAGGGCCGCCACGAGGAAGG
>CP070670.1:848226-851093 GCA_020351855.1 Gemmatimonadota bacterium
GCTGCTGTTAGGAAATCCCCGGCCGTAGTGGCCGCGTCGTACGCCTGGGTCAGATGGTGGCTGGCGCTGTCGGCATGGCCCATCGCGTAGAGAGCGGCTCCCATGTTGCCAAGTGCCCGCGCCACGCCGGACGTGTCCTGGATGGAGCCGGACAGTCGGGCGGCCTCCGCCCAGATGCGCAGGGCGGACTCCGTATCGAAGGAAAATGCGGTCGCTCCCGCCCGGCGGAGACTGTCCGCCTGGACCTTTCGCTCCCTTTCCTGGGGCGTCCAGGACCGATACAGACGGAGCTGGCTGACCAGGAATACGTCCGACCAGGCCTCCGAGTAAGCGCGGGCCAGCCGCTCCGCCGCTTCCAGCACGCCGGACGCCCCCGCGCGGTCCGTCCGGCTCTCACCGGCTCTGACGAAGTCTGCCAGAAGCCGGCGAAACACCTCACGCCCCTCGTTGGGCCATTCGCGAAGAACGGCCACAAGCGCCTCGCGGTTCGTTGTCCCCGCAAGAGCTAGGATTCGGGCTTCCGGCTCCGGCACCTGACGTACGGAGGCTTCGGATGCTCTCTGTGTGGCGGCAAGAGGCACGACGGCCAGGACGAAGAAGCCGGCAGGGCGGAGGCACTTCCGGACCACGGTGCAACTCACCCCGGAAGCTCGTCTGTTGGGTCCGCAAGGTCGGGCTCCGGCATCGGGCTGAACTCGACGACGTCTGATTTCAGCCATCGATCGAAGTCTACCCTGGCGTCGACCTTCCAGAAGTATCGATCACCCGGTGTGAGCTTGAGTGCGGACGGGAGTCGGGCGGTTGTGTCCACCGTTTCCGATTCCCACATCAAATCCCCGGCGCTATCGAGCAACGAGGCCCGATACCGGTCTGCCCCAAGAACACGGCTCCAGACCAGGTCGGTAGGCCGGGTTGTAGGGCCGACCGGTGATAGGGGCGCGGGCGCGACCGTAACCGTAGAGACATCGGAACCTGATGGAGCCCGGTGCACGTCCGTCCCTTGCGTATTGGCGGCTCCCTGCGGATAGGCGACCACCAGCCAAACAGCGGCGGCGGCCGCTACAGCGGTTCCCACGCCGGCGATCCAGCGCCTACCGGTGCTTCGAACTGCAACGGGCACCCGGTTCCTCGCGGGAAGTGACCTCATCAGCTCCTCCTGGAGCGCCAGGGCGAGCCGAACCTCGGTCTGGCAGTACTCACAAGTGAGGAGATGCGCTTCGAACGCTTCGACTTCGTTCGGCGGCAGCCCATCGGTCACATACCGCGAGATCACATCCCCGCTGCCGATCACTTCGCATATGTCGGAGGATGACACGCTTTCGCTCCCGCCTTTTAGAGCCGACACGGCCACTCGTATGAAGTAGTCGGACGAAGCCCCTAATCGTGACCAATGCGGTGGAAGGCTCGCCGAAGTCGGGCCAGAGCTCGCGACTTGCGCTTGCGAACGCGAGCCGGTGGTTCGTCGATCCTTCGAGCGATCTGCCCCGGTGTAAGTCCTTCGTGATAGGACAATTCCAGGATCTTTCGGTCGCGCGGAGAGAGCCCCTGGAGAGCGAAACGCAGGCGTTGCCGCTCTTCAGCCGAGATGAGTGCCTCGAGCGGTCCGCCCTCTCCGGACGGTAGCGCGTCGGTGTCAATGCCGCTTCTAGGGTCGCGTGACCGAGCGCGGTGGACATCTGCAATGACGTGGCGGGCGATGCTCCGGACGTAGGCACCGAGCTTGGTCCGGTCGTCCAGCCTCCCCCGGCGAATGCCGTCCAGCGCACGAGCGAGAGTCTCCTGCACCACCTCCTCGCACGCCTCGGGATCGGAGAGCGATCGTGCGGCCAACAGCCTCACGCCCACTCGGAGATGTTCCAGCGTGCCCGGATCAAGCGAAAGCGGCTGCTCCGGCACGGCCCCTCCACGACGTAGCGGTCAAACGTGGGTGGTACTCGAGAGGTTTTCGCGAGCAAGCACTGCGTTGTGTCCCCGATTGGCGGTAACAGTTCGGACGGGGCTCTGTCAAGAGACGGAGGTGTCACGAACAGGCTCCAGTGACGACTCGTATTCAAACGGCCATGAACACGAAGCCTCGAGGATGATTGCCCACTTGCGGTCGAATCGGTGTGGACAAGGAGGTAGACCGATGCTGAAATCAGGGCACAAGGTGACCCTCGTCATGCTGGCGGGACTTACGGCCATAGCGTGCAGTGAAATGCCCCTTGCGAAAGTCGCCGACTCCCCCGAAATGCGATTCAAGAGGGGAGGGGGCCCGAAGGGTCCGCCGACGCCCAATGTGAAGATTGATGTTGAGTTCCCGGCAGGCGCTTCGGGCTCTGGTTACCACATTTACGATGACGGCAGCGGCGCCTACATCGATGGCGAGTGCGGAGTCCTGAGCGAGATTCTGGCCAGTTCACAGGACGCTTGGCTGGATCCCGACCAGAGTTGGGACTCGAGTCTCGGATGCCCCCGCCGTTTGATCACGTTCGACTACTCGTGCGAGGTGGGCCAGCCCTGCACGCCGGGCACCAACGTCGAGTCCTCCGGGGCTCGCCTGACGATCGGGGCGCTAGGCGATGTGACGTCGGAGACTGACGTCTGGGCGTTCTTCGTTCCGGACTTCTGTACCTCGGGAGTTCTCTTTGACCCCGCAGACGACGACGCGACCAGCTATGCCCGAGCCAAGCTGGTATCCGCGCCAGGGGCGTCGCCGCGCCAATGGCACGTCTGGACGGCGGCAGGAAGTGACGTGGCCGTCTGCCGGGCCAACGGAAAAGGGAAGAAGAGACAACCGGCGGTGTACTACCACCTGCCGTTCTTCCTGACGGTTACGGAGAGGTAATCTGCCGACCGTTCCGCTCAGGAGGAACAAGAACGGGGCC
>CP070670.1:851193-855563 GCA_020351855.1 Gemmatimonadota bacterium
CGCCTGGCCGACAGCCTCCGCGCCATCGTCTCGCAGCGGCTGCTGGGCGGCCTGGACGGCCGCCGGGTCCCCGCGGTGGAGGTGCTGATCGGCACCCCGGCCGTGCGGGACGCCATCCTGCAGGGGGAGGTCCAGCAGGCGATCCTCCGCCTCATGCGGGAGGGCGATGCGTACGGGATGCAGACGTTCGACCAGCACCTGATGCAGCTCGTGCGCGACGGAGCGGTCGATTACGAGGAGGCGAGACAGGCGGCGAGCAGCCCGGCCGACTTCGAGCTCTTCATGCAGACGCTGGCCGACACCGGAGGTGAAGAGGAGGGTGGCGCGGACGCGGCCGGCTTCATCTCCCGCGATTTCTTCCCCGGGGACGGCGAGGCCTGAGGGCGCGTCCGTTGAGTGCCGAAAGAAGCGTGCGATGAGTGCCGAAGGAGACCTCCGATGATCGCTGCCACGGAATGGAGCGGCGTGTTCCTTCCCGTCACCACGCCCTTCGAGGCCGCGACGTCGGACCTGGATGCCGAGGGGTTCGGCGACAACCTGCGCCGCTGGGCGGCCCATCCGATCCGCGGCGTCGTCGTCGGCGGCTCCACCGGCGAGGCTCCGTTCCTCGACCCGGATGAGCTGGTGCGGCTCACCGATGGGGCGCGCGCCGCGCTGCCCCCCGCGGTGCGTCTCGTCGCCGGCACGGGCATGGAGTCCACCCGGGCCACGGTGCGGGCCAGCCGGGCGGTCGCCCGGTACGGGGCCGAGGCGGTCCTGGTCCGTCCCCCCTCCTACTTCCGGGCCCAGATGACGCCCGAGGCTTTGCGCGAGCACTTCCTGGCGGTGGCCGACGCGTCGCCCGTCCCGGTGATCCTCTATCACGTGCCGAAGTTCGTGCCCGTGGACCTGGTGCCGGAGCTCGTCGGCCGGCTCCTGGAGCACGAGAACATCGTGGCGATCAAGGATTCCTCGGGGGACCTCAAGAACCTCGGCGCCCTGGCGGAGGCCTGTGCCGGCAGGGGCTCCGTGCTCGTGGGAAGCGGCGCCCACCTGTACGCCGGCCTCGAGCTCGGGGCCGCCGGCGGGATCCTGGCGGTCGCGCTGCTCGCGCCCGCCGAGAGCTGCGCGGTGGTCGAAGCGTGGACGGCGGGACGGATGGCGGAGGCGGGAAGGGCGCAGGAGGTGCTCGGCCCCCTGAACCGGGTCATCGTGGGCGGCACCGGCGTGCCGGGGATCAAGCATGCCCTGGACCTGCTGGGCTACGCCGGCGGGCCTCCACGGCCGCCGCTCAGGCCGCCTTCGCCCGAGGCCCGGCGCGAGGTCGCCGCGGCCCTGGAGCGGGCCCGCCTGCTGGCCGCCGTTCCAGCGGGCGGATCCGGGGCCGCCCCGGCGACGGGAGGCCGGGATGTTCGCTGACGGCGCGCGCTGCGTCGCCGTGGTCGGGGCGCAGTGGGGAGACGAGGGCAAGGGGAAGCTGATCGATGTGCTGGCCGAGCAGGCCACGATCGTGGCCCGCTACCAGGGAGGCGCGAACGCCGGCCACACCGTCCGGGTGGGCGAGGCGGAGTTCATTCTCCACCTCATCCCCTCGGGCGCCCTCTACCCGGACGTGCGCTGCCTGCTGGGCAACGGGGTCGTCGTCGACCCGTGGACCTTCCTCGAGGAGCGCGACGAGCTGGTCGGGCGCGGCCTCGATCTGGACGGCCGGCTGGGAATCAGCGGTCGCGCGCACCTCGTCATGCCCTATCACAAGATGCTGGACGCGGCTCTCGAGACGGGCCGCGGCGGAAAGGCGATCGGCACGACGGGCCGCGGGATCGGACCGGCCTACCGCGACAAGGCCGCCCGCACGGGGCTTCGGGTCGCGGACCTGTCGGACCCGGAGCGCTGCGCCCGCGTGGTGGAGCGGTGCGCCGAGGCCGCGAACGCGACACTGGCCCGCCAGCAGGTGCCCGAGCGGGTGGATCCCGAGCAGGTCCTGGCCGCCCTGGGCGAGATCGGCGAGCAGATCCTCGCCCTGCGGACCGACGTGGGAGGCGAGATCCGGGCCGCGCTGCGCGGGGGCGGACGGGTGCTCCTGGAGGGTGCGCAGGGGGCCCTGCTGGACGTCGACCACGGCACGTATCCCTACGTGACCTCCTCTTCCACGACGGCGGGCGGCGCCGCCACCGGAGCGGGGATCGGCCCCACGGCGATCGATGAGGTGCTCGGGGTGGTCAAGGCCTACACGACGCGCGTCGGCAACGGGCCGCTGCCGACCGAGCTCGAGGGGAGGGAGGCGGAGCGGCTGCGCGAGCTCGGAGGGGAGTTCGGGGCGACGACGGGCCGGCCGCGCCGGCCTGGCTGGTTCGACGGTCCGGTCGTCCGCTACGCGGCGGGCGTGAACGGGCTCACGGCGCTGGCGATCACGAAGCTCGATGTGCTCGACAGCTTCGAGACGCTGAAGCTGGCGACGGACTATGAGCTCGACGGCCGGAGGCTGACCGGCTTCCCCGAGCTGGCCAGCGACCTGGAACGGGTGACGCCCGTCTACGAGACGCTGCCGGGCTGGGGGACATCCACGGCGGCCTGCCGACGCCTGGAGGACCTCCCCGAGGCGGCGCGGCGCTACCTGCGCCGGATCGAGGAGGTGGCCGCGACGCCGATCCGCTACGTGTCCGTGGGGTCGGCGCGCGATCAGACGATTCGCGTGGCGGCCGCTCGCGCATGAGCTCGCGCGTGAGCGTGGGCCCGCCGGTGAAACCAGAGGAAGGAACGAGCTGCATGGATCGCACGAATAGACCCGCGAGGTCCGCCGCCACACAACTCCTGGCTACCGCCTGGCTTGGTGCCGCCGGGCTCGGTGCCGCCACGCTCCTGGCCGGCTGCTCGCGCAGCGACTGGGAGGCCGTCCGGTACGAGAGCGGCGACACGACGGTCGTCCGGACGGTGGATGGGAGCGTCTGGGGCAAGCCGCGAGCCCTGGTCGAGCGCGCGCGCATCGATGCGGAGCCGGCCGACAGCCTGGGCCGGCTGCGCGCCGTCACCTCGCTCGCCCTGGGGCCGAACGGCGAGGTCTACGTGGTGGATGGCACGCTGCCGGCCGTGCGGGCCTACGACCGGAAGGGTCGGTACGTCCGGTCGTTCGTCGCCCCGCTGGGCCAGCCGGGCCACTACTCCCAGCCGAACGGCGTGACCGTGCTGTCCGACGGACGGGTGGTGATCCGGGACCCGCGGAACTCCCAGATGCTCGTCTACTCCCCCCGCGGCTCGTTCCTCGAGCGGTGGCGCCATCCGCCTGGCGTCTACAGCCCCATCCCGCTGTGGGCGGACGAGGAGGACCGGATCTACACTCGGGTCATCTACAACCCGCAGGACCCCAGGGAGGAGTGGGACGAGGGCTTCGTGCGCTACGGACCGGACGGAGAGGTGCGGGACACGATCCCGGATCCGGAGGTCGCCTACGTGCCGCCCCGCCTTCCGGCCGCTTCGCTCCGCGGCGACACGGCCTACTTCGCGGTGCCGCTGACCCCCCGTGCCCACTGGGCTCGGAGCCCGACGGGCGAGATCGTGCGGGGCATCTCGGACCGCTACGCGATCGAGCTGATCCGGCCGGACGGCAGCGTCCTGCGGATCGAGAAGGAGTACGAGCCCGCCCCGGCCTCACGGGAGGAGCGGGCGACGCTCTATCGCGAGATCGACCGGCAGGCGAAGCAGATCGATTACCGCTGGACGTGGCGCGGGCCCGTCATCCCGGAGGAGAAGCCGCCGTTCAAGTGGCTCTTCGCCGACGCCGGGGGCCGGATCTGGGTGCAGCTGCACCAGGAGGCGACCCTGCGGACGGAGGCCGAGGCCGCGGCGGGCCCGGAGGGTGAGGCCGGATCGCTGGAGGAGGAGGGAGCCGGATCGGAGGCGCCGGAGCTGCCCGACGTCGGCGACTGGACCGAGCCCACCGTGTTCGACGTCTTCGAGAACGACGGAAGCTATCTGGGACAGGTCCGGGTTCCCGAGAACGTGCGTCTCCTTCCGCTCCCGGCCATTCGGGGGAACACCGTCTGGGCGGCGGTCGTCGACGAGGCGGGCGAGCCCGGCGTGGTGCGATTCGAGATCGAATGAGCCTGCGACGCAGCCGGGCCTCGAGGCGGTCCAGCGTTGCCTAAACAGGCTGAATCGCCTACACTAAAAGGCTAATTTGCCACCGGTTCCGGCCGGCGGTATACCGGCCGGAGGGGATCCTACCGGCAGTCACCCGTTCCACCGACAGCGTACAGGTGTTCGAGCGGCTCAGCGATCGACTGGACAGCGTCCTCGGGACCTTCCGGCAGCGCGGCGTCATCACGCCCGACATGCTGCAGAAGGGCCTGCGGGAGGTGCGGCGCGCCCTCCTCGAGGCGGACGTCAACTACGAG
>CP070670.1:855663-859665 GCA_020351855.1 Gemmatimonadota bacterium
CGTACCGGCAGATCTCCCTGATCCTGCGGCGTCCGCCGGGCCGCGAGGCGTATCCGGGGGACGTCTTCTACCTGCACAGCAGGCTTCTGGAGCGGGCGGCCAAGATCAGCGAGGATGCCGAGATCATAGCGGCGCATCCGGACATCAAGCTGCCCGGCGGCTCGCTGACGGCGCTTCCGATCATCCAGACCCAGGCGGGCGATGTCTCCGCGTACATCCCGACGAACGTGATCTCCATCACCGACGGCCAGATCTACCTCGAGGGGGACCTCTTCTACTCGGGCGTGCGGCCCGCCGTGAACGTGGGGATCTCGGTCTCCAGGGTGGGCGGTGCGGCTCAGATCAAGGCGATGAAGCAGGTGGCCGGCCGACTGCGCCTGGATCTGGCCCAGTACAGGGAGCTCGAGGCGTTCGCCCAGTTCGGCTCCGAGCTGGATCCGGCCACCCAGCGCCAGCTGGCCCGCGGAGAGCGGACCGTAGAGGTGCTGAAGCAGGGACAGTACGCGCCGATGCCCGTCGAGCAGCAGGTGATGGCGATCTTCGCCGTCACCCGTGGCTACCTCGACGATGTGGAGGTGGCCGACATCAAGAAGTGGGAGACCGACTTCCTCGAGTTCATGCAGTCGCGGCCGGAGGTCGCCGAGCGCCTACGCGAGGAGCGGGCTCTCAGCGAGGAGCTGGAGGCCGAGCTGGTCGATGCGATCGAGGAGTTCAAGAAGATCTTCAGCGGGCCCACCCTTTCGACGTCGGCCGCGGTCGAAGGGACGGAGGCGCTCGAAGGGGAGTCCGAGCCGGCGGCCGCCGGCTGAGGCGGACGGCGCAGCCCGAATCACCGGTCGAAGGAAGAGCACGTAGATGGCGAAGGCGCGAGACATCCAGCGCCGGATCGGCTCGATCAAGAGCACGCGGAAGATCACGCGCACCATGGAGATGGTGGCGACGTCGAAGCTCCGCCGGGCCACGCAGAGGGTCGAGCAGGCGCGGCCCTACGCGGCCAAGCTCCAGGAGGTGATCGAGCGCCTCGTGACGCCTGATCTCGTCGAGCTGCGGCCCATCCTCCGCCAGCCCGAGCGGATCGAGCGGGCGGCCGTCGTTCTCATCACCAGCAATCGCGGGTTGTGCGGCGCCTTCAACACGAATCTGATCCGCACGGCGAGGGATCTGCTGGACCGGGCGGCCTCGGACGGGATCGAGACGGACCTGCACGTGGTCGGCCGCAAGGGGGTGAACTTCTTCCGCTTCCGGGGCGTCCGGATGGCGAGCGAGCGAACCGACATCGGGGATGCCCCGACCGCCGAGGATGCCCGCTCCATCATCGAGCCGGTGGCCCTCCAGTTCGTGGCGGGAGTGGTCGACGCGGTGTTCCTGGTGTACTCGGAGTTTCGCAGCATCCTCCGCACCCCGCCGGTGGCCCGTCAGATCCTGCCGGTCTTCGTGCCCGAGGAGCGGGTCCGCTCCGGCCCGTGGTACATCCTCGATCCCTCGGCCGACGAGATCCTCTCCCGGCTCCTGCCCCTGTACGTGGTGAATGCGGGGTACCGGGCGCTCGTGGAGACGGCGGCTGCGGAGCAGGGGGCGCGGCGGACGGCAATGAAGAACGCCACGGACAACGCCGACGAGCTGACCTACACGCTGACGCGGCTGTACAACCGGGCGAGGCAGGCGGAGATCACCCAGCAGATCGCCGAGATCATGGGAGGGGCCGAGGCGCTGGTCGACTAGCGTCGGGACGAACGAGGGCAAACCCAACCTTTGGTGTGAGGGCATGAGCGAGAAGGCGAGCGAGAAGACGATCGGCCGCGTCGTGCAGGTGATCGGCGTGGTCGTGGACATCGAGTTCGAGGCGGGCGAGATGCCGGAGCTCTACAACGCGCTGCGGCTCCGGTGGACCGACGATGACGGTACCGAGCGTGACCTCGTTCTGGAGGTCGCCCAACACATCGGTCGGAACCAGGTCCGCGCGGTGGCGATGGACGCCACGGACGGCGTGCGTCGCGGGATGGAGGTCGTGGACACGGGCCAGCCGATCACCGTGCCCGTCGGCGAGGCGCCGCTCGGCCGCATCATCAACGTCCTTGGAGAGCCAGTGGACGAGATGGGGCCCGTCGGGGAGTCGGAGCGGTGGCCGATCCACCGCGAGGCGCCGAAGTTCACCGCTCTCGAGCCGAAGACGGAGATCTTCGAGACCGGTATCAAGGTGATCGACCTGATCGCTCCGTACGTGAAGGGCGGCAAGACCGGCCTGTTCGGCGGAGCGGGCGTGGGCAAGACGGTCATCATCATGGAGCTGATCCACAACATCGCTCAGGAGCACGGGGGGCTGTCCGTGTTCTCCGGCGTAGGCGAGCGCACCCGCGAGGGGAACGACCTCTGGCTGGAGATGAAGGAGTCCGGCGTCCTGAGCTCGACGGCTCTCGTGTACGGCCAGATGAACGAGCCGCCCGGCGCCCGTCTCCGCGTGGGCCTCGCCGGACTCACCGTGGCCGAGTACTTCCGCGAGGTCATGGGGCAGGACGTACTCTACTTCATCGACAACATCTTCCGCTTCAGCCAGGCGGGCTCCGAGGTGTCGGCGCTGCTCGGTCGCATGCCGAGCGCGGTGGGATACCAGCCGACGCTGGCCTCGGAGATGGGCGAGCTGCAGGAGCGGATCACGTCGACGAAAGCGGGATCGATCACCTCCGTGCAGGCGATCTACGTGCCGGCAGACGACCTGACGGACCCCGCCCCGGCAGCGGCGTTCACGCACCTCGACTCCACCACCGTGCTTTCCCGGCAGATCGTGGAGCTCGGGATCTATCCGGCGGTCGACCCGCTGGACTCGACGAGCCGGATCGTGGATCCGCAATACATCGGCGACCGCCACTACAGGGTAGCCACCGCGGTGCAGGAGATCCTGCAGCGCTACAAGGACCTCCAGGACGTCATCGCCATCCTCGGCATGGACGAGCTGAGCGAGGAGGACAAGGTGATCGTCAACCGGGCGCGACGAATCCAGAGGTTCCTCTCGCAGCCCTTCTTCGTGGCCGAGGTGTTCACGGGCCGGCCGGGCAAGTACGTGTCGCTCGAGGAGACGATCGAGTCGTTCGAGCGCGTCGTGAGCGGCGAGTTCGACCACCTGCCTGAGCAGGCGTTCTACATGGTCGGCGGAATCGAGGAGGTCGTCGCCCAGGCGAGGGAGCTGGAGGGAGCGGCGGCGTGACTCCGGGCCGGGCTTTGCGCGTCAGCATCATCTCGCCGGCCGGACTCGGCTACGACGGCGAGGCGGAGGCGATCGTGGCACCGGCGTACGATGGCCAGCTGGGCATCCTGTATGGCCACGCGCCGATGATGGTGCTGCTCGGCGAGGGCGAGCTGCGGCTGCGGAGCGGCAGCCGGGTCCACCGCTTCCACGTGGCGCGCGGCTTCCTCCAGGTGGTGGCCAACGAGGTGACCGTGCTCGCCGAGGAGGCGCGGGCCCTCGAGGTTCCGGAGAGCGGGGCCACCGGCGTCTCCCCACCCGCGCCCTAAGAACCTCGCCGAGAACGGAACCGGGCGCTGCGGGTACATCAGGGTTGGCGAGGTGGGAATCGGAGTGGCACAGGCCCGCCGGGCCCTGTCCCGCGGGCGCGGAACCTTCCGATCATTGACCGTGTAGGTGTTGCGCGCTACTATACAAGGCTACCGCCAATCGGCGGTACCTCCGCTATTTGACAACTAGGTGTGAGCGAGCGGGTTGTTGTATGCTTGTGGGCGCCGAGAGGCGACGAGTCTCCGATCTGTGGGACGCTTCGCTTCGAGTGGATCGGCCGTGAGGCCGTGACTCTCGTCGCGTCGCGACCCCCAACGCAGAGAGGGGATCAAGCAGTAAGGGCGCAAGGCGGATGCCTTGGTACAGGCCGGCGATGAAGGACGTGGCAAGCTGCGATAAGCCGGGGGGAGCTGCACGCGAGCGTTGATCCCTGGATTTCCGAATGGGGAAACCCGGCCGGGGTAATGCCCGGTCATCCCTTGGCTGAATAC
>CP070670.1:859765-865578 GCA_020351855.1 Gemmatimonadota bacterium
AAACTGACGAATAGGACAGCGGCGGCAACGGTTCAGGAGTCCTGGAACCACGTGATTTCCCGCTGCCGCGATCGGAATGGGAGGGAGTTTGGCGAACGCCAGAGGAGCGATGACCCGCCAGGCCAAGGGCGGCCGGGCCGGGCCAGGCGCCGTCCGCTCCGTCTCGGGGCGGCCGTCCTCCGGCTCGCTACTTGGCGTGCCCGGCGATGTGCTCTCCGACGAGGATCTTGCTGATCTCCTCGCGCTGGATCTGGTTGGTCCCCTCGTAGATCTGGGTGATCTTGGCATCCCGCATGTACTTCTCGATCGGGTAGTCTCTCATGTAGCCCGAGCCGCCGAAGACCTGGACCGCGTCCGTGGTGACCTGCATGGCGATGTCCGACGCGAAGAGCTTGGACATCGCGGAGTAGACGGTCGAGCGGGACTTCGGGTTCGAATCGATGAAGCGGGCCGTCGCGTACACGAGGGCGCGCGCGGCCTCTACCTTGGTAGCCATATCGGCCAGCAGGAAGCGGAGGCCCTGGAAGGCCGAGACTCGGGATCCGAACTGCTTGCGCTCGCACGCCCAGTCGATCGCCAGATCGAGGGCGCCCTGCGCGATCCCGAGCGCCTGGGCTGCAACGCCCGGTCTCGAGGCATCGAAGGTCCGCATGGCGGTGATGAAGCCGGTGCCCTCGCGGCCGATCCGGTTTTCGACGGGCACCCGGCAATCCTCGAACACCAGCTCCCGGGTGGCGGACGCCCGGATTCCCATCTTGTCCTCTTTCTTCCCGAAGCCGAACCCGGGCGTGCCTTTCTCGACCACGAGCGTACTCGCCCCCCGTGGGCCCTTCTCCGGGTTCGTCAGGGCGATCACCGTGTAGATTTCGGCCTCGCCCCCGTTGGTGATCCACTGCTTGAGGCCGTTCAGCACGTAGTGGTCACCGTCCCGGATCGCCGTCGTCCGAATGCCGCTTGCGTCCGAGCCGGCCTGGGGCTCGGTCAGCGCGAAGCCTGCCAGCCGCTTCCCGGCGGCGATCTCCGGCAGGAAGCGCTGCTTCTGCTCTTCGCTGCCCGCGAGAACAATCGGCATCGCGCCCAGCGCCGTGCTCGCGAAGGCGAGCGCGATGCCGCCGCAGGCCTTGGACAGCTCCTCGGTCACCAGGACCAGGTTCATCGTGGCGGTCTCGGCTCCAAGACCGCCGTACGCCTCGTCGAGGAAGACGCCGAACAGATCTGCCTGGGCGATCTTCTCGACGATCGGCCAGGGAAAATCGCCGGTACGGTCGTATTCGGCGGCGACCGGCCGGATCTCGTTCTCCGCGATCACACGGGCCAGCTCGCGGAGGGCCTCCTGCTCTTCAGTCAGGAAGTAGTCCATCACTGGGGGCCTCTACGCGTTCGCCGGATCCGACCACAGAAGAGGGTGCTGCACCCAGACCTCGCCCTTTCTGAACAGACAGCGCGCGAGGTGCTCGGGTGCCGCATCGATGAACGAGGCGACGTCGAGCCAGCCGCGCAGGCTGCGCGGCTCCGCCAGCTCTTGGAGCCGTGCGATGAGGAGGCGTGCGTCCAGGTTCACATCCCTCAGCTCCACGCGGACGATCCGCTCGGGATCGACCTGTGCGCGGAAATCCCCCTCGGGATACAGTCCCTCGAAGGTGTCGGCCAGGTCCTGGAGCGTTTCCGCGGCCGCTTCCGGGCTCGCCGCCCCCAGCTCGACGCAGCCGTTCAGGCGCTGAGCCCACCCATCGATGGCGATCTCGTGTCCGTCCCCGTAGGGCCTCTGCAGCGCGCCCTCGTACCCCGGGTGCGCCCACTGCACATGAAGCGCGCCGCCCGACGTGACGCGAAGACGGATCAGCTGTTCCGCCTTCTCGGTGTGCACGAAAAGATCGCCCCCCGGTATCTTCGTCTGCAGATCGTACGGGATCTCGTCCAGGATGCGGACGAGCTCGCTGGCCGCGGCGGCCAGCACCGGCGCCTCGGTCGGCTGAACGTGTCGCACGATCACGAACCCGGACTCAGGGTGGTACTCGAGCCATTCGCCCGGGATCGCGGTGAGACGATCCCCGACCTCCTCGGGAAGCTCGCCCAGGTCGATACGCCCGTGACATCGGGAGACATTGGCCATGAGCCGACTCCGGTCTCAGAAGCTTTCGAGCTGTCATCGAGTGGAGTTCGCGCCGCGCGCGATCCAAGAACCCAATGCTACAGGGGGCTAGCCGGCGGCGGTAGGTCGATCCCATTGATGCGCCGGTAGGATGCATCTAGTCTGTCGTTTGACGTGGCGCTCAGCCAACCAGTGGAGGTCGAACCCTTGGCCCAGGTCGTGTTCCCCAATCGTCCGGTACGGGCGCTGCCGCCGGCTCCGATCCCCCGGCCGGCTGCTGCCGGGACTCGCGCCCCAGTGAGCCGGTCGGAGCAGGCGTGAAACGCTCTCTCACGCTGGACGGCCCGACCTGGCCTCGATTGCTGAGCCTCGTCTCGGGAATCGGGATGGCGGCGTTCTCCCTCCTCACCATCCAGCACTTCTTCGCCGCCAACTACCCCAAGAGCATTTTCGAGGGATCGTTCTGCGACATCAGCGCCTTCTTCAACTGCGACTCCTCCGCCTATTCACCGATCTCGGCCATCTGGGGGGTTCCCTTGGGTCTGTTCGGCATGCTGCTGGGCGGGCTCGTCATCCAGGGGGCGGTGTTCCCCTCGCCGGGGCTCGAACGGACGAACCGAACCCTCGCCCTACTCAACATCGTGGGCGTGGCCGCGCTAGTCGTGTACTCCGTCGCGTCTCTGCGCAGCCTCTGCCTCCTGTGTGCCGGGTTCTACCTTTTTTCGCTTCTGAGCTTCGTGCTGTTCTGGCGGTACGACGGCCAGGCGCACGGCAGCTTCCGGCGACGTTGGCTGTCACCATCCGCGCGAACTCTGGTGACGTTCGGAGTCATCGGATTGACGGCCGCCTGGGGCACCTCCCTTTATCACGAGGCGCGACGGGATGCGCAGGCCGGGGGCGCAGCCGCTCGTGCGGTCGAGCAGTTCTACAGCCTCGAGCGTGTGGCATGGCCCAGCGTGATCTCCCCGGCCTGGACGGTTCGATCTTCCGAGCGATTCGAGGACGCGCCCATCCGAATCGTGGAGTACGGGGACCTCCTATGCTCGGACTGTCGCTTCCTGGCTGGTCAGCTCGATCGTCTCGAGGAGGAGTTCGCCGGGAAGCTCAACCTTGCCTTCCAGTTCTTCCCGCTCGAGGCCCGCTGCAACAGCGTCGTGGAAAAGGACCTCCACCCGGGAGCCTGCGAGCTGGCATACATGGCGGCGTATGACGTTCGTCGGTTCCGCGAGATCCACGACGAGATCTTTGCCAACTTCCAGGAGGCCAAGAGCAGCGCCGAATGGAGGCGGGAGCTGGGCCGCCGGTACGGGGTGGAGGCCGCGCTGCGGGATCGGGGCACGCAGGACCTCGTTCAGCGCCTGATCGCAACCGGGCGAGAGTACGAGAAGACGTCGGCCGAGCACGCGCACGGCATCCGATCGACTCCTACGATGATCATCAACAACCGGATGATCATCGGGACGCTCCCGTACGAGCAGCTCCGCGCCATTTTCCAGGCGCTGGTGGATGAGGCCGGTGGCAGGCGGTTCATGGAGAGCTGGGAGGAGGGCTGATCCGGCAAGCGATCCGCCTGCAGCGGGAGCTCGCGCCGCAGGTGATCTCGACCGACCGCTTGCCCCCGATTCGCATCGTGGCTGGCGTGGACGTGCACTTCCCGCGCGGCAGCGGGCGGGCTCTCGCCGCGCTCGCCCTGATGTCCTTTCCGCAGCTGGATCTCCTGGAAGAGCGCACGGCGGTTCGTCCGCTGGACTTCCCCTACGTGCCGGGACTGCTGTCCTTCCGTGAGGTACCGCCGATCCTGCAGGCTCTCGCCACGTCGTCGCTCCAGCCCGACCTCATCCTGTGCGACGGGCACGGCCTCGCCCATCCAAGGCGCTTCGGGCTGGCCTGCCACCTGGGCATCGAGACAGGCATCCCATCGATCGGGGTGGCCAAGAGCCGGCTGGTCGGCACGCACGACGACGTGCCGGCCGTTCGAGGGAAGTGGACACCCCTCACAGATGGTCACGAGACGATCGGGGCGGTGCTCAGAACCCGCGAGGGGGTGCGACCGGTCTACGTGTCGATCGGGCACCGCGTAGGCCTGGAGTCGGCTGTCCGGCTGGTGATGCGGTGCACCACGCGCTTCAGGCTGCCGGAGCCGGCTCGCGCGGCGCACCAGCTAGCTGGGGGTGGGCGGCCCCGCAGTGGATGTCAGGAAAACGCGAAGAGAACGAGCACGAAGAGGCCAACGATCACGTCGTAGACTGCGCAGAGCGCCGGATAGCCTCCGGGAGCACGGGTCCGCAGCACCCGGCCGTGGTGCAGCCAGTCCCAGCCCGCGTGGAGCAGCCAGCCGGCTGCCAGCAGCAAGGGGGAAATCCAGAGACCGAGAGCGGCGAGGCATATGAACAGGAGGGCCACGAGCCACTGGAGCCGGACTTCGCCCGCCGAGGCGTCTGCGATGCCGAAGCCCACGTAAACCCCCGCCGCCAGGGCCAGAAGGAAGGCCAGCAGCTCGTAGGCCCGCTCGGTTGGGAGGGCCAGGCCCACGGCGATCGTGACGCCGGCCAGCAGCCCTCCCTTCAGAATCGCGCTCCTGTCCACGTCACTCCCGCTCAGGAGGCTGGACGGCAATACAGTCCCGCTGCTTAGGGAAGCGGCGTGTCTGCCGATGTCGTGTCCGACGCCTGCAGCTCGATAAGCTCCCTGAACCGTGCCTTGTTTGCCTCGGAGAATCCCCTCTCCACGTATCCGCCGACCCCCTCCAGCCGCACCGTCGCCTCCCGCGCGGCTCCCAGCACGCGCAGTTGATCGATCGTGACGTCATACCAGTAGGCCTCCCGGAAGACGCAGCCGAAGGGCGCTGCGGCCATGCCCAGGGATCGCTGCACCCTGCTCCGCTCCGGACATGACGCGTAGAACTCCGCCGTGGTGGACTCCTCGAACACCCAGCGCTGGTCGTCCGCCTCGATGACCAAGCTCTGCGGCCGGACCCATACGGGACCGCTCAGGCTTGCCAACAGGCCGTACTGGGCCCCCTCCACCGACCCGGCCGCCCCCTCCGGCTCCCTCCCGCCTGCCGACGCGTCCCCCTCGAGCTTGGCCGCATCCAAGGCGAGCCGGTGCGTGCAGAGCGATCGGTTCACGTCGAGGACGTTCGCGGACGTCCGCACCACGCGCTGATCGAGCGTCTCGTCGTGCTGCACCGTGAGGGACTTGGAGCAACCCGGAAGGAGCAGAGCCGCCACTATCCCAAACAACGAGAGCCGCCGTGCGCTGCGCATCCCTCCACCTCCTTGGGCACGGCTCTCTCTACCCCCAACAGCGACGCCGCGCTCCACACCGGCTCGTCCTCACCCCTTGCAACCCGTAAGCCGATGATGGAAGATCGAACGTCGTGTTCCACCCCCGCCAAGGCTGGGGCCGCGTGGTGGGGAAGGACGCGCTCGCAGCCCGTCCCGCACAAAAGGAGTCGACAATGGTGCCCGTCCTGTCGCTGTGGGTCCCGATTCTCCTGTCCGCGGTCCTGGTGTTCGTGGCCAGCTCGATCATCCACATGGTGCTCCACTACCACGACAGCGATTTCAGAGAGGTGCCCTCGGAGAACGAGGTGATGGACGCCCTTCGCGGCTTCGGAATCCCGCCCGGCGACTACGCCATGCCGCGCCCGAGCAGCCCGAAAGAGATGGGCACGCCCGAGTTCGTGGAGAAGATGCAGAGGGGGCCTGTGGCCTTCCTG
>CP070670.1:865678-906911 GCA_020351855.1 Gemmatimonadota bacterium
GGCGTTTTGGAGCCGGTCCCGGAGTGCGCGACCGGTCTCCGACATCCATCTTGATGCGGCGGTCGCCCTTGCAGCTGGACTTCTTTCATAAGGATGGGCGCAGCACGCGTGCGGGCCGGCTATGGCGGCTGCTGAAAGCCGCGTCCTGGAGCTTGCAGCTCGTCCCCTCCGGCGTCGGACGCGTCCGGATGCTGCACGTCCGCCGGCGCGCCGTTCTGGCTGCCGGCGGCGTGATCGCCTTCCTGTGCGTGGCCGGTCTGGCAGGCCTCGCCGGGGCGGGCGGGCAGGCGTCCCGTCAGCTCGAGCTCCTTCGGCTGCGCGCGGAGAACCGGCTGCTCGCGTCCAGCCTCGAAGCCCTCGACGAACGCGCCACGGCTCTCGACGAGGCGCTGGACGATCTCGCCGTGCGGGAGGAGCGCTTCCGCCTCCTCGCCGGTCTCCCACTCCTCGACCCCGACATCCAAGAGGTGGGCATCGGCGGACCGACCCCCATCGACAGCGAGCGGGAGGAGTTCTTCCGGGTCCGGCCGGAGCTGGCGCAGGAGGCCTACGCCACCCGATACGACCTGGATCGGCTGCTCAGACGAGCGGAGCTCCTCGGAGACGGGCTGGCCGAAGCCGTCGACTCGATGGCCGCGAGCCACGAAGCTCTGCTTGCCCGTCCATCCATCTGGCCCGTGGCGGGAGTGGAGGCCTGGCTGAGCTCCGGCTTCGCCCGAAGCCGCCTCCATCCGCTGCTCCTCAAGCGCCGCCCGCACCTCGGTCTCGACGTCTCCGCGCCGCGCGGCGCCCCCGTCGTGGCCACCGCCCGCGGCAGGGTGATCAAGGTGACCAAGGAGGCCGCCGCCGGCCGCGTGGTCGAAATCGATCACGGTTTCGGGCACGTCACGCGCTATGCGCATCTCTCCGAGTGGAAGGTGCGGCAAGGCCAGACGGTGGAGAGGGGAGAGCTGATCGGATCGGTCGGCAAGACCGGACTGGCTACCGCCCCCCACCTCCACTACGAGGTCCACATCGACGGACGACCCGTCAATCCCTACTACTATCTCCTCGAGCGCCACACCATCGGCAGCCCCGAGCCGGCCGACCAGGCTCGCTAAGCCGTTCCCCTTTCGTTGATAATGCCCGTCGCCGGGCCTACATTGCGTCGCTGTTACGGCCTGGTCCGACGTGAATCCAATCCGGTGGAGTTGAATCGATGCTGAGACGATCGGTTCTGGCTGGACTTTACTTCTGCCTTCCCGTGCTGGCGGCCTGCGGCGGCTCCGAGTTGACCGTCATGGTCCTCGCTGGCGAGGAGGGTTCCGCGCAGCCCGCAGCTGGCCTCGAGATCACCTATCTGCCGTTCAACCGGGACTCCGTGTTCGACATGCTCACCGCGCGGGCGGAGGAGCCCGAGCCACAGATCCCGGCCGATCTCCAGGCCCAGTTCGACTCGGTGGCGGCCCTGCAGGAGACGTGGCGGGCGGCGGAGGCCGAATGGGGCGAAGCGCGTGAGGCCTTGCAGAACCTCTCCAACCGCCTGCAGCGACTGGACCGCCGAAGCCGGGAGTACCAGCAGCTCTATCGTCAGTTCGACGGGCTGGAGTCCACGGAGCGCCGCTTGAACAACGTCAGACAGCAGGCCTTCCAGGCGTTCGACAACTTGCAGGTGCAGACGCTGGGGAGGGCTGACTCCGTCCGTGCCGTCATCGATGCGTGGGAGGATATCGCCTTCATGGACTACGTGGACATCGAGGCGGAGATCCTCGAAGCGGCCGGCCGGGAGATCGTCTACGACACGACGGACGCCGGGGGCATGGCAACCACGAGCCTGAAGAGCGGAAGCTGGTACGTGCACACGCGCCTGTCTCTTCCGTTCTCCGAGCTGTACTGGAACGTCCCCTTCGAGGTGTCCGGACCGGACACGCTGCGGCTGACCACAGAGAACGCCGAGGAGCGGATCAAGTTCTGAGGTCGCACCTCGCGGAACGAGGCCCGGCCCGCAGGCGAGCGGGAGGGGCCGGGTCTCACCCGCCGCACCGCCGCTCGCTGCGGTGACACGCATGGTTGAAGACCGAGATCCCCTGAACCTGGAAGTCGACCGCGACTACGTCGGCTGGATCACGCTGGACCAGCCCGGGTCCAAGGTGAATCTGCTCGACGCCTCCACGATGGTCCTGCTGGACCGCCTCGTCAGCGAGCTCGAGTCCCGAATCGCCACGGGCAAGCTGGTCGCAGTCGTCGTGCGCAGCGCCAAGCCCGCATCGTTCGTGCATGGCGTGGACGTCCGCGAGCTCGCGGCGCTGGGGGACCGCACCGACGCCTTCGACAAGAGCCGCGAGGGTCAGCGGATCTTCCGTCGCCTCGAGCGTCTCACCGTCCCCACGCTGGCCGCGGTCGACGGGCTCTGCTTGGGAGGGGGGACGGAACTCATCCTCGCCTGTGACTACCGGATCGCTTCCGATGATCCGGGGACGCGGCTGGGACTGCCGGAGGTCAAACTGGGCATCCTGCCCGGTTTTGGGGGAAGCGTCCGGTTGCCGGCGCTCGTCGGCATCCAATCTGCCCTGGATCTCATCCTCACGGGGAAGACGGTGAGCGCCGAGCGCGCCCGCCGCATCGGCCTGCTCGATCGCGTCGTGCCGAAGCCGCGGTTCGATATGGAGGTCTCGGCATTCCTCAAGGAGATCCTCGGCGGGCAGGTGGCTCGCAAGCCGCGAACCAAGCCACTCTCCAGGCGGCTGCTCGAGGACACCCGTCCCGGCCGCGCGCTCCTCTTTTCAATGGCGGGTCGAAGGGTGGCCGCTCAGACGAAGGGCTGGTACCCGGCTCCCGGCCGGGCCCTCCGACTGGTGGCGGACACTTACCAGGTCCAGATCGACCATGCCCTGGAGATGGAGGCGCACGCGCTTGCCGACGTCGCCGTCACGCCCGAGTCACGGAGCCTCGTGCGGATCTTTCTGCTCCAGCAGGACGCCCGCAGAAAGCTCGGCGAGAAGACCATGAGCCAGGCGCGACCCGTCGAGCGGGCCGCGGTCCTCGGGGCGGGCGTGATGGGCGGCTCCATCGCGGAGCTCATCGCCGCGAACGACGTACCGGTCCTACTCAAGGACATCGAGCAGGAGGCCCTCGACTCCGGATTGCGCCATGCCAACCAGCTTCTGCAGAAGGCCGCCGCCAAGGGCGTGTTCAGTGCAGGAGAGGCGGGGCTCAAGTTCGCCCTCATACAGGGTACGCTGACGTACGACAAGTTCAGCGAGATCGACCTCGTGATCGAGGCGGTCGTCGAGCGCATGGCTGTGAAGCAGCAGGTGCTCCAGGACGTGGAGGATCGCGGCCCGCCGGTCGCGATCTTCGCGACGAACACCTCCTCGCTGTCGGTGACCACGCTTGCCGGGAGCTCGCGCCGGCCGGACCGGGTCCTCGGCATCCACTTCTTCAATCCCGTCCACCGAATGCCGCTGGTCGAGATTGTGCGGACGCAGATAACGTCCGAAGAAGTCCTCGCCACCGCTTTCGCGTTCGTTGTCGCGCTGGGCAAGACCCCGGTCCTCGTGGCGGATCGGCCGGGCTTCCTGGTCAACCGGCTCCTCGCGCCCTACCTGAACGAGACGGGCTACCTGCTCGAGGCGGGCGCCGATGTCCAGTCCGTCGACGAGGCTCTGGAGGCGTTCGGGATGCCGATGGGGCCCTGCCGGCTGCTTGACGAGGTCGGGCTGGATGTGGCCGAGCACGTCTCGGCGGAGATGGCGCGGGCGTTCGGCGATCGGATGAAGGCGGCGACCGTCGTGGCCGACCTGGAGCGAGAGGGCCTCCTCGGCCGCAAGAACGGGCGTGGCTTCTACCGGTACGAGCAAGGCCGACCGAAGGGCGTGGAGCCCGTGGTCGCGAAAAGGTTCGCGGGCGCCGCAGAGCGGCCCGACGCGGAGGAGATCCGCCAGCGATCGCTCTACCTGATGGTAAACGAAGCCGCGCACGCGCTCGAGGAGAAAGTCGTCGAGACGGCCGGCGAGCTGGATCTCGCGATGGTCATGGGCATCGGTTTCCCTCCGTTTCGCGGAGGTCTTTTGAGTTGGGCAGACCATGTGGGCCTGCCGCTCATCGTCGAAAGGCTCTTGCACTTCGAGGAACGTCTCGGCTCGCGCTTCGCGCCGGCCCCCCTCCTCCGCTCCATGGTGGAGGAGGACCGCACGTTCACGGAAGCTGACTAGCCGGCCGCTCCCCTTCCGCCGTCCGCTCTTCTCGGCGATCGACGTACGGCCGCCCGCGGGCGCGCCACGCGTGGAGATCGTGTACCGCCGCTCACCGGGTGACATCAAGCATTTCCGCCAAGAGCTGTTGCTGGACGGCGAGGACGTGAAGATCACCCTGCAGCACGGCGACGAGCCGGGCCCCGAGCCGCCCCGCGGCGCCGTCCTCGTCTGGTTCACCTTCCCGGACAGGCCCCACGAGGTCGCGGCCGTGTACGAGGCTGATGGAAGGCTCCGCGGGTACTACGCGAACATCGTGGAACCGCCCCGATTCGATTCTCCGACCTCCTGGCAAATCACGGACGCGTTTATCGATGTATGGCAGCCGCGGGGCGGAGATCCCGAGATCCTGGACGAGGAAGAGCTGCGGGAAGCCGAGCAAGCGGGGTGGATCGATCCGGCCGCGGCGGGCCGGGCTCGCGAGGAGGCGGCGCAGATTCTCGAGCGAATCCGCAGGCGGCGCTGGCCCCCTCGCGTCATGCGGCGCTGGCCCCCTCGCGTCGTGCGGCGCTGGCCACTCGACGGCGTGCCGTCGCTTCGCCTCCGCCGGGACGAGCCAGGCCGCTACTTCGCCAATCTGGTCTCGACCCGGGTGATCGCCTACGGGCTGTACCTTTTGGGTGCCGTGTCCATCACCTCGGTTGCGTTCGCCGCGTTCACGGACGCGCTGGTCGCCCCGGGCGCCGCACAACGCGTCTGGCTGGCGACGTTGGGAGCGGAGGCGGCCGTCCTGCTGCCGTTTGCCTTGGGAGGCTGGCTGCCGGCCACCGCCCATGCCCGTCCGAGCGAGGCCATGCAGGAGCGCACGCTTCTGGCCGCGGCGGCCGCGACGGGAATCGCCGTGCTTCTTCTCAATCGCAGTGAGCTCTGGCGCGATCTGCTCGTCGCCGTGTACGGCTCTCTCGCGTTCTTCCTCGCGGTCTTCGGAATATGCCGTGCCTGGTTCGACCGCGTGGTCCCGCTCGCGGCGCTCGCCGGGCTCGGCCTGTGCGCGATCGCGTTATGGGTGCTCGTGTGAGCGGGAAGAAGCGCCCCGGAGGCGGCCGGCGGCGTCTGCGTTTCTTGGCGGGCTTCGCCGCGTACTTTCTGGCGCTCTGGCTCCTCTGGGACACGACAGCCATCTATCCCCTCAAGATCTTCGTGGTGCTGCTGCATGAGGTGAGTCACGGCCTGATGGCGGTCGCAACCGGAGGCAGCATTCAGGAGATCGTGATCACCAGCGATCAGGGAGGCGCCTGCTATTGCCCGAGCGGATCCCCGTTCCTCACTCTGTCCGCCGGTTACCTGGGGAGCCTGGCCTGGGGAGCGCTGCTCCTGGTGGTCGCGGGGGCGAGCGAGCGCTGGGCCCGAATCGGCCTGGCGGCCGTCGGCGCGATGGTGATGGCCGTCGGCATCCTGTTCGTGCGAACCAGCTTTGGGCTCGCGTTCGCCGCGCTGTTCAGCGTCGGGCTGCTGGCCGGCGCCCGCTACCTGCCCGGTTACGCAAGCCGCGCTCTTCTTACGACACTCGGGCTCACGAGCTGTCTTTACGCCATCCTGGACATCAAGAGCGATGTTCTGGACCGTCCCCACCTCGAGTCCGATGCCCGCCTCCTGGCCGAGCTTACGAGGATCCCGACCCTCATTTGGGGCGTGCTGTGGATCGGCATCGCCCTGACGGTGAGTTGGTGGCTGCTGTCGCGAGCTTACCGGCGCACGTGAGATGAACGGAGACTACGGCGTGCGGGCCGCCGGACCCGACGATTGCAGCCTGATCGTCAGTTTCAACCGGGCCATGGCGATGGAGACGGAGGGCCATGATCTGGACGAAGGCACGGTCGTCGCGGGCGTCACGGCGGTGCTCGCCGACCCCGCCAAGGGCCGCTACTTCATCGCGGAGCGGCGGGGCGGCGGCCCGGAGGCCGGGGGACAGCGTGCCGTACGCCCCGAACCCGCCGGGCAGCTGATGCTCACGCTGGAATGGAGCGACTGGCGCAACGGCCCGATCTGGTGGATCCAGAGCGTATACGTGGCTCCGGCGCACCGGCGGCGTGGCATCTACCGCATGCTGCACGAGCACGTGCGACGTGTCGGACGGGCAGAGGGGGCCGTCGGTCTGCGTCTCTACGTCGAACGCGACAACTCGACCGCGCAGTCCGCCTATGGCGCGCTCGGCATGGCGAGATCACGCTACGTCATGTACGAGGAGATGTGGGCGTGAGGACATCACGCCTTCTCGGCCTGACGCTGCGCGAGGCGCCCAGCGACGCGGACATCGCCTCGCACCAGCTGCTGGTGCGCGCCGGATACGTGCGGCAGCTCGCGGCCGGCATCTTCTCCTACTTGCCTCTCGCACAGCGTTCCCTCCGCAAGATCGCCCGCATTCTCCGCGAGGAGATGGACGCGATCGGCGGGCAGGAGGTGAGCCTCCCCGTGGTGCACCCCGCCGAGCTCTGGCAGGCGACCGGCCGCTGGGACGCCATCGATGAAACCATGGCGCGGTTCCAGGACCGGCGCGGTCGGGACATGCTCATCGCGATGACGCACGAGGAGGTCGTCGCGCATATCGCGAGCACGGAGGTACGCTCCTACCGCCAGCTCCCGATGCTCGTCTACCAGATCCAGACGAAGTTCAGGGACGAACTGCGGTCGCGGGGCGGACTGATCCGGGTGCGCGAGTTCTCGATGAAGGACTCCTACTCGCTGGACCGGGACCTGGAGGGCCTCCGTCTTCAGTACGCGGCCCACCACGGGGCATATATGAGGATCGGCCGACGCACCGGCGTCCCGTTGGTTCCGGTCTTGAGTGACACCGGGATGATGGGCGGGCAGGTGGCCCACGAGTTCATGTACGTCACGCCGATCGGCGAGGACAGCCTCGTGCTGTGCTCCGGATGCGAGTACGCCGCGAACCTGGAGGTGGCGCGGTTCGAGCGAGGTGAGCCCGAGGGCGAGGCTCCGGCGCCGCTGGAGAAGGTCCACACGCCCGGCACGCGGACGATCACGCAGCTGAGCGAGCTTCTCGGCGTCGGGGCCGAGCGGACGGGAAAGATCGTCTTCTTCATCGGCACGTTCCCCGACACGGAAGGATCGGAGCGTCTCGTGATCGCGCTGGTGCGCGGCGACATGGAGGCCAACCCGATTCAGGTCCAGCGTAAGCTCGGAGCGATTGCCCTGCGGCCGGCCCACGACGAGGAGATCCAGGCAGTCGGCGCGATCCCCGGCTTCGCCTCTCCGATCGGGATCGACCGGGCGGGCTGTCTGGTCGTGGCGGACGAGCTCGTGGCCCGCTCCCCCAACCTCATCCTGGGAGCCAACGAACCCGACTTTCATCTGCTCAACACGAACTGCGGCCGAGACTACGAACCGGATGTGGTGGCGGAGATCGCTGCGGCATCCGACGGCGCGACCTGCGGCGAGTGCGGCGGCGCGCTCCGGCTTGCGCGTGGCGTGGAGGTCGGGAACATCTTTCAGCTGGGTACGCGGTACTCGGAGAGCGTGGGCGCATTCTTCACCGACGAGAGCGGAGAGGAACGTCCGATCGTCATGGGCTCCTACGGGATCGGACTCGGCCGGTTGCTGGCCTGCGTCGCAGAGGAGCACCGGGACGATCGCGGGCTGATGCTGCCGATCAGCGTGGCACCCTTCGAGGTCAGCCTCGTCTCGCTTGCTCGAAGCGGCGACACCGCCGCCGCGGCCGACCGCCTGTACGAGGAGCTGCAGGCCGCCGGGCTCGAGGTCCTGTACGACGATCGGGATGCGAGCCCGGGCGTGAAGCTGAACGATGCGGACCTGCAGGGAATGCCGCTGCGGCTTCTCGTGTCCGAACGATCCCTGAAGGCGGGCGGCGTCGAGCTCAAGCGGCGGAGCCGGGACGAGGCCCGACTCGTCCCGCCGGAGGAGGCCGCGGCAGCCGCGCGTGGCGAGGCCGACGCCCTCCGGGAAGCCGTCGGATGACCGTCGGGCAGAGGGGGACGGAGCGAATCAGCCCACGCGACGGCGGGATGACATGCGCGGGACGCGTGGCCGGGCGGCCGGCTGATCCTCCTGGACCGTCCTGGCTCGGATCGTCAGGTGGGAATCAACCCCCAGGGCGCGTGACTCCGCATCGAAGGTGCGGTAGTCACAGGTGAGCTCCTCGTCTGCTTCGATGTCCCGTGCGGCTACCGTTCTCTCTCCGCGATCGTCGCAGTTCGGCTCGGGCGAATGGTTCATGAATCTGGCATTGTCGCCGCACAGCACGTACAACCCCGAGGACTCCTCCAGATAGCACCAGGCGCGAAAGCGGTCACGGTAACGCGCTGGTAACTGCTCGAGCTCCTGTGCCGTCAGCTGCCAGTCGACTCCGGGCGTGAAATCCCAGATCACCGTGCCCGCCGGAATGGGAAGCGTCGTGTACACGCCGATGCCGTGGATGGGGCTCGGCGCCAGAAGGGTGGGAACGCGAAACATGTCACGCACCTCGATCGGACGGGCGCCGGAGCCGTAAGGGGCGCCAGGGGACTCGGGCTCCTAAGCCGCAGCAACTATAGCGAGCGGCTCGAAAAGCGCCAGGGGTCGGGCACCGGGAATGGCAGCGCCGCGCTAGAGAGCGGGATACAGCTCGAAGCGGTGCTCGAGAAGGTCGTCGCCCTCGAACAGCATCCACCCCCTGAAGGACCGACCGGCGAGCAGCCAGGGAAGCCAGATGCGGTCGTCCGCCCACATCTCCGCGTAGGGGATGCGATCGAGCGGCGTCCACAGGGGAATGGCCTCCTCCGTCTCCTCGGGCGTCCCCTCCCAACCCTCGGCCCGGAAGACGTAGCCGTGGATGGAGAAACCGTCCACGAACTGGAAGAGGAGCTCCCCGCGCTGGCGAACGTTAGCGGGCGTGATCCGCAGCTCCTCGTGCACCTCGCGGACGGCTGCCTCCACGGGGCTCTCGCCAGCGTCGATCCGGCCGCCCGGACCGTTGATCTTTCCGGCTCCGAGGCCGCGCTTCTTCCGGATCAGGAGGACGTGCCGGTCGCGGACGGCGAAGAGGAGCGTGGCACGCTCCGTGGGCTCCCAGCGCGCCCAGTCGACGTCCTGGAGCGTGCGGAACCTTCTCATTCGGCCGGCGGGGTCGACACCGTGTACGTTCCCGTGCCGACGGCGATCAGACGGCCTTCGTCATCCCGCAGCTCGCTGCGCGTGACCGCGACGCTCTTTCCGGCCCGCAGAACCCAGCCGGTTGCCTCGAAGTAGCGTCCCACCCCGGGCCGCAGGAAGTCGACGCGCAGATCGATCGTCCCCAGCCGCCCGAAAAGGGCCAGCTTCTGGTCCGTCGTCCGGTCGGTTCGCTGAAGCGAGCCGAGAAGCGCTGCCATGCCGCACGTCGCATCCAGGGTAGCCGAGATGACGCCGCCGTGCAGGCTGCGGCGGATGTAGTTGCCGATCAGATCGTCGCGCATCTCGAAGCGAAAGCGCGCCCGATCGGCCGTAAAGGAGTCCAGATGCAGGCCGATCAGATGGTTGAACGGAATCCGGTCGGCAAAGATGCGTCGGATCTCCTCGTACAGCTCCGGATCGAGACTCGCACCGCCATCGGGTCCCGAATCGCCGTGGCCGCCGCTCACTTCAGCCGCTCGCGCAGAAGCCGCCCCACGACTTCGGGATTGGCCTTCCCACCGGTGGCACGCATCACCTGTCCGACGAAGAATCCCAGGAGCCCGGTCTGCCCTTCGCGGTAGCGGGCCGTCTGATCCGGATGAGCCTCTACGGCCCGATCCACCAGATCGCCGATCTCCTCCGGGTCGTTGATCTGCTCGAGCCCCCGGCTGCGCACGATCTCCTCCGGGTCGCCACCCTTGTCCACCATGCGCCGGAACACATCTTTGGCCATGCGCCCGGAGATGTCGCCCTCCTCCACCAGGCCGACGAGCCGGCCGAGTTCGGGACCGCCGAACCGCAGGTCGTCGATCGAGCGGCCCTTCAGCTCCCGCAGCAGCTCGTTCACCACCCAGTTCGCGACCGCACGGGGAGATCCCCCCTCGGCCAGGGCGGCATCGAAGAACCCGGCGACGGCAAGATCCCCCGTCAGAAGATCCGCGTCCTCCTCGGGCAGCCCGAGCTCGCTCACATAGGAGCGGAACCGCTCGTCCAGCTCCGGAACCCGACGACGGATGCCGTCGCGGTCGCGGCGCCCGGTATCCTCGCCCACCACCTGCGGAGCCCGCTCGCCAGGAGGAGCCGACCCGCCCGGCACCTCCGCAGGCTCTTCCGCGCGGGCCTCCGCCCGCAGCTGGCTGCGGGTCCACGGGTCCTTGAGCTCGACCGTGCGGTTGAACACGGGCCGGCCGCCCTCCCCCGTATCACGATCCCGTACGAAGTAACCCAGGCGCTCGAACTGGTAGTGTGTCCCGCTGCCGTCCCCGGCGACGCTCGGCTCGATGCAGGCATCGGGGACGACGACCAGAGCGCCCGGGTTCAGGTGCTCGTGAAAATCGGCATCCTCTTCGGGATTCGGTACGGTGAACAGACGGTCGTACAGCCGCGCTTCGCAGGGCAGGCCATGGTCTGCGGACACCCAGTGGATGGTCCCGGACACGGGACGCCCATCGGGAGCCGATCCACCCCGGGTCGCCGGGTCGTACGTGCAGCGAAGCCTCCGGATCCGTCCCGTTTCGGGCTCCCGGACAACTTCCCGGCAGGTGACGAGATAGGCGTACTTGAGGCGAACCTCCCGGCCCGGAGCGAGGCGGCGGAAATCGGCGGGCGGATCCTCCTCGAAGTCACCCCGTTCGATGAGAATCCGCCGCGAGAAGGGAATCTCCCGGGACCCTCGCCGGCCGACGTCGACCGGGAAGTCGGGTGCCGGCAGCCACTCGGTCTTGCCCTCCGGGTAGTTCTCGATCTCGATCTCGAGAGGGCGAAGCACGCACATGCGGCGCGCGGCCCGGCGGTTGAGATCATCGCGCACGGCGTGCTCGAGCTTCCCGATGTCGACCCGCTTGTCCGCCTTGGCGATGCCGACGAGATCACAGAAGTGACGGATGGACTCCGGGGTGACGCCGCGCCTCCGGAGCCCCGACAGGGTAGGCATCCGGGGATCATCCCAGCCGTGGATGCCCTGCTCGCCAGACGCACGGCCTTCGCGCACCAGCTCTGCGAGCTTGCGCTTGCTCATGACCATGTAGTCGACGTTGAGCCGCGCGAACTCGGTCTGCCGCGGGCGTGGCGACCAGCTTCCGGGCTCGCCCGCCTCGATGCCGGGGCGTGTGTTGTCCACGACCCAGTCGTACAGCTCGCGATTGGGAAGGAACTCGAGGGTGCACAGCGAGTGCGTGATCCCCTCGATGGCGTCCGAGAGCGGATGCGCCCACTCGTACATCGGGTAGATCGGCCACGCGTCGCCGGTGCGCCAGTGCGCGGCATGCCGGATCCGGTACAGCAGCGGATCGCGCATCTTCATGTTGGGCGCGGCGAGATCGATTCTGGCCCGCAGCACGTGCGCCCCATCCTCGAACTCCCCGGCCCGCATGCGCTCGAACAGCTCGACGCTCTCCTCGATCCCCCGTTCGCGGTGCGGACCTGGCGTTCCCGGCTCGGTCACGGTCCCGCGCCCCTCCCGGATCTCCTCCTCGCTCGAGCTGTCCACGTACGCCTTGCCGTCCCGAATCAGCTGAAGAGCGTGCCGATAGAGCTGCTCGAAGTAGTCGGAGGCGTACCGCGGAGGACCGTTCCAGCGGAATCCCAGCCACCCGATATCCTCCTCGATCGCCCGTGCGTACCGTTCGTCCTCGGTCGTCGGGTTCGTATCGTCGAATCGCAGGTTGCAGGTGCCCGCGTACTCCTCGGCGATCCCGAAGTCGAGGCAGATGGCGGTGGAATGGCCGATGTGGAGGAAGCCATTGGGCTCGGGGGGAAAGCGTGTGGCCACGAAGCCCTCGTTCTTCCCGGCCGCGACGTCGGCCGCAACCATCTCGCGTATGAAATCGGGCGCCCTCTCGGGCTTTCTCGCGCTCACGGCATGCCCTCGACGGATGTGGACTGAAGTGGCTTCACGCGCCGAGAGATAATCGGGCGACGATCGTCCCCGGGCAAACCGGTCGGCTCTCGCGTCTCAGGGACGGCGCCGGCGGGGTTCCGGCTCCGGCTCGATCCAGGAAAGATCGGCGACAATCGGGCGGTGGTCCGACGCGTGATCCGAGTCGTCGGCCCTGAGCCCGTGCGCCTGCAGCCACCTGGCGGGCAGGTCGCCCGTGCTCAGCACGAACGCCTGCTCCAGACGCAGCGCAGAGTCGCTGTACAGGAAGCAGTCGAGGCGGCCCGGAGTGAACGCGCGCACGGCACGAGCGCCCGACCACGTCGCGTCGGTCAGTGCGGCGAGGTCCAGCGGGTGGGCATCGGTCAGGTTCGAGCCGTCCGTATCCAGCCCCCGGAGAAGCAGATCGAGCGGCCGACGCGAGCCCACCAGGTTGAAGTCTCCCGTTACGAGAACAGCGTCCACTCCACCCTCTCCCCCGGACATCGCCTTCCGGATCGCCGTGCCGATCGACTCCGCCTCGGCGAGACGGATCAGCTCCTCCGGAGTATCGGACCCGTTCCCGCAGCACTGAAGGTCGCTGGTGGAGACGAGCAGGCGCCCCTCCGGCAGCTCGACGACCGCCCCCAACGTAGGGATGCCGTCGTCCGTCCCGCCGAACCCCAGGGGCCTCGTCCCCTCGAGCCGCTCGGTCAGGTCGCGCGGGTACTCCACCCGCTCCAGTCGGGGCAGGGGTGTCAGGCGACCGACCCGGCTGGCGATCACGCCCCGTTGCCGACCGCCTGCCTGGCCGTAGATGACCTCCCAGCCGCTGCCTTCCTTCGTCGGGAGAGCGGGCAGAAGGGCCCGGATCTCCCCGGGCGACAGGTCCGCCGGAGCCTCGTCGAGAAGGAGCAGATCCGGCCGGGCCGCCGAGATGAGCCGCCGGAAGACGTCCGTTCGCTCAAGCAAGTTTCGACCCGAGACGTTCCATGACATCACGCGAAGCGGCGCGTCGGGAGGGCGGGCGAGCGGATCCGACTCCCCTGCCGGCCGCGCCCGCCGCGGGACGTCGGGCCTCAGGTCGTAGACGAACGGTCCCGCCTCGTCCAGCGGCTCGCCGCGGGGCCCGCGGAACACGACCTTGGCCGTGTACGACTCGGCTCTGAACGGGCCGGTACCGCCGGACGGTGATCGCCGATCCAGGCGCAGCTCGATCCAGCGCGACCTGTACTTCGGGGCATACACGAAGCCCACATCGTATCCGTCTACCCGCTCGATGAGGGCGGACGAGCCGGCCACGCCGGTCCTGTCAGGGTGCGCTCCCCTCCGGACGCCGACTCCCAGCCCCGGGGGAGCGCCACCCACACCGTAGGGCGGGGATAGATCGACCACCAGATCGCTGCCCATCAGGCCCGCTTCGCTCCAGCCCGTCTCGGGCTTCGCGTCCGCATCGAAAAGCAGCGACAGCGTCCCCGCCAGCGCCTCCGCGTTGACCGAGCGGCCAAGATCGATGAGCAGGAAGATGGCGTCCTCGTCGTGTCCGGCCTTGATGAGGCCCAGATCGACCGCCGAGCCGCGTGCATCGACCGGATCGTCCCATGCGGCGGGCAGCCCGGCCCAATCCCCGAAGCGTCCGTCGATGACGATCGGGCGCGGCTCGCGGCCCGCCGACGTCGCGGCCAGGACGGTGGCAAAGATCGCGGGAACTGTCCACAGGGACTTCGAGATCATCGGGACGCACCGGGGCTGCTCGTACCATCGGCCTGGGCCGCTCGCCGGACGACCGACAACCTCGGGTGACGGAGGGCGTCGCTCAACCCCCGGGCCTCGGTTGTGCGCCCGCCCGCCGAGGAGGGAGATTGGCGATGGATCGGGCGGCCGCCGGGTCCGGGTCACGAATCGGTCGGAGTGGGCATGGCGGGAGAGCCTTGGGAGTACCTGAGCCTGTTTGCCGTCGGAGCGGTCGCCGGAACCCTGAACGTGATCGCGGGCGGCGGCTCCTTCCTCTCCTTGCCGCTGATGATCTTCCTCGGTCTTCCGCCGACCGTCGCGAACGGAACGAACCGCGTGGCAATCCTCGTGCAGAACGTGGGAGCCGTATGGGGGTTCCAGCGACACCGCGTGGTGGAGTGGAGGTGGATGGCCGTGGCGGCACCGCCCGCCGTTCTGGGGGCGGCCGGGGGAGCCATGGCCTCCCTGTACATCGGCGATGAGTCCTTCCAGCGGCTCCTCGCCGCCTGCATGGTGGCCTTCGCCATCTGGGCGCTCTGGAACCCGCTCGAACGACACCGCGCGCCCCACCCCGAGGCCCCGAGCAGGCTTCGGAGGGTCGCCGTGGCTGCGGGCTTCTTCCTCGCCGGACTGTATGGCGGCTTCGTCCAGGCCGGCGTCGGCTTCCTGATCCTGGCCGTCACGAGCCTGGCCGGCCTGGACCTCGTGCGCGGCAACGCGCTGAAGGTTCTCCTCGTTCTCACCTATGTTCCGATCACCCTCCTCATCTTCGGCTTGGGCGGCAAGGTGGCCTGGGTGGCGGGGCTGACGCTCGCCTGTGGCCACCTTCTGGGCGGCCTGCTGGGCGTCCGGCTCACGGTCCTGAAGGGCCAGCTGTGGGTGAGACGCGTCTTCACCCTGGCAATCGTGGCCTTCGCCCTGAAGCTGTGGCTGTCGCCCTGAGGAAGAGCGCCACAGCCCCTTCCGGTACCCTCGCTGCCGGTCGGACGGCAACCTATCTTGGCGGCGAAGTGACCGTTGTGCGACGCGGAAGGATATGGGCTGCGTCGTGCGGGCACCTGTGCGTACATCGCGATCCGACGGCCCGTTTCATCGCGGAGGAAGTCATGAGAAGAGCGAGGACGCTGACCTTGGCGGCCGTGACCTTCGGGTTGGTGGGCTGCGGAGGAATCAGCTACCGGACCGATTACAACCCGAACGCGAACTTCTCCGGCCTTCGGACCTACCGCTGGGTCGAGAAGGTTCCGGCGGAGAATAAGGACCCCCAGATCTACAACGCCATCGTCGAGGGCAGGGTGAAGACCGCGGTAGACCGAGCGCTTCAGGCGAAGGGCTACCGTGAGGTCACCTCCAACCCTGACTTCGACGTCGCCTGGCATGCCAGCATCGAACAGAAGCAGAGTCTGCGCACGGTCGTCACAGACTACGGCTGGGGCTACGGCTGTTACGGGCCTGGCTGGGGGGGCATGGGAATGACCAGCTCGACGACCTACGTGGATGAGTGGGATGAGGGCACCGTCGTCGTCGGAGTGTTCGACCCGCAGACGAACGACATGATCTGGTGGGGCTCCGCACAGGCCGAACTGGACCAGAAGCGCTCGCCCGAGGAGGCCCAGGAGCGGGCCGACAAGGCGGCCGTCAAGCTGTTCGAGGACTTCCCGCCGGGCTCGAAGGGAAGCTGAGCCGCCGCAGCCGACAACCGGACACCGTGCATTCTGGAGGCGCGCCCGGTCTCCGCGGGGCGCGCCTCTTCTTTTCGCCTCCCCCCACCACGGCCGCCCGTTAGGGCCGGCGACCCTCCGCCAGCTCCCTGCCGATCGTCAACCCGTAGTCTGCCGCCCCGCCCCGCTCGGCTTCGCCGCGCCCCAGATATACCCGGACCGTGTAGGTTCCGTCGCGCGGCAGCTCGTCGGACCAGGATCGTTCTCCGGACCGTCGCGAGTCGTGCACGCTCTGGCCGGCGAACTGGACCATGAACTGCGCGTACCGGCTGTCCGACTCCAGACTCACCGACAGCCGCTGCCCCTTCTCCGCGGCGACGACATAGCTCCGCACCTCTCGGGCGACGACGCGGCCCGCGTACGAGACGCTGGAGGATCCCTCCGCGAACTCGACGAGAATCGGGGCAGCCGGCTCGGCGGCCTCGACCGGCTGCTCGCCTCCGCCGGCCAGGGCAGCCTCGCGCAGGGCCCCCGACCTCCGCGTGACGCTCAGCTCTTCGTAGCCCTCCAGCGGCACCGGCCGGCCGTTCACGGTTCGCTCGCCGTAGGCGAGCCGACCCTCCCCGTCGAAGTGGAGCCGGAGCACGATCGCATCGGAGGCGGGCGGTCCGCCGGGGACGAGCATCCGCGAGATCTGTCCCTGCACGTAATAGGTGAGCACTCCGTCCGCGAAGAAGTACTCGTTGTCCGAATGGCCGTAGTCGCCCAGGTCCTGGTGCTCGCGAATCAAGACCAGCTCCCCGTCCTCCAGGTAGGCGACGTACGAGAAGGCGAGATCGCCCGACTTTCCCCTTCCGCCGATCGAGTCGAAGCCCGGCAGTCGGGACTCGAGATCCGCCTGCAGCTGGCTCGCGCTCCGCCGGAGCTCCAGGGTATCGACCCCCCGCTCGACCGCCCCGACCGCGCCACCCGAGGCCGCCCCTCCCGCCACTGCTTCCCCGGTCGCACGAGCCTGCTCCTCACCGGCGTTCCCGCGGCATCCCGCGAGCAGCACCGCTGCGAGAACCGCAGCCGTCGCCGCGCAACCGGCCGCCCCACGTTGCATGGCGCTCACCCTTCCCCGGCCCCGGGCTGCCGGCCCGGAACGGGCTCCCCCTCACCGAGCGGGGCGGCTTCCGAAAGAGGCCGGACGAAGATCAGGTGCTCCTCCACGACCCGTCCCCCCATCAGGTGCTCCCGTATGATCCGCTCCAGAACGGAAGGCGTACAGTTCCGGTACCAGGTCCCATCGGGATAGACGAGCGCGATCGGGCCCTCTTCGCAGATCCTCAGGCAATTCGCCTTGGTTCTTCCCACCCCGCCGGCCTCCGAGAGGCCGAGCTCCCTGAGTCGGCGCTTCAGGTAAGCCCAAGACTCGAGCGAGAGCTCGCGCCTGCAGCACTTCGGGACGCTCTGATCGCAGCAGAGGAAGACGTGGCGTCGCCCGGCGGTCAGTCCCCTCTGCTCCGCGATGCCGATCAGGCGGTCATTCGTGCCATCGGGCTTCATCGGTCTGGTCTCATGCTGCCGGCCGGAGGCGGGCCAGGTATCCGCGCGCCTCATCGGTAAACGCCAGCTCGCACAGCCAGCCGTGCCGTCTGGCCTGCATGGCCAGCGTTTCAGCGTCCAAGTACAGCTCCCGAAACGGTGACCCGAGCGCGCCGTCGTACTCGAGCCGAATCCAGGCCTCGCCGGCATAGGCCTCCCGCGTCGGGGGCGGCCATTCCCACCGGTCGCCGGCGAGCGGCTCGGCCATCTCCGCTTCCGCGGAATCCACCAGAACCTGGCCCCCGGGAGCCAGAAGCCGCCCGGCGCACTCGAAGAACCGGCGGAGGTTCCGCAGCGTGCCGACCGGCCCGATGCCGTTCAGCAGAAGGAGGACCGTGTCGAACCTTCCGCCCTGCAGTTCGAAGATGTCGCCGCACGAGACGTCATGTACTCCCCGCCGCCTCATGATCTCCGTCGCCTCCGGGAGGACGTCGATGGCCCGGACCTTCAGTCCGCGCTGCTGCAGGGCCAGCGCATGCACGCCCGTACCGGCCCCCCCATCGAGCACCCTGCCCCGGCAGAGCTCCAGGGCGGCGACCTCGAAGGGGAAGAAATCCTCCTCGCCACGAAAGAATACGGCGACCGGCAGCTCGTCGTGCTCGCCGAGGCTGCTGTGAACGACGAGGGTGGCGGCCTCGTCTCCGGCGAAGAAGTCCGACAGAGAGCGAGCGTACGGGGAAAGGGGCTCCAGATCGCGGCTCAATGCGGTCCCTGTCGGCTAGAAGGGGATGCCGAGCGCGTCGCACAGCCAGCGCTGCAGCGGCCCAGCCGCGCGGCAGAACGCTGCGAACTCGCCCAGGAAGGCCGGTCCAGTCACGGTCCGCTGGCTCAGCCTCGCCCAGCCGACGAAGTCCTTCCGCCGGAGGTCTTCGATGAGGGGATGCTGGGCGTCGAAGCCCCGCGGTGCCGTCTTCAGGGACTCTCCGCCCAGCTCGAACCTGTTCCGGAAGTCCCGGGCTCCCTTCGCCCGCTTCCATTTCGCCGGATCCTCGACGATCGCCTCGCGGATCCTGAGCAGCGACCTCGAGTCCGGACGCCAGATGCCGCAGCCGATGCCGCACCGTCCGGGCTCCACGTGCAGATAGAAGCCGGGCGCGTGCACGTCCTGCCCCCGGGCCTCGTGGCGGAACTGGAGCCCGACATGCGTCTTGTAGGGGCTCTTGTCCCCCGAGAACCGGGTGTCGCGATGGATGCGGAAGAGGGACCGCGCGCCGGCGCGGAAACGCGGACTGATCGCTGCCAGGTCGCTCTCGAAGTCCTCGATGAACCGGAGGGCGGGCCGCTTCACCTCGCGTTCGTAGCGGTCCTTGTTCGCCTCGAACCAGGGGCGATCGTTGTTCTCACCCAGTTCGCGCAGGAAGCGGAAGGTGGCGGGCGTGAAGTATCGCGCACTCATCGTCCGAACGCCTCCGCTAGATGATCCTCGCATGCCCCGCCCGGGAACCGCCGCGCCGCCGGCTCAGTACGGCGCGCCGGCCACTTCAGCCGCCGAGCCCGGGGTCCGACGGCTTCCAGCCCCTCCACTTAAACGCCTCGAAGACGGTACGGCAGCTGTTGCAGTAGTACTGGCTCAGCGAGAGCGAGCTGCCGAAGGTGGAAAACTGCTCGCTGTCCGTACTGCCGCAGAACGGACAACGGATCGATCGGGGGAGCTCGTCGGTCTGCAGCGGACGTCCCAGATCGGCGTCGCCGCTCCGCCGATTCCCCTTCTCCCGCCTGCCGTCGTCCTCAGTGCTCACGCTGCACCATCAGTCCATCAGCAGGGGCCGGTTCTTGTCACCGCGCACGCGGGCCAGCGTGTCGGGATCGGGGCCGCCTTCGCTGCCGCGACGCGCTTCGGGATCCCAGCCGTCCCAGTCGGGCTCGACCCGGCTCCTCCAGACGCCGCTCGAATCTGCCTCTGCGAACTCCAGCCCGACGCTCGCCAACACCGGACCCACCCGCTCCAGCCAACGCGCCCTCAGCCCCGCCGCGTCACGATCCGTGATCGCCTCCTGGCACAGGACGAGGCCCGCCGCGTCGCCTGGCGGACCGAACCAGCGGAGACAGGCCTCCCACACGGGCACGAACGCGCGTTGCATGGCCTCCCGGCCGGCCGCCGTGCCGCCCAGGCGGGCCACCCAGCCGCGCCCGTGCTCGAAGTGGAACCGCTCCTCGTCCAGGAGCTTGCTCACCTTGTAGTGCAGGGGCTCGAAGCGGCTCTCGGCCATGGCCTCGAACTGGACGGAGAGGGCCGTGTCGAGCAGGAGGTTGAGCGCCAGGAGGTCCGGCCAGCTCCGGGCCGGGGCGTCGAGAGACTCCATGTTGCGGTATTCGGAGGACGAGCGCTCATGCTCGAGCTGGCCGGGATCCTCGCCGAAATCTCGCAGCATCGCGTACAGAATCCGTCCGTGTCCCCACTCGTCCTGGGCCATCGCCGAGCACGCGATCCCCGCCTCCAGGGCCGGCGCCCCGAGGATCCAGTCCGAGTAGCGCATCCCGAGCAGTCGCTTGTTGTCCGCCAGGACGAGAACCAGGGCGCCCAGCCGATCCCGCAACTCCGCGGGCAGATCGGAGGCCTTTGCGTACTTCTCTCCGGTCACGGTGCCTCTCTGTCGAGCGGGCGGCCGCTCAGCTCAGCGCCTCGGCCGACGGGTGCAGCGTGAACGGCTGCTCGGCTCGGTTGACGCAGTGAAACGCCTCGCGCGGCGCGATGATCATCTCGAACCACTTCGCCTCGTCGTAGGTCTGCCACGCGTAGACCCGCCCCAGATCCGAGTTTGGGGCCTCCACGCAGCCTATGTGCTCGAAGGCGTCCGCCCTCTTTCGCCGGGCAAACACCTCCCAGAGGCGATCGCTGTCGGACATCGGTCCTCCTTGTGCGTTCGGGCTTCAGCGGGGCCGGGGTTCTGACCGCTCAGGTGACGAGCGCGATCCCGGCATCCTCCAGGATGCGACGGCCCCGCTCGCTGATCCGCGCCGTGGTCCAGGGCGGATCCCACACGACCTCCACCTGAACCCGTTCGATGCCCGGCTCGCGAAGAAGCCGCTCCCGGACATCCCACTGGATGAAGTCGGTGCAGGGGCATGCGGTCGCCGTAAACGTGAGGTCCACGCGAACCTCTCCGGACCGCTCGTCGGCGGCCACACCGCAGATCAGCCCGAGATCCACGAGCGATATCGGAAACTCCGGATCGGACACCTCGTACAACGCCCTCCATGCCCGCTCCACAAGATCGGCCGGGGGTCCATCCCACTCCGGCGGCGGCGGAAGGGTGCGCCCCCCGCGCGTCTCCGCCAGGACGGCCGCAAAGTTCATCCCCGCCTCCAGGGATCCCGCACCGGCGGGCTGGGCGGGTGCCCGCCCCAGCTGCACGAGCGTCATGCCTCCAGGACGCCCTGCACGGCCTGCCGGCTCGTTCGCATCCAGTCGACGAACTGCTCGTTCATCGGACCGCGGTTACGCCAGCGCTCCCAGACCTGGTCCCAGGTGATGGGCTCGTCAAGCAGCCAGCGCTTCGCCTCGGGATCGTACTGGACGGGAAATTCGAACTCCAGCTCCACCTCCTCCGTGTCCGGATTCACGTGGGCCGGCACGTCGATGCCCAACTCGTCGCACAGCGGAACGACCGCCTTCAGCCAGGTCTGCCGGAGCTGATCGTTGGTCATCCCCTTGAGCCTGAAGTCGAGCTGCGCATTGTGGTGCTTCTTCTCGTCGGGCATCCCGAACCACTCGACACCCATCGGGAACATCCAGTCGACCGCCTTCTGCACCATCTCCCGCGCCTCGCCGCTGGCCTCGCACAGACGCCGCATCCACACCTCACCGTGCCGCAGGTGGAAGTTCTCCTCCATCCCGACTTTCACCAGTCCACGCTTCAGGGGACCGTAGCTCGTGTGGCGATGCACATCGCCGAGCAGCGTGATGCCCGCCCGGTCGTACAGACCGTTCGCCGTCACCAGCTCGGCCCAATTCTCCAGCGGTTGGTCGAAACCGTAGGGATTCTTGAACTTCTCGGGGGGACGCTCGTACAGGAGCTCGTCGCGGCTGACGCCCAGGTCCTCCAGCAGCCTGTAGGCGATGTTGGCGTGGCCCATCTCGTCCTGGATGATGGCCGTTGCCGAAACCATCGTGTTCGTCGATGGCGCATCCTTCGCCGCCATGAAGTAAGCGGGCGCGCTCATCAGTTCCGTGTCCCCCTGGACGGTTAGCTGCGTGATCAGGGCCTTCTTGTAACTCTCCGTCATGTCCGCTTCGGACTCGACGATGAAGCCTTCCTGGACCTTCCGCATCAGCTCGTCGTCGGTGAACCTCGCCATCTCCCTCTCCTTTATCGTCCCGAATCCCTCTGCTCATCGTCCTCTGCCACCCCGCGGCAGCGCCTGCGGAAGCCAAGGGGCGGGCTAATCTACGGCAGCGCTCCTGACGCTCAAGGCCAACCCGTGCCCGGCACATCGTCGCACCCTCATCACGCCATCCGGCCGATCAAGCCATCCAAAGAGGGGCGGTTCCGCATCATTCGGCGTCCATGAACGGATACCGGTACTCCACTGGCGGCACGAAGGTCTCCTTGATCGTCCGCGGGCTCACCCACCGGATCAGGTTGAGCCAGGATCCCGCCTTGTCGTTCGTGCCGCTCGCCCGACCGCCGCCGAACGGCTGCTGACCGACCACGGCGCCCGTCGGCTTGTCGTTCACGTAGAAGTTCCCGGCGGCGTGGCGCAGGGTGACCAGCGCCTCCTGGACGGCCGCTCGATCGGTGGCGAACACCGCCCCCGTCAGGGCATAGGGAGAGGTCCCGTCGACCAGTTCCAGCGTCTCCGACCACCGGTTGGCCGGAAACACGTGCACGGTCACGACCGGACCGAAGATCTCCTCGCACATCAGACGGCTGCCGGGGTCCTCGCTCAACACGAGCGTGGGCTGGATGAAGTACCCCAGCTCATCCGAGTACTCCCCGCCGGCCAGGATCTCCATGTCCCCGGAGGCGGCGGCGTGGTCGATGTAGGCGGTGATGTCGCCGAAGGCGCCGCGGTCGATGACCGCGCCCATGAAGTTGCGGAAATCGGTGGGATCGCCGACCCGCACGTCGTCCAGCATCTCGAGGACCCTTCCCCGCACCTCCGGCCAGAGGTCATCCGGCACGTAGATCCGCGAGGCGGCGCTGCATTTCTGGCCCTGGTACTCGAATCCGCCCCGCACGATCGCGACGGCCAGGGCATCGACATCGGCACTGGAGTGAGCGATGATGAAGTCCTTGCCACCCGTCTCTCCCACGACCCTCGGATAGGAGCGGTAACGCTCGAG
Source organism: Gemmatimonadota bacterium (assembly GCA_020351855.1). Classification (GTDB taxonomy): domain Bacteria; phylum Gemmatimonadota; class Gemmatimonadetes; order Palauibacterales; family Palauibacteraceae. The sequence continues at coordinate 888,143 of CP070670.1, forward strand.
GTTGGCGCTCGCCTGCCTCCACAGCTGCTGGAACACGCCCGTCGAACCGGTGAAGTGGATTCCGGCGAACTCGGGGCTGGCGAGCAGCGTGTCGCTGAACTCCCCGGAGCGCCCGGGCAGGAAGTTCACCACGCCCGGCGGCAGACCCGCCTCCTCCAGGATCCTGTAGATGTAGTACGCGCTGTAGACGGCGGAGGAGGCCGGCTTCCAGATCGACACGCCCCCCATGATCGCCGGGGCAGTCGGCAGGTTTCCGGCAATCGACGTGAAGTTGAAGGGCGTGATGGCGAAGACGAACCCCTCGAGAGGACGGTAGTCCAGCTGGTTCCATATCCCCCGAGCGGAGAAGGGCTGCCGCTCGTAGATCTGCCGGGCGAAGTGCACGTTGAAGCGCCAGAAGTCGGCGAGCTCGCAGGCACTGTCGATCTCGGCCTGGTGTGCCGTCTTGCTCTGCCCGAGCATGGTCGCGGCGTTCAGCGTCTGTCGCCTGGGACCCGCGAGCAGATCGGCGGCGCGCAGGAATACGGCAGCCCGGTCCTCGAAGCTCCAGGTGGACCAGTCCTGCCAAGCCGCTCCCGCAGCCCCGATCGCCAGCTCGGCCTCTCGGGCGCCGGCCCGGTGCCAGGTCCCGAGGACATGCGAGTGGTCGTGGGGCATCACGGCCTCGACGGTGTCTCCGGTTTTCACCTCCTGGCCACCGATGATCAGGGGAATCTCGATCCGCTCGGACGCCATCGCCGCCAGCCTGGCCTTGAGCTCGTCCCGCTCGGCTGAGCCGGGCTCATAGCCCAGCACGGGCTCGTTGATCGGGTCCGGAGGCCGGACCTCGGCAGCTATCTTCATGCTCGTCTCCTAGCGTGGAGTGTTCTATTTTGCAGGTTCTTCGGCCCTTGCTGGCTCCTGGCGGGAACCTCCGACCGTTCAGCCGACGGGGGCGGACAGCGCCGGGGAGCCAAGGGGCACGATGCTTCGCACGACCGCAACCCGTGACCACTTCGAAGATGACCGCGAAAACCGATTACCGCGACTACTGGGAGCGCGCGGTTCCGTTCGATCGCTTCCTGAGCCGGGAGGTGGAGAGGAACCACGACCTCTGGGAGGGCATCTACCGGCGCGCCCGGACGCCCGCTTGGGCCCGGCGGCGGGCGGCGGAACTCGTCGGACACTGGCGGCTGCTCGTCCTGGCGGAGGACTGGTGCGGAGACGCGGTCAACACGGTTCCCGTGCTGGCCCGGCTCGCGGAAGACGTGCCGCACTTCGAACTCCGCGTTCTCGGGCGGGACGAGAATCCTGAGCTGATGGGCCGACATTTGACGAACGGCACCCGCTCCATACCGATGGCGATCATCCTCGGTGAGCGATTCGGCGTGGCGGGAGCATGGGGACCGCGGCCGGCGGAGCTCCAGCGCTTCGTGATCAGCGAGAAGGCGAGGGGCGTGCGCCCGCCAAGAGAGATTTACGCGGAATCGCGCCGCTGGTACGCCCGCGATCGCGGTGAGACCACGCTGTCGGAACTGCTCGACGCCGTCGCGGCAGCGACCGCAGTCGACTGAGCCGGGCGGCCGCTGCCCAGCGCCTGTGCGGAGCTTTGCTACCGCCTTAGGTTCCTGGGCAGTCAAGCGGCTTCGGACTTCGCCGGGGAGGTTCCATGCCCTGTCTGTTCGCTCTCGCTGCGCTCATTGCACCCCGCGCGGTGATCGTCTTCCTGTGGCTTCTGACGACCTGGTTCGAGGGGCTCTTCGACACTGCACTGTGGCCGATCCTGGGTTTCGTCTTCCTGCCCACGACGTTTCTCTGGTACACGGCGGTGCAGAACTGGAACGGCGGCGAGTGGGGAGCGCTGCAGATCGTCATCCTGGTGGTCGCGCTCTCGATCGACGTGTCCCCGGCAGGAGGACGCCGGCGTTGAGCGCCCGGGGAAGAGGACTCTTCCCGAGTCGTGAAAGAGGCGATCGATTCGCCGGCGGCCGCCGTGCCCCCGGCTTCCGTGGAATCGCACCGACGTGCCTTGTGCTTCTGGGGATGCAGGCGGCGGGCGCTGCACCGTGCTTGGCCCAGAGTCTGGAAGACGAGCTCCAGGCCACGGCGGCACGCTATGCCCGGGCCCGCGCCGACCAGCTGGACCTCATCTCCCCCCGAAACATCGAGCGTGCGGCGGATCGGTTGGCCCGGGCTCAGCAGGAAAACCGGCAGGGCGGCCGAATGGAGACGGTCCGGAGGAGACTCCGGGAGTCGAATGAGGCGCTGGAGGCGGCAGAGGATCTGCTCGAGATCGGTCGGACGCTGATGGCCGCTGCACTCACGGCGAGAACCGCTGCCCAGAGGGCCGACGCTCCCGCTCTGGCGCGGCCCGCGTGGGAGGAAGCCGAAAACAGGGCGACGCAGACGGGTCGGAAGGTCGAGGACGGCGACCGGCTCGCCGCCCGGCGCCTGGCGGACGAAGCCGAGTCGCTCTATCGGAGGGCCGAGCTCGAGGCGGCACGCAGGGGCGTGCTTGGCACCGCCATGAGCCTGCGGGACGCAGCCCTTGCCGCCGGGGCCGAGTCGGGTGCCCCGCGGACGCTCGCTGAAGGCGACGCCCTGCTCGAGCGGGCCGACGTATCCCTGCAGGCGGATCCTGGACGACCCGCCGAGGCCCGGGAGCTCGCCTCCGCTGCGGCGGCTGCCTATCTCCGAGCGACGCGAATCGCGGCGCTGGTCGACAGCCTGCGCCGCGGCGACCTCGCGGAGGAGGAGGTCGTGCGACGCCACGAGCAGGAGCTGGCGCCGATCGCGGAACGGCTCGGCCTGGAGCCCGGCTTTGGCGGCGGCAGTGGCCCGGTGGCGGAGGAGATCCGGGCGGCGCTCCTCGGCCTTCAGGAAGCCCTGAGCGGGCTCGAAACCACTCTGGCGGACCGGGAACGAACGATCCGGCATCTGCAGGCCTTCTCGGACTCCCTCCGCGCGGAGTTGGCGCAGCTCGGCCAGCGCGAGGCGGAGATCTCGGCAGCGCTGGCGGCGCGGGAGCGGCGGGAGCGGACGCTGAGGGAGGTCCGTGCGCTCTTCGACCCCGGCGAGGCGGACCTCATCGTGGAGCTCGGCAGGGTGACGATCCGGCTGGTCGGCATGAAGTTCGACTCGGGATCAGACGAGATTCGGCCGGCGGATCACTCGCTGCTCACGAAGGTCCAGCAGGCGATCCGGGCGTTTCCGGGAGCGCAGATCACCGTGGAAGGCCACACCGACTCGCAGGGGAACGACACCTTCAACCAGGCCCTGAGCGCCCGGCGCGCGATCGCCGTGAGGGAGTACGTCCTCTCCAACATGGCGATCAGCGCCGATCGCATCCGGGCCGTCGGGTTCGGGGAGAGCCGGCCCGTGGCACCCAACGAAACGGAATCCGGGCGAGCGGCGAACCGGAGGATCGACATCGTCCTGGAGCTGAGCGGCAACTGAGCGTGGGCGCGCCCGCGGGCTGAGGAAGGCCGACCGCCCCCTCGCTAGGAGCGCTTCGACAGGCCGCGAACGGCTGCGGCAACTCCGATCGCCTTCGCTCCCACGGCAAGCGAGAATCCGACCCATCGTCCTGCCGCCGCGGCCGCGCTGTCGCCCCCCTCCCGCCAGGGACGAGTCAACTCGCGTCTCAGGGAACGCAGACGATGGCGGGCATACGCTCTTCCCACGTGGATCAGGACAACGGTCACCGCCCCCTTCGCCAGCGCGCTCATGACCCTGTTCCGCTCACGCCGGCCACCGTGTCCGAGCCCCCCGTCAGGCCAGCTCCGACGACATCCTCCCCGCCGTCCACCCGAATGACGTTGCCCGTGAGCCAGGCGGTCTCCTCTCGCGCCAGCGCCACCAGGCACCTTCCCACGTCCTCGGGCGTCGTCAACCGTCCGTGCGGATTGATCTGGCGGGCAATCTCGATCATCCGGTCGTGCCCGGGAATCTTGCGGAGCGCCGGTGTATCCGTCACGCCCGCCCGGATCGCGTTGACCGTGATGCCAAGCGGAGCAAGCTCGAGCGATAGCTGCCGGCAGTGCGACTCGAGTGCCGCCTTCGCAGCCGATACGGGACCGTAGAAGGGGCTCACGCGGTCCCCGCCCGAACTCGTCATTGCATAGATCCTTCCCCCCTCGCCGATCAGGTTCCGCGACACCAGGCCCTGAGTCCAGTAGACCAGGGAGTGCGCCATCACGTCGAGCGTCATGTCCATCTGCTTCGGGGTAATCACCGAGGCCGGATTGCGAGCGACCAGGGGGCGGAGAGTCCCGAAGGCCAGCGAATGCAGGAGAACCCGCACCGAGCCGGAAGCGGCCTCGCCGGCAATCCCGTTCAGCACGTCGGCGCGCTTCTCCGCGTCTGCGGCGTTCACGTTGAAGAAGGTGGCACGGCGCCCCATACCCTCGATCTCGGAGCGGATCTCCTCAACGTGATCGAGCCCGGCGCGCCGGTCCAAGTGCACGCCGTAGATGTCGTATCCTGCCTGAGCGAGCGCCAGGGCAGATGCCTCGCCGAAGCCGCTCGATGCCCCCAGGATCAGCGCCGACTGGTTCCCCTCGGCCACGGTCTCCTCCGTGTGAGTCGTGTCTACCGACGCACCGCTTCTCCAATGTGCCGGCTCCCTGCGATCGGCGCACGCAGCCGGTCGTGGGACGCCGGACTCGGGACCGCACGCATCGGTACGGCCGACGGTACCGCTTAGCTTGCAGGGCCGCGACGCCAAACGGCAAGACTGCGCCTTGCGACCCTCTCCCGTGGTCGCGGATTCGTCCTGTGTTTTCTCTTGAGCTTTTCGCAAAACTTGCGCGTTGCACTCCGGTGCGCGAGCCTGGGTCGAGGGGCGGGAAAGCGCGCCGTACAGTCCTTTCCAGACGATCGACCCGGCTGGCCTGTCCAGCACAGGAAGAGAAATCCACGAGGAGAGGCAAGTTTTCGACATTTTGTCAAAGCGTTGTCATTTAGTTACTTGCGCGATCAACCGGCCTTCAAGCTCCCGGTAGCACGGCTTGCCTCGGGGAAAGCGCCCGTCTTATAGTTGATCGCCTTCAGAAAACACTGCCCTATCCGGTTCGGCCGGGCGACCCAGAACACGCGACAGAACCGTAATTTTTCACTTTTTACCTATGGAGATGCTGCGCCGCATGAGGGATACCCGACCCGTTGAACTCGTGGTTAACGTGCCGGAGGGACTGGTGGATGAGGTCGAAGAGGTACGTCAATCGGACCCCGAATTCCTGAGCGATGTGATCGTGTACGGGCTCTGTCGCCGTACCATATTCGAAGAACTCCAGAAGATGCGGAGAATCGGCTCCGGATCGATCGGCGTCTACTAGCCATCCCGCACAGCGGGGGACAGGCGCGCCGAGCGGGCCCGCGGGGGAGCGGATGCTCCCCTCGTGATCCGCGCGGCGCGCCGACCGGCATCCCCGTGTCCCCGCCGTCCGTTCGCTTGACACCCCGAGGGCAGCCACGCCTATTTCGAGCGATGGCTGCGGCGCTCAGGACCCGCGAACTCCTGGAGGAGCCGTCTTCTTGAGCCACGACCCGGCCGGTGACATCAAGAGAGCCCCGGGCGCGAGCATCGCTGAAGGAACCGACGAGGTCCTTCGGGCGAAGTACCTTGACTTCTGCTCGGCCCGGCTCACCGAGGTGTTCCTCTCGCTCTCCGAAGAGCGGATCTACCGCCTCGTCGAAGAGGCGGCCCGGGAAGCCAACCTCCAAGTCGGCACGCTCAACTTCCAGACCATGGTCCGCCTCGTGACCAAGAAGCTGGAGCAGAGCGTGCCGCTGCCGGACCTGCAGACGTGGGTGCGAGAGTACGAGGCCGAGCCCGACCGATTCGAGGAGCACCTTCTGGGTCTGTGGAAGGAACTCGTCGGACGGCCCGACACACCCGAGTCGGGGGAAGGCTCCGGCGAGGGAGAGAACGCACCGGAGAGCTGAACGCTCAGGCCGAGTGCCGCGCCCGCCCCGAGCCTCTCACGATCTCCCTGGACAGCGTAGTCAGGATCTTGGCCCCGGCCCGCACAGAACCGGTGACGGAACCCGATACCTTCGACCGTCCGGCCTGGCGTGCCCGAAACTCGACGGGAACGCCCATCACGCGGCACCCTGCCCGGAGCGCCCGCGCCTGCATCTGCACGTACCATCCGTAGTTCTTGTCGTCCAACTCCAGATGCCGCAGGCAGGAGAGCCGAATGGCTCGAAAGGGACCCAGGTCGCGGACGTCACCGCCATAGCAACGCCGCAAGACGGCTGTCGCGAGGGCGTTCCCCAGCCGGGCATGGATCCGCACGCCGGGTTCGCCGGCCGGGAATCGCCGCTCGCCGATGACGAGATCGGCCCGGCCTTCCAGGATCGGATCCACGAGCCGCCGTATCTGGCCGGGCGCGCGGAGATCGTCGGCGTCCATGAACACGAGGACAGCGGGGGGAGCGGACCAGCGCCCGATCTCGCCAATGCCGGCCAGACAGGCCCGACCGTAACCCGGCCGGGGCGCCGTCACGACGACGGCACCGCGCCGGGCCGCGATCGCGGCCGTGCCGTCGGTGGATCCGTTGTCGACCACCACCGTCCGATCGATCCCTGCCGCGTCAAGTCGATCGAGCAGGCCGGGGAGGCAGGCAGCCTCGTCTCGTGCCGGAATGAGGACGGCTACGCGTTCCACCTGTCCCGCGGCCCAAGATGCGTGACCTGGGCGTGAGCGGGCCGGTGCCGCCGGCTGCACGCCGGGTGACGGGCCGCTCGCCCCTCGCTCCTGGCATTTTGCTGCTTCTGTTCTTGCTGGCCGCGGCCTGGTTCCCCGGAGCCAGCCGGACACCGTGGCCGGTCGTCGCGCTCTGGGCGGGAGCGTTCCTCTCCTATGCCGCAGCGCTCGTATCGCACGGCCGCCGCCCGGTGGGACGGTGGGCCCTCTGGACGGTAGCGATCCTCGGTCGCCTCGTTCTTCTGCCGCGGGAGCCTCGCTTCTCCGACGACATCTACCGCTACATGTGGGACGGCTGGATACAGGCCCGCGGCCTCCTTCCGTTCCTCCACGCGCCAGACAGCCCCGCTCTGTGGCCGCTGCGCACGGAATGGCACTCTCTGCTCAATCACCCGTCGGTCCCGACCATCTATCCGCCGGGAGCCCAGCTCGTGTTCTGGGTCCTGGCGATGCTCGGGCCTTCGGTGCTCCTGTTCAAGGCCGCCTGGGTGACCGCCGACCTCGGCGTGGGATGGGTGCTCGATCGCCTCACGGCCCGTCGAGGAGAGCCCCCCTCCCTCGCTCCCGTGGTCTATCTGTGGTCCCCTCTCGCTCTCGTCGAGGTAGCCTGGAGCGGCCACATGGAGCCTCTGGGCATCCTTCCTATGATCGCGGCCCTGCTCTTTCTGTCGCGAGGTCGCCGTCAGAGCCCGCACCCCTCTCTCGGTGGCGTGCTGCTCGGGCTTGGCGCCGCCGTCAAGTTCGCGCCGGCCGTTGCGATCCCGGCAGCCACCCGACAGCGCCTTACGGCCGGAGGGCTGGCGATCGGCGTGCTGGCCCTGTCGTATCTCCCGTACCGCGACGCCGGGCCGTTGCTTGGCCAGGGCCTCGCCACGTATGCGGAGCACTGGACGTTCAACGCCGGCCTCTTCGGGCCCCTCGCCTTCCTGGTCGGCCCGCAGGCGGCGAGGATCCTCGCGGGCGGCGCCGTGCTCGCCTGCGCCGCTGTCGCCACATGGAAGCGCTGGAGCGTCGAGCGCACGCTCTACTGGACGATCGGCATCGCACTCGTGCTATCGCCGACGCTCCACCCGTGGTACGTGCTCTGGATCTTGCCGCTCGCGGCGTTACGCGGCGGCCGCGCCTGGATTCTCCTCAGCGGAACCACCTTTCTCGCCTACTGGGGCCTGGATGCCTACCAGACGACGGGCATCTGGCCACAACCGCTCCTCGCCCGCCTGGCGATCCACCTTCCCTTCCTTCTGCTCCTGGCCCGGGACGGCTGGGCGTCTCAAGCTCTCCCGCAGCGTGGCGAGATGCCCCATCGCGAACAGCAGGCTCAGCACGCCCGGCGCCACGGCGCCGCGAGCGAGGAACGCGAGGGCCGATGCGCCGAGCAGGGCTCCCAGGAGCGCACGAAATAGCGCGGGCCCGCGCCGCAGGCCGATCGCATAGGTCCGCACGACCGCCAGCCCCCGCTTCGGTGTCCGCCGGAACGGCGTGTCCTTTCGGGCGGTCCCGCGGAAGGCCGCCCAGGTGAGCGGCGCCCCCAGTCCGATGCCCATGACCAGGGCCTCCAGGACCCGCAGCGGCACCCGGCTCCAGCGAACGCCGCGCCGGAGGGCCGCCGCGGTGGCGAAGCCGAGGAAGGGCAGCGTGGCTGCTGCAAGCCCGACCGCGTGCCACCAGGCGGGAACCCATCCCGGTGCGGCGCCAGCCAGCGAGGCCGCGCCCAGCGTCAGCGCCAGAAACAGGGTGGCGGGATGGGCCAGGTGCCCGAGAAGGTGCGCCGTGGCCTCGAGCTTCACCGCCACGCGCCAGGAGCTCCGCCACACGCTCGGAAGCAGCAGCCGGGCCGTCTGGATCCCGCCCCGCGTCCATCGGTCCTGCTGGAGATCGACCTCCCACATCCCGGGCGGCAACTCGCCCGGCACTTCGACGTCTGGAAGGAGAACGAAGCGCCACCCGGCCAGCTGGGCACGATAGCTGAGGTCCAGGTCCTCGGTAAGCGTTGCGGCCCGCCAGCCGCCGGCGCTCTCCACGCACCGGCGCCTCCACATGCCGGCCGTCCCGTTGAAGTTGAAGAACAGGCCGGAGCGGAAGCGCGCCTCGTGCTCGATGCGGAAGTGGGCGTCGAGGAGAAGAGCTTGCGCCCGGGTGAGCCAGCTCTCTCCCGCGTTCAGGTACCCCCAGGCCGCCTGCACCATTCCGACCCGCGGGTCCGCGAACGGCCCGAGCAGCTGCCGAACGAGGCCGGGCCGGGGAAGAAAGTCGGCGTCGAGGAGGAGAAGGAACTCGCCGCTCGACCGGCTCGTGCCCCAGGCCAGCGCACCCGCCTTGTAGCCGGACCGGTCGGGTCGGCGAAGGTGCTCGATGGCGCAGCCGCGCCGCCGCCAGAGGTCGACGCGGCGCGACGCGATCATGCCTGTCTCGTCCGTCGAGTCGTCGAGCAGCTGGATCTCCAGCAGGGCCTTCGGATAGTCGAGCCGGCAGGCCGCGTCGATGAGCCGCTCGACCACATTGGCCTCGTTGTACACGGGCAGCTGGACGGTCACCCGCGGAAGCGGCCCGACCCACTCCCGGGTGACCGGACGGGGAGGCAGCCACAGGAGGCGCCACAGCAGCAGAATGCGGTGGGCACCAAACGGCACCAGTAGCGCGAGGGCCAGGAGGTACGCGACCGAGGGAACGCCCGCGAGCGCCGCACCGGCGTTCAGCGCGATCAGCGCTTCGTGCATGACCCCGGCATCAAAAGGTTGCTGGCCTCCCGGCCCGGCATATCTTGCGAATCAACTTGCAGTCCCGATCACGTGGTCGGGCAGCAAGGTATCGGAAAGCGTTCCGGAACCGCGAATCGGATCTCACGACTCGCGGGCTGAATCGCGGCCGCGCCGGGGCGAAACCGAAGCGAATGGACACGTGCTCCGGCAAAGAATCCCTCTCCTCCTCGTTGCCGCTTTCGCCGCCGCCTTCCTGCTGCTCGGCTGGCGCGTGGACACCGTCCTGCGCTCCGACCTGACCGCCCTCACGCGGGCCGAGCTTCGCAACGCGGCCCGCCTGGCCGTCCTCGGGATTGCACAGCAGCCCTTCTCCGATTCGCTGGCTGCCCGTTTGGCGGCAGACACGGATCTGCGGATCTCCCTCATCGGACCCGATGGGATCGTGCTCGGTGACTCCGAGGTGCCGGCACGGAGGCTACCCTCCGTGGAGAATCACGCGGACCGGCCGGAGGTCGCGGATGCCCTGGCGGGCCGCGAAGGCTTCGACTCGAGGGCCAGCGAGACCGTCAACAGACGGCTACACTACCTGGCGCTTCCGCATTTGCAGGGGGTCGTCCGCGTGTCGAGGCCGGCAGACGAGGAACGCTCGATCCTCGCCAGCGTGCGGGGCGTTCTGATCCTGGGCTCGGTCGCCACCCTCCTGCTCGCGTTCGGCCTGGGCAGACTCCTCACCCGAGTCCAGGCACGAGACCTCGAAGTGCTGCGAGAGACCGCCGAAGCGATCGTCTCCGGCGACCATGCCCGCAGAAGCCGCCCGATCGCGAAGGGGGTGCTCGGGGCCCTGGGCCGGGCGGTCGACGACATGGCCGACCGGCTCGAGGAGGCCCTGGAGGACGCTCGCCGCGAGAAGGCCGACCTGGATGCGCTGTTCGAGAGCTCGGAGGATGGGCTCGCCGTCCTGGACGACCGACAGGCCGTGCGTCGAGCCAACCGGGCGTTTCGAGAGATCGCGGGAAGGGAGGAGGTCGAAGGGGAGCGTCTCGTCTCCCTGTTCCGGTCGGCCGAAGTCCGTCGCGCCGCCGACCTGGCCCTCGCCGGCGAGGCGGTCGACCTGGAGACCCGGGTACGCGAGCGCACCATGCTGATCTCGGCCTTCCCGCGCCGTGAAGGATCGATTCTCGTCCTCAGGGACCTCACGGCCCTGCGCCGTCTGGAAGGGGTGCGGCGCGATTTCGTGGCCAACGTGTCCCACGAGCTCAAGACGCCGCTGACCACGGTGATGGGCTTCGCGGAACCGATCGCGGAAGGGACGACCGACCCGGAGGAGGCCCGGGCCTTCGGACGACGGATCCTCCACAACGCCCGGCGCATGCGTCGCCTCGTGGACGACCTCCTCGACCTGTCCCGCATCGAAGCCGGCGGCTGGCAGCCAAACCCGGACGAGTTGGACCTCGGCGCGATCGCCCGGGATGTGTGGTCGTCTCTGGAGCCGGCCCCGCAGCGCCGGGGCATCGAGCTGGTCGTCCCGGATGAGCCGCTTCGCGGACGGGCCGACCCCGGGGCGCTCACCCAGATCCTGCGCAACCTGCTCGAGAACGCGGCGCGATACGCCCCCGACGACTCTGAGGTCGTGGTCACCCTCGAGGCCGTCCCGGGCGGCTTCCGGGTCGCGGTGAGCGACCTGGGAGCGGGAATTCCACCCGTGCACCAGGAGCGCATCTTCGAGCGGTTCTACCGGGTGGACCCGGCGCGGTCACGTGACGAGGGCGGAACCGGGCTCGGCCTCGCGATCGTGAAGCACCTCGTCGCGGCCCACGGCGGCGAGGTCGGGATCGAGAGCGACATCGGTACCGGCACGACTGTTTGGTTCACGATCCCGGCGGAGGGGAGGGGAAGCACGGGGAGAGGCGCCGAGATTGCCGAACAGGATGATTCGGGAGCCGAAGGCTGACGTCCGCGCACCCGTGCGTGCACGTTTCCCGTACCGTGACGTTTGTGTTACCGAACCGTTACGTGACGCCTCCATCATTCGTTCGTGAGCGGTCGGTTCTGCGCTGCCATTCGCTGGCCGATCGTCCGTAGAGACGCGGGCCTGCATCCCGTGGCGGCCACCCCGAGAACCTGGAGAATCTGGATGCGACGATCGTTCGTGATGGGTGCATTCTGCCTGTGCGCGCTCGCACCGAGTGTCGCCTGGGGACAGGATCAGCCGAAGATCAGGCTGGAGACCAAGGACCTCGAGCTCACTTTTTCCGGGCGGGTCCAGCTTCAGGGCTGGTCGAGCAGCTGCTCCGGCTTCATCCCGGGGCTGCCGAGCAACGATCCGGACACGGCGTGCCAAGAGGGCGCCCCTCCGTTCGACATCTTCCTCCGGAGGGCACGCACGAGCGTCGAGGCCAGCCTGCTGGACTTCCTCGACGTGAAGCTCGAGCTCGACTTCGCAGGCTTCGAGGATGTCGCGATCAAGGACGGGTTCGCGAGGCTCAACTTTTTACCGGCTTTGAAGGTCCGCTTCGGAAACATGAAACGGCCGTTCGACGGCTTTCAGCTGACCAGCTCCAGCCAGATCCTCGTGATCGAGCGCGATCTGGACATTCCCGGCGTCTCTTCGCTGAGGGCGCTCTCCCTGGACGAGCTGACGACCCGCTTCCGCGCCTCCGATCGCGACGTGGGCATCGAGCTGAGCGGGGACATCGCGGGAGGCCGTGTCTCCTACTGGGCTGGCTACTTCGCCGGCCAGCAGATCCAGGAGGCACTCGACACGCTGCCGAACGCCGACAGCCGGGGACAGTGGATCGCGCGCGCGCAGGCCAACCTTCAGGTCGGAAAGCTGCCGCTGGACATCGCGGTGGCCGGCGCCGTGACAGACCGTCCCTTTCTCACGGAGGACGGCGTGACGTTCACGGGCAGGTACTTCACGAACTTCGAGCTTTGGCTCCAGCTGGGCGGTTTCAACGAGGGCCCGATCTTCCAGGGAGAGTACGTCTACGGCCAGAATCCGTTCGAGAACCGGCAGGGGGACATCCTGGACTTCCCCCCGACGGACGAGTTCGCGCGCGCCCAGACGTGGCAGGCGATCGGCGGGTACCGGTTCCTCACCCGCCCCAGGGACTACCAGGGATCGATCGCGAAGCGCCCCATCGAAGCCATCCAGCCGATCTTCCGGGTGACATGGGCCGACCCGAACACGGACATCGCCCGGGACGACAACTGGGGGTTGACGCCCGGCGTACAGATCTTCTTCTACGGCCGGAACAAGCTGGCCCTGAACTGGGACCTGGCCCTCTTCTCGGACGACACGTCGTCGGCCAGCTCCTTCAAACTGATGGTGCAGGGCTACTTCTGATCGTTTCCCGAGGCGCACGATTCGAAACCGACAGTTTATCCGAGAGGGAAGAATGAACAGGAAACGGGAAGGAATCCACTGGGTGGCCATACCTATGTTGGCGGCCGCGGCCGCCGGCTGCGGCGGGGAACGAGGCCAGACGACGGGAAGCCTCGAGGGCACCGTAGCGCTGGACGGATCAAGCACCGTCTTTCCGATCTCCGAAGCGGTGGCGGAGGAGTTCCAGATCGCGAACCCCAGCGTCCGGGTCACGGTCGGCATCTCCGGCACCGGTGGGGGGTTCAAGAAGTTCTGCGCCGGGGAAACCGACATCAGCGATGCATCGCGGCCGATCAAGGAATCGGAACGCGAGCTGTGCGCGGAAAACGGAATCGAGCCGATTGAAGTCCCGGTGGCCTGGGACGGCGTGACCGTCGTCATCCATCCCAAGAATGACTGGGCGTCCTGCATGACGGTCGATGAGCTCAAGCGCATCTGGCAGCCCGGCAGCACGGTCAACCGCTGGAGCGATGCACGGGACGGCTGGCCCGACATGGAGATCAAGCTGTACGGTCCCGGCACGGACTCGGGAACGTTCGACTACTTCACCGAAGCGATCGTGGGCGAGGAGGACGCGAGCCGGGCCGACTACACGGCCAGCGAAGACGACAACGTCCTCGTCGTAGGCGTGGAGGGTGACCAGGAATCGCTCGGCTACTTCGGGTTTGCCTACTACGAGGAGAACCAGGATCGTCTGAAGGCCGTGGCGGTCGATAGCGGGACCGGCTGCGTCGCACCGAACCGTGCAACGATCGAGAGCGGGGAGTACGCGCCGCTCTCCCGGCCGATGTTCATCTACCTGAACCCGTCGTCGCTGGCTCGGCCCGAGGTGCGGAGCTTCGTCGGGTTCTACCTGGCCAACGCGACCGCGCTCGTTCCCGAGGTCGGCTACGTTCCGCTCGGCGGCGACCGTTACGAACAGCTCGCCGCCAGCCTGGCGGCGTGGTGAACGACGGCGCGGCGCTCGGCGCCGATTCCGCTCCGGCGCTAGCCGCTGCGCCGGGACGGACGCTCACGCTCAAGTCGAACGCGCGCCGGCGCATGTCCGAAAGCTCGATCGGCGCCGTCCTCCTTCTGTGCGGGCTTGTCTCCATTCTCACGACGGTCGGTATCGTCGTCGTGCTGATCACCGAGTCGATCGGCTTCTTCCGCGAGGTCGGCCTCGTCGAGTTCGTCACGGGCACCCGCTGGGCGCCGCTGTTCCGCGACCAGGCGTTCGGAATCCTCCCCCTGCTGAACGGCACGCTCCTCATCGCGGCAGGATCATCGCTCGTGGCGCTGCCGGTGGGCCTGCTCTCCGCCATCTACCTCAGCGAGTACGCCACACCGCGCGTCCGACAGATCGTGAAGCCGGTGCTGGAGGTCCTGGCGGGGATTCCCACCGTGGTGTACGGCTACTTTGCCCTCACCTTCGTGACGCCGATCCTTCGCGTGTTTTTCCCGGGCACGGGCATCTTCAATGCCGCCAGCGGGGCGATCGTCGTCGGAATCATGATCATCCCGATGGTCTCCTCCCTGTCCGAGGATGCCCTGAGCGCCGTGCCCCGGGCGCTGAGGGAGGCGGCCTACGGCCTCGGAGCCACGAAGTTCGAGGTCGCGACGCGCGTGGTCGTGCCGGCAGCCCTGTCGGGAATCGTGGCCTCGTTCATCCTGGCCATCTCACGAGCCGTCGGAGAGACGATGGCCGTGACCCTGGCAGCGGGGGCCACGCCACGAATGACGCTCAGCTTTCTCGAGAGCATTCAGACGATGACCGCGTACATCGTCCAGGTCAGCCTCGGCGAGACGCCGCACGGGACCCTCGAATACAGCACCATCTTTGCGGTCGGGCTCTCCCTGTTCGTCATCACGCTGTCGATGAACCTCATCAGCCAGCGGGTCACGCGGCGCTTCCGGGAGGAGTACGAGTGAGCGAGGCCTTCTTCGACCCGAGGAAGAAGCAGCGGGAGCGGCGCGGCCGCATCTTCCGCTGGCTCTGCCTCTCTGCCGTCTGGTTCGCCGCAGGCAGCCTCGTCATCCTCCTTGTCAAGGTGACGGCAGACGGCATGCCCTGGCTCTCGTGGGACTTCCTGCGCAACGACCCCTCGCGGATCCCGGCCCGGGCCGGGATCCGGTCGGCGATCCTCGGCACGCTCTGGATGATGGCGCTCACTGCGTTCACCAGCTTCCCGCTAGGCGTCGGTGCCGCGATCTATCTGGAGGAGTACGCTCCGAGGCACTGGTCCACGCGACTGCTGCAGACGAACATCGCGAACTTGGCCGGCGTCCCATCGATCGTGTATGGCATTCTGGGGCTCACCGTCTTCGTCCGCGCATTCGCTCTCGGGCGCAGCGTGCTGGCGGGCGCCCTCACGCTGTCCCTCCTCGTTCTCCCGGTGGTGATCATCGCGGCGCAGGAGGCGATACGGGCCGTACCGCGCTCCCTGCGGGAGGCGTCCTACGGCCTGGGCGCGACACGCTGGCAGACGATCCGGCATCACGTGCTGCCGGTCGCCCTCCCCGGGATCCTGACGGGCACCATCCTTTCACTCTCGAGGGCGATCGGCGAGACCGCACCGCTCATCATGATCGGAGCGCTGACCTTCATCGCCTTCCCCCCGCGCAGCCCGATGGACCCGTTCACCGTGCTTCCCATCCAGATCTTCAACTGGGCCGCGAAGCCGCAGGCCGAGTTCCACGAGCTGGCTGCCGGCGCGATCATCGTCCTTCTCGTCATCTTGCTCTTGATGAACGCGACCGCGATCCTGCTGCGTAACCGGTACCGGCGGGAGCTCTGAGCTTGGACGCATCAATGACGGAAAGAACCTCGGGCCAACAGCCGACGGCGGCTGAGGAGCGGGGGGACTCCATTATCCAGTTCCCGGCCAGCGAGACAGTCCTCACCACCGAATCGCTGGGCGTCCTGTACGATGGCACGAGTGCCGTCGAGGACATCACGCTCGGCATCCCGCGCAACCGCGTCGTGGCCTTCATCGGGCCATCGGGCTGCGGGAAGAGCACGCTTCTCAGGGCGTTCAACCGGATGAACGACCTCATCCCGGGGGCTCGGGTGGTGGGACGGGCGCTCTACCACGGGAAGGATCTGTACGACCCGGATGTGGACCCCGTCGAGGTCCGGCGACGGATCGGAATGGTGTTCCAGAAGCCCAATCCGTTCCCCAAGTCCATCTACGACAACGTGGCGTTCGGACTGCGCATCAACGGGTACCAGGGCTCGATCGAGGAGCGTGTCGAGCGATCGCTCCGGGCGGCCGCGCTGTGGGATGAGGTCAAGCATCGTTTGAGGGAAAGCGCGCTCGGACTCTCCGGCGGCCAGCAGCAGCGACTCTGCATCGCCCGGGCCCTGGCCGTGCAGCCGGAGATCCTCCTCATGGACGAGCCGGCCAGCGCTCTGGACCCGATCGCCACGAGCCGCATCGAAGACCTGATCGACGAGCTGAAGCGCGACTACACGATCGTCATCGTCACGCACAACATGCAGCAGGCGGCGCGGGTCAGCGACTACACCGCGTTTCTCTACCTGGGCAAGCTCATCGAGTACGGCGAGACCGACCGTCTGTTTACCAACCCGAAGGAGGAGCGGACCGAGCAGTACATCACCGGCCGGTTCGGATAAGCCATGTCACACAGGACCTTCGCGGAGCGGCTCGATGAGCTGACCGAGCAGCTACACACGATGTCGCACGATGTCGAGACTCTCGTGGGCCGGGCGTTCGCCCTGGGAGAATCCTGCGACGAGGCCGCCGTTCAGGCGATTCGTGACGGCGACCACGCGATCGACGAGGCGGAGATGCAGATCGAGGAGTCCACGATCGAGCTGCTCGCCCTCCACCAGCCGATGGCCACCGACCTTCGCGTCCTCGTCACCGTGCTCAAGATCAACAACGACCTCGAGCGAATCGGGGACCACGCGGTCAACATCGCCGAAGCGTTCGGGCGTCTCTCGCGGCGCCACCAGCGACCGCCCCTTCCGCCCGAGCTGGACGAGATGGCCCGCGTGTCGCGCGGGATGCTTCGCGACTCCCTGGACGCGTTCGTGGCCGGCGACGCGGAGCTGGCGCGGGAGGTCGGCCGGCGGGACGACCGGGTCGACCGCCTGCACGAGTCGCTCGTTCGCGTGATGCTGACCCACATGCAGGAGTACAACATCTCCGCCTGCCTGCAGGTCATTCTCATCGGCCGCAACCTGGAGCGCATCGCGGACCTGGCGACCAACATCGGGGAGGACGTCTTCTACATGGTGCAGGGACGCACCATCCGTCACGGCTCGAGGGACGCCGGGGAAAGCGAAGTCGTTGAGGAACGATCCTAGCTAGAGACGGAGCTGCAGGAAGAAGAGGAACTGGCCGTCCGCCAGATTGGAGGTGGGCGCCGCATCGGCAAGCCCGATCGCGTACTGCAGCTCGAAGCGAAAGTGGTACAGGTAGTACAGGTTGGCACCGATGAGCAGGTAGTCCCGGTCCTCCCCATCGATCGGGTCGAAAGTGTCGTAGCGCAGCAGGCCCTCCAGAAAGCCTCCCAGGAACTGGTAGCCGCCCTGCACGTAGCCGCCCTGCGCGATCAGCGGGTCCACCCCGCCTTCCGGGCCGACCGGCTCCAGCCGGGCCCGCAGGAACTCGGCATCGAAGAAGAACCCGCGGTAGCTGGAGTGCAGATCGAGCCCCCAGAGGAACCGATCGCCCCGGAACTCCAGCAGCTCCTCCACCGCGACCGGCGAACCGCCCATCGACGACAGGTCCACGGCGCTGTCCCTGGAGAAGGCCGCGTTGCCTCCCATCTGAAAGACGAACTCCTCACGAAAGGACCTCGGCCCGACCGTGTTGAACTGCACGCGGCCCGAGTAGAGGAAGGAGCCGTTGTCGTTTTCCACTGACTTCCCGTTTCCGTTGAACAGACCGACCCCGTACTCGAGCCGCTCCTCCAGGAAGGAGCCCGACAGGCCGGCTCCGATCTGCCGCCCAGGCGCGATCGCGCTCACCGCCTGGGCCCGACTCTCGAGCTTGATGTCGGGCTTGAGGAGCAGCTCCTCCTGGCTGAACGGCGCCTTGTACAAACCGACATCGAAGTGCAGCTCGGGCATGAAGGTGACGGCCAATGCGACGTCGAGGAACTCGATCTCCTGTTCACCCTCCCGCGTCTCCAGGCCCCCGTGGACGATGTACTCCAGGATCGATCCGAAGCCGCCGACGATCCCGAGTCGCGCATCGAACAGGTCGAACCCCGTGGTGCGCGGTGATTCCTCGGGCTCGATCCGGAGACCGGCCCGCACGAGACCGATCGGCTCGATGCGCAGCCGGGGCGGCTCCCTCTCCTCGTCCTCCTTCCCCACACCCTCCGGAGCCCGACTCCCCTCCTCATCCTGAGCCCGCAGGTCAGACGCGGCGCCGGCTCCCAAGCAAGCCAGCCCGGCCAGGAGCAGAAGCAGGCGAAGCGGCGCAGGGCAGAGTCTCACCCGTCCTCCTCGGACCCGGAGCCGGGGTCGTGATCGGCCGGTGGAGGGGGCTCCGCCGCATCGGCGAGAAACCAGCGCGATGCCCTCGAGGACATCGCGGCGTTGATCCAAAAATGCGCCAGGATCGACGGGAACAGGCTGCCGCTGACGATGACCGGGGCCGCGAGGACCAGGCCGAGGGCGGCGGACCGCAGGATCCCGTTCGTGCGCTGGTATCCGTGCGCCAGCCCGAAGGAGATCGAGGTCAGCGCCGCGGGGCCCCAGGGCTGGCCCATCCAATCCATCAGCACGTGAAGGGCGAACCCCCGGTAGGCGTACTCCTCGCAGACGGCACCGATTCCGGCGAGGACCAGAAAAGCACGTCGCTCCGCGCTGTTACCGGGCAGAAGAGCGCGAAGCAGTGGGCTCTCGGAGAGCCCGGCCAGGCTTCCCAGGCGACCGCCGAGCCAGGCCACGCCCAGGCCCGCGGCCGTCGCGGCAATGCCCCAACCCAGCTCGACCTTCGGCCGCACGATCTGCCAGCCGAGCTCCTCGGCGCCGATCCC
>CP070670.1:907011-928597 GCA_020351855.1 Gemmatimonadota bacterium
AATGGGGCGGGAGGGACTCGAACCCCCGACTTCTGCGATGTGAACGCAGCGCTCTAGCCAGCTGAGCTACCGCCCCATGCGCGTCCCTGACGACGCTCGGGGAATCCGGGACTCCCGTCGGGGCCGTCCTCGGAGAGCGGGCGACCGGGATCGAACCGGCGACCTCAACCTTGGCAAGGTTGCGCTCTGCCAGCTGAGCTACGCCCGCTTGTCCTGCGTGGAGATCTACCTCCAGAGGCAAAAAAGGAGCCGCCCGTCGGCGCGGCTCCCGCGAAAAAGCTATCGGCTTTCAAGCAGGTGTCAACGGCGCAGACCGCACACGCGTCCGAAGGATACCGCCGGTCGTCAGGCCCTCCAGGGCGCCAGAAGGCGCCGGAGAGCGGCCGGATTATCGAACGCCGAGCGAAAATAACCCTTCTCCGTGTTGGCGCGCGTGCTGATGTAGCACTTCGTGCAGGTGTTCTGCTTCGTGAAGCCTTCCAGCATGTCTTCCTGGCTGTCGAAGTACGCCATGACCATGGCGCAGGGCGTCAGCCGTCCGTCGGGGTTCACGACAAGGAAGCGACGGCCGGCCTCGCATCCCGGGATGCCGTCCTCGACGAGGAAGTGATAGAACTTCCAAAGGATGCGAGGCGTCGTGTACACCGGGTAGCCGCTCCGCCGCATGTCGACGAGCTCCTCGATCACCCGTCGAAGGTCGGCAAGCGAGTCCCCGTTCACCAGGCCGTCCCGGTCCTGCACTCGGAGGTGCGTGTACACGGAAAAGTTCACGGGCAGCCCCCACTCCTTCCCCACCCGGACAATGTCGGGCAGGTCGCGGTAGTTCCACGCCGTGATGCAGACGTTGAGGCTGACCTCGTTGCGCCCCGTGCTTCTCGCGAGCTCGGGCAGGACCCGTGACATCCTGTCGAACAGGCCGGGGATCCGGCGGAACTCGTCGTGCCGCTCGTCGGGATAGTCCAGCGACACCGAGAGCTGGTGCATTCCGGCCTGCTTGAGGCGGCCATAGCGCTCGGCCGTCAGCTGGGACGCGTTCGTCACCACGACGATCCACGGAAGCCAGCCGGGCTTCGCGATGGCGGCAATGATCTCGTGCAGGTCACCGCGCGCCAGTGGCTCGCCGCCCGATACGTTGGCCACGATCGGGCGGAGACGCCGGCATATCTCGCCATACTCTGCCGGGCTGAGGCGCTTCTCCTTGATCGGGCCGCCCCAGTTGCAGTGCCAGCAGTTGGCCGTGCAGGCATGGGTGACCTCGAAGGAGGTCGAGTAGGGCTTGTTCTGGATGGTGTTGAGCAGCCCGCGCCACGCCATGTGCATCCCGATTCGTCCGGAGATGTTCACGGGCCGGCCTCGACAGCTCCAATCCGGGTCTTCTCCGAGCGGACGGCGGACGCCCGCGGCGCTGCAGGCGCCCGACGAGATTGGCCCTGGACCCTCCCGGCGCGCAGGCCGCGGATTGCCGGTGGCACGGCCTTGATCAGCCACAGGTTGATGAGCACGAGGAAGGCGGCAAACAGCACCCAGTTGGGGATGTTCGTCGCTGCGCCCAGCCAGGCCAGCAGGAAGTAGCGGGGATATCGGGCAACGACGAGCGCCGCCAGGTACTTCCTGAGCGGGTAATGGATCGAGAAGCTGAGGAACTTGAACGGGAAGAACGGAATCGGGGTGAAGCCCGTCACGACCAGCGTGGCGAACGGATACCGCAGGAAGTAGTCGATCGCCCGCTGATACAGCCTCTTCTTCTTGTAGGCGACCACCGCGCGGTGGTTCAGCACCGGCACGAACACGGTATGGTCCATCACTCCGGCCACGACGGTTCCCACGGTCGCAGCCGCGGCGGCCAGCCAGAGGTTTGCGAACTTCCCGAAGTAGATCAGGACCGGCTCGTGCGGGAAGAACGAGATCGCGGTGTTCGCCGGAATCGAGTAGAAGGCCAGGTAGATATAGCTCTCGGATCGGAAGCCCTGGAAGATCAGGTAGGTCGTGACCAGTCCCACCAGAACGATGAGGCCCCCGAACACCCACACCTTCGGGCCGAGCTGGTCGTAGACCGGAGACGCCTCCGATGCGCGGAGGCTCGCCTCCCGTTCCTGTGCGCTTCTCGCCATCGATCCCCGGGACCCATCCTGGTGCACGGCTTTGGCACGCGTGGCGGCCCGATGCTATCCGCTGTGCCGCTGAACGGCAAGGCAAATCGACCGCTCGACCGCCATGCCGGGTATCCGCCTTGCGCGGATTCCTCTGTTGCGACGCCGATCTTGGCATAATGTTCCGCACTGGCCCGGCCGCCCCGACGGTGCAGCGGCGGCTGGCATCCCGTGCGCGAAGCCTCGAGGTGAACGCCCGTGAACGAAACGACCTGCCCCACCTGTGGAGAGAGCGTGCCGCACGGCCATCAAACATGCGCCAAGTGCGGGGTGGCCCTGTCCTACGAACCGGCGCAGCCAGACGTCGGCTGCGCGGTCTGCCAAGCCCCGATCGACGCCTACGTCGAGACCTGTCCACGCTGCGGCGAAACCGGCTATCCCGCTCTGCGGCCTCGGCGTGGAAAGGGGTGGAAGGGCGCTCCCGACGGTGACTGACCAGCCGCGCGGCGCCGCCGAGCACGAGCGAGCCGCGCCGTTCCTTCTGGCCGGCTTCGAACGCCGCGTCCTGCCGGCCCTGGCCCGGGCCCTGCCGGCGCGTGTGGTCCCGGACCACCTCACGGCCCTCGGCCTCGCGGCTTCGACGTGGATCGCCGTTTCCTACATGCTCGCCAACCGGAACCCCGCTTGGCTGTGGGGAGCCAGCATCGGGCTCGTGGTGCAGTGGTTCGGAGACAGTCTGGATGGCACCCTGGCTCGGGTACGCGAGATCGAGCGGCCTCGCTACGGATACTACCTGGACCACATCACGGACGCGTACTCCACCGCCGCCATCGGACTGGGGCTGGGCCTGTCCCCCTACATGCTCCTGTCCGTCGCGCTCACGATCGTCATTCTGTACCTGATCCTGTCCATCAACGTCTATCTGGAGACGTACGTCTTCGGCAAGTTCCGGCTCGGCTACGCGGTGCTCGGGCCCACCGAGGCGCGCGTCGTGCTGATTCTCATGAACACCGTCGCGCTGCTGCTCGGACCCTTGCGCTTCGTCGTGGGCGGCGTGTCCGTGACCCTCTTCGACCTCCTGGGCGCCGCAGGCGTCCTTGCCATGCTGGTTCTGGTGATCGCCCGAGTCGGCGGAAACCTGCGCGTCCTCGCCCGCATGGAGCCGCCGCGCCGCTCGTCATGAGCGACGAGCGAAGCCTGCTGCTCGACCGGTTTCGGGTCGTCCTCCAGGAGCCTCAGGACCTGGTCAACATCGCCCTCGTCGTGCGGGCGATGAAGAATATGGGACTCGGCTGGCTCCGTCTGGTCCGGCCGGCAGAGTTCGATGCCTACCGCATCGAGGGGATCGCGCACGACACCAGGGACGTCGTCGACCGGACGGTGCTCTACGAGGAGCTCGAGGAGGCCGTGGGCGACGCCGATCTGGTAGCCGGAACGTCGGCCCGTCGGCGATCCAGCAGGCGTCGGTGGCTGGCAGCGGACAAAGCCGGCCCCGCGCTGGTCGAGCAGGCGCTGGAAGGCCAGCGCATCGCCCTGGTGTTCGGACCGGAGCACCGCGGCCTGTCGAACGCGGAGTTGGACTTCTGCGATATGGTGATCAACGTGCCCACGGCCCCCGAGCACACCTCGCTCAACCTGGGGCACGCCGCCGTCATCCTGTTCTACGAGCTATGGAAGACGGCAACCTGTCGCACGGGCGCCACTCCACGTGACCTGAGGCAGAGAAGGCGAGACCGCGTGCCGCCGGCGTCAAGTGAAGAGATGGAGAGGCTCCTGGAACGATGGCAGGAAGCGATGGAAACGATCGGGCTCTTCGCCGGGGTCGATCCGCTCCCGAAGATGAGGAGCTTTCGGTCGATCTTTCAGCGCGCGTCGATCGATCGCAGGGAGGCCGGCCTGCTGGAGGCCACAGCGTTCGAGATCCTGCACTACGAGCAGCGCGCGCGGCGGCGGCTGCGGGGAGACGCTTCCGAGGCGTCCGAGGATCGGCCCTAGTCGCTCGGAGAGCCGGGGCCACGCGTCGCGGCTGTCGGGCCTATAGCTTTGAGAGCGCCCGCCCGATCAGGTCCGCGTTCGACGTGTGCCGCTGCATGAGCGCCAGCAGCTCCGACATGGCATCGACGGGACTGACGTTGTTGAGCTCGCGGCGCATGGCCCTCGACACGGTGAGCGCGTCCGGCGTCAGCAGCAGCTCCTCTCGCCTCGTGGCGCTCGCCGTGAGATCGATCGCGGGGTAGATGCGCCGATCGGCCAGCTCCCGGCTCAGGACGAGCTCGCTGTTCCCGGTCCCCTTGAACTCCTCGAAGATCACCTGATCCATCCGGGATCCGGTATCCACCAGCGCGGTCGCGATGATCGTCAGCGAGCCGCCGCCCTGGTCGGGAGAGATCTTGCGGGCACTTCCCAGAAAACGCTTGGGCTTGTCCAGCGAGCCCGCATCCAGGCCCCCGGACAGGGTGCGACCCGTGCCCTCCTCGACCGTGTTGTAGGCCCTCGCCAGCCGGGTGATGGAGTCCAGGACGAGGATCACATCCTCCCCCAGCTCGGCCCGGCGACGGGCTCGCTCGAGCGTGGTCTCGGCCACGGAAACATGCCGCTGCGCTGGGTGATCGAAGCTCGAGGAGACGACCTCGCCGAAACCGCACGCCTCCATTTCGGTCACCTCCTCGGGCCGCTCGTCCACGAGCAGAATCAGGAGGCTCGAATCAGGATAGTTGTGCACGATGCCCTCGGCGATGGCCTGCAGGACCATCGTCTTCCCCGCCTTGGCTGGGGCGACGATGAGCGCCCGCTGGCCCTTGCCGAGCGGACAAAACAGATCGATCACGCGGTTCGTGTAATCCGTGCGGCCTCCGCGCGTCAGGCCGCACTCGAGAAGGAGCTGCTCGTCGGGGTGCTGCGCGCTGAGCCGCTGGAACTGACGCCGGTGCCCCAGCTGCTCGGGCGGCCGACCGTTGACTGCGAAAATCTTGCGAAGCGGCGCGCTCTTCCCGTTGCCGGGCGCCTTGCCCGCGACGCCGGCGATCTCGTCCCCTGTGCGCAGCTGCCACCGCTGCACGATCTTCTGGCTCACGTAGATGTCGCCGTCGCTTGGCAGGTAGCCAGCCCGGGCACTTCGAATGAAGCCCGCTCCGTTGCCCAGCACCTGGAGCACGCCGAGATAGGCTGCCGCGCTCGATTCGTTCGATGAGGCAGGTCCCGGAGCGCTGCCGGGAGGCGCTGTTGCGGCGTTGGCGCTTTCGCTCGCTTCGCTCACCACTTCTCCTCTGAGTTCGTATGCTTTCCGCCGGAGCGGCTGCCGATCGCCGCTCGGTCGGCAACCTCCGGCGGCCGGCGGATCTGCCCAATGCTTCTTCGATAGGGGCTTCCCGCTTCGGCGATTCCGTGTTCGGTCGGCCGGCGGGATTCGAGCGGAGCGCTGGCATGCGGCGCTCCAAGGGCGGCGCGAGAAGCGCCGCGGTCAGTCTTGAAACTCCACACCCCGCATCAAGGTTCCGCCTCCCGCGCGCTCCGTCGAGCCAGCAAGGATCGTACACGCGGGTCTGGACGTCGACCCGCCCGGCCTCGTGGCGAGGCGTGGGGCGCTGATCACGCCGGAGCGCCGCCGTCCGGTCGCTTACAGCGCGCGCCGGGGCGCCGCACTATATTGCAACTGTTGCGGCTATCCGCGGCGTTTCCTTTTCAACACACCATACAGGGAATGGACAAACATGAATCGGTCTTTTGCACCCAGCTTGGCCGCCGTCCTGGGCCTGATCGCCACGGCGTGCGGCGGCGGGAACGGTGGAGGCGCGGAGGAGACGGCAGCTACGCAGCAGCCGGCCGCCGAAGCGGAAGCCGGAGCGGCAGCAAGCCTGAGCATGCCCGAGTGGATGTCGGTCGATGAGGCAGCAAAAACGGTTACTCTCGACATCATCGCCGGCAAGGACGACTCGAACAACCGCTGGAACTTCAACGGCTACTCCCGCGGCAACGGAACGGTCGTCGTGCCGGTCGGATACAACGTGGTGATCAACTTCCGCAACGACGATCCGAACATCGCGCACAGCATCGGCGTCGATGCGCGGACAGGGAACTTCCCGGCCACCTTCCAGGACCCGCAGCCGGTGTTCGCCGGCGCGATCAGCCCCAACCCGACCTCCATGCAGGAGGCGACCCAGCCGGGCGATTCGGCAACGATCAGCTTCACGGCGGACCAGGCCGGCGATTACTCGCTCGTTTGCTACATTCCGGCTCACGCAGCCACCGGGATGTGGATCCACTTCGCCGTATCGGCGGAAGGAGAGGCGGGCTTCGCCAGCTCCTGAGCCTGATCGGCCTGCGGTGCATTCCTCAGGGTTGCGGGGGGTGCTTCGGCACCCCCCGGTTCCGTTTGCGGCCGGCGTGCCGGCCGGCGCCTCCCGACCAGCGTGATGACGGCCGACTCGATCTTCGCTCCGGACCTTCTTCACGATCGGTGCGCGCTGGTCACCGGCGGCGGGTCGGGCATCGGATTGGGGATCGCGCGTCGGCTCGGATCCAGCGGAGCTAGGGTCGCGATCGCGAGCCGGAACCTTGAGCGGCTGGAGGAGAGCGCCGACAGGCTCCGGGCGGACGGCATCGAGGCGTTCGCCGTCGAGGCGAACGTCCGGGATCCGCACTCCATCAGGAAGGCCGTCGGTACGACGGTGGAACGGTTCGGCTCCATCGACATTCTGGTGAACAACGCAGCGGGCAACTTCTACGTCCCGTCGGAAGCCCTTTCGCCGAATGGCTGGAGTGCGGTGGTGGAAACGGATCTGTACGGCACGTTCTTCGCGAGCCAGGCGGCATTCCCGTTCATGCGCGACGCCGGGTACGGACGCATCGTCTCCATCTCCATGACGCTGCATTATCGCGGTTGGCCGCAGATGGCCCATGCCTGCGCCGCGAAGGCCGGTGTCGACGCTCTCACCCGAACCCTCGCAGTGGAATGGGCGCCGCACGGAATCACGGTGAACGCCGTCGCCCCCGGACCGATCCCCACCGAGGGCGTCCGCAGGGCCTTCGCACCGCCGAACGACTCGGCTCCCGACATGTTCGCGGTCGAGCGCGCCACCCAGGAGTTCGCGAAGAAGGCGATCCCCCTCGGGAGGATGGGCGATCCGGAGGACATCGGGAACATGGTCACGTACCTGGTCTCCCCCGCCGGAAACTGGATCACGGGCGCCATCTTCGTCGTCGATGGCGGCGGTTCGCTGAAGGGGGCCTGAGCGCCCTTCGGGTGCCGGCGCATTAGATTGGTCCGGGGAGAAGCCCTGCAACGAGCGAGGAGATTCGAGATGAACACGCTTCGGCTCCGGTCGGTCATCGGCATGGCGGCGGTCGGCGTTCTCCTGCTGGCGCCGCGTGGGCAGGCACAGGAACGCCTCAGCCCTCCCGATTCGGCGGACGTGGAGATCGCGGGTCGGCAGCTGAAGGTCGTATTCGGGAGCCCCTCGACCCGCGGCCGCGTGATCTTCGGAGGCCTCGTGCCGTGGAGCCGGGTGTGGCGAACAGGCGCGAACGAGGCGACCTCGTTCTCCACGGAGGCGAACCTGCGGATCGGCGACGCCGAGGTGCCGGCCGGCACCTATACGCTTTATACCATCCCCGAGCCGGAGCGCTGGACGTTGATCATCAGCCGGCAGACGGGACAGTGGGGAACCGAATACCACGCGGACATGGATCTGGCACGGGTCACCATGGACGTCGAGACGCTGGACGAGCCCATCGAGGCGTTTCGCATCGTGCTCTTCCCTCGCGGCCCCACGGAGGGCACGCTCGCCCTTGAGTGGGCGACGACGCGCGCATCCGTGCCCTTCGAGGTGCTACCCTGAGGGAGCCCGCCCTACCGCCGGTGGGGCGTCTCCCGACCGGTGGCCACGCGTAGACGCAGTCGATCGGCATCACCCTCGAGATGACCGTCCAGCACGGCGCCGGGCTGAATCCGCCCGGCTGATCCATCGGTGACGACCTCGACCCTCAGGTAATCCTCAGTCAGCCCCGTCGGCCGCGCGACGGGCTCGCCGTTCGCGGCTGTGGTCTCCACTACCACACGGGCCGCCATGCCCAGCCGGGAAGCCCGGTAGGACCTTCCCTTGGCGAGTCCTAGCTCCCGAAGCTCCCGGGCGCGGACCGCTCGAAGCGCGCCATCGACGCGACCGGGGAGAGTCGCGGCCGGCGTCCCCGACCGAGGCGAGAACGGGAAGACGTGCAGGTATGTGTACGGCAGCTCCTCGACGAGGGCGCGCGTCTCGGCATGATCGACGTCGGTCTCGCCGGGAAAGCCGGTGATGATGTCCGCCCCCAGGCCCAGGTAGGGTAGCCGGGAGACGATCCGGGCCAGTCGTGCCCGGTATTGCTCTCGCGTGTGCCAGCGGCGCATGCGGCCGAGCACGGCATCGCTCCCGCTTTGCAGCGGAACGTGGAAGTGCGGCACCAGACGACCTCCGGAATCCGCCATCAGATCGACGAGCGAATCGTCGATCTCCGTCGCCTCGATCGAGCTGAGCCGGATCCGCACGGCCTCCACCCCGTCCAGAAGCTGGGCGCACAGGCCGGCGAGGGTCCAAGGTCGATCCAAATCGGAACCGTACTGGCCGATGTGGATGCCTGTGATGACGATCTCGGGGTGTTCGCAAGCGAGCAGCGTGGCCTCTCGCACGATCTCTTCCGGCGGCCTCGATCGGCTGGCGCCGCGGGCCAGCCGGGTCGCACAGAAGGAGCACCGCCGGTCACACCCGTCCTGAATCTTGATCCACGCCCTCGTGCCGCGACGGAACCGCGTCAGGTGCGTCCGGCCGTTTCCCCGCAGACTCACCAGCTGGCCTCCGCGTGGCGGGCGGCCCAGCGGTAGCAGCGGGCGCGCGGCCTCCCCGACGGCCTCCGGATCCTGCCCCGGGACGACACGCCAAACCTCCGGCATCGCCTGGTATTCGGCCTCCCGAAGCGCGGCGGAGCACCCGGCGACCACGATTCGAAGGCCGGGATGCTCTCGAGCGAGCCGGCGGATCGCGCGCCGCGCGTCCCGATCGGCCTCGGAGGTGACGGTGCAGGTGTTGACCACCGCCAAATCCGCCTCCGCAGGGACCGAAGCCGCCAGGCCGCCTCTGGCCTCCAGCTCCTGGCGCATCCGCTCCGTGTCGTACTGGTTCGCCTTGCAGCCGAACGTCTGGTACCAGGTGCGCGTGCCCCTCTGACTCTTCACCGACATCCATGCTTTTAGTTGACCGTGGCTTTTCGGTTCCGGCCGGGCTGCATATTGTGCTCGGCGATGCTTCAGCACCTGTTCTCCGGGACCGGCACCAGCCTGTCGGCGGCCCGGAATCGCGGATTCCGCTCGTGAGCCGAGCGCTCGTC
This sequence comes from Gemmatimonadota bacterium, assembly GCA_020351855.1. Classification (GTDB taxonomy): domain Bacteria; phylum Gemmatimonadota; class Gemmatimonadetes; order Palauibacterales; family Palauibacteraceae. Next base: position 916,461 of record CP070670.1, read on the forward strand.
CTGGCGATCGACCAGGGCACGACGTCCTCCCGGGCCATCCTGTTCGACGACTCGGGCAGCCCCGTCGCGATCGCCCAGCGGGAGCTTCCGCAGATCTTCCCCCAGCCGGGCTGGGTCGAGCACGATCCTCTCCGAATCTGGCAGGACACCCTCGACGTTTGCCGCGAGGCAATCCGCAGCCACGGGGAGGCGGCGGCCCGGATCGCGGCGATCGGGATCACGAATCAGCGCGAGACGACGGTGATCTGGCGCCGGGCGGACGGACAACCGATCCACCGCGCGATCGTGTGGCAGGACCGGCGGACAGCGGGCGTCTGCCGACAACTCCGCGAGACGGGGCATGAGAGCGGCGTCCACCGGCGTACGGGACTCCGCATCGATCCCTACTTTTCCGCGACCAAGATCGCATGGATCCTCGATCACGTGGATGGCGCCCGTGACGCCGCGGAACGAGGGGATCTGGCAGTGGGCACGATCGACAGCTGGTTGCTGTGGAACCTCACGGGGGGGCGCGTCCATGCCACGGACGTCACCAACGCATCGCGCACCCTGCTGTTCGACATCCACGAGCAGCGCTGGCACCCGGATCTTCTCGATCTCTTTCGCGTTCCAGAGGCGGTGCTACCCGAAGTGCAGGACAGCGCTGGGCCCTTCGGTCAGGCGGCCGAGGGCCTCCTGGGCGCCCCCATCCCCATCACTGGCATCGCCGGCGACCAGCAGGCCGCCGCGTTCGGCCAGGCAGCCTTCGAGCCGGGAATGATCAAGAGCACGTATGGAACCGGCACCTTCGCGCTGCTGAACACCGGACCGGTCTGCGCCGAGTCGCACCACCGGCTTCTCGGCACGATCGCCTGGCGCCTGAACGGCCACGTGACCTACGCGCTGGAGGGCTCCAATTTCGTCGGCGGCGCGGCGGTGCAGTGGCTTCGCGACGGACTCGGCCTCATAGCGGAGGCTGCGGAAACCGAGCATCTGGCCTCCGGGATCGAGAGCACGGGAGGTGTCTATCTGGTTCCGGCTTTCGTCGGCCTCGGGGCGCCCTACTGGGACCCGGAGGCGCGAGGGGCCATCCTGGGGATAACTCGGGACACGGGGGTTGCCGAGATCGCTCGGGCGGCGCTCGAGGCGGTCGCCTACCAGACGCGCGACCTGATGGACGCCATGGCGGCAGACTCGGGGCAGCACTTCCCGAGCCTTCGCGTGGATGGCGGGCTGGTGGCGAACGACTGGGCCATGCAGTTCCTGAGCGACATGCTGGGCGTTCCGGTGGAGCGGCCCCGAGTGCCCGAGACGACAGCCCTCGGAGCCGCGTATCTCGCCGGCCTCGAGGCGGGCGTCTTCAGCGGGCTGGACGAGCTGGCGCGCCTGTGGACGCTGGACCGGCGTTTCACTCCCTGTATGCCGGAGGCGCGACGGGAGGCGCTTTACGCGGGCTGGAAGCAGATGGTCGGCCGGGTGCTGAGCGAGAGGCAAGAGGAGCGGATCGACACCTGATGGATCTGATCAACCTCTTCGACTTCGAAGCGGCGGCGCGCGAGAAGCTGTCCGCCATGGCGTACGACTACTATCGGAGCGGCTCCTTCGACGAGATCACGCTGGAGGAGAATCACGCCGCATACGACCGGCTGCGGCTTCGCTTCCGCGTGCTCCGCGACGTGAGCGAGCGCGATCTCTCGATAGAGCTTCTGGGTCGCAGGATCTCCATGCCGATGCTCATCGCCCCCACCGCGTTCCATCGATTGGCCCACCCGGATGGCGAGGCAGCGACGGCGCGGGCCGCTGCGGCTGCCGGAACCATCATGACCCTCAGCACGCTCTCCAACTGCAGCATCGAGGAGGTGGCTGCGGCCGCGGCGGGCCCCCTCTGGTTCCAGCTTTATGTCTACCGCGATCGGGAGGCCACGCGGGAGCTGGTGGGGCGTGCGGAGGCGGCGGGCTATTCGGCCCTCGTGCTCACGGTGGACGCCCAGGTGTGGGCGACGCGGGAGCGCGATGTGCGGAACCGCTTCCACCTGCCCGCCGGAATGCGCATGGCCAACCTGATGACCTCCGGGCTCGATTCCATCGAGGCGCACGATTCCGACTCCGGACTGGGACGCTATGTGGCCTCTCTCTTCGACCCGACCCTCGCCTGGAGCGATCTGGAATGGCTTGCCGGGATCTCGCAGCTGCCGCTCGTCATCAAGGGCATCGTCGATCCCGAGGATGCGAGGCGGGCCGTCGACCATGGCGCCGCGGCGGTGATCGTCTCCAATCACGGGGGACGCCAGCTGGACACGTCCATCGCGACCATCGATGCGCTGCCGGCAGTGGCCGAGGCGGTGGACGGGCGCATCCCGGTGCTGGTGGACGGCGGGGTGCGTCGTGGCACCGATGTCGTCAAGGCGCTGGCTCTGGGCGCGCGAGCCGTGCTGGTAGGCCGACCCGTCCTCTGGGGACTGGCGGTGAACGGCGAGGAGGGGGTCGCCCAGGTCCTGGATATCCTCCGCAAGGAGTTCGACGTGGCACTGGGACTGTGTGGCTGCCGATCGTGTGCGGAGCTGGACCGCGATCTCCTGGCCGGCGTATGACCGCGCGCCAGCCCGGGCGCCCTCGGGCGCCCGCCTCCTCGACCGAGAAGATGGAGCCGCTTGCAGCATGAGATCGCGAACCCGCTCTCCGCGAATCCTCCTCATCGCCGCTCTCATCGCGATCAGCGGCGCCGCACTCGCCGCGGGACTTGGATGGGACCTGCTTCCGTGGACCCGAAACCTCTCCTCGGCGGGCGGCACAATGGGCTCGGGCGTCCCGGCCGACTCGGCACCCGAGGCCCGGGCCCTGGCGGATCGCTGTGGCAATCGAACGGACGCCGAGAAGCTCGAGTGCTACCAGACGGGGCTGGCAGCCGCACTGGGGCGCAGCGGAGTCCGGCCGGCGATGATCACCCTGGACTACCTCGCACGGCTCGACCCCGCGGTGGCTCGCGACGCGCATGTCTACGCTCACCACATCGGCATCGAGGCCTATCAGCTGTCGCCGAGCGTGACCGAGACGTTCAGCGAATGCACGGACAGCTTTTCCTCCGGCTGCTATCACGGAGTCATCCAGGCCTATTTCGAGGACCGCGGCTCGGCCGACGCCGATGTGCTCGGCGCGCTCTGCGAGCCGTACAAGGACAGCGAGCAGAGCCAGTGGATTCTCTTCCAGTGCATTCACGGAATGGGCCACGGCCTGACGATGTACTACGAACATCACCTGCCCTCGGCTTTGGAGGCGTGCGACCTGCTCGCTGACCGCTGGGACCGCCAGTCCTGCTACGGCGGGGCGTTCATGGAGAACGTGATGGCGGCGATCATGCCCCACCACCCGGCCACGGTCCTGGCATCGGAGGGAGCGGATCACGCCTCCCATGCCGAAGCGGGTCACGGCGCAGATCGGGATGCCCGCCCGTCGGCCCCGACCAAGCCCTGGACTCCGCTGAATCCAGAGGACCCTCTGTACCCCTGTTCGGTCATGGAGGACCGCTATCTGAAGCAGTGCTACCTCATGCAGACCTCCGTGATGCTCCATCTCAACGGCAACGATCTGGCGGACGCCTCGCGGAGCTGCGACTTGGCGCCCCCGCAGATGCGGCCGACCTGTCATCAGAGCCTTGGACGCTCGATCTCCGCGCGCACGAAAGATCCGGAAGCCGCCGCCGCCTATTGCCGATCCGGAAGCGAGCAGTACCGCGGCTGGTGTTACGTCGGAGTGGTGAAGGCATTCGTCGACTGGACGGCGCAGGCGGAGAGCGGGCTGGCGTTTTGCCAGGTCGTCGACGACCCCGGCCACAAGGCCATGTGCTACCGGGGGCTCGGCGAGGAGATCGCGACCCTGGTCGCCGACGGCGAGCGAAAGGCCTCGCTGTGCGGCGAGGCCGAGGAGGAGTTCGTGAAGTTCTGTCGCAGGGGGGCTCAGCTGCCGGCGGACTGACTGCGCCTTCCTCCGAGCGGATCCAGGCCCGGCGCCCGCGGCCGGACCCGGAGATGCGTCAGGCCCGACGCCGCCGCGAAAAGGCCATCCAGACCAGGAACAGGACCGCGATCGCTGCAAGCACCGCCCCGGGGTGGTCGGACAGGAGTCTCTTCACCCAGCGCACTCCCGCATCCCATGAGCCGGGCGCGCCCTTGAGCGTCGTCCCGACATACTCCGCGGCAGCCTGCACCGCCGCGGGTACCAGCATCGCCATGATGTCCCAGCCTCCTCTCGGGGTGGCGCCCGGCGGGCCGTATTGCGGCCTCGCGCCTCGCTACTCCATGCCTGCGCGCTGACCGAGCTTGGCGTCGAGCATGAGGAGGGTGCTTCCGGAGTCACCGGCCAGCGTCAGCTGGTCCACGATCGCTCCGGCGCTCGCTTCCTCCTCCACCTGCTCGGTGATGAACCACTGCAGCATCACCTGTGCCGGATAGTCGCGCTCCGCCACGACAAGCTCGTACAGATCCGTGATCCGCTTCGTGACCTTCTGCTCGTGCGCCAACGCAGACTGCATCACGGCGAGTGGCGACTCGAAGTCCGCTGCCGGCTTGTCGATGGCCTGGAGCTCGACCCGGCCCCCGCGCTCGATCAGGAACTCGAGCAGCTTCAGCGCGTGGGCCCGCTCCTCCTCGGCCTGCATGCGCATCCAGTGCGCGAAGCCGCCGAGGCTCTGCCCCTCGAAGTAGATCATCATGGACAGGTAGAGGTAGGAGGCGAAGAACTCCTGGGCGATCTGATCGTTGATCGCGTTCTGCACTTTCGTGTTCATCATGTCACCGTTTTCACTGGAGATCTAAACCCAAAGCCGATATACAGTTGAAAAATATTCGTAACGATTATCGGTAGCAATCGCTATCCGTCGGGCCGCACGCGCAGGCGGATCGCGCTCGCCGATCCTTCGGCCAGTGGCTCCGTCAGACGGGCGAGCCCCCGATCCGAGATGAGATACGCCGTGATCGCCCAGTACGCCGCCGGACCGAGAGACCCCGGATCATCATACGGCATGGCAAGTTCAATGTACGCGTACAGAGAACCCGCATCGAAATGAGAGGCGAGCAGACGCGGGGAGAGGACCGCCCCACTCCCGCCCGCGCCATCGTGGCAGCCACGGCAGTGGTCGCCATACAGTGCCCTCCCCTCACGCTGTTGCCCCGATGCGGCGTCCTCCGCGGGTGCCCGGGGCAGGCTTCCGCCGCAGGCACTCATCGCCAGGATCAATGCTCCCGCCCCGACTGTCGCTGCCGGCCGCAACCTCCCTCCGCTCTCTCCTCGGGTCACGTACGCGTCGAACATAGGCATAAGAAGTCGGAAGCGTCCGCGCCACGGGCGGCCGATCGCTGATTGGCGGCGTTCGCGGAACGAGGCTTAGGTTGTCGCGCATGGATCCCCGACCCCGGGCGGTGTCGGAGTCGGGAGCGATCAGGGTTGGCGGGAGCTTTTGCCCGGCTCAGGCCGTGAGCTGTGCCTGGAGGCTCTGGCGGGCCCGGTGGAGACGGACCTCCGACGTGCCCCGTCGGATGCCAAGAGACTCGGCGATCTCGTCATGCGAATACCCCTCGACGACCTTGAGCAGGAAGACCGTGCGGAGCGGTGGCGAGAGTGTCGCCAGAGCCTGCTCGAGCACGATGCTGTCGATGGGAGCGGGCGCGCTGCGACGAGCGACGGAGAGGGGCGCATTCTCGAGGGCGACCTCGGCGCGACGCCGCGTGGTACGCGAGCGCATGAGCGCCGCGCGGACGGCGACTTTCCGGAGCCACCCGGTGAAGCAGCCCCTGGCCCGGTACGTCTGCACGCTCTCGGTCAGCTTCAGGAAGACATCCTGGACGACATCGCTCGCCTCGGCCGGGCACCCCGTGATGCGGAACGCCGTCTGGTAGACCATCGGACCGTAGCGGTCGTACGCCTCGGCCAACGCGCTCGGGGATCGGGCGCGCAGGCGGTTGATCAAGCAGCTTTCATCAAACGGCGGGGACGACCCGTGCTCTGCCATGCGTTCCCCCGTATCTGTTGGCGTCCACAACCTTGAGTTCCGGGAGCCTCTCGTCCGCGGACGTCGCATCAACTCCCTATCAACCAATGACGGAATTGGTCGGCGGTTTTGCGCGAACGGTGGGTCGGCCCTGTCGGAGGAGTCGGTGAGCGACGGCAGGACGGGAAAGGGTCGGACCGACCTACCTCCGGAGGTCGCCCAACTCCTTGCCCGCCCCCCGGGGCCCGAACGGGACGCGGCCTGGCGGACCGTGGTCGACCGCTACAGCCGCCTCATCCTGTCCACGGTTCGAGCCTTGAGCTCGGACTACGACGAGGCGATGGATCAGTACGCCTTTGTCCTCGAGGGACTTTGCCGGGACGACCACCAGCGTCTGGAGACGTTCGCGCGATCGCAGGCTGGAAGGTTCGAGGCCTGGCTCGTCGTGGTGACCCGCCGTCTTTGCATCGACTACCAGCGGGGCCGGTACGGGCGCGTGCGTCGCAGATCGGGCACGGCTGACCTGGGCAGCTCCCAGGAGGGGATGCGGGTGGTGGAGCGGCGTCGTCTCGTCGATCTCGTGACGGAGGAGCTCGACCTCGCTCGAACGGCCGATCCCACGGGCAGCGATCCCGAGGCGGAGGTCCGCCGGATACAGCTCCGCCGGGCGCTTCAGGAGGCGCTGGATTCCTTGTCCCCGCGTGAGCGACTGCTGCTTCGTCTCCGCTTCGAGGACGGCCGCTCGGCTCGGGAGATCGCCGAGGCGATGGGCTTCGCCTCGCCGTTCCATGTCTACCGCAGGCTCAAGAAGGTGTATGAAGAGCTGCGCGGGCAGCTGCAACAGCGTGGCGTGTCGGACCCGCGCCCCTGAGGCGCCGGATCGGCGGACCGCACGGCGCCGACGCCGGCGAGAGGGAGAAGAAAGAGTTCGGTGATTGCTGTCATCCAGGGTTGTGAGAGGGAGGAGTGAGGACTTGATCCCAAGGTTGACTTCTGCTTGATGATGAACAGCCCCCGGGCAGGCCCGATTCGACCGGGGTCTCCTGCGGGCTGGCCAACGAAGTGAGGAGCACGTGTCGGATCCCACGCCACATCTGACCAGCGAGGAGGTCAGCGGCTACGTGAGCCGCGTCGTCCGAGGCGAGGCCCGCGACCGCATCGAGGAGCATCTGGATCGCTGTGCCGAGTGCCGCGACGAGCTCCTCGAGGTGACGTCCCTGATGCGAGTCGCAAGCCGGGGACGCCGAGTGCGTTGGGCCGGCGGCATAGGCGCCGCGGCGGCGGCAGCGGCCGCCGTCCTCGTGTTCGGACCGGGCATCGGGAGTGTCGACTCGGGTCGGGAGCCGCAGCTTCGAAACGGCGCGGGACTCGACGAGGGCGTCCGAAAGTTCGAGACCGTCGCACCGTCCGACGGTGATGCGGTTTCCGCCCTGGGTGGCTCGGTCTTCCTGTGGCGGCAGGTGGCCCCGGACGCCTTCTACAGCCTGACCGTCACGGACGAACGAGGTGATCTCGTGTGGCGGGGTTCGACGGCCGACACGATGCTGCAGTTGCCGCGCGACCTCGAAGCGGAGGCGGGCACGCGCTACTATTGGTTCGTCGAAGCATTGCTGACCGACGGAACGACCGCCACGACGGACGCGAATCGCCTCTGGGCCGAACCCTGATCGCAGACTCCCTCGGTTGGCGGCTGGCTGCTCTCTGCATGCTGGCCGCGGCGGGGGGGTGCGACCAACGCCTCGAGTTCAGCCGACCCGCCGAGAGCTCGGCACCTCCATCCACGCCGGCCGCAACGGACCGCGCGGTGACTGCCGACCTCGAATCCCTCCTCTCCACGGCCCTCGACGTCTACTACGACGGCGCCTACGACAGCGCCGGTACCCTTCTCGGACAGGTCGCGGACGCCGCCTCCCGACGGGGCGACGCGCGCATCCAGGCCCGCGCCCTCACCTGGCTGGGACTGAGCGCCTGGCGGCAGGGACGATACGGAGAAGCGCGCGAGGTCGGTCAGCGAGCGCTCGACCTGAAGCTCGAAGCCGATCTTGGAGACCAGCTCTCGCGCAGCTACAACGCTCTCGGTCTGGTCGCCTGGGACGAATCGCGCTTCGAGGAGGCCGCGCAGTGGTTCGAGCGCGCCGCCGAGGCCGCCGACCGGGTCCACGATGCGGCAGGGGAGGCGCGCGCTGCGGGTAACCTGGCGCTGGTGGCCACGGAGTGGGGCGAGTTCGCGCGGGCCCGCGCCGGCTACACGACGATGCTGAGGGCAGGACGCGCCCTGGATGACGCCGTGATGGCGGGAAACGCCCTCGCCAACCTCGGAATGCTCGAAATCCGGGTAGGGCAGACCCAGGATGCGATTCCGCTGCTCCACGAGGCGCTGGAGCTTTACGGGTCGATCGATTACGCCGCTGGCATGGAGAACGCCTACGGGCAGCTGGGGAGCGCTTACGCCGCCCTCGGAAACCTCGGGCAGGCCCACGTGATGCTCGACAGCGCGCTTGCCATCGCGCGATCCCACGGGCTTCGACAGCAGGAAGCCAACGATCTGGAGGTGCTCGCCGAGCTCTACGTGGCCGGCGACAACCGGGTACGCGCCCTGGAGCTCAACCGGGATGCGCTGGAACTGTACCGGAGCACAGGGCTCGAGACCGAGCTGGGCCGTGCTCGGCGGTCACGGGCCAAGATCTTCGCGGAGCTCGGCAACCTGCAGGGCGCACGCGAGCAGGCCACGGCGGCCCTCACAACGCACCGGCGCGTTGGTGCACGCTTCGAGGAGCTTGACGACCTCGTCGCCCTCGCCGAGCTCGACGCTGCCGTCGGCTCCGACAGATCGGCCGATTCGCTGCTGGCGGCGGCGCGCGACCTGGCCAGCGAGCTCGATACGAGGGCCGCCCGCGCGATCGTGGCCCTGGCGGAAGCTCGTATCCTCGACGGCCGCGGCGACGCGAAGGGCGTACTCGCAGCCATCGGGGCCGCCGGGGTCCGCCTCTTCGGTGGCGACTACGAGACGGAGTGGGAAGCCCATGCGCTCCGCTCGCGCGCCTTCCTCCGACTGGGCCAGGCGGACAGCGCGATCAACGCGGGCTGGAAGGCCGTCAGGACCGTGGAGCGCGTGCGCGGCAGCTTTCGATCCCGTGCGATGCGCGCCGGCTTCGCGGCGGCACGCCACGAGACCTACGCAGACCTCGTGCGGGCGCTCCTCGAGGCGAACAGGACCGCGGAGGCGTTCGCGGTCTCCGACCAGGCCCGCGGACGTACGCTGCGTGCGCACCTGGGCCAGCCGGAGGGTGGGCCTCCCCCGACGAACGCCGAGGAGGCCGGCCGAGCCGAGGAGCTCCTCCACCGGATCGGTCAGCTCGTGACGACCCTGGACGCGATCCAGGCCGAGGGAGGCTCCGGCGCCGACAGCGCCGCGGAGCTGCTGTGGACGCGGCTCTCGAAGGCACGCAGCGACTACGAGATCATCCAGATCGGACGCAAGGAAGGATCGACGGGGACGCAAGCGCCGCCCCCTGTCCTCGAGTCGGACGTCCGCACGTCCCTGCGCGCCGGCGAGACCCTGCTCGAGTACTTCGTGATGCCGGACCAGGTGCTGACGTTCGTGTTGACGCCCGACTCGTCCTTCGTCGTCAGCTCGCCGACCTCGATGGCGGATCTGGAGAGTCGGGTCCGCCTCGTCCGCAAGCTCATGGCGGAACCGGGCAACGATCCGCTCGAGACCGCCCCCGTGCTCGAGGTCCTGTACGAGACGCTGATCGCGCCGGCGGCCACCGCCAGACCGGTGCTCGAGGCTGAGCGGTTGATCCTCGTGCCGCACGGGGTGCTCAACTACCTGCCGTTTGCCGCCCTGCGCCGGGCCGGCACCAGCCGCCATCTGGCCGAGATCCTCCCGCTCGTGCACCTGCCGACCGCTGCTTCTCTCGTGGAGCTGCGGGCGCGCGCCGCGTCCCGCGGCGCCACGTCCCGCCTTTCCGAGCGGGAGACGTACGTCCTTGCTCCCTTTCCGGAAGCCCTTCCTGCCACGGACGATGAGGCCCGGGCGGTCGTGGAGCGGCGGAGAGGCATCTACTACCGGGGAGCCACGGCGACGGAAGCCCGTCTGAGGGGTCTGTTGGAAAGCGGCGGGCTCGTGCATTTCGCTTCACACGCGAGCATGAACGCCCGCAATCCGCTCTTCTCGCGGTTGGACGTTGCCGCGAGCGGCAGCGGTCCTCCCGAGGACGACGGTCGGCTCGAGGTCCACGAGATCCTCGAACTCCATGTAAACTCGCCCCTGCTCTACCTTTCCGGGTGTGAGACCGGGCTGGGCCCCGCCACTGCGACCCGCTTCGATCGGGGTGAAGACTACGCGACCCTGGCTCAGTCATTTTTGTATGCCGGTGCGCAAAACGTGCTGGCGACGCTATGGCGGGTCGAGGATCGGAGCGCTGCGGTGCTGGCCGGCTACTTCTACGCTGAGCTGAGGGAGGCAGACCCATCGCAAGCCCTTGCCAGTGCGCAACTTAAGATGTTGTCTCATCCCGAGTTCAGCGACCCCTACTACTGGGCGGGTTACCGTCTAAACGGCGGCGGACACTGACGTAAGTCGATCCTCCCCCAGGCCCGAGCGCCGCGCCTGTTGCCGCCTGGCGCGAACTCTGCACTCCAGGAACGCAAATACCGGAATCACGTCCGTCGTTAGGAAGAGAGGGGACGGGGTTCCCGTCACGCGTTTACCTGGACGAGGAGTGACCCATGAAGTCGAGAGCCGGCACGATCGCCTTTGCCCTGCTCCTTGCCCTCGGTGCATCGGCAGCCTGCACGCAGCAGCCGACGGCGCCGGACCCCGCTGAGCCCGGCTCCACGGCGGAGGAACTGCTCGGACAAAGCGCGACGTCGGACACGACGGCCGTCGCCCCAGTGACGGAGCGGGCGACGTACGGACCGCGCAAGAAGGGAATCGGCACGGAGTAGGAACCGCGCCGAGGTCTTGCGCCGCTCCCGCCGCCGGCCACGGAGATGTAAGCTTTTCGACCTCCCGGACATCTTCGTAACCGAGCGGGACAGCGCAGGCTTGGCCTGAGCCGCAATCAGGCCGGCGACGTCCGCGTCGCGCAGGATGAAGGTTCGACCAACGAACGGGCCCGGCCTGATGGCCGGGCCCGTGTCCATCGAAGCCGCATCTGCACGTTCTGTCCCCTCACGGAGGGATTCCGAGCCTTTCGATTCGACGGTTCCTTCGGGGGCCGTCTTCTTCACCTCCACCTCCACGCCCACGATCTCCTCCCGCACGGAACGATCATTCTCGCGCGAGGCATCGCTAACCTTCCAGGCACCCCAGGCACCACACCACCTCCCTGACATCGGCGGCCGAACAAGCAAGCCCGCTTTGCCCTCTCCCAACTGCGGCCTTGCCGACCGCGCGCCCACTCGACACCCTAGGCTGGCTTCGTCATCCCGGGTCCGTGCCGGCGCTCGCAAGAGGATCGATGAGCAAGATTGAAACAACTGCCCAAGTCGCTGAAATCATCGCCGCCTTCGCGGTCGTCATCTCCTTGGTCTACGTCGGCTTGGAAATCCGGCAGAACACGGAAGCGATCCAGTCAGCCAATCAGCAGTCCGGCCTCGCCCTGGGCAACGAATGGGATTCCTGGCTGAGGGATCAAACCTTCGCCAGCCTCTACGTAGAGAGTAGCAAGGACCTTTCGGCGTTGTCTGCAGTGCAGCAACTGCAGCTCGACAAGTTCATTGGACAAGGGCTCAACCTCTGGGAGTTCGCCTTTTACAGCCATCGGGAAGGGTTGATGGACGACGAGCCCTGGGAGAGTTGGGACAGGTTCTTCAGGAGGGAAGCGCAGGGCCGTAAGGTCTGGCGGCTGCTTTGGGAATCCAAGCGCGATTCGTATGGAGAGTCGTTTCAAGCACACGTAGACTCCTACCTTGGTGGTCAGTAGCTGAGCGCATCCTGCGGCCCCAGGAATGACACCACCGACCGATCCCGCCGCGCCCCGGCTGACGCTACGACGTGTGAGCGACCAGGTTAGACCACGGAGGCAGCGGTGAGCGCTGGTCGTGATCGACTGGGACGGGCTGCGGGTGCCGCTGTGAAGGAGTTACGGAGTGCGCCCGGAGAGATTCGAACTCCCAACCTCCTGATCCGTAGTCAGGTGCTCTATCCAGTTGAGCTACGGGCGCA
>CP070670.1:928697-941976 GCA_020351855.1 Gemmatimonadota bacterium
GTGGTAGGGAACGTGCTCAAGGAGCCCCTGGTCGGCCAGGCTCTTGACCATGTTCGTTACCGAGGCAGCAGACCGGTGCAGCTGTTCGGCCAGGGCGTTCGTCGACACCGGCGTCTCCCGGCGCTGCAGCGTATAAACCGCCTTCAGGTAGTCCTCGGCCGCGCGGCTTCGCGCCCTGGCCAGCACCGGCATGGTCGCTCGGCACCCCCTTCCGTAGCAGCGGTCAGAGAGGGAGGAAGCTCGTCCGCTCGTCGAGCGCGCGAACGAAGCCCGCGATGAGCGCCGCGGCGTGCTCCACATCACGCATGGACACGAGCTGGTTGGGCGAGTGCATGTACCGGTTCGGAATCGAGACGATTCCCGTCGCCACGCCGGACCGCGTCGTGAAGATCGCATCGGCATCGGTGCCGCTGCTGGCAGGGGATGCCTGAACCTGATGGGGGATCCCCTCGTGCTCCGCGGTCTCGACGAGACGCCGGAAGAGAACCTGGTTCACCACGGCGCCCCGGGCGATCACCGGACCGTGGCCGAGCTTGATCTCGCCGTGCTCCTTCGCATCCAATGTCGGGTGATCGGTCGCATGCGCGACGTCGATCACGATCGCGACATCCGGTGCGAGCTCGAAGCTGCTCGTCCGAGCCCCTCCACCCGATGGGTAGCCGATCTCCTCCTGGGTCGTTGCGACGGCGACCACCTCCGCCTCCGTCCCCGACTCCGACAGAAGACGAAGTGATTCGAGCGCCACGATAGCACCGATGCGGTCATCGACGGACCGCGCTGCGACCAGCTCGTCGCCCAGCTCGAGCGTTTCGGAGCGTATGATGGCCACATCGCCGATCGCCACCCTCCGCCTCGCCTCCTCGCCGTTCGCTGCTCCGATGTCGATCCACAGGTCCTTGAGCTTGACCGCCTTCTCTCGGTCGGAACGTTCGATCAGGTGAACCGCCCGCCGGCCGATGACGCCCACGACGGAGCCATCGGCCGTCAGGATCTCCACCCGCTGCCCGACCAGGACCTGGGGATCCCAGCCCCCCACCTCGCGCACGTAAAGGAAACCCTGTTCATCGATGTGATGCACCATCAGGCCGATCTCATCGATGTGGCCGGCCAGCATGACCCGCGGACGGCCGCCGGCGCCGATCTGCGCGAAGCTGCTCCCGTAGATGTCGCTCCAGGTCCGATCGGCGAACACCTCCGCCAGCGCACGCCACGCCGCTGCGGCCCGGGTCTCGAATCCGGACGGACCGGGTGCATCGAGGAGGCTGGCGAGGCTTTCGCGCGTTCTGGACTTCACGGACCCTCCGGGCTACCGGTTGGCGAAGGATGAGCGGGGGAAGCGACCCCCGGAAACGGCGCGATAAACTAGGCCGGCCCACCAGGAGCGGCAATCAGGTTTACGGCTCCTCGGCCTCTTCGAGAAGCCTGCGCAGCCGCTCCTCGAGGTCCCGGCTGCGCCGCGGCTTCAGCCCGCGCTCTCGAACGTAATCGAGGAAGAACCGCTCGAAGTTGAAATACGGGTAGCAGCGACGACACACCTCCACATGATGCCGCACCTTCTCGGCATCCACCGGTGGAAGCTCCCCGTCCAGGAACTCGAAGACGCGCTTCGCCGCCTCCTCACAGCTCAACTCCCGGGATTCGGCATCCCGATCGCGATCCGGCTTCCCTCCCCGGGAGGATCCGTTGTCCGTCATCTTTTCGATCTCACCGCTGCGAGCCCGGCCGGAGCCAGGCTCGGGATCTCCCGCCTCATTCCACGTACCCCATCTCCACGGCGTAGGCATACAGGCGCCGCTGCAGTCTCCGTCGCGCCCGGAACAGTCGGGACTTCACCGTGCCCACCGGGATGTCCAGCAGCTCGGAGATCTCCTGGTATCCCATGTCCTGCAGGTCCGCCATCACCAGGGGAACGCGAAAATCGGCAGGCAGTTCCTCGATCGCCCGGATCACCTCCTCATCGATGATCCTGTTGAAGAAGCCACCCTCCGCAGCGGACTCGGTCAACTCGGCGAAAACGGAGCGCTCGGCCACCTCCTCGTACGCGACGGAAGCCGGACGCTTCTGCCGCCGGCGCAGATTGTTGATGAACGTGTTCCGGAGAATGGTCGTCAGCCACGCACGACAGTTGGTCCCGGACTCGAAGCTGTCCCAGGCCCGGTACGCCTTGAGCATCGTGTCCTGCACGAGATCCTCGGAGGCCGCCTCGTCGCCTCCCGTGAAACGGAGGGCGAGCGCAAACAGAAGGTCCAGGTGAACGAGCGCTTCAGCCTCGAACTCGGCTCGTTTGGCGTCCATCTCACCCGCGGACCGGACGTGGCGCCGCGTACAGCGAGTCCGCCAGGTCTGGGTTGACCACGATGTCGTCCATGCGGAGCTCCTTCGTCAGGCGGCCCCCGTCGTACCACCGGCGGGTGCCGACGAAGGTGATCGGCTCGGCGACGACGAAATCGGACCAGACCGTGCGGCTCCGGCTCTCCTTCCCCTCCTCGATGTAATGGACCTCTTCCGGGAAGGGGTCCTCATCCGTGAAGTAGTAGAAGTACCGGTCGCCCGGGTGGGCGCCCACAGCGGATTCAAACGTAACGGCGACCTCGTATCCGCCCTCGAGCCGACGGGCCGACCGGTTCACCCCGGGATCCCACAGCTTGTAGGGCAAACCGAACCAGTAGACCACGTCGCGCCCCACGTATTCGGCCTCGGCCGCAGCCGGATGGTCGACCGGCAGGGCATGCCCGTTCAGTGTCGCCCAGGCGGTGTCACCCGTGAACACCTGGACGTACAGCCCCTCGCCCTCCGGTCGCTCGATCCTCGCTTCCTCGCCGCGCTCCGTCTTGCGGAACTCGATCCGCCTCGGCCTCATCCACCGGACCTGTCCGACCGAATCGTAGAGAACGGTGGTCACGGTGTAGCGAGCCGACCGGACCGTCTTCCACGCTCGTAGCCCCCCGGCGACCTCGGTCCAACGTCCGATCAGCGAATCCGCGAGAATGCCCTCCGCAGTCTCCGCCGCGCCGGGCCCGGAACCACCGCAGCCGGCGGCCGTGGCAGCTACGGAGAGGACGAGCACCGCCCTTCCGCGACGGGACGGCTGACCCCGCATCACCTTTCGATCGGCGCCTTCACCAGGTTGCCCCACTCGGTCCAGGAACCGTCGTAGTTGCGCACCTTGGGATACCCCAGCAGGTAGTGGAGCACGAACCATGTATGACTCGAGCGCTCGCCGATCCTGCAGTACGCCACGACCTCGCTATCCGGCGTGAGCCCCGCCTCCCCCTCGTACAGGGCGCGAAGCTCCTCCGCCGGCTTGAAGGTCCCGTCCTCCTGCACGGCACGCGCCCACGGAATGTTCGCCGCGCCGGGTATGTGCCCACCGCGCAGCGCTCCCTCGTTCGGGTAATCGGGCATGTGCAGGCGCTCACCTCGATACTCCTCGGGGGAACGCACATCGATCAGCGGCCCCTTCGCAGCGAGGTGTGCCAGGACATCATCGCGGAACGCGCGGATCGGCTCATCACTGCGCGGAGGTGTCGGATAGTCGCCGGCGGCGTAGACCGGCACCTCCGTCGACATCTCGCGTCCCTCGGCCTTCCATTTCGCCCGCCCGCCATCCATGATCCGGCAGTCCGGGTGCCCGAACAGCTCGAACACCCAGAGCGCGTAACAGGCCCACCAGTTGTTCTTGTCGCCGTAGAACACCACGGTCGTGTCGCGGGAGATGCCCTTCTCCCGCATGAGCTCGGCAAAGGGCGTCGCGTGCAGGTAGTCGCGTTCCAGCGGGTGCTGCAGGTCGGTGTGCCAGTCGATCTTGACCGCACCGGGAACGTGCCCGGTGTCGTAGAGAAGAACATCCTCGTCGGATTCCACGATCCGGACGTCGTCCCGATGGAGGTTCTCGGCCACCCAGGCCGTCGTCACGAGCTTGTCGGGCCTCGCGTAGGACGCGATTCGATCTCCGCTCATCTGGGCCTCCTTGTGACCAGTGAGAACTTGCGATTCGGCTGCCCAACGCCGGCCGCCGTCGCTGGCCGCCCGTCCCCATCGGCGGCGTCACTTCGCCCGGCAGGGCAGACCCTGAGGCTACGTCGGGTCCGGAGTGAGCCGCCAGTCCGAGCCTCGTTCGTCCGCGCTGCATCGGGCGAGGAGCGGCGGGATGGGGGTGATCCCAACAAACACAACCGTGGAGCGGCTGCCAGGTTCCCGCCCGCCGATCCGCCCTACCGTCTCACTCGTCGAGTCGGGCCAGCAGCGCACGAAGCGAATCCGCCGACAGCGGTGCCCGCGCCTCGATGAGAAACCCGCCGCTGCGCACGCGCTCCACGGCCTCGTACCCAGCCACCTGCTGCCCGGGCCCATCCGCCTCCCGCGCCCGGGCGCCAGCCGACCTTGGGACGACCCCAGCCGACCCCTGGCCGGGCTCCGGTTCCGCGCTGGCCGCAGCGACCACAGGCACCTGCCACAGGTTGAGCGTATGCCCGGACGGGAGCTGCTGGGCCGTCCAAACCTCCACGTCGCTGCCGGATCCTCGCGCTCGCACGGAGAGCACCGGGAGCCCTTCCACGGTTCGCAGCCGCCCTCCCAGGAGCGCTTCTGCCCGCTCCCGCCCGATCGTCTCCCAGCCGGCGGCCGCCACTTCGCGCCCCGCTGCGGCCAGCGGCACGCTCACGGCCGATCCTGACTCGACCTTCTCGAGCCGCTCGGTGGCCGTGCCGCTTTCCTCCGCGAGCACCGATCCTTCGTTCCGGGGGGTCGCTCCAGCCTCCGACGGAAGCGGGGTCGGGCGCTCTGCCGCCCCTTGCATCGCTCGGCGGCCGAGCTCCTCCCGCTCCTCCGGCATAGCCGCCGAGACGGCCGGCAAGCCTTCCGCCTCGACCCGTGCAGCATCGGCCTCGCTCTGGAGCGGCGGCGGGCCCACCACACCGCGGGCCAGCCAGCCCGCCGTCACCGCCACGGCGAGCGATGCGGCCCAGGCGATCGGCCGGGCGGCCCCGCCGCGGCGGCGTTCCCGCTCGACGACGGTCCGAGGGCCGTCCTCGACTCCCCCCCGGCCCGCACGCTGCTGCAGCTCCTCCAGCGCGGGAGGCGCGCTACGGGGCGGCGCGGCGGCACGGAGGAGGGCGGACGCCCGCTCGCGCACCTCGCTCGCCGCCTCCAGCCGGAAGCGGCAATCGGCGCATACCGACAGGTGCATGCGCACCTCATCGCGCGACATGCCGCCCAGCCCCTCCAAGCTTCCGTCCAGGTGGGCGTGCAGCTGGCCTTCAGTCAGATGCGACATCTCTCTGCGCTCGCTCCTCGTACGCCAAGACCAAACGGCCGCGCGCCCTAGAAAGGGTGGTCCCGATGGCGCCGGGCGCGAGGCCGGTCTCCTCGGCGATCTCCCGATAGCTCAGCCCCGCATCCCAGAGCAGCAGGATCTCACGGTCCCGCTCGCTCAGCGCCTCGAGCGCGAGCCGGACGGCCTCGGCCCGTTTCTCCCGATCGAGCCGGTCAGCAGGCTCGGAGGCGGCAGGCGGAGCCGTCTCCAGCTCGGTCCGTATGAGCCTCAGATGCCGGCGACGCCGCACGGCCGAGCGTGCCTCGTCGCGGGCGAGATTGGAGGCCACCGTGAACAGCCATGCCCGAGGTCGCTCCGGATCGTGACGGAGGGCCCGCACGAACGCATCCTGCGCGAGATCCTCCGCCCGTTGCGCATCCCATACCTTCCGGTAGAGGAAGTGGACGAGATCCGTGTACGTCGCTTCGTACACAGCGGCCCAGTCCGTCGCCATGAACTCCTCATCCTCTCTGGGCTCAGGCCGATCGCCCGGCGCGAACCGAGCTGCCCGGGCGCGAGCCGACCCGCCTCGGGCGGGGGCGGCCTGCGAAACGCTCCCCTTCCGGGCCCTCACCCGAATGACGAACCGCGTGCCTGTAGTTGCACAGCCCCGCAGCGGGACTAGCGATCCCGCACGCGGATCAGGCGGATGGAACCCGCCTCCTCTCCTCCATCCGGCTGTGCGGAAGCACTCAACACGTAGCTTCCCTCCGACAGCTCCGGAATCCTGAGCTCGACATAACGGACGGCCGGGCCGCTGGTGCCCTCGGCCTGCTCGCGCCACCTCATGCCCACCGTCGCCTCCTCGCTCCTCGCTAGCCCCAGCCACTCCGCGGCCCGCCGGAAGAAGCTCTTTCCTTGCTTGGTGAGCGCGACCTCGATCTGCAGCGGCGTACCGGCGGGCATGCCGTAGTACTCCCACAGCAGTCCGATCCGCTCGCCGCTGCGAACCGTGATCGACGGTCGCACCAGGCTCAACGCCTCTCCGAGGCTTTCCGGCATCCTCTCTTCCCGGGAGGGCTCGAGAAGCAGGATGTCGGAGAGCGCGGGGGCGTTGTCACGCGACGACGCACGACGGACGACTCGACTGCGGGCCGCGCGGCGCTCGGAATCCGCCAGCACCTCGATCCCGAACACCGAGAACTCGGTGCCGGCGCGAGCGGTCAGGACGCCGCGCACGGGTGCATCCGCCACGACCTTGGCCTGTGGCCCGCCCGTTCCTTCAGCCCACACGAGCCCCGCGCGGAGCGGGGTGCCAGCCGGAAGGGAATCATTCAGCCACTCGTACGCCCCGAGCAGGAGAAGCTCTTTCCCGCGACGGAATACCGCGAGCTGATGGCCGAAGGCCGGCTCATCCCCATCGAACGCGCGGGCGTACGGTGGGAGGTACTCCTCGCGCGGCCGCTGCGGCTCGAGCTCCCAGCGCCCGTCGATCCCGTCGGCCCCGGGGAGAACGGAGGACGGAAGGAAGCTGAAGCTGCGCTCCGGATCGTGACCTGTTATCGGAGGCCGTTCCCGGCCTGGGGAGTAGATGGGCTGCCGGCGCCGCGACCAGCTCTCCGGCCAGCCGTAACGCAACAGCAGTTCCTCCAGATCGGCACCCCAGGAGACGCCGTAGGGAGACTCGGCTCCGACCTGTAGGCGGTTCAATACGTGACGGGAGAGGTGCTCCGTGCGGCGCTCGTTGCCGGGGACCAGGAAGAGGGGGTCGGCCAGCAGCCAGATTGCTACCTCGAGAGTCTGCCGCGCGGCACAACCGAGTGACTCGTACTCTTCCAGGATCTCTCCCTCGAGGAGCCAGGAGAGATCCTGCCAGGAGCACCTGAGCTCCGTCGGCATCGCTTTCAGCGCGGCCTCGTAGGCGGTCTCGGCACGGCGGTAGTCGCCGATGGCATGGTGGGCGTACCCGCGAAGCGCAGCACACCACCACGGCTCAGCCGAGCAGATGCCGGCAGCCGCCCGGGCCTCGGCGACACGCCCTGCCTCGATCAGATAGCGGACCCACTGCCCGACGATCCAAGCGTCCTCGGGTGCATGTCGCGCGTACCGCTCCAGCGTCTCCACGAGCTCGGCCCGGGCGATCCGGATCCGTTCCCGCTCGGGACCGGGATGCCAGGCCGGATCGGACTCGTGCCAGAGACAGAAGCGGCCGACGATCTCGTCACAACGATCGGTCGGCCCGTCCCAGAACGGGAGGTTGCGACGGCGCGTGCGCTCGAAGGCTCGCTGCGCGCCTGCTGCGGCTCGTCGGGCCTCACGTGGATTGACGAGCTGCGTGTCGGGCTTCGCTCCGCCGGGGCCGAGCGATGCTGGCACTGCCCCGGGCCCGAACGGTTTCGACGCCGCCGCCCGGGTCCCGCCGGAGGACGGTCCGGCGACGACGAGCCCTGCCAGGCAGACCACGAGGAGCGGACCGACTGGGACGACCTCCATCGAATCGCGTCTCGGTTCTCGGCGCTCAAGCGGCGCCTTCGTACCTTGAGAGGCACAACGCGGACTTGTGCCTTGAGCCAACCGCCGCAATCTAGGAACCTCACGAGCCAGGCGGCAGGAGGCGGCTGTGACGGAGACCCTCTATCTACCGGTTATCGTGGGCAGTACACGGCGCGGCCGTCAGACCCCCCGAGTCGCCCTCTTCATGCATCGGCGGCTGGCGGGCAGGCCCGGCGTGGAATCCCGGTTGCTCGACCTGGCCGAGTACGCCCTGCCCATCATGGAAGAGCGACTGCACAAGCGGGAGGATCCGCCACCGGGGCTGGAGGAATTCGGCGAGCAGATTCGGCGCGCGGATGCGCTCCTGATCGTAACCCCCGAGTACAACAGTGGTTACCCGGGCGTGCTCAAGAACGCCCTCGACTATCTGCTCCCCCAGTATCGCCGCAAGCCCGTCGGCATCGTCACCGTGTCCGCCGGACCGTGGGGCGGCCTCAGCGCACTGTCCCAGCTCCGGCAGGTGCTGTTGTCCCTGGGAGCCCTTCCGATTCCCGCCCGGCTTCCCGTCGAGCGGGTGGACTCCACGTTCACTGCTGCAGGAGACGCCGCCGATCCGGCCTACGAGCGCCGGGCGGACCGTTTCATCGACGAGCTTCTCTGGTACACCGAGGCCCTCGCCGCACGCCGCGCGCTCGATCGGGACGAGCAGACCGATCGCCACGGCCGCTAGCGCCGTTCCCCAAGCGGAACGAGAAGCGCAGCTGCGTGGGGCTTGACAGATCGCCCCTGATATGATTGATTGTTCAATCAAATAAGGCGCGTGCCGGGCACCTAATCGTGCAGGCTCATGACATGCCCAGCTCTTTCAGGAAAGCTCACGACGCTGACGCGCCCTTACGCCGCCGGTTTGTATTGACTGATCAATCAAATGACGCCGAGATCGGAGACGCGAGACCGCATCGTCGAGGAGGCCGCCCGACTGTTTCACGAGCGGGGGTACTCGGCGACCGGGATCTCCACGATCCTGGATCGCGCCGGGGTGAACAGCGGCAGCCTGTACCACTTCTTTCCGGGAAAGGAAGCGCTGCTGATCGGGGTTCTGGAGCGACACCTCGCTCAGCTGGAGCCGGTCATTCTCCGCCCCGCCGAGAGCACGACCGAAGATCCCCTGGAACGGGTGTTCGCCCTCCTCGAGGGATACCGACGAGGTCTGCTCGTGAGCGGCTTCGCCCGCGGCTGTCCCGTGGGCAACCTGTCTCTGGAGCTGGGGGACCGGGTACCGCGGGTGCGGTCGCTGATCGATGAGTACTTTTCCCGCTGGGTCACCCGGGTCTCGAGTTGGCTCGCGCAGGCGGAAGACCGGCTCCCGGTCGGGCTGGATCGGAACGGCGTCGCCCGTCTCGTGCTTGCCGTGATGGAGGGAGCGCTGATGCAGGCACGTACCGCCCGCGACCTGGCTCCCTACGATCACGCCGTGGCCCAGCTCCGTGCCCACTTCCGGCTCCTCGAGGATTACGCCGACCGGGAGATCGCCGAAGGGCTGCCCGCGGAGGAAGCGGCCGTCGGTCGGCCCGAATCGGAGTCCGCCAGGTCGGTCGCGGAGGCCGAGGCGGCGGAACCCTCCGGTTGGCGGTACTGGTGAGGGGCGACCCGTGACGGACGAGGAGCGCGTGCGGGAGATGGTCCGTCGGGTGGTCTACCAGACGGTGGGCCGGCCCGCCCCGGACCCGGCTCCAAGGGGCCGTACCCTGGTCACCCAGCGTACCCTCGAGGACACCCCGGTCGGCGGCGAGCTGGAGATCCCTCACGGTGCCATCCTCACCCCGCTGGCCCGCCAGGCTGCCCTGGAGCGAAGAATCTCGCTGGTCGAGCCCGGTCCTGCCGTCGGGACTCAGCCGACCTCTCGGACTGCCCGGGTCGGCGGCCCCAGAACCGTGGCCATGGGCGCGGATCACGGCGGCTTCGAGCTGAAGGAGCTCCTGAAGGAGGGCCTGCGGGATCTCGGGTACGACGTGCTCGACTGCGGAACCGGGAGCACGGAGCCGGTCGACTACCCGGACTTCGCCCTCTCGGTGGCCGGCCTGGTCGCGCAGGGCCGCGCCTGGAGGGGCATCCTGGTCGATGGCGCCGGAATCGGTTCCTGCATGACGGCGAACAAGGTACCGGGCATCAGGGCGGCCATGTGCTACGACGAGGCCACGGCGCTCAACAGCCGGGAGCACAACGACGCGAACGTCCTCACCCTCGGTGCGGGATTGATCGGGCCGGGGCTCGCCCGGCGGATCGTCGAGACCTGGCTGAACACACCGACCGGCGGGGGACGCCACGCCCGGCGGGTCGAGAAGATCATGGCGATAGAGCGTAGGTTTCTGCGGGCATGACGAGGTCTTTGTGGCTTTGCGTCAGCGTTCGAGGTGTCCGGCGATGAAGCTCGACGACGCCACCCTGGAACAGATCATCCAGCAGATCACGCACGAGGTGCTCGTGCTGATCGAGCAGGACCGATTGGGCGCCGAAACCGACCGGGCGGCGAGCGCCGCGAGTCCACTCTCACGCCGCAACTACGTCGATCGCGTGCAGCCTGTCGTCAGGGCGGGAGCGGACCGGATCGCCACGACGCTCGGCGTCGCGCCCACCGATGGCAGCCTGAGCCACCTCATCGACCACACCCTTCTCCGGCCCGACGCCACGCACGAGGAGATCGCCCAGCTGTGCTACGAGGCACGCAAGTACGGGTTCGCCTCGGTCTGCGTGAATCCCTCGTACGTCAAGCTCTGCTCGGACCTGCTCAAGGGGACGGACGTGCTCACGTGCACGGTCGTCGGCTTCCCGCTGGGCGCCACGTCCACGGAGGCGAAGACGTTCGAAGCTCAGAAGGCGGTGCGCGACGGTGCCGACGAGGTGGACATGGTCATCAACGTCGGAGCGCTGAAGTCGCGCGATTACGAGCTCGTGGAGCGCGACATCGGTTCGGTCGCCTCGGCCGCACATGCGGGTGGTGGCATCCTCAAGGTGATCATCGAGGCCGCGCTGCTCTCCGATGAGGAGAAGGTGGCGGCCTGCCAACTCGCCAAGGTGGCCGGTGCGGACTTCGTGAAGACCTCCACCGGCTTCGGTCCGGGCGGCGCCACGGCCGAGGACGTGGCCCTGATGCGCCGCGTCGTCGGCCCGCAGATCGGCGTGAAGGCCTCCGGGGGCATCCGGACCTACGCCGATGCCCAGAGGATGGTGGAGGCGGGCGCCACCCGGATCGGCGCCAGCGCCAGCGTGAGGATCGTGGAGGGAACCGATTCCGAGGAGCGCCCATGACCGTCGACCTGCGAACCTACGTCTTTCTGGACAGCCTGCAGCCACAGCATGCGGCCTACCTGGGCACGGTAGCGCGAGGCTTCCTGCCCCTCCCCGGCGACACCTCCCTGTGGGTGGAGATCTCGCCCGGGATCGAAATCAACCGGATCACGGACATCGCGCTCAAGGCGACGCGCGTCCGGCCCGGCATGCAGGTCGTCGAGCGCTTGTTCGGGCTGCTGGAGGTGCACCACGAGATCCAGGCGGAGGTGAGGGCCGCGGGCGCGGCGATCCTGCAGGCTCTCGAGGTGCAGGAATCGGATCGCATCCGGCCCCGGGTCGTGTCGAGCCAGATCATCCGGCACGTGGATCCCCACCAGGTCCAGCTCGTCAACCGCATGCGCTACGGGCACATGCTGCTGGCCGGTCAGACCCTCTACGTGCTCGAGGTGGAACCGGCAGGATACGCGGCGCTCGCCGCCAACGAGGCAGAGAAGGCCGCCAACATCAACATCCTCGACGTCCGGGCCTTCGGCAGCTTCGGCCGGGTGTACCTCGGCGGCGAGGAGCGGGATATCATGGCCGGGTACGGTGCCGCCGTCGCGGCCATCGAGGGCATCAGCGGACGCGAAGCGGAGACGAAACGTCGGGCGTGACACGCCCGATCGGGTGTGAGGTGCTGGGAGCATGAGAATCATCTAGGGTCCGGAGGAACCGATGGCTGATGAGTACGGTGCGGTTGAAGCGCTGGGCATGATCGAGACGCGCAGCTATCCGGCGATGGTCGAGGCGGCGGACGCCATGGTAAAGGCCGCCAAGGTCGAACTGGTGGCGTACGAGAAGATCGGCGGAGGCTACGTGACCGCGGTCGTGCGCGGCGACGTGGCCGCCGTCAAGGCTGCGGTCGAGGCGGGCGCGCGCGGCGCCGAGAAGGTCGGCGAGCTCGTGGCCGTGCACGTGATTCCGCGTCCGCACGCGAACGTGGACCGCACCCTGCCGCTCGGTCGGCAGGGGCAGGCCGCCAAGACCGCCAAGAAGTAGGAGCGGCCGATGCTGCTCGGGAGAGTGGTCGGGACGGTCGTGGCGACGCGCAAGGAACCGTCGCTCGAGGGTCTCAAGTTCCTCGTCCTCCAGCAGCTCGATGTCCGTGGCAAGGAGACATCGGGTTATCGGGTCGCGGCCGACGCGATCGGGGCCGGGCTCGGTGAGGTGGTGCTGTACGCCACCGGCAGCGCGGCACGCCAGACCGAGATGACGGACCGCCGTCCGTGCGATGGCGTGATCATGGCCATCGTGGACACCCTGGAGGTGGAGGGCGAGGTGACCTACGACAAGGCGCGTGACGGATGATCGAATCGGCCCAGATCGACGCGGTCATCGAGCGGGTGATGGCCGAGCTGCGGCAGGGCCAGCGGGTGCGCCACGGCCCCGGGCCCGAGCCGCTCCCGCCCGTCGAGCCGCCGCCGCCGCTCGCCGCGATACGGCACGCCGACAGCCTGTTCGGGGAGGTGGATGCGGCGGCCACCGCGGCGCGGCGAGCCTACGAGCAGCTGCGGGACCTCCCCCTGTCGGTGCGCGAGCGGATGATCGCGCACATTCGACGGGCCATGCGGGAGAACGCGCAGCGGCTGGCCTGGGAGGCCTGGTCCGAGACCGGCATGGGCCGCTACGAGGACAAGATCGAGAAGATCCTCCTCAACGCGAACAAGGCGCCGGGGGTAGAGTTCCTGGACACTGGGGCGTGGAGCGGGGACGGCGGGCTGACCGTGGTGGAGTTCGCACCCTACGGGTTGATTGGCTCGATCATCCCCAGCACCAACCCGATCTCCACGGTCACCTGCAACGCCATTTCGATGGTGGCGGCGGGCAACGCGGTCGTGTTCAACGCGCACCCCGGCGCCAGGACCTGCTCGAACCGGGCCGTCCATCTCGTGAACGACGCCATCGTCGAGGCCGGCGGACCCCCAAACCTGGTGTGCGCGATCGCCGAACCGACCATCGACACGGCCACGGCGCTCATGGGTCACAAGGAGGTGAATCTCCTCACCGTGACGGGGGGTATCGGTGTCGTTCGGGCCGCGATGGCGAGCGGAAAGCGCGCGGTGTGCGCGGGCCCGGGCAACCCACCCGTGGTGGTGGACGAGACGGCGGACATCGCCCGGGCGGGCCGGGACATCGTCCGGGGCGCCTCGTTCGACAACAACATCATCTGCACGGACGAGAAGGAGGTGTTCGCGGTCTCGA
>CP070670.1:942076-944941 GCA_020351855.1 Gemmatimonadota bacterium
CCGTCTGAAGCTTGGACGGCTGCCCGATGAAGTCTCCGGAGTGCGCCGCGTTCCTCTCCACGGCGGCTGGGTCGCCGCCGTGGCAGTCGTGGCAGACGATCCCGCGGTCCGAGTGGATCCCCTCGCCGAAGCTCCGCCGGTGCTCCTTGTGGCAGATGATGCAGCCGTACTGTTCGGCGTCCATCGCGTCCAGCTGCTGGACCAGCTGTTGGTCCCTGCTCGTACTCTGCGCGCCGGCCGCGTCCGGCTGCACGCAGACCGCCAAGAGGGCCGCAAGGCAACCGGCGAGGGGGGCGGAGGCGCGCCTCACGAGCCGTCCTCCTCCACCTCGGCTTCCGCGCCCGGCTGCGTCTCCTCCGGTGCGGGCAGCACCCGCTCCTCGAGCGTCCGCCCGAGGGAGGCGCTGGGGGGCACCGAGCCCAGGTTGCGGCCAACGGCCCAGGCCACCAGGAAACCGACCAGGTAGATGGTGGCGAGCGCCGTGGCGACGGGCCGCTTTCTCCACCGCGTCTCGGGCTTCCGATCGAACATGGGCAGGAGGAAGAGCACGACCGCGAGGGCCGAGAAGAGGGCAAGCCCCCAGGTGCCCAGGTAGCGCACGAGGGCGAGGGAGACGTCGATGACGACCCAGGTCGAGACGATGCCTTCCGGTGCTACGTAGGGATCGGCGGGCTCGCCGATCGGTCTCGGAAAAAGCGCGGCCAGGGTGAGCACGAACGCCAGCAGCAACACGCCAACCGAGAAGGTGCGTGCGAAGTGGTTCGGCCAGAAGCGGATGCCCTCCCCCTGCGGCACGGCTCCGGACGGCGGCGCGAGGCCATGCTTCCGGATCAGCGCGAAATGCAGGATGAGCAGCCCCAGCGTGAACCAGGGGAGCACGATCACGTGCAGCGCGAAGAAGCGGCTCAGGGTCGCGCCGGACACGAACTCGTCCCCCTTGATCATCCCGGCCACGAACCCGCCGAGGAGCGGGAAACCCTCGATCGCGTTCACGACCTCCGCGGTGGTCCAGTAGGCCCACTGGTCCCACGGACGCAGGTAGCCCGTCGCCCCGAACGCCACGAAGATCAGGATGAGCAGCAGGCCGATGGTCCAGTTCGTCTCGCGCGGCGGCTTGTAGGCGCCGCTCATGAAGACGCGGACGAGGTGCGCCACGCCCGCCACGATGAGGAGGCTCGCCGACCACACGTGCACGTCGCGGAGCATCCAGCCGAACGGCACCCGGGACACGATGTACTGGATGCTGGGATACGCCTCCTGGACCGACGGTCGGTAGTAGAAGGAGAGCAGCACCCCGGTGATGATCATGAAGATGAACAGCAGGTAGGTGATGCCCCCCAGGGCGTGCCGCCAGCCCGCGTGGGCGGGCAGACGGTACCGGAGGGACTTCCTGAACGCCTCATCGATCGGAAGCCTGCGGGCGATCGGTCCGTACAGCAGGCCGAGAAAACGGAGGAAGCCGAGAAGCGACGCGTCCGTGCTCACGAGGAGGTCCTGCCGCATCCGAGAGAACCAGCGTCTCACTCCCCGGCGACTACCTCCTCCCTCCGCCATGCTCAACCCGCCACGTAGACCGTGCCGCGGCGGACCCACGCCGAGTACGGCTTCAGCGGGATGAGGCTCAGGCCCGCGACCACGTTCCCCCTGAGGTCGTACACGACGTTCGTGCAGGGGGAGACGACCTGCAGCGACTCCAGCTCCCATTGCAGGATGCAGCCATCGAACGGCGAAGTACCCTGCACCGCGTAGAACCGTTCCTGCCCGCGAACCACCAGCACGGGCTCGTCCCCCCAGGCGACGATCCGGCTGGCCCCGACGGGGAACTCGGACTCCCCCGCCACCCGGACGGCTGGCTGAAGCTCCGCGATCCTGAGGTGCTCGGGCGGCAGGAGGTAGATGACGGTCACGAGGCCGGCAAACGTGACGGAGAAGAGGATGACCCCGAGGAGGGCGAGCCCCGTGAGGCCGACGCCTCCGCCTCTGAACAGGCCCCTCCTGCGGGCCGCGACCGGCGCTTCAGAATCGGCGTCCATGCGTCCTGTATCTATCCCGCCCGCGGCCATCAAGCGGGCGTAGCCGCCCGGAGGCGACGACGTTTCCCGGCTTCCCCCCACATCCCCTAAGTATGGTTCCCTTGCGGCATTGCGTCCCGCGCGAACCAAACGTACCCTAATGTGAGCGTCCGGGCCGGGCGGGACAACCCGTCTGCCGGACGCCGGGTGCAGGGCCGGACGATCCGAGACGATCCACACCTGATTCGGGAAGTCTAAAGCGAAACGACCCCGGTTGTGGGCAGGAGGTCGGCCATAGCTCGCTTAGGACGGTTCGGTCGCGGATTCCGGGTTGCGGGGCCCGCTGTCGCCCTGACACTCACGCTTCATGTCGGGCACCTCCAGGCCCAGGGCGTGAGGGGCACCGTAACGATCGACGGCAGTTACCTCGAAATGCGGAGCCTGGAGCGAGACAGCCTCCCGGAGAGTGAGGTCCCCGGGGAAGGGCTCGTCCGGCGGCTCGCGGACGGGACGATCGTCTCCTGCACCATCGGCGACTACTGTCGCTGGTACCGCTCGGGTCGGACCGACGGGCTCTGGGCCACCAACCAGACGCTCGCGTTCACCGCTTGGGGAGGGGTGCGCGGCCTGTCGGCGACGGTCGCCCTGCGCGGCCGGGTGGGGACTTCGGACAGCGTGCCGTTCTGGCCACGCGCCAGTCAGAAGTTCGACGCGCTCAGCGCCTACCTGACCTGGGACTCGCGGCACGTGCGCATCCGGGGTGGCCGGCAGCAGCTGACCAACGCGCTCGGCTGGTACAACTATGATGGGGCGGCGGTCCTCTGGAAGACCCTCCCCTTCCTGTGGGTGGAGG
>CP070670.1:945041-956712 GCA_020351855.1 Gemmatimonadota bacterium
AAGGCATCATGGTTAGGCACGGCGTCCGGCTGGAGAGCGGGAACAGGAGCAGAAAGACCCCGAGGGTGAGCCCGGCGGCAAGCTGCCAGAACAGCTTGTACCGGGCCACCAGGCCGCGCGGCTCGTGCCGGACGATCTTCAGGTAGTCGTCCATGAAGCCGATCGCGCCGAACCAGGCCGTCGAGGCGGCCGCGATCAGGACGTAGTAGTTGTCGAGGCGTGCCCACAGGAGCGTCGAGAGCAGCACCGAAGAGACGATGATCAGGCCTCCCATCGTCGGCGTTCCGGCCTTCTGGAAGTGCGCGCTCGGTCCGTCCAGACGCACGACCTGCCCCCACCCGCGGGTCTTCAGCCAGCGGATGACCGGCGGCCCGACCAGGAAGGTCAGTAGCAGGGACGTCACCATGGCGCCGGCCGACCGGAAGGAGATGTACTGGAAGACGTTGAAGATGATGTGGCGGTCGGCCAGCGGAAAAAGGAGATCGAACAGCATCAGACCGCGTCCTCCGGCGTCGCCGGCGATCCGCCGGCGGGACCGGAGGAGCTCGCCGCCTCAGCAGCTGCCGGGGCCGAACCGAGGGCCCGAAGGTGGTCGACGATCGCGTCGAGTCTCACGCCGCGCGACGCCTTGACGAGCACGACCTCATCCCCGGTGAGCCGCCTCGCCAGCTCGTTCCACAGCTGCTCCACGGTGTCGGCGGCTACGACGCCCGTTCCGTTGCGCCGGGCCCTGATTCCCCTGAAGGCCTCCACGAAGTCTCCGGTAGCGGCCACCAGATCGAAGTGGGCCTCGATCAGCCGCCTCGCGACCTCGTGGTGTGCGGTCTCCGCCGCCTCTCCGAGCTCGAGCATCGTCCCGACCACCGCGACGAGCCGCCGACCGGGGAACGCCTCTTCGCAGTAGTCGATCGCGGCCGCGAAGGATTCCGGGTTCGCGTTGTAGCAGTCCGCGATCACGGTGAGATCGCCGAACTGCTGGAGCGCGCTTCGCATCCCGAGCGGGCGGTAGGCGGCGAGACCACGTGCGGCCTCCGTCGCAGGAACGGCCAGGGCATCCGCCAGGGCGGCTACGATGAGCGCGTCCGCGAGATGATGTCGCCCTCCGGCCGGGACGCGGTACTCCACGCCCGATCGCCTGAAGCAGACTTCCCGGGCGCCCACCACGAACTCGTCCGGTCTCCACGTCGCAGAGCTTCCCGTGCCGGCAACGATGGCATCGGGTCGCAGCTCGAGTGCCGCGGTGACGAGTTCGATCGGACGCTCCCCGACGACGACCGCGCCCTCGGGCATCGCGCCCCTCACGAGTTCGAGCTTCTCCTCCAGCACCTTCTGCACCGTGCCGAAGAACTCCAGGTGTGCGGGCCCGACCGTCGTAATCACGGCGTCCGTCGGAGCGGCGACCTGGGCCAGCCTGCCGATCTCGCCCGGGCCGCTGCTCCCCAACTCGAGCACCCACAGATCGGCATCGGGAGGCGCATCCAGAATGGCGAGCGGAAGCCCCACCTGACTGTTCAGGTTCCCGGGCGACTTGAAGACCCGATATCGGCCGCCGAGGGCCGCGGCAGCCATCTCCTTTACGGTCGTCTTGCCCGAGCTTCCGGTGATCCCGACGACCCGCGCGGAGGTGATCCGACGGCGCCAGGCGGCCAGCTCCCCCAGCGCGCGGATGACGTCGGGGACGCCGAACAGCTCGAGCTGCGTGGTCGGAAGGCCGCGGTGCTCCGGGACCACCGCGCCGATCGCGCCCTTCGCCTCGGCCTCCGGGAGAAGCTCGACGGCGTCTACCCGCTCGCCCTTCAGAGCCACGAAGAGGGCTCCGGGACGGAGGGTCCGAGTGTCCGTCGACACCGAGGTGTACTCCAACCCACCGCCATCCGGAGGCAGCCCGAGGGCTTCCCTGACCTCGGAGGAGCGAAAGATCACGCTGCCGCTCACCGTGCGCGCGCCCGCGCAAGGGTGCCGCTCACGCCGCCTCCCCGCGGAGCTCGGCCACGACCTGCGCCTCGTCGAAGGGGAACTTGCGAGCTCCTATGATCTGATAGGTCTCGTGCCCCTTTCCTGCCAGGAGCACGGCATCGTCCGGTGCCGCCAACTCCAGGGCACGGGCGATCGCATCCCTCCGGTCGAGGATGATCTCGTAGCGGGCCGGATCCATCCGCGCCACGGCCTCCTTCGCGATCTGCGCCGCATCCTCCGACCGCGGATTGTCCGATGTGATGACGACGTGATCCGCTCGGGAACCCGCCACCTGACCCATCAGGGGCCGCTTCCCCGCATCCCGGTCACCACCGCAGCCGAACACCATCAGGATTCTGCCGGGAACGATGGCGCGAAGAGCTTCCAGGACGAGCTCGAAGGCATCGGGCGTGTGCGCGTAGTCCCGGAGGACGACACAGGGCTCGCGGCTCAGAATCTCGAACCGCCCGGGAACCTGTGGCACGACGGCCAGTCGCTCGGCCACCTCTCTGGCGCTCATCCCGAGCCGGAAGGCGACCGCAGCCGCGGCGAGCGCGTTCTGGACGTTGAAGCGGCCGATGAGCGGAAGCTCGACGGCCGCCTCTCCGAAGGCGCCGGCGAGGCGGAAGCGGGTACCGGCCGGTCCCGTCTCGACAAGATCCGCCCTGACCTGGGCATCCCCGCCAAGGCCCGTTGTGACGACCTCGGGTGCCGCGGTGCGAAGGGGATCCCAGGCCGGCTCGTCCCCGTTGAGAACGATCACCCCTCCGGGCGCGAGCAACTCCGTGAGCCTGAGCTTCGCCTTCAGGTAGGCCGCCATCTCCTGGTGGTAATCCAGATGCTCGCGGCTGAAGCTGGTGAACACGCCATAGTCGAACTGCAGGCCGTCCACACGGTGCTGGTCTAGCGCGTGGGATGAGACCTCGAGCGCCGCGAACTCGACGCCACGATCGCGCAGGATGCCGAGCGAGGCCGCGAGATCCAGTGGATCCGGCGTCGTGAGCTCTCCGGGATGGCGGTGGCCCGCCGGGTCGACGATGCCGAGGGTGCCGAGGCTCGCCGCGCGACCAAGGCCGGTCAGCAGGTGCCGGATCACCCAGGCCGTGGTGGTCTTTCCGTTCGTGCCGGTGATCCCGATCAGCCGCATACCCGCCGCCGGATCGCCTTCCCACAGCATGGCGAGGTGAGACAACGCCGTCTGCGTATCGGGAACCACGAGCTGCGGAAGGTCGACCTCGGAGCCATGCTGGACCACTGCGGCCGCAGCGCCGGCGCGTCGGGCGTCTTCGAGGAACGTGTGTCCGTCGGCTTTGAGCCCGGCGACCGCACAGAACAGATCGCCCGGCCGAGCACAGCGGGAGTCCGCAGTGAGGAAGCGGAACGCGGTCGGCGGCCTTCCCTGCCAGCGGGCCGGGACCCGCCGCAGGCGCAGCCGCTTCTCTACCGCCTCCGCTGTGATCACCTCTTGTTCTCCCTTGCCACCAAAGGCCGACAGTTGGTTGGTCCCGCCTGCGGCCGGGCCGCCGCCCGGCCGATCCATCGACGATCCCCCGCTCCGGGTCCGCCGCCCCGGCGACCGGACCACAGCCGAATCCGCGGGAGCGCCGGCCGCCTTCAACGCAGGATCACGACGGAGCCGACCGGGACCTCCGATCCGGGCGGCGGCAACTGATGCTCGACCCGGCCGGCGGCCTCGAGCTGTGTCCTCAAGCCCAGCGCGTGAAGACGTGCCGCGGCGGAGCGGACGCTCAGGCCACCGAGATCGGGAAGCCGGCGCGTGGAGCCGGAGAAGCCGGCGACCGTGGCGCCGACTCTGTTCGCCACGAAACGGACGGGATTGACGCGCGCCGAAGCCGCGCCGTAACCGACCCGCTCCGGATCTCCTCCGTATCCGGTCGGGTTCCCGTATTCGGTCGGGTTCCCGTATTCGGTCGGGCTCCTGGACGGCGCCGATCGTACCCAATCGAAACGAGGAGCGGGCGGCATGGCCCGTCCCAGAGGGATCTCGTTGCCGCGCATGGCGAGCGCGGCTTGAAGCGTGCTGCGGCTGATCGGAGCCGCCACCGAGCCACCGTAGAAGGCGCCCTGAGGATCTTCCAGCTTGGCGAAGATGACCAGTCTGGGATCTTCTGCGGGGCTGTACGCGACGAAGGAGGAGCCGTACCGGCGCTGATACCCTCCCCCGCTCACCAGACGCGCGGTCCCGGACTTCCCGGCGACCGTCAGGGTGCTCATGGCCGCGCGCGTACCGGTACCGCCCTCGACCACCGACGTCAGGACCTCGGTGATCTGATCCGAGACCCGTTCCTCTATTACGCGCCGTATGGTCTGCGGATCCCGACGCTCGAGGACCTCGCCACTGTGGCTGCGCACCTCCTTCACGAGACGCGGGCGCAGGAGCCGACCACCGTTCGCCAAAGCCGCATAGGCCATCGCGAGCTGCAGGGATGTCACGGAGATCTCGTACCCCATGGCCAGCGACGCCTGGCTGAGGCCCGACCACCGATCCGGCTTACGGAGCAAACCACCGGACTCGGCCGGGTACTCGATCCCGGTCGGCAGGCCGAATCCGAAGTCGCGCAAGTACCGATACTGCAGGTCGGGAGCGAGCCGCCTCGAAAGCAACGCGGCGCCCACATTGCTCGAGTAGCGGATGACCTCGGCCACGGTGAGCTTGTCGTACGGATGGACGTCACGGATCACGCGACGGCCGTCCTTGAGCACGCCGTGCATCACGTCGATGCTGTCTGTCAGCGATACCCGCCCCTCCGAGAGGAGAGAGGCAAGCAGGAAAGGCTTGGCCGTGGAGCCGGGCTCGAAGGGATCCGTGAAGGCGGGCACCTTCCAAGAACCATCGTGCCGCTGGCTCGCCACCGCGAGCAGGTCGCCCGTTCGGGGATCCACGATCAGGAGATCGCCACCCGACGCTCCCGAGGACTCGATCGCCCGCTTGAGGGCGTTCTCCGCGATGCCCTGGAGCTCGGCGTCGATCGTCAGCACGACGTCGTGTCCCGGTATCGGGGGCATGACGGCGGGGCCCGCCAGGCGGTAGGTCTCTCCGCGGCCGTCCCGCTGCGTCAGGGCCTTGCCGGTCACGCCGGCCAAAGAGGAATTGAGCGACAGCTCGAGTCCGGATCGTCCGTTGCCCTCCGCGTCGATCGCCCCCAGGAGATTCCTGGCGACTCCCTCGGGGTACACGCGGGTGGCAAGCGGTTCGAAGTGGACGCCTCTGCGCACCGCCTCCCCGAGCCGATCCCGGTCCTCCGCGCTGACGCGCCCGGAAACGGCGGCCCAACCGCCCCGCGAGGCACGCAGCTTGTCCTCCTCCTCGCGCGAGAGGCCCAGGATCCGGCCGATGGCGGCAATGGAGCGCCCCGCGTCGCTCATTTCCTGGATCGCGACATAAGCGCGGAACTCGCGCGCCTCGAGCGCGAGGGGCCGGCCGTTGCGATCCAGAATGGCGCCGCGGTCCGCAGGCAGATCCACCTTTTTCACGTACTGCGAGCGCGCCTGCTCTTGCCATACTTCCGCGTCGAGCAGCTGGAGCTGGACGGACCGACCAATGAAGACGGCGCTCAGGATGATCCAGAGGCCGGCCAGCATGTGCGTGCGCAGCCGGTGCGTGCGGGAGCGCTTGGCGTCGGTCTTCTTCTTCATCGGGACTCTTGAACCTCCGCGGCAGGCGATCCGTCGTTCGCGGGCGGTACGTCTCTTATGAAGGAGATCTCCTCATCGGAAGCAGGACGGAGTCGCAGTTGGGCAGCGTCCTCGAGGAGGCGGGCCCTCGATTGGAGCGAGTCGGCACGACGCATCGCGGCGGCGAACCGGGCGCGTTCGATAACCTCGACCGAAGCGAGCGCATCGATCGCCTGGGCCACCATCCTCGCCTCCGTCTGTCGGCGTACCGTCCAGACCATCGAGGCGATGAGCATGCCGACACCTGCCGAGACGGCGGCGGTCCGACGCCGACCCCGCGTCCAGAACCGATGTCGACCGCTCATGAACCGGACATCGTTGGCAGCTTTTCCCCCCGCTCCCAGGCTCTGAGTTTCGCGCTGCGTGCTCGCTGGTTGCGCCGCAGCTCCTCTTGCGAAGGCGACACGGGTCGGCGCGTCAGCGTCCTGCCCAGGGACTCTCCGCGACAGTGGCACACCGGGAGCCCCGGCGGACACACGCAGCTCCGGCTCCAGTCGCGAAATGCCGTTTTTACGATTCTGTCTTCCAGCGAGTGGTAGGCGATCACCACCAGCCGGCCCCGCTCCGCGAGGAGATCGCGGATCCTTGGGAGAGCTTCGGTCAGGGCTTCCAGCTCGCGGTTGACCTCGATCCGAACGGCCTGGAAGAGGCGTGCCTTGTCGGCCGGCCCGACGGTCGGACCGAGAACCGCTCGAATCGCCGCGGTCAGGTCATCGCTGCTCTCGAACGGCTTCCCGGCCCTGCGCCGCCCCACTTCCCGCGCCAAGGCCCGCCACCGCCGCTCCTCCCCGTACTCCCGAAAAACGCGACCCAGCTCCTCGATCGGAGCCGTATTCAAAAAGTCGGCTGCGGGTCTCCGTCCGCCCGTTGTCCCGCCCATCCGCATTAACAACGGTGTGCCCGGACGAAAGGAGAACCCGCGCGCCGTCGTGTCGAGCTGGTGCGAGGAGACGCCCAGATCGAGCAGTGCTCCAGCCAGCTCATCTATTCCGAGAGCCGCGAGGATCGCGGGCGCGTCCCGGAAGTCGGCCTCACTGAGCCGCACGCGCCCGCCGTATCCCGCCAGTCTCCTTCTGGCCGCGTCTAACGCTTCGGGGTCACGATCCAGGCCGACGATCGCCGCGGACGCCCCGCGCTCCAGAATCGCCGCCGCGTGACCACCACCCCCCACGGTACCGTCGAGGTACCAACCAGCCCTCTCGGGCTCGAGGTGCGCCAGCACCTCGTCCACCATGACCGGGTCGTGCCTGAAGTCCAATGCCTCGCGGTCGGCCGGACCAGGCGCGCCCGAAGGGTCCTAAGCGAAGATCGATTCGATGAACCGATCGAACTTCGTGTCGGGAGCCCTCGTCTTCTCCTCGAACCGATCCGGAGCCCAGATCTCGATCTTGTTCAGGGCCCCGACGAACAGAGCTTCTCGGCCCAGCCCCACCAGCTCCCGCATGCGATCCGGTATCAGGATCCTTCCCTGCTTGTCCGTGGAGACCTCCAGCGCGCTCGCCGTGAGACCCAGGATACGGGCCCTCGATTGGGGCTGCTTTCGCACGAGCTCTCGGAGCTCCTCCTCGATCGGTCGCCAACTGGAGTGGGGAAGGAGCGAAAGCGCATCCTCGTGCACCTGGATGAGGATGAACCCCTCCGACTCGCTGCCGCGGCGGAATGAAGCCGGGAGAGCGACGCGCCCTTTAGCGTCTACCTGATGGACGAAACTGCCCAGATAGCCGCTCACTCGACGTCCCTTCTACCGCGACCGTGGGTTCCCCACTTTCCCCCACTTTTCCCCACCGGCCCCCATTGTACCCCAGCCCGGTGCGGTACGTCAACCCCCCCTGTGCAGGACCCCGATCGCGGCCGGGAGGCTGGCCGGCTCCGGAGTGCCAGCCTGACGCCCAGGCTGCTTCGAAGAGGAGAACTGTTCCGCCCGGGCAGGGGGCTCGAGGAGGGAGCACGACGCGGGTCGCCGCGACCTCGCCGAAACAAGTCGCCGATACGGAGGTGGGAGTGCTGGAGATCCCGTGATGTCGACATGAGAGAGGGCCCGGCAGCGAGCGCTGCCGGGCCCTCCGATCAGGGGGCGCGCTGCACCGGCGTCAGCCCCCGTACCTCACGCAGTGGGCACCGGCGGTCGGTGCCCGTCAGGCGATAGGTTACCCGCGGCAGGCCTTCTTGACGATCTGCTCCTGCCGGAAGATGTAGGTATCGGTCGCCTCGAGGATCTGGGTCTGCGAGCTACGCTGCACGTCACCCGCCTGCCGAATGAAGCCGGGCACCTGCTGGAACCGCTGGAGCGCCCGCTGCGCCGGGCCGCATTCCTCGCTCGGGTTGGACTCATCGATCGCGACGGCCTGCTGGTAGATCCCGTAACCGATGAAGAAGTTCAGCTGGTTCCGGGTGTTGGCGCTGGCGGCAAAATCCAGCCCCGCCTGGAACATCCGGATCGCCTGTGCGATCTGCCCTTGCTTGAAGTGATCGTTGTAGCCTCTCGCCAGCAGCTGGCTCGCGATCACGTCGGCATCCGTACCGGCGTCGACCGCGCGCTGGAAGTCGGCCAGCGTCGTCTCCATCGGGGCACCACTCTGCAGGTGGAGGATCCCGCGCTTGAGATACCCGTTCGGATAGCTCGGATCGATCTCCAGGGCGTAGCCGAGCTCACGCACCGCCTCATCCAGCCGGTTCATCTCGGCCAGCATGTCCGAGCGCAGCGCCCAGAAAGTGGCCCGATCGGCGTCCGTCACGTTCGCGACTTCGAGCTGGTTGCCGGCCGGCGTCGTCACGCTGGCGCCCTCGCCGGTGACCGGATCGGTCGTCGCCTCCAGCTCCTCCTTGACCCGCTGGGAGAGCTCGAACCCCCCGGCCGCGTCGCCCATCGCCAGATAGGCCTTCATCGCGTTCAGCACGATCGACGCCTCGATCGCCTCTGTCTCGAGATCGACGTACCGCCGATAGGCGGTCAGCGCGGTCTGGGCCGCCGCCGAATCCTGCACCGTGCCGCCGCCATTGCCTCCCTCCGCGCTGGCCGTCGCCTTGGCGAGCGCGACGTTGCCCAGGTACTGCCACATCGCCGCGTTCTGATCGTCCCGGCTGAGGCCATCCTCGAGGATTTGGATCGCGGCGTCATAGTCGCCGGCTTGCGCGAGGTTGAACGCGATGTTCAGCCGCACCTCGGCGTCGTCCGGATTGAAGTCGAGATACTGCCGGTACAGCTCGGTGGCCCGATCGGTGTTCCCCAGCTGGGCGTGCACGAAGGCGAGCGACTGCAGCGCCTCCTCCTTTCCGGCATCGGCCGAGACGACCCTCTCGAGGTGCGGGGCCGCCTCTTCCCAGCGCTCCAGACCCATCAGGGTACGACCGTAGAAGTAGAGTGCCTGGATCGCGTCAGACCTCATTTCCACAGCCTGGCTGCAATTGCGCAGCGCATCCTCGAACTGGTTGGCCGCCAGGTACTCCTGGCAGAACTGGAGCGCCTTCAGGTAGGCGACCTGGGCGTCAAACGCCTCGATGATGCGGCGTGACGCATCTCTGGCCTCGGAGCCGCCATCCCCCCCGACACTGAAATCGGGGATTTCCAGCTCCTCTCCCGACCGCGACTGCACGAAGGTCGCTCGAACGTGGACTGCCGTGCCCTGGAGGTCCGCGCTGCCGACCATGACGAGGTCGGCCTTCAGCTGGCCGGCCAGCTGCCGCCACTGGATCGGCGTGAGCACCTGGTCCTCCAGCCCAAACCGCTTCAGGGCGGTCTCGACCTCATCCTCCTCCAGCGGTTCGATGGCGTCGAAGTCCTCCAGGCTTTTTGCGACTTCCCTGGCGACACGCTCGCCGAACTTCTTGTCGACCCCTTCTCCGGTCGTCAGCGGAGCGACCAGGACCTTCGCGGCCGACTGGGCCTGAACCTCGCCGGGTGACGCCACTGCCAGGAACAGCAGCATCGGCAGAGTCACGGAGGCGACAGCGCGCAACGGTTTCATCGGCGTTCTTCCCCTGCTTCTGTGCTTCTGCACATGCACATCCTCGAGAATCTTGCGTCGACGCCGCCGGCGATACGAACGCCGTCGGACCTCGTGCCGACCCGAACCTGTCCGGCGGAGATTTGCAGGTATCTCCGGCGGGCGAACGACACTACCCGCGATGCGCGGATTGGTTCGGCGCTCCCCACCTCCCCGTCCGGGCACCGGGGCCACACAACATATTTTCGCCTTCCCGAAGCCGCCATGATGCGCGTCGCCTCGGTTGCGCCGGGACGCCGCCTTTAGTAGCCTTTCACGTAGCGAAGCGGTCGGCGACGGGCTCAGGTGTTTCCTGTCACTTCGGCCCAGACCGCCGTGACGGGTTGACGCCGAGGCTCCGGTCATCGTGCGTGCGGACGAACCGCGCTGTCCCGCCTGAGCCTAAGCCGTTCCAATCCGGCCGTTCTGGCCTGCTCTCGCCGGCCCGCTTCGACTCCCCTTCGGCCCTGCGCTTCCTCGATTCTCCCCTGCCCTTCATCGTCCGGCATTGCGGATCCGCACACGTGTGCCGAGATCGCCGTCGGGCCCAGAGGTGCCATTCGCCGATCGAGCGGGTCCGTGTGAGATGAGCGTGGGGTGGATGTGGAACGAGCGAGCCGGGAGGGTCCTCCGCTCAGGCCAGCAGAATCGCCACCGCCGCCATCGTGGCCATGACGAGCAGTTCCGTAAGATCTAGTCTCTTCATTCCTGTCATCTCTTTCGTCCCTCTTCCGCCATGTTATACGCTTCCGCCCCGGCGCCGGATCCTCAGGCCGACCACGTGACGGAGCCCGCTACTGCGGCGGTCTGCGCTCCCCGGCGGACCGTCGTTCCCGCCGGGGAGCAGCGAAGGAATCCAGCCATACATGGCAAGAGCCGTGCTCGCTCTCGAGATCACCGGAGCGTTTACATCGGAGTACAGCGTCGCCGCCACGCTTCCAGTGCTCGTGAGACCGACGCGCCTCAGCGCCCTCGGGAGGAATCGAGGTCGGCGCCAGCACCGCGCCCGGCTCCCGCATCGAGCACGGGCGGTTGCACGCGAATCTCGGCCGGCCGGACCCACTCCGGCGACGGCAGCTGGCCTGCATCGGCCTCAGCCGACTGCCCGTCTCGCACCCGCGGACCCTGACCACCGAACAGCACCAGGACGATGACGGCCAGTGCGAGGATGGCCCCGCTCATCAGCCGATGCTCCAGATCGAGAAGCCCGCCGTAGACCATGGGTCGGTGGCTGGTGGAGTCGCTCATCGGTCACTCCTTTCGACCGCGGCCCGTCCGTCGGCCGCTGCAGGGCTCTGCGCCGCGATTGAATTCGGCCCGAGCGGCGTCTACGTTGGCCAAGGTCGCGATAACCCGTCACGGCGACGTCCGTGTGCCGTCATTCGGCCGTGACGGCGCCCCAAGTCGTTGCGAAGGCTGGCGATGATCCGATTGTCTCTCCTGGGGCCGCTCGATCTGCGGGCGGCCGACGGACGTCAAGTCCTCTCCGTACTGGCCCAGCCGAAGCGAGTCGCGCTTCTCGCCTACCTGGCCAGCCAGCCCGGGTACGTGCGACGGGACACCCTGCTCGGCGTCTTCTGGCCCGAATCCGATGAGGAGAGCGCGCGGCACGCGCTCCGACAGTCGCTGTACACGCTTCGCCGGAGCCTCGGCCCCCGCCTGTTGGTCACACGGGGCGACGAGGAGCTCGCGATCGACCGTGATCGGCTGGCTTGCGATGCGGTTGACTTCGAGCGGGCGGTCCAGGGAGACCGGCCCGAGGCGGCGCTCGAGCTCTACCGGGGCGACCTGCTCGAGGGGTTCTTCCTGTCGGGCGCGCCCGCGTTCGAGAAGTGGCTGGACGGTCGGCGCGCCACCCTGCGCAGCCAGGCGGCGGAGGCCGCTTGGGCGCTTGCCGAGGGTGCGGAGCGGACGGGCGATAGCGCCGAGGCGGCGGACTGGGCAAGGAGGGCGGCGGGTTACGCCGCGGACGACGAATCCACCCTCCACCGGCTGATGACGCTCCTCGATCGGGTAGGCGACCGGGCCGCCGCGCT
>CP070670.1:956812-962946 GCA_020351855.1 Gemmatimonadota bacterium
GAGCACGGCGAGATTGGTGTTGGACGGGAAGGAGTACGAGTTCCCGGTGGTGGTGGGGACGGAGGGGGAGGTGGCGATCGACTGCGGGAAGCTGCGGGCGGAGACGGGTGCGATCACGCTGGATCCGGGTTACGGGAACACGGGGTCGTGCACGAGCACGATCACGTTCATTGACGGGGAGCGTGGGATTCTGCGGTACCGGGGCTACCCGATCCAGGAGGTGGCGGAGCAGGCGTCGTTCGAGGAGGTGTGCTACCTGCTGATCTACGGGCATCTGCCGACGCGGGCGGAGCTGGACGGGTTTCGGGAGCGGCTGACGCAGCACAGCCTGATTCACGAGTCGTTGAAGCACTTTTTCGAGGGGTTTCCGCCGAGTGCGCACCCGATGATGGTGCTGTCGGCGATGGTGGCGAGCCTGTCGGCGTTCTACACGGGGGCGGATGGGGAAGGGGACGTGGACCTGAACATCGTGCGGTTGTTGGCGAAGGCGAAGACGATCGCGGCGTTGTCGTACAAGAAGTCGGTGGGTCAGCCGTTCATCTATCCGCGGAACGATCTGAGCTACACGCAGGACTTTCTGCACATGATGTTCGCGGTGCCGACGGAGCCGTACGAGATCTCGCCGGTGCTGAACCGGGCGTTGAACCTGCTGCTGATCCTGCATGCGGACCACGAGCAGAACTGCAGCACGTCGACGGTGCGGATGGTGGGGTCGAGCCAGGCGAACCTGTTTTCGGCGATCTCGGCGGGGATCTCGGCGCTGTGGGGTCCGCTGCACGGGGGGGCGAACCAGAAGGTCATCGAGATGCTGCGGATGATCGAGGCGGACGGTGGGGATTACGAGAAGTACGTGAACCTGGCGAAGGACAAGGACGATCCGTTCCGGCTGATGGGGTTCGGGCACCGGGTGTACAAGAACTTCGACCCGCGGGCCCGATCCTGAAGGAGGCGGCGGACGCCGTCCTCGCCGAGCTCGGCGTCGATGATCCGCTCCTCGCGATCGCGAAGAACCTCGAGGAAGTCGCGCTCAGGGACCCGTTCTTCGTGGACCGGAAGCTGTATCCGAACGTGGACTTCTACAGCGGGATCATCTACCGCGCCATGGGCATTCCCGTCGACATGTTCACGGTGATGTTCGCGCTCGGCCGGCTGCCCGGTTGGATCTCGCAGTGGAAGGAGATGACCGAGGACCCGCACATGCGGATCAGCCGCCCGCGGCAGGTCTACACCGGCGCCACGGAACGCCCGTTCGTCCCGGTCGACGAACGCTGAGGGTCCGCGGCGCCCCGGACACGAGACCGGAAGGCGAGGGTCGTCACGAGTCAGCCTCGACCGCGCGGGGTCGTCCCTGCCGGTCGATGGCCACGTAGGTGATCCGCGCTTCCGTCACCTTGACGATCTCCACGTCCTCCGGGCGCCGCTGGGCGAACACTTCTACGGCCACGGTGATGGAGGTGGTCCCGATGCGGGCGACCTCGCCATAGAAGGAGACGAGGTCGCCGATCGCCACGGGCTGCCTAAACACGAACTCGTTTACGGCGACGGTGACGACACGGCCGCGGGCGCACCGTTCGGCGACGATGGCGCCGGCGATGTCGGC
Source organism: Gemmatimonadota bacterium (assembly GCA_020351855.1). Lineage (GTDB taxonomy): Bacteria > Gemmatimonadota > Gemmatimonadetes > Palauibacterales > Palauibacteraceae. The sequence continues at coordinate 958,413 of CP070670.1, forward strand.
CATCGACATGATCCAGCCGCCGAACACGTCCCCGTGAATGTTGACATCGGCGGGCAACGGCGTGACCCGCAGTGCCGGGTCGCGGTCCGCAGGAAGTCCGCTGGCTGCTTGCATCGCTTCACCACCCTGGTTGTCCGGCCGCCGACCGCCCGTCAGGGGCGTGGCGACCGCGCCTCGAGGAAATCCCCCACAGCCCAACGCGAACGATTCCCTATCGCGTGCACCGGAGGGCTCACGTAGTCTGATAGTATGACCCCGGCGGCCGCTGCGGGCCATCTGCGGAGGCCTCCTCGCGGCGCGGGGCGTGCGGCCTGGCGGGCCGCGCTGGAACGGGGCAGAGGATGATCAAGGTCAGGCTGGCTCGGGACACGGATGCATCGGCAATCGCCGAGATCTTCCGTGCGACCTACGGGGCGGCGTATCCCTACCCGCAGTTCTACGACCCCTACGAGCTGAAGCGGCTGATCTTCGCGGACGACACAATAGTGATCGTCGCGGAAGATCTGGGCGCAGGTCGGGTCGTCGGAACGGCCTCTGTGCTGGAGGAGAAGGGCGCCTACACGGATCTCGGGGGTGAGTTCGGGCGCCTGGCCGTCCACCCCGAGGCCCGGCACCGCGGAATCGGCCGCCGGCTCATGGAGGCGCGCCTGAAGCTCGTCAAGGACCGGCTCCACATCGGGATCGTCGAAGCAAGAATCGTTCAGCCCGCCTCCGCCAAGATCGCTGCCGCCCACGGTTTCACGGCCGTCGGGTATCTGCCCGGAAAGCTGCTGCTCGACCAGCGGGAGAATCTGGTCCTCCTCGTGCGACACTTCGGGGACGCGCTCCAGCTCCGTCGTAACCATCCCCGGGTGATTCCCGAGGCCTATCGGTTGGCCAGCGCCTCGCTGGAGGGCTGTGGTCTTCCCTGCGACGCCATCGTGGACGAGGGGTCGGCGTCCTACCCGTACCGGGACGACTTCGCGCTCGAGGAGCTGACGACCGAGGGATACGCGGCATTGCTCCGCATTCAGCGGGGACGTCTGAAGAGGCGTGAGGTCTTCGGGCCCATCCGTCTGCACTACGGTTACTTCAAGCTCACGGCGACGGATTCGCACTACCTGCTGGCACGGGATCGGGGCGACATCGTCGGCGCGATCGGGTACACCCACGATGAGCGCGAGGGCATCGTCATCGTGTTCGAGCTGATCGCGCTGCAGGACCAGGTGATCCGCTATCTGATCACCGAGCTCCTGCGGAAATGCGAGGAGGAGCTGGGGGCGGTCTACGTGGAGGTCGACGTGAGTGCCTACGCGCCGCGCATGCAGCGGACCTTCCTGGAGTTCGGCTTTTTGCCCGTCGGCTACGTGCCCTCGCTCGTGTTCCACCGGGTCGAGCGACTGGACGTGTTGAAGATGGGCCGCTTCTATCTCCCCCTCGACACGAGGCACGAGATCCTGATTCCGGCCGTCCGCTCTGTGTGCGAGCTGGTGATCTCGAGCTTCCGAAGGCGAGAGGTCGAACCGCGCGTCCGTGCGGCGGTCGATCGCATCGCGCTCTTCGAGGGGTTGAACAACGAACAGCGCGAGCGGGTGGCAGGGTCGTGCGTGACCCGACGATACGGACCCGACGAGCTCGTCTTCCAGCAGGGCACGGATGCGAGCGAGCTCCACCTCGTGATCGCCGGAGAGGTGGAGGTTTGTTTCGGCGATCCGCCGCTGCCTATCGCCTGCGTACGGGCCGGAGAGTGTCTCGGGGAGGTGTCCGTGCTCTCCGAGTCCGCCCATTCGGCGGATGCCATCGCACGGGGGGAAGTCGAGACCGCTGTGATCACGCTCGGGGCCCTGAGAAGCCTGATTCGCCAACGCCCCGATGTCGGCGTCGTTCTGTACCGCAACCTGGCCTTGGGGCTGGGCGAGAAGCTGCAGCGTTCGGACGTGGAGCTGGCCAAGAAGCGGGATCTTGCGCGAGAAACGGCTTGGAGCGTGCCATGATCCAACTCGACTTGAACGAGGAAGAGCGGCGGATCCTAGAGGAAGTGCTGCAGGCGGCCGTCTCCGATCTCCGAATGGAGATCGCGAACACGGACAGCTACGACTTCCGGAAGATGCTGAAGGGCCGAAAAGCGGCGCTTCGGAAGACGCTAGAGGCTCTGCAGCCCGACGCCGTGGTGGCGGAGAGGTAGCCAGTCTCGGATCGATAGGCACCGCGGCCCCGCGACGCAGGGCCGTCCGGCCTCAGGTCTTCCAGGACTCGGGCGACTTCTCGAGGCCGGCGACCTCGTCCACCGTCTCCCGGTGCCCTCCGGCGAGGATGGCGAGCCCGAGTGCTCCTGCGTACAGGAGCAGCACCCCGGCGAGCACCACGGGTCCGGGGATCGGGCCGATCGCCATGCGCTCCAGGACCTCCCCGAAGTGGCGTGCGGGCATCGGATGGATGTGGACCTTCGCGATCCATGCAGCCAGGATGGCCAGGAAGATCCACAGGTAGTTGTAGCGGAGCCGTATGCCCGCCGCTTCGCGAAAGCTGAGCTTGAAGGTCGGGCAGTCCAGATCCTCCGCCACGAACTCCCGCCAGTCGCTGCGGGGACTCACCAGGTTCCGCCGGATCATCGGGATCCAGAAATTCTCCTCGATCATGCGCACCCGCGAGCGCCATACGTCGAAGTAGCGGAACCGGCGCGACTCGAACCCGAGGAAGATCGAAACGAGAACAAGAGCAAGCAGCAGGGTCACGTGCGAGTGATCGGGGCTGCTGAAGCCGAGTGACAGCATGGCGCCGGTGGTGACGATCGCCCAGTTGGTCGTGGGGTCGAGGCGCGCCCGCCAGTGATCGGCGCGGCTCAACTCGCCGCGGTAGAAGTGCACCATGGCGCTGATGTACTCGCTGCGCGTGAGAGGATAATCCTCGAACGCGGTCGTGGCCGCGGGCTCCGACTCCGCCCGCTCAGCGCGCTTCGGTTCTTCCACCGGATCCTCGCCTTGACGCGGTACGAATGGCTGCCGTCTCGTAGTATGGATGGATCCGCGAAGCGATCGCCAGGGAGATGCGCGTCCGGATGTCCCGGGGATGGTCCTGCCTGGCGGCCGCTTCAGCCGCCTGGAAGGCTGTCGTTCAGGGGGCCTTCTTCGGCTTCCGAAGGCCTGCCTTCATCGGCTCCCGGCTCACGGATGCCGGCGCTTTCGGGCGAGGCGGCCTCGCCAGGCCGCGCCCCCTCGATGCCAGCATCCGGTCGGCTCGCTGCAGGGAGGTCCTTGACTGCCTTGCGGATGCCGCGAAACGCCGGGTCGTCGACGAACGGCTCGTAGCGGGAGACGCCGAGCGACACGGTGTCGCCGACGTCCACGAGCAGGTCGATCTCCGGTACGCGTTCCCGGAACGTGGCCAGCACGGCCCCCTGGGCGGCCTGTACGGTCAGCAGCAGGCGGCCGTCCTCCTGCCGCTTGCCCAGCACGGGCCCCTCCAGCGTCTCACCGCCTCCCCCCATGCCCGTCGGCAGGTAGGGGCCGAGATAGCGGGGCAAGAGAAGGGTGCCGGCCACGCCGATCACGAGGCCGACGAGAAAAACGATGAGTCCACGGCCGCCCTTCGCCTTCTTGGGGCTTCCTTCGAGTCCGAGATCCAGGTCGTCCATGCTGTGCAGGCCCATGCCGGTCGGGGGTTTGTGAGCGGCCGGGCAGGCAGGCCGGCCGGGAGCGCATCTGCAAGCTCGTACGAGCGCACTCGACGGGCAAGACAAAAGCGATCAACCACGGCATCAGCAACCCGGTGTATCATGCGAAAAGCCCTTGCTCCCGAATCGTCTGATGCTAGCGTACGAATGGCCTGGCACGGAACTCGGGGTCGGGGCTAAAGACGGCAGGTCGGGCTTAGAATCCTCCTGTTGTCCCACCGATCCGGTCGCAGCGGGCGCGCGCTCCCGCCCCGAGACCATCGACCGAGGTCTTTCCTGACACTTCCGGCCCCCTCGCTACGTTAGGTAGGCGGGGGCCGGAGGATGCGCTGGCACGCTATGTTGAAACCACCCACCTGGAGTCTCGAGATCATGAAACACGAACGCACGACCCGGGGGCGCGGACTGCTGCTGGGTCTCGCTCTTGCTCTGTTGTTTGCCGGCAGCGCCTGGGGACAGGTGCAGACGGTGAGTTACCTGGATGACCTCCCGCCGCTTGTCGACCGCGAGGTCTTCTTCGGGAATCCCGAGCTGGCGTTCGGCGGTCTGTCGCCCGACGGCCAGTATGTCTCCATAGTCAAGCCGCTGGATGGGATCCAGAACGTCTGGGTAAGGCGCATCGACCAGAGCTGGGAGGAGGCCTGGCCGGTGACCAACGAGCGCGACCGCCCGGTCATCCAGTATTTCTGGAGCCAGGACGGCAAGCACATCCTCTACGCACAGGACAAGGGTGGGGATGAGAACTTTCGCGTCTACGCCGTGGATCCCGCCGCCAAGCCCCCCCCGGGCGAAAAGGTCCCTCCGGCACGTGATCTCACGCCGTACGAGGAAGTCCAGGCACGGATCATCGTCGTGCCCGAGAGCTCGCCGCGGCACATCCTC
>CP070670.1:963046-967644 GCA_020351855.1 Gemmatimonadota bacterium
CAGTTCGTGCACGACTTCGTCGCCGCGTGGGACAAGGTGATGAACCTGGATCGCTTCGACGTGCCGGGGCTTCGGGTCTGAGCGGAGGTGGCCGATGGAGACCGCAAACCTGCAGACCCGGCCGCTCGGCACCACCGATCTGGCGATCACGCGGGTGGGTATCGGCGCCTGGGCCATCGGCGGGGGCGACTGGTCCTTCGGCTGGGGTCCCCAGGACGATCAGGACTCCCTGGCTGCCATGCGTCATGGCGTGGAGCTGGGCATCAACTGGATCGACACGGCCGCCGTGTACGGGCTCGGCCACTCGGAGGAGGTCGTGGGACGGCTGCTCCGGGAGCTGCCGGACGGCGAGCGGCCCTACATCTTCACCAAGTGCGGTCTGGTGTGGAACGAGGATGACCGCATGGAGGACGCAGAGCGGGTGCTCCGGCCCGACTCCATCCGCCGGGAGGTGGAGGCCTCGCTGCGGCGGCTGGGCGTGGAGCGCATCGACCTCTACCAGTTCCACTGGCCCGACGAGACCGGCACCTCGGTGGAGGACTCGTGGGGCGAGATGGTGCGCCTCGTGGAGGAGGGGAAGGTGCGGGCCGCCGGAGTGTCGAACTTCGATGTGGGGCTTCTCGAGCGGTGCGAGGCCATCCGCCACGTCGACTCCCTGCAGCCCCCGTTCTCCCCGATCGCTCGGCAGGCCGCGGGCGCCGAGATCCCCTGGTGCGTGGAGCACGGCACGGGGGTGATCGTCTACAGCCCGCTGCAGTCGGGCCTGCTGACCGAGAAGTGGACGGCGGACCGGCTGGACGGGCTGGATCCGGACGACTGGCGCCACCGCTCGGAGGAGTTCCAGCAGCCTCGGCTGGATCGCAACCTGAAGCTGCGCGACGCCCTCGGGCCCATCGCCCGGCGCCACGACACGACGATCCCCGCCGTGGCCGTGGCTTGGACGCTGGCCTGGCCCGGCGTGACGGGCAGCATCGTGGGGGCCCGCTCGCCCGACCAGGTGGACGGCTGGATCGGGGCCGCGTCCCTGAACCTGGACAACGAGGACCTGAACGCCATCGCACGGGCTCTCGAGGCCACCGGCGCGGGTGACGGTCCGAGGAGGCCGTGAGGGCGCCCCTGCGCCTCGGGGACGCGGGACCGTCCCCGAGTTCGAACACCCCGAGGGCCTGAGTTCACGTGCGGCTGACGTCCGTCGATCTCCTCATCATCGCCGTCTACGCGGCCGTCCTAGGCGCCAGGCTGACTTCGAGTCGCTCCGGGCGCGCCTCGGGCACCTGCGTCAGTCGAGACCGTTGCGCCGGATATAGGACTGGTATTCGTAGGCGCTATCCTTCCAGATGCGATCCTGGGTCTCGAAGTCCACGTGGACGAGACCGAACCGGCGGCTGTAGCCGAAGATCCATTCGAAGTTGTCGAAGCAGGACCAGAGGTAGTACCGCCGCAGGTCGACGCCGTCTTGGATCGCGCGGTGGGCGGCGATCAAGTGGCGCCGGATGTAGTCCTGGCGCAGCACGTCGTGGACCGCGCCGTCGACCAGTCGATCGTCCTCCGGGCCGAATCCGGCACCGTTTTCCGTGATGTAGATCAGCGGACCGCCGTAGTCGCGATCGATCCGCATCAGCGCATCGTACAATCCGTCCGGGTAGACTTCGCCGTTGAAGGCGGGCTGAGCGTCGGGGTTGTCCAGATACGCGATTCCGAAGTGCGCCGACTCCGGCGCGGCACGCACGCGGGCCGGTCCGTAGTAGTTCACCCCGAGGAAGTCCACCCGGTTTGCGGCGATCCGTTCCAGGTCACCCTCCCGGACGCCGATGTCGGCGTGCGTGGCGTAGAGCTCCCGGATGTCCTCCGGATACTCACCCTTCAGCACGGGGTCGAGGAACCAGCGGTTGTGCAGCCCATCGGCGATCGTGGCGGCCGCCGCGTCATCAGGGCTGTCTGTCGCGGGATAGGCGGGTGAGACGCTGAGCGCGATGCCGATCTTGCCGTCGAGGCCGAGCTCGCGGTAGGTCTCGATCGCGCGTGCGTGGGCCAGCATCCAGTGGTGGCCGACGATCGCCTGACCGGCCTGCAGCTCCGCAGGCATGGCGAACGGTTCGGGGACCGGACCGATGTTGGGATCGAGGGCGGCGCGAATGGCGCCTTCGATGATGATCGCGTCGATAAAGGGCTCGTTGAGGGTGATCCAGGTCTTCACCCGATCACCGAGGGCCTCGAACATGATCCGCGCGTAGTCGTTGAACCACTCCACAGACTCGCGGTTTCGCCAGCCCCCTCGATCGGCCAGGGCCTGCGGCAAGTCCCAATGGAACAGCGTCACCGTGGGCTCGATGCCCGCCGCGAGCAGCTCGTCCACCAGACGGTTGTAGTAATCGAGGCCCGCCGAATTGATCGCGCCGGTGCCCTCCGGCAGAACGCGGGCCCAGGCGACCGAGAAGCGGTAGCTCTGGATCCCCATCTCCTTCATGAGGGCGACGTCTTCCCGGTAGCGGTGGTACTGGTCGATGGCGACGTTCGCGGTCTCGCCCTCTGCGAGGTTCAGGTCGTTCGTGTAGGTGTCCCACACCGACCGCCCCTTGCCGTCCTCCTGCCAGGCCCCCTCCACTTGATAGGCCGCGGTGGCGGTGCCCCAGACAAAATCGTCAGGGAACGTGGAGGTCGGTCCGCCGCAGCCGATGAACACGGAGAGTGATACGGCCGCCGTGACGAGTGGTCGGGACGGCCCGCTCATGCTCGAAAGGAAGGCACCTGGGCGAGCCTTCGGCGGTGAGCGCCGACGTCGCGGAACGGAGGCAGTGCGCGATGCGCGTGGGTTGACATCTCGACTTCCCGCCTGTGGCGAAGAGCCTATGCTCCGGGAGCCTCAAGATTCACCCACCCGCACCGCGGGACAAGAAGGACCGGGCCTCTCCTACCTCCTCCCTCTCCGAATGTGGGGCGACCTCCAGGAGCCTGCCGTAGTACTCCGTTGCGCTGCTGCCGTCGCCACTCGCCCGGGCCGCCCGGGCGGCACCGAGGAGGCTGTTGAAGCGGCCGGGCCACAGGGCCAGGGAGTTCTCGTACGCCGCGAGCGCCTCGGCGGGATCTCCGGTCTCCATGAGCAGATCACCGAGCGCCTCCCCCGGTGGCAGGTACGATCCCGGGGTCACCGGATGCTTTTCTATCGTGGCTTGGAGGTCGACCGCGGATCGAGCCAGGCTCAGCGCCGCGTCCGGATCCTCGGCCACCATGGCTCTCCAGGCAGCCAAGGTACGTCGGTCGATGTCGATGTAGGTGGCGAAGGCAGCCTCGCCCGCCTCTGCCGCGGCGTCGCGGAGCGCCTCCATCCTCCCGAGCGCCCGGGCCGCCGCCCCGAGGTCGTGAGACCGGATGGCTCCGAGGCCCTTCGCGAACCAGGTCTGGGATTCAGCCCACGGGTAGCGGTCCCACGGCAGGTCCGGCGGGGTCGCGGAAGGCAGGGAGGCGGCTGCAGCCCAATCCCTGCGCTCCACCGCGTAGCGTGCCGGCATGGCGGCCAGGTGGAACGCGCTCACGAACGTGCCCTGATACTTGTCCTTCGCCAGGGCTTCCTGCACGGCCGCGAGCGCCCGGGTGTCCTCTCCCTGCTGGAGGTACGCGTAGACCAGGTAGTCCATCGCGTGCGGGTAGTGGTGCGAGACGGCGTCTCCGGCAGGGTACGTGAGCGCGGCATCCGCCGATTTCCTGTTCCAGTCGATCACACCCGCCCAGTCACCCAGACGGACATAGATGTGCGTCGGCATGTGGAGGGCGTGGGGTACGCTCGGGGCGATGTCGTCGTAGCTCCGGACCACGGCCAGAGTCTGGTCCGCGCGGCCATCCACATCGTTGGCGTGGATCGTATAGTGGATCGCGCCCGGGTGAGTGGGTTCCACCTCATAAATGGCGAGCAGCACGTCTGCGGCTCTGGCTTGATAGGCTTGCCGATCGTCGGCGTTCTGCCCCGCGGCCAGATGCGAGAGCGCGTAGAACGCTGCGACCTCCAGGTCATCGGGGTAGGCCTCGTACGCCGCTTCCATCGCGCCTGCCCATCGTGCGATGCGGCTCCACCAGTCCGCCGTCTCGTCTTCGTAGAACGCCCCGATGGCGGATATGAACGCCGCCTCACGCTCCGTGCCGGGTCCGAGCTCCCTGGCTTTCCGGGTTTCCTCGCGGCCTTGCCGCAGCTGGTCCGGTCCGGGCCGCGTGGGCCAGAGCGGCTGGAAGAGCGTCGTCGCGATCCCCCAGTGGGCCATGGCGCACCGGGGATCTGCCTTCGCGATGGCGACGAACGCGGCGCGCGATTCCTCGTACATCATGTGGTGCAGGAGAGCCACCGCGCGGTTGAAGTCGGCCTGCACGCCGGGGGCGCACGAGATGCGAAAGCGTACCGCCCCGAGCTCATCCCCATCGTGATGGGGGGGCTCCTGAGACAAGGCGGTGCCGCTCATCGCCGCGAGGGCGAGCCAGACCGTAAGGGCGATGCGTGAACCCGGCCCAAAGCCAGTTCGCAGCTTTCCCATCATGAAACCTCCGTCGACAACGGGTTATACGTAAGCGGCCCACGCTAGCCGCGTGCAGGTCGCCAGGCCAGCAGTTCG
>CP070670.1:967744-976264 GCA_020351855.1 Gemmatimonadota bacterium
ACCGGTTCGGCGGGCGGCTCGGGCTGGGGGGCCTCCTCCGCCCTGGCATGGTGGATGCGCTCGGGCTGTCGCAGGAACAGATCGAGGCCTTCCACGCGATCCTGCTTGAGTACGGCCCCCAGGTCATGGATCTCATGCGGCGGGCACGAGACGGCGAGCTTTCGGAGGAGCAGTTCCGGCAGCGGGCCCAGGAGCTCGCCGATGAGATCGAGCGCCGGATGACGCGCCTGCTCACGCGGGAGCAGCTCCGCAAGCTGGAACAGCTCAGGGAGCGGCTGCGCGAGTCAGCCGAGACGGCGCGCGCGGCCCGGATCCGGGCTCTCGGCTTGACCGGGAGTCAGCTCGAGGCGTTGGAGGCCTTGCGGGAGAGGTTCGCTCGGCGAACCTGCGAGACGCTCGTCGCCGGGCAGTCTCCGGAGGAGCTGCGCGCCGCCCACCAGGCCGCACTGCGGGAGATCCTCACGGACCGGCAGCTGGAGGTTCTGGCCGTGCACGCGGCGCTTCGATTGCACTTCCTGGCGTACCGGCTCGAGAACGGCGGCCCTGCGGAGGATTTCGCCCTGTAACCCTCGGCCGTACGAGCCACCTTCACGGCGGCGAGCCCGCGGAAGGGCTCGCCGCCCGGTCCGCGATCCCCTCCCCTACTGCCAGGTAAAGTCCTTGCCGGCGGACGAGCTCGGGGCGACGCCGTCATCCGCCCCGTTCTTCCGGCGGGCCCCATCATCCGCCTTGATGGTGAAGCAGTACAGGTAGTCGCCGGCCCCCATGTTCGGGCTCTGATTCTGCGCCGTGAAGGTGACGCTGAAGTCGCCCTGATTCGCGTTCACCTGACCCGTCACGTCCACGATCACCGGCGCCGCCGGATTCGTGGTGTTGGCGGGTGGCGTCACGAGGACGTCCTGGAACTCGTGCAGCTCGCCGGCATCCGCGCCCGGAGGATTGGCTCCGCCCGCCCAGTTTCCGCAGACGCCATCGCCGGTGCCAGCCTTCTCGATCGTCACCTGCACGGTCGCACTGGCCACCGCCGATCCGTCCCCGTTCCGGTCCACCACGCTCGCATCCAGAACGAACTCGACGGTGGCCGCGTTCGACGCGTTCAGGCCGGTGATGCCGCCGAAGCCGATCACGGGCGGGGTCACATCCAGCACGAAGGTGCGGCGCTCCGCTGCCAGGTTGTTGGCTCTCACCGCCTGGTCGGTGGCGCGGACCTCCACCGTGTAGGCCCCGTCGTCGCTGCCGTCGCACTCCGCGCCGGCGGGCCCGCCGGCACAGAAGAACGCCTCGAACAGGTCGGCGCCGAGGCCGGCGTTGCTGACGGACAGAACATCGCCCTCATTGGCCCCCGCCGGACCGGCCAGGATCTCGCCGCTGATCCAGCGACCGTCACCGTCGTCGTCGTCGCACACCGTTCCGCAGGAGCCGGCCTCCACGCCGCTCGGCTCGTCACCGCTCGCCAGATCCGGATCCACCGACTCCCACATGATCGTCTCGCAGTCCGGGCCGCCGGGCGCGGCTGCCGGGCAGCCGCTGCCCGTCTGATCCGGGTTCCACACGAAGGGCGGATCGTCGGCGGGAGGTACCAGGTCCTCCACGGACGGGGGGGTGCGGTCGACGCCGAACTCGTCGCTGTCGGCGAACTCATCGTCGATGCCGCGGTCCGAGGCGCCGTCGCCCAGAGCGTTGCCCAGCAGGTCGGCCACCTGCACGACCTGGAGGAAATAGGCATCGACCGGAAGGCCGGCCTCGGTTCCGCCGCAGCCGAACTGCACGCCCGGGTCGGTCGTCGCACCGGACCCGCAGCCGTCGTCCTCGGGAAGGTCCTCTACGGCGGCCGGCCCGGCCAGGAAGAGCTCCTGCAGATCCGGGTCCCCCGAGTCGAACTCGTAGGCGTCCACCAGCACCGTCTCGCCGTAGATGCCGCCGACGCCGCCATCGCGGAGCCCGCCCAGGGCAAGATCGCCGTCGCTGTACAGGCCGTTCTGCAGGACCGCCATGCCGCCGATCTCCGGTGCGCACCCGCCGCCGCTGCAGCCGGGAGCGGTCGTGTCCAGGTGCCGCACATCGCTTTGGATGCCGAAGGACGAGGTCACGTTGGTCCCATCACACAAGAACACGCGGTAACCGGTCGAGCCTTCGCCGATCACGTGACCGCCTCCCGCCGGATCGTCCTCCACCAGATCCTCGTTCACCGGGTTCCCCTGATCATCCCGGTAGCGTGCCGTGTAGGTGAACGGCGCCTCGCTCGAAGCCCGCTGTCCCGGTCCGTTGCCCAGGTCGAGATTGCCCGTGCCGGCCAGCGTTCTCGCAGAGATCTCCACTCGGCAGATGTCCGTGAGCGCGGGATCGTAGACCACCGGGCAGACGCGCCAGGTGAGATCGCGGGGGCCGCCCCAGAACGGGACGCCGGCCCCGACGCCGAACTCCGGGAAGTCAGCGCCGACGCTCACCACACGGGGGCCGATGTCCAGAGCCGCGTCCATCGCATCGCTGTTGTCGAACAGAAGAGGCGTGGCGCCCTCGTCGCTCACGTCCGTGCCGTCCGCCAGCGTCAGCTCGGCCCTGATCGCATAGGTCCCGTTCGGGAACCGGGCATTCTGCGCCTGTCCCACGCAGGCCCCGATGCCCTCGGCCGTGTCGATCACGCACTGGGCGCTCTGGGTCTCCGCGCCCAGGCCCACGGAACCCTGGCCCGCCCCATCGTCGCACGGCACCGTCTCGCTTCCGGAAGCGCCCTCCAGCACGAGATCGAGCGAGCCGACCTCCTGTCCGCTCGTCTCGAACTCGATCACGACGCCGATCCGACCGCTCACCCGGATCCCCTCCGCTCCGCCTCCCAGTTCGAGGCCCGTCTCCGGATCGACGATCGAGACGATGCTGATCTCGGCCGGGGAGGGTGGGGGCGGGGGCGGCGGAGGGGGCGTGATGCCGCCGTCGGTCGAGCAGCTGCTCAGGGCTACGGCAAGCAGCCCGACGGCGGTAACCAGAGAGACAGAACCTCTGTGAGCGGTCATCGTGCCTTCCTCGAGTACAGGTGCGGCGCCTTCGAGCCTTCCTTGTCCAACCGATACACCCGAACGCCCGGGCCGGACCGCGGATCCGCCCAACGGTGTCCCGGACGAGGCGGGGGCGGGGCGAGAAGCCGCGCTTAGGGCGAGCGGATGCGGACCAGCCGAGCCGGGCGCGGTCCGATCAACCTCCCGAACCGCCCTTCCGGCGCGCCGTCAGCCGCAGCGGCTCCTCCAGGCGAACGGATACGCGCGACCCGCGCGGAAGAACCGCCCAGTGGGACTTGGTGGCGACGGCCACACCCGTCCCGGCCGCGGCTCCGGCGGCGGCACCGATCGCGGCGCTCTTCGCGTCGCCTCCGATCACTCCTCCGAGGACGGCGCCTGCCGCCGCCCCACCGCCGATCTTCGCGGCCTCATCCCGCATCTCCGATCGCCGAATGAGCGGCTCGGCTTGGAGCGTTGCCCGAACGCCGTGGCTCGCACCGTCGACGGCGATGCGTTCGAACCGGGCGTCCAGGGCAGGAGGATCCGCGGCGATCGACGTGACCTGACCGAACAGTCGCGCCCCCGCCGGGATCGCGACGACGCCGTCCAGCGTGACCGGCTCGAGCAGCGTACCCGAGATCGCAGACCCGAGGCCGGTCGAGCGCGTGCTCACCTCCTCGTCCGTCTGGATCTCCAGGCTCATCCCCGCGGGCAGGACAAGGTCACCGTCCGCCTCGCTGTCCGGCAGCAGGCCCTCGTCGGTCTCCGCATCCAGTGTGCCGCACGCCCACCCGAGGGCGGTCAGGAGGACGAGGCCGCACCATCGGTGACGTGTATGGGACCGGTTCATGGTTCGCCTCCTTCGTCCGTTCGCAACGTGCGCGCGGTCCCCAGCGGATTGGCCGCCGCGTGTACCCGGAGGAAGCGGTTCGCGGCCTCCGACAGCTGCCCGTAGATCGTCTCCCGCAGGCCCTTCGACACGATGGCCGGGCGGCTGGATCGGGTGCCCCAGGTCGGATTCATCGAGCAGCCCGATTGGCGCGGCAGGCCCTCCACGCAGACCTCCTGCAAGAGCTGCAGGCTGAGGAAGTAGGCCCACCCGATGGGCCCCGCCGAGGTGTGGAGCGAGGTGATACCCACCTCCAGCTCGAGGAGCGCGGGGCGGCTCGATCGCGCCACGTCGTCCGGGGAGAGGACGAGGAGGCCGGCGTCGCGCAGCAGGGATTCGACGAAGGTTCGGGCCGACCCTTCGTCAGGCCCGGCCTCCGACGCCTCCGCATCGATCGAGAAGGCAGTCCGAACACCGACCGCGGTGAGGCCCTGGAGCGAGCCTTGACCCGCCCCCTCGGGGCTTGGCCGCACCGCTACGCGCTGTCCCTGCAGGGGCAGAGGGCTCGCAAGTAGGCAGGCGGCGGCCAGGACGGCCGCAGCCACGGTTCGTGTGGCACGCATCGTCTGCTCCGGGGTTATCGTGCCTCGCCGCCGCTACTCGGGGCAAGAACACGGCCACGCCCACAGAGCGCCGAAAGACCAGACTTCATGCGGACATGGGCCTTGCGGAAGCCGACCTCCCGAGGGTCGGCAGGTGCAAGCTCTGCAGCGCTGGGCAATTGTTGCCGTGCCCGGCTGCCACTCGCCCCCGAACGCCTCCCCTCTACGGACTCCCCTCCCGACTGAGCGACCGTCGCGCCGTGACGGCCCTGCAGGTAATCGATCAGCGGCTGCACGCTCCCCGACGCGCTCCAGCATTGTGGGCATCACCTTCGGCGAGTCGTCGAGGTTGACGGTGCTCCGGGCTCGGGCTATCTGATGATGAGGATCATGTCCGGCCCTCCGCCAAGGAGCCTTCCATGCGCCGACTCCCGCTGTTCAGCCTCCTCGCCGGCTTGGCCGCCCTGCTGCCGGCTCCGGCGGCCGCCCAGCCGACGCCCTCCGACTTTCTCGCCGTCGGCCAGGCGGCTCCCGACTTCGAGCTCGCCGGCGCCACCCGCTTCGGGAGGCTGGCCAGCCCGGTCCGCCTGAGCGACTTCCGTGGCGAAGCGGTGGTGCTGGCCTTCTTCTTCCGCGCCCGGACCCCTGGGTGAACGGTGCAGATGCAAGCGTACCGTGATCAGTACGCCAGTCTGTTCCGCGGGGGCCGCGACGTCGTCCTCATCGCCATCTCTCCCGACTCGCCCGAGGCGCTGCAATCCTGGGCCAGGGACGCGGACTTCCCGTTCCTCTTCGCCAGCGACCCCGAGGGCGCGACTTACGCGGCGTTCGGTGGCGACCCGAGGGAGAACGGCATGCCGGGTGGGCGCGCGGTCATCGTCGTGGGGCCGGACGGCCGGATCGGCGGGGTGATCCCCCGCTTCCGCGAGGTGGACCCCACGGCGTACGAGGAGCTGGGGACCCTCATCGATCGGGTGGCCCCCGCCCCCGACGACGGCGAGTAGCGGGCCTCAGGAGGCGTCCAGAACCGTCTCCACGGCGCCCAAGAGGTCCTGATCGGGCCCGACCCCGGTGTAGGCGACCCGTCCGTCCGCCCCGAGGATGACGACGACCGAGGTCGTGGGCGCTTCGTAGGCCCGTACGGCCTCTCCCCGCTCATCCCAGAAAAAGGGATACCCCGGGTCGTGACGCTCGACGTGGCGGCGTACTCTGCGCAGCGACTGCGCCACGGCGACCGCAACCGCCACGATGTGGACGCGATCGCCGTACCGGGCGCGGATCTGGTCCAGCTGCGGCTGCAGGGCCTCGCAGTTCTCGCACCAGCTCGCCCAGAACTCGATCAGGGCGGGGCGACCGCGCACGACGTCCAGCAGCTCGATCGGGTTGCCCGCCAGGTCCTGTACGGTGGCCGGCGGCGCGGCGACACCGAGAGGAAGCGACACCCCCGGGGCCTCCTGGGCGGCCAGCAGCGGCGGAGCGAGGAGGAGGGGCAGGAAGGCGACCCGCGCCTGCCGCAGCAGCCCCGGGTGCCGAACCGCGCGGCCTGCCCTCGCGGAGCGATCCCGACCGGCCAAGCCCGAGCACCTCACAGGTTGTATCCCGCCATGATGAAGTAGTACTCGGCCATGGCGAGCATGATCACGGCCGCCGCCCGCTTCGCCCAGAGCATCCAGGCGCCGGAGCGGGGCAGCAGCGCCACCGCGCCGGAGAAGACGCCGACGAGCACGAGCAGCGCTGTCATGCCCAGGGAGAAGACGAAGAGGTAGACGAAGCCCATGAGGCCCGCCTGGGTCGCCGCCACCCACGTGAGCACGACGGCGAAGGCGGGCGCGCCGCAGGGCGCCGCGACGATGCCCGACGCCGCCCCGAGCAGGAACACCGCGCCGTAGGAGCCACCTGCACGCCGTCCCGCCCACGCCAGCAGCCGCCGCGGCACGGGCACGGAAAACACGTCGAGCATGAAGAGCGCGAAGAGGAGAAGGAGGTTCCCGATCGCGAGCCTCGACCAGGGGCTCGCGCTGAGGCTCCCGAACAAGCTCCCCGTCAAACCGGCCAGAAGCCCGGCGAGGGCGTACAGCGATGCAAGGCCCACGGCGTACGTCAGCGTCAGGCCGATCGTGCGGCCTCTCGTCTGGTCCTCCCGAGCCGTGCCCGTTATGACGGCGGCGGTGATCGGGATCATCGGGTAGACGCAGGGCGTCAAGCTCGTCAGCACGCCCGCCCCGAACAGGGTGGCGACGGCGAGGAGAGGGCTGGCCGACAGCGCCTCCGCCAGGCCGCCCGAGGCCTCCTGCAGCAGCAGGAGCCAGCGCCCGAGCCCGCTCACGCTCCGTGCATCCTGTCGCACCCTCCTGTGACGGGAATGGAAAGCTCGGCGCCCCGCCGAGTCGCCGCTCCGCGCGCCGCCCCATGCAGCAATGTTCACCCTTTGGCATTTCTTGCGGCAAGGGTCGGATCGCCGGCCCCGCGAGGAGGCCCGCTTCCGCGCCTCCACGGGCCGCCGACGCCTGGGCGGGCACCGCACGAAACCTGCATAGCTGACCCTCGCGTTTGACGGAGTCGTCGAAATCCCCCGAGCCCGAGGTCGCTGATGCGCTGGCTGATCGGAGCCGTGGCCGTCCTGGCCGCAACCATTGCTGCAGAGATGCTGACCGAGAGAGCGCTTCTCCTTCCGGCCGCAGCGGCCACCGCCCAGTGGCTGCTCCGGTCGGCCCGCGCGCCCATCGGAGTGCTGATCCTCCTCCCGCTCCTGGGCGCTGCCCTCCCCCGCTACCTCAGCTGGCGGAGAGGTCGGCCGCGGTTGGAGCACTATACCCGCGACAAGATCGGAGGGGTGCTATGGGAATGGGAGTGGATAGCAGGCACGGCATCGCCGCGTCCCGACCCGATCTGCCCCCAATGCATGGTCGCGATGCGCGTATCCAGCCAGCCGGCGCCGGACCGCGGGCTCGAAGCATCGGATGATCGAGCGAGTTGCGGCTGCGGCTACGCGCAGGACATCGGAAGGAACGGCAACTATCTCGAGGACCTCTTTCAAGTCGAGGTCGAGCGCCGCGTGCGGATCGGATACTGGCAGGAGGCCCTGGAGCGGTGGGGCCGGCGTGGTCAGCCCGTGCCGCAAAGGGGATCGGCGCCTCAGTCGAGCGTCAATCCGCCGACCACCGTGTCCGCCTGATCGAGGAGCTCCTCTCCGACCTCCGGCTCCAGGCGACCGGAGCGCACCAACGCTTCGACCTCGCGCATGAACGCCCGGAGCTGCTGGACGGCCGCGTTCGTCCGCCCCCGGTCGAGGCTCGCGAGCGCCGCACGCAGCTTGCTCTCCAGGCTGTTTGCATTCCCGGGGCTGAGCGCGCCACCGGCGGCCAGCGCCCGGACCTGGGCGATCAGCTCCTCCACCTGCTCGGATGGGGTCGAGTTCGGCGTCGGCACGGGTGACGAAACCGACACCGCGTAGGCGAGCTCGTTGGCGAGCAGCTTGTAGCTGCGGATCCGGCTCGAGGCGTAGCGCTGCTCGGTCGTCACCATGCTGGCGATCACCCTCCCCGCGCCCACGGCATACTCGACCATGATGGGCTCGGGCTGGCCGTCCTGGTCGGCATCGGGCTGGATCAGCAGCACCGTGGAACCGGCCGGCAGGTTCGTGAAGTAGCCGTGCGAGGAGTGGTACCAGTTGTCCAGATCCTGACGGAGGCCGACATCCTGGATCTCGCCGCAGTTGCCGCTCGGGCATTCCGGGGGGCCGGAGATCAGCGGATGTGAGGCGGCGGCGATCCCGTTGTCGTTCCGGTAGGACGTGACCCGCCGGAGCCCCGCGATGAAGGAGCGGCCGGCCCAGCTCCCGCCTCCGGCCGCCCCGCTGGCCATGTCCGTGAGGTTGGCGACCACGACGCCGCCCCGCTCCGCGAAGCCGACCAGTGCCGGATCGACGATCCCTCCGGGGAACAGCCTGTCGTAGAAGGCCTGCGCCTGCGCGGCGGAGAGAACGACCGTCGAAAAGCGACCGAGGTCGGCCGACTCGAGGTCGGCGGACCCGATCATGCAGAAATCGACGTTCTGTGCCGTCAGCTCGGTGACGTTCGCCCCGAGAGGATCCTGA
>CP070670.1:976364-979661 GCA_020351855.1 Gemmatimonadota bacterium
CGCGGCCTGGCGTCAGGGAGACTACTCCCAGGCTCAAGCGCTGGGCCGTCAGGCCCTCGACCTCAAGCTCTCGGGAGGTCTGACGGAGGACGGACCTTCCGAGCGACCCAGGGTCCCGCCGATGTCCTGCCTCGGCCGTCGATCGAGGCGCTGGCCCCGGAGGGCGGCACCGCGGTCGACCGGGATTCGGTGCGCTTCGTCTGGAGGCCCGCCGCGGTCGACGCCTTCTACAGCCTCACGCTGACCAACCGCGAAGGGCAGCTCGTCTGGCGCGGGAACACCCGGGACACCCTTCTCGTGCTCGATCCCGAAGTCAGGCTGGATGCGGGCGCCCCGTACTACTGGTACGTCGACGCCCTCCTCGACACGGGCGAGTCCCCGACGACGGGAGTGCACCGCTTCACGGCGCGGTAATGCGGTAATGAGGCATCCCTCCGCCTGGGTCGTCACGGCACCCGTGATCCTCTGGCTCGCGGGCTGCGGGGATCCGGACCGCTCGGAAGCGGAGCGATCCAACGATCCGACGACCTTCACCACGCCCGCCACGCCGATCCTGCCCGCCGAAGCGAACCTGGCGTCGTACATCGAGGCGGGCGTCGAGCTGTATTACGCGGGCGAAATCGATAGCGCGCGGCTCGTCCTGCTGGCCGCCGCCACCGACGCCGAACAGGCCGCGGATACGGCCGCCCGGGCCCGCGCGCTGACCTGGCTGGGCCTCGCGGCCTGGCGTCAGGGAGACTACTCCCAGGCTCAAGCGCTGGGCCGTCAGGCCCTCGACCTCAAGCTCTCGGGAGGTCTGACGGAGCAGCTCTATCGCTCCTACAACGCGTTGGGCCTCGTGGCCTGGCACGAGACCCGCCTGACGGAAGCCGCCCAGATGTTCGGGAAGGCCCTCGAGGCTGCCCGGGCCGTGGGCGACGATCGGGGCATCGCCGGGGCTTCCGGGAACCTCGGGCTCGTGCACACGGATCTCGGGGAGTTCGCCCTGGCTCGCGCGGATTTCGAGACCCTGCGCGACGCCGGCCGTGTTCTCGGCAGCCCGCTGCACGAGGCGAACGGCCTCACCAACCTCGGCATGCTGGACATCATGGTGGGTGACCCGCTGTCTGCCGTGGCCGCCCTGAACGAGGCGCGCACCCTGTACCGATCGGAAGGGCTGGCGAACGAGGAGGTCGCGGTGCGGCAGCTGGGTGACGCGTATGCCGTGCTCGGCGAGCTGAGCCGGGCGCACGCCATGTATGACACGGCGCTCGCGATGGCGCGGGAACAGGGGGACCGGCAAGCGGAAGCGGCCAACCTCGAGGTGCTGGCGGCGCTGTACCGGGACATCGGGGATCACGCGAGAGCGCTGGAGTTCTACTCCGAGGCCCGGACGATCAACAGCGAGATCGGGCTCCTTCTCGAGACGGGGAAGAACCTTCGCGGAGCCGCGCTGACCTACTTCAGCCTCGGCGACCCGGGACGCGCGGAGCAGCAGGCCGTGCGTGCGCTGGAGATGCACCGCGGCATCGGGGCTCCGTTCGAGGAGCTGCAGAACGTGCTGATCCTGGCGGAGCTGGCCTATCTGGGTGGAAGACCTGCCGAATTGCGGGACTGGCTGAGCCGGGCGCGCGAACTGTCGAGTGGCCTGGACGCCCGAGCCACGCGCATCGCGGTCGCCCTCACCGAGGCTCGGATTGCCGAAGCGGCGGGGGAAGCGAGCGCGGTGCTGGCGGCCCTGGAGGCCGTCGAGAGCGACCTCGCCCGGGGTGATTACGCGTCCGAATGGGAGGCTGACGCGCTGCGTGCGCGGGCGTACCTGCGGTCGGGCGATCTGGATTCTGCCGCGGCGGCCGGGCGCCGGGCCGTCAACACGGTGGAGCGGGTCCGCCGGAACCTCGCCTCGGGCGTGCTGAGGACGGCGTTCACCTCCGCCCGCAACCGGACGTACTCGGATCTCGTCGCGATCCTGCTGCGGCTCGGCCGGCCGGCAGAGGCACTTGAAGTGGCCGACGCGGCGCGAGCCCGCGCCCTGTCCGAGCATCTGGCGGCCACGGGCCGCGAGACCGGCACCTTCGACGAGACCGCTCGGGGCTACGTGCAGGGGGAGCAGCTCCTGCGCCGCATCGATCTGCTTGCCGACGCACTGCACGAGGTCGAGCTGCTCACGACCGGCCTGGCTGATTCCTGGGCGGCGGCCGAGGTCCAGGATCGGGTGCGGCGGCTCACGGATGCGCGGCGCGAGTACGAGGCGCTCCTCATCAGGCTTGCCCAGCGCGATCCCTCCGCCGCCGCGTGGCTCGGCGGCGCCTGGCCGAGTGCGAGCACGATCCAGCAGACACTCGGGCCTGGCGAGATCCTCCTGGAGTACATGGTGACGCCGGACCGGCTGCTTATCTTCGTCGTGACGGCCGAGGAGCTCCGGATCGCCGAGAGCACCATCGGCTCCGAGGATCTTGCGACGCGCGTGCGGTTCGCCCGCGAGCTGCTGCACGCAGGCGCGACCGGCGACGCGGGCGCGGCCGAGGGCACCGATGTGCTGGAATCGCTGCACGGCTTTCTCGTCGAGCCGGCAGCCCGAGCCGCGTCACTCTACGATGCGGACCGTCTCATCATCGTGCCGCACGATGTGCTCACCTACCTTCCGTTCGCCGCGCTCCGGGACGGGGTCACGGGTCGCTATCTCGCCGAGGAGTTCTCGCTTCTTCACCTGCCCTCCGCTGCCGCGCTGCCTGCTGTACGGATGAAGAGCAGAGGCACAGTGTCGCGCGGGGAGATGGCCGCTCAGGCGCTCGCGCCGTTTCCGGACGAGCTTCCCGGTTCCCGGCGCGAGGTGGATGCGGTTCGCACTGCTCTTCCCGGGAGCGAGGCAAGCATCGGCGCCGCAGCTACGGAGGCGCGGGCACGCCAGGCGCTCTCGGGGCGCGGCATCGTCCATGTGGCGACGCACGGTATCATGAATCCCAAGAACCCGATGTTCTCCCGCCTCGAGCTTCGGCCAGGGGCTGACGGCCGATCGACCGACGACGGCCGCCTCGAGGTCCACGAGCTGCTTGCCCTCAAGATCCGATCTCCTCTCGTCTTCCTCTCGGGCTGTGAGACGGGGCTCGGTTCGGCCTGGTCGCGGCAGTTCCTTCGGGGTGAGGACTTCGCGACGCTCGCCCGGGCCTTCCTCTATGCCGGAAGCGAAAACGTGCTGGCGACGCTTTGGAGGCTCGAGGACGAGAGCGCGGCGGTCTTCGCCGAGCACTTTTACGCCGCGCTCGGCGAGCGGGCGCCCGCCGACGCCCTGGCCCTTGCGCAGCGAGCGATGATCGC
>CP070670.1:979761-998834 GCA_020351855.1 Gemmatimonadota bacterium
GGCATAGACCATCTTGATCGCTTTCGTGCCCAGCGTCCGCCGGAGGATCGCATGCCGACCCGCCTCCAGGGCCGGCTTGTACACGTAGAACTCGTCGGGATTCACCGAGCCCTGAACCAGGGTCTCGCCCAGGCCGTATCCGGCCGTGATCAGGACCACGTCGCGAAAGCCGGAATCCGTGTCGAGGGTGAACAACACACCGCTGGCGCCGCGATCCGCCCGCACCATCTCCTGCACACCGACGGAAAGCGACACGTTCGCGTGATCGAACCCGTGATGGGTGCGGTAGGCGATGGCCCGGTCCGTGAACAGGGAGGAATAGACGGAGTGCACCGCCTCGACGAGCGCCGCCAAACCGCGGATGTTGAGCCGCGTGTCCTGCTGCCCGGCGAAGGATGCCTCGGGAAGGTCCTCGGCCGTGGCGGAGGACCGGACGGCGACGGCCACGTCCGCTCCGCCCTGCATGCCCTCGTAGGCCGCGGCGATCTCGTCGCGTAGGCCCGCCGGAAAGGGTCTCTCCAGAATCCAGCGCCGGATCTCGGCCCCCGTCCGCCGCAGGGCGGAGACATCATCGACGTCCAGCTCGGCGAGGGTGTCGTAGATGCGCCGGTCGAGCCCGTCGTGGGCCAGGAAGTCCCGGTAGGCACCCGAGGTTATGGCAAACCCTCCCGGAACGTCGATGCCCTCCCCGGAAAGCGCGCGGATCATCTCGCCGAGCGAGGCGTTCTTGCCTCCCACCGACTCGATGTCGTTCCGCCCCACGGCCGCGAAGGGGACGATGTAGTCGTTCATCGCCGCTTCCCTTGTTCCATGTGACATTTGGTGGAAGACTTACGTTGGGACCGGCACCCGCAGGGGCGCCGGCGCACAACCGGATTCGCGTGAGGCAGCGTCGACGCCATGAGCCCTCGAACCGTCTTCTTCGTCTCCGATCAGACCGGCGTGACCTCCGAGACGCTCGGAAACAGCCTCATGACCCAGTTCGACAGCGTGCAGGTTCAGAGGATCACGCTACCATTCCTGGAAAGCCCGGACAAGGCGCGCGAGGCGGTGAAGACGATCAACGCCATGGGGCAGGCCGATGGGGAACGGCCGATCGTCTTCAGCACCCTCGTGGAAGACCGCCTGCGCGAGATTCTGTCCGGGGCCGACGCCTTCGTGCTGGACTTCTTCCAGAGCTTTCTGGAACCGCTCGAGCGGGAACTCGGCCTGCCGTCGGCGCACGCCACCGGTCGGGCGCACGGGATGGCGGACACGAACCGTTACGACCGCCGCATCGAGGCCACCAACTTCGCTCTCTCCTGCGACGATGGCGGGCGGGTGGACAACTACGGCAGGGCGGACCTCGTTCTGGTCGGCGTGTCGAGATCGGGAAAGACGCCGACATCCCTGTACCTGGCACTCCAGTACGGGATGTTCGTGGCCAACTTCCCCCTCACGGAGGACGAGTTCGAGGGCGGCGGCCTGACCGCTGCGTTGAAAACGCAGCACGAGAAGCTGTTCGGCCTCACGATAGCGCCCTCACGGCTCGAGCAGATCCGGCAGGCGCGCCGGCCGGACAGCCGCTACGCATCCCCGCGGCAGGTCAGCTACGAGGTACGCCAAGCCGAGGCCCTGTTCGATCGCTTCGGGATCCCCTACCTGGACACGACGGCCCGCTCCGTTGAGGAGATCGCCAGCCTCAGCCTGGACAAGACCGGTCTGAGGCGCCGGCTGTAGCGCTCCGGGCTCCGGAGCCGCAGACGCTTCAGAGAATCTCGACGAGCTCGATCTCGAAGGTCAGATCCTCCCCCGACAGGGGATGGTTCGCATCCAGGGTGACCGTCTCTTCGTCCACTTCGGCAATCGTCACCACGAGCCCCTCGCCAGCCTGATCCTGCACCTTCAGCTGTGCGCCGACCTGAAGGTCCAGGTGATCGGGAAAGTGTGAGCGGTCGACCGAAGTGACCAGTCCCTCCTGGCGGGCCCCGTAGGCATCGTCCGCGCCGATCCTGGCTCTGGTCGATTCCCCGGGCGCCAGGCCGATCACGGCGCTCTCGAAGCCCGGGATCACCTCGCCCGAGCCGATCGTGAACTCCAGGGGCTGCCGCTCCCTAGAGCTGTCGAACACCGACCGGTCGTCCAGCGATCCGGTGTAATGCACCCGAACGGTATCGCCCTTCCTCGCTTGCGCCACGGTGGCTCCTTTCTGCCCCCCGGTTCGTGCCGCTTCCGTCTCCTCGTCTCGCAACCAAGTCTCGCGTTGCGAATCGCAGCCCATGTCGGTGGACCGTCAGCCTCCCGAGCGACCCAACCGGGTGACGATCCGGAACTCTTCCTCGCCGACGGGCTGAACCGAGAACCGGGTAGGCTTGGTCACCATCATTTCCTCGAGACCCGGCGCATCCCTGAGGACGGCCAGCGGAACGAGAGCGGGAAACTTCTCGGAGAACTCCACGTCAACCATGAACCAGCGAGGCTTCTCCGGCGTGGACTTCGGATCGTAGTACCGGTGATCCGGATCCCAGGCGAAGTGATCCGGATACGCTTCCCGTGTCACGCGGGCGATGCCCGCCACGCCAGGCGGCGACGCGTTGCTGTGGTAGAACAGTACGAGGTCGCCCACCTCCATCTCCCGCATCAGATTCCGGGCCTTGTAGTTCCGGACGCCCTCCCAACTGGTGGCGCCGTCGCGCCCGAGGTCGTCGATCGAGTAGACCTCGGGCTCCGACTTCATGAGCCAGTGTCGGGGCATGCTACGGATTCCCTTGCCGCTCTTCGCATGCAACCGACTACTCGATGAACCGGATCTCGCGAACGTACTTGGAGCTCATGATGTCGCGGATTTCCGGATAGACGGTCGACGTGATGCGATCCGTCTCCTCCGAACTGATGGTCGCCTCTATGGCGTCCCCCATCCTCTGGATCTTGTCGCGCCATTCCGCCGTCGCGTCCAGGGCGGCGAGGTTCGGGTGCTCGGTGACAAGAATGAGGTTGTAGCCGCGATCGTTCGTGTTGAGCGTTTGATAGACGCGATAGTCAACGGTCAGCCCCTCCTTCATCGCCTCCTTCACCCCCGTCACCCACGTCCGCTTCAGGTTGTTCAGATACTGCTCGCTCATGTTCGGGTGCACGCGAACGAGCGTGACGTTGTAGACCGTCTCCTGGGTCTCCCATGTCTCCCCTTCCTGGGCGGCAGCGGGAGTCGAGAGCCCAAACGTGGCCGCAAGAACGGCCAGCAGGGCAACTGACTTTCTCATCAAGAATCCTCCGTGTTGGGTCGTGGTACGCGTGACGGCGTCGAGTGCAAGGGAACCCGAAGCGTAGGAGTATAGGGCCCGAGAGGCTCGAACGGTATGGATGCTCGTCGACAGCTGGCGGAGCGGGCGCACAAGGCGGCGACGCGGCGTCGGTACGCTCAAGCCCGGGACTAGCGGCGAGGCCTCGAGGGAACGGGTTCTCGCCTGTAGGTGGAGCAGTTCACCTTCCAGGCGGCGGCCGCAGCGATCCCCTGCGTGGAATCCGCGCGCACGGCGATCGCCTGGCCCACGAGACTGTCGCCCATGGCGAACAGCGCGATACCCGCGCGGGCCTCGCCGGCGGACCATACCAGCCAGAGCGTGTCGGCCCGGACGAACCAGCGAAGTGATCGCCCGGTCCGTTCGTCGTGCCGTCCCCCGAGCGGAGCGGCCCGGAACGTACCGTACGACCGGCCCCACTCATCGAGCGAGTCGGGGAGAAGCATCACGCGATCGGGAGGCGTGAGGAGGGAGCGGGTGGCCGAATCCGGGCGGGCGACGTAGCGGCTGAAGCCCCATTCGCCGACCTCCAGATCGTAGCACCCGGGATAGTCCCAGGGTCGGAGGGCGGGCGGCGGAGCGGGAGCCGTCGCCTCGCGCGGTGGGAAGAGCAGCCGCTCGGCAAGCTGCAGGAGCGCCAGGACGGCCGCCAGAGCCACCAGGCTCTTGAACCAGCCCGGTATTGACGACTTCCTCAACGGCATGGCGTCCGATCCGTGCCGGAAGTACGTTGCGCCTGTATCCACCTGGACGGAAGCGCCCTGACCCCGACCAAGGAGGCTGTAGGTGTCATCCGTACCGGAGGGCTTCGCTTATTCTGCCGAGCCCGAGCCGCACAAGACCCGGACACAGGCCATTCTCCGGCAGCATCCGGAGGTACGCAAGCTGATCGGGAGAAACCCGTTCAGCTTCCCGGCCATCGTTGCCCTCGTGGCCCTGCAGCTCGTCGCGGCTTGGTGGGTCGTCGGGAAGCCTTGGTGGGTGGTCCTCCTTCTGGCCTACACGGTCGGCGCCGTGGCCAACCATGCGCTGTTCGTGCAGATCCACGAGTGCTCTCACAACCTGATCTTCAAGAAGCGGGTGTGGAATACGCTGGCGGGCATCCTCGCCAACATCCCCAGCGTCTTCCCGACATCCGTCTCCTTCCAGCGCTACCATCTCAAGCACCACTCCTACCAGGGTGTCTACGAGCTGGATGCGGACATCCCGAGCGAGTGGGAGGCGCGGCTGGTCGGCAACTCGGCGATCCGCAAGGCGCTCTGGCTGGCGCTGTTTCCGGTCTTCGCGGCCGTGCACACGCTCCGGATCAAAGAAGTACAGGTCTTCGACCGCTGGGTCCTGCTCAACTGGGTGATCGTGATCGGAGCCGACATCGCGATCGTCCTCACGCTCGGCTGGACCGCGTTCCTGTACCTCCTGGCCTCGATGTTCTTCGCCGCCGGACTCCACCCGCTCGGCGCGCGCTGGATCCAGCGGCACTATCTGATGGGATCCACACAGGAGACCTACAGCTACTACGGGGTCATGAACCGGTTCGCGTTCAACGTCGGTTACCACAACGAACACCACGACTTCCCCTCCATCCCCTGGCACCGGCTTCCCCGCTTGAAGGCCATGGCCTCCGAGTGGTACGACGGCCTGGAGGCCCACAACTCCTGGTCGCGATTGCTCGTCCGCTACGTCTTCGATCCGAGCATCACGCTCTACTCCCGAATGCTGCGGGTGGATCGTGGCGGCGAGGCCGGTGCGGCAGCGCAGATGGAGCAGGCGCAGTCTCCGGAAGGCGAGGCCGTGGGGGCCGGGATCGGCTAGCCAGCGGAGCTCGTCGCGCCCGTAGCCGTCCGTTCCCTAAAAGAGCCCGTCCCCGTACACGTAGAGCCTCCACAGGCCGATCGCATCGAGCCCCTTGGCCAGATCGATCCGCAGCAGGCCATCGAGCAGCGACACGCCGCCACCCACAGCCAAGGCATGACCTTCCGTGGAAAACCCGTCGCCTGCCCACCCGGCATCGAAGAAGCCCACGAGCCGCACGGCCCGGGCAGGCCCGTAGCGATCCACCCTGCCCAGCAGCGCGGCGATCTCGAGGCGGCCCAGCCAGAAATGCTCTCCCCGAAGGGCGCCTGTCTCGTATCCGCGCACCGTGTACGGACCGCCCAGGTAGTAGAGGCGCTGGATCGGCAGCCCGCCGCCTGAGATGCCGGCTCCAGCCTCCACGGCGGTCGCGAACCGCGTTCCAAGCGGCAGCACCGCCGCAGCCGAACCCGCGACCCGGCCGTAGTCGAAGTCCCCGCCACCGAGCTCTCCCCACACCGTGCCGCTGATTCGCGGTCCCGCTGACTCCGCCGAGTTCCAGGCACGGAGGCGCGCGGAGATGCCAAAGATGTCCGCCGAATCCGCCGGTATGACCGGCTGGAAGTCGCTGCCGCCGATCAGATTGGCGAGGGAAAAATCGGTGTTCTTCTCCACCCCTCGCTGGCGTTCAGCGAACAGCCGTCCGTCCAGCCGGAACGTGCCGAACGCCCGGCCGGCAGCCAGCTCGAACCCGGTCGCGCGAAAGTACTGTCCGTCATCGGCACCGAAGAGCAGGGCATTCAAGGAGTTCGCCAGCCCGAGCGGATTCCCCCAATCCCCGGTCGGAGCCAGCCTCCGGTAGACCGCGATTCCGATCTCGCTTCGCTCCGTCACCCGGCCGAAGCGGAGCTCGCCCTTGGGCTCGAGATCGGCAACCCCGAACCGGCCCGTGACGCGTAGCGCCGTATGGGCACCCGTCGGGACCGAAAGTCCGAGCCCCAGCCCGAGTGCTTCTACCCGGTTGTATCGGGTCAGGCTGAGCGGACCGATCAGCCTGGGCCGGCCGGGAATGTCGGGTGGCAGTGCGATCGAGGCGAGCCGGTCCCGAGCGGCCCGGATCTCCGCAGGGCTAAGGAGCGGCGCCCCCGTGCCGATCGGCTCCGGAAGCTCGTCCGAGCTCTCCAGGATCTCCCGTGGTGGAAGGATGATTACGGCGGATCCGGCGTTGGATGCCGAGTCGGCCGCCACCGCCGTATCCGGGCCGACGACGACCGCATCGAGTTCCCCGGCTTGCCCCGCGCGGTCGTTTCGCTCTTCCCGCCGCGCGCGGCGCCGCTGCCGCCACTGATCCTGGGCGCTGTCGCCCCGCAGCACGATCCGCCTCCAGCCGGAGGGCACCTCCTCGCCGGGATCGAGCGTCTCGGGCACGTTGAGCGCGTAGCCATCGAAGGACCACTCGACTTCGAGCGGAAAGGCGGCGGCATCGGCGATCCTGCCTCTGCCTTTGAAGGCTATGCGGTTGGGCAGCCACCACTCCAGCTCTTGCAGGCCGTACTCGACGACCGCCCAATCGGTAGCGAAGCGGATCGGCTTGAGGAAGCGCGGGACTTCACCCGCGTCCTCGGGCTGATCCCGTTCGAGGTTGAAGTCGCGTGCGGGCCGATAGACGGCTCTGACGAGCTGGGCCGTTTCCTCATCGAACCATAGCGAGGCCGCCACCTGGTCGAACCGCGCTTCCCGCGGCTCCACCAGGACCTCCAACACGGAGACCGTCCTGTCCAGCCCGGCCACGGAGATGCGGAGCGTGTCGCCGGAACGATAGCGGTAGTGGGCACCGGCCGTGTCCGCGAGCGGATGGATGGCCCACGCGTCCCCCAGGAAAAGCCGATCTGAGGATGGATCCAGGAACGAAAAGGTAAGGTCTGGATCCTCCTCCATCCGGCCGAACGCTGCCTGCTGCCGGATGCCCAGCCATCGAACGGTTCGCTGGTTCCCTTGCCGCCAGTGCACGCGCGCGGCCCTTTCCTGGCGGAGAAGGAGACGCTCTCGACGCTGCCTCTGGGCGTCCAGTCCGATGTACGCGCGCTCCCGCCACGTCACCTCGAAGCTGTGCAGCGTCGTGTCGGCCCGTCCTCTCGCCTTGCGGGCCCGCCCGATCAGCCGGCGGGCCTCTTCATCGTGGTACGCGTCCTCCGCCGTGACGACCGTGTCCTGCGTCGCGCCGAGCGCCGCGACCGGAGGGTAGGCGGGCTGCGCCGGCACCGAGGCCGCGGCGGCGATCGCGATCAGCCAACCGGATGTCGTGCTCACGTCACCCCTTCGCGCTGGGGAGCCATAGCGGCGCGTACGGCACGTTGACGACCCCCGCGACGCTCTCGTCACGTCGGGCGGGCCTGGCTAGCTTTCGTTAGATGCGGTTCCGTTCCCTCGACGTCGACCGGATCAAACAGGGCAAGTCGCATGACGAAAGAGGACCCGGACAGGACTCGCGTCGGACCCATACCGGGCCTGCAGGACATTCTCACACCCAGCTCCCGATCGGGCACGGGTTGCCTGACGCTCATCCAGGGGGACGAGGCGGATCTCGGCAAGCATCTCATCCTCCGGGATCGCGCCGTCGTCGGCCGATCCTCTGTCTGCGATCTCACGATCGGTGACCTGAAGGCGTCACGAGAGCACTGCGAGCTCTCGATTCGAGAGGACGGGACGTACGTCATCCGCGATCTCGGATCGACGAACGGAACCCAGGTCGGAAGCTCGCGCGTGGAAGCCGTGCTCCAGCTCCGCGACGGGGACAAGATCTTCATCGGAGAAACGGTCCTTCGGTTCTCCCTCGCCGATGACATCGATCTGAAGTTCGCGGGCCAGGTCGGCTACCTCCTCGGCACGGATCCGCTCACCGGCCTGCAATCCAAGCGGACCTTCGACCGGGCCTTCGAGCTGTCGCTGCAGGCCGCACGGCGGCGCGGTCAGCCGCTGGCGGTCCTGATGATGGACCTTGACGGTCTCAAGCAGATCAACGATGCGCACGGCCACCTGTTCGGCGCCTACTCCATTCAGGAGACGGGCAAGCTCATCGCCCGCGTCCTCGGCGATCGGGGAAGGGCCTGTCGGTTCGGCGGCGACGAGTTCACGGCATTCCTGCCGGGCGTGAGCGGGGCCGAGGGGCGGGCCGTAGCCGAGGCCATTCGAACGGCGCTCGAAGCGGCCGGGCTGGAGAAGGACTCCGTACCGCTACGGCCTACGATCAGTATCGGCGTCGCCGCGCACCCGAGCGACGGATCGGACATGTCGGCCCTCGTCGCGGCAGCGGACGAAGCGCTGTACCGGGCCAAGGCAGCGGGCAAGAACTGCGTGCGCGGCCCCCGGCCCGCGGGCTCACGGGCGCCTGGCAGGTGAAGCGGAAGCAGACCGGCGGGGGACGGCGAGATCCGTCAGCGTGGTGACCTGCAGCCCGCGCTCTCGCAGCGCCGGGAGGATGGCCTCCAGCGCCTCCGCCGTGCGGACGCCGCGACCCCCTACGTCGTGCAGCACGATGATCGCGCCGGGATGCACATGGGCCCGTATGTACCGCTCGGCGAACCATGCCGACGGGATTTGCGCGTCAAACGGATAGACAGACCCCAGCACGGTCGAGTACCCGTACCGTCCGGCGGTTGCGACCATCTCGGCGTCGTACCACCCGTGGCCGGGCCGGAACCAGCGGGACTCCGCGAAGCGCGCCAGCGTTTGCTGCGCGACACTCAGCTTCTCCTCGAACTCGGCGGCGGGCAGCAGAATGCTCGGCTCGTCCTCCACCAGGTGATTCGCGATCTCGTGACCTTCCTCCAGCATGCGGGCCACGAGCTGCTCGTTGCCCGTCACCCGGCTGCTCACGACGAAGAAGGTGGCACGGGCTCCGTGTCGCCTGAGCACATCGAGTATGAGGGGAGTCGCCAGCGCGTCGGGACCATCGTCGATCGTCAGGGCGACGGCCGGCCGCTCGGTCTCGACGAAGTACGTCACCTCGGGCGAGATGCGCGAGAGTCCCGGAACGACCCAGTCCGGGTTGAGGGGTAGCGAGACGCCCAGCACGGCGACGATCACGCACGTGGAACCTGCAATCAGCCGCTGGCGCCTTGCCCAGGTGCGGAAGCGAATCATGCCCGCGGTTTACACGCGGGCGGCCCCTAAGCTCCCGTGCGTCCGCATGGCCGGCAGCCTCCAGCCCGGCCGGCGGCCTGCCCGTGTGCCTACGGCAGTCCGGAGAAAAGCAGGAGAAGCGCGATGACGAGCGGAATCAGGCGAACGAGACGGAACTCGGCAGTCAGGGGTCCCTCCGGCTACGGCTTGTCGTCGAATTCGGCCTGTCGTTCAGGCTCCGCGACAAGCTAGAGGGTACGGCATCGCCGGTCTGTCGTCCGATCCCCGCTCCGCGATGTGGTGGAATTCCCTACTCGTAGAAAGCGCTGACGGAGGTCCTCCCGGGCTGCCGGAGGTCCTCCCGGGCTGCCGGGCCGTCAACCGCCTCGAGGCAGACCTATCAGAACGCGACCAGCGTCAGGCTCACCAGCACGGCCAGCCCACCGGACGCCGCCATGCCCAGCGCCACGATGATCCCTCTCTCGATCCCTCGACGTGTCGGGTCTCTGCGCTGCATGACGCACTCCTCTCTGGGCGTCAGCGGCGGCGTGCCGGCCGCTACCCTGTAACCGCCAGGACCAGCCGGACCGCGCCGATGAGCAGAAAGACGAGAATCGTCGCCACGACCACGACGCCGACGGCCGCCCATTTGGGAGCATCGTAGCGCTTTTGCACCCGGCGGTCCGGCTCACTGAGCACCGTCCTAAGAGCTCGCAACTCGACCTCCGCGCTGTCATGGTCCGTTTCGTTCTGGGGGCATAGGGGTGGATGCACGGCGCCGTCCGGACCTTACAGCCCTGTCTGGCGCCGCCGGTCTGCAAGCGGGGTGGCCGTGAGCGGGGGCCCGCCGGGATCGACGTCTGGCGGGACCCGCGTCGGCCCGGACGGGACTTCAGCCGGGCGACTCGTCTCCCTCGGAAGGCGGAGAGGAGGGGATGACCTTCAGATCCTCGGCATTGTAGCACGGCGAGTCCGGGTTACGCTGTACCCATCGCCAGCCGCCATCTTCGAAGATCCAGTAGTCGGGATTCTCGACCGTCGCGGTGCCGAGATTCCACCGCGCCCGTAGACTGGCGTCCCCCACCTCGCTCGCTACCTGTCCGGCGAGCCGGGCCGTGTAGATCGCGGTGCCCCGCACCATGCCCACGCTGCCATCGACCCCGACGTCCAGCTCGATGACCGAGAGCTCGCCGGGACCGAGGGAATCGCGGATCGCGGCCAGGCCTGCGCTCTCGCGGCGAGCATACTCCGCCGCCGTGCAGGTGGCTCGCTGGCTGGCAGTCAACACCTCGCCGTACGCTGCCTCCCAGTCTTCCGCGTTCATGAGCTGAAGGCTGCGTCGAACGGCCCGTTCGAGCGATTCCGCATCCCGTCCCTCCGGACCGCAGCCCGCCAGGGCGGCGAGCAGCGCGAGGCCGAACGCGACCGAGGCAAGACTGCCTCCGCCGTGCGACGTCAGGGCGCGCGCCGGCCGGATGCGCGAGAGATGGGTGCAGATCACGGATGCCCTTCGCATGAGGGGCAACATGGCGGGCCGTAAGAGGAGATGCGAGGGGATGCGGCCGGGGCGCCGGGCCCGACGGTGCTAGGCGGCGGACACCTTCAGGCGACGCGTAAGCCTCGCCGCGCGCACGGCGATCAGGCCAGCGCGGCACTTGTCGTCAGGGCCGCGGGCCGTTCCCCTCAGGGTGCGCTCATACAGGTCGGTCAGGCCGAGGATCTCCATCCTGCGGTCGATCGCGGAGGCCGCAGCCGGATCCGTGCTGTAGCAGGCCACCCACCTCGGCTGCACCTCGCCCAGGCGGTCCGCCCGGCCCGCGGCGGCGCGGACGAAGACTGGATTCCGCGTACCATCCGGTAGGAGGATCCAGCCGACCACGCTGTCCATTGCCTCGCGCTGAACGGCCGCATCCAGCTCGCGGCCCTGCAGCCCGTCTACACCTCTCATAGCCTCCGGACTCGCCCCAGGGTGTCGTTCACGTACTCCTGCACGTGAGACATGTCTACGGCAACGGATGTACCGATCCGGCCCGGGTGGCGGTGGGAATGTTTATCTTATTGTGGTGCAGATAGTTACGACTTCAAACGGCCGACTGGCAGACGCACCTCGGCGGCCACGGTGTGGTACGGGTCAAACGGCGCGCCGACCCGAACCGATGCTCGGCAGGGACAGGTCGGTCAGTCGAAGGGGCGCGCCGGATTCTGCTCCGATCGGAATACGGATTCCTGCCCGTCACGGCCGCTGCCGAGCCGGATCTCCGCGATGCGCTCGCTCAGAATGCTGGCGAGGTCTTCCTCCCACCCGGTCGGCAGGCTTCGGTGGATAAACGTGAACGTCTTCGCCGTCCGCTCCTGTCGTGCGCTCATGCAGTTACCTCCGCCTGACTTACGGTTGGCGTCTCGCGACAAACGGCCATGTTCGGTCCACGCGACCCCGGACGCACGTCGGGAATGCCTCGCCTTGGCCTGTGGGGAATCTCCCTACGAAAGGAGGCGACCGGACGTGCAGCGGGAAGCTCGGTACGTGCGGTGCGCGCATGCCGCCCGACGACCGTCGCCCCTCCGCCAGGCGCTACATGCACCCCTCCTCGGACGAGGACTTCAGCTCGATCAGGATGACTTCGAACGGGGCATCGCCCCGGTTCTCGGGAAGATGGCTCACGGCGTCGTTCCACGAGACCTGGCCGCTCGCAATTGTCATGTCCTGGGTCGCGCCGTCCTTACTCCACATCCTGATCTGCCCAGCCGTGAGGAAGACGGCGACGGCTCCCGGGTGCTCGTGCATGACCGACTTCTCATGCGGACCGTACTTGATTCGAAGCACGCGTACCTGGTCGTTCTCGAACTCCACCGTGTAGTGATCCGAGTCGACAAGGGTCGCATCCTGGCCGAGAGCCGGCACCGCGAATAGCAGCAGGCAGGCCAAGGCAGCAAGGCTTGATCTCATTGCGCTGTCTCCTGTGACGCTGGCGTATCGAACTAGGCCCTCACGGTGGGCCGGACGTTGGCGTTCAACCGGAACAGGTTCCCCGGATCATACTTGTTCTTGATCTGCACGAGGCGATCGTAATTGCCGCGATAGTTGGCGTTGATGCTGCCCGCGGTGGCGTCCACCTCGAGGTCGTTCGTGTAGAACCCCTGCGTGTAGGGCTCGAGACGAGCCCAGAACTGCTTGAGCCAGCCGATGTGCTCGCTCGGGTCGTCCCCGTGCTTCCAGTCCACCGCGGCAAGCAGGTTGCCCATGGCGTCCCGGTGCGCGAAGGCGGTCGCATCGTTCGGGACACGCCCGATCGACCCTCCGCTCTGCTGCATGAACACGGCGGTGAGGCGCCGGGGGTCGCCCTCTAGGCCCTCCACGATCGAGGCGATCAGTGCCTCCGGCATCTCGGCCACGAAACCACTTTTCAGGTAGGAGCCGCGGGCCCTCGGATCGTCGTAGTCCCCCGATCGTTGAAGCGCCACGTAATCCATTGCCCGGATCGCGTCGAGCTGCGGCGTGCCCAGCTTGCGGATCGGCTCGAGCACCCGCTCCGCCTCGCTCTCCGGACCGGACCAGCAGACACCCAATCCGACCATCCCCTCTTCGCCTCCCGGGGGGAGGAATACGTTGAAGCCCATCGAGAGCTCGTCTCGCGCCGCGGGCGCATAATCGGCGTACATGCGAAGCACATCGCGGGCCCTGGAGATCGGGAACAGGATCCTGCCGGCCACCACCTGTCGCTGCATCGGGTGCAGCTCGAACTCGAAGTTGGTGACGACGCCGAAGTTGCCGCCCCCGCCCCGCACTCCCCAGAACAGGTCCGGGTTCTCGTCCTTGCTGGCGCGCCGCAGCTCTCCATCCGACGTGACGACATCGACGGCGACCAGGTTGTCCACGGACAGGCCGAAGCGACGCGCCACGCGTCCGAATCCTCCCCCGGTAACGAGCCCGCCCGCCCCCGTGTGGGAGACCGTCCCCATCGGGGTGACCAGCTCGTAGGCCATGCTCTCGTGGTCCACCTGGCCCAGCAGGCTGCCGCCCGTCACCCAGGCCCTGCGCGCGATCGGGTCGACACGGACATCCCGGAAGAGCGACAGGTCGATCATCATCCCGCCGTCGCAGGTCGACTGGCCGGAAGCGCTGTGCCCGCCGCACTTCACGGCCAGAAGGAGGTTGTCGTGCTCGCGGGCGAAGTCCACGGCCATCCTGATGTCGGCCACGCCCGTCGGCTGCACGATAAGACCCGGGTGCTTGTCGAACGAAGGATTGAGGATCTGCCGGGCCTGCTCGTACCAGTCGTCACCGGCCAGCAGCACGCGGCCTCGCAGCCGCGCGGCGAGGTCCGCGATGTCCTTGCCCCTGAGCGTGATCTGTCCGCCGGCGCCGGTGATCGCATCGATGTCGGGAGGCGCCTGGGGCGCCTCCTGAAAACCCGAGGCGAGGGACTGCCTGCGGGGGAGCGAGACCGCCGCAGCGGCGGCGAGCGTCGTGCGGACGAACGTGCGTCGCTTCATGATCGGCCTCGTCGGCTGAGGGTCTACACCGGGACGCAACAGACTAGGGTCCGGGTGCGGGCGCCGCAATCAGGCCTGGACACTCTAGTCGGTGGGCTCAGCCGGCTCGCGGGCCAGGAAGCTGGCAATGACATGACAGACCACGAAGTGCACGTCCTCCACGATCCCGTAGTGGTTGTCACTACACCAGATGACATGGTCGACGAGGGGTCTTGCCCGTCCGCCGTCGAAGCCCAGCAGACCGACGGTTCGCCCGCCGGCCTCACGGGCGGCAGCCAGCGCGGCGACGATGTTGTCCGAGTTGCCGCTGCAGCTGATGGCCACGAGCACGTCGCCCTCGTGAACGAAGTTGGCCAGCTGTCTGCTGAAGACCTCCTGATAGGCGGTGTCGTTCGCCCAGGCCGTGATGAGCGACACGTTGTCCGCGAGGGAGATCGCTCGGAACTTGTGGGCCCCACGCGAGGCTGTCTTCGCCAGGTCCGCTGCAAAATGGCTGGCCAGGGCAGCGCTTGCCCCGTTGCCGCAGGTGAAGACCTGCCGCCCTTCGCGGCGGGCGGCGTCGAGCGTCCGCGCGACGCTCTCCACCGCGCCGAGATCAAGCGACCCGAGCGCCGTCCGCAGTCGCGCCGTGTAGTCCGCCCAGTACCGATCGAATTCCATGGCCGCTGAGTCTCCTGCTTCTGCCTCGATTCCCGCCCGGACAGCCCGAACGAGCGGCTGCCGGACCTCCGACGCGCAAGGCCTCCCCATCTCGCTCCGCTGAGTGAGGTTAGCGTACCACGTTCGGACGGAGCAATCGCCAAGCGGCGTTAATCGACCCGGAGGATTCGGGGCGTGATGCGGCGTCCCTGTATGCGCAGCAGCCCGATCGTCGGCCCGAGCTCCGAGAAAAACTCGGGAGCGGGCGATCCGGGGTTGAAGAAGAGCACGCCGTCGATCCAGTCTATCTGCGGCAGGTGCGTGTGGCCGTAGATGACGGCTTGGACCGTGCGGTCGAAGCGCCGGAAGAGAGCCATCAGCCTGGCCCTCGGCATCGCCCCCCTGTAGCTGCCTGGCAGCTTGCTCTTCAGGTACTCCTGGGGCCGGCCGTGTCCGTGCGTAAGGCCCAGCACGACATCCCCGACCCGCACCGTACGTTGGGAGGGGAGCGCCCAGTTTGCCGGCCGCAGCAAATCGCGGTTCCCTCGCACGGCGATCACGGCGGCTACGGCCTCGAGCTGCGAGATCGCGGAACGATGGCAGATATCACCGGCATGAAGGATCGTCTGGACACCGCTCGCTGCCAGCGCCTCCAGCGCTCCGGGAGGGATCTGCGGCAGACGATCTGGCACATGGGTATCGGCAATCACGCCGATCAACGCGGCCACCTAGTAGGCTCCCCGGCCCGTTAGAACGGCCACCGGCGTGTCGACGAAGAGGATCCTCAGGTCCCGCCGGAGTGAGAAGCTCCGCACGGACTCGACGTCCAGGCGGACGCGCTCCTCCAACGAGAGATCGGCGCGACCAGAGACCTGCCAGAGACCGGTCAGTCCGGGCTTTGCCGTCAGGACCTCCCGTCCAAGTGCTCCATACCGCCCGAGCTCCTCCGGGATCATCATGCGCGGCCCGACGAGACTCATGTCGCCACGCAGCACGTTTACGAGCTGCGGCAGCTCGTCGAGGCTGGACCTCCGCAGCCAGCGTCCGACGCGGGTGACTCTCGAATCCTCTCGTGCTTTGCCCCCTTCTCCGGTTTCCCGGCTCTCACGCGGCACCGGCCGGGCCTCCCCTTGGCCGGACTTCATGGTACGCAGCTTGAACGCGTCGAAGCAGCAGCCGCCACGGCCCACGACCAGTCGTCGGTGCAGTGCCGGCCCGGCGGAGTCGAGCTTGATCACGATCGCCAGCAGGGCAAGAAGGGGGGCGCACGCCAGGAGCAGGAGGGCGGCAAGAACGTAGTCGATGCACAGCTTCGCGGCTTGCTGGCTCGTGCCGGCAGTACGGGCGGCAAAGCCGGCCTTCCCCGGCTGGAGCGGCTTCGATGCATGCAGCGTGTCCTCGTAGATCGACTCCAGCAGGCCGACGGCCCGGTCCCATCCCTGACGTCGCTCCACGTACGCACGGCCCGCCCGACCCAGCCGATGGCGTCGTTCCGGACTCGCCAGCAGAGCGAGAATGGCGTCGGCCAGCGCCGCCGGATCGTCCGCCACCATGACCTCCAGGCCGGGCACCAGACCGAGGCCGCGCGTGCCGACGCTCGTGGAGATCACCGGCGTCCCGCACGCCATCGCCTCGAGCAGTTTGAGCTGGGTTCCCGCTCCGTACAGGACCGGTACGACCGAGACCGCGGACCGACGCAGGTACGGGCGGATGTCGGGCACGAAGCCTGTAAGGGTGACCCGTTCCGGTTCCCGCCTCGCAAGACGCCGAAGGGTCTCCGTGGGTGCCCGCCCCACGACCGCCACCCTGACCGCCGGGCGCTTCCTCCAGACCCGAGGCATGACGTCCCGCAGCAGGTGCAAGGCAGCCGTCTCGTTGGCGTGATAGCTCATCTTTCCGCTCAGCACCAGCGTGTCGGGCTCCCTCGCTCCGTCGCCTGGCGTGAAGTAGTCGAGGTCGACGCCGTTCGGGACCACATCGACCCGCGGGAGGGAACCGCCCCGTGCCACGGCTACGGGCCGCAGCAGGCGCTCGACGTGCGCCTTGTCCGGCTCGGCGCTCACGACGGTGCGCTCGAGCCTGAACGGGAGCGTGGATTCGATGTGCCGCGTTCTCTCGAGGTCCAGTCTGGCCATCCAGCGTCCCTGTCCGCTTCGGCTCGCGCAAAGCGTATCGGAAAACAGCTGGCTGATGCTGTCTACGGCGTCCCAGACGATCGGCGGTCGGCCTGACGGGAAAGAGCGCGAATCGAGGTCGAGCGCGTACTGGCTGGCGCGCAGATGCTCGACGTGCACGATGTCGGTATGGTGTGAGCCCAACCGCTCGTGGATAGCCGCGGCAAGCCCCGGGTGCCACGAAACCGCGGCCTGCAGCGGCTCGCGGCCCGGCAGTTGGCAGAGGCAGTTCCATCCGGAGCGGACCTTGGGGAGACGCCGGGTCAGGACATCGACGCCCTCGGCCGCGAGACGCTCGATGTCGGCTCGCTCTGAGTGCCCGTTCCACGGCGCGGCCACGGTCACTCGGTGGCCGCGGCGCACCAGGCCACGGATCAGCTGCAGGGATCGAACGCGGACCGCGCTCGGCGGATAGGGAACGACGAACAGGACGTTCACTTATCGCACGGGTCTGCCGCCGAGAAGCAACCGCCCGAGCTCGGCCAGGCGAACCACGTACAGCCACAGCTCGACGAGCAGAGCCATGCCCCGCTGGGCCCGGCTGAACCGCGTGGCGGAGAGCAGCGACCCGACGGCCTGCCGAGGCCACAGACGTCTCCTCATCAGCTCGGGCACCCGCTTCTCCCGTGAGGCCAGCGCGAGGTGCCCGCCCGTCAGGCGCCGGGCGTTCGCCGTGATCGCCCCCCATGTGGCACGGGCAGGATGGCCCACGATCAGGCCCTCCTCGAAGCGGACGGGGAATCCCGCGGCGACGGCCCGGCGGCACCATTCCACATCCCCACCCGAGGGGAGGCTGTCATCGAAGAGGCCGACCTTCCGCACGACGGCGGCGCGGGCCCACAGATTCGCCGTCGGCCCGAAGCCGTACGCATCGACGTAGCGCCGGATCTGAAACGCCGTGCAGAGCTGGTGGATCTCGATGGCGCCCGGCCTCTCCGGATCGCCCGCGAAGACGTCGACGGGGCCGGTGACAACCTGGGCGGCGGTGTCCTCGAAGGCGCGCCATCCGGCACACAGCCAATCCGCAGCGGGAAGGCAATCGGCGTCCGTAAACGCGATCAGTTCGCCCCGCGCAACGCCGAGCCCGGCATTTCGCGCAGCGTAGGCACCGGGCCGGGGCTCGGAAAGGTAGACGACGTGGCGGCCGAAGCGTCTGCAAATCCGCCTGATCCCCTCCCGAGATCCGTTGTCGATGACGAGGATCTCGACGCCGCGCCCCGCGGCCGCGCGCGTCTGGGGCACGATCGCAGCGAGGCAGGCCTCGATGCGCGGGTCGTCGTATACCGGTACGATGACCGACACCCGCATGCGCGCTCCGCTCCTGCAACGGTTGACTGCCCGGAGTCTCTTAACTCCATGTCGGATGGATGCTTATCCCTAAGGCTCAGAGGCCGTGCTCCTTCCCGCAAGTCGGGAGAATCCCCCCTCTGGATCGATTCCGCGCCGCCGCCAAAGCGAGAGGGGCAGCCCCACGGGAGGCCGCCCCTCGTTCGGGTCGTGCGCGCTCGCCGGGTCTGTCGGTCTCGGCCTCTCAGGCAGCCCCCGCCGTCTGAACGGGCCCGCGCGTGACCGAGGTCAGGTCGTCGATGACGTCGAACGTCTTCACCTGCATGTCCGACAGCGCCGGATGGCTTGTTACCGTGCCGGCGAGCGGCCCATTCAGGTAGGCGTCGAGCGAAGAGCCGTCCTCGAACAGATAGATGCCCCCCGCCTCACGGTCGGCCTCGTTCATCAGCCAGATTTTCCAGACGAGTCCGGGCACCTCGGCGAAATCGCTCACCAGCGGCGCCAGCAGCTGCTCGTATTCCGTCCGGGTGACCCCGAAGCGGAAGTTCAGCTGAAGGATCTTGGCAGACATGAACACACCTCCTGGCTGCGTATGTGGAAGGAGTCGGGCGCGATGCGGGGATGCGCAGCGCGCCCGCCACGGGCTCGGCACGCTTCGGTGTGGGACGGTCGCACGACAACCCCGAGGGTTCAGAACAGGGGTCGGGCGCTCTCCTCCTCGATGCGGCTCGCGAACTTCTTGCACTCGCAGAACGAGCAGTCGAAGTGGACCACCTGGCCGTCCACCCTGAGGCACCACCCGTAGGGGTTGCTCGGCGTTCCCCAACGCGGCTCCGTGTAGACGCTGAGAATCTCGAACAGGTGCCCGCTTCCGCCTGTGGCAGCGTACAAACTGCCGTGCGAGTGCCAGAGGAGTCTCATTTCGACCGCCGCTCGGGAGGGTTCATCTCGCTATTTGAAGCAGCATGGAAATCCTCACCACAGACGGCAAGTCGGGAAAACCTCTATTCGGAAGCGTATGGTCTCGTCCCCGTCCGGTGTTGCCGAGGAAGGGGCCGAACGGCTCTGGCGAAAGGAAAAGGAACTCACTCGTTCCTCAGGACCGCGAGCGGCGTCCTCCGCAGGATGTCCAGGCTGTTGCCGAGTCCGATGGCCACCGTGATCAGGACGACCGCAGCCGTCAGGATGGCGATGGCCCCGTATGGGAGGGCGTAGCTCGTCTCGAACACGAAGCGGGAGAGCACCCAGCCAGCCGCAGCGGAGAGAGCCACCGCCATCCCGGCGGAGA
>CP070670.1:998934-1005536 GCA_020351855.1 Gemmatimonadota bacterium
GAACACGGAGAACTCCGGCACGAAGCCTCGGCTGTCGATCTTGAGCGCCCCGATGACCGCATCGGCGATCTCCTGCGGCCGGAGCTTCTTGGGAGAGACCTGCTGCTCGTAACCCGCCTTCGTTGAGAAGCCGGTGACCACCTCGCTCGGGTTCACCAGCATGACGCGCACGTCGTGGCGCCGCAGCTCGTCCCGCCAGCACTCCGTCATGCCTCTGAGGGCGAACTTGGAGGAGCTGTATGCCGTACTGCCGCGCCCGCCCCGGAGCCCCGAGGTCGAGGAGATGTTGATCAGCTCGCCGCTGCCCTGCTTGATGAACTGACGCGCCGCTTCGCGCGCCATCAGGAAGGCCCCGAACACGTTGGTCCGGTAGACCGCCTCGATCTCGTCCAGCTCCATCTCCACGAGCGGCTTGAAGATCCCGTAGCCGGCGTTGTTGACGAGGATGTCCAGGCGGCCGTGCTTTTCGACCACGCTGGCCACGGTCCGCACGGCATCGTCCTCCGAGCCGACATCCGCGGCGATGAAATCGGCGCCGATCTCCTCCGCCGCCGACCGCAGAACGGCCTCGCGTCGGCCCGTGATCGTGACCTCCGCTCCCTCGGCCTTCAGGGCCTCGGCAATGCCCCGGCCGATGCCCTCGCTTCCGCCGGTGACCAACGCGACCGCACTGCTGATGCGCATGTCTCTTCTCCCCCGCTGGCGGTTCTCGCTTCTGTCTCGGGTTTCCCTCCCCAGGCACCACGGGACGCGAACCACACACCATACGCGCGCGAATCCGTACGGGCGAGAAGAGGGCCGACACACCTGCAGCCGCCGGGGTCGGCCTCTGGGGCAGGCGGCCGATCCGTCGACCGGCGCTTGAAGGTCTGCCTGCTCCGCGCTCCGGAGCACGAGCTTGCACGCGCCGGGCAGACCCCTCAAGACTACCGACAGTTCGCGGCTTCTATACCTGGCTGTCGAAAGGTTGAACGTTGGGGCTCTACAGCAAGTACATCCTCCCGAAGCTCGTGCACCTCACCTGCAGCTCGAAGCCCATCATGCGCCAACGGGAGAAGATCGTGCCCGTCGCCCAGGGGCGGGTCCTCGAGGTCGGCATCGGCTCGGGCTTGAACCTGCCCTACTACGACGTCGGGAAGGTGACGAAGCTCTGGGGCCTGGACCCGTCTCCCGAGATGAGGACGATGGCGGAGAACGCGGCTCGTTCGGTGCCCTTCAGCGTCGAACTCATCGAACTGCTCGGTGAGGAGATCCCCCTCGAGGATGACAGCGTCGATACCGTGCTGATCACGTACACCCTCTGCACGATCCCCGACGTCGAGCCTGCTCTTCGAGGCATGGCGCGAGTACTGAGGCCGGGAGGATCGCTCCTCTTTTGCGAGCACGGCGCGGCTCCGGAGGACAGCGTGCGCCGGTGGCAGGATCGCATCAACCCCATTTGGAGACGGCTGGGAGGGGGCTGCAACCTCAACCGCGCCATTCCCGATCTCATCGAGCGAGGCGGGTTCAGGATCACGGGAATGGAGACCATGTACATCCCCGGCTGGCGCCCGGCCAGCTTCAACTATTGGGGTACGGCAACCCACGCCTGAAGCCGACCGCTGTCCGTTCTGGACAATGCAGTGCCGGCTGTTCTCCGGGCAGGCCGAAGGAGCCCGGATGGACCCATTCATTGCTGGCGGAGTGACAGCAAGACCAGTAGGTTCTGCGCCGACTTCCTTCCCCCGTCCGGCTGCCAGAACTGAGGCATGGCAGGGTCTGCCGACTCTCGACGAGGCACGCAGCATGAGAGCCATCGGATGAGCAACATGGGCAGGGCAAGCGAATGAGCGGACGTCGCACGTTGTGGCAGGTCTTTGCCGTGTACATCACGGCATCGTGGGTCGTGCTCCAGGTCGTGGACGTGGTGAAGGACAACCTGGGGCTGCCCGACTGGGTGTTTCCGTTCGCGCTCCTCCTTTTGCTGATCGGTCTTCCGATCATCGTCGCGACGGCCATCGTGCAGGGGCGGCACGCTGCCGTCGACGCGGCCGCTGCCGCAACCGAGGACAGGCAGAGACCGGTCGCCCGGACCCACGAGCCCGCGGCACATCACAAGCTGCTCACGTGGCGCAACGCCCTGGCGGGCGGCGGCCTGGCGCTCGTGCTCCTCGTCGTCGTGACCAGCGGGTTCATGTTCATGCGAACCCGGGGGATCGGACCCGTCGGATCGCTGGTCGCCAAGGGCATGCTGGAGGAACGCGCGCCGATCGTCCTGGCCCAGTTTTCGGGGCCCGACCTTTCGATCTCCACCGCAGCGACCGAGGCCCTCCGCATCGACCTTTCGCAGTCGGACGTGATCGCGCTCGTCGACCCGGCGTCGCTCACGGAGGCGCTCGCCCGCATGGAGCGCAGCCCGGATGAGAGGCTCACGCTGCAGACGGCCCGGGAGGTGGCGGTGCGCGAGGGCTACGCGGCGGTCATTACGGGCGAGATCACGGCGGTCGGCAACGGCTACGTGCTGGCCTCGCGGATCGTCGATGCGGCGAGCGGCCAGACCCTGGCGTCCGCCCGGCAGTCGGCCACGAACGCGGATGAGATCATCCCGGCAATCGACCGCCTGTCCGCTCGCATGCGGGAGCGGGTCGGCGAGTCGTATTCCGGCCTCCGCGCCGATGAGCCGCTGCAGCGCGTGACGACGGGCTCCCTGGAAGCACTTCAGAAGTACTCCGAGGCCGTCGAGATCTTCGACGTCGGAGGCGACGAATCGGTCGGGAACGCCCTCCTCGAGGAAGCCGTCGAGCTCGATCCCGGGTTCGCGATGGCGTGGCGCAAGCTGGGTCTCACACGGACCGGCGGACGTGCGCGTCGGATCGAGGCGCTGGAAAAGGCGTTCGAATATCGCAATCGGTTGACCGAGCGCGAACGCCTTCTCACGGAAGCGATCTACTATGAGCAAATCCGCCGCGACTACCAGGCGGCGATCACGGCCTACGAACGGTTGATCGAGCTGGACCCGAAGGACTCCTGGGCGCTGAACAACATCGGGGTCGTCTACAGCGAGGACCTGGGCGACTACACCCGAAGCGAACAGTACTTCGAGCGCGCGAGCGCCGCCGATTCGACGAATGTGCTGTCGTTCCGAAACGCAGCCGTGGCGGAAATGAATCAGGGCAAGCTCGACGAGGCGAGGGCCACGCTGGACGGCATTTATGAGCGATTCCCGCATGACCGCACCGCGGCGGAGCTTCGTGTCGCCGTAGAGGCGAACCGCGGAGACTATCCGGCCGCGCTTGCAGCAGCCGAACGTTTCGACGCGCTGCCGCCGGACCCCGCGGTTCTCATGGACAAGACGGCTGCGCTGTCCGCGATCGCCGCCACGCGCGGCCACCTCGGGGAAGCCGAGGCGCTGGCCATCGAAGCTGCCCGGCACCATGGGGAGTCGGGTCGCACGTTTCCGCTGCTCAGTATGGCCCGAGGCCTCGTGTGGGTGGACCTCAGTGTCCGCCA
Organism: Gemmatimonadota bacterium; assembly: GCA_020351855.1. Lineage (GTDB taxonomy): Bacteria > Gemmatimonadota > Gemmatimonadetes > Palauibacterales > Palauibacteraceae. Next base: position 1,002,424 of record CP070670.1, read on the forward strand.
GGACACGGCTCGGGCCGGCGAACGGCTGGCAGCATACATGGAGTCGGACGGATTTGATAAAGCGGATCCCCTCAGTCGCCCTTACACCCGAATCCTGGACCTGATGTCGAACACGGCCAGGCGGGTGGACTTCGAGTCCGTGCTGGCGGAGTTCGAATCCGAGATTCCGGCCGAGTATCGCCAGGACCTGGACGACAGATACCTGACTTGGGAAGGAGTCCTGCTCGCGCGCGAGGGGAGATATGACGAGGCGATCGCATCTTTGCGCCGCCGCGAGAATCGCGCCTGTGAGCTCTGCCGGTACACGCCGCTGGCCCAGGTATATGACCGGGCGGGGGTGCGGGACTCCGCCATCGCCTATTACGAGCGGTACGTGAACGCCTTCGACACCGCCAGGCTATACTGGGATGCCAATCAGCTCGGCCCTGCGCTCGAGCGGCTCGCGGTCCTGCATGATGAAGCGGGCGACCTCGAGAAAGCCTCCCTCTACTACGCCCGCTTCGTGGAACTCTGGAGGGGAGCCGATCCCGAGCTCCAGCCTCGTGTAGAGGCCGCCCAACAGCGCTTGAACGAGATCTTCGCGGCGCGGGGATAGCTGGCCGGGGACGCCGACCCGGTGCCAGCCGGGCAATCCCATCCTATTTCAGCCGATCGGGACACTCGGGGCCCAGGGCTTCCCGAGGTAAGGTCCGCTCGCGGGGAGGCTGGGAGTCGCAGAAGCCACTGCCGATGCGATGCTGCGCGATCCTGAGGGATCCTGCCGGCTCCTGCGGGATCACGGGTACCCTCGCGGACCTATCGGCAGAAGCGCTCGCTGTCCGGCCAGGTCCTCATTCGCAGGCGAGTCCGCAGTCGTCTTGCTCGGTCGACGGACTTACTGGACGTCCTTGCCCCAGCGAATGAAGATCAGCATGCCACCGATGAACACGAGGGTGAAGACAAGAATCCCGATGAGCGCGATTGCCGCCTCCAGCGTCACGACCGGGACCGCAGAGTCGCCGCGAGGGCCAGTATCGAGGGAACCCACAGACCTACGAACAGACCGGAGTCCTTATCGAAGAAGAACCAAAGGACAACCGACAGAACGAACGAAATGAACGCTGCGATCAGAAACAAGGTCAGCGGCCAGTCTATTGCTCGCATTTTCATCTCTCCTGCGCGACCGAGTCCCGAGGGCCCTTCAAACGGCTTCCGAGCGGCTCGCAGGGATCGGCATTCGCACCTCTCGGGGCTGATCGCCTACAATACATTCCGATGGGCCGCTGCGGTACCGCCGGGCGGAACCTCCGGGAGGGGTCGACTGGCCCAAGGCTGCGGTCCCTGCTGGTTGGGCCACCAGCCGAACGACCGGCCATATCTCGTTATCATGTGGGTGCTTCCCTTGTAGGCGAACACGAGGCTCCCTGAGGTGGAATGTGAAGGTTCTCTTCTTTCTCGCTCCAGTAGCCGCCTTCGGAGTGTCGCTGATCGGTCAGGAGTCGGCGCGATACGCTGGCCCGATCATCGACATGCACCAGCATGCGGAATGGGAGATGTGGAGCAGCACTCGTCTCTGCTTCCCAGCGCCGTGCACGCCTGCTCCCACAAAGGCTCAGTCGCTGGCCGAACTCAAACCGCGGACCCTGAGAGCGATGGAGGAAAACAACATTGTCATGGCAGTCGTAAGTGCGCCTCCTCGTTATGTCCTGCCATGGACACAAGGAGAGGGCAGCCGGTGGCTGACGGGGATTCAGCTGAACAATCCTGCGGATGTGCCCATCGACGAATTGCGTCAGTTGTTCGCTTCCGGTCGAGCGCAGGTCATGGGCGAGCTGGCGTTCCAGTACGAGGGCATACCGATCGATGATCCATCGGTCGATCCCATCCTGGCCTTGGCGGAGTCGCTGGATGTCCCGGTACATGTGCACGTTCTGGGTCTCGGAGGTGAACCCGCATTCCCGATCGAGCTGGGCAACCCGACGCGAGTTGCCACCGTGATGCGTCGCCACCCAAACCTGCGCATCTATCTGGAGAATGCAGCCTGGCCGTTTCTGGAAGAGGTCACGTCGCTCATGTACCAGTACCCCGGCGTCTATGCAGACATATCGACGATCGCCCACCTCTTTCCGAGAGATGTCTTCCACGCCTATCTGCAAGGCCTGGTAAGGAACGGACTTGGAAAGCGTTTGATGTTCGGCTCTGACCAGATGCTCTGGCCCGAGGTCATCGGCGAAGTCGTCGACGCAATCAATTCGGCGGAGTTTCTGAGCCTCGAACAAAAGGCGGACATCTTTTACAACAACGCGGCTAGATTCCTCAGGCTCGATCCTGCCCAGATTGAGCGACATCACGAGGGCTGAAGCGCAGCCCTTCCACGCACCTCATCGCCTCCTGCAAAGTGATCGACGTGGGTGGCGGCCGCGCAACACTCTGGCCGAAGAGTCCGGCCGTAGGCGCGCTTTCCCTTTTCGTCGGTGTGGAACACCACCTCTCCGCAACCACATCCGGGACTTTCCGCAGTCGTAGAACGTTGATCCGCAGCAGGTTGCATGCAGCACAAGGTTGCCTGCCATCTGACGGCGAGCGCCTGTTGGATTGACGCCTCGGCTGGGTTCGACGCGTTCCTGAGCGCGGGCCCGGGCGTCGCCATCTGCGATCCGGACGGCATGGACGCCGAATCGGACTTCGCACTCAACTACGGCGCGGGCGGTCGCTACTTCTTCAACCAGCGCATCGGAGTTCGCGGAGACGTCCGCATGCATCAGGTCATGAACTCGATGGGACGCACGCGCCGGGAAATGTTGGTCGAGCCCGTGGACAGCGACCTGTTCGCGCTCGAGCTCAGCATCGGTGTGTCGGTAGTACTCGGCAAGAACCCACGCTAAGGCGGAAACAACTCTCTGCAGGCATGGTTGTTTCCCGTCGCCTGATCACACCGGAGGTCGCGTTGCTCGACATCGCCGAGGGCGATGTGCGGAGAGGCTTTGCACCCGGTCAGGCGTGGCGCTAGGGCATTTCCGCGATCCCGACCTTCCAGATGGCTGGAAGAAAGCCTCGATGGCTGCGCTTGTAGGGGTCGGCGAAAAGACCCTTCTCGACCAACGTCCGGTTGGCGACCCCGAAGATGAAATGCC
>CP070670.1:1005636-1015311 GCA_020351855.1 Gemmatimonadota bacterium
GACGATCTTCGGCGGGTGCACCTTGTTGTTTTCCACGGAGTGCATGTAGGCCTCGAGTATTTCCATCAACGTGGCCTCGGGCGGCGCGCCCACGTTGGGCGCCACCCGGCACCACGGACGTCCGCGGGTGCCGCTCTTGGTAAAGCCCCATTCGGCGGCGCGGAAGCCCGGGCTGTCCTTGACCCGGTTGAAGATGGGCGACGGCGATAGGGTCTCGTCCGCGAGACGGCAGATGGCGCCCATCTCCAGGTCCCAGTCCACCTCGTCGTCGATGGCGAGGTACTCGCCTTCCTTCTCCATCAGTTCCAGGTATTCCCGGTAGCTGCGGGGGATGCTGCCGTAGTCGATCCGTACCGTCATCGATTCCTCCTGTGGGTTACGCGGACGCCAATCACTCAATGCACACCAGCAATCATGGGATGCCGATTATCTTGCGAGGTGTCTCGGATTCATCGGGTTCTTCATTCTCTGCTGGCTCATCTCCTCGGCCATTCAATCCTTCCCAGCGTTTTAGAATGCCGACGTCCAGGTCGAACAGATCGAGGACTCGCCCGATGCTGTGGTTGATGAGGTCGTCAATAGTCTTCGGTCGGCTGTAAAAGGCCGGCATCGGTGGGGCGATCACGGCGCCCAGCTGCGCTGCTTCAAACAACAGTTTGCAGTGACCGACATGCAGGGGTGCTTCCCGCGGCATCAAGACCAGCCTGCGCCGCTCTTTCAACACCACATCCGCTGCCCTGGTCAACAGGTTGTCAGCTGCGGAGTGTGCGATCGTTGACAGGGTCTTCATGGAGCAAGGGGCGATCACCATGCCATCGGTCACGAACGAACCACTGGAAATCGACGCTGCCTGATTGCCGTTCCTGTGGACTACGTCGGCCAGAGCCTCAACGTCCCGCGGGGTATATGTGGTCTCGATTTCGATGTTGAGTCGGGCAAAGCGGCTCATTATCAGGTGCGTCTCTACGCCACCATGGCTCTTCAGGACCTCCAGAATTCGGATCCCGTAAATCACGCCGGTCGCCCCCGAGATACCCACAATCAGTCTTTTCATGAGCCCTTCTTACTCTGATGTAACCCACTGCAGGAAGGTGACGGGAATGCCGTCCGGGTCGTGGACGCGAAAGATGCGCGCCCCCCAAGAGGTGTCCTGGGTGGGCGGTGTATCGACTTGAATACGCTCTCTCGCTTCGTCGATGTTCTCCACCTCGATAACGATGTGAACCTTGTCGGCCGGTTGGCCCAGCTCGACCGGGCGTTGCTCACGTTCATTGTCGATGATCTCGAGTCGCATACCGCCCGCGTCGAACCGCAGGCCACGAGCGTTGTGACGATCCCACTGCGTGACGACGGGAAACCCGAGAAGCTCGCCGTAGAATCGGGTGACCTCATCGAATCGAGCGGTAACCAGGGCGACGTAGCTCATGACTCAACTCCTGCGGTGGCTTCGGCGACGGGGGCCGCCGTGCGGCAGCGCGGGAGAACATCACTCACCAGCAGCCGCAGACTTCGCTCCCATTCCGTCCGCTCGCCTGCTGCATCGTACGAGACGATCGTCAGGTGGCCGAAACCTCCGGTCTTCGCCTGGAGATCCATGATCCGGTCGGCCACGGTCTCGGGTGAGCCGACAAACCACAGGTTGTCGGCCACGTACTCGAGGTCGATGGCCTCGTCGGGCATCGAGGGATCGCGCTTCAGAAACCGCCCGAGCCCCAGGCCGAGGTAGATGGGGAGAAGGAACTCGCGCCAACAGCGGCCCATCATGCCGCCTATGGCAAGTTCGCGCGCCTCGCCATCGCTGGGCGCAACGTAGACGTCTCGAATGATCCTCCACTCGTTGCGATCCGGAATGCGACCGGATCGGGCCGCGCCCTCGACGACCGCGTCCCAGTGCTTCGCGGTGATCGAAGCATCAGGATCGATGCCCAAACTGACCGGGATGTAACCTCTTTCCCCGGCAAGCTTGTGGTTCCCCGATCCGGCGGTCAGTCCCGCGATGGCGATCGGCGGATGCGGCTTCTGATAAGGGACAAGATGGTGTCCGAGGATGGGTAGCTCGCTGCTTGTTTCACCCACCGACCAGAATTCGCCCTGGAAGTTCGTTGCACCCTCCGTCCACAGTCGCGTCATGATGTCGATCGCTTCGAACGTCATCCGTCGGTTCCGCCCATGGCTGACGTCAAGGTCGAAGAGAGCATGATCGGTCGGCAACACGCCGATTCCAACGCCCAGTTGATATCGACCCTCGGCCATGTGATCGAGGTACGCGACCCGGTGGGCCAACTCGACCGGGTGGTGAAACGGAAGCAGATGGCCCAGGGGGCCGAGCCGGATACGGTCGGTGCGCAACAGCGCTTGAGCGATCAAGAGGTCCGGGGCCGGGCACGGCTCCCAAGAAGCGGTGAAGTGTTCTCCAATCCACGCCTCCTCGAAGCCCAACGCGTCAAGTCGCTCGAGATCATTCAGATCCCAGCGCTGGCCCTCCCGGATGGAGCGCTCTGGCGGGTGGGACGGCATGAGCAGCGCGCCAAGCTTCATCTACCAGCCTCCTTTATTCGCTAGACAGCAGGACAACTCTGAATCATACTGTCTATCCGTGTCGAGTTCTAGCCAATTTCTGCCATTCGTCGGATACCCCGTGTGAGTTCGCGAAGGAAGTCTCACCAGAGGAACCCAACACCAGCGATCATCCGCATGGGACACCCGCTGGCGTTCGTCTCATTCCTGAACAAGATCGGGGCTCCGGTCCAGCGCAGGCTTCTTGCAAGCGGACTTCCGGCCTTCGTTCAGGACCCCGATGCCCTCGTACCACTCTCGAGGGCGTGGCTGCTTTTCGACCAGGCCTCGAGGCTCGACGTACCCATGGCAGGGTGGCTGGCGGGGCAACGCGCTGCAGAAGAAAACCTCAATCACGTCTTCCTAGACAAGCTGAAGGCAGCTCCAACGCTCTATCGCGCGCTTCACCGGTTTATCCGAATGTCGACTTCGGAGTCATCTCACCTGCGGCTTTGGATCCGCGAGCGGAAGGATGACATCCTGCTCTGCACGCAGCATCCGAGTCGGAGGGACGAGCCCGGCTACATGCAGTCGCAGCTCTACCAACTTCAGGTGTTGGTATCCGCCATCCGCCAGTTTGCCGGCTCGGATTGGGTGCCGAAGGAGCTCGGCGTCGAGCACGCCCCCGAGCCGAGCGTCATGATCGAGCAGTTTCCTGATTGCCGCATCCGTCGGGAGCAGCCCGCGGGGTACGTCGCGGTCTCGAGAACGCACCTTCACAAGGCGGCTCGACGCACGAAGTCGGAGAACGGAGACAGCGCCGACCTGAATCGCATTGGGGATTGGAACTACGCCGATGTCCTGCGTGCACTGCTCAAGCCGTACCTGTACGAAGGCTACCCGACGATGCGGCTTGCAGCGGACCTCATGGACACCTCGCCTCGGACTCTGGCTCGGAGATTGTCGGCCGAGGGTCTCGGATACCGCGCGCTGGTGGACGAAGTGCGTTACGCGGTGGCAAAGGAGCGGCTGTGTCAGCCGCATGTACGGCTTTCGGAGGTCGCTTGGTCGGTTGGATTCAGTGATCAGAGTCACTTCACACGCATGTTCCGCCGCATCGGTGGCGTGACACCGGGACAGATGCGAAGAGCGGCTGTTGGGGGCTAGGGGAGAGATCTCCCCCCGAATCTCTCCCCAAATGGCCGAGGGCGAGATCGGTCCAGCTCCGGTAACGGCCGGCCGGCCTAGGAGTTACGAAATGCGCCCGGGAGGACTCGAACCCCCAGCCTTCGGATCCGAAGTCCGACGCTCTATCCAGTTGAGCTACGGGCGCGGGATGGGCTACAAATCCTAGGCTCGAACGCCGGGCGGGACAAGGAGCGGGACGCCACGCGAGCGGGCGCCCGGCCGCAGACGACACCTGCCCCTCTTTTCCGGCCGCGGCCGGAAGAGCCTCGCGAAACCCGTCGCACGCCGATAGCGTAGGGTTCGGAGACGACGCGCGTCGACGACTCGCTACGCGGAGGTCCGTCCACATGTTCGGCCCTGGCGACGGCATCGCCATCCTCGGCATGGTGCTTTCCCTGCTGCTCGTTCTCTCCATTGGGAGCTTCGTCCTCCTGTTTCCGGTGACGAAGCGGCTCGGCAGCGCTCTGGACCAGTGGATACAGATCAAGCGCTCCGAGGGCATGTCCGAAGACGAGGTGGCCCGGTTCCGTGCGGATATCGAGGGATTTCGGCACGTCCTTCAGTCCGTCGGCGATCGCCTCGAGCGGGTGGAGGAGCAGCAGCAGTTCGTGGAACGGCTCATCGAGCACAAGGAGTCCGCGATGCTCCCCCCTTCCGGATAGCGGCAGCGGGCTACGGCTCGTTCGTCGTTCACCGTCCGTTGCCGAACGGTCCCATCCGATTCTAGTATCATCCGCTGTAACAGACCGGCACGCCCTGGCAGTCCCACATGGAGGGTTCAATGCTGCACCGTACCGCGCGTCTCGTCGCTCCCGCGCTCCTGCTCGCGTCATTCACGCCGTCGCTGATCGCACAGGAGGCCGCGGACAAGTCAGCCGAAAGGAATGCCCTGATCCACGAGGCTTTGACCGCCGCCACGCCGGCTATCGCCATGGGAGCGACGGTGGTCGACTGGGAGCAGAACGTCCTTCGCGAGGGCGACAACGGATGGACCTGCTTCCCGACGCCGCCCCAGCTCGAGAAGGCGCCGATGTGCCTCGATGGGCCCTCGATGGGCTGGGCCGAAGCCTGGATGAACAAGAAGCCCTTCAGCAGCAACGCGGTCGGGATCGCCTATATGCTGGCCGGCGATTCGGGCGCCAGCAACTCGGACCCCTATGCCGAGGGAGAGACGGACGACTGGGTCGTGGCAGGTCCCCACCTCATGGTGATCACGCCGGACAACGCGGGGCTGGACGGCGTCACGACCGACCCCAAGTCGGGTGGTCCGTGGGTGATGTGGAAGGGGACGCCCTACGCGCACATCATGGTACCGGTTCCCGGCCAGCCCGGCATGCACGGCTGCGGCTGCATGCAGGGGGGCGAGTGCAGCTGCCCGCACATGCAGGGGGGCGAGTGCAGCTGCCCACACATGCAGGGGGGCGAGTGCAGCTGCCCGCACATGCATCACGGCGGGCAGCCGATGGACGAGTGCCAGTGAGCGGATGACCGGCTGATTGGGGCTCCGGCCCGACTCGAACGAGTAAGGGGCCTTCCGGCACAACGCCGGAAGGCCCCTTCTCTTGGCGCCCCGCCCCGGTCCGGACTCCGAGCGGCCTTTCCTGCGGGCTTCCCCTCCCCGACTCGGGCCCCCGAGCCGACTACGTTCTGCCCGCCCTAGCTGAACGCCGGATAGCCCGTGATGTCCTGGCCGAGGATCAGGCTGTGGATGTCGTGGGTGCCCTCGTAGGTGTAGACCGACTCGAGGTTCGCCATGTGCCGCATGGCAGAGTACTCGACCAGGATCCCGTTCCCGCCCAGCAGGCGACGCGCCTCCCGGGCGCACTCGCACGCCATGTTCACGTTGTTCCGCTTGGCGAGCGAGACCTGCTGCGGCGTGTACCGGCCGGCATCCTTGAGGCGGCCGAGCTGCAGGGCGAGGAGCTGCGCCTTGGTGATCTCGGTGAGCATCTCGGCCAGCCGCACCTGCTGGATCTGGTAGGCCGCGATCGGCTTGTCGAACTGCACGCGGTTCTTGGCGTACTCCACCGCCTCTTGGTAGCAGGCCATCGCCGCGCCGATCGCGCCCCAGGCGATCCCGTAGCGCGCCTGCGTCAGACACTTCAGCGGGCTCTTGAGCCCGCCGCTGTTCGGCATGAGGTGCGAGTCGGGCACGCGGACATCCTGCAGGACCAGCTCGCTCGTGTCGGACGCGAGGAGCGACAGCTTGCCCACCTGGTCCTTCGCCGTGAAGCCGTCCCGGTCGGTCTCCACGATGAACCCGCGGATCGACGTGGCGTCGTCCAGCTCCCCCGTCTTGGCCCAGATGATCGCGACGTCGGCCATGGAGCCGTTGGTGATCCACATCTTGGAGCCGTTGAGCACCCACTCGTCCCCGTCCCGCACGGCCCGCGTCAGCATCCCCCCGGGGTTCGAGCCGAAGTCGGGCTCCGTGAGACCGAAGCAGCCGATCGCCTCGCCGGTGGCCAGCCTGGGCAGCCACTCGCGGCGCTGCTCCTCCGAGCCGAACTCGAAGATCGGGTACATGACCAGCGCGCCCTGTACCGAGCAGAAGGAGCGGATTCCCGAGTCCCCCCGTTCCAGCTCCTGCATGATCAGGCCGTACGCCACGTTGTTCAGGCCGGCGCAACCGTACTCCTCGGGCAGATTGGCGCCCAGGAATCCCAGCTCTCCCATCTGCGGGATGAGCTGCGTGGGGAAGGTGTGCTCGACGTAGTGGTGCGCGATGACCGGGAGCAGCTCGCTCTCGACCCAGTCGCGCACCATATCGCGCACGGCCCGCTCCTCGTCGCCGAGAAGCCCATCCATCTCGTAGTAATCCACGCCCTCGAAGCTCACGTGTTCGCGCTCCAGTCTGAGAGTTCGATCAGGCCGACGAGCCTCCGCTCAGCCCGCCCGATAGGTCCTGATGGCCACCACGATCATCGCCACGGACAGCCCCGCTCCCGCGATCGAGAGCGTCGCACCGAAGGGCCTCGGGTTCGCGAGAAGCACGAGGCCGAACATGAAGCCGGCGCCCGTCAGCGCGAGCAGCCCGTGCCGCAGCCAGCGCCTCATCCGACGTCGACGCGCGTCTGCCTCCAACGCGCGTACCCCTTCATCACCTCCCGTCCGATCCGCAGACCCAGGTAGTAGGCCGCGGCGAGCGGCAGCAGCCAGGCATACCGGGGAAGCACGCCGAAGTGCCCTCCCAGCACGACCCACACGGCAAACGGCAGCACGATGGCGGCGGCGATGAGGCGCGGAGCCTTACGGGTCCGCCGCTCGAGGTCGGCGTTGCAGGTGCGGCACCAGCCCGCATCGTCGAGGTCGCTCTCCGGATGGAACGCGCCGCAGGCCCGACAGCGAGCGGCCTCCCCGCGGGGCCGCAGATGCCAGGCGCCCTCGCGCTCGGCCGGCCCGGGGCGATCAGCCCTGCGCGGCATCATCCGACAGGCGGTCGATCACGGCCGAGGCGAACTGCTCGGTCGTCGCGTCGCCACCCAGATCGGGCGTCAGCACGGAGCCGTCCTCGAGCGTCGACGAGAGCGCTCGCCGGATCCGGTCGGCGCACGCTCCCTCGTCCACGTGATCGAGCATCAGGCACGCGGCGAGGAGGAGCGAGGCGGGGTTCGCGATCCCCAATCCGGCGATGTCGGGCGCCGAGCCGTGGACCGCCTCGAAGATCGCCGCGTCCGTGCCCAGGTTCGCCCCCGGGGCGAAGCCAAGGCCACCGACGAGGCCGGCCACCAGGTCCGAGAGGATGTCGCCGAACATGTTCTCGGTGACGATGAGATCGAAGCCGTACGGATCGAGCACGAGCTGCATCGCCGTGGCGTCCACGATCCGCTCGTCGAACGCGATCCGGCCGGCGTACTCCTCGGCCACGTGGCGCCCGACCTCCAGGAAGAGTCCCTGCGTGCACTTCAGGATGTTCGCCTTGTGCACCAGCGTCACGCGCTCCCGTCCGTGCTGGAGCGCGTACTCGAAGGCGAAGCGGACGATGCGATCCGATCCGTAGCGGGTGATCAGCATGACGGACTCCGCCACGGCCTTCGGGTCCTTCTCCATGCCGATGAAGTGCTCGATCCCGGCGTACAGACCCTCCGTGTTCTCGCGCACGATCACGAGGTCCAGCCCCGGGTAGCGGGCGGCGGGCAGGATCGTCCTGGCCGGGCGGACGTTCGCGTAGAGATCGAAGTGCTTCCTCAGCGCCACGTTGATCGAGCGGAAGCCCGATCCGATCGGCGTGGTGAGGGGCCCCTTGAGCGCCACGCGGTGCGACTCGATCGACTCCAGCGTGGCGGCGGGCAGCGGGTCCAGCCCGCGCTCCGTCGCGGCGACGCCGGCCACCTGCGTATCCCATTCGAACGGCGCGCCGGCCGCCTCCAGAACCCGCACGGTCGCCGCGCTGATCCCGGGGCCGATTCCATCGCCGGGGATCAGGGTGGCGGTGATCGTCATGGCTCAGTCGTCCCGGTAGGGAGCCGCGTACTCGAAGCGCGTATGGTCCTCCCCGTACCGGACCAGCGTCTCCAGATGACCCGGATTGCGCGTTCCCTCCAGTCGCGCCTTGGCCACCTTCTGAATCGCCTCGCGCCAGGTCACGGAGTTCAGCTCGTTCCGCTGCAGCATCGCCTCGGCGAGCGGATTCCTGCCTGCGAAGGTGCGGACGCGCACGGCGGCCACGTCGGGAAAGCGCTCGAACAGCTCCTGCGTCTGCGGCGAGAAGAGGAAGATGTACGGGCCGACCTTTGCCCACAGCGTGCCCCCCTGCCTTATCTGGGCGGGGTCCTGGGCGACGCGAACGTCCACCACATTGCCGTTCATCCGCAGGTTCGCGTCGCCGCCGTACAGTCCCGCCAACTCCTCCGGCGTGGGCAGCCGGGCCTCCCCGCCGGCGCAGGCCAGGACCCCCAGCGCGGCCGCCAGCACCGCGCTCAGAACAGAACGAGCCAATCCGCCAACCGTGCCGCGAGCGAGGCGAACAGGGCCGAGGAGTCGACCGGTGCAGGATCGCCGTACACCTCGCCATGCCAGAGGACGGAGCTTCGGCGCACGTCCACGAGAGCCAGCAGGAGCACGGCGCGGCCGAGCGGCTCGTCCGGATCCGCCGCGGCGACCCGAACGGGCTCCGGTGCCGCCGCCTCGCTGCCGCCCTGCCCTCCTCCATCCCCGCCGGTCCGCTCCGCCTCTTCGGCCTCCGAGTCATACGGCTCGTAGCTCACCTGCAGGGGAATCACCAGGTGCCGGGTGTCGAACATCGCGCCGATCGCCCGCAGCTGGCCGTGCAGCGGCTCGTAGATCTGATAGCGCTTGAGGTCCTTGGGCTTCGCCAGGAGGCCCTGGTAGGCGAGGTGCTCCGGGTCGACGTGAAGCGTGGGATTGCGTCCCATGACCCGGATCACGTCGGCGGGGAGCGTCCAGGTGCCCTCCCCCTCTTCGGCCTCCGAGAAGGCGAAGCTGAACTCCGCGCTGATCGCCTCGCGGGCCCTCGCCTGGGAGCGCGCCCCGCCCGGATACGCCCCGGTCGGGAGCGGCCGCACGGATTGAAGCGGGAGAAGGACCGCGTTCCCCCCGGCGGCGAAGGTGGGGATCGGCTCGAGATCCTGTCCCGGCAGGGCGGTGTCCCACAGCAGCACGACGAGCAGCAGGACGCCCATCACCCTGCCGATCCGGGCAGCCCTTGGCCTCCTCCGGTCCGGCCCGCCAACCTGTCCTGGGCGACTCACTCTCCTCATCCGTTCAGCCGCGTCCCTCCCGATGCGGTCGGCCCGGCTTCCTGCCGTTCGGCAACGGCGCTCGGCAGCCCGACGGCGGTGCGGACGTCGTTCGTGATGATCCCGTCTACCCCATACTGGCGCAGCCGGCTCATCTCGTCAGGCCGGTCGATCGTCCACACCTGGATCGTGCGGCCGCTCCGCTGCACGTCCGCCACGAGGCCGGCCGTCACGATCGCGCCGCCCGGTCCGGCCAGAGGCGTATGGACGACCTCGGGGAAGTCGGCCGACA
>CP070670.1:1015411-1037360 GCA_020351855.1 Gemmatimonadota bacterium
GGAACTCAACGTGGGCAGTTACCTCAAACTGATATGGTTGGCAAGTCTGTTCGGCGGCAATCGGCAAGAGGAAACCGCTGCTGAGGCAGCAATTGAGAATCTTCGGGATGTGCGTCTTGGGTGGTTCGCGCGTTTCTCCGCTCGCTGGTACAGGCTGGCAAATTCCGGACGCTCAAGGTCCTAAGAGGACACGCTAAGAACTCCCTGCAGGTTTCTTTCCAGAGTGCGCTCAGGTGTCCTTGATTGTATGTCATCGAGGATTCCAGCCCTGAGCGCAGCCGCAACTACTCTCGGGTCGAATTGAGTGCCCTGATTCTCCATTAGTTCTTTACGGATCTTCTCGCGTGAGAGCGCAGCGCGATACGGTCGATCTGTGGCCATTGCATCTACCGAATCCGCCACCATGATGATTCGGGCGCCGATTGGTATGTCTTCTCCTGAGATTCCAGTCGGGTAACCGCTGCCGTCGAACCATTCGTGGTGATGGCGAATACAGTCCAAGACGTCCTGCGAAATGCTTCTTACGGCACGGACAATCTCAACACCCTTGTCCGGATGAGCTCTAATTAGCTTTCTCTGCTCTGGTGTGAGTGGTCCAGCCTGTCTCAGAATCTCGCCATATGCCATGTCTATCTTGCCGATATCATGCAATAGAGCTCCCGTCTCGATTGTCTGAATCGCACGTGGGCCCAACCTCAAAGTCTCGGCCATGAGTCGCGAACGCTCAGCAACGCGGATCGAGTGGCCAGATGTATAAAAGTCGCGAGCCTCAATGGTCTTGACGAGGACGCGCAGTAGGTCCCGGTTTAACTGCTTGAGTTGCAGATTTACTCCGTAGCTGTAGCGAAGTCCGATGAGCGGTATGAGGCTAAGAAGAAGTGCGATAGGTCCCCAGAAGGCGTAAAGAGCGTGCACGCCGTAAGCCATGGGACTAATGGCAAGATCAAAAACGATGATTCCTCCAGTAAGATCTCGCCAGGTGCGCAAGAAGCGCTCTTCCTGAGTCACAGCTACTACATAAGATACCGCTGCCGAATTGACCCCAAAGAACACAGCCGCAGCAAGCATGAATACGGGGAAAGAGCGGTTGAACGGCAGAGGTTCAAGACTGAAGTCGCCGCCGAACCAGCTATAGGCCAAGCCAGCCGCACCGAGAGCCAAGACCGTTTGAGCTGTGTTAAACGCTGCCTTGTAGGCTGGTTTTCTCTGCAGAACGAACTGCTTGAACAGCATGGTTGCCGTGCTGAGACCGATCGCACCAACCGGCCCAAGCAGTAGGAGAGACCCCAACTGCGGCAAGAAATCCATTGATGTGGTTGTTCCGCCTTCGGTGATGCGGAGGTCGAGCATTGAGGCAAAAACCGCCAGCGCAAGAAGCGTGGCCAGAGCAACGAGCCATTCAGAGCTTATGGGAGGTGGGTACCACAACAGGAGCGCAGCGGTAGCAGCGACTGCTACTGCTATCGTGAGCAGAATTGTAGCGCGTACTCTGCTAGGCAAAGGCATCGTACAAGTAGAAAGCCCCCAATCCGTGCCATTACCAGTCTAGCTTACCGGCCAATAAAGCAATCAGCGCCCAGAGCTGCATATCGGTCACCTCCTTTCGTGACAAGTCGCAACCGTTCCGCTAAGAGGTTGCGCTTCGTCTCCGCTCGGAGGCCAGATTCGCTCAGCTCAGAAGCTGGTGGCAGAGATTGGGGGCGTTCGTTACTCCCTTTTCAGCAGAATGTGCCTATGAGCCTTCTCCTGTTTTGCGCGGTCGGTTCAAAAGGCCTCTAAAAAGAGGACCTGGGAGCCGCCGCCGCAAGGCAATCTGCCACTTTCTTGGCGCAGAAAGCCTTAGCGCGACGCCCCAACCCATCGATTGGTGGCGTCGAGGCACGCCAGGATTGCCGCTTCTTCCAGCGAGTCGTGTACGCGACTCACGCCCGGAAGCGTGGTCGAGCTCCGGCCGGCGAAAGCTCTAACTAGAACGATCACAAGCGGTTGCCCGGCCACCTGCGTGCTCGACACATCCGAGATCACAAAACGCACTCTGGAATCGTGTGCGCTCTCGAGTGCGCGAAGCACGGCACTGGCTGCTACCTCGAGGCGTACAGTTGCATAGTCCGGACCTTCCGCCTCCCCGACGTACTCGGATTCTCCTCTCTTGAGGGCCACGCGGCATACGGCCTGACCGCCGCTGCGCTCGATGCCGAAAGTGTCGAGCAACACCTCTCGCCGTCCTTCGCCAGCCGCCGCTTGAGGCTCGGCCGCAGGGACTTCGACGACCTCAGCCCGCGGTATGTCGGGCTTTTGCACCTGCGCCACGGAGATCTTCCGGTGATCGATTTCCACGCTGAACTCGGCCATGAGGGCCGACTCAATGTTGCGGACGATCTGCTTCGCGCCGAGACCCGAGCTCGAAAGGACATGGATTTCCTCGATGCCTCCCCGACCGTCAGGGACGAGCTTGATGGCATCGACCCCCTCGAGGCCCGAAAGGAGCTGCTCGATTCGCCGGAGACCCCATGGGTCCAAGCCGGCGATGTGATCCCTGGCCTCGGGGCCGTCAAGCGTCATCGGGCATACTCCCCTTTACGAACCGGATGCACTCTGTTTCCGCCTTGTGCCTTTGCGATATAGACGGCTGCGTCGGCTTCTGCCAGCAGGTCGTCTTCCGTCAAGACCGTATCGCGGGCCCCGATATGATAAGCTATTCCAATACTTGCCGTAACTCCCAGCTCCCCGTTCGGCACCGCCAGAGATAGGGCCGCGATGCGTGCGCGGATCTCGTCCGCCACGCGCTCCACCCCTTCGAGTTCGGCGTTCACCAGGAGGACGACGAACTCGTCGCCGCCGAATCGGGCCGCCACGTCGGTTGAACGGATGGTATCACGGATCGCCCTGGCAACGGCTCGCAGGACCTCGTTGCCTGTCTGATGGCCGAATCGATCATTTGCCTCCTTAAAGCCATCCAGGTCCATGAAGAGCATGGCCAGCGTGGCACCGGTACGATTGGCCCTTGCCACCTCTTCTCGCAGACGCTCCTGCAGGGCGCGATAGCTGTACAGGTCGGTCAAAGCGTCGTGAGCCGCGTCCCGCGCGATGCACTCGTACTGACGAACCATGTAGTACGGGCAGATCGTCAGTGCCGCCCGCCCTCGCACTACGGCGCCGGCAAAGGAGCGGCACGTCATGTGCCCGCAGGCCCCGCAGTCCCATGGCTCTCCGCCGGGCGCCGTGCCGATTTCGTCCAATACGGCCTGCAGGTCGGCCTCCCCGACTTCGGGTGGAGAGGCTTTCGGTTCGTAAGACACCCAGAGATCCAGGCCTGCGGGCCGCTGGATCACCGGCCCCGTGGCTCTGTTTCGCTCTGCGAGCTCCGCGATTCCTCGCCGCCAGAAGAGCTCGTCCCGGGGTCCGAATGCCGGGTGGTCCAGCGCTCCCTCGAAAGGGAGGATGTCGATGAAGCCCAGACTCTTACCTTGCCTGACCGCCCAGGCGACCGCCTCGAGCGAGTGGAGCCCCCGGATCTTCATGAAGGCCCGCGAGGTGAGACGTTGCTCCTCGAGCATCTGGCGGGGCAGTCCACCGGCGGTGGACAGGTAACGTCTGCTCTCAGGCGGCACGATGCTCAGCGCATACGGCTGGCGCGAGGGTTCGGCGAAGCGGCCTTCGAGCAAATCGGCAAGCTCGGCAAGGGACAGCGATGCCGTGACCTCTTCGCAGCCCTCGGGTCCGGCGGAGTGCAGTCCCGAATAGATGATGCTCGCGTCGGGGAAACTGTGGCGGAGATACCTGGCAAGCGCGATGGTGGGCGTCACGATCGGTGCCAGGTATTGCGATAGCTCGGGATACCGGGTCCGGACATAGTCGACGACGATCGGACTGGTCGACCGAATCCAAGTGCTCGGCTCGTCAGCCTCATTCCAGAGTTGCAGGTACTCCTCGGCAACAAGTTCGTCGCCCAGGCTCTCGAAGAACACGGAATGGAAACCGGCCTCCAGGCAGGCGTTTACAAGTTGTTCCGGGGTAGACGGATAGAACTGGACGACGGATTCAGAAGGAAGGATGAGGAGAGCGCGGCCCTCATCGATGACCTTCTCGACTCCTGCAAGATCGCCGAGCACATCGATCGCTGCATGCGGACAGGCGGGTACACAGAGGCCGCACTCGATGCACGTCGAGTCGACGATTTGCACCTCGTCTCCTCGCACGGCGATGGCGTCTACCGGGCATGTCCTCACACATGCCATGCAGGCGACACATCTGTCGTTGATCGAGAGGCTGAGACTCACTACGTGTGAACCGCCGTCTGCTGATGCTCGCGGGGCCGGAACTCCGTCTACGATTCCTGCCGGGATGTGATCTGGCGAACTCTGTTACAAGAAGCAGGCCCCCGTCACGCCGGATCCTACGCGGGGACACCCGACTGCGTAAGCATCTGTAGTACAGTGGGTTACGTGTCGCGGGCAGGGCAACACAAGGCTCGGCCGGGCAGCCCGCTTGGGACCGGTCGTCTCAAGTGTGGCGAGGCTGACACGATGCCGACACATGCCGCTGGAGGACCTTCCCTTCGTTACGGGATTGCCTCGAGGCAGCGGTGGTCGTCGTGGTCCGTCCGGTTCACGTAGCTTGATACCGGGATGGCGATCAGTTCCTCAGCAGGCAGAGGCCGGAGCAAGTGCTCCAGCTCGTGGTGACTCCGGACAGCCGGATCGAGCCATAAGGCGTAGCTCCTCGCTGGAATGATCACCGGCATCCGGTCGTGCAGCGGCGCCACCAGTTCGTTGGCCTTGGTCGTAAGGATCGTGCACGACTCGACGTTCTGACCGGCCCGTTCCCAGTGCTCCCAAAGGCCAGCGAAACCGAGCGGCAGCCCATCCCCCCGGCGCACGTAAAAGGGCCTTCTCTGCCCGCCCTCGCGTTTCCACTCGTAGAAACCATCTCCTACCACGAGACAGCGTCGATCCGCAAAGGCATCCTGGAATGCCGGCTTGACGTGCGCGGTCTCCGCCCGCGCGTTGATGAGCGTCGGCCAGTCGCTCGGATCGTTGACCCAGTACGGCAGGAGCCCCCATCGGAGAAGTCTGAGCTCACGGCCGGCACGGCGCTCGTCGTAGCGCACGGCCGGCACCCCTTGGGTTGGAGCGATATTGAAGCGCGGCTCGAGCTCGGTTTCGAGGTAATCGACCTCAAAAAGGCGTGCGACTTCGGCAGCCTGCGTAGTGAGCGTAAAGCGACCGCACATCGGCGAGCCCTAAGGGCCGTGCGCGGAAGAAGCCATCAACCGCAGCAGCTTGCTCATGAGCCGCTCGGGCCCCCTGCTGGCAGCGCGACCTCGAGGAGCGCTTCGTGGATCTCGCTACTCTCCAACGTAAGCGGAACCGCCCCGCTATCCTTATGCCCCTCTGCAGTGACCAGCCGAGCTCCCAGATAGAGGATCTCGTCGGTCGGGACGCCACACAGCAGAAATCCGCCGCCCGAATCGGAGCGGGTCTCGCTGATTTCCTTGCCTGACATATCGGTCTGCACTCCGGAGGCTTCCGTGCCCGCACCGGGCACGTTGCGCAAGGGCGAGAACAGCCTGACGCTCGCGTTCTCCAGTGGCTCTCCGGTGCGCTCGTCGACGACGAGGCCAACCACGATGCCACGGTCCTGTCCAGGACAGAGTGTGGCGGCAAGCAGGCGCGCGGGCGGGATGGCGAGGTCCACGGTGACCTGCTCGCCGGCGCGAATCTGCACGGGTCTCAGCGCGGAACCCAGACGCAGCATCCCAACGCGCGGGTGAGAGATGGTGACGAAGAAGTTGCCCGGCGGCAGGAGCGGCATGGAATAGAGGCCTTCCTCGTTGGTGCGAGCCCGGTGATTGGTGCCGAGAAGCGAGACCGTGGCAAAAGCGAGCGGCTCGTTTCGCGTGCTGTCGAACGCCAGGCCGGCCAGGGACCCCCTTCCACCCAGGCCGACGTCGCGTCCTTCCGGATCGGATATGCGAATGACCGCGCCCCCTTCCTCCTTGATGGCCACCAGCTTTCGCTTTTCCCGAAGATCGCGCAGGGTGCCGGCCGATCGTTCGGAATCGCCCTCCAGCGCCACATCCGTTACGGGCATGCGGATGTACCAATCGTCGACTACCCACGCACCTCCGGGAAGCATGCGAAACTCGAGACGACCGCCCAGCTTCTCGGACTCGCGAACGCCCGCTGGGAGGTTTTCGTAGCGATACTCGACATACCGGAGATGGGCATTCCGCGCCCCCAGCCACAGCACTCCGCTAACATCGGTCTTTCCCTCCACCGGCCTCGCGGGCTCAAACGCGAGTCCGACCATGCCGCTGGTCGGCCCCCTCCCTTCGACGACGCGAAAGCAATGGTCGTCGATGAAGACGTCGGAGAGGAGCGTCTCCGCATCGGGTGCGTAGTACTCCGTCGCGCTGGCATCCTCTACGCGGCGGACGTAGCCGCTCGCGGCCAACTGCTCCGCCGGCAGGGCGCGGAAGGGATAGGAGGCGAGCCCCGTCACCGTCTCCCGCTGCTGCTCGAGGATCTCCAGGTTCCTCGGGTCCAGCAGCCGATCCCACAGCTGCGTCGTGAAACGGAAGTTACGCTCCTTTTCCGTCCACACGGCCGTCGTAAGCGCCTTCCTTGCCTCCTCCCACAAAGCAGCCACCCTTGCCCCTTCGGCCTTCCGCATCTCGCACTGACGCTCTGTCTCGACGCTGATGTCGGCCAGCTGGATCGGACGGACCGGCATCGTCATGCGGTAGTCGAGTGTCTCCCCCGCCCGAAGGTCCAACGCGGGCGATGTGAAGCTCTCGTATCCGATTCGCTCCGCTCGCACCCGGTAGCGACCGGGGGCCGGCGCCTGCAGGACGAAGCGACCGATGGCGTTCGTCAGCATGGCGGCTGCTTGCTCCTCGGTCTCATCCAGCAGGACGATGAACGCTCCCTCGATCGGTGCCTGAAGCGTCTCCTCCACGAGTTCGCCGCGAATGGTCTGAGCGGCGAGAGGTCGGCCCGGAAGGAGGGCGAGCAGAATGACTGCCGCGCGGAGGCTGCGCGAGCAGACCAATTCCCAGTTCGAAAGTAGAGGCGCTGGCGCCCGCCGCCCCGCTTGGATCGTGCAATCCTCGCTCACGTCACATACCCTGCCGCCGCTCGGTCAACGGGTGGAACCGCAACATAATCGCGCGGGCAGGACGGCGCTGCCATCAGGGACCCCGCTCGGCAGGCTTGCCTGCGTCGGATCGCGCGCAGAGTATGCCTGCGGGGAGTCAATGTAGTCCGACAATCGGGGAGCAGAGATGCCGAAGGGTCCTTCACTGCTGCGGAAGTTGCTCTTCCGCCTGGACGGGGCGGCGGACAGCAAGAAGGTGCGGTTCACGAGCGCTGCCGGCACCCGCTGGGAAGCCGAACTGTGTCTTCACTCGGGAAGCGATCCCCAGTCGCCGCGGCTGATGATTCTGTTTCGGGACCGCGACCGGCCGACGACGCCGCAGCGTTACAACCTGGCACCGACATGGGCATCCAAGGTGCCAGAGGAGGCCGTCGACCAGCTTGGTGAGGAGGAACTTCGCGACCTGCTCGAGACCTCCGTCAAGGTTTGAGGGACGTCGATCGATGAGACGAACTTTCCTGGATCGCAGCCTCCTGGAATGGGAGGTCTACGTGTCCGGCGGTCAGCCGGGCACGCAGGCCTCTGCGCGCATCTACTTCAACTGTATGACGGACCGGAGCCGTCGCCCGCTCTTCCTGGCCCATGAAGGCGGAGACGTTGCCGATGCCCAGCGCGCTCTGGGAGAGATGACGACCGAGGATCTTCTCACCATGCTGGATCGGGCGGAGCCCCTGCCTTGATCGATGGTTGACCGATGATCACGGAACACCGCGACGGCTGGGTAGAGGTGATCACCGGCGTGATGTTCAGCGGCAAGTCGGAGGAACTGCTGCGCCGGGTCCGGCGCGCGATGATTGCCCGAAAGTCGGTTCAGGTGTTCAAGTCTCACCTCGACGATCGGTACGGAGGCCTCGGTCGGATCAGCTCTCACGATGGCCAGGAGGTCCCGGCCCTTCCCGTATCCAGCTCCCGAGACATCGCAGAACTGGTCGAGCACGCGACCCAAGTCGTGGCAATCGACGAGGCGCAGTTTCTGGACTCGGGCGTGGTTGCTGTCGCCAACGCGCTTGCGGACGAAGGCCGGCGCGTCATCCTTGCCGGCACGGACATGGATTTCCGTGGGCAACCTTTCGGTCCCCTTCCGGCCCTGCTCGCGATAGCGGAGCGAATCGACAAGCTGCACGCCATATGTGTCGTCTGCGGCGAGCCGGCCACCCGGAATCAGCGGCTCATCGATGGGAGGCCGGCTCCGGCCGAGGGACCCACCATTCAGGTGGGGGGGCTGGAAAGCTACGAGGCCCGCTGCCGTCGCTGTCATGAGGTCCCATCGGAGGCCGACCGCCAGATGCAGCTGCTCGCACAGCAGGGCGGGGCCGGCTGAGGGGCCCGCGCGAAGCTGGGCCTTGAGAGCGCGGTCGTGCCCTTACGACGGGAACGACCGCATCGGGATCAGAGTCCCCACCGCACTCCGATCAGGGGAACGAGCGGGATGGCGCCAAGAGATACGGGCGTCTGGTCCTCGTCGGGATCGAACTGGAAGAAGAGTCCATCCCGCCGATCGAGCGCGTTCAGGATCCGGATGTAGGGCGAGACGCTGATCGGCACCCCGCTCCAGTTGAACACCCATGTCTTGTAAACCGTCCCGTCGAGCCTCAGGTAGGAGCCGCGCGCCGCTCCGGTGAGCGGACTCGCGTCCCGCACGTCGGGAAGCTCGGAGCTGGCCGCTACGGCGAGCTGAAGAGCAGGAGTATCACCCGGAACCGGGTCGATGCTTCCCCCGCTGCCGCCGTTCTCCCCCTGCGGGATGGGGGTGTACGGAAGCGAGACGCCATACGCGAGGCTGAGGTCGATACCGATACCCGAGACGAGGTGGGCACTGAGGCCGCCGGTGACGAGCTGCCGCCCGAGCGATCGCGGTACGGCCTTGCGCCCCTCGAACTCGGGACGGTACCAGGCTACAGAGTAACCGATCCAGCCGTTTACATCGCCGATCTCACGGTGAATCCAAAAGTCGAATCCCGAGGTCTCGAGATCCGGGCTCGCCGGAAGCTCGCGGAACGACTTCACGTATCCTTCGACTCCAACGGTGAAGCGCTCCAGGGCCCGACTGTTCAAACCGAACACGAGATGGGTGGCGCTCGAGACCTCGAGGGCAGACGGTCCGGTCGGCGTCAGGGCCGCTGGCGGGGCGTCCGACATGATCTCGGCGAAGCTTCCGATCTCTGAGGACAGGAGGGTTTCCGGCGAAAGAACCCGCTGGTGATAGCGCCCGGCAGCGATCGACAGCTCACTTTCCTTGAGGAAGGTCCAGGCGACGCTGAAGCGAGGCGCGACGCGGATCCCGTCCGCGAAGAAGTAATCGGCCCGCAGCCCTCCCCGCACGAGCACGGTGGGAAGCACGTCCAGGATCGCTTCCGCATGGGCGCCGAGCGACTCCCCGGCATTCCGGCTGCGGAAGGTCGAGTTTGCGCGGTTGGCGGACGTGTGGGCACCGTGCTCAAGGGAGATCCGATTGAAGGACGCCCCGACCTCGACGCGCGCGCCGCCGACCTCCCGGCCAAGGACGCCGGCGAGCCTCATGCGGCGGGACAGTCCATCGATGAACAGCGGAGTCTCTCCGGCGAGCGGGAGGCTCGTCCTGAATTCTCCGAGCGCTGCGGTGAGCTCGAGGTCGCTCTCGAGGGCACGACCCAGGTAGCGAACGGATCCGGCCACGTTGCCCCAGCTCGCAAACCTGTCGACGCCCAACCGGATGGGCGGAGCAGTTGCACCCGATTCCTCTGCCGTCGTCTCTGCGATCAACCCCACGTGCGGCTCATCCCGGCGGGTGAGCTCGACGCCTTCACGGTTGAAGAACCCGGTGACGAGGAGTCGCCCGGTACGTCCGATCTCCCAATCCATCCGAAGGAGTGCGTCCCCGTAAGCATACGGCAGGTCGGATCCGGTAAAACGATCGGGGCCCTCGCCATGGATGTACCGGCCCCCTACGAGGAACGAGCCGCCAGGGAGCGGACCCTCCACGTCGCCTCTGGCGCTCATCATGTCGACCGCTCCGGACGTATGGATTCGGTCGCCGCGGCCGGATCGTGATCCGAGGTCGAGGATGTACGAGAGGCCGCCGTCGAAGCGGGCGGGAGCTCCGCCTACGTACGGGCGGGAATATCCGAGGGCGCCGGGCATGAACGGTTCGATGAGGCCGCCGAGATGGAACGGAGCGTAGACGGGTGCGCCATCCAGCAACACGAGCTTGAGGTCGGAGGTGGCACCGCGAACGTAGAGGATGCTTTCCGGGTTGTCCGGGTCAGGAGTGGCCGCCGCCCGGACGATTTGCAGGAGACCGAGTTCGGCCATGCCCGGGGAGGACTCCATCATCCGCAGTTCCGCCTCGGCCGGCGTCGCCCGTCTTCGCTCTGCGGCCAGAACGCTGGCGCCTCCCAGCTCCTCCTCGGCGCGCGTCGCGCGGGCACTGAGAGGCGACAACTCGATCGGCCGAACGGCAAGGGTCAGATCCAGTGAGACCACTCCGCGGGGCGGCACCGCGACGCCGACGATCAGCTCGGAGTGGTCGAGAGCGCTCGCGCGGATGAGCCTGGCACCCTTCGGGACGTCTTCCAGCCGGTATCGGCCCGTGCGGTCGCTCAGCGCGCTGATCACGCGGTCACCGGCGATCAACTCGACGACCGCGAACTCGATGACGGATCCGCTGATCTGACTGAACACGCGTCCGGTGACCGTCCCCCTGTCCGTCAGCGTATCGCTGGCCGCACCAGGGAGCCCGGTAGAGTGGTGGGGTGGGAAAGTCGCCTCCGGGGGGAGAGCCCGAGGGACGGTCGCTGCCGGCGCGGGCACGCTCGGGAACGCAAGCCCGGCAGCAGCTACGGCGCTCAACAGAAGGGAGGACTGCAACAACATACCCCCGCAGCGCGGGACTTCAGGCAGCTAACGGCTCCTGCCCGGTTCAGCCACCGGCCCGGAAGGACACCTCCGCGTCCGACGAGTCGGCAGCCGGAATCAGCAGCCTGAAGTCCGGTCCCTCTTTGGTCGCGACGACTTGCCCGTCGAGTCTGACCTCCGCCGAGGGGATGGACCTGGGCAACAGGACCAGCACCTCGCCGGGGCCTGCTTCCAGCAACTCGATCTCACCCGGCGCGGTTCGGTAACGTCCTTGCACCGACCAGACGGACGCCGAACCTCTATCCAGGAGCCGCACGCGAATGACGGTCTCCGGCGCGGCGCGCGTAATCATGATACGCACCAAACCGTCCCGGGGTTGCACCGAGATCGCGGCCGGCGAAGGGACGCGCGCCTCACCGTTCAGCGCTGGCGTGTCGACGACCGTCTCGTCGGTCCCGCCCAGAACGCGAGCGACCGAGTGCGCGAGCCACTCTCGCACGGGCGATCCCGGGATGGCTGCGCTCGCACCTGCTACAAAGATAACGACGAGGGCCGCCGCGAGCAGGGGTCGTCGCCTCGGCCGTCCCCAACGGCGGATCGATACCGCGTCCGAAGGGGCTTTCTCGGAATCCGCTCGCACCGCTCTGTGCAGGTCCTCTACGGAAAGGTCCGGTGCCGGTCGGTCCAGTTCGTGGAGAGCATCGGCCACAAGCCTTTCCTGAAGCTCGGACGCCGTGAGCACCGGTGCGGGGACATCCAGGCAAGAAAGGGCCGCGGCAAGATCGCCCGCGGCTACGGCGAGCTCCCGAGCTCGTGCCTGGCACGGCGGGCAGCCCGCCAGGTGCTTGCCGATGGCATCGCTGTCCCGGAAGGACAGCTCGTCATCCAGATATGCGAGCAGCATGTGCTCGACCGGGTGTTCCATCAGCAAAGAAACCTCACGGTTATCATGGTCAACAGATGTCGGCCGGCCGAGACTTCAGACACCACCGGCGGCGCGTCGGGTGCTCTCTGCCCATGCTCTCGGCCTACTCCGCGCCGGCGGCAGGCTCGCCGATTGCCGATCCCTCGGCTCCGGTCTGTCCACCCGACGGCTCACCGCCGATCGCCGCGGCGAAGCGGCGGAGTGCGCGCGCCAGGAGGGTTCCCACCGAGCCCGGCGCCACGCCGACGACCTCGGCGATCTCGGCATACCGGAAGCCCTCCTCCCGCATGAGGAGCATCTCCCGATCCCTGGGAGCCAGCGTCTCCAGAGCTGCTCTCACCGCAGCGATCTTCTCCTGTCGCTCAGTTTCCTCATCGGGCTGAACCGGCCGGCTCGGCCCACGATAGGAATGCTTGAGCAGACGGCGCTGGCGCTCGCTTGCCCTCGCAAAGTCTCGTACGAGGTTGGTGGCCACCGTGAACAGCCATCGCCTCGCATCCGCCTCCGGCAGTGGCTGCTGCAGAAGGCGAACGAAAGCCTCCTGCGCCACGTCGGCCGACACGTCCGGGTCCCCCGTCAGCCTGTTCAGGTAACGAAAGAGCGACGGGTACACCCTGGCGAAGATCGTCTCGAAATCCACCTCGCCCCGCGGTCCGGACCGACTGCTACTCAAGAACGTATCGCACTTCCCCTAAATGACACTGCCGAAAGCTGCCCTGTCTCCTCCCCTGTACACGGACCGCATTCGTCGCATAGGGCTGGCCGTCAGAGCTCGAACGCGTGCAATGCGGTGGCCTTAATACGCACGGACACGCGACTTCCCGCCCGAAGGTCAAGCCGCTCGGCAGCCGGTCGAGTGACGAGGGCAACCATGTCCGGCGGCCCCTCGAGTCGAACGCGCACGAGCCCCCCCAACACCCGGGTCTCGGACACGGTCGAGAAGAAGGCGTTCCGAGTGGACTCCAGGGGGCGGTCCCCTGAGGGCTCGGTCAGCACGAGATCCTCCGGGCGGTAGGCGACCTTCACCGTGGCATTGATCTCAGCCGTTCCCACTGTCCACAGCGAGACCCCATCCACGCTCACGGAGAGGAGCCCATCCTCCAGCCCTGTAACCCGGCCGCGCACGGCGAACTCCGCGCCGGTGAGGCTCGCGATGTAGAGCGTGGCCGGGTCTTCGTAGAGGTCTGCCGGACTCCCGATCTGGACGAGCCGGCCTTTCTCCAGCACGGCGATCCGATCGGCCAGCGAGAACGCCTCCTGGCGATCGTGCGTCACCAGTAGGGTGCTGCCGGCTCGGGTTCGGGCCAGGCGCTCGATGTCCTGCCGAAGAGCGGCCCTCACCTCCACGTCGAGGCTGGATGTAGGCTCGTCGAGGAACAGAACTTCCGGCTCCAGGATGAGCGCCCGGGCCAGCGCCACGCGCTGGGCCTCGCCGCCAGACAGATTTGCCGCCGGCTCGTCGAGGAGGGTCTCGATGGCCAGCAGTTCGGCGATGCTCCTCACCCGCGCTTGAATTGCCGACGACGGGGCGCGGCGGAATCGGAGGCCCAGAGCGACGTTGTGCGCAACGCTGCCCGACCAGAGATGGGGTTTCTGGAACACAGCCGCGGAGGCTCGCCGCAGGGCAAGCGACGCCGAGGCCCCGGTGCGTCCGCGGAACCAGACGCGGCCGGCGGTCGGGGGCTGCAGCAGGGCCAGCACCCGCATCAGGGTGGACTTGCCGGCGCCGTTCGGTCCGAGGATGCCGAGAATCTCGCCCTCTCGGAGCGCGATGCGCTCGACGCTGAGTGCCACCCGTTCGCGGTAGGAGACCCTGAGGTCTTCGCCGAGCAGTACCTCCGAGCTCACGCTACCATCCTCTCGCCGCTGGCATCGGAAGGCCAGAGGGACAGAATCGCCGGGAAATCCTAGGAAGCCTCGAGATCGAGGCCGGACGCGGTCCGGGGTGTGCGGCGTTCCATCACGCGACCGGTGACGAGCCAGAGGAGGAGCACCGCGACGATGCTCACGTAGCCGTCGATCGCGTAATGCCAGGCAAGGTGTACCGAACCGACGAGAATCACCATCAGATAGAGCAGGAATGCCCAGCCCAGCCAACGCTTCGTGCGGAAGCCGGCCAGGACGTAAAGCACGGGGAGCGCCACGTGCATGCTCGGCATGGCGGAAATGCCGTGAAACTCGTGCTTGCCGACGTATCCGTTCCAGAGCAGCTCCTGAACGGCCAGCGCCGTGACCGGAACGGACTCGTCAACTTGCCGGAGGAAGGCCATGAGCGGAGAGAAAGGATCCGGTCCTTCCACCACCAATCCGTAAAAGCAGGGCCCCACCGATGAGAACGCGGTAGCGAGAACCGTACCCACCGAGATGGAGGCGACGGCGAACGTCATCAGGAACTGATTTCTGAGCCTCCTATCGCGGCTCCACACCTGCCAGGCGATAACCAGCGGGATGCTCCTGAGCCACAGGATATAGACCTTGTCGATGGCCACGGTGCCTGGGACGTTGCCGAAGAACGGCTGTAGCAGCCGCCACGGATCGACACCGAAGTGAAGGTCCCTGTCGAGACCCGCGAAGGCAGGATCCCACGAGAACGGGTTGAAGAGGGGAATCGCCCTCTTGTAAGCCATGAACGTGCTCATGAGCATGGCCAGGAGCGCACACGCTACCACCACGCCAGTCAGGCGGAAGATCGAGAAATGTTGACGTCGGTAGCTTTCCCAGCTCCGAACCAGGCTACCTGCCTGGCCTCCCGCCGAACCCCGGCGCGAGCGCATGTAGGCGACGTTGAACCGCACGAGGTGGTAAGCGATGGGGAAGGCAAGGGCGATCAGGGTGTAGGTCGACCAGATGACGAACGTGCTTCGCTCGATCGGATTCAGGACCTCGTAGCCGAAGGCCAGGCGGAGCGCGTAGCACGCCCCAACGTAGAGAGCCACGACCAGCGCAAGGGGGCGATGCTCCCGAAGGCTGGCCAGCGCCTGTTCGCGCGCGCTCGAGCCGGCGTCCCCAGCCTCTGCCGCCTGACTGTCGACTTGAGCCCGAGCGAGGGATCGCCCTGATACTCCGCCTTCGATCAGGCTCAATAGGTTTTGCCTCCACGCCAAGGGCCGCTGACCGGACTCACTCGTCTCTGATCGCTGCAGAAGGTACATGGAGACGGGGGCTCAGCACGATGCGAGCCAAAGCCCTGGTCGGTTCACACCGGCGTGCGAATCCGTCGACATGGATTCCGCACAGCAGCTTCAGCCCGCGGCGGTGCGAGACTCGAAGCTCATGGCGTCGAACTTCAGGTTTTCGAATGCGTCGAGCACCCGAAAGTCCTTCTGGTGCGCTTCCAAGCTCGCCCCCAGCTGCACGATGCGCTCCGCAGATGCGTTACCGAGAAAGGCGTCGGCCTCACGGATGTAGGCCACTTTGGAGGGATCGATGTTCATCAGACGGGCGCACGTCGCATCCACCGCGACGGGGTCCGCACCGAGCACGAGCACGCCCGAGGGCTTGGCGCTTCCCTGGATCGGTCCGTTTCCCTCCATGCCCACGATTCCGTCCACGAGATTGAACCGAGGCACCTCCAGCGACGCATTGATGTCGAGGATGCTTGACCCGATGCCGGCCCAGTGCAGCAGGTTTTTCGGCCAGCCGTAAACCGTGCCCGGAACGATGCCGAACAGGTTCTTCATCGAAAGCGTGACGCCGACCCAGTGGTGTGTCTTGAGCTTCGGCATCGAAATGAGGAGGTCGGCATCGAGAATCGTCTGCGGCAGGTAGAGCGTGCCGATGCCCGTGAAATCGCTCGCCAGTCGTACGGGACGCACGGCGTCGGAGTTGAGGTCCACGTACGGCGTGCCGGTGTCGGACAGCATCTCCGCGAGGCCGGAAGCGCGCCACAGGTACTCGTTGTCCCGGCGATGGCCCGGGCCTTCCGCGACGACCACCTCGCTCGCCCCGAGGGTGCGGAGCGACTCGATCGTCGCGCCGATGAGGGCGGGATGCGTGTTGATGACTCCCTGGGGGTCGAACTCGACGAGGTTCGGCTTCAGCACCACCCGTCGGCCGGCAATCTCGAGAGGAAACATGCGCAGGCCGACGGTCACGACGTCGCGGAGGTCCCCCTCGTAGCTGTCCGCCGGCAGAATGGCCACCTTGGATGACCCCGCCTTGCGATAGGCGCGGTCGCTCCACCGACGTTTCTCTTCCCGACGGCAGGCGGGAAGCGACACCGCGGCGACGGCGCCGGCGCCCGCCGCACTTCCCAGCCGGATGAACTCCCGACGGTCAGGCATCCCGCGACAGCTGGAGCGGGTTCGCATCCATCTGCAGCGCGAGGGCTGCGAACGCCGCTGCGCGCGTCTCCAAGGGGAAGTCGCCGTTCTCGAGCTGCAGGACCAGAGCGGTTCTCAGCGCCGACACATCCCGTCCGTAAGACTGGAAGGCGAGGATCGCGAGCGAGCGAGCGAGGATCGAATCATTGGCTTCACTCATGCGCTCAAGCGCGGACAGGCTGTGCTGGATCTCGTCGCCCCGTGGGCGGTCTTGGAGGGCCATCAGGGCCAGCGCCGTCGTGTCGGGATAGGGCCAGAGCTCCTCACCGAGAACCGTGGAGTTGCCGTAGTTCCATCCCCCCTCGGCGCAGGTTCGGTCCAGAATCATGCGCTCTGCTTCGCTGATTCGCGGTTCCACACGAGGATCGGAAAGGCCCGCCCGGAGCGACTTCAGTGCCAAGAGGGCATAGGAGGTCGGCTCGACCCAGCTGAAGGTGTCGGGCATCCAGGGCCAGCCCGTCAGATCCCAGTCGAGGTCGACGGGCTTCTTTTCGGGGAACAGGCGGAACAGCAGGCGGGTGAGCCAGCTATGTCCCCGGCCCTCCTGTCCCAGAAGCCAGCGCGCTCCTCTCTCGGCGGCCGGTCGCTCTTCCGGCGATCGCGCGAGGGCGAGCACGGCCAGGCTTGTCATCCAATGGCTGACTGGCACGGCGTCCGAGTGCGGCCAGGACCCATCCGCACGCTGCCGTTCGAGGAGCCACGCCTTGGCATTCTGCACGGATCCGCGGGCTTTCTCCGTGCTCGAGCAGGACAATGCCAGCAATGCGAGCGAGGTCGATTCCGTTTCGCTGGGCGGCGCCGACACGGCCCCCCAGCCCCCATCCACGTTCTGGGCAGCGATCAGGCCGCGATGAGCCCTCTCTTGCACGGCGCCAAGGCGCGCCAGGGCGCTGGCGGAGCTGGCGGAGACGGCGGTCGCTGCGCGATGCTGCCTTGACTGGCCCGGCCCTTGCCGCCCGTATTTGGTTCGATGAGACATCCAGCCAGCACCTCCGAGTCCCCGTCCGAGCGCCACCAGCTTTGGTGGAACGTTGGCGTCATGGCGCTCACCCTGGCAAGCGCCTTCTTTCTCATCTCCCGCACGGCCGCCGACCCGGATCTGTGGGGCCACGTGCTCTTCGGCCTTGATCTGCTTCGCACCGGAACGCTTCCGCAGACGGATTCCTACTCCTATGTGACCGGCAACCACCCGTGGATCAATCACGAAATCCTGTCCGAGGTGCTCTTCGGCTTTGCCTACCGGACCGCCGGAACCCCGGGGCTACTTACGCTCAAGATGGCGGTCACGATGTCGATGGTCCTCCTGCTCTACCGCCATCTTCTGCGCCGCGGACTCGATCCGCTCCGGGCGGGGATCATCCTGATCCTGATTATCTTCGCGATGCTGACCTCACTGGGTACGATGAGGCCGCACCTCTTTACCTTTCTCTTCTTTCTGCTCACGCTTCTCGCCATTGAGTGCGCGGACCGGGGCAAGACCTCCTGGCTTTGGACCCTGCCGCTCGTCTTCGCAGCCTGGATCAACTTTCACGGCGGCGTCCTGGCCGGCCTCGGCATCTTATTCGTATGGGCCGGCGCGCGGGTCGTTCGCGATCTCCCCAAGCGTGCCCCCGCTGGTGCCCGGCGCGAGCGGGTCCTCCTGCTCGGCGTGGTCCTCGCGAGCCTGCTGTCGCTCGTGGTCAATCCCTATGCATGGCGGCTGCCGCTCTTCCTTGTTCGGACGGCCACGGTCCCGCGGCCCGACATCTCGGAGTGGCATCCCCTGGGCATTACGACGGTCCCGGGCATCCTCTACGTGATGATCGTTGCCATCGCGGGATTCATCCTGATCCAGCGTCGGACCAGGCTGAGCTTTCCCATGCTGGCCGTGCTGGCCGCCACCGCGGTTCTGCCCCTCATGGCTTATCGCCATCTTGCCCTCTTCGCTCTCACGTTTGGCGTCGTGATGGCGGGGCCGCTTGCTCGGAGCCTGCCGGACAAGCGGGGGAAGAGGGCCGAGCAGGATCCCGGCAAGCGAATCGTACGTGCAGGGATGGTCGCAGCCAGCATGTTGGCCTCTCTGGTTTTCCTGGCGAGCTCCGCGCCCAGCTTCGTCTGCATTCCGATCAGGCCCGGTCCCTCGATCGGCTTTCCCGCGCAGGCGGTCGGGCTGCTTTCGCAGAGCGGAGCCAGCGGCAACCTGGCGATCCACTTCGACTACGGCGAATACGCGATCTGGCACCTGAAGGACCGATTCAAGGTTTCCATGGACGGCCGGCGGGAGACGGTCTATCCCGACAGCATCTATGAGGAGGCGCTGAGGTTCCAGGGCGGGCGCGACTCCTGGGACGATGTTCTGGAAAGGCACCCCACGGATCTTGCCCTCGTCCCGGTCGGAGGACCGACGTACAACCTGCTGGCCCTCAAGCCAGGCTGGCAGCTGGTGCACCGGGACGGTCTCGTCGGGCTGTTCGCCCGCGAGAGCGGGCAGGCGGCCGAGCGCTTGAGGCGACCGGTCTCCCCGACGGTGCCCGCAGACGGCGCCGGTATGTGCTTCCCGTGACGCTTTTGCTGCGACGCCGCGCTGATGCCCCACCGAGGCCTTGGATCTCCGCTGTCTCCGACCTGCAGCGGGTTCGCCCGCTCGGCGGCCAAGACCGGGCCGCTACGTGAGCGCCGTTGGATGCGTGCGACACGAATCCATGGGTTCGATCTTCGCCCGGTCCTCACGGTAGTCGGTTTCCTGGGTGAAGGTTGGCCACCACGCCACCGAGTGCCCCGTCTCACGCAGGGATTGCCCTTACCAGCCATGCCGAGTGCGGCCCGAAGTTGGGTCCATTGGGCGTTGTGTAGCCAGCATCCCACACGCAGTCGGGGTGGCGTGGAGGAAACACTACATGCGTGGACGATGCCCGGGTCTTTAGGCCGCCCAGCCGCGAGGGGTCGCGTCCGATCGGTATTCGGTGGTGAGTATCGTATCGCAATATCGGTCAATGTGTTACGGCTGCTCATCGGGGTGCCGCAGGGTCGTTGGTCAAGGCGTTCGGGGAGTTTGGCACGGAAGATTCATTACGGACAGCCGCCGGTCAGAGGGCTGGGTAGCCCGCAGAACCGAAGAGTTCGCTCTGCGAGACCGGTGACGATAGCGAGAGCGGGATAACGACGTGGGCTCGGCCCAGCAGTCTGCCCGGCACTCCACCAATCCAGCGGCCAAGAGGCCGAGGAGGAAAAGATGCAGTCGTTCTTCAAGACGCTCTGGACCGACGAGTCCGGACAGGACACCACCGAGTACGTGCTTCTCGTGGCGCTGATCGCGCTGGCCGTGACCGCGGGCATGACGATCCTGGCCACGAACATCAACTCGGCCTTTAGCGCAGCCGGTGGTGAGCTGCAGACGCAGACCTCGGGATTCGGGAGCTAAAGGCGGCCCGGTCCCTCGAGTGGGGCCCGGCAGCCCCGGGCCCCGCTCCAGTCGCGTTCCAGGAATTCGCGGTGGCTAGGCGGTTTCGCCGCGCCGCCCTTCACCGCCCAAACGACAACCGGGCCATGACCGACGGCCCCACGTGGAAGAGATGCAGACCGTACTGATGACCCTAGCTATAGCCCTCGCATGCTTGGCAGCAGCGTGGTTCGACCTGCGCGAGCGCAGGATCCCGAACCTGCTGACGATGGGTGCCCTCGTGGTGGCCCTTCTGCTTCGCGTGCCCGGTGGGGCGGGGGAGATCGGTGCGGGGCTGGCCGGAGCGCTCCTCGCGGGTGCCTTGGCGCTTCCTTTCTTCCTCGTCGGGGGCCTCGGCGGCGGCGACCTGAAGTTCCTGGCGGCGATCGGGGCGTTCCTCGGTCCGGCCAGGCTGTTCTTTGCACTGCTGGTCATGGCGCTCTTCGGGGCGGGCATGGCCGTTTTCGCCATTCTGCGACGGCGGGCGCTCCCAGAGACGTTCGCTAACTTGCATGTGCTGATCAGCACGTTCGGCAGGCGGAACTTCTCCGGCTGGAGGAAGGACGCCGACGTACCGCTGACCATACACTCTCCGGCCGTGATCACCGTCCCGTACGGGGTGGCGATCGCAGCCGGCGCGCTGACTGCCTGGTTCGTTTACACAACGGTGCCCGGTTGGTCCTTGATGGCGATGTTAGCCGGATGACGGCCAGGAGGCGCCGGATGAAGTCGAAGTCATGCAGAAGGCTCGAGGGCGGGCAGTCGCTGGTCGAGTTCGCCCTCGTCGTTCCCCTCTTCCTGGTCCTCTTCTTCGGGATCGTGGAGTTCGGGAATGCCTGGAGGAAGTACCAGCTTATCACGAACGGTGCCCGGGAGGGTGCGCGAGAGGCCGTGCTCCCCTCGAGCAGCCCGACCACGGTGGCGGACCGGATTCACGAGCGCCTGAACGGTGCTGGACTGGATACCACCCAGGTCGAGCTCGACCTCCGTATCTCGGACGTCATGGGCACGGCTGACACGGTGCGGATCAACTACCCGCACCAGTTCGTCCTGTTGGGGCCGCTCATCGATCTGATGTGTTCGGCGGCGGGGTGCGACGGCTCGGCGTACAGCACGCTTACGCTGTCCTCGACCACGATCATGCGAAACGAATAACGAAGACAGAGGTCAATCATGCGTACTCGAGTTGGAATCGTGTTCCTCTTGGCGCTCGTCGCCGCTGCGGTCGCCGCTTATCTGGCGTTGACGGTGGTCCGAGACCGAGGGCCGGTCGTCGTCCAGGCGACAGAGGCGCCCGCGGCTCACGTGGTCGTAGCAGCCCGTGACATGGACGTCGGACATACTCTGACGGCGGAGGACATCCGACTCGCCGAGTGGCCGTCCGCCATGGTGCCGGAAGGCTACAGCAGCACCCCGGCCGAGGTCGTCGGCCGCGGCCTGCTTACGCCGGTGAAGCTGAACGAGCCGCTGCTTTCCGGGAAGATGGCGATCAAGGAGGCCGGCGGCGGCCTGCCGATCATGATCCCCGAGGGCAAGCGCGCGATGAGCGTGAAGGTGGACCAGGTGATCGGCGTGGCCGGCTTCACGCTTCCGGGCACCCGCGTCGACGTCTTGGTCACGCTGGACGGCATCGAGGGGATCAGCGAGCCTGTTACGCAGATCGTGCTGCAGAACATCGAGGTGCTGACGGCTGGCCAGGCGATCGAGCGGGATACCGACGGCGAGCCGGTGACGGTTCCCGTGGTCACCCTGCTCGTTGAGCCGGCGCAGGCCGAGAAGCTGACCCTCGCCACGTCGAAGGGCCGGATCCAGCTGGCCCTGCGTAACACGCTGGACCTCGACACGGTCGACACGCCGGGTGTCAGGCCGCGCGGGCTGCTGCGGCAGAAGCAGGTCGTCGTAAGCGGACGCTCGGTTCCGGCATCCATCAGCGTGGAGGTCTATCGGGGACCGGAGCGCGATGTGGAGAGCGTCAAGCGGCCCGAGGGCTCTTAGGCGAGCCCGTCAGGCGCTATCGAATCGAGTCGAAGGCTTGAAGTCCGAAACGGTGTGCTCAATGTCCCGCCCTCACTCGATGTGTTGACGAGGCAGACGTCATGAATCGAACGCGAGGTGCAGTCGGCCGTTTCGGGATCACGGCGATGGCGGGCTTGCTCGTCATCGTCGTGGGTTTGTGGGCTCCGGCGGAGGTGTTGGGGCAGGAGGTGGAGCCGACGACGGTGCTGCGGGTGCCGGTGGGGAACTCGTCGGTGGTGATGCACGGGGCGGTGCTGGACCGGGTGTCGATCGGGA
>CP070670.1:1037460-1086440 GCA_020351855.1 Gemmatimonadota bacterium
CCGAGCATCGTGAGGCCGACGCTCATGCCGCAGCCGCCGCAGTTCGTGTTGCCCGGCCGCAGCAGGCACTCCTCGGTGCAGGGGATGCTCGGCATGCTCGGCAGCGCCGGCTCCGGCCGACCGCCGAGCCCGATCTGCTCTTCGCGGCTCAACTCCCGGCCCTGCGGCCCGGCCTCTCCGTGGCGCGCCATCAGCCCGCCCCCGCCGGACTGCCCATCCCCATCCACACCGGACGCTCCGCCTCGCTCCGGGCTTCCAGATCGGCAAGCACGTCGTCGATCATCGCAGGCGTCACGTCGCCGCCGCCTACACCGGTCAGGTAATCCTGGATGAGCAGCCCGTCTCCAGCGCCCTGAAAGACCGAGCGCAGCTCCTGCCAGAAGATGCCGCCCACGCCGGCGGCGTAGTTGCGATCGAGAACGCCCACCTTCCGTGCGCTACGGCAGGCCTCCCGCACCGCCGACTCGGGGAACGGCCGAAACATCTTGATCTTGACCAGACCGATCCTCTCTCCGTCGGCGCGCCGGCGGCGAACCACCTCGCGGGCGGTGGTCGCGATCGTCCCCGACACCACCAGCACCTTCTCCGCATCCTCCGTGAACAGCGCCTGGACCGCGTCCCCGGGATCTCGCCCCAGCCCCTCGATGAAGGCGCTGCGGCTCTCCTCGAACACCTCGGGGACCCGGCTCATCGCCTCGTCGATCTCCAGGCGCAGGGACATCGCGACGTTCGGCCACACGAGACCGCCCAGCGTGGTCGGATCCTCGTGCCGCATTCGGTGGGGCAGGTCGAGCGGCGGAAGGTAGCGGTCGATCACCCCCTGTTCGGGCAGCTCGGTGCCCATCTGGGTGTGCGA
Source organism: Gemmatimonadota bacterium (assembly GCA_020351855.1). Classification (GTDB taxonomy): domain Bacteria; phylum Gemmatimonadota; class Gemmatimonadetes; order Palauibacterales; family Palauibacteraceae. The sequence goes on from CP070670.1 coordinate 1,038,317, forward strand.
GAGGATGAAGGCATCCATCGCCACGAGCACGGGCAGGAGAATCCGCCGATCCTCTCCCAGCCGGAAGGCGAGCAAGGTCGTGTCCAACACCTCCTGGTTGTCCTCGCAGTAGAACTGGATCCACGGAAAGTCGCGCAACATGAGCGTGTCGCCCTGATCGGCCCAGATGTTCCAAGGCGGGCCCAGCGTGCGGTTGACCGCCACCATGATGATCGGGAGTCGATAGAATCCCGCCACCATGATGTTCTCCACCATGTACGCGATGCCGTTGGAGGAGCTCGCCGTGAACGCGCGCGCGCCGGCCAGCGACGCGCCGATCGACACGCCCATCGCGCTGTGCTCGCTCTCGACCGGCACGACTCGAGTCTTGGTGAAGGGAAAGCTCGCCACGTACTCGACGATCTCCGTCTGCGGGGTGATCGGGTAGATCCCGCAGGCGGCTCCGCGCGCCCCCCGGTTGGCCTCGGCCGCCACGCTGAGGGCGTAGCCGGCGGCGTGATTTCCCGTCACCAGGTCGGCAGGCATCGGACGGCTCCTATCGGCGGCCCGTCGGCCCTCAGAGGTGGCTCATGAGGATCACGTTGCGCGGGCACTCGGTCACGCAGACACCGCAACCCTTGCAGTAGGCAGAATCGAACACGAGGTCGTGCCCGACGCGTTTGAGCACGCCCTCCGGGCAGTAGGTCACGCAGAGGTCGCACTCGTTGCACACGCCGCAGGACAGGCAGCGCTGGGCCTCCCCCGCATCAGGGAGCCCCATGTGGATTTCATCGAACGTCGATCGGCGCACCTCCGGCGGTACGTGCGCCCCTTCCGCCACCGGCTGTCGCTCGAACAGATGGAGGCGCATGGCATCGGCGCGAATCACTTCGTCATGCCTGATCTCCACGTCGGGACGCGCCCGGGCATGCTCCGTGATCGGTAGGTGCTCGCCGTTGAGCGCCGCATGGATCTGCAAGGCGGACCGTCGTCCGCTTCCGATGGCGCCGGCAACCGTTCCCTCGTTCGTCGCCAGGTCGCCCACGGCGAAGACCGGCGTCTCGAGCAACCCGAGCAACCGCTCCCCCTCCCGCACCTCCGTGCCTTCGGGGAACACGCTCATGTCGGGCGATTGGCCCAGGGCGAGGATCAAGCGGTGACAGGAAATCTCGAAATCCGAGTCCTGGACCTCGACCGGGCGCCGCCGACCCGACGCGTCCGGCGCGCCCAGCTCCATGCGGCGACAGGTCAGCCGGTAGCTTCGCGGTGCGCCGTTACCTGAACCTCCGGGCCGCAGGAGGACGGGCTGCGTGAGGAAGTCGATCGGAATGCCTTCCTCGAGCGCCTCGTCGATCTCCTCTCGAATCGCCGGCATCTCGCGGCGCGTCCGCCGGTACACGACGCGGACGCTGTTCGCCCCGAGCCGCAACGCCGACCGCGCGGCATCCATGGCCGTGTTGCCCCCGCCGACCACGACGACATCCTCTCCGTCCACACGCACCTCGTCTCGGTGCGAACGATCGAGGAAATCGATCCCCTGCTCCACCGCCTCGCTGTTCCCGACACCGAGGCGCAGCCCGCGCAGCTCCTGGAGGCCGGTAGCGACGAGGACCGCATCGAACTCCCGGCTCAGCTCGAGCAGCCCCGCACGATCGATCGGATGGTCGGTCACCATGCGGACCCCGAGGCCGAGGACGCGTCCGACCTCTCGATCCAGCACGTCTTCCGGCAGGCGGAACCTGGGAATCCCGGTACGCAGCAGCCCACCGATCTGCGGGCCGGCCTCGTGAACGGTCACCGGGTATCCGAGCCGCGCCAGCTGGTAGGCGGCCGACAGGCCGGCCGGCCCCGAGCCCACGACCGCGACGCACTCCGGGCGCGCCCGGGAAACCGCCACCTCGGCCCGTCCGCGGTCGCCGGCGAAGCGCTCCAATTGCCGGACATTCACCGCCCCGTCCAGCTCGATCCGGTTGCACGAGTCCATGCAGGGGGCCGGGCAGACCCGGCCGCAGGTCGCCGGAAACGGCGTCGTGCGCAGAAGGATCGCCAGGGCCTCGTCCGCATCGTCCCGGGCCAGAGCGTGCAGGAAGCCCTGGACATCGTTGCCGGCCGGACAGACGTGGTTGCACGGAGGCACGTACTGCTGGCGCTTCGGCTGCTGGGTGGCCCACTCGCCGGTGCGGATGCCCGGGAGCCCGCCTCCCGCGCCCTCCAGGAAGCTGGGGCCCCTTCCCGTCGCTACGAACGGCGAGGACGCCGCCTCCGAACCCGTGGCTTCCGTAACTCCGCGCGGGGGTCGCTGCAGCGCCTCCGCACGTCTCACCCGCTCGTAGGCCTGTCCGGCCGCCGTCTCGTTGCCCCCCCTGAAGCCCAGGTGCTCGAGAGCCGCGCGGATCTCCTGGAGAGCGATCCCGAGCAGGGCGCCCACCGCTCCCGCCAGGGCGGTGTTCACGATCGGCACGCTCCGCGTGCCGAGCCTGTTGTCGCGCGCGATCGAGGTCGCGTCGACCGTGGCGAGGCGATTGTGCGGGAACTGCTCGGCGAACGTCTCCGGAGGCTCGGGCGTGTTGATCAGAATCCAACCGCCCGGTTTGAGGCCGCTCGCGACGCCGGGACCGACCAGCGTCGGATCGAGGACCACGACATGGTCGGGCGCATAGATGAGGTTCCGGTTGGCTATGGCCGCATCGTCGTATCGACAGAACGCCTGGAGAGGCGCGCCGGAACGTTCCGCCGCATACAGGCCGAACGCCTGCACCGACTGGCCCTGGAGGAATCGTGACGTGGCGACGATCTTCGCCAGCGTTACGCCGCCCTGGCCGCCCCGGCCGTGAATGCGAATCTCCACCATGGAGGGGCTCTCCTTCGTCTCCCGCAAAGCTAGAGGGCGCTCGTAACCGGGTCTGTAGGGCGGACTTCGCGTCCTTCTGTGGTGGATTCTCCCGCAGGGCGGACAGGCCTCACGCGGTCGGGCTCGCTCCTTCCATGGATTGCCTCGACGTCCGAACGCGATAGGCGAGGACCGGTGCCGTGAGGCTGGTGATCAGCACAAGAACCCAGACCCGACCACGCCGCACGTCGTAGTCGGCCAACAGCGTCTCCCAGGAGTTGCCAAACAGGTAATGGCCGGCGAGAAACTCGAAGAGCACGGCGAGGAGCACCCAGACGAGCCCTATGGCCAGCGCCGCACGCCGCGACGATGGCCCGATCCAGCCGAGGCTGAACAGGGCCACGAGGAAGATGACGAGGCAGAAGATGAGGGTGCCGGTGACGTGGCCCGCCGGCTCGCCCAGCGCCGGCGTGATGAACGCCTCGCGCGCCGCCCCGTTGAGGACGGCCAGGAAGGCGAGGAGAAACCAGATGACGGCCGCGCGCTGCACCATGCTAGTCGCCCTCGCGCGCGCCCAGAACGGGCAGGTAGGCTCGCCACGGGCCCACCTGCGCGCCGAGCTGCTTTGCCATGATCCTGGAGATCTGGGCGATATGGTTCAGGTCGTGCACGGCCCAGGTGGCAAGCAGCTCCGCCGCCGTCACCTCGCCGAGCTCCGGGTGGCGTCCTCTGCGGGCCAGGTCCTCGGGGCCGAGGTCGAGCGCCTCAAGCATCCTCAGGTTCGTGGCCCGCAGGGCCTCGAAATCGTCGAGCAGATCCTCGACGCCCCGCCCCCTCGACGCCTCGAACTGCGCGAAGCGGTCGAAAGGTTCGAACTCGCGGGACCTCCCGTGCTCGAGGATGATACGCAGGCGCGGGATCCAATCCGTCCTCTCGCCGTGGATGAGGTGGCCGAGGACGTCGAACGGACTCCAGCTCTGCTCCCCCTCGTTGCCGCGCTCGAGCTGCTCAGGCAGGTCCGCCAGCAACGCGCCCAGCGTAGCAGGCGTGCGCTCCAGAACGGCCAGCACGGACTCGAGATCGACAGGCAGCGGGTCCAAAGCCTTGTTCACGTGAACCAGCCCCTTCGCCAGATCAGCCACAAAAAGGCCGCGGCCACGCCCGCCATCAGGGAGAGCGCGAACGGATAGCCCAAGAACCAGTTGAGCTCGGGCATGTTCCACGGAGACACGTCCGAGTTGAAGTTCATCCCGTAGACCCCGGCGATGAAGCCGAGCGGAATGAAGATGGTGGCCACGATCGTCAGCACCTTCATGACCTCGTTCATCCGGTTGCTGACGGCCGAGAGATACGTGGCCATCAAGTCGCTCGAGATCTCGCGCTGTGTCTCCAAGAGGTCCATGATCCGGATCGCGTGGTCGTAGGTGTCCCGCAGGAACACGGCGGTCTCCGCCCGGATGTAGGAAGCCTCGCGGAGCAGCGTGTTGAGGGCCTCGCGGTGTGGCCCCACGGCCCGCCTCAGTTCCACCAGGGTGCGGCGGATACGATGGATCTGGTGGACCGTCGACTTGTCCGGTGCGTCGAGCACCTCGTCCTCCAGCCGGTGGAGCTCCTCCCCGGTGATGTCCAGGATGGGAAAGAAGGAGTCCACGATCGCATCCAGCAGGGCGTACACGAGGTAGTCGGGGCTGGAGCTCCGGACGCGAAGCCTCCCCTTCCGGATCCGCTCGCGGACGCTCTCGAACACATCGCCCGGGCGCTCCTGAATCGTCAGCACGTACGCGGACCCGAGGAAGATGGACACCTGTTCCGTCTGCGGCAGGTCGGCCGTCGGCATCCGGGCCACAATGAACAGGTACTCATCGTAGGGCTCGACCTTGGCCCTCTGACCGAGGTTGACGACATCCTCCATCGCGAGCAGATGGACGCGGAAGATCTCCCCGATCCGCCGGAGCAGCTCCCCGTTCCCGATCCCGTCCACGTTGATCCAGACCACCGGCCACCGTCCGAGCTCCGCACGGATCTCCTCGGGATCCTCGATCGTCCGCTCCACGAGATCATCCGCGCTGTAGGCGATGAGCTGCATGGCCGGGTGCGGCGCGGCCGGATCGAAGACGAGGGTGCCCGGCGCGGTGCCCGGCTCCAGGTAGCGGCCAGGGCGAACGGGGGCCCGCTTTCCGAGGCGATGACGGCGGAGCTTGCTCATCTGGACCTCCCGGTCAACGGGGAACGTCCGGGGCGCACGATCGAGCCCGCGTCACACGGCGAGGAGCGCCGCATAAAGATCCACGCCGTACCAGAGATTCGCGACGCGGAGGTTCTCATCCGCCGCGTGCTGGTTGTTGTCGTGGTTCGCGATCGGCACGACCACCGCCGGCTTGCCGAGACTCTCCGTGAATAGATACAGGGGCATCGAAGCTCCGGACATGGGAACCAGCAGCGGGGGCTCGCCGGCGGCTGTGGTGACGGCCTCGACGACGCCGGCCACCGTCGGGTGCTCCATGGACGTCGTGCCTGCGCGGTAGCCCCGGTGGCGGATCACCCGGGCCACCCACGGATGGCGCATCCGCGTGTCGTGGTCCGGGGGGACCCTGACGATGTGGAATCCCTGCCGGGCTATGTGGCGCTCCACAAGGTCCAGCATCGCGTCGGGATCGCAGCCGCGGCCCAGGCGGAGACTGATCGAGGCCTCCGCGGTCGCGGGAATCACGTTCCGGGCTCGCTCTCCGACCTGGGCGCTGCGCAGCCCGCGTATCGTCACCGACGGCAGCATGTTGCACTCGCTGCGCGAGAGGCCGTCGAACCCCGCCCGGCTGAGGCCGAGTTCCTCGCGGAGCTCATCATCGCATTCCGGCAGACGGGCAAGGGCTTCCCTTTCGGCAGCCGTCGCCGGCACACAAGCCTGGTAGAAGCCCTCCACGCTGACGCGGCCCGCCTCGTCAAACAGGCTGGCGAGCAACCGCGCCAGCGCCACGCCGGGCTCCGGTACCCAGTTGCCGTAGTGGCCGCTGTGCAGCGACCTTGCCGGCCCGTACACCGTGAGCTCGAAGCCCGTCACGCCCCGCACACCGAAGAGCAGCTGCGGCCGGCGGCTCGGATGGACGGGTCCGTCCAGAAGCAGCCACAGATCCACGTCCTGATAGGAATCCCCATACAGCTCCAGAATTCGCGGGAGGTTCAGGGAGCTCGACTCCTCCTCGCCATCGAACAGCAGCTTCAGGTTCGAGGTGATCGGCTGGCCGGCCGCCTGCAGCGCGTCGATCGCGGCGGCGAGGGCGGAAAACGGTGCCTTGTCGTCTGCGGCGGAACGCGCGTAGACGCGCCACTCAGGATCGATCGCCGCGCCCCTCTTCGGGAGCGGGATGGGACGACCTCCCGCCTCCAGCGGCCCCGTGCACAGCGTCGGCTCCCATGGGCCGAAGGTCCAACGGCCCGGGTTCACCGGTTGGCCATCGTAGTGGGCGTAGATGCCGATGGTGCGCCGCGGCTCCGGAGATCGCAGCTCTCCGTAGACGAACGGCGGCCCGGTGCGAAGACTGAGCAGATCGGTGCGGACGCGACGTCGCGCGAACGTCGCGGCCAGCAACTCGGCATTCGCCTGCAGGTCCGCCCGCTTCGCAGCCACGTTCGGAATGGCGAGGAGCTTCACGAACTCCCGCAGGATGTGGCTCGCGGCGCGCCCGCGGTGGGTGCGGGAGATCTCAACGGCCCGACTGACTGCACTTTCGGCAGGCATCGTCGATTCCACGGTGCGAGGCAACAGGGTGGAATGTAGGAGCGACGGGGCTGGGCTCCAAGAGACGGATCGGTCTGGATGCACGGCCGGCGGAATCATGGCACCGATCCCTCTCGAGACGTTAGATTCCGCGGCGGAGCGCGCCGCGGCGCGGCGTCGGTAGGCCATCACTCGCGTGAGATCAGCGTGCCCGAACAACCCGCCCCCCTGCCCAGCCTGCTCGACGGCGCCGCGGCCTCGGTCGAACCGGTCAGCAGGGAATCCGAGGCGTTTCGCCGCATCGCGGCCGACCCGTCGCTGGACCTCGTTCTGCGGCTCGAAGCGTACGAGGACATCATCGCCTCCGAGGTCGGCGACACCCGGCTTGTCAGGGCCCGCAACATCGAGCGGGACGCGGCCATCCGACAGCTCTTCCTCAAGTTCGAGGGCGGAAACCCCACCGGAACCCAAAAGGATCGCATCGCCTTCGCCCAGGTCCACGATGCGCTGCGGCGCGGGTACGATGCGGTCACCCTCGCGAGCTGCGGCAATTACGGCACCGCCGTCGCGTTCGCATGCTCCCTGGCCGGCATGCAATGCGTCGTTCACATCCCGAGCTCGTACCACACCCGGCGACTCGAGGAGATCATCTCGCTCGGCGCGAAGATCATTCGCACCCCGGTCGACTACGAGGGCGCGGTCGATGCCTCGAAGCAGCAGGCCGAGCAGCAGGGCCTGTACGATGCCAACCCGGGCGGCGCGAACACGGTCCTTCAGCTGGTCGCCTACGGGGAGATCGCCAACGAGATCTATGACGAGCTCCGCGACGCGCCCGCCGTCGTCGCGGCACCGGTGTCGAACGGCACGACGATCGCCGGCATCTGGCGCGGCTTCGCGACCCTGCATCGGCGCGGGAAGACCTCGCGCATGCCGCGCATCGTCGCTGGATCCTCGCACGGCAAGAACCCGATCGTGCGATCCTTCCTCAAGGGGTTTGATGAGTGCCGGGATCTCGATCCGGCGGGTCTCAAGGAAACCCAGGTGAACGAGCCACTCATCAACTGGCACTCCTTCGATGGCGACTGGGCTCTGCAGGCGATCCGCGCGACGGACGGCTGGGCGGACAACGCGAGCGACCGGGAGCTGCGGCAGCACGCCCGCATCCTGCGTGAAAAGGAGGGGCTCAGCGTGCTGCCCGCGTCGACCGCCGGTCTGTCCGTGCTGCTGGAGCGCCACCGCCAGTCCCCGCTGCCGGGCGACCGCTACGTTGCCGTCCTGACCGGTCGGCGCTGACGTGACCGACGCGCAGCATGGGGCCGGCATGACCGATCCGATGCCCAAGGTCCCGATCGATGGTAACGCGATCGTCTACTGCGAGGGGGCGTTCGACTCCACCTACGGCAAGACGGCGCATGGCCTGGTCCGTCACACTCGACGCTACTGCGTCACGGGCGTGATCGACTCCGCGCTTGTCGGTCGGGACGCAGGCGAGTTCCTCGACGGACGCCCGGCCGGCATCCCGCTGTTGCCCGACCTGCCGTCCGCCATGGAATCGGCCGAGAGAGCGGGCACGCCGGCTTCCCACTTCGTTATCGGCATCGCTCCGGACGGCGGACGCCTCTCGAGCCCGATTCGCGACGCCGTGCTCGAAGCCGTTCGGGCCGGCCTGGCCGTCGACTCCGGCCTGCATGACTTCCTCTCCGAGGACTCCGAGATCGTGGCCCTGGCCGAGCGGCACGGCGTCGCGCTGCGCGACGTCCGACGCACGCCGCCGCGAGGCCAGCTCCATGCGTTCACGGGAAAGATCGAGGAGGTCGGGGCGTACCGGGTCGCCGTGCTCGGGACCGACTCGGCGATCGGCAAGCGCACCACCGCGTGGAAGCTCGTGGACGGACTCGAGGCCGCGGGTGTTCGGGCAGAGATGGTGGGTACGGGTCAGACGGCCTGGATGCAGGGAGCCCGCTTCGGCGTGCTTCTCGATTCGCTGGTCAACGACTTCGTGGCGGGAGAGATCGAGCACGCCGTGTGGACCGCCTGGCGGGAGGCGGGTCCGGAGGCGATCGTGCTCGAGGGCCAGGGCAGCCTGATGAATCCCGCGTATCCCGGCGGTTTCGAGATCCTCGCCGCCGGCCGACCGCACGCCGTCGTTCTACAGCATGCCCCGGCCCGCAGGGAATACGACGGCTTCCCCGGATACGCGCTGCATCCCCTCGGCACGCAGATCCAGGCGATCGAGCTTCTCTCGAACCGCCCCGTCATAGCCGTTACGATCAACCACGAGCGGCTGGACCGCGACGGCGTCGCCCGCGCCGCGGCGCAGATCGAGCGAGAGACCGGCCTGCCGGCCGTGGATGTGCTCCTCGAGGGAGCGAATCGCCTCGTGCAGGCGATCCGCCGGCACATGGGGGAGGTCGCCCGATGAGTCGGGAGACAGGAGCGGATTCCCTCGCTCCCCTCCTGGTTCTGGATCGGCTCGAAGTCGCGCCGGTCAGGCTCTCTCCGCGGAGCGTGACGGCGCTCTACCGGGTCACGGCAGGCGGGCGAACCGACGAGACGGAGCTGGCCTACCGGTACGAGGAGGACGTGTTCGACCCCTCCGAGGCCGCGTCGGTCAACCTGGCCTCGCTGATCGCTGCCCAGGTGGCGCTCAACTACGGGCTGTTCAGCAAGGAGCTCGTCTTCCACGGTCCGTTCGACGCGCATGACCGGCGTTTCCTGGCCGAGATGGCGGCCAATACGGCCCGTGAGATCTACGTCAACAAGATCCAGCGGCCCAACGAGTTCCTGTTGCCCGAGGCGAAGGTGCCGCTGGAGGTGCGAGAGAGCTACCTGCAATCCGAGCTCGTCTTCCCCGACTCCGTGCGGGACGATGAGCCGAGCGGCAGGGGACGGACGCCACGGGGCAGCCGGGCCCGGCAGGAGGGAGACTGGCGCACCTCCCGGGCGCGCATGGCCGTCCTCTCGAGCGGAGGCAAGGAGAGCCTCCTCACCTACGGCCTCCTCAGGGAGCTGGGCTACGAGACGCACTCCCTGTTCGTCAACGAATCGGGGCGGCACTGGTACACGGCCCTGAACGGGTACCGTCATCTCGCTTCGGTCGACCCCGAGCGAACAGTTCGCATCTGGACCTCGGCCGACCGGGTGTTCAACTGGATGGTGCGGCAGCTGCCGTTCGTTCGCCCGGACTACCAGAGGCTCCGCTCCGACGAGTACCCGATCCGGCTGTGGACGGTGGCCGTATTCCTGTTCGGTGCCCTTCCCGTCCTGCGCCGGCGCGGGATCGGCCGCATCCTGATAGGCGACGAGCACGACACGACCCGGGTGGCCAGCTTTCGCGGCATCCCCCACTACGACGGGCTGTACGACCAGAGCCGTCTGTTCGATGACGCGCTGTCTGCCTACTATCGCCGCAAGGGCTGGGGACTCGTGCAGTTTTCCATCGTCCGGCAGCTCTCGGAGCTCCTGGTCGAGAAGCTGCTCGTGCAGCGCTACCCGGAGCTGCAGCGACACCAGACCTCCTGCCACGCGACCCACATCGAGGGCGATCGTGTCTATCCCTGCGGGCGCTGCGAGAAGTGCCGCCGCGTGGTGGCCATGCTCGTCGCGGTGGGGGGTGATCCGACCCGCTGCGGCTACAGCGAGGCGCAGATCGACGGGTGCCTGCGGGCGGTCGCCGAGAAGGCCATCCACCAGGAGGTGCCGGCAAGCGAGCACGTGCTGTGGATGCTCAGGGAGCTGGGACGGGTCGAGGCGGACACCCCCCGCGTCCGGCGGGCCTCCCCCCGGTCCGAAGTCATGCACCTTCGGTTCGATCGACGCCGGTCGCCTGCACACGCGATCCCCGCGTCCCTCCGCCGTCCGCTGTTCGCCACGCTACTCGAGCACGCGGATGGAGCCCTGCGGCGCAGCGGCCGCCAGTGGCTCCCCTTCGACCCCCTCACGGACCCCTCGCTGGCGCGGCCCTACCGGTTCGAAGCGGCCAAAGCGGCGGACGGTCCGGAGGACGAGCGTCCCGCGACGGCGGCCAGAGACTACCTGCTCGGGGAGCTGACCTGGCCACAGGCCAAGCGTCGGTTCGCCGAGGTCGACATCGCGCTGCTGCCCGTCGGCTCCATCGAACAGCACGGTCCGCATCTCCCGCTGGACACCGACGCATGGGACGCGGAGCACCTGTGCCGGGAGGTTGCCCGTCGGTGTGCCGAGCCGCGACCGCTCGTGCTTCCGCTCATCCCGTACGGCGTATCGTACCACCACGAGGATTTCCCGGGCACGCTGAGCGTCGGCCCCGAGACCCTGGCCCGCCTGGTGTACGAGATCGGGTTGAGCGCCGCCCGGCACGGGGTGGCGAAGCTGATCATCGTGAACGGGCATGGCGGGAACATGCCGACGCTCCAGTTCGCCGCTCAGATGATCAACCGCGATGCCCATATCTTCACCTGCGTGGACACGGGCGAGACGAGCGATGCCGATGTGGCTCGCCTCTCGGAGACACGTGGAGATGTCCACGCCGGCGAGGTCGAGACCAGCACGAGCCTCGCCGCACGGCCCGAGTTGGTGGACCTGCCCCGGGCCGAGGGCTTCGTGCCCCGCTTCTACAGTCGCTATCTCGATTTCAGCTCGGACTACGCGGTACAGTGGTACGCCCATACGGACCGCATCTCGTCGAGCGGCGTTCTCGGTGACCCGTCCCGCGCCTCGGCCGAGAAGGGACGCCTGATCTGGGAGGTGATGATCCGGCACCTCGTGACCTTCGTCGAGACGCTCAAGCCCATGACCCTGGCGGAAATCCACGAGCGGAGAGTCTGACGGGTGCGTGTCCGGGCCGTCGAGTGCTGGGCTGTCCATCTTCGGCTCCGCGAGCCCTATTCGATCGCCTACGAGACGATCGCCTCCGCGACCAACGTCCTCCTGCGACTCGAGACGAGCTCCGGAATCGCCGGCTTCGGTTGTGCGGCTCCCGATCCGGCCGTCACGGGCGAGACGCCCGAGACCGTGCTCTCCGTGCTCCGGGAGATCGCCGAGCCGCGGCTCCGCGGCTCGGATCCGCTCCGGCGCGCGCGGATCCTCGCGGACCTGCAGGCACCGCTGTCAGAGCACCCGTCGGCACGGGCCGCGGTTGACCTCGCCCTGCACGATCTCCTGGGCAAGATCGCCGGCCAGCCCCTGTGGGTCCTGCTCGGCGGCTACCGCGACCGGATGCGCACCAGCGTCACGATCGGCATCCTCCCTCCCGACGAGACGGTGGCGCGCGCCCGCCGTCTCGTGGCCGAGGGCTTCCGCTGTCTGAAGCTCAAGGGCGGACGCGACAGCGAGGAGGACGTCGAGCGCGTGCTGCGCGTCAGGGACGCGGTCGGCGAGAAGATCGAACTGCGATTCGACGCGAACCAGGGCTACAGCGTGGAGCAGTCGATCCACTTCGTGGAGCGCACTCGCACCGCCCGTCTGGAGCTTCTCGAGCAGCCGACGCCGAAGGGCGAGCCGGACCTGCTCGGCCGGGTGACCGATGCCGTCCCCCTGCCGGTGATGGCCGATGAGAGCCTCCTCAGTCTGAGAGACGCCTTCCGGATCGCCCGCCGCGACCTCGCCGACATGGTCAACGTGAAGCTCATGAAGGTCGGCGGCATCGCCGAGGCGCTCGCCGTCAACTCCGTCGCCCGCTCCGCCCGCCTGGAGGTCATGGTCGGCTGCATGGATGAGTGCGCTCTCGCCATCGCCGGCGGCCTGCACTTCGCGCTCGCCCGCCCCAACGTGGTCTACGCCGACCTCGACGGTCACCTGGATCTCCTGGACGACCCGACGGCAGGCTCGGTGATTCTCCGGGAAGGGGTCCTCTTTCCGACCCGAGCCCCGGGCCTCGGCTGCGAGGCCGCACTGTAGCGCGTGGCGGCGATCCTGCAGCTGGCCGCCGGCCTCGGCCTGCTCCTCATCGGAGGGGAGGCGCTCGTGCGGGGCGCCTCGGGGCTCGCCCGCCGACTCGGCGTGTCCTCCCTGCTGATCGGGCTGACCGTCGTCGCCTTCGGGACCAGCGCCCCGGAGCTGGCCGTCAGCGTGAGGTCCGCCGTGCAAGGAACGCCGGGGCTCGCGCTCGGAAACGCCGTCGGGAGCAACATCTTCAACTCGCTCCTCATCCTCGGGGTGGCCGCCGCGGTTCGTCCGCTTCGTGTGGCGCACTCGCTGGTCAGGCTGGAAGCCCCGCTCGTCATCGCGGCCTCCTGCCTCGCCTGGCTCTTCGTCGCCGACTCGAGGCTTTCGGGCGCGGAGGGGGCGCTCCTTCTGCTCGGGATGCTCGCCTACGTCGCCTGGTGCGTTCGGGTCGGCGGGAGGCAGCAGGCGCGAGCGGACAGGAGCGACTCTGGCGAGCCGCCCACGACAGCCACCCTGCCCCGGCGCTCCATGCACCTCGCCGCCATCGGCGTCGGGCTCCTGCTTCTGGTCCTCGGCTCCCACTGGGTGGTGGACGGTGCGGTGCGGATCGCCGACGACCTGGGAGCGAGTCCGCTGGTCGTGGGGCTGACCATCGTCGCGATGGGCACATCGCTTCCCGAGCTGGCCACCTCGCTCGTGGCGACGCGGCGGGGGGAACAGGACATCGCCGTCGGGAACGTGATGGGCAGCAATCTGTTCAACGTCCTGGCGATTCTGGGCTCCAGCGCGGTCCTCGCGCCCGGTGGACTGCAGGTGCCGGCCGCGGCATCCGCGGTCGACGTCCCGATGATGGTCGCCACCTCCGTTCTCTGCCTCGTGGTTCTCGCCTCGGGCTGGAGGATCAGTCGGCGCGAGGGGGCCCTCTTCGTGTTCGTATACGTCGTGTACGCGACCTACGTGGCAGTCCGGGTGCCGTACTCCGACCCCGAGCCGGTCGACCGGTGGATCGTTCTCGCCGTGGGCGCGCTGGCGGCCTGCCTCTTCTTCCTGGCGCTCGGTCGAAGGCGACGCGCCAACGGTTGAGGAAGCCGGTGCGAGCTCGCCCCGTCGCCCTGCGACTCCCCCACCCGACGCTCACTTCCGCTTGGCCCGGTAGAGCCACCCCCGATGCACCACGGCGTCGTTCTGGACGGTCACGAACGCGTCGGGATCGTGGCGCTCGATCGTCCGGATCACGTCGTGGATGTCCCGCCGGCGGACCACCGCATGCAGGATGCCGACCGTGCCCTCGCGCCCCCGGCCGCGCTGTTCCGTCACCCCGTAGCCGGATGATCGCAGCTCGCTGGCCAGCTCCCGCTGGGGATCTCGAGAGATCGCCCGGATCGAGCAGATGCCGAGGGCAAGCTTGCCCTCGATCCACATGCCAACGGCCGTGCCTGCGGAAAAGCCGGCCGCATAACCGACGGCGTGCAGCGGGCTGCCGAGATTCCGGATCACCGCCCCGGCGGCAATGACCCAGATGAGGATCTCGAAGAAGCTGACCAGCGGTGCGAGCCAACGGGAGCCGCGCACCACCATGAGCACGCGGAAGGTCGACATCGAGACATCGACAAGCCGCAGGAAGAAGATGATCACCGGGCCCCAAGGACCCGACAGCAGCTCGATCATGAGGTGGAGCCCTCCAGCGGAAGCGTCACGGCCGGAGGCGGGTCGGGCCCGTCCGCCTCAGGCGAGAAGCGCCCAGACCCGGGCGACGGCAAGGCAGACGGCGAAGCCCATCGCCAGGGGCAGGAGGGCGGACACGGCCGTCCACTTGGCGCTTCCCGTCTCGCGGTAGATCGTGTACAGCGTGGTCGAGCACGGGTTGTGGAGCAGGCTGAACAGCATGAGGTTCACCGCCGTGAGCAGCGTCCAGCCGCCGGCCCTCAGAATGCCCTCCATGGCGTAGGCTGATTCTGGCTCGAACATCACGCCGGCGCCAGCACCCGCGCTGGCCACCCCGGCCGAGAGTACCGTGAGCATGAGCACGGTCGGGATCACGATCTCGTTCGCCGGAATCGCGACCACGTAGGCGAGCAGTATGACTCCGTTCAATCCGATCAGGAGGCCGAACGGGTCCAGCCAGTCGATGACGTACTCGGCCACCGACGACCCGCCGACCGTGACGTTGGCCACCAGCCAGATGACCGCTCCCGCCGGAGCGGCAAAGACCACCGCGCGCCACAGCACGATGAGCGTTCGGTCGACGATGGAGGTGTACAGGGTCTGCAGAATCCGCGGCGGCCTGTAGGGAGGAAGCTCCAGGCTGAAGGTCGTCGCCTCGCCGCGCAGCAGGGTGCGTGAGAGAAGCCACGAGGCCGTGAACATCATCGCGACGCCGAAAAGGGCGATGCCGACCACCGCTCCGGCCGAGATGAAGCCGGCAAGGTGAGCGGGCGCTAGGGCGCCGATGAAGATCGTCGCGATCAGGATCTGGGTGGGCCAGCGGCCGTTGCACAGCGAGAAGTTGTTCGTGATGATGGCGATCAGCCGCTCGCGCGGGCTGTCGATCACGCGGGTCGAGACCACACCCGCCGCGTTGCAGCCGAACCCCATGCACATCGTGAGCGCCTGCTTGCCGTGCGCCCCGACGCGCCGGAACAGGCCGTCCAGGTTGAAGGCCACCCGCGGCAGGTAGCCGAAGTCTTCCAGCAGCGTGAAGAGCGGAAAGAAGATCGCCATCGGGGGAAGCATCACGCTCACCACCCAGGCGGTCGCCAGGTAGACGCCGTCGATGAGCAGGCCGCTCGCCCAGCCCGGCATTCCGAGCGCGTCGGCGAGGCCCCTGATCCACGCGTGTCCGTTATCGATGAGCAGGACGGAGAGGAGCTGCGAAGGGTAGTTCGCGCCCTCGATCGTGATCCAGAACACGACGGCAAGAATGAGCATCATCAGGGGGAAGCCGAGCCACCGGCTGGTCAGGATGCGGTCCAGCCGGCGGTCGAGGTCGAACCGCACCCGCCGGAGTCCCCGCTGCTCGCTGGCGCGCGCGATCTGCTCCGCCCGCTCGAAGATCCCCTCGACGAGGCGGTCGTGAAAATCTCGGGGAAGCTCCCAGCGGAGGGCCGAGGCCTCCTCGAGCACCCGGCCACGGGCCTCGCGAGCCCGCAGGTCGCCGTCCCCGCCATCGAGGACGGCCGCGGCCCCTGCCGACGCGCCGCCTCGCGCCCCCTCGATGCCCGCGATCCGACCTACCTCTCCGTTCCTGAACGCCTCGATGACGGACTCGTCCGCATTGAGCAGGCGAAGGGCGACCCAGCGCGGGTTCGGCAGGTCGGGATACACCTCCTCGATCATGGGCACGAGCTGTGAGATCAGGCGCTCGACCTCGTCGGCATGTCGCCGGATGCGCCGCGGGCGGGGGCGAAGCGCTCCGCTCGCCACATCGTCGATGACCGCCAGCAGCTGCGGGATCCCCTCGCCGCGCCGCGCCACGGTCGGCACGACGGGCACGCCCAGCTCGGTGGAAAGCTTCTCGGGATCGATCGCCAGGCCGTGCCGGCGCGCCTCGTCCATCAGGTTCAGGCACACGACCGCGCGATCGGTGATCTCGAGGATCTGAAGCACGAGGTTGAGGTTTCGCTCGAGCTGGGTGGCGTCGACCACGATGACCGTGACGTCGGGGCGGCCGAACAGAACGAAGTCGCGAGCCACCTCCTCGTCCACGCTGCCGGCCTGGAGCGAGTACGTTCCCGGAAGATCGACGACCTTGTACCGCTGGCCGCCGTGGGCATACACACCCTCCGCCCGGACCACGGTCTTGCCCGGCCAGTTGCCCGTATGCTGCCGAAGACCGGTCAGCGCGTTGAAGACGGTGGTCTTCCCCGTGTTCGGGTTGCCCGCCAGGGCCAGGAGTCGATCCCACCGGCCGGGGCGGATGCCGAGGCGGACGAGGCTCTCGCTTCGGGCGGGGCCGCAGCCGTGGCAGGGCTCTCTCGCGAGACTCATTCGGCGTCGCCTGCCGGCGGACGGGGCTCGATCTCGATCGCCGCTGCCTGCTCCCTCCGCAGCGCGATGAGGGCGCCGCGGATGCGGTAGGCCACGGGATCCCCCACCGAGCTCTCGAGTTCCGGCACGATGGACGTGCCGGGAACGATCCCCAGATCGAGAAGTCGACGACGACGGGGCCCCCGGCAACCGGGCGATATGCCGCGCACGGTGACGGATTCACCGAGCGCGGCGTCGGCCAGGGTCCGCGGCAGCTGCCCGGCCACGACACCGCGGGGCAGCGGCTCCACGGTGACGTTCGAGGCCGTCACCCGGTCCAGGCTACGCTCGCGCCCGGCGACGCGCAGCCGCACGCCCGCGTCTCCCGTCTCGAGGACCTGCACTCCGAGCCCCGGTGCGAACCCCTGGCTGACAAGCGTCTCGAACAGCTCCGGGGGTTCGTCCTCGACATGGGTGACCTCGGCGCTCTGCCCGGCCTCGAGGCTCGGGAGGGGCACGCCGCGAGGCGGCGGCAGCGTCCCTTCCCGACTCGGGATGGGATCCCCGTGGGGGTCGAAGAGCGGCCGCCCCAGACGGTGGTCGAGCTCCTCGGCCTGCTCGTCCGTCAGCTCGTGCTCCATCCGGTCGGCTGCCGAATGCCAGATCGTGGGATCGGCATCCGTGCGCTGCGCCAGGTAGTGCTCCCACAGGCGGTGGATGCGGAGCACCCGGATAGCCGACCGTCGCCCGGCCCGGGTGAGCCCGAACCCGTCTTCCCGGGGCACGACCAGTTCGAGGGTCTGGAGGCGGGACAGCAGGCGCGCGGCCGCGTCGCGGGTGGATTCGAGCGCCCCGGCCAGGCTCTCAAGCGTGCACGGTGAGCCGGATCTCTCGCATTCGTAGAGGTGCTTGAGGGCATCCTCCATGCGAGCCCTCTCTGCCGCCCTCCGCCGCCGCTCGCGGCTCCGTATGGGCCTGAACAGAGACCTGATCAGAGATCGGAAACGACCCATCGACGGTCCTGAATCCCGGAAATTTAGGGGATGCTAAAAGTAAGCCCTGTCTCCGGTACACGGCGGGCAGAGGCTGCGTTCCCTCGACGGTCCAGAAGGGCCCTGTCGGGAGCGCTTCAGGAACCGGAGGGCGAGGGGGCGTTCAGCCTCGCGCTCCTCGAGGAGATCGCGCGGCCTTGGCGCGCCGCACGAACTCCTCTACGGCCAGGGACCCGATCACCTGGCCGATCAGCGGGAGGGGCAGATCCCCCAGCTTTCGAAAGCGGACGCAGGACTTGCCCGCGTCGAGACGCTTCCCGGTGGCCCTGTACGACTCCTCGAACGCGTGTCGCTCCGACTCGTCCATGTAGATGGCCGTCAGATATACGGCCATGTGGTGCTTCTGGGAGGCGAGAGCCGCGTACATGAGCGGCTTCTTGTTATAGGTGTCCGAGCATGTCCGGAGCGGCACCTGGTAGGTGATCATTCCCCAGTTCATGGCCTCTTCGTAGCCATCCGGAAGGTTCTTCAGGATCACTTCCCGCACCGCCTCGATGGCGGGCCTCCGGTCCTCGGGGAGCCCCGATAGGTAGGCCTCGACGGTCGTTGCCTCCGATCGCATCACACCCTCCCGCCTAGATGGTTTCGTAGGCAGGCGCCAGCACCGCGGCCGCGAACGACTCCAGGGTCGTCGGGGTCGTGTTCGCCGCCGTCCGGCCCTCCAGCGACCGCACCCTGCCCTCGTTGAACCCCTGCGCCATCTCCGTCATCGTCTCCGCCACGCTCGCGGACATCCCGATCTGGACGAGCGCGGCACGGAACTCATCGTACGAGAGCTGGACGTACGGCAGCTCGGGCCTGCCCACCGCCTCGCCGATGATCCGGGTGGCCTCGGTCAGGGTGAGGTCGCGCGGCCCGAGAAGCTCCCGGATCTCGAAGCCGGAGAAGTCCCTTTCCAGCAGAGCGTCAGCTGCGGCCGCCGCGATGTCCCGTGTCGCGATCATGCCCATGGGCATGTCCGGGGCCATCGCGCCGCCGTTGATGCCCTGATGCTTGATCAGAGCCAGGCTGTCCAGGTAGTTCTCGAAGAAGAAGCCGGGTCGCAGGGCCAGCACGTCCGCCCCCTCGAGCCCCCGCAGGCGTTCTTCCTGGCGATGGAGCCCGGCGATCGGGCCCGTGCCCGACGGCTGGTCGGCGCCGATGCTGCTGAGCAGGACGACTCGGCCGACACCACGCTGCCGAATCGCCTCCGTCAGGGCACCGCCGACACGATCCTGAAAGGCTCCGTAATCGGGCGACCGGAGCTCCTGCGGAATGAGCAGGTACGCCGCGTCCGCGCCCTCGAAGGCGTGGCTCAGATAGTCCCGGTCCGTCGCCTCCCCGACGGCCGCCTCCGCGCCCTTCTGGACCAGCCCCTCGAGTCGCTCCGCCGAGCGGCCCAGCACCCGAACCGGCTCGCCCCCACCGAGGAGCCGCTCGCTGATGCGCCGACCCGTGTTTCCGCTCGCTCCCATGACCGCGATCACCTTGGCCTCCTTTTCTTGTACCGGTTTCCCTAGAGTGGCTTCCCCCCGTCTCGATCGGCCTCCGGGGCGCCGATCCAGCCCCGGTTGGCTCTGGCCCGTTGCGCCGCTTCCGTGCCTACTCGGCGGACGCCCCGTCCGGCCCGAGCGCAACGGCATCCTCCCGCCGGTCCGCGCCCAGCCTTCGCACGGCCGCGGCCGCCTCGAACAGGAGCCAAAGCTCCAGCACGAAGATCGCACCGCCCACGACGAGGAGCAGCAGCTCGCTCTCGCTCCTGAACCTGAGCAGGTTGATGACCATCGCCCAGGTCGTCATGAAGAGGAGAAACACCATCGGGAGCGCCGTCACCCAGGCAGGTCGCCGGAACCTGACGAGGTAGAGGGTCACGATCAGCAGCGTGAGGCCCGCCAGCAGCTGGTTGGTCGTCCCGAACAGGGGCCAGAGCCGCATCCCTCCCGCGCCGCGGTCGAGCCCCAGGGCGAGCAGCGCACAGCCGGACACGGCCAGCAGGGTAGCCAGCCAACGGTTCTGCAGCCCCCGGAGCCCGTATTGGACGCCCAGCTCGCCGATGATGTAGCGCTGCAGGCGGATGCTCGTGTCCAGGGTGGTCGCGGCGAAGCTGATGACGATGACGGCCGCGAAGATCGTCGCCACGGCGTGCGGTATGCCCAGCCCCTCGGCCAGCACGCCGACTCCATTCACGAAAGCCGTCGTCGCTCCGGCGGAGGCGCTGGCCCACGAGCCGTAGTGCTCGTGCCAGGCATCCAGACCCACGAACAGGGCAAAGCCGGCCGTGGTCGCGATGATCGACGTTACGGCGAGCGTTCCTTCGCCCAGCGCCCCGCCGTACCCGATGTACCGCGCGTCGGGCTCCCGGTTCAGCTGCTTCGAGGAGGTCCCGGAACCGACGAGGCCGTGGAACCCGCTGATCGCACCGCAGGCGATCGTGATGAAGAGGAGCGGAAACCAGCTCGGGGCGTCCGCCGGCAGGGCGAGGTTGATGGCCGGCGCCACGACGGGCGGATTCGTTACGAGCACGGCCGCGCCGATGAGCGCCAGGGCGACGAACAGCTGGTGGCCGTTCACGTAGTCCCGGGGCTGCAGAAGCAGCCAGACGGGGAGGACGCTGGCGAAGAAGGTGTACGCGAAGAGGATGACGATCCAGCCCACGCGCTGGCCGTCCGCGCGGGCCGCCTCGGCCGCGGCAACCATGTCCCCGCCTGCCGCTCGGACCTGCTCCGCCGTCGGGCCGAAGCCGACGAGATCGGGAAGCTCCAGCGGTACGTACTGCCCCAGCCAGATCAGCAGGTAGAGCGTCAGCAGGGCGGCGATCGAGGGAAGAAGGATCCCCGCGCCCGTCCTGTAGATGAGGAAGCCGACGATCAGCGCCACGACGAGCGATCCCCACACCGGGACCACCGCCCCCGGGTTGCTCAGGAAGAGGTTCGCGATGATCACCGCGAACACGGCGTTCACCATGAGGAGCAGGAAGAAGATCAGGAAGAGAAAGAGCACCCGTGCCCGGTCGCCCACGATCGACTGGGTCAGCGTACCGATCGAGTTGCCCCTGTGACGCGTGGATATCCAGAGGGCCGCAAAGTCGTGGACCGCACCGGCGAACACCGTACCGAGCACGACCCACAGGAAGGCCGGGAGCCAGCCCCAGATCACCGCGATCGCGGGTCCGACGATCGGCGCCGCGCCGGCCACCGAAGTGAAGTGGTGGCCGAATAGCACGTGCTTGTTCGTCGGCACGTAGTCGACCCCGTCTTCGAACTGGTGGGCCGGCGTCACGAAATCCGGATCGAGCCGATAGATCCTTCGAGCGATCCAGCGCGAGTAGATGAGGTAACCGCTGAGGAACGCGGAGAGTCCGACGACGAGCAGGACGATCGAGCTCATGCGCCTCCATCCCTCGCGGCGCCCGGGCCAACCGTGGCTTCGGGCGAGGCGCCAGAAGCCGAGATCAGGTCCTCCCCGAGCCGGAAAAGGGCGTCCGTGCCCACCGGGTCGGTGTCGGCCATCGACACCCTGAACAGGGGCCACGCGCCCAGGTCGCGCTCGATCAGCCCGAGGTGCTCGATCTGCCGCTCCCTGCGTCTACCGGCAAAGCCGCCAGAGAGATCATCCGGCAGCACCTGGTTGACGACGATGGCGCCGATCGGGATCGCGTGCGAAGCGAGGGTGCGCACGGCGCGAACCGTCTCCCAGATGGGCAGCCGCTCCGGAACGACGACGAAGATGAAGGCCGTCTGACGCGGGTCGGCGAGCCGGTCCCGAGCCCGCAGGAAGAGCGAGCGGCGCTCCTCGAGCGCCGCCAGCACGGGATCGACGTCCGCAGGGGGACCGCTCGCGGCCGACCCGGCGACGTTCCTCCACATACGGCCCGCCGCCGTGACCTTCCTCCTCCGCCTCATCAGACCGGCGATCCAGGCGGACATCTGCTCGGGCAGCGAGAGGAGATGCAGCGTCTGGCCGGTGGGCGCCGTATCGAAGACGACGCGATCGAAGGCGCTTCCCTCCCGCTCGAGTATCCGAACGAACCGCTCGAACAGGGCAGCCTCGGCGGCTCCCGGTGACGCGCGGGCGAGGTCGATCTGCCGGTCCACCTCGGCCACGAGCCGCGGTGGCACGGCATCCGCCAGCCTGGCCTTGACGCGAGCGATGTACCGATCCGCCTCGATTTCGGGGCTCAGCTCCATCGCCCAGCAGTTCGGGGCGACGGCTCGCGGCTCAGGCCCGAGATCGGTCCGGAGGATGTCCGAGGTCGAGTGCGCCGGATCGGTCGACACGAGGAGCGTGCGCAGCCGTCGAGAGGCGAGCGCCAGGGCCATGCCGGAGGCCAGGGTGGTCTTTCCCACCCCACCCTTGCCGCCGAAGAAGAGAATGCGCGGCTTCAGCAGCATCGGAAGCCGCCCTCCGGTGGCCGCTCGAGGCCCATTCGCAGGTGCCACTGGTGAAAGCCCTCGATGAGCTCCGGATAGAGCTCGAGGATGTAGAACTGGGTCGGGTTCGGCACCCCGAGGAGGTCGGAGAGGCCGGCGAGGAGGAAGAGATCCCGCTGGCGGAGATACTCGCGCTGGATCTCGGCTCGATACGGGGCCACGTACATCCCCTCGTACACCTCGCGCGCCGCGCTCAGCGCTCGGCACACGGCCTCACGCAGCCTCCCCAGCCGACTCCGAGAGCGTCCTCCGGCCGGCACGCCTAGGTTCCCAACCTCCGCCCCACCTCCCCCAGCACCGCTTCCGCCAGCTCCGCGCTCTCGCCCAGCAGGGACTCGATCTTCCCGCTCATCTCCTCCGCGAACCTCTCGTCGCCGGCCTGGGGAAGGTTGATCCGCACGTTGAGCGCGGCGGACCGTGCGCCGGCATCGGCCATCAACACCGCCGTGCCGACATCGCTGATCATCGGGTCTTCGGCGAGAGGCGCGAGCTCCGCGCACACACGAAGCGCCTCCACACACAGCTCCACGGTGGCGAACGGCACGCGGGTCGCCTCTCGGTAGCCGGCCTGCATGGCGACGTCGCGCGCCTGCCGCTCCTCCGGCGTGTCCTTCGGCATCCGCATCGCCTCGATCACGGCGTCGAACGCTTGCGCGTCATCGTCGACGCCGCGGATCAGCGCATCCTTGATCTCCTGACAGCGCTCGGCCAGCGAGCACAGCGTCTCGTATTGGTCCTGAAAGCCGGCCAGCGGCACGGAAAGGTTCGCCACCATGGCCGTGAGCGCGGCGCCGAGCGCCCCGGCCAGGGCCGCCACCGAGCCGCCGCCGGGAGCCGGCGTATCGCGCGACACCTCGTCCACGAACTCGTGCACCGGGCGAAGCACGCTCGGTCCCGCCACGACCGGAAGTCCGAGCACCCGATCGGGCGCTTCGAAGTCCGCAACCTCTCGTAAGCCCATGGACTGGATGGCGGTTTCCATCAGATCCGGCACCGGAAGGCCCGTGGACTTGTGCATGCGTCTCAGGTAGAAGCGGGCGGCCCAGCGCATCGCCTCGAAGGGCACGAGGCCGACGATCTCGGATCCCGTGACGACCAGGCCCCGTTTGCCAGCCTCCTCGCGAGCGGCCTCCAGGACCTCGTGTGGAGGGCTCACGGTGTACTTCGTCAAATTCAGGCTGATCTGGGCCCGCCCGTACTCCTCGATCACCCACCCCAGACCCTTGACGAACCTGAAGCGGCCGTCACGGAAGACGGGCCCGCTAGGGTTCTCCTGATCGATCGGTATCGATGCGTACCGAGCCGCGAGGTCTCCACCGTGTGCCTCGGCGTAGTGGGTCGCGAGCTCATCGAAGGAGCGTTCGACGACATCGCAGTTCCCGCACGGGTAGCCGCCATCCTCGGGGAAGCGGACGATCTCGCCCTTGTAGTAGAAGGGCTTCGTGTCGCCCGACCGCTTCCAGCGGCCTCGCTCCCGGAGCTCGTAGGCGATGTCCGTGGCGTAGCGACGATCCGTCGTGTTCAGGTTGATGTTATACGCGATGAGGAACTCGCGGGCCCCGACCGCGGTGGCCCCGGCCGCGGGGTTGAAAGCTTTCGGCCCGAAGTCCGGCGCCCACTCGGGCTCCGCGAGCCTGGCCTCGAGCCCCTCGTACTCACCAGCCCGCACGACCGACAGACTGCGGCGCTCCGGGCGGCTCGCCGCCTCCTCGTACAGAAACACCGGGATCCCCAGCTCCTCGCCAATCCGCCGGCCGACTTCCCGCGCGATCTCCACGCACTCCTCCATCGTCACCCCCGCGACCGGGACGAACGGGACCACATCGGCTGCGCCGAAGCGTGGGTGTGCGCCGCGGTGCCGACGCATGTCGATCAGCCGGGCCGCCTGCCGAACGGCCCCGAACGCCGCCTCCCCGATCGTCTCCGGCGGGCCGATGAACGTGACGACCGTACGGTTCGTATCCGGCCCAGGATCCACGTCCAGGAGCCTGCTGCCCTGCACCCGCTCGATGGCGCCCGTGATCTCGCCGATCACGTTCGCATCCCTGCCTTCGGAAAAGTTCGGTACGCACTCGACGATGCGCTCCATGCCGTCCCTCATGCCGTGGTGGGCGCTGTGCCGGCGCCCGTGAGATCGCCGGGATGATCATGCACCACGATCCGTGCGGTGACAAACCCGGTTCTGCTGAGCTCAGGCGGCCAGGATGTCACGGATGATACGGAGGTGGTGATCGTTGTGAACGGCGAGAAAGCGGAGCGCCTGATCCCTTCTCAGAACGCCCAGCCCGAAGTGCCGGAACCAGGCGTTCTCCGCCATCTCTGGCGCGCTGGAAAGCAGCCGCTCGCACCGCACCAGCTCCTCGATCAGCTCCGCTTGGCCCACGTCGCGCTTCGGCAGGGCAACCGCGGGAGCCTGCGCCGCACCGCGCGGGATCCGACCCGTCATGAGGACGCCGCGGCCCACCAGATTGGGAGATCGCTCCGGCGGCGGACCCTCGCACCCGAGGAGGCTGCTCAGGATCCCCGACATCGCGAGCGCGCAGTGCTGGATATGCATGCCCACCGACCAGCCCGACACCTGCGGAGCGAACCCGTGGCTGCTCGACGCAAGGCGTCGCAGCTCCCCGATCTGCCTCTCCGCCTCCCCCGCGTGCGTGCGGACCATGGCCACCCTTTCCGTTGTGCGACCGAGGCGCCCAGAACACCTTGCCGGAAGAGCTACAGCCTTCGATCGTTCAATGCGTCTGCTTCCTATTCAGCTTCTGACCTGGTGCGGGGAAACTCAAGTGCTTCTCACGTCGCGTTTCTCGACAGTCCGGCGGTCCGCTCTTCTCGGCCCGACCGCGCTCCTCCCCCTGGTGGCCCTTGTCGCCGCGGTTTCTCCTGCCCCTGCCGCCCTGGGGAACGAAGCGATCGCCCCCCCCGGTCTTCCTGCGCCCGCCCAGGACGACGCGGGCACACAGGCCGTATCCGACAGCGTGCAGGCGGAGTTGAGCCGCGCAGGCGACGATCTGGCCCGCGTCGAGGTGCTGCTGGACAGCATCGTCGTCGAATGGGACGCCGTGCGGGATGCATCGCCCGAAGAACAACAGCTGGCGCGGGTCCGAGCCGATCAGGGCGTCCGCCAGATCCGGAACACCGTGACCAGGCTGCTGCAGGTCATTCCGACGCTGCAGGCGGCAGGCGCTGCCGTCGATTCGGTACGGCAGGGACTTGGAACGTTCCTGGTCAGGGTGGGGGGGCTCTACGATGAAGCCATCGAGCGGCGCATGGCCGAGATCGACGACTTCCGCGACGCGCGCGCCTCCAGCCCGCCGGACAGCCTCGCCGCTTTGGAGGCGCGCGTCAGAGAAACGAAGGCGATTCTCGATACCCTGCTCGTCGAGCGGGTGCAGAACCTCTCGAGGGCGGATTCCCTGGGGCTCGACACGTCCGAGCAGTGGCAGACGATCGAGCGCACCCTCACCAGCTGGGCCGAAAGCCAGGTCGGCCGGCTGCAGATCGCCCTCCTCAACCGGAACCGGCTGAGCGAACAGATCCGACAAGCCGAAGAGGCGCGATCCGCGCCGAACGAGATCACCGCTCTCCGAACGCGGCTGCGGGCAACCGAGGACCGCATCGAGGGAATCACCGCCACGCTTGGCGTGACGGCCGATCTTCTCGCGGGGCGAGGATTCGAGACGGCCGCGTACCGTCAAATGATCATCCGGGGCACCGGCGATGTGACGGCCGACATCCTGGACCCCGAGGTCCTGATCGGCCTGCTGGGCGACCTCGCGAACGGGCTGTGGAACTGGCTGAAGAGCAACGGGCCCACACTCTTTGTCCGGTTCCTCATCGTCCTCGGCGTGATCATTCTGTTCCGCGTCGCGTTCCGCGTCGGCTGGTGGCTGTTTCGGGTTCTCCGCCTGGTACGGCTCTCGAAGCTGATGACCGACCTGATCGGCCGCATGCTGCGCCCGATCGCCACGATCATCGGGTTGGCCACCGGACTGTGGCTCGTCGGCGTGGATCCGACCACCTTGCTGGCGGGGCTCGGCGTGGCGGGCGTCATCGTCGGCCTTGCCCTGCAGGACTCGATGAGCAACCTGGCGGCCGGCCTGTTCATCCTGGCCACGCGTCCGTTCGACGTCGAGGACGTCGTGGAGGCTGGAGGGGTCGTGGGCACCGTGCAGGAGATGGGACTGGCCAACACGACGATCCTCACGTTCGACCGGCGGCGTCTGTTCGTGCCGAACCGACAGATCTGGAGCCACGTGATCGAGAACCGATCGGCCGAGCCGGTTCGAAGGGTGGAGGTCACCGCCAGGATCAGCTACCGGGAGGATCTCGACCGGGCCGTATCTCTTCTCCAGAGCATTCTGGACGAGAACGAGATGGTCCTCGCCGATCCCGAGCCCGTCGTCTTCGTTCAGACATTGGCGGATTCGTGGATCGAGATCGCCGTGTGGCCGTGGGCCGAGACCGAGAACTGGCTGGAGCTGACCCGGTCGCTTCCCCGCCTCATCCGTCTGCGGTTCGCTCGCGAGGGGATCGAAGTGCCCCACACCCGGATCGAACTCGTGGCGGATCGCCCCGACTCAGGGCCATCCGCTCCGGCGACGACTGAGCCGGCCGACTAGGCGCTAGGGGAGCTCCGGCGGTGCGCCGGGCTCGGGGAGGGACGCCGGCTCGGACTGTCTGGCCACCTCGGCCTGTCTCGCGGGCCGCGCAGCCTCCCGGCCACCCTGCATGCGGTACGCGGCGTCGTACTTGCTGATGTTGTCGACGTACAGAACCGTCCGGCGGCCCACCTGCTCGGCCACGATGACCTCCATGTTGCCGAACCAGCGGTACGGATCCAGGCCCCGCTCGGCGGCGACCTGTCGCAGCGGCAGGATGCGGGACGGGCCCGCGTTGTAGGCTGCCAGGGCCAACAGGAGACGGTCCTCGGACTCGATGGCCGGCCCGGAGAAGTACCGGCGCCTCAGGAACTCCATGTACTTGACCCCGGCGTGCACGTTGTCTTCCAGCGTCGAGACATCCGGGATCCCGATGCTGGGGTCGGCCGCCGTGGTGGGCAGCACCTGCATGATCCCGACCGCCCCGAGAGGGCCGATGGCGCTCTGGTCCAGGCCGGACTCCTGGTACGCCTGCGCCAGCAACAACTGCGAGGGGAACCCGTACTCCCCGGCGTAGCGCTCGAACAGACCGGCCACGGCCCGGTAACGCTCGAGCTCCGAGTGGGCGAGCGCGTTGCGCACCCACTCCACGTCCCCCCAGTAGCGCTTCCAGCGGCCGCGAAAGCCGAAGCTGCCATGGGGATGCCTTGCCACGAACCGGTTCACGACCTCCTTCAGCCTCGGGCTGTTCTTGCGGAGGGCCCATGCCGGCTGACCGGCCGCCCGAACGACGATCTGGGAATGCACGGTGATCCGATCGAGCACCTCGCTCCAGAGCTCCGCCTCTCGCCGACGCACCACGACGAGCGGGACGAGCCCGGCGTTCGCCATCTCCAGCAGGTCCTCATCCTCCATGTGCTCTTCGGCGGTCCGCAGCGTGACGGGCGGGCGGCCCGCCGCCTCGAAGGACTCGCTGAGGCGGCGCATGCTGGCGTACGCCCCGCTGGAGGCGCGCACGAGCACCTCCGTTCCCGCCAGGTCGTCGAGCCCCGTCAGCGGGGGGGCGGTCGGGCCGCCCGCGATGACCTCCCGGATCGGTCCGGCGAAGGGTACGGAGAAGTCGACGAGCGCCGTGTCCGCGGGCCGGATCGGGATGGCCGCGGCAGCCAGATCGCCACGCCCCTCGACCAGGGCGCGCAGGAGCTCCCCCCTCGAGGTCGGCATGAGGAGGACGCGGAGACGGCGCGGACCGAGGTCGAGCTCCTGGTTGAGGAACGTCTCGAATTCGCGGAACGCCTCGTAGGCGATGCCCTGCTGGGTCCCGCCATCCAGGTAGAAGTAGGTCCGGCCGAACGGAACGAGCACGCGGAGGACGCCGCGGGCGATCACCGAATCCAGACCCGGCGTCCGGATCTCGTCCTGACCGAGCCTAAGCGCCTCCGCGCTGCCCCAGGCGACCAACTCGCGTGGCTCCTCCCCCGCCCCCTCCCTCCCCGCGACCCCTGCCACCGCCCCATCGGGCTCGACATCGCCCGCGTCCGGCCGGCCGCACGCATCGAGAAGCGCCACAGCCAGCCAGCAGCCCAACACCAGCCGGCTCACCCTGGCCAGCCGACGCTGCACGAAGCTTTCGCCGTGAGCCAGCGGGGGAATGCGGCCGCCTATCGGGCCAGCGCGCCGAACGGGCCGGCCTCGACGCACGGCGGGCGCCCGGACTGGACGAGCCGGCGGTACTCCCGGCCGATCCGGATGGCCAGTACGAGCCACAGGCCGGCCAGCACCATGTTGAACAGCGCGAACTGCCGGACCTGCAGGGCGAGAACGCTCGTCCCCACGAACACGACGACCGCCTGCAGCATGTCGCCGGCCCGCCAGAAGAAGGCGTCGATCGCCTGCTTCGCCTTGTACTTCTGCTCCCGCGTGCAGGGGAGAAAGAGCATGTTGCGCACCGTGTTGTAGAGCGAGTAATCGGTCGCGTTCTCCCCCGTCTTCACCCAGCGGACGGCCGCGAGCAGCGGGGCGAGGGCGATCAGCCCGTAGCCCCCGAGCGCAATCAGCGGCAGCACCAGGAGCGCCACCGGAACGCCCACGTACTTGACGATCCTCGATACGAGGAAGAGCTGGATGAGCAGGCCGAGCCCGTTCACCACGGCGAAGAAGTTCGAGTAGAACGTCCCGATGAACTCCGCCTCCGTCAGTCCGCTTGCCGGTGCCCGGGCCGTCGCTTCCGCCTTCACGATCGATCCCAGGATGTACTCGCCCGTCGTGTTCACCCAGTTCAGCAGCAGCATGAGCAGGGCGATCAGCAGCAGGTAGCGGCACTTGAACACCAGCCTGAAGGGACCCTCTCCCTTCCCCGCGAACTGCCACGTCTGCGTCAGGTCGGGCATCCCGCCCTCTGCTCCTCGATCGGGCTCCCTTTCCCGCTCCGGGGACTCCCCGCGGCGCTGCCGCTCGGCCTCTTGCGCGTCGTACTCCTCGATCGCCTTGCGTATGTCCGCGAGGCTGAACTGGCTGCTCGCCGCCGGCATCGTCGCCGTCGTCAGGGCGCTGGGCCATCCCGCTTCCCGGCGGCGTCTCTCGCGCGCATCGACGTAGTTCGTCACCACGAGGCTCAACAGCAGGAGGGCCGCCGCGATGAGGAGGGGCGGCTGCACGCCGAACACCGGGATCACGTTGGCCGTGGCCCATCCTCCGAAGACGCCGCCCGCCGATGCACCGACGGCCACGATCGGAAACAGCCGCTCCCCCTCTTCCCGCGTGTACAGGTCGTTGGCGAACGCCCAGAACTGGGCGATGACCATGAGGTTGAAGATGCCCACCCAGAGGAAGAAGACGATGCCGAGCAGGATCGAGGAGCTGTCGACCCGCGTGACGAGGAAGAACGCGACCAGGCAGGCCACGAAGAAGAGGGTCACCGAGTTGATCAGCTTCCTGCGGGGGAGCCGCCCTGCGAGGGCCCCGTACAGCGGGACGAGTCCCAGAAAGAGCAGCACCTGCCCGGCTGACGAGTAGCTCTTGATTTCGGCCCCCCCGCTGCCGAGGATCAGCGCCTCCCGGATCGGCTTGATGAAGTAGTAGGCCGTGAGGATGAGAAAGACGTTGAGGGTGAGAAGGAGTACGGTGCCGCTCTCTCCCGCCCGCACATCGCTGATCAGGCGAAGCAGCCGATCCACCAAGCCGGGGCGCCGCGCGCCCCCCATCCCGGCTCCTGCCCCGCCGTCCGCCGGAGGTCTGCCGAAGCTCAAAGGCCGAAGGCCGCCGATACAGCCAGATTAAGGATCGAGAACACCAGACTGCCCAGAAAAGCCGGCAGGCACCCTTCCACCCGGAAGCCGGACACGAATTTGGAGGCGAGCAGGAACATCAGTCCGTTGATCACCAGCAGGAACAGGCCCAGGGTGACGATCGTGATCGGGATCGTGACCACGACGACCAGCGGACGGACGAGCGCGTTGACCAGTCCGAGGATGAGCGCCGCGATGAGCGCCGACCCGAACCCGGAGACGGACACGCCCGGAACGATGCGGGCCACCACCAACAGGAGCAGCGCCGTAAGCACCAGGTGGACCAGGAATTCGATCATGATGCCCTCCTACGTGGTTCGTGCCTCGGCCCGCGGGCGCTGTCGAGCGCCGGCGCGACCGCCGTCTCTCCACGCCGGTCCGCCTAGCGACGGCGGTAGGTTCCGATCAGCCGACCGCTCCCCAGCACACCTCCCTCCATCGCCGCGAGCAGTGCTCCCTTCGTGGCGCCTGCCGCCAGGCCGAGCCGCCGTGCGAGCGCGTGGAGCGTGAAAACATAGCGGTGCGCGCCATCGGGCGGGGGGCACGGACCGCCGTAGCCGACGCGCCGGAAGTCGTTTCGGCCCTGCCGGGCCCCGCCCGGCAGCACCTCGTCGCCCGGAACGCCCTCCGCTAGGCCGTCGAGCGTCGGCTCCAGATCGTAGAGCACCCAATGCACCCAGGTGCCGCGCGGCGCATCGGGATCATCCACGACCAGCGCCAGGCTGGCCGCGCCCTCCGGCACTCCCTCCCAGCGCAGCGGCGGCGACAGATCCTCCCCGTCGCACGTGTGACGCCGCGGGATCTGGCCGCCCTGTTCGAAGGCGGGGCTCCACAGCCGAATCGTCATGCTTACGTCCTTTCCCCGCGGCCGGCCCTAGACGAACTCGTAGCTGTAGGGACTGGCGCCGCCCTCGCCCGTCTCGAGCCGGACCAGGCACGCGTACCGAAAGGCGAGCGGTTCCTCCTTCCAGAGGGCGAGCTTCGCTCGATCGACCTCGATCGGGATCGGGCTGGTGCTCTTCCGTACCTCGATCGCCAGGAGGTTGTCGTCCGTCTTCCGGTGATGGACGATGATGTCGGGGAAAACGCTCAGTCCGAACGTGTCGCGCGCGAGCGGCTTGCCGATGACAGCGATCACCAGCCCGCGTTCCAGCTCGGTCAGCCGCGCCGGGTCCGCCGTGAACAGGTCGTACTCGCAGTCGACATCCCAGTGGTCGAAATGCCTCTCGATGTGAACCGCGAAGCGGTGTCGCAGCGCCCTCTCGTTCGCATCGTGCGCGAGCAGATGCCGGTCGAGCACGCTCAGTTGCCGAAGCGCCGTCTCGACGCGGCTCCTGACTTCTCTGTCCTGTGCCGCATTCGTCATCGCCGTTCGTCCACCTCGGTGGCGGTCGGGAGAAGGAGTGGGCGAAGAATAGCTGCGGGCGGCAGCCGCGTACACCCGCTCCGTTCATGGCAGCACCGCGGTTACATTGCCGGCGAATGTGGAATGATCGATACCGCAGGCCCGGCTACCTCTACGGCACGGACCCGAACGACTTCCTGGCCGCCATGGCTCCGCACATCCCGCCTGGACGGGTGCTGTCGCTCGGTGAGGGCGAAGGTCGCAACGCCGTATACCTGGCGGAGCTGGGCTACGATGTGCTGGCCGTCGATGCCTCCGGCGTGGGCATGGAGAAGGCGGCTCGCCTGGCAGCGAGCCGCGGAGTGCGAATCCGGACCCGGACCCTGGATCTCTCCGACTTCAACATCGAGCCGGGGGCGTGGGAGGGTATCGTCTCGATCTTCTGCCATCTGCCCCCTCCGCTCCGCCGCCGGGTGCATCGAGAGGTCGTCGCGGGTCTGCGTCCGGGCGGCCTGTTCATCCTGGAGGCCTACACGCCGAGACAGCCGGCCTATGGAACGGGCGGCCCATCGACACCCGATCTCCTGATGTGCCTACCGGATCTGAAGCAGGAGCTGCGAGGCCTCGACTTCAGGGTGGCACGCGAGATCGAGCGGGTCGTCCACGAAGGGTCCCACCATACGGGACTGGGCCACGTCGTTCAGGTGGCAGCGGCCGCATGTCGCGACACTGGATGACATCCGGACTTCAACCGGCGAGCACGTGCTCCCGCGTCGTCAGGTGGACGACCTCCGGCTTGACGAGCCGTACGAAGTCCCCGTACGCGAGGCGCACGAGCTCCGAGTGACTGCCCGCGTTGAAGGCGATCTCCTCGTCCTCCGCCAGGCGCACGTCGGAGAACACCTTCATCCCCCACAGATTGCCGAACGGCGGCATCGCGCCCAGCTCGCAGCTGGGAAAGACATCCCTGAACTCGGACTCCGAAGCGAGCTCCACGGTCTCGGCACCCGTCGCCTGCCTGAGCAGGTCCCGATCGACGCGATCGTCGGCCGGCAAGACGGCCATCGCCATTTCGCCGTCGACCTTGACCATCACGGTCTTCGCGAGTTCCTTCCCCGGAATGTGTGCGGAGGCCGCGATCTCCTGTGCGGTGAACGCCTGGGAGTGCGAGATGGTCACGTACTTGACCCCCTCACTCTCCAAATACCGTTTGAGCTTTTCGACCGGCATGATGACCTCCTGGAAGCTCTGGCGGGGTGTGACGACCCGATTCTAGCCTAGGGTCCGCAGGCGTCATCGTCATGTCGGGAGGCCCTCGCCTGGACCTGACGGGAAAACCCCGACGCCCGAGGTCCTCCATTTTCGGGCAAGGGGATGTCGCGAGCCGGCCCGCAGCGTATGATGAGGAATGAGCGAGAAGATCCCGCCGGAGATCCTGGAGGACCTCTACGAGTACCCGCTCAAGCGGCGGTCCTTCGCCTATCTGTTCTGGCTGTTCCTCGGCGTATTCGGCGCCCACCGCATGTACCTGAACCGGGTCTGGACCGGCATCGCGATGCTGCTGACCTTCGGCGGCCTGCTGATCTGGTGGCTGGTCGACCTCTTCCTGATCCCGCGCATGGTGTTCCGGCAGAACACGATCCAGGGTCAGCGGCGGGACCTCGGTCTTCCTCCGGTCGGCCTGGATTTCCTTCCGCCCTCCGACGGCTCGGAGCTGGCGGCACCGCCACGGTGGTTCGACCCTCGATCCCGCCGCGGACTCCGCGGCCTCCGCAGCCTGATCGCCGACGCCGTCGTCCTGGCCTCGGCCGGGCTCGCGCTCGGGACGGTGAGTCGGGCGACGGGAAACATCGAGGCGGTCGCTGCGGTCGGGGCGCTGGTCGTGGTGCTCAACTTCGGGCGCCAGCTCGCGCCGCTCCATCACGTGCCGCTGGTCGGGGATCTCGTGCGCTGGAGCTATCGGCTGCGGCTCTTCTACCACCACGTCAAGCCCGGGAACGCGCTGTCGCGCCTCTTCCGTCCGGTCCTCGGCATCTTCTACGCGCCGTTTAGAAAGAAGAGCCGTGCGGAAGTGGGGCTCTACCTGCGGCTCGGGGGTGCGTTCGTCGTTCTGTTCCTCCTGGAGGACCTCGCCACGGAGGTCGTGCAGCCGTTCGTGCAGCAGGCAAGTCTCGCTGGTCTCACCGGGGTGTGGTGGATCAAGGATGTGGTGCTTACGCTGGTGGCGATCTTCGCCTTCACGGCGCCGATCGGCGCCACGCTGATGATCTATCTGCTCACCCGCCGCTCCCGACTGTCGCTCGTCGCGCTGAGTCTCCTGACCGGCGCCGCCGTCCTCGTCGGACTCCTGTCGCCCTAGCGGGCGGGATCCGCTCGCCGACCGGAGGCCGGGTCACTCCTGCTTGAGAACCGCATCTTCGTCGAAGTAGTCCAGCTTGTGGAGCGGCATCACGACGCTGGAAAGCACATTGAGGACGTGTCCGTTGATCCGCTTGTAATAGCGGGTCCCTAGCACGAGGGCCGCCGTCGTCGCCGCATCGTAAGGGGAGCGCGCGATCGCGACGACCAGTCCGTCGCAGCGGCGGGCCACGTTCTTGCCATGGCGGATCACCGCCATGGCGCGCTCGTGCTGGGCTTCGGCTATGATCTCGGGAGTCACCGAGAACGCCTCCTCGACGGATGAGCGGATCTCCCGCACTTCGGCGACCCGCTCATCGTCGGGCAGAGATCCCGTGAAGAAATCCCTCACCTCGCCGAGGTTCTTCGCGTAATCCCCGATGCGCTCGACGTCCTTCACCAGGCTCATCAGGGCGAGGCAGAACGGCACGTTCTTGGTGTTCTCGGGGAAGGACAGGTGGGCCACGACCGCCTTGCGGATCTTCCGCTCGAGCTTGTTGACCCGGACATCCTGCGAGTAGATGTAGCTGAGTTCTCCGGGTGCCGCGGCGTCCCCGAAGAAGATCTGTCCGGCGTGCACCGTGATGTCGTACGTCTCCCGCAGCATCTCCGCGAAATCCGCGCTGATCGCCTGAAGCGGCTTGCTGTCCCTGAAGACGCTCAGCAGCTCTCGAAACATGAGGACCTCCCGTGCTTCCGGTATGCCGCGCTAGCCGACGAAATGGTCCACGATCGCGAACAGGGCGGGCAGCGCGTAGAACAGGCCGAGGACATACGCCAGCGCCCAACGCTTGGATCGCGTCGCCGTTCGGGCCAACCAGCGGGCGGCCCGCAGCGGGATCTCGCGGATCCGCTCGACGGGGTAGATGAGCATGGTCGCACTCACGTTGAATAATAGGTGAACGAGCGCCATGGTGACCGCGGCCTGCGCATAGGGCCCGGTCGCCGCGAGGGCGGCCAGGAACGCCGTCACGGTCGTTCCGATGTTCGCGCCGATCGTGATCGGGAACGCCTGCCGCAGAGTCAGGATGCCCGCCCCGGCCAGCGGCACGAGCAGGGACGTGGTGATCGAGCTTGATTGCACCATCACGGTCACGATGATGCCGACGAGCATCGCGAGCAGCGGGCTCACGTCGAGGGCCCTGGAAATGAAAAGCTCGACCCGGGTCTGCATCGCGGCCCGCATGACCTTCACGAGCGAGACCAGTGCGGTGAAGATCAGGACGCCGCTGACCGCGATCAGCAGGATCGCGGCGGCCTCCGGCTTCTCCACCAGGGCGCCGATCGCGCTCTTGATCGGTCCGAGGACCGACTTGAGCGCGCCCCGGATCGGGCTCTCGTACTCCGCACCCCCCAGGCCCACCAGGTAGGAGGACAGGAAGGTCGCCGTCTTCTGCAGGTAGCCGGTGGTCAGCTCGATCGGGAGCAGGATCAGGACGGCCATGTAGTTGAAGAAGTCATGGCAGGTCGCCACCGCGAAGGCGCGGCGAAACTCGTCCTTCCGGCCCATGTGGGCCAGCGACACGAGAGAGTTCGTGACGGTCGTGCCGATGTTGGCCCCCATGATCATCGGAACGGCGTTCGCCACGGGAAGAGGGTTCTCGGGCGCCGCCACGAGGCCCACGATGAGCGAGGTGGTGACCGACGAGCTCTGGACCAGCGTGGTGGCCAGGATCCCGATGATCAGACCCATGAACGGGTTCGCGGTGGCGCTAAAGAAGGAATCCAGGAAGCCGCGGCCGAGGGACTTGAATCCGTCCCCCAGCCCGTTCACCCCCAACATGAAGACGAACAGCAAAACGAGGACGGCGATCAGCCGGGCAAGCGGAGGGACCGGCGCCTGCTCAGCCGCCGGCTGGGCGCGGATCGGCGTGGACCACCGATTCTCCTTTGCGGATCCGCGGTTCGTCTTGGTCCCGCTCAACGCCTGTCCGTCAAACGTCGTAGGGATGGCATGCCACGGCCTTTCGCTTCTCCGCGTGGGCACGTTTCACCGGCTCACACCACGACACGAGGAGCTAAGATGCCCCCGTCAGGACCGATTGGCCATGCGATGGTCCCGCAGGCTCCGTGACGTGGTGCGCCGGTCCAGCAGGAAGGCTCACCTCGATCCGGGAGCCGCTCCTGTCTCCTTCGTGCGCACCGGATCGGCGGGCCGCGGCGGGAAGCGTCGCGGATCCCGCTCGATCGCCGCGGTGATCTCCTGTACCGCGCGCTCGAGCTGCAGGTCGCGTCCCTCGATCACCGACTTCGGCGTGTTCTCGACCTCGATGTCGGGCTCGACGCCATACCCCTCGATGATCCACGACCCATCCATGTCGTTCGTGCCGAACTGCGGAACGAACACGCTGCCGCCGTCGATCAGCGGGCCGTGACCGGTGATGCCGATCACGCCACCCCAGGATCGCTTCCCGATCAGCGGCCCCAGTCCTGCCCTCTTGAACATGGCGGGGAAGATGTCTCCGTCCGAGGCCGAGGTCTCGTTGAGGACCGTGACCAGGTGGCCGTAGAACACGCTCGAGGGATAGGTCCCGGGCCATTCGTAGGTGCGCGCGAAGCGGACCCGCAGGAGCTCGCGCCGCAGCCGCTCGATGATCATCTGGGAGACGTTGCCGCCCCCGTTCCCGCGGACGTCGATGACCAGCCCTGCCTTCCGGATCTGACCATAGTAACCTTTGATGAACTCGCGGATGCCGTCCGACCCCATGTCCGGCAGGTGCAGGTAGCCGACGCGGCCGTCCGTCGCCTCGTCGACATATCGACGGTTCCCTTCCACCCAGGCGAGATACTTGAGGGGCACCTCCGTGTCGATCGGATCGAACGTGACCTCGCGGGACCCCTCCGCCGCAGGGCGATCGTTGACCGTGAGCGTGACGGGCCGGTCGGCCTTGTGGCGCAGCAGCCGGTAGGGATTCTCGGGCCATACGAGCTCCTCGCCGTCGATGGCGAGCACGTAGTCCCCCACCCGCACGTTCACGCCGATATCGGTGAGCGGCGCCCGGTAGCGCTCCTCCTCGTTCTGGCCGTCGAACAGCCGGGCGATGCGGTAGCGGCCGGACGACTCGTCCAGCTCGAACCGGGCGCCCGGCAGCCCCACCCTCGGCCGCTCCGGCGTCTCGTAGTCTCCCCCGGCGATGTAGGCGTGCGACACGTTCAACTCCGCGATCATCTCGCCGATCACGTAGTTGAGGTCCGCCCGATGGGCGACGTGCGGCAGGAGGGACCGATACTGCGCACCCAAGGCCTCCCAGTCGTAGCCGTGCATGTTCTCGACGTAGAACCAGTCGCGGAACCTCCGCCATACCTCGTCGAAGATCTGCGCCCACTCCTCGGCCGGGACTCGGTCCACCATGAGCCCCTTCACGCTGACCGCCTTCGATTCGCCGCCCTTCGCCTGCACGTCGTGCAGCGTGAACGACGGCCCGCTCCGGACCAGCACCTTCTTCCCGTCGGCCGACAGCGCGTACGCATCCGCATCCTCCGCCAGTGTGGACTCCTCGCGATCCTCGACGGAGAACAGACGGAGCGCTGGCTTCAGGTCGGCTTCCCTGCCGTAGTAGAAGGGGGCCGTCCGCCGGTACAGGAGGTGCCCCTTCACGGCCGCCAGCCCGGTGTAGTTGTCGTAGTCCACGGGAACCCGGACGACTCGTTCCGCGAGACCTTCGAAGTCGATGCGGATCGGCGGCAGCGCGCCCGTGGTCTCGTCCGCGCCGACCGCCTCCTCAGCGGACGCCTCGCCCT
Organism: Gemmatimonadota bacterium; assembly: GCA_020351855.1. Classification (GTDB taxonomy): domain Bacteria; phylum Gemmatimonadota; class Gemmatimonadetes; order Palauibacterales; family Palauibacteraceae. Next base: position 1,075,504 of record CP070670.1, read on the forward strand.
CGGACCCTCCGCCTGACCCTTCGGTCGTCACCTCGTCACTCTCGGGCGGGAACGGGTGCGGCACGTCCGTCCTGAGCGCGAGCGCATAGATGCCGCTCTCCCGATTCACGACGTAGTTCCACTCGAAGGAGCCGATCTGAGGGGCAAAGGAGCGGTCGGCAAGGTAGAACAGATACTGGCCCTCCGGGTCCCACACCGGCTGGTACTCATTGAACATCGGACCGGTGACCCGGTCCAGGCGGTCCGTCTCCAGGCTGTAGATGTAGATCGACGCAAACCCGCTCGGGTCATCCAGGCTGAAGGCCAGGTAACGGCCATCCGGCGACCAGGTGTAGTCGAACACCTGACCCTGCGGTTCGTCGGCGGCCTGCCGCACCGATCCGCTCCGCACATTCACGACGTGGATCCGCCCCTCCTTGTCGCTGAACGCGATGTGCGAACCGTCCGGAGACCACCGCGGGCCGTAGCTCATCCCCACGGCGCGGTCGGTCAGCTGCCTGGCCTCCCCGGAGCCGTTCTGGGACACGACGTACAGCTGCTCCTCCCCGGTGCGATCGCTGATGTAGGCGATCTGCGTCCCGTCCGGAGACCACTGCGCGTGCTTGTCGTGGGCGCCGGAGGATGCCGTGAGATTGCGGGTGGGTCCCTTCTCGATCGGAGCCGTGAACACGTCTCCGCGGGCCACGAACAGGGCCCGCTCGCCTTTAGGGCTGAGCCCGAACCCCTCGATGTTCTTCGCGACGCTGACCCGCGAAGGCCGCATGGCGACGCCGTCGTTCGGGACGTTGATCCTGATCGCCGTCGTCTCGCCACTCCGGGTGTCGTAGACCTGCAGCTCCCCGTTCAGCTCGTAGACGATCCGCCGATCATCCGCACTTGGCCAACGCACGTCCCAGGTGGTGCTCCGGGTGATCTGACGCGTCTCGCCGGTGGCGAGATCGTAGGCGAAGAGATTGTTCGTGCCGTCCCGATCCGAGGCGAAGTAGATCTCCTCCCCCACCCACATGGGATCGCGGTCTGCCCGCGGGTGATCGGTGATCGGCGTGGCTTCCAGCGCGGTCAGATCAAAGATGTACAGGTCCTGGGCCCACCCGCCCTGATAGCGCTTCCAGGTCCGGAAGTCCCGGAACAGAGGCGCATACGCCACGCGGGTCTCGTCCGGCGACAGCGCCCCGGCGCCGGACACGGGCATCGGCAGGGGCTCCGGGAGGCCGCCTTCCATCGAGATCGTGTACAGCCGGCTGTCCGTGAGATCCCACCCATCGCGCAGCGAGCGGTAAAGAACCCGACCGTCCCGGGTCCAGCCGTACACCTGGTTGTCGAACCCCCAGCGATCGGCCAGCGGGCCGCGGGCCGGGTAATAGGTGAGCTGTCGCGGGACGCCGCCACGACTGGGAATGACGTACACCTGCTCGTCGCCGTCGTACTGCCCGGTGAAGGCGATCCACTGGCCGTCGCGCGAGAACTTGGCGAAGAACTCGCGGCCCGGATGCGAAGTGAGCCGGGCTGCCGGGCCGCCGGACGCCGGAGCGAGCCAGAGGTCGCCGGCATAGGAGAAGACGACACGGTCGCCGTGTATGTCCGGGTAGCGCAGAAGCTTCGTCTGTGCCGTCAGGCAGGGGGCGACGCAGAGCAGCAACAGGAGCGCACCAAACGGTGCGGCCCGACCTGATCCGATTCTCATGGCTTCTCTTCTCCGGCGGTAGGAAGGCTGGCGAGATATCACGTGAGGCCAACCCTCCAACCATATGTAGGAAAGAGGGTTGGCCTCAAATTGACGACGACGCTCAGAGCGTCACGGGCTCCCCGGCTTTGGGTACGATCTCCACGAACTGGCCATACGTCATCGGCTCCTCAAGGCGGCACGACCAGGCGAGCCGGTCCTGCCAGACCGTCATGTCGGGACAGCCATCGCACATGTCCGTGCGTCCGTCGGGGAGCACGTCGGCCGGCTGGATGATCATGACCGACTGCATGTGCGCCCGGCCCAAGGCCTGGACGGGATGGGTGGCGAGCGTCCGGAGGTACGCTCCGGCGGCCCGCGAGACGCCTTTGTCGAGCGGCGCGAGCAGCATCATCGCCCGTCCGCGCCGGTGCACCTTCGGGCTGCTGTAGGCCAGGTATCGGCCGTGCTTCAGGTGGTGGGAGGTCTGCGCCAGCTCCATGAACTTGGCCCCCACGTAGCCGTAGATCTTGTCCTTCGTACCCAAGCGGCCGGTGAGCAGCCACTTGAAGGAGTCCGGACGCTGCGTGCCGTTCAGGTACGCACACGGGGTAAAGTCGGGAAAGCGCTCCCGGATGGTCTCGAGAATATCCGTCGACTTGATGTCGATCCTCCCGGCATCATCGGCCGCATAGGGGAGCGGGCTGAAGTCGACCTTCTCTCCGCCCACGAAGTAGTCGAAGTCGCCGCCGACCAGGCCGGCCCGAAAGGCGATGAACACGATGACATGCACGATGTCGATATGCTTCTGTCCCCAGGCCACCACCTCCGGGACGTACGGCAGCGTGTCCCCGTAGACGGTCTGGTTGAAGGAGCAGATCAGGTCACCGACGCTGGCGATCATCTCCGCGTACTGGAGCCGCAGCTCGTTGTGCTCCACCTCGTTCTTGTCACGCCAGTGGGGCCGTCGCTGCTTGCTGTCGATGTGGAGCGTCAGGCCCCAGAGCCCGGCCCGCTTCAGCTCGACCAGCAGATCCCGTTCGAGCGCCAGACCGTTCGTGTTCAGGATCGGCTTGATCCCGCGCTCGGCGATCATGGCCACGATGTCGGCGATCCCGGGGTGGGTGAGGGGGTCGCCTCCGGCCACGGAGATGCCGTCGGTCGTGCGGAGACGGGTGAAGAGATCGAGCTCCCAGCCGATGTCCTCGAGCGACTTGTGCCCCTTCGGATCGTTCGTCCGGTAGCAGCCGAGGCAGGCGAGATTGCAGGCCGCCGTCGGCTCCAGCCACGAGATGGTGTTGTCCGGAAGACTCCAGGGCAGTCTGTACAACTCCCGATGATCCAGTTCCATGGTCGAGGCTCTCCTGTCGGCGCGAGGGAAGCACTTTCAAGGCATTCTTGGCAAGCTAAGGAGCTGCCCCGGACAGGTAAGTGGGGGGATTCCCCCCGGCCGCTGTACGGAAACTCCCTACAGGCGGGGCAACGCGGGAGCATTTCGGCCCTGCCTCCCGCCTGACCGCTGGGCGGACGTGACGCCGCTCAGGGTCCGGCATGGCCAGCGCTTCGGAACACCCGCATACTGGGGATGTTCGCCGTCGCCGCCGCTGAACCTCGGGAGTGCCCCATGAGCCGGCCCACGACTGGCAGATGGATTTGTTTCCGCTCCGCTCTGCTCATCGTGCTGTTGCTGCCACTCGGCTGTTCCGACTCTCGACTCGCAGACGGGACGGCCGGTGCAGCAGCCGAGGAGGAGGACCCCTGGCTTCGTCTGAAGAGGGTCGCCACGTGGACGGGCGACCTGGACGGCATGGCTGAGCGGGGCTTCTTGCGCCTGCTTACCGTGCGCAGCCCCACCTACTATTTCGTCGACGGCGCCCGCGAGCGCGGACTGATCGCCGAATTCGCTCCGGCTCTGGAGAGCTTTCTCAACCGCCGGCTCGAACCGGAAGGCGGTCGTATCCGGGTCATCATCATCCCCGTGCGACGCGATCGGCTGCTGCCCGCCCTGGTCGAGGGTCTGGGCGACGTGGCGGCAGCCAACATCACGGTCACCGAGGAGCGATCGAAGCTCGTGGACTTCACGGCGCCCACCTTCACGGACGCGCGCGAGCTCGTGGTCACCGGGCCAGCGGGGCCGGCGCTGAGCGGTCTCGAGGACCTCTCCGGTCAAGCCGTCTGGGTACGCGAGTCCAGCAGCTACAACGAGAGCCTGCGGGCGCTGAACTCGTCTTTGAAGGCTGCGGGCCTGGAGGAGATCGATATCCGAAGTGCGGACGAGAACCTCGAGGACGAGGACCTTCTCGAGATGGTGAACGCGGGCCTGCTCCCCGCGACCGTCATGGACGCGCACAAACTGGACGCCCTCTGGGACCGCATCTTCGAGGATATCGTCGTCCACCGCGAGATCCCGCTGACCGATCGGGGCCGCATCGCGGCGGCGATCCGCAAGGACTCTCCGCTGCTCGGGCAGGCGCTGAACGAGTTCCTCGAGACGCGCAACCTGGGCAGCGAGTTCGCCAACGTTCTGGTCAATCGGTACATGAGGAGCGACCGCTGGATCCGAAACGCGACCGCCACGAGCGAGCGGCGCAAGTACGAGGCGGTAGCCGACCTCTTCGTCACGTACGGGGAGCAGTACGCTCTCGATCCTCTGATGCTCATCGCACAGGGCTATCAGGAGTCCGGTCTGGATCAGTCGACGCGAAGCCCGGCCGGGGCAGTCGGCGTGATGCAGCTGCTGCCGAGCACCGCGGCGGCGCCCCCCGTCTCGATCGCGAACATCGATGAGGCGGAGGCCAACATCCACGCCGGCATCAAGTACCTGCGACACATCGTGGACGAGTACTTCGACGATCCGGGAATCGATCCGGTGAATCGGCTGCTCTTCGCCTTCGCTGCCTACAATGTCGGACCCAATCGGATGGCACGGCTTCGCGAGTTGGCGCCCCAATACGATGCGGATCCCACGGAGTGGTTCGGGGAGGTCGAGCGGGTGGTGGAGAGCCGGGTCGGGATGGAGCCCGTGACCTACGTGGCCAACATCTACAAGTACTACCTCGCGTACAAGCAGTTGCAGGAGCGCGCCGTGGAGCGTGACTCCGCGGCGGCGGACCTTGAGATGAAACCTGACTCCTAGACCGTGGGAACCCGAATGTGGGGTGAAGCGCCCTTCGAGCAGAACCCGTCTAGGGTATGGCCTTCATGGAGCTGACCCGACTCATCGAGGAGCTGTCGCGGGCCGCGGCCTATCCCCACCCGTTCGAGGACTTCCAGCTCCGCCACACGCACATCTCGGTCGTCTTTCTGGTGGATCGCTTCGCCTACAAGGTCAAGAAGCCCGTGGATCTGGGTTTCCTCGACTTCACGACGCTCGAGAAGCGCCGCCACTTCTGTGACGAGGAGGTGCGCCTGAATCGCCGCCTGGCGCCGGGCGTTTATCTGGACGTGGTCCCGATCACGGTCGAGGAGGACGGCCTTCGCCTCGGTGGCGGGGGGAGGATCGTGGAGTACGCGGTGCAGATGCGGCGCCTCCCGCCCGAGGCGACGTTCCTCTCGTGGCTAGGCCGCGGCGAGCTGGAGCGAACCCATCTCGAGCGGCTCGCCGACCGCGTCGCGGCGTTCCACGGCAATGCCCGCTCCTCCGCGGAGGTGAGCCGCTACGGTCGGTTCGATGTCGTGAGCGGCAACGCGAGGGAGAACCTGGAGCAGTCGCGCCCCCATGTCGGCGAGACGATCAGCCGACCGGTCTTCGACCGGATTTCGACCGTGCTGGAGCGAAGACTGCAGGAGCTGCAACCACTCATCGAGGCACGGGCCGACGCCGACGTACCGCGGGACACGCACGGCGATCTCCATCTGGACCACGTCTATCTGTTCCCGGGACGGGAGCCCCCGGCCGATATCGTCGTCATCGACTGCATCGAGTTCAACGAGCGCTTCCGGTACGCCGATCCGGTGGCGGACGCCGCGTTCCTCGTGATGGACCTCATCTTTCACGGGCGTCGGGACTTGGCCCGCGTGTTCGCCGAAGCCTACTTCACCGCCTCCCGAGACGACGAAGGGCGCCGGCTGCTCCCGTTCTATGTCTCCTACCGGGCTGCCGTGCGGGCGAAGGTCGAGGGGATGATCACCGAGGAGAGGGAGGTTCCCGAAGGCGATCGCGAGGCCGCGGTCGGACGCTCGAGGGCACACTGGCTTCTCGCCCTCTCACAACTCGAGGATCCGAACCGCCGGCCCTGTCTGCTGCTCGTGGGAGGGCTTCCCGGAACGGGCAAGTCCACGCTGGCCCGGGGACTCGCCGCCCGGGCCGGCTTCACCGTCCTCTCCTCCGACCGTACGCGCAAGCAGCTCGCCGGTCTCGAGCCGGACGCCCCGGCCGGCGCGGCCTTCGGAAGGGGGATCTACACCGAGGCGTGGAACCGGAGGACCTACTCCCTGCTCCTCCGTCGCGCGACGGAATGCCTGTTCCGGGGCGAGCGGGTACTCGTCGATGCCAGCTTCGGCAGGCAGGGAGACCGCGACCGGTTCTTCGCCGCGGCGGATCGGCTGGGCCTTCCCGTCTTCCTCTTCACCTGCGAGGCACCGGCAGCCCAGGTGCTGCAGCGGCTGGCCGCCCGGCGTCCAGGGAGCGGCCCCTCGGATGCGGACGGCAGCATCTATCTGGGAGCCGCCCAGGTCTGGGAGGATCCGCCGCGCAGCATGGCCCACCGGACATGCCGCATCGAAACGACCCGCGGCCCGACCGCCTCGGTGGAGCAGGCGCTCGATCGGCTTCGGGAGGCACGGCTTCTGTGATCCTTCTATCTTGCCTCCGTATCCGGCACTGACGGAGGCCACGACTCACAATCCGGAGAGCGAGCGATGCCCCCTCTCACCCTGCGGGTAAACGGCCACAGACGACAGGTGGAGGTCGCTCCGGACACACCCCTTCTCTGGGTCCTGCGGGACCACCTCGGATTGACGGGCGCGAAGTATGGTTGTGGGATCGCCGAGTGCGGCGCCTGCACCGTACACCTGGACGGCAGAGCGGAGCTGTCCTGCATGGTCACCGCGTCTCGCGCTGCCGGACACGAGATCACGACCATTGAGGGACTGTCCGCAGATCTCTCCCACCCCGTCCAGCAGGCCTGGATCGCGGAGGACGTCCCGGAGTGCGGCTACTGCCAGTCCGGCCAGATCATGACGGCTGCCGCCCTGCTTGCCCGGTCCCCGTCGCCCAGCGAGCGGGAGATCGACGAGGCGATGGCGGCCGTGCTGTGTCGCTGCGGGACCTATCAGCGGATCCGCAGGGCTGTTCACCGGGCGGCGCGGGAGGCCGGGCCATGACCGAACTCTCGCGACCGGACCGACGGACGTTCCTCAAGATCGGGGCCTTCGCCGGAGGCGGGCTCGCCCTCGCGGTCTATGTTCCCGGACGGCGACCGTGGGATACGACGGGTGCGACGTTCCAGCCCAACGTATTCGTGCGCCTCGGCTCCGACGGCATGGTCACCATCTGGGTCGGCAGGGTGGAGATGGGACAGGGAGTGCGAACGTCGCTTCCCATGATCGTGGCCGACGAGCTCGACGCTGACTGGAGTCGCGTGCACGTGGTGCAGGCCGATGCCCACCCGACGAAGTACGGCCGGCAGGGTACCTATGGCAGCACCAGTGTCCGCAACGGAGCGTGGCTCCCTCTCCGTCGGGCCGGAGCCGCTGCGCGGGAGATGCTGGTCGGCGCGGCGGCGGCGCGCTGGGGCGTGGACGAGGCGGCGTGCCGCACGGACCGCGGGCAAGTCGTGCATGACGCCTCGGGCCGGATCCTCTCCTACGGCGAGCTTGCCGACGCGGCGGGCAGGCGACCCGTTCCACCGGATCCCCGTCTCAAGGATCCTTCCGAGTTCCGCCTCATCGGCAGCCGTCTGCCGCTCGTGGACACGCCGGCACACGTAGCCGGACGTTCGGTGTTCGGGCTCGATGTCCGGGTCCCGGGGATGCTGCACGCCACGGTCGTCCACCCGCCGATGTTCGGGGGCGCGGTGCAGCACATCGATGCGACGAGGGCGCGAGACGTGCCAGGCGTGCGGCATGTGCTCGAGCTCTCCGGCGGTGTTGCGGTCGTCGCCGAGGACACCTGGACGGCGTTTCGGGGAGCCGAGGCGCTGGACGTCACCTGGAAGCCCGGCAGCTTCGCGCTGGGCAGCGCCGATATCGCGGCGAGCCTCGCACGACTCCTGGAGCAGCCAGGCGAGGTCGCCCGCGATGACGGAGATGCGGAGACGGCCCTTCGTCAGGCAGCAAGACGGATCGAGGCGATCTACCGCGCCCCCTACCTGGCCCACGCCACCATGGAGCCGATGAACTGCACGGCGCATGTTCGCCCGGATCGGTGCGAGATCTGGGCGCCGACGCAGAACCCGCAGGGCACGCAGGAGGCCGCCGCGCGGCTGACGGGGCTTCCGATCGAAAGGGTAACGGTGCACGTCACGCACCTGGGCTGCGGGTGGGGCCGCCGCAGCGCCACCGATTTCGTGCGGGATGCGGTCGAGACCTCCATGAAGGTGGGCACGCCCGTGCAAGTGGCGTGGACCCGTGAGGAAGACATGCGGCACGACTATTATCGCCCCACCGTCTGTCATCACCTCGAGGGCGCCATCGGGGCCGACGGCGGTCTCGCCGCCCTCCGGGTCCGGATCGCGTGCACGCCGATCTCCGGGGGCGGGGGAGGCGGCGGCAGCGGGGTGGACCGCAACTCGGTCGAAGGGGTCGCCAACCTTCCCTACCGCGTGCCGAACCTCTTTGTCGACTACTGCCGTCCCCACATCGCGGTGCCGACCGGCTACTGGCGATCGGTCGGAGCCTCCCAGAACACCTTCATCGTGGAGAGCTTCGTGGACGAGCTGGCGCACGCCGCCGGCCGCGACCCCCTCGAATTCCGACTCGCGCTGCTGGACCACCGCCCGCGCCTGGCACGGGTGCTCGAGCTCGCGGCGGAAAGATCGGGCTGGGGAACGCCCCTCGCCGGACGGGCGCGCGGTGTCGCCCTGGTGGACAATAAGGGAGGACTCGTCGCGGAAGTCGCCGAAGTCTCCCTGGAGGGCGGTCGCCTACGGGTCCACCGCGTCACGTGCGTGGCGGACTGTGGCCGAATCATCCACCCGGGCATCGCCGAATCCCAGATGACCGGCTCCGTCGTCTGCGGACTGACCGCCGCGCTGTACGGCGAGATCACCCTGGAGGGCGGACGCGTCGTCCAAGGCAACTTCGACGACTACCCTCTGCTCCGCTTCGACGAGATGCCCGAGGTGGCCGTGCACCTGGTGCGCAGCGATGAGGAGCCCGGTGGGGTCGGAGAACCTGCCGTGCCCCCCATCGCTCCGGCCGTGACCAACGCGATCTTCGCGCTCAGCGGAAGGCGGGTACGCAGCCTCCCGATCCGGCCGGGGAACCTGTCGGGAGCCTAGGGCCCGCTAGTCGAACAATCTGTCGAGTCGCTCCTGGAGCTCGGCCCATTTGTCCTTGGCCCAACCGGTGAGCTCGGACACGCCCTCGCTCAGGCGTACCAGGGCCAGATTGCCCGCCACGGAGCGCCAGTCCACGGCGTTCCACCACTGATCGACGTATTCGGCGCGCCGGTTCTGGTAGTTCAGGTAGTAGGCGTGCTCCCACACATCGAGGCCCAGGATCGGGATGCCGGCGCCGGTCGAGGCGGGGTTGTCCTGGTTCGCCGTCTGGATGACCTTGAGGCCGTCCTCCCCGACGCAGAGCCAAGCCCAGCCGCTGCCGAATACGCCGAGCGCCGCCTTCGTGAACTGCTCCTTGAACCCGTCGAACGAGCCGAACGCCTCGTCGATTCGCTCGGCGAGCGCTCCCTCCGGCGCCCCGCCCTCGTGCGGCCCCATCACCGTCCAGAAGAGGGTGTGGTTCACATGTCCGCCGCCGTGGTTGCGGACGGCCGTCCGAATCTCCTCCGGCACATCATCGAGATGGACGACCAGCTCGAGCGCTGTCTTGTTCTGCAGGTCCGGGTAACCCTCCAGCGCCTTGTTCAGGTTGGTGACGTACGCCTGGTGGTGCTTGCCGTGATGAATGCGCATCGTCTCGGTGTCGATGTATGGCTCCAGCGCATCGTACGGGTACGGGAGAGCGGGAAGTCGGTGAGGCATGGTCAGTCCCTCCTGGGATCGATAATCGCGGGAAACGCTGTGCCGTCGGCGAGCACGCGCGGAGCGAACTCTCGAGTGCCGCAACATAACGGACGACGGGATCGGTTGCATCGAGCACCCGCCGGGAATGAGGGAGCGCCGGCCGGTGTCTAAGGTGACGGAAGCGAGCCGGACCTCGTCAGTCATCGGGATGCCGGAGCCGCCCGTTCAGGACAGTCGCAGGACCGAGCCGGACCGGATCTCTCGCCGTTCCGAACACGAATAGAGGAGCCAACCGATGAGCCTACCGATCACGCGCCAGAGGCATGCGTTGCCTCGGGGCCGGCCCGGCGCCGCCCGTGCCGCCCTGATGCTCGCCGTGGCCCTCACCTTTGCCGCCTGTGGAGCCGACAGTGATCCCGTCGGCCTCCCCGCCAACATCTCGCTGAGCGCGATGCCCGACACCGAGCTCGGCGCCATACTGACCGACATGACCGCCTCGCTCGGGCTCGATGAGGGGCAGGAGGCCCGCGTTGTCGCGATCGGCGAGGCCTACAGCGACCGCATCGGCGAGCCGGGCATCGCCTGGGAGATCGCCGCGAAGCTCCAGGAGGTCCTCAACAGCCGACAGGTCGAGCAGCTGGCCGCCGATCAGGGGCGGCTCCGAGAGCGCGTACGAGAGCTGCTGCTGGAGCGTTACGGGGACGGGCCGCCCGGTCCCGGGTCTGGCGGCCTCGGTTTCGGTGCCGGTCCGCTCGGCGTCGGGGGAGGCCCGCTCGCCGGCTTCCTCGGGGCGGGCGAGACCCCTGTGTGTGCCCGGCTGGGTCACCTGCGCGACCGGTTCGGCGGGCGGCTCGGGCTGGGGGGCCTCCTCCGCCCTGGCATGGTGGATGCGCTCGGGCTGTCGCAGGAACAGATCGAGGCCTTCCACGCGATCCTGCTCGAGTACGGCCCCCAGGTCATGGATCTCATGCGGCGGGCACGAGACGGCGAGCTTTCGGAGGAGCAGTTCCGGCAGCGGGCCCAGGAGCTCGCCGACGAGATCGAGCGCCGGATGACGCGCCTGCTCACGCGGGAGCAGCTCCGCAAGCTGGAACAGCTCAGGGAGCGGCTGCGCGAGTCAGCCGAGACGGCGCGCGCGGCCCGGATCC
>CP070670.1:1086540-1089519 GCA_020351855.1 Gemmatimonadota bacterium
AACACCTCTCCCTGGTCGGTTCCGTAAGCCACGCCGACCGCAACGTCCACCCGCCGAAGCCGGTCCGAGCGCGTCCAGTTGATCATCTGGCTCGAGATCAGGTTCGAGTTGGGGACGACGACGTCGGCGCCCTGGAAGGTGCGGATCACGCTCGAGCGCATGCCGATGCGGCCGACGGTGCCCTGGACCGTCCCGAGATCGACGATGTCGCCGACCTGGATCGGCCTTTCGAACGCCAGGATGAGGCCCGAGACGAAGTTGTTCACCACGTCCTGCAAGCCGAAGCCGATGCCGACGCCAAAGGCGCCGGCGAGCAGCGTCAGGCGCCCGATCTCGAACCCGGCCGCTGCCGCCGCGAACAGGAAGCCGATCAGGAGCAGCGCCCAGTACGCCAGGGTCGAGAAAGTGTCGGCGGCCCGCGCGTGCTTCGTCTTCGGGAACACGTCCTCCGCGAGCAACGCGCGCAGGATCCCCGATACGATCACGGCGAGCAATACCGTGATCAGGAAGACGAGGATGTTCCCCAGGTAGATGGTCACGGATCCGAACTCGATCCCCGAGGAGAACAACCTGGAAACGAGGCGAAGCAGATCGTCTCTGGTGCCCAGGACACCGGTGACGACGAGCACCCAGCCGACTACTCCTGCCCAGGCGAGCAGGGAGAGGCCGCGGCGCTCGGCCGTCCCGATGTGCACGCGGATCGCCTTGAGGCTCGTGGCCAGACGGGTCCGCAGGATCGCACGCCAGGCTCCTCCCAAAACGAGATAGCCCGCGTAAAGCGCGATCGCTGCATAGGCCGAGACGAGCGCGGTGCTGGCCAGATAAGAGGCGAAGTTGATGTAGCCCAAAACGTTGGCCGCGATCGCCAACACGAGCACCAGCGCGCTGATCCGCCCGACGAGGATAGAGGCGCGTGCCCAGGTCCGGCTCGCGATGCGTGACAGGCTGCCCTTCGGTCGGGCCAGCCATACGGCCGTGACGAAGGCGGCGGCGCTCCAGCCAAGGAGCAGGAGGCGGGACAGCAGCGAATCCGGGTACGCGAGGTTGATGAGCCAGTCTGCCACGAACAGGGCGGCGATCGCGAAGACCGCCGAGCGGAGCTGGCTGACGGCGACCTCGGGCAGGAGGCGCAGAATCGGAATGATCAGCAGCAGTCGGCTTAGGTCGAACAGCGCCAGCGGCGCGGTAGGGTAGATGCTGCGCGTGAAGAGGAGCGTGATGAGCAGCGCCGCGGAGAAGGGCCGGCTCAGGATTCTGGCTGTGGCCTTGAGGTCCTCGTCCTCGTAGCTCCACTTGCGGCTCAGGTACCGGAACCAGGAGAGCACGAGCGTCAGCAGCAGGAAGATGCCGAGCTGAACCCAGTAGCCCGGCCTGCCGTACGTAGCCGTGGAACGGGCGAAGTACTCGCGTACGTGAGAGACGTTCAGACGGATGGTCCGCGAGGCCTGTGCTGCAGGTGAAAGGCTGTCTCGCTGCGTGCGAACGGCCGTCCACAGCGGAGGTCCGTCGGCCGTCAACAGGCCCCCGATCTTCCTTTGCCTGGCGGCGTCGATCTCCCGGATCACCTCGGCCACGGCGAGGAGTTCCTCGGAGGCCTGGTCCTGGAGCGTCAGCACGACGTCCCGCTCGAACCGCACCAGCTGGAGCACGGATTCCTCGGCCAGCAGCACCGATTGGGTCCGCTGGGTCAGGGCCGGTGGCATCTCGAAGGTGGCGGCCGACTGCAGCGTCTCGGACCAGACTTCATCGATCTCCCGCAGGCGCTGCCGCTCGGCGACGATCCGCTCCGCTTGGCTGACGAGCCTGTTCTGCCAGCTGGTCAACTGAAGCTGGATCGCCAGCCATTCCTGACGAAGATCATCCAGCGCCCGTTGCGAGAGCTCGTCTACGTCGAGCCGGTCGAACTCGGCTCGTCTTCTTCCCAGCCGAAAGAGGAGATCCTGGACCTGGCGGGCCAGGTTGTTGAGTTCCGGTGCGGGCATGAGGCTGTTGCGGATGTCACGGAGCTCGCCGGAGGTCTCCTCTGCCCTGCGGGGGATGTCGGTGGCCGGGATCGCGAGGCTGAACGCGGCAGTGGTGTCCGGCCGTGCGACAGCCGCCGTGTCCCGGACGACCTGAACAGCGGTGTCTTGGGCGGCCGAGTCTGCCTGCTCGGCAGCCGTCTGCCGGTCAATGCCGCCGACCTGTGCCCCGGCCATGGCGGCGTCGCCGAGCGCAACGAGCGCGACGGCCGCGAGGGCGATCGCGAAGCGCCCCCCAGCGATCGATCGATCCCGCATCACTCGTCCGTTATCCCTAGCGGCGCCATGCGCAATCCTCGTTCGAGCCTCCGGCGGCCAACCGTACCGACCGGATATCTTAACCATTCGACGTTCCGATCCCCACCTCGCCTCATCGATCGGGGCGAGCGCCGCATCACATAAAGCCAGCGCCGCGTCGGACATCCAGCGCGGATCGCAGCGTCGATGCAGAGAGGCGTGCGAGGAGGGGCGGGGCACGGCAGGCGGCGGGCCGGCGGCCCGGGGAAACGCACTAACGGACCGTAACGGCGTCCCGTGCCAGCACCACGGCGGATGAGGCCGCCATCGAATCGTAGAAACCTGCGAAGCGCCGGGTTTCTGGCGCGTCGTACTCCGAGAGGTTCCGCGCCCAGCGGAACGCGATCGGCTGGTACCAAAGCTCGGCGATGAGCCGATAGGGCCCTTCGGCACTCCCGAGGCTGATGTCATACAGCACCCGGTCTCCGCCGGCCATGAAGTCGGGATCGTCGACGGCTGTTCCCTTCACCGAGATGTCGGGGTCGGCCGTCCGTTTGTCGAAGCCGGCGGGCAGCAGTCGATTGTCCTTCAGATAGCGGACAGCCGCGATGAGGCCCGTCGTGACGGCGCCATGCGAATCCGCCAGAATGGCTTCGTAGATCTGCACCTGCTCCGGGTGGGTGATCCTCTCGTAGTGCGGTTCGAAGCGGCTCGGGTCCTC
>CP070670.1:1089619-1106276 GCA_020351855.1 Gemmatimonadota bacterium
CAGGGCTCGCACCGATCACGTCCGGGTCACGGAGCTCACGGGTGAACAGGGGGAGAGGAGGCTGTTCTTCCAGCTGCGGGGAACGGCTCGCCTCAGCGGAACCGTGGGTGCCGAGACGGTCGAGGCAGCGGGAGAGGGGTTTTTCGAGACTTGGTCCACCGAGGGGGAGGACGGCATGCCGGGTCGTCCCGTCGGTGGGCGTCCGGTGGCCGACTAGGCCCGTCGTGGATCCGGTCGCGCTCGTCTTGATCGGCTGGGCCATCCTGGCGGCCGCCATGGTGCTGCTGTGGCTCCTGCAGCGCCAGACCGGCGATGCGGGGGTCGTCGACCTGGGGTGGACCTCGGGCCTCGGACTCCTCGCCCTGCTCTATGCAGCGGGTCTCGACGAGGGCCTGGCCGCGCGGCGCTGGCTCGTGGCGGCCATGGTGCTCGGCTGGTCTCTGCGTCTCTCCCTCTACCTTCTCGTCGATCGGATACTGCCTCGCGGAGAGGACGCACGGTATGGGACCCTGCGCGCCCGGTGGGGCCAGCGGGCCCAACTCCGGCTCTTCGTCTTCTTCCAGGTGCAGGCGCTGGTGGCCGCCCTGCTGTCGATCCAGTTCATGCTGGCCATGCTTCTCCCCGCGGGCTCGCTCCGGGTCTGGGACCTCGCCGCCCTGGGCGTCGTCCTGGCTTCCGTCCTCGGCGAATCGCTCGCCGACCGACAGCTCAGGCGGTTCCGGCACGATCCGGCCAACCGCGGCAGGACATGCCGGTCCGGGCTGTGGCGCTACTCGCGGCACCCGAACTACTTCTTCGAGTGGATCTTCTGGCTCGCCTTCGTCGTGATGGCGTGGGGCTTCCCGGTGTGGCCGGCCACCTGGCTCGCTCCCGCCCTGATGCTCTACTTCATCCTCCGCGTCACCGGGATCCCGCCGACCGAGGAACAGGCCCTGCAGAGCCGCGGCGACGACTATCGACGGTACCAGCGGGAGACGAGCGCGTTCTTTCCCTGGTTCCCCCGGTCGGCCGACGGGATGGATCGATGACGGGGTGGACCACGAGCGGGACGGCACGCATGGAACCGATCCGGGTGAGGAGGAGGGCGGTAGCCGGCCAGCCGGGGGCGCATCTCATCGAAGCCTCGATGCGTATCCCGGTCGCATTGGCGGAGGTCTTCGCCTTTTTCTCGGATGCCGGGAACCTGGGCCGAATAACCCCCCCGGAGCTGAGATTCCGAATTCTCAGTCCGCAGCCGATTCACCTGAGCGAGGGTGCGCGGATCGACTACCAGATCCGGCTGTTCGGTGTCCCGTTGCGCTGGCGCACAGGGATCGCTGTCTGGGATCCCCCGCGCCGCTTCGTGGACGAGCAACTCAGGGGGCCGTACCGGGAATGGGTCCATGAGCACCGGTTTTTCAGCGAGCCAGACGGTTGCACGCGCATCGAGGACGTGGTCCGATTTCAGCTGCCCTTCGGGTCGCTCGGCGAGCTGGGCTGGCCCGTGGTTGCGGCCCAGCTCCGACGGATTTTCCGCTACCGGCAGGAGCGGATCCGGGACCTGCTCACCGCTTAGCGATCCCCGGGCGATCCTGCGCAGAAGGCCGACGCGACGCGGCGGGCCCTGCCGGGAGACGCCGCCACCTGGACTTGAAGACCGATTGAAACCGAACCGGAGGTAGGAGCCATGCAAGACCTGGATCTGGCCGGACTCGCCGACATGGCCGTCGCGCTGGTCACGACTTGGGGACTCAGGGTGATCGGCGCGATCGTCGTCCTCCTGATCGGACGCTGGGTGGCGGCCCGCATAAAGCGCGGCGTGATCTTGGCCGTGGAGCGGGCCGGTGCCGACGAGACGCTGGCCCCGTTCCTGTCGGGGCTCGTCTACTGGCTCGCGCTGGCGGTCGTCATCGTTGCCGTGCTCGGGCTGTTCGGCGTGCCCACGGCCTCCGTGGTCGCCGTCCTCGGCGCGGCCGGCCTGGCGGTCGGGCTCGCCCTGCAGGGGACGCTTTCCAACTTTGCCGCCGGGGTGATGCTCCTGGTGTTCCGGCCCCTCAAGGTTGGGGACTTGGTCGAGGTCGGCGGCAGCCTGGGCAAGGTCGCCGAGGTCGGGATCTTCTCGAGTGTGCTCAACACGCCCGACAACGTTCGCATCATCGTTCCGAACTCTGAGGTCTTCGGAAAGCCGATCAAGAACTACACCGCGAACGAAACGAGGCGGATCGACTTGGTGATCGGCGTTTCCTACGGCGATGACCTTTCCGTCGCGAAGGCCGCCATCGAGCGGGTCGTGGCAGCGGACGCACGCGTGCTCAAGGATCCGGCGCCACAGGTCGCGGTCTCGAATCTCGGCGATTCCTCCGTCGATTTCGTGGTGCGGCCCTGGTGCACCCCGGACGCGTACTGGGATGTCCGGTTTGAAATGACCCGTCGCATCAAGGAGGAGCTCGAGGCGGCCGGCTGCACCATCCCGTTTCCGCAGCGGGACGTGCACCTCTTCCGAGCGTCCGATGCGGCCTAGCAGACGGTATGGCGGGCCGGGATCGGGAGCGGTCACAGTGGACAACCTTGCTCTCGGCGAGTTCAGAGTGTTCGTTCAACCGCGAACGCGGTAGGCAGCCGAAGGAGGGCCCGGTACGGTGTCCAGTGACCAGAGGAAGGGCAGTGCCGATGCAAGGCGTTTTCCGATCGGTGTCGTGGCTCGCCGTACTGGACTGTCGAAGGACGTGCTCCGGGTCTGGGAGAGCCGATATGGAACGGTCCGCCCGAGTCGATCGGAATCGGGTCGCCGGCTCTACACGGAGAGCGATGTCGAGCGCTTGGCTCTTCTGAAGGCGGCGACCTCCGCCGGCTGGAGCATCAGCGAGGTCGCGCGCCGCCCGATCGAGGAGCTGCGCGAGCTGGTGGTGGAGGCCGGGCCGCCTGTCCCTCCCGCCCGACCGGATGATCTGAGGAGGACCGTGGCGCCCCCGGACCTGGTGACGGAGTGCCTTGAAGCCGTCGAAGAGATGTCCGGGGACCGACTGGGGTCCGCACTGTCGCGAGGGCTGGTGGAGCTGCCCGCCTCGGTGTTTCTGGGTGAAGTGCTCGTCGTCGTGCTCACGGAGATCGGGGCGAGGTGGCGGATGGGTCGTTTGGGCCCGTCCCAGGAGCATCTGGCAACCGTGAAGATCCGCGCCTTGCTCGAGCGCATCATCTCCTCCTTCCAACCGTCCCGGGAGGCCCCGAGCATTGTTCTCGCCACGCCCGCGGGAGAAGAGCACGAGCTGGGGGCGATGCTGGCGGCGGCAACGGCGGCCGCTGAGGGGTGGCGGGCAGTATTCATCGGCGGCGACCTTCCCGCCGCCGACATCGCGGCGGCAGTCCATCGCCTCGGTGCCGCGGCCGTCGGCCTGAGCATCGTCGCCTCAGGCCCCGAGACGGATGGAGCGGCGATGGAACGCGAGCTGCGGCAGCTGCGCGAGGCAGTGGGGGAGAGAGTCCGAATCCTGATCGGCGGGAGCGCGGCCGCCGGCTACGCCGACGTGTCGAAGGCGATCGGCGCAGAGCGGCTGACGAGCCTGACCGACCTGAGAGCCCGACTGACCTGATCTGGGAGAAGCTGGAGATGCGTCGCTCGATCCTTCCCACGCTGCTGGTGGCGGCCCTCATCGCGGGATTCTTCATCCTGGCGATCGTGGCCCTGCGTCTCGGCTGAGGGCGGGGCAAAGCGGGCGCCCCCGCGAGGAGGTCCGGATCCTTTCGGGGCGGTGCACGTCAGACTCCTCCTAGACGGCAGGCCTCCGCTTGGTGTGCCAGACGAGGAAGCCGACGATCGCCGCGATCGTGAGCAGCGCGAGAGCCTGGAGCGCCAGCGGTGGAAGATCGGGTGGAAAGCCCTCGATCGGGCGGCCGCCGCGTCCCACGACCCAGATGGCCAGCAGGACTCCCGTCAGCCCTCCGCCGCCAACGAGCCCGGATCCGAAGAGTACCCCCTCCTCGCGGCGCCGCTCGGACTCCTCCAGCGGCTGGTTGCGCGTGAGCAGGTGCCGGGTCAGCCCTCCAATGAAGACCGCGGCCATCGTGGAGAGCGGCAGGTAGACGCCGACGGCGAAGGCGAGCACCGGGATCCGGAACAGGCTCGCGGCGAGCCCTATGCCCACGCCGATCAGGATGAGCACCCATGGCAGGCTCTGATCGAGAACCCCGTCGATCACGAGCTTCATCAGCACGGCCTGCGGAGCCGGCAGCTCCTCACCGCCCAGCCCGCCCGGCACCCCCTGGTTCAGGAGAATGACGACGATGGCGACCACCCCGGCGGATGTGACGACGCCGACTAACTCGCCGATTTGCTGGTAGCGGGGCGTGGCTCCGAGAAGGAATCCGGTCTTGAGGTCCTGGGAGGTGTCCCCGGCGATCGAGGCGGCGATGCACACCGCCGTCCCGACCATGAGCGCGGTCGCTTTGCCGGCCAGGTCCGTCCATCCCAGCAGCAGAAAGATGGCGCTGGTGCCGAGGAGCGTGGCGATGGTCATCCCCGAGGTCGGGTTCGACGTCACGCCGACGAGTCCCACGATGCGGGAGCTCACGGTCACGAAGAAGAAGGCGAACACGGCGATGAGAAGGGAGGCCACCGCTCGGACCGGTACGGAATCGATGTATCCGAGGATTCCGGGCACGAAGGTGAGGACAGCCAGAATGCCGATCAGCCAGAGCACGATAGAGCGGAAGGACAGGTCCAGATCCGTTCGCTCGATCACCGCACTTACGCCGGTGGAAATGTGGCGCACGCCGAGCCGAAACGACTCCACCATGGTCGGGATCGACTTGATCAGCGTGATGATGCCCCCGGTCGCGACCGCACCGGCGCCGATGTATCGCACGTAGCGGTGCCAGATCTCTCCCGCCGCCATGTCCCCGATGAGTTTCTCCGTTTCGGGATAGAGGGGCTCAGCCAGTCCGGCGCCCCAAACGTTGATGATCGGGATGATCACCAGCCAGGAGAGGGCGGCGCCCGCGACCATGACCGTAGCGATCCGGATGCCCAAGATGTATCCCACTCCGATCAGGGGGGGCGAGACGCTGATCGACAGCTGGGCCTTGAGGGGGAGCCCCATACTGAACGTGCCCTGAACGAACTTGAAGCCATCGGTGATCAGCTTGAACAGCATCCCGATCCCCAGGCCCCAGAAGACCCCGCGTGCCTGGCTGCCGCCCCCTTCGGCCGCCACCAGGACCTCCTCGCAGGCCAGGCCCTCCGGATAGGGCAGCTTCCCGTGCTCGCGCTTGATCAGGTACCGCCGGAGCGGGATCATCGAGATCACGCCTAGCAGCCCCCCCGCCATGGTGAGCAGCGTGATCTGGGCCCAGGCCGGGCTCATCCCCCAGATGAAGAGGGCGGGGATGGTGAACAGCACGCCGGACGCGACGGAGGAGCTCGCCGATCCCACGGTTTGCGAGATGTTGCTTTCGAGGATGCTGTGCTGGAGGCCAAGGGCGGTGAACAGCCGGAAAGCGACCACCGTCAGCACGGCGACCGGGATCGACGTGCTGATCGTCAGTCCCGCCTTCAGCCCGAGATACGTATTGGCGGCTCCGAACACCATGCCGAGCAGGGCGCCCGCCACGATCGCCTTGGTCGTGAACTCCGAGGGCGTCTCGCCGTAGGTGAGCGGGACGTACTCCTCCCCCTCCCTCGGCTCGTACGCGGTCGGAGGGAGCTTACGCGCCCCGACCGCCTGACCGCCTCCCTCCCCCGGGCGGTTCACTTGGCGCCCAACGCCCAACCGAGCTGAAAGGTGATCGTCAGGTCGTTCTTCTCATCGCCCGACGGGGGCGGGTTGTTGTACTCGTGGAGGAGCGTCGTCTTGAAGGTGAGGCCCTCGATCGCGGTGATCGCGATCTCGTAGGAGTCGATGAGCTCGAACTCGCTGAACTGCTCCAGGGAGGGGTTGTACGAGAAGCTCGCTTTGAACAGGACCGGGCCCGCTCTCTGCCTGAATCCGGCCGCCGTGTCCAGGATCGGCGTGCTCGTGTTCTGCACACCGGTCGTGAGGTTGTCGAACCGGCCGCCCGCCCCGAGCGATATGAAGAGACTGGTGTTGTCGTTCTGGACGAACTGATAGCCGAGGCCGGCCGAATAGGTCTGACGGAACTGAATGTCCTTGTCCGGGTCGTGCTGCCAGCGCATCGTGACGCCCGTGAAGAAGCGGCCCGGCACCAAGAAGATGTCGGTACCGAGGCTGACGATCAGCTTCGGCTCCGTGCTCGTCACGTTCCCCTCGTTGTCGTACTCCTTGGTCGTCGTGAACAGGGTGGTGAACTCTGTTCGGTCCTTCTTGGTCTCCCGACTGAGATCGAGCGAGAACGAGAAGTTCGTCTCGTCCGTGTTGCCGCGCTGGATGGTCCCGCCCGCGGAGCCCAGGAACTTCCAGAACTTGAGGAACGGGCTGTACAGTCCGATCACGATGGGCTCGAGGGCTTTCAGGTCGTCTGCCGAGCCGACGGCGCCGAAGTCGGCTGGCTGAACGAGGAGCGTCGAGCCGTCCTCCAGCCCGAGCAGCAGACCGTCGGCCGCGGGCTCGACGGTGGCGACCACGATCGTCGTGTCTCCGAGGCGGATGCCGATTCGCTCGGGGGCCGCGAACGCCTGAACCTGATCGGCCGGTATGGTGATCGCCTGGCCCTGATAGGTGAAGATCCAATTGCCCGCGTCAACGGCCTTTAGTTGACCCGTCAGCTGGTCGCCGTTGGCGAGCGTGAGGCTCTGCTGTGGCAGCGCTCGCCCGGGCAGAGCGACAAGGGCGAGGGCCAGCAAGGCCGTCACGAGGGTCGGGAAACGGCTTCCGAGCGCCATTGTAGCGAGTCTGTTTATCATCTGCGGTTCCCAGTTCTCCGGTTGAAGTTTGCCCCAACCTGTGCCCGATCGGCGGGACGCGCAATTCGGCAGCGCCGCCTTGTCATCCCGCCCGGGCGTAGCCAACGTGCAGCCCTCGCGGAGTGCACAGAGGGCTCACCAGCGGAGGTCGAGATGCCCATCCTGAAGATCGCATCGTATCGAGTGGGTGCTGCGCATAAGGGTTCGAACGGGGACACGCGGTACCTCTTCCTGGAGCCCGAGGCGGCCGAGGCGGGCCCGGGTAGCGGCGGCGTCAAGATCTACTTCGAGGCGACGACGAAGAGCGTCGGCCGGGTGGCCGGCGATGTCATCGTGGCGACACTTCCCGACAGCCTGTTTCGTGACATGTACCACATCGTGCAGACCGAGCGTCCCGTGTTCTTCATGTGGCAGGCGGTCAGAGAGGGCGGTGAGCTCGAGTCGTGCGGCCTCGCGACGGTGGAGGAGCCCACGGGAGAGGGATTCCGGGATCTTTCGGACCATACGGAGGTCGCGTGATGGCTGGCGACGGCATCAATCCACAGCGCTTCCAGGCATCCTTCCTGCTTCTGCTCGTCGGCGCGATCTCCCTGCTGTTCTTCGCAATGGTCCGCCACTTCCTGATGGCCGTCTTTCTGGCCGCGATCGCCTCCGGCCTGCTGTACGGCCTCTACAAGCGATGCGTCCGGTGGTTCGGCGGCCGGGCGTCGCTCGCCTCCATCGCCACGATCCTGCTCTTCATCTTCCTCCTGTTGCTGCCGCTGTCGGCCTTCCTGGGGATCGTAACGGCCCAGGCGCTCGAGGTGACCCAGGCCGTCGGTCCCTGGCTGCAGCAGAACGCCAGTCAGCCGGACATACTGGACCAGTTCATCGACCGTCTGCCCTTCGCCAAAGCCCTGGCCCCCTTCGACGAGCAGATCACGGTGAAAGTCGGCGAGCTTGCCGAGCATCTGGGGTCGTTCGCCTTCTCGAAGCTCGCGGCGGCCACCCGCGGTACCGTGATGTTCTTCTTCCTCCTGTTCGTGATGCTCTATGCGATGTTCTTCTTCTTGAAGGACGGACCCGCACTGCTCAACCGGATCCTGTACTACATGCCCCTGTCTGCAGAGGCTGAAGATCGGCTCGTGCGGAGGTTCGTCTCGGTGACCCGTGCGACGATCAAGGGGACGCTCGTGATCGGCGTCGTGCAGGGCGGGCTGGCGGGAGCGGCGTTCGCCGTCGCCGGGATTCCGGCCGCGGCCTTCTGGGGAACGGTGATGGCCGTGCTGTCGATCCTCCCGGGAGTCGGGATCGCGCTCATCTGGGTGCCGGCGGCGATCTACCTCGCGGTCATCGGTAAGGCGATGGCCGCGGTCGGACTGACGCTGTGGTGTGCTCTCGTCGCCGGCACGGTGGACAACCTTCTGCGGCCACGGCTGGTGGGGCGGGACACCCAGATGCCCGATCTCCTGATCCTACTGGGCACGCTGGGCGGGCTCGCGCTCTTCGGGGCGGTAGGGATCGTGGTAGGCCCGATCGTGGCGGCGCTGTTCGTGACGGTGTGGCAGATCTACGGCGAGACGTTCAAGGGCGTCCTGCCGCAACCCGGGAGCATTCCCGCCACGCTCGACGCAGACGTGATCGTGGCCGGGGGGCCGGGCCCGGGCGAGGACGCCCGCTAGGGCTCAGACGCGCTCGATGTAGTAGCAGATCCGCCAGTTGGACATGCTCTCCGGATCAAGCTCGGGCGTGTCGTCGGGCAGGTCCTCACCGGGAGCGTAGCGCCCGATCCAGTCACCGACCGGTCCCCTGAACTCGCGCCTGTACTGTTCCAGTTCGTCGTTGCGGCTGAAGGTGTCCAGCTCCTCGCCGAAGAACTCGACGACGAGGTGGTCGTCGACCTCGCCCTCGAAGACGACCCGGTTGAGGTTGTCTTTCTTGTTCCATGCCGGATGGTCCGAGATCGACCAGTAGCCCTTCTCGGGGAACTGCGTCTGCTGAATGACCTTCGTCCCGTTCTTCCGCTCCCCCCAGACCTTCGAGCGGAATCGGAACTCGCCCTTCTCCTTGAAGGCCGGCTCCAGGTTGTCCAGGATCTGAAGCCACTGGAGGACCACCCTGATGCGCTCGCCGCTCTGCTCAGTCATCGAACCTCTTCTCGTTGATGCAGATTTCCTGCTGAAGCGAAGCCAGCCGGTACCGACCGACTCGGGTCGCGAAGCATCCGCCCAGATTACGTACACCCAGGAAAATATTAGTTTCGGCGGCGCGCCTGCGGCAACAAGGAGCGATGCGGGGTCAGCCCATGCCCGGCTCTTCGTCGTGCGGCACGAGCTTGCCGAACGCGTACCTCCACCCATGGGCCTGCAGGAGTTGCAGCAGGCGGCGCACCGGCAGGCCCATGACGTTGAAGTAGTCGCCCTCGATCCGGTCCACGATGGCGGCTCCGAACCCCTGGATGCCGTAGCTGCCCGCCTTGTCGAGGGGTTCCCCGGTGGTGACGTACTCCATGCACTCGCGCACGGAGAGCGGGCGAAACCACACGAGGGTCGCCTCGATGGTGCTCACCATCCGATCGGGAGTGGCCAGCGCGATTCCCGTGTAGACGGTGTGCGCATGCCCGGAAAGGCGCTCGAGCATCGCCGCCGCCTCCCGGATGGAGCCGGGCTTTCCGAGCACCGCGCCTCGGTGGGCGACCAGCGTGTCGCAACCGAGCGTGAGGGAGCCCGCCTCGACCTGACTGGCGGCCTTCGCTCGTGCGAGACGCTCGGCGGCCGGGGCCGGGCCTTCTCCCTCGTGCAGCCGCTCGTCCACGGAGGGGGGGCGAACGGAAAAGTCGAGGCCCAGCTGCTCGAGCAGGTGCCGCCGACGCGGCGATCCGGAGGCGAGGACGATTCGTGGCGGCTGCATCGGCTTCGCGGTCTCTGGTCTCTCCGTCTTTCCTCTGCGGGCGCGATTCCACAGAATGCGAGGTTGGCAACGGGCCCACCAGAAGTCACAGACCCGGAGTCCCACTTGGAGCCTACACGAGCCCCCGCGTCGGGAGGCAGGAGGAGGCGGAGGACGCTGGTTGCGGCCTCCGGGATCGCCCTGGCGATCCTGGGTTACGGCGGCCTGCACGTCGTGGCCAGCGCCCAACTCCGGAAGCTCTTGCCCGAGGCGATCAAGACATCGGTCGGCGGGGAGGACGCCGATCGGTACGTCGTTTCGGCCGAGGCGGTCCGCATCTCTCCTTGGCTGACCGGCCTCACCGTGGAGGGCCTGACCCTCAGCCACGACACGACAGGAGTCGGGTTGGCCTCCGAGGAGCCTGCGCTCATCCGGAGTGCCGGCGTGCAATCGTTCGCGGTATCGGGACTCCGTCTGATCCCGCTGATCCGTGGCAAGGGCATCTTCATCTCCTCCATCGAGATCGATGCACCGGAGGCCGAGCTCTACTTTGCCCTTCCGGCGGCCGCCGAGACGTCGGAACAGGATGCCGAGAGCGCCCTGCGAGGGGCCGAAGAGGAGGGGGGGACGGGTGGGTTCAGCCCGCCCTCGGCCACGCTGCGGCGGGTCCGGATCAAGGACGGGTCGATCGCCTTGATACAGGAGACGGAGCTTGGCACCTCGCTGGCTTCGCTCCACGGACTCAGTCTCGAGCTGACCGACATCGCGATCGACTCCGTGACCGTCGCCAATCCCGCACGTGCATTGGCGAACTCCCGGGTCGCGCTCGCCTTCGACTCGGCCCGTTACCTGGTCGAGGACAGCCTGTACGTGATCAGCGCGACCGGACTGCGTGCCGACAGCCGAGGATCGCGCGTCGACATCGAGGCGTTCAGCGTTACGCCGACGCTCGAGGCGAGCGAGTTCTTCCCGCGTCTCGAGAAGCGGGCCGACCGGATCAATCTTCATGCGGGGCCGATCCGGCTCGAAGGCCTCGACTTCCGTAGATACTTCGCCGAGGATGCCCTCCACGTCCGGACGATCGAGGTCGAGGGCCTGGACCTGCACGTATACGCCGACATCAACATCCCGTGGGGGCCAAGGGCACGACCCTGCCGATACCATATGGGTTTCGCGGAGATCGAGGTTCCGCTGCTCATCGACACGATCCGGGTCGTGGACGCCGGTATCCGGTACTCGGAGCTGGCCAAGGGATCCGCCCGCCCCGGAGAGCTGACGTTCGAGGAGCTGAACGGCACGATCGTCAACATCACGAACGACCGCGGGCGGATGACGGCGGAGACGCCGGCCGTGGCGGACGTTCGCGGCAAGCTGTTCGGAGAGGGCGAGGTGCACGCTCGGCTTGCCTATCCGCTCCTCTCCGAGACGCTCGACTACCGCATCGAGGCTTCCGTGGGGCCGATGGAGATGTCGGTTTTCAACCGGTTCGCCCGGAACGTGGTCGGGGTGGAGGTGCGGAAGGGCCGGCTCGACAGCCTGTACTTCTCCAAGGTCACCCGGCAGGGGCGGGGCAGCGGCCGCCTCCACATGCAGTACCGGGACCTCGACTTCCGGATCTTCGACCGGAACACGGGCAAGGCGATGCCGTGGCACGCCGTCGCCGGCTTCCTCGGTAACCTCGTGGTCCGGTCGAACAACCCCGGCAAACCGGGCGACGAGCCGCGCCAGGGCAAGATCGAGTACACCTGCGGTGAGAACGACATCGTGTTCTTCGAATACCTGGTACACGCGCTGGGGAGCGGATTGAAGGGCGTGGTGATCGGGTAGGTCCCTCGAGGCCCCGTCTAGGTGGGCAGCGCACCGGGCTGTGAACCCCGCACGAGAAGGAGGGATGATGACGATCGCGCAGGCACTCTTGCCGGAGTTCGATCAGGAAATGACGGCGACGCGCAAGCTCCTCGAGCGCGTACCCGGAGACAGATTCGACTGGAGCCCCCACGAGAAGTCGATGACGCTGGGCCGCCTGGCTTCTCATCTCGCGGAGCTGCCCATGTGGACGGCGGTGACGCTCGAGCAGGATGAGTTCGACATGAACCCTCCGGAGGGCGAACAGCAGTGGGAGTCACCCCAGCCGGCCTCGGTTCGGGAGATTCTGGAGCTGTTCGACAGGAACGCCGCGGAGGCGCGCGAGAAGATCGCCTCGGCGGGCGACGCCACCTTCTTCGCACACTGGTCGCTGAAGAGCGGCGGGGAGACGCTGTTCGCGATGCCGAAGATGGGCGTCATCCGGAACTTCGTGCTCAACCACGGGATCCACCATCGCGGACAGCTCAGCGTCTATCTGAGGTTGCTGGACGTACCGGTGCCGCAGACGTACGGGCCGACGGCCGATGAGCCCGATTTTTAGCTGCGCGCGGCGGGCGCGAGGGGAGACGGTGCCATGAGCGGCGAGCCGGAGCCCGGCCTGCGAGAGATCGGACAGATCGCGATCACCGTGCACGACCTGGAGCGGGCCGCGGGCTTTTACCGGGACGTGCTGGGCCTCAGATACCTGTTCAGCGCGCCTCCCAAGATGGCCTTCTTCGACTGTGGCGGGATCCGGCTCATGCTGGCCGTGCCCGAAGAAGAGCGGTTCGACCACCCCGCCTCCATCCTCTACTACCGGGTCGACGACATCCACGCCGCGCATCGGGCGCTGCAATCGCGCGGGGCGGTCTTCGAGCGCGAGCCCGGGGCGATCCACAAGAGCGACGAGTCCGAGCTGTGGATGGCGTTCCTCCGGGACTCGGAGGACAACCTGCTCGCGCTGCTCAGCGAGGTCCCGAGAGGCAAGGCGTGAGCTCACCTCGCTCTTCCGACCGGCCGGACGACGAGCTGCGCCCCGTCCGGTTCGATCTCGGCGCGGCGCCCTTCGCGGAGGGCTCCTGTCTCGTCGCTGCCGGAGCGACGAGGGTCCTCTGCACGGCGACCGTGGAGGACGGCGTGCCGCCCTGGCGCGAGGGCCGCGGCGGTTGGGTCACGGCCGAGTATGCGATGCTGCCGCGGGCCACCCTGCAGCGGACGCGCCGCGAGCGATCCGGCCCGCGCGGCCGAACGCAGGAGATCCAGCGGCTGATCGGGCGCTCGCTGCGCGCGGCGACCGACCTGGCGGCCCTCGGGGAGCGGACCGTGACGATCGACTGCGACGTCCTCTCGGCAGATGGCGGGACCCGAACGGCATCGATCACGGGCGCGTGTCTCGCCCTCTGGGAGGCGCTGGAGGGCCTCGTGCGAGCCGGCGATCTTTCCGGGAGCCCTCTGGAGCAGCTGGTGGCGGCGGTGAGCGTCGGGATCGTGGACGGCCGCGCCTGCCTCGACCTGGATTACGCCGAGGATTCCCGCGCCGAGGTCGATCTCAACGTCGTGGCGCTCGAGGATGGGCGGATGGTCGAGGTACAGGGAACGGCCGAGGGCGAGCCTTTCCGGCGCCGCGAGCTCGCGTCCCTGCTGGATTTGGCGGAAGGCGGGATCAGGCAGCTGCTGGCGCTGCAGAGCCGCGCCGTCGGGCGGAGGGGCGGGGAGTAGCCGCGGAGCGGGGCGTCGACCGGGTCCGGCCCGGAAGGCCGGGTCGGACCCGCCCCCGGCGTGAGGCCTAGTTCTTGGCCCGATTCATGTTGACGGCGTAGATCTCGTCCGCGTGGCCGCTGAAGAACTTGAAGAAGGTCTCCTGCATCGCGTCCCACTCCTCCCGTTCGGGCGTTCCCTCGGCAGGCTGGTTGTCCTCGAACCACTGCACGCAGGCCGGGCAGTCGCTCTCGATGTCCGCCCAATCGTCATACTCCGCCATGATGATGACATCCTTGGAGTCCGCGCCCCAGTTATGCGTCGCCACGCGGTACCACAGGACGTTCGGGTCGAGCTTGGCGATCGGCACCGTCACCTTATCGATCCACTGAATCGCCTTTTGCCGATCTGCCGTGGCCGGCATGCTGATCTTGGTGACGGTGATGTAATTGACGTCCGGTTCCTCTTCCGCTTCCTGCGCGACGAGAGGGGCGGGAGCCAGGGTCAGAGCGGCCGCCGCGATCAGCGCGGCCACAAAGGCGAACTTGTGCATGCTCGTGTTCCTTTCGTGGAGATGGGGGGACGTAGTCAGCCTCGGTGAAGGTAGCGTGCGCGTCTCGGGATAGCCACGTTCAGGCCTCGCGGCGCGCTTTCTTCGAGGGCGTCGCCCTGACGCGACGTTTTCGGCGTCCGCTGATTGGTCGTACCTTGGGTCGGTGCTCGACTCGTAGCGCGCCCGCTGGCTGACGGCCCGCCGGCGCGCCCAAGAACCCTGCTGGCCCCGGAGGTTCCATGCCGCGCAGTCCGGTGGTCCGGTGCGGGCCGCTGAATGCCTTGCGGCCCCTACTGCTCGCCCTGGCGCTCCTGCCGGTCGCCTCGCCGGAAGCACAAGGCCAGGTCGTTCGAGGCGGCATCAAGGGTGGCTACAACTCGTCCAACGTGAGTCTCCGCCTGGACGATGAAAAGGTGGATACGAAGTCCAAGGGAGGCTTCCACGTGGGCGGCCTCATCTACCTTGGCACCCCGACCTGGGGCATTCAGGTGGAGGGCCTCTACACGGAGAAGGGCTTCAAGCGGGATCCGGAGAGCCAGATCCCGTTCGACGAGGAGTGGAGGTTCAAATACTGGGAGTTTCCCCTCCTGCTCCTCGCGCAGACGCCCATGGCCGTCACCTCTCCCCGGGTCTTCTTCGGTCCGACATTCAGCCTGCAGACCTCCTGCAAGTGGATCCTGTTCGCCGATCTCGATGATCGGGACGGCGTGGAGGTCGAGTGCCCAGACGGAGCCGTCAAGACGACCGACATCGGTTTCCTCGCCGGCATCGGCATTCAGGCAACCAGCCTGACAATCGACATCTCCTACGAGTGGGGCTTCAAGGATCTCGCGGTGAGCGAGGCGATCGGCCTGAAGAATCGAAACTTGATGTTCTCCGTGGGGTTGACCTTTCCGAACTGACGAAGCTGTGCCGGATCTTCCCGCAGCGAGACAACCAGAAAGACAGGGGATATGAGAGAACGCAGAGTAGCACCCTCAGCGGCCATGCTGACACTGATTGCGGCGCTGTCGGCCACGGCCTGTGGCAGCCCGGACCGGACGGACGCCGGCGCAGCGGCCACGTACGGCGGCAGCGGGCCCGCTGCGGAGCAGAGCGCCGAGGCGCTGGCCTCGATCGATGGGAAGGAGATCACGACCGCGGATCTCGACGAGCAGGTACGTCAGCAGCTGGCCCGGATGGAGTACCAGTACCGATCCCAACGATCGCAGCTGCTGGAAGCCGCCCTCGAGGAGATGATCCAGAACCGGCTGCTGACCGAGGCGGCTGCCGAGCGGGGCGTGAGTCTCGAGGAGATCGTGGCGTCCGAGACGGAGGGGAAGGTCGAGGTGACGGATGCCGAGGTGGAGGACTGGTACCAGCGGAACCGCTCACGGCTGCAGGGTCGGGAGCTGGAGCAGGTCGCTCCGCAGATCCGGCAGTACCTGGAGGAGACGGAGCGGCAGCAGCTGGTCGCGGCGTTCGCGTCCTCGCTGGCGGCGGATCGGGAGATCACCTACTACGTGGAGCCGGCCCGAGCGACGTTCGACGTCCAGGGCGCGCCGTTCTTCGGACCGGAGGATGCGCCGGTAACGCTGGTCGAGTTCTCGGACTTCGAGTGTCCCTTCTGCAGCCGCTTCTTCCCCACCCTCAACCAGATCAAGGAGGAGTACGGGGATCGGGTACGCGTCGTGTACCTTCAGTTCCCGCTCACCAACATCCATCCGAGCGCCTTCAAGGCCGCGGAGGCCTCCCTCTGCGCCCACGAGCAGGATCGCTTCTGGGAGATGCACGACCTGCTCTTCCAGGAGCAGGGAACGCTGGCCGTCCCGGACCTCAAGGAGAAGGCGGAGCGGCTGGGTCTCGACACCGAGGCGTTCAACGAATGCCTCGATTCCGGCCGCCAGGCGGAGCAAGTCCGCCAGGACCTCGCACAGGGACAGGCGGCGGGCATCAACGGGACACCGGCCATCTTCGTGAACGGCGTCGGCGTGCCCGGGGGCGCCGTGCCGTACGAGGTGGTCGCCGCGGCGATCGATCGGGAATTGAGGCGCGAGGCGTCCGACTAGAGGAAGACCATGCGGGTGTGGCGGGCCCGGCCTAGGGCCCGCCCGGCCGCATCCGTCGCAGAAGTTCCAGGTAGCGCGGGTCGGAGCGCAGAGGCTCCAGGTAGAGGTCCTCGTCCAGCGCGACGGCCTCGGTCACGCCGGCTTCGGTCAGGCAGGCGATCTGCTCGAGCGCCTCGGATGCCCTCCCGGCCTGCGCGAAGGCCCGAGCGCGGAACCAGCAGACGCGCGGGTTACCGGGCTTGATGGCGTCCGCGATGTCCAGCGCCGGCAGCGCCAGCTCGGGCTTGCCTCTCTGCAGCAGACCGAGCGGAGTGTAATAGGCCAGCTGAACGAAGGCGTTTTCCAGCTGCCGCTGGGCGCCCTGCGCTCTCAGGGTGTCTGTAGCCGATCGCGCCTCGGCCTGAAGACGGTCGAGACCGAGGCGTGACCTGGCCTCGGTCACGCTCGGCAGGACCTCCTTCCAGGCGAGCTCCGCCGAGATCAGCATCAGCTCGTCGTCGAACGCGCTTCTCCTTGCGGCCATCTCCGCCAGAGTGGCCTTTGCCGCCCGTACCACCTCCGATTTCTCGAGGGTTTGTGCTCTGGACACCGCCTCGCTCACATCCCGGAGGCCGGCGAAGTCGGCGGCGAGATAGCGGTAGGCTTCCTCCGCCTCGTACGGGCGTCCGGATTCCTCCAGCGACCGCGCCTGCTGCAGCCATTCAGCATACGACGCCTCGACCCACGCGTTGTCCTGCGCACGGGGAAGAGAACAGGTTTTCCTTCAAAAGTAAAAAGACCATTGAGAAAATAGCTTCCGATGGAGAGGAG
>CP070670.1:1106376-1114972 GCA_020351855.1 Gemmatimonadota bacterium
GGCGGCCGCACCGTCGGCGCCGGCGTCGTCACCGAAATCATCGAGTAGCGACGGGGCTTACGCCGCAGCCGCGCGGACAGCCCGTTCGAGGGATAGGAAGGAATGAGAGACCGCGTGACGCTCGAGTGCACGGAGTGCTCCGAGCGCAACTACACGACGACGAAGAACAAGCGGAAGCACCCTGAGCGGGTCGAGTTCAAGAAGTACTGCCCTCGGTGCAACGCCCATAGACTGCACAAAGAGACGCGCTGACCAGCCGGGTTGCCGGATCGGGTGTCGACTGGCGTCCCAGCTGGTGGACGGGAGGCCGGAACGACGATGCGGCCGCTCGGGGAGTGCGGTTCTTTGTGCCCTGAAGTCAGGCGCGGGTCGGCCCGCGCGGATCGGAGCCGGTTGAGTTGGCAGGAATACTGAAGCGTACGCAGACGTTCGTCGAGGAGGTCCAGGTGGAGATGCGACGCGTCACCTGGCCCGACCGGGAGCAGCTGCGCAACGCGACCGTCGTCATCGTGATCTTCGTCCTCATCCTCGCCTTCATCATTGGGGCGATGGACGCGGTGTTTTCCTGGTTGGTCCGCACGATCGTGGATGTGTTCAGTGGCTGAGACGCAGAGTACGCAAGACGTGCAGTGGTATGCCCTGCAGACCTACTCCGGTCACGAGAACAAGGTGAAGACCTTGCTCGAGCGCAAGGTCGCGGAGATGCCGGGAGACACGCCCGAGGAAAAGGAGATCCGCGAGGTGGTGGTCCCGACGCAGGAGGTCGTGGAGATCAAGGGGGGGCGCAAGGTGAAGTCGACCAAGCGACTCTACCCTGGCTACGTCCTGATCCAGATGCACCTGAACCAGGAGACCATGCACCTGGTCAGCAGCACCCAGGGCGTCATCAAGTTCGTTGGCGGCGGGGCAGTACCACAGCCCCTGAAGCAGGAAGAGGTCAACAAGATTCTTGGGATCGCGGACGAGCTGGAGGAGGCCGGCCCAACCGAGGAGATCCCCTTCCGGAAGGGTCAAGTCGTCGAGGTGACCGAAGGGCCGTTCAGCGATTTCAGCGGGACCGTGGAAGAGGTGTTCCCGGACAAGGGAAAGGTGCGGGTGCAGGTCAGCCTCTTCGGGCGACCGACGAGCGTGGAGTTGGACTACACCCAGCTGAAGGGCTACTGACGACGATACGCGGAGGGCGACCTCCGTCCGTGTTCGACCGTTCGATGTGCAGGCGAGGCTAGAAAGAGCCGGACCTCCGAGAGAAGAAACGGATAGATGGCGAAGAAGCAGATCGGCTTCATCAAGCTGCAGATCCCGGCCGGGCAGGCCAATCCGGCGCCCCCGGTGGGCCCGGCTTTGGGCCAGCACGGCGTGAACATCATGGAATTCTGCAAGCAGTTCAACTCCAGGACGGCGGCCCAAGGGGGGACCATCATCCCGGTGGAGATCGTGGTCTACGCCGACCGGAGCTTCACCTTCATCACCAAGACGCCGCCCGCCGCGGAGCTCCTGAAGAAGGAAGCCGGCATCAGCTCGGGTTCGCCCGAGCCGAACCGGGAGAAGGTGGCCAGGGTCACGCGAGACCAGCTTCGCAAGATCGCGGAGATCAAGATGGAAGACCTGAACGCCAACGACGTCGATGCGGCGGTCCAGATGATCGCGGGCACGGCTCGGTCGATGGGTATCGAGGTGGCCGACTGATGGCCCATCGGGGGAAGAAGTACAGGGGGGCCGCCGCGACTCTGGAGCCGGGTTCCCGGCTCGAGCCGCGGGAGGCGTTGGAGAAGGTTCGGGAACTCGCATTCGCCGGCTTTGACGAGACGGTGGACGCGGTTTTCCGTCTCGGCGTCGACCCGCGGAAGGCCGACCAGGTCGTGCGCGGGACGGTCGTTCTTCCCGCCGGGACCGGCCGCGACGTCCGAGTCCTCGTCCTGGCGCAGGGCGAGCCCGCCCGTCAGGCCGAGGAGGCCGGCGCCGATTACGTCGGCACGGAGTACCTGGAGAAGATCGGGGCAGGGTGGCTCGAGTTCGACGTGGCGATCGCGACGCCCGACCTGATGAAGGACGTGGGCAAGCTCGGCCGGGTGCTCGGGCCGCGTGGCCTCATGCCGACGCCGAAGGCCGGCACCGTGACGTTGGAGGTCGGCCGCGCCGTCCGGGAGGCCAAGGCGGGGAAGATCGAGTTCCGGGTGGATCGGACCGGCAACGTCCACGCGCCGATCGGAAAGGTGAGCTTCGAGATCGAGCGGCTGATCGAGAACTTCGATGCCCTGGCCGATGCGATCCTGCGCAACAAGCCCCCGGGGGCCAAAGGGACGTACGTGAAGGGCGTCACCGTGAGCTCGTCCATGGGACCGGGCATCGCGATCGACGCGAACCTTTTCCGGCGCGCCCGGTAGCATGGCCGCTGCCGATGCGCAGACGCGGCGGACGGAGCCTACGGGGAACCACGTAACCGGACCCAGGACCACAGGACCGACAGCGGGATGAGACTCGAGGAAAAGCAGCAGGTCACGGAAGAGCTCGCGGCGAGGCTCCGTGGCACGGAATCGGTCTTTCTGACCGACTTTACGGGCTTGACCGTGAAGGAGATCACGGAGTTCCGTGCCAAGGCCCGCGCCGGAGGGCTCGAGTACAGAGTGGTCAAGAATACCCTGGCGCGCAGGGCGATCGAGGGGCTCGACCTCGAAGCGATGGACGAGCACCTCGTGGGGCCGACTGGGCTCCTGCTGGGGGGTAGCGACCCGGTCATGCCGGCCAAGATCATTCGGGACTTCGCCAAGGGGCACGGTAACCGACCGGTCGTGAAGATCGCCTTGGTCGACAAGCAGGTCGTCTCTCCCGAGAACGTCGAGGTGATGGCCGATCTGCCGTCGCGCGAAGAGCTGCTCGGGTATATCGCCGGTGGTCTCACCGCATCCGTCGCGGGGATCGCCGGCGTGCTGAGCGCCGTGATCCGCGACATCGCGTACATGGTCGAGGAGGTCGCCAGGGTTCAGGCGGCCGTGAACACAGAGCAGGGAGCCAACTAGATGAGCAAGGTCGACGAGCTGCTGGATGCGATCGGATCGCTCACCGTCCTCGAGGCGGCGGAGCTCAAAGAGAAGATGGAGGACAAGTTCGGCGTCTCGGCGGCTGCCCCGGTGGCTGCGGTCATGCCGGGTGCGGCCGCGGGCGGGGCCGGCGGGGCCGAGGAGGAGCAGACGGAGTTCGACGTCCTTCTCACCGGCGTGGGGGACAAGAAGATCCAGGTCATCAAGGTCGTCCGCGAGGTCACGAGCCTCGGCCTGAAGGAGGCGAAAGAGGTCGTGGACAACGCCCCCGGGATCGTCAAGGAGGGCGTGAGCAAGGAGGAGGCCGAGGCGATCAAGACCAAACTGGAGGAACAGGGCGCGACCGCCGAGATCAAGTAGCCCAGCAAGGAAGCCGACTGGGCTCGTCTTTGCACACCCGAAGCTCTCAACCGTCTGTGGCCAGCACCCCGGCGCGACGCGCCGGGACTCGGCCTCCGTGTGTTCGGTGACCGGCCTGCTTCAAGCGGCCGGTCGTCCCGGGCCGGATCGTCCTATCTAACGTCAGGAGACGCGACGTTGTCGAAGCAATCCAGATCGGTGGTCTCATTCTCGAAGCTGCGGTCGTCCATGCCGATGCCGCACTTTCTGGACGTCCAGCTGGAGGCGTTCAACCGGCTCATTCAGACTGACCGGGCCTCCGAGGAGCGTGATGATCTCGGCCTCGAGCGAGTGTTCAACGAGATCTTCCCGATCTCGGACGTCAACGAGAATTTCTCGCTCGAGTTCGTGGACTACGGGCTCGGCGAGCCGAAGTACACGGTCGAGGAGTGCATCGAGCGGGACATGACGTACGCGGCCCCGCTCAAGGCGACCCTCCGCCTCATCATGTACGAGACGCTGGCGGATGGGGAGAAGCGACCGCGCGACATCCTGGAGAAGGAGGTCTATCTCGGCGACCTGCCGCTGCTCACCGAGCAGGGTACGTTCGTGGTGAACGGTGCCGAGCGCGTCATCGTGAGCCAGCTGCACCGCTCGCCGGGGGTCGTGTTCGAGGAAACGATCCATCCGAACGGCACGCGGCTGTTCAGCGCCAGGATCATCCCGTTCCGCGGGTCCTGGGTCGAGTTCACGCTCGACATTCACGACGTCATCCACGTCCACATCGACAAGAAGAAGAAGTTTCCGGCCACCGCCCTGTTGCGCGCGTTCGGGCACGGGACGGACGCGGACATCCTCGACCTCTTCTATCCCGTGCGCGAGTTCGACATAACGGGTTCCGCGGACGAGGGGGGGGCGCGCCGCGAGGTGACGGGCACGCTTATGGCCGAGAGCATTCCGAACGATGAGTTCGAGGGCGAGCCCGTCACCCTCGAGCTGGAAGGCCTGGACCTTCAGGGGATGGATCCGGTGTGGCTGTCCTCCGATGTCGAGCACCCCGAGTCGGGCGCCCGCCTGGCGGCAGCGGGAGACCGGGTGGATGACACGCTGTTCCGACGGTTCATCGAGGCGGGAATCTCGGAGCTCCCTGTATTCGATGACGCAGAGGCCTTTGTCGCCCGGCGAGGCGAGGAGGTGACGGAGGACCTGCTGGCAAGGCTCGAGCGCGCCGAACTGGAGCGGGTGAGGGCGTACTCGAGCGCCGCGTTCATCCCGGTCCGTGGCTCGTTCTCCGATCTCGGGATGCGGCGCGACTGGAGTCAGAACCCGCAACTGGCGGCCGATGTGGTGGATCCGTCCACCGGAGAGGTTCTCGCAGAGACGGGCGAACTGTTCACCGAACAGCTGTTCACGAAGCTCAGAAAGAGCCGAGTGCGCGAGGCGCTCATCTTCACGGGTGGGCCGCGGGGCGAGTCGCCCCTGATCAAGAACACCTTGGCCAAGGATCCGACTGGCAGCGAGGCGGCGGCCCTGTACTCCATCTATTCGCTCGTGCGCCCCGGGGAGGCTCCGAACCTCGAGACCGCACGCACGGCCCTGGACAGGCTCTTCTTCAACCCGAAGCGCTACGACCTGGGACGCGTCGGCCGCCACAAGGTCAATCAGAGACTGAAGGACGTCTATCGCCTCTTGGGTTGCGAGCTGCCCAGCAGAGACACGGTGGTCCTCACGCCGGAGGACTTCGTGGCGATCCTCCGGTACCTCGTCGAGCTTCACGAGGGTCGCGGCTACACGGATGACATCGATCACCTCGGAAACCGACGGGTCCGGTCGATCGGCGAGCTGATCGCGAACCAGTTCTCCGTGGGGCTGTCGCGGATGGCGCGCCTCGTCAGGGAGCGCATGTCGATCAACAGCGATCCCGAGAAGCTTTCGATCGATGACCTCGTCAACGCGCGCACGGTGAGCGCCGTGATCCAGTCGTTCTTCGGCAGCTCCCAGCTCAGCCAGTTCATGGACCAGACCAACCCGCTGGCCGAGCTCACCCACAAGCGTCGTCTGAGCG
Source organism: Gemmatimonadota bacterium (assembly GCA_020351855.1). Lineage (GTDB taxonomy): Bacteria > Gemmatimonadota > Gemmatimonadetes > Palauibacterales > Palauibacteraceae. Next base: position 1,111,819 of record CP070670.1, read on the forward strand.
CGCTCGGACCGGGGGGGCTCACGCGGGAGCGGGCAGGATTCGAGGTGCGTGACGTGCACTATTCCCACTACGGGAGAATGTGCCCGATCGAGACGCCCGAGGGACCGAACATCGGGCTCATCACATCGATGACCACCTTTGCCCGGCTCAACGAGCTCGGGTTCCTGGAGACGCCTTATCGCCGCGTGGTCGACGGACAGGTGACGGACGAGATCGTTTGGCTGTCGGCCAGTGAGGAGGAAGAGTACGCGGTCGCCCAGGCTAACGCGGAGCTGGATGAAAGCGGGAACTTCAAGCGGGATTTGGTCCTCTGCCGTCGTCGAGATGACTACCCGCTGCTGCCTCCCGACGAGATCGACTTCATGGATGTGGCGCCCGACCAGATCGTGGCGGTTTCGCCGGCGCTCATCCCCTTCCTCGAGCACGATGATGCGAACCGGGCCCTAATGGGATCCAACATGCAGCGGCAGGCCGTTCCGCTTCTCTTTCCGGAGGCGCCGCTGGTCGGTACCGGCCTGGAGCGGAAGGTGGCCCAGGACTCGGGCGGCGTCGTGCTGGCTCGCCGCGCCGGGAAAGTGACGAACGTCACGGCGGACGAGATCGTCATCGACACGGGCGAGCCGCGTGGGGGCGCGGGCGACGTTCCCCTTGCCAGGCTTACGCAGTACGACCGCTACCGGCTCAAGAAGTTCTGGCGCACGAACCAGGACACGTCGATCAACCAGCGGCCGATCGTGAAGCTGGGGGATCGCGTCCGCCAGGGTCAGGTGATCGCCGACGGGGCAGCGACGGACAACGGCGCGCTCGCCCTCGGCCAGAACCTGCTCGTGGCCTTCATGCCGTGGTACGGTCACAACTTCGAGGATGCCATCGTCATCAGCGAGCGGTTGGCCAAGACGGATGCGCTCACCTCCGTACACATCCAGGAGCTCGAGCTACACGTACGGGACACGAAGCGCGGGATGGAAGAGATCACCCGCGAGATCCCGAACGTGGCCGAGGAGGCTCTCGTCGACCTGGACGAGCGCGGCATCGTGCGCATCGGTGCCACGGTGAAGGCCGGCGACATCCTCGTCGGCAAGATCACGCCGAAGGGAGAGACCGAGCTCTCGCCGGAGGAGAAGCTGCTAACGGCGATCTTCGGCGAGAAGGCCAAGGATGTGAAGGACAGCTCGCTCCGGGTCCCGCCCGGTGTCGCGGGCACGGTGATCGACGTAAAGATCTTCTCGCGCCGAATCGATGATCCGCTTCTCGAGCGCGAGCACGGTGAGCGCATCGCGGATCTTCGCGAGATCGAGCGCTCCGAGATCGGTCGGGTCCGCGAGGCACGGGACGAGGAGCTGCGAGACATCCTCAAGGGTCAGACTGCGGCTCTCTTCCTCAAGAGAGGCACCATCGAGCCGCTGTTCGCGGAGGGCACGCGGCTCACTCCGTCGGCCCTCGCGGACCTGGACTTCGGGACGGTGGATCTTTCCACCCTCAAGGTGAAGAACGCGGCGGCCAACGAGCGGGTGCGGAAGGTGATCGACGCGGCCAAGTCGCGTGCCGAGCGAATTCGCGAGCGCACCGAGGAGGGGATCGACAAGGTGTTCCAGCCCGACGAGCTGTCGCCCGGGGTCGTGCAGCTCGTCAAGGTCTACCTGGCCGAGAAGCGGAAGATCGCGGTCGGAGACAAGATGGCGGGCCGTCATGGGAACAAGGGGATCATCGCGCGGGTGGTGCCCGAGGAGGACATGCCCTTCCTTCCGGACGGGACGGCCGTGGACATCGTCCTCAACCCGCTCGGCGTGCCGAGCCGGATGAACGTCGGCCAGATCCTCGAGACGCTGCTCGGGTGGGCCGGCGCGATCCTCGGATTTCGGGCCGAGACTCCGGTCTTTCAGGGGGCCAGCGAACACGAGATCGGGGCGCTGCTGAAGGTCGCGGGGGGGATCTGGGCGGCACGCAGCCTCGGAGCCGACGTCGAGCCACCCAAGGTCGGGCCGGATGAGGTGCGGATGCTCGCCGAGGGCATCCAGCGCGTGGGCGGTGGCCGGGTCGCCGCGACGAATGGGGCCCGGGTGGGCATCGGCCGATCCCTGGACGAGTACCTGACGTCCGATGACAGGGCGCTGCGGGACTTCGTGGAGGAGTTCGGGCGCTTCCTGATCGAAGTGGCACGCGACCTTTCCGGGGGTACGATCTCGGAAAAGCTGCGCGAGGATGGCTGGAATGCGGCCGCCGACCTTGTCGGAGAGCGACGCATCAAGTCAGGCGTCGACGCCGCCGTCGCCGAGTTGATGGAGCGCGCCGGCCTGAGGCCGCAGGGCAAGGCCAGGCTGCGTGACGGCCGGACCGGCGAGGAGTTCGACGCCGACGTGACCGTCGGACAGATCTACATGATGAAGCTCTCGCACCTGGTCGACGACAAGATCCATGCTCGTTCGATCGGTCCGTACAGCCTCGTCACACAGCAGCCGTTGGCGGGCAAGGCCCAGTTCGGAGGGCAGCGCTTTGGAGAGATGGAGGTGTGGGCCCTCGAGGCGTACGGCGCCGCGCACACTCTCCAGGAGATGCTGACCGTGAAGTCCGATGACGTCTCCGGCCGCAGCCGGGTCTACGAGGCGATCGTGAAGGGCGAGAACCTCCCGCAGCCGGGCGTTCCGGAGAGCTTCAATGTCCTGGTGAAGGAGCTCCAGGCCCTCGGCCTGAGCGTCACCCTGGGCCGGGAGGACGAGAACGGGTTCTTCTCGGAATAGCGCCGCAGCGGATCGCGGCGTGGCGGGCGGGCGGCGCTCGGTGCCGAACGGCCGGGAGTAGGGCCGTGCGCTCCCGTCGGGACGGGAGCCGGCCGGACGAAGGGACAGTCGACCGAAGGGATCGGTCCAAACCGTAGGGCTCGACAGGGGAACACATGATCGATTTTCCGCGACAGAGAGGTAGCGGCACTTCCGACTTCGACTGGATCCAGATCAAGGTCGCATCGCCGGATGAGATCCGATCGTGGAGCCACGGAGAGGTCACCAAGCCCGAGACGATCAACTACCGGTCCTTCAAGCCGGAGCGGGATGGGCTCTTCTGCGAGCGCATCTTCGGTCCCGTGAAGGACTGGGAGTGCCACTGCGGCAAGTTCAAGCGGATCCGCTACCGGGGACACGTGTGCGACAAGTGCGGA
>CP070670.1:1115072-1118201 GCA_020351855.1 Gemmatimonadota bacterium
CGCGGGATGCCTTCCGCGAGGTCCTGCGGGAAGATTCGGAAGACCCCAGCGCCCGGTGGAATCTCGAGCTCGTGAACCGCTGGCTAGAGGAGATGTCGTCCAGCGGCGGCGGCGCGAACCAGGACGAGGAGGACCCTCAGGGCGGGGCGAGCGGTTCCGCCGGCCAGCAGGGGCCCGCCGAGCCGGGCGGGCAGGCGCCCAGCCTGAGCCGCGAGGAGGCCGAGCGCCTTCTCCAGCAGGCGGCCGGGGCGGAGGACGAGGTCAGGGACAAGACGTTGCGGCGAGGCCGGCTGCGCGATCCGATCGTCCAGCGCAACTGGTAGCCGCCGGCGGCGTGGCAGGCGTGCGGCACGACCGCTTCTACGGTTCCTTCCTCTCCTCCTCCTTCCCGCCCTGCTCCTTCGCCGAGCTGCGCACCTCGGACTCGATGAGCGGCACGAAGCGCGCGCCCTCGATCGCTTCCCGCTCCAGCCGCCCAGCCGTCTCCCGGTACCGGTAGATCGTCTGGAGGCCGTAGCTGCCCAGCGGAGCCACGATCAGGCCTCCTGCCGCCAGCTGATCGACGACGGCCTCCGGGAGGTCGGGCGCTCCGGCGGTCAGGATGACCCGATCGAAGGGCGCTTCCTGGGGCCACCCCTTGCTGCCGTCCGCCACCCGCAGTCTCACCCGCTCCAGGTAACCGGCGGCGGCGAGGTTGCGACGGGCGAACTCGGTGAGCTCGGGTATCCGCTCGATGGACCATACCCGCGCCCCGCACGCCGCCAGCACCGCCGCCTGGTAGCCCGAGCCGGTGCCGATCTCGAGCACGCGGACGCCGGGAGCGGGCTCCAGCAGGCTGGTCATCAGGGCGACGATATACGGTTGGGAGATCGTCTGCCCGTGGCCGATCGGCAGGGCATGGTCCCCGTAGGCCTCACCGATCCATTCGGCGGGCACGAACAGGTGCCGGGGCACCGCGAGCATCGCCTTCAGCACCAGCTCGTCCCGGAGCCCCCGGCGACGGATCTGCTGCTCCACCATCTCCTGCCGCAGCCGGACCGCATCGTCCGGCCCGCGGCTCCGCCGCCACTTCATCGCTCTCGCGTTGCAGGCGGCTTCAGGGCGTCGGTAGCTTTCCGCATGAATACGCCCTCGGCTGCACGGGTTCGTCTGACTCAATACTCTCACGGCGCCGGCTGAGCGTGCAAGTTGGGTCCGGAGGACCTGCGACACGTGCTGGGGTTTGTTGAGCTGAGGGAAGATGCCGGCCTGCTGGTTGGCCTGGAGTCTCCCGACGACGCCGCGGTGTATCGTCTCGGACCGGAACAGGCGATCGTCGCGAGCCTGGACTTCTTCACGCCGATCGTGGATGATCCCGAGGATTTCGGGGCCATCGCCGCCGCGAACGCGCTGAGCGATCTGTACGCCATGCGGGCCCGTCCGCTGTTCGCCCTCAACGTGCTGGCGGTTCGCCTGGATGCGCTGGGCGTGGAGGTCGTGGGTCGGATCCTTCGTGGTGCGACGCAGACCTGCGCGGAAGCGGGGATCTCGATAGCGGGAGGCCATTCGATCGACGATCCGGAGCCGAAGTTCGGCATGGTGGCGCTCGGGTTGGTGGATCCCGAGCTCCTGTGGCGAAAGTCGGGAGCGAGACCGGGGGATGCGATCCTGCTCGGCAAGGCCCTGGGCACGGGGGTCGTCACTACGGGGTTGAAGCAAGACGTGGCGGCGCCGGAGGACGTCGAAGCGTCCGTCCGATCGATGCGGCAGCTGAACCGCGCGGCGGCCGACATTCTGAGCGAGTTTGCGGTGCACGCCGCGACGGACGTCACGGGCTACGGTCTGCTGGGACACCTCGCCGAAGTGTGCCGGGCCTCGGATGTGGGGGCCCGCATCGAGGCCTCCGCGGTGCCGCTCCTGCCCGGAGCGGCCGATCTGGCGGCGCAAGGCGTGCAGCCGGGCGGTACGGAGCGCAACCGGCGGGCCGTGGAGCGGATGGTGAGCTGGGCCGCGGACGTCCAGGAAGCGCGGCGTATCCTTCTGTGCGACGCCCAGACGTCGGGCGGGCTCATGGCGTTCCTCCCGGGGCGGGAGGCTGAAGAGGCGTCGGGACGGCTGGCCGAGGCGGGGTACGAGGCCGCCGTCGTCGGGGAGGTCGAGGAGGGTGCACCTGGCATAAGGGTGGAGGACTGACGATGGCGGGCGACCGAAAGCCCGCCGAGGGCACGCGCGTGCTGGAAAGGAGACTTCGCTGAGCGACAACAGGAGCTTTGCCAATCTGACGGTGATCGACCATCCGCTCCTGAAGCACAAGGTGACGCTGTTGCGCGACGTCAGGACGGAGAAGAAGGAGTTCCAGGAGTTGGTGGACGAGATCGCCATGCTCATGGCGTACGAGGTGACGGCGGATCTGGAGACGGAGGAGTACGAGGTCGAGACGCCGTTGGAGTTCACCCGGGGCCACCGGGTGCGGGGCCGGCGGCTCACCCTGGTGCCCATCCTGCGGGCGGGGCTGGGGATGGTGGATGGCGTGATGCGGCTCCTGCCGACGATGCGGGTCGGCCACATCGGACTCTACCGGCATCACGACACGCTCGAGCCGGTGGATTACTACTTCAAGATTCCGCCGCACCCCGAGGAGACGAGGTTCATCGTCACCGACCCGATGCTGGCGACGGGCGGGTCGGCGAGCGCCGCGATCTCCTTTCTCAAGAACAGCGGGGCGGGGGCGATATGCCTCATGTGCATCTTCGCCGCGCCGGAGGGCGTGGCGCGGCTTCTGGAAGACCATCCCGATGTGCCGGTCTTTACCGCCGTCCTCGACCGGGAGCTGAACGAGCACGGCTATATCCTGCCCGGTCTCGGCGACGCTGGGGACCGGCTGTACGGCACGCTGTAGTGGCGGCGGCATCCGGGAGGACCCGCCGCGGGGATCCCGGCGGGTGCTTCCAGGGTGTACCGTAAAGGAGGAGGGCGAGCGCGCGGTAACGGGCCCGTAGCTCAGTTGGTCAGAGCAGGGGACTCATAATCCCAAGGTCGCTGGTTCGAGTCCAGCCGGGCCCACTTCGGCAAGATGTGATTTTCGGGCCAGTTGCGGCGCGTCTGTTGGCCTGTCTGTGCTCGGGCCACATGGTCGCGCGAACAAGCGCA
>CP070670.1:1118301-1122135 GCA_020351855.1 Gemmatimonadota bacterium
TGAGACCGCCCGTGAAGCTTGCAGTGGACGATGCAGGACGCTGCACGGATCGGCGCTCCACGGCCAGCAGGTTCCACCAGCAAATCTTCTAACCTCTTGTCGTGCAGCTGGTTGGCAGGGCGCCTGCTCCATGGCACCGTCCTTGATACCAAGGATGCGGTCCTGCGACCACGAACCGGGTGAACGAAGGAGGCTCCATTGCGGAAGGTGTTTCTGGTCACGGTGCTGCTGTCCGTCGGGTGTGGTGCCTCGCCGGTGGGCGTGGAGGAGGACGCCCCGCTGCCTGTGCGCTCTGCCATGGCCAAGCGGGGCCGGGTCCCGCTCCCTCAGCCGCCCCTGGCGACGGTGTGCACGGGAGGAACAGACACGACGACCGGTGAATGCATGGTATCCGTCCCCGACCCGACGGAGCCGATGGAGCTGTTGAACGTCGAGTAGACTCGAAGCCGGGCTGCCGCCCCTCATCCTCCAGCTGAGGGGAGATTCCGTACAAGACAGGGCGTGGAACTCCGGGCTGCTCTTCCGCGCCGGTCCCCTCTAGATTGGGGGATCTCGTCCAGGGAGGGATGGCGCACCGAAAGGAGTCCATGAGGAACGGCCGTGGCAGCGCGCTGGAGGGCCTCCTAACCGCAGGTCTCGACGAAGGAAAAAGCCGGTTCACGCTCGAGGACGGAGCCCGGATCGCTGTCGTCGGGGGCGGTCCCGCCGGCTCCTTCTTCAGCTACTTCATGCTTGGAATGGCCCAGGCCGTCGATCTCGAGATCGAGCTCGACATCTACGAGCCCCGCCATTTCTCCCACGCCGGTCCGGCCGGCTGCAATCACTGCGGCGGGATCATCTCCGAGTCGCTCGTCCAGATCCTGGCTGCCGAGGGGATCAATCTTCCGGCCACCGTGGTGCAGCGCGGCATCGCATCCTACGTCGTCCATACGGATGAGGACGCGGTCCGCATCGAGAGCCCGGTCAGGGAGCAGCGCATCGCCTCCGTCTTCAGAGGCAACGGGCCCCGCGGAGGGGCGGACACGTCCCGGGAAAGCTTCGACGGCTACCTGCTGGCGATGGCCGCCGAGCGCGGTGCACGGGTGGTCCGCCGGCTCGTAAGCGGAGTCCGGTGGGTGGATGGAGCGCCCCGACTCGAGCACCCGGGGGCCGAAGGGGCCACCTATGACCTCATCGTCCTGGCCGTCGGCGTGAACAGCAACCTCACCCAGCTCGTCCGGGCCGACTCCGGGCCGGCTCCCGCAGCCTCGACGCGCACGACGAGAACCTATATCTGCGCGTTTCAGGCCGACCAGCAGTTGGTCCAGGACGTGCTGGGGAACTCGATGCACGTCTTCCTTCCGACCCTGCCTCGACTGGAGTTTGCCGCCTTGGTGCCCAAGGGCGAGTACCTGACGCTCGTCGTTCTGGGCGACGACATCGACCAGGAGCTGATCTCCGACTTCCTCGACTCGGCGGCCGTGCGCCGGTGCCTCCCGAAGCAATGCGTCCCGATGGTGTGCAACTGCGCGCCGCTCATCAACCTCCGGGGGGCCGATCGACCGTACGCGGACCGCCTCGTGCTGATCGGCGACAGCGGGGTGACGCGGTTGTACAAGGATGGAATCGGCGCGGCGTACCGAACCGCGAAGTCAGCCGCCGAGACGGCGGTCTTGCACGGCGTCGCGGCGGAGGATTTCGAGCGGCACTACCGACCGGTGTGCCGGTCCATCGAGGCGGACAACACGATCGGAAAGCTGATCTTCGGGACGACGCACCTCTTCAAGGTATCCAGCCACGCGCGTCGCGCGGCCCTGCGCATGGCCGCCCGGGAACAGGGGCGGAAGGGGCGGAGGCGGATGAGCTCGGTCTTGTGGAACCTCTTCACAGGCAGCGCTACCTACCGCGAGATTCTGAAAGACACGCTGCATCCCGCTTTCGGCGCCGGCTTCGTCTGGAATCTGGCAGCCAGCCTGCGGCCCGGGAGGCGTGAGCTGAAAGGAACAGGAGGCGCGCATGCGCAAGGCCACGCTCGGCCAGTCGTACGCTGACGGCGAGGCCATTGTACGCCAGGGGGAGATGGGAAGCTCGATGTACGTCGTACAGGCGGGAGAGGTCGAGGTGATCAGGGAGGCCGAGGACGGAGAGCACCGTCTCGCCGTGCTCGGGGCCGGGGACTTCTTCGGCGAGATGTCCATCTTCGAGCGCGAGGTACGATCGGCCACGGTTCGCGCCCTCGGTAGCGCCCAGGTGCTCACCGTGGACAAGCGCACACTACTTAGGAGGATCAAGGAAGACCCGTTTCTGGCCATCAACATCCTGAAGGGCATGTCGAAGCGGATCCGCGAGCTCAACCGCGAGCTGGTCCGGGCTCGCTCCGGCCCGGCGGCAGGCGCTGACATGAAGGGATCGGAGGGACGGACCCGATGAGCCGAACGGTGGGGTACACGCGAACACGCCATGTCGGCTATCCGCCCCGGCGGGGAACGGCTCGGACGTGCAGCTCGAGGCGGTGTTCGAGCCGAGCGGTGCCCTGGGCCACCTGTATTGGTACTCCCTGTATCCGGTTCACTGGCTCGTGTTCGGAGGTTTGCTGAGCGGAATGGCGAGAGCGATGGGCCGGGGCGGGTCGCCGGTAGCGCTACGCGATGCCTCCTTGGACGAGCTGCATCAGGAGCCTTGGCTGGCCTTCGAAAGATGAGGGGCATGGAGAAGTACGAAGGCATGGAGAGGCACGAAGGCCCGCAGAGGCACGAAGGCCCGCAGAGGCACGTAGGCCCGGTGTACCGGCCGCGCCAGGTCGAGAAGCCCGCGCCCTGCCAGGCCGGATGCCCGAACAGCGGCGACATCCGCGGGTGGATCGGCGTCATTGCCCAGCGATCGAAGACGGGACTCGACCGCCGGGAGGCCTACGCGCGTGCCTGGGGGATGATCACCGATGTCAATCCGTTTCCCGCCGTCCTCGGACGGATCTGCCCGCATCCCTGCGAGAGCGGGTGCAATCGGGCCGAGAAGGACGGGGCGGTGGCGATCAATGCGCTCGAGCGGTTCCTCGGAGACTGGGCGATCGCCGAGCGGCTGCCGCTCCGGCGACTGGAGGACGGGTCTCAACCGGAGAGCATCGGAGTCATCGGTGCCGGGCCGGCCGGTCTCTCCTTCGCCTACCAGATGGCGCGTCGTGGCTACGCCGTCACCGTATACGACGAGCACAACGTAGCCGGTGGGATGCTGCGGCACGGCATTCCGGACTACCGGCTGCCACCGGGCGTGCTCGAGGCGGAGATTCAGAGGATCGTCGATCTCGGTGTCGCACTGTGCCTGGACACCCGCGTCGGCCGCGATGTGACGGTCGAGCAGCTGAAGGGGCGGCACGACGTCCTCTTCCTGGGCGTGGGAGCTCAGCGAAGCCGTCCGCTGGACATCCCCGGTGCGGACGGATCCGGCATGTGGTCGGGGATCGAGTACCTCGGGCGCGTCAATCGGGGCGATAGCCCCGCTCTGGGCGATCGCGTCCTCGTGATCGGTGGAGGAGACACCGCTATCGATGCCGCACGAACGGCCCGCCGGGCCGGCTCGCAGGTGACGATCCTCTATCGACGCTCGCGGGACGAGATGCCGGCGGACCGGCACGAGATCGAGGAGGCTCTGGCTGAGGGGATTCGACTGGAGTGCCTCGGCTCTCCTGCCGAGGTGGCCCGCGAGGATGGGCGCATCATCGGCGTCATCGCTCTCGAGGTGCGACTGGGAGAGCCCGACGGATCCGGCCGCCCCCGCCCGATCCCGATCGGGGGCACCGATCGTCTGCTGCCGGCGGACTCGGTGATCGCCGCCGTGTCACAGGAACCGGACTGGGCA
>CP070670.1:1122235-1126714 GCA_020351855.1 Gemmatimonadota bacterium
AGGTCGCGTTGCTCGACATCGCCGAGGGCGATGTGCGGAGAGGCTTTGCACCCGGTCAGGCGTGGCGCTAGGGCATTTCCGCAATCCCGGCTTTCCAGATGGCTGGACGAAAGCCTCGATGGCTGCGCTTGTAGGGGTCGGCGAAAAGACCCTTCTCGACCAACGTCCGGTTGGCGACCCCGAAGATGAAATGCCAGACCTCGGTGTAGACTCGCTCGAACGGCACTCCGTTGCGGGTCGGCGTGAGATCCGTGAGACGCTCGCGAATGGCGCCGTAGTTCGCCTCGTGCCAGGCGGTCATGATCTCCCGTCCCAGCGCCAGGGTCTCGCGCACCAGTGCGGCATCTCCGCCGCCGAGAACGAGCGCCCGGCCCCCGATCGTGCCGCCGTCGATGGCGATGTAGTCCGCGGCCTCGAGAAGTCGGACGATCCGGCCGAGCCTCTCTTCCCCGATGCCGGTGGTCTCTGCGAGCTCGCTCAGGCTGCGATCGCCGGTGCGCAGAGTCGCCATGATGCGGGCGATGTCGTCCAACGCGTCCTCTACGTAGGCCGAGAGCATGAGAGCGGCAGCGCGACGCTCGTCGGGGAGATCCGCATACCGGCGGAACGCCTCGCCGGTGCTCCAAAGCATGTCCGGCAGGCCAAAGCGCGGCAGCGCGTAGTGGTCTCCGAACGTCGTGAAGGTGAACTCCTTCGCGGCCTGGTTGTGGCTTCCCCAGAAGAGTCCCTCGAGCGAGATCTCCGCTCCCTTCTCCTTGGCCCATGGGGTGAAGCTCTCGCCGTCCAGGGTGCGCTGCGCGCCCGCCCGGTAGCCTTCCTCCTCGGTGAGGTCCAGCCCGTCCCAGTCCAAGGAAAAGCACCCCAGGACGATGAACAGGAAGTATCCAGCATCGACGTGGGGCTGAGCGTGCGCCGAAGCGAGCGCCTCGAAGCGGGCCCGCTGCTCGAGAACGGACTCGGCGAGGCTGCGGCCCAACTCCTCGGACAGGTCGAGAATGGCCCGCTGGTCCTCGACGCTGAGGAGGTTGAAGTCGATCCGGTACAGTCCCTGATCCTCGCGCAGAAGCCCTACGGTGACCATGTCACCCAGCGTGAAGGGCATGCCGGCGATCGCCTCGTTGATGTAGGCTTCCTCGCGTGGTCGTTCAGCGATCCGGAGCACCAACTGCTGGACGTCGGCCGTGCCCAGAATGAAGGTGGGGTCCTTGGTGCGCTCCTGCGGAGTCGATCCCGTTACGCCGACCTGGAGGGGCCTTTCCTGACCGGACGCCGGAGCGATGCTTGCTGCGAAAAGACAGAGGGCCAGAGCCAGTGAGCTTCGGGCGCGTGTAGACATCGTCCGCACACCTTACCGTCGAGACCCGTTAGGGGCCAGTTCCCATGTCCCAAAGCCATCCTTGCCCAGCCTTAGCCGCGTGTCACCGATGCTCAAGGAGTGGTCTTCCGGATAGCTCTTGGCCAAGGAGAATCGTATCACTTCGATTCTGGATCTCGGGGCGGTCCTTTGCCTGGCCAGGATTTCGAGTCCGCCTCTCGTCCACGTGTACTCCCCGTTCGTTTCATCCTCCGCAAATCCGAGCGCCAGGAGAAACGCCCGCGTCTCGGTGAGTTCCGACCCCGTGAGGCCGAGTTCCAGCCCGACGATGTCATCGAGGATGCCCTCATACGGGGCGCCCTCGCGGATCGAGTCCCAATATGCCTCACGCGTGAAGCTCCCACCTCCTTCGGGATAGATCCCGCGCCGCTCGAGGTGCTCTCGGCTGAACTCCATGACCCACATGTTCATGGGCGCCGGGCTCTCGTGCTCGACCTTCACGTAATCGAACCAGGGAATCTGCGAGCCGCTAACGGTCTTCCGGATCGTTGAGTCCGGAAACGCCGACGAGATCGCCTTCTCGACCCGAGCCAGGTCTCCCGGCCGATGGACACTCAGCGCGATGGCGCCGTAACCGGGCTCCCTCCCCTCCTGCCCGGCGGCGTCAAAGATCTCGACATAGGCTCTCCGGCCTACCCAGGGCATGGCCGTCCAGCTGTCGCCCTCTCCCGTCTCCATCGTCTCCTCGAACAAACCGAACAGGTCCGTCATCTCTTTCGACCTGGCGAGCGAGGTGTAGAGATCGTGATCGAGGACTACGTAGACATGATTCAGACGAAGGCTTGCCACCTCGCCGGGGTCACCGGGAGGCTTCTCCTGGGCAAGCAGGCCGGAGCCTGGTAGAACGAGTGACCAGAGAGCCACGCTGATCGCAAGAAGCCCTGTTCTTGGCATGGATCCATGTGGTTTGTTGCTGCCGGGCAGCTCCCGGCTTTGCCGCGAGCGCGGGCGACTGCACTACCGGCAGAGTATAGATCGCACAGTCCCGGACTGCTAACGGCGCGCTGCTGCCAGGCTTCCGTGTAGACCTGCTCGGATGACACTCCGTTTCGGATCGGTCGGTCGGCAGCTAACCTGTGCGTTCCAGCGACAAGACGTCGTCTAGGACCCACTGCTCGACAATCCGGCCGCCTGTCGCCTCAGGCTGATGGAGTAAGAGACGAGGTGGCGACCGCGAAGATCTTACGCGTCCAGACGGCACCCATAGGCGAAAGGAAACATGGAAATGAAGGCGAGCTCTCGCAGGTTCCCTTCCCATGGATTCGCGGTCCCTGCGGCGCTGACTCTGGCGCTCGTCACGTTGAGCAGCCTCGCTGCCGCGGCTCTCCATGTGCTGAAAGCACAGACGCCGCAGGCGTCCGATGCACTCCGCGCTCGCGTCGAGACGTACGAGAGACAGTGGAACACCCACGATCCGGCTGCGGTTGCCGCCTTCTTCACGGTCGACGCGGACATGATCATGGGCAATCTGCCCAGAGTGCAGGGACGACAAGCGATTCAAGATTCGTGGGCAAAGTACTTTGCCGCCATCGAAGTGGAGCGCAGAGGGACGTTCGAGGTTGTCTCCCTTCGCCTGATCACGCCCGAGGTGGCGCTGATCAACATCACCAGTGAGACGGGAGGCCTCGACGCTGAGGGGCGAGCGATGTCTACCCGGTTGGCGCGTGGAACGTGGATCCTTGTTCGAGAGTCCGACGCCTGGTTCATCTCCGCGATGAGGGGGCAACCAGCCGAGGGCGATGTCCGAGGACCTCCGCCCGGCTTCGCACCCGATCCGGACGATGGCATCTAGTTGCCGTGGTCGCCCCTGATTCACAGGCTGCGGCCGGAGGTCACGAAGTGAGTCGCGAGCTCCGGCCGCCACACCGAGAGCAGAGCGCACCGCTGGCTCCGCCGGATATCACACTTGGAATCTGGGACGACATCCGGACCTTCTTTCTGCAGCGGCCGAAGGTCCCGACGCGCATCGACTTTGCCAGCACGGAGAGGCAGGCGGACTACGCTGACCTGATTCGCCAGCGTCTCGGGATCAGCGTCGGCGAGTACGAAGTGCTCAACATCCATCGGATCGGAATCGAGGCCCCGGTAGCGGACGTGTTCGAGGAGCTTCTGACGTGGAACGGCAGGTCCACGTGCTGGCCGAGCCACTTGGCACCCGCCGATCACCCCGAAGATCACATCGAGGACATCGAAATCCATCTGTTCGGACGCCGCTGGCCCGGGTGGTCCGGGAAGGGCCGATTCGGGGTCAGCATGGTCCCACTCTTCCAGATGCACTTGGTGAGTATCTGCCGTGAACCGGATCCGTTGTTCGATAACGCCCGATACCTGCTCTTCGAATGCAGCGGCGGGTATCCGATCGGCATCTTCGCCATGTACGTTCGGTCGCCTATCGCGGACCTGGGAGAGGTGGAGCCGACTCAACTGTTCTTCGGCGTCGGCTTCGATTTCTTCGGCAGGAAGATCCGACCGCCCGTGTCACCGCTCAAGTGGACTTGGCAGGCGATTCACGACCGCGTGACGGCCAACGTGCTCAACCGGTTCAAGCAGCTGTGCGAGTGGCGATTCGCCAAGACAAGACACGAAGTGTGATGCGGCGAGCGCCGCGGGTTTTCCCGCCATACGGCACAGAATAGAGGTTCTCCCGACTTGCGGTAGCCCATCTTCTTCCTAGGCTGAGCCAGAGCTGCTCGGTGGTGTTGACTGCGCCGATCAGACGCTCCCTACAGAACGCCTGCCAGGTTGCACCGACCGACTTGCGAGTCACCCGCGCCTGCGGGAGGTAGCGATGCATGCCCGAAGAAGTACCGCGTGTGCAGCCGTTCTCCTTGTCGCATCTGCCAGCACCCTTTGCGCCTCCGACACGACCTTCGTCAAGCAGGGCGAGCGGGCGAGAGTGAAGTTCGAGCAACTGACGCCCGTCGCAGAGCACTCGGGAGCGCCCTCGTACCGACTGGAATCCGTTCGACTCGTTGGCGAGGTCACTGCGTTTCATTTGGACACGCTTGTGCTCTTGCCCTTGTAGGCTGCACTCCGCGTATACGAAGAGAGGTGAAGAATGCGCACTTACCTCCTCGCGGCAGCGTGTGCGCTGCTCATGCTGG
>CP070670.1:1126814-1143972 GCA_020351855.1 Gemmatimonadota bacterium
AGCGCGAGAGCCTCGGGCCGTGGGAGCTGTGCGAGCGCGCCCTCGAGAAGATGGTCGAGCGGGGCGACGTGATGCGCTCCGACCGACTGAAGCAGGTCATGGTGGAACTCGACCCCACCTTCGACGAGAAGGCCATCGGCTTCACCAAGTACAACAAGTTCCTGGCCGAGGGGGCCTCGCGCGGGGTGGTCACCCTCCGGAAGCTCGAGAACGGGCAGTTCGAGGTCGGTGTTCCGTCGCGCAAGCCGTCAGGCCACGAAGCGGCGGTGGCGTACGCCAGCCGCTCGGTCCTCACGGGCGCACCAGAGGCGGGCCCGCCGCCGGCGCAGAAGCGGGGGCGGGGCCGCGGGCGCGGACGGGGGGGCAGGCGAGGGTCGGCGGAGCCCGAGGCCGCGAGAGAGATGCCGGAGCGGGAAGCCGCGCCGTCCGCCGAGGAGCGCCCCTCCGAAGGACCGCGACCGGAAGGGCTGGACCTGCGGGGAGCCTACGTGCTGCTCCGCGATGTGGTGGCCTCGATTTCTCGGGGTAGCGACGGTGGGGTGCGCGACTCGGAGGTCAAGCGGGAGATGCTGAAGCGACGCTCCGAGTTCGATGAGACGACGCTCGGTTTCAGCAAGTTCAGCCGCTTTTTGAAGCAGGCGCACGACGAGGAGATCGTGAACGTCGAACAGGGCGAGGACGGCAACTTCCAGATCTCCCCGATCGCCGCGCCCGAGACGAGCGGCCGGGCCGAGCGCCGCGGCCGGAGGGACCGGAAGAGGCGGCCTTCTGAAGCGGAAGAGAGAGCGGGAGCCGAGACCGCCGTGGCGGGCGGAGAGCCCGAAGCTGGAGCGCCTCGAGACGGAGGGGTCGCGGCGGATGAGCCGCGCGCCGAGAAGCCGGAGGAACAGCGCGAGAAGGCCGAAGCGGACAGGAAACGTTCCGTGGAGCGGCGCGAGGAGGAGAAGACCGTGACGGTCCAGGCCGAGCCGGAAAAGGCCGGGCCGCGGGCCAGGGGACTCCGCCTCCGGCGCGGTGGGCGCGGCGGTACGCCACCGGCAACAGCCAAGCCGGCAGCTCAGAGCGGGACTTCGGCGGAGGGCAAGGCTGCGGAGGAGAAGGCGAAGGCACCGTCGAGCCACGAACCGGAGGTTGCAGCGGACCGGTCCCGAGACTCCGGCGACCGGCCGCCGTCCCGCTCATCTTCGCTCTCGCGCTTCCGTCACGGCGGACGCGGGGGGCGTGGTGCCGGTGCGGATGCCGCGGGGCCAGCCACGGCCGGCCCGGAGCCCGATGGAGAAAAGGCGTCCGGCGATGCAGCGGGCAGGGGCAAGTCCGCTTCGCCGCCGACCGGCGCGCCGTCCGAGGGCCCGGCCGAGTTCATGGTTCGCAACTACAAGGGCGTCGGCCGAAAGACGGCGGAGACGCTGGTCAACGAGTTCGGCGATGACGTTTTCGAGGTGATCGACCGCGATCCGGAGCGCATCCGCTCGATGCTGCCGGGCCGGCGCGCCGAGGCGGTGATCGCGGGGCGCGCCGCACAGCGCGAGCGGGTGTAGCCGGGACGCAGCGTTGGACGGACCGGATCCTCCGGAGCCGCTTTCCGGCGAGTTCTACGCGCGGCCCGCCCGAATCGTGGCCCGCGACCTCCTGGGCTGCCGCCTTGTCTCCGAAGGGCCGGACGGCCGGACGGCTGGGCGGATCGTCGAGACCGAGGCGTACACGGGACCGGAGGACCCCGCCTGTCACGCGGCGGCCCGCATCGGCCGCACGCGGCGAAACGACCCCCTCTACGGAGCACCCGGCACCGCGTACATCCACCTCAACTACGGGGTCCACTGGTGCCTGAACGCGGTGACCGACCGGGCTGGACACCCGGCTGCGGTGCTGATCCGTTCCCTGGAGCCGCTGCAAGGCCTGGAGCTGATGAGGGCCCGCCGGGCGCGTGAGGAGCTGACCAACGGCCCGGCAAGGCTTACCCAGGCGCTCGCGATCGGCCCCCACCATCAGCGGCACTTTCTGGGCGATCCGCCCCTCTGGATCGCTTCGGGCCTCCGGGTGCCCGATGCACGGGTGATGAATACGTCGCGGGTCGGGATCTCCCGCGGCGTCGATCGAAAGCTGCGCTTCTACGTAAAGGATAGCCCGTGGGTCTCCCGCCGCTGAGCGACGAGCTGCTGGAGTTTCACCGGGAGGCCTTCGTATTCGACGGCCACAACGACACGGCGCTGCGGGCGCTGGCCGGGGAGGACCTGTCTCATCGCCTGGACGGCGGCCACCTGGACCTCCCTCGGATGCGGGAGGGCGGGTTCGACGGCGGGATCTTCGCCCTCTGGAACGATCCGGCGGGCGGCGGATCGCTCGACCGCCTCCTGGAGGACACGGCCCGCTTCCGGGAGCTGGTGGAACGGACCCCGGGGCTGCGGATCGTCCTCCGGCCGCGAGACCTCGATATGGCGGCGGCCGAGGGCGATGTGGCCGTCGTGATCGGCGTGGAGGGCGCCTACGGCGTCGAGCGGGCCGACGACGTGGACCGCCTGCACGACGCCGGGGTCCGCTGCCTCACGCTGACGTGGATGGCGCACACGACATGGGCCGATGCTTCAGGGCTCCGGCCCATGCACGGCGGGCTCACACGGGAGGGCCGCCGGATCCTCTCGCGAATGGAGAGGCATGGCATCGTGCCCGACCTCAGCCACAGCGCCGACTCGACCGCGCGCGACGTGCTTGCCGCCGCCGAGCGACCCGTCATCGCCTCCCACTCCGGCGTGCGCCGCGTGGCCGACCATCACCGGAACCTGCCCGACGAGCTCCTGGAGGGCCTGGCCCGGCGGGGAGGCGTCCTGGGGATCGTTTTCTTCAGCGGCTACCTGGACGAGGGGTTCTGGGTGGCCTGCAACGCGATCGGCCGCCGGCTCGAGGCGGAGGGGGCGGACACCGGATGGCATGCGCACGGTGCGCTGGCCCGCGCCGTGGCGGAGGAGGTCGAGCCCGTACCGCTGGTGCGGCTGCTGGAGCACTTCGCCCACGCGATCTCGATCGCCGGGGCGGAGCACGTCGGGCTGGGCAGCGACTTCGACGGGGTGATCGCGCTGCCGGAGGGGCTCGACGACGTGCGGGACCTGCCCAAGCTCACCGCCGCCCTGACCGCGGCGGGCCTCGCGCCCGCCGCGGTGCGCTCCATCCTCGGAGGCAACTTCCGCCGGATTCTCGGCGAGATCCTGTAGATGCCGGACTACGGCGCCCTGTCCCTCCTTCCTCCCCTGCTGGCGATCGCGCTGGCCGTGCAGACACGCGAGGTGTACCTGTCGCTGGCCGCGGGGATCTGGCTGGCCTGGACGATCGTGGCGGGCTGGGATCCCCTGGCCGGTGCGGCGCGCGCCGTGAACGAGACGGTCGCCGTGCTCGGGGAGCCGGGCAACGCGCGCATCCTGCTCTTCACCTTCATGGTCGGCTCGCTCATCGCGATCGTGCAGGCGAACGGGGGCGTCGAGGGCTTCGTCGGGTGGGTGGAACGTCGTCGCTGGGTCACGAATGCACGTCGCGCGCGGCTTCTGGCCTGGGTGATCGGCATCCTCATCTTCATCGAATCGAACATCACCATTCTCGTGACGGGCTCGGTTTGCCGGCCGCTGTTCGACCGCTTCCGGGTCTCGCGCGAGAAGCTGGCGTACCTGGCCGACTCGACGTCCGCGCCCGTCTGCATCCTGATCCCGTTCAACGCGTGGGGCGGTTATGTGCTGGGGCTCCTGGCCGCGCTCGGCGTCGCGGCGCCACTGGGGGTGTTTCTGGCGGCGATCCCTCTGAACTTCTACGCGCTCGGGGCCGTGATGCTGGCCGGCGCGACGGCCGCCTTCGGGCTTGATTGGGGGCCGATGCGGGCGGCCGAAGCGCGGACGCGGCGCGGCGAGCTGCACTGGGAGCACGCCGGTGCCCTGGCGGACCCTGAGGAGATCGCGCCGCCTGCGGCTCCGGGCGTGGCGCGCCGACCCGCCAACCTGATCTTGCCGGTCGCGACGATGGTGCTCGCCATGCCGGTCGGGATGTACATCACGGGCCGCGGATCCCTCGCCGCGGGCTCGGGATCGCTCAGCGTTCTGTGGGCGGTCATCGCGGCCGTCGGGGTGGCGTCCGTCCTGACCCTGGGCCAGCGGTTGCTGCCTGTCCAGGAGCTCAGCCGCGTCAGCCTCCGGGGAGCCGGCGGGCTGACGGGCATGGCCCTCGTGCTCCTCCTGGCCATCGCCCTCGGCGCGGCCACCGTGGTGCTGGGCACCGGCGAGTTCATCGCGGGCCTCGTGGCGGGCCGCATCCCGCTGCCGGCCCTGCTTCCCCTCATCTTCCTGGCCGGCGCCGCCACCTCATTCGCCACGGGGAGCAGCTGGGGGACGTTCGCGATCATGATCCCCGTGGCCGTTCCATTGGCGCTGTCGCTCGGCCTTCCGGTCGCGCCCTTCGCCGCCGCCGTCCTGTCGGGAGGCATTTTCGGCGACCATTGCAGCCCGATCAGCGACACGACGATCATCGCGTCGCTTGCCGCGGCGTCCGACCATATCGAGCACGTGCGCACCCAGCTTCCGTATGCGCTGACTGCGGGCGCCTTTGCGCTCGCGGCCTTTGCCGCCACCGGCGGCGTCCTTGCGCTGTAGAGGGAAGGAAGGGAAAGGAAGACACGTGAGGAGGGATGTGCGGAGGTCCGCGAGAAGAGGCTGGATGGGGGTGCCCGTGTCGGCCGCCGTCGCGGTCGCCCTGGCGGCCGGCGGCGCAGCCGGTCCCCCCTTTTTGGCCGCCCAGGAGATTGCCATGCCCACGGCAGGGATCGATGCGCTCGGCCGATTCGCCGAGCTGGCTCTCGAGTGCGTGCACAAGGAGTACCCGAACAAGATCGCGCATGTGCTGCAGAGCGACGAGGACGTCGCGCCACCCCGGGAGCTCACGCCGGCCTTCTTCGGCTGCTACGACTGGCATTCCTCCGTTCACGGGCACTGGCTGCTTGCCCGTCTATCGCGCCTCGATCCCGACGCTCGGTTCGCGGAACCGGCCCGGGCCGCGCTGGGCCGCAGCCTCACGCACGACAACATCGCGCTCGAGGTCGCATACCTGGAGGGCGAGGGCCGCGTGTCTTTCGAGCGTCCCTACGGGCTGGCCTGGCTCCTCCAGCTCGCCGCCGAGCTGCGGGAGTGGGATGATCCGAGGGCCGACGTCTGGAGCGCCGTCCTGGTGCCGCTCGAGAGGGCGGCGGCCGCGCGGATCCGGGAGTGGCTGCCCAAGCTGACGTACGCGATCCGGACGGGAGAGCACTCGCAGACAGCCTTCGCCTTCGGTCTGATCCTGGATTGGGCCCGGACCGCCGACGATCTGGAGATGGAGAACCTGCTTGCCGCGTCCATCCGGCGCCTGTACGCAGAGGACCGTGACTGTCCGCTCGGCTACGAGCCCTCCGGGCAGGACTTCCTGTCGCCCTGCCTTGCCGAGGCGGATCTCGTGCGGCGCGTGCTGGCCCCGGCCGAATTCGCGGAGTGGCTGTCCGACTTCCTCCCCCGCATCCCGCACGACGGCGACCCGACGTGGCTGGAGCCGGCGATCGTCACGGACCGGTCCGATCCCAAGCTGGCCCATCTGGATGGCCTCAACCTCAGCCGCGCCTGGATGCTGGAAGGGATCGTCGCCGGGCTGCCGCCGGACGATCCCCGGCTTGCAGCGCTCACCGCCGCCGCCCGGGAGCACCGCCGGCGCGGGCTCGAAGGCGTGACCGGCGAGTTCTACGAGGGGGGGCACTGGCTGGGGAGCTTCGCGACCTACCTCGTCACGGGGCGCGGCCTGCCTGACGCCGGCCCGGCGGATTAGCCGGGGGATCCCGCGGCCGGCCGCCGCCCTGCCGTGGTCGCTGCGCGTCGCGTGGTCCGTCTATATTGCCAGGCCGGCGGCGTGCGCCCGGGCGCTCTCGAGCGGGCCACGGAACCACCGGAGCCGAGGACTCGCAGGAGGCGGAAGGCTCCGGAGCCTGGCAGTCCACAGCAGCCTCGGAACCTCACAGGAGTCCCAGAATGGTAGAGACCCTATCGACGATGCTCACGCTCGGAACCCGTATTCCGGCGTTTTCCCTCACGAACGCCGTGGATGGCCACTCCATCTCGCCGGACGACTACGCGGACAGCCCGGCGCTCCTGGTCATGTTCATCTGCAATCACTGTCCCTTCGTACGGCACGTGATGGATGAGCTCACCAGGCTGGGGGAGGATTATCTGCCCCGCGGCGTCGCCATCATCGCGATCAACTCCAACGATCGTGCCGGCTATCCACAGGACGCGCCGGGAAACATGAAGCGGCTCGCGGAGGAACTCGGTTGGGAGTTCCCCTTCGTCTTCGACGACACGCAGGAGGTCGCGAAGGCCTTTCACGCGGCCTGCACGCCCGACTTCTTCCTCTTCGACGGTGATCGGCGGCTCGCCTACCGCGGCCAGCTGGACGACAGCCGCCCCGGCAGCGGCGTCCCGGTGACCGGGGCCGATCTCAGGGCTGCGATCGACGCCGTTCTGGCAGGCGACTCCGTGCCGGCCGACCAGAAGCCGAGCATCGGCTGCAACATCAAGTGGCGGCGCGGCAACGAGCCGGCCTACTTCGGATAGAGGGGCGCTGACTTGTCCTCCGGGCTTCCGGCCAATCTGCAGCGGATCGTGGACCTCTTCGCGTCTGCCCCGCGGGAGCTTCGTCTCCAGGCGCTGCTGGATTTCTCGCGCCGCGTGCCCGATCCGCCGCGCCACCTGATCGACTCGGACATCTTCGAGAACGTGCCGGAGTGTCAGACGCCGTTCGCTCTCGCCACGGAGATCGGCGAGGACGGGGTGGTCCGCATCCACTTCGACGCCCCGGCCGAGGCACCCACCGTACGGGGCTTCGCAGGGATCCTGCGAGAGGGGTTGGAGGGAGCGACGGCCGAGGAGATCCTGCAGATCCCGCTCGACTTCTACATGCCGATGGGGCTGGTGGAACTGGTGACTCCCCTCCGCATCCGGGGAATGGAGGCGATCCTGGCGCGACTGAAGAACCGGCTGCGGGAAGCGGCCTAGCCGGGCTGGGTCCGGTCCGGTTAGCCGGGCTGGGTCCGGTCCGGTTCGCCGGGCTTCGCGCGGTGCGTCGCGTGCCGTCCGGTCCGCCGGGTCAGGCGAATCCGTGTCGCACGGCCTGCACGAGGATCATCAGGCCGAGGCCCAGGGCGATCATCAGCACCTGCGGGAGCGCCTGACGGGGCTCCCGCGAGCGGTGCAGCTCCGGGATGAGGTCCGCGGCGGCGATGTAGATGAAGCTGGCCGCCGACACGGTCAGCAGGATCGCCTCGAGCCCCTCCACTTCCGTTCCGATCCAGAGCACGAGAATCGCCCCGAGGATGGATGCGGTGGCGGAGAGGAAGTTGAACAGGAGGGCCCTGCGCGCCGAGAGGCCGCCGTGCAGGAGCACCCCGAAATCGCCGATCTCCTGCGGGAGCTCGTGCAGCACCACGGCGATCGTGGTCACGACGCCGACGGTCGGATCCGCCAGGTAGGCCGCCGCGATCACCATCCCGTCCAGGAAGTTGTGCACGCCATCCCCCAGGAGGATCATCGTCACGATGGGGTGGGTGCGCACCTCCGGGCCGACCTCCTGGTGGGTGGGTGCCGAGTGGTCTCCTGCCTCGCGGCCGTGCATCCGATGTGGCTCCCCCACCGACTCCGCATGTTCCGTCCCGTGGTGGTGGTGCCAGAGAAACTTCTCGAGCACGAAGAAGCCGAAGAAGCCGCCAAGCAGGTAGAGCGAGAACGGCAGCCCGGTGCCGAGCCGTTCCACGGCCTCCGGCAGCAGGTGGATGAAGGCTCCGCCCAGCAGGCTGCCCGCCGCGAGGCTGACCAGATAGAGCTGGAGGCGGCGCAGCCGCGAGGCGTCCGCCGAGAGGGCGAGGAGCCCGACCAGGGAGGCAAGGCTCACGACGAAGACGCTGAGGAGCGTGTAGCCCCAGAGCTGCGCCGTGGTCAGGGCCCGGCCTCCTCTGCCGGGGGCAGGCTGCCGGGCCCGGTCAGGCGCCGCAGCACGGATGCGATGAGGAGGGCCGCGGCGAACGCGCATACCACGACGGGGCCCGTGGGCAGGTCGGCCCAGTAGGAGACCAGGAGGCCCGCCACCGTGGCCGCCGATCCCGAGAGCCAGGCGATGGCCAGCAGGCGTCCCGGGCGTCCCGTGAACAGGAAGGCGATGACGGCGGGGATGACCAGGAAGCTGAACACGAGAAGGACCCCCGCCACATCGACCGACAGGGTGACCATGATCCCGAACAGGGCATAGAACAGGAAGTCCCAGACCTTGACCGACCAGCCGGCGGAGCGGGCGAGCTGCGGCTGGAGGGAGATCGTGAGGAAGCGGCGCCGCAGCAGCCAGTGCAGCGTTCCGAGAAGCCCGTACACGACCGCGATGCGCGCGATCTTGGGCCAGGTGACCCAGAGCAGGGAGCCCGTGAGCAGCTCCTCCACGTGTTCCGCCCCGCGCGGCGCCTGGGACGCGAGCAGGATGGTGGCCGCCGAGGCGACGACAAAGACGATGCCGATGATCGCCTCTTGGGTGATGTACGGATGATCCATCCGGGTCACGCTGAACAGGCCGGCGGCAAACAGCGTCGTGAGAAGACCGATGAGGTAGGCCCCGGTGGATCCGGCGGCGAAGCCCGCATAGACGGCGGCCGTCCATCCGAGCGCCGCCATCTGGGCGATCGCGAGGTCCACGAAGATGACGCCGCGCGCGATGATGTGAATGCCCAGGTACGCGTGCAGGCCGAGGAGCAGCAACGCCGCGACGAGGGCCGGAAGCATGAGTTCCACGGTCAGTTGGCTCCGGTGCCCGCGTCGCCGTAGGCCGCGGCCAGGCTCGTCACCCACAGGTCGATGAGAGCGAAGTAGCTGTCGACGCCCGGCGCTCCGTCCACGTGCTCCGGCACGATCACGGCGCGTGCGCCCGTGCGTTCCGCCACCTGCTCGATCTGGTTGCGGCTGAAGTAGTTGGCCGCGAATAGAGCCGGGATTTCGCTCTCGCGCATCCAGCTCACCAGCTCACGGACATGCCCCGGCGAGGGCGGGATTCCCACCTTCGGCTCCACGTACATGCCGCACGGGACGCGGAAGCGGGCGCTGAAGTACTCCCAGTTCTTGTGATAGCAGGCCATCTCACGGTTCCGGAAAGATGCCCCCCGGGCGATCCAACCTCCGAGGTACTCCGAGAGCGGTCGGTCCCGGAAGCGGTTCTGCTCGAGGAAGCTCCAGAGCCGTTCCGTGCGTGCCAGCTCGAACAGGTTGTCGCCGCCCACCATCGCGACGAGCTCGTCGCCGAAGAGCCGGCGCAGGAGGCGGTCGGCGAACCTCGCGGCGTTCGCCTCGTAGGTGGCGCCGTTCTCCTCATCGACCCGGCGAAGCCCGGCGACGATGTTGCGTGCGATGATGATCGCGTTGATCGGATCGGTGTGAATGTGCGGGTTGCCGTAGATGTGGACGTCACCCTCCGCCCGCGTCACGACAGCGGGGACATCGCGCAGCTCGATCCCCGCATGGGCCGCGACGTATCCGGGGGCGTTCTCACGCACGTTCGCGTTCCCGGCCCGATCCAGAAGCGTGGGGACCCATAGCTCGAGATCGAGACCGGAAGCGACGAAGAGATCGGCACGCCGGATCATCGCCGCGAAGCTGGGCCTCGGCGTCACGAAGTGCGGGTCCTCATCGCCTCTGGCGATCGCCTCCACCTCGGCGAGGTCGCCCGTCACTTCCTTCGCGATCGCCGCATAGGTGGTCAGCGTCGTCACGACGCGCAGCTTCTCCTGCGCCCGGGCGTGCGGCGGCAGGAGGAGGAGGACCAGGGCGGCCGCGAGGCCCGGCAGGGGAGGCGGCCGCCGGCGCCACGAGCGGACGCAGCCGCTGCGGTGTCCGAATCGGATCGGTCTCGCGTCTTGGTTGTTCATCTCTTCATCCGACCTGAGCTTACGGACTCCCATCTCTCCGGGCCAGCGCATCAGTACGTATCGTGCCTGTGCGCGCCGATCGCCCACACCGTCTGGAAGAGCAGCGTGAAATCGGTGGACTCGCCCACCCGTTTCACGATGTTGCCCTGCAGGCGGAGACGAACCCACTCGCTCTGCCACCAGTCGATGCTCGGCACGAATTGCCATACGGCAGGTGCCGGGTCGAACGAGTCCAGGTAATCGGTACGGAAGCCGACCTGCCACTGGCGGGCAAAACGGTAGTGGGCCTGTCCGTACCCGCCGTTTCCGTGCCTCACGTCGTCGGCATCGTTCCGCCGGGCGAAATACCATTCGGCCTTCAGCTGCAGATCCTGATAGAGGGCTCGGGCCGGCGGCCTCCAGCGATAGGCCACGTCGACGGAGAACAGGCTGGAGTTGAGATCCTCGTCGCTGTTCCTGCCCGCGAGCCCGCCGATGCCGAACTGCAGGTAGGATGCGGGGCTGAGGTCGATGAAGCTCTGCGTGCGGCCGAGGAAGCTCGGCTGGCTGCCGCTGGCGAACAGCGCCTCGTTCGTGCCGGCGGTCAGCTCGAACCAGGTGGACTGGGTGAGCGCACCGGCCTGAAGGATGGGCATGGCCAGCGAGAGGCCGGTCTGAATAAGGCCGTCGTCTCCCACGAAGTGTGTGATGGGGAGCGGCCGATCGACCTCGAGAAGGGCGTGGTTGTGCCAGCGGTTGTACAGGCCCAGCTCCTGCCGGAACTGACCCAGCTTGAGGTTCATGCCGGCCGGCAGGGCGAGCCAGTCGATGTAGGCCTCCTCGAGGCCGATCTCCCCACCCTCCTCCTCCTCCTCCTCGTCCGGGGTCAGTCCGGCGATCGGGAGCTCCTCCTCTCGGGAGAGAAAGATGGCCGTTCTCGCGTAGGGGTCGATCACCGCCTGGAAGCCGAACTCGAACTCCCGTGGGATGGCCGTGGCGCGAGTGTCGCCGCCGCTCGGTGCCTGGAGCGAGCCCACGACATCCCCGGTGACGCTGATCTCCGGATTCAGCAGCCGGAGGTTTCGGCTGCGGCTGCCCTGGGGCTCGTCGATCCGTTCGGCCGGGGTCTCTTCCTGCTCCTCCTCGATCACCTGGCGTGCGGCGGCCCGAAGCGCGTCCAGTTCCTCGGCTTCGCCCATGGCGACCGCCTCCGGAGCGGCCTCTCCCGGCTCCGCCACGATGCCGGCGGCCGCTACCGCGGCCTTCAGGCTCGAAAGTTCTGCCACCAGACTGTCGATCCGTGATTCCAGCGCATCGATCCGGCGCATGATGGTGTCTGGACTGGCGCTTCCGTCCGCCTGCCGGGCCTGCTGCCCGAGCGCGGGTCGCGCGCCGAGGGCTGTGCCGGCCGCGAAGATGATGCTGCCGAACGCCCAGGCGTATCTCTTGGAAACCACGTATGCCCCCTCGGCTGTGCCCATTGGATGCCGACCACCCGGCGCTGTCCGAGCTCCGGATGGGGTGGTCTAGATGAGGTTGCGACCGTCGGGGGGTGGGGCGCGTGGGAGCGAGGGGCTGCGTTGACCGGATCGGTGGGGCGACCGGGTGTAGCCCCTGCCCGGTGTGCAGACCTCCCGGCCCGAGGAAGGCTCGGGCCGGGCTTCGGTCTGAACTGCCTGGGACCGGGCCAGGTGCGAGCAGGCGGCATGATCGTGGCGGCTCGCGCAACGGCCGGGTTCGTGCGCCGTCTCGACGGCCGGCTCGTCGGTCGGCTCGCGCGCGTCGAGGACGGGTAGGGCGATCGAGACCGCGATGACGATGACACCCAGGACTCCGGCGACCTGGCGTCTGTGAGCTCGGGCCGACGGGCCGAGCCTGGGGGTCAACGATCCAGTCATCGTGCGCTGAGGCCGTCCTCGA
The DNA here is from genome assembly GCA_020351855.1 of Gemmatimonadota bacterium. Classification (GTDB taxonomy): domain Bacteria; phylum Gemmatimonadota; class Gemmatimonadetes; order Palauibacterales; family Palauibacteraceae. Next base: position 1,138,663 of record CP070670.1, read on the forward strand.
TCCGATGCTCCATGGGTCCAGCCAGAGCTCCGACCACCACTCGCCGCGCTGCAGGCCTGGCCGGCAAAGGCGAATGTGCAAATCTAGGCTGATCTGCCTTCGCAGACGAGGACCGGCCTCCCCCGCGGCTCGCCGTTTGATTAGATTGATCCTGCAGGTTGGTGTAAGGCTCGTTTTTGAGCCGATAGCAAAAACGAGCGACTAGGCTCTCTCGACGGACGCCAAGCCCGCGGAGGGAAGGCGAAAACCCGGGAGGCTCGGTCCATGCCTTGGGAAAGGGCATCAAAAAACTCCTTGCACTGGCCCCCTGGGGCGGCATAAGCCGCCCCTTTTTTTCGCTCACGGCGGTTCTTTCTGGCGTCGAGGGTCCCCTGCGGCTAGCATCCCAAAGCCATGCCCGGACGGGACCGTGCGCCGGTCCACGGCGGGCCCGACATGCAGTGCCGCTCAGATCGGTGGAGGGAATGCCCAAGGTACGCGTCACACGCCGCCTGCACTTCGCGGCAGGCCACCGCCTGCACAATCCGGCGTTCGACGACGAGAGGAACCAGGCCGTCTTCGGGGCCTGCAGCAACCCGCAGGGGCACGGCCACAACTACGAGATCGAAGTGACGGTGGAAGGTGAGGTCGATCCGGAGACCGGCTACGTGCTGGATGTAAAGCGCCTGCGCGACCTGGTGAACGATCGGGTGGTTGGGGAGATGGATCACGCGAACCTGAACGTGGATGTGGCGTGGCTCCAGGGCGTCAATCCGACGGCCGAGAACCTGGCTGTCCAGATCTGGAACCGACTGGTGGGACACCTGGATGGGGTCCGCCTCGTGTCCGTGCGTCTGTGGGAAACGCCCCGCAACCTCGTGGAGTACTGCGGTGAATGACGATGGTGCAAGGCTAGAGATTCCAGAGGTCTCCGGGCCGGACAGCGACACCCGAGCCGGAGGACCGACCCTGGCGGATGCGAGCTTCGAGGAGCTCGTCGAGGAGCAGCTGAGGCGCCTGGGGGAGGATCCCGGTCGTCCCGGTCTGCTCCGGACCCCGCAGCGCGTCACCGGCTCGCTGCGTTGGCTCACCCGGGGTTATTCCGCCAGCCTGGAAGAGGCTGTCGGGGACGGCGTGTTCGTCGAGGAACACGACAGCATGGTGCTCGTCAAGGACATCGAGCTCTACTCCCTGTGCGAACACCACATGCTGCCCTTCTTCGGCAAGGCGCACATCGCCTACATCCCGGACGGGAAGATCGTCGGCCTGAGCAAGGTGCCGCGACTGGTCGAGATCTACGCCCGGCGGCTCCAGGTCCAGGAGCGGCTGACCGAGGAGATCGCGGGCGCCCTGGAGCGGGCGGTGGAGCCCCGCGGCGTGGGGGTCATCGTGGAGGCGTACCACCTCTGCATGATGATGCGCGGGGTCGAAAAGCAGAACAGCAAGACGATCACCAGTGCCGTGCGCGGGCTCTTCCGCAGCGATATCCGGACCCGCGAGGAGTTCCTCCGGCTGGTGCTCTCGCCGCAGTTCATCTCTTAGGCCCGGACTCGCCCGCCCGGCGGGCCAAGGCAGGGACCAGTTGTTCATCGAGCTCCCCGAGATCCTTGTCTGTCCTCACTGCCGGCCACGCCGAGAGGAGGCGAGCCTGCAGGGTCTGGTGGCCGTCGTCGAGGAGATGGCGGACCGGACCGTGCTCCGCGGCTGCCTGGGGTGCGCGGAGTGCGACGCCCGCTACCGCATCGAGGGCGGCTGCGTGCACTTCGGGGCGGCTCCCGGCGGCAGGGCACAGGCCGGAGGGTCGCAAGCGGCGGCTCCGGCGGGCGGGCGGGAGAGCGCGAGCGCTCGGCGAGCCGACGGCAAGCAGGAGAGCCCGGCCGAGTTGGCCGTCCGGGTGGCAGCGCTGCTCTCGTTCCAGGAGTCCCCGAGGTACGTGCTGCTCGGCCGGGGGCTGAGCGAGGCCGCCGCCCACCTCGCGAGGCTCGCCATCGGCACCGAGATCGTTCTCCTGACGGATGTGATCCCGGGCGCAATGCCTCCGGGACCGGGCATGACCCGGCTGACGGGCGTGTCCGAAGGGTGCCTCCCGTTTCGCTCCGGCAGGATCCAGGGCGTCGCCCTTCGGGGGGGACGGCCGGCTGCGCTCGCCGAGGCCTCCCGCGTGCTGGAGCCCGGCGGCCGCCTAGCCGTCCTGCGGCCGGAGCTGCGGGAGGGGGAGGAGGGCGTCCGGGCGATACTCGAGGGCGCCGGCCTCAGGCTGCTGGCCTGCGACGCGCGCGCCGCCGTGGCCGAGCGAGCGTGAGCTGCGGCCGTGGCCGGGCGGCTGAACCGCCTCGATTGCCGCGTCCGGATACCCGCTCTACTTTCGTCGCGAACCCGGTGAGGCGGATGGAATGACCACGCAGGACCACGACGGGACCATGCACGGAACGCGATGCCATACGACTCGCGGGGGCGTCTGATGCGAGGCGGCGCATGACGTGGTGGAAGTTCTGGGAAGGCGCGAGGGAGAGTTCGGGTGAGAAGCCCGATTACTACGAGGAAGGTTTGCACCTGGCGCGGCAGGACCGTTACCACGATGCCCTCACCTCCTTTCGCCTCGCCCTCAAGGAGCGCCCGGAGGACGCAGCGTCCATGGAGCAGATGGCCGTCGTCTACACGCGCATCGGCTTGACCGACGATGCCGTGAAGATGTACGAGAAGGCGCTGGCGCTGCACCCCGAGAGCGCGTCCGCACACTATGGACTCGCCTTCCTCCTGCTGAATCGCGGGGCGAGCGAGGGTGCCGCCGAGCACCTCGAGCAGTTCCTGGACGCCGACAAGCCGGGCGGCACGGAAGTCGAGCAGCGGGTCGACCACGCCCGGGCCACGCTGGAGCGTCTACGCGCGGCCGGCGAGGACAGATCGGATTAGTGCCGCCGGAGCCCGGTTCCGACCGGCCACGCACGGCCGGCGCCCCCACCGATTTTGCCCCCGGCACTCTCGTCGATCTCTTCCTTCATCCGATCCGGCGACACCCGGAGTCCACGGCGTTCATCGTCAGGCGCGGCGAAGACGACTGGCAGCACCTCACCTATCGCGATGTGGAGGAGATCGCACGGGACGTCGCTCTCGCCCTTCGGTCCCTCGGACTGGAGCGCGGAGACCGCGTGGCCATCATCTCCGCCACCCGCTGCGAGTGGGCGCTGGCCGACTTCGCCCTGATCATGGCCGGTCTGATCGGCGTGCCCGTTTACGACTCGCTCACCTCCAGGCAGATCGCCTACATCCTGCGGGATGCGGGCGTGCGGGCGGCGTTCGTGGCGGACAGCGAGCAGTTCGCCAAGCTCGTCGAGGCCGCGCCCGAAGTACCCTCGCTGAGGCACGCGATCGCCTTCGACCCCGTCGATCCCGGGGGCGCACCCTTCAAGGTGATGTCGTGGGAGGACCTCCTGGAGCAGGGGCGGGGTCTCGTCAGTCTGCACGAAGGATACGAGGCGTACGCGCGGCAGACCGAGCCCGGCGAGCTCGCCACGCTGATCTACACGTCGGGCACGACGGGACCCCCGAAGGGGGTGATGCTCTCGCATAACAACCTCTACAGCAACGCGGTGCTGTCATCGCGGCGACTGGAGATCCTCCGGACCGACGTGGTCCTGGCCTGGCTCCCGATGTCCCACGTGTTCGAGCGAACGGCCGGTCACTTCTGTACCTGGCTCTGCGGCGCCCAGCGTGCCTTTGCCGAGTCCGTGGAAACCGTCCCGCGGGACATGCTGGAGGTGCGGCCCACCTTCATGGCCGCCGTGCCGCGCTTCTACGAGAAGGTGCACGAGGCTACGCTGACGGCCGTGCGAGCCGCAGGGGGGACGCGGGAGCGGATCTTCTGGTGGGCAAAGGCGTTGGGGGAACGCGTCGCCGACGCGGTGATGACGGGCGAAAGGACCGGTCCCTGGCTGCGGATCCGATACGGGATCGCGGACCGACTGGTCTTCCGGAAGCTGAAGGCGCGGACGGGCGGCCGCATACGCTACTTCGTGAGCGGGAGCGCGCCCCTACCTCCGGCCATCGCCCGCTTTTTCTGGGGCGCCGGCCTTCCGGTGCTGGAAGGATACGGCCTTACCGAGTCCTCGCCCGTGATCTCGGTCAACCCGCCGGAGGCTCCCCGGCTCGGAACGGTGGGAACGCCGATCGAGGGCGTCGAGGTGCGGATCGCTGACGACGGGGAGATCCTCTGCCGGGGGCCCAACGTGATGCTGGGCTACTACAACAACGCGGAGGCGACGCGCGAGACGATCGAACCGGATGGGTGGCTGCACACGGGCGATATCGGGGAGCTGGACGGGGCGGGATACCTCCGGATCACCGATCGGAAGAAGGAGCTCATCGTCACCTCGTACGGGAAGAACGTGGCACCCCTGCCCGTCGAGGAAGCAATGAAGCGTTCCCCGCTGGTCGACCAGGTGGTGCTGGTGGGGGACGGTCGCAAGTTCCTCGTGGCTCTCATCGTTCCCGAGTTCGGCCACCTCGAGGCGTGGGCGCGCGCCGCCGGGATCGAGGGAAAGGATCCGGCCGACCTCACGCGTCAGCCGGCCGTCGTCGAGCATGTCCTCCATGAGGTGCACGACAGACTCGAGGGATTCTCGGGGTACGAGATGCCCAAGCGCGTCATCCTCCTGGAGGAGGCGTTCTCGATCGAGGCGGGCACGCTTACGCCGACGCAGAAGGTCCGCCGCCGGGCGGTCATGGACCGGTATGCGCAGCGGATCGAGGATGCCTACGCGGAGGGCGAGAGGGAGGCGAGGAGGACGGGTGGGAACGGCTGATACCGGGCCCGGCGGGGGCGTCGAGCTCCCGGCGATCGTGGTGGTCCTCGTCACCGGCCCGGACGAGGAGACCCTGCTGGGGATCGGAAGGCGGCTGGTCGCGGAGCGCCTCGCGGCCTGCTGCAACGTCCTCGGCGGCGTGGCCTCGGTCTACCGGTGGAAGGACGAGATCGAGCAGGAGGGGGAGGCGCTGGCGATCATCAAGACGACCCGTGCCTGCCTCGAGCCGCTGGAGGGTGCGGTGCGTTCGCTGCACCCGTACGAGGAGCCCGAGTTCCTCGTGCTCCCGATCCTCGGCGGGTCGGAGGGCTACCTGAGCTGGGTGGCGGGCAGCGTGCAGGCCGCCGGGGAGGACTGAGGTCTTGGCGAGACGGGACGGGCAGGAACACGGCACCCAGATCTCGGACGACGGCGAGGCAAAGGCCGCCGGCGAGTTCGGGGCCAGCGCGGACGAGACGGACTCGGCACCGTCCGACGTCGACGCGGAGGCGGCAGCTGATGCCCCCTCCGAGATGGAGAAAGAAGAGCC
>CP070670.1:1144072-1148930 GCA_020351855.1 Gemmatimonadota bacterium
CTGGGCCTTCCTCACCCAAACGGGCACCTATGCCACGACGCTGGCGGTCTTTGATGACGGATCTCCCTTTCTCGCCGTCGTGGTCAATCCGGCGATGGGCGAGTTGGGCTACGCGATGTCTGAGGGGACAAGTCGGCTACTGCGGCTCAGGCTCTTCGAGGAAGCGGACGAAGGCTTCGATCTGCCGGAAGCTGCTGAGCCCTCGGAGAAGCTCCTCATCAATTTCCATCCCTCGCGAAGCGGTGGTAGCGTGGACCGTGCTCTAAGGGAGTCGTGGCGGCGGGGGGACGTGACCATGGTTCGCGGTCCCGGGGGCTCTCCCGCGTGGGCACTCCTGGAGAGTGCTCGGGGTCATTTCATCTACGCCAACCTGTGGGGCAGGCGTTCAGCGGAAGCGTGGGACCTCGCGGCTGGCTGCCTGTTGGTCCGCAGGGCAGGGGGCGACGTCGTTGACCTGGACGGCGAGCCGATAGGAGCAGTCGGACACCGTGGACCATTCGTCGCCGGCATTGATGCAAGTGCAAGAGACCACGTGCGGGAGCTCCTTGAAGCTGCCGGCGCCGCTGGGGACTGACGCCACTCACATCCCGATTCGCTGAGACTGGACGCCGGAGCGAACGCCGTGAGGTTCCTTCGGGGCCGCCCCTCTCTACATCTCAGGTAAGCGCCCACTCACAGGACGCCTAGGCCTAGCGTGACCTTGGGACAATCGGACCTACGCACCGGCTCGTCCGCTCGCCTTGGCCTTGCGTACTGGGTAGCGTAGGTGTGTAACGCCGACGCCCGCGTTCGGTGCGGGTTCCAAGGTGGTCTCCCTGAGCGACTTGTCTTGCAGCGTCGTGGTCTTTCCTCCCTCCTCGGGACATCTTCTTGGGTTTCGGTTAAGATGGCGCATCGATCGGCAGAGGCGTGGATGAAGGAAGGTAACATGCGTGCAAGGCTCGGATCGCTGAGCGGGTTCGCGGTGCTGATCGCCGGATGCACCGTCGGCCCGGACTACGAGTTGCCCGACTATTCGGTGCCGGACGCCTGGCGCACGGCTGTGGTGGCGGAGCTGGAGGACGAAGACCAGCCGCTCGAGATGTGGTGGACGGAGCTGCAGGACACCGTGCTCACCGACCTCATACGGCGCGCCGAGCTGGCGAACCTCAACCTGCAGGCTGCTGTGGCGCGCGTTGCGGAGGCTCGGGCGCGCAGGGGCATCGCGAAGGGCGGCTATTACCCCGACATCTTTCTGGGTGGAGCCTACAGCTACCAGAAGGTGAGCGACAAAGGTGTAGAGGGTGCGGTGGGTGGGGACGGTGACGGGGAAGCGGGCGGGGATGGTGATGGGTCGCCGCTTAGCGATCCGTTTTCCTCCTGGGTCTTCGGGCTCGATCTAAGGTGGGAGCTCGACCTCTTCGGCAGGGTCCGGCGCACCGTGGAGTCGGCTACGGCGAGCATGCAGGCTTCGGTGGAGGACTACCGGGACGTCCTCGTCACCCTGTACGCGGAGGTTGCCTCCGCCTACGTGGACATCCGGACCTTCCAGCAGCGCCTCTCGTTCGCCCGTCAGAACGCGCAGGCTCAGGAGGAGAGTCTCGAGCTCACCCGGGACCGGTACCTGGCCGGCCTCACCTCGGTGCTGGACGTGGCCCAGGCGGAGCAGAACCTGGCCACGACCCGCTCGCTGATCCCGACCCTGGAGACCGGGCTCGAGGCGTCCCTCAACCGCCTCGCCGTACTCCTCGCCCAGACACCGGGCTCGCTTCACGAAGAGCTCGGCATCGTCCGGCCGATCCCGGAGCCCACCGAGGCGGTAGCCGTAGGGATTCCAGCGGATCTGTTGCGCCGGCGGCCGGATATCCGGCGCGCGGAGCGAGAGCTGGCTGCGCAGACGGCGAGGATCGGGGCGGCGACGGCCGAACTGTATCCCAGTTTCTCGATCGGAGGGTCGGTGGGCCTCGAAGCGCTGGATTTCACCGACCTCGGGTCGGCGGGAACCGGCTTCTTCTCCATCTTCCCGAGCTTCGACTGGCCCATCTTCACCGCCGGAAAGATCCGCAACCAGATACGCGTGGAGGAGGCCCGCACGGAGCAGGCACTGGTGGCCTACGAGCTGACGGTGCTGGAGGCGCTGCAGGAGGTGCAGGACGCGATCGTGGCCTACGCGCAGGAGACAATACGCAGAGGTCGACTTCTTGAGGCCGTGAATGCGTCCCAGCGAGCCGTGGAGCTGGTGCGGACGCAATACCTGTCCGGCCTCACGAACTTCCAGAACGTGCTCGATACGCAGCGATCGCTGTTCGAACAGCAGGATCTGCTGGCCGATAGCGAGGGGCTCGTGGTGCAGAACCTGATCCTGCTCAACCGCTCCCTGGGCGGAGGATGGCAGGTAGGTGGCGATCCCACCCTCGAGGCCCGAGCAACGGGGCAGGGGGAGGACGTGGGAGGATGATCACTCCCATGAGGGATAGAATGGCCAGGTGTCCAGGCATGGCGTCCGCCGTGGCCCGCCGATCGCTTGCCCTCGGTACCGGAATGACCGCGGCGATCGCCGTCGGCGGCTGCGGCGCGGGGGAAGAGCAGGGCCCGCCGGCGCCCGAGGTCACGGTGGCGAAGCCAGTGCTTCGGGATGTCGTGCTCTCGGCGGAGTTCACGGGGACCACCCGAGCGGTGGAATCGGTCGAGGTGCGTGCGCGGGTAGCCGGCGTGCTCGAGCGGATCGCCTTCCAGCCGTCGACCATGGTGGACGAGGGACAGCTGCTGTTCGTGATCGAGCAGGAACAGTATCGCGCGGCCAGGGACGAGGCATTGGGGACGATGCGGGCGGCTGTCGCGGACTCGGCGCTCAAGGAATCCAATCTGGAGCGCGTGCTGCAGGCCGCGCAGACAGAGGCGGTGAGCGAGCAAGACGTGGACAGGGCCAGAGCCGAGCGAGATGCGGCAATCGCCGCCGTTCTGACCGCACGCGGCCGCTTGAACCGCGCCCAGCTCGACCTCGACTACACCGAAGTTCGGTCCCCGATCACCGGTCAGGTCGGACGTAATCGGGTCGATGCCGGAAACCTCGTCGGCCAAAGCGAGCCGACGCTCCTCACCACGGTGAACCGGATCGACCCGATCTTTGTGTACTTCGACGCTCCCGAGTCCCTGGTGCTGAGCATGCTCGATTTCGAGCGACGTCGGGACCAGTACAGTGAAGAGGAGCTGTCCGAGCTCGGAAAGGCGTACATCTCAACCGCTGCGGACGAAGACTTCCCCCACGAAGGCAGGATCGATTTCGTGGGCAATACGGTGGATCCGACGACCGGGACCATCGAGATGCGGGCGGCCGTTCCAAACGGCAACGACGTCCTCTTCCCCGGCTTGTTCGTCCGCGTGCGCATGCCGGGGCTGCTGAGGAAGGATGCCATCCTCGTGAACGAAACGGCCGTGGGGACGGACCTCGGCGGGAAGTATGTGATGGTCGTCGGCGAGGGAAACCTGGTCGAGCAGCGCTACGTGTCCCTCGGCCAGCTGCAGGACGACGGGATGATCGTGGTCATGGATGGGCTTAGCGCTGATGAGGTGTACGTGTCCAACGGTCTCCTGCGAGCCCGGCCCGGATTCCCGGTAACTCCGCTCACCGAGGAGGAGATGGCCGCGCGTCTGGCCGAGGTGTTGACGCAAACGGGCGGTGCCGTGGAGGGCCGCATGGGAGCGGACGAGACTGGACAGGGCGAGCCCGAAGATGCAGCTGCGGCTGAACCGGCCGCGGCTGAACCGTCCGGCGAAGAGGGGGCAGATGGCGAGGCCGGTGCGGCTGCCGAGCGGGAGGGCGGGGAATAGCCATGTTCAGCCGCTTCTTCATCTACCGGCCGATCTTCGCGATGGTCATCTCCATCGTGATCGTGATCATCGGGGCGATCTCCATCCTGGCCCTGCCGGTGGAAAGCATGCCCGACATCACCCCTCCCACCGTGCAGATCAGCACTACCTTCCCGGGCGCCAACGCCGAGGTGGTGGAGCAAACGGTCACGACGCCGATCGAGCAGGAGGTGAACGGCGTGGAGGACATGATCTACATGCTCTCCCGCAGCACTAGTGCCGGGCAGGCGGAGCTGGTCGTCACGTTCGAGATCGGCACCGACGTCGACATGGCGGCCGTGTTGACCCAGAACCGGGTCTCGATCGCCGAACCGCTTCTTCCCGAGGACGTGAAGCGGCAGGGAGTCAAGACGGAGAAGCAGTCGACGAGCCTTACCCTGATGGTGAACCTGATCTCTCCGGATGGTCGGTACGACGACGTCTTCATCTCCAACTACGCCACCACGCAGGTGAAGGACGTGCTCGCCCGCGTACCGGGGGTCGGGAAGGTCACGACGATGGGGGCCAAGGACTTCGGCATGCGGATCTGGCTGGATCCGGGGAAGCTCAAGTCCCGTGGCCTGACGACGGATGAGGTCGTCCAGGCGCTGCGCGAACAGAACGTTCAGGTGGCGGCGGGCAAGATCGGCCAGCCGCCCAACCCCGCGGGGCTCAACTTCGAGTACGCGATCACCACCCTCGGCCGCCTCACGACGGCGGAAGAGTTCGAGAACATCATCCTCAAGACGGGCGGGGCGGGGGAGATCGTCCGCGTACGCGACGTCGCGAGGGTGGAACTGGGAGCGCAGGACTACTCCTGGTACGTGCAGCTGGATGGCGCGCCCAGCGTCGGCCTCGCCGTCTATCAGCTTCCCGGCTCCAACGCCCTGGGCGTGGCCGATGGCATAAGACGGGCGGTGGCGGAGCTGGAGCAGAACTTCCCGGAGGGCCTCGAGGCCTTGGTCGCGTACGACTCGACCCGCTACATCGAGGCGTCGATCGAGGAGGTGGTCGAGACCCTGATCATCGC
>CP070670.1:1149030-1160541 GCA_020351855.1 Gemmatimonadota bacterium
CCCATCTGCTCGGCCGGGAGGGCTTCGAGCTCGTCCAGCAGGACGTGACGGAGTACGTGCACGTGTCGGGCGCGCTCGACGGCGTGCTCCACTTCGCCTCGCCGGCCAGCCCGACAGACTACCTGGATCTCCCGATTCAGACCCTGAAGGTGGGCAGCCTCGGCACCCACAAGGTCCTGGGGCTCTCGAAGGCGAAGCGGGCACGGTTTCTCCTCGCCTCCACGTCGGAGGTGTACGGCGATCCACTCGTCCATCCCCAACCGGAGTCGTACTGGGGGAACGTGAACCCGATCGGCCCGCGCGGCGTGTACGACGAGGCCAAGCGCTTCTCGGAGGCCCTCACCATGGCGTACCAGCGCGCGCACGGGGTCGACACGCGCATCGTGAGGATATTCAACACGTTCGGGCCTCGCATGCGGCCGGGCGACGGGCGGGTCGTCTCCAACTTCATCGTGCAGGCGCTCCGGGGCGAGCCGCTGACGGTGTACGGCGATGGGAGCCAGACGCGGAGTTTCTGCTTCGTCTCGGATGAGGTCGAGGGGATTTACCGGCTTTTCCAGTCGGAGATCACGCAGCCGATCAACATCGGGAATCCCGCCGAATTCAGGGTCGGGGAACTGGCAGAGCTGGTCCTGGAGCTGACCGGCTCCACTTCCGAGATCCGCCACCTGCCGCTTCCCGAGGACGATCCGAAAACGCGACAGCCCGACATCGCGCTGGCGCGGGAGCTGCTCGGCTGGGAGCCGGAGACCTCCCTGAGGGAGGGCCTGGTCCGGACGATCGAGTACTTTCGCAGGCTTCAGGCCGAGAAGAGGCTCGGCTCGGCCACGGTTCTCACCGGATAGCATGCCGGATTCCGACGTCGGCACCGGCAGGCGGGTCTCCGTGGTCATGCCCGTGTACAATGAGCAGGACACGGTCGAGGAGATCATCCGGCGCGTCAAGTGCGTGCCCATGGAGATCGAGCTCGTCGTCGTCGACGATGGCTCGACGGACGGCTCGCGCGCCATCCTTCAGGACCTGGCCGACGGGGGATCGATCGACCGGCTCGTCCTGCACGATCAGAATCGCGGTAAGGGGGCGGCGCTCAGCACGGGGTTCCGGGCGGCGACAGGCGAGGCCGTCCTCGTCCAGGATGCCGATCTCGAGTATGACCCGACGGAGTATCCCCTGCTCCTCGCCCCGATATGGGAGGAAAAGGCCGACGTCGTATACGGATCGAGATTCTTGGGAGGACGTCCGCACCGTGTTCTCTATTTCTGGCACTACGTGGGCAATCGGTTGCTGACGCTGGCCTCGAACATGGTTTCCAACCTCAACCTCACGGACATGGAGACCTGCTATAAGTGCTTCCGCCGGGAGGTGCTCGAAACGCTCGAAATCGAGGAGCGCGGCTTCGGTGTGGAGCCGGAAATCACGGCCAAGGTGGCCATTCAAGGCTGGCGAGTGTACGAGGTGGGGATCTCCTACAGCGGCCGGACGTACGCGGAGGGGAAGAAGATCGGCTGGCGCGACGGCATGAGAGCGATCTATTGCATTTGGCGGTACGGGTGCTGGCGAAGGATCACGGGCCGGGCGCGGCGGAGGAGTCTTGCGCGAGAGGTCGAGGCGTGAGATGCCGGTCGTGCAGCGGTGTACAGCTCCGGGCAGGCCGCGTGCGAGGGGCCAGGCGAGCGGGACGGCTACCGCTTTTGCTCACGCTCCTGTGGCTTGCCGGCTGCTCGGACGAGGCCAGCGATGCCATCGAGCGGGGTGATCGGCTGTTCGGTGCGGGGCGGCTCGATGCCGCCATCGCCGAGTACAAGTTCGCGCTTCGGCAGGATGACGATGAGCGCGCCCTTCTGCGTCTTGGTGCGCTGTACGGCACGCGCGGGGATATCGAGACCAGCCGTCGGTACTACGCCGAGCTCGTGGCGCGGGATTCCGCCTACCGCTTCCAGGCTGCCGCCGGTCTTAGCGCATCGGCGAGACGGGCCTTCGAGCGGGGGAGCTCCGAGAGCGCGGCTCGGGCGCTCGAGCCCCTCATGGAGCTCGGGACCGGGCTGGTCCCGCGCGACCTGACGCTGCCGCTGGCCAGGCACCACTGGGCGGACAACGAGTTCGAGGAGGCGTTGCCGCTCTACCTCAAGGTGCTCGCTGACTCGGTGGACGTGGAGCCGGCGGTCTATTACGAGACAGCTCGTGCCTTCCAGGAGCTGGGTGCGTGCCGGGAAGCCATTACGCACTACGAGCGCTACCTCGAGCAGGCCTCCCGTCGGGCACCGCAGCGAGCCGAGGCCGAGTGGAGTCTGGGCAGCTGTCTCTACGAGGCTGCCGAGGAGAGCTGGCAGAACGGTCGTCCCGCGGAGGCGAAGGAGCAGGCGGCGCGCCTGATCGCCCTTGGCGTTCCGCGCACCCTCCAGGACCGAGCGAACTTCCTGTACGGCGAGCTCGCGCTCGCTCTCGGCGAGCGGGACGAGGCCCTGCGCGCCTTCGAGGAGGTGCTTCGGCTGAACCCTTCGCGTACGGGGCCTCTCGTCGAGCGGGCGGACGCTCGGATCCGAGAGATACGGTTCGGGTTCGAGTGAGCGACCCGATGCACGGAGGTCGCGTGTTGGGGCTGGCCATGTGGAGCGGCATCGCTGCGGTCATCGGGGCGCTGCCCGGGTGCGCGGCGAAGCTTCCTCCCGACGGCACGCCGCCACAGGAGCGCTTCCAGTGGGCGATGGACAAGTATGGAGGCGGGAAGTACGGTGACGCGGCGAGGGGCTTCCTGGACTTCGTGACCCGCGAGCCGCTCAGTCCGCTCGCCGACTCCGCCCTTTTCTTGCTCGCGGAATCCTACCTGCAGGATGGCGATCCCCTCCGGGCAGCGACCGAGTTCACGCGCTTTGCCCAGACCCGCCCGAACAACGAGCTGGCCGATGACGCGCAGCTCGGAGCCTGCCGCGCCTACTGGGAACTCTCGCCCTCCCTGCCGCGCGACCAGGAGTACACGCGCCAGGCGATCGAGGAGTGCACGCGAATGCTGCAGTTCTTCCCCGACAGCCCGCGTGGCGAGGAGGCACTGGCCTTGATCTCCGAGGCCACGGCCAAGATGGCCGCCAAGCAATATCGGGTGGGAAAGTACTACTTCGATCAGGGGTTGTACGAGTCGGCCAACATCTACTTCGAGTCGGCACTGAACAGCTATCCGGATGCTCCCGTCATACCCGACGTGCTGCTCGCGCTGTACAGGAGCTACCGCCGGCTCGGCTTCGACGCCGAGGCTGAGGCGACGAAGCTGCGGCTGACGAGGGATCACCCGGACACGGAGGCCGCGCGACGGCTGGGCCCGGAGAGCTCATGACCCGCCCCGTCGAGGCCTGACGGCGTGGCGCCGCGCCTCGGGTTGCTGGGCGGCACCTACGACCCGCCGCATGTCGGTCACCTGATCGTGGCCCAGGACGTGTGCGAGGAGCTCGATCTGGACCGGCTGTTGATCGTTCCGGCCGGATCGCCTCCCCACCGTGAAACGGTCTTCCCGTCCACCGTGCGTCTCCAGCTCGTGGAGCTGGCCTTCGGCTCGAACCCGCGGTTCGAGGTGAGTCGCGTCGAACTCGAGCGATCCGGTCCGTCGTTCACGGTCGACACGCTGCGCTGGATTCGCCGCACTCTGGCGCCTGGCGAGCTGTTCTGCGTGATCGGGGCTGACCAGCTGCGGGTGATCGACACCTGGAGTCGCTACCGGGAGATCGCACAGTTGGCGCGCCTCACGGTCATGGCGAGGGAGGGCGAGGCACCCAGCGCCGGATCCGTCGATCTTCCGTTCGAGACGGTGGCGGTGACCCGTGTGGATGTGGCCGCGTCCACCATCCGGAAGCGGCTGCGCGAAGGTCGCTCGATCCGCTATCTGGTTCCCGAGTCCATCCGGGCCCGCGTCGAGACGGAATGGCAGCGCACGGCCGCCGCTGCGGCGGCGGGACGGCCAGCTTCTGCAGCGGAACGAAACGCCAAGTGACGGCTATTAGCCGACGCCGGACGAGTCTTCCCTCGAGGCGCCGACGAGCCTCGACGGAGGTGCCCCCTACTCTCTTCACGATAGCCGCATGATAGCAATACAGGGGATGATCAATCGGGTGTTCGGGACGCGTTTCGAGCGCTCGATGAAGAAGCTGCAGCCAATCGTCGACGAGATCCGGGCTCACGAGCAGCGCTTGGCCTCCTTCTCGGACGAGCAGCTCGCGGCCCAAACCGAGGCTTTCCGGGCTCGAATCCGCGATCGCGTCGGCGAGCGGGAACAGTCGATCAGGGAGTTGCGGGACGAGCGGCGCCGTTCGGAGGACCTGGCCAAGCGCGAGAGCCTCACCCTGAGGATGGGCGAGGCCGAGGGCGAGCTCCACGAGGCCACCGAAGCGGTGCTGACCGAGATCCTTCCGGAGGCGTTCGCCACGGTGCGCGAAGCCTGTCGGCGCCTCCTTGGGACCGAGATCACCGTGACCGGGAACCGGATGATCTGGGACATGGTGCCGTACGACGTGCAGCTCATCGGAGCGATCGTGCTGCACCAAGGAAAGATCGCCGAGATGGCGACCGGCGAGGGGAAGACGCTCGTCGCCACCATGCCCCTCTATCTCAATGCCCTCGCGGGCCGTGGGGCCCACCTGGTGACCGTCAACGACTATCTGGCGCGGCGCGATTCTCAGTGGATGGGCACCGTCTTCGAGTTCCTCGGCCTGAACGTGGGCTGCCTGGACGACACGTCTCCGGGGACGGCGGAGCGCCGGGCGGCCTACGAGTGTGACATCACGTACGGCACGAACAACGAGTTCGGATTCGACTATCTCCGCGACAACATGGTCGTCCGGCTCGATGACCGTGTGCAGCGAGGCCACTTCTACGCGATCATCGACGAGGTCGACTCCGTCCTGATCGATGAAGCACGCACCCCCCTGATCATCAGCGGTCCGGCCGGCCGCGCCAGCGATCAGGACGTCTACAAGCGCTACAACGCCCAGGTTGCCAGCCTGGTGCGTCAGCAGAGCCGGATCGTGAGCCAGCTCGTGGCGGAGGCCGAGCGGCTGCTCAAGGAACTCGATGAGGAGGAGCCCGATGCGGCCGTGGAATGGGAAGCGGGCGAGAAGCTGCTCGCGGCACAGCGCGGTGCTCCGAAGAACCGTCGCCTGTTGAAGCTGCTCAACGAGCAGGGCGTCAAACAGCTCGTGCAGCGCGTCGAGGCCGACCTGATGCGCGAGAAGCGGTTGCAGGAGGTCGACGAGCTTCTGCTCTTCTCGATGGACGAGAAGGGGCACACGATCCAGATCAGCGACCGCGGTCTCAACGTCCTGGCCCCGAGCGACGCGGAGGCGTTCGTCGTGCCGGACATCTCGGAGGCGGTGAAGAAGGTCGAGGATGACGAGAAGCTGTCGGTCGACGAGAAGAGGAGTCGCGCTCAGGAGTTGGAGCGCGAGTACGCGGAAAAATCGGAGAAGATCCACGTCATCCACCAGCTGGTGAAGGCTCATTCTCTGTACGAGAAGGATGTCGAGTACGTCGTCGAGAACGGCAACATCGTGATCGTGGACCAGTTCACCGGCCGCAAGATGGAGGGCCGGCGGTGGAGCGACGGGCTGCACCAGGCGGTGGAGGCGAAGGAGGGTGCGGTGGTGCGCGAGGAGACGCAGACGCTCGCCACCATCACGATTCAGAACTACTTCCGCATGTACGAGAAGATGGCCGGGATGACGGGGACGGCCGAGACGGAAGAAGCGGAGTTCCACGAGATCTACGGCCTGGAGGTGGTCGTCATTCCGACGAACCGTCCCGTTCGCCGAATGGATCATGACGACGTGGTCTTCCGCGCGAAGCGCGAGAAGTACGCCGAGCTCCTCGATGAGATCGAGCGGCTCAACGAGCGGGGCCTTCCCGTTCTGGTGGGCACCACGAGCGTGGATGTGTCTGAGAAGGTGTCCCGCATGCTCAAGCGGCGGGGCCTCAAGCACGAGGTGCTCAACGCAAAGCAGCACGAGCGGGAGGCGAACATCGTGCTGGGTGCGGGCCAGCCCGGCGCCATCACGATTGCGACCAACATGGCAGGCCGCGGAACGGACATCAAACTGGGCGAGGGCGTCGTCAAGTGCGGTGTCTGCGGTCTGCAGTCGGACGAGGCGGCGTTCGGCCAGGTGACGGAGGAGCCGGACCTGACGCAAGCCGAGATCAAGGAAATGGGCTGCTACGAGGATCCGCCCTGCGGTCTCCAGATTCTCGGCACGGAGCGCCATGAGTCCCGGCGCATCGACCGCCAGCTTCGAGGACGGTCCGGCCGGCAGGGGGATCCGGGCGCCAGCCGCTTCTTCCTCTCCCTCGAAGATGACCTGATGAGGCTCTTCCTCTCCGATCGAGTCACGCGCCTGCTGGACAAGCTCGGGGCTGAGGAGGGGGAAGTCCTGACCCACCCGATGATCACGAAGTCGATCGAGCGTGCCCAGAAGCGCGTGGAGCTTCAGAACTTCGAGGCACGCAAGCGGCTGCTGGAGTACGACGATGTGATGAACCAGCAGCGGGAGGTGATCTACGATCTGCGCCTGTTCGCGCTGGAGGGTGGTGAGGACCTGAAGGGTGAGGCATGGGAGATGATCGAGACGGCCTTGCGGGACCGTGTCGCGCTCCACGTGCCACCGGGCAGCCACATGGAGAACTGGGATCTGGGAGGTCTCCACGAGCGGCTGCTCATCGACTACTTCCTGGTGGCGGACTTCCTGCCGCGCGACGGCGACATGGCCGATCTCCCCTGGCAGGAGCCCGAGGAGGTCGTCGGCCGGGTCCTCGAGTTTGCCCACGAAGCCTTCCGGCAGAAGATCGAGTCGTTCGGCGATCACTGGGAAAGGGTGCTGAGCTTCATCGTCCTCTCCGTGATCGACGAAAAGTGGAAGGATCACCTGTACGACCTGGACCACCTGCGGGATTCCATCCGCTACCGAGCCTACGGTCAGCGTGATCCGCTCATCGAGTACAAGAAGGAGGCGTACTCGATGTTCGTGGATCTTCTGGACGACATGCGACGCAGCGTGGCAAACCTGCTGTTCCGGGCGCATGTGGAGCCGACGGTCCGTCTGCGTCCCCCCGAGATCACCGCGACGAGCGGTCCGACGGACGGCATGGGCACGGGAGTGCGCGCCGCGCCGGTTCCGCCGGAAGCGGAGCCCGCGACCGCGCGACGTCCGGAGTTCGCGGCGACCGGCGTGGCGACGGCGGCGGCGGCGGGGCCCGAGCTGATGGGCGGGCAGCCGGAGGTGATGCGCCCGGCGAAGCCGCTTGCAGTGGAGGACGAGCCGGGACGCAACGATCCCTGTCCCTGCGGATCCGGCAGGAAATACAAGAAGTGCCACGGACGGATGGCGTAAGTCTCTACACCGTCAGCCATTCGCTTCTCTCGTCTCTCCGGATTGTGGCTACCGCGAGTCCATCAAGGGGCCTAATCGGTCCACCTCTGTGGGAGGCACCGTGCCGCGATTGTGCCGTGACCCCGACACTACAAGCGGTATTCAGCGGGAAACGGCCGGTAGGAGGACCACCCGGATACGCCCGTGTACGAGCTTTGGACAGGCGTCGGCCTTCCGCATCCGGCCTCCCGTTGATCCCCAGGTGACCGTGCCGCCGACCTTGTCGGCATGATCTTCACGTGCACGCCGTCCTGATGTCCGCGATCCGCGAATGGCCGCCCGATGAGCGTCCGCGCGAGCGACTCACCTCGCTGACGCCGGCCGCCCTGACCACCCGGGAACTGCTAGCTATCCTGCTCGGGGTCGGTTCCAGGGGCCGGTCGTCGCTCGACGTTGCAGCCGAGCTGCTGGATGTATGCGAGGGATCGCTCCGCCGTCTCGCGCGGGCGGACGCGGCGGAGATCACGGCCGTGCACGGGATCGGAGAGGCCCGAGCCGCCCGCATCGTGGCGGCGATGGAGCTCGGACGTCGGCTGGCCGGCGAATCCGCTCGCGCGACGCGGCGCGTTCGGGGGCCACGTGACGTTTTCCTGCGTCTCGGTCCCAGGCTGAGGGACCGAAGACAGGAGGAGTTCTGGGCGCTCTACCTGGATACGCAGAATCGAATCCGTCTGGAACGGCGCCTCACGGTGGGGCTCCTGAACTCGTCCCTCGTCCATCCCCGGGAGGTGTTCCTGCCCGCCATCGCGCACGCCGCTGCCAGCGTCATCGTGGCCCACAACCATCCGAGCGGCGATCCGGAACCCTCCGCCGAGGACTTCGCTGTGACCGCCCAGCTGATGGAGGCGGGTCACCTGCTGGGCATTCCCGTGAGAGATCACGTGGTTCTCGGTGAGTCCGGCTTCGTGAGCCTGGCGGAGCGCGGACAACGGGTGGCGGTGATCTAGCGGGAGGTTCGGAGCCCGCCGACCCGCGCAGGCCACGCTACGCATCTCGATCGGACCCCTTCCAGGGACAGGGTATGCAACCGGTCGGGCCGAGGGCGGTATATTCTGTGTCGCGAGCCCGACGCCGCGCGGACCGATGGTGCGGACGGAGTTGGTACCCGATCTCACGGTCTCACATGGCAAAGCCCCAAACGAAGCTGACGGAGTCCGAGGTCTCTCGGGCGGATAGCGTTCGGTCGCTTCTCCCGGCGGACTTTCTCGCGGTCGTCGGGGACTACGGGGAGCGGCTCGATGTCGAGCTGCTCGCGCTCGCCTTCCAGTATGCGAGCGAGAAGCACGCCGGCCAGAAGAGGCGGTCCGGCGAGGACTTCATCCGGCACTGCGTCGAGGTCGCCAAGATCCTCTCCGAGATCTATCTCGACTCGGTGAGCATCGCGGCGTCGCTGCTCCACGACGTCGTAGAGGACACCGGCACGCCGCTCGAGGAGATCCGAGAGGAGTTCGGAGACGAGATCGCCACGATCGTCGCCGGTTTGACGAAGATCTCCCGCTTCCGCTTCGGATCCCTTGCCGAACAGCAGGTCGAGAACTACCGGCGGCTGCTGCTCTCCATGGCGAAGGACGCGCGGGTGATCATCGTCAAGCTCGCCGACCGCCTGCACAACATGCGCACGCTCGAGCACCTTCCCGAGGACAAGCGTCGCAGGGTGGCTGCGGAGACCCGCGAGATCTATGCGCCGCTGGCTCACCGTCTGGGAATGGCTCGCGTGAGGTGGGAGCTGGAAGACCTCGCCTTCAAGTTCCTCGAGCCCGATGAGTACCGGGAGCTCGTACGCAGGGTCGCGGGCAAGCGGAGCGAGCGGGAGGAGCTGGTCGGTCGCATGGGGGAGCCGCTCAGCGCGGAGCTGCGCGAGGCGGGACTCGAGGCGGAGGTGTACGGGCGACCCAAGCACCTCTGGTCCATCTATCGGAAGATGGTGAAGCGCAACAAGCCGTACGAGGAGATCTACGATGTCCTGGCGATGCGGGTCATCGTAGGAAGCGTGAGGGACTGCTACCATGCGCTCGGCGTGATCCACAACAAGTGGACGCCGCTCACCGAGCGCTTTCATGACTACGTGGCCAGCCCGAAGTCGAACCTGTACCAGAGTCTGCACACCACGATCTTCGGTCCGGGAGGGCGGCTGTACGAGATCCAGATCCGCACCCGGGAGATGCACCGCACGGCAGAGTACGGGATCGCCGCGCACTGGCGCTACAAGGAGGATATCGGGGGCGAGGACGAGCTCGACGAGCAGCTCGCCTGGTTCCGGCAGGTCCTGGAGTGGCAGCAGGAGACGCGCGAGCCCGAGGAGTTCATGGAGTTCCTGAAGATCGACCTGTACCAGGATGAGATCTTCGTCTTCACTCCCGCCGGCGATGTGAAGCAGCTTCCGAAGGGCGCGACCCCGATCGATTTCGCGTTTGCCGTGCACACCGAGGTCGGCACCCGCTGCGCGGGCGCACGCGTGAACGGGCGGATCGCGCCGCTTTCCCGTCCGCTGCGTAACGGCGACACGGTCGAGATCATCACATCCGATTCCCAGACGCCCAGCCGGGACTGGCTGGGCTTTGTCCGCACGAGCCGTGCGCGGAGCAAGATCAATCAGTGGATTCGCCGGGAGCAGTACGAGTCCGCCGTGCATCTCGGAAAGGAGATCCTCAACCGCGAGTGGAAGAGGCTGCGGAAGCGACCCGATGATGACGCCGTTGCGCGGGCGGCGGGGGAGCTGGCGATCGAGGGAGGCATCGAGGGTCTGTACGCTGCAGTCGGACGCGGTGATCTGGGACTCACGAAGGTCATTCGCGCCGTCTTTCCGGAGGAGGAGGAGCCGTCCCGGGATCGTGCCGCCGGTGCGCTCGCCAAGCTCGTGGAGCGGGTGCGGACGAGCCAGCGAGGGATCCGCATCCAGGGCATGGACAACCTGATGGTCCGATACTCCCAGTGCTGTCAGCCGGTGCCGGGAGACGACGTGATCGGCTACATCACGCGGGGTCGGGGGGTCTCGATCCACCGGAGCGACTGCCCGAACGTGCTCAACCTGGCGGATCGTCCCGAGCGTCGGGTCGATATCGAGTGGGACTCGGACGGGAGCCAGCGCTTTCTGGTGCGACTGGTTCTAGAAGGGACGGATCGGCACGGGCTGTTCGCGGACATCGCTCGCGCGATCTCCGACACCGGCACGAACATCCAGTCGGCCGACATCCGTTCCATCGAGGGAGGGATGAGAGGACAGTTCGTCGTGGAGGTCGAGAACCTCACCCACCTGAAGAAGGTGATGAAGCAGGTGCGGCGGGTCAAAGGCGTCCTGCAGGTGGAGCGCCGGGAGAGCGTCGGCGAGAGTGACCTCATGCTGGAGGCCGAATGACACGGGGCTGCAGCTGGGCCGGTCGGTGAACCCGCTGTTCGATCTCCGGCTCCCCTTCGAGCCGACGGGGGACCAGCCGGCCGCGATCACCGAGCTCGCTGACGGCTTCCGGCGGGGCGAGCGATGGCAGACGCTCCTCGGCGTGACCGGCAGCGGGAAGACGGTCACGATGGCCTGTGTCATCGCGGAGCTGGGCCTGCCTGCGCTCATCATGAGCCACAACAAGACGCTGGCGGCGCAGCTGTACGGTGAGCTCAGACAGTTCTTCCCCCAAAACGCCGTCGAGTACTTCATCTCCTACTACGACTATTACCAGCCCGAAGCGTACGTGCCGGAGACGGACACCTACATCGAGAAGGACGCCTCGATCAACGAGGACATCGACCGGCTTCGGCTTCGCGCGACCTCCTCCCTGATGGAAAGACGGGACGTGATCATCGTGGCGTCCGTGTCCGCCATCTACGGATTGGGGCACCCGGCCGAGTACCGGTCGCTCATGCTGACCGTGAACCGGGGGCAGCGTGCATCTCGCCGGGAGCTGCTCGAGGGCCTGGTGCAGATCCAGTACAGCCGCAACGATCTCGACTTCGGGCGCGGCACGTTCCGGGTGCGCGGCGATGTCATCGAGGTGTTCCCGGCATACGAGGAGCAGGCCGTGCGCCTCGAGCTCTGGGACGACCGCGTGGAGCGGATTTCCAAGATTCGGCCGCTGACCGGAGAGACGATCGCGACCCTCGACCGTGCTGCCATCTATCC
>CP070670.1:1160641-1241190 GCA_020351855.1 Gemmatimonadota bacterium
ACTGCGCCGAGGGGATCCTCACGGCCCATCTTGCCGAGCGAATGCAGTCCGCCGGCTACGAGGCTTACAGCTTCCGTGGCGGCGTGCGTGGCCTGCGTCGCCGCCCGGGCGCGCGAGCGGGCGTGTTGGCGGATGAGCGGGGCTGACGGGGAGGGACGGGCTCTCCGGGAGCCCGCCGCTTTGACAGTCCCGGACGAGCATGTCAGAATGCGGCGCCATGCCTGATACCGAGCGGAGCGAACGGAGAGAGCGGCTCCTAGTCGAGGCGCTGCGTGGGGAGGTTCCCGCCCACGTGGCGATCATCATGGACGGGAACGGCCGTTGGGCCGAGTCGCGGGGCCTGCCCCGCTGGGAAGGGCACCGGGAGGGCGCCAAGGCGGTGCGCGAGGCCGTGGTCGCGAGCCTCGAAGTCGGCGTGCGCCAACTCACGCTGTACGCGTTCTCCAACGAGAACTGGCTGCGTCCCGCCACCGAGATCGCGGCCCTCATGGACCTGCTCGTCGAATACGCCGCGAGCGAGGTCGAAGAGCTCCGGGAACGGGGTGTCCGCGTGCGCGTGTTCGGGGACCTGGAGCGGCTCGCCCCCGAGGCCCGGGCGGCGGTCCAGCGCCTCGAGGCCGCGACGGGTGCGGGCGAGAAAATGTCGCTCAACCTCGCGATCAGCTACGGATCGCGATCGGAGATCGCCCGTGCCGCGCGGCGACTCGTCGAACAGGCCCTGGCCGGCGCCCTGCGGCCCGAGGAAGTGGATGCGGAGCGGTTCGCACGCGAGCTGTACACGGCCGGTTGGCCGGATCCCGACCTTCTCATTCGCACGTCCGGCGAGCAGCGGGTGTCCAACTTCCTCCTCTGGCAGATCGCCTACGCCGAGCTCCTCGTCACCCCCGTGTTGTGGCCCGACTTCGATCAGACGCACTTCTTCGAGGCGGTTCTGGAATACCAGCGGCGAGAGCGCCGCTACGGCCGGGTCGAGGTCTAGGCGGGTTTGACGAGCGCCTGCCTGTGACCGGGGACCTGAAGCGCCGCCTCCTCGTGGCGGCCGTGGGCATCCCCGCGTCCGTCATCGTCGTGTACGCCGGGGGTCTGGTTCTGGCCTGCGGCCTCGGGTTCCTGGCGGCAGTGGGCTACTGGGAATACGCGATGATGATGCGCGAGCTCGGTCACCGGCCGTTCACGGCGTTGGGCGTGCTCGCCGCGGCCGCGCTTCCCCTAGCGGTACTTGCCCTGGGGTTCGGCTTCGCCTGGACGGTTGCCATCGTCGTTCTCGCGGGGGCTTCGGCTGTCTCGACTTTCCGCCTGCCGCCATCCGATCGACCGATATCGAACGCCGCGGTCACCTTCTACGGTGTTTTCTACCTCGGCGGGCTGCTCAGCTTCGGGGTTCCGTTGCGGGAGTGGTTCCTGCCCGGTCGCGTGGAGGGCACGCTACTTTTTTTCTACCCCGTCGTCGTGACGTGGGTCAGCGACACCGGTGCCTACACGGGGGGAAAGCTGCTCGGACGGCGTCCGATGTCCCCCACGATCAGTCCCAACAAGACCGTAGAGGGCGGGCTGGCAGCGCTGCTGGCCGGCCCGCTCGCGGCCCTGCTGTACGGCTGGTGGGTGCTCCCGGCGGCCGGTGGAGCCCTGCCAGCGCTGCTGTTCGGCCTTTTCATCGCGATTCTGGCGATCATCGGGGATCTCGTGGAATCTGCCCTGAAGCGGGAGTGCGACAAGAAGGACTCGTCCGCCCTCCTGCCGGGCCACGGCGGGTTCCTGGATCGGCTCGATTCGCTCCTGTGGGCGCTTCCGGGGGCCTACCTCTTCCTGACGGTGATGGGGCGTTGAGCGGCATGGGGCCCAGTCGGACAGGCAGGAGGTACGGGCACCGATCCTGCAACGGGGGCGCTCGGATCGGTGCGTGCGTCGTCGGCGGAGGACTTGCCGGCAGGGGCACAACGGAACCGGACACTGCAAGCCGGGGTGAAAGCAGCTCATGATCCTGACTATTCTGGCAACCGTCGTCGTGCTCGGCGTGCTGATCTTCGTGCACGAGCTCGGTCATTTCCTGGCCGCGAAGGCCGTCGATATCGAGGTGCAGCGCTTCTCGCTGGGCCTCGGTCCGAAGATGGTGGGGTTCCGGAAGGGAGAAACCGAGTATGTCGTCTCCTGGTTTCCCCTGGGCGGCTATGTGAAGATGGCCGGGATGGCGGAGGAGGAGGGGATCGGCGTGCTGGAAGGTGGCGCTTCGGGCGAGCGGACGCCGTCACCGCGTGACTTCGATGCGAAATCCCTCCCTGCCCGGACTCTGGTGATCTCGGCCGGCGTGCTCATGAACTTCCTGTTCGCTCTGGTCGCTTTCATCGTCGTCGCCCGGGCGCAGGGCGTGCAGCTCGCGATGATCAGCACCGTGCAGGAGGATTCGCCAGCGGCGGAGGCTGGCTTCCAGCCCGGTGACCGAATCCTCAGCATTCAGGGTCAGCGGGTGCGGTCCTTCGAGGAGCTTAGGCTCCTGGTGCAGCAGAGTCCCGAGACGGCGATCCGGGTAGGCGTCGAGCGGGAAGGGGAGCGTCTGTCCCTCGAGGTCGTTCCGCGCCCGGTGCGCATCTGGAGCGATGTCATCCGCGACTCGGTCGACGTCGGCCAGATCGGCGTCACCTCGGATCCGGATGGCGGGTACCGGACGCTCGGCTGGCGGGAGGCGATCCCCGAGGGTTCATTCAGAACCTGGTACTGGGTGAGGACGACGCTCGAGTTCATCGGCCAGCTCGTGAGCGGCGGGAGCAGCGCGAAGGAGGTCGGAGGCCCCATCCTCATCGGCCAGCTGTCGGGCCAAGCGGCGCGCGCCGGTATCTGGTCGTTGCTCGCCTTCATGGCGGTCATCAGCGTCAACCTGGCGATCCTCAATCTTCTACCGGTTCCCGTCCTGGATGGTGGGCACCTCACCTTTCTCGCGTTCGAGGCCGTCCGGGGACGGGCCCTCAGCGTCGAGCAGCGGATTCGCCTCACCCAGGTCGGGATGGTCCTGATCGTCGGGCTCATGGTGTGGGTGATCACCAACGATGTGCTGAGGCTCCTCTAAGCGCTGCCGTCCCCGAAAAGCCGGAGCTGCTCTTGTCCCAGGGCCCGAGCGCGCAGCGCGGCTACGTCGAACAGGGGCGTCGGTTCCTCCTGGGTGGCCACCTCGATCAGGCCTCGATAGTCCTTCGCTGCCAGCGCCCGGCTCACGGCACGTAGCGCGAGCGGTCCGTCGTTGCACTCCTCGCTCATGTGGGCAAGGAGGACGCCCCCCAGCTCCGGGTGGTGCAGCTCTGCCGCCAACTCCGCTGCCATGCGGTTCGAGAGGTGACCGCGGCTTCCGCCGATTCTCTCCTTGATCGACCAGGGATATGGGCCGTCGCGCAGGAGAAGGTCATCGTGATTGGCCTCGAGAACCAGGAAGTGGCAATTGCGGAGCGCATTCCGCACGGGGACGGTAGGCCGGCCCAGATCCGTCGCGATGCCGATCTTGAGGCCAGACGCGGGGTCGCGCACCGTAACGGCCAGCGGGTCAGCCGCGTCATGGCTGGTGAGAAAGGCGTGGACTTCCAGCGACTGAACGCGGAAGGTGGTTTCGCGCTCGAACGTGCGGATCTCCTCCTCCCCGCGAAGCAGATCCCGGCAGGCGGCAGCCGTCTGGCTGCTCATGTAGATGGGCCAGCCCCAGCGTCTCGCCGCCACGCCGACGCCGCGTGTGTGATCGCGATGCTCATGTGTCACCACGACGGCGGCCACCGCAGCGGGCTCGATCCCGAGGGCCCCAAGGCGCCTCGCCATCTGTCGACCGCTCAGCCCCGCGTCCACGAGAAGACGCGTCCGCCCGGATTCGATGAGTACCGAGTTCCCGCGGCTCCCGCTCCCGAGGGCGGCTATCCGCATCGGGCGCGACTCAAAGCCGACCGGCTGTCGCGTGCTCCCACACTTCCGAGAGCCACGTCCGCTCCGCCTCTCCGAACGGCATGTCGCGGCGTTCCGCAGCGATGCCGGCGGTTCGGAGGAACCCCTCCAGACGGTGGATCGATTCGGGTTGCCCCCAGGTGAAGGCGGGCACCCACTTCTCCGGCGCCTTGGCCAACAGGACCGCGCCGCAGCCGAGGACGGCCCCCGTGGGGATCAGGGTACCGATGGCGGTCTTCACATGGTCGCCGATCAGGCAACCGAACTTCAGCAGCCCCGTGTCGGCTTCCTCGATCGGTCCCGCGATGCGGACCGTGCCGTAGGTGTTCTTCAGGTCGCTGTTGGCTGTCAGGGCTCCCAGGTTCACCCAGCGGCCGATGTATGCGTGGCCCAGGAAGCCATCGTGCGCCTTGTTGGCATACCCGAGGATCACGGATTCCTCGATCTCTCCGCGCAGGTAGCACCCAGGGCCCGCCGTCAGCCCGGCGATCGGCCCGCCGAGCAGTCGGCAACCCGGCCCGGCGTAAATCGGGCCCTGCAGCCGGCTCCCGGCCCGCACCTCCACTCCCCGATCGAGGCAGATGGGGCCGCTGCGCAGATCGAAGAGCACCCCTGGCTCGATCCGGACATCCGGTGCGACGTAGAGGGCAGAGTCACCCAGCCGCTCGCCGGGACCGCACTCGGAAAGCCGGCCGCCTCCGGAGAGACCCGCCCCGAGGTCCTCGGCCGTGCGATCGGCCGACCCGACGACGAGATCCCATCCATGGCGCAACACGTGACCGTCGACCACGAGCGCCCCTCCACGGAGAGGCGCCGGCTCCGCCAGCCAGGCCGCTCCCGGGGCCTCGACGCCCGCCGGGAGGTAGGCGCCAACGATCTCTCCGTCCATCTCCAGGGTGGCCGGTCCGTCGGGCCGCTCGAACCGGGCATCCGGTGCCGGCACGGTGCGGCTGCTCAGCAGCAGGCGGTCGGCGCTCTCGGGGACCTCTTCCGGGCTCAGGACCGGCGGCGCGCCGGGCTCCGAGAAGGAGCCGAGCCAGGGGCGCGTGATCAGCCCGGAGGCTCCCGTTCCGGCGAACCTCTCCAGCCGCTGTCGCAGCAGCAGGGTGCCGTACAGCAACTCGGCGCAGGGTCGGCTGAGCGAAAAGGGCAGCCAGGCGTCTGCCGTCCGATCGTCGAAAATGAATAGCCTCACGCGTCCTCCGGGGGCGAGACGGCGGCGTCCGGCGCCAGGTCGCCGGAACGCTCGAAGATCCGCTTCATCTCGGCCGCCGCCTCTCGCGTGGTCACGAACGTGTGCGCATCGCTGTGGACGACCACGAGATCCCGCACACGGAACAGCGTAACGTGTCCGTTCTCCGACCAGACGACATTGCCGGCGCTCTCGACGAGGTCGGCTGGCCCGACCACGACATTGTCGTGGCCATCCGCCGGGCGGGTGCGGTGCAGGGCATTCCAGCCCCCGACATCGTCCCACCGGAACGAGCACGACACGACGCCCACCCTGTCGCTGCGTTCCATGACCGCGACGTCGATGGAGACAGGACCGGATGCATGGAAAAACCCGTCGACGTCGCCCGCGTCCAGCAGGTCAAGCCGAATCTCGGGCGCGTGCCGGCGGACCGCTGCCAACAGGTCTGCGGCGCGCCAGATGAAGATGCCGCTGTTCCACAAGTAGTGCCCGGCACTCAGGAACGCACGGGCTCTCTCGAGGGAAGGCTTCTCGATGAAGGCGGCAGCCCGGTGGATGCCGGGTCCGAGCTCCCTGCCCAGCTCGATGTACCCGTAGCCGATCTCGGGGCGACTCGGCCGGATGCCGAGGCAGAAGAGCAGGCCGTCGTCGGCCGCGCCCACACCCCGCTCCACGGCCTCCAGGAAGCCCGCCAGGGGATCGATCACGTGGTCCGCGTGGAGCGAGATCATCGTGGCGTCAGGCTGCCGCCGAGCGATCTCGTGCGCGGCCCACGCCAGTGCCGGCCCCGTGCCGCGTGCCTCGGGCTCCACCAGGAAGCTATCGCTCGAGAGTTCGGGCAGGGCCCTGCGAAACGGTTCCACCAGATGGCGCCCGGCGACGACGAGCGTGCGCGCGGGCCCGGTCATGCGGATCGCGCGCTCGACGGCGTCGGCGATCAAGGG
The DNA here is from genome assembly GCA_020351855.1 of Gemmatimonadota bacterium. Classification (GTDB taxonomy): domain Bacteria; phylum Gemmatimonadota; class Gemmatimonadetes; order Palauibacterales; family Palauibacteraceae. The sequence continues at coordinate 1,166,693 of CP070670.1, forward strand.
CCTGTCGGTGGCGAGTGAAAGCAGCTGCTTGGGCCGGTCCGGTCGCGAGGCCGGCCAGAACCGAGAACCCACGCCTCCGGCCAGGACCACCGCGAACGCGTTCTGGAACTGACTCACCCGATGTCCGTATTCACAGGCTCCGAGTTGGCGCCGGGCCGCTCCCCGTCAGGCGCGAGCATCGCGCGTGACGCCACGCCCCGCGGACGCCGACCGTGCGGCGTGCTGCCACGCGGCAGGCAACGTACCGGCGGCTCGCGGCGCCCGTCAACCGACGGTACGGCGATTTACAGGATTGGTACGGACTTAGCCTGCTTGACCGAACCCACCGCTTCGGAGCATCTTCGGGAGGCGGCGCGACGAGTGTCGCCCGCTCCAGGACTAGTTTTGAGGGAGGCCGATTGAGCGTTTCACTAAAGCGGAAGGAGCTGCTGGTGGCCGCGATTGGCGTGGCCACGCTGCTTCCCGGGTGCGGGGGCTCGGTTGTGGGCCTTCCGGTGCCGGAGGAGCCGACCGAGGTCACGCTATGGGATTTTCGAGCCAGCCCGCTGGTGGAGGCGTCCGCGTTCAGCTGGATTATTCTTCAGAAGGTTCGCACCGACCAGACGGACCAATGGGATTTCGGATTCTCGCTCGAGGAGGACGGCACGGCGTTGCTCTTCCCGAGGGGGTCCGTGCTCGATGCGCCATCGACGGCTGGCCTGCAGTTCGTCGATGAGACCTTCGAGCAGCTGGTCCTCGCGCCGGACTCCGGGTACGTGACGGACGAGCCCGTGTCCGTTCGGGTTGGCGACGTCCTGGCCGGCGTGAGCCGACGGGACTGTGGCGTCCTGAACCTGGTGCGGTTCGGCAAGCTCGAGATCCTGGAGATCGACGAGATCCGGGGCACCCTGACCTTCAAGCAGCTGGCCAACCCCAACTGCGAGAACCGCAACCTCGTGCCCGGAGAGGTCGGAGAGACCTGAACCGGCGAGTCCATGCTCGATATCCGCTACCTTCGTGAGCATCGTGAAGATTGCCTCGACCGGCTTTCGGTCCGGGGCGACCCGGAGCTGCCCCATCTGGTCGATCGGGCGCTCGAGCTGGATCGCCGTCGCCGCGACCTGATCGCGGACGTCGAGGCCCTCAAGGCGGAGCGCAACCGACGCTCGCGCGAGATCGGGGAGCGAAAGCGCACGGGCGAGGACGCCGGGGATGTTCTGGCGCGGATGCAGGAAGTGGCGGCGCAGATCCGCACGCTGGATGCGGAGCTTTCCGAGGCAGAGGCGGCGCTGGAGTCGCTCCTGCTGACGATTCCGAACCTTCCGGGCCCGCGCGTGCCGCCGGGGGGGGAGGGCGAGGGCGAGGTCGTCCGAACGTGGGGCGAACCTTCGGCTCGTGCGGCTTGGCTGGCACCCCACTGGGAGGTCGGGGAGCGTCTGGGCCTCCTGGATCTGGGCCGCGGCGCGAAGGTCACGGGCTCCGGTTTTCCGGTGTTGATGGGGCTCGGCGCGCGGCTCCAGCGAGCGCTCATCCAGCTCATGCTCGATCTCCATGTCGGTGACCACGGATACACGGAGGTGGCGCCGCCGTATCTGGTCAACCGGGATTCGATGCGGGCCACGGGCCACCTTCCGAAGTTCGAGGCGGACGCGTATCGAACAGACCCGGACGACCTCTTCCTCGTGCCCACGGCAGAGGTGCCCCTCACCAACCTCCACCGGGGCGAGATGCTGCCCGGGGAAGCGCTGCCGCTCTCCTATGTGGCCTACACTCCCTGTTTCCGGCGCGAGGCCGGAGCAGCCGGGAAGGACACCCGGGGCCTTCTCAGGGTTCACCAGTTCGACAAGGTAGAGCTTGTCCGCCTCGCGGCACCGGCCGAGTCGGACGCCGAGCTGGAGACGCTGACGAGTCACGCGGAGCGGGTGCTCGAGCTGCTGGAGCTGCCCTACCGCCGGATCCTGCTACCAGGCGGTGACCTGGGTTTCGCCAACGCGATGACGTACGATCTGGAGGCCTGGGCTCCGGGTGTGGAGGCCTGGCTCGAGGTCTCGAGCTGCTCCAACTACGGCGACTACCAGGCGCGGCGCGCCGGAATCCGCTTTCGTCCCGAGCCGGGCGGCAAGCCCCTCTTCGTCCATACCCTCAACGGATCCGGTCTTGCGCTCGCCCGCATCATCGTGGCCCTGCTGGAGACCCACCAGCGTCCCGACGGCGCGGTCGACCTGCCGGCCGCCCTTCGTCCTTACATGGGAGTGGATCGGCTCGAGTCGTGACGCGTCGGATTTTTCCCTATGCCATCGCGCTCGCCTTCGCCGCGGTCATCGTCTCGTTCCTGATCTACACGCAGCAGATGGCCAACGCGCTCCGCATGGACGCGGCCGTATTCGGCCGCATCTACGCGCTCACCTTCCAGGCGACGGGAGCCCAGGACCCGGAGGAGCAGCAAAGGCTCACGGACCGCGTGCTCTTCGAGGTGCTCGGAGAGATGAATCGGCTAGAGATCCCGGTGGTCATCACCGATCTGGAGGGCAATCCGACATCCGTGGCGAACCTGCCGTTCGAAGCGGACCGGAGGGATCCGGAGGGAATGGAGCGGATCCGCAGGTACGTGAGGGAGCTGGATGCCCGGGTGCCGGCGGTGACGGCGCAGAACCTCCAGATCCATTTCGGCGAACCGATCTTCCTCCGCCGCCTGAAGTGGATTCCGTGGCTGCAGGCTTCCGTTCTGCTCGTGCTTGTCGCGGGTGGTGCTTGGGCGGTGCTGGCTTCGGTGCGCGGCGAGCGCGAACGGATCTGGTCGGCGATGGCTCGGGAGTCGGCGCACCAGATGGGAACGCCGCTCAGCTCTCTGGTCGGCTGGCTGGAACAGCTCGAGCCCGACTCCGAGCTGGCCGCAGGGGACGGTGGGCCACCGGCGCGTCTGGAGGCGACGCCAGCCGCTACGAGGGGGCTGGTGGCCGAGATGAAGGCGGACACCGACCGTCTCCTCAAGGTGTCCCGGCGATTCGAGCTCATCGGCCAGCATCCGAGGCTGGATGAGGTCGACCTGTCGGCGGTCGCGGAGCGGCTGCGCCGCTATTTCAACGCTCGCCTGCCGAGCCTCGGCAGCCGCGTGTCGCTGCTCGTCGAGATGCCCCACGATGCACCGCATGTGGTCGGCAACGAGACGCTGTTGGAGTGGGCCTTCGAAAACCTGATCAAGAACGCGCTCGATGCACTGGCCGGCCGCGAAGGTCGGGTCGTGGTCGCCTACGATGGCGTCCACTCGGAGCGGGCGGCCTTTCGTGTCTATGACACGGGGCCGGGCGTGCCGGCGGGTATGCGCAAGCAGATCTTCGATATCGGCTTCACGACGAAGAAGAGCGGCTGGGGTGTCGGGTTGTCGCTCACCCGACGCATCATCGAGGACATGCACGACGGCACGATCGTGCTCGAGCACGCGGACCTCGGGGCGTCCTTCCGGGTCGAGCTGCCGGTGGCGCACAGGGGAGAGCCTTGAGGGTCGCGCTGAACCCGGAACAGCAGGCCGCCGTGTGGCACGGAGATGGCCCGCTGCTCGTGCTGGCGGGGGCCGGCTCGGGGAAGACCCGGGTGCTGACCACCCGGATCGCCCGCCTGATCGAGGAGGGACTGCCGCCGAGTCGTATCCTGGCGGTCACCTTCACCAACAAGGCCGCCGAGGTGATGCGTCACCGGATCAGCAGCCTGGTCGGCCACCAGCCCGCCGGAATCTGGGCCGGGACCTTCCATTCGATCTGTGCCCGAATGCTGCGGATCGAGGCCGAGCACACGGATCGGTCGTCGGCCTTCACCATCTACGACGAGAGCGATTCCGAGCGCGCCATCAAGCGGGCGATGGAAGACGCAGATGCGGATCCGCGCCGCTGGTCGGCCCGAGGGATTCGAGCGCGCATCTCCGACGCCAAGAACGCCATGGTGTCGCCAGCGGAATACGCGGCCGCGGCTTTCGATCCGCTGTCGCGGGTGACCGGGGAGGTGTATCCGGCCTACGAGCGTTTGCTGGCACGCTGCAACGCGTACGACTTCGACGACCTGCTCCTGTATGCCGTGCGCCTGCTGGAGGACCGGCCGGAGGTACGCGAGCACTACGGTGGCCGCTTTGCCCACGTGCTGGTCGACGAGTACCAGGACACCAACCATGCCCAGTACCGGCTCGTGCGCGCCCTGGCCTCGGTGCACGGCAACGTGTGCGTCGTGGGGGACGATGACCAGTCGATCTACGGCTGGCGCGGTGCCGATCTCCGGAACATCCTGGACTTCGAGCGAGACTTTCCGGGCACCGCCGTCGTCCACCTCGAACAGAACTACCGGTCCACCGGTGCCATTCTGCAGGTGGCGAACGCCGTGATCGCCCGCAATCGGGCTCGCAAGGAGAAGAAGCTCAGGACCGAACGACCGCAGGGCGAGTCCGTCGTCGTTGCCGCCCTCCGCGACGAGCGGGCGGAAGCCGCGTGGACCGTCCGGAAGATCGAACAGCTCCGCGTCCGGCACGCGCTTGGCGAGATCGGCATCCTGTACCGGACGAACGCCCAGTCCCGAGCTTACGAGGATGCGCTTCGCGGAGCGGACATGCCCTATCGCGTGGTCGGCGGGATCCGCTTCTACGAGCGCCGGGAGGTGAAAGACGTGCTCGCCTACCTGCAGCTGCTCGTAAACCCCAGCGACGATGGCGCCTTCCTGCGAGCGGTGGGCTGGCCCCGCCGCGGAGTCGGCGCGGTGACGCTCGAGAGGCTCGCGGCCGCCAGGGCCGCGGCAGGCGGCAGCCTGCTCGATGCAGCAGCGTGCGCGGCGGAGCTGGAAGGCCTGCCGGTTGGACCGGCCAGGGCGCTCGTCTCCTTCGCACGAGACGCGGCCGCGCTCCGAGATCTCGTCTCCGTCGCATCCGCTGCAGACCTCGCGGAGGAGTGTCTGCGGACGTTCGGCCTTCGTGCGGCGCTCGAGGCGGAAGAGGACGGCGAGGAGAGACTGGCCAACGTCGATGAGCTCGTCGCAGGCATGGCCGCGTTCGCAGCCGAGGGGGCTGGGATCCAAGCCGAGACGGCCGGGAGCGAGCTCGAGCGTTTTCTGCAGCACGTGTCGCTGCTCTCGGACGTCGACCAGTACGACCAGGAGGAAGGGGCCGTATCGCTGATGACCCTTCACAACGCGAAGGGGATGGAGTTTCCGGTGGTGTTCATCGGCGGGGTGGAAGAGGGGCTCCTCCCCCTCGGTCGTTCGGCCGAGACGATGGAGGCGCTCGAGGAGGAGCGCCGCCTGTTCTACGTCGGGCTGACGCGCGCCATGGACCGGCTGCACGTCACGCACGTGTCGAGGCGCTTCAGGGCCGGGAGTGCCATGCCCTGCTTCCCGTCGAGCTTCTTGGATGATCTGCCTGAGGAGGCGATCGATCGGCGCCTTTCCGCCGTCGGCGGGTGGCGTAGCGGCCGGTGGCCACGACCCGTCGATTCCAGTCGACCCGGGCGGGGCGGCCGATCCGACGGTTTCGCGGCTCGATCCGCGGCCACCCGTTCGAGCTTTACCTGGCGGCGCGACCCGGCCGAAGTTCCGGAATCGGGACCCGTCTACGACTACTCGGAGAGCCAGGAGCCGCTCGAGCTCCTCACGGGCGCCCGGATCGTCCATCCGCGCTTCGGAGCCGGAACCGTTCTCTCCGTGGTGGGGGATGGGCGGGCCGCCAAGGCTCGCATCGAATTCGACCTGGAGGGCCCCAAGATCGTCCTGGTCGCCCATGCAGGATTGCGCCCCGCCCCCTGACGGCCGGCATATGAGCCGCCGTCCCGGCTTCGACCCGGAGGACGTGCGTCGAGCCTCGGAGCTTGCCAGTCTGAGCCTCGGGCCCGGGGAGCTCGAGCGGTTCGCGCTCGAGCTCGCGCCGCTGCTCGAGCGATTCGCCGGGATTGAGCCCAAGGAGCCGGCGTCAACCGGCCGCGCGGCTGCGGATGGTCCGGACGAGCTGGTCGCGCGGGGACGGGAGTCACGGCTGCGCTTCCGTCCGGACCGCCCGGATCCGGATCTCCTGCGGCGATCCCCCAGCGAGGGGGCCCCGGCGTGGCGCGCTTCCCATTTTGTGGTTCCGAGGCTGCCGGCCCACGATCGTTGATGAATCCGCTCTCATCGCTGGCTGCCTGCCAGAAGCTGCTTTCCAGCCGTGCAGACGGATTCGCGGAGCTCGCCTCGGAGGCCCTGGCGCGCGCCGTCGCCCTCGAGAGGGGTGAACAGCCGATCCACGCGTTCCTCAGCCTGCGGGACACGGCCCCCTGCGTCGGGCCGGAGCCCTCTCCAGGTGCGTCGTGGCGTGCCGGGGGCTGCCTGGCCGGCGTGCCGATCGCCGTCAAGGACAACATCTGCACGACGGATTTCCCGACCACGTGCGGCTCCCGGATGCTGCAGGGGTACGTGTCGCCCTATTCGGCGACCGCGGTGCGGAGGCTCGAAGCAGCCGGCGCATGGATCCTCGGGAAGACGAACCTGGACGAGTTCGGCATGGGATCTTCTACCGAGCACAGCGCCTACGGGCCGACGCGCAACCCGGCGGACCGCTCGCGGGTGCCCGGTGGCAGCTCGGGCGGATCGGCAGCCGCCGTGGCGGCCGGAGCGGTTCCCGCGGCCCTCGGCTCCTCGACCGGCGGTTCGGTCCGGCAGCCGGCCGCTCTGTGTGGCATCGTTGGGCTCAAGCCGACGTACGGGCGAGTCAGCCGGTACGGGCTCGTGGCCTTCGCCTCGAGTCTCGACCACATCGGCGTGCTGGCCCGTTCGGTGCGGGATGCCGCGACCGTGCTCGAAGCGATAGCCGGATTCGACCGGCGCGACGCAACGAGCCAGAGGCGCGATCCGCCGCGCGCCGATCGCGTGTCGGCCGCCGAGCTGGCCGGCCGATCGATCGGCATCCCGGGCGAATACTTCGGCGACGAGCTGGATGATGGTGTGCGCGCCGTCATGGAGCGCACGCTCGGACTTCTGTCGCGTTGCGGCGCGCGGATCACTCCCGTGTCCCTGCCCTCGACCGAGCTGGCTCTTGCCTGCTACTACGTCATCGCGCCGGCAGAAGCATCGTCCAATCTGGCCCGGTACGACGGGGTAAGGTTCGGCAGACGCGCCCCGGGGGTCGCCACGCTCCGGGAGCTGTACGGCCGCAGCCGCGGGGAAGGGTTCGGCGATGAGGTGAAGCGGCGCATCGTGCTGGGGACGCACGTCCTGTCCGCTCCGCGGTACGAGGCCTTCTACGTCCGGGCTCTTCAACTGCGGCGCCGCGTTGGCGACGACATTCGCCGGGTGTTGGGAGAGGTCGACGCCATCTTCGCGCCGACCACGCCGAGCCCGGCGTTCCCGCTGGGCTCGCGATGCGCCGCTCCGACCGACATGTACCGGGCCGACCTGTACACCGTGGCGGCGAACCTGGCGGGAATCCCGGCCCTGTCCGTCCCGATCGGCGACGTCGATGGGTTGCCCGTCGGGGGGCAGTTGATGTGCGGGGCCTGGGAGGAGGAGAAGATGTGCTCGATCGGTGCGGCGATCGAGCGGCTCGTCGGGTACGACCCGCCGCGAGCGCGGGGCGTCGGATGAGCGACCTCGGCACGGGGACGGTGATCGGCCTCGAGGTGCACGTGCGGCTGGCCACGGTCACTAAGCTGTTCTGCGGCTGCCCGGCGGTGTTCGGCGCGTCTCCGAACAGCCGCGTGTGTCCCATGTGCCTGGGCCTTCCGGGGGCCCTGCCCACCCTCAACGGGGACGCCGTCCGCCTGGCCGTCCGGGCGGCGCTGGCCCTGGGCTATCGCGTCGAGCGGACTTCGGAGTTCGTCCGGAAGCAATACTTCTATCCCGATCTGCCGAAGGGTTACCAGATCACGCAGTACGCGCACCCGCTCGCACGGCAGGGCAGCCTGCGGGTTCCCGATGCTGCAGGGGGACGGCGGGTGCCCCTTCGCAGGCTGCAGCTGGAGGAGGACGCAGGGAAGTCGGTCCACGATCAGCTCGAGAGCTCAAGCTTGCTGGACTTCAACCGGTGCGGGCTTCCGCTCATCGAGATCGTGACGGAGCCCGTCCTGCGTTCGCCGTCGGAGGCACGCGCCTTCCTTGTCCGCCTGAGACAGGTCCTCGAGCGATACGCCCGCGTGAGCGACTGCAGGATGGAGGAAGGCGAGCTGCGGGCGGACGCCAACATCTCGCTCGTCGACTCGGGGGGCGTCACCCGGGCGGGAAGGGTGGAGGTGAAGAACCTGAACTCGTTCGCGCACGTGGAGCGGGCGCTCGCTGTCGAGGAACGGCGTTTGGCGGCTCGGGTGGCGGAGGGTCACGCCCCGGGTGCAGAGACGCGGCTCTATGACGCCGAAGCCCGCAAGACGCGCGCCCTGCGCGGCAAGGAGGAGGTGCTTGACTACCGGTACATGCCCGAGCCCGACCTTCCTCCGCTGCGGATCGATGAGGCGAGCTTGCGGGCCGCGGCAGACGGACTTCCGCCCGCTCCCGCGGAGGTGGAGCGGAGGCTCATCGAGCACCATGGCCTTAGCCCGCAGGAGGCCGCGCGGATCGCCAACACACCGGGCCGGGCCGCGTATCTGGAAGCGACCGTGGCCGATGGCGGGCTGCCCCTCGCCCGCACCGCGAGCGGGCTCGTGCTGGGGCAGCTCGCGGCCGAGCGGAAGCGCCGGGGGTTGGAGTCCGAAGCCGATCTCCTGCCGCCGGCCGCCCTGAGGCGGCTTGCGCAGCTCCGGCTGGACGGCCGACTGAGCGCCCGGACCGCGGCACGGGCTCTCGAGCTGCTGTTCCGGCTCCGCGAGCCGAGCCCGTCGGATGTGGACGAGCTCGTCGCCAGCCGTCAGCTCACCCAGGTCGCCGAGCCCGCCGAGCTGGAGCGCTGGATCCGGCAGGCACTTGCAGCACATCCCGGGGAGGTCGAGCGGTACCGCGCGGGGGAAGAGCGCCTGCTCGGGTACTTCATGGGGGAGGTGATGCGGGCATCCTCGGGACGCGCCGATCCCCGTGCGGCTACGTTGCTCCTGAGGGCGCTGCTGCGCTCGGCCGAGGGCTGATCAGCCGAGCCTCCGGTGCGTCCGGGTTTTCTCGATTTCGCGATCCCGGTGCTTGCCCCGCACCCGCCGCGTGGCCCTTGCCCCCCGCAGCAGGGAGGCGGTGCTGAGGAAGCTGCTCTCCGCCTCTTCCTGCACGACCTCCAGAAAGCCGCTGATCTCGGCCGTCCGGTCCCGCGCCGTGTCGATGATCACGTTGGCCGTTTCCGTCGCCCGGCGAACCGTCCGCCCCACCTCGTCCGCATCGCTGCGGAAGGCGGCGCTCAGGTAGTTGACGTTTTCCGCCGCGTTCGTGAGCGTCGGTCGGAGCTCCTTGACGAGGGAGTGTAGCGTTTCGGAGCCCCGCAGCCACTGGCGCAGCTCCTTGAACGCCGGGATAGCAAACAGGACGAGCGCGATCACCGCGACGTTCAGCCCGATCGAGAGAATCAGGGCGACGGATTCAAGCACCTGGAGGTTCACGGCTGCACCCTCATGCCAAGGTAGAGGCTGACCCGCCGCGCCGCGCCGCGCCGCGTGCGGAACGCCTGAGGTCGGTCCGACACCACATCGTGCCGCCGAACGGAATCTAGGTGCGGCCGCGAGCTGCCTCAACCGACCGACCCTTTCATTGCAGCGGCCGCTCGTGGTTCTCTAGGTTGGATCATGAGCTACTTTCGAATCGAAGGTGGCAGGCCGCTCGCCGGTACGTTCACACCGGCCGGCAACAAGAACGCGGCGCTGCCGATCCTTGCCGGCTGTCTGCTGACGGAGGAGCCGGTCCGGCTTACGAACGTGCCCGATATTCGGGACGTTCGCACGATGGTCGATCTCCTGGCCTCGCTCGGCGCGGAGGTGCACTGGGAGAGCCCGAGCGAGGTCGTGCTCAGGGCTACCCAGCTGACCGGTCGGAAGATCGACCCCGAGCTCGCGGCGAACATCCGGGCCTCCGTCCTGGTCGCCGGGCCGCTTCTGGCCCGACAGTCGGAGGTAGAGCTGCCGCCGCCGGGCGGCGACGTGATCGGACGGCGGCGTCTGGACACGCACTTCCTGGCGCTGACCGGGCTCGGCGCCTCGATCGAGGCCAGCGGCTCCTACTACATGCGCGCACCTCGTCTGCGCGGGGCCGACATTTTTTTGGACGAGCCATCCGTGACCGGGACGGAAAACGCGGTTCTCGCGGCGGTCACGGCGAGCGGAATCTCACGGATACGGAACGCGGCCGCGGAGCCGCACGTTCAGGACCTCTGCCGCTTCCTCAACGTGCTCGGCGCACGCATCGGGGGCATCGGCACCCACATCCTGGAGATCGAGGGCGTCGACCGTCTCTCCGGCGGGGAGTACCGCATCGGGCCGGACCATGTGGAGGTGGGCAGCGTGATCGGCCTGGCCGCGTGCACGCGATCCGAGGTCATGATCGAACAGGTGAGCCGCGAGGTTCAGGACACCCTGCGGCTGGGCTTCTCGCGGCTCGGGCTCGACTGGGACGCCGTGGACGATGGGATCCACGTTCCGGGCGAACAGTCCCTGGAGGTCGAGGCGGACTTCGGGGGTCAGATCCCCAAGATCGACGATGGCCCGTGGCCCGCCTTTCCCGCTGATCTCATCAGCATCGCGCTCGTCGTCGCCACGCAGTGTCGCGGGACGGTCCTGGTACACGAGAAGATGTTCGAGTCGCGCATGTTCTTCGTGGACAAGCTGATCTCGATGGGCGGGCGCATCATCCTCTGCGATCCCCACCGCGCTGTCGTGGCGGGACCGGCGCGGCTTCGGGGCGCTCGCCTGCAGAGCCCCGACATCCGGGCTGGGATGGCTCTGGTCATCGCGGCCCTGACGGCCGAGGGCGAAAGCGAGATCCACAACATCGAGCAGATCGAGCGGGGCTACGAGAGGGTGGACGAAAGGCTTCGAGGGCTGGGGGCCGCCATCGAGCGCGTGCCTGAGTGAGCCGGTCCGAGTCCGCTCGGACGGCAAGGGAGCGACGTGACGGCGCGGGACCGTTTCCCTCGTACCGGCTCAAGGCCTGGGAGAGCGATTTCCCGGGACTCGTCTGCGGGATCACCGAGGCGGGCCCCGATGCGGACTTCGGGGCTCCCGGCAACGGCGCCCGCGATTTCGTACCGCGGGTAGGGCGTCTGGCCTGCCAGCTGGGCTTTCGGGCCGCCGTTTGGACACGACAGATACATGGGGCGGCAGTGTGCCGGGCCGACGGTTCGCCGGAGACCGGGTTCGAATCGGCCGGTGAGGCGGATGGCCTGCTGGCGGGCCGCGCGAACCTCCTTCTGCTCGTTATCGTCGCCGATTGCGTTCCGCTCTACGTCGTCGATCCCGATCACCGCGCGATCATGCTCCTGCACGCCGGTTGGAGAGGCGCAGCAGCCGGCATTCTGGGGCATGGCCTCTCGGCGATGCGGGAGGCGTACGGCAGCAAACCTTCGGCCCTGCGCCTCCATCTGGGACCGGCGATCTGCGGAGGGTGCTACGAGGTGGGAGCGGAGGTGCTCCGCACCTTCGGCCGCCAGGCTGGCAGTCCCGGTCGCCTGGATCTGCGAGGTAAGCTCGTGGGCCAAGCGTTGGGCCACGGCGTCTCTCCGGACCGGATCTCGAGGTCCGGATGGTGTACACGCTGTGCCGGGGACCGTTTTTACTCTCACCGGGGTAGTCAGGGCGGATCGGGTCGAATGGCCGCGTTTCTGGGCTGGCTGGATCCGGGCTGATCGGGTCCTGGAGCAAGCCGGGGCCGTCGTACTGCAGGTTGCCGCGAGAGCGGTCGAACCCTAGCTTTTGGGGGACCAGGAGCGGCCGGCGATCCGCCGGCCGAAATGTGGCCTTCAGGCCACGTGCGAAGTGGGGATGCAGTGCGGACCCCACTTTTTTGTTGGAAGTAGCTCCGTCGGCCAGGCCGACGAGGACGATATGAGCGGGCTGGAGCAGGCGATCGCAGAGCTCGTGTCGGATCTTGGCTTCGAGCTCGTGACCGTGGAGCGGGCGGGTGGGCGCCGCCGGCCGCTCCTGAGGGTGCGGATCGAGCGGATCGGAGCCGCTCCGGATCGGTCAGGCGTCACGATCGACGACTGCGTGCGCGTGAGCCGGGAGCTCGAGCGGCGCATAGGGGCGCCTGGGGAACTGCCGGAGGGCGCGATCGTGGAGGTCTCGTCGCCCGGCGTGGAACGGCCGCTCGTGAAGCCCGCGGACTACCGCAGGTTCGCCGGCCAGCACGTACTCGTGCAGGGATACGCTCCGCTGATCGGCGGGCAGAAGAGAGTCGAGGGTCTGCTGCTTGGACTGACGGGAGATCCGGAGGAGATCGTCGAGCTGGAGGTGGAGGGAGAGCGCCAGCAGGTCCCGCTGGCGGCGATCGCGAGGGCCAACCTGGTCTACGACTGGGAGGCGGATCTCAGAAGTTAGCGGTTGAGGGGAGAGAGAGAACCGGATCGGAGACATGAGCGAACAGATACCCATTGTCGAGGCATTCCGTGTGATGACGGCGAACAAGTCGCTGTCGGAGGAAGAGTTGCACGATCTCATCCGCGATGGAATCCATGCGGCGCTTGCGCGCCGGTTCGACGGGCCGGTGGACGCGGAGATCGAGATCCTGCCGGATGGCGACATCAAGATCGTCGTTCTGAAGGAGGTCGTGGAGGAGGTGGAGGACCCCGCGCGTCAGATCAGGCTGGAGGAGGCGCGGTGGGATGACCCGGACTTCCAGGTCGGCGATCTGATGGAGATTCCGGTAAACTTCCGCGATTTCGGCCGCGGTGCGGTGATGGCTGCCAAGCAGCGGATCATCCAGAGGGTCCGCGAGGGAGAGCGCGACAAGATCCGCGAGGAGTTCAACGACCGGGTCGGGGAGCTGGTGTCCGGCGAGGTCCAGTCGATCCAGCGCGGCACTCTGGTCGTGCTCCTCAATCGGGCGCGCGAGGCCGAGGCGATCATCCCGTGGCGGGAACAGAACCCGCGCGAACGCTTTCGGCAGGGGGAATCGATTCGCGCGGTATTGAAGAAGCTGGAGGAGACACCGCGGGGGCCGCGCCTCATCCTCTCGCGGGCGGACCCGCTCTTCGTGGCGGCGCTGTTCGCGCTGGAGGTGCCCGAGATCTACCAGGGGCTGATCGAGGACAAGGAGATCGTACGCGAGGCGGGCGGTCGAACGAAGGTCGCGGTCTCCTCGCGGGATGAATCGGTCGACCCGGTGGGGGCCTGCGTCGGCGTGAAGGGCTCTCGGGTGCAGGCGGTGGTCTCGGAACTGGGGGGCGAGCGGATCGACATCGTGCCGTGGCACCCGGACCCGGAGATCTTCGCCCGACGAGCGCTCGCTCCCGCTCGCGTGGCCAAGGTCATCTCCGACTCCTCGCGTCGCGTCATCACGGCGATCGTGGATGAGGACCAGCTCTCGCTGGCCATCGGTCGCAACGGACAGAACGTTCGCCTGGCATCGCAGCTGATCGGCTGGCAGATCGACCTGTACTCGAGCCGTGACTGGATGGAGCGTGGCGCCGAGTCGGTCCTGTTCGGCGGTGACGAGGAGTACGAGGTGGCGGACTTCCCCCTCTCCGAGCTGGACGGGATCAGCCCGGCCAGCCTCGCCGCCCTGGAGGCGGCCGGGATCAGTTCATTCTTCGACGTTCTGGACATGGACAAGCAGGATTTTCTCCAGGTGCCCGGAATCGGCGAGGAGGAGGCCGCGTCGCTGATGGCACTCATCGACGAACTCACCGTCGTCGAGGAGGTTGAGGCACAGGCGCGAAAGGCTCCGGAGGCCACGGCAGAGGCGGGGGCGGAGGCCACGGCAGAGGCCGAGGCCGCGGTGGAGGTGGGGGCAGATGCTGCAGCGGACGCCGAGGCGGCACCGGACGCCGAGGAGGAGGTGGCGGAACTGCCGGAGCAGACGGAGGACGACCTGCGTGCGGAGGCGGATGGGGAGCTGGCGGGGGCCGAGCAACTGGTCGCGGAGGAGCGCGGTTCGTGACCATCACCGGGGGGGAGGCGGCGGCGCTTCGCGCCGTTGGGGTCGCCCGCCGGGCGGGGTGCGTGGCGGTCGGCACACGCGCGGTCCGGCTAGCCGCCCGAGACGGGCTGCTCGCCGCGATCCTGCTAGCGCGGGATGCGAGCCCGCACGCCCGCGAGCGACTCGAGCGGGTCGGCAGGGCGAGCGGGGCGAACCTGCTGACCTGCGGTGACCGAGCGGCGCTCGGCGCCGCGGTGGGCCGGGGGCCAGTCGCCGCTCTCGGGGTGACGGTCTCCCGTCTGGCGGACATGGTTCTCGGTGCCGCGGCCGGCGGAGCTGAGGGTGGGCTGTGCGAAATGGCATCAGGTCTGGAGGCATGAGTTTGTCGACGTATCGGGTGTACGAGGTCGCTGAGGAGCTCGGTGTCGAGTCGTCCCAGCTGATCGGAATCCTTCGCGAGATGGGCGTTCCCGTCCGGAGCCACATGTCAGTGGTGGACGAGGGGCAGATCGCGCGCCTGCACGCGCGCCTGGAGCGCGAGCGCCGCACGGGCTCGGCCGCTCCGGCGTCTCGGTCGGAGTCGGCACCGCGTCGCCGTCGCCGCCGAAAGGCGAAGCCGGAGCCTATCGAGGTAGTGGCGGAGGTACCCGAGGAAGGACGCGAGGTGGAGGAGGCCGCTGTCCTGGAGGAGGGCGAGGTGGCGGCCGCGGGCGACCGGGAGGCTGAAGAGATCGTCGCGGCGATGGTCGAGGAGCCGGCCGCCGGCCTGGAGGCCCCGGAGGAGGTTGAGGTCTTTGGCGAGGAGGTACTGGACGTCGGCGAGGGAGCGGAGGTCGGGATCTCCGTCGAGGAGGCCGAGTCCGAAGAGATCGGGCCGGTCGAGCTCGAGGAGATCGCGGCGGAGTTCGAGGTCGTGGTGGAGGAGGCGCCCGAGGCCGCGGAGGAGGATCTCGTGTCCGCGGAGGAGGATCTCGTGTCCGCGGAGCCGTCAGCCGAAGCGCCCAGGCGGCGGAAGCGCAAGCCAAAGCCCGTCCGGCGCGGCATGCCGTCCGCGCCGACTGCCTCGGCAGCGCCGGGTGGCACGGTTCGCATCCAGGCGGAGGGCTACACCGTGGATGGGCGGCGGAAGCCACGCCCGGAGCAGCGCCGCCGGCAGCGCCGGGTCGACCAGGATGCAGTTCAGGAGAACGTGAAGCGGACCCTGGCGGCCATGGAGGGCGGTGGTGGAGGGCGAAAGCGAAAGCGCGACGTCCCATCCGCCGAGCAGGAGGCCGAACTCGAGCGGCAAGCCCTCGAGGCCGAGGCCGAGAGGACGCGCATTCGCGTCGCCGAGTTCCTAACGATCGCCGAACTGTCCGACCTCATCAGCGTCTCGGCTCAACAGATCATCACGTCGGCGTTCAAGAACCTCGGCCTGATGGTCACGATCAACCAGCGCTTGGACTTCGACCAGATCGAGCTCATCTGCGAGGAGTTCGGATTCGAGGCCGTCCGTGAGGAGCGGTATGAAGCCGATCTACAGGAGCTGGCCGATGTGGAGGACGTGGAGGCGGATCTGGAGCCGCGCGCGCCCGTCGTGACGGTGATGGGACACGTGGATCACGGAAAGACTTCGCTGCTCGATTATCTGCGTCATGCCAACGTCATCGCCGGCGAGGCGGGCGGAATCACGCAGCACATCGGGGCCTACAGGCTCGAGCTCGATGGCGGCCGTTCGATCAGCTTCTTGGACACCCCGGGCCACGAGGCCTTCACGGCCATGAGGGCGCGTGGCGCGGAGATCACGGATGTCGTCGTGTTGGTCGTGGCAGCCGACGACGCCGTGATGCCCCAGACGGTAGAGGCGATCAGCCATGCGAAGAACGCCGGTGTGCCGATCGTCGTGGCCATCAACAAGGTGGACCTGCCGTCCGCCAACGTCCCGAAGGTGCAGCAGGAACTGCTGTCCCACGACGTCGTCCTGGAGGAGTTCGGTGGCGATGTGCTGTCGGCTGCCGTTTCGGCAAAGACCGGCCAGGGCGTGGAGGATCTGCTGGACAAGATTCTCCTGCAGGCTGAGCTGCTCGAGCTGCGCGCCAACCCGAATCGGTCCGCACGCGGCACCGTCGTGGAGGCACAGCTGGACCGGGGAATGGGGCCGGTCGCGACCGTTCTCGTGCAGAACGGCACGCTGCGGGTCGGCGATGACTTCATCTGCGGCCTGTTCGGCGGCCGCGTCCGGGCGCTGCTCGATGAGCGCGACAACAACGTCGAGGAGGCCGGGCCATCCATGCCGGTGCGGGTGCTCGGTCTGGAAGGCGTCCCGCAGGCCGGCGACTCGTTCATCGTCGCGGAGGCCGAGCGCACAAAGGAGATCGCGGGTCGGCGTCGACAGCTGGAACGAGAGAAGGAGATCCGCCGGCGCCAGAAGGGCACCAGCCTCACCGACCTCTTCGAGACCGTGCAGGCCGGAGAGAAGGCCGTCCTGAACCTCGTCATCAAGGCGGACACGGACGGATCGGTGCAGGCGCTGTCGGACGCTCTCGAGCGGCTGAGCACCGGCGAGGTGATGGTGGAGGTCATTCACCGGGGGGTGGGAGCAATCAACGAATCCGACGTCCTGCTCGCGTCGACCAGCTCTGCCGTGATCATCGGCTTCCACGTGCGTCCGGATGCCGGGGCGCGGGACCTTGCGCACCGGGAAGGGATCGAGGTGCGGAGCTACGACGTGATTTACGAGGCGGTAGAGGAGATGCGCCTCGCGCTCGAAGGGTTGCTCAAGCCGGAGGAACGGGAGGTGGTGGTGGGAACGGCGGAGGTCCGAAAGCTGTTCCGCGTGCCGAAGGTAGGGACAGTGGCGGGGTGCTACGTGGCGCACGGCGTGATTCAACGCAATCTGCCGGTCCATATCGTGCGCGACCAGGTGCGGATCTACAGCGGGAAGATAGACAGCCTCAAGCGGTTCAAGGACGACGTGCGGGAGGTGCGCGAGGGCTACGAGTGCGGCATCTCGATCGAGGGATACAACGACATCAAGGAAGGCGACTTGATCGAATCCTATCGCATCGAGGAGATCGCCCGCACCCTGGCCGAGAGCGCCGCAGCGACGGAGAGTTCTGCCCCGTAGGCGCCCATGGCCGCGATCGTCGGCGTCGGGCGCTGGGTGCTGCACCTGCCCGGCTGCACGTCGCTCAAGATGAAGCGCCGGATCGTCCGAGGCCTGCGCGACCGCCTTCAGACCCGACACCGCGTGTCTGCCGCGGAGACCGATTTTCAGGACAAGTGGCAGAAGGCGGAGATCTGCGTCGCCGTGGTGGCGGCGGATGCGTCGGTCGCGCAGGACCTGCTGGCTCGCCTTGACCAGTACGTCGGTTCCGATCCTCGGGTCGTCGTCATCGAGCGTGAGACCGTTCTCTACTGAGGAGAGGGCCACGGCGCGTCCGACAACACCGCCGCGGCAGAACGACGGATGGCGAAGAGACGGATCGAGCGCGTCAATCAGCTGCTGAGGGAAGAGCTCGCGAAGCTCATCCTCCGCTCGGCGAAGGACCCGCGCTTGGCCTCCGTGTCCATCATGGCCGTGCGTACGACTCCCGATCTGAAGTATGCCACCGTGTACGTGCGGGCGGGCGGGAACCGAGAGGCGCTCGCCGCGGCGCTCGAGGGACTCGGGAGTGCGGAGGGCTTCCTGCGGCGGGAGCTCGGCCGGCGTCTCCACCTCCGACGCATCCCGGAGCTGACCTTCGAGGAGGATCAGACGATCGAGCGGGCGGGGCGGATCGAGGAGCTTCTCCGGCAGGTCCGATCGGCGTCGACCCGGCCGGGGTCCTCGCCGGATGACGCGACCGAGCGCGAGGTCGAGTGATGAGAGACGACACAACCCTTTCCGGCATCTTGCTGGTGGACAAGTCGCCGGGTCCGACATCCCACGACGTCGTCTTGCGGGTCCGCCGCGTGCTCCGTACGCGCCGAGTCGGTCACACCGGCACGCTAGACCCTTTCGCCAGCGGCCTCCTCGTCCTCTGCGTGGGGCGAGCCACCCGGCTCAGCGAGTACATGCACATTCCCGCCAAGCGGTACGAGGCTGAACTGCGTCTCGGAGTCGAGACGGAGTCCCACGATCGCGAGGGCGCCGTGGTCTCCGTCTCGGACGCGTGGAAAGGGCTCACGCTGGATCGGGTCGGCGAGGTCCTGCGGAGCCTGGAGGGAACCGGTGTTCAGCAGCCACCGGCCTACTCCGCGAAGCGGCTGGGGGGACAGCGCGCGCATTCGCTCGCGCGGGCCGGGGTGCGAGTGGACCTGGCTCCGGCTCGCATCACCATCCACTCCCTGATCGTCCTGCAGTTCGAGCCCCCGATGCTTCGCTTGGAGGCCCGCGTGTCCACGGGCACCTACGTGCGGGCGCTCGCCCGAGACTTGGGAAGGCAGCTCGGGTGTGGAGCTCATCTGACCTCGCTGCGACGCACGTCGATCGGCGACATCGACGTCCGGGAGGGCCTGCCCGACCAGCTACTTGCCGAGAGCACGGATCGGGAGCGGATCCTTTCGAGCCCTGCCTGGCGTGAACCGGGAGACGTCTTGTCCTGGCTCCCCTCGCGTCGACTGAAAGCGGACGAACTCGCCCTCGTGGAGACGGGCCGGCCGGTCGATGGCGGCGGGGTCGTAAGCCCGGGACCGCCCGCGAACAGCAGCGGGTGGGCGGACGATGAGCGGCCCGTGCGCCTCATGTACGGGGACCGGCTCGTAGGCATCGCTCAGCGCAAGGACGACCGGCTTCAGCCGCGGAAGGTACTGCTTGACTGAGTCGGTGTCGTCGGCCGCAGGCGGGGGGCTGCCACCGAGCGTGACGGGGACGATCGTCACCGTCGGTACCTTCGATGGCGTACATCGCGGGCACTGGGCGGTGCTCACGGAGATCGGGGAGCGGGCCCGACGGCGCCGGCTGAAGAGCGTTCTCGTGACCTTCGATCGGCATCCGCTCACCGTCGTTCGCCCGGAGGCCGTTCCTCCCGTGCTGACGTCGCCGGACGAGAAGAAGGAGATGCTCGCACTTTCCTCGCTGGACTACGTGGCCTTCCTGTCGTTCGACCGCGCCCTGTCGATGTACGAGCCGGAAGAGTTCGTCCGGCTCGTGCTCGTAGACCGGTTTCGGGTCAAGGAGCTCGTCGTGGGTCACGACCACGGCTTCGGGCGGAACCGCAGGGGCGATCGTGCGACCCTTCGCCGGCTCGGAGAGGAGCTTGCCTTCAGCGTCGATGTGGTGCCTGCGGTGACCTGGGACGGAGAGTCCATCTCCTCCTCGCGGATTCGGCAGCTTGTCGCGCAGGGGGCCGTCGAGGAGGCGGCGCGAGCGCTCGGACGCCCCTATTCGCTGAGGGGAGTGGTGGTTCACGGGTTCGAGCGCGGGCGTCGGCTGGGCTTTCGCACGGCGAACCTCGCCGCGCCGGAGGGGGGCAAGCTGATCCCGGGGGCCGGAGTCTACGCGGTACGGGCGACCCTGAGGTGGCGCATTCTCGAGGGTCTGCTGCACCTCGGACCGCGGCCTACCTTCCCGGGCTCCCCGCCTTCAATCGAGCTGTATCTCCTGGAGTTCAACGAGGAGATCTACGGCGAGAGCGTACGGGTCGATTTCCTGGCGCGGCTCCGCGAAGTGCGTCCGTTCGCGTCGGCCGAGGAGCTGGTGAGACAGTTGCGTCGCGATGAGGAGCAGGCAAGGCGGTTCTTCCGACACCAAACGGCGGACGGGCGGGCGGTCACGCCGGGTGGCGCGGCGAGCTGATGTTTACATGTCAGCATAATATCGGTACCTTTTCTGGCTTTACGTTTTTGATGGGACGAACGAGAGAAAGAGAGACGGAAACAAGAGATGGCGTCAGGCGCAGCTGATACGAAGAGCATCGTGGAGAAGTTCGGGCAGCATGAGAACGACTGCGGGTCGACATCCGTCCAGATCGCGCTGCTCACGGCCCGCATCGAGGAGCTCACCGATCACTTCCAGCAGCATCCCAAGGACCACCACAGCCGTCGAGGCCTGCTGAAGCTCGTGGGGCGCCGTCGGCGCCTGCTGGCCTACCTGCGACGCAAGGATCTCGAGCAGTACCGGCGCCTCATCGACGAGCTTGGCCTTCGGCGCTAGGCGGCTGCGGACGGGGAAGGGCTCAGGGGCGGCGGCTCGAGCCGCCACCGGTGGCCTTCGGAAGCATCATCAGGCACAGAAGAGAGCAGAAAGAGAAGAGGCACAAAGTGCACAGACTTGAGAAGGAGTTTGCTGGGCGAACGCTCGTCATGGAGACGGGCAAGATGGCCAGGCAGGCGGACGGAGCGGTCTACATTCAGTATGGCGACAGCGCGGTTCTCGTGACGGCAGTCGCAGAACGGAAGCGTACGAGCCTGCCGTTCTTCCCCCTGACCGTAGAGTACCGCGAGAAGAGCTACGCGGCCGGGAAGTTCCCGGGCGGATTCATCAAGCGCGAGGGACGGCCCGGCGACAAGGAGATCGTCTCGGCGCGGCAGATCGATAGGCCCCTGCGGCCCCTGTTCCCCGATGACTACCGGAACGAGACGCAGGTCGCCTGCTTCGTGATCTCGGCCGACCAGGAGAACGATGCCGATGTACTGGGCATGCTGGGAGCCTCGACCGCTCTTACCCTCTCCCCGATTCCCTGGGAAGGGCCCATTGCCGGCGTCCGCGTCGGCCGCGTGGAGAACGAGTGGATCATCAACCCCACCTTCGAGGAGCTCGACTTCTCCGACATGGACATCGTCGTGGCCGGCAGCGAGGACTCGATCGTGATGGTCGAGGGCGCCGCGCTCGAGATCGCAGAGGATGAGTTCGTCGAAGCCCTGAACATCGCTCACGACGCAATTCGGGAGCTCATCGGCTTCCAGCGCGAGCTGGTCGAGCTGGTAGGCGGTCCCGTGCAGAAGTTCGATTACGAGGTGGCTCAGGTGCCGGAAGCCCTCGAGGAGGCCGTGGCGGAGAAGGCGGCCGAGGGCATCCGGGAGGCCCTGCTCATCGCCGACAAGGCGAAGCGTGAGGAGGCTCTCGTGGCCCTGCGCGAGGACACGGCCTCGGCGCTGGAGGAAGCTTACGGCGAAGAGGTCATTCGGGTGGGCGGTATCCTCCGCGATCTGGAGAAGCGGGAGATGCGCCGTCAGATCCTGGAGGACGGCAGCCGAGTGGACGGCCGCGGCCTGGACGACATCCGGCCGATCACGGTCGATGTTTCCGTGCTGCCGCGGACGCACGGATCGGCCCTGTTCACCAGGGGTCAGACCCAGGCGCTGTGCGTCACGACGCTGGGCACGATCGACGACGAGCAGCGGATCGACTCGATCGACATGCGCGGAGAGACGTCGAAGTCGTTCATGCTGCACTACAACTTCCCGCCTTTCTCGGTGGGAGAGGTACGAATGTTCCGCGGTCCGGGCCGGCGGGAGATCGGGCACGGCATGCTGGCGGAGAAGGCTCTGCAGCCCCTTCTGCCACCGTACGAGGAGTTCCCCTACACGATCCGCGTCGTCTCCGACATCCTCGAGTCCAATGGCTCGAGCTCAATGGCCACGGTATGCGGCGGCTCCCTCGCCCTGATGGATGCCGGCGTCCCGATGCGGGCTCCGGTGGCGGGCATCGCCATGGGCCTCGTCAAGGAGGGCGAGCAGGTGGCCGTTCTGACCGACATCCTCGGCGTGGAGGATGCGCTGGGCGACATGGACTTCAAGGTTGCCGGGACCGGTCGGGGCATCACGGCGATCCAAATGGACATCAAGGCCAAGGGCCTCAGCGTGAACACGATGCGTGAGGCGCTCGAGCGGGCAAGGAACGCCCGACTGAGCATCCTCGAGATCATGGGTCAAACGCTGTCGGCGGCCAGAGAAGAGATGTCCGATTACGCGCCGCGCATCATCACCGTCCAGATCAATCCGGAGAAGATCGGAGAGGTCATCGGTCCGAAAGGGAAGACGATCCGGGGCATCGAGGAGAAGACGGGCGCGAAGCTCAACATCGAGGACACGGGCGTGGTCACGATCTCCGCGCTTTCGGGCGAAGTCGGCCGTGCCGCGCGCGAGCTGGTCGAGGCGATCGTCCAGGAGCCCGAGGTCGGCCGGATCTACGAGGGCGTCGTCAAGAACACAACGAGCTTCGGCGCGTTCGTGGAGATCATTCCGGGGGTCGAGGGCTTGTGTCACATATCCGAGCTGGAAGAGGGTCGCACGGAGCGCACCGAAGATGTCGTTCAGCCCGGTGACGTGGTACAAGTGAAGCTGCTCGCCATCGACGAGCGCGGTCGCCTCAAGCTCTCCAGGCGGGCCGCCATGAACGGCAACTAGGGAGCGGGAAGCCTGGCAGAGTCCACCGCGACGGGAACGGCCGTCGAGCTTTCGGAGCGGCTGGACGAGCACGTCTGGGCGTGGAGACGGGCCGATGGGCTCCGCGTCGTGTCCGAGCGCATGAGCGCCGCTCGCTCGGTGTCCCTGGGCATCTGGGTCGAGCATGGCGGGGCTCACGACGCCGATTCCGAGCAAGGTCTCGCCCACCTGCTCGAGCACATGGTCTTCAAGGGCACGCGACGGCGATCGGCACACCAGATCGCTCTGGAGGTTGAGAGAGTCGGCGGCTCCCTGGATGCCTACACGAGCCACGATCACACCGGTTACCTGGCCAGAGTCCCGATGGCGTACGCGGAGTTGGCCATCGACGTACTCGCGGACCTGGTCTTCGACCCGGCGTTGCGGGCCGAAGATCTGGAGCTCGAACGGCCGGTGATCCTGGAGGAGATCGCTGCGCTGGAGGATTCGCCCGAGCAGCTCGTCTTCGAGCTGCAGGGCAGGCAGCTGTATGGCGACCATCCATATGGTCGCTCGATCCTCGGTGCGGCTCACACCGTGGCGGAGGTGGAGGTCGGGGCCCTCGGTGCGCTGCACAGCTGCGCCTACGTGCCCGGCAACTGCGTGGTAGCCGCAGCCGGAAGGCTCGACGGCGACCGCCTCCTCGAGATGCTTCAGCGCCACCTCCCCGATCCCGGGATCCCGCGTCGCGAGGAGGTTCCGCCGCTGGATGGGCGCCTGGGGGGAGTCGAGGTCGTGGAGCGGCCGGGCGGGCGGCAGTCCCATCTTCTGGCAGGTGCCCTCTCGATCCCGCACTCGCACCCGCTGCGATACGCCCTAATCCTCGTCGAGACGGCGCTCGGGGCGGGCATGAGCTCACGGCTGTTCCAGCGCATCCGAGAGGAGCTCGGCTTGGCCTACAGCGTCTACACCTTCCACTCTTTCTACCGCTCCGCTGGGCATGTGGGGGCGTACGTGGGGACCCGGCCGGAGACTAGCGGCCAGGCCTGCGACGCGCTCCTGGCCGAGTTCCGGGATGTGGCCGAGAACGGCCTGACGGCGGTGGAGATCGAGAGCACGAAACGACAGCTCAGGGGCCAACTCCTGCTCGGCCTGGAGTCCACCGCTTCTCGGATGCAGCGGCTGGCCGGAGTGATGCTGTACCGCGAGCGCTACATGACGGTGGACGAACTGGCGGAGCGGATCGAGTCCATCACGGTCGACGAGATCCACGAGGCGGCCGCATTCTTCCACCCCGATCGTGTCGCCGTACTGGAGCTGCGTCCGGCCTAGAGAGTTCGGAGGAGAACCATGATCGTCGGCGTTCCGACGGAGATCAAAGCCTACGAGAACCGGGTGGCCTTGGTGCCGGCCGGGGCCGAGACGCTCTGCCGGCATGGGCACGAGGTGCTCATCGAGGCAGGCGCGGGGGAGGGAAGCGGCTTTCCGGATTCGGCCTACGAGGCGGTGGGTGCCGTGCTGGTCGAGGACGCAGACGCCGTGTGGGGCCGGGCGGAGCTGATCCTCAAGGTCAAGGAGCCCGTGCCGGAGGAGTACGGGAGGATTCGGGGCGGCCAGGTGCTGTTCACCTACTTCCACTTCGCTGCCGATGAGGGGCTGACCCGCGCGCTCATGGAAAGCGGAGCAGTGGCGATCGCGTATGAGACGGTCCAGCTTCCCAGCGGGGAGCTCCCGCTGCTCACGCCGATGTCCGAGGTGGCGGGCCGAATGGCCGTCCAGGAAGGTGCCAAGTACCTGGAGCGGGCGAGCGGCGGCAGCGGGATTCTCCTGGGTGGCGTGCCGGGCGTGCGGCCGGCCGAGGTCGTGATCCTGGGCGGTGGAGTGGTCGGGACGAACGCGGCACGGATCGCCGCGGGATTCGGCGCCCACGTCACGATTCTGGACGTCAATCTGGACCGCCTCCGCTACCTCGCCGACGTGATGCCCGCCAACGTCGATACGCTCTTCTCGAACCGTCACACCATCCTCGAGCAGCTCGCGGGTGCCGACTTGCTGGTCGGAGCCGTCCTGGTGACGGGCGCGAAGGCCCCCAAGCTGGTACTCCGGGGGGACCTCGGCTTGATGAAGGACGGCTCGGTGATCGTTGATGTGGCAGTGGACCAGGGTGGCTGCGTCGAGACCGTTCACCCGACCACGCATGCCGATCCCGTGTACCTGGTGGATGGCGTCGTACACTACGGCGTGTCGAACATGCCGGGTGCCGTGCCGCGCACCTCTACGCTGGCCCTGACCAACGCGACCTTCCCGTACGCGCTGCAGCTCGCGGAGAACGGCTGGCGAAGCGCGGTTCGGCAGAACGGCAGCCTCGCGCTCGGGGTCAACGTTGCAGACGGCGCGTGCACGTACGCTGCGGTGGCGGAGGCGTTCGGGCTCGAGTACACGCCGCTCGACACGGTTCTCTGAGCCAGCGTTTCGTCACCTTTCGTTCGCTCACGCCTCCGTCTAGATTGCCGGCGGCCGCGCGCCCGCGAGGGTGCGGCGGAGGCCGCGGACCGCGCCCTGCCGGCGTCCCTCGTCCTGACCGGAACCCAGCATGATCAAGTGGCTCAGTAAGGGCAGCCTGCTGCCGATCAACGACATCGGGGTCGATCTGGGCACCGCGAACACCCTCGTTTACGTGAAGGGCGAGGGAATCGTGCTCAACGAGCCGTCGGTCGTAGCGGTCGACAAATCGACCGGAGAACCGAAGGAGTTCGGGCTCGAGGCGAAGCGCATGCTCGGGCGCACGCCGGGCGGGATCGAGGCCGTCCGCCCGCTCAAGGACGGGGTGATCGCGGACGTGGATGTCACCGAGGACATGCTTCGGCACTTCCTGAAGGCGGTGACTTCCAGCCGCTTCTTCAAGATCCGTCCCCGGGTCGTGGTGGGCGTGCCTTCCGGGATCACGGAGCTTGAGCGCCGCGCGGTGCGCTCGAGCGCGCACGCGGCGGGTGCCAAGGAGGTCTACATGTGCTCCGAGCCGATGGCCGCCGCCATCGGCGTCGGCCTGCCCGTGGAGACGCCCACCGGCAACATGGTCATCGACGTCGGCGGAGGCACGACCGAGATCGCCGTGATTGCCCTGTCAGGATCCGTCGCCGATACGTCGATCCGGGTCGGCGGGGATGAACTGGATGCGGCTATCGTCACCTTCCTGCGCAAGAACTACAACCTCCTGATCGGAGAGCCCACGGCGGAGGCGATCAAGATCCAGATCGGTTCGGCGTACCCGACGGACGAGGAGCGGGAGATGGTCGTGAAGGGCCGTGATCTCGTCTCCGGAATCCCGAAGACGGTACGCGTGCACTCGGCTGAGATACGCGAGTGCATGCAGGAACCCATTCAAGCGATCGTCGGCGCCGTCCGCCGTGCCCTGGAGATCACGCCGCCGGAGCTCGCTTCGGACATTGTAGACCGCGGGATCGTCATGACCGGCGGCGGCGCGCTCGTTCGCGGTCTGGACATCCTCCTCCGCGAGGAGACGGGATTGCCGATCCATGTCGACGAGGAGCCGCTCACGTGTGTGGTGCGCGGCACCGGGCGAATCCTGGACGACCTTCCGCGCTACCGGAGCGTACTCGTCACCTGACCTCCTGACCGGTAACGCCATGTCCCGGCCCCTGCGATACATCCCCACCGATCGCCCTTCGCGGGGCAGAGACTTCGTAATCTTCATCGTTCTCGTGTTCCTGGCGCTCGGTTTCGTGGCCATCGGACAGCACCGACAAGCCTATGTTGCACAACAGGTAAGACGTTCTGTTCTCTATCCATTTCTGAGGCTACATGGGGTTTTCGAGCAGCATGCGGTGACGATGGACCGGACCCGCCGGCTCGAAGCGGAACGGGACTCGCTGGCGGCCGAACTGTCTTCGGCCCGCCAGACCGCGATGGAGGTGAGCCAACTGAGGCGGGTACTGGGTCTCGGCGCGCTGGACGCGGGGGGCTACGTCCTCGCCGACATCGTGCCAGGGCAGCCGCGGGTCGGCGCGTCCCACACCTTCGTGCTCTCGAGAGGGCGCGCCGACCGTGTGGATCCGCCCGTGGGCGTACTTGCGGGCCAGGGGATCGTGGGAGTCGTACGGTCGGCCGCGCGCTCGTTCGCGATCGGTGATTTCTGGACGCATCCCGAGTTCCGCGTGAGCGTCCGCACCCAATCCGGGAGCGCCGTCGGCATCGTGCGGCCGCGGCAGGCGGAGGATGGCCGCTGGATCATGGAGCTGGAGGGAACGCCGTTCCAGGAGGACGTGCGCCTGGGCTCTCTGCTCGTCACCTCGGGCCTGTCGGGAATCTACCCGGCGGGGATTCCGGTTGGAACGGTGCAGGCCGTATCGGAGGTGTACGCCGGTTGGGCCAAGAGCTACCTGGTAGAGCCGGCCGCGCAACCGGAGGAGGCGAGCGTCGTGCTCGTCTGGCTTCGACCCGTCGCGCCGCGGGAAGACTCGACGGCAGCAGCCGACGAAGGCCCGACCGCGGGGACACAGCCAATGAGCGGGTCGGATGGCTGAGGCGGACCGCCGCAGTATGGCTCTCGTAGCCATCCTCGTCGTTCTCCACTTCGGCCTCCGCCCGTTTCTCACGGACTGGCCGGTCGCCCCCGACCTGCTGACCGCGGCCGTTCTGCTCGGCGCTCTCTCCCTGCGGGCGGGCGCGGCAGCGATCCTGGGCTTTTCCGTCGGGCTGCTCGAAGAGGCGCTGGCACTGGGTGGGGGGTGGACCGCTCTGCTGTACACGATCGCGGCATACGTGGGGGCGCGGTTTCGGGAGATCATTTTCACCGATTTGCGTCTTTTCGTGCCGCTGTATCTTTTCCTCGGGACCTGGGCCATACGGCTGATGCTGGCGGCCCTGACCTCTTCGTTGGACGCGAGGACGGCCCTGGTGATCGCGCCGGTGGACGCGCTGCTCACGACGGTCGTGGCCGGTGTCGGGGAGGCAATCACGGGACGACGATCCTGAGACTGGGAGCGGAGCAGGAGTGACGGAGGGGGTACAGAACGGCAAGAAGCGGCGGCGGGCGGCGGCGGCGGATCTCCTGCTGTTCGGATCCCTGGCCCTGCTGATCGCCGTCTTCTTCCGACTCCAGGTGATCGGAAGCGAAGAGTACGTTCTCCGATCGGAGGAGAACCGGCTGCGTGCGATCACCGTGCCGGCTCCCAGGGGGACGATCTACGACAGGCACGGTCGCATCGCAGCGGAGAACGTGCCCGGGTACTCGATATCCCTGCTGCCCGGCTCTCCGGACACCCTCGCCGCGACGCTCGGTCGGCTTGCCCCCTACCTCGACCTGAGCGATGCGGAGATCGAGCGGCTGCTGGGCAAGTACCGGCGCTTCCCCAACCAGCGGCTCGTCGTGCGGGACGATGCCAGCTTCGAAGAAGTCTCGGCGATCGAGCAACGGCGTCCGGAGTTTCCCCGTGCCGTCGTCGAGATGCTGCCCCGGCGTCACTACCCGGCCGGCCGGGCGATCGCGCACCTCATCGGGTACGTCGGGGAGATCAGCGAGGCCGAGCTGGAGCGCCCGGTGTACGCGGATTACGAACAGGGCCGTATCATCGGGAAGGACGGGATCGAGCGGCAGTACGAGAGCAGCCTGGGTGGCGTACCGGGCGTTCGCTTTGTCGAGGTTAGCGCGCTGGGCTCCATCGTGCGGGACTTCGGCCCACGTCCGGCGATCGACGTGCAGCAGGGTGCTGATCTGGAACTCGGTCTGGATCTGGCGCTGCAGCAGTTCGCGGATTCGATATTCCCGCCGGGCATGAGGGGGGGCGTGGTCGCGCTGGACCCGAGGACGGGTGACGTTTTGGTCCTCTACAGCCACCCCACGTATGACCCGAACGAGTTCATCGGTGGTATCGACATCGACCTGTGGCGCGCCCTGCAGGAGGATCCCGCGAAGCCCCTCCTGAATCGGGTTTCGACTGCTGCCTATGCCCCGGGATCGACCTTCAAGCTCGTCGTGGCGAGCATAGGCATGACCGCCGGCCAGCTCGGCATCGGCAGTTACATGCCCACTTCCTGCTTCGGCGGGTTGGGGTACGGCAACCGGCTGTTCCGCTGCTGGAAACCCGACGGTCACGGACCACTCGACCTCGCGGGTGCCATACAACAGAGCTGCAACGTCTTCTTTTACCAGGCGGGGATGCGCCTGGGTCTGGATGCGCTTCTGGACGGAGCCGCCCGCTACGGGTTTGGCCGGGCGACCGGGATCGACCTTCCGTACGAGACGCCGGGTGCCTTCCCCCCATCCCGCGAATGGTTCGATGAGCGTTATGGAAGGAGAGGGTGGACGGAGTCCGTGGTCCTGAACCTGTCGATCGGACAGGGAGAGAATCAGCAGTCGCTTCTGCGGATGGCCCAGTTCTACGCCGCTTTGGCCACCGGAGAAGCGCCGGTGATCCCGCACATCGTGCGCAGCGAGGCACTGTCCGGCCGCCGAGCGAACTGGGCTGCGGGCCTTCCGGAGGACCGAAGGCGCCAACTCCTGAACGCCCTCACAGCCGTGGTCAACGAACCGAAGGGCACGGCATATCCGTACCGTTCCCGGCGGTGGCGCGTGGCAGGAAAGACCGGCACGGCCCAAAATCCCCACGGCGCGCCTCATTCGTGGTTCGTCGGGTTCGCGCCGGTCGAGAATCCGGAGATCGTGATCGCCGCGATCGTGGAGTTCGGCCATCCGGACAACACCGTCTCCCAGTCCGTACCACTCGCCATTCGGATCGTCGAGCGCTACTTGGATTCGCTGTATCCTGAGGTGCCCGCGCGCCCGGCCCCGCCCCAGCTTCCCGGACCGATCCCGCCGGACGAGGCGATCACTCCGTGAGGTGGCTGCGCACCCTTCGGCCTCCCGGCGATCTTCGTCTGTTCACTCTGGCGGTATTGCTGGCGTTGGTCGGCGTGGCGATGATCCATTCGGCCGGTCAGGTGGAGGTTCCCTCCCTAGCGGTCAACGCGTGGCGCCGGCAGCTGCTCTGGCTGGCTCTCGCGCTCGTCGCGTTCCTCACGCTGAGCCGTGTGCCGCTCCGCTGGCTCGACTGGGCGTCCGTGTGGCTCTATGGTGCAGCGATCGCGCTGCTCGTGTTCGTCCTCCTCTTCGGTACCGGGCCCAACACCCGAAGCTGGCTCGATCTGGGTCCCGTGGGGCTGCAGCCAGCCGAGCTCGCCAAGCTCGCTACCATTCTCCTGCTGGCGAGGATGCTGTCGTCGGATCGCGGCGAGATCGAGCGGCTGTCACAGCTGGCCCGCCCGGTGCTTATCGTCGTCGTTCCCTTCATCCTCGTGGCCCTGCAGCCCGATCTCGGAAGCGCCCTCGTGTTCGGCGCCATTCTCATCGCCGCGCTGTACTGGGCCGGCGTCCCGATGGCCATCCTGTTCATGCTCGTCAGTCCGGGTGTCAGCCTCCTCCTCGGCTTCTCACCGCTGGTCTGGGGCATCTGGTTCCTGGCGATCGCCGTCTTTCTCTACCTCCACCGGCCGTTCGCCGCGGAGGGCATCCTCGTGCTGGTGGCGAACGTCGCGGCCGGGGCTCTCACCCTACCGTTTTGGCGGGGCCTGGCCCCGTACCAGCAGAACAGACTGCTCGTCTTCCTGCATCCCGAGATGGATCCTCGCGGCGCCGGCTGGCACCTGATCCAGTCGAAGGTGGCGATCGGCTCCGGGGGCTGGCTGGGGCAGGGGTACGCCCGTGGACCCCAGAAGCGACTCGCCTTCCTGCCCGAGCAGCATACGGACTTCGTCTTCTCCGTGATCGGCGAGGAGCTGGGCTTCGTCGGCGTCGGCGTGCTGCTGGTGCTGCTGGGGATTCTCCTGCACCGGATCCTGGGCGTGGCTCGCTCGACCGAAGACTCCTTCGCCAGCATCACGGTGTTCTGCCTGTTCGCCGTGTGGTTCACGCACGTCGTGATCAACGTCGGGATGACCGTAGGCCTGATGCCCATCACCGGGCTCCCTCTTCCCTTCCTGAGCTACGGGGGCAGCTTCCTGCTCATGCTCTTCGTCGGTCTGGCCATCGTGACCCGCGTGTCCGCCATGTCCAACAGCTGACGGCTGCCCGGGCGCCCCGACCTTCTGCCGCAGCTTCGCCACCCGGCCGCTCTGCCGGTATATTCCGGTCGCGAATCGTGAGGAGCCTTCATGGCGTGGTTCAAGAAGCCAAAGCAGAAGCTCGTATCCCAGAAGCGTGAGCTGGCCGCCGACGTATGGGTCAAGTGTGACGACTGCGGCGAGATCCTGTACGAGCGTCGCCTGCGGGACAACGCCCACGTATGCCCGCAGTGTGGCCACCATTTCAGGATTCCTGCAGACGAGTACATCGCGGTGCTCCTGGATGACGGTTTCCTCGAGGAGTTCGACACGACACTCCGCTCCTCGGACCCGCTGGGCTTCGTCGACTCGAAGCCCTACACGGAGCGGATACGCGACGCGCTCAGCAAGATCGGGCCGGCCGATGCGATCCGGACGGGCAGAGGCCGGCTCGACGGCCGCGATGTGCACCTCGGTGCCATGGACTTCGGGTTCATCGGAGGGTCCATGGGGTCGGTGGTCGGCGAGAAGATCCGGCGCCTGGCGGACCGGGCAAGGGAGGCCCGGGATCCGCTGATCATCGTTTCGGCGTCGGGTGGGGCAAGGATGCAGGAGGGCATCTTCTCCCTGATGCAGATGGCGAAGACAGCCGCCGCGCTCGAGCGCCTCGCCGAAGAGCGGTTGCCATACATCAGCGTGCTCACGCACCCCACGACGGGTGGCGTAACCGCCAGCTACGCGATGCTGGGCGACGTGATCCTTTCTGAGCCGAGGGCACTGATAGGCTTCGCGGGTCCGAGGGTGATCAAGGAGACGATCCGCCAGGACCTGCCGGACGGGTTTCAGCGTGCCGAGTTCCTCCTCGCGCACGGGATGATCGATCGCATCGTTCCGAGGGTCGATCTTAAACCCGCCCTATCGACGCTGCTGCACCACATGTGCTGAGCCCCGGACGGCCAATGGCGGCTTCGATGAACGGAGCCCGCTCCGACCTCGATCGCCTGCTCGATCGCCCGGTCGCCCACATCCGCTGGGGCCTCGAGCGCATCGCTCGCATGCTCGAAGCGCTGGGCAACCCGCACCTCTCGTACGAGACCCTGCACGTCGGCGGCACGAACGGGAAGGGGTCGGTGTGCGCCGTTGCCGCCGGGCTGGCCGCAGAACAGCGCTTGGTGGGGCTGTATACCTCTCCCCATCTCTTCCGGTTCGCGGAGCGGATCCGGATCAACGGAGCGGAGGCCCCGGCGGACTTGCTGGAGCGCTGCGCCGGTCTCGTGGAGCCGTTGGCCAGCGAAGCGGGAGCGACCTACTTCGAGGCTGCCACGGCCCTGGCGTTCCTCGCCTTCGCCGAAGCCGGGGTGGAGCTGGCGGTGGCGGAGGTAGGGTTGGGGGGGCGGCTGGATGCGACGAACATTCTCGAACCGAAGGGGTGCGCGATCGTTACGATCGGCCTCGATCACTGTGAGTACCTCGGGCAGTCGCTGTCGGAGGTCGCATTCGAGAAGGCCGGAATCCTCAAGCGAGGCGTGCCGGCGGCGATCGGCGAGTTGCCGGCCGAGGCGCTGCCGGTCCTGGAGGAGCGGGCACGGGAGACCGGAGTACCCCTTGTCCGTCTCGGTCGGGAGGCCTGCTATGCCAACGTAAGGGTCGACCGAACGGGAACGGCCTTCCGGTACTGCTCCTCGACCTGGCCGGAGGGCACGGACTTCAAGGTGCCACTTCCGGGCCGCCATCAGGCCCACAACGCAGCCATCGCCCTCCTCCTGCTCGAGGTCACCCGAGAGATGCCGGATCCTCGACGGGTGCACGGGTTGCTCGAGAGCGTGCGCTGGCCGGGCCGGGTCGAGGCGATCCGCGCGTCGGGAGCGGAGTGGATCCTGGATGCGGCCCACAACCCGGCCGGCGCGGCGTCGCTGGCCATGACGCTTCGTGACCTGGAGTCGCGCCGCCCGCGGGTTCTCGTGACCGCGATGCTGCGGCGCAAGGCCTGGCCGGCCATCCTCGATCTGCTATGCGAGGAGACGGATGCTGTCGTGCTGACGACCGCGCCCTCGCACCCCGAGGGTGCCGCGTGGGATCCGGATGAGGCGAGAGCCTACCTTGAGCAGAGAAGATCGGGTCGGGAACGCGGGATTGCGGCACCTGTAGTCTGTAAGGACCTTGCCGCGGCGCTGGAGCGCGCCCGCGAACTCGCCGGGGAGGGGACGGTAGTAGTGGCCGGTTCGTGCTATCTGGTGGGCGATGCCCGCCTCGCTCTCGGGGTTTTCGAGGCCGCACCGCACTCAGGGGAGTGAGGACGGCAGCCGACGCCCCGGGCGCCGATCACCGCAACAGACCAGGACGGAGGAGGAGCCAGACTATGCTGTATGATCCCGTGCTCGTTCAGCCCATGCGTGAGGAGTTGACCCGCCTGGGCTTTCGCCAGCTGCTCGATGCCTCCCAGGTGGACGAGGCCCTCGGCCCCGATTCGGGTACGGTCCTCCTGGTTGTGAACTCCGTGTGCGGCTGCGCGGCGCGGAACGCTCGTCCGGCCGTGGCCCTCAGCGCGGGGCACTCCAACCAGCCGGACGACAAGGTGACGGTGTTCGCCGGCCAGGACACGGAGGCGACCGCTCATGCCAGGCGCTTCCTCACCGGCTACCGCCCGTCCTCCCCGTCGATCGCCCTGCTCCGGGACGGCGAGCCGGTGTTCATGCTCGAGCGGCATCAGATCGAGGGACGGAGTGCGGAGGCGATTGCCACGGACATCGGAGCTGCCTTCGACCGCTTTTGCACCGTGGACGCCTGACCGGCCGATCGGAGCCTCGTGACAGGATCGTCTCCCGTATGAAGAGTTCGAGCCTTCCCGGCTTTCGGGATTTCTACCCGGAGGAGTTCCGCCTCAGGCAGCACATACTGTCCGGCTGGCGGGAGGTTGCGCGCCGATACGGCTTCATCGAATACGACGGCCCACCCCTCGAGCCACTCGAACTCTACACGGCCAAGTCGGGGGACGAGATCGTCGAGCAGCTGTACAGCTTCACCGACAAGGGAGGGCGGGCCGTGGCGCTGCGGCCCGAGATGACGCCGACCCTCGCCCGCATGGTCGGAGGGCGCGCCCAGAGCCTGCCGAAACCGATCAAGTGGTTCTCGGTCCCTCAGCTGTTTCGCTACGAGCGGCCTCAGCGAGGGCGACTGCGTGAGCACTTCCAGCTCAACATGGATATCGTCGGTGAGACAGACGTAGCCGCCGAGGCCGAGCTCGTGGCGGCGGCGGTGGACGTCCTCCGCCACTTCGGTCTGGACGAGACGGACTTCGTGGCCCGGGTCTCCGACCGGCGTCTGGTCTCCCTCCTCCTGCGCGAGGCGGGCGTGGAGGACGATCGCTTGCGCGAGGCGATCAGCGCCCTCGATCGCTCCGAGCGCCAGGGCGACGACTGGCTCGTCGACCGGCTGACGGCGCTCGGGCTCGGCGAGCGCGCCATCGAGCGGGTGCTCGGCATCCGGGAGCGCAGCCTGGCGGAGCTTGCACGGGAGTACGGCGGATCAGACGAGATCTCGGACGCGATCGGCCGGCTGCAGGATTTCTTCCGGTTGATGGACGCCCAGGGCTTAGCCGATTATGTGGCATTCGATCTGCGGCTGGTGCGGGGGCTCGCGTACTACACGGGCCTCGTGTTCGAGCTCTGGGAGCGGAGCGGTCGTCTGCGGGCGATCTGTGGAGGCGGACGGTACGACGGTCTGCTCGCAGCCCTGGGGGGGCCGGATCTTCCTGCCCTTGGCTTCGGCCTCGGCGATGTGGTTCTGGGGGAGCTGCTCAAGGAAAAGGGTCTCGTCCCCGAGGCATCCGAGAGAGTCGATGACTTCGTGATCTTCGTCACGGCGGAGCAGAGGCCGGCGGCGATCCGCCTGGCGCGGCAGCTGAGGGAGCGCGGTCGATCGGCAGCGTTCGACTACCGGGGCCGCACGGTCGGTCGCCAGTTTCGCGCGGCCGACCAGGTCGGTGCCTCTCGAGCCATCGTGATCGGTCCGGAGGAGGAGAGAGACGGCACGGTGTCGCTTCGCGACATGGAGACAGGGGCGGAAGGCCACGTGCCGCTGACGGACCTGCTGACCGAGGCGGCTCCGCCGGACGCCCATCCGGAGCCGCCACCGCAGGAAGCGTAGCTGCATGGCCACCGACCAACGTCTCACCCCGCAGTCAAAGGACTTCGCGGCCTGGTACACGGAGCTCGTGCAGCTGGCCGGGCTCGCTGACTACTCGCCCGTACGCGGCTGCATGGTTATCCGGCCCTACGGCTACGCGGTGTGGGAGCTCATGCAGGCGGCGCTGGACGACATGTTCAAGTCGACGGGGCACCAGAACGCCTACTTCCCGCTCTTCCTGCCCCAGTCGGCGCTCGATCGCGAGGCGGAGCACGTGGAGGGCTTCGCGCCACAGACGGCAGTCGTGACCCGTGCGGGCGGAGAGACCCTGGAAGAGCCGCTGGTCGTGCGTCCGACCTCCGAGGCGATCATATGGCCGGTGGTGGCGAACTGGATCCAGTCCTATCGAGATCTTCCCATCCTCCTGAACCAGTGGGCGAACGTGGTGCGCTGGGAGCTCCGCACCCGTCCCTTCCTTCGGACGACCGAGTTTCTGTGGCAGGAGGGTCACACGGCCCACGCGACGGCCGAGGAGGCTCAGGAGGAGGCCCGACGCATGCTCGGCGTGTACCGTGAGTTCATGGAAGAGTGGATGGCCATGCCCGTCGTGACGGGCGAGAAGACTCCTTCCGAGCGCTTCGCCGGGGCCGAGCGCACCTTTTCCTGCGAAGCCCTGATGAGGGACAACAGGGCCCTGCAGGCCGGAACCAGTCACTATCTAGGCCAGAACTTCGCCCGCGCCTTCGAGGTGCAGTTCCAGACCGAAGCGGGGCGCCACGAGTACGTCTGGAGCACGTCCTGGGGCGTATCGACGCGGCTGATCGGCGGTCTGATCATGACGCACGGGGATGATGAGGGGCTCGTGCTCCCGCCACGCCTGGCGCCTCACCAGGTCGTCATTGTGCCGATCTGGAAGTCGGAGGAGCAGCGTCGAACGGTGCTGGACAAGGCGAGGGAGCTTCGGGCCGCCCTCTCCGGGCGCGTGCGGATCCACGTCGACGACCGGGAGAACATGACGCCAGGCGCCAAGTTCTTCGAATGGGAGCGCAAGGGCGTGCCCCTGCGCATCGAGATCGGTCCACGGGACGTGGCCGGCTCACAGGTGGTGCTGGTTCGGCGACTGAAGGGCGAAGCCGATCGCAAGCGACCGATAGACGAAGCGGAGGCCGTGGCTGTCCTACCCGAGCTGCTTACCGGGCTGCAGGCCGAGATGAGGGCGGCGGCAGCAGCGCGACGGGAGGAGAACTCTGTCCGGGCCGACTCCGATTTCGAGGGGTTCCGCTCGCGCATGGCCGGGCTCGGCGGGTTCGTCTATGCCGGTTGGTGCGGCCGCGAGGCCTGCGAGCAGAAGGTGAAGGACGAGACGAAGGCGACGATCCGGGTTATCCCCGATCAGGAGTTCCGCTCCCAGGAGCCGCCCGAGCGTTGCCTGTGCTGCGGTCGGGCACCGGCCGAAGAGGTGCTCTGGGCCAAGGCCTATTGATGAGCGACCGCATTCTCATCCTCGACTATGGATCCCAGTACACGCAGCTGATCGCGCGGCGCATCAGGGAAGAGCGCGTGTACTGCGAGATCCACCCACCGGACCGATCGGTGGAATGGATCCGGGAGTGGCAGCCGGCGGGCGTTATCCTCTCGGGCGGACCGGCGAGCGTCTACGACGACGGTGTCCCGGACGCTCCTCCAGAGCTGCTGGAGCTCGATGTGCCGATCCTGGGCATCTGCTACGGAATGCAGCTGCTCGGCCAGCTGCAGGGCGCAGGGGTGGAGCGAGCCGGTCGGCGGGAGTACGGGCGGGCGGGGCTACAGATCGTGGTCCCGGACCGGCTGTTCGAAGGGTTCGAGCCCGGCGAGAAGACGACGGTATGGATGAGCCACGGGGATCATCTCGCCGCGCCCCCGAGGGGCTGTGAGGTTCTGGCCCGGACGGACAGCTGCCCCGTGGCGGCGTATCGGTCACTGCAGCTTCCGATCTACGGCGTCCAGTTCCACCCAGAGGTGGCACATACGGCACGCGGCGAGGAGATACTCGAGAACTTCGTTTTCGGCATTGCCGGCTGTGCCGGCGAGTGGACGCCGGGCTCGATTATCGAGTCGCAGGTCGAGAAGATCCGAGAGCAGGTCGGCGGGGACCGCGTGATCTGTGGTCTCTCGGGCGGGGTCGATTCCTCCGTGGCCGCGGCGCTCGTGCACCGAGCCATCGGTGCACAGCTCACCTGCATCTTCGTGGACAACGGTCTCCTGCGGAAGGGCGAACGCCAGTCCGTGGAGCGTGTGTTCGGCGAGCACTTCGGGATGCGCCTGGAGGTCGTCGACGCGGCGAGCCTGTTTCTCCAGCGGCTCAGCGGGGTCTCGGATCCCGAGGAGAAGCGGGTCCGCATCGGGCACGCGTTCATCGACGCCTTCGAAGAGGCAGCGGGGAGGGTGGGCGGCGCGAGCTTCCTCGTTCAGGGGACCCTGTATCCAGACGTGATCGAGTCCACCTCGGTGCGGGGTCCGTCCGCCACGATCAAGTCCCACCACAACGTCGGAGGGCTGCGGCCCGACATGCCGTTTGCGCTCATCGAGCCCCTGCGCGAGCTGTTCAAGGACGAGGTCCGGCAGGTCGGCCGGGAGTTGGGACTTCCGGAGGAGATGGTGGGTCGCCATCCGTTCCCCGGTCCCGGCCTGGCCGTTCGGGTGATCGGCGAGGTGACGGAGAAGCGGCTCGCCGTCGTGCGGGAGGCCGACGCGATATACCTAGAGGAGATCCGGGCAGCGGGTCTGTACGACGACATCTGGCAGGCGTTTGCCGTCTTCCTGCCCGTCCGTTCGGTGGGCGTGATGGGAGATGCCCGCACGTACGAGAATGTGGTCGTCCTGCGGGCCGTGACGAGCCGCGATGGGATGACGGCGGACTGGTTCCAGTTCCCGCACGATGTGCTCGGGCGGATTTCCAACCGCATCATCAACGAGGTTGAGGGCGTGAACCGCGTGGCCTATGACGTCTCGTCGAAGCCGCCGGCCACGATCGAATGGGAGTAGGGTCGCCGGCGAGCCGGCGGGAGGCCTCCATTGGCTGAATTGCGGGAGATCGTCGAGTGGCTGGATGGGTTTCTGTCTCTCGACTCGATTCCCGACTATCCCGGCGCGTTCAACGGCCTTCAGGCCGAGAATCGGTCACCCGTCGATCGAGTGGCGGCGGCGACGGACGCCACCCTGGAGACGATCGCGGGCGCCGCGCAGGCGGACGCGCAGCTGCTACTCGTGCATCACGGCCTGTTCTGGGGCGATCCGCTCCCCCTGACGGGCATCACGTACCGACGCGTCCGGGCACTGCTCGATGCCGATCTTGCCCTGTACAGCGCTCACCTCCCGCTGGACGTGCATCCCGACATAGGCAACGGCGTGCTGCTCGCCCGAGCACTGGATCTGGTCGTTGAAGGGCGCTTCGGCCGCTGGAGGGAGGACCTGGAGGTCGGCGTGTGGGCGACGGCCGATCTGTCCCTTGAGGCATTGGCGGAGCGTCTCGTCGCCGTCTGCGGCTCCGAGCCTCACGTCATCCCGGGCGGCCCGGGCCATGTGCGCCGCCTGGGTATCGTGACGGGTGGCGGCGCCTCGCTGATCAGCCAGGCACACGAACAGGGGCTCGACACCTTCGTGACGGGCGAGGGAGCGCACCACCACTACCACGAGGCCATGGAGCTCGGGTTGAACGTCATCTTCGCGGGACACTACGCGACGGAAACGCTGGGGGTCCGAGCGCTGGCGGAACACCTGGCAGGCGCGTTCGATCTGGAGTCGGTCTTCCTGGACCGCCCGACGGGTCTCTAAGCCTAACTGTAAGCCTTCAGAAGGCCTCGAACTTCAAGCCCTTGAGGTAGCGGTCCGGCCGCTGCCGAATGTCCTTCGTCAGAAGGGCGATCTCCTCCGTTGCCGCCTGGATGTTCTCCATGGCGGCGGAGATCTTCACGTAGAGTCCCTCGTCGTTCACCAGAAGGCCGAGCGTGCCCTCTCCATCGTCCATCTTCCGGGTGATCGACGCCAGGGAGTGGCTCGTCGAATCCAGGCCGGCGGACGCGCTTTCCAGCCGCGTGGTTATCGAGTCGATCCGCGCGACTGTCGCAGCGAGATCCGTCGCCTCGGTCGCGCCCCGCAGCTGCGAGGACACGGCGTTCAGGTTGACGACGAGCTCCCCGATCGTGCTGCTCTGCTCCTCCATGAGGGTCCGCAGCTGGCTCATCGCGGCCGCGACGGCCGCCGACGTCGTCTGGACATCGGCGATCGTCTGATCGGAGATCAGGGCGGCTGCCCGGGCCAGCAGCTCATCGGCCTTGTCACCCAACTCGCCCGCGATCGTCGAGATCTCGGCTCCAACGGAGAGCGAGATCGAGTCGCCGCTGGCCAAGGCGGTAGCCGATTCCCCGGGCAGTAGCACGATCATCTGATTGCCCAGGAATCCCGCCGGACGGATGAGACCTCGCGTGTCGGCAGGAAGGGGCTCCGAGTAGCGGACATCGAGTCCGAGCACGACATGGTGTTCGTAAAGCCTCACCTCCCGGACCGACCCGACATCCACGCCCCGTAGATAGACCCGCGCGCCATCGGTGATCTGTTGGGCATCCGCCGCGATGGCGTACAGCTGCAGGCCGGCGCCAAGCTCCTTGTCACTGATCCAGAACACGCCCCAGATCAGCATCGCGGCGGACAGGAGAACCAGGACGCCGACGCGCAGCTCGACGGCCCGGTTCGATCGAAGTCCGGGATCCCTCATACGGCCCCCGCGTACGCCGCTGTCGGATCCAGGAAGCGCTGGATTCGGGGGTCCGGCGAAGTCCGGAGCTCCTCCGGTGTCCCGATGGCCTGGACGATCCCATCCGACAGCACGGCGATCCGGTCGGCGAGAAAGAACGCTGAATCCACGTCGTGGGTGACGATCACGCTGGTGCTCCCGATCTCGTGCTTGAGCCTAGCGATCAGCTCGTTGATGTTGGCGGCGTTGAGCGGGTCGAGACCCGTCGTTGGCTCGTCGTAGAGGATGTAGCGCTGCCGTCCGACGACGGCCCGCGCGAGGGCGACACGTTTCTGCATGCCTCCCGACAGCTCGGCGGGAAGAAGCCCGAGCACCTCGGGCCCCAGGTTCACATGCTCCAGAGCCTCACGCACGAGCTGTCGGCAGTCCACACCTGGTCGCTTGCAGTGGTCCTCGGGCAGACCGAGCAAGATGTTGCCCTCGACGGTGAGCGAATCGAAGAGAGCCGAGTTCTGGAACACGTAGCTGATGCACGAGCGGATCTGCTTGATCGTCCGTCCATCTGCCTGCGACACGGACATCCCGTCCACCAGAACGTCACCCTCATCGGGGTCGAAGAGTCCGACGATGTGCTTCAGAAGCACGCTCTTGCCCGTCCCGGAGGGTCCCATGACGACCACGGACTCGCCCTCGCGAACCACGAGGTCGACGCCATCCAGCACCTGCTTCCCGGCGAGGCGCTTCCTGAGGGATCGGATCTCGATCATGCGACGGCGTTATACACCGGCGCGAGGATCACGTCCAGCACCATGATCGCGACGATGATCGCCACCACGGCCGTCGTCGCCGTGCGCCCGACGCCCGCTGCTCCACCCTCCGCCCGCAGACCGACGTAACTGGCAACGAAGGTGATCGTGAAGCCGAATATGGGTGCCTTGACCAGCGAGAAGATCAGCGCCGCGGCGTGATAGTAGCCCTGTGCTCCCTGCACGTACTCGGCCGTCGTCATGGGCAGGAGCGAGATGGCGGTCAACCAGCCGGCGAGTATGCCGACGAAGTTCGCGATGATGACAAGGGGCAGCATCGCGATGATGCCGCCCACGACGCGCGGGGCGACGAGCTCGACCACCGGATCCCGGCCCAGCGTGACGAGCGCGTCGATCTGGTCGGTGACCTTCATCGTGCCGAGCTCGGCGCCGATCCCTGCACCGGTGCGCCCGGCCACCACGATTGCCGTCAGAACGGGCCCGAGTTCCGTCAGCATGCCTGCCACCACGCCGCTGCCGACCAGGGAGAGGGGCAGGGTGCTCGACAGCTGGTAGCCGGTCTGCTGGGCGAGCAGCGAACCGCTCAGGCCTCCGACGACGATCACCAGTCCGACCCCGTCCACCCCAATACGCTTGGCCTGCACGAGGGCGGCCGGCCAGTACCGGCGTATCTGGGGCAGGGCGCCCGCTGTCGCGGCGAGCAGGATGCCGAAGTGTCCGGCGTGCTGTACCGTGTACAGCACCCGGCCGCCCACCCGCTCGATCCAGCCGACGAGCCTGGTGCCGGCCTGTACCTGCTCGCCCTCGGGCTCGCCTCCACCTTGGGGGGACGGGGAGCCGATGGAGAGATCGACGCGCGTGCTCATCGGCGGCCTGAATCCATCGCTACTCCCGTCTCCGCCGGCGGGATGGCGGCTCGTCGCCGGCGGCGCTGTCGGCTTCTGCCTCGGGCGGACGGATCGAGTCGACGCGGGCTCCGATGGTCTCCCAGAGCCCCTGCATCCGCGCTGCATCCCGTCCGGCGACGCGGGCGTACTCGAACAGGTCCTCGGCCGTCACGCCCCTCTCCTCCGCAAGCACCCGCTCCACGGAGTCGAGCGCCTGCTGCCGCGACCAGTACGGAAGGTCGAGTTCCTGAAGGGAGTCCTTGGTCAGGACGAGCTCCGTCATGATATCGACGTAGAGCTCGTCGCCCACCACGAGGTCGTCCCGGGAGGGGGGTGAGCAACCGAAGCCCGCAGCCGGCAGCATCGAGAGCAGGAGTGCGAGCGCGGTCGCCGGTGCGGGCCGCCTAGGCGAGTCGCTCGAGGACGGCCCGCAGGACGTCATAAAACCTCTCCACCGAATCGACCTTGACACGCTCGTCCGGCGAGTGCGGGAACTCGATCTGGGGCCCGAAAGAGATCATGTCCATGCCCTCGAACTTCTCGCCGATGATGCCGCACTCTAGTCCCGCATGGACGGCTCCGACCTCCGGCTCCGAGATGCGCTCCGCGTATACTTCCCGAACCAGAGCGAGAAGCTTCGAATCCACGTCTGGCTGCCAGCCGGGGTACGCTTCCCCCTCGTCGACGGATGCGCCGGCCAGAGAGCCGGCGGCCCGCAGCTGCTGCCTCATGGCGCGGAGTGCGGACGCTACGGAGCTACGGCTGCTGAGCAGGACGTCGATCTCGCCATCGCGCCTGGAGATGACCGCCAGATTCGTGCTGGTCTGGACGAGTCCCTCGATGTCGGGGCTCATCTCCACGACGCCATGGGGCAGGGCCATGAGGAGCGAGAGAACCCGGCTCGTCGTCTCCTCGTCACATGCCACGTCCGGAAGGTCGGCATCTGCGAGGATGAACTCCAGGCCGGGGTCCACGGTTGCCACCTCACGGCGGACCGTCTCGAGCCCGTTCTCCAGTGAGGCTCGCACCCGTTCGCCTGCCTCTGGGCCTCCCGGCACGACGATGGTCGCGCTCGCCTCGCGCGGGATGGCGTTGTGCGCGTTCCCACCGGCGATGGCGGCGAGCTGCAGCGGCTCATCCAGCCACGCCGCGTAGAGCGCGCGGGCCAGGACCTTGATCGCGTTGGCCCGCTGGAGATGAATGTCGACCCCGGAGTGCCCCCCCTTGAGCCCGTGGACCCTGATCTGGAGGGCGCTTCCCTGGGACGGCTCCTCCCCTGCCGGCAGCCGGAGATGCGTGTCTCCCCCGCCGGCGCAGCCGATGGTGAGGACGCCCTCCTCCTCCGAGTCGAGGTTGAGCAGCAGCCGACCCTCCAGCATGTCGTCCCCGAGGCCGGCCGCGCCCGTCAGCCCGGTCTCCTCGTCCACCGTGAAGAGGAACTCGAGCGGGCCGTGGCCCAGCTCGTCATCTTCCATGAGGGCCAGCATGGCTGCGACCCCGATCCCGTTGTCGGACCCGAGCGTCGTACCGGCGGCCTTGAGGTATGCTCCAACCTCCACGGGTGTGATCGGGTCACGCTCGAAATCGTGCTCGACGTCCGAGTTCTTCTCCTGCACCATGTCGAGGTGGGACTGGAGGATGGTCGTCGGCGCCGCCTCGTGCCCCGGTGCGGCCGGCTTTCGAACGACCAGGTTGCCGCTCGCATCCACCTTCGAGTCCAGCCCTCGGCGCTCTGCGACGCCGAGCACGTACTCGCGGATGCGACCCTCCTGCTTGGATGCCCGGGGGATCTTCAGGATCTCGTCGAAGTGCGACCACAACGAAGGCGGATTCCATTCCGATATGAACGACAACGTGACCTCCTTCACGGTTCTTGACCCTGTGCTTCGCCGTCGCCCCGGCTCTCTGGCGCTACAAACCCCGGGCTGACAGCTTGCCCCACGATATCGTCGCTCGGCGCGAGCGTCCATGATTTCAGACGACCGGCTCGCGCCGTGGCGGCGAGACGATCAAGACACGCCCTCGATCTGCAACGGGAGACAGGCGGATGAGCGACCGCAGCGACAAGCCCTACGTTCCGGCAGACGTGAGCATGGCCGAGCTCACGTTCAAGGCGCTGTTCCTAGGCGTCCTGATGGCCGTCGTGCTCGGCGCGGCGAATGCCTACATCGGGATGAAGGCGGGCCTCACCGTGGCCGCGACCTTCCCGGCCGCCGTCGTCGCCATGGCTGCGCTGCGTCCGCTGCGCGGCACCATCCTGGAGGAGAACATCGCCCGGACGACGGCCTCGGTGGGCGAGGCGCTGGTGGCCGGGGCCATCTTC
The DNA here is from genome assembly GCA_020351855.1 of Gemmatimonadota bacterium. Lineage (GTDB taxonomy): Bacteria > Gemmatimonadota > Gemmatimonadetes > Palauibacterales > Palauibacteraceae. Next base: position 1,209,806 of record CP070670.1, read on the forward strand.
ACGCTTCCGGCCTTCATCATCGCCGGCGCGTGGGCCAACCTCCGGTACTGGGAGAGCACGATGATCATGCTGGTGGGGGGCGTGCTCGGCGTGCTCTTCGTCATCATGCTGCGGCGGACGCTGGTCGTCGAGGCGGACCTGCCGTTTCCCGAGTCGGTGGCGGCCTCCGAGATCGTCAAGGCGGGACAGGGTGGAGAGACGGGCGCGAAGTACGTGTTCGTGGCCATGGGACTGGCCGGTCTGTGGGAGCTCTTCAAGAACTCCAACGGCATCCAGCTGATGCACGAGCGTACCCAGGCGGTGTTCCAGTTCGGGCGCTCGCAGATGGAGGTCCTGGGCGAGCGGATCGAGTATACCGGGGGGCTTCTCGTAGCTACGCCTTCGGCCTCGCCGGCGCTCATGGGCGTCGGCTACATCGTCGGCCCCCGAGTGGCGGCCGTCCTGTTCAGCGGCGCGGTGATGGGCTGGCTGCTGCTCGTCCCGCTCGCGGTCTTTCTCAATCCGGCCTTTGCCACGGGCGCTGCGGGCCAGGCCCCCTTCGCGGATCTGGCCAACGAGGTTTGGGCGAAGCAGATCCGTCCCCTGGCCGTCGGAACGATGATCGTGGCCGCCTTCTACACCCTCTACTCCCTGAAGGATGCGCTCGTATCGGGGATCCGGAAGGCGCTGAGGGACATCAACGTCACGGGGGATGCACGGGTAGCCGAGCGTACGGAGATCGACCTCGACCTGCGCACGGTCTTCGTGGCCGTCGGCGTGATGGCCATCGTCTGCGCGTTCCTCTATTACTTCTTCACACAGTCCCTCGGCGGCTCGCTGGTGCTTACGGCCGTCATGGTGGTGCTGGGCTTTCTGTTCGCTGCCGTCGCGGGCTATCTGGTCGGCCTGATCGGCAGCTCGAACAACCCGATCTCCGGCCTGACGCTCAGCTCCCTCCTCATCGCGGCCGTGCTGATGGTGCTCATCGGAGTGACGGACGTCCAGGGCGTAGCCGGCGTCCTCGGAGTGGCCGGGGTGGTGTGCTGCGCCGCGGGTGTGGCCGGTGACATGATGCAGGATCTGAAGGTCGGTCACATCCTCGGTGGAACACCCTGGCGGATGCAGATCGGAGAGATCGTCGGGGTCATCGTGGCGGCGCTCGTGCTCGCCTTTGCGCTCATGGCCCTGCACAACGCGTACACCATCGGCTCGGCCGAGCTGCCGGCCCCGCAGGCCGGACTGATGGCGCTGATGGCCAATGGGATCGTCGGCGGGCAGATGGCCTGGCCGCTGGTCATCGTCGGCATGCTGTTCGCGGTGGGCCTCATCCTGATCAAGGCCCCGTCGCCGATGCTGATCGCCGTCGGGATGTATCTGCCGTTCTATTCCACGGCCGCCATCTTCGTAGGCGGAGTCATCCGCTGGGCGTTCGAGAGGATCGCCGATCGAAGAAAGCTGGGAGGCGATGAGAGGTCACGTGCCGTGAACACGGGCGTGCTGCTCTCGTCCGGTTTCATCGCGGGCGAATCCCTCATGGCCGTCGTGCTCGCCTTCCTCTTGTTGGGCGGAGACTTCATTCCGTTTCTCATCAGGCTGAAGGAGGGCCTCACCCCGGGCTGGGAGCCCAGCTTCTGGGTGAGCCTGCTCGCGTTTCCCGCCGTCTTCTACCTGCTCGTGTGGCTGCCGCTCAGGCGGCTTCGGGTCGGCGGGATGGACGTCGGATAGGCGTTGGAAAGGCCGCGCCCCGCGGCTCGACCTCGCACGCCCCATCGGCACCGTCGGGCACGGCTGAAGGAGGCGAACCTCCTCGATCTCACGCCCGTGCGCGAGGCCGGTTGGACGGCGGCGGGCGGCCGCGTGACCCTGGAGCGGCCGAGGCCCAGCCGGCGCGGCATGCGCGGGGCTGTCGAGTGGCTGGCCTACCGGATGGCGGTTCGCCGCATCCGGCTCGACGAGGTAGGCAGCTGCTCCTGGGAATGCTTCGACGGCCAAACGACCGTGGGCGAGGCCTGCGCCGTTCTGCGGGACCGGTTCGGGGACGGCGTGGAGCCCGTCGAGGAGCGGCTCGGACGGTTCGTGCGGCACCTTCACCAGGACGGCTTTCTGTCGTACCGTGAAGAATAGGACGCTGCGGGCAACCGCCCTCCTGATGGCCCTCGCGCCGCAACCCGCGCGGTCGCAGGAAGCTCCCTCTCCGGCGGCCGTGCTCGGGTACGCAGCGGGAGAGCGCTTCACGGACTCGGAGGGGGTGGTTCGCTACGCGAGCCGTCTGGCGGAGACTTCCCGGCGCATCGGCCTCGTGCGATACGGCGAGACCCCGGAGGGCCGCCCCCTTGTTCTGCTCGTCGCGGCCCGCGAGGATCGGGTGGGCCGGCTGGATGAGATCCGGGAGGCCATCGAGCGACTGCGGGATCCGGCGCTCCCGGCGGCACGGGCGACCGAACTGGCCCGCGCCATGCCGGCCGCCGTCTGGCTCGCCTACGGGGTGCACGGCGACGAGTCCTCATCCACGGAAGCCGCCCTGTGGACGGCATACGATCTGGCGATCGGATCCCCCGGCACCGAGGCCGTTCTCGATTCGCTCGTCGTGATCATCGACCCGATGCTGAACCCGGACGGACGGGATCGGTACGTCGACTGGTACAAGAGCGCACGTGCCGATCCTCCCAATCCGAGTCCGGAAGCCTACGAGCACGATCCCCCGTGGCCGGGCGGCCGATTCAACCATTACCTGTTCGACCTGAACCGCGACTGGTCCTGGGCCGTGCAGCCAGAGACCCGCGCCCGTCTGGAGGAGTACGGGCGCTGGAATCCGCAGGTGCTGGTGGACTTTCACGAGATGTCCCATACGAGCACGTACTTCTTTTTCCCCGCGGCCGAGCCCGTAAACCCGATCTATCCCCGCTCCGTGGCGGAGTGGGGAGAGTACTTCGGGAGAGCGAACGCTCGCGAGTTCGACCGCCGGCGCTGGCTCTACTACACGGAGGAGACCTTCGACCTCTTCTATCCCGGTTACGGCGACAGCTGGTCGAGTCTCAACGGCGCCATCGGGATGACGTACGAGCAGGCGGGCAGCCGAAGGGCCGGGCTGGCCGTCCGCCGCCCCGACGGCTCGACCCTCACGCTGGCCGAACGCCTCGAGCACCATCGGGTCGCGGGCCTGGCCACCCTGCGGGCCGCGGCGGCGAGAAAGACACCGCTGCTCGAGGACTTCGCGGCCTTCCACAGGGAGGTCGGTGAAGGCCCGGAGATTCTCCTGGTGCCGGCCTCCGACCCCCGGGCGGCGGAGGCACTGGTCGCTCTTCTCCTTCGCCAGGGTGTCGTGGTGGAACGGAGCACCCGTCCCTTCCGGGCTGCCGCGGAACCATACCAGGCGATCGCGGCGCGGGACGAGTTTCCCGCAGGAACGTATCGGGTGCCGCGCGCTCAGTCCCGGAGCCGCCTCGCCAGGACGCTACTGCAGGCCGAGACGCCGCTCGGCGGCGGCGACGTCCAGTACAGCTACGACGTGACCGCCTGGTCGCTGCCCTACGCGTTCGGCGTGGAAGCGCACACGGCGATGGGCCTGCAGCCGGCGGATTTCGAGCCCGTCAGCCTCGAGGGGTCGGCAGCGGTCCCGCTGGAGGGACCACCGCGGCCCGTGTACGGCTATCTCGTGCCGCCCGGATTCGGGTCGGCGGGGCCGCTCTACCGCTACGCGGCCTCGGGCGGCCGCGCGCACGCCCTGGCGGAGCCGTTCGAGATCGAAGGCCGCGGTTGGCCTCCCGGCACGGTCTTCCTCGCGGACGACGACTCCCTCGAGACGCGCCTGCGCGCGGCAGGCCTCGCCCCCCTGGCCGTCCCGGTCCAAAGCGGCCGCTCCACGGTTGGCCGCGATCTGGGCAGTGACCGCTCGCTCCCCCTTGAGGCTTCGCGGATCGCGGTACTGATGGGCGAGGGCGTTTCGCCGACCTCGTATGGTCAGATCTGGTATCTGCTGGAGCGAGGCCTGGGCATCCCGTTCGATCCGTTGAGAGCCGGAGAGATCGACGCTCGCACCCTGGACCGCTACGAAGTGCTCGTGGCGCCGCCGGGCCGCGAAGCGCTCTACGACGGCTTGGCGGATGTGCTGGCGGACTGGGTGGAGCGTGGCGGGACCCTGGTGGCTCTCGGCGAGTCGGCTCGCTGGGCGGCAGGGGCTATCGGCAGCGTCGCCGTGCGGGAAGCCGACTCCAGCCAGGTCTCGGAGGCAGAGCGGCTCCGCCGGGCGCTCCGTACGCGACGCGAGCGGCGCAGCGAGCGTTGGGAGGATGCCGTCTCGGGGGTGATCCTTCCCGCGGCGGTCGATTCCGAGCACCCCCTCGGCTGGGGCGCGGGGGCCGGCAACCGCGAGGGAGCGCTCTTCGTACTCCACCGCGAGGACCTCTCCTTCGAGCCCGACGAGCGTTCCGAAGCCGTGATCCACTTCCCGCTCGACGTAAGCGAGGTCAGCGGGGTGATCAGCCCGCACAAGCTGGATCAGGCGGCCGGCTCTTCTTGGCTGGCGACGCAGGAGGTCGGGGCAGGCCGCATCATCCTGTTTGCGGACGATCCGCTGTTTCGGCTTTTCTGGTACTCGGGCTTCACGCCCTTCGCCAACGCGCTGCTATACGGGAAGGGCATTCGCTGACGCGTCGGCTGCCGCCATGGCAGCGATCCCGCCCCGTTGGAGCCCGGTTGCGCCGGGTTGGCGGTCCGGCCGTCCCGATCGGCAGCCCGGGAGCCCTTCCGGGGGGCATGGCCCTTGCCCCTTCCTACCGCAGAACTCGAAGGAGGGCACCGTACGATGCTGAACGAGAAGAACGAACCACGAGAGGAACGGTCCGGGGCGGAGGAGGACGAGCCGCGCAGCGGTTCGGCCGAGAGCGGATCCGGGGAGCCGAGCCGAGAAGCGGGAGAGACCACCGGTGAGGCGGGCCGGGGTTCCGGCGAGCGCTCGACACGAGACGTCTGGGGGCGCGGGCTCTCCGAGTTCCAGGATGTCGTCGGCGAGATCCTGGGCAGCTTTCGCAATCTCCCACCACTCGGCGGGCGCGATCCGCGACACGATCTGATTCAGGTTCCAGGCGAAGGGTATTGGGTGCTCATGGACCTGCCGGGAGTGGAGAAGGCAGAGCTGGAGATCTCCATCGTGGGCGATGACGTGTGCATCGCCGGAGAGAGACAGCGTCCGAGGCTCCCCGAGGGCAGCGAGGTGCTGGGTTCCGGACGGGCATACGGTCGATTCCGACGGGACATCCGCATGCCGAGCGACGTCGACCAGGGCGGCGTCCGCGCCAAGCTGGAGAGCGGGGTCCTGAAGCTCGTGCTGCCGCGGAGGACGGAGACCGAGCGCGTTCGGGTGGAGGTCGAGTCCTGATCTGCCGCGGGGGCGACCAAGGTCCTTCAAGAGTGCTTGATGTGATGAGCGTAAGCACTTCCTAGAGTTACGGATACAGGATCGATTATCGAGTGATGATACCGGCGGACAGGCTGACCGTGCGTGGCGCCGAGGCTCTTCAAGCTGCGGCCTCCCTGGCGCGGACGAGGGAGAACCCGGCGGTCGAGGACCTCCACCTGCTCGCGGCCCTGCTGAGTCAGGAGGGCGGGGTCGCGGCACCGATTCTCACGAAGACCGGAGTGGACCTCGCCGGCTTGCGGGGCGACCTCGAGCGGCGTCTCTCCCGGTTGCCCACGCAGTCCGGTGCGGCGCCGGTGGCGAGCCGCGAGCTGGGCCGAGTGCTGGACGACGCGGACGCGCTCGCCCGCACGATGAACGACCTCTACGTGGCGAGCGAGCACCTGCTGCTGGCGCTTGCGGGCAAGTCGGCGAGCAGCACCCGGGAGCTTCTGGGTGAGCGGGGCGCCGACCAGGACGCCGTTTCGCGCGCCATCGAGGAGGTTCGCGGCCCGCACCATGTCACGGACCAAGACCCGGAGGGCAAGTATCAGGCGCTCGAGCGCTATGGTGTCGATCTCACCGACCAGGCGCGCAGCGGCAAACTGGACCCCGTCATCGGACGGGACACGGAGATTCGTCGCGTGATGCAGGTCCTTTCCCGCCGTACCAAGAACAACCCCGTCCTCATCGGGGACCCCGGCGTGGGCAAGACCGCGATCGTCGAAGGGCTCGCCCAGCGGATGGTGGAGGGCGACGTGCCGGAGTCGCTGCGCGACAAGCGGCTGATCCAGCTCGACATCGCGGCCATGCTGGCCGGTGCGAAGTATCGGGGCGAGTTCGAAGAGCGCCTCAAGGCGGCCCTGAAGGAGATCACCGAGTCTGGCGGGAAGTACGTGCTCTTCCTGGACGAGCTGCACACGATCGTGGGAGCGGGGGCGGCCGAGGGCGCGGTCGATGCCGGAAACATGCTGAAGCCGGCCCTCGCCCGCGGACAGCTCCGGATGATCGGGGCGACGACCCTGGACGAGTACCGCCAGCACATCGAGAAGGACCCCGCGTTGGAGCGACGGTTTCAACCGGTCGTCGTAGGCGAGCCGGGCCTCGAGGAGACGATCGCGATCCTCCGCGGCCTGAAGGAGCGCTATGAGGTCCACCACGGCGTCCGCATTACGGATCCGGCGCTAGTCGCGGCCGCGCGCCTCTCGGATCGGTACATCGGCGATCGGTTCCTGCCCGATAAGGCGATCGACCTCATCGATGAGGCTGCGTCACGCCTCCGTATCGAGATCGACTCGATGCCCGAGGAGATCGACGGCATCGAGCGACGTGTGACGCAGCTGGAGATCGAGCGTGAGGCCCTGAAGGAGGAGACGGACCCGCGCAGCCGAGAGCGGCTCGGGATCCTCGAAGGTGAGCTCTCCGAGCAGCGAGAGCGGCTGGCCGGCATGAAGTCGAGGTGGATCACCGAGAAGGAGGCGATCGAGCGGGTCCACAAGGTCAAGCGACAGATCGATGAAGCCAGCCTGGCGGCCGAGCAAGCCACTCGGGCAGGGGACTTGGCGCGGGCGGCAGAGATCTCGTACGGACAGGTCCCGAAGCTCCGCCAGCAGCTCGAGGAGGCGGGAGCGAAGCTGCAGGAGCTGCAGGCCGGGGGAAGCTACCTCAAGGAGGAGGTCACGGCCGAGGACGTGGCCGAGGTCGTGTCTTCCTGGACCGGCATTCCGGTCTCCCGAATGCTGGAGGATGAGAAGAGACGCCTGACCCACCTCGAGGATCATCTGCACCAGCGTGTCGTGGACCAGGAGGAGGCGATCGGTGCCGTCGCCAACGCGGTGCGCCGGAGCCGGGCCGGCCTCCAGGATCCGAACCGGCCGATCGGCAGCTTCATCTTCCTGGGCCCAACGGGGGTGGGGAAGACGGAGACCGCCCGCGCTCTTGCCGAATTCCTGTTCGACGACGAGGACGCGATGGTGCGGATCGACATGTCCGAATACATGGAGCGGCACGCCGTGTCGCGGCTGATCGGAGCGCCCCCCGGGTACGTGGGCTACGAGCAGGGGGGGCAGCTTACGGAGCAGGTCCGACGGAGGCCCTATAGCGTCGTGCTTTTCGACGAGATCGAGAAGGCACACCCGGAGGTCTTCAACCTGCTCCTGCAAATCCTGGATGACGGCCGGCTCACGGACGGGCAGGGACGGACCGTGGGCTTCCGCAACACGGTCCTGATCATGACGAGCAACATCGGGAGCGCGCGGATCCTGCAGCAGACGGCGGCGGGGCGTGGCTGGGAGGCGGTGGAGAGTGAGGTTCGCGAGGCGATGCACGAGCACTTCAAGCCCGAGTTTCTCAACCGCATCGATGACATCCTCGTGTTCAAGCCCCTGAGCCGGGAGGATCTCGGACAGATCGTGGACCTGCAGCTCGGCCGGCTCCAGGGCAGCCTCCTGGAGCGCGATGTCCGTCTCGAGGTGACGCCCGAGGCGCGTCGGTTGATCGCCGACGCGGGATACGACCCGGCTTTCGGAGCGAGGCCGCTGAAGCGAGCCATCCAGCGGCTGGTCGCGGATCCGCTGGCGATGGCGTTTCTGGAGGGCGTGTTCGAGGATGGCGATACGGTGCGCGCCGACGCGCGTCCCGGGGAGGAGGCGCTCACCTTCGAGCGACTGGAGGCCGTGCCGGAGACGGTCGGGGTCGAGACCGGATCCGCTTGACCGGAGAAGGCGGCCGTCCTATTAGCGGAGGATGAAGCTGCGTATCTGGCCCGAGATCGGCGGAGGGTCGACGGCTGGCCTCTTGTTGGCCATATCGTGCACCCTGTCGGCGGCAGGAGGGTGTGCCTCGTCGAAACAGCCGGCCGCCTCGCGACCGCCGGGCGATGAGGGCGGTGCGGGTGGCGCCTCCGCCTACGGGAGTGCGACGGCGGAGGAGGCGATCCGAGAGTTCCTCGCCGCGGCGCAGGCCCAGGAGTACAGCCGGATGCGCAGGCTCTTCGGTACGAAGGACGGTCCCGCCGAACGGCGCTGGGGCGTCCAGGAGGTCGAGCAGCGGATGGTCGTGCTCGCCGGCATGCTGCTGCACGAATCGTACACCCTGCGCCCGTTGGAGCTCGGGTACCTGCGTGACGACCAGCGAGGCTTCGTGGCGACGATCATCGGAACCCGCTACGGCAGCGCCTCCGTCCCGATCACCACCGTCTTTTCCAACGGTCGCTGGTACGTGGAGCAGCTAGGGGTCGACTCGCTCGTCGGTGAGGGTTCCTGAGGCAAACCGGCCGGGTGGGCTTCCGTACCAGTCGGCGAGGCGCACGGGCTCGACTCCGAGGGCAAAGGCGGTGCGCAGCCAGCAGTGGAGTGCCACGGTGCGCAGGAAGCCGCCTTCCTCCCAGCGCCGGCGGGACGTTCGGGCGCCGGCCACGAGGGTCGTGAACGTTCCGACGCGGCGCAGCCTGCGCACGAGCGCCACATCCTCGAAGAGCGGATAGTCCGGGAAGCCTCCCACCTCGTGAAAGCGATCGCGACGGACGAAGATGGCCTGGTCGCCCGTCGCGGTTCCGAGGATGCGGGTCCGGAGGTTTACCGCGGCCTCCAGCAAGCGCCACCGGCTTACGGAGGGGGGCGGCGGGTCGAGCTGGAAGCGGTGGCACCCACCGACGATTTCGGGTCTTGATAGCCGACGGATGATCTCCTGCCCGCTGCTCGCGTCCACCCGCGTATCGGCGTGCAGGAAGACGAGGATCGCTCCCCGCGCGCGCTCGGCGCCCCGGTTGAGCTGCGGTCCGCGCCCACCGGACGTGACGAGAACCTCCACACGGCGTGCCGCGACCCGTGCCGTTCGATCGCTGCTGCCCCCGTCCACCACCACGATCTGGCACGCATCCCCGTACGCGGCGAGGGCGGAGTCGATGGCGCCCTCGACGAGTTCCTCCTCCTCGAGCGTCGGGATGATGACCGAGAACTCGGGTCGAGCCACGCGATCGCTATCTCGGAAGCTGTGGACGGCGTTCCGCCTCAGTCGGCGGCTTCGGCGAGCTCGATGAGGACGCCGCCTGCCGTCCGGGGATGAAGGAATGCGACGCGCCGCCCTTCGGCGCCGCTCCGGATGCCAGGGGGCACAACGCCGGCGCCTGCTGCCCCCGCCCGCTCCACGGCCGCTTCCAGATCGGGGACTTCCAGGCAAACGTGATGCAGCCCCGGTCCGCGCCGGGACAAGAAGGCAGCGATCGGCGAGTCCTGCGTCGTCGGCTCCAGGAGCTCGATCCGGCCCGAGCCCGTGCCGAAAAAGGCCACTCGCACTCCCTCGGAAGGAACCTCTTCCTGCCCGCTCGGGTTCTCTCCCAGCAGTCCGGAGTACAGCGGTACGGCGCTCTCCAGGGAGTTGACCGCGATTCCGAGGTGGTCGATCTTTGGCACGCCTTTTTGCTCGGTTGCGCCGACCGGCAGCGGGCTGGTGGAAGCGGTTGTCACCGTCGCCGCCCGTCGTGGCTCTCAACGTGGAAGGAACCTACGTCGGGTTGCCGCGATTTTCTACCGAGACGAGAACGGGAGACATGATGACGACAGATACGAAGCTTGTAACCGTGACGGACGAGAACTTCGCCACCGAGATCGGGGCACACGAGGGCCTGGCGATCATCGACTTCTGGGCCGCCTGGTGCGGACCCTGCCGCATGGTGGCACCGATCGTGGAGGAGCTGGCCGAAGAGCATGAGGGCACCGTCAAGGTCGGAAAGCTGGACGTGGACGAGAACCAAAAGACGGCCATGCAGTTCGCCGTGCGGTCGATTCCGAGCATTCTCTTCTTCAAGGATGGACGGCACGTCGACACAGTCGTCGGAGCGGTGCCGAAGGCCGTGCTGGAGAGGAAGATCCAGCAGCACGCCTGACGCCGGTGTGCGGAGGGTCGGCGTCGCGGTGAGCTGCCGGCCCTCGCGGTGACTGGCCTTTCCGGATCGTTCGGCGCCTCCCGATCTCCCCGAGCGGGGCGGGGGGCGTTCTTGTAGCCATGGACAGCGCTCTGTACGTCGTCGCCACTCCGATCGGCAACCGGGCCGACCTGACCGACCGTGCCCGCCAGGTGTTGCGGGATGCCGAGGTCGTCTATGCGGAGGACACGAGGCGTACCGGCCGCCTGCTCGCCTGGCTCGGCTCGCAAGCCCGCATTCGGTCCCTCCACGCGCACAACGAGGCAGCGCGCACGATCGAGATTCTGGACCGGCTCGACGGCGCCGGAAGCTGCGCTCTCGTCGCGGATGCGGGCACGCCGCTCGTGTCGGATCCGGGCGCGCGCCTGGTTCGAGCCGTACTCGAGCGCGGGCATCGCGTCGTTCCCGTCCCGGGTGCCTCTGCCGTGACGACGGCTCTGACCGCTTCGGGTCTTCCCGCCGATCGGTTCGCCTTTCTCGGTTTTCCCCCGAGGAGGGCTCCTGAAAGGGCCGCGTGGATCGACCTCGCGTGCCGCCTGCCGATGACCATCGTGGCGTTCGAGTCTCCCCGCCGGATCGGCCACCTTCTGCGGGCGCTGGAGGAGGCGGGACTCGGAGCGCGCCAATGCGTGGTTTGTCGCGAACTGACGAAGCTGCACGAGACGGTTCGCCAGGGCACCGTGTCGAGCCTGGCACGCGAGTTCGGGGAAGTGGCCCGGGGGGAGATCACGCTCGTCATGGAGGGCGCAGCGGGCGCGGAGGGCTGGGAGGAGCGTCGGGTGGAGATCGAGCGCGAGGCCGCTCGGATGGGGGAGGAGGGCATGAGCACGCGGGACATAGGAGCGAGGCTTGTTGAACACTTCGGAGTGCCGCGCAACGCGGCGTACGAGATCGGTCTGCGCTTTGGGGGTGATCGCGGAGATCGCGGTGCCTGATGGGCGGAAAGCCCGCCGAGCGGTCTGGACCCGTCCCGGCGGTGAGGACACCGAGCCGTCGTCCTCCGGCGGTCGTCGATCGATCGAGCGACAGGGAAGCCTGTGAGCGCTCGGCGGGGTATCCTCCCGTTTGCGACGCAACGCTCTTTCGGGATGAGCGAGAGGGGGGTCTCGACGTGAGCACAGAACAGGCCGGCGCAGCCGCCGGCCGATTAGCCGTCCGTCCGGGGACGGCCGGCGTCAGCGCCCCGCCGTTCGGCTGAGCCGGCTCTTGCCGCTGCGTCCGATGCCCCCGAACGCGACCTCTCCCCAGGAGCCCGACTCCGGCAGAGGGCCGACAGCGAGCCGCCGGCGCGCCTACCGAGGCGACGACTACAGCCGGGTGCTGCCCTGGGCGCTCGGCATCTCTCTCGTCGTCCATCTCCTGCTGATCCTCTTCGTGTCCCGCATGCTGGAGATCAGCGGCCGCAGCTTGCTCGGTCCGGTACCAGTTGCCCTGCCGCTCCCGGAGGGCCTCGAGGTAGTCCGCGTGCCGGCGCTCGAGCCTCGCCCGCCGCTAAGGGAGCCGGAGCGGCCGGAGATCCGGCCTGGCGAGCAGGAGGTGATCCAGGTCGTGCCCGGCGAGCCGGATGAGGGGGAGGGGGTAGAGGCAGAGCCTCAGCCGCCCCGCATGACGAACGCCGAGCGACTTCGTGCCCAGTTCGCGGACCCGCGGCTGTGGGTCCCCTACCCGGAGGAGCCGTTCTCGACGCGGGTCGCGGAGGCGTATGCCCGGGCTGACAGCGCGGTGCGCGCGCTGCTGAGCACCTGGCTCGACAGCCTGAACCTCACCGAGGAGGAGCGGCGCCGCGCGACGGAATGGACGTTCGGGGAGGGGGATGAAAAGTGGGGCATCTCCGATAAGGGTCTGCACCTGGGGGACATCACCATTCCGATCCCGTTCGGAGCGCTCTTCGGCCAGAGCATGTCACCCAACGCCCAGAAGGCTCGCGAGATGGTTCGGCAGTTCAACGAGATACGCCAGCAGGACATCGAGACCGACATTCGCAAGGAGCGGGAGGAAGCCCTGAAGGAAATGCGCCGACGGACCCAGGAGGAGGTGGAGCGGCGGCGGCGCGACACCGCCGATGCACTGCCCCCGGACACCACCGGCGGCTGAGGCGAGCGCGCTGGTTGGATTTCCGCATGGCCTCCGTTAAACTCCCCCGAACCGCTGCCGCCGAAGAACCGTTCCGGACGAAGACCACCGTGAGCCAGACGCTCGACCCAAGATACGACCCGACCGGGATCGAAGCCCCGCTGTACCGACGGTGGGAAGAGGCCGGACTGTTCCACGTGCCGGCTCGGGAGGTGAAGCGTCCCTACGTGATCTCCATTCCTCCGCCGAACGTGACCGGCGCTCTGCACATGGGACACGGCCTGAACCATACGATCCAGGACGTCCTGATCCGGTGGCGTCGGATGCAGGGCTACGATGCGGTGTGGGTGCCAGGCACGGACCACGCCGGAATCGCGACGCAGAATGTCGTGGAGCGCGAGCTTCAGGAGGAAGGCCTGACGCGCTGGGATCTCGGTCGGGAGGCCTTCGTCGAGCGCGTGTGGGACTGGGTGGATCAGTACGGCGGACGGATTCTCGAGCAGCAACGGGCGATCGGCGACTCCTGCGACTGGGAGCGGACCCGGTTCACGCTGGATGAGGGTCTCTCCCAGGCGGTTCGGGAGGTGTTCGTCCGACTGTACTCCAGAGGTCTGGTCTATCGAGGCGAGTACATCATCAATTGGTGTCCACGCTGCCGAACCGCCCTCGCCAACGAGGAGGTGGAGCACAGGGAGGAGGCTGGAAAGCTCTATCACGTCCACTATCCTTCCGCGGATGGAGAGCCCGGTCTGGTGGTCGCCACCACCCGGCCGGAGACGATGCTCGGGGACACCGCGGTCGCGGTTCATCCGGATGATCCCCGCCACGCTTCACGCATCGGCCGCGATCTTCTCCTGCCACTGGTGGGCCGCCCTCTGCCCGTGATCGCCGACGACTACGTAGACCTCGAGTTCGGGACGGGAGCTCTGAAGGTCACGCCCGCCCACGATCCCAACGACTTCGAGATCGGCGAACGGCACGAGCTTCCGCGCGTCAACATTCTGGAGGCCGACGGGTCCCTCTCGGCGGAAGCCCCGGAGGCGTACCGTGGCCTCGACCGCTTCGAAGCCCGGGAGCGGATCGTGCGAGATCTGGAGGCCGAAGGTTTCCTGGTGAAGGTCGAGGATCACCTTCACGCGGTGGGGCACTGCTACCGCTGCGACACGGTCGTGGAGCCCTGGTTGAGCGAGCAGTGGTTCGTGCGCATGAAGCCGCTCGCGGAGCCCGGTCTGGCGGCATACCGGGAGGGTCGGCTGCGTTTCCATCCAGAGCATTTCGGCCGCAAGTACGAGCACTGGATGGAGAACATTCGGGACTGGTGCATCAGCCGCCAGCTCTGGTGGGGGCACCGGATCCCCGTCTGGTATTGCGAGGCGTGCGGTTCCGAGATGGTGGCGCGCGAGGAGCCCGCCGAGTGCTCGAAGTGCGGTGGAGACCTGAGCCAGGATCCCGACGTGCTGGACACCTGGTTCAGCTCTGCGCTGTGGCCGTTCAGCACGGTCGGCTGGCCCGAGGAGACCCCCGATCTCGGCGTGCTGTATCCTACCGACACGTTGGTGACGGCCTCCGAGATCATCTTCTTCTGGGTGGCCCGGATGGTGATGATGGGGCTCGAGTTCATGGGGGAGCTACCCTTCACGGATGTCGTGATCAACGGGACCGTTCGAGACCACCTGGGCCGCAGAATGGCCAAGTCCCTCGGGAACGGCATCGATCCGCTGGAGGTCGTGCAGCGGTACGGCGCCGACGCGATGCGGTACACGTTGCTGAACGGCGCCGCGATGGGAACCGATCTGCAGCTCAACTACCAGGACCTCGATGCCGCATTTGCGGTCGGGCGCAACTTCGCCAACAAGATCTGGAACGCGGCGCGCTTCGCGCTCCCCTACCTGAGGGAAGAGGACCTCGTCGCCGATCCGGAGGCTCTGGATCGGGAGTTGGCCGATCGTTGGATCCTCAGTCGCTTCCGCCGGACCACCTCGGAAATGACGGAGGCGCTTCAGGCCTACCGGCTGCACGATGCGGCGGCAGCTGTATACCGGTTCGGCTGGGGCGAGCTGGCCGACTGGTACATCGAGCTCGTCAAGGCTAGGCTGGCCGGAGAGCGGGGCGAGCGGAGCCGCGACGCGGCCGCCGCGACGCTTGCGCACGTACTCGACGGTTGGATGCGCCTCCTCCACCCCATCATGCCTTTCATATCGGAGGCGATCGCCATCAGGCTCCCGGGTCGAGGGGAGACCGACACGATCGTTCGGGGGCCGTGGCCGCAGCCGCCGGCATCGTGGGATGATCCTGCCGCCGAGCAGGCCTTCGCCGCCCTGCAGGAACTGGTCGGACAGGTTCGGAACCTCCGATCCGAGTATGGGATCGACCCGGGTCGTGAGGTGAAGGTCTTCGTGCGCGAGGTTCCGCCGCCGCTCGCGGAAGCGCTGCGTGCCGAAGAGCAGGGAGCCTCGAGGCTGGCGCGGGCCGCGTTCGAGGAAGCCGATGGGCTCCCCGCGGAGCCGGGCGCGCACGCCGTACTGCAGTCCGGGGGCGAGTTGTTTCTCCCTCTCGCCGACCTCTTGGACCTGGATCGCGAGCTCGCGAGACTGGCGAAAGAGCTGGACCGCCTGGATGGAATCCTCGCCGGCACGCGGGCCCGATTAGACAGTCCCGCCTTTCTCGACAAGGCTCCGGCAGAAGTCGTGGAGCGCGAGCGCGAAAAGGCGAGATCGCTCGAAGAGAGACGCGAGCGCCTCATCGAGAAGAGACGGGCCCTGGGAGAGGGCTAACCGATCCTGTGCCGGAAGCATCCCGTCGCCGTTGGATGAGGCTCGTTAGAGTCGGCACCGAGGGCCTCCCGACCGTGGCGCTCCTCGCTGCGGCCGTGGCCGGCATGGCATGCGCCCGGGAGGAGCCGCCGCCCGGTACCCGTCCGGACCGCACGCCGCCGGGGGTCCGCGTGCTGAAGCCGGACAAGTTCGCCGTGGTTCCGGGCTTCGGTGGGAGTGCCGAAGTCCAGTTCGATGAGCCGATCAGCGGGGCACGTGGCCTGCAGCAACGCGTCGTCGCTTCCCCGGCCGGGCGATACGAGATCTCGGCCGGCTTTTCCAACCTGAAGATCCGGCCGACCGACGGCTGGGGTGATGGAATCGTCTATCACATCAGGATTCCCGAAGGCATCGCGGACCTCCTCGGCAACCGCACCCAGGGACCGATCGACCTCGTATTCTCGACGGGTCCGGAGATCTCGAGCACTCGGGTAACGGGCGATGTGCGCCGCCGGGTGGACGGCAATGCCGTGACATCGGGGAGGGTGACCCTCCTGAACGTGGCCGGCGATTCGATTCCCTACAGTGCGCCGACCGAGTCGGATGGCAGCTTCGAGCTCTCGTACGCCCCTGCTGATGATTACTGGTCGTTCGCCTTTCAGGACCTGAACGGCAACTTCGTGCTCGACCGCATGTTCGAACCCTACGACAGCGCCCGTCTGGAGCTTCTCGCGGATGGCCGGGTCGAGCGATCCTTTCGCATCGTCGAACCCGATACGACACCGCCCATCCTCGGCCGCATCGAGGTCGTCGACACGCTCTCGCTCGAGCTGGAGTTCGACGACTATCTGGACCCGACGCAGGATTTTGGTGCGGCCGGGCTCGAGATCCGGCAGCTGGACAGTGGGCGTCGTATCGAGATCGAGGCGGTCACGCTGAGCGAAGCGATACGCGGCCGCGCCGCCGGCACACCCGGCGCCAGAGTGCGGCCGGACACGCTGCCCGAGGCGGCGCCGGACACGCTGCCCGAGGCGGCGCCGGACACGCTGCCCGAGGCGGCGCCGGACACGTTGCCCGAGGCGGCGCCGGACACGCTGCCCGAGGCGGCTGAGCCGCCGCCCGAAGAGGTGTTGCCTTCCCAGATGCTGCTCGTGCGCCTGGCCTCTCCGCTCGGAGAGGGAAGATATGGGATCTCGATGGATCGAGTAGTCAACCTGCGGCAGCTCGCGGCCGCCATCGACACGGTCTTCGCCTACCCGCAGGAAGCCCCGCCTGCGCCGCTGGAGGGCGAGGGGGAGGCGAGCGAGCCGGCGGATTCTGTGGGTGGTGACGTGCCCCCGCGTGGTGGGGTGCGGTGACAGACCTCCGGAGGCGGATTCCGTCCGTTGACCGGCTGTTGGCCGACGAGCGGGCCGTCGAGTGGTCTTGCCGGTACGGCCGGGACGTCGTGAGGAACGCCCTGCGGGACGCCATCGGGAGACAGCGGATCCTGGCCGTCGAAGGAACGGCGATGCCGGACGCCGGGTCGATTCTGGAGGAGACCGAGGCCCGGCTTCGGGAACGAGCGAGGCCGGGGCTACGCCGCGTGTTGAATGGGACGGGGGTCGTCCTGCATACCAACCTGGGCCGCGCCCCGCTGCCCGAGGAGGCACTGGCCGCGCTGCGGTCGATCGCGCGCGGGTACTGCAACCTGGAGTTCGATCTGGGAGGCGGGGAGCGGGGAAGCCGTCATGATCACTGCAGTGCTCTCCTACGGGAGCTGACCGGATCGGAGGCCGCTCTCGTCGTCAACAACAACGCGGCCGCCGTGGCGCTCGTGGTGAACGAGTTCGCGCAGGGACGCGAGGTCATCGTGTCGCGCGGTGAGCTGGTGGAGATCGGAGGTTCATTCCGGGTCCCGGAGCTCGTTGAGCGAGCCGGCGGCCGGCTGGTGGAGGTGGGGACCACGAACCGAACTCGGATCACGGACTATCGACGGGCGATCGGCGACCGCACCGGTCTCATCCTGAAGGTCCATCCGTCAAACTACCGGATCCACGGCTTCGTGGAGGAGGTGGCACTGGAAGAGCTCGCAGAGCTCGGTCACAGCCACGGGCTGCCCGTGGCAAACGACCTCGGTTCGGGTCTGCTTCTCGGTCACCTGCTACCGCTTCTGCCGGCCGAACCCGCTCCGCGCGATGCCGCAGCCGCCGGAGCGGCCGTCGTCACCTGGAGCGGCGACAAGCTGCTGGGCGGCCCGCAAGCCGGTGTGATACATGGTACGGAGGCGGCGGTCGCCCGCCTTCGAGGGAACCCGCTTCTGCGAGCCTTCCGCGTCGACAAGCTCACGATCGCGGCCCTCGAGGCCACGCTGCGCCTTCACGCGAACCCGGAGGCGGCCGCCGACCGGATTCCGGCCGTCGCGATGCTGCGCGAGCCCGCCGCGTCGGTACGCGCACGGGCGACGGCAGCGCTTTCCCATTGTCCAGCCGTGGTCGAGCAGGGACTCGAGGTGCGCCCGCTGGAATCGCTGGTCGGTGGCGGGGCCTATCCGGAAGTGGTGCTCGAGTCGGCCGGCTGGGCCTCTGCCGGCCGATCCGCCGGGCTTCTCGAGGAACGCTGCCGCGCCGCGGACCCCCCTCTCATCGGCAGGATCGAAGGCGATGCGTTCTGCATCGACTTCAGGACGATCCGGCCCGGCGAAGAGCGAGACGTCGCCTCGATCGTGACGCGAGCCTGGGGGCCGTCATGAGGCGGCCCATGCGGATCGGTGTTCTGGCATCCGGGTCGGGGAGCAACCTCCAGGCGCTGCTTGACCGCTTCAACCTGGGCGCGGATCCGGCAGCTCGCGTCGTGCTCGTCATCGGCAGCCGCCCTGGCATCCGCTCGCTGGAGCGCGCGGCCGCGGCGACTGTCCGCGCCGAAGTGCTGCCATCGGCGCTCGACCCGGCCGGCCAAGTGGCGGAGGAGGACGAGCCGTTCCTGCGGCGCTGTCTGGCGGAGACCGAGGTCGAGCTGGTCGTGCTCGCCGGGTATCTTCGTCTGGTACCGGCTGCCGTTGTGCGAGAGTACTGGGGACGGATGATCAACATCCACCCGGCCCTCCTGCCATCGTTCGGCGGACAGGGCATGTACGGACGCCGAGTGCACGAAGCCGTGCTCGCACGGGGCTGCAAGGTCACCGGGGTTACCATCCACTTCGTGAGCGAGGAGTACGACCGGGGGCCGGTCGTGGCTCAGTGGCCCGTTCCCGTCCTAGAAGAAGACGATGCGAGCTCTCTCGCCGGGCGAGTCCTCGAGGTGGAGCACCGGCTGCTGCCTGCCGTCGTGTCCGCCATCGCGAGACGCCGGGTCGCCCTGGCGCCCGATGGGCGGGTGAGGTGGACCGGCTCGCTGTTCAGAACCGAGAGGTTCGCGGCCGTTCCCGGAGAGGGCTGGACGATCGAACCAGAGTGAGGGACAGAAGATGAAAAGGCCCAAGACCGCGCTTATCAGCGTGTCCGACAAGACGGGCATCGTCGAGCTGGCGGGCGCTCTCGTGGACCGGGGCTGGGAGATCGTATCGACCGGCGGTACGGCGGCGGAGCTGTCCAAGGCGGGCGTTCCCGTCCGCTCGGTCAGCGAGCTTACCGAGTTCCCGGAGATGTTGGCCGGACGAGTCAAGACCCTGCACCCGGCGGTGCACGCAGGCATTTTGGCGCGCCGCTCGGTGGCCGGGGACATGCGGGCCATCGAGAAGGCGGGAATCGGACCGATCGATCTCGTCGCGGTGAACCTCTATCCGTTTCGGCAGACGGTAGCGAAGCCGGCTGTGACCGTGGCGGAGGCGATCGAGCAGATCGATATCGGAGGTCCGACCCTGCTACGGGCCGCTGCCAAGAACCACGTGGACGTCGTCGTGCTGTGCGACCCGGAGGACTATCCCGAGGCGCTGGAGATCCTCGAGGACGGCGGAGCGGGAGAGGATTCTGCCCGGCGCCGGCGCCGGCTGGCCGCGAAGGTGTATGCGCACACGGCCACCTACGATGCGGCGGTGGCGAGCTACCTGGACTCGCTCGAGCGGCAGGAGGAGGCGACGCCTCCCGAGGCGCTGCTTTCGCTGGTGCGAGTGCAGGAGCTTCGCTACGGGGAGAACCCCGATCAATCAGCCGCCTTCTACCGGGACGCGGCCCGGCGTCCTTGGGGCATCGCGGGGCTCAAGCAGCTGCACGGCAAGGAGCTCTCGTACAACAACTTGCTGGATGTGGATGGGGCTCTTGCGGCGATCGCCCCCTACCTCGCTGACGCGAGGGCTGCGTGCGCGATCGTCAAGCACACCACTCCCTGCGGTCTGGCCGTCGGACGATCCACCGCCGTGGCGTTCGAGCGGGCGCTCGCCTGCGATCCGGTGTCGGCGTTCGGTTCTACCGTCGCCTTCAACCAGCCGATGGCCGAGACGGTCGCGGAGGCCCTGTACGAGCTGTTCGTGGAGTGCCTCATCGCTCCGGGCTACGCGGAGGGTGCGCTGCGCATCCTGACCCAGAAGAAGAACCTGCGCATCCTGATGCCGGAAGACGGCGAGCTGCGAGCGTACCCAGGGCACCTCGTTGCGGGGCTCGACGCGCGAGGCGTGCAGGGAGGGCTGCTGCTCCAGTCGGCTCCCGTGCCGGTGAATCCGGCGGCTCTGCAGGAGCAGGAACGGATGACCGTCCGGACCCGTCGCGAACCCTCGCCGGAGGAGTGGGATGATCTGGGTTTCGCCTGGGCGGCCGTGCAGGCCGTGAAGTCGAACGCCATCCTCCTGGCGCGGGAGGGAGCGACCATCGGGATCGGGGCCGGGCAGATGAGCCGCGTGGACGCCGTGAAGCTCTCAGGGTGGAAGGCCGAGGATGCGGGGCACGGGACGGAGGGCGCGGTCCTCGCTTCGGATGCTTTCTTCCCGTTCCGGGACGGGATCGATGCCGCGGCGGAGCTGGGCGTTCGCGCGATCATCCAGCCGGGCGGGTCGATCCGAGATGACGAGGTGGTAGCGGCAGCCGACGAGCACGGCATCGCGATGGTCATGAGCGGTCGTCGCCTTTTCCGGCACTGAGGGCGGCGAATAGGGGAGCGCCGGAATTCTTGACGACCTCGCGAAGGCCACCTACTGTCTGTCCCTCGCGAATCTTTCGGCTCCACCCAACAGTGACAGATCACGACGATATGACCGACGGGCGCCCTCGGCTCCCGGGCCGACGACGACAGCTCGCATTCGCGGCGCTTGCCCTGGCCGCGCTGTTCGTCGCCTGTGGCGGTGACTTCCCGCAGTCCTCCCTGCGTCCACAATCGGACGTGGCGCGGGAGATCGACTCGCTGTTCCGCGGCATCTTCTGGTGGGCGATGGGTGTGCTCGTCGTGGTGGAGGGCGCGCTGCTGTTCACGGTATTCCGCTATCGGGAGCGGCCCGGCGCCGCCCGGCCGAAGGCGGTGCATGGCAACACCGTGCTGGAGATCGGGTGGACGATCGCCCCGGCCGTGATCCTCATCTTCATCGGCGTTCCCACCATGCTGACCCTCTGGCGCATCGATGGGCCGCCGCCCAGCTCGGATGTTCGAGTGGAGGTCGTGGGGCACCAGTGGTGGTGGGAGTTCCGCTACCCGGATCTCGGCATCACGACGGCCAACGAGCTCCACCTTCCCGTGGGGAAGACCGCCGACGTCAGACTCCGTTCCGGCGATGTCCTGCACAGCTTCTGGTTTCCGCGGGTATCGGGGAAGAGGGATCTCGTGCCAGGAAGGGAAAACAGTCTCTGGTTCACGCCGGACTCGGTGGGCGTCTATCCGGGTCAGTGTGCCGAGTTCTGCGGGACCTCGCACGCCCTGATGGGCATGCGCCTGTTCGTCGACTCTCCCGAGGACTTCGAGGCTTGGGCCGCTCGGCAGGCGAGCCCCCAGGAGGCGGAGGGAGACCCGGCTCCGGCCGAGGATCCGATGGTCACGGCCGGGCGGGAGATCTTCTTCGGTGCCGGCGGCTGTATCTCGTGCCACGCGATCCGCGGCACGGTGGCGGCCGGCGTGATCGGGCCCGACCTCACGCATGTGGGCAGCCGGAGCACGATCGCTGCGGGGCTCCTCGAGAACACGCCGGAGAATCTGGCCAAATGGATCATGGATCCGCAGGAGGTGAAGCCAGGTAACCTCATGCTGGACATGGGTTTGAATGACGAACAGGCCGGCCAGGTGGCGGCCTATCTCCTGAGTCTCGAGTAGCGGCTATGGGAACGTACTCCGGAGGCCTGTGGAGCTGGATCACGACCGTCGACCACAAGCGGATCGGGATCCTCTACTTCGTGTCCTCTCTGTTCTTCTTCCTGGTCGGCGGCATCGAGGCGATGCTCATCCGGCTGCAGCTGGCGACGCCCGAGAACACCCTCCTCACCGCTCAGGCCTACAACCAGCTGTTCACGATGCACGGCATCACGATGCTCCTGTTCGTGGTCATGCCGATGAGTGCCGCCTTCTTCAACTTCGTCGTGCCGCTGCAGATCGGGGCGCGCGACGTCGCGTTCCCTCGCCTCAACGCCTTCAGCTACTGGCTCTTCATCTTCGGTGCGCTCTTCCTGAACGCCAGCTTCTTTTTCGGTGGCGCGCCCGACGTGGGCTGGTTCGCCTACGCGAACCTCACGTCCAGCCAGTACTCTCCGGGACACGGGGTGGACTTCTACATCCTCGGGCTGGCACTGGCCGGCGCGGGATCCATCGTGGCGGCGCTGAACTTCATCGTGACGATCATCAACCTGAGGGCGCCGGGGATGACGTTCATGCGGCTTCCCCTCTTCACGTGGATGACGTTCGTCGTCTCCTTCCTCATCATCCTGGCCTTTCCGCCCTTCACGATCAGCACGGTATTCCTCCTCTTCGACCGGATGTTCGGCACGCTGTTCTTCGAGCCGTCCGGGGGCGGCGACCCGCGCCTCTGGCAGCACCTGTTCTGGATCTTCGGTCATCCGGAGGTCTACATCCTGATCTTGCCCGCTTTCGGCATTGTCTCGGATGTGATCCCGACCTTCTCCAAGAAGCCCCTGTTCGGCTATCCGGTGGTCGTGTATTCGGGCGTGCTGATCGCCTTCCTGGGCTTCGGCGTGTGGGCACACCACATGTTCTCCGTCGGGCTCGGCCGGATTGCCAACTCGGCATTCAGCGGACTCACCATGCTGATCGCGATCCCGACGGGCGTGAAGATCTTCAACTGGATCGCGACGATGTGGGGAGGGGCGCTACGCTTCAAATCCGCGATGCTCTTCAGCATCGGCCTCGTCGCCATGTTCGTGATCGGGGGCGTGAGCGGCGTGATGCACTCGTCGGCCCCGGCCGACCTCCAGCAGACCGACACGTACTTCGTCGTGGCGCACTTCCACTACGTGCTCTTCGGAGGCAGCATCTTGGGGCTGTTCGCGGGCGTGTACTACTGGTTCCCGAAGGTTACAGGGCGCTTCCTGAACGAACCGCTGGGTGCCGTCCACTTCTGGCTGATGTTCATCGGGATGAACCTCACCTTCTTCCCGATGCACTACGCGGGACTACACGGTCAGCCGCGCCGGACCTTCACGTCCCCGGCCGGACTCGGATTCGAGTGGTTCAACGTGGTCTCGACCATCGGGGCGGTGATCACCTTCGTGGCCGTTTTCGTCTTCCTCGTGAACTTCATCCGGAGTCTGAGGACGGCGCCGACGGCCGAGGCGAACCCCTGGGAGGCATCGACCCTCGAGTGGAGCATCGCGTCGCCTCCGCCCGTCCATAACTTCGACCGCACGCCGGAAGTGCGGAGCCGGGATCCGCTGTGGCACGATGGGATCGTCCTCCCGGCCGCCGAGGAGGTGTTCCACATGCCGAACCCATCCTACTGGCCGCTGGTGACGGCAGCGGGCCTCCTCGTGCTCATGACGGGTGCGCTGGTCGGTCTTCCGCTCGTGCTGATCGGCGGGGCCGTCGCGGTGGTGGGGATCTACGGCTGGTCGTTCGAGCCGATTCACTGACGGGTACCGCGAGGGAGGTTACTTGACGATCGAAGGAAGGATGTAGCCGACGTTGGAACGCACGAGCACCGGGGTTGCCAACGAGAAGGTGCTGATGTGGACGTTCATCGGCTCCGAATGCATGCTCTTCGGATCCTTGATCGCCACCTTCCTGGCCTACCGCGACCGCAGCCTGGTCGGACCGTTCGAGGAGGAGCTGCTCAACATCCCGTTCATCACGGTCACGACCTTCGTTCTCCTGATGAGCAGCCTGATGATGGTGCTGGCCCTGTCGGCGGTTCAGCGGGGAGACCGACGCGGGAGCGGCCTGTTCCTGCTCCTCACGGCCGTGTTGGGTCTGATCTTCCTGGGCGGACAGGTCTTCGAGTTCTCGCACTTCGCCCACGAGGGACTGGGCCTCGGCAGGAACCTGTTTTCCGGTACCTTCTACCTTACTACGGGCTTCCACGGCGCTCACGTGGCCATCGGGGTGATCTGGCTTCTGACCCTCTGGACCCTTGCGCTTCGGGGACGTCTGGGGCCGGAAAAATCCGTCAAAGTCGAGGTGGCAGGTCTATACTGGCACTTCGTGGATGTCGTGTGGATCGTCCTCTTCACGGTGATCTACCTGATGTCCGGCGCGGCGGCAGTCTAGCCGGCGGAGAGAGGAGCGAATCCGATGGCGAGTGAGTTGGCGCACGGATCCGACCGAGGCGGCGTGGAGGTGGCGGCGACGCATGGGGCCCATCTAGATCCGAATGCCTAGAGTCGGACCTACGTGGCGATCGCGCTTGTTCTGGGCGTTATCACGGCGCTCGAGGTCATGGTGTTCTACGTCGAAGCCCTCGCGCCCGTGCTCGTCCCGCTGCTCCTCGTGCTCTCGGGGGCCAAGTTCGTTCTCGTCGTCGGCTTCTACATGCACCTCAAGTACGACACGAGTCTCAGGGGCCTTTTCGTGGGACCGCTGGCGATAGCCGCTGCGATCATCCTGGCGATCATGGCGCTGTACGGGTACTTCCTGTAGGCTCGCGGCTGCCCGTCGATCTCCTTGCGCCAGACGCTTCGGCGCCGCCTAGGCCTTCCCCTCAGCACGTCTCGGCGAACACCGCGAGCGCAGCCGTGAGGGCCGCTCCGAGGAGCACGGCCTGGAGCTGCCACTCCCCGCGACGCTGACGCGCTCGGCAGTGCGGACAGCGGTGGGCGTGGTCCGGGATCATCACCTCGCAGCCCCTGCAGACCTTCATCCTCCATTGCCTCCTGAAGGGGTGGGCCGCTCCACCGGAGACCGGAGGGGCGGCGGCTTGGCGCCGGCTCGACCTCCCGTGTAGGATACGGCGCACCCGGACCCCGCAACCAGAGGATAACGGCCTTGAAGCGCTACGCGGCATTCGATCCGCCCGAGTATGTGGGTTGGGCGTCGAGCCCGGGGCAGCTCCGGCGCTTCCGCGCGACGATCGAGGAGCAGCCCGATCGGCGATCCATAGCGGGAGCGCTGGCTGCCGAGGACCTGCTTGCCCTTTATCGAGGTCTTCTTCGCTTCCGGCTTCATGACATCGCTCTGCAGCGTTGGGTCAAGCAGGGTGTCATCTCGAAGGCATGGCTCGGCACGGGGGAGGAGGCGGTGACGATCGGGGCGGTGCACGCGCTGCGCCGCGAGGGAGGGGCAGGCGATGTGGTCGGCCCGATGATCCGAAACGCGGGCGCGTGCCACGAAATGGGGATGCCCATGACCGACATGCTGCGCGGCTATCTGGCCACGAGCGACTCTCCCACCCGCGGTCGGGACCTTCACGTGGGGAATCTGCGATACGGCATCGTGGCACCGATCAGCATGATTGGATCGCTGGCAGCGGTCATGAACGGCTTTGCCCTCGGCTTCAAGCAGCGGCACGAGCCGCGGGTCGCTCTCACCTGGGTCGGGGATGGGGCGACGAAGCACGGCGAGGTTCACGAGGCGTTCAACTTCGCAGCCGTCCAACGCCTGCCGATCGTGTTCGTCATCCAGAACAACCAGGTCGCGCTGGGTACGACCTTCCGCCAGCATCATCGTGCTCCCGATTTCAGCGGCTCGGGACGTGCTTATGGCGTGCCGCTCCTGGAGGTCGACGGCAACCATGTGCTGGACGTGTATGCGGCCTGCCACCTCGCGGCTGACCGCTGCCGACGGGGAGAGGGCCCGGTGTTCGTCGCTGCCGAGACCTTCAGGATGGGCGGACACGCCACGCACGATATCCGGGAGGCCCGGCGTACCTTCGATCGCTCGCTTTTCGAGGCCTGGGGTCGACGGGATCCGATTGGGATGTATGAGGAGTACCTCGCGACGGGGCCCGTGTCTCTCGGAGGGGGTGAGCACGATCCCGCCAGCCGCGAGGCGAGGAATCGGCAGGTGCTCGAACAGATCGAGGCGGCGGTCGTGGACGAGGTAGAGGCGGCTGCAGAGGCTGCCCTGGCGAGCCGCCGTACCGCGATGCCGGCCCCGGCGGACGCCGAGGCCGATGTCTACGCCACCCCGTGCGAGGAGCTTCGCAAGACGTGAGAGCTACGACCCGCTTCGAGACCGAGATCGAGCTGCCGGATGGGCGGTATCGGGCGTCCCTGGCGTGGCGGGGACCCGAGACCCGCTTCGGGGTGGTCTACTTCTATCCGCTGGACGGAGCGTCCAGTGACCGGCGCGACCGGCGCGCCCTCATCGAGCCCCGGCCGGGCGATCCAGATCCCGGGCCGGAGGAGCTGCTCGAGCTGTACGATGTGGGGCGCCCGCTGACCGACACGGAGCGCCGTTTCCAGGCCGAGGACGGCCGCCAGTGGCTCGCCCAGAACCGCGGCCCCGTATGGGCGGGAGGCAGTGGGGCGGAGAGCGGGACAGGGATCGTCTTCACGAGCCTCGAGGGTGAAATGGCGCGCCTGCAGGTGCGTGGCGGGCACGTCGGAGAGCTATCGGAGGAGGAGCTGCTCACGCTCTGGCGGGAGGCGACGGAGCGTGGGACGGCCGGTCGAGGATCCGAGTAGGCTCGAATCCGTGTGAACTCGCTTCCATCGTCCGAGCCGTTACGGGTATTCACGTACTTCGACTACGCCTGCCCGTATTCCTATCTGGCCGTCGCGCTTCTGGGTTCCGCGGCCGAACAGGCTGCTCTGGACATCGTCTGGCGGCCGCTCGAGATCCGGCCGGAAGTCGTGGCGCCGCAGGAGGGGGCCGCTGAGGGTCCTGGAGACGACTTCGCAGAGGCCGACTGGCAGGATCTGGCGGAGCGGGCCGCGGCGCTCGGGCTGCCCCTCTATCGCCCGCGCCGGCACCCGTCGACTCGGCTGGCCCTGCAGGCAGGTGAGTTTGCCCGGGATCTCGGCAAGGAGGCTCACCTGCGGCTGCATCGTGCGATCTTTCGCGCGCACTTCGTGCGGCAGCTGCAGATCGACAGGATGGAGACGCTATCGCAACTCGCCGCCGAGGAGGGCCTCGACGTTGAGGCGCTCTCGCTGGCCCTGGAGGACGGGCGCTACCTGGAGGAACTGAGGCGGGCCGAAGAAGAAGCGGAACGGTACGAGATCGCGCAGACGCCGACGATGCTGTTCGGACGCTTCAAGGTGGTCGGAGCGGCGCCGGTGGAGGTGCTCCTGAAGGCGGCTCGACGGTCGGCCGCCGAGTGAGGGACCGGCTCAGAGAGAAGCCTCTCCGGCAAGCTGGGAGCGGGCTGAGCGTACGACCATCGTGAGCGTGTTGCCGTCCTTCGGGTAGGTGGCGATCCCGAAGTGGCCGCGATCCGACCAGGTGCCCCGCCGGGCGAGCAAGCCGACCAGGCGCAACGCGATCATCCTTGCCCCTTCGGCCGATGTCTCGGGAAGTCCGAGCGCGAAGACCTCGTCTCCGTATCGTCCCACGAGGTCGAACTCTCTCAGGTTGGCGAGCAGCACCCGAGCCGCCTGGGAGTCCGCTTCCTTCCCGAGATCGAGCAGCAGGAGCGAGAAGGCGCGCTCGAAGCGACGACACCGCTTCAGCTCGGCTGCCGCCGCGACGTCGAACGCCTCGTGCGAAAGGATCCCGCCCAAAGCCGCCTCGGCGCGGGCGCTCCCGTTCCCGGCAGCCCGCGAAGGCTCCCCGGAACGGCCGGCACGTGCCGGTTCCGGCTGGCCCGACACGGAGAGGCGGATCTGCGGCGGCTCGGAATGCAGGACCTCTCGCAGCGCCTCCTGCAGGGACTCCAGAAGCTGGAGGGCCTCGTCCAGTCGGCTGGGGGACACCGGTGGTCGCCGCTCGCTGGCTTCCGCGTGGCTGCGGCGCTCCTGCCGCGGATCCACCAGGTACACGGAGCCGACGCCCTGAGACTCGCCGTGCGCGGATCGCCTCCGCTGGTCCGGCCCGGCGGGCGGGTCATCCGTGCCGGGGGCCAGCAGCAGCTCCAGGGACCGCAACTGCGACATCCCCGCGTCCAGGATCGCATTGAGCGCGGGGAGGCGGTGCGGATCGCGGTCTACCTGGAAGCGATGCCACTCCGCGACTAGCCGCTGCAGGACGGTGTCGAAGAGCCCGCCGGGTTCGCCGAACTTGTTGGCCAGGGTGGGAGGGACTGGGTGATCCATGGGCCTCCGGTGCCTACATCCCGTCTCGCGCTGCCGCCCACCGCGGGCTCCCCGAGACATCGGCAACCTACGCCTCCCCAACCGCTGCCCGAAAGATCCCGGCGCAGGGCGGCCAGTCATACGGGCCACAGCTTGACCCCGGGGGCCGCACGGGTAGGTTGCGCCGCGGACGGCCGCAGCGGGGCGGCCGGTACGTCATAGGAGCGACATTTCTTGCTGCGAGCGACTTTCCTGGGTACCGCCTCGGCGCGGCCGACCGTGCGGCGCAACGTGTCCGCCATCGCGGTTCAACGCGAGGGGGATCTGTTTCTGTTCGACTGCGGGGAGGGCACGCAGCGGCAGATGATGCGCTTCGGCGTCGGCTTCGGCCTCCGGGCGATCTTCGTGACTCACCTGCACGCCGATCACTATCTCGGCATCACGGGACTGCTCCGGACGATGACGCTGCAGGACCGAGCAGAGCCGATTCACATCTGGGGACCGCCGTCCAGCTCCGAGACGCTGGGACGCGTCGCGAGCCTAGGAGGCGAGCGGATCGGGTTTCCGGTGACGATCGGGGAGCTGGGTCCCGGCGAAGGCGTCACCCTGGACGGCTATGCCGTTCGCGCCTTCGCTACGAGGCATACATCGACGTCGATCGGGCTAGCCGTCCGCGAGGAGCCCCGCCTCGGTCGCTTCGATGTCGAGCGGGCCCGTCAGCTCGGTGTTCCGGAAGGGCCGCTGTTCGGAGCGCTCCACAGGGGAGAGCCGGTGGAACTCCCGGACGGTGCCGTCGTCAGGCCGGGGGATGTCGTCGGTCCGCCGCGTCCGGGACGAACGCTGATCTACACAGGGGACACTTCGCCGTCCGCCAGCGTCGTGCAGGCTGCCTCGGGCGCCGATCTGCTGATCCACGAGTCCACCTTCGGTCGGGACGAGAGGGAGCGGGCCCGCAGAACGGGACACTGCACGGCGGAGGACGCTGCAAGGACGGCCCGGGAGGCAGGGGTGCGGGAACTCGTGCTCACGCACCTGAGCGCCCGTTACTCGGAACAGCCCGAACGGCTCGCAGAGGAGGCGCGGGCCGTGTTTCGCCCCAGCCGGGTCGCTCACGACGGCCTCGTCATCCAGGTGGCGCTCCGGCAAGACGATTCCGATCCGATGGCGATGGGTCCGGGGTGATCCTCTCGTTCGATGCGCCGGGTGACAAGTCGCTTTCCCATCGGGTGCTACTGTTGGGACCGCTGGCCGAGGGGCGATCGTGCCTGAGAGGCGTCTCCCCCTGTGATGACGTGCGGTGTACTCGGAGGGCACTGGAGGCGTTGGGCGTCCGCATCGAGGGAGAAGGTGACGAGACTCTGATCACCGGTCCGGCGCGCTGGCGACCTCCGCCCGGTGAGATCGATTGCGGCAACAGCGGGACGACGGCCCGCTTGCTTCTCGGCCTCCTCAGCGGGCTGGGTCTCCCCGCGGTGCTCTGCGGCGACGCGTCCCTGTCCGGCCGGCCGATGGATCGGGTGGTCTATCCCCTGCAAGCGATGGGTGCGCGGATCCGCTACCTGAAAGAAGAGGACAGGCTGCCCGTCGCGCTCGAAGCCCGGCGCTCGGGTTCCCTTCGCTCACTTAGACACCGCCCGCGGGTGGCGAGCGCCCAGGTGAAGTCGTCTCTGCTGCTCGCCGGTCTCGCGAGTGCGGTTCCCGTGGAGGTCATCGAGCCGACGCCGACGCGAGACCACACGGAGCGGCTGCTCCAGGAGATGGGCGCTCCCCTCTCGGTGGCCCGTATGCCGGGCGGCGGATCGGCTGTCGCGCTCGAATCGATGAAGCACGGGCCCGCCCTGCGACCGCTGGACCTCGGCGTGCCGGGCGACTTTTCCGCCGCCGCCTCGCTGCTGGCCGCCGCCTGGCTCGGAGCGGGCGAGGTCCGGGTGGTCCGGGTGGGGCTCAACGCCAGGCGCACAGGGCTGCTGCGTGCTGCGGCGCAGATGGGGGCTCGCTTCGAGGTTGGCGAGGAGGGTGTAGAAGCGGGAGAGCCAATGGGTACGCTGCGCGGCAGCCCTTCTCGCCTGCGTGCTTCCGATGTGGGAGGGCGCCTGCTGGTGGATCTGGTCGACGAGGTGCCCGTCCTGGCGGTCCTGGCCGCCCGGGCATCCGGAGTGTCGCGGATCCGGGGAGCAGCCGAGCTCAGAAGAAAGGAGAGCGACCGGCTCTCGACGGTCGCGGCGGGCCTGCAGACGGTAGGCGTGCGCTGCCGTGAGCACTCCGACGGATTGGACATCGAGGGAACGGACGCGCCGCTGGCCGGTGTCGTGCGAACGGGGGGCGACCACAGGATCGCCATGGCCTTCGGGGTCCTCGGGGCTGCCCCTGGATGCGAGATCACCGTGGACGATCCCATGTGCGTGTCCATCTCCTACCCGGGTTTCTGGCGAGACCTCGAACGGTTGGCCGGCAGGAGCGGAGCATGAGCCGACGGGTGATCGCTATCGACGGACCGGCTGCGTCGGGCAAGAGCACGACGGCCCGTCAGGTGGCGGGCCGTCTCCGCTTCGTGCATGTCAACTCGGGCCTGTTCTATCGAGCCATCACGTGGGCGGCGCAGCGGCACGGATGGATCGGCGAGGCATCACGCCTCTGTAAAGGCGTCGCGGCCCTCGACATCGAGCCGGAGGTGCGGGACGGGATCTTGTCGGTGCGCGTGGCGGGCCAGACGCCTGGCGCTGTGCTCCAGGGGCGGGAGGTGTCCCGGGACGTCTCCGCCGTATCGGCGTATGGGTTCGTGCGCGACCGGGTGCTCTCACTGCTCAGAGCCACGGCTGAGGTTGCGGATATCGTCTGCGATGGTCGGGACATCGGCTCGGTGGTGTTCCCCGGCGCCACCCTCAAGATCTTTCTGGTCGCCGATGTGAAGGAGCGTGCCCGAAGACGGCTGCTCGATTTCGGCGGGGCTCTGTCCGACGTGGCGATCCGCGAGGAGGCTGCACGCCTGGAAGCCCGGGATCGAGCCGATAGCACGCGTGAGCGGGCTCCCCTGCGGCGCGCGGCGGACGCGATCGAGATCGACACTACCGAGATGGCGCCCGGCGACGTTGTGCAGCGGATCGTCGACCTGGCCGCGGAGCGCGGAATCGAGGCGCGCACTGGTTGACGAGAAGCCTGTTCGCGCCTATCCTAACGGGCTTGCTTTAGCCCGAATTGTCCCATGATTGGTGGTCGAACCCTTAACCCATACTGCGGTCCCTCCAAAGCGGCTGGGTGACGAGCAAACGGCTCGGTACCGGCCGATTGTTTTTGCCGCCTGCCGTGGACCGCGGAAGAATACGGAACCAACCGCATGACTGAGGAACGTACCGACCAGAAAGTCGCGCCCGTCGCGGAGGCCGAGATCGACGCGATCGAGACGCTCGAATCCGAAGAGGCCGAGACCGGAGCGGCGGAGGCCGAGACCGGAGCGGCGGAGGCCGAGACCGAAGCGGCGGAGGCCGAGACCGTAGCGGCAGAAGCCGAGACCGAAGCGGCGGAGGCCGAGACCGAAGCGGCGGAGGCCGAGACCGGAGCGGCGGAGGCCGAGACCGTAGCGGCAGAGGCCGAGACCGAAGCGGCAGAAGCCGAGACCGGAGCGGCGGAGGCCGAGACCGTAGCGGCAGAGGCCGAGACCGAAGCGGCAGAAGCCGCGTCGGAGACTGCCGGGAGCACGGTTGATTTCAGCGCCCGGAGGCTGGACGAAGGCGAGTACTCTCAAGAGGAATATG
>CP070670.1:1241290-1247092 GCA_020351855.1 Gemmatimonadota bacterium
AGCTTGTACCAGTTCCGCCGGAAGTCGTTGCGGTAGAACGTCGTGGTGACGTTCAGCGCCTCGGACGGCTGGATGTAATGCTGCAGCTGGTACTGCTGCTGGTCGCCCCGGAAGACGTCCTCCTGAGAGGCCGCATACCGGCGGTTGGGGGTGAGGCCGAAGTCCTCGTCGGTGATCCCGAGGTAGGTGGAGCCCGAGGTCTGGTTGTAGTAGCCGAGCTTCACCGTGAACGCCTGGTAAACCCTCGCGTCGGGGTCCGTGTTCGCCCGGAACTTGACAAGGAAGTCCTGCAGGTCGTATCCCGCGTCGCCCCCACCGTCGACCTTCTTGAACCCGTCGGTCCGGATCACGTAGCCCTGCCCCAGCCAGCCGAAGTTGCGGTAGGAATCGCCCACGGAGCCCTGGAACCGACCGGTCCCGTGCTGCCCGCCCCCGATCGCGGCACTCACCTGGAGGCGATCCGGTATCGGCTTGGACACGAGGTTGAGGGCACCGCCGATCGTGCGGGGACCGTACTTGATCTGACTGGAGCCCTTGCGCACCTCCACCGACTCCATCCGGCCGGTCACCGGGAAGTAGTAGGCCTCGGGCGCCGTGTAGGGCGCGGGGGCGATGAGGACGCCATCCTCCATCAGCGTGATCTTGGAGCTCCGCTCCGATCCGGTTCCGCGCATCCCGATGTTGGGGCGCAGGCCGAACCCCTCCTCCTCCTGGACGTTGACCCCGGGGAGCCGGAACACGGCCTTGTGGACGTCGGTGAAGGCGCTGTGGTCCCTGTGCAGCTCTTCTGCGGTAAGCGCCTGCGCCGATCCCGGCAGGTCCTCGCCGGGCGGGGCGAGCCGCGTGCGGTCGAGCAGCACCTCGACCGCCTCCATCGGGATCGGGTTCGGATCGAGGGTGAGCCTCAGCTCGAGCGTCCCGGCAGCCTCGATCGCCACCCGCCGGGTCTGCCCAACCCAGCCGAGCAGCGACACATCCAGCCGGTAGCCGCCGGGCGCGAGCCCGCCGAGCCGGAAGCGCCCCGCGTCGTCCGTCACGGTGCGCCACCTGCGACCGTCCTCCTCCCGACTGAGCAGGATGGTGACCCCCTCCAGCGGCGCCGCCGACCCGGCCGCCACCAGGATGCCCGAGACGCCCGCGTTACCCTGCTCAGGCTGTGCCTCCTGAGCTACGGCGTTCCCGGAGGCAAGGGTGAGGGAGAGGGCGGCGGCCGCCGCGGCCACCGAGCGTGCACGCGAGGTCCTCGAGGCGGAAGGCCTCATCCCCTTCGCTCCTGGAGTGAGACGAGCGGTTTCCAATACCGATTATTACTTGAGATTGAGACCCATTCTCAACTCTTATAACCCATGCTATCCCATAGCCTTCCCGCTTGTCAAGCTGCGCCCACGCCCCCGCTCCGCGTTGACAGCCCGGCCAGCCCGCGGACAGTTTCCCTTCCGACGCCCGAACCCTTGAAGGCCGCGATCCATGGTACTCAGACCGCTCCGACAGCTCGCCCCCGAGCCCGATGCCGTCGCGCTCTACGAGGGCTGGCTGAGCGCGCTCCGCGAGCGCCTCGAGGACCCCTCCTGTGACCGCAACGCACTCTGCGCCCAGGTCCTCCGCGACCTCCTCTATCCGCAGATCGACCCGTCCGCGGACCCCTCGCGCCTCCCGCCGGCCACCCAGGCAGCCCTGCGGAACCTCGATCCGAGGGCGGTCACGCTGGAGCCCGAGTACTACGAGGAGATCGATGAGCGGCGGTACTACGAGCGCAAGCCGCTCATCTGGCTCTGGCAGATGTTCGACCGCTCCCCCCTGGGCGGGAACGTCGACCTGGGCGTGCGCTTCCGCCGCCTGCTCGCCCCCCATGTGCTCGGGCGGGTGGGCCGGAACTTCAAGTGCTTCCACTTCGTGGAGATGTCGTTCGGCTACAACCTCCGGGTCGGCGATGACGTCGTGATCCACCGCAACGTGCTGCTGGACGACCGCGGCGGCATCCGGATCGGGAACCGCGTCTCGATCTCCGACCATGCGTCGATCTTCAGCCACACCCACTCCATCGACGACATCGTGGATGTCACGAACCTGGAGACGGTCCTGGACGACGACGTGCGGATCACCTACGGCGCCACCGTGCTCGCCGGGGTCCATGTGGGAGTTCAGGGGATGGTGGGTGCCCGGGCCCTCGCCACGAAGGACATCCGGCCCTACCACGTGAACGTGGGCGTGCCGGCCAGGCCGGCGAAGGTCAAGTCGACGGCGCCGCCCGAGTACCGCCAGGGTGACTGAGACCCGGCCGGAGCGCCGGCGCGCGCTCGTGACGGGAGGAGCCGCGCGCGTCGGACGGGCCATCGCGCTGGCCCTCGGCGGGGCGGGATATGACGTGGCGATCCATTACGGCTCGTCGAGCGGGGCGGCTGCCGAGGTGGAGGCCGCGGTGCGCGAGCAGGGGGGACGGGCGGCGGCCCTGCAAGCCGACCTCTCGGAGGGGGGAGAGGCCGAGCGGCTGGTGAAGCGGGCGGCGCACGAGCTGGGAGGGCTCGACCTGCTCGTGAACAACGCGGCCATCTTTCCCCACGGGCGGCCCGAGGAGGTCACGGTCGGAGACTGGGATCGCGTCTTCGCCCTCAACGCCCGGGCGCCGTTCTTCTGCTGCCGCGCCGCGGCCGGCCTGATGACGCCCGGGGGCAGCATCGTCAACATCGCGGACAGCGGCGTCGAGGAGGGCTGGCCCGGCTACGCGCCCTACCTGGCCAGCAAGGCGGCGCTGGTCAGCCTCACCCGCAGCCTCGCCCGGGCGTGGGCGCCCCGCATCCGCGTGAACGCCGTGGCGCCGGGCCCCGTGCTCCTGCCCGAGTCCTACGGCGAGGCCGAGCACGCCGAGGCGGCCGAGCGCACCCTGCTGAAGCGCGTCGGGCGTCCCGAGGACGTGGCGAACGCGGTGCTCTACCTGGACCGCGCCCCGTACGTGACGGGCGAGGTGCTCTACGTGGACGGGGGGGCGAGGCTGACCTGAGGGGGGCTGGGCCAAGGGGGCTGGCCGGCAGCCGGGCCTGGTCGGCCCGACGGAGGGGCTGGCCGGCAGCCGGGCCTGGCCGGTCCGACTCAGCCCCGGGCGAAGGGCAGGTCGACGTTGAAGCGCGTCCTCCCGTCGTCCAGGCGCTCGATCGACAGCTCGCCGGCCGCCCGGCGGACGAGCCGCCCGCAGATCGCCAGACCCAGCCCTCGCGCCCACCCCTGCTTGTACCGCGGATAGAACTCGGCATCGTCGGCGATCAACCGGCTCAACCGCCCGATGTCGGCGTCCCTCCCGCTGTCGATCACCTGGGCCCCCAGCCGATCCGGCCGCGAGGAATCCAGCCGCAGCTCCACGGCGCCCCCCTCCCCCGCCGCCTCCACCGCGTTGGAGGTCAGGTTGAGCAGCACGCGGCAGAGCAGCTGGCGGTCGCCGACCCGCTGGTCCGTCGTGGAATCGAACACGAGGTCGACGTCGCGGTGGATCGCGAGCGGAGAGACCAGGCGCCGGATCTCGGTCAGGAGCTCGTTGACCGAGAAGGCGGCCCGCTCGACGGGGACTTCCCGGCCGGAGCCCATCCGGGAGGCATCCATCACGTCGTTGACCAGGCGGACGAGCGCCACCGCGGCGGTGAGCATCACGCCGACCTGCCGGTGCTGCAGCGGGGTGAGGGAGCCGCCGTGTCCGTGAAGCAGGGAGTCGGTGAGAAGGAGGATCGAATTCAGCGGGGAGCGGACGTCGTGCGCGATGTCCTCCATCGCCCGCCGGTTGGCGTAGACCGCCTGGTCCACGGCCGTGCGGGCCAGCTCGAGTGCCGCGCTATCCAGCCGTCGATGCAGGGAAGCCCGCGATTCCGGATCCGATTCGCCATCGACCTCGCCGCGTACCATCGCGATGGCCGACCAGGCGCGCTCCAGGTCGAGCACCTCCGTCGATCGGAGCAGGGCCGGGCGATCGTCGCCGCCGCGCGAGGTCGCGCGGGAGACGCCAGCCGCCGCCGGCCCTGATTCGGCAGCGCGCTCCAGGTCCGGGGAGCGGAGCAGCCGTCTCATCCGCTCGGCTAGCAGGCGCGCATCGACAGTAAGGTCCTCGTCCAAGCCTCACCTCGGGTCTCCGCTCGCCGCTGCCGCCCACCTCGTCCACGGCCGTCAGGACACGAAGGCGCCGCGGGAGAGCTCGTGCTTCTCCATGAGTCGATACAGCGTCGTCCGATCGATGCCGGCCTGCCGCGCGGCCTCGGACATGTTGCCGCCGGTACGCGCCACGATCTGGGCCAGGTATTCCCGCTCGAAGCGCGCCACGAGCGCATCCTTCGCCTCGTGGAAGGGGGCCCTGAAGTCCAGGCCGCGCGCAAAGGAACCGGCACCGTCCCCTCCGCCCTCCCCCGCCTCGGGCTGACCCGAATCGAGCGTGGACAGCCGGTTGGGCTCGATCAGCTCGTCCGGGTCGGAGAGCACGACCAGGTTCTCCAGGACGTTCTGGAGCTCGCGCACGTTGCCCGGCCACTCGTAGCGCACCAGCGCCTCCATGGTCTCGGGAGCCAGCCGCGGTGGCGTGCGACCGGGAAGCTGGTGCCGACGCCAGAAGTGCTCGAGGAAGTGGCGGATGAGCAGGGGTATGTCCTCCGGGCGCTCGCGCAGCGACGGGAGCTGGATCGGCACGACGCGAAGCCGGTAGAACAGGTCCTGCCGCAGCGTGCCCTCCTCCAGCGCCTGTTCCGGATCGCGGTTCGTGGCCGAGATGAACCGCACGTCCACGACCGCGTCGTCGCGCTCGCTGCCGACGCGCCGGACCACGCCGTCCTGCAGCACCCGCAGGAGCTTGGCCTGCAGGGGCAGCGGCATCTCCCCGAGCTCGTCGAGGAAGAAGGTGCCCTGGTCGGCGACCTCGAGCAGACCCGGCTTGTCCCGCACCGCGCCGGTGAACGCGCCGCGCCGGTGGCCGAACATCTCCGACTCGAGGAGCTCCGCCGGGAGGGCCGCGCAGTTCACCGCCACGAACGTTTTCCGGGAGCGCCGGCTCTCCTTGTGGATGTACTGGGCGATGACCTCCTTGCCCGTCCCGCTCTCGCCCGTGATGAAGACCGAGGCATCGGTGCGGGCCGCCTTCATGGCCAGCCGGATCGCCTCCCGCATCGGCTTCGAGACGCCGAGGATCTTCAGGTCGCCGCGGTCGACCAGCACGCCATCCTGGCTGGATGACCCCGAGAGCTGGCGGACCTTGAGCAGCTGGTAGGCGGCGCGGCCGATCACGACGAGCAGCTGGGTCGCGGTGAACGGCTTCGGCAGATACTCGAAGGCCCCGGCCTGCATGGCGCGGATGCTGGCCTCCATCGTCGCGTTCCCGGTCATCATGATCGGGAGCGTGGCGGCGTTGCGCTGGCGCACCTCCGCCAGGATGTCCAGCCCGTGGATCACCGGCATGTTCTGGTCGATCATGACGATGTCGTAGGACTGGCCCTTCAGCCGCTTGAGCGCGTCCTCCGCCCGGCCATCGACGTCGCAGGCATAGCCCTCGGCCTTGAGGACCGATTCGCAGCTCTCGCGGATGCTCGCCTCGTCGTCGATGACGAGCACGCGAACCGAGGCCCGGTCGTCGGGTCCCAGCGCGTAGATCGCCAGCTCCTCGGCCTCGCTCGGCCGCTCATCCTCCAGGAACTCGTCGACTTCCGGTGCTTCGATTCTCATCCGACCTCCGGCCGCCGGCCTTTCAGAAAAGTCTGACCTGTCGCCGTTCCGATACGAAAATCTCGCGCCCGAATGTGGGATTCAGGCATCGCGCCAGCTTATCTGATTTTACTGCTA
>CP070670.1:1247192-1270950 GCA_020351855.1 Gemmatimonadota bacterium
CCATCGTGCCCGCGAAGCGCACGAAGCCATCCATCGGCGCGCAGAGCACGTAGTGCTCCCTGAGAATGCACGTGATGCCGAGGCGAGGAGCACCGCCGGCGTCGGGATCGCGGTCCCGGTGGTAGCCCTTCCCCGGCTGAACCGGCAGGGGACAACCCAGACCCCGCGCGAGGTCGAGGCTGTAGGCCCCCGTGGCGAGCACCGCCTTGTCGCCCTCCACGAGCTCGCCGGCGCGTGTTCGCACGCCCGCCACGCTGCCATGCCGCCTGACGATCTCGACCGCCTCGACGCCCGTTCGCACAGAGCCTCCGAGGCGCCGGATCCGCTCGGCCAGCTCGAGCACGAATCGGTGGGGGTTCAGGGTGGCCGCATCGGGATAGAACATGCCCCCGCGAATGCCCTCCCTGAGGGCGGGCTCGCGCTCGAGGAGCTCTCCGGCCGCCTGCCCCTCGCTCCGGTACCCTGCAGACCGGGCCATTGCCGCTTCCGCCTCCACCTCCTGACGGCCATGCTCCGTCCTGAACAGCTCGTAATAGCCGTCAGCCCGGTAGCCGCAGTCGAGAGACTCCTCATCCACCAGCCTCTCGAACAGGGGGAGGCTGAGGTGACCGAGCGGCTCGAGCGCCCTCATGTTCTCCTGGAGGCGAGCCTCGGTGGAGTTGGCTCGGAAATCGCGCAGCCAGCGCACGAGGCCGGGGTCCCACCGGACGGGGACGTATAGGGGACCGACCGGATCCAGCAGCCATCGCATGGCACGACGCAGGGGAACGGGCCGGTTCATCGGAGGGTGTCCGGGCGAGATCGTCCCGGCGTTGCCATAGCTGGCGGCGCTGCCGATCGCGTCCCGCTCCAGGACCGTGACCCGTGCGCCGCGGCGGGCGAGGAAGTAGGCACAGCATACGCCGATCACTCCCCCGCCAATGACGATCGTATGCCCGGCCTTCATGCGCTCAGCCGACCTTGCACGAGTACCAGCTGTCCCCTGTGCCGATGTCGACCTTCAGGGGCACGTCGAGCTCGCCGACTCCCTCCATCTCCGCGCGCACGACTTCCGACACCTCCTCCGTGAGGTCCGCTTCAACCTCGAACAGGAGCTCGTCGTGCACCTGGAGGAGCATCCGGGCCCGATCCCGATACTCCGAGAGCAGGCGAGGCTGGAGACGGATCATGGCCATCTTGATCAGGTCCGCGGCCGTGCCCTGAATCGGCGAGTTCGTCGCCGTACGCTCCCCGTAGCCGCGCATCCCGGGGTTCTTGGCGCGAATCTCAGGAATGTAGCGTCGCCGCCCGCTGAGCGTCTCGACGTAGCCCTGTGTCCGAGCCCTCTCCTTCATCTCCTCGAGGTAATCACGCACGCCCGCGAACCGCTCGAAGTAGTCGGCGATGAACTCCCGGGCGTCGCCCCGGCCGATGCCCAGCTGTGCGGCCAGCGCCGCCGGCCCCTGCCCGTAGATCGTCGCGAAGTTGATCGTCTTCGCCTGATCCCTCATCCTCGGCGTCACGGCCCCGGAGTCCACACCGAAGATCAGGGCTGCCGTCTCGCGGTGGATGTCGCGATCCTCCCGGAACGCCTCGAGAAACGCCGGATCCTTGGAGAGGTGCGCCATCACGCGCAACTCGATCTGCGAGTAGTCCGCACCGACGAACCGCCACCCCGCCTCGGGGATGAACCCCTTTCGGATCTCCCGGCCGATCGACGATCGGACGGGAATGTTCTGGAGGTTCGGGTCCGACGAGGAGAGCCGGCCCGTCGTGGCCACGACCTGGTTGAAGTTCGTGTGGATGCGGCCCGTTGCCGGGTTCACCAGCAGCGGGAGCTTCGAGACGTAGGTCCCGTCCAGCTTGTCGAGCTCCCGGTGCTCCACCAGCAGCCGCGGGACCTCGTGACCCTGCTCGGCCAGGGCCATCAGGACGCTCTCGTCGGTGGACGGGCCCGTCTTGGTGCGCTTGAGGACGGGAAGCCCCAGCTTCTCGAACAGGAACTCCCTGAGCTGCGGTACAGAGCGCAGGTTCACCTCCTCGCCCGCGATCTTGAAGATCTCCTCCCGAATGAGGTGGAGCTCACGCTGCAGCCTGGCCGACAGAGCCTTGAAAAACTCCCTGTCGATGCGGATTCCGGTGCTCTCCATCGCGGCGAGCACGGGGAGCAGGGGAATCTCGATCCGCTCGCAGAGGTCCAGCATCTCGTGCAGACGAAGATCCTCCCGCAGCACGGCCGAGAGGCGCAGGGCATAGTCGGCCTCCTCCGCGGCCGCCGGTCCCGACTCGTCCACCGACGCTTCCGCCAGGTCGGCCCCCGCCCGCCGTCCTCCCGAGCGTAGCGAGCGTCCGAAGCGCTCGAGGACGAGGAGGTCGAGGTCGTGTTGTCGTCGCCCCGGATCCAGACAGTATGAGGCGAGCGACGCGTCGAACGAGATCCCCTCGAGCGGGACGGCGGCCCGCTCGAGGACGTGCAGGGCGTACTTGAGATCGTGCCCGACCTTCGGAACACCGGGGTCGGCGAGGAGCTCGCGCAAACCGACCAGGCCGCGGTGATCGGAGTCGCCCGGGGGCGGGAGGTTCTCGGGCCGACCGGCGGATGACGGCTCGAGCGCCAGCACCGGGTTGCCGCTCTCGTCCCTCGCGATGGTGGGAGGAACATGGCCGAACGGCATGTACCAGGCCCGCCCCGGGGCCACGGCCAGCGCCAGCCCCACCAAGTCCGCCTGCACGGGATCCGGCTTCGAGCCGACGACGGCCAAGGCGACCGTCCCAGCGTCGCGTGCGGCCCTCACCACCCGATCGAGGCCGTTCGGTTCGCGGATCACCTGGTAGTCGACTTCCGGCTCCTGCCCTTCGCCGGCCGCCGCGAGCTCCCGCACCAGGGAGTGAAACTCCAGCGCCAGGAAGAGGTCACGGAGTCGATCCCGATCGGGCGGCTCGAGCGCCAGGCGGTCCAGGTCGAGCCGTATCGGGGCATCCCTACGGATCGTCACCAGCTCTCGGGACAGCTTCGCCTGATCGGCGTGCTCACGCAGCGCGTTCCTGGCGCGCTTCGGGCTCACCTCCGCAATCCGCTGGAGCATCTCCTCCAGCGAGGCGAACTCGGCGAGCAGCGCGACCGCCGTCTTTTTCCCGATCCCGGGCACGCCCGGGACGTTGTCGGAGCTGTCGCCCAGAAGCGCCAGATAGTCGGTCACCTGGTACGGCGGAACACCCAGCCGGTCCGCAGCGTTCTCGACGGTGACCCACTCCTCTTCCACGGCGGCCGGTCCGCGGCGGCCGGGGTTGAGAAGCTGGACGCGCTCTCCTATCAGCTGATAGAAGTCCTTGTCACCCGACACGATCACCGTGCGAATCCCCTGCTCTGCCGCCTGCGTGGCGAGCGTTCCGATCACGTCATCGGCCTCCCAGCCCGCCACCTCGAGCACGGGGATCCGAAACGCCTCGACCAGCTCGCGGCACCGGGGGATCGACGCTTCGAGCTCCTCCGGCATCTTCTCGCGGGTCGCCTTGTACGCTGGGTGCACCTCGGTTCGGAAGGAGTCGCCTGCGTCGAATACGACGCCTACATGGGAGGGCCCGTGCTCCTCCAGCAGGCGCATCAGGAAACGTCCCAGGCCGTAGGGGGCCGACGTGTTTTCCCCGCTGGAGGTCGTGAGCGGCCGGCTGATCATCGCGAAGAACGCCCTGTAGATCAGCGCGTATCCGTCGATCAGGAAGAGGGTGGGGGCGTCGTCTGACGCGATTGGCTCGGTCACCGTCCAACTCGCTGAAGGAGCAGGGGCTCGAGGTGCCCGGAGAGGATACGGGGGCACTCGACCCCGGGCCACCCCTCCCTTCCGCGGAAGTGGCCCCGAAAGAACCGGCGCCCCGGCAGCGGGCGAGACCCGGTGCGCCGGGGCGCGTCTACATCACGTTCGCAAGGTCGGGCCGTGGCCCGTCGTCGGTGCGGTTAGGCGCGGACTACGTTCAAAGCGTGGAGGCCCTTGTCGCCCTGCTCGAGCTCGAACTCCACATCCATTCCCTCGGCCAGCGTCTTGTATCCGTCCATCTGAATCGCGCTGTAGTGGACGAACACATCCTCGCCGCCCTCGGGCAGCTCAATGAAGCCGTATCCCTTGGCATCATTGAACCACTTCACCTTACCTCGTGCCATCTGACCGGGTCCTCCTGCTCTGCGGTGGGAATCTCTCGGGGTGTCTTTCCCCCGATGGCGCCAATGCTACGGTGCCCGTTCGGGCCCGTCAACACGTGACGGGCCCATGTCGTAGAGCCGGTCGTAGACGAACGCGTTGGCCGTCACCTCCTTCGCGTAGATCCTCGTCTCGCGGAACGGGATCCGCTCGACGAAGAGCTCCGGATCCACGCTCCGCTCCGGAAACTCCCGCCACCTCAGGTAGCGGTGGGGCCCCGCGTTGTAGGAGATCAGAGCCGCCGCCAGATAGCTGTCGAAGCGCTGCAGCATGCGTCTCAAATAGAGCGTACCCAAGCGGAGGTTCGCCTCCGGAACCTCGAGCTGGGCGACGGACAGATCCTCGAGACCGGCATCCCTCGACATCTCGAGTGCCGTGCGAGGCAGCAGCTGCATCAGGCCGACGGCACCCGCCGACGAGACGACGTCGGCCTCGAAGAGCGACTCCCGGCGGATCAGTCCGGCGACTAGCCCCGGATCGAGTTCCCGCAGGCGGGAGAGCTCCGCGATCGCGGCACGGTAGGGCAGCGGGTAGACGGCGCGCAGCGTCAGCTCGCTCCATTGCCTGCCCTCCCGCCGGTGGGCGGCAAGGCCGAGTCGGATCCCCCGGCGAGTCCAGCCTGCCTCGTTCAGCGCGAGAGCGAGCGGCAGCTGCTGCCCGACCGCCAGCCGTTTCGTTCGGAGCCCGGCGTCGAGCTCCCGCTCGGCCCGACCGGGCCAGCCCAGCGCACGCAGCCGCTCCATCCGCTCGAGCAGCTGACGCCAATCGGCGTCCAGTTCCTCCAGTGGCGGCCCGCGGCCGCGGATCGCCGCGGCGTAAGGATCGATCCCGAGCCTGCGGGAGGCGAGGATGCCGTAGTAGCTCAGCAGCGCGTGGCCTGCGGCCTCACGGTACAGGGCCCCGGCCCGCGAGCTGTCGCCCGCCGCCTCCAGCGAGCGCGCGGTCCAGTACACCATCGCGTGATACCAGTCCCCGCTCGGATACCGGCGACGATACTCGTCGAAGCGTGAACGGGCGCCGGCGAAGTCGCCTTCCAGGAAGGACAGCATCCCGAGCCGGACCAGAGCTCGCGCAGCCCAGGCGGAGCGGGGAAAGCGGGCGATCGCGCGCTGATAGGAGGCCTTGGCGTCGTCGACCCGTCCGTCGTCCTGCAGGTGGTCGGCCAGCAGGTACGCCGCGAAGGCAGACGGCCCGCCGAGCCCTGCCTCGGTCGAGCGGCGGAAGGCATCCTCGGCGGCCTCTCGAGCCCCCAGCCGCGAAAACGCGCGTCCGGCGAGAAGCCATACCGCTGCCTCATCGATGCGCGGCTCATCGATCGGCGTGCCCTCCAGCCAGCGCGCGAGCGTCCAGACGACGTTCTGGTCGTCCCGCGCTGCGAACTGAGCCTCGGCCAACTCGAGCCTGATGGCCGCGGCCTCGCTCCGAGGGGCCTCCGTGAGCGCCTCCCGAAGGAGCTCCGCAGCGCGGCCAGGCCGTCCTGCACGACGCTCGGACTCCGAAACCAGGCGAAGGCTCTCCCAGCCCGGCGAGAGGCGGAGAAACAGCTCACCGGCGTCCCAGTCTCCGCGGCGTTCGAGAACGGTCCGCAGCGTGCGCACGGCGCCGGCCGTGTCGCCGCCCTGCAGTAAGGCGGGCGCGACCCATTCGGCCAACAGGTCGGTGCTCGCGCGGGCAGGCAGAGCGCGCGCCAGCCTCACCCCGTCTTCCCAATCTCCGGATGCGAAGGCAGCGATGGCCAGCTCGCGACGTACGGAGTCCGTCGGGACGAGGGCGTCACGGTTTAGCGTCTGCGCCAGCGTTCGAGCCCCATCGCCCTGTCCGGCGCGCGAAAGCTCCTGCAGGGCAGAGAGTCGGAACCAGCGGGCGAGCTCGGGAGCGGCCTGCGCAGCGGACTCGTATTGTCGGGCGGCCGCCCCGTGGTCGCCGAGGGCCGAGAGGACGGCGGCGTATGACGCCCGGACCTCGGCCGCCGCGTCGGGATCGCTCGCCGCTTGCGCCGCACCGCGGATCTCCAGGACCCGTCGATACGCGCCGGCTGCAGCCTCCAGGCTGTCGAGCCCCCGGTAGATCCGGGCCAGCTGGTGCAGCCCCCGCCCTCCGTCCGACTCCAGCCACGGCTGTCCGCCGAGAAGCCTGCGGGCGGCCGTCCAGGCACGTCCGTCCGCGTACGAACGGGCCGCGAGGAGCACCAACTCAGGGTCCGCCCCATCCTCCGCCGCCTCGCGAAGCGACAGGTAGCGGGAGAGCAGGTCTCCGGCGGCGAGCGGAAGGGCCGCATCGAGAAGCCGGGTCGCGGCCTCGACGACGGCCCCTCGGGAGGTAGGTTCGGGCTCCGTGGTGGGCAGGCCTGCCGGATCCGGCGTTCCCTGCAGGATCGCGGCGAGGAGCAGAGCCTTCAACGTCGCCTCGACCGAGCCGTCACCGGCGGCCGGCCAAGCAGGCCGGCCGCCGGGTTGCTGTGCCTGGCCCGGCGCGCCCCGG
Organism: Gemmatimonadota bacterium; assembly: GCA_020351855.1. Classification (GTDB taxonomy): domain Bacteria; phylum Gemmatimonadota; class Gemmatimonadetes; order Palauibacterales; family Palauibacteraceae. Next base: position 1,253,849 of record CP070670.1, read on the forward strand.
GCGGGGTGGCGGCGCTATGGAGTGGCGTAGCCGATCCTGGCCAGGAGCATGCGGCCCAGGTACGGCGTGCCCGGGAACGTCTGGTAGCTCTCATCCAGGAGGTTCGTCACGGTGAGTTGCAGCGACACGCCCTGCCGGAACCTCCAGCCAGCCATGATGTCGAGCGGCGCGTAGCTGTCAACGAAGCCGTCGTACACCCCGGAGGAGGCGGGAAAACCATCGATGTAACGCCACTTGAGCTCGCCCATGAAGCCGGATTCCATCGCCACGTATCCGCCGCCGAGGGCCGTCTTGAACGTCGGTGCGTTGAGGGCCACCGGAAGTCCGCCGGCGTCGAAGCTGTCGTCGCTCACGAACGAGGCCGCCAGGCTGACGTACCACTCCGGCGTCGGCTGGAACTCCGCCGCGATGTCGGCCCCGAACAGGTCGATGTTGCCGAAATTGCGGTAGGTCAGGAGAATCGGGGCTTCCTCGACGGTCACGCCCTCGGGGGTCACGACGCCGAGCGGCAGGGCCGCCATCGTGCCCGCGACCTGCGCGATCACGTCCGGTGGAAGGAGGCCGAAGCTGGCGAGGTAGGCTCCGATCTGTCCGGCCCGCTCGAGGCCGCACTGGGCGAAATCGGCGGTGGACGAGCAGGCGCCGAGGAAGGCGTTCGGCGTCTCGAAGCGGAGCGGACCGATGAAGTCCTCGATGATCGTGTAGTAGAAGTCCACCCCCAGCAGGAAGCGCCCATCGAACAGCCCCTTGTAACCCGCCTCGAAGGTGTTGGTGATCTGGTTGCGGATCGCCGGGATGTCCTCGACCCCATCGACGCCGCGCGGATCCACGACAAAACCGCCGGCGCCGGTCACGAACGCGTTGACCAGGCCGACCTGGCTCTCATCCGGAGCGGGGAGCTGTCCCAGGATGCCGCCGAGCAGCGGGTTCTGGGCCGCGATCGTGGCGACGGCCAGGTTCCAGAGGGTGCCCGTCGTGTTCGGCAGGAACGCGGCGGGCGACAGGCCGGCGAGCGGTGCGAACGGCGACTTGATGTCGGCCCGGCCGTTCGTGCGGCTGAACATGAAGCCGTCCTTGACCCCCTGCGTCTGGATCGGATAGGCGAACGGCGTTCCAGGAAGGGGAACGATGCTCGCCAGCAGGTCGAGCGACAGGTTGTTCACCGTCGGCGTCGAGAAGGCGCGGTTGAAGGTCCCGCGGATGCTCTGGTTCGGCTCCGGCGAGTAGACCAGGGCGAAACGCGGTGACCAGGCCCACTCCGTGGTCGCCGAGTTGTAGTCGGCTCGCAGAGCCAGCGTGAGATCGAACTTCTGGCTCAGCTGCGTCAAGGACTGGAGGAAGCCGCCCACATCGGTGATCTGGTCCTCCTCCTCGAACACCCCCGTCACCGTGCCTCCGGTCCGCGGGTTCGTGTAGATCACGTCCGCCCCGTAGGTGAAGGCCTGGCGCTCGCCCAGGTAGGAGGTGTTCTGGAGCTGCCCCACCATCAGGAAGGACTTCTCCACGATCGGCTGCCCAGTGCGCAGCAGATAGGTGTCGCCCGCGTTGTTCTGGTTGTAGTAGAACTGGCCGAACAGGTCCTTGTGGTTCACCCGCAGCTGCCAGTAGTCGTAGGTCCAGTCCACGACCTGGCCCGCCCCGATCCCGGTGAGGTCGATCGCATCGACCGAGCTCGTGTGCCCGTAGGAGAAGATGACATCCGTGTCCTCGCTCGGACGCCAGTCCGCCCGCACGTCCACCGACCAGTTGCTCACGTCGCTGTTGCGCTGCCCGACGTTCTCGAGCTGCTCCTCCGTCGTGCCGGGAGGGAAGGCCAGACAGGCCTCCTGCACACCGGCCAGGCAGGCCTGCGCGAACTGCTGCTGCTGCACCTCCACGGGGTCGACGAAGAAGAAGTCCTGCCCTCCCAGGTACTGCCCGGAGACCTTGATGCCGAACTTCTCGCTCGTCTTCCCGGCCAGCCGCCCGACGAACTGGTACAGCCCCTTCGTATTGCTCTCGACGGGCCCCTCATCGCTCTGCGTCCGGGTACCACCGGCCGCCGTGAAGAAGACGCCGGGGTTGTCGATCGGAGAGGTCGTGATCTGGTGCACGATCCCGTTTGCCGTGTTCGGCCCGTACACCGCCGATCCGGGCCCGAGCACGACCTCGATGCGGCCGATGTCGGCCGGCACCGTCGGGTTGAGATGGGAGATGTTGGCGCGCAGGGACGGAACCCGGCCGATCCGGTAGTCCGTGAGGAACATCACCGCCCCCGAGAAGATGTTGTTGAAACCGCGCGCGACAAAGTAGTTGCTCTGGACCCCCGTGGTGATGACGTCCACTCCCGCCACATCCTCGATGTAGTCGGTGGTGCTCGTCACCTGCCGCGTCTCGATCGTCTCCTGGTTCACCACATGAACCGAGGCCGGCGCCTCGAGAAGTTTCTCCTGGACGCCCCTCGCGACCGTGGCGGTGATCGGGTTCATGCTGATGAGCTGCTCCGCCATATCGATGAGCAGCGAGGTGACCTGGCCGGCCGTCACGACGACTCCCGGTTCGCTGTGCGTCCGCCAGCCGGCCGTCGTGAATCGGACCGTGTACGTGCCGGCGGGCACGTCGGTGATCCGGAAGGTGCCGCTCTGGCTCGCGAAGTCTCGGGCGACGGTCGAGCCGTCCGCCGCGATCACGGCGATCTCGACCGCAGCCAGGCCCGTGCCGGTCGCCTCATCCCTCACCGTCCCGCTGATCGCCCCGTTCTGGGCCAGGGCAGTCGCGGGACTCAGGACGAGCGGGAGAATGAGCAGCAGACTGAAGGGGAGCCGGCGGAAGAAAGCGTGCCGGCAGCCAAAACGACGGTGACCCACGCCCTCAGTGTCCATCGCGCGCCTCGCTCTTGCGGTGAGGAAAGATGATGGCCGTCGGGAACCCACCGCGCAGGCCCCCGCGGGGCTGCCTGCGGTGACAGGAAGACCCAAAGGCCATGCGCGCCGGACCGGTTAAGCTAAGCGAACGGGGAGGATCGGGGCAACGAGAGCCCGAAAGTCGGCAAAAAAGGCCCGGCTCTGGGGGACCGGGCCTTCACTGCTTCGTGCGCAGGCCGCGGCCCGCAAGGCGGGCTGCGGCGTGGGGCGGCTAGGACGCGGCTCTCGATGTCTCCTGCTCGTGCAGCGCGTCGATCATCTTCTGCGCGCTTTCCTCCATGTCGATCACCAGACGATCCACGCGCGTCACGAAGTAGTTGTGCGCGATGTTGATCGGTATGGCGATCGCCAGGCCGGTGGCCGTCGTGATGAGGGCAACCTTGATCCCGCCGGCGACAAGCGTGGCCTCGACCTCGCCGGCGATCTCGATCGCCTGGAACGCCTGGATCATTCCGATCACCGTCCCAAGGAAGCCGAGAAGCGGCGCCACGTTCGAGAGCGTCGCGAGCCACACCAGTCCCTTCTCGAGCTCGGCGATCTGGATCGCTCCCGCGTTCTCGATCGCCTGGATGACCCGCTCCGTGCCCTCCTCGTGACGTCGCAGGCCAGCCTCCAGAATCGCCGCGGCGGGCGCCTTCGAGTCCTCGCACCGCGCCAGGGCCTCACGGAGTCGCCCATGCGCGATGAGCTCGTCCACGTCGGAGAGGAGGCCGCGTGTGCGCGCCGACTTCACCTGGAGGTCGATGAACTTCCACACGATGATGAGGGCGCCAACCGCCATGCAGAAGCCGAGCGGCCACATCATGAAGCCACCAGCGTCCCAGATCTCGCCCAGGTTGAGCTCCTGCCCTTCGCCCAGGCGGGGGGTGGCCTCCTGTACGAGCCACAGGGCTGTCGTGATCAAGCTGTTCAAAGTCACCTCCAACTGCCTCGGCGGCGCGTCGTTGCCGGGCCGAACGACCCGTTTGAAGACAGGCGGCGCAAGCTATGAACGGCCCGCTGAGCCTGTCAAGTCGGCGCGAACCGGTCGCACGGACCCTCAAATCTTCAGGCAGCGGACCCGGTGCTCGCCCTCGCGCTCCTCGAGCGGCGGCAGCCTGCGGTTGCATGCCGCGTCACGCTCCGGCTGCCCGCAGCGCTCGTAGTAGGGGCACCCTGGCCCACTGCCCGTCGACACCGCGCCCCGGGCGCTGTCGCGGCGAGCCCCCTCTCCAAGCCAGCTACCCTCTCCGCCGCGTGGGTGCGGTTGCGGAACGGCCGCCAGCAGAGCGCGTGTGTAGGGATGCAGGGGCCGCTCGAACAGCTCGGCGGCAGCGGCGATTTCCACGATTCGGCCGGCGTACATCACCGCCACCCTGTCGGCCACCTGACGGACGACGGCGAGGTCGTGCGCGATGAACAGGTAGGACAGTCCCAGCTGATCCTGCAGATCGGACAGGAGGTTGAGGACCTGGGCCTGGATGGACACGTCGAGCGCGGAGACCGGTTCATCGGCCACGATGACCTCCGGCTCCGGCGCGAGCGCACGGGCAATCCCGATCCGCTGGCGCTGCCCTCCGGAGAACTCGTGCGGGTAGCGGGCTGCCGCCTCGGCGCTCAGTCCGACGAGAGCCAGCAGCTCCGCAATCCGCTTCTCGCGCGCCTCTCCGGTGGCCAGCCGGTGCACGGACAGCACCTCGCGAAGCATGCTTCCCACCGTCTGGCGGGGGTTCAGGGAGCCGAACGGATCCTGGAAGACGAGCTGCACGCTGCGCCTGAACCGCCTGAGCTCCTCCTGCGACATGAAGCGCAGGTCCTGCCCCCGGAATCGCACGCAGCCTGATGTGGGGACCTCGAGTCCGAGCAGCAGCCGCGCCGTGGTGCTCTTGCCGCAGCCCGACTCGCCGACCAGGCCGAGCGTCTCGCCCGCACGCACCTCGAGCGACACCTCCTCGACCGCGCGCACGCCCCGCTCTGCGCCACGGTGCGTCGAGGCGCGGGCATCGGGAAGCTCTTCCCCGATCGCGCCCGGTCGCTCCTCTGACGGAGGTGATCTCGCCTCTCTGCGCCGCCCACCCACGGCCCCCCTCCACCGGGCGGACGAGGGGTAGAGGCGCGAGATCTTCTCGGCCTCCAGAAGCACGTCCGACCCGGACCGCTGGACCATGTCGCTCATTGGCTCTCCGGTGCACCGGTAGGCGAGCCCTGGCGCGACCACGAGGCGAAGCCCCGGCCACGCCTCCTGGCGGGTTCCTCGGCCAGCCAGCAGCGGTATCGACCCTCCGTAGCGGCGCGGTCGGCTCGAAGCTCGGGAGGCAGCCGGCAGCGCTCCCAGGCGTACGGGCAGCGGGCCCGGAAGCGGCAGCCGGAGGGCCAGCGGGTGGCCTGTGGCACCGTGCCGGGGATCTCGGCCAGTCGGCGTCGACGCTCCCGCAGGTCAGGGACGGCCTGCAGGAGACCCTCCGTGTACGGATGACGGGGCGCCCGGAACAGCCTCTCGACGGGCGCCTCCTCGACGATGTGCCCCGCATACATCACGAGCACTCGGTCGGCCACCTGCGCGACGATTCCGAGGTCGTGCGTGATGAGGAGAATCGCCGTGCCCAGCTCTGACTGAAGGGAGGCGAGAAGCCTCAGGATCTGACCCTGAACGGTCACGTCCAAAGCCGTTGTGGGCTCGTCGGCGATCAGGAGCGAGGGACGGGTGCAGAGGGCCATGGCGATCATCGCCCGCTGTCTCATGCCGCCGGACAGCTGGTGCGGATAGGCATTGCAGCGCTGGGCCGGATCGGGAATTCCCACCCGGTCCAGCCATTCGATCGCCTGCCTCGGCGCCGCGCTCGGCCGCCGCTCACCTGCATCTGGCGTCCGATCGGCATGCGTCCGGATCGCCTCCGCGACCTGGCGGCCGATCGTGATGACCGGGTTCAGGCTCGTCATCGGCTCCTGAAAGACCATCGAGATCTCACCGCCGCGGACTTGCCGCAGCCGCGCCTCGGTGGCCGCGGTCAGCTCCTCGCCCCGCAGTCGGACGCTCGAGCCGGCGAGCAGCCGACCCGGCGGATCGGGGATGAGCCGCAGGATCGAGAGGCCCGTCACCGACTTCCCGCAACCCGATTCGCCCACCAGGGCGACCGTCTCGCCCTCCCCCACATCGAACGAGACGCCGTCCACGGCCCGAGCCTCCCCGCGCTCCGTCGCGAAATGGGTCCGGAGTTCCCGCACCTCCAGCAGGGGCGCGCTCACGCGACCCTCCTCGGATCGAGGGCGTCGCGCAACCCGTCGCCGACCAGATTGAACGCCATGACCGTGAAGACGATGGCCAGCCCTGGGAAGGTCGTGATCCACCAGGCTTCCAGCATCGCATCGCGGCCCGATGCGACCATGTTGCCCCAGCTGGCGGTCGGGGGCTGCACGCCGAGTCCGAGGAAGCTGAGCGCAGCCTCGGCGAGGATCGTGTTGCCGATCCCCAGCGTGGCCGCCACGATCACCGGAGTGAGCACGTTCGGCAGGATGTGCCTGAGCAGAATGCGGCTTCGTCCGAAACCGAGCACGCGCGCGGCCGTGACGTACTCCATCTCGCGCACCGAGAGCACCTGACCGCGAACGATCCGCGAGACACCCATCCAGCCGGTGAGGCCCAGCACGAGCGTCACAAGGGCGATGGACGGCTGGAAGAGCGCGACGAGCACCACGAGGAGGACCAGTCTCGGAAAGCTCAGCAGCAAGTCCACGCCGCGCATGAGCACCGCATCGAGACGCCCCCCGAAGAAACCTGCCACGGCCCCGATCGCCGTGCCCACCGTGATGGCGATGAGGACGGCCAGCAGGCCGATGGAGAGGCTGATCCGGGCACCGTACAGCACCCGGCTGAACACATCGCGCCCGAAGCGGTCCGTGCCCATCGGGTGCGACAGGGACGGTGGCTGATACCGCGTCGAGACGATATCGGCTTGCACATCGGGGTCGTAAGGAGCCAGCGCGGGGGCGAGGAGCGCGCTGAGGGTCAGGACAGCGAGCAGAATGAGCCCCAGGGCCGCCTGTCGATGGCGCGCGAACCTCGACCAGGTCTCGCTGGTCATGCCGCGCCGTCCGGAACTCGGCATCCGCTTGTCTCAGTCCGTCCGAATGCGCGGGTCGACCACCGCGTACAGCAGGTCGGCCACCAGATTCGCGAACACCACGAGCACGCCGAACAGGAAGGTGCAGGCCATCACGACCGGGTAGTCGCGGGCGAGGATCGCATTGTACAGGGCCCGTCCCATTCCCGGCCAGGAGAATACCACCTCGATCACGATGGAGCCGCCGAACAGAAGCGGCAGGTACAGCCCCAGCAGGCTCACGATCGGAATGAGCGCGTTGCGCAGCGCGTGGCGCAGGATGACGGCGGTTTCCGGGAGTCCCTTGGCCCGGGCGGTCCGAATGTAATCCTGGCTCAGCACCTCGAGCATCGCACCGCGCATGTAGCGCGACACGCCGGCTGCCGATGCGATACCGAGGGCAAACGAAGGCAGCACGAGGTGGCGAGCGCGGTCCAACAGGCGCTGGGCAGGAGCCATGAACTCGTAATCGATCGAGGTCACTCCCGAGATGGGCAGGCGGAGGACCTCGGGCAGCGCGGGAGACGAGAAGAGGAGGATCAGCATGAGCCCGAGCCAGAACCCCGGCATCGAGTAGATGAAGAGCGACACGAAGGTGGTCGCGATGTCGAGCGCGGAGTACTGACGCACGGCCTGCAGGGCGCCGACCGCACACCCGAGCACGAAGATCAGCAGGAGCGACACCGCGCTGAGCACGAGGGTGTTGGGGAGCGCGTCGGCTATGACCTGGGCCACGGGGCGGTGCTGGCCGAACGAGTACCCGAAGTCTCCCGTGAAGAAGGACCGGAGCCAGCGAAGGTATTGCTCGTGCAGCGGGAGGTTGAGGCCGAGGTTCTCGCGCATCCGCTCGATGATCTCCGGGCTCACGTTCGGGTTGAAGTAGGCGGTGGCGGGGTCTCCGGGCGCCAGGTGAAGCAGAAGGACGGTGAGGGTGACGATGCCGAGCAGGATCGGGACCGCTTCAAGCAGGCGTCGAGCCGTGTATCGGATCAAGGTCGGAGGAGCCACCAGTTCCGGACGCCCGCCAGCTCCCCCCGGAAGTCCGGCGCGACGTCCTGGAGGCGGGGTCCCAATGCGTCGGCCCGCTTCTCCACGTACAGGAAGGTGAACGGCTGGGCCTCCGCGATGAGCGTGCCGTAGCGGCGGATGAGGTGCCGTTGCACGGCCCGGTCCGTGGCACGGGGGATGGAGTCCATCACGGCATCGAGCGCCGGGTCGCAGAAGCTGACGAACTGCAGCGGCTTTCCGATCCGATCGCATGCCCACTGGTCGCGCTCGTCGAGCACCATGCCCTGGGTCCAGCTGAGCAGGAAGGCCTCGAACCGACGCTCGGGGCTCGTCACGTCGGAGATGAGAGCCTGGTGTTCGCGGATGCGGGGTCGGGCCTCGACTCCGACCCGCGCCAGGTATCCTTGCACGAGCTCGGCTATGGCCCCTCGCTCCCGACTCTCGTTCGTGACCAGCTCGAAGCTGAATCGGACGCCGTTCCTCTCTCGGATCCCGTCTCCGTCGACATCGCGCCAGCCGGCGCGCTCGAGAATGGCCGCGGCGGAATCCGGCGCGTACGGAAGCGGACGCCAGGCAGAGTCATAGGCCCAGTGCCACGATCCGACGGGCCCGACTGCAGGCGTGCCCAGGCCGTGGCGCACCACCTCGACGAGCTCGAGCCGGTCGAGCGCCATCGTCAGCGCTCGCCGGACCGTCCGGTCCGCGAAGAAAGGACGACGCGGGTTCCAGGCGATGAACGAGTAGTTGGGGAACGGGTAGGCCGCGAGTCGGAGCTCCGGATCCTCCGCGATCTGTTCCACGAAGACGGGGGCAACGCGCACGTACATGTCCACGCCACCGCTTCGCAGTTCGGCGAACAGCGTGGTCTCGTTCGGGATGACGCGATAGACGAGACGGTCCAGAAAAGGGCGGCCGCCCAGGTCCGGCGGGAAGTCCGGATTGGCTTCGAACGTCCACCGGTCTCCCGGCAGATGTTCGACGAAGCGGAACGGGCCGTTGCCGACCGGCTGGCTCGTGCCGAACGGGTGGCTGGCCAGGTCCTCGACGGGCGTATCCTCGAGGATGTGCCTCGGCATGATCGGGAGCGCCGTCCAGCCGTGCAGGAAGTCGGCATGGGGGCGCAGCGTGAAACGGATCGTGTAGTCGTCCAGGACCTCGACGCTCTCCCAAGCATCGAACGCCGAGCGGTTCGGGTAGGGGAGCGCCGGATCCTTCACCCTGTCGAAGGTGAACGCGACGTCGCGGGCCGTCGTCGGCGCGCCGTCGTGCCATCGCATGTCCGTCCGGAGCCGGAAGGTGACCTCGTTGCTGTCCGGGCTCACGCTCCAGGAGCGAGCGAGGTACGGCTCCGGCTGCAGGCGGTCATCGTAGCGGAGCAGCGTCGTGAACAGCACGTAGGCCTGGAACTGATCCGTGACATAGTCGCGAGAGAAGAAGGCGTTCATTGTCTGGATCTCGCCCAACCCGGCGAGGATGGCCGTCCCTCCGTAACGCTCGGCGACGGGAACGGATGTCGGGTCACGACCCGATTCGACCGCCGGCTGCTCCGCACAGGCTCCCGCCCCCAGCAGGGCAGCGGCGAGCGCCGTTCGCCGCACGAGGGAGGAGGTTCGGGCTTCCGGTCGGCTCAAGGTCCGCGCTCCTCTTGGTCCGCCGGCCGGCGCCAGCGAGGCAACGTGACGAGCTCGCCACGGGCGTCCATGCGCACGCCCGTCAGTTCGTTCGTCACGCCCGCCAGGTCCTCGTTCCAGAACAGGAAGGTGACGGGCTGGTCCCTCTGGAGGAGCTCCGTGAGCCGGCTCCACACCCGGCGGGCCTCACCCTCGTCCGTCAGCGTGACGCCGACCTCCATCAGGCTGTCCGCCAGGGGGTCGGCATACGAACTCCGGTTGGCGCTTCCTTCGCGGGCCGCCTGTGAGCTGTGGAAGAGCGGCCGCGGGTCGACGCGGAAGTTGTCCAACACCCAGTTCGTCAGCACGGCGTCGAAGTCGCGGGCCCGGTGTCGACCGAGGACGGTCTGCCACTCGAGCAGGAGGGGCTGCACCCGGACTCCGACTCGCGCCAGCTGGGCCTGGACGATCTGCGCGACGTCGGCCAACAGAGGGCTCGTTCCGGCGGTGAGCAGCTGAAACTCGAGCGGCGTCCCCGCCCGCTCGCGAATCCCGTCCCCATCCGAGTCGCTCCACCCGAGCGACTCGAAGATGGCGGCGGCCGAGTCCGGAGCGTACGGCAGCGGTTGGAGGTCCGGTGCGAGCGGATGCCAGGGCGGAATGGGACCGGTCGCCGGCTGCCCACGCCCGCCCAGCACGGCCTCCCGCAGCTCATCGCGGTTCACCGCGAGGGCGAGCGCCTGACGGATCTCGCGACGGTCGAACGGCTCGCGTCGCGTGTTCCAGCCGATGTAGGTGAACATCCGCCACGGGAAGGCCTCCACGTGCACCCCCGGAGCGGCCTCCACCCGCTCCACCTCCGCCGGCCCCAGGGTCCCGTATACGTCCACCTCTCCGCGGATGAACTCGGCCAGCAGGCTCGTGCGCTCGGGAAGAATGCGGTACAGGACACGCCCGATCGCAGGAGGGCCGCCGAGGGATGGGGCGAAGTCGCGGTTCTCCTCGAACACTATCTGCTCCCCGGCCTGCCAGCGCAGCATTCGATAGGGACCGCTCCCGGTGGGGGATCGACCGAACGGATGGCGACTGATCTCATCCGGCGGGATGCCCTCCAGGAGGTGCCGGGGCACCGGCGGCCAGTAAAAGCTCTCGAGCGGCTGCGAGCCGAGCGAGGCGAGCGTGAAGCGGATCCTCCGCGCATCGAGAACCTCGGCATCCGTGACATCCGCGAGATAGACCGCGCCCAGCGGCGACCCGGTCGCCTCCTCCTTCGCCATGTCGAAGGTGAACTTCACGTCCTCGACGGTGACGGGCCGGCCATCGTGCCAGCGCACATCCTGGCGGAGGGTGAACACCAGGGCGTTCCCTTCCAGCTCCCAGCTTTCTGCCAGCCAGGGACGTACCCTGTAGGTGGAGTCGTAGGACACGAGGGGCGTGAACAGGAGATGGTAGATGAGGTCGTTCGCGTTCTGGTCCGTGCTGACAAGCGGGTTCAGGGTCTGCAGGTCCGCCGAGTACCCGAGGATCAGCGGCGAGTCCGTGACGCTCCCCCCGTCGCCTCTCCCGGCACCCTCCGTCCCGCAGCCAACCGTCCCCGCGACCAGCAGGGCAACCAGCGCCCGCCGGAACGCTCGCCCGGTCTCCCTCCGGCGGATCGGAGCGACGCGCGCGGCCGGGGGATGCGCGGACTCGATCTTCCGGTGAACACGCCGGCAGTTACGCACTCCGCCAAAGTAGGCCTGCGTCGGCACCTTGTCAGCGCCGCCAGGTCCACCCCGGATGCGTGTATCGCGCTTCGAGCGCCGCGGCGGCCCGGCGCTCGGCGGAGCTGACCTCGTCCGCTTCGAGTCGCGCCCCCAGCTCCTCGGCGAGCCCTTCTGCCAGCGCTTGGGAGATCTCGCGAGACGGAGGCACACGCCCCATCAGCTCCTGCAGCGAGCAAGCTCCGGAAACGACCGACCGGCGCTTCGGCTCCGCCAGCAGTTCATCGACAAGGCGCTGATCGTCGTGCAGCAGGATCGAGCCGTGCTGGAGGAGCGCGCCGTCGGCCCGCCACTGGGCGCTGCCTACGAGCTTCCGCCCCTCACTGGCGAGCTCCCCCGGAAGGGGGTCTCGAAAGCAGGCACGTTCCGTCGGAGGCGGAGCCCGCTGCGGGGGCGGGGCCGAGCCGTCGGGCTGCGGATCGAGCTTCACTCCCAGGGCAAGAAGCCCACGGGCCAGACCCCGATTGATTCGAAGGTAGCCCTCGCGCAGTCCCCCCCAGAGGCCGGCCGGTCCCGTCACGCTGTAGGTGATCTCCCGGTCGTGCAGCACGGCCCGGCCGCCCGTGGGACGACGGACGATGTCGATTCCGCGCCTTGCCGCCTCGTGGGAGTCGTAGCGGCCCCGGGCGATCTGATTCCGACCGAGGGAGAGGCAGGGCGGCGTCCACCCGTAGACACGCAGCGTGATCCGGCCGCGGCGACCGCTTTCCATGAGCGCTTCGTCCAGCGCCATGTTCCAGGAGCCGCCGCGTGCGGGCGTGGAAAGGTACCGGAGAACATCGACAACCATGTCGTCGCGCTCCTAGCGCGAAGCGCTCATCCCTCGCGCGGTTCCCCGGGAAAGTGCCACCGGACGTCCAGTTCCCGTCCGGCACGCCCCTCATCGAGTCGCCTCACTGGCGTGACGTGGGGAGCCGCGGTCACGATCTCCGGGTCCTCCTCAGCCTCCGCGGCGATCGAGAGCAGCGCCTCCACGTAACGGTCCAGCTCCTCCTTGGTCTCCGTCTCCGTGGGCTCCGTCATGAGAGCCTCGGAGACGATGAGCGGGAAGTAGACCGTAGGGGCATGAAAGCCATAGTCCAACAACCTCTTGGCAACGTCCAGCGTCTTGACGCCGGTCCTCCTCTTGAGCTCCGTACCGCTGAACACGGACTCGTGCATCCCGCGGCCGTACGGCAGGGGGAAGCGTTCCTCCAACCGGGCGCTCAGATACGCGTTGTTCAGCACCGCGGCCTCCGCCATCTCCCGTATACCGCTCCGGCCCAGCATGCGGATGAACGTATACGCCCGAACGAGCACCCCGAAGTTTCCATAGAAGCCGTGGACCCGGCCGATTGACAGCGGGCGGTCCCAATCCAGCACGTACCCTCCGCCGTCGGCCGCTACGGTCGGCATCGGGAGGAACGGCTCGAGGTGGGATCGGACGGCCACCGGCCCGGCGCCGGGGCCCCCGCCGCCATGAGGCGTGCTGAACGTCTTGTGAAGGTTGAAGTGGACGATGTCGTACCCCATGTCCCCCGGGCGGGCAACGCCCGTGAGGGCGTTGAGGTTGGCACCGTCCATGTACATCAGGCCGCCCGCCTGGTGAACGAGTTCGCTGATCTCGAGAATCGCGGACTCGAAGACCCCGAGCGTATTCGGATTCGTGAGCATGAGGCCCGCAACGCGATCGTCCAGGGCCTCGCGCAGGGCGCGCACCGAAAGCCGGCCGGCCTCGTTCGACTTCAGCTCGACGACCTCGAAGCCGGCCAGGGCCACCGTCGCCGGGTTCGTTCCGTGAGCGGAGTCCGGTATGAGAACGCGGCGACGCCCCGCCTCACCACGCGACTGATGGTACGCCCGCATCAGCAGAACACCGGTCAGCTCGCCCTGCGCCCCCGCCGCGGGCTGCAGGCTGCAGGCGTCCATGCCGGCGATCTCGACCAGCAGCTGCCCCAGTTCGTACATGAGCCCCAGGGCCCCCTGGACCGCTCCGACAGGGGTGAACGGGTGGAGACCGGCGAAGCCGGACAGCCGCGCCAACTGCTCGTTCACCTTCGGGTTGTGCTTCATCGTACAGGAACCCAGGGGATAGAGCGCGCGGTCGACGTGATGGTTCTTGAGCGAGATCTCCGTGTAGTGACGAACCACCTCGTGCTCGGGGACTTCAGGCAGGCGCGGCGGCGAGGCTCTGAGGTGGCGCTGCGGAATGAGCTCGGGCAGCGGGCGGGTCGGCACATCCGGACGGGTCATGGCGGTCCCGGTCCGGCCGGGTTGCGACCGCTCGAAGATCGTCGGTGTCGTCCCGCTCTTGAACGGGAAGGGAACCAGGCTCACAGGTCGTACGATGCTCCCGGGGCCATCACGACGACGTCCGCCGAGTCCCCCACGAGACGCCGAAACGCCTCCGGGTCCTGTTCGATCAGCTCGAAAGTGTCGTAGTGGATCGGAATCACGACGGCCGGCTCGATCATCTCCACCGCTCGGGCCGCATCCTCCGGGCCCATCGTGAAGTTGTCGCCGATCGGCAGAAGGGCCGTGTCGACGGAGCCCCGTAGCAGCGACATGTCCATCGTGAGCGCCGTGTCGCCCGCATGATAGACCCGGTGGCCGTCGATCGAGAGGAGAATCCCGGCCGGGAGGGTGGTGTAACCCTCGGCGCCCTCGCCGGCCACCTGCCCCCCGTGTATGGCCGGCGTCAGCTTGACCCGACCGAACGGAAACGCCCACCCTCCTCCGATGTGGAGCGGGTGGGCATTCCTCACGCCCTGCCTCTCCTGGGCATAGCTCACGATCTCGAACGTCGCCACGAGCGTCGCGTCGGTGCGCCGGAGGATCTCCCACGCGTCGGCCACGTGGTCGAAGTGCCCGTGGGTGAGAAGCAGGTAGTCCAGCCTGTCGAAGTGTTCCGGGCCCACGACGGCCCGCGGGTTGTCGGTCAGGAAGGGATCGATGAGGATCCGCGTGCCGTCGCCCGCCAGGAGCTCGACGCAGGCATGTCCGTGGTACGTCAGCTTCGCCATCGTCCCCTCCCGGTTGTCCTCCCTGTTTCCGGTTCTCGGGCTCCGCCCACTCAGCCTCCAGCCAGCGTGTCGACGAGCAGGTCGATCTCCGCCCTGGTCCTCTTCTCCGTGAACGCCAGCAACAAACCGTCGGGCGTGCCCAGATCGGGAAACCGCCCCAGTCGTACGCCTGCCAGCACGCCCCGCTCGATCGCCCGGCCGAGGATCGAGCGCGGATCCTCCTCGGTGCGGACCGCGAACTCGCGAACGAACGGCGTCCCGGGATGCAGCAACTCGAAACCTTCCAACTCGCGGATACGCGAAGCGGCGTAGTGGGCATTCTGCACCGACGTCTCCGCCACCTGCCTCAGTCCTTCCCGGCCGATCAAAGCGAGATGAAGGGTGGCGGCCAGCGCGTTCAGCCCCTGGTTGGTGCAGATGTTGCTCGTCGCCTTCTCCCTCCGGATCTGCTGCTCGCGGGTCTGCAGGGTGAGAACGTACCCGCGCCTTCCTTCTGCATCCTCCGTCGCCCCCACGATCCGCCCGGGCATCTTGCGGATGTACTTCTCGCGCGCTGCGAACAGGCCCACGACGGGTCCGCCGAAGTTCGGGGTGTTTCCGAACGGCTGCCCCTCGCCTGCGACGACGTCCACGCCCTGGTCTCCGGGGGAACGGATGAGGGCGAGAGACACGGGGTCCGCGACGGAACAGATGACCAGTGCCCCCTCGGAGTGCGCGCGCTCGACGATCGGTCCGAGCTCCTCGATCAGGCCGAGGAAGTTCGGATTCTGCACGACGACGCAGGCCGTGGCGTCCGTGATCGGCAGATCGGTGGCCTCGACCGTGCCGCCCGCACCGGGGGGCAGCGTGCGCACGGACGTCGAGAGACCCTGCGTGTAGGTCTTCAACACCTGGCTGTAGTGGGGGTGCAGGTGGCCGGCGAGGATGACCTCCTGCCGCCGAGTCACCGAGAGGGCCATGAGCACAGCCTCGGCAGTGGCGGTGGCGCCATCGTAGATCGAGGCGTTCGCCACATCGAGTCCCGTGAGCTCGCAGACCATCGTCTGGAACTCGTAAATGGACTGGAGCGTGCCCTGACTAACCTCCGGCTGGTAGGGCGTGTAGGCCGTGTAGAACTCGCTCCGGCGGAGTATGTGGTCCGCGGCCGCGGGCACGTGGTGATCGTAGATGCCCGCTCCGGCAAAGCACACGAGATCCCTGTTTCGAGCTGCGAGCTCCGAAACGAGGCGCGTCGCCTCCCATTCCGAGAGGGCCTCGGGCAAAGATAGGGGCTCTTCCAGAATGAGACTCTGCGGAATGTCCGCGTAGAGATCGCGAATCCCCGATGCGCCGATCGCCTCGAGCATCTGGCGCCGATCGGCCTCGCTGTGGGTCAGGAAGGACATGGGAAAGAGTTCTTCTGCCGCGGCCTATTCTTCGATCAGCGACCGGTAGGCGTCGGGCGCTAGCAGACTGTCCATCTCCGAGGGGTCGCGCGCCCTGAGCCGGATCATCCAGCCCTCGCCGTACGGGTCGGAATTCACGAGTGACGGATCGTCATCGAGCGCCCCGTTCACCGCCACCACCTCCCCCGATATCGGACAATAGAGGTCCGAGACCGCCTTCACGGCCTCGATCGTCCCGAAGACGTCCATGCGCTCGAAGCTGTCTCCCACCGTCGGGAGCTCCACGTACACCACATCGCCCAGTTCGCTCTGGGCGTAATCCGTGATGCCGACCTGGACCTCGTCGGCCGACTCCGTAGACCGCACGTATTCGTGCTCTTCCGTATACCCGAGATCTTCGGGAACCTGGGCCATCGAAAGCCTCCCGTAGCTCGTGCCTGCCGCCGCCGAAGCACCGTGGGCGCTGACAATACCGGGGAGCCTCCAAGGGCGTCAAGAAGACGTAAGCACGGGAAGCTGTAGCATCATTTATGATATGGAACAGCGCAACACAAATAGACACTTGAAACGGTATAGAAACGCGACAATACTTAGTGCATATTGGATGTATCCTCCTTCTCGACAGGGTGACCGTGATGGCACGAAAGAGAAAGAATCGGCTTCGCGCCAGGGTAAGCGGCAACACGGCTTTCGTGAGCACGACCGACGTCCGACAGAACTTTACCGCGATTCACGAGAAGGTACTCGGGAAATACGATGCGGTGGTGGTAGAGAAGAATGGCAGGCCCGTCGCGGTGATCAAGCGTCCGTCGGAGGGAGAGGTCGGGGTCAGGGTAGAGGAGTTCTGACAGCGGTCCTGCTCGGAGGGACGGGCTGGGTCACGTCGAGCCGGCCGGTGCTCACCATGCCTCGGCTCGCCCGGATCATCCGCCCTCGAGGCGTCTCTGACCTTCTTTTCTCAGCCGTTTTCGCGCCTCGCTCCCCGTCTCGCCCGGTAGGCGCACCTTGATCTCGACCGCTCCCATGCAGGCGAACCCGTTGACCTTGATGACCGGCGCGTCCGGCCCGGCGTCCTGTGTGAAGTGCGCGAAGCCGCCCATGATCGCGAACCCGTTGGATTCGACACGCACCCCTGGCGGGACGAGGATCTCCACCCCACCCATGAAGGCAGCCACGGTGACCTCGACGACGGGCTCCCCGAAGCGGGCCTCGCGAAAGTCGACCGTCGCCCCCCCCATCAGCGCCAGACAGTTCAAGTGTCGAGGTGGGGTCCACTGCCCCTTCCGATCAGCGCCACTCATGATCGCCACCATGGTCTGAGTGAGCTGAACGGCGCGCCATCGCTCGATCGG
>CP070670.1:1271050-1281876 GCA_020351855.1 Gemmatimonadota bacterium
AACGAAGGGAGATGACATGCGCTGTTCCTCGTGCGGTGCCGAAGCTGCGGGCAACTTCTGTGCGAGCTGCGGAGCGCCGCTTTCCAAGGGGAAGCGGGCCTGTTCCCGCTGCGGGAGCGAGCTCAAGGCCGGGCAGGCCTTCTGCTCCTCCTGCGGCCAGCCGGCCGGCCCGCGTCAGCGAAAGCCGTTCTCCGCCCACCTTCCGTGGGTGATCTCGTTCGTGCTCCTGGCCGCCTTCGCGCTCGGCATCGCGTTCTTCGTGCAGCGGCAGGCACGGGCCCGGATCGGGGACGACCCGATCACGGGAGGCCTGCCGGAATCGGGATCCCCGGCCGGGGAGGGAGCTGCCGGCATGCCCGACATCGCCTCCATGTCGCCCCGCGAGGCGGCCGACCGTCTCTTCGACCGTGCGATGCGTGAGGACGAGGAGGGGAACGAGGACCAGGCGAGCCTCTTCGCCAACATGGCTCTGCAGGCCTACGGGCGGGTCCCGCGGGGCCAGATGGACCTCGATGCGCTGTTCCACGTGGGCCTTCTGCACCTGGCGATCGGGGACGCCGGCACGGCGGGTGCGATGGCGGACGGACTGCTCGCCGAGGACGAGAATCACCTGCTGGGACTGCTGCTGGCTCGCCGGGCGGCCGTAGCCTCGGAGGATCCGGCGGCGGCGGAAGGATACGTGAGCCGCCTGCAGGCGGCGGTCGCGGCCGGCGAGCTCGATCGCGCCGGACGGCCGGAGTACCAGGCGCACCGGTCGCTCATCGAGCGCGAGGCCGGGGTCGCGCCACCGGCGGGGGCGGTGGAGCAGCAGCCGGCGCCTCCCGAGGAGGACGGCACCGCGGGCGGATCCTAGCCGTCCAGGTCGACGCCCCGGAGCCGGTTGGCGTTGGTCACCACCGTGATCGAGCTGAACGCCATGGCCGCCTCGGCGATCACCGGATGGAGCAGGCCGAGAAAGGCGACCGGGATCGCCACCGTGTTGTAGAAGTAGGCCCAGAACAGGTTCTGCCTGATCTTCCGGAAGGTGGCGCGCGACAAGCGAACCGCGCGCACGGCGGCGGCCAGGTCATCCTGGAGCAGCGCCATGTCGGCCGCCTCGATGGCGATGTCCGTGCCGCTCCCGATGGCCAGGCCGACATCGGCCTGCTTGAGGGCCGGCGCGTCGTTGATGCCGTCGCCCACCATCGCCACCACCCGGCCCTGCTGCTGCAGCTCGCGGATGATGTCCAGCTTCTGGTCGGGCAGGAGGCTCGACCGCCAGGAGGCGATCCCGACTCCGCCGGCCACGGCGGCGGCCGTCCGCTCGTTGTCGCCGGTCAGCATCAGGGGCTCGAGCCCCAGCTCTCGCAGCTCGGCCAGGGCCCTCGCGGCACCGTCCTTGACGGGATCGGCGAGAGCCACCAGCCCGGCCGGCTCGCCCTCCGCCGCGACGAACACGATGGTTCGGGCCTGCGACTCCAGCGCTTCCGCGGCCTCCCGCACGGGCGACAGGTCCACGCCCTCCTCGCGCATGAGGCGCTCGTTCCCCGCCACGATCCGGCGGCCGTTCACCGAGCCGCGCACCCCCCGTCCGGGGTCCACCCGGAAGTCGGCGACTGTTGGGGTGTCCACCGGCGAGTCGACCGGAGGCGCCGCGGCCGCGATGGCGCGGGCGAGGGGATGCTCCGAGAGGACCTCGATCGGTGCCAAAGCGTCCCACAGGTCGGTTTCGGTCCACCCGGCAGCCGGGATCACATCGGTGACGGCCGGTGCCCCCACCGTGAGGGTGCCGGTCTTGTCGAAGACGATCGTGTCGGCTTCCTGCAGCCTCTGGATCGCCGCGCCATCGCGCACCAGCACGCCCCGCTCCGCCCCCAGGCCGGTTCCGACCATCAAGGCCGTCGGCGTGGCGAGGCCCAGGGCGCAGGGGCAGGCGATGACCAGCACGGCGAGCGCCGCGAACAGGGCGAGCGACACCCGTCCCATGCCCGGCTCGACCCAGGGCAGCAGGCGCGACGCGCCCAGGGCGACCGAGTGGAAGAACTCCGGAAACGCCAGCCAGCAGACCAGCGCGGCGGCCGCGATGGCCAGCACGATGGGCACGAACACCGCCGTCACCCGGTCCGCGAACTCCTGGATCGGCACCTTGCTGCCCTGAGCCTCCTCCACCGACCGGATCACCGAGGCGAGGAAGGTGCCCTCGCCCACCCCGGTGGCGCGGACCGTCATGGCGCCCTCGAGGTTGACCGTTGCCCCGACCACCGGGTCATCCGGCCCCTTCTCCACCGGCATCGACTCGCCGGTGACCAGCGACTCGTCCACCGCGCTCCGTCCCTCGACGACCACGCCGTCGGTCGGGACCTTCTCTCCGGGGCGCACGACCATCAGGTCGCCCACGCGGAGCTCCGCGATCGGCAGCTCCACCTCCTCGCCGGCGCGAAGGACACGGGCTGTTCGGGCCTCGAGAGAGAGGAGGCGCTGAATGGCCGCCGAGCTGCGGCCGCGGGCCTTCGCCTCGATGAACCGCCCCGTGAGGTGGATCGCCATGATCATGGCGCCGACCCCCGCGTAGTTCATCAGCATCGGCGCCACCCCCAGGTCGTGCAGGACGGCCACGAAGCCCGTCACCAGTGCCCCGCCGCTGCCCAGGGCGATCAGGACGTCCATGTTCGGCGACCAGTGGCGGAGCGACATGAAGGCGCTCCGCATCGTGGTCGCGCCCGGGAAGGCCAGGACGGCGGCCGCGATGAGCGTCATTCCGACGTCGAAGGCCAAAGCGCCGGGCCACTTCACCCCGAGCGCCATCTCCGGGATCATCCAGAGGACCGCCGGCGCGGCAAGAAGCCAGGCGAGCCGCATCCGGCTCCGAGCCGCCGCCAGGAAGCGCTCGCTGCGGGCGAGGCGCTCGCGCTCCATTCGGCCGGGCTCCGCTCCCTCGTCCGGCGGCGGGCGCAGCGTGTACCCGGCCTCCTCGACCGCCCTCTGCAGATCCTCGAGGCGGATGGACGGCTCGTAGGTGATCGTGGCCGTCTCGGCCGGCAGGCTCACGGAGGCCTGCACGCCCTCGAGGCGGTTGAGGGCGCGCTCCACCGCCGCACTGCAGCCGGCGCAGTGCATCCCCTCGACAGGGAAGACCTGGCGGCGGCTTCGCATCTCCGTCCTCGCCTGGTCGGCGGAAGGGCTCAACGCGTCGGTCATCGCATCGATCATCACCTCGGTCGGTTCCCGCATTTTAAACCCGTATACACCGCGGGGTCCGCGTGGTGGATCACGGCCCGGTCGATTAGACTTCCATCCATGTTCAAGAAGCTTCGCAGGGCGCTGGACGAGGCGCTTCGCGGTCTGGAGGAGCGCATGGGCACCTCCGGCGAGGACGTGGAGCGTCTGCTCGCCGCCATGCGGGAGGAGCTGATCGAGGCGAAGGCGCGGCTCCCGGAGCTGGAGCGACAGATCGAGGGCCTGGAGGCCCGTCGGGTCGCCGAGCTGAAACGGGCCGAGGACGCCGTGCGGCGGGCCGATCAGGCGCAGGCGATCGACGACTTCGAGACCGTGGAGATCGCCGTGCGGTTCGCCGAGCAGCACAAGTCGCGGGCCGAGATGTTGCTGCAGAAGCAGGAGGCTGCCGAGGCGGAGCTGCAGCTCAAGCGGGTCGAGATCGAGGAGATGACGCGGCAGCTCAAGAGCGCCCGCTCACAGAAGGACGCGCTGGTGGCCCGCGCCCGCCGGGCGAACACGAGCCAGCGGCTGCATGGTGCCGGGGACCGGGCGACCGACGCCTTCGACCGGTTCGAGGACCGCCTCACGCGGGACGCCGACCTGGAGGCTGCTCGGGAGGAGCTGGAGCGTGACCTGGACGACGTCGATCCCGAGCTCGAGGAGCTGCGGAGGAGACCGCGCTACGAATTCGAGGCGGACGAGCTGCTCGAGAAGCTGAAGCGCAAGATGGAGGACGACGGCGGGACGTAGACGCGCGGCCGCTGCAGCTTTCCGCCCGTCCCTGAACTCCCCGGCGGTCTTGGTCTCCGCCGCGCCTGTCAGACCTCTCCCGGCTCGATCCCCGACGCCGGATCCGCTTCCGGCTGCGCGCCTGCTTGCCGCCGCTCCTGCTCGATCGCTGCCTCGAGCCCCTCTCCGGGAGGTACGAAGAACGGCTCCCACTTCTGGCGCGGCGACGGCCGGGTGACCAGGCTGGTCGCGATCATCAGGCCGGTGGACGCGAGCACGCCGGGAATCACGATGTAGTCGCTGCTCGCGAAGTCGAACTCGGTGCCCCCGAGAACGAGCGTGAAGTCGACCCCCAGACGGCTCGCCACGGCGATCCCCACCAGGGTGAACAGGCCTCCGGCCAGGCACGCCACCCCGCCGGCCACCGTGACCCGCCGCCACAGAAACGCCGCCAGCAGCGCCGGAGTGAGGCTGGCCCCGACCAGAGAGTAGGCGTAGAGCGCCATCGCGAGGATCGTGTCGAACTGGGTGATCAGCAGCAGGGCCAGCACGCCGAAGGCGGCGATGGCCAGCCGCTGCACCACCAGCATCTGCCGCTCGGAGGCGTCCGGGTTGAGGAACCGCTGGTACAGGTCCCGGCTCACGTTCGTCGAGGGGACGAGCAGGAAGGTGTTGCCCGTCGAGAGCACGATCGCCACCGCGGCGGCGAGCAGGACTGCCGCTCCGGCCAACGGGAGCCCGTGGCGGGCGATGTAGAGGATCACCGTCTCTGAAGCCGCTCGTCCGACGATGGAGGTCGACTCCATCAGGTCGGGGAAGGCCGCCCGCCCGGTGATGGCGAGGAGGGCCAGGGCCACCTCGATCACCACGATCCCGACCACCATCCCGACGACCGCCTTGCGCGCCGCGCTCTCGTCCTTGGCCGAGAAGAACTTCTGGTACATCCCGCTCTCGCCGAGGATGAGGAGGAAGGTGGGCGCGGCGACGCCGAACACCCAGAGGATGTTGTGGCCGCCCAGCGGCTCCGTGTGCTGGGCCGGCAGGGCGCTCGTCACGGCGCTGACGCCGCCCAGCTCGAACACCATGTAGGGCAGGGCGAACAGGACGCCGAGGGTGATGATGATCCCGTTGAAGATGTCCACCGTGACGATCGACACCATCCCTGCCAGGGCGGTGAAGAGCACGATCACCACGGCCGTGATGTACATGCCCGTGTCCGGGCTGATCGCGCCGTCCGACACGATGCTGAGGATCCAGCCGCCGCCGCGGAACTGGTAGGCGGCGATCGTCACGTACGCCAGCACGATCGCGATCGTGCCGAGCACCCGGGCGAGGGCGTTGTAGCGCTTTTCCAGGAGGTCCGGAACGGTGTATTCCGCGATGCGCCGCACACGCGCGGCGAGAAAGAAGGCGACGATGAGGCCGAGCCAGCCGCCCGAGCTGAACCAGAGCTCGGCGATTCCCGTCCGATACGCCAGGCCGGCGCCGCCGAACAGGGAGCCGGACCCGATCCAGGTGCAAACGAGCGTGCCGACCAGCAGGGCCACCGGCACGGCCCGCCCGGCGACCATGAAGTCGTCGTGGCTCTTCACCGCCCGCGACCGCCACAGGCTCACGCCCAGCAGGACCGCGGGGTAAAGGATCACCACCGCCAGCAGCGTACTCATTTCATGCCTCTCCTCCCCCTCGCCAGGAAGTCCAACGAACTAACGTCCTCTCCGGCCGTGCCGCAACGCACGGCCCCTCAGAACGCCCGCCCGGCGATCAGGCCGGTACGCCAGCGGAAGCGGCGGGTGTCGGTAGCCGGGTTGTCGCGCAGCGGGGAGGGTATGGTGGCGGCCAGCATGGCCGCCTGGTGGGCCGAGATGCCCGATACGGCGACCCCGAAGTAGTGGCGGGCGGCGGCGTCCACGCCGAAGACGCCCTGCCCGAGCTCGATCACGCTCAGGTAGAGCTCCAGGATCCGGTTTTTCGTGAGCCGGCGCTCGAGCCGCCGCGTGATGAGCGCCTCCCTGAGCTTCCGGCTCGGGTCCCGCCGCGGGGAGAGATAGAGGTTGCGGGCCAGCTGCTGCGTGATGGTGCTCGCTCCGCGCGGGACCTCCCGCTCCCGCCAGGCCTTGTCTAGGGCGGCCCGCAGCTCGAACCAGTCGAAGCCGGAGTGGTCGAAGAACGCCGCATCCTCGGAGACGAGCACCGCCCGCCGCAGAGCCTGCGGCACCTGTGAGAGCGGAACGGGCCGGTACCGGAGCTCCAGCTCCTCGCCGCGCCGCGCGGCCTCGGCGATCCGGATCCGCATGTAGGCGGTCCTGTCCGGCCAGCTGTCCGCGTAGCCGGAGACCGCGGGCAGGGTCAGCCAGGTAAGGGCGATCCAGGAGAGCGCGATGCCCGCCAGCGTGCCGAGGACGAGCAGCACGCGGTGGCCGAGGCGCTGCGCCGCGCCCCGATCGCCCCTGGAGGATGCGCCGGCCGAAGACGCGCCCACCTCCCGCTCAGGCGTAAAAGAACTCCTGCAGCGAGTCGAACTGCTCCGGCCCGCCCAGCACGATAAGGATGTCGTCCTCCGCCATCCGCTCTTCCGGTCCCGGGTTGTAGACGAAGGCCCCTCCCTCGCCGTGACGGATCGCGATGACGATCAGACCCGTCCGGTTCGGGATCTGCGCTTGCGCGAGCGAGCGACCCACGAGCGGCGAGTCGGCCGGAACGGCGAACTGCTCGAGCCGCAGCGGGAGCTCCTCGTCCCCGGTGATGACGTCGAGGAAGCTGACGACCTGCGGGCGAAGGAGGATCGACGCCATGCGGCTTCCGCCGGTGATCGTCGGGCTGATCACGTGATCGGCGCCCGCTTTCCGCAGCTTGGCCACGCCCTCCTCCTCGGAGGCCCGGGCCACGATCTCGAGATCGGGACGCAGCCCCTTGGCGCTGAGGCAGACGAACAGGTTGGCCATGTCGTCGGGGAGGGCGGCCACCAGCCCGCGGGCCGTCCAGATGCAGGCCTCGTCCAGCGACTCATCCCGAGTGGCGTCGGCCTCGAGGACAAGCAGGTCGTCGTGCAGCGCCCGGATCTGGGCGGCACGCTCCCCGTTCTGCTCGATCACCACGAAGGGGACGTCCGAGTGCACGAACTCCCGGATCACCTGCAGGCCCATTCGTCCCGCCCCGCACACGATGATGTGGTCCTTCAGCTGCCTCATCTTCCGCCTGGTCTTTCGGAGTCGTACCACGTTCGCGAGATCCATCTCGACGATCGCCGAGGTGATCAGCGCGAACCAGAGCCCCATCGCGGTGATGCCTCCCACGAGGAGAAAGGCCGCGACCGCGCGTCCCTGATCGTTCAGGGGCCGAACCTCCTCGTAGCCGACGGCCGAGATGGTGATGATCGTCATGAACAGGGCGTCGGAGAGCGTCCAACCGGGGAACTGGAGGAAGGCGACCGTGCCGATGAGCGTGAGCACCGATACGAAGAGCGCGACGATCAGGCTCCGGCGGAGCAGGGTGCGGAGCTCGCTCATCGACCGCCGCCCCTGAGCGAAACCCGTGTGCGGGCCCCGGATCGGGTCGCGGACCCCGATCTTGACGCTCCCGGATCGCTCATCTAACCTCGCCGCTGCCCGGTTCGAGCGCCGTTCCCATGGCTGATTGGCGGCGCCCCAAGCCAACTTCACCAGGAGAAGGAACCGTGAACAAGACCGACCTCATCGAGTCCCTCTCGCATCGGGGAGGCATGTCGAAGGCCGATGCCGGACGCTGCGTCGACGCGCTGTTCGACACCCCGGGCGGGATCATCGCGCGTGCGCTGCAGCGCGGCGAGAAGGTACAGATCACGGGGTTCGGCACCTTCGAGCCGCGGCGGCGCAAGGCCAGGTCCGGGCGCAACCCGCGAACCGGCGAGCCGATTCGGATCGCGGCGGGCACCACCGCCACGTTTCGTGCCGGCAAGGGGCTCAGGGACTCCCTGTAGCCGGGCGGGCCGCTTCCCGGGTTACGTTCAGCCACCGGGCGGGCTGGCCTCCCGGTCGCGTCGGACGTTCACCGTCCGGCCCTTGATCTGAGTCCCTCGGAGGAGGCGGATCACCCGGTCGGCGATCTCGGCGTCGATGTCCACCAGGGTGAAGCCGGAGCGCACGTCGATCCGCCCGATCTGTCCTCCCGCCGCGCCGGTCTCGCCGGTGATCGCCCCGACGATGTCGCCCGGCCCCGCGCCGTCCCGCTTCCCGACGCCAACGAACAGCCGCGTCCAGGCGGGGAGCACAGCCTCGCGCCGCGCCTCCCGGGCCGGCCCCCCCCGGCGGCCGGCCGTCGCGGCCTCCTCCGCCTCCGCGTCGCGGAGTCGCTCCCGCAGCAGGGAGGCGAGGGCACCGGCCACGACGGCAGCGGGCCGCTCCTCCAGAAGGGGTCGCAGGAGGAGCAGTTCCCCCGAGAGCTCGCCGGCTTCCAGGCGGGCGCGCACCCGCCCCCGGAATCGTTCCGCCTCCTCGTCGTCTGGCGCCCAGGAAGCCTCCAGAGGACGGACCTCCCAGCCGGCGCGCCGACCGAGCAGCTTCAACTGGGCGAGGTGCCGGGCGTCGATGATCGCGACCTTCCGGACCGCGGCCGGCAGGCGGCTCACGTAGCCGGCAAGGTCGTCGGGCGCCCCCCAGCGGGCGGCGAGGGCCAGCGGCGCCTCCGCGGCGGCGGTCGTGTCGTCCGCCCCCTCCACCCGAACGGACACGGACGCGCCCTCGAGCGCACCTTCCCCCTCCGCCCGGATTCCGCGCGCCTCGAGACCCATCCGAACCCGTCCGGCCACCTCCGCATCGGGGCAGTGGACGAGCGACGGGGCAGCCGGCGCCTCCCCGCCCCTTCGCTCCGCTTCCTCACCCTCCGCCTGCTCCGCCGGCGCTCCTTCCGCGAGCACCGCGGCGAGCAGGTCCAGCCGCTCCTCCTCGCGCACTGCCGCCCCGTACCACAGGGTCTCGTGACGCCTCTCCGCGACCGCCTGCGCTCCCTCCTCGTCGAAGAGCTCCTCGGGCCAGCGGCGGGCCCGGGCCAACTGTCGCTCCAGCAGCCCTCCCAACTCCCCCTCGAAGGAGGCGCTCGCCACGACGCGCTGCGTCTCGCTGCCGACGGTGTCGAGCAGCGCCTCGACGGCCGGCCACTCGCCGAGCCGAAGGCACAGATCGGCCTCATCCACGCAGATCAACCGGATGCCGGCGGTGGAGACCCGGCCCCCCCGGATCTCTCTGAGGAGCGGGATGGGCCGCCCGACCAGCACGTCCGCACCTCCGGTACCGGTCACGCTTCCGGCCACGGGCCAGACCCGCAGCCGGAGCCCGCTCGGCAACGGTGCTTCCGACAGGATGGCGGCGATGCGAAGGGCGTCTTCGCGGGTCGGGGCGAGCACGAGCGCCTGCAGGCCGTCGCCCGGCTTGCAGGCGGAGCTCACGGCTTCCGCGAAGACGAGCTCGTGGCCGGAGCCGGCGCCGGCGCACAGGGCGGCATGACGCCCGCGCCGGATCGCCGGACGCACGGCGGGCAGCACTTCCGGTTCGCGTTCCGAGTGGTTCGCCGACATGGTCTGCTCTTCCGGGCGAGCGCCGCGGGGTTGTTGACGATTCCGAGAAGCGAGACCCAGTATGGGCCGGCCGGACGTCAGCGCGGCTGTCGCCCTGGCGTCCGGCGGAGACTCATCGCGCGCCGGGAATGTGCGATCCCGGCCGGACTTTGCCAACCGACTCCGGAGCGACCGCATGCCCAGGCTGCCTGCAGCGTACGCGATCAGCACGTCCACTTCGTCTCCGGGGGCGCCGGTTCAGTCCGTCGGCGCCGGGCTCTCGGAGCTGCTCGGGGCGGTGCAGGCTTTCATCTGGGGGCCTCCGCTCATCCTCCTCCTGGTGGGAACGGGCATCTACCTCACCCTGCTACTGCGGGGGCTGCAGTTCCGGAGGTTGAGGCACTCGCTGTGGCTCGCGCTGATCAAGCGCCGGGAAGAGGGGGCCGAGGGCGACATCTCCCACTTCCAGGCCCTAATGACGGCCCTGGCGGCGACGGTCGGCACGGGCAACATCGTCGGCGTCGCGACGGCGATCGCCTCGGGCGGGCCGGGAGCGCTCTTCTGGATGTGGATGACCGGCCTGGTCGGGATGGCCACCAAGTACTCGGAGGCGGTGCTGGGCGTCCGCTACCGGGAGACGGACGAGCGCGGCGAGAAGTCGGGCGGCCCGATGTACTACCTGCAGAGAGGGGTGCGCCCGCACGGGCTCGGCCGGCTGCTCGCGGTCCTGTTCGCCCTGTTCGCCGCGGTCGCGGCGTTCGGCATCGGAAACGGCGTCCAGTCGCAGGCCGTCGCCGACGCGCTCAGCCGCTCCTTCGCGATTCCGCACTGGGTGACGGGGCTGGTCGTGGCGTCCTGCGTGGGTGCCGTGATCCTCGGCGGGATCCGGTCGATCGGACGCTTCACGGGGGTGTTCGTGCCGCTCATGATCGTGCTCTACATGGGTGGGGCGGGGCTGATCATCCTGCTCAACCTGGCGGGCGTGCCGGAAGCTCTCCGTCTGGTCTTCGCGGGGGCCTTCACGCCGACGGCCGTGGGCGGGGGGGCGATCGGGTACACGGTGGCCCAAGCCGTACGCTTCGGGGTGGCGCGGGGCGTGTTCTCGAACGAGTCCGGCCTCGGGACCGGGGGGATCGCGGCGGCGGCGGCGCAGACGGACGAGCCGGTGCGGCAGGCGATGGTCTCGATGACGCAGACCTTCATCGACACCATCGTCGTGTGCTCCTTCACGGGGATCGCCATCCTGAGCACGGGCGTGTGGACGAGCGGTCTCGACGGAGCGAACCTGACCCAGGCAGCGTTCAGCACCGGGCTGCCCGGCAACGCGGGTGGCATGATCGTCGCCGTCTGTCTCTCATTCTTCGCCTTCAGC
>CP070670.1:1281976-1293387 GCA_020351855.1 Gemmatimonadota bacterium
ACCTGAGTGACGGCCTCCCGGATCGGGTCCACGATCAAACAGGTCGAACGGCCGGCGGGGCCGTCAGTGCAGTGGACCTGCGCGTCCAGCGGTATCTCTCTCATGCCGGGACCGCCCGCGGCAAGACGGCCTCCAAACGCGACACGACCATGTCGCCCATGGCGTCCGTCGCGATTCCGCTCCGCGCATCGGCCGATGGCACCTCGCCGCTCCGGAGGAGGTCGGCGACCGCGCCCTCCACCCGCTTCGCCGCCGACGCCTCGCCCAGAAAGTCGAGCATCATGCCGACGGCCGAGATCGCCCCGAGCGGGCACGCCACGTTCTTGCCCGCATACTTCGGCGCCGAGCCGTGGATGGGCTCGAACATCGACGTGCGGCCGGGGTGGATGTTGCCTGAGGCCGCGATGCCCATGCCACCCTGGAGCATGGCCCCGAGGTCCGTGATGATGTCGCCGAACAGGTTCGTCGTGACGATCACGTCGAACCACTCTGGGTTCTTGACCATCCACATGCAGCACGCGTCGACGTAGGCGTGATCGGTTTCCACCTCGGGGAAGTCATGCGCCACGTGCGCGAAGGCCCGCTGCCAGAGGTCGTGGGGCCGGATGGCGTTCGCCTTGTCCACGAGCGTGACGCAGGGCGTGTGGTCGCTTTCGCCCACTGCCCGGCGCTCCGCGGCGCGCTTCCGCGCCAGCTCGAAGGCGTAGCGGCAGGCCCGCTCGCATCCCTTCCACGTGTACAGTCCGTTGACGACCGCCACCTCCTCGGGCGTGTTCCTCTTGAGGTGCCCTCCGATCTGCGAGTACATGCCCTCCGTGTTCTCCCGAACGACCACGAAGTCGATATCCTCGGGCTCCTTGCCCTTGAGCGGGCAGAGCGACGCCGAATAGAGCTTGATGGGCCGCAGGTTCACATACAGATCCAGACCGAAACGGAGGCCGAGGATCACGGAGCGCTCCACCAGGCCGGGCTCCACCTCGGGGTGCCCGATCGCGCCCAACAGGACGGCATCCAGTCCGCGCCACTCGTCGATCACCGCATCCGGAACCAGCTCGCCCGTGCGGAGGTAGTGCTCGCCGCTGTAGGGGTACTCGACCCCCTCGTAGGCGAACCCCTCGAGCTCGGCCACCGCATCCAGGACCTTGATCCCTTCCGCGGCGACCTCCGGGCCAATGCCATCCCCTGGGATCAGGCCGATCCTGTATTCGTTCACGCGTCCGTCCTCCTCGCAGGCGGGCTCAGCCGTTCAACGGGCCCCTTTTCCTCGACCCCGACTGCCATGAAGGTAGCACGGCTTTCCCTCGTGTGCGCCTCCTCGCGGGGCCGAGCAACCTTCCGCGCAGCGGCGTTGTCTGATCCATGTAGCGGGGCCACGGGTCAGGGGGGAGGAGGTGGATGATGAGGTCCGGACGCAGGGAACGAAGTGCCAACGAGGAGTTCAAGCGCTCGTACGCGACGAGCGTGGCAGTGGGCCTGATGGTGGCCGTGACGCTCCACCTTGCCGCGTTCGCGCTCCTGCCTTCGGTCTGAAGGAACCGTCCCGTTCCGGGGCGGCTCTTCGCGTTCAAGTGCCGCCGGCTTTCCCGCACGCAGGCCGTTTCTCACCGGCCAACCACCCGGCCACCGGCCTGGCAGCCGCCATCAGGCCAAACCCGCTTCGACCAAAGCAGCAGGTTGTCCGCCAGTCGGTGACCCGCCAGGCGCCGGCGGCGTCATCCATTCGGCCGTGCCTGTGTGGGGCATCGTGCACGCCGAAGCTTGCAGAAAGGCATTCAGCGCTCTAGCGTCCTGCCGGCCTTCCGCCAGAGCCGCGCGACGCGCGCGGCGCACGAAGCCGACGAGCGGCCATACGGCGGAGCGCATAACGGAGAGGAGAGTGTCGGGAACCATGAGATTTCGTTCGATGGGAGTGGCCGCCGGGCTGACGCTGTTCGCGTCGACGGCTGCCCTCGGTCAGGGGAGTCTGGAGATCACGCCGATGGTCGGCATCTCGACCGCCGGCGGCGTCGATATCAATACCGAGGTGGCGGACGACGACGAGTTCAGCGTGGCCAGCGGCTTCACGTGGGGCGGCACGCTGGGCTACTATCTTTCCCGCTACGTGCAGTTCGAGGTGCAGTACGCGCGCCAGAACAGCGAGCTGAGGACGGAGTTCGACCCGGGCCCCGGCCTGCCGGACGCCATCGGGCTGGGCGTCGATCAGATCCTCGGCAACTTCGTCTTCCAGACGAACCTGGCCGGGAACGCGATCTCGCCGTTCTTCCTGGTCGGTGCGGGGGCGGCGATCTTCACGCCGGATAATGCCGACCTTCCCGCCGGCGCCGAGCTGGACAGCTCGACCCGCTTCCAGTGGGGGATCGGCGGCGGCGTCAAGCTCTACGTGACCGAGCGCGTCGGCTTCCGCTTCCAGGGCCGGTACAAGCCGACGAACGTCGGCTCGCAGCCGGAGATCTGGTGCGGGCCCTGGGGCTGCAGCGTCGTCGAGGCCACGCAGTACCTCAACTCGGGCGAGTTCCTGGGAGGCCTCATCATCCGACTCTGAGCCCGACCTCGGGAGGCACTGCAGGCTCGCCCTTGCAGGCTAGTGGTCCGAATGGAAAAGGGGACGGCCGAGTGGCCGCCCCTTTTTTTTTGTGTGATGGGCGCTTTTCTTTCCTGCCTGAAAGGCGTCCCCATCCCGCCGCGCGACCACCAGGCGCGGCGCGATGCGAACCGACCCCCTCAAGGAGGTGCACATGAGGACCATGGGCGGCATTCTCCTCATCCTCGCCGGGATCCTGGCCATCGCCATGCCTTTCGTGGCGGGAGGTGCCACGGTTTTGACGGTCGGGGTGCTGATGATCGCCGGGGGGCTGCTGGAGCTCTCTCAGGCGTTCAGCCGCCCGACGTGGGGCCAGCGCGTCGCCTGGATGGGCCTCGGCATCCTGCTGCTCGCGGGTGGACTTCTCGTGGTCGGCCATCCGCTTCTCGGACTCACCTTCCTCACGGCTGCGCTGGCCACCTACTTCATCCTCGAAGGCATCCTCCGTTTCTTCTACGCGGCCCGCGTGGCGGAGGGGCGCAGCTGGCTCGTGCTGGGTGGAATCGTTGCGCTGCTTCTCGGGATCCTGATCCTGCGGCAGTGGCCCTTCTCCGGGATGTGGGCCGTGGGCACGCTGGTGGGTGTCGACCTGCTGTTCGCCGGCTTCGCGCTCCTCGGCACGGCGGAAGAGAGAGCGGCGATCGGCGGCTGAGGAGGCCTCGCATGAACGAAAAGACCGTGTTCGGCCGGATCATCGACGGCGAGATCCCGGCGGAGATCGTCTACCGTGACGAGAGCGTTACGGCGTTCCGGGACATCAGCCCGCTCGCGCCGACGCACGTGCTCATCGTCCCCAACCGCCTGATCCCGGACATGACGAGGGCCACGGCCGACGACGAGCCCGTTCTCGGGCGGCTGCTGCTCGCGGCCGCCCGGATCGCGGAGGAAGAGGGCCTGGCGGATGACGGCTATCGGCTCATCGTCAACTGCGGTCGGCACGGGGGCCAGGAAGTGCCGCACCTCCACCTGCACCTGCTCGGCGGTCGGCCGCTCGGGCCCATGCTCGCCGACTGAGGGCGCACCTACCAGGCGATCCCGTAGTCCTCGCCATGGTGGCTGGAGCCGCCCCACATCGTGCCGTGCTCGCGATCGAAGTAGATGGCGTTGATCGGACCGGACGTGCGCTCGCGGAACTCCAGCTCGTAACCCATTTGGCGGAGCTCGGAGCGCACCCAGGGCGGGACTCCTTCCTGGAGCAGCAGCTTCCCCGGCTCCGAGGCATGGTCCCGGAATGAGCCCTTCATCTGGAAGCTGTTGATGTTGGGCGCCTCGGCGGCCCTCTGAACGTCCATTCCCCACTCGAAGACGTTCAGGAAGAACTGAAGCAGGTTCTGGTCCTGCGTGTCCCCTCCCTGAACGGCGAAGGACAGATAGGGCAGGCCCTCCTTGAGCGCCATCCCCGGCGTCAGCGTCGCCCTCGGCCTCTTGCCCGGCTCGATCACGTTGAACGGGTTCTCTTCCTCGTGCAGCACGAAGCTCTGGGCACGCTGGCTCACCCCGATGCCGGTCCGGCCGGCGATCACGGCCGGAATCCAGGCGCCGCTCGGCGTAATCGAGACGACCCAGCCGTCCGCATCGGCCGCCTGGATCGAGGTCGTCCCGAGGCTGAACGCCTCCTGCAGCTCGTCGAACGCCGGCCTTCCCGAGCGCCGCCGCGGTCCCCCAGCCCCGTCGAGTGACACGGCGGACTCGGCCTCATCGGCGCGCCACCGCTCCAGGTACTCGAGGTAGGGGTTGGTGCCGCCCTGGTAGGGATAGGGATCGCCGGGGCCGATCCTCGGATCGTTGCGCTTCCAGTCGATCCGGGCCGCCCGCGCCTTGGCGTACGCCTTGGACAGCAGGCCCGCAACCGGCTCCTCGGGCGGAAAATACGGGTCGCCGTAGTAGAAGTCGCGATCCGCGAAGGCGAGGTTCATCGCTTGGTAGAGGGCGTGGATGTACCGAACGCTGTTGTAGCCCATCGACGCGAGGTCGAAGTTCTCGAGGATGTTCAGGGCCTGCAGCATGACGGGGCCCTGCACCCACGTCGTGAGTTTGTAGACCTCGACCCCTTTGTACTCGGTCTTGACGGGCTCCTCGATGTAGACCTGCCACCGGTCCAGGTCCTCGAGCGTGATCAGGCCTCCCTGCTCCTGCACCCCCCGCACGAACTCGCGCGCGATGTCACCCCGATAGAAGCGCTCGTACGCCGCCAGAATCGCCTCCTCCCGGCTCGCGCCCGCGGCGAGAGCTTCCCGCTCGGCCTCCACCAGCTTGCGCAGCGTGCCCGCGAGATCCGGCTGCCGGAATAGCTGGCCGGCTTCCGGCG
Organism: Gemmatimonadota bacterium; assembly: GCA_020351855.1. Taxonomy (GTDB): domain Bacteria; phylum Gemmatimonadota; class Gemmatimonadetes; order Palauibacterales; family Palauibacteraceae. Next base: position 1,286,866 of record CP070670.1, read on the forward strand.
GCTCCCCGGCATTGGGGAGGAAAACCACCCGTGAGTAAGGCCACCGCTCGATATCCTCCCGGTTCCGCTCGATGGAGCGTACCGCCTGGGCCTCGATCGGATACCCGTCTGCCATCTGGATCGCCGGCGCGAGCACCTCGGCCAGGCTCAGCGTGCCGTACTCGGCCAGCATCACCATCAGACCGCCCGGCGTGCCGGGGGTGACGGCGGCGAGCGGCCCGAGATCCGGGGGATAGTCGTATCCTTTCGCCCTGAAGAACTCGGCCGTCCCCCCTGTCGGCGCCACACCGAGCGCGTTGATCGCCACCACCCTTCCCGCGCGCGGGTCGTAGATCAGCGCCTGCGTCTCCCCGCCCCAACCCAGGACATCCCACATGGTGGCGGTGGCGGCCAGCATGGCGCAGGCGGCATCCACCGCGTTGCCGCCCTTCTGGAAGATCATGGCGCCTGCCGTGGCGCCCAGCGGCTTGCCCGTGATCGCCACCCAGTGCGAGCCGTGCAGCGGCGGCTTCGCCGTCTGCTGGGCCGCCAGCGCCGGGGCCCCGGCCGCCGCCCCCAGGGCGAAGAGCCCCAACAGCACGGCCCCACGACCGCTTCGGTCCAGAGCGCTCATGTCGCCTCCTCTATTCCTGGGAAGACCGATCGCCCGAGACGATCACCCCGTCGACGCCGAGACGCCGCAGCTCGGCATTGAAGCCCCCCACATCGGTCTCCAGGACCGCCTCCAGGCGTCCGCGCAGGGCCGACCAACGTTCGTTCAGATCCCCGAACCGCTCGTAGGCTCCCGCGCTCGGCCTCCCATCGGGCCCGCCGTAACTGTAATTGTCGACGCCGGTCACGTAGGCGTAGAGGTTGAGGTACTGGGAGTCCAGCTTGGGGGCGTAGCGCAGTGCGTCCTGCTCGCTCTGGTTCCTGGTCTGCCGGAGCTCCCCCTCCACCGTCTCGAGCTTCGCGTCGACCTCGGCGGCGAGGTTCGAGAGTCCGGCCGGGTAGCCGGCTTCCCCGACCCGGTCTCCGATCGCCCGCACCTGCTGCCTCACCGAGCGAATCCGGCGCAGCTCGTCGTACAGCCGTGTCGCCGTATCGCGTACCGCCAGCGCGAGCCGGAATTGTTCCTCGTAGTCTTCCTGCGTGACCGCGGGCACCCGCGGGTCGGCCGCCACCTCGATCTCCTGCTCCATCGAGCGGCCGGCATGGTTCAGGGTCAGCCGGTACGTCCCGGGCGGCGCCTTGACCCCCTCAGCAAAGCCCGAGATCACGGCATCCTCGAGGGTCTTCGGTCCGGCATAGGTCAGGTCCCAACCCACCCGGTTCATGCCCGCCTTCACCTTGATCCTCTCGATGCGCTCCGCCTCGGCCACCGTCGAATCGCTCGTGAAGGCGCGCACGGGCCGGCCCGTGCCGTCCGTGATCTCGATGCGCACCTCCTCGGTTTCGGGGGCCGTTCCGATGACGAAGTGGATGAGCGCCTTCCCGGGCAGCGGATCGGGTACCCACTCCCCCTGGCTGTCGGGATCGGCCGCGTTGCTCCGGTAGGCACGGCGCGGCGCGTACAGGTGCAGCCCGGATCCGGCGATGGCGGCGTCCAGCTGACGCAGGGGCGTCACATCGTCCAGGATCCAGAACGACCGGCCCTGGGTGGAGAGGATGAGATCATCGTGCGCGACGCGCATCCCCGTGATGGGGGTGATCGGAAGGTTCAGCTGGAGGGACTGCCACCGTCGGCCGTCGTCGAAGGAGACGAAGACGCCGAACTCCGTTCCGGCATAGAGCAGCCCGCGCCGCACCGGGTCCTCCCGCACGGTGCGCACCGGATGGTCCGCCGGAACCCCGTTCGTCCCCGTGGCGAGCGGCTCCCAGCTCCGTCCGTAATCGTTCGTGCGGAAGATGTAAGGGCTCCAGTCGTCCTCGCGATATCGCTGCACGGCGATGAGCGCCCGGCCCGGGGCGTGCGCCGACAGGTCGATCTCGTCGACCGTGCCGCGCGCCGGCATGCCCGGCGGCGTGACGTCGGTCCAGCTCGCGCCCCCGTCCCGCGTGACATGGACCCGCCCATCATCCGAGCCGGCCCAGATCACATCCGGCGAATGGGGCGACACGGCGAGCGAAAAGACCGTGTTGAAGATCTCCACGCCGGTGATGTCGTGGTCGATCGGCCCCCCCGCGTAGTCCTGGTGTTCGCGGTTGTCGGTGGTCAGATCCGGGCTGATGGTCTCCCAGGTGACGCCACCGTCGCTCGATCGATGGACGTACTGCGAGGCGTGATAGACGACGTCGGGGTCGTGCGGGGAGACGACGATCGGCGAGACCCACTGGAAGCGGTGCCTCAGGTTCGAGGCGGCCTCGCCGGACTGCTCCTCGGGATACAGCGTGATCCAGCGACGCTGACCCGTCGTCCGGCTCCAGCGATCGATGATCCCGCTGTAGCAGCCGGCATAGACGACCTCCGGCCGATCGGGGTGGAGACCCACCGGTCCGGTCTCGCACCCGCCGACGTTCTCCCAGCCCTCGCGGGGGCTCAACGTGTTGCCGGTATGCCAGGCCGGAACCGAGATGGCCGTGTTGTCCTGTTGCCCGCCGTACAGCCGGTACGGGAAACCGCCGTCGACGATCACGTCGTAGAACTCGGCGGTGGGCTGGTTCAGGTAGGTGGACCAGGATGCGGCGCCGTTCAGGCTCACCTGCCCTCCCCCGTCGTCCCCCACGATCATGATCCGGCTGTCATCCGGGTGGATCCACAGGTCGTGAATGTCTCCGTGAGGGACCGCCACCTCCTCGAACGTCCTCCCTCCGTCCACCGAGCGGTGGAGGCGCACGTTGAGCCCCCAGACCGTGTTCTCGTCGTTCGGATCGGCCACCACCTGGGTGTAGTAGAAGGCCCGCTGTCGAAGGGCGTTGTCGCTGTTGACCCGCACCCAGCTCTTCCCCGCATCGTCAGACCGCCAGACCCCTCCATTCGGCTCGTGCTGGATGATCGCCCACACCCGCTCCGGGTTCGCCGGCGATACCGCTACGCCCACCTTGCCGACGGTGCCGCTCGGCAGTCCGCCCTCGAGCTTCGTCCAGCTGTCCCCGCCGTCGGTCGATTTGTACACCCCCCCCTCAGCACCCCCGCTGATCAAGGTCCATGGCTTCCGCTCCCCTCTCCACATGCCGGCGTACAGCTCGCGGGGGTTGCGGGGATTCATGGCAAGATCGGACGCCCCGGTGCTGTCGTTCAGGGCCAGGACGTGCTCCCAGCTCCGCCCGCCGTCACGCGAGCGGAAGATCCCGCGCTCCGGATTCTTCCCGAACGGGTGACCGAGGGCCGCGGCATACACCAGGTCCGGATCGTCGGGGTGCACGCGGATGCGGCCGATCTGTCCCACATCCGCCAGCCCGATGAACGCCCAGCTCTTCCCCCCGTCCGTGGACTTCCATGCTCCCCGGCCGGTCGACGTGTTCCCGCGGATGTCGTCGCTACCCGTACCCACGTAGATGACGTTGGGATCGGAGGATGCCACGGCCACGGACCCGATCGAGCCGCCGAAGAAGCCGTCGGAGATGTTCGTCCAGTGCATTCCCGCATCCTCCGTCTTCCACACGCCACCGCCGGTCGTCCCCATGAGGAAGGTGTGGGCTTCGCCGGGCACGCCCGTGACCGCCGTGGACCGTCCGCCCCGAAACGGACCGACCATTCGGTAACGGAGCGCATCGAAGAGCGTCGAGTCGTACGCGGCGTTCGGGTCGGTCCGCTGCGCTTGTAGCGGCGCCGGAGCAGCGAGGGTCGCCGCGAGGACGGTGAAGAGGAGGGACGCCGACCTGGCGTGCCAGACAGGGGACGTACGCCGGCCGGTGCACCGGTACGGGAGCGGGCTGCAGTAACGCGACATGGTGCGGCGTCCTTTGCTTTGGATGGGGTTGCCACAGATCCGGGCGGCGCACGCCTGGCTCGGCAACTCGGGCGCAGCCGCGCAGAGCCCAGCGTCTCGAAATCTGAGCCTCGATTGGGCCCCAGACAATGCTCGCCTGTTCCGCAACACGGTGACGCGTGGCCGAACCGCGGCTTGACCCCGGCGGCCAAACCCGTGAGTCTTCCCGCCAGAAGATGCAGCACGGCGGACGGATTTGTGGCCGCTTGCCACCGCCGCACGGAGGGAAGGCGCCCCCGCCGTGTATCAAAGGTCTAAAGTGCCGGGACGGAACGGATCTGAAGCACTCTGCGCCCCGCACGACGGACCGGTCGGCGGGGCGTTCGCCGTTGCGCGCGCCGCCGGCCTGGACCTCGCGAGGAGCTCGATGGGCCGAAGCGCCTTGAGGCACAGCACCTACCTACGGACGCTCGAAGAGCGGGTCCTCGTCTTCGATGGGGCGATGGGGACGAGCATCCAGGCGCGGGAGCTGTCGCCCGACGACTTCGGCGGTCCGGCCCTCGAGGGCTGCAACGACCACCTCGTCATCTCGCGCCCCGATGTGATCCGCGAGATCCACGCGTCCTTCCTCGAGGTGGGCTGCGATGTCATCGAGACGGACACGTTCAGGGCCAACCGCCTGAGCGTGGCCGAATACGGACTGCAGGACCGGATCGTGGAGCTGAACCGGGCGGCCGCCCAACTGGCCCGCGAGGTGGCGGACGAGTTCTCCACGCCGGATCGCCCGCGGTTCGTGGCCGGCAGCGTCGGACCCTCCGGCTTTTTGCCGAGCACGTCGGACCCCCACCTCGGCGCCATCGGCTTCGCGGAGCTGGCCGCGGTGTTCGAGGAGCAGGCCGCCGGACTGGTCGAGGGCGGCGCCGACGTCCTCTTGATCGAGACGACCCAGGACATCCTGGAGCTCAAGGCGGCGATCGCGGGCATCAGACGGTTCCTGCGCGGCGCGGGCACCGCGCGTCCCATCCAGGCGCAGGTCACGCTCGACACGTCCGGCCGCATGCTGCTCGGCACGGACATCGAGGCCGCCCTCACGATTCTGGAGTCGCTGCATGTCGATGTGATCGGCCTCAACTGCTCCACCGGGCCCGAGCACATGCGACAGCCGATCCGTTACCTGTGCGAACGCTCGCCGCTCCCCGTGAGCGTCATCCCCAACGCCGGCATCCCGCACAACGAGGGAGGGGTGGCCGTATACGGCCTCACGCCGGAGGAGCTCGCCGATGCGCACGCGGAGTTCGTGAACCGGATCGGGGTGTCGATCGTGGGGGGGTGCTGCGGCACCACCCCCACCCACCTGGCCCGTGTCGTGGACCGCGTGTGGGGGGCGGAGCCCCTGCGTCGCGACGTGCGCTCCACACCCCGCGCGGCCAGCGCGATAACGGCCTTCGACATCGCCCAGCATCCGGCACCCACCCTGGTCGGAGAACGGGTGAACACCCAGGGCTCCCGCAAGGTCAAGCAGCTCCTGCTCGAGGATCGCTACGACGAGGTCGTCGAGGTCGCACGCGAGCAGGTCGAGGGAGGCGCGCACCTGCTGGATGTGTGCGTGGCGCTCACGGAGAGGCCGGACGAGACCGAGCAGATGCGGACCCTCGTCAAGCTCCTCGCCCAGAGCGTGCCCGCGCCGCTCGCCATCGACACGACCGAGACCGATGTCGTCGAGGCCGCCCTCGAGGCGTTTCCAGGCCGCGCGATCATCAACTCCGTCCACCTCGAGAACGGGCGGGGGCGAATCGACAGCGTCCTTCCCATCGCCCTCGAGCACGGCGCCGCGCTCGTCGCCCTGACGATCGACGAGGAGGGGATGGCCAAGACGGCGGAGCGCAAGCTCGCCGTGGCGCAGCGCATCCACGACATCTGCGTCGGGGAATACGGGCTGCAGCCGGAGGACCTGATCTTCGATGCCCTGACCTTCACGCTCGCCACCGGAGACGCGGAGTTCCGCACCTCGGGCATCGAGACGATGGAGGGCATCCGCCGGATCAAGGAGAAGCTGCCGGGCGTCTTCACGAGCCTCGGCGTATCGAACGTCTCCTTCGGGCTGCAGCCGCACGCCCGCCAGGTCCTCAATTCGGTCTTCCTCCACCACTGCGTGGAGGCGGGCCTCGACATGGCGATCGTCAACGCCGCGCACATCACGCCGTACGCCGAGGTCGAGGAGGAGGAACGGGCGCTGTCGGACGACCTCATCTTCGATCGCCGACCGGACGCGCTCGAGCGGTTCATCACGCACTTCGAGGCCCGCGGGCCGGCGGCCATCGAACAGGCGGATCCTCTCGCGACTCTGCCGCCGGAAGAGGCGATTCACTGGATGATCCTCCACCGCAAGAAGGAGGGCATCGAAAGCCTGATCGATGAGGCGATCCGCGAGCGCGGCGGAGGCAACGACGCGGCCGTGCAGGTGCTCAACCACGTCCTGCTGCCGGCCATGAAGGAGGTGGGCGACAAGTTCGGTGCCGGGGAGCTCATCCTCCCCTTCGTGCTCCAGTCGGCCGAGGTGATGAAGCGTGCCGTGACGCAGCTCGAGACCTACCTCGATCACCGGGACGGCCAAAGCAAAGGCGTGGTCGTCCTGGCCACCGTGTTCGGCGACGTCCACGACATCGGCAAG
>CP070670.1:1293487-1312141 GCA_020351855.1 Gemmatimonadota bacterium
CGATGATCCGCTCCTCGCGATCGCGAAGAACCTCGAGGAAGTCGCGCTCAGGGACCCGTTCTTCGTGGACCGGAAGCTGTATCCGAACGTGGACTTCTACAGCGGGATCATCTACCGCGCCATGGGCATCCCGACGAACATGTTCACGGTGATGTTCGCGCTCGGCCGGCTGCCCGGCTGGATCTCGCAGTGGAAGGAGCTGACCGAGGACCCGCACATGCGGATCAGCCGCCCGCGGCAGGTCTACACCGGCGCCACGGAGCGCCCGTTCGTCCCGATCGACGAACGGACGGAGACGGCGACCAAGGAGCCGGAGAAGCTGACCGCGGTGTGATCGGCTGCCGAAGCTACCGGCTCACAGGAGGGGCGGTCCGATCCGGGCCGCCCCTTCCTCTTGTCGGGTGCCGGCGAGCGGGTGCCGGCGAGCGATCGGCGGGAGGAGGCGGCGCCGCCTGGTGGCGTGGCCGGATCGCCCGGCCGATTATTCGGTGACGGTTACCTCTCGCCCCCTCTCCTCCGTCCGGCGGCGGGCGCGGGCCTCGTGGATCACCTCCAGCATCTCGGGCACCCGGCATACCTTCACGCGAGGGCGTCCCTGTGCCTCGCCACGGGCGACCTCGAAGGCGTCCAGGGCCTGCCAATCCGCGTACGTGACGTAGTCGATGCCCCGCTCAGCGAGGAGCTTCTCGATCTCCGCGGCGGGCCTCCGATTCGGGAGCTCTGCGGCAAGGCCCGGGCAGTCCACGACCATCGCCGCTGCCGTCTCTGCCCCGTCCGGCTTGTTGGTGCCGATCACCCCGCTGGGGCCGCGCTTGCACCACCCGGCCACGTACTCGCGCGGATATCGGGTGCCGTCCATGTCGACCACCCGACCGCCCTCATTCGGGATGATGCCCCATCGCTCATGGAAGGGCAGGCCGGGCAGGGCGATCCCGCGATAGCCGATCGAGCGGAAAGCCAGACCGGCCTCGATCGTCTCGTACTCGCCGACCCCACGTGGCCGCATGGAGCCGTCCTCCGTCCTTACCAGCCGATTCCGTTCGATCCGCACCGCCGCCAGGCGGCCCGAGCCGTCGTCGATCAACTCGACCGGGGACACGAGAAACCGAAAGACCACCCGCCGCTCCCCGTCCTCTCTTGTCTCTCGCCCGGCGTAGCCCTCAAGGAGCTCCACGTTGCGGCGCACGGCGCGATCCTTCTCGACCAGCTCGCGGCTCCCCGCGTCCAGCTCCAGGTCGGCCGGAGCCACGACGACCGCGGCACCGTCCAGCTGCCCGAACTCCTTGAGCTCCACCGGGGTGAAGGCGGCCTGGGCCGGCCCTCGTCGTCCGAGCACTACGATCTCCCGCACACGGCTCGATCGGAGCCGCTCGAGGGCGTGGTCGGCGATGTCGGTCTTCGCAAGGGCAGCGGGCGAGCTGGCGAGTATGCGGGCCACGTCCAGGGCCACGTTACCGATGCCTACGACCACGGCGCGCTCGGCCGAAAGGTCGAACTCGCAATCGGCGTAGTCGGGGTGTCCGTTGTACCACCACACGAACTCGGTGGCGGAGTGGCTTCCCTCGAGCTCTTCGCCCGGGATCCCCATCCTCCGGTCGGCAGGCGTGCCGACCGCATAGACCACCTGATCGTAGAGCCGGAGCAGATCCTCGCGCCCCAAGTCCCGGCCGATGGTGACGTTCCCGAAGTAGCGGAAGCGGCCGTCGGCCGAGACCTTCTCGAACTTGCGCGTCACGGCCTTGATGGACTGGTGGTCGGGGGCAACGCCGTCCCGCACGAGCCCGAACGGCGTGGGGAGGCGGTTGAACATGTCGATCCGGACCTCTAGATCCGTTTGCTTGAAGAGCGCCTCGGCGGTGAAGTAGGCCGCCGGGCCGGCGCCTACAATAGCGACCCACAGGGGCCGCTCCGCGGTGCCCAGCCTCGGGCTTCCCATCCCGGTCTCCTTCCATATGTCGACGTGCCGCGGATCCGCGCTTCCAGGTGGGTGCAGGGCGGTGCCACGGGCATGCTCTGGTTGGCCCTGCGAACCGGATGCACGCAGCCGGCACGGCTTCTTGCCGATTGAAACAGCCGATCGGAGCGTGTCAGCGCGGCCCTCGGTTCAGGGAGGCCGTGGCAATATACAGCGCTCCCATCACCGAAGGTAAAGGAGCCGCGGCTCGGGAATCCCGCTGGCGGCTTTCCGCCTTGCCCTTGCTTGCTCCGCATCCCCGCGGCGCCCCAGCTTGGGGCCCGATCGGGGACCGTAGGAGCGCCGCGGAGTATCAGGTGCGAGACACGGACCGCGGCGGAGAGTGCCGCCGGCGCCTCAGCCGGGCGCCGCGGCCGCTTCGGAGCGATGGACTTTCGGCGGGAAACTGCACTGGGGAAGGGATGCTGAAGAAGCTGATCCAAGAGATCCATCGCCGGTCCCTCTGGCAGGTTCTCGCCATCTACCTGGGCGCCTCCTGGCTGGTCCTCCAGGCCGTCGACACGCTGGCGGGCGCCCTCAGCCTACCCGAGTGGGCACCGCCGCTCGCGCTCTTCCTGCTGATCGTCGGATTCCCGATCGTCCTCGCGACGGCGTTCGTACAAGAAGGGATGAGCAGGGAGTCGAGCGCCGCCGCCGGTCCCCGTCCTGAAGGTTCGTCGGAGCGTGGGGACGAGGGGCGCGTCGGGACCGCGGCGGACGGCGGCGAGCCGGCCCGGACTGCGGCCGCGGCGCCCGCCGAACGCGCGGATGGGGCACACCACAAGATCTTCACCTGGCGCAACGTCGCGATCGGGGGGCTGGCCTCGCTCGCGCTGCTCGGTCTTCTCACCGCCGGCTACATGACGATGCGCACGTTGGGGATCGGTCCCGCCGCCACGCTCGTCGCCCGGGGCGTGCTCGAGGAGCGCGCCACCATCGTCCTCGCCGAGTTCGACAGCCGGACGGGCGACTCCCTCCTGGCCAGGGCGGCCACGGAAGCGTTCCGCATCGACCTGTCCCAGTCCGATGCGGTCCGGGTGGCCGATCCTGCCTTCCTGTCGCAGGCCCTGCGCCGCATGCAGCGCGGCCCGGACACCGAGCTGGACTACGAGCTGGCTCGCGAGATCGCCCTGCGCGAAGGGGTCGCGGCCATCGTGGATGGGGATATCAACTCGGCCGGCGGCACCTACGTTCTCGCGGCAAGGCTCACCTCGGCGGAGACCGGAGAGGAGCTGGCGGCGTTTCGCGAGACGGCGCGGGACTCCTCCGAGATCGTTCCCGCCATCGACAAGCTGTCCCGAAAGCTCCGCGAGAGGATCGGCGACTCCTATCGCTCCCTGAGGGCGGACGAGCCGCTCGCCAAGGTGACGACCAACAACCTGGAGGCGCTCCGCAAGTACTCGCAGGCCGTGCGTGCCATCGAGTCCAGCAACGACGCGTCACGGGGGATCGCCCTGCTGGAGGAGGCGATCGCGCTGGACCCCGAGTTCGCGATGGCGTACCGGAAGCTCGGGGTCGAACTGAACAACCAGGGCGCGAACCGCGGCCGTGCCGTGGAGGCGATCGGCATGGCGTTCGAGTACCGGGACCGGCTGACGGAGCGGGAGCGCTATCTGACGATGGCGACCTACTTCAGCCAAGTGAGCGGCGACCGGGACCGGGCCATCGCCGCCTACCAGAACCTCCTGGATCTGGACCCGGACGACACCTGGGCCCTCAACAACTTGGGGGCCATCTACATGTCCGTGCGCGATTTCGAACGGGCCGAGGAGCTCTTTGAGCGGGCGATACGGGCCGATTCGAGCTCGGGTCTGCACTACCAGAACAGCCAGGTATCGCTTCTCGGCCAGGGCAAGTTCGACGAGGCAGAGGCGCTGCTCCGGGCGCAGCACGAGCGCTTTCCGAGCAATCCCTCCCATCGCCTCCTCCTGGCCGGGCTCGCGGGCGCGCGGTCGGACTACGATCAGGTCGAGTCCGAGCTCCGGGCCATGATCGAGGAGACCCGGACGCTCCCCGTGTTCTCCAGCCAGGCCAAGTTCGGCCTCGCGGCGGCGCTGGCGGCGCGGGGCAGGCTCGAGGAGGCGGAGGCCCTGAGGAGCGACGCGGCCCGCGCGAACGAGGAGCGTGGCGTGGCCGGTTCGCTGCTCGGCGGCGTCCTCGGGGGGGCCGCGATCGATCTGGTCGTCCACGGCGACACGGCGCAGGCTGTCCGATCCATCGATCGCGCGCTCGAATCGTATCCGCTCGACGCGATGCCCGTCCTCGACCGGCCGTACCTGCAGCTCGCGGCGTTCTTGGCCTTTGCCGGCGATCCGCAGCGCGCCCGAGAGCTGTGGGAGGAATACGAGGCAGAGGTGGATCCCGAGCTGCGCGGCGACGACGAATCGGCCCGCCACTTGGTCCTCGGTTCGATCGCCCTGGCGGAGCGACGCTACGAGGCGGCGGTCGAGGAGCTTCGAAGAGCGGATGTAGGCGGGTGCACGACCTGCACGCTCTATCCCCTCGCCGTCGCGTACGAATCGGCTGGAGCGCCCGATTCCGCGGTCGCCACATACCAGCGACGGATCACCCGTCCGGATCCGTTCCGCCTTTTCGGCGATCAGGGCACCGTGGCCCTGAGCCATGAGCGGCTGGGCCAGATCTACGAAGAGCGCGGGGATTGGGAGAAGGCCGCCGAGCACTACGCCCGGTACGTGGATCTCTGGAAGGACGCGGATCCCGAGCTTCAGCCGCGGGTCGAGGCCGCTCAGCGCCGCATCGATCTGCTGTTCGCCGAGCGGGGCTAGTCCCGCTCCCCGATCAGGCGGCGTAAAGCGGCGTCGAGTCGCGGCTGCAGACCCATCCGGGCTCCTCCACTATTCTCTCCGTTCCTCACGCGCCGCGTTGCTCAAATCGGCCACTGAACAACCCGACGGAGAGATTAGGTTCCCGCCACCGGAGGTTCCGGTCAGTGTCGAGCCTGGAGGAATGCAACCGATGCACAAAAATGGGCGCAGGGATCGAGGATGCGGGGACAAAGAGAACGCCCCGTCGGGGCCTCCTGAGGAGGACCGCCGCGGGGCGTCTCGACTCGGCGTGGATGCCCGGCTACTGCGACTCCGCGTCCCTATCCAACCACCCGCACGAAGAGCATCCGAGGCCGCCGAGTGATTCGCTTTCTCGTCAGCATCATCGTCCACCCCCTCCCATCTTCGTCCGCCCGTCCACCATCTATTCCCATGACCCCCTGACTCGGGTGCCGTCCCCTCGAGTCATTTTCTTAGACGTGGCAAGCCGGTAAAGGGTTGCACGCGGAAGCATTGCCATCCAGGAGGGTGGCATGCGCTGCCCGGCGTAAACCGAAACAAGACAGCCGCTGGAAGGTAATGAGGTCCGAATCCGCTCCAACTGGCGCGGCCCACGGAACCAGTCGAGCGACCCTGGCCGAGCGGGAGCGTAAATCGAGATCCGAGCGAGACCCAGATGAACAGCAGCTCTTCCTTGCCGCGCTTCCTGGCCGTCGGCCTTTTGGGCGGCTCGGCCTTGCTGGGGCCACTCTCCGCCTTGCGCCCGCTCCCGGCCGCCCCCGCAGGGCCGGGCCCGGCCCCGGTGCGACCCGTGCAGCCGATCTGTTCCCCCGCCGGGCCGACGGTCGTCGAGATGGCGCCGACTCGCCGGGCCGGGCGCGCCCGGGCCGCCTATGCACTGCGCTTCCCGGCGACGGCGTTCGGGGTCGCCGTCTCCGGCGCCGGCCACTACGTGTACGATGTCGAGGTGACGGCGGAGGGGCTGACCGGAGGCGGACCCTCCGGGCGCGTCTACCTCGCCTGGGTCGCGACGCCCCAGCTCGATGAGTGGATCAAGCTCGGGCCGGTCGCGGACGATCAGCCCGCTAAGGGCGAGGTCGCCTGGAACCGCTTCATCGTCTTCGTGACGGCCGAGGAAGCTGCCGATGCACGGGCTTGGAGCCAGGAGTTCTACTTCTCGGCCCTCTCTCCCAGCTCCCGAATGCACACGATGGTGGGCCACGGTCCGTTCGCATCGGAGCCCTGTCTGGATCCGCGGAATTGAGCCCCGGCGGTCCGCCCCTAGCGGCGGCACCCTCACGGGGACTCCGGGGCGTCCTTCTCGCGGCCCTCATGATTGGCGTGATGAGCCGGCCGGGGCTGCCGCAGTCCGGCCAGCCGCCGGGAAGCTTCGGGGCCGGGGCGCACGCCGACCACGCAACGACGGACACGGCTGGCTTGGCCTGGCGGATGCCTCCGATGACGAGTTCCATGCCGATGCTGCCGACGCTCATGCGCCTGCGGCCGAGCGTCACGCCCTTCCTGCCGGGCGACGGCATCGACGTCACCTCACTGCCGGAGGCGTCTCCGGGCCGGATCGTCCAACTGTCGCACGGGGACACGCTGACTCTCGAGGCAGCGCTCGTTCGCCGCACGATCCGCGGACGGACGCACATCATGTACGCCTTCAACGGCCAGCACCCGGGACCGCTGATCCGCGTAGAGGAGGGCGCCGAGATCGTCGTCGACTTCACCAACCGGATCGACCTTCCCACATCCGTGCATTGGCACGGCGTTCGGGTCGAAAACGCCTACGACGGGGTACCCGGGGTCACCCAGGCGCCGGTTTCGCCCGGTGGCCGGTTCACCTACCGCGTGCGTTTCCCGGATGCGGGGGTCTACTGGTACCACCCGCACCACCGGGAGGACATCCAACAGGACCTCGGCCTGTACGGCAACATGTTCGTCCAGCCGGCCCGGGCAGACTACTACGGCCCGGCTGATCGGGAAGAGTTCCTCATCCTGGACGACCTGCTGGTCGACGATCTGGGTCTGTTTCCGTTCGGAGGCGAGAGGGCCACCCACGCCCTGATGGGCCGCTTCGGCAACGTGTTCCTCGTGAACGGGGAGCCCGACTATCGCATCGCGGTCGGGCGGGGCGAGGTCGTCCGCTTCTTCCTGACCAACGTGTCGAACACGCGCGTCTTCAATCTCTCCTTCGGCAACGCCCGAATGAAGGTCGTCGGGGCGGACATCGGCCGCTTCGAGCGCGAGCAGTGGGTCTCGAGCATCGCGATCGCGCCCGCCCAGCGTTACGTGGTGGATGTCCGCTTCGAGCAGCAGGGGCTCGCGCCGCTGGTCAACCGGATCCAGGCGATCGACCACTATCGGGCCACGTTCTACCCGCGGGTGGACACCCTGGCCGCCGTGCTGGTTCAAGGGGGAGACGGCGTCGAGCAGCACGCCGCGTCGTTCGAGGTGCTACGGGAGAACGCCGAAGTGACGGCCGAGCTGGGCCCGTTCCGGGCGCAGTCTGATCGGGAGCCGGACTACGAGCTCACCCTGACCATGCGGGCCGGAGCGCTGCCGCTGACCCTTCAGCAGATGATGCAGCTCGACACGCTGTACTACCCGCCCGTCGAGTGGAACGATGGCATGCCGCTGATGAACGCCGTCTCGTCGAGCCGCGAGGTCAGCTGGGTGCTGCGCGACGCGCGCTCCGGCGCGGAGAACATGGAGATCGACTGGCGCTTCCGGGTGGGGGACGTCGTCAAGATCCGGCTGCACAACGACGTGGGGGCGATGCACCCGATGCACCACCCGATGCACTTCCACGGGCAGCGGCTGCTCGTTCTCGCACAGGATGGCGTGGCCAACGACAACCTGGTATGGAAGGACACGGTTCTGCTACCGACCGGGTCGACCGCCGATATCTTGCTCGAGCTTTCGAACCCCGGCCGCTGGATGGCGCACTGTCACATCGCCGAGCATCTGGAAGCCGGGATGAAGATGGTGTTCACGGTGGATTCCCAAGAGGGAGGATGAGGTGAGGAGATCGATCGCACACACGGCGCTCGGGTTTGGGATCACGGCCTGCCTGATCGGCACGACGCCGCAAGAGGGCAGGGCACAGGAGGGGGTGGCGGCGCGCGGGACCCCCGACATCGAGGTCCTCTCGCATGTTCCGCTCGGTCCCCCGATGACGGTGGCCGACCTGGAGATCGAACAGGAGCTGTCGCGGCCCTACGCCTACGTGGCCCGGATGTTCGAGGCGGGCTTCGACGTCATCGAGCTCGCCGATCCGCGACGCCCGAAGGTGATCTACGAGTGGCGGATCGAGAACGCCGACCTCCATCGTGGGATCGGCGCCCTGGATGCGAAGTCCTTCAAGCACGCCGGTCGATACTACTTCGTCCAGTCCGTGCAGTTCTTCCCGGGAGGCCCGGACGCCGACCTCGGAGCGGTCGTGTTCGACGTCACGGACCTGCCCGATGCGTCGAGGGTGAGCGAGGTGGGCCGGATCCGCTATCCCGAGTATCCGGGCGGATTCCACAACATCTTCATGTACAAGCACTCGGACGGCCGGCCGCTCCTGTTCACGACGACCAACGGCCCTTTCACCAACGTCTACGACATGGAGCGCCTGCTGGAAGGCGATGAGGGGAACGTGCTGGTGGCCCAGATCCCGGTTCCGGAGGGGCCGGTCGTCAACGAGGTCGGGATCAGCGGCTATCACGACTTCTACGTCGGCTTCGACCCGGCTACCGGGCAGGACAAGTTCTATGGCGGCGGGGCGGGCGGATACTACGTGTACGACATCACGAGCCTGGACGAAATGACGCTCGTCGCCTCGGTGACGGGGGTGCCCGGCGTCACGTGGGGGCACACGGTCACCCCGACGCCCGACGGCCGCTACATCGTCGGGGAGACGGAGTACCAGTATGCCCCCCTCCGAATCTTCGACCTCAAGCCGGCGCTGGATGGAGAGGTGGCGACGGTGAGGCTCCCCATCTCCGCCTGGACGGCGAACTGGCAGAACCTCTCGCACAATCACGAGGTGCGCTGGCCGTACGTCTTCGTGTCCGCGTACGAGGACGGGCTGCAGATCTTCAACATGCGGGACCCGAAGAACCCGCACACCGTGGCCTACTACGACACGTACGACGGACCGCACGCGGTCGGCATGTGCTCCGACCGGGTGTGCAACGGGGCCTTCGGCGTGGACGTTCGGAATGCCGACGGGCTGATCGTGATCAGCGACATGTCGACCGGTTTTTGGGCCTTCCGGTGGAAGGGCTTCCACGGCTGGGACGGCCGCGATTGGGGCATGCCGAACATCTCCAGCGTCCAGGACTGGGATGACGGACCGGACCGCGTCGCGGCGCCCGCTGTTTTCATGGACGTCGAGTAGGGGCCGTGCGGGGACGCGAGGGGCACGGCCTCGAGACCCTGTCGGTAGCGATTGCTATCGTCACGGCCACGCTCGCGGCGGCTCCGGTAGAGCTTCACGGGCAGGACGAGGAGCGGCTGGGGGAGATCGAGTTCCCCATCTCCTGCCAGGACGGAGCGGCCCCACACTTCGAGCGCGGGGTCGCTCTCCTTCATTCCTTCGGCTACGGCGCGGCGCGCCGCAGCTTCGAGCTCGCTGCCCTGGCCGATGCGGGGTGCGCGATGGCGCACTGGGGCATCGCCATGACGTACCTCCACCCCCTGTGGGCGCCGCCCGATCGGGCCGCCCTCGAGGCAGGCAGCGCCGCGGCCAGCCGGGCGGCCGAGATCGGCGTGCCCACCCCGCGCGAGAACGACTACATCGGGGCGATCGGGGCCTACTACGCGGATCACGACGCAGTCGGTCACGACGGCCGGATGGTGCGCTACAGCGAGCGCATGGCGGGGCTGCGGGAGCGCTACCCGGACGATACAGAGGCACACATCCTTTATGCCCTGTCCCTCATCGCGGTTGCGCCGGCCGCCGACACGACCTTCCTCCACCAGCGGCAGGCGGCCGCGATCCTCGAGCCGCTGGCCGACGCGCACCCGAACCACCCGGGCATCACACACTACATCATCCACGCGTACGACTCGCCGCTGCTGGCCGAGCTCGGCCTCGACGCTGCGCGGCGCTACGCTTCGATCGCGCCGGCCTCGGCGCACGCCCGGCACATGCCGTCCCACATCTTCACCCGCCTCGGGATGTGGGATGAGTCGATCGCCTCCAACCTCAGCGTGATGGAGCTGGGCCGCGGCCCGCATGCCGCGGAGTACCTGGTCTACGCCTATCTCCAGCAGGGTCGGGACCAAGAGGCGGGGCAGCTGGTGGAGGAGGCGAGGGGCTGGTCGGACCGGTACGAGCTGGCCCTGATCCCGGCCCGGTACGCTCTCGAGCGCGGGGACTGGAAGGCCGCGGCCCGCCTGGAGATCATCTCGATCTCGTACGATCGTCCGGCCGAAGCTGTGCTGCGCTTCGCCAGGGCTCTGGGCGCCGCTCGCAGCGGGGACCCGCAGTCCGCCCGGCGGGAGCTCGCCGTCCTGGCCGAGCTGCGCGACGCCTACGCCCGGAAGGGCCAGGCGATCGCCAGCTGGGCGGCCGCCGAGGTCGAGATCCTCCGGCTTGCCGCGGCGGCCTGGACGGCTCTCGCGCACGGAGACGAGGCCGGGGCGGTCGAGCTCGCGACTGCTGCGAGCGCCCTGGAGGCTCGAACCGAGGACCTGTCGAACACGGCCGGGCGCATCCTGCCGGCGGCGGAGCTGGAGGGGGAGCTGCTGCTCGAGCTCGGTCGCATCGAGGAATCACTGGCGGCCTTCGAGGCGTCGCTTGCCGCCACGCCGAACCGCGCCAGAGGCCTGTACGGAGCGGCCCGAGCTGCGGAGCTCGCCGGCTACGCCGACAGCGCGCGGCGGTACTACCAGGCGCTAACGGGCCTGATGGCGAAGGCGGACACGGAGCGACCGGAGCTCCGGGAGGCGCGAGCGTATCTCGCTTCCGGCTGACCCGGAGGGCCTGGCATCACCGAGAGGTTGTCGCCCATGCGCATCTGCTATGTGCTGCTGTCGCCCACCTACGGGATGCACCAGTACACGGCGTACCTCGCCGATCGAATGTCAGCGGCCGGCCACGAGGTCCATCTGGTCACGACAACCGCAGCGCCTCACCGCCCGTACTCACCACAGCTCCCTGTCAGCAAGCCGATCGAAGCCAGAACCACGGGCCTGTCGACCGAGTCCCTGCGCATCAAAGAGTTTCGCGTGGCTCGGCGGGCCATCACCGCGTGTCGGCCCGACGCGGTGCACTTCACGGGACCTCACATCTGGAACGTCCATCTCGCGCGCGCGTTGTGCGAACGAGGGGTACCGGTGGTCCATACCCTGCACGATCTCGAGCCCCACGCGGGAAACGCAGTTCTCTATCGGATCTCGCTGCGCGCATGGACCGCGCTGATGATCCGCACGGCTGACCATGTCCTGTTGCACTGTGCTCGGTACCGTGACCGTCTGATCCGTGACGGACGCGCGCGCGGTACCGTCACGCATACGCCTCTGCTCTTCCTGCCGCTCAGCCATGCAGCCCAGCGGTCGCTAGACGGAGCACCGAAACTCGCGGTGGAATACGAGCCGTGGGCACTGTTCTTCGGCCGGCTGGAGGCCTACAAGGGCCTCGAGTGCCTGCTTTCCGCGCACCGGATGATGGACCGCGACCCTGGGACGCCGCCGACCCTGGTCATCGCCGGTCCGGGCGACCCGACGGCGCTTTTGCGGGGGGCGCTTCCGAGAGACGTCGAATTGCGAAACCGGCTGATCGGTGACGCGGAAGCCATCGATCTGCTTCGGCGTTGCGGGCTGCTCGTGCTCCCGTACCTGCATGCGACGCAATCGGCGCTGGTGGCCACCGCCTACTACTTTCAGAAGCCGGTCCTGGTCTCACGCACGGGCGCACTGCCCGAGTATGTGGTGGATGGACGTACGGGCCGAATCGTCGAACCGGGTCATCCCCCTTCTCTCGCCCGGTGCCTGAAGGAGATGCTGCAAGATCCGGATCGACTCGCCGCGATGGGCACGGCAGGCCGGGCGTGGTATGAGGAGCAACGCAAGGCGGAACTGGACGGCCTGCTCTCCATGTACGCCCGCTTCAGCCCCGGAAAGTGAGTGCGTCGAGGAACCGGCTGCTGCGAGGCGGTGGGCGTGATCCGCTCACGCTCTGACCGACCAAAGGACGGTTGTCGGAACTCCATGGCCGGCGATACCGTACTCACCCCATCCGATCGGTGCGCCAGGCTTATCGGCCCCGTAGCTCAGGTGGATAGAGCGCGGGATTCCTAATCCCGAGGCCACAGGTTCGAGTCCTGTCGGGGCCACTGCCGCACCGTCTTCGGGCGCATCAACGTGTGGACCCGTCCCGGCGCTGGTCTTCGTCGACTCTCTTCACCTTCCCTACCCGGCGTACCGGTATCCCATCGGCGCCCGTCTGCGCACGTGAAAACCTTTCCACCCGGAGCACCGGCGGTGTGAATGTTATGCTGATCGATGCGAGATCGTGCCGCCCCAGATCGATCATGTCGTACTCTTCGGGCGAGCGTATCGCTAAATCCACAATGAGGTTACGGGATAACCTGGGGTATGCCGCACGGCGGTGCGATCCCTGCGTGGCCTGCCGGCAGAGTCGCCGTCGTCTGGGCGTGACAGAGAATCGACCATTCGCAGCGAGCCGGAGCCAAGGGAGCAAGTCGAAGCCGTCCCGTTCCCGACTCCGGATTAGCCGGGAGGACATCCGCATGATCACACGAGGGTGCTCACCGAGAAATGAACGCGGCGCGGCCATCATCCAGGTCGCGCTGAGCCTGACGATACTGCTCAGCATCGGCGCGCTGGCCGTCGACTTCGGCATGCTGTACACGAAGCGCACCGAGCTGCAGCGGACAGCCGATGCGGCGGCGCTCGCCGGCGCGAGCGCGTTCATCGACTATCCCGTCAAGATGGCCACGGACCCGGCACACAAGAGAGCCATGCGCTACGCCCTGGCGCACAGCAGTCCGAGCACTCCGATCTCGGCCGGCCAGGTCAGCATCGAGGTGTTGCCGGCCGAGGAGAAGGTGCGGGTGCGCATCGACGGGACAGCCGGCACGTTCTTCGCCCGCATGCTCGATGTCCACATGGTCGACGTGGCTGCGGTCGCCGCAGCGGAAGCCGACGTCGGCGCGACCCAGGCTGTTTGCGTCAAGCCCCTCGCCATACCCGACCGCTGGCTCGACGAGGACGACGACGACGGAAACCGGATATGGGACGAGCCTGAGAGCTGGGTCTACGAGCCGGACGCACCCGGGATGGACTACTACGCCCAGTTCGGCTCCGACAATCCGACGGGATACGGCAGCGACTTCACGTATGACATGATGAGCGACTACCCGGCGGACTACGGGCGGCCGATCACGATCAAGGCTGCCGAGGACACGGCAGACCCCTCCGACGCCCCGGTGGACTCCTTCTTTTTTCCCTGGGTCATGCCGGCATCCGACGGCCGGGTGGGAGAGTGCCGGTGGCAGTCCGAGGGCGAAAGCGGCGCGGATCCGTACCGAGCTAACCTCTGCAACTGCAACATGTCCACCATCACGCTCGACCGGGAGTACGAGACGGAGAACGGCGACATGGAGGGTCCGACGTTCCAGGGAATCCAGGAACTGATGAAGGCGGATCCGGACGCGCATTGGGATCCGGTCGCGCACGTCGTGAAGAGCTCCAAGTATGCCGACAACACGAGTCCGAGGGTGATCAAGATCGCCACGTTCGATCCGGCGGAGTACATGAAGCCGGGGAAGACGACTCTCCGGTTCAACAACTTCCTTAAGGTCTTCGTGGAGTCACAGCCGAGCGAGGACGATCCCGTCCGGGCACGATTCATGGGCTTCACTTCGGGGGTGGGAGCGCCCTCGGAGAGCGGTGGCACGCTGGTCAAGGTCGTCAGGCTCGTGGAATGACCGGACTCGTGAGTCCGGAGGTCGATGGCCTAAAGGATGGTGCACCAGAGAAAAGATCCTGCAGGATGCGATTGGAGGACCGAATGAGAGTCTGGAGAAGGATGATCCGGTTAGGCGCCAGCATGGCGCTGGCGCTCGGACTCCTCGGATGCAGCAACGGGACCGGCCCGGAGGGCACGGGACACGTGGTCGTTTCGCTCGGTCGGGCAGCGGGGGGGGCGATCACGTCTGCCGCCATCAACGCGCCCACCTTCGACGTCGTCCCGATCCAGAGCATCGGATCGTTCGACGTGGAGGTCACGGCGATCGAAGTCCATCGCGTCGGCGCCGACGGGGGAGAGTCCTCTGGCCAGGGCGATGCGGCCGACGGCGACGCGTCGGATAGCTGGATCCGCATCGATCTGACTCCGGCCGGAGAAGGGGAGGTCGATCTGATGTCCGTCCCCGAGACCGAGGACGTCACCTCCGGTTTCCAGGTTGCCCTGGACGCGGTCCCGGCCGGCACATACAACCTGATGCGCCTCTTCTTCGACGGAGTGGCGCTCAGCCTGCTGGAGGACACCGTGATCGATGGCGTCCTGTTCGAGGCGAACACCGACCTTCCGCTCGACATCAGGGTGCCCAGCGGGGATCAGACGGGCTTTCTCGTCCAGACGGGCTCCTTCGAGGTACCCGATGGTGGAACGGCCGGCATCCTCATCACTTTCGACGCCGAGACCTCTCTGAAGAACGTGACGACGAACGCCAACGGCATCTCCATCACTCCGGTGCTGAAGGCGGAAGTGGAGGTCACGCTGGCGCCGCCGCCAGAGGGATCCTAAGGCTTCGCTGCCGCAATCCTACTCGTCGACGAGCGCAAACCGGGCGGCTGCATAGGCGTATCGTAGCGAGCGCGTGATCGGGGTGCCCCTACTCCGATCCGCGCTCGCCCGGTAAGCTGGAGGCGGCCCGCCGGATACGAGGCTCCGCGGGGCCCGGGCGTCGCGGGCAGGCGAGCGCCCCCCGAAGGACCGTTTGCCGGCCGAGGCAGACCCTGAGCTTCCAAACCGACGCCCAGCAGGAACCGCTCGCACGCCAGATCGGCCTCACGGGGATCTGGCTGATCGCGATCAACGGCATGATCGGCGCCGGGATCTTCGGCGTGCCCGCCGAGGCGGCACGCCTGACCGGCATCTTCAGCCCCCTCGTCTTCCTGCTGTGCGGACTGCTGCTCGCCCCGGTGGTGCTGTCGGTGGGCGAGGTCGCGAGCTATTTCCGGCACACCGGCGGACCGATCCTCTATGCGCGAACCGCCTTCGGCCACCTGGCCGGCTTCCAGACCGGGTGGGCCTTCTGGGTGGCCCGCGTCACGGCTTTTGCCGCCAATCTGAACCTCCTGATCAGCTCGCTCGCCTATCTATGGCCGCAGGCGGATCGGGGCCTCACCCGTGTGGTGCTGCTGCTACTCATCTGCCTCGCCTTCACCTGGGTGAACGTCGTCGGGGCCAAGCATGCCGTTCGCTCGGTCGGGATCTTGACAGTGCTGAAGCTGATCCCGCTGGCGGCCCTCGTCCTGCTCGGCGCCTCGTATGTGGAGCCATCCGCCTTCCCCTTCAGCGAGACGGCTCTGCCGGCCAGCGGGCGGGTGGGTAGCGCCGCGCTCCTGCTCATGTACGCCTTCGTGGGCTGGGAGTCGGCGCTGGTGCCGGCCGGCGAGGCCACGGATCCGGCTCGCGACATGCCGCGCGCCCTTCTCCGGGCACTGGCCGCGGCAACCCTGCTCTACGTGCTGGTGCAGGCCGTGGCCGTCGCCGTGCTCCCCAGCCTGGGCACGAGCGAGCGGCCGCTCGTGGATGTCGCGGCCGCGCTGCTCGGACCGGCGGGGGCCGTGCTGCTTCTGGCCGGCGTCGTCGCCTCGGTCGGCGGCAACGTGGCGGCCTCGATGCTCTCCACGCCGCGCCTCACCTACGCCCTCGCCCGCGACGGAGGGCTTCCGGCTTGGTTCGGAGCGGTGCATCCCCGGTTTCGCACGCCGGCCAACTCGGTGGCCTTCCTGGGAGTGATCGTGTTCGCTCTCGCGGTGGTCGGCGAGTTCGCCTGGCTGGCCGGAATGAGCGCTGTCGTGCGGCTGCTGATCTATCTGGTGTGCATAGGGGCGCTACCTCACATGCGGCGCCATCGCGCGAACGCCCCCGGCCGGCTGCGCCTCCCGGGCGGGTATGTCCTGCCGCTGGCAGGCTTCGCGGTCTGCGTGTGGTTGCTCACCCAGGTGACGCTGCGTGGAGCGCTCGTCACGGCGGCCTTCCTTGCCGTCGGCGGTTTGCTGTACGGGTGGCGCTCGCGCCACCCGAACGTGGGTGGCATGTGAAATACTCGCCAAGAAGCAGAAGTTTTTGCAGCTTGCGATACCTGGCGCGGCCGTTCGGCCTGGACCTCTGCGGAACGCGAAACACCGCTTGATTTAAGCTTTTCCAGGTCCTTTTCCTCACCGAAACACCCCCCGAAAACCCCCTGGCATGTTCCCTCCACATGGATTCCGGCAGCAGAGGATTCATGTCCACCAAATGGCCCTGAGGCCGGGAGGCACCATGCTGGAACTGTTCACGGCGCTCTGGAAAGACGAGACCGGTCAGGATCTCGCCGAGTACGCCCTGCTGCTTGCGTTCATCGCGATTGCTGTCGTCCTGACACTGCCCCTCCTGGGGTCGGCCATCGACGGGATCTTCAACAGCATCCGTGGTGAGCTCGAGGCGGCTCCGGGTGGCAGCGGCGGTTCCTGAGCCGAGCCGGAGAGGCCTTTAGGGCAGTCGAGGCAAACTCTCGCTGCTCGGGCCAATGCGGGGGAGCCGGGATCGGTCACGTGCCGGTTCCGGCTCTTTTCGCCTCGATCATGACTTGAGCTGAGCCGTCCGCTGAAGGGATCCACGGATCGCTGGACGGTGGGCTAACGAACCTGAGGGAAGGCGCCCCAGATGATCGACCTGCTGCTTACGATAGGACTGATCGCCACCTGCGCGATCGCCGTCTGGTCGGATGTGAGGACCGGACGGATTCCGAACGTCCTCACCATGGGAGCCCTGACGACCGCGCTGATCCTGCGCTCGGTCGGCGGCTTGGATCTCCTGGGCAGCGGTCTCGCCGGCGCCGCCATCGCGCTGGGTCTCTCCCTACCGCTGTTTCTGGTCGGCGGTCTCGGCGGCGGCGATGTCAAGCTCCTTCTTGCGGTAGGCGCCTTTCTCGCTCCTTCCAGGCTCTTCGTAGCGCTCCTCGTGATGGCCATCGTGGGCGGCTGCATCGCCCTGGTGACGGTCATCCGACGGAGAGCGCTCGGCAGGACACTCGCGAACGTGTACCGGATCGTGAAGACGGCGATTCTCGCGGCGCTCTTCCGCACCGTCCCGCGAACCCCCCTGCCAACACTGCGTACCCCGGGCGCGATCTCGACCCCGTACGGGCTGGCGATCGCCACCGGCGCAATCGTGGGGGTGTTGCTGTGATCCGGCTTCCTTTCCGCTTCCGGACCGGCAGTTACGGCCGAAGCGACGATGGCCAGTCCCTCGCCGAGTTCGCGCTCATTCTACCGATCCTGCTCGGTTTGCTCGTCGGGATCATCGAGTTCGCGAACGCGTGGAGGACATACCAGGTGATCACGAACGTCGGCAGAGAGGGTGCGCGTGTGGCCGTCCTGCCGACGAGCACGACCGCGCAGGTGCAGGACCTCATCGAGAACGGACTGGATCAGGCCGGCCTCGATGCGAAGGCTGCGAACATCTCGCTGGGGCTCTGCAGCGGTGGAGCCTGCACGGGGACTCCCGACACCGTACGGATCGACTATCCGTTCCAGTTCCGGTTCGTCGGCCCCGTCATCGCCTTCGCCTGCCACGGCTGCGGCGGCCCTCCGGGCACCGTCGTGCTCTCCACGATCTCAACCATGCGCAACGAATAGGGCACGGGGCACAAAATGAAAAGAAAAAACATGACGCTGGTGCTCGGCCTGGCCCTCATATGTGGCGGCTTGGCGGCCTACCTGTCGTTCACGTACCTGCGGTCCTCGTCCGCCTCCGGTGTGGCGGTCGCGTCCGAGCCTGCGTCCTCCCAGGTCATTGTCGCGGCGCGCGACATGCCGGTCGGGCGGGTGCTGACGCCGGCCGACATCAAGCAGGTCGAATGGCCGACCGGCAGCCTGCCGCTGGGCTACTCGACCTCGCCGGCCGAGGTCGTGGGTCGGGGCCTGCTCACGCCCGTACGGGCCAACGAGCCGCTGCTCACGAACAAGCTCGCGCTCAAGGAGGCTGGCGGCGGTCTGACGATCACCATCCCCGAGGGCAAGCGCGCGATGAGCGTGAAGGTCGACGAGGTGATCGGCGTGGCCGGCTTCGTCCTTCCAGGCACCCGCGTCGACGTGCTCGTGACGGTCGACCAGCTGGCCAAATACGAAGAGCCGACGACCAAGGTCATTCTCCAGAACATCGCCGTGCTCGCGGCGGGCCAGACCGTCCAGGAGGACGAGCAGGGCGAGCCCCAGACCGTGACGGTCGTGACCCTCGTCGTGACGCCGGAGGAGGGCGAGAAGCTGGCCCTCGCCGCGTCGAAGGGCCGGATCCAGCTGGCCCTGCGCAACACGCTGGACCTCGACACGGTCGAGACCCAGGGGATTCGCTCCCGGAGCCTGATCGCCACGCAGCGGCCGGTTTCCACCGGTCCGCGGCGTCCTTCCGGAATCCAGGTCCGGGTGTTCCGCGGGCCTGAGGCCAGCACCTCGACGGTCGAGTGAGGAGGAGGTTGATGCGGTCCAACGTGAGGTTCTTGGAGAGATCGATGGGCGGCTACGGACGCCTTTCCGCGCTGCTCGTCATCGTCGTGGGTTTGTGGGCTCCGGCGGAGGTGTTGGGGCAGGAGGTGGAGCCGACGACGGTGCTGCGGGTGCCGGTGGGGAACTCGTCGGTGGTGATGCACGGGGCGGTGCTGGACCGGGTGTCGATCGGGA
>CP070670.1:1312241-1320069 GCA_020351855.1 Gemmatimonadota bacterium
CACGCTCAGCGAGAACAGGCCCGCCCGGCCCCACGGCAGGCTCGGCACGTCCCTCAGGGGAACCTTCGGATCCACGCTAGGACCTCGCGTCAGAACTGGAAGTAGATGAAGGCATCGCCCGCCCCCTGGGTGATCACGATCGCGAACCACATCGCTCCCCACACGGCAGCCAGCAGCCACCACGGCGTGCGGGACACGACATCCTCCAGCCTCCGGTTACGCATCGCCCAGTGCACGGCCAGCATGCCGGCCGTCACCACGACGACGCGCGCCACGTAGTCGGTCGGCAGGACGACCGCGCCTTGCTGCGTGAAGCCGAGCATCGACCGCGTCATGCGCCACGCCGTGTCGAAGTCCGGCGCACGGAAGAAGACCCACGTGATGTTGACGAGCGCGTAGGTGAGCAGGGCCATGAAGACCCGGAACCACGTCCTCCCGCCGATCCGGGCTCCCGCAAAGCGCTCCCTCACCCAGCGCTCCACCGCCAGATAGATGCCGTGCAACCCGCCCCACACCACGAACGTCCAGGCCGCCCCGTGCCAGAGCCCGCCCAGCAGCATCGTGAGCATCAGGTTGACGTAGGTCCGGCCGTGGCCCTTACGGTTGCCGCCGAGCGGGATGTAGAGGTAGTCGCGGAGCCAGGTGGATAGCGAGATGTGCCAGCGCCGCCAGAAGTCGGAGAAGCCGATCGCCGCGTACGGGTAGCGGAAGTTGTCGGGCAGGGAGAAGCCGAGGCACAGCGCCACCCCGATCGCGACCGTCGAGTAGCCCGCGAAGTCGCAGAAGATCTGGCCCGCGAAGGCTAGGGTGCCGAGCCAGGCGTCGACGAAGGTCAGCGGCTCCGCCGCCCCGAACACCGCCTCTGATGCCGGTGCCAGCGCGCCGTCGGCGATCACGATCTTCTCGAACAGACCGAGCGTCATCAGGGCGAGTCCCCACAGCAGCTGGCTCCGGCTCGCCCGCACCGGCTCGGCGAACTGCGGGATCAGGTGGCTCGGCCGCACGATCGGCCCCGCCACGAGCTGCGGGAAGAAGGTGACGAAGAGCGCGAAGTCGAGGAAAGAATCCGCCGGCTCGGAGCGGCGCAGATACACGTCCAGCGAGTACGCCATCGTCTGGAACGTGTAGAAGGAGATCCCGACGGGCAGGACGATATCCCACCCCGGCGCCTGCCAGTCGATGCCGATCGCCGCCATCAGCGCTGACCAGTTCTCGAGCAGGAAGCCGCCGTACTTGAAGTAGCCCAGAATCCCCAGGTTGACGAGGATGCTGACCACGAGCAGCGAGCGGCGGCGTGGCCTCGACTCGGCTCGGTAGATCGCCTTCGCCACGAACCAGTCGACAAGCGTCGAGGCCCAGAGGAGGACCACGAAAGGCGGGTTCCACGCGGCGTAGAACAGGTAGCTCGCAACGAGCAGGTTGAGCTTCTTGGCCCGCCAGGGAAAAGGCAGCGCGTGGAGCGTGAGCACCACGGCGAAGAAGGCGAAAAACGTCAGCGAGTTAAAGAGCACGGCGCTCCCCGGCTGCGTGATGGAATCCGCCGATCATACGGATCCGCCGCCGAATGGCAAGAGGGAGCAGGTCGCCATCGCAGCGGGCGGCCACCCGGCGAGCATCCGGTTTCAGCGGGACAAAGCCTGGATGGACCGAAGACAGAACCACCCTATCTATCACATGGATATGTACTTAACCATACAGCATGTTCCGCCCTGGAAATCCCGACAGAAGCCTCTCCGGGCCGTACGCCGCCGAACGGATGTCCTCCCGACTCCCGTCTCCGTACGTTGAGCTTCTTGGTGGGTTGCCGACCCTCCTCGGTCAGTCACACGCGCTTGGGAAGGAGCGGACCGCGATGAAGCTCTACACCTCCATATCCGTCTGTCTCTTGGCGCTGATCGCGCTCGGTCACCTGATCCGGGTGCTGGCGGGCTGGGAGATCGTCATCCACGGGGCCGTCATCCCGATGTGGCCCAGCGTCCTCGTCGTGTTCGTGTTCGGAGGATTGGCGATCATGCTCTGGCGGGAGGCCAAGCGAGACGCCATCGAGGACATTCTCGAAGTCGTCGAGCGCCTCCAAGACGGCAGGGCCTAGCAGACGCCAGCCTCGGAGACCAGCGGTCTAGCGAGGCTCCAGAGTGAACTTTTCCTCGAAGTATCGTCGTCGCCAGTCGGGCTGCATCAGATCGAGGACCAGGGCCTGCGCCGCGCCCAAGGAGTAGAAGGCCACTCGCTTCGAGGACCGGACGTTCAGCTCCGCCAGCTCTTCCACAAGCGCCTCGCGCAGGGTATTCATCGCCTCCGCGTACGGGACGAAGTCCGGGAGGCGTTCGAATCCCGGCACGGGGGTGCGCCGTCCGGCCGCGGCCTGGGCCGCCCGATACTCGATGTACCGGGCGACACCCTCCTGCCAAAGCTGGAACGAGAGGTACCGGTCGTCTGGCTCGCTCAGGGTTTCGCGCAGCGAGACCCGTGCATCCAGCACCGCTCGGAACAGGCTGTCGGCCTGCGGCGTGTATACGGCGTCCAGAAGCTGCTGCAGCAAGGCCCCGTACGCCCGTAGCGCTTCCCCGACCCGCGCGTCGTCGTACGGGAACGGGTAGTCCAGCATCCACATGCCCGTTTCGTCGCCGCCCGAGAGGTCGAGCGCGTTCACTTCCTCGTAATAATTGGGCTGCGAGTACTGCAGCTGATGAAAGTGTTCGTGCAGAGCCGTAAGCACCCAGTAGGTCGACGATTTGCCCGTGACCTCCGGTCGTCCAATCACGACGGTCGGAATCCCGCCCACGGCCGGAAAGGTGGCGAGGAGTTCGGGCGAGAACACCCGTTCCCGGACGTACACGGTGCCACCGAGGAGCGAGTCATAGCCGAGCGGCGTGAAGTCGTCCGATGGTGCCGGATGCCTGACCAGATACTCACGCTCCCCATCGACCAACAACACGGCGAACGGGACCGCACTCGAGCCGGGCCATAGGCAGTCGTCCAGATCGGCAGCCAGGCCGAAGGCCTCGGCAAGTCGCAAGCGATCCTCGCTGCGCAGCACGGGTACCAGGGCAGCTGCACCGGCCGGAGCGGTCGCGGTGGTGCTCGTCCGACGCCAGCGGTTCTCCAAGCGGACCCGCAGCTCGCCGTCGGACCCGAAGATCTCGAAGATCTCCGTGAAGTGGTCCCGGTCCGAAAACTCGTTGACCACCCGCAGGAAGAGCCCTGAGCCGCCCTCCGTGGCCTCGCTCTCGCACGCGAGCCGCAAGGGCTCGGTGTCGAGCGCGCACGCGTAGCGGGTCACAAAGCCCTCGGTCACGAACTCCCGCAGCACGATCACGTTTCGCTCGGAGTCGAAGCTGAAGATGCTCCACTCCTCGTGGGCTTCTCCTTCCGGCGTCCGCTCCTGAGGGGCGCGATACGAGGCGTGGGTCATCAGGAGAAAGCGATCGCTGACGATGAAGCGGTACTGCCTCTCTCCCGTGCCGCTGCCGAGCGTCCCTTCGATCCGCCCCGACCATGATCCCTCGAGGAAGGCGAGCTCGCGCAGAGGATGCTCCTCGGAAGCAGGGTCGTGCTGAGCGAGCGCCTTGCCGGCCAGCAAGGGAAGGAACGCAGGCAGCAGGAGGGCTGTCCGCAGGAGCGCCGGCCACACAGACCGAGTTCTCATGATCGCGTCCTCTCTGCCGACAGGTGGCCGTGTCCGGTCGCGGACCGGTTCTTCGCATCCCTGAGTGAAGCTGATCACCGATCACCCTGGAGATAGCAATAGGAGGAACCATGACCACGATGACCACCCCCGTCGACAACGGAGTCAACGTCGCCGCTCTGCTCGAGGCCCGCGAAGCCCTGACCGCGATGCCGGAGGCCGCGCAGTTCGCGTGGCGGGCAACCTGTGAGTGGGTGCACGGCACGCACAGCCGCTCCACCGTGGAAGGATTCTTCGGGCTCGGCGAGGAGCAGAAGCACAAGCGGGTGTTCACGTTCGACGCCGATCACCCGGAGGTGTTCGCATCGGAGGACAACGGGGCCACTCCCGTGGAGCTCGTGTTGGCCGGGTTGGCGGGCTGCCTGACGGCCGGCATCGCCTCGGTCGCCCAGAACCGGGAGATCCAGCTGAACTCGGTCAAGGCGACGCTCGAGGGCGCGATGGACCTGCACGGCATCCTCGGCATCGACCCCGAGGTCCGGAACGGCTTCAGCGGCATCAAGGTGACGTACGACATCGATGCCGATGCGACGCCCGACGAGATCAGGGCGATCGTCGCCCAGTCGCAGAAGCGTTCGGCCGTCTACGACATCATCACCAACCCGACCAACGTCACGGTCGAGGTTCGCTGAGCCTGGCGGAACGGATCACCTACGGGACTGTGGAAGGGATTAGGGAGGCACCATGCGCACCACCGTCGTAGTCATCGGAGCGGGCCACGCCGGACTGGCCATGAGCCGCTGCCTCACCGAGCGGTCGATCGACCATGTGGTCCTCGAGCGCGGTGAGGTGGCGAACACCTGGAAGACCGAGCGCTGGGACTCGCTGAGGCTGCTCACGCCCAACTGGCAGAGCCGGCTGCCCGGCTACCGTTATGAGGGCGATGATCCGGACGGGTATCGGACGATGCCCGACACCATCGACTTCCTCGAGCGTTACGCGCAGGTGATCTCGGCTCCGGTCCGGACCCGAACCGCCGTCACATCGTTGCGGCGGGCCGGCGACGGCTACGAGATCGTGACGAACCGCGGAACCTGGAGCTGCGAGGCCGTCGTGATCGCGACCGGGGCGTGCAACATCCCGAACGTCCCGGCGGTCGCCGCGGCAGTGCCGAGCGGGATCGACATGGTGACGCCGAGGGACTACCGCAATCCTGGCCAGCTCGACGAGGGCGGCGTGCTGGTCGTGGGCGCCGCCGCCTCGGGATTGCAGATCGCCGAGGAGATCCAACGCTCCGGGCGGCCGGTGACGCTGGCGGTGGGGGAGCACGTTCGCGTGCCGCGCGTCTATCGGGGCCGGGACATCAAGTGGTGGATGGATGTCACCGGCGTGCTGGACGAACGCTACGACGAGGTGGACAACGTCCTGCGTGTCCGGAACCTCCCGTCCCTGCAGCTCGTGGGCTCGGACGACCACAGAGACCTCGATCTCAACCGGCTCACCGACAGCGGGGTGAGGCTCGTGGGCCGCCTTGCCGGCATCCAGAGCGCAAAGGCGCAGTTCTCGGGCTCCCTGGCCAACCTGTGCGCGATGTCGGATCTGAAGATGAACCGGCTGCTGGACCGGATCGACGCCTGGGTGTCCGAACGGTCCCTCGAGAGAGCGTTCGATCCGCCGCAGCGCTTCGAGTCCACCCGGGTGGAGGCCTCCCCTCCCCTGAGCCTGGATCTCGGTTCGGTCCGGACGATCGTGTGGGCGACCGGATACCGGCCCGACTACTCGTGGCTCGACCTGCCGGTGCTGGACCGGAAGGGTCGCATCCGGCACGACGGCGGCGTCGTGACTGACGCACCGGGCGTCTACGTGCTGGGTCTGCCGTTCCTCCGGCGCCGCAAGTCGACCCTGATCGACGGGGCCGGCGACGACGCGCGGGAGCTGAGCGACCACCTGGCCGCACACCTGGACCGAGCGACTTCGCACCCCGGGCTCGCCGCCCGGGCGGCCTGACCAGGAGGTCCACGTGTCTAAGCGCATGGAGACCCGTCGCTACGACGTCGTCATCGCCGGCGCGCGCTGCGCCGGTGCGTCGACGGCCATGCTGCTCGCCCGCCACGGGCTGCGCGTCCTGGTCGTCGACCCGGCGCGGCGGGGCAGCGACACCTTGTCCACGCACGCCCTGATGCGGGGGGCCGTGTTCCAGCTCCGCCGCTGGGGCCTGCTCGACGCCGTGCGGTCGTCCGCCGCTCCGGCCATCCGCCGCACCACGTTCCACTATGGCGACGAGACGATCGAGATCCCGATCAAGGAGCGGGACGGAGTGGGAGAGCTCTATGCGCCGCGCCGCACGGTCCTCGATGCGGCGCTGGCCGATGCGGCGGCGGAAGCGGGAGCAGAGGTCGTGCACGGTCTCTCGGTCATCGATCTGCTGCGCGGCCGCCAGGGCCGGGTGCGGGGAGCGCGGCTATCGGGACCCGACCGGCGGCCGGTGGAGGTCGAGGCCGACCTGGTCATCGGGGCCGATGGCATCCGCTCGCGCGTGGCGCGAATCCTGGGGGTCGAACCCCACACGATCGCCACTCACGCCACGGCCTCCATCTACGGGTACTGGAGGGAGATCGGGCTGGAGGGCTTCCACTGGTACTATGACCTCGGCGCCGCCGTGGGCACGATCCCCACCAACGGCGGAGAGGTGTGCGTCTTCGCCTCGATGCCCCAGGAGCGCTTCGAATCCGGCCGCGGCAGGGGCCTCGAGGCCCTGTATCACGGGTTGCTGGCTGACGTCTCGGCCGACCTGGCCCGGCGGGTGGCGAGCAGCGAGGGGCCGGGGAAGCTCCGGGCGTTCGCCGGAGCGCGCGGCTTTCTCCGGCGAGCCGCCGGACCGGGCTGGGCGCTGGTCGGCGATGCCGGGTACTTCAGGGATCCGCTTACGGCACACGGCATCACGGACGCACTCCGGGAATCGGAGTTCCTGGCGCGGGCCGTTCTGGCGGGGAGCGACGACGCCCTCTCGGCCCTCCAGGCCGAGCGGGACGAGCGCGTCAGGGGACTTCTCGAAGTGACGGACCGGATCGCCTCCTTCGAGTGGGATCTGGAGGAGGTCAAACTGCAGCATCTGCGCCTGGCCAGGGAGATGAACGCCCTGGTCGACGCCACGCGGGCGCTCGACGAGACGGCCTGGGGGGCTTCTGCGCGGATCACCGCTCGCGCGAGTTGAGCCCGGCCTTTCGGTCTCACCTCAGGCGAAGAAAGGACAGAGCATGAAGGTAGGAGTCGGCGACAGGGCCACACGCAGCCTCACCCTCACGGCCGAGGAAGTGGAGGCCTACGCCCGGATCACCGGAGACCGGAACCCCCTGCACTTCGACGAGAACTTCGCCAGCCGCACGAAGTTCGGCCGCCTCGTCGTGCAGGGAGGGCTGACGACCGGCCTGCTGCACGCGCTCGTGGCGATGGACATGCCCGGCCCTGGGACGGTCTTCCTCAGCCAGAACTGGCAGTTCACCGCACCCGTCTTCATCGGGGACACGATCACGGCCACCGCGGAGGTCCTGAGCGTCCACGACTCCAAACCGGTGACGAAGCTCGCGATCGAGGTCGTCCGGGGCGGCGGCGAGGTCGTCCTGAAGGGCGAGGCGTGGTGTTACACCTTTTCGGCGGCCGAGGCCGGGTGACGGGGCTGCCGCACAAGCCAAGTGACG
Organism: Gemmatimonadota bacterium; assembly: GCA_020351855.1. Classification (GTDB taxonomy): domain Bacteria; phylum Gemmatimonadota; class Gemmatimonadetes; order Palauibacterales; family Palauibacteraceae. Next base: position 1,319,568 of record CP070670.1, read on the forward strand.
GGGCGCCGCCGACTGCACCGATGGAGGCGCTCAAGGCCGGCCCGATCGCGGATCTTCAGTCGGGCGTCGGATCTGCGCGTGTCGGATCCGATGGGCCAGCCTGCCGAACTGCTGGCCTGGCGACCTGCACGCGGCTAGCGTGGGCCGCTTACGTATAACCCGTTGTCGACGGAGGTTTCATGATGGGAAAGCTGCGAACTGGCTTTGGGCCGGTTTCACGCATCGCCCTTACGGTCTGGCTCGCCCTCGCGGCGATGAGCGGCACCGCCTTGTCTCAGGAGCCCCCCCATCACGATGGGGATGAGCTCGGGGCGGTACACTTTCGCATCTCGTGCGCCCCCGGCGTGCAGGCCGACTTCAACCGCGCGGTGGCTCTCCTGCACCACATGATGTACGAGGAATCGCGCGCCGCGTTCGTCGCCATCGCGAAGGCAGATCCCCAGTGCGCCATGGCCCACTGGGGGATCGCGACGACGCTCTTCCAGCCGCTCTGGCCCACGCG
>CP070670.1:1320169-1325090 GCA_020351855.1 Gemmatimonadota bacterium
ACCGAGCACCCGGGCTTCCACGCCCTCGAGCAGACGCCCCGAAGTGAAATGTCGCTTCTCCGCAGGGTCGTCGCTTCGGGTCACGGAGACCCACGGCGAGGTTTCCGTCAGGCCATAGGCCACCTCGATATCGGGAACCAGCCGCTCGCGAATCTCGCGAGCCAGCTTGTCCACCACCGGTGCACCAGCGACGATGCCCGTGCGCAGACTGGAAAGATCGAACTCGTCCACCTTACCGCTGCGCAACTGCATCACGAACATCGTGGGCACACCGTGCAACACGGTCGCCCGTCTCTCCTCGACAAGCTGCAGCGTCCGCACCGTGTCGAACTTCTCTACCGTGACCACGGTCGAGCCGGCAGCCAGCGCGGCGATCAGCGCGCCCAAGCCGAAGATGTTGAACATCGGCACCGTGAGGACCGTGACATCCTCCCCCGTAATGCCGAGCGCCTCCGCCAGCAGCCCGTTGGCGCGCACCAGGTTGGCGTGCGTCAACATCACACCCTTGGGCTTTCCCGTCGTCCCTGCCGTATAGAGGATGGCGTAGACATCCTCGTCCGGATCGACTTCGGCCGCCGGAGTGCTCTTCCCCTCCCCGCTCGAGAGCAAATCCTCGAACTGGAAGATCCGATCATCGTACCACAGATCCTCCTCCCCAACCGTGACTACGTACTGCAGGTCGGGAAGGCTGAACTGCATCCGCTCGAAGAGCTCCAGATTGTCCACACCCTCAAACTCCTCGACCACGATAACGACCGACGCCTCGGAGTTCCTGAGCATGAACTGCAGCTCGTGCGGCGAATACGCGGGGTTGAGCGGTACGATCGTCGCGCCCAAGTGTGCCGCCGCCAGAGCGGAGATTACGAACTCGGGCCCACTGGGCAGATCGATGGCAATGCGATCCCCCTCCCCCACACCCAGGTTGTGGAGTGCAGCGGCCAGGGCAGCGGCCTGAAGCCGGGTCCGCCCGTATGAGAGGGCCTCCCTCCCATCATCGACCAGCGGCCTGTCCGGGTGTTCGGCTGCCGCTCGCTCGAGCAACGCCTGCACCGACAGGCCAGAAAACCGGGTTGGATCCGCGATAACTCCCCTCCGTAGCGGAAATTCCCGAATCTAGTAATCTGTTGTGAAAGCCAGGTCCAGTCAAACCCGCCCCTCTCGCTACCCGAACAGCACCGCTCGCACCAGATCCACGGGCACAACCTGGCTCCAGCCCTTCTCCGCCGACCCGGCCAGCCGCCCGATATCGTCCAGCAAGGTACAGCGGATCCCACCGGCCTCCTGTTTGCCGCCCCCTTCCAGCGCCTGGAAGAAGCGCTCCGCATCTACATCGTCGTCCAGGGCCACCGGCAGCCCTGCGGCCTCCAGGACCTCGCTGACCCGCCGGGAGACCCCGGCCCGGGTGACTCCGGCCGCTTCGCCGATCGCCGCCTCCAGGGCCATGCCGGCGGCCAGCGCTTCGCCGTGCAGCCAAGCGTACCCGGCGATCGCCTCCTGGGCCCCCGCCACGCTGTGGCCGAAATCCAGGACGGCGCTGTAGCCGTTCTCGCGGGCGTCGCGGCTGACCACCTCGGCCTTGATCTCCACCGAGCGGCTGATCAGCCGGGTAAGGACCTCGGGCCGGCGGGCGAAGACCTCGTCCAGCTCGCCGGCCAAGGTCTCGAAGTAGGCCGCATCCAGGATCAGCCCGTGCTTGATCGCCGCGGCCAGGCCGGCGGCGAACTGGGGCGCCGGCAGCGTGCCGAGGACCGTGGGATCCGTCAGCACCAGGCTCGGCTGGTGGACGGCGCCGACCCGATTCTTGCCGGCCGGGGTGTCGACACCCGTCCGGCCTCCTACCGAGCAGTCGAGCATGGCCAGCAGGGTCGTCGGAATCCGGATCAGCGGCACGCCGCCCATGAGCGTCGCTGCCACGAACCCCGCCAGGTCGCCGGCGACGCCACCCCCCAGCGCGACGACCGCTGCATCGGGACCGAAGCCCGCCTTCAACATCCGATCGCTCAGTTCGCTCCAGCTCTCCCGGCTCTTGTTCCACTCCCCGGCCGGGAACCTCAGGAGCATCGCATCCAGGTCTGCGCCGGCAAGCGCCTCGAGAACACGCTCCCCGTACAGGTTCGCGACCTGGGTATCGGCGATCACCGCGTAGCGATCCGCCGAGCAGCTGGCGGCGATCAGTCGTCCCGCTTGATCGAGAAGCCCCGGGCGGACCCTAACTTCGTAGCTGGTAGCCGCGGCAGGCGGCGCGATCGTCACCGTTGTGCGATGATCGTCGTGACCTTGCTCGTCCATCGTCGTTGACCGCCGGTGAAAGCGATGAGTCGTGCTGTTGGAGCGAGTTTTGGTAAGCTAGTAACGCGCGGTCGTCGCATCAAACGGGTCGGCTGTCGAAGTTCGGGATTTGACTACAAATGTTTCCCGGCGAGGGCCTCTTGCCATCTCACAAAAAGGGGTTACAAAAAGCTTTCTTTTTTTTTATTTTGTTCCTATCTTGATGCGAGTTGTGTTTTTCGGTGTGGCACGGGCGGAGGTGCGGATGAAAAACTCGAGAGCCTTCGGCGCGGTCACGCTCGATGAACTCCGGCAGGAGGAGTTCCAATAGGAAGCAATGGAGCACGAACCGCTCTCGGTTTGACGAAAGACCATCGCGCTAACGGGCTCCGTATCGGATTCGCTTTCAACTTGAAGCCGACGGACGACGCACCGTCGTCGCGAGAGGCTGAGCAGTCTTCGCGTCCCCCTTCCGGCCTGATACTCCACGAAGCACCGACGACTGAGTACGAAGCGGCGATCGCCCAGTTGGACGACGATTTCGCCGAGTGGGACGATGAGTCGACGATCGCGGCGATCGAGCGGGCGCTGTCGATAGCCGGCGAGGTGGTCCGGCTGGAGGCTGACGAGGAGTTCCCGCTGAAGCTGCGCGACGCTCGACCTGATATCGTCTTCAACTTCGCAGAAGGGATGGGCGGCTCGAGTCGCGAGTCTTATGTGCCCACCTTCTGTGAGTTTTGGGGTATCCCGTACACCGGCAGTGATCCCCTTGCACTGGGGGTCTGCCTCGACAAGGCGCGGACGAAAGAGACCCTAACCCATCACGGGATACCCACGCCCGAGTTCCAAGTTGTGGAAAGCCCTGGGCAGCTTCGCCGCGAGGGCGAGCTGCCGGTCATCGTGAAACCGCTTCACGAGGGCTCGAGCAAGGGCATTACCCAGCGATCCTTCTGCACCACCTGGGCCGAGGTGGAGACCGAGGCCGCACGGGTGGTCGAGCGGTACAAAGAGCCCGCCATCGTCGAGAGGTTCCTGAGCGGCCGTGAGTTTACCGCCGCGCTGCTGGGGAACGACGGTGACGGGCGGGTCCTGCCCATAGTGGAGCTGGACTTTGAGACGCTTCCCCTGGACGCGCCGCGGATTTACGGCTTCGAGGCCAAGTGGATCTGGGACCGTCCGGAGAAGCCGCTGGACATCTTTCACTGTCCGGCCCGGTGCTCGCCGCAATTGGCGCGCCGGATCGAAGAGATCGCCATGGCAGCGTACAGGACACTTCGCTGCCGCGACTGGGCCCGGATCGACGTACGCTGTGACGAGGGTGGGAACCCCTACGTGCTGGAGGTCAACCCGTTGCCCGGCGTGATACCGGACCCGGCCGCGAACTCGTGCTACCCAAAGGCTGCTCGAGCTGCGGGCCTCTCCTTTGACGAGGTGATCCTCAGCGTTCTACGGGCGGCCGCCGCGCGTTATGACCTTAGAGTCCCTGGCTGACGAGAGCACGGCAGCGAGCGAGAGCCGAGCGACTGGCGTAGGGGAGCCGAGTACTTCCCGGCGGGTCGCCGTGCTCGTGGATGAGGTCGCCGAGCTGGAGGCCGTGCGGACCGGTCAGGTCGCACCGGGGCAAGGCACGGCTCGCGTCATTGCGGCGCTCGAGTCGCTCGGCTACGAGCCGGTGGAACTGGCTCTGCGGCCGGGCAAGACGGAGGAGTGGCTGAGCCGCCTGCTGGCCGACGATTTCGGCTTCGCGTTCAATCTGTGCGAGACGGTGGGTGGCGTCGCTCAGGGTGAGCATCTGGCGGCCGCGGCGGTCGAGCTGCTGCGCCTGCCGATGACGGGAGCGAGCGCCGAGACCCTGCTCTTCTGTTTGCACAAGGACCGCTGTTCGGCGATCCTGCGCGCCAATGGGGTGACGGTACCGGAGTGGAAGGTAGTGCGGCGGTCGGACCCACGACCTGACGACTGGAGCCACTACCCGGCGATCGTGAAGCCGGTGGCGGATGACGCCTCGAACGGCGTTCATTCCAACTCCGTCGTCAACTCGAAGCAGGAGCTGGTCGAGGCCATCAAGCGTGTCCATGTGACGTGGGACGGTGCCCTGGTCCAGCGCTACATCGCGGGACGCGAGATCAACCTGGCGATCGTCGGCCGACACCTGCTGCCGCCGGCGGAGATCGATTTCAGCACGCTGCCGGAGGACGTGCCGCCGATCGTCTCGTACGAAGCCAAGTGGGTCTACGGGAGCGCCGAGGATCTGGGCACGCGGCCGGTCTGCCCGGCGCCGCTGCCCGCCCGGCAGGCGGAGGGCCTGCAGCGGCTCGCCGCCCGCGCCTGGCGACTGATGAGCGGCCGGGGGTACGGCCGAGTCGACATCCGTCTGACGGAAGACGACGTGCCCTACGTCATCGACATCAACCCGAACCCGGACCTCTCAGTCGATGCCGGCCTCGCTCGGCAGGCACGTGCGGCGGGCTGGTCGTACGACGAGCTGATCCGTCGAATCGTGGACGATGCGCTCGGCGGGAACGGCGACGGCAGCCGGCCGGCCGGCGACTGGGTATTCGTCGAGCCACGGTTGGAGCCGGTGGGGGAACCCGAATGAGCAAGGTCCTGCGCGAGGATCTCGGCGAGCGAGCCATGCGGCCGAACGTTGGCC
>CP070670.1:1325190-1332377 GCA_020351855.1 Gemmatimonadota bacterium
CCGCGCGAGCCGTAGCTGGAGGTATCGCACGCGTGTCCGGTGACCCGCCGACCCGGTGCGCACGGCTCACGACAGCCGGGACGGAGGACGACCGCAGGCGCGGATTGATGATGCGAGATAGATGTCGCGAGGGCGGCGCGGAGAGCTGGCCATGGTTATGGAATCCCCTCCCCTGACGGAACCCACCCTGCCGGAAGCGTCGGAGTCGACTCCCCGCATCATCCGTGCGGCACAGCACACGGTGGAGGTCGTGTCAGACTCCGGAGAGGGCGCGCAGAAGTGCGGCCAGATCTTCGGTTCCGTGTGCGCGAAGATGGGCAACGGCGTGTGGACGGTGGAGATCATCCCGGCGGAGATCCAACCGCCGGCCCGCATCCCCGCGGGCGCGAGCGGCAATCGTATCCGGATAGGGACGGAGCCCGTGACCAACTGGGGTGACCGGACGAACCTCGTGGTCGCCTTCAACGAGCAGGTGCTGCTCGCCCGCCATCAGCTCGATGCCCTGGAGGATGACGCCGTCATCCTGCTCGAAAACATGTGGAAGACGCATGACGACGAGGCGATCCGGGCCGAGTGGCAGGCCTCGATGGAGGAGCTTTCTGCTCACCCGTACCGCATCGTGGAAGTCCCGATGGAGGAGCAGTGCCTGACGGTCGTCGAAGACCCGCAGCGCGGCAAGAACATGTTCGCCCTCGGCCTGCTCTCGGCCCTGCACGGGCTGGACCTGGATCTCGTGCGCGACCAGATCGCCCACGCCTTCCGCCGCAAGTCGGAGCAGGTCTACCTGCGCAACGTGGAGCTGCTGGAGCTCGGCGTCGCGTGGGCCAGGGAGAACCTGGACTTCCGGATCGAGGTACCGCGGAAGCCGACGGATCAGGCCATGCTCGTGATGAACGGCAACCAGGCCGTGGCCCTCGGGGCGATCGCCGCCGGCATGGAGCTGGCCGCGATGTACCCGATCACGCCGGCCACCTCGGTGTCCCATCACCTCGGTGAGGTTTTCCTGCGGTTCGGCGGGGTCGTGCACCAGGCAGAGGACGAGATCGCGGCGGCCGGCGTGGCGATCGGCGCCTCCTACGCCGGAAAGGTGGCGTTCACGATCACGTCGGGGCCCGGCCTGGCGCTCAAAACAGAGTTTCTCGGGCTGGCCGTGATGACGGAAACCCCCCTCGTGGTGATCGACGTGCAGCGGGGCGGACCGAGCACCGGGCTCCCGACCAAGGTCGAGCAGTCCGATCTGCTCGCCTCCATCTTCGGACAGCCGGGTGACACGCCGCACGTCGTGCTCGCGCCGGCCACGATCGAGGAGTGCTTTCATGCCATGGTGACCGCCCGGAGGGTCGCCGAGGCGCTGCGCACTCTGGTGATCGTTCTCACCGACGCGAATCTGGCCACGGGGGTGCAGCCGTTCCCCCGTCCGGCGCTCGATCCGGCCTGGCAGGCGCCGCCGCCCGACCTCTCTCCGGCTCCCGAGGGCACCCGACCCTACGAGTGGGACCCACGGACCGGCCTGTCGCGCCGATTCATCCCGGGACAGCCGGAAGGCATGTTCACCATGACGGGGCTGGCGCACGACGAGGAGAGCCACGTCGCCTACGCCTCGGACATCAACCAGCGAGCGGCTTCGATGCGGAGCCGCAAAATCGCCGTCTTTCAGAGCACATTGAGGCCGCCGCGGGTGTATGGCGACGAATCGGGCGACCTCCTGATCGTCGGCTGGGGTAGCACGAAGGGCGCGATCGAGGAGGCGGTGGACCGGGCACGGTCGGAGGGGCGGAGCGTTTCCTCCCTCCACCTGACCTTCCTCTCGCCGCTCGAGCCGGGGATACGGGAGATCTTCAACCGCTTCCGCAAGGTGATGACGGTCGAGATCAACTACAGCGACGACGCCGACGATCCGTACATCACGGACGAGAACCGCCGGCGGGGACAGCTGGCCTGGCTGCTGAGGGCCCACACGCTCGTCGACGTGGATTGCTGGACGAGAGTGCTGGGCGAGCCGCTGAGGCCGGGCGTGATCCACGACGTCATCCGGGCGAATTCGCCGGAAGGGGGTAGCGCTTGAGTTCTGTGGGATGCTCGCTCTTCTGCTCCGTCTTCGAGGACGAGCACGAGCTCGCGATGGGCGATTACGAGTCCGCCCAGGCGAGGTGGTGTCCAGGCTGCGGGGACCATGCCGTCCTCACGGCGATGCAGCGTCTCCTGGCCGAGGAGCAGCTGCGGCGCGAGAGCACGGTTTTCGTGTCCGGAATCGGTTGCTCGAGCCGGTTTCCGCACTACATCAAGACCTACGGATTCCACGGGCTCCATGGCCGGGCGCTTCCGGTGGCCACCGGGATCAAGCTGCACCGGCCGGAGCTCGATGTGTTCGTGGTGATGGGGGACGGCGACTGCGTGTCGATCGGGGCCGGCCACTGGGTGCACGCCACGCGTTACAACATGGACATGGTCGCCCTGCTGCTGGACAACGAGGTGTACGGGCTCACGAAGAACCAGACCTCGCCGACGACGCCGGCCGGGCACGCCACGAACACTCAGCCTTACGGCTCCTACCTGCCGGCGATGAATCCGGTCGAGGCCACGCTGGGCATCACGAACGCCTCCTTCGTCGCGCAGACTGCGGAGTGGATCCCTCCTCACCTGTACGCGACGCTCAAGGCGGCGTACCGGCACAACGGGTTCGCGTTCGTGCGCATCCTGCAGAGGTGCCCGAAGTTCACGGGCGACATCTTTCAGCGATACATCCAGAGCCCCGACATGGTGGAGCTCATGGAGCACGAGGCCGGCATCGAGACGCCGGCCCTGCACGCGATCTACAAGAACCAGCGCCGCCACGATCCCTCCGACCTGGATGCGGCGCGGCGCCTCGCCGAAACGGACGACGTGGTGCGTCTCGGGATCTTCTTCCGCGATGAGACGCTCCCCCGCTACGAGGAGACGCGAGCCCTCCCCGCCTTCACGGCGGAGGAGCGGATCTCGATCCTGAACGAGGAGTTCGACCGGTATGCGGTCTGAGGAAGTCGCTACAGCCGAGCCGACGGAGGAGATGGCGGAAGGCGCCGGGACGGCGGAGGAGGCCGGAGAGGTCCTCGAGGCCGAGAGCGAGGCGGCCGCTTCGGAGGCGGAGCCCGCCGTCGCGCAGCGGGCGGCGAACGCCGCGGAGACCGGACTGCAGCCGGAGGTGGCGGAGGGCGATGAGCTGCTGGCGCTCGCGCTGGCGGCCGTCTCCAAGCAGCGGGATGCCTTCCGCTCCGCCCTCGCCCTCACCCTGGACCAGGTTCGCAACGGGGTGGAGGTGCAGACGGCGGGAGAGGACCGGGCGGAGCGGGCGGCAGTCGAGCTCGGCACCTTCGCGCGGGGGAAGATCGACCCCGAGAGCTTCGCACGGCTCACCGCCGCCTCCGCATCGGAGGACGACTCGTGGCTCGCGCCCGCCCGAAGGGCACTCGACACGCTCCGCGCCCTCAGCGCCCGCAAGGACGAGCTGTTCAGGGTCCGGGTGGAGCCGGGCGGCGACCTCTATGCGGCGGTCGACCGAGCCCTCGCCGAGGCGGGGCGCGCTTTCGGGGCAGCGCGGGTCTACGAGCTGGCCCGAGCGGGCCGCTACGCCGCGGCGGAGCACGATCCACTGCTCGCCTCCTTTCCGTTCCGGCGCTGGAAGGCCGCCGAGCGCGAGAAGGCACCGCCTCTCGTCGTGGAGTTGGCCGGCGGCGACATGGTCGTCGGCGGCCTGGCCAGCTTCCTCGACGGAACGCTGAAGATCGTCCTCATCGTGCGGGGGGAGTCCCCACCGGCGCCTCTCGTCCGACTCGTCACGCCGGGGATTCTGGTCCTGCAGACGAGCGAGCCCGATCAGCTCTCCCTGGTCCGTACGGCGGCAGGCCCGGCGATCGCCGCGCTGGTACCTCCCGAGGCGGGAGCCTTCGTGCACGAGCCCTCCGGCAGCGACGCTCGCGTGGAGGTCCGCCACATTCCCGAGAAGGAGGCCAAGCGGGCCGTCGGTCAGGTATCGGCGTTCCAGCAGGCCGAGGAGCTCCGGCTGCTCAGGTCGCTTGCCGAAGGCGCGCCAGCCAGGAGTCGCGGGCGCAGCGAGCCGTCGGCCGGCGGCTCGCCCGCCGAGGCCGCCGCGCCGCCCGCGGATCCCGTCGACAAGCTGGCGGCGTGGCTCCTCCGGCAGGCGGACCTCTCCGACCTCGAGCCCGGCACGTAGGCGCTGCGGGGAGCAGGCACGCTGCCGAACGGATCGACGAGCAACGCCAACGCATGACGAAGGGCTAGGACACGATGACCACCGCCACGGTCCTCACCTCGGTCTACATTCTGGGCGGAGTCGGACTCGCCTTCGGCAGCCTCATCGCGATCGCGAACCGCAAGCTCAAGGTGTGGGAAGACCCCCGCATCGACACGATCACCGATCTGCTGCCCGGGGCCAACTGTGGCGCCTGCGGGTTCGCGGGGTGCCGGGCGTTCGCCGAAGAGGCGATCGGAGGGTCGGTCGCGCCGGCGGAGTGCACGGTACTGAGCCGCATGGAGGTCGAGGCGGTCGCCGCCTTCCTCGGCGTGGAAGCCGGGCAGGCCACCAAGCGGGTGGCGCGCCTGCTCTGCGCCGGCGGCTCCGACGTGGCCTTGCAGAAGGCGCAATACCACGGGATCGAGAGCTGCGCCGCGGCCGTGGCGGTGGGCGGTGGGGGCAAGGGGTGCACCTGGGGCTGCATCGGCCTGGCCGACTGTGCCGTGGCCTGCGACTTCGACGCCATCCGGATGAACGCCGTGGACCTTCCGGTGGTCGACCCCGAGAAGTGCACCGCCTGCAACGATTGCGTGGAGGCGTGCCCGCTCGACCTGTTCGAGCTGATGCCGGTCGAGCAGAAGCTGATCGTCCAGTGCAAGAGCCTCCTGGAAGGCGATGAGTCGACGGAGCTCTGCGCCGTGGCGTGCAATGCCTGTGGCCGGTGCGCCGTGGACGCGGCACCCGGACTGATCGAGATGGTCGAGGGGTTGCCGGTCATCGATTACACGAAGAACGAGCTGGCCGACCCGTCCGCCTGCGACCGATGCCCGACCGGCGCGATCGTCTGGGTGGAAGGTGCGCAGTTCGGCCTGGGACCCGAGCCGGGATCCATAACGAGCGACAAGGAAGCCTACGACAGACGGCCCCTGATGGCCGGGAGCGACGTGGCATGATCAAGCTGAGGAAGCCGTCGGACATCCGATCCGGACCGCCACCCTACCCGGGAGAGCCGGTGGCCACGGACGGTACGGGCGCCGCCGTTCACGTGGAGACATCGGTCAGCGAGGGAGCGGGTGCCTACCCGATCACGCCCTCGACCCAGATGGGCGAGGGCTGGGCCGCGGCCATGGCGGCCGGCAAGACGAACGTGAACGGCAAGCCGCTCATCTTCTTCGAGCCCGAGGGGGAGCACGCGGCCGCCGCCGTCACCGCCGGCATGAGCATGACCGGTCTGCGCGCCACGAACTTCTCGAGCGGCCAGGGGATCGCCTACATGCACGAGTCGCTGTACGCGGCGACCGGCAAGCGCCTCACCTACGTGCTGAACATCGCGGCCCGGGCGATGACCAAGCACGCCCTGAACGTACACGCCGGGCACGACGACTACCACGCGATCGACGATACCGGGTTCTTCCAGCTCTTCGCCAAGAACGTGCAGCACGTGGCCGACCTCACGGCGATCGCGCACCGGATCGCCGAGCTCTCCCTCAACCCGGGCGCGGTGGCCCAGGATGGCTTCCTCACGAGCCACGTGATCGAGTCGATCCTGCTGCCCGAACCGGAGCTCCTCAAGGCATACCTCGGCGACCCCGCCGACATCATCGAGTCGGTCACGCCGGCCCAGCGCTTCACGTTCGGGCCCACGCGGCGGCGCGTGCCCGAGATGTTCGACCTGGATTACCCGGCGATGCTCGGCGTCGTCCAGAACCAGGACAGCTACGCCCAGGGCGTCGCGGCGCAGCGGCCCTTCTACTTCGACCACATCCGTGAGCTGACGGATCGCGCCATGCGCGAGTACGCCGAGCTGACGGGACGCCTGTACGCGCGCGCCATGGGCTACAGGCTCGAGGACGCCGAATACGTGCTGGCGGGCCAGGGATCGGTGGTCTGGAACGCGGAGGCCGTCGCCGACTACCTGCGCGAGTCGCGCGGGCTCAAGATCGGCGTGCTGGACCTGGTGATGTTCCGCCCGTTCCCCGCCGACCTGGTCACGGCCATGCTGCGCGGGAAGAAGGCGGTCGCGGTCCTGGAGCGGGTGGACCAGCCGCTCGCGGTCGATCCGCCGCTGCTGCGGGAGATCCGGGCCGCCATGTCGCAGGGGATGGAGAACGCGCGGTCGAGGAACGGACGGCCGTTCCCTGACCTGGCGGCCGTGCCGCCCGACCACATGCCGGCCTTCTACTCGGGCGGCTTCGGCTTCGGCAGCCGGGACCTCCAGCCGGGCGACATCATCGCGGCGGTCGAGAACATGCTGGAGGCAGGCAGGGGACGGAGGCAGTTCTATCTCGGGATCGACTTCATCCGCGCGGACACCGAGCTGCCCAAACTCCAGATCTGGCAGCACGAGCTGAGGGAGGCCTATCCCCAGCTCCAGGAGCTCGCTCTCAGGCCCCCGGAGCGCCCGAACCTCCTGCCCGACGGCTCGATCTCGATCCGGATGCACTCCGTCGGCGGCTGGGGTGCCATCACGACCGGCAAGAACATCGTGATGACGGCCTTCGAGCTGCTCGGGCTCCAGGTCAAGGCCAACCCGAAGTACGGCTCCGAGAAGAAGGGCCAGCCCACGACCTTCTATGCCACCCTGAGCCACGAGCCCATCCGCCTGAACGCCGAGCTCAAGCACGTGGACGTGGTCCTGTCGCCGGATCCCAACGTCTTCCGCAATTCGGACCCCCTCGACGGCCTGGCCGAGGGCGGCGTGTTCGTGATCCAGAGCGACCTGGATGCAGAAGAGCTGTGGGAGGACTTTCCGGCCGCCGCTCGCCGCACGATCCGGGAGCGCGGGATCAGGCTGTACGCGCTTGACGCCTTCCAGATCGCCACCGAGGAGGCCACGGACCCGGAGCTGCGCTACCGCATGCAGGGAGCGGCGTTCATGGGGGCGTTCTTCGCCGCCTCCCCGCTCATGGAGCGCGAGGACATCGACCGGGAGAAGCTGTTCGCCGGCATCCGCTCG
>CP070670.1:1332477-1344173 GCA_020351855.1 Gemmatimonadota bacterium
CCCAATCCGGCCGGCAAGCCTCGTCCGGCACTGGCGCCGCGCGTCCTGACGGGCTTATAGTTCCACGATGCGCAAACGGCGGCTCACTCGGGAAGGTTCGGAAGCTCATGAGAATGCCTGAAGGCGTGGTGATCGCCCCCTCGGTGCTGGCCGCCGTCTACGCCCGGCTCGGCGAGCACGTGCGGGAGGCGGAAGCGGCCGGCGCCCGCTGGTTTCAGCTCGACGTCATGGACGGTCGCTTCGTACCGAACCTGGCAGCGGGCCTCCCTGTGGCCCGTGCGCTGCGCGCCTGCACCGAGAGCTTCATCGACGCCCACCTGATGGTGCACGAGCCCGGCCGCTTCCTCGCGGCCTTCGCCGAGGCGGGAGCCGACCTCATCACGATCCATCAGGAGGCGAGCCTCCACCTTCACCGGGACCTCGTCGAGATCCGGCGGCTGGGCTGTCGGTGCGGGGTCGCGATCAACCCGGCCACGCCGGCCGAGTCGATCGGCGAGGTTCTCCACCTGGTCGACCTGGTGCTGGTGATGACGGTGAACCCGGGGTTCGGCGGGCAGCAGTTTATCGCGTCCGCGCTCCCCAAGCTCGGACGCATCCGACGATGGGCCGCGGAGAGGGGCCTCGACGAGGGGATTCGGTTCCAGGTGGACGGGGGCGTGGACACGAGCACGGCGGCCCTGGCCGTCGCGGCGGGAGCGGACGTCTTGATCGCCGGTTCGGCCGTGTTCGGCGGACCCGGCAGCGTGGCGGAGAACTTCCGGGCGCTGCAGGCCGCCGCCGCCACCCGCGTATAGAGGCGGGACCGGCCGGCCTCGAGCGTTGCGAGAAGACGCCGTGAGTCTCCCCGTCTGCCGTCTCGAGATCGGCTCGCGGATGCACGCCGACCTGATCGCCGCGGTGGCCGAGGGGTATCCGCGGGAGGCGTGCGGAATCCTGCTCGGCCGGCTCGACGGGCCCAGACGGATCGTCGAGGCATTCCGGCCTGCGCCCAATCGTTGGGCGGGGCGCGATGACCGGTTCCTCGTCGATCCGGAGAGCCTGCGCGGCGCGCTGGAGGAGGAGGGCTCGGGCGGCGCCGCCGTCCTCGGCTTCTACCACTCGCATCCGGACGCGCCTGCCGTTCCCTCGACCTGCGATCGAACGCTGGCGTGGCCGTGGTACGTCCACGTGATCGTCGAGGTCGCGGAGGGCCGTTCTGTCAGGGCTCGCGCCTGGGAGTTCCACTGCGGGGCCGGCGGCTTCGAGGAGAGGCCGATCGCGCTCACATGATGCCGCGACCGGCCGGGGGAGCGCGACGATGGCCAGGATCGTGATCCGAATACCCACCCCGCTGAGGCCCCTCGTCGAGGGGCGGTCCGGCGTGGAGGTGGAGGCCGGGAGCGCCCGCGAGGCGCTGGCGCGACTGCTCGAGTCGAACGAGCGGCTGCGCGCGCAGCTCGTGGGCGACGATGGGGAGCTGCGGAGCTACGTGAACGTGTACGTGGGAAAGGACAACCTGCGCGATCTGGTCGAGGACCCGGAGCTCGAGGATGGAGCGGAGCTGAGCATCGTTCCCTCCATCGCGGGTGGCGGGGACGTCGGGCTCACGGCGGACGAGCTGAAGCGCTACAGCCGGCACCTGCTCATCCCGGAAGTGGGCCTGGAGGGACAGGAGCGCCTCAAGCAGGCCCGCGTCCTTCTGATCGGGGCCGGAGGTCTGGGCTCGCCGCTGGCGCTCTACCTGACCGCGGCCGGTGTGGGCACGATCGGCGTCGTGGACCACGATGAGGTGGACCTGACGAACCTGCAGCGGCAGATCCTTTACGATACGGCGTCGGTCGGGACGTCGAAGCTGCGGTCGGCCGCGGCCCGTCTTCGGGCCATGAACCCCGAGGTGCAGATCCGCACCTTCGAGACGCGGCTGGAATCCTCCAACGCCCTCGAGATCCTGGACGGCTGGGACGTCGTGGCGGATGGAAGCGACAACTTCCCCACCCGGTACCTGGTGAACGATGCAGCGGTGCTCCTCGGGGTCCCCACCGTTTACGGGGCGATCTTTCGCTTCGAGGGCCAGGTGTCGGTGTTCGGGGCTGCGGAGGGGCCCTGCTACCGTTGCCTGTTCCGGGAGCCGCCGCCGCCCGAGCTCGCTCCGAGCTGCGCGGAGGCGGGCGTGTTCGGGGTGCTCCCGGGCATCGTGGGTACCATCCAAGCCACGGAAGCGATCAAGCTCATCCTCGGCCAGGGCCGTCCGCTGGTCGGGCGCCTCCTGCTGATCGACGCCTTGCGCATGACCTTCCGGGAGCTGAGCATCCGGCGCGATCCGGACTGCCCGGTGTGCGGCGAGAGCCCGACGATAACGGAGCTGATCGACTATGAGGAGTTCTGCGGAGTGAGGCCGGAGCCCGACGCCGCTGCTTCGAGCGTGCCGGAGATCGACGTGCTGGAGCTGCGGCGCTGGCTCGAGCAGGGACGGGCCTTCCAGCTCATCGACGTCCGGGAGCCCTACGAGTGGCAGATCTGCAACCTCGAGCCGCAGGGCGCACGCCTCACGCCGATGGACCGGCTCCCCTCGCTGCTCGGAGAACTGGACTCCGGCAGGCCTCTGGTCATCTACTGCCGGACCGGCGTCCGGAGCGCCCACGTGGTCGACGCCCTGCGGGCGGCCGGCTTCGAGGCCGTCAACCTGAAGGGCGGGATCGTGGCCTGGGCAGAGGCGTTCGACCCCGAGATGCCGGTCTACTGAGCCGGGCGGCGCCGAGGCGGACGCAGGGCGTTGCGTGGCCGGGCAGCCGATCGACAGGCGCGTGACGAAGGTGGGGTTGACGTGAAGATCGTGTCCCTTCTGGCCAGCGGCACGGAGATCGTGTGCGAGCTCGGTTTGGAGGCGAGTCTCGTGGGGATCTCTCACGAGTGCGACCACCCGCCCGAGATCCTGGACCGCCCGCGCCTCAGCCGTCCGCGCTTCGACCCGGCGGGTCTGTCCAGCGCCGAGATCGACCGTGCGGTCCGTGACGCCGCCTCGGCCGGCGCGTCGCCCTATGTCCTCGACGTCGAGAAGCTGGCCGAGCTGGCGCCCCACCTGGTCCTCACCCAGGCGATGTGCGAGGTCTGCGCCGTCCCCGTGCAGGGGGCACGCCAGGCGTGCGAGACCGCCGGCATCGACGCCGCCATTCTGTCGCTCGATGCCCACTCGCTTCGCGAGGTGCTCGATTGCGTGGGCCTGGTCGGCGGGGCCACGGGGCGGGCCGACCGCGCAGCGGCGCTCGTCGCGGCGCTGCGGCAGCGGCTGCATGACGTCACCCGGGCCGTCGCCGGCACCCGTCGCCCCCGCGTTCTGGCCCTGGAGTGGCTCGACCCGATCTTCGTGCCCGGGCACTGGGTGCCCGAGATGATCGACCTTGCCGGGGGCGAGTGCCTGGCCGGCGAGGCGAAGGCCCGCTCGGTCCAGGTCGACGCGGAGGAGCTCGCCGGGCTCGACCCGGACGTCCTGCTCATCATGCCGTGCGGGTACGGGCTCGCGGCCTCGCGGCGCGATGCAGACGCGCACGCGCGACGGCTCGCGGGGCTGGCGCCGCGCGCCATCGAGGAGGGACGGGCCTTCGTGGTGGACGCCTCCTCCTACTTCAACCGCTCGGGACCGCGTGTGGTGGAGGGAGTCGAGATCCTGGCCGGCCTCATCCATCCGGAGATCTTCCCGCTGCCGGCAGCCGGACGGGCCGACACGTGGAGGCCAGCCCCCGAGAAAGCCTAGGCCCCGGGAGGCGGGTCGAGGATGACCTGCCGGACCTCGAGCACGCTCGGCAGGCCGGAGAGATCGTCGATCAGATCGCGCGGCAACGGGACGTCCGTGCGGATGACGCCCAGCGCCTCGCCACCGGCCTCCGTCCGGGCGAGGTGGTACTCGGCAATGTTGACCTCGGCCCGGCCGAGGCAGGAGCCCACCTCCCCGATCACGCCCGGCACATCCCGGTTCTTGACGAGCACCAGGTTGCCCCGCGGCATGATGTCCACGTGGAAGCGGCCGATCCGCGTGAGCCGCCGGTGGCCCTCCTCCAGCAGGGCGCCGCCGACCACCTGCTCGCGCGGGCCGCCCGTGGCCGCGAGCTCCACGTAGTTCGCATAGTCCGCGATGCGGCGGCTGTGGACGCGGGCGACGTCGATGCTCCTCTCGTCCGCGACCGCGAGGGCGTTCACGAGGTTCAGGGGCGACGCAACGGTGGAGCGCAGGTACCCCTCCAGCGCCGCGGCGGAGAGCAGCCGCGTGACCCGCGACATCGACCCGGCATAGCGGACCTCGAGCCGCCGGCAGCGGCCGTCGGTCAGAGCGGACAGGACGACACCGAGCCGGCGCCCGAGCTCGAGCAGGGGCTCGAACTGGGCGCGCTCTTCGGGATCCACCTGCGGCACGTTGAGCGCGGCGGTGAGATCGCCTGCCACCAGGGCATCACGCACGGCGCCGGCGATCTCCAGCGCCACCTCGCGCTGCGCCTCGAGGGTCGCCGCCCCGAGATGCGGCGTCAGCACGAGATTGGGCGCGCGGCGGAGCGGATGGTCCTCCGAAAGGGGCTCCGTGCCGTACACGTCGAGGGCCGCTCCGGCCAGCTTGCCCTGCTCGAGCGCCACGGCGAGGGCCTCCTCGTCCACGATGCCGCCCCGCGCGGCGTTGATGAGCACCGCGGTCGGCTTCAGCCGGGCAAGCTCGGAGAAGCCGATGAGGCCCCGGGTCTGGTCCGTGAGGGGGACGTGGAGCGTCACGAAGTCCGATCGCTCCAGCAGCTCGTCGAGCTCGACCGCCTCCAGGTGCTCGTCCGCCGCCCGCTCTGCCGACAGATAGGGATCATAGGCCAGCACCCGCATGCCGAAGGCATGCGCCCGGCGGGCCACCTCCGCCCCGATTCGACCGGCTCCGATCACGCCCAGCGTGTTGCCGTACAGCTGACGACCCCGCAGCGCCTTGCGCTCCCAGCGGCCGGCCCGCACGGAGCGATCGGCCTCGGCAACGCGGCGCGCGGCCGCGAGGAGCAGGGCGAAGGCGAGCTCGGCCGTCGAGCGCGTGTTGCCGCCGGGAGCGTTGACGACGGCGACCCCCCGCCTCGTCGCGGCTTCCATGTCGATGTTGTCGACCCCGACGCCGGCCCGCCCGATCACCTCGAGCCCAGCGGCCGCATCCAGGAGCTCCGCATCCACGCGCGTCCCGCTCCGAACGATGAGACCCGCCGCGTCCCCGAGCGTCTCCAGGAGCGCTTCGCGCCCTTTCTGCGACGCATCGATGACCTCGAGGCTCTCGGCCGCCCGCAACACCTCGATCCCCTCCACCGACAGCGGGTCGGCAAGGACGACCCGCTTGGTCACCCGGTCCCGGGCGCCTGCGGCTCGCCCTCCGGCGGGCGTCTTCGGTCTCTTCAGCGCCGCAGCATCGCTCACGTCAGCACCTCCTCGAGCTGCGCAAGCAGCTCCTCCAGCTGCACCATCGTGTGCTCGCCCATATGCCCGATCCGGATGCTCTCCGGCTTCAGCGCTCCGTACCCCGTAGCCACGATGTAGCCGCGTTCTCGCATGCGCGCCGCCACATCCGGTCCGCTCAGCCGCTCGGGGTCCGGAAGCCGCACCGCCGTGACCGTCGGAGACCGATAGCCTGCGGCGGCCACGATCCCGTACGCCCGGCCGCTGTCCCGCTCGAGCTCCTCGACCCAGGCGTGGGTGCGATCCGCCATGGCCTGGTGCCGCCGCCAGCGGACCTCCATCCCCTCCTGCGCCATCAGGTCGAGCCGATGCTGGAGTGCGAACATCAGGGACACGGCGGGCGTCGACGGCGTCATCTGCCGCTCCACCTGCTTCTCGAACTTGAGGAGGTCGAAGTAGAAGCCCCGGTGCTCGATCGCCCGCGCCCGCGCGATCGCCCGCTCGGATGCCGCGGCGAGCGCCAAGCCGGGCGGCAGGGCGAGTGCCTTTTGCGCACCGGTCAGCACGAAATCGAGACCCCATTCGTCCATCCGGAGCGGAGCGCCCCCCAGGCTGCTCACGGCATCCACCGAGATCAGGATGTCATCGAACTCGCGCACCACCGCCGCGAGCTCGCGCACCGGGTTCAGGACGCCCGTCGACGTCTCGGAGTGAACGACCGTGACGAGGTCGTACCGGCCGGGCTCGGCAGCCAGCACCTCTCGCAGATCCTCCGGCAGGTTGGCCTCGCCCCACCCGACCGCCAGCCGGTCCGCCGGACGCCCGAAGCCGAGCGCGATGTCGTAGGACCGCTGGCTGAACGCACCGCACACCAAACAGAGCACCCGCTTGCGGCTCAGGTTGGTGATCGCCGCTTCCATCATCCCCGTTCCGGAGGACGTGGAGACATAGACCGGACGCACCGTTCCGAAGAGCTGCTTGAGACCGGGCTGCAACGCGCCCATCAGGCGTTGGATCTCCGGTCCTCGATGGCCGATGACGGGCTGCGTCATGGCGGCCAGCGTGGAGGGCTCGACCTCGGTCGGCCCGGGGAGGAAGAAACGTCCGTACTCGATGGTCGTCATCTAATGTTCTCCAGCCGTCCGGTCGTGGACGGCGTCACGGACCCGTGAAGCGCGCGACCGCCAGACCATCGCGCACCGGCAGCACAACGGCCTCGAACCGCGGATCGTCCGCCAGTCGGCGGTTGAACAGGCGAATCGCCTCCGTCGCCGCGTCCGCGGCCCGGGCATCGACAACCTTGCCGCCCCAGTAGGCGTTGTCGCCCAGCAGGAGACCTCCCGGTCTCAGGAGCCGGCAGGCAGCCTCCATATAGTACGGATAATTTTCCTTGTCCGCATCGACGAAGATGAGGTCGAAGGAGCCCCGCCGGCCGCCCTCCTGGCGCAACATCGCCTCGATCACGGCTCGCGCCGTCCCCTCCACCAGCTCGATCCGGTCCGACTCCCCCGCCCGCTCGAACGCCTCGCGGGCCAGGGCGGCGTGCCGGGGCTCGGCCTCGATCGTGACCAGCCTCGCCTCCCGGGGCAGGAGAGCCACGAGCCACAGAGCCGAGTAGCCGCCGAGCGTGCCCAGCTCCAGCAGTCTCCGGACGCCGCAAAGCCTCGCCAGCACGGAGAGGATGCGCCCCTCCAGCGGAGAGACGTGGATGGGCGGGAAGCCGCGCGCCACGATCTCCTCGCGCAGCCAGCGAAGCACATCGGACTCCGGTGCAAACAGCTCCTCGGAGTACGCCAGCAGGGACGTCTTTGCCTCAGGGGACATGGTTCTCTCCCGCTCCTTTACCGTGCCCGCGCAGCGTCGCCAGGCCCGGGCTCCGGACATGCACGTCGTGCCGATCGCAGCCACACCCGCACCCGAGGAGGACTGCCGGCCCGCGGATCGCTCCGCGCGGCCCGGACGGCGGCCGATACGGCCGCGGGTTCCGCCCCGGCAAGCTCGCAGATGCTGGCGATCCCTGCCGATCGGAGCGCCGCGGCGTTCTCGGTTCCCAGGCCGCGCAGCATCGTCAGCCCGGCCATCGCGACCAGGCGGCGCGCCGGCCCGAGGTCGAGACCGGCTGCTTCCTGCCCGGCGAGGGCGGCCGGATCCGCGTGCGCCAGCGCATCCACGCTCCGGATTCCGGCGGCACGGAGGGCCCGGATCTCCGTCTCGCTGGCGGTGGGCAGCGACTCGAGCTCCGGATGGGTCGAGTCGATCGTCCAGCGCTCCATCCCGGCCGTCACGGCGATCCCCAATGCGATCGCCGCCCCACCGCCGGCCAGCAGGCGGATGCGACCGACGGGAGGGCGTCGCGTGGCGGCACGGCCGTCTCCCCGACCCTCGTTCCACCGCGACGGCGCCGCTCCACCCCACCCGGGCTCGGCGACCCGCAGGTTGACGAGTGCCTGATAGCCGACGAAGCAGTCGAGGGCAAAGACGGGGAAGCCGAGAAAGCCGGGAAGCGGCATCTCGAACAGCTTGTGACCCTCGAGTCCGGGAACGGTATAGATCCAGCGCGTCGCGGCCAGCGCGTTGAACGCCTCCCAGCACAGCCCGACGAGCGCTCCCGCCAGCGCCAGCTGCGCCAGGCGGTCGTACCGCCCCACAGCCAGATCGCCCACCAGCGACCTTTCCGGCGCCCGCCGGTAGTTCCAGGGCTCCAGAACGAGCGTCAGCCCCCCCCAGACGAGGGGAAAGAAGATGCGGGGCTGCCAGAGCGAAAGGGCCAGAAAGGCAAAGCCGGCCCCGGCCAGCGCGCCCGGGTATCGGCGCAACGGCAGGACGGGGCCGCGCAGGCCCTGCGCGAAGCCCGCCAGCCGGACCCACCGGTAGGCCAGGTAGATGGCGGGAAGGACGGTGGCGAATGCCGTGAACGCCGCCAGGGCGCGGACCGGCCCGGTGTCCG
This sequence comes from Gemmatimonadota bacterium, assembly GCA_020351855.1. Taxonomy (GTDB): domain Bacteria; phylum Gemmatimonadota; class Gemmatimonadetes; order Palauibacterales; family Palauibacteraceae. The sequence continues at coordinate 1,340,807 of CP070670.1, forward strand.
CCGCGAACACGTAGTACCAGTTTGCGAGCCGCAGGTTGAACAGCTCGAACAGGAACCAGAGCGGGGCGGACCAGAAGAACAGGCTGGCGGCGAGCCGTGCCGAAAGGGGCGACGAGGCTGTCCGCAGCGCATATCCCGCCCCGAGGGCGATCAGGAAGGGATACCAGGCCCAATGATAGTACCAGCGGTGGAAGGGCTCCATCCCCGTGACGGCTCCGGCCGTCGCGGCCGCGAGCACCAGCAGGGCGAGCACGGCCAGTCGGGCCGCGAGCGCCTGTCGGTCGGTCAGGCCCATGGCACGCGCCGGCGAAATCCGCGCCCTCCCCCGCGCTCGTCCCCCTGGTTGACGGCGGGCCCCGTTCGGGCAAACTTCACGGCCGCTTCCCCGATGAGCGAAGCTTCATCGGGAACCGACTCGTCATGGGAGCCCGTAACCCGTATGCGGTACATCGCGATCACCCACGTCTCGCCGGAAGAGGTCCTTCAGCGCGCCAGGGAGTTCTATCGGACTCACACGCGACTCGAGGTCGCGGAGGAAACGTCCGATTCGGTAACCTTTCGAGGCAAGGGCGGAGAGGCGAGCATACGGGTGGACCGAGAGCATGGCCACACGAACGTGCACGCCTCGACCGACCGGGTGGTCGGCCTCGATGTGACGGACGTCACGAAGCGTTTCCTCTACGGCCTCGGTCGAGCATAGGAGTCCTGATCGTGCACGAGAAGAGGTCGCACGCACCATGAGCGAACCGCGGCAGACCGACGCGCGCGCGGCCGGTGAAACGGTCCCGCTGATCACGGTCCGGCTCATCATGCCCGACCGCTGGCTCGAGCACGTGGCGGAGCTGCCCGCCACGACGACACTGGCGGAGGCGAAGCGCATCGGCCTGCGCGCCCTGCTGCTCCGCGACTCGGACGACCCCGGCGACTTCTACGTGGAGTACGCGGAAAAACAGGTGCCGGACGAGTCGATGACCCTGTCGGAGCTCGGCGTGCAGGAACGCGAGGCCCTCTCCATCCGGGCCTACGACCTGGGCCACTACCCGCGCTTCCGAGGGTAGCGCGGACCGGTCCGCCGCTCGGCCCTCCATCACTCCCCCTCCCAGTCACACCGCAGAATCCCGTACAGCAGGACGTCGGCGGCACGCCCCCACTTGACGGCGTGCTGCCTGCGGCGGCCCTCCCGCTGCATGCCGATCTTCCCGAGCACCCGCCCGGACGCCTCGTTGTGGGCGAAGTGGTGCGCGTGGATCCGATTCAACCCCAGATCCTCGAAGCCGTAGCGCAGGGCGGCCCCGGCAGCCTCCGTGGCGAAGCCTCGCCCCCAGTAGGGCCTCCCAATCCAGTAGCCCAACTCGGCCTGCCGGTTTTCCGGGTCGAGCTGCAGGCCGACGGCACCGATCAGCTCCCCCACCGGATCCTCCCCCGGCGACCCCTTCCCCGGCTTCGCCTCCTCCCCGGGCTCGACTCCCGCCCTCCGAACGATCGCGAACACGACCTCCTTGCCGGCATCCCAGCGGTCCGCCGCGAGCCGGATCCAGGCCTCGGCCATCCCATCCTCGTAAGGGTGCGGGATGCGGAGCGTGCTCGCGGCGATCGCGCGCTCGCCGGCGAGCCGCTGCACCTGGTGAGCATCCTCGGGCCGGAGGGGGCGCAGCGTCAGCCGGCGCGTGCGGATCTCGCGCGCCGGGCGTTGGCGGGACCGTCCGGGATCCGACCTGGCCGTCATTCCGCCGGACGCTTGCCCGGCCACGGGCGGGCCAGGGGGTAGCCGAGGCGGGGGAGCGTCCGGCCCGGACGGACAACCGACTCGGACTCGCCGATCCACTCGGCGCCGCGCGCCACATAGAAGGGCTCGGTACCCGGATCGGGGACCACGACAAGGCGCCGTCCGCCCAGTCGTTCGGCTTCGATGAGGGCCTGCTCCCATAACCGTCTTCCGTAGCCCAGCCCTGCCTCGGCCGGCTCGATGACCAGGTGGGTGAGCTCGATGTCGCCCTCCCCCAGGGGCTCCAGAGCGAAGAAGCCGTGCAGCCTCCCCTCGGATTCGGCTACGAATACGCGCCCTTCCAGGACGGCCCGGGGCGGGATGATGAGCTCGGCCCGATCCGCCGCCCTGACCGCCTCCTCGAACCCCCATTCGGCCCTGGCCCGGAAGGCCAGCTCCTCTAGCCCGTCGGCGTCGTCCGGACGCGCCTCCCGGATCGCTACGCTCACGCCGCCTCCCCTGCGTCCGCCCGATCCGGAGAGGCCAGCCATGCGGCTCGCGCCATCAGTCGATCCCCGTCCTGTCGCTCCGGCGCTCGAGCAGCAGCACGTCCCGCCACTGGCCGTGCAGCTTGCCGAGTCTCTCCCGACGACCCACCACCCGGAACCCGGCCCGCTCGTGCAAGCGCAGGCTGCCCGCATTCTCCGAGAACATGCCCGCCTGCAGCGTCCAGATCCCGGCCTCCTCCGAGGCCCGGATCAGGTGGTCCAGCAAGCGCGCTCCCACCCCGAGGCCACGGCGGGCCGCCGCCACGTAGACGCTCACCTCCGCTACCCCGGCGTAGGCGCAGCGGTCGGACACCGGGCTCAGCGCCGCCCAACCGCGCACCTGGCCACCCTCTTCGGCCACGAAACGGCAGCCGGGAAGGTGTTCGCGATTCCAGACCTCCCAGGCGGGCACAGCCGTCTCGAACGTCGCGATGCGGGAGGCGATCCCCTCCGCGTAGATCTCGGAGACCGACGGCCAGTCGGCCGGTTCCATGGGGCGGATCTTCATACACCGCCTCCGACTCGGCTGAGCACCGTCAGCCCCGCGGGTGGCGGGTGAAGTAGGCGCGGGTCTCGCGCCACACGACACCGGACAGCAGAAGCAGGCCGATCAGGTTCGGAAAGGCCATCAGCCCGTTCATGATGTCCGACAGCAGCCAGACGACATCCAGCTTGGCGACGGCGGCCACCGCGATCACGGCCACGAAGACGAGGCGGTAGGGAACGATCGCCTTCACGCCGATGAGGTACTCCAGGTTCCGCTCGCCGTAGTACGACCACCCCAGCATGGTGCTGAAGGCGAAGAATGAGAGACAGACGGCGACGATCATGCCACCCGCGTTGCCGGGCAGCCCGGTGCTGAACGCTGCCTGGGTCAGGTTCGCTCCGTCGAGACCGCTCGTCCACACGCCCGTGCTCAGAATGGCGATCCCCGTGAAGGAGCACACGACGATCGTGTCGATGAAGGTCTGCGTCATCGAGACCATCGCCTGCCTCACCGGCTCGTCCGTCTGCGCCGCCGCCGCCGCGATCCCCCCGGTCCCGAGGCCGGACTCGTTCGAGAACACGCCCCGCGCCACCCCGAAGCGTACGGCTTGGGCCACCGTGTACCCGA
>CP070670.1:1344273-1350314 GCA_020351855.1 Gemmatimonadota bacterium
AGGCGAAGCCCATACTGACGTAGAGCCCGGTCTCTTCATCGCTGGTGGCAAGCGCGAAGGAGAGCACCGAGCGGGTCCCTCGGATGGCGATCCAGATTCCCCCTCCGTAGCCGATGTGAAAACCGCCGGGCGAATCGCCGTCCAGCCACACGCGCCCCAGGTCGAAGAGGCCCAGGATGCCGAAGCTGGAAGGGAGAAGGAGCCTGTAGTCGAAGAGGTCGAGCCTGAGCTCACCGCCTCCGTAGAGGGAGGCGTCACCCGCGAAACGCTGGGTCGGCCAGCCGCGCAGGCTTTCCGCGCCACCGATGTAGGCCAGGTCGAACCACGGGGCGTCGCCCCAAACCCGCTTGCCCCCGACTCGGAAGCCCAGCTCGGAGCGGCGGAGCCCGATCGGGATGGCTGCGCTGGCCTGCCCCTGGGCCAGGCCGTACGCGTCCGTGACGTCACCCAGAGCGGGCACGACGCGGCCGAGAACCTCGAGGCGCGCGCTCGGGGCGGGCGACGCCAGCTCGAAGAGCCCCGGCCGATCCGTCGCGAGGTGGAAGCGGAGAAAGCCGCTCGTCTGGATGAAGCCCTCCCTGCCGTACAGATCGGGGAGCTGACCGATGAACGAATCCGGGTCGTCCGTCTCGTTGGAGTATTGAAACGCGCCGCCGAGCGCCACGGTGGCCCGCGGCCCGAGGTCCCATCCGACTTCGACGTCGGCGCGCAGGACCGTCCACAGCACTTCGTAAAAGTCCTTCGATGCTCCGGGAAGCCGCTCCGTGTCGTTGCCCACCCCGTAGAAGTTCAGGATTTCGAGGCTCGATCCATACGGATTGGCCCGCACGAAGAAACGTGAGTTCTCGAACCGGAAGTCCGTTTGCAGGTCGAGCGAGCCGCGGCCCTTGGTGGCGACCGCGCCGGAGAGCCGGATCTGGGAGCCGAACGGGTCCTTCCGGAAGCCGTAATGGTTCCACGTATATCCACCGCCCACGATCAACCCGAAGTCGGGGTTGTATCCGCCGCCGATCATCGGGTAGCCATGGGTCCCCCAGTGACGGGGTGGGGCAGGAGCGCCGGATGGGGGGATGAGAACCGGCGGATCGTATGGCTTCTCGTTCAGACGGATCGAACCCGTCGCTCCGGACAGCCGGTTCGTGCCCGCCTGGTCGTACAGCCTGACGTTTCCCGTGCGGGTGGCGAAATGGTACTCATCATCGCCGTCTCCGCCCACGATGCGCACCTGGACGGGAAGGCCGGGCGCGCCGCGAACGACCACCCGGTCGTCGCCTCCCCACAGGAAAAGGCGGATCTCCCGGGTCTCGCCCGTCACGAATCGCCGGCTCAGGTAAGGCTCGGATCCTGGTCGGGCATCACGCAGCGTGACTCGTGTCGCACCTTCCTCCGCGCTGACCTCGGCGATATCGGCCGCGTTCGTCGCGTGCACGTACGGTTGCCGGGCGAGAAGCTCGTAGAACTCGGCTGCGATCCGAGGGAGGTTGTCGCGCCGTTCCTCCAGGGCCGAGCGAAGGTCCTCGCCAGCCACGTCCCGAAGCGGTCCCGGAAGGCGCGCCACGGAGCCCGCGATCACATCATCGGTCACCCGGGAGGCAAGGTGCGCCGCGGCCGAATCCCAGGCCGGCCGCTCCAGCCCGGTCAGGAACAGCCGATCCAGGAAGCGGGCGGTGTAATGGAGCCGCACCACGTCGTCGTACGTGCGGCCGAAGCTGGAGAGGTCCTGGAACCGGGTGCGGGCGAAGCTCGGGAACAGGCCGCTGATGCGCGCGAACACCTGATCGCGATCCTCCGGGATTGGCTTCCACCCGGGGGTCGAATCGGCGCCGAACCTGGCCCACCTCCACTGCCCGGCATGGCGGTCCCAATCGCCGAGATAGATGTCGATGAGGCGTGCCATGAGAAAGGCACGGGCATCGACCCGCTGGCGAGGGTCGTTGTGGGCGAGCCCGATCATCTCGCGGCCGCCGATGATCTCCTCCGCTCCGGCGAACGAGGCGATCCACTCGTCATCGTCCTCCGGGCGCTGCTGGAGAAGGCCCAGTTCGCCGGCGAACTCGTCTCGGAACGGCCCGAGCGAGCTGTCATCCGGGAGCACCACGAGCTCGGGGCGGGCGTGCAGCACCCCGGCGGAGGTGAGGATGGAGTCCGCCACCAGCGCCCCGGCCGGGAACTGCGTGCTCATCTGGTCCTGAGCGATGTACTCGACGAAGGTGCCGCGGAAGACCTCCGGCACGACCGCGCTGGCGTACTTGAAGACGGAGCGAAAGGCGTAGGGGAGTCCGTCGGCGCCCCTGAACCAGAGCGACTTCGTCTGCTTCCTTCCACCCGAGCTCAGCGGGGTCAGGCCGCCGGCGTATCGCTCGAGATCCAGGACGGGGACGCGAAGTTCCGCCGTCCAGGCGCTTCGCCAGTGGTCTCCCCAGAATATCCGGTAGAACCAACCGACATCGTAGGCCGGACCCGGGACGATCGATGTCGTGTCACCGGGCGGCGCCACGGAGGCCGGAGCCTGTCCGGCGGCGCTGGAGCCGCACAGCAGCGTGACCGCCAGGAAGCCCGCGAGGGGGACGTGCCTGTGCCAAGTCGTTCCGGTCCCGCTCACGTGTCGCGTGGTCATGATTCGGAATCGCCCCACAGAATGAGGGCCCGAAAGCGCCAATTGCCGTTGCCGTCTTCGTGCACCGCCAGATAGTGACCCAGGGCGTCGTCGCCCAATCCGGACTCGCAGTAGTAGCGTCCGTAGGCGTAGGCCATTTGCCCGCCCTCGTCGAGGTCGAGGATGGAGCTGTGCAGGGCCCGGGCGTCCGGGAAAAGGGCTTCGAGATGGCTTCCGATGGGCTGCCGGCCTATCAGCATCTGACCGTCGGGGAGCATGAGGAGTCCCGCCTCGACGAAGACCCGGGCGGCTGACTCCGCATCGTGGTTCTGCCACGCGTCACGCCAGGCGGCGTGCGCCGCGTTCACCCCCGCCGCAATCCTCTCAAGCCAGAACGCCCCGCGACAATCTCCGGACTTCGTCAGCCCGGCCCGGCAGCGCTGCGCGAGTTGCAGGATCTGCTGGGTACGCTCCGGTGGCGGCGCTTCGGCCGGTTCACCGAACCAGCGTATGCGTTCCGAAGTCGTCGCGGGCAGCAGAAGCTGGGCGCGGATGCGCCAGTGCCCGCCTTCTCTCTGCGCCACGACGACCTGGTGCCCGAACCGGGAAAGCGCCCGGGAGTCGGGTGCTTGATGGGTGAAGCGGTAGCTCCCGAACTCGTAGGCCATGTTGTCGCTTGCCGCGATGTCGCTCATGCCGACCGTGATGCGGCCGGCCTTGGCCGATGCGTCGCCGAGGGATCGGACGATGGCCTCCCGGCCTACGATAGGCGCGCCGCCACCTGCCACGAGGATCGCATCCTCGGCGTAGCTGTCCGCCAGCGTGCGGACGTCGCCCACGTTCCAGGCGTCCGTCCAGGAAGTCATCAGCGAGTCCAGGTGCTCACGCACGTCGGCGAGGTATTCGAGCTCCAGATGACCGGCTGTGGGCGTGTCGCGGCCCGGCACCTCCTGGGCCGCCGTCGAGACGGGGCTCGGGACAAAGGTGGCGATGGCGATCGCGGCGAGAACTCGAACCGCCTTGTCCGGCATGATCACGCGCCCGCGAGCACTCTAGCGTGAAAAGTCTCTAGCACCGTCGGCATCGCCGGAAGAGCCCCGGAAGAGCCCCGGAAGAGCCCCGGAAGAGCCTCCGTGTGGTGCTCAAGCTTAGATGCCCGGGCAGCGTGGCAAGTCGGGAGAACCTCTATTCGCTACCGTATGGCCGCGGTGCATGCCTGCTCAGCGCCGCCTGCGCCTGCTCAGCTCCGCCGGTAGGGGCTCTGCGCGTCTCCGCCCCGGGCACGCGGCCGCGGAGGCCGCGCGCTCCTATCGATCGGACCATACTGCCAGCTCGTTTCTGCTCGGATCGAGGAAGTGAAAACGGCGGCCGCCCGGGAACTCGAAAGTCTCTCGTACGATCTGGCCTCCGTGTTCTGTGACGCTGGCCTCGATCGCTTCCAAGTTGGCTCCGTACAGGACGATCAGCAGACCGCCCTCTGCAGGATTCCGTTCGGCCGAGAAACCTCCGCCGATCCTGCCATCGTGGAAGCTCGCGTAGTCCGGTCCGTAGTCCGTGAACTCCCAACCGAACACACCCGAGTAGAACCTCTTCATCTCGGTCATGTTCGTGGTCGGGAACTCGACGTAATCGATACGCCGATCGTGCTCGGCCTGGCTCATGATCGCACCTCCTCCGTGGTCGGTCGGCGCTCGCGCTCGAGATCAACGGAAAGATCGAGGATCGGCGAGCACTTGCCAATGAAGCGTGCAAAGCTGGCACAGGAGCGAAGCCACCAGCCCCAATCGCCCCATCCGACCATACGCGGGCGAATAGAGGTTCTCCCGACTTGCGGCCCTCGTTCCTCGTCTTAGAGTAAACGCAGAAAGCTGCTCCGGGGAGCTGCTCGGCGCCGCCGACTGTGCCGAGCAGACGCCCGTGCAGGACGCCTGCCTGATCACAGCTCCCCGACTGGAGTCGCCCACACCCTGAAGGTCGAGATGACGGTCCGGATCGGCCCACTGTCGGCAGCTGCGCTGCTTCTCGCCTGCGCGTCCGCCCTGCACGCCTCGGACACGACGTTCGTCAGGCAGGGTGAGCGGGTTCGACTGAAGTTGGAGGAGCTCACCCCCATCTACGATGAGTCCGGTTCGGTCTGGTTTCGATGGCGTTCCGTCCAGCGGACCGGGGAAGCGACCGGGATCGCGTCCGATACGCTCGTATTCCTGCCCGAGCAGGCGGATGCACCGGAGAGGATTCCGCTGTCGGCGATCACGGCGATGGAGGTGAGCGAGGGACGACGGTCGAATCCGGGCAAGGGCGCGTGGATCGGAGCTCTTGCCGGCGCGGCGGCAGGCTTCGGCGTCGGGGCGGCGGTCCAATGCGGGGAAGTGGCTCAGGGAGCCTGCATGCTGCTTGGAGCGGGCATGGGAGCCGGGGGCGGTGCCCTGCTCGGCCTCGGCGTCGGGGCGGCCATCACGACGGAGCGATGGGTCGAGGCCGAGTTGCCACCCCCATCACCGTTAGCCCTGGATATCGGGCTGGGCGCTTCCGTGCGGCTGTCCGTCTCCCTGCGTCCGTAAGCACCGGGGCCTTCGGCGCGTTCCTCTTCCGGATGAACTGGCGGCGCTCGCCGAGGAGGCGTGGAGCCGGCTGAACAGGAACTCGTGCCGCTGAACGACGGCGCATCCGCATCTCTAGCGCAGTCCGATGGCCTCCGGCGGGGTGCCGCTGCGCAGCCGGTCGTGCCATGCCGTGGTCCGTACCCAATCCCGAAAAAACTCGTCGAGGGCGGTGGAGGTCCGGGCCTCCAGGTGCTCCATTAGCGCCTCGAACGTGCCACCGCGCTCCCGGTTTTCCTGATAGTAGCTTCCCAGGCCACCGTCGAACCGCTCATCACCCAGTGCCGCATGCAGCGCCCAGAACATCAGGAAGCCCACTCGATAGGAAAGGTCCGTCAGCCCATGATCGCCGTAATCGAGGAAGGGCACGCTCGCGATCTGGGGTGGGCTCGCCTGAGGGTCGACGAGATGTTGGGCCGTACGCTGCACGGCTTCGTCCATCCCCTCCCAGCCGTCCAGGACGCGGGCCATGCGCCGGGAGAGGAAGGTGGCCAGACCCTCGTTCCATCTCGCCGATGGCTGGTCCACATCCGGGGCGTTCCACAGGTGGGTGAGCTCGTGGTACAGGGCGAACAGGCGGCCCGCGTCACGGAACGCGTCGGCCGTCTGGATGATGCCTCCAGCGAGGCTGGCCTGGGAGCCCCACATTTCCGGGATCTCCATCACGACGATGTCCGGATCCGTGCCCAGCGGGCCGAACCAGCGTTCCAGGAGTGCCAATCCCCTCGCAGCGCCTTCCAGGACCCGCCGTGCCCCGGCCGAGTCGGCAGGGAAGTAGTAGACCCGGACGCCCGGCCGGCTCATCAGGGCATATTCGGCCACCGGAATGTTGAGGAAAGGAGTCG
>CP070670.1:1350414-1353419 GCA_020351855.1 Gemmatimonadota bacterium
CCGGTATGCGGCCTCTCAGGAGGACGTCTTCCGGGGCGACCAGCAGCAGTACCAGCTGCAGCATTACATCCAGCCGTCCGAGGCGCTGAACGTCACCACGACGTTCTACCGCAACGACTTCCGGCGGAACTGGTACAAGCTGCAGAGCGTCCTCGGAGAGGGAATCGGCACGGTCATGGCCGATCCGTCCGCCTTCGTCCAGGAGTTGGACATCCTGAGGGGAGCGGACAGCGAGGCGGACGCGCTCATGCTGCGGGCCAACAACCGCTCGTACTTCGGGCAGGGGGTGCAGTCGGTTCTCGGGCTGCGGGCCGGTGCCGGCGAGGTCGAGCACGGAATCGAGGTCGGGGTGCGCTACCATGCCGACCGGGAGGACCGCTTCCAGAACGAGGACGGCTTTCGGATGGTCGGGGGCCGCATGGAGCGGACGAGCGTCGGCGCGCCCGGCAGCCAGGCGAACCGCGTGAGCGATGCTTCGGCCTGGGCCTTCTACGTGCAGGATGGGATCTCGATCCGGCGCTGGACCGTCACGCCGGGCCTGCGCTACGAGACGATCGGCTTCGAGAGCGTGGACTACGGCTCGGCGGATCCGACGCGCTCGGAGCCGCCCGTGGGGGCTCGGGAAAGCCGCGTCGCCGCCCTGATCCCGGGCGTCGGGGTGAACTACAGCGCGAGCGGAGCGCTCGATCTGTTCATGGGCATCCACAAGGGCTTCGGACCGACCGGAGCACGGGCCACCGACGAGACCGAGCCCGAGCGAAGCCTGAACTACGAGGCCGGCGCGAGGCTGCGGGGAGGCGGCTTCGAGGCACAGGTCATCGGCTTCTTCAGCGACTACGGCAACGTCCTCGGCCGGGCGACCCTCTCCAACAGCGAGAACGGGACCGGTGACATCTACAACGGCGGCGAGGTCGACGTGTGGGGTGTCGAGGTGATGGCGCAGTACGACCCGCTGGTCGGCTCCTCCCTCTCCCTGCCGATCCGGCTCGCCTACACCTTTACCGACGCGGAATTCCGCAGCGCCTTCGAGAGCGACTTCGAGCCGTGGGGCGTCGTCGAGGCGGGCGACAAGTTGCCCTACATCGCCCCACACCAGCTCCAGCTCGACGCGGGGCTCGAACAGGAGCGCTGGTTCGCCAAGGTCGATCTCAGGCTGCAGAGCCCGATGCGGACGGCGGCGGGGCAGGGCGCGATCGCGGCGGGCGAGGGCACGGACGGCTATGCGGTGGTCGGCTTCATGGGCGAGTACGCGCTGACGCGCTGGGCGTCGGCGTTCGTCGCGGGGGAAAACCTGACGGATGCCCGGTACATCGTCGCTCGCCGCCCCGCCGGTCCCCGCCCAGGCCTGCCCCGGACGATCAGCGCCGGCATCCGGGTCTCCAACTAGCCGCGGCAGGCGGCGGCGCACCACGCGAGGCTCCGCTCGGGGTCGCCGACCGGCCTGCACCCCCGCGTTTTCCCTGCGCGCCAGGTCCGGCCAGCGCCCGCGCTGACACCGCCCGAGGCGAAATCCGCCTGGCGTGGTGTGGCTCCCGCGGACCGATCCGGCGTATAGTGAAGGCGACGGGCGGGCCGCTGGAGGCGTCTCGTCGTCGCAACCGAACGGAGTAGCCGTGAACGAAGTCCTGAAGAAGCAGATCTGGCGGAAGCTGGAGGCGCTGCCCGAGGAGAAGCAGTTCCAGGTCCTCGATTACATCCGCTTTCTGGAGTCGGAGTATTCGGACGTGGCCTCCAAGGGCTCCGGTTTCCAGCGGGTGGCCGAGCGGGTGCAGGACGAGATGCGGCGGGTGAAGGCGCCTGCTACCGCGATGCGCGAGACGATGCGGGCGTTCGGCGCCGCGGACCGCGTCGTAAGCTCGTTCCGAGAGGCCGCCAAGGAGTTCCTGGCCGAGCTGGAGGCCGGCTCGCCCGAGCCGCCGCCCTCCACCGAGGAGGAGCCGCCCCGCTCCAGGGAGATCGTGGTCGAGTAGTCGCACTGCTCGCAAGCTTCTTGCATTCGGAATGATTTTCTTGCATCAGTGCGCCGGCGGAGCCCGGCCCGACCCGAGACGGTAATGCCAGATCCCCGATACATCCTCGGCATCTCCGCGTTCTACCACGACAGCGCCGCCTGCCTCCTGCGGGACGGCGAGATCTTGGCCGCTGCGCAGGAAGAGCGCTTCACGCGCCACAAGGGCGATGCACGCCTGCCCCAGCACGCGATCGACTACTGCCTGCGGAGCGCCGGGATCGAGGCCGAGGACCTGGCGTATGTGGGATTCTACGACAAGCCGCTGCTCAAGTTCGAGCGCATCCTCGAGACCTACCTGGGTGTCGTGCCGCGTGGACTCCGGTCGTTTCTCATGGCCGGGCCGCTGTGGATCAAGGACAAGCTGTACATGGACCGCCAGCTACGCGGCGCGCTGGGCTACGAGGGCGAGATCCTCTACGCGGAGCACCACGAGTCGCACGCGGCCAGCGCCTTCTTCCCGTCCCCGTTCGAGGAGGCGGCCATCCTGACGATGGACGGCGTGGGGGAGTGGGCCACGGCGTCGATCGGCGTCGGACGCGGCAGCGAGATCGAGCTCCTCAGCGAGCTCCACTGGCCGGACTCGCTCGGCCTCCTCTACTCGGCGTTCACCTACTACACGGGCTTCAAGGTGAACAGCGGCGAGTACAAGGTGATGGGCCTGGCGCCGTACGGGGAGCCGCGGTACGTGGACGCGATCCTGGGCGAGCTCATGGACCTCAAGGAAGACGGGTCGTTCGTCCTCAACCAGCGGTACTTCAACTACCTCACCGGCCTGACGATGACCAACGGGTCGTTCGACCGGCTGTTCGGCGGTCCGCCCCGAAGGCCCGAGGCCAGCATCACCCAGCGCGAGATGGACCTTGCGGCGTCGATCCAGCACGTGTGCGAGGAGATCATGCTGCGCATGGCCCGCACGGCCCGCCGGGAGACGGGTCTTCCGAAGCTCTGCCTGGCAGGTGGCGTAGCCCTCAACTGCGTGGGCAACGGCCGGATC
>CP070670.1:1353519-1368880 GCA_020351855.1 Gemmatimonadota bacterium
CGTCGAGGAGGCGAAGGGCCTCGAGACGACGCTCGAGACCGTGGACGGCATGCAGTTCGACCGCGGGTACCTGTCGCCCTATTTCGTGACGGATCCGGAGAAGATGGAGGTTCAGCTGGATGAGCCCCTCATCCTGATCCACGACAAGAAGATCTCCTCCATGAAGGACCTTCTGCCCGTTCTGGAGAAGGTCGCGCAGATGGGCAAGCCCCTGCTGATCATTGCCGAGGACGTGGAGGGCGAGGCGCTCGCGACCCTGGTCGTGAACAAGCTCCGCGGTACGCTGAAGGTCGCAGCCGTAAAGGCCCCCGGGTTCGGGGACCGGCGCAAGCAGATGCTGCAGGACATCGCGGTCCTGACCGGCGGTCAGGTGATCAGCGAGGAGCTCGGCTTCAAGCTGGAGAACGCGGTGGTCAGCGACCTGGGTGAGGCGAAGCGAATCGTCATCGACAAGGACGACACGACGATCGTAGACGGCGCCGGTGATCCGGAGAAGATCAAGGGCCGGATCAGCGAGATCAAGGTCGCGATCGACAAGTCGACGTCCGACTACGACACCGAGAAGCTGCAGGAGCGGCTGGCCAAGCTGGCCGGCGGCGTCGCGGTGATCAACGTCGGTGCGGCCACCGAGACCGAGATGAAGGAGAAGAAGGCGCGGGTGGAGGACGCCCTCCACGCGACCCGCGCGGCGGTCGAGGAGGGGATCGTGCCCGGTGGCGGCGTGGCCCTCCTGTGGTGCCAGCAGGCGATCGCCGGCATGAAGACGGGCGATCACGACCAGGACATCGGCGTCAACATCGTGCGGCGTGCCCTGGAGGAGCCGATCCGGCAGATCGCGCAGAACGCCGGTGCCGAGGGCTCGATCGTCGTGGAGCGCGTCCGCGAGAAGAAGGAGCTCAACTGGGGATACAACGCGGCGACCGACGAGTACGAGAACCTCGTGAAGGCTGGGGTGATCGACCCGACGAAGGTCACGCGCACGGCGCTCCAGAACGCCGCGTCGATCGCGAGCCTGCTGCTCACGACCGAGGCCGTGGTGGTGGAGAAGCCCGACGAGAACAAGAACGGCGGCATGCCCGGCATGGGCGGAGGCATGGGCGGGATGTACTAGCCCGAAGCCTGACCGCAGCGGGCCGCTTCGGCGGCCCGGGGGCCGCTTCGTGCGGTGGAAGAGCCCGACCCCACGGTCGGGCTCTTCTCTTCTGGGCCTGCTCGGGCCCGGCCAGGCCCGACGGGTCCGGTGCCCCCCGCCCGCTTCCCCGAACCGGTTCGGGGTGCCCGACGGGTCCGGGCATGGTGAAGAAGCGGAGTACACCACCTATGTTGCCGTGCTCACACCGAAGCGGTTTGTCGCGACCATCATGCGGAGAGGCCTGTCGATGATCGGCGCAGGGGAAGCGATCGAGCGACTCCGGGCAGGGAACCGGCGCTTTGTTGCGGGACGGTGGGACGGAAGCGAGATGGCGAGCCAGACGCGGCGCACGGCGGTGGCAGCCGACCAGTCCCCGTTCGCCATCATCCTGGGGTGCTCGGACTCGCGCGTCCCGGCCGAGCTGGTGTTCGCCCAGGGCCTCGGCGATCTGTTCGTGATCCGCGTGGCCGGTAACATCGTGGCCGCCTCGCAGATCGGCAGCGTCGAGTTCGCGGCCGAGCAGTTCGGCACCCGGCTGGTCGTGGTCCTCGGCCACTCGAGGTGCGGGGCCGTTCTCGCCACGCTGCAGGAGCTCGAACGTCCGACAGAGGTCCGATCTCCCCATCTGCGCTCGATCGTCGAGCGGATCCGCCCGTCTGTCGAAGCGCTGCTCGAGATGCGGCCCTCTCCCGGCCGGGATGAGCTGATCCGCCATGCCGTTCGAGCGAACATCCGCGCCTCCGCGAACCAGCTGCGGCACGGCTCCCCGATCCTCGAGCAGTTGAGCGTGGCGGCCGGCCTGCGCGTGGTGGGCGCGGAGTACTCGCTGGAGACGGGCGTGGTGGATTTCTTCGACGGCCTTCCCGATGCACGCGGACGGCCTGCACTTGGCTAAATCCCGTTCCTTTGTCTAAACTTGGCCGCCCGCTGGCTCGTGCTTCGAGCGGATGCAGCGCAGCGGAACCTGAAGTAGGAGAACGGAGGCGTGCCATGACCAGAAGGCTGGGTGCGGAGTAGCGATCATGAGGGTTGAACGCGGCAGCTCGCCGGGCTCCGGCCCGGCGGGAGGGCTAAGGGAGCACTGGCCGGTTGCGGCGTTTACCGCGGTCTATCTGGCGGCGGCCGTGATGGGTGCCCTCGCGAGGCGCAACCAGGAATTCCTCTTCTACATCGCCGTGATGCTCGTTCTCATCGCTCTCGTGCTTGCCGTGCACCGGTCGGTCGGACTCTCTTCCGGCGCGCTGTGGGGTTTGAGCGTCTGGGGTCTCCTGCACATGGCCGGCGGTTTGCTGGTCGTGCCGGAGGGGTGGCCCGTGAGTGCCGAGAGCCGGGTTCTGTATACGCTTTGGCTGATTCCCGACAGGCTGAAGTACGACCAGGTCGTGCATGCCTACGGCTTCGGCATGACGACGTGGGTGTGCTGGCAGGCGCTCCGGGCGGCGATTCGCCGCCGCGGAGGCACGGCTCGGCCAAGCTTCGGGCTGATGGTCCTGTGCGCGGCGGCGGGGCTCGGGTTCGGGGCGCTGAACGAGGTCGTCGAATTCGTGGCCACGCTCCTGATTCCGGAGACCAACGTGGGGGGATACCGAAACACGGGCTGGGACCTGGTGGCGAACACGGTCGGCGCCTCGCTGGCGGTGCTGCTGATCAGCCTCGGCGGACGGACCGGGTCGGATCGTTCGCTCGACGGTGACGCTCGAGCGTGAGGGCGAGGAGGGAAGGACGCGTTCCTCTGGCCGGTCGGGGTCGGCGGCAGCATCGGCCAGGTCCGGCCCGCTCGGGAAGGATTCGGGAACGGCCAAGCCGTGGGGATGGCGAGCGAGCATGGCCAGCGCGGCGAAAGGAGAGTCGAATGAGCATGAGAACTGCTGCCCGGTCCGCCGCGGTCGGCCTGTCGGTGATCCTCCTGTCCGGAGCCTGCGGTCGGGGGGGAGAAGAGGCGACGACGCCGGGCTCCGCAGGGGACGCTGGCGCTGCGGCGGATCAGGGCGCTCCGACGCTCGAAGAGCTGAAGAACGCCAGCTACGCCGGCCTCGAGGATCTTCCGCAACCGATCACGCTGGAGGACGGCGTGTGGGAGGGGGCGCCCTACACAGCGGACAGCCCCGTGCGACCGAGGGTGAACTTCGTGTTGGACCTGCGTGCCACGGGCGACCTCGATGCGGATGGGGATGACGAGGCCGCGGTTCTCCTCAACCTCGCCACGGGAGGGACGGGGCAGTTTCTGCACGTCGCCGCGGTCGACCGCGTCGAGGGTGCGCTGCGGAACATCGGAACCGCGTTCATCGGCGACCGAGTGCAGGTGCGTGCATTCCAGATCGAGTCGGGACGGATCCTGATCGATGTCGTGCGCGCCGGGCCGGAAGACGCCGCGTGCTGTCCGGGAGAGACCGCCACACTCGGATGGGAATGGCGGCCCGAGGGTGGGCTGAGCGCCGTGCAGGTCGAGGGTTCGACGGGGCGTCTGACGCTCGAGTCGATTGCCGGCGCGGGGTGGGTGCTCCGCAAGTGGGCCTGGGAGGAGGAGGCCCCGACCGAGCCCCCCGTGACCCTGCGCCTCGAGAAGGGGCGCTTCGCGGGCAGCGCTGGATGCAACAACTACTTCACCACGCCGCAGGAGGGCGAGATGCCGGGCGAGATCACGGTCGGCCCCATCGGTGCGACGCGGATGTCCTGTCCGGAGCCCGCCATGCTCGTCGAGGCCCGCTACCTCGGGCAGCTTGAGCGGGTGCGCCGCTACGGCTTTCTCGGCACCCAGCTTGCCCTGACGTACGGGCACGAGGGCGGGGTGGGCGTGATGCTCTTCGAGCGCCAGCTCCCCTGACGCGCATGCCGTGCAGCCGTCGAAAGTGGAGTCGGCTCGTCAGCAGCCATGCGCGGGCGCCCCGTTTCGCGATCACCTGGGCCTGCGCCGCCGTGATCCTGTCTTGCGGCGGGCCGGGGTCGGATGCGAGCCCGGATGCTGGCCCCGGGTCCGGTGCCACCGAACGCGACGGAGCTGCTGCCGCCCGACGAACCCTGGAGGGTGCCTCCCGCGCAATGGGGGGGCCTGCCGTCCGCCGCGTGCGCACCGTATTCTCGCGGGCCGCGGTGGAGAGTCCCAGGGGCAGCTTTGAGACCGTGCTGTACTCCGCAAGGGACGGCCGCGTGCGGATGTTCCAGACCACGGGGTTCGAAGCCGGGCTCCATCCGACAGGCGACTGGATCGTGCTGTCACCCGAGGAGGGGAGGCGCCCGCTGCCGGCCGGACTGCGCCAGATTCTGATCGGCCACGAGCTTCACATGATCTTCCTCGATCCCGAGAGCCGCTTCTCCGATCCCGTCGAGGAGTCTCGCACGACATTGCGCGACCGTGAGGTGATCCCCGTTCGGATGGCGGACGAGGAGGGACGGTCGGTCCACCTCTATTACGACGTGCAGGACACGCTACCCGTCGGAATGATGCTGCCGACGGCGTTGGATACGGTGCGGGTCGGCGTCGGGGAGTGGCGTCCGACGGGAGCGCTTCTCCTCTTCTGGGAAGCAGAGTTCCGCGACGGCTCCGGCGTCTACGAGTACGAATACGAGGAGCTGCGGCTGGACGGTCTGCCGGACGATCTCTTCCTTCCACAGGGAGGAGAACAGGATGCGAGCGGTGGGAAGGCGGAGGGGCCTGCCCGTGGCGGAATGTAGAACGCCGAATCGGGGCCCCGCGGCGCGCCTTGGATCGGCGGGACCGTCGTGCTGACCGGACTCCTTCTGCTCTCGGGCCTGGGTCTGCTCTTCCTCGGCGGGGAGGCTCTGGTGCGGGGTTCGGCGGCTCTCGCGCTACGCTTCGGACTGACCCCGCTCTTCGTCGGTCTCACCATCGTGTCGTCCGGCACGAGCAGCCCGGAGCTCGCTGTGAGCATCAGCGCCGCCGTTTCGGGCGAGGTGGGCGTCGCGGTGGGCAACGTCGTCGGCTCCAACATCGCGAACGTCGGGCTGATTCTCGGCCTCAGCGCCCTGATACGGCCGATCAGCGCGAAGTCGAAGCTGGTGCTTCTGGATGTGCCCATCATGATTGCCGGCGCGTTCTTCGTCGCCGCGCTGCTGGAGGACGGCGCCATGGCCTGGCGGGAAGGCCTGCTCCTCCTGGGCGGCCTGCTGGCCTACACCGGATTCGGGCTGCACCTGGCGCGGCGGGAGAGCAGCGAGGTCCAGCACGAGTTCGAAGGGATCGTGCCGCGCCTCACCGCCACGGTACCCCGCCAGGTGCTGCTGATCCTGGCGGGCATCGTCGCACTGCTGATCGGCGGACGTGCCTTCGTCGATGGCGGCGTGCGACTGGCCCACGCCTTTCAGGTGAACCCGGCCGTCATCGCGCTGACCGTGGTAGCCCTGGGCACGAGCCTACCCGAGTTGGTGACGTCGATCATCGCGGCCGTGCGCGGCCATCCGGATATCGCCGTGGGGAATGCGGTCGGATCGAATCTCTTCAATCTACTCGGCATCCTGGGCGTGGCTTCCATCGTGCGCCCGCTCGGCCTCGGTGAAGTCCAGGCCGAGGACCTGGCGGCGATGATCGCCATCTCGATCCTCCTGCTCCTGCTGATTCGGACGCGGTTCGATCTCAACCGGTGGGAGGGCGGGGTGCTCATTGCGTCCTATCTTGCCTACCTGTACTGGCTGTTCTCTCGGGCCACCGGGGCCTGATCCTGGGAAAATCGCTCAAGCGCGGCACTTCGGCCCGCGATTGGGTTACGAAGCGCCAGAAAATGGCGTACGGCTTGTAACCGGGAACCCGTTGCTGGCGTCTAAGGTTCTTGAAGCTCGGAGCCCCGATGGCGGCCGGGCACCCACAGAGCGAAGAGGCCAGGCGTGGTCATAGATGACGGTACGATGATCGAACCTGGCGGCGTGTCGGGGCGGCGCCGCGCTGTCAGGGGAGCCTTCCTCGCCTCACTCTTGATTCTTGCAGCCTGCAGCGGCGACGGCACGGGACCCCCGCCCCCGCCCCCGCCGCCGCCGCCTCCTCCCCCCCCGGTTGGTGATGTGACGATCGATCTCGACGTCGGCGAAGTGTACGTGATCAGCGATCCCGACTCTCTGGCGGAGTTCGAGCTGCCCGGGGCTGCGGCGGCTCGCGAGTACGGGCTGGCCCTCCAGAGCGCGACCCCTGCGGCCGGGAGCCTCCCCTTCAGCTTCACCGGCCGGGCCGGCGCGTCGGCTTCCGCCGGCGTCCGGGCATCCTACGCCTACTCGGCGCCGACCGGCGGCGCCGTTCAGGAGCTGCTTCTGGATGAGCGGGATGGCCGGGGGAGCTTCGTCGAGCGTCAGCGAAGCTGGCTGGCGACGGTCCGCCTGCAGCAGCGTGCCTGGGCCGAGCTCGATCGCATCGGGGCCCGTATCGCGCAGCCCGGCGCGGGGAGGGTGGCCCGAACCGCGGCCGCCCGTGCCGAGACGGGCGCGGGAGCAGACCTGCGTGCGGCCAGCGTGCCTGTTCCGGGAGAAGAGGTGGAGTTCTTCATCCCGATCGATGAGGACCTGAACATCGCCTGCGACAGCACGAACCGGGTCGTCCAGGCCGAGGTGCGGTCGGTGGGGGAGCGCTTCATCATCGCGCGGGACACGCAGGGCGCCGATCCGTTCACCGATCAGATCTACGCCCAGCTCCAGGCCATGCTGGACGACCACATCCATCGCGTCGGAACGGCGTACTTCGGGGAGACGGCCGACCTCGATGCGAACGAGCGGGTGATCGTCCTCATCACGGAGGAGGTCAACAAGCTGGAGGATCCCACGGGCTCCCTGATCTTCCTCGGCTTCTTCCTTCCCACGGATCTCTATTCGCCGGCCGACTGCGCGGCCAGCAACGTGGCGGAGATCGTCTACCTGCGTGCCCCGGACCCCAACGGCGACTTCGGTCGCGAGACCAGCGTCGAGTCCGCGATCGAGATCCTGGAGTCGACGACCGCGCACGAGTTCCAGCACCTCATCAACGCGGAGCAACGGTTCGTCATCGGGAACGAGCAGATCGCCCGTAACGAGGAGATCTGGCTGAACGAGGGTCTCTCCCACCTCGCCGAGGAGGTCGTCGGGCTCTCGGTGATGGGGGAGCCCGTGCGGGCGAACCTGGGCATCGACGAGATCCTCGCCAACCGCGACGCGTTCAACACCTTCCTGATCGACAACTTCTTCCATCTGGGATCCACCGCGCAGAGCGACGAGGGATGCGACGGGTGGATGATCGATCCGGAGAACAGCGTAGGGATCATCTCTTTCGATCCGCCGGGCTGCGGATCCCTCACCATGCGGGGCTGGTCCTACCTCTTCGTCCGCTGGCTGGGCGATCAGGAGGGCCCGGCGGGGAGCGGGGCGATTCCCGGCAGCAACGAGCAGCTGTTCTTCCGGGAGCTGGCCCGGGGCGGCCCCAGCCATCTGGCGGGACGGGCGAACGTGGAGCAGGCGGTGGCGACGTTCGGGAGCGGGGCCAGCTGGGAGGAGCTGATGGCCGACTTTCTCCTGATGCCGGCGGTGGATGACCAGCCGGGACCGAGCCTCCCGGAACGCAGCCAGCTCCTGACGTGGGACCTCCGGGACTTGTACAGGGGTCTGCACGAGAATACGGGCACGTCGCCTGCGTTCCCGCAGCCCTATCCCCTCAAGCAGCAGATCATCTTGTTCTCCGACGTGGACTTCGATTTCTCGGTGCGCGGGTCCTCGGCGAAGTATTTCTCCCTGCTCGCCACGACGACGGCTCCGGCTTACGTGATCCGGGTGACCGATCAGGCCGGCGAGCCGCTCGCGCGCACCCGGAGCCCCCAGCTCACCATCGTGCGCCTGCGCTGATCGCGGCCGGGAGCGAGGCACCATGAATCGCCGCGGCGGGGGCCGCGCTGTCGGGTGCGGGATCGGCCTCGCCCTCCTCGTCGGCTGTGAGGGACCGACGGAGCCGCCTCCTCCTCCCAACCTCGATCTGCGGATCGGCGAGACGGCCATCGTCAGCGGAGGCGCCCAGCTGAGCGAGATTCTCCTCAGGGGCGGGTCGGGACCCCGCGAGTACCGGATCGCCGTGCAGAGCGCAAGCCGTCTCGCATCGGGCAGCTGGCCGATGAGCCTCACCGGTACCGCCGTCGCTCCGGCCGCGGCGGCGGCCGCCGATCGGGGCCAGGGCGCGGGGAGCGCCCAATCAAGACCCGCGGAGAGGGAAGAGGAGAGACGTTTGCCGGCGGAGGGCGACCTATGGGGGCTGCATGCCGCCAGCGAGCTTCGGCTGCGTAGCGCCGTTCGCCGGGAGCTCCAGGAGGTCGGGGCTCGTCCGGTGCGCCTGGCGCAGCGGGCCGAGGATGCCCTCGGCGCCCGCCCGCTGCTTCGAGCGGCGTTGAGCGCCGAGGTGCCCGTCGTGGGCGAGCGCCGCGAGTTCCTGTTTTCCGTTCAGCGTGACCTGACGGTGTCGTGCACGGACACGGTCGCGGTGATCCAGGCGGTGGCCAAGGCGGTGGGGGAGCGCTTTGCGATCTATCGAGACCTGCAGGCTCCCGGCTGGTTCAGCGCGGCGGACTATGCCGAGATGCTGGCTACGCTGGATGGCACGATCTACCCGGTGAACAGCTCCTACTTCGGGGAGCCGGCCGACATCGACGGAAACGAGCGGGTCGTCGTCCTGATTACCGAGGAGACGAACAAGCTGTCCAGCGCGAACGGGCTGACCTTCATCGCCGGCTTCTTCGTGCCCTCGGATCTGTCGGATTCCGGTCCGGGAGGAGGCGGCACGGCGGCCGGTGGTGTCTGTGCGACCAGCAACGAGGCCGAGATCCTCTACCTGATCGCTCCCGATCCGGGCGGCGAGTTCGGCCGTCGGCACAGCACGGCGTTCGCCAAGGAGACGGTGATCGGCGTTTCCGCGCACGAGTTCCAGCACCTGATCAACGCCGAGCAGCGGCTCATCGTGGAACAGGGTGACTTCGGGGACCTCGAGGAGAGCTGGATCGACGAGGGGCTCTCTCATTTGGCCGAGGAACTCAGCGGCCTCGCAGCGGCCGGCCTTCCGCTGCGCTCGAACCTGACCTTTGACGAGGCGACGGCCAGCGCGGACATTTTCGAGCGTTTCCACCTCGACAACTTCTCCCGCCTCGGCCAGACGAGCGGCTGCGGCGGCTGGCTGCGAAGCCCCGAGGACACGCGAACGATCGCCGCCGACGACCCGGGTGGGTGTTCGGGTTTGCGCTACCGGGGGTTTGCGTGGCTGTTCATGCGCTGGCTGGGAGATCACGAGGGCCCGGCCGGCTCTGGCGTGATCCCGGGGAGCGACGAGGCGGTGCTGTTCCGCGAGCTGGTCGGGGGGGGACCGTCGCGCCTCACGGGGATCGCGAACATCGAGCGGGCGGTCGAGGTGCAGGGGAGCGGGCGGGGCTGGGAGGCCCTGCTGGCCGACTTCCTCATCGCGCCGGCCGGCGACGACCGGGTCGACGGGGCGCCGCCGCGGACCCAGATCCTCAGCTGGGACCTGCCGGACGTCTTCTTCGGCCTCCACGCGACCGGCCAGACGAGCCTGGACTTCACCGAGCCGTATCCGCTGGACATGGAGGCGCTCGGCTTCACGTCGTTCCAGCGCCAGTTCGCGGTCCGCTCCTCGACGGCCAAGTACTTTTCGCTCGCGAGCGAGGCGACGGTCCCCGATTTCGAGCTGCAACTGCTGGACACGGCGGGGCTTCCGCTCTCTTCGGACGCCTCCGCCCAGCTGACGATCCTCCGAGTGCGGTAGGCGGTGCCCCCGGGTGGAAGGAGACGGGCCGATGTCGCGAACACGGGCAGGATGGGTGCTCGGTGCAGCCCTCGGCGCAGTGCTCGGCGGCTGCGCGGGTAACGCGGAGCCGCGCGCCATGCCGACCTCCGCCTGGGGCGAAGCCGGCCCGGACACGGTGTCCGGGCGGGTGCGTCAGGTCGGCAATCTGCCCTTCAGCCGCACGCTCGTGGATCGGGAAGAGGCGGACGCCTACTTCGTGAGCGGGGAGCTGGAGCGCGAGATCGGGCGGTTGTCGGGCATGGAGGTACGCGTCTCCGGCGCGTTCACCGAGGGGGACCAGCCGGGCCGGTACATCCGGGCCTCCTCCTACGAGATCCTGGGACTTCCGGACGGGACCGTGGCGGTCGGCGTGCTCGGGCGGGATGACGCGGGCTTCTATGTCGGGTTGTTCGATGGCGGCCGGTACCGCCTCTCCCAACTGCCGGTCGAGCTGGAGGAGGCGCTGGGCGCGAGGGTGTGGGTGGAGGCGGAAGCGGGCGGGCATGTCCGGGGGTACGGGATCCTTCGCCGCGCCGCCGAGTAGAGGGCACCACTACACTCGACTCTGGCCGACCCCAACGGTCGGCCGCTCACCCCGGATCATCGACGGGTATGCGATGAGCCAGCACACGATCTCTGTCCGACTTCCAGATGACTCTCGCGCCGAGCTGCCTGCCGGGTCGACGGCCGCGGACCTCGCACGATCCATCGGCCCGGGCCTGGCGCGCGCCGCGATCGCGGCGCGGGTAGACGGGGAGCTGCGCGATCTCGACCGCCCGCTAGGGGAGGGCGACCGGGTCGAGATCGTCACCCGGGCGGACGACGATCCCGACGCCCTGTACGCGTTGCGCCACTCCGCCGCCCACGTACTGGCCACGGCGGTGCGCGAGCTGCACCCGGACGCCGGCATCGGATTCGGCCCGCCGATCGAGGAGGGCTTCTACTACGACTTCGACGTGCCCGTACCGTTCACGCCCGAGGATCTGGAGCGGATCGAGGCGAAGATGGCGGAGGTCGTGGAGGCCGATTACCCCTTCGAGCGTCGCGAGGTGGACCGTAAGGAGGCCGAGGAGCTCTTCGGCGACGACCCGTTGAAGCTGGAGCGCCTGGCCGAGATCCCGGCGGATGAGACCATCTCGGCTTACCGGGACGGCCCGTTCGTGGACCTCTGCCGGGGCCCTCACGTTCCGACGACCGGCGAGGTGCGGCACTTCAAGCTGCTCAACGCCGCGGGCGCCTACTGGCGAGGCGACGAGCGGCGCCAGATGCTCCAGCGCATCTATGGGACCGCCTTCTACAGCGAGGCTGCCCTGGACGCGCATCTCGTCCGCCTGGAGGAGGCCCGCCGGCGCGACCATCGACGGCTCGGGCAGGAGCTCGACCTCTTCAGCATTCAGGAGGACATCGGCCCAGGTCTCATCTGCTGGCACCCGAGAGGGGCCCGGGTCCAGCTCGAGCTCCGACGCTGGATCGAAGCGCTGCTCGACAAGCGGGGCTACGACTTCGTGTATACGCCGCACGTCTCGAGTGAGGCACTGTTCGACCGGTCGGGGCACCTGCAGGCGTATGCGGAGAACATGTACCCCAGCATGCGGGGCGAGGGGGAGAAGGAGGCCTACCGGGTCAAGCCGATGAACTGCCCGGCGCACACGCTGATCTACGCCGCGCGCCAGCGGAGCTATCGGGACCTGCCGCTTCGTCTGTCGGAGATCGCGAACGTGTACCGGTTCGAGCGCTCGGGGACGCTCCACGGGCTGCTCCGGGTCCGGATGCTGACGATGGACGATGGACACATCTTCTGCACGCCGGAGCAGGTGGAGGACGAGATCTTCACCGCGCTCGACCTGGTCGACGAGGTCATGAACACCCTGGGTCTGGAGTACCGCCTCGATCTGGCGACGCGGCCGGAGAAGCGGATCGGGGAGGCTGCCGTGTGGGACCATGCGGAGGCTTCCCTGCGGCAGGCGCTCGACCGACTCGGGGTGGCCTACGGGCTGGACGAGGGAGGCGGAGCGTTCTACGGCCCGAAGATCGACATCAAGTTCCGCGATGCGATCGGCCGCGAGTGGCAGGGAGCTACGATCCAGCTCGACTTCAACCTTCCGGATCGCTTCGACCTGGAGTACATCGGGCCGGACAACCAGCCGCACCGCCCGGTGATGATCCACCGGGCGATCTTCGGGACACTGGAGCGTTTCACCGGCGTGCTGATCGAGCACTTCGCGGGGGCCTTTCCGGTGTGGCTGGCGCCCGAGCAGATTCGGGTGCTCCCGATCACGGACGGGCATGCCGAGGGGGCCCGCGAGATCGTGCGGCGTCTGAGGAGCGCCGGGTTGCGGGCGGAGCTGGATGCCCGGTCGGACACGCTCAGCTACCGGATTCGCGATGGCGAGGTGATGAAGGTGCCCTATCTTCTGGTCGTGGGCGACCGGGAGTTGGAGGCCGGCACGGTGGCCGTGCGGGCGCACGGTGCGGAGCGGAAGCAGGTTACCCTGGCGGTGGAAGATTTCATGGCCGCGGCGCAAGAGAAGGTGCGGAGGAAGGCGCTCAACCCGGCTCTCTAGCGCTCGTTGACAGTATCGGTGGGCGCGCCTAGGTTACGCGCGCCTGACAATTCGGAAAGCGGAGCCCTGCGAAGCTCCCACCCCATGGCGTCCCGGCCCGATGTGGTCGGAGGCAGCTGCCGGGTCTGTGGCACGAGATGGGCCACTACCTCTCTCGTGCATATCGCGCCTTGAGCGCGCCAGCCCGGACGGCCCTGCCGTTCCGGGTTTTTTTCGTGCGGCTGTCCTGCCCGGGGCCGGGTGGGGGGTCGGTCTTTGTCCAGCGCCCGAGAGAGGGGACGTGAGCCAAGAGGAACTACGAGTCAACGATCGAATTCGAATCAGCCCGATTCGCCTTATCGATGAGGTCGGGGAACAGGTCGGTATCGTTCCGACGGACGAGGCGAGGCGGATGGCACGAGACCGGGGACTCGACCTCGTGGAGGTCGCGCCCAATGCACGCCCCCCGGTCTGCAAGCTGATGGACTACGGAAAACACAAGTACGAGCAGGCAAGGAAGCAGCGCGAGGCGAAGAAGAAGCAGCACAACATCCAGGTGAAGGAAGTGAAGCTGCGGCCCCGCATCGAGAGCCACGATCTCGAGTTCAAGCTGCGGCACGCCCGCCGGTTCTTCGAGGAGGGCGACAAGGTCAAGTTCACCCTGATGTTCCGCGGTCGGGAGATCACTCATCCGGAGCTGGGTGTCCGACTGCTGGAGCAAGTCAAGGCCGAGCTCGATGATGCGGCGACCGTGGAGGTCGAGATCGCACGGGAAGGGCGCACGATGACGATGGTCATGGTGCCGCGGCGGGAGTAGGCGCGGCGCCGAAAAGGAGTTGAGAGAAGATGCCGAAGATGAAGACGAACCGGTCTGCCGCGAAGCGCTTCCGCAAGAGCGGATCCGGCTCATTCCGA
Organism: Gemmatimonadota bacterium; assembly: GCA_020351855.1. Classification (GTDB taxonomy): domain Bacteria; phylum Gemmatimonadota; class Gemmatimonadetes; order Palauibacterales; family Palauibacteraceae. The sequence goes on from CP070670.1 coordinate 1,366,856, forward strand.
CGACGGAGAGCGTTCAGCAGCCACATTCTGACAAAGAAGTCCCGCAAGCGTAAGCGCCGGCTGCGCAAGCCGACGAGCGTCTCGCAGGCGGACACGAAACGGGTGAAGCGGCTGCTGGGCCGGTAGCCGGTCTTGGACGGTCGACGCAATCGCTGAAGCTGAAGAAGATGAAGAGGTGAGACGATGCCTCGAGTGAAGACGAACACGGCGCGAAACAAGCGCAAGAAGAAGCTCATGAAGGAGGCCCGCGGCTACTTCGGCGGGCGATCCAACCTCTACCGCACCGCCAAGGACGCGGTCGAGCGCGGCTGGGAGTACTCGTACCGTGACCGTCGTCGGCGAAAAAGGGACTTCAGGGCGCTCTGGATCAGCCGAATCAACGCTGCGGCGCGCGAGAACGGCCTTTCCTACTCGCGGTTCATCAGTGGGTTGCGGAGCGCCGGTATCGAGCTCAATCGGAAGGTCCTGGCGGACCTGGCCGTCCGAGAGCCGGCGGCTTTCGCGGAGCTCGCGCAGCTGGCCAAAGATCATCAACCCTGAAGGCGGCGTGAGCGAGCGGCTCGCCTCGGTCGAGTTCCTGGGTCGCCTGGAGGCGGAAGGCGTAGCCGCCATCGAGGCAGCCGCCTCCCTGAATGAGCTGGACGAGGTTCGGATCCGCTATCTAGGGCGCAGTGGCCAGCTGGCCGGCGTCCTGAGCCGGATCGGCGAGGCGCCGCCCGAGGCGCGGCCGCGCATCGGGGCCGCGGCGAATGCCGCGAAGCAGCGGCTGCAGGAGGCTCACGACGCACGGCAGGCGGCGCTCGAGCGATCGGAGGGCGGCGGCAGGGAAGTGGCGGATCTCACGCTGCCGGGTCGTCGGGTGTGGTCGGGCGGCGTGCATCCGATCACGCGGGTGATCGACGAGATCTGCGAGATCTTCCGCGAGCTGGGCTTCTCGAAGGTGCGGGGTCCCGAGGCGGAGACCGAGTGGTACAACTTCCAGGCACTCAACATCCCGCTCGAGCATCCGGCTGCCGACATGTGGGATACATTCTACTTGGCGGATGGGATACTGTTGCGCAGCCATACCTCTCCGGTCCAGGCGCGCATCATGGAGACTCACGAGCCGCCCGTGCGCGTCGTAGTGCCCGGCCTGTGCTACCGCCGAGACCCGTTCGATCCGACTCATGCACCGGCGTTCGAGCAGATCGAAGGCCTCGCCGTGGACGAGGGGATCGATTTCGTGGAGTTCCGCTCCACGATCGACCATTTCGTGCACCGCTTCTTCGGCCGGCAGACCCGTACGCGCTTCCGACCGGCCTACTTCCCGTTCACGGAGCCGTCGGCCGAAGTGGATGTCTCCTGTCACATGTGCGGTGGAGCGGGGTGCTCCACCTGCAAGGGGACCGGCTGGATCGAGATCATGGGTTCGGGGATGGTGCACCCGGCCGTGTTCGAGGCCGTCGGCTACGACCCCGAGCGGTACACGGGGTACGCCTTCGGCATGGGTCCGGCCCGCATCGCCATGGCGCGCTACCGGATTCCTGACATCCGGCTGTTCTACGAGGGTGACGTGCGCTTCCTGGAGCAGTTCCGATAGGGGGCTGGCCGCCGAGGAAGACCGCTCCGGTGGCGCTGCGCCGCCGCGCGGCGTATGTTTTAGAGCCTAAAGCCATTTCTGCCGTCTGTAAACCTAACAGCATGAAAACATGATGCTTAGGACTCGGGCTGAGGCGTCCACTACGGCCTTCGGACAGCAGCTCCAGTGAACGTCTCCGTCAACTGGCTGCGGGCGCTGGCGCCCGCGATCGAGGGGCAGCCGGAGGAACTGGCCGATCGGCTCTCGCTGGCCGCCGTGCCGGTGGACGATGTCCGATCGGTTGGCGTGGAGATCGAGAATGTACAGGTCGTGCGGGTGGACGACACACGAGCGCATCCGAATGCCGATCGGCTCGGGCTCGCCACGGTAAGCGCGGGTGCGGAAGCGGGCATCGGCGTCGTCGTCGGGGCTCCCGTGCGCGAGGGTGGACTCTACCCCTGGGCGCC
>CP070670.1:1368980-1389936 GCA_020351855.1 Gemmatimonadota bacterium
CTGCATCCAAGGCGAGCCGGTGCGTGCAGAGCGATCGGTTCACGTCGATGACGTTCGCGGACGTCCGCACCACGCGCTGATCGAGCGTTTCGTCGTGCTCCGCCGTGATGGACTTGGCGCACCCCAGCAGGACCAGCGAGGCCATGATCGGAAGACACGAAAGCCGACGTGCGCTGCGCATCGCACCACCTCCTTGCGCGCGGCTCTCTCTACCCCCAACACCGACGCCGCGCTCCACACCGCCTTGTCCCGACCCTTGCAACCGGTAAGCCGATGACGGAAGATCGATCGTCATGTCCCACCGCCGCCAGGGCTGAGGTCGCCCCTGGCGGGGGAGGACGTGGTCGTAGCCTTTCCCGCACAGAAGGAGTCGACAATGGTTCCCGTCCTGTCGCTGTGGGTCCCGATTCTCCTGTCCGCGGTCCTGGTGTTCGTGGCCAGCTCGATCATCCACATGGTGCTCCACTACCACGACAGGGATTTCAGAAAGGTGCCCTCGGAGAACGAGGTGATGGACGCCCTGCGCGGCTTCGGAATCCCGCCCGGCGACTACGCCATGCCGCGCCCGAGCAGCCCCAAAGAGATGGGCACGCCCGAGTTCGTGGAGAAGATGCAGAGGGGGCCTGTGGCCTTCCTGACGGTGCTGCCGAGCGGCCCGCCGTCCATGGGCCGGAACCTGACCCTGTGGTTTCTCTACAGCATCGTCATCGGGGTCTTCACGGCCTATGTCACCGGACGGGCGCTCGGACCCGGCGCCGACTACCTGGCCGTGTTCCGGTTCTCGGCCACGATGGCGTTCAGCGGCTACGCCTTCGCGCTGTGGCAGAACCCCATCTGGTACGGCCGGTCCTGGACCTCGACGATCAAGTCCACGATCGACGGTCTCATCTATGGATTCCTGACCGCAGGCGTGTTCGGCTGGCTCTGGCCGGCCTAGTCCGATCGGATCGACCGTGGAGCACCCTACGCCCGTGATGTGAGTATGGCCCAAACCGAAGCCGGGAAGGTCACGCTCGCCCGCGATCTGGGCCTGTTCGACGCCACGATGATCGGGGTCGGCGCCATGATCGGGGCGGGGATCTTCGTGCTCACGGGAATCGCGGCGGGCGAGGCGGGACCCGCATCGATCCTCGCCTTCGCGCTGAACGGGCTCGTGACGCTCCTCACCGCGTTCGCCTACGCGGAGCTCGCATCGGCCATCCCGCGAGCTGGAGGCGGCTACTCCTATGTGCGGCTCGCCTTCCCCGGCCCCCTCGGTTTCACGGCCGGCTGGATGCTCTGGTTCGCCTACACGGTTGCGTGCAGCCTCTACGCCCTCGGATTCGCCGGCTACTTCTGGGAGTTCTTCCTCAAGTACATACCCGGCCTGGCGGAAGGCGTCTTCGGCGTCGTGGGGGAGCATGCCGCGGTCCTGCTCGTCACGGTGCTCATCGTCTTCCTGTTCATCCGCCTCAACGTCCGGGGTGCCGAGGTCACGGGCCAGGCCGAGAACGTTCTCACCGTGGCGAAGATCATCGTCCTGGCCGTCTTCATCTTCTACGGGCTGAAGAAGCTGCTTGCCGACCCGGGGCAGGCATCCGCCAACTTCCAGCCGTTCTTTCCGCTCGGAACGGGCGGCGTGCTCGTGGCAATGGGGCTGACGTTCATCGCGTTCGAGGGCTACGACCTCATTGCCACGGTGGCCGAGGAGATCAAGGACCCGGAAAGGAACATCCCGCGCGCCACCTTCATCGCCCTTGCGCTCACGGTGACGATCTACCTGCTGATCCTGTTCGTTTCCCTGGGTGCGGTGACCGTGGTCGGCGAGACGACCTGGCAGTTCCTCGGCAAGTACAAGGAGACCGCGATCGTCCGTGCCGCCGAGGACTTCATGCCCGCCTTCGGTGTGGCGGTCATCGTCTTCGGCGGGCTTCTCTCGACGATGTCCGCGCTGAACGCGACCGTGATGGCGGCATCCCGGGTCGCCTTCTCCATGGGCCGCGACAACTGGCTGCCGCGACAGGTCGCGGAGATCGACCGCCGCCGCCGAACGCCGCGCACGGCAATCCTCATCACGGGCGTGATCCTGCTCGGGATGGCGCTGACGCTGCCGATCGAGGCCGTGGGCTCGGCCGCGAGCCTGATCTTCCTGCTCACCTTCGCTCTGGTGAACCTCTCCGTCATCGTGCTGCGCCGTAAGTACCCGGAGATCAAGCGCCGCTACAGGGTGCCTCTCTACCCCGTCGTTCCGGTGCTGGGCATCGTGCTGAACGTCTTCCTGGCCCTGTACCAGTTCAAGTTCCAGCCCATCGCCTGGTACGTCACGGCCGGCTGGATCCTCGTCGGGCTGCTGCTCTATTTCTCCTATTTCGAGAAGCAGGCAGCACCTGAGATGCCGCAGGTGCTGGTCCCCGGACGCGCCGTCGTTCCTGCTCCGGCTTACACGGTTCTCGTTCCCGCATACAATCCCGACACGCTGGACACGCTCCTCGATCTGGCCACCCCCATCGCTCGGGCTCACAACGGGCGCATCGTGACCCTGGCCGTGGTCGAGGTGCCCCGCCAGCTCCCGATCCACGAGGGCATGCGGTTCGCCCACCACAAGGACAGGCTCTTCCGGCAGGCCCGCGAGTACGCCGTGGAGCACCGCATCCCGCTCGACACCGATCTGGTCATCGCGCACCACGTGCACGACGGGATCTTGGATGCCGCTCGGAGGCTCGACGCCGACCTGATGGTGATGGGCTGGAAAGGCTACACCAACACGCGGGAGCGCGTGTTCGGGGAGGTGGCCGACCAGATCATCCGCCACGCCCCCTGCGATCTCATGCTGTTCCGGGCCGACGGCCGAAGCCTCCAGCGGGTCCTCTTCCCCAGCGCCGGCGGGACGCACGCCCGGCTGGCCGCCGAGTTCCTGGGGCTGCTGGCGCACGAGCGCCGGATGAAGGTCACGGTCGTGTACGTGGTGAGCCCCGACGCGACGACGGAGGAGCGGACGGAGGCGGAGCACTGGGTGGACAAGACTGTCGCGCGGTTCGGCGAGCCGCTGGACGTGGAAAGGCGGCTGATCGAGGCCCGCACCGTGGCAGGAGGGATCGCCCTTGCCAGCAAGGACTTCGACCTCGTAGTGCTGGGGGCGGCCCGCGAGCCGCTCTTCCAAAAGATGCTGTTCGGCGACATCCCCGAGAAGGTGGCGCGCCACTCGCCCGTCTCGGTCCTCGTGGTCAAGCGTTACGAGGGCAGGGTCCGATCCCTCCTGAAACGGCTTCTCGGATAGGGCCGGCCGCGACGTTCAGTAGCGCCAGCTCCTCAGGTCCGCGGCGGGCGGTGCCGTAGTGTCGATCCGGTTCAAAATCTTGGGCAGGTACATCGTGTTGTATCGGAGGCGCGAGATGTGATTGCCGTTCTCGTGATCTCCGTTCCAGCAATGCTCGAAGCGGTCACCGTAGTCCACCTCTCCTGCGTAGTACGGGTCGGTCGTGCTCTCCAGGAAGTCCTCCATCAGGTAGACCGCATTGTTCAGGTACCAGTTGTCCATGTCACCCACGTAGATGTGGATCTTCCCCTCGAGCTTCGGCCCCAGCGTCTCCCAGTCCCGCTCCAGGATGTGACGAAGGTCGTAGTTCTCCCGCCAGTGCTCCGCCACCGTGTGATCGATCTCGCCCGTGCGCTTGTCCCATAGCCGCATCGGGTAGCCGTCCTCGCCCTGTGGCGAGTACACGGCCTCCCAGATGTCGAACTGATCGCCGGAGCGGTTCCTCGTCCCGAGAACGAGCTCGAGGTGGTTGTATTCGGCGAGCGTCTGGTCGACCTCGCCCAGCCAGTTGCGGTGAACCGGACGCTCGATCCGCTTGAAGGGGCCGTCGACGTAGTAGGCGTTGGGATCATCGTAGATGTTCACCAGCGTGTAGGCCCGAAAGTCGATGGGGTCCGGGCAGGCGGCGAAGGTCCCGTTGTACTCCTCGGGATAGAAGACCTGGACGGCCAGGGCTTCCCATCCGCCGGTGGACCCGCCGTACAGGAAGCGGGCCCAGCCCTCGCCGATTCCACGGAATTGCTCCTCGATGTAGGGAATGAGCTCGTAGGTGATCGCGTCGCCGTAGGGGCCGAGGTTGGCCGAATTGACCGCGTAGGAGTCGTCGTAGTAGGGGTTGGCGTGTTGGACCTCGATGACGATAAAGCGGGGGAAGTCCTCCGAGACCCAGGTCCGATAGAAGTCGTACGCCTCCTGCTGGACGACCCGGTTGTAGCACTCCATCCGGAAGCGCTCCGAGTACTCGCACTCCAGGTCGGGATCCGGCGGCTCGGTCCGGAAACCGCCGAAATCGGAGGGGAAGTGACCGTGGAAGATCATCAGCGGATACCGCGCCTCCGGGTGCTCGTCGAAGCCCTCGGGGAGGAGCACGTGGGCACCGAGGTGCATGGGTCGACCCCAGAACTCGGTGAGCAGGTCACTCTGGATCCGGACGTGACGGACGTACTTCGTGTCCTCGGGCTCCTCGATCGGGGGCACCGTCTGATCGAGGACGAGCCTGATCGGTCCCGTGTCCGCCGGGTCCACGCGGATGCGGCGCGGCGTGCTGTAGAGGTTGCCCGGCGCCCGCCGCCACTGCTGACCCTCGCCCCGGTCCATCGGGAGCTTCACGGTGTGGCCACTGGCCAGCTCGAAGGTCTCGTACCGGTGCAGGACCGCCTGCACGCTGTACTCCCCCGGCGGCACCTCGGCCAGGTTCGCCCTCGGAAAGCCGAAGACGCTGGCATCGATGATCGCGGTCCCGCCCGGGGCGAGGGAGTCGACATCCACCCCGAACACCTGCGGTGCGTCGATCCCGGCGTTGACCTGGAAGCGGGGCTCGGGGTCCGTGTCGGCTGCCAGAATGAGGATGAGGCGACCATCCAGCGGACCGCCGGCAGCATCTTCGGGCACCGAGATGGCAAAGGTGAGGGGAGCCTCCGGGGCGGTCGATTCGGCTCCCTGTTCGGCACACCCCGGGATCGCGGAGGCCAGCGCGGCGGTCAGTAGCGCCGCTGCCGGCATCGCAGACAGACGATTCATCGTGAACATCATATTCCTGGCCCTCCTCGGGAGCATGATCATCCGGCCGCTCAACCCTCCAGCTCCGGAGGAACCGGTCGGCCGGGAGCGGGAAGCTCGTTGACCACGGACGCGATCAGCCACCGTCCGTGCCTCCGGATGAGCTGGAAGCTGTCCACTCCCTGCTGCGGAGGTCGCGCCGAGCCCGGAATGCTTGCCTCGTAGAGCACGAGTACGTGAGCGATATCGCCGAACACCGTGCTCTTCATACGAATGACGCGCTCGGAAAACCCTGTCCGCTCGACGCCGGCCCGCTCGATGAACGCGACGAAGTCCGCGATGAACCCATCGAGGGAGAACAGGGTCGTCTCATCCCGGGCCGTTCGGAGCACTACGACCGCCTCGTCGATGAAGAGCGAGCGCACCTCATCCCAGTCGGGCACGCTGCCGGCCGGGAAGGTGACCATCTCGTAGAGCCGCGCGACGACGCCTTCCGGCGTCTCTTCCAGGCGGTTCAGGGGCCCCGGGGCACCCCGCGCAGGTGCCGAGCCCTCGAGAGCGATCCACAGGGGCAACATCACGAGGGACGTTCGCAGGACTGTCAGGCGCGGCATCTCCGCCTCCGGAGCGTGAGGGAACGATCCCGGATCATCCTTCCATATCGTGCCTCCCCCGGCTGCGCGCAACGGCGCATCGGTGCGCCGGCCACGCGGAAGCTTGGACAGGAGCCTCGAAGCGGGATATATGGAGGGGGACCTTAGGCACGAGACATTCATGGCGAAGGACCAGCTGCCCGAGCTGTACACGAATCGGGATCTCGCCCGCGCTCGCAGACGGGGCAAGATCGTGGGCTGGCTGCAGGGAGGCGCGGCGGTTCTGCTTTTCGGGATCGGCTACAGCCTGATCGGCTGGATCCCCACCCTGCTGGTTCTCGGTCTGGTCGGCTTTGTCGTCTACAGGCTGCTCCGCAAGCCGGGAGGAGAGGAAGACTGATGGAACGGAGCGGCAGGGCCGGCGCTGAGCGGCGCGGGACCGCCCTGGTCACGGGCGCCTCGGCCGGGATCGGCGAGGCCATCGCGCGCGAAATGGCAGGGAGGGGCTACGACCTCGTCCTTACGGCCCGGCGGGCCGACCGACTCGAGGGGCTGGCCTCGCAGCTGACCGCCCGGCATGGCGTGCAGGCCGACGTGCTGCCGGCCGATCTGTCGAGACCGGAGGCGCCTGCCGACATCGAGACGGCGCTTCGCGAGCGCGGGCTCAAGGTGGACGTGCTCGTGAACAACGCGGGCTACGGGGTGACCGGCGCCTACCTCAGCCAGCCGTGGGACGTGCACGAGACCTTCCTGCAGGTCATGGTCCGCGCGGTGGCCGACCTTACCTGGCGGCTGTCCGGGCCGATGCGCGAGCGCGGACGGGGCCGGGTGGTGAACATCGCCTCTGTCGCCGGCTGGCTTCCGGGGACGGGAGGGCACACCCTGTACGGCGCCGTGAAGGCCTGGATGATCTCCTTCTCGGAATCGCTGGCCTTCGAGCTGGAGAAGGACGGTGTGACGGTCACCGCCATCTGTCCGGGCTTCACCTACTCCGAGTTTCACGACGTGAACAACATGCGCGCGCAGGTGTCGCAGCTGCCGAAGTGGATGTGGATGGACGCCGCCAGAGTGGCGCGCCAGACGGTGGACGCCGCGGAGAGGGGCGACCGGATCTACATCAACGGGCGGGTGAATCGACTGATCGTGTGGATGGGCCGACATCTGCCACGGCCCCTGGTCTACGAGCTGATGGCGAGGCCGGCCCGGCGGTTTCGGGATGTGGATTGACCTTCGGGAGGGGCGCCGCTGGCTGGCGCCCCTTTCCGCAAGAGGACGGCCCGCAGCGGGATGACCGATGGGGACCGATCACCCGGTCCCCAGGAGCTCGACCAGCTCTGCCAGCTCGGAGTCCCACCCCTTTGAGTTGCCTTCCTGGTCTTCCGGGCGCACGAAGCCGGACTCGCACAGTCGGAGCGTCGTGCCCCCGTCGGCTCGCGCTTCGAGCCGCCACTCGATCGTCGTCGTGACCCCATCCTCCAGCGGGGTGCCGGCGTCGCGAGCCCACCGCCAAACCAGCCGACGCTCCGGCTCGACGGCCTCGAGCCGGAAGGCGAAGCTGCCGTGCCGCTCCCAGGTGAACCGTCCGGTGACGCCGGGCTCGAGCTTCGCCTGCTCCACCTGATCGGGGAACCAGCGGGCCAGCTCCTCCGGATCGGTCAGCGCGCGCCATACGCGGGCCAGCGGCACGGCCAGCTCGAGGGTTCGCTCCACGGTCAATGGGCGCTCGGTGGATCCGCTCATGCTTCCTCCTCCAGATGTCTCCTGAGTCGCGAGAGGCGTCGATCCCACTCGGCCTCGTAGGGAGCGAGCCATTCGCTCACCTGGCGAAGCGGCTCTGCATCCAGCGCGTGAAGACGCTCTCGACCCGCGCGCTGAACCCGCACGAGTCCGGCTGCCGCCAGCGCATCGAGGTGCTTGGTGACGGCCTGACGGGTGATCGGCAGGCCTCTGGCCACCTGGCTCAGCGAAAGGGTGCCGCTCGTCCGCAGCCGCTCTAGGATTCGACGTCGCGTCGGATCCGCCAGTGCATCGAACGCTGTGATCATGCCCTAATATGCAACTTTACGGTTGCATGTCAACGGGGGCAGGCGCGTTGCCGCGGCGCTGGCATGGAACTCGCCCTTCAGCGGGGCTTAGAAGGGAGCTTATACGTGCCCGTCCCGGCCGGCCCGCAAACTGGCGAGATCCCGCAATCCTACGGAGGAGAGGATTGAGATACCGCTTGGCGAGATCCGTTGGCGGCTGGCAAGCCGCCACGCTGGCCGTGCTGGCGCTGTCGGCGCCCCCCGTGTCCGGCGTCCGCCCCCTCGTGGCGCAGCCCATGCCGGCGCAGCCCCTGCCAGTGCAGCCCATGCGAGTCCCGTTCATCCCCGCCGCCTGCGAGATCCCGGACTCGATCCACGCCACGCTGGCGCGCATCGCTCGGCGCGTTCACGGCGACGTGGGCATCGCGGCCATCCACCTCGAGACCGGCGCGCACCTCTCACTGAACGGGGACCGGGCGTTCCCGATGGCGAGCGTCTCCAAGATCCCCATGGCGCTCGAATTTCTCCGGCGGGTCGACGCCGGCCACATCCGCCTGGACGAGATGCTGGTCGTCCCGCCCAAGCAGTTCCGCGCCGGCAACAGTCCCCTCGCCCGCTGGTCCCGGGGACGCGCCGTCAGGGTGCGAACGGACAGCCTGTTCTCGCTCATGATCGGCGCATCGGACAACACGGCCACGGACGTCATCCTGGGGATGTCGGGCGGCCCGGAGGCCGCGACCCGCCGACTGAGGGCACTGGGGATCGAGACCGTTACCGTGGATCGGTCGGAAGCCCGCACTTTTGCGGATCTGGTCGGGCTTGCGGACACGATTCCGGAGACCAAGCTGTACCGCACCAACCACTTCCGGCTGCGCGATGCGCTGCCGCCCGATCAGCGGGCCGCCGCTCGGGAACGGTATGCGGAAGACCCGCGGGACACGGCCACGCCGGAGGGCATGGCCGAACTCCTCGCTCTCATCCACGCGGGCGCCGGACTCACGGCGTCCTCACGCGATCTGCTCCTCGACGTCATGACCCGAAGCCGCTCCGGCCCGAGAAGGCTGAGGGGCCTCCTCCCGCGAGGCACGGAGGTCGCTCACAAGACCGGCACGATGGCCTCGGCCATCAACGATGTGGGGATCATCACGCTGCCCGACGGCGCCGGGCACCTGGCCGTGGCGGTGTTCGTGAATACGCTCCGGGCGACGACCTGGCGGCGCGAGCGAACGATCGCCGAGGCCGCCCGCGTGCTGCACGATTACTTCGGCACGGCCTACGGCGGCCAAGCCGGAAGCGCCCTTGCCGCGGCAGCCTGTCGAACCGAGAGGTTCAGCCTGCGCTGATCCGGGTCTGCAGCGCGGAGGGCCCGGAGCGTCCGCTCAGCCTCCGTTCGGCGTCGGCATCGGAACGGGAATGTCGTAGAACGTCGCGCCGTCCCCCACGCCCCCTTCGCACGAGTTGGGCGGGGCGGTGGAGATCCGTCTCGGCGAGGGCTGCTCGGCCGCCCAGAACATGAAGCCCAGCATCCCCGGCGTGCCTCCCGCCAGGTCCGGGTGCGGCAGCGCCCTCTGCACGAACTCCCGCGTGCCGTACTGGAGCGACGTCCCGAAGTCCGTGCACTCGGGCGCCGGATTCCGCCCCGTCACGATGTAGAGGCTGCCCGTGAACATCTGCGGCGCGAGCGGCGGGATCGGCGGGTCGTACTGGGGCTTCCCGTCGATGTGCTCTTTCCAGTTGGCGATCGCCTCGTCCGCGGAGCCCGGCTGCCGGTTCGGAACCATGGCGTTGGCCCAGTCGAGGACAGGGTTCGTGTCGTCCAGCCAGTGCACGGTCGCGTAGCGGGTCAGATCGATCAGCCATCGGTCACCCGCCGCGAGGTCGATGGTGAGCAGCGCCGGGTCACCCGGCGCGCCTTGGGGGTGAACCGACCGGTACGCCGCGATGAACTGTGCGAGATTCGCCAGATCGGGATTGCGGGCCTCCTCGTAGTCGATCTCGATCCCCACGCCCAGGTCGCTCGCCACGGCCGCCGCGTTCAACCCCAGTTGCGCGGCGTCCTCGGCGAGGGCGGCGTTCCAGTCGTCCACGTAGGTGATCCCGCCGATCGACAGCATGACGCGGACATCCCGGCTCCTGAAGTAATCGACGATCGCCAGCGTCATCCCCCGGGGCACGCCGTCCAGCGTGTAGGCATCCGTCGTTTTGTGCAGCAGCTTCAGGGGGTTGACGAAGCTGAGGACGACGAGGTTCACCGACGGATCTGAGCTCGGACCCGCACCATCCCGGTCGATCAGCCAGCGGTTCGCCTGGTGGAACTCGAGCGGATCGCGCTCCTCGCCCCAGAGACAGGCATCGGCCCCGCAATGCCAGGCCCCATAGATGGACACGGGCGTCGGATCATCGGCCAGGGCAGGCGGCGTCGCGTTCTTGCCGCCCTTCCGGGCCGGGGCGATCGGACCCGTGAGGTCGTCGTCGAGCGTGCAGGCCTCCACCAGGGCGAGGGCGGGGATGGAAAAAGCAACGAGCAGGAACCGCAAACGGGCCGATCGGCGGGCTGACATCGCGCACCTCCACTACGGCTAGAGGGAACACCGGTACAGTGACCCACCCATCGGGTCCCTGCAAGAGGTGGCGTGCAGGCAAGGCTGAGAGCGATCGAACACGTCGAGGGCTGACAAGCGGGCATATGCGGGCATATGAAGAAGGGCGGCCCCAGCGGGACCGCCCCTCAGCCCACCACCACTCCGGCACCCTTCCGGCGCCGCGAGGGTGCTCCCTCTAGACGTCGGCTAGTTGTCGCCTCCCACGGGCGCGAAGTTCGCGTGCACCAGCTTCCAGGCTCCGCCCTGATTGGCATAGACGCGGGTGGACTTGGCCAGCGATGGGCTCACCTCGCCGTCGGCGTTGCGCATCAGACCGACATAGTTGTAGGAGAGGATCGCCACGTTGCCGTAGACCTGCACCTTCGGGTTCACCATCTCGGCCGCGACGGGGCGGGCGGCGGCGGTGGAGTAGGCCTCGCTCATACGCATCTGGATGGCCTTCCCGTCGAGCCGCGTCGGATAGTCCGCGCTGAACTCCGTGTACTCATCGGCAACATCCTTGAGGATCTCCGCCGGCGAGGCGTTGGCCATCTCCGCAGCCCACTGCGCCTTGGCGAGCGCGATGACCTGATCGGCGACCTGCTGGTTCGACTGCGCGAGAGCAGGGGTCGCGACGAGCGCGGCCACGCCGATCGCGACGAACGGCAAGAAGCGTCGCATGGGTACCTCCGCAAATAATGGTGAGGATGATCTTGGAAGCCGCCCAAACTCTGCGGGCCGCGGGAGCATGGCAAGTAGCTGCTGCCTTTTTGCCGGCCGCGGAGGCGGACGCGCTTCAGGTACCGGGTCCCTGCCTCTTCGCCTCAGTACCCATGTGAAGACGACCGTCGATCTGTCCGCCCTCCTCGATCTTGATCCGCGGGCTCAGGATGTCACCCTGCACCTGGCCGGATGCTTGGAGCTCGGCTCGGCCGGCCGCCGCGATGTTACCGACGACCTCACCGGCAACGATGAGATCCCGCGTCTGGATATCCCCCTTGACGCTGCCCCCCCGCTCGACGATCACCTCGGCGGCCTTGATGCCGCCCTCGACCCGACCATCGATCCGGATCGTCCCATCCGTGATGCAGTCGCCGATCACCCGCAGTCCGGGCCCGATGGTCGAAACGACGCCGCTGGCGTCCCGACCCGGCTCCCTGCTCCCATTCATGGTCTCTCGTCCCTTTCCCGGTTCGTCACTGCCGTTTTGTGCATCCAGCGCCAAGGCACCCCGTCCAAGGGGACCGCTGCGCCCGGAACTTCGGGCGACCCAGAGAACAGAGCAAGTACGGATGCGTCGGAGCCCCGCCAAGCGGGGCTCCGCGTGATCTCGCTGCAGGCGTCTTCCTGGCGGGCCTGCTACATGGCCGGCTCGGGGACGTCGAGGTTCCAGATCGTGTTGGCCGCCCTCCAGGCGCCGTCGGCCTCCCGCTCGAAGACGATCATCCACTTGCCGGGCACCGTCATCGTCCCCTCCTCCGTGGGGACGCTCCAGCTGTAGCTGCCCCGCGCCACCGCCCAGTCCCCGGAGACTCGGACCTCGTCCGTCTGGATGGAGAACACCGGTGCGCCCTCTGCCGCGAACATCACGTCGAACCAAGCGCGGACCGCCTCCTTGCCCTGCGTCGCCGGCTCGTGCGGGGGCAGCTGCAGGGTTCCCTCCGTGTGGAGCATCATCATCGCATCGGCGTCCTCCGCGTTGAGCGCGGCCGCCCAGCTGTCCATCACGGCGGCGATTGCCTCGACGTCGGCCTCGGTCGATGCGGCCGCCCCGCCCGAGGGCTCCGCCTGCTCGGCCGGCGGGCCGCAGGCCGCGCCAAGCAGGAAGAGGAATGCAACTGCGTACAGGGATGAGCGCGCGATCATCTGACACCTCCGGCTCGTGGACTGCGCTGACACGTGAGGCGAGCCAGGCGGCTCACCCGGGGAACTCGGACACCAAGCTGGCGCCGATGTGATGCCATGGCAACCGAGGATCGGCCCAGACCGTCTACTGATCCAGCGGCCCGAGACGGCCCAGCGCGTCGCGCGCCTGTTCCACCAGCGGCTGCAGCTCGGCGTCCGCCTCGCCCCACGTCTCCACGAACGAGGCGTAGGCCGTCCGCGCCTCGTCCACGGCGCCCAACTGCTCGTATGCCCGGCCGAGGTAGAGGTATGCCAGGGGCCAGTAGGCCCCGCCGACCGACACGAACGTCTGGAACCAGCGAATGGCTTCCCGCGGTTGACCGAGGTCGAGATGCATCTGGGCGAGCCACCAGTTGTGAGGCCACCAGGGCGTACGAAGGGCCTCAAACGCGGCAATGGCCTCCTCGAGCTCCCCTCTGGCCATGAGTCCGACGGCCTCCGCCGATCGAAGCTGAAACCGGGCCCCACCGAGCTTCGCCGAATCTCCTGCCGCCTCCGCGGCCTCCATCCGCTCCCGCAGCTGTGAGAGGATCGCCTCGTACTCGTCCCGCCGTCCGCGATCGAGCGCGTAGGCGGCGCGGAATACGCCGGCCGCATCGGCAGCTTCCTCGGGCAGGCGGGCCAGCGCCTGGTCCAACAGCTGGTCCGAAATCGGCAAGCCCGCGATCCGGGCGATGTATGGGCAGGCGAACCCCTGCTCCGGGATCAGGCGCGGATCGGCGACATACTCCGTCAGCTTGTGCAGATGCCCGCGCCTGAGAGGCAGGTTGAGACAGAGCCGCAAATCGATCTGCCCGGTGGACTCCGCCTCACGAAGGTAGAAGGCCTCGGCCAACTCCTCGGAACGCATGCTTTGCACCAGCAGACCCGCGTAGCCCCCCAGCGCGCCCAACGTGTCCGCCGCCTCGGCAACGGGCAACGCGTGAGGAACGTTGTACTCCTGACTGAGGATGACCCGGTGCAGTCGATCGTTCGGAGAACCGGCCCGGACTGCACCGAATTCCCTGATTAGCCGAACGGCTGCGGCGCTGTCTCCCGAAACGAAAGCAAGTTGGAGGGGATGGATCACGTAGGGGGCGAAGCCAGGATCGAGCTCGACAGCCCGGTCCAGTGCTCGCTGCCCCTCGGAAAGCCACTCCGGAACCTCGAAGACGCCGGCGTGGACGAGGGCGTCGCCCAGGAAGAACCAGGCCTCGGCATCGTCCGGGTGCGCCTGCACGTAGGCGCGCAGATCGGCCAATGCCTCCAGTGATCCGTCCAGGTACGCTTCCATTGCGCGTGCGAACAGCGTCTCACGCGCGGGCAGGCCCGCCTCCAGCGCCGCACGCAGGTGACGCCGGGTCTCTGCCGGGTTGAACGTGGACCAGCCCTGTGCGAGGCCGAGGCGGTACTCCGCGAGGGCGAACGCAGGGTCCGCGTCGAGAGCGGTCTCGAAGGCGGGAATGGCGGCCTGGAACTCGCCCCGACGGTAGTAGGTCTCGCCCTGCAGGTAGGCCTGGAGCGCCTCGATCGACGAAGTCGTCGCAGCGGCGAGATCGAAGCCCGAGAACTCCCCCACGCCCACCTGTCCGAGCGCCCGCACGACCTCGACCGCCAGTTGGTCGACCAGCGTCCAAACGCTGTCCGGATCCCCATCGACACGCACGCGGCCGAGCGTGTTCGAGCCCTGCACCTCATAAAGCGTCCCCTCGAGCCGCACCCTTCGGCCGAGGCTCACGGCCGATCCCACGAACGCATACCGTCCGCCACTCGCGGCTGCCACGTCCAGAGCCGTGCTCAGGTCGGCCCGCTGGCCCTCCGCGACACGGCGATCCCATTGAGCTAGGACGGTACCGGGAGCGATTGCCCGGAGCCCACCCACGTCGTTGAGGTTCGAGTAGAGAAGATGAACAAGCCCCTCACCCAAAGAGGCCATCTCGGCCCCCGACACGCTGAACGGAAGCACGGCGACGCCGGGATCGACCTCGGCCGCCACGGCCACCTCTGCGCTCGAGCGCGGGCTACGTCCGAAAGCGAACCATCCGATGGCCACGCCCCCCCACAGGAGCGCTGCACCTGCAGCGCCGAGAGCCGCGTTGCGCCAGGTGAGCAGCCGGTGCCGACGCCCCTCCGCCCCGGAGCTAGAATCCGCTGACGGTGTGGCCACAGCGGAGCCTGTTCCCTGCTGAATGAACGCCGTAGCCAGCACGATGGGGAACCCGATGATGAGCAGAAAGAGAGCGAACGGCGCGGCCCATTCAGGAAGGTTCAGCGCGCCGGCGAGCGTGTCGACCACCTGCAGCACGAGCCAGGCACCGAAGGCGTAGACGCCCAGCACCTGCCACAGGGAGCGACGGTGGATCTCGCTGATCAGCTGTTTCAACCGTGACATGGCGTTCCGCGGCTGGATGGCTCCGGGCGCCAACGACCCAAGGGTCGCTAAGATCGTTTGGAGGCCCTACCCCGAAGCAACGCTGCCGTTGCGCCGGGATCGGCGCCTATATCGCGCAGGTCATGTCCTCACCGCAGCACATCGGCGACTTGACCTTGCCGTGACCGTTCGGACAGCTCGAAATGGCGACCGTGCCGCCGCCCTCCAGGGTCAGGGTATCGTGCACGAGCTCGGCCCCGCACTTGCCGCACGTCATGGTCCCGATGCTCATCCCGCACTTGGCGCAGGTATAGGCTGACATTCGAACCTCCAGGCTGCAGGCTGCCCCTCGCGTTCACTCGCGCAGACATGGTGTCGAAGCGCCAAGCGGTTCTCAAGAGGAAGGGTGTGGCGGGCGCGGCGAGCCGGACCGAACGCGGCGTCACAGCACCAGCCTGCCCCGCGCTCCGAATAGCCACAGCGAGCTCGCGTCGGGATTCAGCGCCGGATTCAGGAGGAACTGGATGTCTGGCGTGATCGCCAGCTGGCTGGCGACCTGGATCCGCAAGAACGCCTCGACGCCAAACTGGTCGTCCAGGTCGGGAGCGAACGTGCTCTCGTTCGGTTTGCCCCAGTTGAGGCCGAAGCCGACCAGATGGGCCCCGGGGGCGGTCAGGTATCCAACGCCGGTGCTCACGGAGGCTTCGAGCAGAGAACCGCCATCTTTCGCGTAGCCTCCCCGCAGGAAGGGAAGCCAGCGGTCCTCGACAAACCTCGTACCGGAGAAGGTGATCCCCCAACCATCGGGCACGCTCGCCTCGACCCGTTCGTCGGCATGCCAGAACGTGACGTGGACGTTGTCGAGGTATGCGCGGTCCTTCGAGGTCGTCCACCCGACCTCGACGTGCTTGAAGAACTCGTGCTGGCTGAAGAAGGAATCGAACCCGTCACCGGGCCGGGCGGGGTCCGAGTTGCTGTCGGCCAGACCACCGATGACATAGACCTGGTCGGAGGCCCACACTCCGGCTGCGAAGCCGAGTCCCTGATTGGGCGCCGGAATGGTGGCGCTCCCGGTGCTGAACGCGAAGTTGCTGAAGTGGAGCCACGGGCTAACGAGGCCGTAGATGTCGAGGTAGTCCGTAGCATCCACCCAGCCGGCGAGGAGCACGAGCCGGCCCTCAGCGAGCGCCTGCCGCCAGTACAGGTTGGTGAGCAGGAAGCGCGCATCGCTGAACGGAGCACCCTGGAGTCCCACGTACCCGAGCTCGAATCCGAGTCCGCTGACCGGAACGTCGGTGTAGCCGTGGCGGTGCTCGACCTTCCAGACGAACGCCCCCGTGTTGCCGGACCCGCGGCCCACCAGCTCCCAGCTGCCGAACACGCGGAGGTTGCCGCTCCCCGCCTCGTTCGTGCCGACGCTCTGCGTGCCGCTGAAGTAGAGGCTCGTGTAGTCGAGACTGAACCCGAAGCCCGAGCTCTCCCTGAGGTTTGCCTTGAAGTCGCTCCAACCTTGGAGGAAGGTGAAGGAGAACAGGGGCTCCTTGAGAAGCGCGTCCTCCTCGAGCTGGTTGTCGACCTGGTTCGGGCCCCCGAGGGACGGTCGGACTCGCGCGGTATCTTGAGCCTCATCCATCCCTTGCGTGTACGCTCGCGAGGGCGTTAGCGGCAGCCCGACGCCCAGCAGGAAGGCCAACAGCCAAGCCTGCCGATGAGGAGGCCGTCGCTCAGGGCCCGGCGGCACTGTCGGAGCGGCTCAGTCCAGCGTGTTCTTGTAGATCACGCCGTCCTTCATGATGATCCTGATCGTCTCCACGCCGTCGCGATCCGGCGCATCAAACCATGTATCGACGGCACCGATGACCGAGATGTCTTCCAGGGGGTCGCCGTCCACGAGCAAGATGTCGGCGTACGCGCCCTCTTGAATGACGCCGATCGGCCCTTCCACGTAGGGGTTCATCACGTCGCCCGACAGCGCTAGAACCTCACCGGCCGTACCGGTCGCCGCCTTCAGCATGTGATGGTTCCCGAAGAACTCCGCGTGCAGCCACTTCTCGTAGGCGATCTGCTTCTCGCAGTTCTCGGGGCTCCCGACACAATCGATCATGAAACCGAACTTCGGCGTGAAGGCTCTCACGTGCTCGACGTAGTCGCGAAACGCGGCCTGAGCCGTCTGCAGCTTATAGGCCGTGCGAGGGTCCTGCAGGGCCCCGATCTCGGCCAGGCCGGGGGCCATGCTGGTCATCTGCGTGACGAGGTAGGCGCCCTTTTCCTCCATCAGCGCCGCGACGTCGCCGTCGAACATGAAACCGTGCTCGATCGTCTTCACACCCATCTGGAGCGCACGGAGCATGGCATCCTTGGTGTAGGAGTGGGCTCCGACGTAGCTGCCGTAATTGTCCGCGATGGCGACAGCCGCAGCGATCTCATCCTCGTTCAGACCGTTGAGCTGCCACGGGTCGAAAAGGGAGGCGACGCCTCCGGTCTGCATGATCTTCAGCTGCGTCGCACCCTGCATGAAGTTCTGCCGTGCCGCGGCCGTCACGTCTTCGGCTCCGTTGACGTTGGCCGTGATGCCCAGGCGTTCCACCTGGCTCACGCCGGGTGTCTGCGGCATGGTGTAGTTCCGCATATCGCTGTGGCCACCCGGCGGTCCGATCCACGCGCAGGAAGGATACACTCGCGGACCATCGATGATGCCCTGGTCGATCTGGCGCCGAAGCCCACCGCACGCCCCTCCCATGTCGCGCACGGTCGTGAACCCTTCGGCCAGCCACAGTCTCGCCATTCCAGCCATCCGGAGTGCGAGGTCTTCCCAGGTAAGATTGGCCTCGATGTCCACAAGTCCCTGATCGCCGCTGGCAAGCAGGTGCGAGTGGAGGTCGATGAGCCCCGGCATGAGCGTTCTCCCGGAGCCGTCGATCACTTTGGCGCCGGGTGCTTCGATCGCGCCCGAGGAGATCGTCTTGATCAGGTTCCCCTCGACGAGGACGCTCATGCCCTCTTGGAGGGTCGAGGCATAGCCGTCGAAGATGTTCACGTTCGTGAACAGGATCTGCGGTGGCGCCGCCTCCTGGGCCCGCAGGGCGGTCGGAAGAGTGGCGAGCGTGCCCGCGGCCAGAACGGCGGCCGCTGCCCACGACCTGGGAAATGTCATGATCCTACTTCCTTTCGCAGCGTGACGTTTACACTATTGCCTTGGGACGCCCCGTAACTGTCCGGCTCCGGATGGGCAAAAGCCCCGTCAGGCGGGGCTCGACCTGGCGGAGCAGCAGAGGGTATAAGCCGTTCCACTGGCTCACAACCCCGAGCCAGGAATCCGACGAAAGACCCTTTCTTAGGACACGATCAGCGCGTCCTCCACGGGACGCCAGCCGCCGAACTCACGCTCCAGGTGGCGAGCTACGGCCAAGCAGCGGTCCTCTCGCCACGGCGCGGCCAACACCTGCACGCCGATCGGAAGGCCGCTAGCGGTCGCTCCGCACCGAACGACAGCGCCGGGCCAGCCCAGCTCGTTGTAAAGGTAGGTGTAGCTGAAAGCCGGGATCATCTCCCACCACTCGCCGGGCTTCAGCGCGGGGTAAGCGTTCACGGGACAGAGGAGCACATCGTGCTGCTCCCAGAATCCGAGAGCCTCACTTCGGAACCGGTCACGAAGCTCGAGCAAACGAGTCAACTCAGCCGAGGAGATCGGCTCGCGGCCTTCCAGGCCCGTCGCCATCTCGGCACTCAGCTCGACCGTTCCTGCGGCCTCGAGGATGCGGCGGGCCCAAGACCCCTCATCGCCCATCCACAGGCCGTCGGTGCCCACGGCGTAATCGAGCAGACCCGGCGGAACGGCTTCGGTGACCTCGGCCGCGGCGGACTCCATCGCCCTCGCCGCCGTTCGCACCGTGGCCATGATCTCCCCTGTGGGCGTCACAATGCCGTTATCGAGATGATAAGCGATGCGCAGTGCCGAGACATCGACCGCCGCAGGATCGCCCAGCGGCACGGGTGCGACGTGCGGGTCGACCCCGTCGGGACCGGCGATCAACGGCAGCACCAGCGCCAGGTCGTCGACCGTCCGGGCCATGGGGCCGATCTGCGTGAGCGACTGGTGAAGCCCATCGAACGAGATGATGTGCCCGGTGCGGGGCACTCGCCCTGACGTGGGCTTGATTCCCGCGATGCCGCAGAAGTGGCTCGGCAGCCGGATGCTGCCTCCGGTGTCACTACCGAGATCCAGCGGAGACCCGGAAGCGGCGATGATCGCGGCCGCGCCTCCACTGCTTCCACCCGGCGTGAGGATCGGATCGTAGGGATTCCACGTACGACCGTAGAGGGCGTTCACGGTGTCGAACGAGAGCGTGAGTTCCGGCGTGTTCGTCCTGCCGATCACGATCGCGCCCGCCGCCTGCAGCCGTCGCACGGCTGTCCCGGACGCATCCGGGACGTAGTCCGCCCGACCCTGCGTGCCGCCCGTCGAGACCATTCCGCCGACGTCGTGCGAATCCTTGACCGTGATCGGCACGCCGTGCAAAGCGCCCACGAGCTGTCCCGCTCCGAGAGCCCGATCCGCCGCCCGGGCCTGCTCGAGGGCACGTTCATTCAACCGAACGACTGCGTTCAACACGGAATTGACGGCCTCGATGCGCTCCAAGTGGGCCTGTACGACCTCCTCGGACGAGATCTCCCCGTTGCGGATGCGCGCGGCGAGCTCGCCCGCCGCGAGGTCCACGAGCCGATTCGCGCCGGGGGAGGCGGAATAGAGACCCTTCGACATCCGGAAGGCTGGCAGGGACGCCGCCGCCAATCCAGCGCCCGTGAGTCCGAGAAAGCTCCTCCGTGACAGCGCGCCCATTTTCCGTTTCCTCATCAGCGATTTCGGTCGGCGGGGCACGAGCGCGGCCATCGTATCTTCGGCGTCCTGACTCGCGCAATCCGAGCAGCCTTGAATCGGGCTAGGACGGCAGGCGATCGAACGGGTCACCGGCCACGGCGAGTCCTGCGGCCAAGATCCAGATGGGCGAAAGCCCCGTCAGGCGGGGGCTTCCGGTACATGGGCCCGGTTGGATTTGAACCACCGACCTCCCGCTTATCAGGCTGGAGCCCGGCGCTGGCCGGCGCTGAGAACGTCCCGTCCTTCGGGGCCTCCGCGCCGGTAAGCGCCGGCTGGGGCCAGCCCGCACCGACCCCTCCGCTGACCCGGGCCTTGTTACGGTGGAGCGAAATCTACCCTGACGACGGGTCCCTTCATGGTGCTGGTCCCCTCAGTCGAGTATCGGGGCCCATACGCTTGCGCACGTTCAGGCTGCGCGGGCTATCCTGCGTGCGCCACGCGTTGATCGTGCGCAAGCGCAAGACTAAGCCGAGGAATGTCTTCTCGAAGGAGAACGGCCCATGGGGTTCTGCCGCATCGTATACCAGGTCCTCCTCGCCGCTTCGTTTGCTCTGTTGCTCACCAGCTGCTCGAGCTCAGACTCTAACCGCACCGTTCTCACAGCCGACATTCCGCTCCACCTGGAGGACCATCTCGACGGCGCCACTCTCACCGGCTCCGAGGTGCCCCAAGAGCTCCCCGAAGCGATCGAGTGGCGCTTCGACGAGCCCCAGCCCGAGTGGAGAGCCCCGGCACACGTGAACCCGTCCATCCCGCCGCTCCAGTTGACCCGAACGGACGATGCGCTGCGAGTGACGCTGACCGAGGCACACCGGGACCCGCGTGCAGACCGACTGCACGGGGACATCTACGTTCCCGTGCCGGAGCTGACACGAGGAGAGTGGGGCCACGTGTTGGTTCGCGCCCGCACCTCGGACGCCATCCGGAACCTGATTCTGGTCTTCAACCTGGGCGAGGGCGAAGAAGGTCAGGGGATGTTCCGGTTCGGCGGCGAAGATGCGGTGATCATCAACGACGGGTCTGTGCAGACGTATGTGCTGAGGGCAGACTGGTCGACTCCATTTGACGACACGGAGTGGGAAGATCCTTGGCGCGAACTGGGCTTGGTGATCAACGCCGCGGAGCCCGCCAGCCTGGACATTCTGTCGGTCAGGCTGATCCCTAAGGAGACCACATTCGCGGCCGACCGGACAGGCGTACAGAACGTGAGCCGCGGAGAACGGATGCGGCGGGCCTTGTTCACGCACGCGCCGGCGGCGCTCGGCTTTCGGGTGCGCCTGCCGGAAGGAGCGAGGCTCGATCTCGGCCTGGGAGTCCTGCGCGACGACGCGCCCGTCACCTTTCGGGTCCGCGCCGAGCGTTCGGGAGAGGATCCCGAGACCCTGCTCGAGGAGCGCTACGCCGATCAGTCGGCCTGGGCGCAGCGTTCTGTGGACCTCTCCCATCTCGCCGGAGAGACGGTGAGCGTCTCGCTGGAGACCGAAGCGGATCGGCCCGGGACCGTTGCCTTCTGGGCCGCTCCGACGCTCAGCGGGCGCCGCTCCACCGAGCGGCCGAACGTGATCCTTTACGTGATAGACGCGGGCGGCGCCGATTACATGAGCCTGTA
>CP070670.1:1390036-1404723 GCA_020351855.1 Gemmatimonadota bacterium
ACCCTCCAGCGGGAGCCAGCGCGGCTCCGTCGAGACGTCCTCGTAGTCGAACCAGTGCGGCCCGTACCGCCCGCCCTTGCGGTACTCGCGGGAGAAGCCCCGGAAGTGGAGGTCGGCCGAGTTGGGATCCATCCCGGTCATCTTCAGTTCGGCCTGCGGGCTTCCCAGGGAGAAGAAGGCCTGGTCCCAGTAGATCTGCATGTTCGTGCGGATCCGCACCCGGTGATCCGGGGTGGGGAACTTCCCGCTCAGGTCGGCGATCACGGTCTTCTTCTTGCCGGCCGGGAAGCCGAGGTCGTCGATCGCCCGCGTCCATTCCCCTCCGGCTCCGATCACCTCCAGGTACGGGGCGACGACCGAGTCCCTGCTGGATTGTGACACCGCCACGTTGATGCTGGCATCCGTAGGGAAGATCCACCCGTTCAGGTACAGCGTGACGGAATCGGAGGCCGCCAGATCCCCCAGATCCAGGATCAGGTCGTGGGACTCCACGATTCCCTGGTACCGGCCGGGACTCAGGTTGGAGACGTAGACGTCGTCCTGCTCGCGGAGCCGCGCGAGCAGATCGTTGCCATCCCCGTCCGTGGCCCGGACCGGGAGACGCGGGTGGGCGACCTGGTGCACCCTCAGCGAGGCCGGTCCCGGCGGCACGAAGCGCTCGTTCACGAACACGTCGATCGTGTCGGGGTGGTCGACCGCGATCAGCTTCACCTCGTCCACGTAGAAGATCTCCCACAGCTCTTCGGTGAGCTGCAGCACGTATTCGCCCTCCCGCTCCCGGAGCGCCGTACCCGGAATGCGCACGTACTCCCGCGACGCCGCGGCCGGCGCGTACGCCCGCGCTTCCCTCGCGCCCATGATGCCCAGCGGCATCCCCAGGGCGCTCCGCCACATCACGTCCGTGACGAGGGCGAAGCGGCGCCCGTCCCACGCGTAGAGGAACGGGCACGAGCCCTTGAGCTTCTGCTCCTCGACCAGGTCCTCGTCGGAGCCCGGGAAGTAGATGTCCTGGATCACGCCGTTCGTCCACTCGACCCGCACGACGTCGGCCTTCAGGCGGTGACCGAGGCCGAAATGGAGGACCGGATCGGTGGCCTGCCGGAGCTGGAAGAGATCGCCTGCCCTCACCCTCACCCGGGTGCCGATCCCGAAACGGTTGTTCTTCCCGCTTCCCTCCCCCAGGCCGACGAGCTCGATCTTGAAGTAGTGGTTCACGTTGGCGCCGTCGTTCCGGAGCAGCCGCACGCCCCCGTCGGAAGCGGCGAGGAAGAGGTCCAGGTCTCCGTCCTCGTTGTAATCCGCCACCGCCACGCCGGCGGCCCCCTCCAGACCGGGGGGCAGAAAGCGGGTCGCGTCCTCGAATCGACCCATCCCGTCGTTGCGAAACAGCGCCACGCCGCGCCCCGATTCGCCCGCGGGCTCCCCGACCACCACGAGGTCCAGGTGTCCGTCGTTGTCGAAGTCGAAGAACGCCGCTCCCAGCCCGGCGAGGTCCCGCAGCGCGCTCAGCGCCGGATCGGAGCGCTGGTCGACCACGAACGTCCCATCGCCTCCGTTGCGGTAGAGCGTGTGGGCGCCACCACTCAGCGCGGTCACGAAAAGGTCGAGATGGCCGTCGTTGTCGTAGTCCCCGACGGCCGCCGCGCCCGAGCCACCGCTCCCCGCCAGCCCGCTCTGGGCCGTCACGTTCTCGAGGCGTCCCTGCCGGACATTGGAGAAGAGCGCGTTGGGGCCATTCGCGTTGACCACGAACAGGTCCACGTCAAAGTCGTCATCGAAGTCGCCGAATACGACATCCCGGCTGTCGGCATCCGCCTCTCCGGCGATCCCTGCGGCGCCCGCCCGCTCCTGGAAGCTCCCGTCCCCGTTGTTCCGGTAGAAACGGTTGGCCCCGTCGCGCGCCTCGTAGATGTCCAGGTCGCCATCCAGGTCCAGGTCGACGAAGACGGCCTTGGCACCGCCCCCGGGGCCCGCGATGCCCGCCCTCCGGGTCATGTCCTCGAACGTTCCGTTCCCTGCGTTCCGGTAGAGGAGGTTCTCGCCGACCCTGACGAGGTAGAGGTCGAGCCGGCGGTCATCGTCGTAGTCGCCGAAGATGGCCGAGTTGACCTCTCCGCCGTGCACCAGGTCGGCTTCCGCGGTCGTCTCGACGAACCTCCCGAGGTCGTTCCGCAGCAGGAAGCCGGAGGGCTCGGGCGCGGCGCCCACCCCCGTCGCCACGTAGAGATCCTGGTCGCCGTCTCCGTCGAAGTCGCCCACCGCAATCACCGGGCGGAACGCGGCGGCGGTGCCCCCCGGCTCTTCCGCAATCGGGAGGAGGTCGAGGCCCGCCATCCCCGTGGCGTCCGTGAAGCGCAGGGCGGCCAGCACCGCCTCCTCCTCCTGCACCCGAAGCGAGAACTCGTGGCTGAAGGTGAAGTTCGGAATCCCGACCAGGGTGGCGGGCGGGCCGCGCAGCTCCTCCAGCGCCGCCTGGTAGGCAGGCGTAACCTCGAAGTACGATCCGAAGCGCGCCAGCGGCGCGAGCGCCTCGCCGGTCCGGCCGGCCCGCGTGAGGGCCAGCGCCTCGTCGACCGATGCGGCCGCAGCAGCCGGGAACGCCGGCGCCTGGCCTCGCAGCGCCTCCAGCTGCGCCGCAGCCGCATCCGCCTCGTCCCCTTCGAGCAGCGCGTCCGCCAGCTGCCACCGGACCGCCACGTTGGCCGGCTCGAGCTCGACCACCCTCTGCAGGTACTCGGCTCTCCGGCCTCGTTCGTCGGGCGTGCCGGACCGGCCGAAGAGCTCGGCCAGCGCGTAGAGCGTGCGCGCGTGCTCCGGGTGTTGCAGCGCCGTCTCCTCCAGCGCTCCCCGTGCCTCTTCCGTGCGACCGTCCTGCTCGTAGATCTTGGCCAGGATGAGCCGGATGTCAGGATCCGTCGGCTCGATCTCGAGCGCTCGAAGCACGGCCCTCTCCGCCTCGGCGAGATCGCCCGCCTTCAGGTGGACAAGCGCCAGATTCGTGTGTCCGATCGCCTCCCCGGGAGCCAGCTCGACGAGGCGCTCGAACTCGCGGCGGGCCGCCTCCAGCTCGTCCCGCTGCAGGAAGGTGAGCCCGGACGTGCGGGCGACGAGGATCTCGGTGGCCGTGGACTCGGCCTCCGGCTCCGGCTCACCACAGGCCACGAGCACGAGCAGCCCGAGCCCGGCGACGGGGACGACTCGCCTCACTGCGCTCCCACCTGGCTTTCCGCCGCGCCGCCGCTCGCCGCGCCGCCGCTGGTCGCGCGGTCACCTTTGCCTTCGATGAGCGTGAGCGTCTGCCCGGCCGAGGCGGGGCCGAAGCGCTCCACGGCCCCGCTCGTGGGCCAGCGAACGAGCACGCTGTCGGCTCGCGGACGCTCCCCCAGCCCGATGAGGAGAGGGTTGATCTCCGACTGCGACAGGTAGGAAGAGCCGGTGCGAACCATCCGACGCTGGATCAGGTCGCCGGCGAACACGCTCACCACCGCGCCCACGGCATCGAGGTTGGGGACGCTGCCCCGCAGCCGGATCCGAATCCAGTTGGATTCGGATGGGGGAAGGTCGTTGCGCAGCAGCCGCGGCGGGCCGCCGTTCACGGTGACGAGCACATCCAGATCTCCATCGCCATCAATGTCCGCCGTGGCAATACCGCGCGCCACCATTGCCTCTCCGAAGCCGTCTCCCACCTGGTTGCTCACCGAGATGAACTGCCCGCGCCGGTCGTTCCAGAACAGCTGGAGAGGCTGGGCGAAGGTGATGTCGCTCTGCACGGCGTTGATCTCGGGCTCGATGTGGCCATTGCCCAGCAGCAGGTCCACGAAGCCGTCCAGATCCAGATCCGCGAACAGCAGGCCGAAGGTGAGCGGCTGCAGGGTCGCCCGAGTGAGGCGCGCCGATCCGGCGAGGTCCTGGAACAGGCCGCCACCGATCTGCGTGTACAGCGAGACCGGCTCGTTGGAGAAGTTGCCGATGGCGATCGACAGCCGGCCCTGGCTCGTCACATCAGCAACGTCGATGCCCATGCCCGCCCGCGCCCGGCCGAACTCGTCGAACGCGACCCCGGCTCGCGGCGCGACATCCGTGAAGGTGCCGTCGCCATCGTTCAGGTAGAGGAAGTTCTGGTACGTGTCGTTGGCCACCGCGATGTCCGGCCACGCATCATCGTTGAAGTCCTCGACGGCGACTCCGAGCGACTTCCCGTCGGGATTGTACACGCCTGCCTCCGCCGTGACGTCCGTGAAGCTCCGCCCGTTCGAGCTCCGGTACAGCCGGCACGTCTCTCCGTCGTATAGCTGGGGGGTGGCGTAGGACTTCGTCACGCCGTCGAGGGTGGTGAACAGGTCCGTCTCCGGCGTCCACCGGACGTAGTTGCACACGAAGAGGTCCAGCCAGCCGTCGCGGTCCGCGTCCAGCCATGCCGCGCCCGTGGACCAGGCGGGCGGATCGCCCGGGACGCCGCTGCTGCCGTCCACCGTCGTCTCGCCCGTCACCTCAGTGAACCGCCCGCCGTCGTTTCTGAGCAGGACGTTGTCGCCGACCGCGGTGAGGTAGACGTCGGGGTCGCCATCGGCATCGTAGTCCGCTACCGTCGCCCCCATCCCGTAGAGGGCGAAGTCGAGGCCGGCTTCGGCCGTCACGTCCTCGAAGCGGCCGTTCCCCAGGTTGCGGTAGAGGCGCGAAACGGCGCGCTTGCCATCATCGTGGCCCGGCCAGGGTGAGCCGTTGACCAGCAGGAGATCGGGTCGGTCGTCGCCGTCGTAGTCCAGGAAAGCTCCGCCGCTGCCCATCGTCTCCGGCATCCACTTTTGACCGAAGGCGCCGGTCTCGTGCACGAAGCCGATCCCCGCGGAAGCGGTGATGTCGACGAAGCGCATGAGGGTCGCGGCCGTCCGGGACTCGGCGGTCGCGTACGCCGGACGGGCATAGTCGGGCACGTCGCGGGCAGCCGGCTCGGTCTCGCCGCAACCGGCAACGGCGGCGGCGAAGAACGCGATCAGTACGACGGCTCTGTGGCCCACGAGAAAGCCGTGCCTATCTCGCCGGGGACACGGTATGTGTGTGGATCGGCTGTGCCATCAGGTTGACACCGGGATTCGCGAGGCGAAAGGCCCCGGCGATCGCCTGGGCCGACTCGTCGATCCGATACCGTTCGTACGCGGCGGCCGCCGCTTCCGATTCCGCTTCCCGGCCCAGCGCCCGGTAGCACAGCATGCGGTGATAGTGGGAAACCCGATCCTCGGGATCGATCTCAAGCACCCGGTCGAAGGCGATGAGCGCCTCCTCGTACCGTCCGTCGAGGTAGAGCGTCCGTCCGAGGCTCCTCCACGCCGCGCGATCCGCGGGAAAGTCCTCCAGCACCCGCCGATACGCCAGGGCCGCCTCCTCGTAGCGCCCGTCCTCCTGCAGCGCGCCCCCCCATACCCAGGCCACGCGCGCGTCACCGGGACGCACCTCCTCGGCCTCCCTCAGGAACTCGTACGCCGTCTCGATATTGCCCTCCCGCAGGGCCACGCGGGCCATGTTGAGCGGTCCGTCCACGCGGCCGGGCTGGAGCTCCGCCACCCGCTCGAACGCACTTAGCGCCGCTCGCGTGTTGCCCTCCCGGAGAAGGGCGATCCCGTAGTCGTTGGAGCGGATCCACTCGGCCGGCCCGGCCGCCTCGTCAGGCGCTGACACTTCGGCCGGCCCGGCCGGCCTTACGGTCCCGCCGGTCGAGGGCTCCCCCGATCGGACGCGCAGCGCCACCTCAGCGGCGGCGATCTCGGTGATCGGAAGCTCCGGGACGCCCTGGAACCGCTTGAACCCCGACGGGTTCGCCTCGTACGCGAACTCCGTGTATCGCCGGTTGAACTTGCGCCACAGCAGCCTCGCCCGCAGGGTCAGCTCCCTCCCCGCCATCTCCGCCGGGACCACGAGCTCGAAGTGGGCCACGTCGGCCATTCCCGGGGGGATGACGTTGGAGGCAGCCGTGACATGGATGTCGGCCGCGTTGCGGCGGTCGATCAGGTTCCCGAAGCGGTCCAGGATGACCGCGTTGTAGACGTGGGCCAGCGGATCGAGATGACCGTCCTCTCCCACGGCGCCGCTGATGGCCAGGACGTCGCCCTTCTCGTCCAGCACGGTGAACTCGAGCCACCCCTCGTTGGAGTCGTTGGTGCCGCCGGGGAAGGTGTGCCCCACACCCTTGTTCCGCACCACCACATCGACTGTGATCCGCTCGCCGGGCTGAACGGCCGGTGGGCTCCGATCGACCGGGATCGAGGACTCCCCCGTTCGCGCAGACCTGAGCGCGAAGATGTCCACGCCCAGCTTCTCGGCCCGCAGGTAGGCCTCGATCCTCCGTATCGTCTGCTCATCCCCTCGGACGAAAGGAAGCGCCGTGTTCACGGCGAGGAAGCGGTGCGAGCGCACCATTCCGCCCTTGGCGGACACGTCGCCTCGCGGTGCGGGCTCGAGCGGCATGTGACAGTCCTGGCAGAGGCGCCTCTCCTCTGGCAAGTAGAAGGTCCGCGAGGCGTTCAGGGACACGCCGCTGTCGTGCCAGGCGTCGTACTCGTTCTGCCCGCGGAGCCACCGGTAGTCGTTGACCGGCTCGGTCAGGCTGACCTTGTGGCACGTGGCGCAGAACTCGGACTGGCGGAAAAAGGGCTTCAACAGCTGCCGCTTGTGGACCGTGGGCTTCGCCTTGAGCGCGGCATCGTGCAGGAACTCCGCCCACGTTCCGGGCTTCCCGCCCGCGAACAGGTAGGGATCCTCCTGTTCGTCGGCGATGTTGTAGTTCCCGTTGCCCGTCTGATCGTGAATCAGGTCGATGGCGTGGCACGCCAGACAGGTGAGGCCGGCCTGCGCCTCCACGCTGGCCCGGTCGATCTCCCCGTCCATCCGGCCCGCGAGCATCAGCGCCGGGTCGTGACAGCCGCTGCACCAC
Source organism: Gemmatimonadota bacterium (assembly GCA_020351855.1). Classification (GTDB taxonomy): domain Bacteria; phylum Gemmatimonadota; class Gemmatimonadetes; order Palauibacterales; family Palauibacteraceae. The sequence goes on from CP070670.1 coordinate 1,396,965, forward strand.
TTGCTCTTCACCCGTCCCGCTCCCTCGGTCGTGAGCGAGAACCGCCGCATGTGAGTCTCCACCGAAGCGTTCGGGAGGGTGGCGTTGCGGCGCATGTCGTCGATCGTCGCCTCGTAGAACGGATTGTTGAAGGAGGCGAAGCGATGGGCCGACGTCGCCCATTGGTCGACGATGTCCGGGTGGCACCGTACGCACGTCCCGGCCCCTATCGGGATCTCGCTCACGAACCCGTTTCGCTCGGCCTCGCGCTTCACGTCGTCGGGCAGCGATCCGGGGTCGTCGCGCGTGATGATCCGGGCCGGCAGGTAGCCGCCCGACGTGGTGGTGGCGGGAGACGGGAAGAAGGGGCTCTCCGGCGGAACGAAGTCTCGAGGCACAAAGGGGTCCGCCGCGAACTTGGCGAGTTCGCGGGACCTGGCGCCCGGCCCGGCCCCCAGTCCGCGCTCCCGCGCGGCCTGCGCCTCCGCCGTCAGTTCGATGCCGCGATTCGTGAACCCGTGTGCCGCGACGAGGAGCGCCGCCCCGGCGGCCACACCGAGGCCGAAGCGGCGAAACGCGGTGCCCGGCGGTCTCGCATAGCTCACCCTGCGGTGCACGATGTATCCGAGGCCGGCCAGGGCCGCGCAGATGACGTGTGCCCACCAGGCCCACCGGTTATCCCGGCTGGCGGCCGCGGTAAGGATGAAGGTTCCCGTGACGGCCAGGGTGAGGCCCGCAAGCGCGAAGAGGATCCCCGACAGCACCGATCCCCGGTGACGGCGTTTCCATACCTTCGGCAGATGGGCGCCGAAAAAGCCGAGCATCGCGGCGACGAGCAGCAGCCCCACCCCGGTGTGCGTCAGCAACATGGCCTGGAAGAGCTTGGGAAGGGACGTGTCGCTCACGGCGAAAAAGCCCCAGCCCAGCGCGTCGCCCAGCCGGTTGAGAAGGAGGTAGGCCGTGTTGGCCAGCATGAACGCGGCAAGAGCCAGGGCGACGGCCAGCAGCCCCCTCAGGCTGCGGGTCAGCAGGGAAGGAAGGGTGGGCCTCGGCTCGGGGCGCGCTTCTCGACTCACAGGCGAAAGAGGACCGGAGACGTGGGAACGATTTTCGACGCGATCTCAATGGTACGTGGATTCCGGTACGAAGTTCACCGGAGGGAAGGCCACCGTCCCCGATCCGGTCGCGAATCGCCCGGGTCCCAGCCTATAATCCGTGCCCTGCAGCGCGCGGCTGGGACGCGAACGAACCCCTCGGAGGAAAGGCGCCTGTTCGCTTGACCGGTTCCCCAACACAGACGGACGAGCTGAGCGCGCTCGGATCCCTCGCCCTGGCGCTGGGAGTGCACACGCACTACACGGATGGCCTGGAAAGGCCCGTCACCGTGTCGCCCGAGACGCTGATCAGCATCTGCGCCGCCCTCGGCGCCCCGATTGACGGCCCCGGCGGCGCCGCGGAGGCGCTGCGAGCCTTTCAGGCGTCGAAGGAGGCCGAGATTCTCCCGCCCGTCCTCGTCGCTTGGGACGGCCTCCTCCCGGCCATCACGATCTTCGAGGAGGCGCCTCTGGGGGCGGCGATCGGTCTCGAGGACGGCGAAGTCCTCGTCCTGGAGGTTTCGAGGGACGCCTCGACATCGGAGGTGCAGGCGGGCCACCCCCTCCCACCGGGGTACCATACGCTCACCGTCGAGTTCGGCGGTCGAACGGAAACCTGCACGGTGATCTCCGCTCCTCAACATGCCTGGCGGCGGGCCGGGAACGGAAGGAGCTGGGGAATCGGAGCACAGCTGTCGGCTCTTCGATCAGCGCGCAGCCGCTCGCTGGGTGACCTTCGTGATCTGGACTCCCTCTGCCGCTGGGTGGGCTCCCACGGTGGCGACCTGGTCACGCTGCTGCCCCTGCTCCCGACGTTCAACGCGTCACCCGCCGAACCGAGCCCCTACTCCCCGGTCAGCCGCCTCTTCTGGAGCGAGCTGATCCTGGATCTCGGCGGAGCGCACCGGGCCGTCGAGCGGCCGAGTACGCTGGACGTCTGCCGCGCGGACGCCGAGGTGCGGGCCGCCCTGCAGGGACGGCCCACCCCGCCTCCGGCCTCCCTCGACGCCGAGCTCATCCGCTACGCTCGCTTCCGCGGGGCCCAGGCCCGGCTCGGTCGGAAGTGGCGTGCGTGGCCTTCGGGCGCGCGCGGCGGCGCCTTAGGGCCTTCCGAGGTCGATGCCGACGAAGAGCGCTTTCATCGGGTAGCGCAGACCATGGCTCGGAACCAGTTGACCGAGCTCCGCCGACAGCTGGCGGCAGATGGCGTCCGCCTGGGCCTGGACCTGGCGGTAGGGGTGCACCCCGATGGGTACGACCCTTGGTCCCGGCAGGCCCTGTTCGTGGAGGGAATGTCCGTCGGGGCTCCCCCGGACGCGGGCTTTCCGAGCGGGCAGGACTGGGGGTTCTCGCCGGTGCTGCCCGAGGCGTCTCGCCGGGAGGGACACCGGTACCTGGCCGCCAGCATCGCCCATCAGGCGGCCCTCTCGGGAGTGCTGCGGGTCGACCACATCATGGCGCTTACCCGGCTCTACTGGATCCCGCACGGTTTCGGACTGCACGAGGGGACCTACGTTTCGTATCCTGCCGACGAGTTGTTCGCCGTCCTCGCCCTGGAGTCGCAGCGCCACCGGTGCGAGGTGGTGGGGGAAAACCTCGGGACCGTGCCGGCGGAGATCGATGAGGCGCTGCCGCGGCACCGCATCTGGGGGATGTACCTGGCCGAATTCGAGGCCATGGAAGAGGATCCCCAGCCACCCACTCCCGACGAGGTGGCCCTGATCGGCACGCACGACACTCCGACGCTGGCGGGTTGGATCGCCCAGGTGGACATCGACGAGCGGATCCGCTGCAGGCTGCTCGAGGCGGCGGCGGCTCCGGCGGAGCGCGAGGCCCGAGGCGAGGGCGCGCGAAGGCTGGCCGACATGCTGGAAGGCAGCCTGGAGGAGCCGGAAGCGCTGCTTGCAGAGCTGCTCGAGTGGCTCGGGCGTTCTCCCTCCCCGCTGGTCATCCCGTGGCTCGAGGACTTGTGGCTCGAGGTCGAGCAGGTCAACCTCCCGGGGACGCGTTCCTCGGAGCGGCCGAACTGGCAGCGGCCGATGTCCCGCACCCTCGACGAGGTCATGACCGACCCGAACATCGATGCGCTGCTCCGGCGCTTCGACGAGGCCCGGAAAAAGGGGCCGCCAGCAACCGACGGCAGTTCGACTTTCCGCTAACCCCGGACCGGTCCTTCATGGAATCACAAGCCTCCGCCGCGACCGGCTTTGCCAACGCGCCAGCGGCCGGGCGTGCCAAGCCGCGCCTCTCGTTCTGGAGCATCTGGAACATGAGCTTCGGCTTTCTGGGCATTCAGTTCGGCTTCGCCCTGCAGAACGCCAACGTGAGCCGGATCTTCGAGACGCTGGGCGCCAGCGTCGAGAGCATCCCGATCTTGTGGATCGCCGCCCCGGTGACCGGGCTCCTCGTCCAACCCATCGTCGGCTACTTCAGCGACCGCACCTGGAACCGCCTGGGCCGTCGCCGTCCGTATTTCCTCGGCGGAGCCTTCCTGGCATCGCTGGCCCTGATCGCCATGCCGAACTCCCCTACCCTGTGGGTGGCTGCCGGCATGCTCTGGATCATGGACGCCTCGATCAACATCTCGATGGAGCCGTTCCGCGCCTTCGTCGGAGACAACCTGCCGTCCGAGCAGCGCACGATCGGGTTCGCGATGCAGAGCTTCTTCATCGGCACCGGCGCAGTGGTGGCGTCCATGTTGCCGTGGCTCCTTACCGGGCAGTTCGGGGTGAGCAACGAGGCCCCGGAGGGCATCATCCCCGACTCGGTGCGGCTCTCCTTCTATCTGGGCGCCGCCGTCTTCTTCCTCGCGGTGCTGTGGACGGTCGTTCGGTCGACGGAATACTCGCCGGAGGAGATGGCCTCGTTCGAGGAGAACCAGGAGCGGGAAGGGTCCGCCAAAGAGCTGCGCACGGCCGGGGAGTACGCCGCGAACGGCCGCCGCCAGATACGGCTGGGCGTCGTGCTCTTTCTCTTGGGAGTGCTGTTGTCGGTGTGGCTGGTTCGGCGGGAGATCTATCAGGTGCTCGTCCTGTCGGGCGGGCTCGGTTTCGTCGGCATCCTGCTCATCCTGTCCGGACTGCTGCAGCGGGCCGGCCGCTGCGACAGCGGTTTCGTCACCATCCTGAACGACTTCCAGGACATGCCGCACGCGATGAGGCAGCTGGCCTGGGTGCAGTTCTTCTCCTGGTTCGCCCTGTTCGCGATGTGGATCTACACCACCGCTGCGGTGACCAGTCACATCTACGGCACGAGTGACGCCACCTCGGCCCTCTACAACGAGGGGGCCAATTGGGTGGGCGTCGCGTTCGCCACCTACAACGGCGTTGCCGCCCTGGTGGCCTTCGGCATCCCGGTCCTGGCAAAGCGGACCAGCCGGAAGATCGCCCACGCCATCTGCCTTGTGTGTGGCGCCCTCGGTCTGCTGTCCATCTTCGTCATCGAGGATCCGCGGCTGATCCTGGGATCCATGATCGGGGTGGGAATCGCCTGGGCGAGCATCCTCTCCATGCCGTACGCCATCCTCACCGGGTCTCTGCCGCCCTCGAAGCTGGGCTATTACATGGGCGTGTTCAACTTCTTCATCGTCATCCCGCAGATCGTCGCCGCCGCCGTCCTGGGCTTCTTCGTCGGACGCTTCTTCGGCGGCCAGGCCATCTACGCCCTCCTTATCGGCGGGTTCTCTCTCGTGCTCGCCGCGGCGCTGACCCTCCGCGTGGAGGACCGGGACGATGTGGCGGCGGCGGTCCCCTCCTAGCGGTCTCCCGCGAGTGTGAGGCCGAAGGTTCGATCATGAAGATACGGATCCGTGCCGCGGCCCTCCTCGGTCTCGCCGCGCCCTTCTTGTGGGGGTGTGGTCCCAAGCCCCCCGGTTCGGAAGCACCCGGCCACGACGCCCGAGAGCCGGTGGTCGAGGCGGCCAGGACTGCCGATCCGGCGGTCTTCTGGAACAGCGCCACGGTCTACTTCCTTCTCACCGATCGCTTCTATAACGGAGATCCCGCCAACGACCTGGCCTTGGGTCGCGCGCAGGACGGAGCGGTGCTGCGCAGCTTTCAGGGTGGAGATCTGGCCGGCGTGCTCCGCAAGCTGGAGGACGGGTACTTCGAGGCCCTGGGGGTCGACGCGATCTGGCTGACGCCGTTCGTGGAGCAGATCCGCGGCAGCGTGGACGAGGGAACCGGCAAGACCTACGGGTTCCACGGCTATTGGGCGCGGGACTGGACCGCCGTGGATCCGGCGTTGGGGAGCGCGGAGGATCTGCGCGCCGTAGTGGAAGCGGCCCACCGGCGAGGCATCCGCGTCCTCATGGATGCGGTGATCAACCACACCGGTCCGGTGACGCCCCTGGACCCCCAGTGGCCCGACGACTGGGTGCGCACCGGCCCCCGCTGCCTGTACCGGGACTACGGTAGCACTGTGGAGTGCACGCTGGTGGACAACCTGCCGGACATCCGCACCGAGCGGGACGCGCCGGTGGAGCTGCCTGGACGGCTGATCGAGAAGTGGCAGCGCGAGGGCCGCCTGGCCGCAGAGCTGGCCGAGCTCGACGCCTTCTTCCAGCGCACGGGCTATCCGCGGGCGCCCCGCTACTACGTCATGAAGTGGCTCACCGACTGGGTGCGCGAGTTCGGTTTCGACGGCTACAGGGTCGACACGGCCAAGCACTTCGAGGAAACGGTGAGCGCCGAGCTGAAGCAGGAGGCCGTGCAGGCCTTTACGGAGTGGAAACGGGCCCATCCGGACCAGATCCTGGACGACCTTCCCTTCTACATGATGGGTGAGGTCTACAACTACGAGCTCGGCCACGGGCGTGACTTCGACTTCGGGGACCGTACCGTGGACTTTTTCGACTTCGGCTACGACGGCCTCATCAACTTCGGCTTCAAGCGGGAAGCCGCCGGGCCGATGGCCGGCCCCCTGGACGACCTGTACACGCGGTACTCGGCCGCGCTGCGCGAGGGAGCGCTCCGCGGTCGGGTGATCCTCAGCTACGCCAGCTCCCATGACGACGGGGCCCCCCTCGACCCGGAGCGGGAAGATCCGTTCGGCACCGGCACCCGCCTGCTTCTCGCCCCAGGCGGCGCTCAAATCTACTACGGGGATGAGCTCGCCCGACCTTTGAGGGTGGAGGGAGCTCGGGGTGACGCCAACCTGCGCTCGGTGATGACCTGGCAGGAGCTGCAGCGCGGCGAAGCCGCCGACCAGGTCCTGCAGCACTGGCGAAAGCTGGGCCGTTTCCGCCGGGCCCACCCGGCCGTGGGCGCGGGCCGGCATCGCAGACTGCAGGCGGAGCCGTACATCTTCAGCCGCACCCTAGAGACCGGTCGGCTCTCCGATCGCGTGCTGGTCGCATTGGAGCAGCCGAACGGCCCCAAGACCGTGCCCGTCTTCGGGGTGTTTCCAGACGGCACCGAGCTGGTGGACGCCTATTCCGGCCGGTCCGCAACCGTCATGGACGGGAAGGTCCGGCTGGATACTCCGTACAGCCTGGTGCTGCTCGGCGAGCCTTCAGGGGATTAGGCCTGACTCCCTCGGACCAGGTGTTGCTCGGCTGGTGCTCCATGGCCATCATCGGCCGTCGTATTCCGTCAACCCCAACATGAGCACGTCTCGCCGGAGGGCGCCGGGGATCCGGGTACCGGCCGGTGCCTTCCTCGTCTGGGTGCGACAGGGCGAGTCGGACGCCGCGACCGGACGCTCGGCACGACGCGGCAATCGTGACCGGAGGACCCAAGAAAGATCGAAGGACGGATGAGCATACGGATGAGCATGCAGATTGGGAAACTCGTGGCAGCTCGGCGAGCGGCGAGGGCGGAAGCAGCGATGGTCGATGTGGTGAGGGCGAAGAAGGCCAGGACCACGGCATCCGCCGCGCTGGCGGCCCTGCTGCTGGTTCCCTCCGCGAGCGGCGGCGCGGCGGTCCGTCACCCGGAGCCCATCCAGAGGCCCGTCCAGGATACCGTGCAGGTGGCCTCGCCGGACGGCCGCAACGTGGTCACGGTGGGGACCACGGAGGGCCGGCTGATCTACGCCGTCGAGCGCGATGGCCGGAAGATCATCCTGCCCTCGCGGCTCGGGTTCGAGTTTCGGGACGCCGGGCCGCTGCGCGACAGCCTGCGGCTGGAGGAGACTGGGCGCAACTCGGTCGACGAGACGTGGGAACAGCCCTGGGGCGAGGTGGCCCGCGTTCGGGACCACCACAACGAGCTGCGGGTGACCGTCACCGAGACCCGTGAGCCGGCCCGCCGGTTCGACGTGGTGTTCCGAGCCTTCGACGACGGCATCGGTTTCCGGTACGAGCTTCCCGAGCAGCCGCACCTGGGCTCCTTCGCGATCACCGAGGAGCTGACCGAGTTCCATCCCGCCAACGACGCCCGGGCCTGGTGGATCGAGGCCGACGACGTGACTCATCGGTACGAGCTGCTCTACTCCTCCTCGCCGGTGAGCACGCTGCCGACGGTCCACACGCCCCTGACGATGGAAACCCAGGACGGGGTGTTCGTGGTCCTCCACGAGGCGAACCTGGTCGACTACGCGGGGATGAACCTGAGCGGCTCGCGCGACCGCAGGCTGCGCGTGTCGCTCACCGCCTGGGCGGACGGGGTCAAGGTGTACGGCGAGACGCCGTTCGTCACGCCCTGGAGGACGATCCAGCTGGCCGATCGGGTCGAGGACCTCGTTCC
>CP070670.1:1404823-1431186 GCA_020351855.1 Gemmatimonadota bacterium
AGGCGTTCACACTCTCCCGATCGCAGCGGCCGAAGTGAGCCTGCGAGGCAACCGGAGGAGCGCCCGCACGCGCGTCGCCCGCGGGCTGGAACGCTGCCCTCTGAACGAGATGCCACCGGAGAGCCGCCCGTATGCAAACCTCGCTTGGGCCTACGCCGCCGCCGGTGACTCCGCCGAGGCGCGTGCCCTGCTGTCGGCGTTCGAGGCGGCGTTTCCTCTGGACCTCCGCCATCACACCGAGCATCTAGCGTACCGCATCGCCCGCGCGGAGCTGGCTCTTTCAGAGGGGCGGGCTCAGGACGCGGTCCACGAGGCTCAGGTGCTCGAGCAACAGCCGCTCTGCTGGTACAACCTGTGTGATGTGAACGCCTCCCTGCTGAAGGCCAGAGCGTTCGACCTCGCCGGCTCAACGGATTCGGCACTGGTCTACTATGAGAGGTACTTGCATGCCCCGGGTCATATTCGCGTGTGGCCCGACTCGTATTGGCTCGGCCCAATCTACGAGCGATTGGCCGGCCTATACGCAGCGCGCGGGCAGCCGGAGGACGAGGCCCGCTACTTGGACCTCGTGATAGACCTGGGGAAGGACGGGGACGCCGAACTGCAGCCGCGGGTGGACGCGGCCCGGCAGCGACTGGGCCTCATCGCCGCCAGCCGGGGCTAAAGGGTCAAACACCGACGGATGCTGGCCCGGGCAGCGTGAGGCGGGTAGGGAGCAGCCGCGCGGCTGCCCCCGCCGCCGGTGTGTCGCTACATGCTGCTGTTGAAGATGTCCCGTACGATCTTCCAGCCGCTGTCCGTCTTCATCCAGATGGCGATGAACTTGCCGTGGTCGGCATGCGAGCCGTCGGCGCCCGTACTCATGTAGGAGCCCACCTCGACGGCCATGTTGCCGTGCGCGTGCACCTCCTTCGTCTCGATCGTGGAGGTCATGCCTTTCGAGGCATCGATGTCCGCCTGCCAGAACGCCTCGATCGCGGCGCGCCCACGCACGGCGTCGCTTCCGGGCGGCATGACGACGGCGTCCTCGGCGTAGAGGGCGGCGATGGCGGCCGCGTCGCCGGCGTTCCAAGCGGCCTGCCAGGCCTGCCCGCCCGCGGTGATCTCCGCCTTCACGTCCTCGGCCTGCGCGAGGCCGGCAGCCGGGAAGGCGAGGAGAGCCGCACAGATCAAAGCTGCATAACGCATGGTCCTACCTCCGTTGGGGGGTGAATCGGGCCGTTCGAAGCGTCAGGGTGGACGGGAGCCTACGGTGCCTGATCCGGATCCGTCAAGGCCGGGCTGTGCAGCGGCCTGGGCCCTGCCGTCCCCTGGCGCCTACCCGAATCCCTCCCGCACGACCGCCTGCAGCGCGTCCGCCGCCGCGGCCAGCTGCGCCCGGGACAGGTAGGGCGCCGGCCCGAGCCGCAGCAGGTCCAGACGGTAATCGGTGAGGACGCCGCGTTCCCGCAGACGTCGGCTGAACCCGGCCGCGTGCGGGGTCCGCAGGGCTAAAAAGCCGCCGACCCCGGCGAGCGGGACGTCGCGGTCCCGATCGATCACGGCCGGATCGGCATCGATGGCGTCGAAGCGTTCGGCCAGGAAGCCTACCTGGCTCTGGCTTACCTGGCGCAGGAGCTCCGGCGCAAGCCCCCACTCCCGGAAGCAGTCGAAGACCTCGGCCGCCCGGTAGTGGCTCGTGGGATCGTAGGTGCTGCCGGCGAAGCGGTCCGGCCCCCGGCCGTAGTCGACAGGGCCGCCCTTCTCCGGTGACCCGAGGGCGCTGAACTCGCTGAACCAGCCGGTCACGACCGGCCTCATCGCCTCCCGGCCCGGCGGTACGCGAAGGAAGCAGTTGCCCTCCCCCAGCTGGCAATACTTGTAGCCGCCGCCGACCACGAACGCATCGCCCACGCCCTCCTCCGACAGCCGGAACGGGATGGCGTTGAGGGAATGGTAGACGTCGACCAGCAGCTCCGCGCCGACCCGGGCGCAGGCGGCCATGACGTCGTCCAGCCCGCCCGCCACATGTCCCGTCATGAAGAAGACCGAGGAGACGAGCACGGCGGCGGTCCGCTCGTCGATCTCCGGAAGCAGTCGCTCTCCGACGCCCGCCCCCGGGTGAGCGGGTACCTTCCGCACCTCCAGGCCCTCCTCCGCCAGCCGATCCAGCTGGCGGCGGATCGTGTGGAACTCCCCATCCGTCGTCACCACTCGCGGTCGCTCGCGGAGCGGCAGGACCGACAGGAAGCGCAGCAGAAGCTCGTGGGTGTTCTGGGCCAGGACGATGCGGCGGGGATCGTCGTCGAGGAGCTGCGCCCATCCGAGGCGGACCCGTTCGGCCCGCGCAAAGGCCCGCTCCCACTTCTCGTCGACCAGCTCCGCCGCGTCGAGCCAGGCGCGCTGCTGACCCTCGAAGCCGCGATCCGGCCAGGCCTGGTGCGAATGCCCCGTCAGGAGAAGGCGCTCGGCAACGCGGAAGCGCGAGTACCGCTCGGCAAGCGGGTTGGGCGTCCCGCACAGCTCCTCGGCCCGGCCAATCGCCGGCTCGGTGCGCTGGGGGCTCGAGTCCGTCACGCCTCGCCTCCGCTTACGGTCACAGGCGGGCGCGGATGCCCCAAAGGTCCGGGAAAGCGGGCTTGAACAGCGTGCCGCGCAGGTACTCGGCTCCGGCCGAGCCGCCCGTTCCGGGCTTGGTGCCGATCGTCCGCTCCACCATCTTCACGTGCCGGTAGCGCCACTCCTGCAGCCCCTCGTCCAAGTCCACCAACCGCTCGCACAGCTCGGTGAGGCCGGGGTCGTTCCGGTAGACCTCGACGAGCACTTCCTGGAGCTCCGGTGACGGCTCGATGCGCTGTCTGACATCCCGCTCCAGCTGGGCCTTCGGCACGGCGTAGCCTTCCCGGGCAAGGCAGGCCAGGAAGGCATCCCACAGCGTCGGTTCCTCGTAGCGCCGCCGCAGCCGGCCGAGGGCCGGTTCGTGCTCCGGGTAGCGGGAGATCGCCCACTGGCTCTTCTGGCCGAGCGCGAACTCGAGCTCGCGGAACTGGTGAGACTGGAAGCCGCTCGCCTCCTCGAGCCGCTCGCGGAAGGTCAGGAACTCGACCGGCGTCATCGTCTCCAGGATGTCGAGCTGGGCCACGAGCACCTTCAGGATCGTGAGGATGCGCTTCATGGTGTGGTGGGCCCGGGCCAGGTCGTCAGCCTGCAGCAGCTTCACCACGTAGTCCACCTCGTGCAGAACCTCCTTGAACCAGAGCTCGTACACCTGGTGGATGACGATGAAGAGCATCTCGTCGTGCTCGGGCCCATCGGAAAGCGGCTCCTGCAGGGAGAGCAGCTCGTCGACCTTCAGGTAACCGGCGTAGGTGAGGTAGCTGCCCGGCGGACCCTCTTGCACCCGCGAGCCCGCGCCATAGGGCTGGTCGGGCTGCGCTCCGCTGCCCTCTCCCGCGTCCGGCGCATCCGGCGTTCCGTGGTCCTCCGTCACTTGTCCTCTTCCTTCAGCCCCAGCCTGGGAGTGAAATCGTCCAGGGTGGCATAGGGATCGGGCCAGGGCAGGGCGTATCCCAGCTCGTACGCCATGTGACGCGTCCAGTAGGGATCCCACAGATGGGCCCGCGCCATCAGACACAGATCCGCGCGTCCGGCCGCCAGGATGGTGTTCACGTCCATGTAGGAGGAGATGTTTCCCACGGCCATGGTCGCGATCCCCGCCTCGTGGCGGATCCGATCGCTGAACGGCGTCTGAAACTGCCGGCCGTACTCGGGCTTGGCGTGCGCCACGGTCTGCCCGGCCGAGACGTCCACGATGTCGACGCCGTGTGCCCCCAGCATGCGGGCGACCTCCACCGCATCATCGGCCTCCAGCCCGCCGGGCGCCCAATCGACCGCCGAGATGCGGACCGAGAGCGGCTTGTCGGGCCACGCCTCCCGGACGGCATCCAAGACCTCGAGCGGGTACCGCATCCGGTTGTCGAGCGAGCCCCCGTAGGCATCCGTCCGCGTGTTCGTCAGCGGCGAGATGAAGCTGGCGAACAGGTAGCCATGCGCGAGGTGGATCTCCAGCCAGTCGAAGCCCGCCTCCTCGCTCATCCCGGCCGCTCGGACGAACGCCGCCCGCACCGCGTTCATGTCCTCTCGCGTCATCTCGCGGGGGACCTGGCTGTGCGGGAAGTAGGGGATCGGCGAGGCGGAGACGATCGGCCAGTTGCCCTCCCGCAGCGGCTCGTCCATCCCCTCCCACGCGAGCCGGGTGGAGCCCTTCCGTCCCGCGTGGCCCAGCTGGATCGCCACCTTGGCCTCGGAGTGCCGGTGGATGAAGTCGACGATCCGCGCCCACGCCCCCACGTGCTCCGGCCGATACATCCCGGTGCACCCGGGCGAGATCCGTGCCTCCGGGCTCACATCGGTCATCTCCGTGAACACGAGGCCGGCCCCACCGACGGCCCGCGAACCGAGGTGCACGAGGTGCCAGTCGTTCGGCATTCCCTCCTCGGCCGAATACTGGCACATGGGTGACACCGCGACGCGATTCGGAAGCAGCAGACCGCGCACCCGGAAGGGGGTGAACAGAGGGGGGGGCGGCGGAGCGGTCGGCACGTCGACCCCGCTCTGTCCGGCTGCCGTGCGGGCGAACCACGCGTCCACCCGCTCGAGGAAGGCCGGATCCCTGGCCCGCAGGTTCTCGTGGGTGATCCGGAGACTGCGGGTCAGGAGGTTGAAGGCGAACTGGATGGGCTCGTCGTCCATGTACCGCTCGGTTCCCTCGAACCACAACATGCTCGTCTTGGCGGCGCGCTGCAGGCTGGCCACCGCGGGCCGGCGAGCCTCCTCGTACTCCTGCAGCGCCCGGGCGATGTCGCCGCGGTGCCGCCCGATCGACCGGGAGAGCTCGATCGCGTCGATCATCGCCAGCCGGGTGCCCGATCCGACGGAGAAGTGCGCGGTGTGGGCGGCATCCCCGACCAGCACGATGTTCCCGTGGTGCCAGCGATCGCAGGTGACGGTGGGAAAGCTGCGCCAGACCGAGAGGTTACCGATAAGGGGATGCCCGTCGAGCTCGTCGGTGAACAGCCCCTCGCAGAACCGCAGCGTCTCCTCCTCGCTCGCGCGGTCCATCCCCGCGGCGCGCCACGTCTCCTCGGTCGTCTCGACGATGAAGGTGGAGATGCCGTTCAGCCTCTCCGCCTCGGCACTCTCCTCCTCCGCGTACTGATAGGCGTGGACCCTCCACAGGCCGGCGTCGGTAGGCTTGAAGTAGAAGGTGAAGGCCGGGAAGGGTTTCGTCGTTCCGAGCCAGACGAAACGATTGGGACGCAGATCGACGGTGGGACCTAGCGGCTCGGCGTATTCGCTCCGAATCCGGCTGTTCACCCCGTCGGCCGCCAAAATCAGATCGGCGTCGGCGTACGGCCGAAGGTCCTCGACCTCCGCCTCGAACCGCAGATCCACGCCGAGCTCCACGCAGCGCTCCTGCAGGATGCGGAGCAGCGTCTGGCGTGACAGGCCGGCGAAGCCGTGGCCGGTCGAGGAAAGCACCTCTCCCCGGTAGTGGATGTCGATGTCGTCCCAGTGGTAGAAGCGCTGCCGGATCTCCTCGTACGCTCTGGGCTCGGCCTCTCCGATCTCGGCCATCGTCGCGTCCGAGAACACCACGCCGAAGCCGAAGGTGTCGTCCGGCCGGTTTCGCTCCAGGACGAGGATCTCGTGCGCGGGATCGGCCTCCTTCATGAGGATCGCGAAGAAGAGCCCGGCCGGGCCGCCCCCGACGCTGACGAACCTCACCCGCCGTCGCCCCGCTGCGGGCCCAGCAGCTGACGTGCGATGATCAGATGCTGCATCTCGGTCGTCCCCTCGTAGATGCGCAGCGCCCGAACGGCCCGGTAGAGGCGGTCCACCGGATGCTCCGCCAGGACCCCCCGTCCTCCGAGGATCTGCACCGCCTCGTCCACGATCCGCTGCGCCGCTTCCGTAGCGAACGCCTTCGCCATCGAGGCCTCGAGCGTCACGCGATCCGCGCCTTCATCCCGGGCCCAGGCGGCCCGGTAGGTCAGCAGCCGGGCTGCGGCGAGGTCGATGGCCATCCGGCCGATCTTCTCCTGGATGAGCTGGAATTCGGCAAGCCTGCGGCCGAACTGCTCGCGCCCGATGGCGTGGGCAAGCGCCTCGTCCAGGGCTCGCGCCGCCATGCCGCACGCCGCGGCAGCCACCGTCGCGCGCAGCCGATCGAGGGTCATCATCCCGAGCTTGAAACCCTGACCGGGAACTCCGATCAGGTGGTCGGCCGGCACCGCGCACTCCTCGAAGGCGATCTCACCCAGGGGATGGGGCTCGCTCATGACCTGCGCACCCGTGAAGCGGAGTCCCGGCGTGTCGGCCGGGACGAGGAAGCAGGAGATGCCGCGCGTGCCCGCCTCAGGGTCGGTCGAGGCGAAGACCGTGTACACATCGGCGATCCCCGCATTCGAGATGAGGCTCTTCCGGCCGTTCAGCATCCAGGCATCGCCCTCCTGGCGGGCCCGGGTCCTCAGCGCGGCAACGTCGCTGCCGGCCTCCGGCTCCGTCATCGCGAACGCACCGATCGCCTCACCCGCCAGCAGTCGGGTGAGCCATTCCCAGGCCGGCGTGCCCGGTCCGGACGCGGAGATCAGGAGGGGCGTGGCGCTCAGCGCCTGGAGGGCAAAGACCGCGTCGGCCAGGGGGGAGACCGACGCCAGGCACTCTCGGATCAGACAGCAGGCCCGGAGATCCTGTGCCCCGATCGGCTCCAGCCAGCCTCCCGCGCCGAGCAGCCCCACAAACTCGCGAGCCTCACGCCGTGCCGCATCATCGTCCTGCGGCTCGGGCCTCGATGCGATCTCGGCAGCGGCGAAGCCGCGCAAGCGAGACTCGAGCTCCACATGCCGCACCTCCAGGAAGGCTCGCACGACCTCGCTGCCGGTCACCTGCCGGGCGTCGACCACCCGCGCCTCTTACACGAAGGCCGCATCGCGCTTCGCCTTGAACGCCTCGTATGCCTCGCGGAAGTTGGCGCCCAGCATGCAGGATGCCTGGATCTGGGCCTCGGCCTCCAGGGCGCTCGCCAGGTCCTGGCTCGCCTCCCGGTTGAGCGAGTCCTTGGTGATCTCGAGGGCAAAGGAGGGACCGGCGGCCAGCTTGCCGGCAAGCGTCTGGGCCTCTTCGGCCGCGAGCCCGTCCGGCACGACGCGGTTGTACAGCCCAATCCGATGCGCCTCCGCCGCGTCGATGAACGCCCCCGTCATCAGGAGCTCGGTGGCCCGGCCCAGACCCACGATCCGGGGCAGCAGCCATGCCGCCCCCATGTCCGCGCCCGAGAGACCGACCCGGGTGAACAGGAAGGCGATCTTGGCGGTCTCGGCGGCGATCCGTATGTCGCAGGCCGTCGCGATCACGGCGCCGGCTCCCGCCACGGTGCCGTTGAGCGCCGCCACGACCGGACGGCGGCAGCGCCGGATGGCAAGGATCAGATCGCAGGTCATTCGGGTGAACTCCAGCAGCCCCTCGTAATCGCGCTCGAACAGGGCACCGATGATGTCCTCCACATCCCCGCCCGAGCTGAACGCCCGCCCGGCGCCCGTAATGACGACGGCGCGCACGCCAGGCTCGGTGTCCAGCGCCCGGAAGGCATCCCGCAGCTCGGCATAGACCTCGAACGTCAGCGCGTTGAGCCGGTCCGGCCGGTTCAGCGTGATCGTGGCCACCTGGCGGTCGGTGTCGTGCTCGTACAGGAACGATTCGGGTGCGATGGTCATCCGTCTTCTCCCCGCGGGGCGTTCGCATCGGCCTCGGCGAGCACCGCCGTGGCCTCGATCTCCACGATCGCCCCCTCATCGACGAGATCGGAGACCTCGACCAGCGCCATCGCCGGGTAGTGGCTGCCCATCGCCGATCGATAGGCGATCCCCAGCGCGGGGCGCGATGACAGGTACGCCTGCATGTCCGTGGTGTAGATCGTCATCCGCCCGATGTCAGCCGGCTTGCCACCGGCTTCCCGGACCACGGCAAGAACGCGCTCGAGGGCGACGGCAAACTGACGTACGAAGTGGGTGCGGATGGCGGGCTCGACTCCGTGCTCGCCGCGAGAGGCGTTCTGTCCGGCGACGAAGAGCACCCGGCCAGCTGACGGCCCCAGCACGCCGTGACTGAAACCCTTCGGTGCCCCCAGCTCCTCCGGGTTGATGATCCGCAGACCCATCACGTGGCTCCCCGGCCGCGGGCGGCCGTCCGGTCGATCAACACAGCAGCTCTCCGCCGTCGATGACGATCGACTGCCCGTTGATGCCCCGGGCGGCGGCCCCACAGAGCGACAGCACGGCGTGCGCCACCTCCGCCGGCTCGATCAGACGGCCCTGCGGGGTGCGCGCCAGGATCAGCTCGAGCGCCTCCTTCTCGCTGAGGCCGGTCTTCTCCGAGATCCTGCGGAGCGACTCGTCGGTCATCGGCGTGTCCACGTACCCCGGGCAGACGGCGTTGACCGTCACGCCCTTGTCCGCCACCTCGGCCGCCACGCAGCGCGTGAAGCCGATCACCGCGTGCTTGGAGGCGGCGTAGGCGGATATGTACCGGGCGCCCGACAGCCCGGCGACGGAGGCGATGTTGACCACCCTTCCCCACCCGCGCTCCATCATCCCGGGAAGAAAGGCCCGGGTGCAGAGGAAGGTGCCTGTCGCGTTCACCGCCAGCATGCGGTTCCAGTCCTCGAGCTCCGTGCGGAGGACGGGGCTCGACCAAGCCGCGCCGGCGTTGTTCACCAGGATGTCCGCGCCCCCCTCGCCCCACCGCTCTTCGGCCGCGGCGACCAGTTCATCGACGCTGTCGGGATCGACCACGTCGCAGGGGATGGCCCAGGCCTGGTGGCCGAGCGCGGAGAGCTTCTCCACCACGGCGTCGATCTCGGCCGCCGTCCGCGCGGCCACGACGACCGAGGCGCCGGCGCGCGCCAGAGCCCGAGCGACAGCTTCGCCGATCCCGCGCCCGCCGCCCGTCACCACCGCGCGTCGGCCGGTCAGCTCTCCCGTGCTCACCCGTCGGCCCGCCCTTCCAGGCTCGCCTTCACCGCATCGGCCAGGATCCCTCCCAGCGCCTGGATCGTCTCGTCGCCTTCCTCCGCGGTGGCGTCGCCCGGCCAGCCGAAGTAGGCGCGTGGACCGCCCGCCTCCTCGAACGTCTTCTTGCCCGCACGAATCGCATTCGACAGGGAAGCGGGATTCGGCGGCAGCTGACGTCGGATCTCCTCCCGCACCAGGGCCGGGGCCGCGGCCATCACCACGGAGCCCTCGAAGCGGCCCGCGTGGCAGGCGCCGCTCAGGAACTCCTCGGTCAGCCGGCCGGCCCACGGACGTCGCGTGATGTCGGGGAACACGATGCGGGCCGTGTCCGCAGTCCTTTCGCACGCGTCCCGGGCCGCGCGCACCGCCGTGAGGTGCGCCGGATCGAGGTGCGCGTTCGCCAGCCCCAGCAGGCCGAAGCCGTGCGACCGGAGACTGCGGGCCAGATCGACGAGCAGGCGGGTGAGCGTGTCGGGCTCCAGAGAGAGCGTGCCCGGGAAGCGCTCCGCGAAGCGCGCAACGGTGTAGGACAGCGCTGGGAGCACGAGCACCTCCCGGCCCTCGGCAGCCAGGAGCTCGGCGGCCTGTCCGGCCATCGCCTCGGCGATGACCACATCCGTCGACATCGGCAGATGGGGCCCGTGCGCCTCGATCGCTCCGATCGGCAGGAGGGCGATCGCGATCTCCCTCTTCATGTCGCGGATTTCCTCCCAGGTGGCTTCTGCCAGGTGCTGCACGCCCATCCGAGCATCCCTCCGCGGCGGTTCGGCTCCGGTTGACCCCCATTCTAGTCACTGCGTAACATCGTGCACCATGCCGTTCACGCCGCCGACCCGATTCAACATGGCTCACTACTTCCTCGATGCCCGCGTCGAGGAGGGCCGGGGAAGCCGCACCGCCATCCTGACCGAAGGCGGCGCGCTCACCTACGCCGAGGTCCAGGCGCGAGCGAACCGCTACGCCAACGTGCTGCGCGACATGGGCATCGAGGCGGAACGCCGGGTGATTATCGCTCTCGAGGACGGGCCCGAGTTCGCCTGCGCGCTGTTCGGCATCCTGAAGGTCGGTGCCGTGGCCGTGATGGTGAACCCGCACCTCAAGCTCGACGAGGTCGAGTTCTTCCTCGAGTACACGCGGGCCGCCTTCGCCTTCGTCGACGCGTCGAGCCGGGCGAGCTTCGAGCAGGCCGGACCGGCGACGCAGCATCTGCGCGCCCTCGCGGTGGTCGACGATCCGGAATTCGTGGCACGCATGGAGCGCGAGTCCCCGCTCCGGGAGAACTACCCCACGCACCGGGACGACGCGGCAATCTGGCTCTTCTCCGGCGGCACGACCGGCAGGCCGAAGGCGGTGCTGCAGACCCACCGCTCCTTTGCCAACAGCACCGAGCTGTACGGTAAGGGCATCCTGGCCATGCAGGAGGCCGACGTCACCCTCTCCGTTCCCAAGCTCTACTTCGGCTACGCCACCGGGACCAACCTCCTCTTCCCGTTCTCCGTCGGCGGCACGTCGGTGCTGTGGCCCGAGCGGTGCACGGCGGAGGCGCTGTTCGACCGCATCGAGCGCTTCCGCCCGACCGTGCTGGTCAGCGTTCCGACGATGATCGGCCTCATGCTGTCCCACCCGGAAGCCGGAAGCCGTGACCTGTCCAGCCTCCGCCTCGCGACCTCCGCCGGGGAGGCACTGCCGCCGGAGCTTCACCGGCGGTGGAACGAGACGTTCGGCATCGAGCTGCTCGACGGCCTCGGGACGGCGGAAATGTGGCACATCTTCATCTCGAACCGACCGGGCGAAGTGCGGCCGGGCACGCTCGGAAGGGTGGTCCCCGGATTCGAGGCTCGGGTGTGCGACGAGAACGGACGGGCGCTGCCCGATGGGGAGGTCGGCTGGCTCTGGGTGCGGGGCGACTCCAGGGCCCTAGGCTACTGGCAGCGGCTCGACGACACGAAGGAGGCGTTCCGCGGCGAGTGGTACGTCTCGGGTGACATGGTGAGCCGGGACCCGGACGGCTTTTTCACCTATGCCGGCCGGGGCGACGACATGCTCAAGGTGTCGGGCAAGTGGCTGGCGCCGAGCGAGGTGGAGGATTGTCTCATCCAGCATCGCGCCGTGGGCGAGGTGGCCGTCGTGGGGGTGACCGGCGAGACCGGGCTTACCGAGCCCCGGGCGTTCATCGTCCTTTCGGGGGAGGCGGCCGCGCGCCTCGGCGCAGGCGAGCTCTCGAAGCCCGATCTGGCGGCCGAGCTCCGATCGCACGTCGCCGATCGCCTCGCATCGTACAAGTGTCCCCGCGACATCGCGTTTCTGGACGACCTGCCGCGCACCCACCTCGGCAAGGTGGATCGGGCCAGGCTCAGGCGGGAAGCGTCCTAGGAGTCGCCGGCGGCACTTCGGCCTCCGCCCATTTACTGGCGGCCGTCCGCCCACCGGCCATATACTAGTAGCATAAGCTACTAACATCAGCGCTCTTGCGGAAACACGCACGAACCCGATGACAGCAGAGACGACCCCGACGGAGGTTTACGATGAAGAGGCCACGCGTTTTTCGACAGCCCGGGCTTCTGGCCGCCGCTCTCCTGCTCGCGCTCGCGGCGGCGGTACCGGCGCAGGAAGCGGAGCAGGCTGAGGACGAGAAGAAGAAGGGTCCGTTCAAGGACTTTGCCGAGCTCACCGAAGATGCCACCGTTCACCAGGGCTTTCTCGACGTTTACGTGAAGGGCGACAAGACCTACATGGCGATCCCGCCCGCACGCATCGACGCGCCGTTCATCGTCACGTACGAGGTCGCCGAAGGTTTCGGATGGGGCGGCGCCGCCGGCGGCACGATGCTGAACTTCGAGGGCGACATCGTGGCCTTCGAGCGGCATGGTGACCGGGTCTTCCTGATGAAGCGGCCCCATCGCTTCGTGGCCGCCGCAGGGACGCCGCAGGCCCGAGCCGTGGATCTGACCTTCTCCTCGTCGGTGCTCGACGTCGCGAAGATCGAGTCGATCCGCGAGGACTCCGCCCTCGTGATCGAGGCCCAGGACTGGTTCCTCTCGGACCTCTCCGGCATCAGCCAGCGAGTGCGGGCGGCCGTCCCGGGCAGAAACGGGGAGCCGGGCTCTGCAAGCCTCAACAAGGAGCGCAGCTTCGTCGAGGAGGTGAAGAGCTTCCCGCGGAACACGACGATCCGCGCCAAGCTGACCTTCACGCCGGGCGCGCCCGAGCCGCCGGAGCTGGACGAGGTGCCCGATCCCCGCTTCATCCCGATCTCGATCCACTACAACCTCGCTGCCCTGCCCGACGAGCCGATGACGCCGCGCCAGGCGGACGATCGAATGGGTTACTTCATCAGCGTGGTGAAGGACTTCAGCGACGAAGACTCGACCTTCTTTCGCCGATACGTGAGGAAGTGGCGGCTCGAGCCGGGTGAGCGGGTGGACGACAAGTACCGCCCCGTAAAGCCGATCGTGTACTACATCGATCACACGGTGCCGGAGCGTTACCGCGAGTACTTCGCGCGGGGCATCGAGGCCTGGAACGAGGCGTTCGAGGAGGCGGGGTTCGTTGATGCGATCCGGGCCGAGCCGCTTCCCGAGGGCGCCGACCCGGCGGACATCCGTTACGCGACGCTGCGCTGGAATACCTCCAATACGCCGGCCTACGGAGCGATCGGCCCCTCCGTGGTCGACCCGCGCACCGGTGAGGTCCTGGACGCCGACATCCTCTTCGAGGCGAGCTTCATGCTGGCGGGCCGGAACATCTTTCGCTACACGGTCGATCCGGTCGCCGTGCTCCACAACGCGCTCGGTCTTCCGGCCGATGGCTCCCCCGACGTCGACGGGCCGGGAGGGCGATTCCCTCTGACCATGGACGCGGCGCTGTCGCAGGCGGCTGGCGGCTGGGCGGCTCTCGCCGCTCGGGGGGAGCTGGATCCAGGCGACCCGGTGCCCGAGGAGTTCCTGGGCGAGTTCCTCACCTGGGTCGTCATGCACGAGGTCGGCCACAGCCTCGGGTTGCAGCATAACTTCGGCTCCTCCCGCGCCACGCCGCTCGAGCGGCTGCACGACCGCTCCTGGGCGGAGAGGAACGGCCTCGTGGCCTCGGTGATGGATTACCACGCCCCCAACGTGGCTCCGCGCGGGGAGAAGGCCGGCTACTACTACACGCCGTCGATCGGCTCGTACGACCGCTGGATGATCGCGTTCGGCTACACGCCGGATGCCGAGCGGGCCGCCACGCTGGCCCGCCAGGGAGCGGATCCCCGGCACGCCTTCGGGGCCGACATCGACGCCGGTGGTCCGGGGGCGCTCGATCCGACGGTGAACGTGTGGGACCTGAGTGACGACCCGCTGGCCTGGGGGCGGCAGCGTCTCGCGGCCATCCGTTCGACCTGGATGGACCTGCCCGAGCACGTGCTGGTCGACAACGAGCCCTACCTCTCGCTGACCAACGCCTACACGGCGCTGCTCGGCGCGATGATGTCGCAGGCCGTCGCGCCCGCCATCAAGTATGTGGCGGGCCAGTACACGCACCGGGACCACGTCGGCGACCCGGACGAGCGGCCGCCCTTCGTCAGCGTGCCCGTGCAGCGGCAGCGGGAAGCCTTCCGGTTCGTGGTGAACGCGGTGTTTGCCGAGGATGCGTTCGCGCTGCCCCAAGACGTGGCGGCAAAGTTCGGAGCCAATCGCTGGAGCCCGTTGCTGCACTGGGGGAACGAGGTCACCTTCGACGGCCGGATCGACTTCCCCTTCCACGAGCAGATGCTCGCCGTCCAGACGGCAGTGCTGGACCAGCTCACGCACCCGTTCCGATTCTCGAAGATCCATGATGCGGAGCTGCGCTTCGGCGAAGACGAGGTGCTCACGATCCCGGAGCTGATGACCGCGCTGTCGGATGCCATCTGGTCGGAGCTGTCGGCGTCGCCTGCCCGGGCAATCACTTCGAGTCGGCGGGAGCTGCAGCGAGCCTGGATCGCCCGGATGACGACCATCCTCGAGACCCCGCCCTCCCGCACCCCGGCCGACGCCCGGGCGATGGCGCGGTACGAGCTGCGTCGGGCCAAGCAGGCGACCGACCGGGCGCTGCAGGACGCGCAGCGCCTCGATACGTACACGCAAGCCCACCTGCAGGAGAGCTCGGACCGGATCGGCAAGGTGCTCGAAGCGGGGTACGGTCTGGAGCTCAGGTGAGGACCGAGACCGGCCTCCACGGGCGCGAGCCCGTGGAGGCGCTGGTCGAGTTGGGGTTCACCCAGCTCGAGGCGTCCGTCTACGCCTACCTGGTGGAAAGCGCGCCAGCCACCGGCTACCGGATCGCCCGAGAGATCGGCAAGCCGGTGGCCAACACCTACAAGGCGGTGGAGTCACTCCATCAGAAGGGCGCGGTGCTGATCGAGGAGACCGGCGAGAACCGGCTCTGCCGGGCCGTGCCCGCCGGGGAGCTGCTCGACAGGCTGGCCCATGGTTTTCGCGCACGACACGGTCGCGCCGCAGAGGCCCTGGCGAGCCTGCAGCCGGCGGCGGGGGACGAAGGGCTGTACGCGCTCACCTCCGTCGAGCAGGTGTTCCAGCGTGCACGCGCCATGCTCGCGCGGGCGCGCGAGGTCGTGCTCGTCGATCTGTTCCCGGAGCCGGCCCGCTTGCTGGCAGGTGACCTCGAGGCGGCTGCCGCCCGTGGGGCGGCGGTGGCCGTCCGGCTGTACGAGCCGGCGGAGCTGCGCGGCGTCCGCTCCGTGGTGACTCCGGACGGCCACCGCGTCATGGCGCGCTGGCCCGGTCAGTGGCTCAACCTGGTGAGCGATGGAGCGGAGTTCCTCCTCTCGTTCCTGTCCGGCAATGGAGAGGGCGTCCAGCAGGCGGTGTGGTCCCGCAGTTGCTACCTCGCTTGGGTATACCACAGCGCCTTCCAGTGGGAGATCCTGGGCGCGGCAATCCAGGAGGCTCTCGGCCGCGAACCGGCCGACGCTCCTGCCCTGCGAGATCTCGTCCGCGATTTCGAGCGGTACCGCGCGCTGGAGGCGCCGGGCTACCGGAGGATCGCCGAGAGCCTCGCCTGAAGGTTGGCAGCGGCCCGCCCTTCCCGCCGCGGCTCCTCGAGCGGCCGGCTCGGGCTTGTGCAAACCCGGGCGGGCTCGGTCGTCTCCTTCCATGTCAGGCGATCGGCCGGTTTCGTGCCGGGCGGCGCCACGAACCAAGATTCGACCGGGGGTTGATATGCGAACGCGCAATGCAGGCCGGCTGGTCCTCCTTTGTGGGTCCTTCCTGGGAGTGTGGATCGGGATGGTGGCGCCGGAGGCCTGGGCACAGAACGTAACGGGCGGCGGAGAGGAGGCGCCCCTCTTTCGATCCGGGGCTGAGGACCGCGAATCCGTCGCCATCACCGTATACAATCAGGACTTCGGCCTCGTGCGCGAGGTGCGGGAGATCCCCTTCGCCCGCGGCCTGCTGAGGCTGGAGTATGGAGACGTGGCCGCATCGATCCAGACGGAGACCGTGCACATCCGCCCGCTTACCGGGGGGCGGCCCCTCCGGGTGCTCGAGCAGAACTACCAGTACGACCTGCTGAACCCGCAGAAGCTCCTGGAAAAGTACGTCGGGCGCTCCGTGACCGTGTACCGCTGGAACCCGGAGTCGGAGCGGGACGAACCGGTCCAGGCCGAGGTCCTCTCGGTCAACGGCGGCCCCATCCTGAGAATCGGCGACGAGATCACCTTCAACTACCCGGGCCGCTTCGCGTTCCCCGAGCTACCGGACAACCTGATCGCCGAGCCCACCCTCGTGTGGCTGCTGGACAGCGGCGCAGATCGGCAGCGCCTGGAGGTCTCCTATCTGGCCGGTAGCCTCAACTGGAAGGCGGACTACGTGATGGTGATCGACGAGAACGACCGTCTCGGCGATCTCACCGGGTGGGTGACCCTCACGAACCAGAGCGGGGCCACGTACGAGAACGCGCAGCTCAAGCTGGTGGCGGGCGATGTCCAGCGGGTGGACGAGCGCGACGAGATGATGAGGATGGCCGTGCTGGCGGCGGCGGAACCGGAGGGTCGGGCCTTCGCCGAGGAGGCCTTCTTCGAGTACCACCTCTACACGTTGAACCGCCCCACCACGCTGCGGAACAACGAGCAAAAGCAGGTCACCCTCCTCGAGGCTCCCGGTTTCGCCGTCGACAAGCACCTGATCTTCTACGGCGCCGCGCACTACTACCGGAGCCAGTACGGCCTCGTCGCCTCCAACCAGAAGGTCGCCGTCTTCCTGGACTTCCAGAACTCGGAAGAGAACAACCTCGGCATGCCGCTGCCGGCCGGCGTCGTGCGGGTGTACAAGGAAGACTCCTCGGGGGCCCAGCAGTTCATCGGCGAGGACCGCATCGCCCACACACCCCGGGACGAGAAGGTCCGAATCAGGATGGGCGACGCGTTCGACGTGGTCGGCGATCGGCGCCAGATGAGCTGGTCGGCCCTCGGCAGCTGCATCTCCGAGAGCTCTTGGGAGATCCACCTCCGCAACCACAAGGACGGGGACGTCGCGGTCGAGGTCGTCGAGCCGATCGGCGGCGAGTGGACGATCCTCTCCTCGACGCATGAGTGGGTGAAGCTCGACGCCCACACCTTCAAGTTCGACGTTCAGATCCCCGCCCGCGGCGAGGAGAAGATCACCTACCGGGTGCGCGTGCGGTGGTGCTGATCGGAGCGGGCGCATGGCGGCCGCTCGATGAAGCGCGCCAACTCGAGCCACAGGTCGTCGCGGAGCCAGAGATCGGCATGGTCGGCGGCGGGCACCTCCACCCAGCGCTTGGGCTCGGGAGCGGCCTCGTACAGGGCGCGGGTCTCCTCGCGCGGAACCAGCACATCTCGAGCGCCCCGCCCGACGAGGATCGGCGCGCTCACCACCGCCAGCCGGCTCTCCGCGTCGAACCGGTTGAAGCTCCAGTCGAAGGCTCGCGCCGGCATCCACCAGTAGATGGACCGGGCGAGCGAGGGCACCGAGCGGAAGGCTCCCGTGAGGACGAGCCGTCCCACCGGGCTCTCGGCCGCCACGTGGGTCGCCACGGCACCGCCCAGCGAGTTGCCGATCACGATGAGCCGCTCGCCGGAGACCGAGCGCACATCGCGCAGATAGCGGTAGGCAGCGCGGCCGTCCTGGTAGAGGCCCTCCTCGCTGGGCCGACCGCTGCTTCTCCCGTACCCCCGGTAGTCCGGTAGCAGAACGCCAAGGCCGAGCGCGCTGAGGCGGGCGGCGATCGGCGCCCTCGACGCGATGTTGCCGGCGTTGCCGTGGAAGAAGACAGCTGCGCAGGCCGGGGCACCGGCTGGCGCGGACCCGCCTGCGGAGGCGAGCGGATCGTCTGGGCCGATCCGTGCCGGCACCCACCAGGCATGAAGACGCGTGCCGTCCTCCGCCACGAGGAAGACGGACTCGGCGCCCTCGAGCCCCCAGAGGGCGGGATCCGCCTCCTCCTCGCGGAGGCTCTCCGGATAGAAGATCAGAGGCCGCGCCAGGCGCGCCAACAGGTCCGGGAAGGCCATGCCGATCAGCCCGGGCAGCGCCAGGCCCAGCAGTACGGCGCCGGCCAGCCGCGCCGCGGCTCCGACCCGGGAAGCCGATGGCCGGCCGGAGACATTCGCTCTCAATCCAGCGCTTCGCCCGGCGCCCAGCCCCGTACCTCAAGAGCCGACACGAGACCCAGGACCGCATCACGTCCACTGTGGATCGTCAGCAGAACGCGGTAGTCCATCCGGGATTGCTCGAGGGCCTCACGCACCGCCGCCAGCTCGGAAGCGGCATGAAGGATCGCGTCCGGAGCGCCACCGAGCCGCCTCAGCTCGATCTCCATCAAAGCCGGCACCTCGCCGGGCTCCCGCCCTCTCAGGTTCTTGTCCATTCCCTCGATGATGGCCTGGTCGGGTGACCGTCCGGCCGCTGGAACAGCTTCAAACGACGGCCGCGGCGGGCCGGCCGCAAGCGGCAGGATTCCCCGCTGCGTGCTGGCGTGGCGGCGTGCCTGCGGGCAACTTTCGACGCCCCGCGGAGAAGCGATGCGGGACTTCACATCAGCAGCGAGGAGCCTCCTTTCATGTCGACCGCCCTCAAAGCCCCGCACCAGATCGCATGGGCCGTCGGGCTGACGCTCGCCGCGAGCAGCGCCGCTCAGGCTCAGGACCTGACCCGCGCCGAGGAGGCGATCGTCCGGTATGTGGACGACCACACGGAGGAGGCGGTCGCCTTCCTGGAGCGCGCCGTGAACATCAACTCGGGCACGATGAACCATGCCGGGGTGCGGGAGGTGGCCCGGCTGTTCGAGGCGGAGCTGTCGGCCATGGGCTTCGACGCTCGCTGGATCGAGCTGCCCGCGCAGGTGAATCGGGCGGGCCATCTGTTCGCCGAGATCGACGGAGGGGAGGGGCACCGACTGTTGCTGATCGGCCACCTCGACACGGTGTTCGAGGAGCAAAGCCCCTTTCAGCGGTTCGGGCGCGACGGCGCCACCGCCTCGGGTCCGGGCGTCGCTGACATGAAGGGCGGAGACGTGGTCCTGCTCCTCGCCCTCAAGGCGCTCCACTCGGTCGGCGCCCTCGACCGGGCGCGGATCATCGTGGCACTGACCGGAGACGAGGAGAAGCCGGGAAGACCGCTTTCGCTGAGCCGGGCAGACCTCGTTCAGGCCGGAATGCGAAGCGATGTCGCGCTGGGCTTCGAAGGAGGCGTGGACGGTACGGGGACCGCCACCGTGGCGAGGAGGGGATCGAGTCGCTGGACGCTCCGTGTCGTGGGTCAGCGGGGTCATTCCTCCCAGATCTTCGGCGCGCGATACGGAGCGGGCGCGGTCTTCGAGGCGGCAAGGATCCTGGATGACTTCTACGACGAGGTCCGCGGGGAGCCGTACCTCACCTTCAATCCCGGCGTCATCCTGGGCGGCACCCGAGTGTCCTACGATGAGGCGGCAGCAGCCGGCGAGGCATACGGCAAGACCAACGTCATCCCGCAGGAGGTCGTCGTGGACGGCGGCCTGCGCTTCATCTCGCCCGAACAGGAGGAACGGGCACGCCTCGCAATGCGGGAGATCGTCGCCCGCGGCCTGCCGATGACCACTGCAACCATCGCCTTCGAGGACGGTTACCCGGCCATGCCCCCGACCCCGGGCAACTACGAGTTACTGGCCTCCCTGGACAGGGTGAGCCGTGACCTCGGCTTCGGGCCCGTGGAGGCGGTCGATCCCGGCCGTCGAGGTGCCGCGGACATCTCGTTCGTAGCACCGTACGTAAGTGGCCTCGATGGCCTGGGAGTGGCGGGGCATGGAAGTCACACGGTCGCGGAGACCGTCGACCTGAGCTCGCTACCGCTCGTCACGAAGCGGGCGGCGGTCCTCATCTACCGGCTGACGCGACCGGACGCCGTTCGGATCGGAGGCGTGTCGCGGCCGATCAGATGAACCAGGAGTCTGCTTCCGACTGCGCCGCTGCCGGGGCGGCATGCGCGCCCGGCGCAGGCTCTCGATCGTCCAGCGGCTGCTCGGGCGGCCGGCGGCCGACCAATACGGCGGCGGCGACTCCCGTGGCGATCGCGATGAGCGCGAGGCGAATCTCTAGACGCATTGACCCGACCTCCAGTGCTGTCCCACCCCTTGAAGCCCCCCTGCGACTTCGAAGTTCCGATCCAGACAGCCGCACATTCCGTGCTTGCGGGGCGATGGAGACAATCTGTTGCAGTGGAAGGCACTTAGGTCGCGAGGGAGCCACCGCTGTCGCTGCGTGTGTCCACCCTGCAACGCGTTTTGCGGGCCTTGACGCCGTGCTGCCGGGTCCCGTACGTGTCGGGGCAGCCCCGGAAGCGAGGCGGAGACGCCTGGCGGCCCCGACCCGCCCCCTACGGAGGGACGAACGATGAACGACGCGCCTCGAGAGCAGTGGGCCAGCCGCATGGGCTTCGTGCTCGCCGCGGTAGGATCCGCGGTGGGATTGGGCAACATGTGGCGCTTCCCCTACTTCGCGGCAGAGAACGGTGGAGCCGCATTCGTCTTTCTGTATCTCCTCATGGTCGCGCTGGTGGGGCTCCCCATCATGCTGGCCGAGTTCGCGATCGGCCGCGGATCGAAGAAGAGCCCGATCCAGGCCCTCGAGTACTTCGGCGGACCTGCCTGGAAGCCGCTCGGCGTTCTCTTCGTGCTGGGCGGCTTTCTCATCCTCTCTTACTACGCCGTCGTCGCGGGGTGGACGCTGCGCTACGCCTGGCAGGCCGTCGTTGCCGGATTCGGAGGAGATCTCGGGGCGTTCTTCGGGCAGGCAGCCTCCGGCCCCGACGCCGTCGGATGGCACATCGCCTTCATGTTGGTTACCGTGACCATCGTGGCGGGAGGGATCCGCGGCGGCATCGAGCGCAGCGCGGTGATCCTGATGCCGCTGCTCTTCTTCATCGTCGTGGGGCTCGCCATCTTCGCGGCGACGCTGCCGGGAGCGGGAGCCGGCTACGCCTTCTACCTGAAGATGGACTTCAGCGCCATTCTCTCCTTCCGGGTGCTCACGGAAGCGACGAGCCAAGCGTTCTTCAGCCTGAGCCTCGGCATGGGAGCCATGCTCACTTACTCCAGCTACCTCTCGCGCGATGACAACATGCCGCGGGAATCGGTAATCATCGCGGGCTCCGACTTCCTGATCGCCTTCCTTGCGGGCCTGATGGTCTTTCCGTTGATCTTCGCGCTGGGCCTCGCCGGAGACGTGAGCGAAGACCAGATCGGAGCGCTGTTCATCGCCCTGCCGGGCGCTTTCGGCGAAATGGGAGCCGTGGGAAGGCCGGTGGGAATCCTTTTCTTCTTCGCCCTGCTGGTCGGGGCCCTGACGTCCGCGATCTCGCTTCTCGAGGTGGTGGTCTCCGCCATCATCGACAACTGGAGCTGGCCCCGGAGGAGGGCAGCGCTCGTCATGGGAGTCCTCATCACTCTGGCGGGCATCCCTTCCGCCCTGAACACCAACGTTCTCGGCGTCGTCGACCAGATCGCCGGCAACCTGATCCTGGCCGTCGGCGCCCTGTCGCTCGCGATCTTCGTGGGCTGGGTCATGCCGGACCCGATCGGAGAGGTGCGCAAGGGGGCGGAAGGGGTCCGGTGGCTCCCTGTCTGGCGGGCATTCCTGCGGTACGCGGTGCCGCCGCTGCTCACGGTCATCCTCTACTTCTCGGTGCGATCGACGATCGGCATGATCCGCGGCTTGTTCGGCGGCTGACCCCCGCGCCCGCTTCTGCCACCGACCCCACCCGAGATGGCGGTCAGGGACGGGGTGTCAGCTCCCAGCGCAGTTCCGCCCCCTCATCCGAGGACCGCTCGGCGGTCGTTCGACGGTCGTTCGGCTGTCCGGACAGATCGATGTAGCCGGTCGCGAGCTCGTTGCCCGCGCCGTCCACCGCCCGCAACCGCAGGAAGGCCGCGGCAACGCGGACGTCCAGGAGCGTCGAATCGCGTGGCGGAAGCGTATCGAACAGCACCTCGCCCGCTCCGGCGCTGCCGTAGATGATCACCGGATAGACCCGCGGGTTCACCAGACGCAGCCGACGTGAGGACGCGTCGTCGGTGGCGACCCCGGGTGCGGACGGGCCCTCCGACCCGGAGTCGGCGTTTCCCTGCGGACCCGGATTCCCGCCGGCGCCACATGACGGCAGGCCGAGTGCGAGGATGCTGGCCACCGCCAGGCCGGCTGTCGGCAGGCGCGGGCGGGGTTGCGGGCCCGCGAGCCTCCCGTCGGCCCCGGGGGCGGACGCACAGCGCGCCGCTATCACCGCGCGACCTCTCGATCCAGCTCAGCCCGGAACAGCTCGTTCCGCGACCGGACGGCTCGCGCCCTCTCCACTTCGGCGCCCTCCCTAGACTCATCCCACCCCTCCTCCGCTCGCATGAGCGCGGCGATGCGCCCTACGGCCGTGCCGAAGTCCGAGGTCTCGAAGGCGACGTGGGTGCGCCGGAAAGCGATGTCCTCCACGTGCCGCCCCATCTCTTCCCGAACCGCGTACACGACCTCCGCCCCGATGTAGGGCCGGTCGGGCACGAGCCGACCCCGCAGCTCCGGCCGCAGTTCGGCCAGCTCGATGACCCCATCCGCCAGAGTGCCGTGCGCGCGGGCGATCCGCTCGCATGCCGCGCGGTCGATCCCGAGCGGCCTGGCGCGGTGCTCAAGAGCCTCCGCTGACCCGTCCGCCTCCCCAACATCCCCGCCGGGAAGAGGCGAACCGGCCGTGCCCGAGTCCCGCGGACCCTCTCGCCCCGCCTCGATCAGGTATTCCACGGCCCGATCAATCACCTCCTCGCCCATCGCCCTGTGCGACGTGAGCTTGCCGCCCGCGACGGTCAGGAGGCCCGGCAACTCCTCGCGAATCACGTGCTCCCTGGAAACCGCATCCTCGTCCTGGTCGGAATCCCCTGCCACCAGCGGGCGCAGGCCCGCCCAGGCGGTGATCACGTCAGCCCCAGCCAGCATCGCACCCGGGAAGAGCCGGTTCGTCGAATCCAGCAGATAGCGGACGTCGGCGCCCGTGGGTCGCACCGCCTCCGGAGGACCGTCGAAGTCCTCGTCGGTCGTCCCGATGAGGCTGAGGTCGCCCCAGGGAAGCACGAACATGATCCGCCCATCGAGCGGCGATTCGAAGATGAGGGCCCGTTCATGGCCGATGCGGTCCCGGCGGACGTGGATGTGGGTCCCTCGGGTCGGACGGAGCAGCCGCCGCCGGGAAACCCCGCATAGCGCGGCCGTTTCATCGCTCCAGGGTCCGGTCGCGTTCACCACCACCTCGGCCCGGACATCCCACTCGGCCCCCGCCTCGGCATCGCCCTCGGCCCCCCCGGGCCGTACCGACCGCCCAAGCGGAGATGTCTGACGAACGCTCGCCCCTCGCGCCCGGCCATCCTCGCTCAGGAGCGTCGCCACGGCCACGCGGTTGGCGACGGCCGCGCCCATCTCGCAGGCCGAGCGGACCGTCGCGAGGACAAGGCGCGCATCGTCGACCTGTGCATCGAAGTAGCGCGCCCCGCCGAGAAGCCCATCGGGCGCCAGGGTCGGCTCGCGCCACAGCACATCCTTTGCGCTCAACATCTGATGGCGCTCGATGTTCCTGAAGAGCGACAGCGCATCGTACAGCCACATCCCGGCGGTCATCGTCCGGCGTCCGACGCGGCCTTCCCGGTAAAGCGGGAAGAGGAACTCGAGCGGACGAACGAGGTGGGGCGCGATCCGCAGGAGGGTGCCGCGCTCGCGGCTTGCTTCGAAGACGAGATCGAACTCGAGCTGCTCAAGATAGCGAAGCCCGCCGTGGACGAGCCGCGAGGACCGGCTGCTCGTGCCCTCGCCGAAGTCTCGGGCCTCGACGAGGGCGGTGCGCAGACCGCGCGATGCGGCGTCGCGCGCGGCCGCGGCGCCCGTGATCCCTCCGCCGATCACGAGGACGTCGAACGATTCCGTGCGGAGCCGCCGCAGCTGATCGACGCGGTTCAAGGCGTCAGCACGATCTTTCCGAACTGCTCCCCGGCCTCGAGCCGCTCGTGCGCGTCGCGGATCCGGTCGAGCGGCCACACGACGTCCACCACCGGGTCCAGCGTGCCATCCAGCACCATGCTCATCACTTCCTGGAACTCTGCCTGGCTCGCCATGGTGCTCCCGATGATCCTTAGCTGCTTCCAGAACACGAGGCGAATGTCCTGGCAGCCCTCGGCACCGGTCGTGGCGCCGTACGTGACCAGCCGACCGTCTCGCGCGAGCGAGCGAACCATGTCCTTCCATGTCGCCTGCCCGACGCTGTCGAGGACGACATCGACGCCGCGGCGGCCCGTGAGCCTCCGGACCGCGGCCGCAACATCCTCCGTCTCGCGATCGATGACGTGCTCCGGACCGAGCTGGCGCGTGCGCTCGACGTGCCGTCCGCTCGTCACCGCGATGACGCGGGCACCGGCATGGAGGGCGATCTGGATCGCCGCCGTGGAGACTCCACCCGAAGCTCCGGTGATCAGCACCGTCTCGCCGGCGCTCAGCGCCGCCCGGCTCATCAGCGCCCTCCAGGCCGTCTGATACACGAGCGGGGCGGCGGCGGCCTTCTCCGCGTCGAAGTCCTCGGGCACGGCCACCAGGCCTCGCGCCGGTACCCGCACCCGCTCGGCACAGGCCCCTGCCACATGCTCCCCGAGAATGCCGTACCGCTCACAGAGGCTGTGCTCCCGGCGCTGGCACCACTCGCAGCGCCCGCACCAGAGCCCGGGGTTCGCCGTCACCCGTTCGCCGACCTGCCACCCCTCGACCCCTTCGCCCACCTCGATGATTCGACCGACGAAGTCGGATCCGCCGATGTGAGGCAGCGGAACCTTCAGCCCGGGAAGGCCGCGCCGCACCCACAGATCCAAGTGGTTGAGGGCTGTCGCTTCCACCGCCACGATGACCTCCCCGGCCCCCGCATTCGGATCGGGAAGCTCCCCGACCCGCAGCAGCTCAGGTCCCCCATGGGCTTCGAAATACGCTGCCTTCATCTGTCCCTCCCCGTCACCTGTCCATCCCCGCCACCTGTCCCTCCCCGTCACCTGTCGGGTCGCCGGGAGCGCATGGATCCTCGGGGACGTGCCGGTGGTATCTGAGATCGGCTCTCAACGCTACTTGATATTCATTCTCAACTAGCATAGTTTCGTGCCAAACCGATAATGGTTCTCGATTTCAGCCGTCCAGCGGCCGTTCCTGGCGCCGGTGGGGCAGCCAACGGTCGCAGGGCATGCTGTCACGCCCCGTTCGCCCCCGCAGCTCCGAAACGTGTTGAACGTAGGGCCTGGGCGGCAGATCACGAAGCGGCCAACCGATAGCAACCGATAGACAGGGTAGACGGAGATGGCGGACCACCTGCTCGAGATACGGGACCTTCACGTGTCCCTTGATGGAGAGGACACCGAGATCCTTCGAGGCGTTGACCTGACGGTCGACCGCGGCGAGATCCACGCGCTCATGGGACCGAACGGTTCCGGCAAGAGCACCCTCGCCAAGGTGATCGCCGGGCATCCCGCTTACGAGGTGACGAAGGGCGAGATCATCCTGGACGGTCAGAGCGTTCTCGAACTGGAAGCGGATGAGCGCAGTCGTGCCGGGATCTTCATGGCCTTCCAGTACCCGGCGGAGATTCCCGGCGTGACGATCGCCAACTTTCTGCGCGCGGCGCTGAACGCGCGGCGGGCCGACGACGACGAGATCGACGTGTTCGCCTTCCATCAGCTCCTGCAGGATAAGATGGCGCTCCTGAAGATGAACCCCGACTTCGCCTCCCGATACGTCAACGACGGGTTCAGTGGCGGGGAAAAGAAGCGCAACGAGATCCTGCAGATGGCGATGCTGGAGCCGAGGCTTGGCGTGCTGGACGAGACGGACAGCGGTCTCGACATCGATGCGCTGAAGGTCGTGTCGAACGGGGTCAATACGCTCTCGGAGCAGGACGAGGAGCTGGGCGTCCTGCTCATCACGCACTACAAGCGGATCCTCCAGTACATCCACCCTCAACACGTACACGTGATGCTGAGGGGACGGATCGTGGAGAGCGGCGGACCCGAGCTGGCCGACCACCTTGAGAAGCACGGTTACGACTGGCTTCACGAGGAAGCCGAAGCCGTGCCGGCCGGCGGCGCGTAGACGACTCACTCCAGCCGCAGCGAAGAGGACGAGATGCCACAGAACGAGAGGGTCGCCGAGCTGGGACTCGACGAGTACAAATACGACTTCGTCACCAAGGACAAGCCCATCTTCAAGTCGCAGAAGGGCTTGAACGAACAGGTCGTGCGCCAGATCTCCGCCCACAAGGAGGAGCCGGAGTGGATGCTCCAGTTCCGGCTCAAGGCGCTTGAGATCTTCGAGTCGAAGCCGATGCCCGACTGGGGAGGCGACCTGGCACGGCTCGACCTGGACGAGATCTACTTCTACCTCCGCCCCCAGGATCGCATGGAGCATTCATGGGAGGATGTTCCGCAAGAGATCAAGGACACGTTCGAGAAGCTCGGCATCCCGGAGGCCGAGCGGAAGGTGCTCGCCGGCGTCGGTGCCCAGTACGAGTCGGAGATGGTCTACCACTCCCTGAAGGAGGAGTGGGAGCAGCAGGGAGTCATCTTCGAATCGATCGAGGATGGCCTGAAGCTCTACCCGGATCTGTTCCGCGAGTACTTCTCGACCGTGGTGCCGCCCGCGGACAACAAGTTTGCGGCGCTGAACTCGGCGGTGTGGTCGGGCGGCTCCTTCGTATACATCCCGAAGGGCGTCAAGGTGGAGATTCCCCTGCAGGCCTACTTCCGGGTCAACGCCGAGCAGATGGGCCAGTTCGAGCGCACGCTGATCAT
>CP070670.1:1431286-1435581 GCA_020351855.1 Gemmatimonadota bacterium
AGTACGTAAATCGACCCGTCTTCGGTCACGTCAAGATCGTGATGCGCAAGACAGGGACACGCCCATAAGAGCTTCGACTCCGAGTCGATCTTCACGAGACCTTGGCCTTCATATATGGCCAGCAAATCCCCGTTCTCTAAAAGGCGAATGCGCCGCCAAAACGTGTGGAATGGAAGCCGATCGGCTCGCTCGACCGGTAGTCGCTCCGGGAACGCGGCTTGAATCGGTAAGCTCCACCGGTGCAGTTCATTTCCATCCATGTCCATGAGGATCGCAGCAGCGGCATGTCCGTCCCACCAGAGATTCAGCCCGCCATAGCTGCGATCGCGATCGAAGACAAGGACACCCGAACCAGCTGGCCCGGGCTGGGAGCCGGAAGCGTATCCGATCGTTCGCAATAGAGCGATTGCATCGCGCTGTTCTTCGGTGAGTTGCTGAGCCGTCGTCTGCCCAGAGGGGTCCCTCCACAGCGTGCCGCGCTCACTGTTGACCTTCCAGGCAGCTGGGCGGTCCGGAGTTTCTTTTCGATCTGTGAGAGCGCCTGAAATCGATCGATACAGGCTGCGGATGGGCTGAAAGGGGAAGATTCGATACTGGCTTGAGGCAAAACCGTAGCCGAACGCTACCGCCAGCAGCGCCAGAACGAGTGACTGCCGCAACCACGCGTTGCTTGAGTTGGGCACTGCGCCCTCCCCGCCGCGGGAAATCCAGAATGTCTCAGCGCGACCTGACAGCGAGAGGCTAATCGACGGCAGTCGCATCGACAACCGATGCCGATGCGCGCCCACGAGGGTTGAACGAAATGTTCTTCGAGAAGTGCCGGGCGCTCTATGCTGCCCGTGTCCCGCGGAAGTAGCGTATCCAGACGAAACTTATGACAAAGACGATGGCCGATGCGAGAAGGCGACTCCGCTCGGTGAGCGGAGCCGCCTTTCTCACTAGCGACGACGATCGCGCCCTGCGGCGCGCCCATCGGCCTCGGAGCGCCGCCGCTAGTTCCTCAACTCCACGTCGAAGTCGAAGCTCCGCTCGACCTCGAAACGCGTATCCGTGTCTTCCGTAGTGGCCCGCAGGCGGACGGCTCGGATGCTGTCGAGCATCACGCCCGTCACCGTGCTCTGCACGCTCCCATCCCGCATCACGTAGCTGAGAACCGCATCCTCGGAGAACGGCCCGACGAGTTCCCGGTCGTTGCGCCACAGCGCGCGACCGGAGGCGAAGTCGGACTCGGCGAACCTGTAGGCCAGCAGCCCGTACTGGCGGACGATCGATCCCCGTCGAGGTGCGCTGCCGAAAGCGGCGGCCCAGCCGGTGGTTTCGCGATAGGCCACATCGGAGCCATCGGAAGGGGCGCCGTTCGCCGTGCAGGCGGCCCTCGGGCTCCCGCCTGTTGAGCTTACGGACGGGGTGAAGCCATCCGCGTACAGGAAGGCGGCCACGTAGGGATCCGAGTATGCCGTGCCGGACAGACGCCCCGACAGCCCGGCGTTGCCGATGCTGTCGAACACGAACAAGCGAACGCTTCCGCTCGCTGTCGTATCGCAGACCACGGCGCGCAGATAGTTGGAGCGCAGCAGCACCGAATCAGGCGACGCCACGACGATGTCCGCGGAAGCGGCCATGCGGAGATCGGAGGACAGGAGGTCCACGGCCGCCCGGATGTTCTGCTGGGCCGTGATTCCCTCCTCGTTCTTCGCATAGAACAGGCTCTGACCCACGAGCAGCGAAATCATGGCCCCGGCCAGCAGGCCGGCCACGACGAGTGCGACCATCACCTCGATGAGGGTGAAGCCTCGCGCTCCGAGCTGCGTGCCGCTCGGGACCCCGCCGGTCGGGCCGGTGCGCCCGGGAATCCGATCGTCCAGCCGCCTGGCCATCTCGCCGCCCTAGCTCCCGCCCGGCGCGGGCAATTGCCGCGGAGCGTACACGCGGCTCGTGAACGTGCGTTTGCGCAGGGGGCCGACGCCGGAGACCGATGCGGTCACCTCCTTGACGCGGGCCGAGAGCTTGGTCACCGTGGCGGCCACCGCGTATTCGCGCCCCCCCACGCTGATCGCCCGCTCCCAGTCGGCCGTCAGGGCATCGAAGCCCCGTCGGTGGGCCTCGTCGAGCACGCTTTGCGCCACGATCGCCTGGTCGGTCTGCCAGCGCGCCACGTTCCCCTGCCCGGCCGTGGACACGCTCAGGCCGGCGATGGCGAGCAGCCCGATGGCCAGGATGACCGCGGCGATGAGCGCCTCGACCAGACCGAAGCCCTTCTCACTTTTCGCCAGGCCGCGAAGCCTGCGTGCGGGCCCATTAGTCCCTCTTCCCGTAGGACGATCCCGCCGCTTGCTCATCAGTCGCACGATCCCGCCCTCAGCTGTCCGGCTCGACGATTCGGTGCCGACCGAGGGCATTGAACTCGATGCGCAGGGTCCGGTCGGCCCGCCCGACGTCAATCTCGCCTGTGCCGCCCGAAACGAGCACGCCGCGCGAGTTGAAGGTGACCGAGTCCCCCTCGAAGCGGATGTCGAGCTTGTGGAGCGGCAGTTCCGATTCGGTGCCGAACGTCCTCAGCGGTCGCAGCACGTCGCCCTCTCCGTCTCGGATGACGTAGGAAAGCTCCGGCTCCGTGGCGACCAGCGAGACGTTTCCCCGGTGCTTGATCGCCTCGCTTCGAAGGACCGCGATATCGGACGCCACCACGCGCGCGGCCTCGCGCACGATCGCTGTCTCTCGGTACGTGCGGAGCGCGGAGGCGCCGACCGCCAGCACGAGGGACACCACCGTGATCACGATGAGCATCTCGACCAGGGTGAATCCGGCTGATCGTCCCACCGCCCTGTTCCTCACAGCCTCTCCGACCACGTGCCGGGCACCTCGTGGAGGCCGCCGAAGCCCTGCTCCGACGCCCGGAGAACGTTGCAGGAGTTGTACTGGAAGGTCTTCGTGCCGTGCGCTATGTGGGTCTCGGCAACGTCCTCTCCGAGGAGGACGTCGAGTCCGGTGAGCACTGCACCCTGGACGTTGTTGTTGCCGTTGCTGGTCATCACGCCGCCGACCAGGATCAGGCCATCCCAGTTGAAGCTGCCGCTCATCGTGAGGTCTCCCGTCACGATGAGGGTGCCGCGGCCACTGTCGGTCGCGTTGAGAGCGCTGCTCCCGTCAACGAAGACGAGCGGCCAGGATTCCGACGGGAGCTGGTTGAAGTCCGGCCAGGCGTCGCCCGGGATCCGAACGTCGGGGTAGAGCCCCTGCCCGCTCGAGATCTCCTGCCAGGGGATGTCGATGTAGTCGATGAGCGCCGATTCCTCCAGCTCTTTCTGAGCCGGATTGCCCTCCGGAACCGGGCTGCCGCCGTTCTGGGTGTATCCGCCCGGCGGAACGAGAACCCCGGGGATCGGCGCGGCGACGGCCAACTCGCAGTCATCCTCGTCGGCGGAGTCATAGCCGCTGATCGTTCCCGAGCCGCCATCCTTGTCGAGTCCCGGCAGCGCCGAGATGGCGGCGAGCGCGTCGATGTCGCCGTCCGAGTAGATGGCGAGCGTCGAGACGGTCCGCGTCGCGGTGCCGCCCTCCGGGGCATCGTAGGAAGCCCGAGCGGCCACCTCGTAGACGACGCGGCCGTCCCCAATGTCGATCAGCTTTCTCCCCGCGGCCCTCACATCTCCGGTCGGGAAGCCATAGGTCCTCAGCGTATCGCCGTTGTACACGGTTCCCATGTAGTCGTACAGCCCCGCGTTCGATGCCAGGAACGCCTGCAGGCTGGATCGGTGGTTCTGACTGACGCGGTAGTCCGAGTCCGAAAGGGCGAATCCGGCCGCCGCCAGGGCCGTCATGGCGACGAGGGTGAGCAGGACCGTGAGCAGGGCGAAGCCGCCCTCTCCTTTCCGGCCTGTTTCGATCGGAGGCTGGCAGCCCTTGCGACTTGTATTCATTCCAGCGCTCAACTGCATGCGACTTGGCTCCTCGCCTTGGCCCGGTCGACTCCAATCCCATCGGTGATCGCCTCTTTCGGCAACGAACGAGCCCGGCGGCGGCCCGTCGGGCCCCGCAGACCCCAAGTCACTGTGGTGTAGACAGTTATATGCATGCGTCGACAGGCCAGACCGGGGGCTGTAGCGGGGTGGCCACGGGGAGGCCGGCACTCTTCGGCGCATTGTGCAAGAACTGGAGGCGCCGCATGGCTCCTTTGCTTGATTCACGGCGGCACTTCACCTATCCCTTTAGGGTAGGGCTGCACGGAAAAATCGCCGGTATGGATCGGAGCCCCGGCCTTCGGCCGAACGGGCTCGCTTTTTTCGGGGCAGGTG
>CP070670.1:1435681-1453574 GCA_020351855.1 Gemmatimonadota bacterium
CGGCAAGCTCCTGGAACAGGAGAGCCGTGCCGCCCGCCCCGGTCAGGAGGCGCGTGCCGTTCGTCGGCTCCGGCGGTGACGGTGTCCACGCCAGCGCCGGGGAAGGACCGGAAAGCCTTAGAGCACCAGGGGGGAAGAAGGCCGCGAGCCGCGTCGTGTCCCCGGCTGCCTGCGCTGTCGGCCGCCACAGGGCGAGAACGACGCCGTCCTCCTGAGCGCGCGGACCCGCCTCCTGGGCGTGAGCCACGGTGGGCCGTGCGGCGAAGCTGAACGTGGCGGCGACCACGAGCGCCGCGGCTGCTCGGACGGCGGCCTGCGCCCCGATCCTCCCTCCAGCCCGCACCCCCCTCATGCGGCCTGCCCGCCTCACGGGAACCACACCACGCCGGCGCGGAAGCCGAGCTCCGTTCCGGACTCGAGACCCGTGATTCCCAGGATCGGCACGTCAAGCTCCTCGGTGGAAAACGCGGAGAACAGCCCGGCCACGTCGATCCCGAAGTTCTTCGTGACCCAGAACTCCGCTCCCACGGCCAACCCTCCCTGAAAGCCATCTCGGCCCGGCGCCGGGTTCTCTCCGGGAGGCACGTCGGGGGGCGGGGGGTTCGGATCGAACACCGGGCCCTCGGGCCGCCAACGGGTGATGCCGGCCCTCAGCTGGGCGTACGGCTGGATCAGGTTGCCGCGCAGGAAGAGGAAGGTTCCGAACAGCTGGAATTCGACCTGGCTGATGCTCTGGTCGCTGAAGGGCTCGACGACGTCGTAGGACGCCACGTGGATGGCCACGCCAGCCCGCCACCAGCTCGGCTGGTACCAGATGGCGCCCTCGGCCGGAACGCCACTCGTCATCAGCCCGCCGTAGTCCCCCCCGATCGAGGACCAGCCCAGCGACCCGCTGAAGCCGAAACCCTTCCGGCTGTCCTGCTGACCGAAAAGCTCGCCGGCGTTGATCGTCACGGCGAGGGCGCCAAAGATTAGGAGCGCTCGAAACCGGTGGGGCGTATTGATCTCGGATCCTCCGCTGTTGGCGAATGCTCCATATTTCTTAACACGATAGCGCACTAGATGCCAGAGCCCGATCCTGCTTCCGCCGCGGTTGCGATTCCGCGCCTGCTGGACGAGCACGGGGATGACATCTACCGGCTCGGCCTCCAGGTGTGCGGAGACCCGCAGGGCGCCGAGGATCTCGTGCAGGAGACCTTCCTCAAGGCCTACCGCGGCTGGGACCGCTTCGAGGGGCGGTCGAAGCCCTCGACCTGGCTGTACACGATCGCGCTGCGCACCTGCCAGCGCATGAAGCGGAAGCGGGCCGGCGAGCCCCGCCACCTGGAGTCGCTGTCCGAGCTTCTCCCGACCGCCGACGAGGGCATCCTGAGGGCGGTGGACGAGACGGACCCGCTGGAGGCGCTCGAGAGAGAGGGCGTGCGTGCGAGCGTCCAGGAGGCGATCGGCGAGCTGC
Organism: Gemmatimonadota bacterium; assembly: GCA_020351855.1. GTDB lineage: Bacteria > Gemmatimonadota > Gemmatimonadetes > Palauibacterales > Palauibacteraceae. Next base: position 1,437,138 of record CP070670.1, read on the forward strand.
CGCACTCGTTCCGGGTGCCCCTCGTGCTGAAGGAGATGGCCGATCTCTCCGTGCCCGAGATTGCCGAGATCACGGGCCTCACCGAGGGGACGATCAAGACGCGGCTATACCGGGCGCGGCTCAAGCTGCGGCGCGCCCTCGCCTCCAGCCTGCCCGCGCGCTCCGGGCCGCGGCCTGACCACGTCCGCAGCGAGTGCCTGGACCTCCTGAAGGCCAAGCAGGACGCGCTCGATCGAGGCGTGCCCTTTCCGGTCCCGCGCGACGCCGTGTGCGAGCGCTGCCGCTCGCTCTTCCTCTCGCTGGACCTGGCGCACGAGGTCTGCCACCGCATCGCGGAGGGAGAGCTGCCGCCCGCCATCCGCGCCGAGATCAGGCGACGGTTCGCGGATCCGCCCGCCCCGCGGTAGGCTCCGCCCACATCACTCGAGGAGGGAATCCCGATGCTCCTGCGGCAGATCTTCGACGACAAGCTCGCGCAGTACGCCTACCTGGTCGGCTGCCCCGCCACGGGCGACGCGCTGGTCATCGACCCGGAACGGGACATCGACCGGTACGTGGAGCTGGCGGAGTCGGAAGGGCTGAGAATTCGCGCCGTGGCCGAGACTCACATCCACGCCGACTTCCTGTCGGGCGCGCGCGAGTTCGCCGAGCGCTTCGGGACGCGCGTTTACCTCTCCGACGAGGGAGACGCAGACTGGAAGTACGCCTGGGCCGGCGAGGAAGGCTACGAATGCCGGCTCCTCCGTGACGGAGACGCCTTCTGCATCGGTAACATCGAGGTCCGCGCCCTGCACACCCCCGGGCACACGCCCGAGCACCTCGTCTTCATGATCACCGACCTGGGCGGGGGAGCGGACGAGCCCATGGGCATGGCGAGCGGGGACTTCATCTTCGTCGGGGACCTGGGCCGTCCGGACCTGCTCGAAACGGCCGCCAAGCTGGAGGGCATGATGGAGCCGTCCGCCCGCCGGCTGTACGCCTCGCTGCAGGGGTTCCTCGTGCTTCCGGACTACCTGCAGGTGTGGCCCGGCCACGGTGCCGGGTCGGCCTGCGGCAAGGCGCTGGGCGCCGTCCCCGAGACGACGGTCGGCTACGAGAAGCGCTTCAGCCCGGCCATCGGGGCCGCCGCACGGGGGGAAGAGGCCTTCGTCGACTACATCCTGGCCGACCAGCCCGAGCCGCCGACCTACTTCGCGCGCATGAAGCGGGACAACAAGCTCGGCCCGCCCCTGCTAGGCAGCCTTCCCGCCCCGCGGCGGCTGGCGCGCATGGAGATCGAGGAGCTGCCGGGCCGGGAGGACGTGCTCGTGGTGGACACCCGGCTGGACCGTGACGCCTTCATGGCCCGCCATATTCCCGGCTCCCTCTACGCCCCCCTGAACCGGGGGTTCAACCGGGTCGTCGGCTCGCTGGTGGAGGACGAGACCCAGCCGATCGTGCTCGTCGCTCGCCAGGAGGATCTCGAGGAGGCGGTTCGCGATCTCGTGCGAATCGGCTACGACAACCTGGTGGGCTACGTCGAGCCGCAGACGATCGACCGCCACTTCATCGACGGCGGCCCGTTCGCCTCGATCGAGGTGATCGATTTCGGGCAGCTCGAGGAGGTACGGCGGGAAGACGGCGTACTGCCACTCGACGTGCGCTACGCCTCCGAGTATCGGGACGGGCACGTGCCGGGCTCCCTGCACCTGTCGTACACGCGGCTTCCCGAGTCGGAGGGCTCGATTCCGCGGGACCGCACGCTGCTCGTCTACTGCCGCACGGGATCGAGGGCCGCCGCGGCCGCGTCCTACCTGAAGCGGCGCGGGTACGACGTGCGCTACGTGGACGACCTGATCGACAACTACGCCGCTCGGTAGCCCGCCCCACGCCAGGCACCTCCATCGGGCACCGCAGGCGCGTCCGCGCCGGCCCTAGCTCAGCTCGGCCCGCTTCCTCCGGCCCGAGTCGCGAGCCGCCCACTCGCGAAGCGCATCGCCGCCGAGAGGCGGCGAGAAGAGGTAGCCCTGCCCTGCGTCGCACCCCAGGATCTTGAGTCCGGTGAGCTCGCCCACGCTCTCGATGCCGACCGCCGTGACCTCGAGCCCCAGGCCCGAGGCCAACCCGGCGAACGAGGCGACCGGCGAGGAGGCGCTCTCGCCCGCGAAGGGGCCGAACCCGAGGCGCCGGTTCAGCTTGATGCCATCGACCGGAAGCCGGCGGAGAGCGCCCAGCGCGCCGTAGCGGTCCCCGAACCCGTCGACCGCCACCATCACGCCCAGCTCGCGCAGCCGCTGCAGGGCATGGCGGGCCCGGAACCAGGTCGCCTCATCCACCTCCACGCGGAGCCGGTCCGGCAGCACCCCCGCGCGGTCGAGGATGTGGGCCACCTGCTCGACGAAATCCGGCAGCTCGAACTGGCGCGCCGACAGGTTCACCGACACCCAGGCGTCGCGGAGGGGTGAAGGAGCAGACGCCCATGCGCCCAAGTCCGCGCACACCCTCCGAAGGACAAACAGGCCCAGCGGATGCACGAGCCCGCTCTCGGCGGCCAGCCCCATGAACTCGGCCGGCGCGAGCAGGCCGCGTTCGGGATGATCCCAGCGCAGAAGCGCCTCGAGCCCCATGAGCCCCTCGGTGCGGAGGTCCAGCACCGGCTGGTACAGGACCCGGAACTGCTCCTCCCGGAGGGCTCGCCGCAGATGACTCTCCCCCGACCGGCCGCCTCCCGCCTCGACGACGCTCGCCGAGGCCCCATCGGCGATCCTGGCCGACGACTCCCGGCTCGGGCGGTGGAGAGCCCCATCGGCCAGGCGGGCGATGTCGGCAGGGGTCAGGCCTGCGGCGTCGCTGATCGCCGCGACCACCCGGGCCCCCAGCTCGATCTGCTCCCCGTTCACGGCGAACGGCGTCTCGAATCCGTCGGAGATCCGCGCAGCCGCCTTCAGAAGATCCGCCCTCCCGCCCACTCTCTCGAGTACGGCCATGAACGCGTCGTCAGCCAGCCGGACCAGCGTGTCCTCCTGCCGCATGATGCCGCGGAGCCGCTCCGCCACGGCCCCCAGCACGCGATCGCCTCCGGCCTGCCCGAACGCCTCGTTCACGGACCGCAAGTCATCGATGTGCACGACGAGCACCGCCACCGCATGGCCCGAGCGTCGGGCCCGCGCCACGGCGTGCTCCAGTCGATCCAGCAGGAGGAGGTGGTTGCCGAGACCGGTGACCGGATCGTGAAGGGCCAGGTGCGCGAGGTGCTGACGGGCCTCGAAACGCTCGGTCACGTCGGCCGCCACGCCCAGCCACCGCTCCTTCCGCTCCCTCTCATCCGACAGCCGCAGGCTGCGCTCCGCGATCCAGCGGATCGTCCCATCCGGACGCACGATCCGGTACTCGATCTCGCCCGGTGGCTCGGCAGCCTCCACGCGGTCGCGATCCTCCGGGTGGACGGTGGCGAGAAAGGGGCCGAATCCGGCATGCAGCGGCTCTCGGCTGCGCCCCCACACGTCTTCGTAGGCCGGGCTTATGTACGTGAACCGACCCGTCTCGGCATCGCGAATCCAGAACACCTCGCGGATCGAGCCGGCCAGCTCGCCGAACCGCCGCTCGCTCGCCTCGAGCACTCCCCGCTGAGGACGTCCCGAGAGCATCACCAAGCGCCCGGCCATGAGCAGGGTTGCCAGGACGGCCGCGCCGGCAAGCCACGCCAGCCCGCGCATGACCGGAGGTTCCAGCCGGCGCAGCTCCTCGATCCGGGCCCGCCGCACGCTCTCGGCGGTCGCGAGAGTGCCGTCAAGCCGCTCCGTGGCGAGCCGGACGCCGGCGTACCGCGCCTCCTGTGCCGGGAGGCGGCGGAGGTATTCGGGGGCGAAGCCGGGGACGCCGAGCAGCAGTTGCTCCTGGTCCTCGTGCCACTCGGTCATGCGGCGGCGCAGGTCGTCCAGCTGCGCGACCGCAGGGGTGCCAAGTCGGCGGGCCAACGGGGCGAGCTGGAGAACGAGCGAGTCCTCCCTTTCTCTCGCCTGCCGGTAGCGCTCCTTGTGGCCGATATCCCGATCGAGCAGGTATCCGCTGACGGAAGCCGCCTCCCGGTCGAGGCTTGCCTGCAGCTCGCTTACGAGCGTGCGGGCCGGCTGGACTACCTCATCCAGCGCCGCACGGTCGGCCTGCACAAGCGACTGGAAGTGGCGGGGAGCGAGCGTGGCGGCCAGGATCGTGGCCGTGAGCAGGAGAGCGGCGACGAGGAGGGGGAGCAGTCCGCCAAGCCGGCGCCAGGTGGACGCGACTCTACCGGGCGGCCCCATTAGACCTCGTTTGGCCATTCAACCGATGCGCACCTCGGCGCGAGAAGACCGGCAGCGACGTCGGACGCAGCCATCATGAGCGAGAGGACCGCAGGAGGCAAGCTCCGGCCGATGGCCTCGACAGGCAGACGCCGGAGCTGCCTATTGGGACTGTCTATCGGGTACCGCTCGAATCAGGCTCCCGCTCATGAAGGACGTTGGGATGTACAAGTCTCTCGCCCCACGCGCCGGCCATGTCCCCGTGGCCCTCGCTCTCTCCCTGGCAGTGGTGCTTCTCAGCCCCGCCCACGGCGCGGCCCAGGAGGGCGCGCTGGAGCCGGTCCGCGCCCAGCCGGTGATGATCGCCGTCGTGGAGGACGGCCCTTCTCCCGGTGATACGGTTCTGGCTAGCATCGAGAGAGAGGTTAGGGCGATCCTCGCAGCCCGAGGCGAAACGGCGACCTTCAAGAAGTCCCCCGAGTTCGACGCGGGCTGGGACCCGGATCGAATGGAATCGGCTCTCCGGGCGGCGCTGGATGATCCCGAGGTGGATATCGTCGTCGCCCCGGGCGCTTTGATCACGCAGGCCGCCGCGCGGATGGAGCTCGGCAAGCCGGTGATCAGCGCCTACGTGCAGCGGCTCGACCTGTTCAAGATCGCCGACTTCCGCGGCGACCGGTCTGGGAAGCCAAACCTCAACTTCATGCTCATTGCCAACCGGGCCGAGGGCGACATCCGCGACTTTCTCGAGCTCGTGCCGACGAGGCGGATTCACCTCCTGGTCGACGCCGCCGTACTCCGTCAACTCACGCGGCTGCTGGGAGAGATCGAGGAGCTCGCGGGCCTGACAGAGACGGACCTGATCCCGGTTCCGGTGACGACGGACGTCGAGGCCGCCCTCGCGGCCCTTGGGGACGCCGATGCCGCCATCCTCACCCGCCTGCCCCGACTCACGATGGACCAGCGCAGGCGTTTGATTCGCGGCCTGAACGAGCGCCGGATCCCCACGTTCAGCGTGGAGGGGCACGGTGACGTCTTTCGGGGGACGCTGGCCGCTCGAATGCCGGAGCTCACCACCGTCGCCGCGCGGCGCGTAGCCGTCAACATCAGCGAGCTCATGCGCGGTTCCACGATGGAGGACCTTCCGATCCTGGTCTATGCCGACCCCCGCCTTCTGATGAACGCCGAGACGGCCGTCCAGATCGGCTATCAGCCCAGCGTGGCCACGGTGGCCCTGGCCAGCTGGATCAACGAGAGCGCCCTCGAGCTGAATCGGGAACCGCTCGCCTTCTCACAGGTGCTGCAGTACGCGGAGCGGGGCAATCTCGCGATTGCGATCTCGGCCCAGGACATCGTGACGGCCGAGAAGGAACGGGATCTGTCCCTGAGCCCGATCCTGCCTCAGATCAACGCAGTCGCCGAGCTGTCCGGGCTCAACCAGCTTTTCCTCGAGGGTATCGTGCCGGACCGGTACGCCGTCGCAGGGGTCCGGGCCAGCCAGATGATCTACGACGACGCGACCATAAGCCAGTACCGAAGCTCGGGCCGGCTACTCGAGAGCAGCGAGAGACTCTTCGAGGCCGTGCGGCTCGAAGCATTCGACCAGGCCGGCACGGCGTACCTCCGCTACGCCCTTGCCCTGATCCTGTACCGGATCGACACCGGAAACCTCCAAGTGACCCAGCAGAATCTCGAGCTCGCGCGGTTCAGGGCCGAGGTCGGCTATTCCGGGCGAGATGAGGTCTACCGCTGGGAAGCGGAGGTCGCGAAGCGCCAGAGCCTTCTGTTCGCCAGCATCGCCACGGCCGAAATCGAGCGGATCCGCCTCAACCAGATCCTGGCCCTCGAGCAGGATCGGAAGTGGCAGCCGCAGGAAGTCAGCGAGCCAGAGGAGCAGTTTCCCTTCTTCGTCGGTATCCTTGAGCCCCTGTTCGGCGACGCTGACGAGCTCGAGCGGTTTCGGGCACTGTCCGTGTGGCTCGCACGGGAGAACGACCCCGAGCTCCAGGCGATCGAGAAGCAATTGGAAGCGTTGGACATCGAGGTGGGCGAGCGAAAGCGGCGGTGGTTCCTTCCGTCGATTTCAGCCGGGTTCCTCTGGGACTACCAGATCGACCGCAGGCCGGAGCTCGACGACATCGACAACAACCTGTGGGGCTTCAACTTCACAGCTACGTACCCGCTCTTCCAGGGAGCGTCGAGAGCATTCGAGGTGGGACGCACTAGCTCCGAACGCGAGAAGCTCTTCCGGGAGCAGCGTCTGACCGGAGATATCGTGGAGCGTCAAACCCGCACCGCGCTGCGGCGCCTCGAGAGCTCCTTCCCGACCATCAGCTTCAACCGGCGGCAGGCCGAGGCGGCGCGACGCAACTTCGAGCTCGTGCAGGAGAAGTACGGCCAGGGGCTCGTGAACGTTACGGACCTGCTTGAGGCACAGAACGAGAGCTTCGTGGCCGACCAGGGCGCCGCGGCGGCGGTGTACGCTTTCCTCATCGACGTCGTCAACTTCCAGCGCGCGATCGCCTGGTTCGAGGACGACCGGTTGCCGGAGGAGCGTGAGCAGCTCCGCCGGCGGATCGAGACCGACCTCGGCCCCAACTCAACAAGTAACGAGAGATGACTGACTCAAGAATGACGAGACTGCCAGGCTTGGACAAACGGCTCCCGCTCACGATCACCACGGCCTCGCTGCTTGCGATGGCGGGATGCGGAGGAGGAGAACCGCCCGAGCCACCTCCCGTAGCTCGGCCTATCAGTACGATGGTCGTCGGCGGGATGAGCGGTGGCCGCCTCACCTTCCCGGGCACCACCCAGGCGGCGAACCGGGCGGAGCTTTCGTTCCGCGTGGCCGGGCCGCTCATCGAGTTCCCGATCAACGAGGGAGACCGGGTCGTCCAGGGGCAGCTGCTCGCCCGCATCGATCCGCGTGACTTTCGGATCGCGCTCGCCGAGGCGAAGGCGGCCTATGATCAGGCCGAGGCGGATGCGCAGCGCTACCGGCGGCTGTACGAGCGGGAAGCCGTCCCGCTGGCAGACCTCGAGCTCGCCACCGCGCGGCGGGATGTGGCCAGGGCCCGCTTCGAGCAGGCGCAGGCGGACCTCCGTGATACGGAGCTCCGGGCCCCTTTTGCAGGCCAGATCGGGATGACGTACGTCCAGAACTTCGAGGACGTGGCGGCCAAGGAACCGGTCCTCAGCCTCCACGATGTGGGACAGATCGAGATCGTGGTCAACGTACCCGAGTCGATCATGGCCACGATACGCGGCGGCACGACTCCGACCATCGTGACCACCTTCGACGTCGCGCCCAATCGTTCCTATCCGATGCGGATCAAGGAATTCGCGGTCGCCGCCGATCCGGCCACCCAGACGTTCCCGATCACGTTCACGATGCCTCAGCCGGCCGATCTGAACGTGCTTCCCGGGATGACGGCGCTCGTCATCGTCTCCAACATGCAGCTGGGTGAGGACGGGGATGTACCGATCACCGTTCCTGCGCACGCCGTCTTCTCGGACCCTTCTGGTGCCACGCAGGTGTGGGTGGTGGACACCGAGGCGAGAACGGTGCACCGGCGGGAGGTCCGCGTGGGGCCGGTGACCGGGACCGAGAGCATCGTCGTGCTGGATGGCCTGATACCGGGGGAGACGATCGCCGTCGCCGGCATCTACCAGCTCGAGGAGGGGCAGGAAATCCGACTGTTGGACAGCTAGGGTTGGGAGAAGCGCCTGACGATGAACATCGCCGAGCTCGCCATCCGGAAGAGCACGATCACGTGGACGCTCTCCATCCTCCTCCTCGTCGTCGGGTACCGGTCGTTCAACAGCCTCCCCCGACTCGAGGATCCGGAGTTCACGATCAAGGACGCGATCATCACGACGCCCTACCCGGGCGCCTCGGCCAAGGAGGTCGAGGAGGAGGTCTCCGACGTCATCGAGCGGGCCGTGCAGGAGCTGGGTCAGCTGAAGCGCGTCCAGTCCACGAACACGCGCGGGCTGTCCACCGTCAAGGCGACGATCAAGGACCAGTACGACGCCGCGGCGCTGCCGCAGGTGTGGGATGAGCTGCGGCGGAAGGTCAACGACTACCAGAATCGCCTGCCGCCGGGAGCCGGCCCGTCGATCGTCAACGACGACTTCGGCGACGTGTACGGCGTGTATGCCGTTCTCACCGGCGAAGGCTACTCGATGGCGGAGCTGTACGAGTATGCGAAGCTCCTCCGCCGGGAGCTCCTCCTCGTCCAGGACGTGAAGCGCGTCATCCTGTGGGGAAACATCCCGGAGACGATCTACATCGAGATGTCGCGGGCCAAGATGGCCGCCCTCGGGATCTCACAGGACGACATCTTCCAGGCTCTGCAGGCAAAGAACCTGCCGGCCGACGCGGGCCGGCTCCTCCTCGGAACCGACTTCATCGCCATCGTCCCGACCGGCGAGTTCGAGTCCGAGAAGGAGTTCGGCGAGCTCCTCATCACGACGCGCGGGGGCCAGGGCCAGCTCGTCTTCCTGAAGGACGTGGCCAGCATCCGGCGCGGATACCGCGACCCTCCCAACCAGATCATGCGGTACGACGGAAAGCCCGGCATCGCGATCGGCATCTCCACCGTGTCGGGCGGGAACGTGGTGACGATGGGGGAGGCGCTGCAGCGAAAGTTCGAGCAGCTCCGGACCCAGACACCGATCGGCATGGAGATCGGTGCGGTGTCGCTGCAGTCGGAGGCGGTGACCGAGGCGATCGGCGGCTTCATGGTGAACCTGCTCGAGGCCGTGGCGATCGTGTTCGTCGTCCTGTTGATCTTCATGGGCATGCGAAGCGGCGCGATCATCGGAGGCATCCTCTTCCTCACGATCTTCGGGACCTTCGTCTTCATGCAGCTGCAGGGCGTCATGCTGGAGCGGATCTCCCTGGGGGCGCTGATCATCGCGCTCGGCATGCTGGTGGACAACGCGATCGTCGTGGTCGACGGGATGCAGGTGCGGATCGAGCAGGGAATGGACCGGATCGAGGCCGCGTCGGAGGTGGTCGGTCAGAACATGATCCCGCTCCTCGGCGCGACCGTGATCGCGGTCCTCGCCTTCGCGTCGATCGGCACCTCGCAGGACAGCACGGGCGAGTACACCCGCTCGTTATACACGGTCATCCTCATCTCGCTCATGCTGAGCTGGGTGACGGCGATCACCACGACACCGCTGGTCGGCAAGCTCTTCCTGAAAGGGAAGCCGGAGCAGAAGCCAGGAGAGGCCGCAAAGGATCCCTACGGCGGGAAGTTTTACGCCACGTACAAGAGGCTGCTCTCGAGCGCCATCCGCCGCCGCTGGCTCACCATGGGCCTGATCACCGGGATCTTCCTCGTATCGCTGTGGGGATTCGGCTTCGTGAGCAACATGTTCTTCCCGAACTCCACCCGGCCCCAGTTCTTTGCCGACATCTGGCTCCCGGAGGGGACCCACATTCGGGACACGGAACGCGAGCTGGCGAGGGCGGAGGAGTACTTCCAGGGTCTGGATGAGGTAACGCACGTCTCGACGGCGATCGGGGGAGGCGACCTGCGCTTCCTCCTCACCTACACGCCCAACCCGGGCAGCTCCTCGTTCGGCGTGATGTTCATGGATGTCAGCGACTGGACGACCATCGATTCCCTGCAGGTCAAGACGCAGCGGGAGCTTCAGGCGCTTCTCCCCGAAGCGATCGTCAACATCCGTAAGTTCCGCCTCGGCCCCGGAGAGGGCGGTCAGATCCAGCTCCGCATCAGCGGCCCGGACGGAACGATCCTCCGCGAGATGGCCGAGACCGCGAAGCAGATCCTCCGCGAGGAGGGTGGCAAGGGAATCCGGGACGAGTGGCGGGAGCGGGTCAAGACCGTCCGGCCGCTGATGGCCGAGGCGCAGGCGCGCCAGCTCGGGATCGAGCGCCCGGAGCTGGCGAGACAGCTTCGCGCCGCGTTCGAAGGCACGCGGACCGGCGTCTACCGGGAGCGGGACGAGCTCCTGCCGATCGTCGCGCGGGCACCGGACTACGAGCGAGAGGACGTGGACAATATCCGCGATCTCCAGATCTGGAGCCCGGCAGCGGGCCGGAACATCCCGATGCGCCAGATCCTGGCGGGTTTCGAGACGGTGTGGGAGGATGCGACCGTCTTCCGCTGGAACCGGACGCGCACGATCCGGGTTCATGCGGACCCGGACGGGGAGCTGGCCAGCGAGCTGCTCAACCGGGCAAAGCCGCGCATCGAGCGGGCCTTGAACATCGACCTTGCTGCGCACACGGGAACGAACTTCGGGGACCGGGATCCGCTCGAGACCCTTACGGCCAGCACGATCCCGATCGTCGAGATGGACCAGATCCCGATCAAGGGCATGCCCGGCTACTTCATCGCCTGGGGCGGAGAGGCGGAGGACAGCTCGCGGGCGCAAGCCGGTCTGGCTCGCACGCTGCCGATCTTCTTCGGCCTCATGGTCCTGATCGTCGTGCTGCTCTTCAACTCGATCAAGAAGACGTTCGTGATCTGGCTCACCGCGCCGCTGGCGATCATCGGCGTGACGGCCGGGCTGCTGCTCTTCCGGCAGCCGTTCGGCTTCATGGCCCTCCTCGGGTTCCTGAGCCTGATCGGGATGTTGATCAAGAACTCGATTGTCCTTGTCGAGGAGATCGACCGGCAGATCGAGACGGGCAAGGAGCGGTTCCACGCGGTCGTGGACTCGGGCGTGACGCGAATGCGGCCCGTGATGATGGCCGCGGCCACGACCATCCTCGGCATGATCCCGCTGCTCACGGACGCGTTCTTCGTCTCGATGGCGGTGACGATCATGGCCGGGCTTCTCGTGGCCACCGTGCTCACGCTCATCGTGGTGCCCGTCCTCTACACGATTTTCTTCCGGATCCACTATGGCGAGGACGGAGCTCGCGAAACGGCTGGCGTATCGCCGCAGCCCGCCGGACCGCTATCCTCTGGGTCGCCGTCTCCCGCTTGATGGAGCCGGCCAACGCGAAAGGATGACCATGAACCTGTCGAGACGCTCTCCGCACCGATCGCTCTCGCTGTCGGCAGCGCTTCTGGCGCTGGCGGTGGCGTCGGCGGGCTGCGGACCGATGGAGGTCCGCGTCCCGCGCGTGGCCCAGCCCAGTACCGGAAAGTTCCAGTTCGGCAAGTTCGTCTGGTTCGACCTCGTCACGAGCGATGTCGAGGCGGCGAAGCGCTTCTACGGGGAGCTGTTCGGTTGGAGGTTCTCCGACCTGGCGGAGGGAGACGTCCGCTACACGGTGGTGATAAACGGGAGCCGGATGATCGCCGGGATCGTGACCGATCCCGAGGCGAGCGGCTCCGAGTCGCTGTGGGTCGGCTCGATCTCGGTGCCCGATGTCGATCGGGCCGCGGAGCAGACGAGGGAAGCCGGGGGGGTCATACACGGCCCGCCCGAGGAGCTGAAGGATCGCGGCCGAACGACGTTCGTGACGGATCCGCAGGGCGCGGGCGTGGCGTTTCTCCGGGCAAGCGGCGGCGATCCACCGGACCGAGAGCCGGAGCCAGGCGACTTCGGGTGGGTCGAGCTGTGGACGCCGGATCTGGCCGGCTCCCTCGCCTTCTACGCCTCGCTCGGCTACACGGCGGGTGGCCTCCAGATCAAGGGCGATGAGCCATATCGCGTCCTCAAGGTGGCGGGCGAGCCGCAGGCCGGGGTCGTGGGGCTGGAGAGGGGCGATGCGGGAGCCGGATGGCTGCCGTACGTCGCCGTCGAAGACCTGGCGGCCACGCTGGCCAAGGTCGACGAGCTCCGGGGGCAGGTGGTGGTCGACCCCGATCCCGAATTCGCGGAAGGCCGGGCGGCCGTGATCGTCGATCCGACAGGCGCGGCGCTCGCCGTCTTCGTCCCGTAGCGAGAGAGGAAACCGGAATGAGAACGCCAACGCGACTGCTCGTCGGCCTTGCCACCTTCGGAATCCTGCTCCCGGCGCTGGCCGGCTGCTCCTCCAGCGTGCGCAGCGCGCCGGTCCACTACTCCGTGGGCGTGGGCGTCGGAGCCCCCTGGTGGGGCTATGGCCCGCGCTACTATTACGGTGGACCGATCTACGTCGGGGGCGGCATCGACTATCCTGACGTGGAGATCCCGGAAGCGACGCCGTTGCCGGCAGCAGGCTTCGGCGATTATGGCGGCTTCGACGACTTCTAGCTTCTAGCGGCCTCGGCCCAGCGCCCGCCGCGGGCCGGGGGCCGGCTCGATGCGCCGTGGCGCTAGGAACCGGGAGGCAACGGCTTGAGCCGGTTCGAGAACTGCTTGCGGAACTTCGCCACCTTCGGATCGATGAGGAACATGCAGTACGGTTGGCTGCGGTTGTTCCGGTAGTACTCCTGGTGGTGCTCCTCCGCCGGATGGAAGTCGGCAAGCGCCGCCACCTCCGTGACGATCCTATCCCGGAAGATCCCCTCCCGTTCGAGCTCCTGGATCAGCCCCTCTGCCGTCTCCCGCTGCGCCTCCGAGTGATGGTAGATCGCCGACCGGTACTGCGTTCCTACGTCCGGCCCCTGCCGGTTCGGCGTCGTCGGATCGTGTATGGCGAAGAAGACCTCGAGGATCTCCCGGTAGCCGATGACGGATGGATCGAAGGTCACCTGCACGACCTCCGCGTGCCCGGTTGCCCCCGAGCACACCTGCTCGTAGGTCGGGTTCGGAGCGTGGCCGCCCGCGTAGCCCGACTCCACGCGCTCCACCCCCCCCACCAGCTCGAACACGGCCTCCAGGCACCAGAAGCACCCGCCGCCCAACGTCGCGACTTCCCTGTCCACGCTCCGACTCCTCGCTGTCCGATCGCCGTCGAGGGAAGCGGATATTAGGTTTTCCCTCCCCCCTGCCAGAGCGACAAAGGACACGCACCAGAAGGCGGAAGCAAATGGGTCCCGAGATCTTCGAGATGCTCGCTGCCATCATGATGACCGTCCTCATCGGCGCGATCATCCTCCTCTTCCCCCTCAGCCGCCGGCTCGGCCGGGTGCTCGAGGAGTGGATCAGGCTGCGCCACGAGAGCTTGCCGGACAAGGACCGGCTGGAGCGGCTGGAGCTCGGGGTGCTGGAGATCCGTCAGCTCGTGGAGGGCATCGACCAGCGGATGGGGCTGATGGGAGAGAGGCAAGACTTCATGGAGTCGCTGATCGACTCCAAGAAGGCCGGACTTCTGGCCGCCCCTCCCGGGCGTACGGACGCTTGATGGCGCTCTGGCGGGCGACCAGCCGGCCGATCAGCCGGCCCGAATCCCGAACCCTGCCCAGATCGGGAACGAAGCCCAGGTGGTGCCCCCAAAGCGTGACTGATCGGTGAAGACGAGATACCAGCGCCCGCGCACGAACACATCGATGGTCTCGGCCACCCGATAGCCGAACGCAATCCCGACCGGGACGGAGAACCGGGTCGCAGCGTCCGGCCGATCCGTCTCGTCTCCGCGAAACTGGATCGTCGTGACGCCCGCCCCCGCGTCGATCGCGACGTGCCAGTTCGTCCGTCTGGGGTCGGTGGCGTTGATCACGATCGACGCGTCGTAGTGGTACAGGTTGATGTCGCGGCCGAGGATATTCTCGTCGACGTCATCGGGCGGCGAACCGACCGGCGGCTCCGCACTCAGCCACTCTGCCGCGAAGTCGGCGCGGACCCCCACCCTACGGGTGAACAGGTAGCCGAAGCCAAGGCCTCCCGAGAATCCCACCCTCGTCAAATCGTGCAGCGATCCCGTGGGAAAGGCGCCCCCCGCGTAGAGGTCGACGCGGAAGCCTTGCGCATGGGTCGCGGCGGGCGCGGCCGCCAGGAGGAGACAGCCGGCTGCTGCTAAAATCAGCCGCCTCGTGATCCGGGACATGCCTCCTCCTTCCGTGTTTCCGCGCCCCCGCTGCCCCCGCTACCGGCAGGCCAGCCTCCCATGGCGGAAGCTCGGGATGAGCGTGATACGCGGCAATGGGATCGCGCTGCAATCGGCGGGCGTGCGCCATCACGCCGCCATGACATCCGTGGAGGAATCGGGCTAGTTTGACGATAAGAAGGACGTATCGCCTCAACGCCGACACCACTACGGGAGAGCCACCATGCCAGCGATCGAGATCGAGGCCTACCGCGTCGGAGTATCCCGGCGTTCGACGGACGACTTCACGAGATTCCTCTTTCTCGAACCGGATCCGGCCTATCGCGGCCCGGGCGAGAGTGGGGTCCGGATCTTCTTCGAGCCCCAGCCCTCCGAAGTCGGCCGCAGCGCCGCGGGCTTCCTCGTGGTCACCCTGGTGCCCGAGTACTTCGGTGACATGTACCACATCCTGCAGACGGAGAAGCCGGTCTACTTCTCCTGGGGCTTCGACGATTCGGGCGAGCAGATCGTGTGGTGCGACCTGTCGACCACGGAGGAGCCGATCGGCGAGGGGTTCACGGACATGTCGGGGATCTGACGATTCGGAGGCAGGCATGAAGGCCACGGCCGAGATCCAGGTCGTTCCGATCGGGGTGGGCGTGTCGGTGCGGAAGGAGGTCAAGCGGGCGCACGAGATCCTGCGTGACACCGGGCTCGACGTCCAATTGCATGCCTACGGCACGAACGTCGAGGGCGAGCTGGCCGACATCCTCGACGCGGTCCGGCGCGTGCACGAGACGCTCCATGCGGAGGGGGTGGTCCGCATCTCGACCGCCCTCAAGCTCGGCACCCGCACCGACAAGGAGCCCAGCCTGGGCGGAAAGCTGTTCTAGGGGAACGCGGCACTCGTCGCCCGGCTATGGACGATCCCGGTCCTCGAGGCGATACCGGAAGACGAAGAGAGCCGGGGGCGGATCTCCGGGCGGCCAGGGGACTTGATGGACTCTCTCGAGTCGCAGCACATGCTCGCCCACCCGGGCGACGTGGCCAGCGCCCTCGTCCATCCGAAACGCCTTCCAAAGCGGCGAGTTCTCGAGCGCTACGAGCATGCCCTCCGGGTACCGCGCGAGGAATGAGGCGATCCTCTCCAGATCGATCTCGCGGTCCGGGTAGCCGGAGTCAAAAACCAGCCGGTCAGGATGGATCCCCGTGAGCAAACCGACGTAGTAGCCGACCCCCCAACCCAAGAAGTCGCTCAGCAGCGCCGGCTCGCTCGGCATATGCCGGTTGATGATGGCGGGCAGCGTGAGGGCGATGTCCTGGTTCCTCATGGTCGGCACCGGATGGGTGGTCTCGAACTTCGCAAGACCGACGGCCTTCATCAGGCTCTGGCGCGTGGAGAACACCATCAGGCCGGCCAGGACCGCCCCGAGCGCGATCACTCTGTCAGCGCGCCAGTCTTCGACGCCGAGCCGGCGCCAGATCACGGCGGCGAAGGGAAATAGCATGGTCCCGATCGTGACCGTGTAGTTGACCTTGGGCACGAGAGCGCCGCGGGCGATGCTCCATGACAGCAGCACGGCGAGGCCGGCAATCGGGAAGAGCCAGGCCCGGCAGCGCTCGCGCTTGTGCAGGGCGATGGCCGCTCCGGCCAAGGTGAGCAGCCCGATCGGAAAGGTCATGCCCCTGAGGATCACTCCGCCGTAGCTGAGCGCCGTCAAGACACGCGTGCCGAGGGGAATCAGGGCCTTGCCCATGGTCTCGCGCTCATGGCGAGACGCCCAGTTGACGCTGTAGAGAGGATCGCCCGTCTGGATCGCGTTCCCCGCCATCCAGAAAAGCGGGTGGATGAGCGCGGACGCGACAAAAACGATCATGAGCCTTGGCTTGCGCCAGAGGAGCAGCGCGAGCAGCGGGATGAGCATCCACGCCTCGTACCGAAGCATCGCGGCCAGCGTCAGAGCCACCCCAGCGGCGAGGGCGTGTCGCCACGAGCCGTCGTCACGCCGCGCCAGCTCGAGAAAGATGAACCCGATCAGCACGAAGAAGACGAAGGGTACCTCGGAGCGGACCTGCAGACTGTTTCGAATGGCGATCGGGTAGATCGCATACGTGAGAGCGACCAGAAGCGCCGCCCTGGGGCCGGCGAAGGCCGTACGTGTGAACGCATAGACCAAGAGGGGCGTCGTGATCCCGATCACCAAATGGAGGCCTACGGTCGCATGTACAGGATCCGGCCAAATCCACAGCACGAACGCCATCAGATAATAATGAAGCGGACCCCACACCCCGTGAGTGATCAGATGAGGATCATCGAGCCAGCGCATGGTCCGCCAGACGCGGGAAACGGGATCGCCG
>CP070670.1:1453674-1483909 GCA_020351855.1 Gemmatimonadota bacterium
ATGAGCGGGCTGTCCTGGTTTGGGGTCGAGTAGACGTCCAGCCCGCCGGCGCCGGTGACCACGAGCCAGGCCCAGCCGCTGCCGAAGCGTGTCATGGCGGCCTTCGTGAAGTCATCCCGGAATTCGTCAAACGTGCCGAACCTGCGCTCGATGGCGGTGGTCAGATCGGCGGACGGCTCTCCGCCGGCAGGAGACATGATCATCCAGAACAGGGAGTGGTTGGCGTGTCCGCCACCGTTGTTTCGGACCGCCGTACGGATGTCGTCGGGCACCTGGTCAATCCGGCGCAGCAGGTCCTCCACGGGGACGTCGATGAGATCGCCATGTCCTTGAAGGGCCCCGTTCAGGTTGTTGACGTAGGCGGCGTGGTGCTTGTCGTGGTGAATCTCCATCGTCCGCGCATCGAGGCTGGGCTCCAACCCATCGAACGCGTAGGTCAGTTCGGGAAGAAGGTGTGCACTCATCATCGTCTCCTCTGGATGCTGCGACAGATTGCGACTCCGGCCGGCGAAAGCCGGCTGCATTTCCTGGCCCGTGGCTCACGACGGGGCGGGTCGCCGCGGCTTAGGCTGCGATCTCCTGCAAGGCTCTTCGAACGAGGACGGGAACCATCGCCCGTCTCCACTCGGCGTCCGTCGTGATGTTCCCGAGCGGGTGACACTGGCGGAACGCCTGCTCGGCCACCGCATCGATCACCGATGCTGTAAGGCGGTTGCCGGCTGCCGCCTCCTCTACCTTTCCGATCCGTCTCGGGTAGGACCCCAGAGCCGATATCACCATCTCGAGCTCCATCACTACCCCCTCCCCATCAAGTCGAGCAACCACGGCCAGATTGACGAGGGAAAAGTCTATCGAGCCGCGCGGCCTCAGCTTCTGGAAGCTCATCCGCAGGCCCGCGCTGGGCAGCGGAACGTCTACGGCGACCACGATCTCGGTAGCCTCCATGCGCCGGTTCCAGATGCCGTTCGAGGTGAAGAGTCGTGAAAGCGGCATCGACCGGAGCCCCTCGGGGCCGGCGATGTCGACGCTGGCACCCAGTGCCATGAGCACGGGAGGCGTGTCCGCGGAGTGGGCGGCAACGCAGCGCGTCCCTCCCGGCACGACGTGGCAGATCTCCCCATCCTTCTTCAGGCAGTATCCCAGAGCTTTCCGCCAGAAGAGCGTCTGGTTGTAGTACGTGCAGCGGGTGTCCAGGCAGACGTTGCCACCGATCGTCCCCATGCGTCGCAGCTGGGGACCCGAGACCGCTGCGCACGCCGTCGCGAGTGCCGGCGCATGCTCGCGCAGCAGGGGGTGCACCGAGAGGTCGTGTAGGGACTCGACGGCCCCGATGCGCAGGTGCCCATCCCGCAGCTCGATCCCCCTCAGCTCCGGCAAACCACGCAGGGCCACCAGGTGACCAGGGGTGAAGAGCTTGTGCTTCATGTTCGGCACGAGATCGGTGCCGCCCGCGATCGGGAGGACGTCGCCGGCGTGCCGCTCGAGCAGCTCGAGCGCTTCTTCGAGAGCCCGGGGACGATGATACACGTAGGGATGGAGCCTAAGCATGGCTGCTCATACTACCCCTCGGGCGCCGTCTGCCTCGAGCTTCGCCTCCGAGCGGAGCAACTCCTCGATGCGGGCGAGCGCCTCCACGAGCTCTCCCTCTTCGCCGCCGAAGCCGATGCGCAGGTAGCCGTCGAGGCCGAAGTGGTCTCCCGGAACCACGAGGACGCTGGAGCGCCTTCGGAGCCGGTCGGCGAGCTCGGTGGAGCTCAGGCCGATCCTGTAGGGGACCATGCCGATCGCGCCCGCCCGGGGCCGGACCCACGGCCCGAGCATCTCGCAGGAGGCGATCCACTCCTCCATCCTCTCCCGATTGCGGAGGATGATGTCCCGGCTGCGGGATAGGATGATGTGGCGTGTGGCGTGCTGCAGCACGGCCGTCGCCAGCGCGTCCGAGGCCGCGGATGGCGAGATGCTGGTGTAGTCTTTATGCGCCCATAGGTCCTCCATCTGATCGGCCGGCCCGAGGATCCAGCCGAGCCGAAGCCCCGGAAGGCCATACGCCTTCGAGAGGGACCCGCTCACGAGGGTCCGACCGTACCGGCCCCAGAAGCTCGGGGTCGGCGGGTCCTCGGCCTCGGCGCCTGCGTACACCTCGTCGGCGAGCAGCCAGGATCCGCGGCGCGAGCACGCGTCGACGATCTCATCCATCGCCTGCGCGGACAGGATGGAGCCCGTCGGATTCGAGGGGTTGGTGATGACGACGAGCCGGGTGTCCGGCCCGATCGCCGCTGCGGCAGCACCGGGCGCGGGCTGCCAGTCCAGGCGTTCCTCCAGATGGAATGTCGTGACGCTCGCCCCGAAACCCTTTGCGAGGCCGGGCGTCTGACCGTACGCCGGAACCAGTACGACGACGCGGTCACCCGGCTCGAGCAGGTGCCAGAGCGCGATGAAGTTCGCTTCCGCGCTTCCAGCCGTGACGAGGACGTTCTCGGGGCCGGCGCCCGGGTAGAGGGCTGCGATCGCCCTCTTCAGTCCGTCGGATCCGTTGGTCTGCGGGTAGCCGAGTCGGATGTCGGATGCGCTCACGCCCGTGAGCTCCAGGAGTTCGGCGAGAGAGAGCGGCAGCACGCCGCTCTCCGACAGGTTGTATCGGACACGGTGCTCGTGATGCGACTGCCAGCGTTCCATGGAGAAGCTGGGAACTATCATGACCGCCCTATCTCCCGCATCGACGCCGCCGTCGCCCTCTGTCGCTGTCGAAGCTGGCCCGGCATGATGCGGTCGTGCGGGCCCGCCGCCGCGGACGGCGGGTGGGCCTCGGACCTTCCACTCAGCCGGAACGGTAAGCGCGCCATGCACGATACTACCACAATCGGATTACGTTGGCTCGCGGCGACCCGCGAGCATCGGGTCCTCCCGTCGCTCGGGCTTGCCCTGCTGCTCGCGCTCGGTTGCGGGGGAGTCGAGGATCCTCGAGAGGACCAGGCTGCCCCGGAAGGGTCCTCTGGAGCCCTGACGGGTCAGGCGGAAGCGGACCAGATCTTCGCTGCCGATGAGGCGTTCAACCGGGCGACTGACGAGCGGGGGATCGAGGGCTGGATCGACCATTTCGCCACCGACGGGCGTATGGTCGTGAACGGCTCCGAGGTCATCGGAGAGGCGGCGATCCGGGAGGCGATGGCGCCATTCCTCTCGACGGTGAGACTCGAGTGGGCACCCACCCGTGCCGTGGCCCGGGCCGGGGGAGGCATCGGCTACTCGGTCGGTCGCTACCGGACGT
Organism: Gemmatimonadota bacterium; assembly: GCA_020351855.1. GTDB lineage: Bacteria > Gemmatimonadota > Gemmatimonadetes > Palauibacterales > Palauibacteraceae. The sequence continues at coordinate 1,456,943 of CP070670.1, forward strand.
CACCGCGCGACAAACCCGATTCGGTCATCAGCAGCGGAACCTACGTGACCATCTGGGAGAGGCAGATCGACGGAAGCTGGAAGGTCGCGCTCGACATCGGGAGCCCGGACGCCGAGCCCAGGCCCTGACGGCAAGGAAAGCGGATCGGATCCTGCTGCCCTTACAGTAGCCGGATCCGGTCCGGTCGGTTGGGGACGACGCACAGGAACTCGAACGGCTCATCGCCGAGCGTTTCGTACCAGTGCGCGGTCCCGGCCGGGATGAAGAGGACGTCGTCCTTCGACACCTCCACGACCTCGTCGTCCAGCCCGATGCGAGCTCGGCCGCCGAGCACGTACTGCTCGTGCTCCACCGTGTTCGTGTGGGGCGGCATCCCGCCGCCCGGCTCTATTCGAAACCGACGCAGAGCGAAGTGTGGCGCCTCCTCAGGGCCGATGAGTACTTGTCGGGTGGTGCGTTTCGCCGCCACCACCACCTCGGCCGGCACGGAGGCTGCCTTCCGGGGTGCAAACCGGCCTGCTTCCCCTCGGTCGCTCACGCTCCGGACATCCCGGCCGCCGGTCTGGGCCCCGCCTGCCGCACCTCGGGATCACAGTGATCCGCATACTTCTCGAAGTTCTTGCGGAACAGCTCGGCAAGCCTCCGGGCGGTCTCGTCGTAGGCGCTCTTGTCCGCCCACGTGTCGCGCGGACTGAGGATGTCGGATGGTACGCCGGGCACCTCAGCCAGCATCTCGAGGCCGAATACCGGGTCCGGACGGGTGGGTGCGGCGGCGAGCTCCCCGCCATGGATCGCGTCGATGATCGCGCGTGTGTGGGGCAGGTCGATCCGGGACCCGATCCCGTGGGCTCCGCCCGTCCAGCCCGTGTTGACCAGCCAGACCGAGGCGCTGTGCTTCGCGATCCTCCCGGCCAGCATCTCGGCATACCTCGCCGGATGCCACACCAGAAAGGGCGCTCCGAAGCAGGGCGAGAAGGTCGTCTGCGGGTCGGTCACGCCGACTTCGGTCCCGGCGACCTTCGCTGTATAGCCGCTGATGAAGTGGTACATGGCCTGTGCGGAAGTCAGGCGGCTCACCGGGGGCAGCACGCCGAAGGCGTCGCAGGTGAGGAAAATGATGTCGGTGGGATGACCAGCGACGCAGGGGATCTTCGCGTTCGCGATGAAGTCGATCGGATACGCGCCCCGGGTGTTCTGTGTGATCGTGTCGTCCGAGTAGTCCACGTGGCGTAAAGGATCCAGCACGACGTTCTCCAGCACGGCACCGAAGCGAAGCGCCTGGAAGATGTCCGGCTCGCGCTCCATGCTGAGGTCAATCGTCTTCGCGTAGCAGCCGCCCTCGATGTTGAAGATCCCGACGTCGGTCCAGCAGTGCTCGTCATCGCCCACTAGGAGCCGCTTGCGGTCTGCGGAGAGCGTGGTCTTGCCCGTTCCCGACAGGCCGAACAAAAGAGACGACTCGCCGGTAACGGGATCAGCCGTGGCGGAGCAGTGCATGGAGAGAACGCCCTGCTTGGGCATCAGGTAGTTCATGATGGTGAAGACGCCCTTTTTCATCTCCCCGGCGTATTCGGTGCCCAGAATCACGACCTCCCCATCCTCGAAGCTCAGATCGACGGTGGTGGGCGAGAGGCCGGTGGTTTCGTGGGCAGCCGGAAACTGGCCGGCGTTGTAGATCACGTAGTCGGGCCTCCCGAAGCTCTCCAGCTCCTCCGGCGTCGGACGGATGAGCATGTCGTGCATGAACAGGGCATGGTAGGGACGGGAGCAGATGATCCGGACTTTGATCGTGTACTTCGGATCCCAGCCGGCGAACCCATCGATGCAGAAAACCGGGTCGCAGAGGTTCAGCAGGTCGCGAGCCCGCTCGCGGTTGAGCGCGAACAGCTCCGGCTCGATCGGCATGTTCACGGGCCCCCACCAGACCTCGCCCTCCGAGTCCACATGCTTGACGAGGTGCTTGTCCATGGGCGATCGGCCCGTCTTCTTGCCGGAGTAGGCAACGAGAGCCCCGTTCGCGGCGATACGGGAGTCGGCCTCGCGTCGGATGGCGGCCTCGTAAAGCTCTGCGGGCGGCGGGTTGCGGCGGACGCTCTTCGCGGTGATACCGTGCTGGCTGAGATCAAAGCTCATGTCGGCCTTCGCCATCTGCGGTGCCCGATGTCAACTGGCTCGGAAGTCGGGTTCGTCGGGCCAAAGCGAACGCGCCGCCCTTGGAGGGCGGCGCACGGCAAACCTATCGGATTCGGTAACGGCTCACCACCAGTCGACCACGGGCCGAGCCGTGCGAACCGTCGGACGCCCGTGCCCGGCGGACCTCACACGCCGGGCTCAGCTCGTGGAGCGACTCCTCATGCCGGCTCCGATCAGGACCCCGACGGCACCGAACAGGGGGTTGAGGACGGCCACCCAAGCCGGCTGCCGGGCGTTCTGCATGGCCTCGGTGTTGCTCACGGCGCCCTCGCGCGGCAAGGACGGTGAATCCGTCGTGAGCACGGGGACCGCGAAAGCAAAACCCAGAAGGAGCACCACCAGAGCCAGGATCTTCGCAGGGCCGTCCGTCCTGGCGATGGACTCGCACACGTAACCGCCCAGGATGGCCGCGGCGATCGCGAGGAGGAAGCTCACGCCGATCCATAGTCCGGTCACGTCGTACGCCCCGGGCTGAAACGCACGATCGGCACCCAGCACCCGATAGGCAAGCGAAAAGGTGAGAAAGACGAACGCGATCATCATGAGGTATCCGAGCACCACGCCCACGACGGCTCTCATCGCTCGCTCCCGCCTTTCGGAAGTCTTGGAGGCGCGGCTTCCGTGTGTCCACCCCGCTGCCGCCGATCATACTCAAGGACAAATACCTGATGCGGGGGCGCTGGGCCAGTCGGCAGGTCCCGGTCGTGACCGGGCAACCGCTACAGGGGGGACCGGGCGGGCCCCGTCTCAGAAGCGGCCGGCCTCCACGTCTTGGACGAACCGGATCAGCCCGTCGAAGTAGACCTGCTGGTCATCGTACGGTGCCAGGTGGCTACCGTCCGGGCAGTGCAGGTACCGTCCCTTCTGCACCGCCGTCGCCATCCACTCCATGTGCGCCGGATCCATCGTGTCGTGACGGGCACCGATCACGAGGGTGGGCACCTCGATCTGCTGCAGGTCGGCTGTCCGGTCCCAGTTCGCCAGCTTCCCGCTGGCCCCCAGCTCGCTCGGACCCTGCATCGGAACGTAGATGTCGGGGTTGATGTGCGAGAAGCCCCGGACAACCGGCTCGGGCCACTCCTCCGCGGGCATGCGGAGCACGTGGTTCACGTAGTGGTGCTCCATCAGCAGCTCCATGTATCGCGGATCCTCCACCGCCCCGTCCGCCTCGAGCTGCTTGATCTCGGCGAGCGCCGCCGAGTCCATGGCCGGCATCAGCACGCGCTCGGCGTACTCGTTGTAGGCCGGGATGCTGGCCATCATGTTCGAGATGATCAGCCCCTTGAGGTGCTGCGGGTACTTCAGGGCGTATTCGATCGCTAGGATGCCACCCCACGAGTGACCGTAGAGGTAGAAGTTGGATCGGTCGAGGCCGAGCGCGCGACGCACCTGCTCCACCTCCTCCACGAACCGGGGAAGCTCCCACAGCTCGGGCTCGTCGGGCTGGTCGCTGTAGTGGGAACCGAGCTGGTCGTAATGATAGTACTCGATGCCGGCGGCGGGCAGGAAGCTGTCGAACGACTCGAGATACTCGTGCGTGGCGCCCGGCCCCCCGTGCAGGAGCAGCATCCTGGCAGACGGGTTGTTCCCCACCCGCTTGGTCCATACGCGATACGTGCCCTTGGGCGTGCTGACGGGAATCAGCCTGACTCCTCCGCTCAGCCGGTCCTCGCGGGCCGAATAATCCAGGTAGTCTTCGGGAACCTGCTGCCGGGTTTCCTGCGTCGGGGTGCACGCCTGCAGGGTTAGCACTCCAGCGACGAACAGAACGGCTCTCCTCATCTCACCCTCCCGGGTCGGTCGGGCTGCTCCTCACGCCGTCGCGGGCCCGCGTGCCAGATCAAGAAAGCGATCCGTGCAGCCGCTTGAGCAGCTGGATCTGCCCCACGTGGTAGGTGTCGTGCATGATGACCCCGTGAAGCAGTTCCGCGTAGCTGTACGTTCCGCCACGCGCTGGCTCGTCAAGACGATCCGGGTCGAACGCCCGAACCGCCGCGATGAACGCCTGGTGCTCTGCGCGGAAGAGCGCCCGGTCCTCCCTCCACGCCGCCTCCGTTGGAGGCTCGGGCTGCCGGGGCCAGTTGGAGGGCGAGCGAGGAAACCCGCCGCGCGGCGAGCCGTCCAGGTTTCGGCGCACGGCGTACTTCCAGTAGGCCAGGTGAAGGGTGAGCTCCCATATGCTGTGCCGGTCTTGTGCCGGCCTCCACGCCGCCTGGGCAGCACGCACGCCGCGAAGTGAGCCGAGCGGAGTGGCTCCCCCGAACCACAGCCTCTGCCCGGGATCGGGGTCGAGCATGCGGAGAATCTCGGCATGTCGGGGGTCGCCTGTCGTGCCTCTCTTCACCGCCCCGACCCCCGCTCCCGCACAAGAGGCCTGAAGCCTGGTGGTCGTTCCAGCGCCTCACGGTCCCAACCGCCCAGCTCCGCTGCGGCCACGTAGGTCCCCTCCAGGAACTCGGTCAGGGCACCGTCCGGCGAGGCGGCTGTGCGGACCGCATCATACGGAAGAACGAACTCCCCAAGCTGCGCCTCCCAGTACGCCGCCTCGGGACTCACGGGAGCGGTCGAGAACCCGTCCGGCGCCGGGTAGGCGTAGGAGTAGAAGATCGGAACGGGGGCCTCCTCGTTGCCGGGCCAGAAGCCGCAGCTCGAAACCTCGTGGGAATAGGCCTCGCGTGTGATCTCATCCGGTAGGTTCGGGATCCCGCCCGGGTGTGGGGGTGCGGATCGGCCGGAGAACCGGGTGACGGCGAGATCGAAGCTGCCCCAGAAGAAATGCACCGGGCTCGCCTTGCCGATGAATCTTGCGCGATGCGCCTGGAACACACGTTCGACCTGAAGGAGGGCTCTCCAGAAGCGGCTTGCGTACTCCGGATCGTAGGAAGCGTGCGCCGTATCCGAGAAGAAGGGCACCGGGTCAACAACCTCGTTCGGGACGGCGCATATCGACACAGGAACGCCCATCTGCTCCAGCGATTCCAGCAGATCGGAATAGAACTGCGCCACGGTGATGGGCCCGAGCCCCATCGATCGGACGGCCCCGTCGGATCCGAATACCAGGAGCCGGTGATCGATGAAATCGAAATCGATCTGAAACGGGGCGGGGGCGAACGGGATGAGGGACGTGGTCAACCCTCGCGCCGACACATAGAGCGGCACGCTCCACGAGTGATTGATCCACGGCGACAGTTCCATCCGGACCTTGCCGACGATCTGGGTCCACCGGTGGAGCGTGTGGAGCGTGTCCCTCCACTCCTCGTACGGCAGGTCCGGCCACGCGTCCGGTCCGATCGCTCGCGCCTCGGAGGCGCTCGTCCCGCTCACGCCACCTCCTGGGAGCGCTTCGCGGCCTCCGCAGCGCGGAGTGCGCGCCACACCCGCTGGGGCGTGAACGGGAGGCTATCAAGCCGGATCCCGATCGCATCGTGGATCGCGTTGGCGATGGCGGGCAGGGATGGATGCAGCGGGCCCTCACCCGCCTCCTTGGCTCCGTACGGACCCTCCGGATCGTCCGATTCGACGATCAACGGGACGAACTCGGGACAGTCGAGCGAGGTGGGAATCCGGTAGTCCAGAAGGGACGGACCATCGTGCAGGGCTTCCCCGTGTTCGCCCCGCTTGAAGGCTTGCTCTTCGAAGATGGCCTCGGCGTAGCCCATATAGGCCGAGCCCTCGATCTGACCTTCAACGAGCACGGGGTTGAGGGCACGACCGCAGTCGTGAGCGACCCAGATCGTCTTCACATCCACGAAGCCCGTGTCCGGGTCCACCTCAACCTCGGCGACGTGAGCGGTGAAGCTGTAGGCCGGGGAGGCGCCGATCGTTCCGCCACGGTACTCGCCGTGCACCCCTTCCTTCGGCGTGTTGTAGTGTCCCACGGCCCCCAGCGTCCCGTGCTCGGCCTCGGCCCACTGGAAGGCTTGTGGGATCGGAAGGCGCCGCTCCGCGCAGGACGGATCTTGGCCGTCGAACGCCCAGCCTCCGGCGAGCCGAACCCGGGAAGGCTCCACATCCCACAGACGCGCGACGCTCGTTCGCACCTTGTTGCCGAGCTCCCGGCAGGCCATGAGGCAGGCGTTTCCCACCATCACCGTCTCGCGCGAGGAGTACGCGCCGAGATCGACGGGCACGAGATCGGTGTCCGCCGAGAAGACCCGCACGTAGTCGAGAGGCACCCCCAGCTCCTCGCAGGCTATGTACGCCATCGTCGAATCGGAACCCTGGCCGATCTCCGAGGCGCCATGCAACACCGTGACGCGGCCCGAGCGCTCCACCTGCACTTGGACCGCCGCCTGCGGCATCGGGTTCGGGTAGATCGGATAGTTCGTGCCGGAGATGTAGCACGACCCGGCCACGCCGATGCCGCGCCCGTACTCCATGCGGCGGTGCTTGATCTTCCAGTCCGAGGCCTTCTCGACCGCATCCAGGCACTCGAGGAAGCCGTTCGACTGCACCCGGAACTCGTTCACTGTCCGCCCGGTGCCCATGAAGACCCGGCGGCGGAACTCGATCGGATCCATCTTTAGCCGTTCGGCGACCTTGTCGAGCGAGATTTCGAAGGCGAACCGCGGTTGCACCGAGCCGTGCCCCCGCTTCGGACCGCACGGCGCCTTATTCGTGTAGACCCGGGTCGAATCGAAGCGATAGGACTCGATCTCGTAGGGCGCCGTCAACAGCTGGCCGCTGTAGTACGTCGTCACCAGGCCGAAGGAGGCGTAGGCCCCGCCGTCGAGCAGCGTCGTCGCATCCACGGCGAGAATGCGGCCGTCCTGCGACGCGCCGACACGGTACTTCATCCGCATTGGATGTCGCCCGCGGTGAGAATAGAAGACCTCCTCGCGGGTATACAGGATCTTCACGGGCCGGCCCGTGCGGATCGCCAGCAGTGCGACGCAGAACTCGAGGTCGAATGGCTCGGACTTCCCGCCGAACGCTCCGCCGACGGCGGGCTGCACCACACGGACCTTTGCCACGTCCAGGCCCAGCACACGCGCGATCTCGCGCTGCAGGTAGTGGGGTACCTGCGTGGCCGACCACACTTCCAGCAGGCCGTTCTGGTTCATGCGCCCGATCGCACAGTGGGGCTCGATCGGGGCATGCGTGGTGCCGTGGAAGAGGTACTCGCCCTCCACGACCACATCGGCTTCGCGCATCCTCTCATCGACCGGCCCGAACTCCAGCTGGACCCGCTTCAGGATGTTGCCGTTTTGGCCCGGCCTTCGCGGCTCGTGGATAGGGTGCTCCGGGTGCGCCAGGGCCTCCTCCGGATCCAGGTAGTGGGGAAGCGGCTCATAGACGACGTCGATCAGGTCGAGCGCCGCGAGCGCCGTCTCCTCGTCCACCGCCGCCACGCAGGCCACGGCGTCGCCCACGAAGCGCACCCTTTCCAGCGCCAGCGCGTGCTCGTCCGGCGTCCACGGAATGATGCCGTAAGGGGTCGGCATGTCGCGGCCAGTGATCACGTCGTACACGCCCGGAAGCTCGAGGGCTCGCGCCGGGTCGATCGAGCGGATCTTCGCGTGGGGTACGGTGCTCCGCAGGATCTTCCCGTGCAGCATCCCGGGGAAGGTGATGTCGTCGGTATAGACCTCCTTGCCGCTCGATTTTCGAAAGCCGTCGGTCCTGCGGTTCCGTCCTCCGATCACGCGTCGCCCGTCCGTGGCCAGGCCGCGCAGCGCCTCCGGCGGGTCGGCGGTCGCCTCCTGGAGCGGGAACAGATCCTCGCTACGCATCGGCGTCACCGTCCTCCCGGTCGCGCGGCGAGGCGGGCTGCATGGAGCGGGATGGGAACGCAAGGGCGTAGCGCTCGGCGACCACGTCGCGCGGATCCCTGCCCCGTCGGAGAGCCTCCGCCGCGACCTCCACCGCCTCGAAGATCTTCGTGTAGCCGGTGCAGCGGCACAGGTTTCCGGAGAGGGCCTGCTGGATCTCCGCTCGCCCGGGGTTCGTGTTGCGGAGCAGCAGGGCGTAGGCGGAGCAGAGGATGCCGGGCGTGCAGAAGCCGCACTGCGCGGCCCCGCAAAGGTCGAAGGCGTCCTGCAGGGGATGGGGGTACCGTCCCTCGGCCAGCCCCTCCACGGTCGTGATCTCGTGCCCCAGCGCCTCGTAGACCGGCATGATGCAGGAAAGGAAGGGTTCTCCGTCGAGCAGCACGGTGCAGGCCCCGCAGTCGCCTTTGTCACACCCCTGCTTCGACCCGGTAAAACCGCAGGTGTAGCGCAGCGTCTCGAGCAGCGTGGCGTGCGCCGGCACGCCGACCTCCAGCGCATCGCCGTTCACGTGCAGCGTGAGCACATCCTTCATGAAGCCCCCGGATCTGCGGGTCATACGGTCGAGGAATAATACCGCCGGTGGCGGAGGCGGTTCAAACCGAACCCGATGCTGGGCGGCCGGGTACCGTCTTCTTGACGGGTCATTTCCGGAAGCAAGGTCGAGGGAGCCGGTCGAATGGGTCCGAGCTGGAGGACGCTCAGTGGGCTGCTCGTGGCGGCCGTTGCGGCGAGTTCCGCGCCACCGCCTATCGCTGCGCAGGAGCGACCGATCGATCGTTGGCTGCTCTCGCGGCCCTTCCCCGCCGCATCGGTCCCGGAGGAAGGACCGCTGCCCACCCTCGCCGAGTTGAATCCCCTGTTCGCGCCGGCCGATGTCGCGCCGCCGTCCCGTACGCAGCTGGAGGAGGACCTGGCGAGGGCCGACTCGCTGATGGGGCGGCCCTCGGACGAGCGCCTGGATGACGCTCTGGCCCGCAGGCCGCCGCGGCGGCCCCCGGGACAGCAGCCCGGGGGCCTGCGGCCCGGCTGGATGGTCCGACGCGACTCGGTCCTTTTCCCGGAGAGGGGAAGGAGGGTCGGCGCGACCGTCTGGACTCTGGTTCGCCAGGACAACAACCCCACCTTCGACCTGGACACGCTGGTGGGGCGGTCCGGTGCCACCGCCACCTTTGCCCATGCGTACATCCGTCCCCAGTCCGACCGGACGGTCACCCTCCGCTTCACGGGGCTCGGGTGCACCGTCTTGTCCGCGCGCCTCAACGAGCAACCGGTTTCCCTGATCCCCGCGGGAGCGCCGGAGGATTGCGCGGACACCACGACGTCGACGGCGATGGTCCGGCTGGCGCGAGGCTGGAACGCCCTGCTGGTGAAGGCGGAGGGCTCGGAGGCCCCTTACGGCTTCGCCGTGTCCATTGCCCCCGGGCCGGACGGGGAATCGCTCGACGAGATTCGGATCCAGGCTTCGCGCCCGCCCGGCATCCAGCCGATCCTGCCCGAGGCTTCGATCGAGGTGGCGGGCGTGCGCGTGCCCGCGATCGATTGGCGTGACGATGACCTGACCGCCGAGGTGGTCGTCGAGTTCCGACTGTGGGGTGGCTTCCCGCCCCCGGAAGCCGAAGCCCGTATCGAAGTCGGAGGCGACAGGGCGGAGCATCGCTTCGAGCAGGCTCCGATGGGCCCGGAGCTGATCGAGACCGTATTCCAGCTCGTGCGTCTGGGCCGGCTGCGCGAAGTCGCGCTGGGCGAGGGGATCGAGGTCAGGCTGGAATGGAAGGACCACGACGAGAGGCTGACACGGCGAATCGCCGCCGAGGCCCTCCTCAGGGCGCTCCACGAGCCGATCGGGCTCAGCGGCTGGAGCGGTGGCGGGGCCAGCCTCCCGTCGGAAGGCGCGCGCCTGCGGGGCGAGTGGAAGGTCCCCAGGTGGCTGTCGGGCTTCACGCTCGAGCTGCTGGCGGAAGGATCGCCGGGCACGTACGTGGTGGAAGGCCAGACCCTAACGCTGGCAAGCGGACGCGCCGTCCTGTGCACCGATTGCCGGAGGGGCGAGCGCCTCCGGATCGAGGTTCTGGCAAGCGGCGCCTGGTCCTCGCTTCCGCGGGTGCGCATCGCCGGACCGGGATACGAGGAAGCCGCCTCGTCGGAGGGCGCCCCGCCGGCCGAGCATTGGCTGCGGAAGCTGGGCGAGGACGGAAACGAAGATTACAGAAGGCTGATCGACGAGCACGCGGGCGGCGCGGGATCCTAGGCCCGCGTCAACCGATCCTCCCGTCGCCGTCGGACGGGTCTGCGGCCGGTTCGCCTGCGGCAACCTCCTCCCCGGGGCTCTCCGGCCCTTCCGCTTCCGGCCTTTCGAGCCCCGGCTCGCCTGGCATCGTGCCCCCGGCCGTGGCCTCATCGGATCCGCGGGGCTCGACGTCAGCAGCGGGGCGCGCGGCACTCTCGGCGGCAGGCTGGGAGGGAGACCGGAGGGCAGCGGCGAGAGGCGTTGCGCGGGCCGTTCCCTTCAGGGACGCCGAACCGCTTCCGTGGGCCGCTTCCGGCGCCGCGCCCTTGTCGGGCTCGACCTTCGCCGCCCTCTCCGCTTCCTGAAGCTCCCGCTGGATCTCGTTCAGCCCGCGTCGAAACTCGCGAAGGGCTCCGCCGATCGCCCGACCGATCTCCGGCATGCGACGCGGACCGAAAAAGATCAGCACCAGCATGGCGATGATCAGGATCTCGGAGAAGCCGAAGTTGCCGAAGCTCATGGCGCGTACCGCAAGGCAGACACTTAGGGCCGGGATGTCAGGGCGCTCAGGATCTCGTCCCCGTAGAACATCCCGATGTACTTCGCCTGGATCGGCGTGACCGTGCGCACCGCCCAGATCAACTGGACATGGTTCGGCTCATGCGGTTCGGAGTGCAGCCTGAGCCCGCACTCCTCGGGAAGCCGGTTACCCTTGCGAAGGTTGCAGCGGCTGCACGCCGTGACCACGTTCGTCCAACCGTTCCCGCCACCCCGGGAGATCGGAACCAGGTGGTCGCGAGTGAGCGATTCTCGGTACCCCAGCTCGCGGCGGTGGCGACCGCAGTACTGGCAGCGATACCCGTCCCGCGCGAAGAGAAAGGTGTTGGTTACTTGTCGGCGAAACCGGCGTGGCACGTGAATGAACCGGACCAGCCGGATGACCACGGGAGCCGCGTACTGGGTCCGCTCCGAGCGGAAAGGCCGCTCGTCATCGACCTCGAGCGCTTCGGCCTTCCGGTCGATGACCAGGCGAACCGCCCGCCGGACGGGTATGATCGTCAGCGGCTCGTAGGACGCGTTCAGCGCCAGGCAGCCCATGTTTCTCCCAGCCCTCCTCGCTGAGCGAAGATTGTAGGCGACCTCGGATGGACAAGTCAAGCAACGGCGGGCGGATGGCGAATTCGGCTCTGTGCTGCCGCGTCGCCGTTCCGCGGCCGGTCTATCAGACTTTTACATATGCCCTTGCCGAAGAGATCCGCGACCGCGCCGCACCTGGCATGCGGGTCAGGGTCCCGTTCGGGAGGGGCGAGACGATCGGGTGCATCGATGCGGTGGCCGTCGATCCGCCGCCCGGCGGTGCCCGCATGGTCTCCGAGCTCATCGACAAGGCTCCAGTTCTCTCGCCCCGGCTCCTCGAGATCTGCCGCTGGACGGCCCAGTACTACGTCGCCCCACTCGGTCTGGTGTTCCGGGCGGCCCTTCCCCCCGGCCTGCTGGCCGATGCCTCCGAGGACGCTGCCGACGCGGGCCCCGTCCGGCAGGTGCTGCGGCTCGTCAGGCACCTGCCTACGCTCGAGGAGCGGGAGGCCTTATTCGGACGCGCCTACCGCCAGCGGGAGGCCCTCGAGGCGCTGGAGGAGCTTGGCGGCGCATCCACCATCGTGGACCTGGAGGCACAGGGTTTCAGCCGGGCCGTTCTGGGCGGCCTCGTCGAGCGCGGCGTCGCCATGGTCACCGAGGAGCGCCTGCAGCGCGATCCGTTCGCGGGCATGGATGCCCTCCCGGAACCCAGTCTCCGCCCGACCCGCGATCAGGTCCGGGCGATCGATCTCCTGGACGCTCTGCTCGAGCGGCCGGATCCCGGCGTGGCGCTCCTCCGCGGGGTGACGGGCTCCGGGAAGACGCTCGTCTACATCCGGATCATCGAGAGCGCCCTGGCGAGCGGCCGGGGCGCCATACTCCTCGTACCCGAGATCTCGCTCACGCCTCAGACGGTGCAGCGCTTCCGCTCCGCGTTCGGAGATGCGGTGGCGGTGCTGCATTCCGGACTGTCCGGCGGCGAGCGTCGCGACGCCTGGCAGGCATTGCGGGATGGTCGGAAGCGCATCGCGATCGGAGCGCGTTCCGCGGTGTTCGCGCCGGTCGATCCCCTCGGCGTCGTCATCCTGGATGAGGAGCACGAAGGGAGCTACAAGCAGTCGGAGACCCCCCGCTACCACGCGCGAGCGGTCGCCGCGGTGCGCTGCCGCCGGGAAGGTGCTCTCTGCCTCCTCGGATCGGCCACGCCTTCGCTGGAAAGCTGGGAGAACGCGCACTCCGGCCGCTATACCCTCGTCGAGCTCCCGCAGCGCGTCACGAGCCATCCCCTGCCCGCCGTGCACCTCGTCGATCTTCGCGCTCCGCGCGACCGCGAGGCGAGCGGCCCGACATCCGGCGGGCCCGCGCTATCGCCGCCCCTGCGGCAAGCCGTAGAGCGGTGTCTGGAGCGGAGCGAGCAGTGCATCCTGCTGCTCAACCGGCGCGGCTTCGCCACCTTCGTCCAGTGCGAGCATTGCGGGAAGGTCTGGAGCTGCAAGCACTGCAACGTCTCGCTCACCTTCCACCGTCGGCGCCGGGCGCTGATCTGCCATCACTGCGGATTCAGCGAGCCCCCTCCCGTCCAGTGCGACGAGTGCGAGGTTCGCATCGCTTACTCCGGGATCGGAACGGAGCAGGTGGAACAGAGGCTCGGGGAGGTCTTCCCCGCTGCCAGGATCGCTCGCATGGACCTGGACACCACGACGACGAAGTGGTCCCACTTCCGCATACTCGAACGCATGCGCCGCAGGGAAGTCGACATCCTGCTGGGAACGCAGATGATCGCGAAGGGATTGGACTTTCCTGCCGTCACGCTCGTCGGCGTGATCAACGCCGATGTCGGACTGAGCTTGCCGGATTTTCGGGCCAGCGAGCGCACCTTCCAGCTCCTCTCGCAGGTCGCGGGCCGGGCTGGCCGGGGGACCGAGCCGGGCGAGGTCATCGTGCAGACGGCCCGGCCGAGTCACTTCGCGCTTCTGGCGGCGGTCGATCACGACTACGCGGGGTTCGCCTCGCGCGAGCTGGAGGACCGACGGGAGCCGGGATATCCGCCGCATCGACGTCTGGCCAACGTGGTCGTGTCGGGAAGATCGGAGACCCGGGTCACGGACCTTTCGGCAGAGCTCGCGGACTGGACGAGGGGGCTTATCTCCTCCAGGTCCCTGGATGGGGTGGAGACCCTCGGGCCGGCACCGTGTCCGATCGACCGCCTGCGCGGCCGCTGGAGATGGCACTTCCTGCTGAAATCGAACGATCCGCGACCCCTGGGCTCCGTGCTGCGCTTCCTGGCCGTTCACCGAGGCCAACCCTCGGGCGACCTCAGAATCGAGATCGATCGCGATCCGGAGTCGCTGCTGTAGCGGGCGGAGGAGTCAGAGGTTCGACGGCGGCTTCAGATGGCCGAGCTGGATGAGCATCGAGAGATTGTCCCAGGTCACCCACAGCTCCGCGATCTTCCCGGACTCGATTCGGAAGTACCCTGCGAAATCCACGTGCAGCAGGCGGCCGGAGGGCGGGAAGGGACCCATCTGCCCGGTCTGCGTCCCCTCGTAGGTCGCCCAGAACGCCACGCGGTCATCCTCGGCGATCAGCGCGTGCAGGTCGATTCTGCTGTCGGGCATCGCCTCGAAGTCGGCGGCCAGAAACCGCTTGAAATCGTCCAGGCTCTCGACCTGTACATCCGGCGTCGCCTGGCAGTGGCGCCGGAAGTGGGGATGCACAATCTCGTCCAGAAGATCGGGCCGGTGGTCGCTCAGTGCCTCCGCGAAACGCGCGCAGATCGCCTTGTTGGTCTTCGCCAACCGGCGGTCCGGGCTCGGGCGGTCCCGCGGGCCGCTCACGGCAGGGAGACGCCGAGGCCCGGCCGGTCACCGAGCACGATTCGAGGACCCTCGAGGTGGGGCCCGACGAACGGGTCCCGCTTCAGAAGGGCCGCGCCATCGAGATCAGCATAGTCTACGAGGGGCGAAAGGTGCGCGGCGGGCGCGATCCCGAGGCTGCTCTCGATCATGCAGCCGAGCATCACCTGCAAGCCGCACGCGCGGGCCGTGTGGATCATTCGGAGCGCCTCCCGGGGACCTCCGCACTTCGCGAGCTTGATGTTGATTCCGTGAGCGCGGCCCACGAGCCCGGGGATGTCGGCCGAGACGATGCTGGACTCATCGAGGATGATCGGCAACGGCGAGCTTTCGTAGACCCTCCTCAGTCCGTCGCGGTCGTCCGGAGGAAGGGGCTGCTCGACAAACTCGACCCCGTACTCGGCGAGGAGCGGTAGCCTGGCCAGTGCCTCGTCGGCCGTCCACGCGGCATTGGCATCCACCCTGAGCGTAGCGTCCGGGGCCTCCCCGCGGACAGCCTCGAGGATCTCCCGATCGCGGTCGGTTCCCACCTTGATCTTGAGAATCGGGTACTGGCCCGCTCGGCGCACCTTTTCCGCCACCACCGCCGGTTCGTCGATTCCGATCGTGAAGGAGCTGAGGGGAGCCTCCCCGGGCTCGAGCCCCCACAGCTTCCACAGCGGACGGTCCAGAAGCTTTCCCTGCAGATCGTGAAGCGCCGCCGAGATCGCCGCGCGCGCGGATCCGTTGCCCGGAAGCCGCTTCCCCAGCGCACGCTCGATGCGCTCGATCGATTCCGGTGCGAGGGGTTCCTCAGAATCCTCGATCACCTCTCGGTAGGCCGACAGGGCCTGCGACACCGTGTCCGCACTCTCGTTGTAGTAGGCGGAGGGGTCCGCCTCCCCCCATCCTTCCAGACCCTCGGCGTGGATCCTCACCCAGACGACCGTCTGGGAGTCCCGCGTCGATCGGCTGATCGTGAACGGGTATTCCAGCTCGAGCCGGAGCTGCTCCCAGGTCAGCTTCAAGTCAGCCTCCTGTTCCGGTCGGCCTCTCGTTCCTCCCGGCCCGCCTCAGCCACGCCACGGCTCCCCCTGGACCCGCGGGGTCGTGATCTCCGGACCGTCGGCCCGCAGGAATACGTTGATCTCGGACCGGATGCCGTACCGCCCGGGGATGTAGATCCCAGGCTCCACGGAGAACCCGATCCCGGGTATCAACTCGCGCTCCTCTCTCGTCTCGACCGAATCCAGATTCGGCCCAAAGCCGTGCAGTGCCCGATCCAGCCCGTGCCCGAGCCGGTGCTGCAGGTGTTCGCCGTAACCGGCTCCCACCAGGATCTCGCGCGAGACGAGATCCACCTCGGCACCGGTGAGTCTTTGCCCGGCGGCAGTGCGTTCGGCAATGAACTCAACCGCTCCGTCCCGTGCCGAGACCACGGCTGCCCATGCCTCGGCGAAGCCGTCCGGGTCCTCTCGTCCGAGGATCCCCATCCAGGTCTGGTCGGCGAAAACGGCGTCCGGATCGTCGGCCACTCGTCCCCACAGATCGATGAGTAGTACCTGTTCGGCCTCCAGCACGGCCGAATGACCTAGGGTCGGCTCATAGTGTGGACTGGCGCTGTTGGGACCGACTCCCACGATCGTGCCGGGCTCGGCGAGACCGGCGGCTGCGATCTCTGCCAGGATTCGCTCGGACAGCTCGTGCTCCGTCATCCGCTTGCCGTCCCGCACGGCCTGGACCGCCTCCCGAAAGGCGGATTCGGCAATCTCGGCGATCCTCTCCCCCGCCAGGACGTGGGTCGCGTAGCCCCGCTCTCCCCACTGAGCGTACGTCCCTGTGATGAGCGGTGCCGAGCTCACGACGCGCACCCCCAGGCTCTCGACGAGCTGCACGACGCCCGCCGGCACCTGGTCGACGAACGGGACCGCGTTCCGTTCCGAGACCTCCATCGCGACGACCTTGCAGTCGGCAAGCAGCCGGCCCAGGGCACCCTCTAGCTCTTCCCACCCGACGTACGCCTCCAACTCGCCGTCCCATGCGCTCCACGCATCCAACTCGATGCGGTGTGCCAGCGCGAAAGGCCGACCGTGGGTCGTGAGAAGCAGGAATGCGCGCCTCGAGAGCCCGTCACCCATTCCGAGCAGCTCGCACATGACGCGGTTCCGGCCCTCCAGATCGAAGAGCAGCCAGCCGTCGATCCCGTTGCGCTGAAGCTCAGCGGCAGCAGACTCGGCGAATCCCGTCGGCAGACGCACCTTCATCTCTTCCCTTCCCCTTTCGCGGTTCGCGGGGCGGCGTCGGCGCGCACGGCCATCAACGCCTTGATGTGGGTGACGACGTTCCGGCCCAGCTCGCCGGGATCGTACCCCCCTTCGAGCGCCGAGACGATTCGTCCCTTCGCGGAGTGGCACGTGAGCCTCTCCAGTTCCACGGTGAGCTGGCGAAAGTGCTCGTCCCTGAGCGTGAAGCCCCCGATCGGATCTTCCGCTGCCGCATCGAAGCCCGCAGACACGATCACCAGATCGGGTTCGAAGGACGCGGCCTCCTCCAGCGCGATGAGCAGCTCGTCCACGTACCGTTCGGCGGGCAACCCCGGTGGAAGCGGGACATTCAGCGTCGTCCCGTCGCCGGGCCCTGCTCCCCTCTCCTCCCGGGCTCCCGTCCCCGGATACAGCGGGCTCTGGTGAAGCGACAGGTAAAAGACGTCCGCGTCCTCGTAGAAGATCTCCTGCGTGCCATTTCCATGGTGGACATCCCAATCGACGATCAGCACGCGGGATGCAAGCCGTGAATCCAGTGCCCAGCGGGCCGCCAGTGCGACGGAGTTGAAAAGACAGAACCCCATCGCACGACTGGCGGTGGCATGGTGTCCGGGCGGCCGGACCGCGCAGAACGCGTTGGCGTGCCCACCCGACATGACGGCCTCCACGGCACCGACGATACAGCCGGCGGCGGCGGTGGCCGCCTCCCATGAACCGGCAGACACGACCGTATCGGGATCGAGACTCACGAGTCGGCCTTCGTGGATCGCGGCATCGACCGCCCGTCTTACCCGCTCCACGTGCTGGGAAGTGTGCGCGAGCTCGAGACTCTGGGGGTCGAGCAGCGATCCGAGCCGATGCTCAACCCCCTCCATCAGATCGGGAGTCGCCCGTTCCAGGGCCTGCGTCACCGCCCTCAGGCGACCCTGGTGCTCGGGATGGCGCCAGCCCGTATCGTGCCGGGAGCACGCCGGGTGGTGGAAGATAGCCGTCTTTGCCACTCCGCTCCTCGACCGCTGAGGCCGCTCCGGACGGACCGCTCGCCGGGAGCGACGTCCAGGAAGGTACGATGCCGGATCACGGCTAGCGACGGGCCGCGACCGGGAGCGGCGCTTCTGTTTGGCAACCCGCTCCATCTCACCTACCTTCCAGCCGACCTGCAATGACCCGGCAGCACACAGGTGCAACATCCGATGAGTCGAGCGCTTCGGCGGTTCCGATCGAAGGCCTTCGTGCACGTCCCCTGGACGCTTGCCTTGGTCGCCGCGTTCTCCGGTTGCGACGTGCAGTGGGGTGGCGCGCGACTGGCTCTGGAGAATCCCGCCCCTCCGGCGCCGGAGCCGGCCACGGACCAGGCGGAGTCACCTCCCGCTCCACTTCCTGACCCGCCCCTGCTCTACCTGGCCCGCCTGCAACCCGATGGACGCGGTTTCGTGACCGCCATCGCGGGCATCCAGGTGGACAGCCTGACGGCCCTGCGCCCTCCGAGGCCGATCACGGACGAGTACCGCCAGCGGTTCGAGCGATCCTTCCTCGCCTCGGGTCGAGAGCTCGCGCTGGTGGCCGGGGGCCGCCGGATCGGAGGTCTGGTCATCGAGGAGCCTCACAGCCCGCGACCCGATTGCCTCCCGGCAGCCCGCGTCCGGGCCATCCTCCCTCCGGGCACGGCCATGCCGGACGTCGGCTTCGGCGTCCCGCTCGAGCTCGCTCCCGACCGGCTGGGCGAGCCTGCAGCCGGCGACGCCACAAGCCGCATGGTCACCTTCGGGCCCGTGCTCGCCGAACAGCTCCTGCGGGCGGATGGCGTGGCCCGCCCGTACCTGGCTCAGCGGGTGGCGCTCGAGGCGGTGAGCGGACAGGACACGCTGCCCGAGATGGCGGCGACCTACATGATCAACGACTCCCTCGCGGTCGGACCGCCGCGAGGGAGGGAGGCGGCCTCCCTCTTCTTCATCGCTCGTCGGGATCCGACGCGCGGCTACGTGGCGGTGTGGCGGGAGCTGCGTACGTACGGGAGCGTTGAAACGAAGGAGGCGTTCACCTGGGTGGGTTGGCTGGAGCTGAGCGGTTCCCGGTTCGACTTCGTCCAGCGATACGGCGGGAGCGTAGAGCACCTCGTGGCCAGCAGGGCGCCGGACGCTTGGCGCGACCTCCTGACGCTTTCGGAGCGCGAGTTCGAGTGGTCGGAGAGTCCGGACTGCCCGGCGCTGCTTCTCCTGGCCCAGGCCCTCTCCGACTAGGCTGCGAAGCTCCGGAGCGCCTGCCCGGCGGCCCCGCTACGCAGCTCCCGGAGCGCGCGATCCCTTAACTGGCGCACGCGCTCACGCGTCACCCCGAGCAGCTGCCCGATCTCCTCGAGCGTGTGCTCCTGCTCGCCCTGCAGCCCGTAGTAGAGGCGCACCACCCGTGCGTCCCGCGGCTTGAGATCCTGAAGGGCCCTGGCGATCTGTTCCTTGAGCAGCTTCCTCTCCAGGCCCTCCTCCGTGCTCGACTCGTCCACCAGGAAGCGATCCACCAGCTGGTTGTCATCGCTCGGTCCCACGGGCGCGTCGAGCCTCACCTCCGAAACATTGAGGGCTCGAAGCATGTTCACGGTGGCGATGTCCAGACCTGCCAGGTCGGCGATCTCGGCCGAGCTGGGCTCTCTGCGAAGACTCTGCTTCAACTCCTCGCGCACGCGAACCACGCGAGCCAGCTCCGTGGCCCGGTTTAGCGGAAGCCGAACCGCGCGGCTCTGCTTGGCCAGCGCCGCCAGTATCGCCTGCCGGATCCACCAGACAGCGTAGCTGATGAACTTCACTCCCTGGTCGGGATCGAACTTCCGTGCCGCGGTCACCAGGCCGACGTTGCCCTCCTGGATGAGATCGGAGAACGACATGCCCCGGTTCTGGTACCGCTTGGCCACGGAGACGACAAAACGGAGGTTGGCGCGAACGAGCGTGTCGAGAGCCGCCGCATCCCCGGTTCGGGCCTGTCGCGCCACGCGATCCTCGTCCTCGGGTGTCAGGAGGGGATAGCGGCTTAGCTCGTCCAGGTAGAGGTCGAGAGAGCTGGACACTTCGGTCGGGATCTGACCGTTCGCGCGGGGGCCTGCCATGTCAGTCTCTCGGGAGTCATTCTCCGTCTGTGCTCAGCCGCCGGCGAGGCCGGCCCACTTTGACGGTGCAAGGTAAACCGGCCCCAGACCCGGGTCTAGTATTCGCCACCCGCGGAGCGCCACGCCGGCATTGCCCGCCTGGCAGCACGAGGAGACGCATGCGACCTTGTCGTCTGGAGCGCTAGCGAAGCTCATGGGCGGCCTCTATTCTCCCCCCCGTCGCCGAGGTCGCCTGCACGCCGCCGGCCCGGACCCCGGCTGGAGTCGCTCCCGCGAGCCGTCTGCCAGAGGAATTGAGCCAATGCCGCTTCGCCTTCAGCATGCGGCCCTCACGCACGTGGGCCGCGTGCGAAGAAGCAACGAGGACAGCTTTTTTGCGGACGACGAGAAAAGGGTATTCGTCGTTGCAGATGGGATGGGTGGCCACGCGGCGGGCGAGGTCGCGGCGGAGATCGCCGCCAGCAGGGTCGGCGATGCCCTCGTCCGGGCGGTCGCCGGCGAGTCGGCTGCCGATCTCGCGCACGCGCTGGAGGCCGCGATTGCCGAGGCCAACCGGCGCATCCTGTGCCGGGCCCGGGAGGATCCCGCGTGCTACGGCATGGGCACGACCGTGACCGCCG
The DNA here is from genome assembly GCA_020351855.1 of Gemmatimonadota bacterium. Lineage (GTDB taxonomy): Bacteria > Gemmatimonadota > Gemmatimonadetes > Palauibacterales > Palauibacteraceae. The sequence goes on from CP070670.1 coordinate 1,477,029, forward strand.
TGTGCGTGCTTGACGACACCTACCTCATTGGACACGTGGGCGACAGCCGCGTATACCGGCTTCGGAGCGGCCGGCTGGAGCGAATCACCACGGACCACACGCTCGTCCAGCAGGAGGTGGAGCGCGGCGCCCTGACGGATGAGCAGGCGCGCGTCCACCCGAGGTCGAACGTGCTCACGCGCGCCCTGGGCATCCCGGGAGGGCTGGCTCCGGACATCTACGAGGGTGATCTCGAACCCGGAGACCGCTTGCTTCTCGCCACGGACGGCCTCAGCACGATGCTGCCCGACAGCGAGATCCGTAGCGTCCTGTCCGGTGGGACGAGCGTGGACGAGACCGCTCGCGGTCTGGTTGATGAGGCCAACGATGCGGGAGGCCTCGACAATACGACGGTGATCGTCATCGAGGCGCGTGAGGACTGACGGTCCGGAGACGGTTGCGCCTCCGCGGACGCTCTCGCCGTGCGCCTACTCCCGGTAGAGGGGCTTCTCCTCCGACAGTCGGTCCGTGACGTCGCCGCTGCTGCAGTCGAGCAGATCGAGAAGCGGGCCCGGATCGGGTTCCAGCCGCCCGCCGAGCACGAACACCCGGAAGACGCGGGCGGCATGATGGAGCGATCGACTCAGACGCGGGAGGTCGATCAGACCCTCCGCCCCCTCCTGGGTAAGACGCTGCACGGCGCCGCCACGTCGAACGAGCAGGATGTCGAGCTGCAGCATGTCGGGATAGCTGGGATAGTCCACGAAGACGTGGCCGGGCGTCAGCCCCCACTCCTCCGCGAGCCGGTCCTCGAGTCGACGTACCAGATCCGAACGCTCCTGCAGCCAGCTGCCTATTCCCGTCGGAAGCGCGTCCCCGAAGAGCTCGATGGCCCGCTTGGGCAGCCTTCGATTCTCCAGGCACTCGACGAGGTCGGCCACCACGGAGGCATCACACGTGCCCCCGCCGTGCTCGGCAGCCCGCCGGGCTAGGAGGCCCAGCAGCTCCTCGACGGTCCGGCCCGGCAGCTCCTCGGGCAGCAGGAGCCTGGCCGCCGCAGCCCGCTCCACCAGAACGCGGAAAACGCAGGAGGCCGCTCGAACGGCGTGATGCCAGTACACGTTCCGGAACATCTCGTACTTGGAGAACAGGAGGGACTCCAGGGCGCTGAGCCCTTTCTCGGAGACGGCCACCTCGAGCGGCTTCGCCGGACCCTGCCGCGCGAGGGTGAGCGCGTCGAGCAGCCGGTCCACATCCACCGCCCCGTACGGCACCCCGCAGAAGAAGCTGTCGCGCCGCAGGTAGTCGACCTTGTCCAGGTCGAGCGACCCGGCGATCAGGCCCTGCAGGGGATGTCCGGAGACTCCTCGGATCAGTCGGGCGATCCGTTCCGGCCCGTCGGGATGCACGCGCCCGAGGGCGGTCCGAATCGGCTCCGCCTCGAGGAAGAGCGCCGCCATCTCCTCGTGGTGACCGGGGATCGAGCCGGGACCGACCTCCTCCATCGCGTGGGAGAACGCGTAGTGACCGACATCGTGCAGAAGCGCGGCGAGTGGTATGAGCGGAAGGTCGGCGGCATCGGCCTCGGACAGACCATCCAGCGAGCGGTTCCAGCGGAGGCTTGCCATGGCCCGGCGGGTGAGCCCGTAGACCCCGATCGCGTGGTTGAAGCGGGTGTGCACGGCGCCGGGATACACGAGGTGCGCGAACCCGAGCTGCTTGACCCTGCGGAGGCGCTGGAACTGCGGTGTGTCGATCACCTCCGCGGCCACCGCGTCGAGCCGGACGTTGTTCCAGACAGGGTCCCGAACGACCCGGCCCGTCGGCTTGCTCATGCGCACCCTCCGCTGCAGGCGGGCAAGATGCCCGGCTGGTCGTCCGCCGGCAATCGCCTGCTTGACACGTCCAGCGGCGCCCGTGACTTTGAGCCGAGACGATTCTCGCGCACTCCCCGCACCTGGGCCCGATTCTGGAGGTATCGTGGAGATCAAGCCGGGCCGCATGATCCATCTCGGCTACGGGAAGTTCTGGCGCTCCGACGAGATCGTCGGCCTCCTCCCGATCGAGGATGGCCGGGGACCGGGCCGCCGGACGGAAGTTTACACATCGACGCGCGAGGATCCCGTCGTGGCGTCGCGCTCCGAGCAGTCGATCCTCCAGGACATGGCGACCCTGCCGGATGACGTGGCGCGAGCGACGGAGGCGCTGTCGGCAGCGGAGGATCTCCTCGACGCCATGCAGGAGATGTCTCCCGTCCTGCGGCGCATGCTCAAGAACGAGGAGAGCTTCGACGTCGAGTACTGGATACGGCGGCTCAAGGGACTGGCCGCGGCTGCCGACGAGGAGGACCAGGAGGAGCTCTTCTAGCGACGACCGTTCTCTCGAAACGCCGCGCCCCGTCCCGACCTCCTACTCACCGGTGCCGCTGACGACCCGGGCATTCCTCATCCTGCAGCTCGCGGCCGCCACGGCCTTCGCGAGCGCCCTCATCGCCCAGGACGTGGCGGACGCCGCGCCGGAGTGGAACGATCGGCGCTCGTTGGAGATCGTCGATGCGGCCATCCGGACCCGTCAGGAGGCGTTTTCCGACAGCTCTCTCCGCAGCTTCGAGGCGGACGCCGAGGGGTTTGTCTACCTGCTCGCCGAGATCGAGGGAGAGGAGCGTCTGGTGCGGGCCGATCAGGTAGCGCTGCACATTCTGTGGCAGGCGCCGGACAGGGTCGTGCAGACGATCGTCGGACGGCGCTTCGATCAGCGGCTTCCCTCCAGCGTCCGCTACCACCTCGACCATCTCGGCATCACCGTCGACAACTTCGGCAGCTCCATCCGCATCGGAGAGGGAGACGAGGTGGCGGGAGTGCGTCATCCGGTCTGGAGGGGCGCGAATCGCCATTACGAGTATAGGCTCTCGGACTCCACCGAGATCCGGTTCGGCAGGGGGCGGGCGCGGGTCTACGAGATCGAGGTCCGGCCCTTACGATTCGAGCGGCCGGGCGTCATTGGAAGGCTCTGGATCGATCGGGACACCTGGGCCATCGCGCGGATGTCCTTCACCTTCACACCCGTATCCTACCGGGATCCGAGGCTTGCGGGACTGGACGTGGATGTCGAGAACGCGCTCTGGGATGGCCGCTACTGGCTTCCCATCCGGCAGGTGGTCGAAGTCCGTCGCTCCTCGACCTGGCTCAGCTTCCCGATCTCCGCCACGATCCGAACCGATCATCGAATCGGGGCCTATCGAATCAACCAAGAGCTCGCGGCTCCCGTCTCGCCAGGCCAGACGATCACGGCCGTGGGGCCGGAGCTTCTCGCCCGCTACGAGAACTGGGAAGCGGAGCTGCTCGACGGACCGATCGACCCGGGCGACACCGCGGCGATCGACATGGAGGAGGTGCGAGCGAAGGCACGCGAGATCGCCGGAAGGCGGGTCGTCCCCACTGGCCGCTTCAAGCTGTGGCTGCAAGGCGTCTCCAGCCTGCTCCGCGGCCGAAGAGCAGAGGGAGTGCTGGTGGGCGCGGGAGGCGAGTCCATCCTGCCCTTCGGTGCGGCCCGAGCATGGGTGGGATATCCCTTCGGCCGCCAGGAGGTGGAGCTGCTCGCGGAGATCGACGTCGACGTCGGAAGCGATCGCCTGCGGATCGAGGGCTACCGCCACCGCCTCAGCGACGTGGGACCGGTTCAGGCCGCTTCCGGAGTGGTATCCTCGCTCTCGCTGGCGGTGGACGGAGAGGATTTCGTCGACTCCTTCTTCCGCGACGGGGTACGGGCCTCGCTTCTCTTTCCGCTCCTGCAGGGCACGGGTTCGATCTCGGCCGCCTGGGAGAGCCAGACGAGCGCCACCCTCTCGATCGGCGCCGAAGACGCCCGCCCCGTCCGTCCGATCCGGGACGGAGACCTCTGGAGCCTCACGGCCTCCCTGCGGCCCCGGCTACCCGATCTGCTCGGCGCCCGGTCCACGGGGATCCTGGATGCCGAGGCGGGCATTCTGGACCCCGAGGACGAGGGGGAATTCCAGGGATACGTCCGCTGGATGTTTGGCGTTGAGCTGAACCGGAGACGGCCGGACTCGCCCTGGGCCTGGGAGGCGGAGATCGCCCTCGCCCTTGCGGCCGGAACACTGCCTCCGCAGCGGCTCGTCCTTCTGGGTGGTCGACAGACAGTGCCGGGTTACGAGTTTCGCCGCTGGGGCGGCGATCAGGCGTGGCTCGCCGAGATCCTTGGATCGAGGCAGCTTCTCGGACGTTGGCTGAACCTCCGCGCCTTCGCGTCCGTCGGCTGGGTGGGCGTCACGACGGTCTCAGAGGAAGCGGCCAACGCGTTCTCCGCCCTCCCCAGCGATGGCCTTCGCCCCTCGCTGGGAGCGGGCGTCGGGCTCCTGAACGATGTCCTGCGCGTGGACGTCGCACGGGGGCTCGATCGCGGCAGATGGGAGTGGATGATCTCCTTCAACAGGAGCCTCTGGCCGATCCTTTGAAGCAGGGGTCGTGATCGAACCGCGGCCTAGGGAAGGACCTCCACCTCCAGGAAGGTCGGCCGCGCCGGCGAATGGTGCACCCGGTGGGTCGCCGTGATGAAGTCCCCTGCTTCCGCCTCGAAGATGTTGGGCACGAAGCTCTGCGGATTCCGGTCGAAGAGCGGGAACCAGGTGCTCTGGATCTGGACCATGATCCGGTGACCGCGCTTGAACGTGTGAAACACATCCTGGAGGGGGAGGCGCACCGTCGTGACCTCGCCAGGGACGAAGGGTTCCGGGCGTTCGTAGCTGTTGCGAAACCGGCCGCGAATCACCTCGCTCCGAACGAGCAGCTCGTAGCCGCTCAGCTCTATCCCCTCCGGCGTATGCCCATCGTTCGGCTCGTCGTCCGGATACACATCGATCAGCTTCACCACCCAGTCCGCGTCCGTCCCCGTAGTCGACACCTCCAGCTGTGCCACGATCTCACCCGACAGCGTGAGGTCCTCCTCCAGGAGCGGCGTCTGGAACTCGATCACATCGGGGCGCCGGCTCGCGAACCGCTGATCCTCCGTCATGTAGAGCCGCGGCGTGAACACGAGGCGGATCGCATCGGTGTAGGGGACGGGTTCGTTCGGGTCGCTCACATACTCGGAGTGCTGCGCCTCGGAATTCGTCGGGGGCTCGAGGGACAAGCTGCCGTCGCCACGCAGATAGAAACGTGATGGCCGGGCGGACGGCGGCGGCCAGGACGGGAATGCCCTCCATTCCTTCCGCCCCGTATCGAAGACGAGCGCCTCGAAGGAGGGGGGCTCCCCCTCTCCCTTGAGAAAGTGTCGAAAGAACGGGGCCTCTACCTCCCGCTGATACCAGCCGGAGATGTCCTCGCCGAACACGATGTTGCCGACCAGGTGAGGCGAGCGAGGGCGGGACCAGCCGCCATGGCTCCACGGCCCCATGACGAGGACGTTGAAGGCGCCGGGGTTCTCGCGCTCCAGCGTCCGGTAGATGTTGAGCGGACCGTAGAGATCCTCCGCGTCGAACCACCCTCCCACCGTCATCACGGCGTGATCCACGTTACGCAGGTGTGGCAGGATGTTCCGGCTCTGCCAGAACTCGTCGTAGTTGGGGTGCTCGACCAGCTGCCGCCAGAAGAAGTTGTCGGGACCGTAAGTGTCGGACAGCCGGCCCAGATCCAGGTAGAACTGGTAGCCGTCCCTGGTGGCCGGCCGACGCATGGGAAACCAGTCATCCGGCGTGCGCTCGTCTTTCTGGTAGCCGAACACCGGCGTGATGAGCCAGTAGGCCAGCGTAAAGGCTCCGTGGTGGTGGAAATCATCGAAGAAGAAATCGGCGATCGGGGCCTGCGGAGAGGAGGCGACCAGGGCCGGATGGGCCTCCGGGAGGGCCGCGGCGGCGTAGAAGCCGGGGTAGGAGATCCCCCACATGCCGACCTTGCCGTTGTTCCCCGGCACATTGCGGACCAGCCACTCGATCGTGTCGTACGTGTCGGAGCTCTCGTCGATGGACCCGTCTCCCGGCACGTGCGGACGCATGTTGTCGTACAACCCGTCCGACATGTACCGCCCGCGGACGTCCTGGCAGACGAATATGTAGCCCTCCTCCTCCAGCACCGCCGATGGCCCGATCCGCTCGGGGAAGGCATCCGGACCGTAGGGGCCGCAGCTGTAAGGCGTCCGCCGGAGGAGAATCGGGTGGCTGCCCGTCACACCGCGTGGAGCGTACACCTCTGTGTAGAGCTGCACTCCGTCCCGCACCTCGATCCGGTGTTCCCGTTTCTCGTACCGCGCCGCGAGGTCGGATGCCGGGGCAACGGCCTCCCGCGCTTCCCTCTCCGGCCCGCAGCCCACGCCGAGGAGAATGAGGACCATCAGCGCGACGGCCCTGGCTGGATGAGCGACGGCCCCGGGGCCGCTGGCAGCGCTTGTCTCCAAGCACGGGTTCATGGCCGTTCCACCCTCCTTGTGGGCTTCGGTTTCTCAGAATCGGTCGACGCGCATCGCTTCGAGGTCCACCGACGGCCTCCCATCCAGGATCCACTCCGCCAACAGGCGGCCGGTGATCGGCCCGAGCGTGAGGCCGAGCATCGCGTGACCGGTCGCGATGAACACGCCCTCCTGCCCAGGTACGGGACCAATGATCGGCAGACCGTCCGATGTGCACGGGCGGAGGCCGCACCACTCAGAAACGGATGGAACGTCGCCGACCCCTGTCAGGTACTCGTCGGCCGCCCTGGTCAGTTGAACGACGCGCTCCGGGCGTATCTCGTGATTGAGGCCCGAGAACTCCATCGTGCCCGCGAAGCGCACGAAGCCATCCATCGGCGCGCAGAGCACGTAGTGCTCCCTGAGAATGCACGTGATGCCGAGGCGAGGAGCACCGCCGGCGTCGGGATCGCGGTCCCGGTGGTAGCCCTTCCCCGGCTGAA
>CP070670.1:1484009-1487349 GCA_020351855.1 Gemmatimonadota bacterium
CGCAACCTCCGGCGCCAGTACTACACGCCGATCTCCGCCTATCTGTACGTGGAGCCCTACGAGGTACGGCGCGAGATCGTCGTCCGGCCGAAGGACCTCCAGCGGTGGGTGGATCTCGGTCTCGAGGGCGAGGAGATCATCACGCTGGAGATGCAGGAAGAGGTCAAGGCGCGGGCCGCCGAATTCTTGGCCATGCACGGCTCGGTGCGCATCGACGGCCGGTCCGCCGAGGGGAAGCTCGACCGGATCAACTTCATCTACCGGACGCTCAGGACGAGCGGCGTGATCGATCCACCCCGCGACCTGGATGTTTACTCGGCGACGCTCGGCGTGATCTTCGTCTATCCGACGGATGGGCTGCCCCGCGAGGCCTCGCTGGAGTGGGATCTGTTCGATGAGCGAATCGACTTTGTCAGCGCTGCGGCGACCGATGAGGCGGGCGGACTCCCCGCCTTTCTCACCCCAGAGGACAACGTCCTGCGCTGGGAGAACTTTCTCACGAACCCGACGATCCCCGGTCTCGTGGAAGTCGACACGCCACCCGAGGGCCGAGACCCCTGGCGGGTCCTGCTGGTCGGGGCCGCCCTCGCAGGGTTGCTCGCGGTCGCGATCCGTTACGGCCCCAGCCTCTTCCGCGGCGTCCGCCCACCGGGCCGCACGGTCGCCGCGGCGGCCGGACTGGCTCTGATCGTGGCGGCGGCGATGCCGGGGGCGGTGGCCTCGTCCAGGGTCTCGGATGAAGAGGCCACCCGCATCCTCCATGGCCTTCTCCTCAATACCTACCGCGCGTTCGATTACCGGGAGGAGGACCGGATCTACGATACGCTCGAGCAGAGCATCTCGGGCGGCCTGCTCACGGACGTCTACCTCGAAACCCGCCGTGCGCTCGAACTCGAGAACCAGGGAGGCGCTCGGGCCAAGGTCCAGGAGGTCGAGGTGGTTCGCTCGGAGAGCGAGCCGCTGGCCGGGACGGACGGGTTCGGGGCCGTGAGCACCTGGAACGTGGTCGGCTCGGTAGGTCACTGGGGGCACATCCATCAGCGGAAGAACCAGTACGAGGCTCGCTTCACGGTGGAGGCGATCCAAGGTATCTGGAAGATCACCGGCCTGGAACTTCTCCAGGAGAAGCGCCTGTGAGCGGAACGTGCCGGTGAATCCCGGCGTGTCGATTCGGGACCTGGAGTTCTGCTACCGGGAGGGGGATTTTCGGCTGAAGATCCCCGAGCTGGCGATCGCGCGCGACTCGACTGCGGCGTTCATCGGACCGAGCGGCTCCGGCAAGACGACGCTGCTCAACCTGATTGCCGGCATCGCGCTTCCGCAGGTCGGGCGCGTGGTGACGGGGGGCGTGGACGTGGCGGCTTTGCCGGATGCCGAGCGCCGCAACTTTCGGATCGCGCACATCGGCCTGGTCTTCCAGGAGTTCGAGCTCCTCGAGTATCTGAGCGTGCTCGACAACATCCTGCTCCCGTACCGCATCAACCCGGCTCTTCGACTGGACGGCGCGGTGCGCGATCGGGCCCGCGAGCTGGCCGACCGAGTGGACATCGCGGACAAGCTCAACCGCAATCCTGATCGGCTCTCGCAGGGGGAGCGGCAGCGCGTCGCCATCTGCCGGGCTGTTCTGCCCGAGCCCTGGCTGATCCTCGCCGACGAGCCGACCGGCAACCTCGATCCGGTCAACAAGTGGAAGGTTCTCGACATCCTGTTCGAATACGCCGGCCGAGCGGACACCACTCTGGTCTCCGTGACCCACGATCGGGACATCCTGGACCGGTTCGCGCAGGTGGTGGATTTCAGGGAGTTCCATGCGCCGGCCGACGGGCGCCCGCTGGAGTTGTCAGGCCCGCCTCGATCGGTGGCTGGAGCTCGCCTCGAGGTGGGCAGGGACGGCACCGGGTGAGGCAGATCCTCTACCTTGCTTGGCGGTACCTGGCCTACCACCGCTGGAAGACGATCACGCTGGTCGGCGCGATCACCCTCATCGTCTACCTGCCCGTCGGACTTCGGGTGCTCGTGGACCAGAGCTCGCGGCAGCTCACGGCGCGCGCAGCGGCCACCCCGCTGCTCCTCGGCGCCAAGGGAAGCTCGCTCGAGCTCGTCCTGAACAGCCTGTACTTCGGGTCCGACCATCCGGAACTCACCCGGTACGCGGAGTCGGTGCGGATCGCAGAGTCGGGGCTCGCCGCCGCGATCCCTCTGTACGTGCGCTTCCAGGCACGGGGCTATCCGATCGTCGGGACGACGCTCGATTACTTCGACTATCGCGGTCTCGAGGTGGCCACCGGTCGGGGCCTGGCCATGCTGGGCGAGTGCGTGCTCGGGTCGCGCGTAGCGAGCGCGCTCGGAGTCGGACCGGGCGACTTCGTCGTCTCTTCGCCCGAGAGCGTGTTCGACATCGCAGGCGTGTATCCTCTCCGGATGCGGGTCGTCGGCGTGCTCGAGTTCGCGGACAGCGCGGATGACGATGCGATCTTCGTCGACGTGAAGACCGCCTGGGTGATCCAGGGCCTGGTCCACGGGCACCAGGATCTCACCCGTCCCGAGGCGGCAGCAGGGGTCCTGGGTCGGGAGGGGAACCGGGTCATCGCGAACGCGGCGGTCGTGCAGTACACGGAGATCACGGAGGAGAACCGGGACAGCTTCCACTTCCACGGAGACCTGTCCGAGTACCCGCTGACGGCGGTCCTGGCGGTGCCGCCCGACCAGCGATCCTCCGCGCTCCTGCAGGGCCGGTATCAATCAGAGGAACAGGCCGTGCAGATCGTCACGCCCGTGTCGGTCATGGAGGACCTGCTGGGCACCATCCTCACGGTGGAGCGGTTCGTGGTCGCGGGAGCGGTCATCGTCGGACTTGCCACCCTGGCCACCGCGGCGCTGGTCTTTCTCCTGTCCCTGCGCCTGCGGCGCCGGGAGCGGCTCACGCTGTTCAAGATCGGCGGGTCACGGCTCGCGGTGGCTGCGGTGATGGCCTCCGAAGTCATCGTGGTACTTGCAAGCGGAACGCTCCTCGCCGCAGGCCTCACGTTGCTGACGAGCCAGTTCGGGTCGGTGACGATCCGAGCGCTGCTGCGGGCGTAGACGGAGAGCGACGGATGGGCTCCCGGCCCGTGGTGGGGACGATGGCGCGGCGTCGGAAGCCCGGGCTCTCGCTCGCTGCTGGGGCTGCACTCGTCCTCGTCACGGCGTGTGGCGAGGTCGATCCCGACGACTCCACCAAGGTGGCGGAGGTGGAGCGCCGGCGAGCTGGCGCGGAGCGCGCGACGCTGCTCGTGTATGCCGTCAGCTATCCGCTCGCCTACTTTGCCGAGCGCATCGGCGGCGATCTCGTGCAGATCGA
>CP070670.1:1487449-1505560 GCA_020351855.1 Gemmatimonadota bacterium
CGATCGCTGCGTCGATCTCCACGAGCAGCCCGGCGGCCTCCTCATCCTCGGCATCCTCGATCGCTTCTCGGTGCCTGGCCCGCAGCGCCGCCACTTTGGCAGGCGACCAGTGCCGATTGAGGTCGGAGTCCACGAAACGGCTTCCCCGTCCCACCGCCGCCAGGTTTCCCACGAGCCCGAGGAATTCGCCCCGCATCGGCGCCGGCTCGACCGCGAGTCGGTCGAAGACCCTCCGCAGGGCCTGCATGCCTGCCGGTTCGTTACCGTGGAGGGAGCCCGTGCACAGAAGGGTCGGGCCGGCGGCTGCCCCGCGGTGCTGGCCGAGGAGGCGCTCGATGCCGCGGGCCGGTCCGGCCACGGCGCTGGCGCTACGGGGAGAGACGGACCCTGCGCCAGCCATCGGTTTCGCGGCGGAACCGGATGCGGTCGTGCAGCCGGTTCACCCTCCCCTGCCAGAACTCGATGACGCGCGGCCGAAGGCAAAAGCCGCCCCAGTAGGGTGGCAGCGGCACCTCCTGGCCCTCGAACTCGCGCTCACGCTCCCTGAACCGCTCCTCCAACTCCGCCCGGCTGGAGAGCACTGCGCTCTGCGCCGATGCCCAAGCGCCGATCCGACTTCCCCTGGGGCGAGTCCGGAAGTAGGCGTAGCTCTCCGCTTCCGTCAGTCGCTCCACGGTGCCCTCCACGCGGATCTGCCGGTGGAGGCGGTTCCAGTAGAGCAGAAAGGCCGCCTGGTCGTTCTCGGCAAGCTCCAAGCCTTTCCGGCTCTCGTAGTTGGTGAAGAAGCGGAATCCGCGCTCGTCGTAGCCCCTCAGGAGCATCATGCGCACCGCCGGCACGCCGTCCGGCGTGGCGGTCGCGAGGGCGATCGCCTCGGGCAGCATCAGGCCCGCTGCTTCCGCGGAGCGGAACCATTCGTGGAACAGCGCCATCGGGTCGGATCCCGCCGCTTCCTCGGAGAGCCCGCCGACGGTGCCCTTTCCGATCGTGACGAAGGAACGCAGGACGGATCGAATCGACATTTGCGCAACGCTGGCGGGGTTGGCCGAACCTGTCAAGCGGCGCCGCGAGGCGAGGGCCAGCATGCCTCCCGGCGATCAAGCTCGGCAGCCTCCGGGCTGGAGGCTCAGGAGCCTCCGGGCCCGGCCGTCCCTGCCGACTGGACTTCCGCGACGAACCGTGACCAGGCCTCGAGGACCTCGGCGGCCAGATCCCGGCTCACGCGCTCGATCTCGCCGGGATACGCGTCGAGGTGTTCGATCGTTTGGCGTCGCAGCGCCTGGCCGAACGGCGCCGCCGCGAGCTTGGGGTGACCGACGCCCAGCTGAATCCCCGCGTCGTAGGCCACTTCGGCGAGCTCATCCGGCGTGCGGAAGGTCTGGTCGACATCCATCTCGGCGTAGTTCTGCACCCAGCCGTGGGTCCAGAAGTTGGCCTCGCCGATCCTGACATATCCGAGCCACCTGAACGGCTCGTACGATACGCGGGCCTGGCTGAGCAGGACCCGAAACGGGTCGTCGTCCTTCGTGCGGATGCAGTCGATGCCTGCGAGATCGCGGACCCGCTTGATCTCCAGGACGTCGTCGTCGCGGGGATCGTCGGTGCTTCCACGCAGCCGGACGAGGTACTTCGTGTCCAGTGCGCTGCCCACCCCCAGATCTAGGCTTCCGAGGCCGACGGGCGTGAAATAGGAGGGATCGATCCCGTCATGCTCCTCGGCCATGACCACGGCGAAGCTCGCGAGGGCACCCCGAACGTTCCTCTCCTCCTCCGGCGGCAGAGCGCCCATCTGCGCGTCGACCCACGCCAGGTAGGCCGCCGTGTCCCGGCTGAACATCGATCGGAGGCGGGCCGCGACGGCCGGCTCAGGTGCCCGGTCCCCGGGGTCGGCGAGCGCCGACCGGTACCCGTCGAGGAAGGTACGGACAAGCTCCTCCTCCGTTCCCGCGTCCCAGCCGTTCAGCCGGCTGGCAAGCCTCAACGACACGGCAAACCGCATGAGATCGAGGAACGGCGGACCCTGCGACGCGTCGTCGAAGTCGGTGAGCCCGCGGCCGAGGTCGGTGACGGCGTACTGCTCGACATGGGCATCCCCGTGCAGGTTCAGCTCGAAGGAGCGGGCACGTTCCGACGAGAGCCCGGCCATCCGGTCTGCGAATATCCCGCACACCCGCTGGCTGAACGGAATGTTGATGAAGCGGAAGTAGCCGTGCGGATCCGAGAGGATGCGTCCAAGGAGCGCGGGGTTTGCCGAAAAATCGTAGTCCCGCGGATTCACGTAGAGCGCCAGCGAGGCGAGCGACGGGGACTGCCCGGCCTCGTCCGGCCGGTCGGCGGGAGAGCAGGTTGCGAGAAGGACGGCAAGGGCGATCGCGGCCCCGCGCCGAACGCGGTGCGTGGTCATCGGCCCCGTCGGATCAGTGGAACGACGGACATACCTCGAGCAGGCCGTAATAGAGGACACGCGCCATCACGCGCTCGCGGTACGCAGCGCTCGAGCGCAGATCGTCGATCGGGGATACGTCCTCGCGGATTGCGGGCAGCAGATCATCCGGCGAACCGACGGACGCCTCCGACTCGAGGCAGCGCTCCAGGGCCGTGCACCGACATACGAAGGGAGCCACGCTGTGGGCTACGACCCTCCACCCGGACGCGGATCGTGTCACGGTCACTCCGACCTTCGCGATCGCCTGTGCCCTCCGCGATCCGACCTTCTCGAAGATCTGCACGGAATACTCGCGGCGTGGCAGGCGGATCTGCGTGACCAGCTCGTCCGGAGCGCGGCGCATCTGCTTGTATCCCGAGTAGAACTCGGCGAGAGGGATCTCGCTGCGGCCTCGCGTCGAATCCAGGACGACGACCCCGTCGTAGGCCATCAAGGCGGCGACGCCGTCCGCCGCTGGTGACCCGTTGATGATGTTGCCCGCCCACGTGCCCCGCGCCTGGATCTGGATCGAACCGATCTGGCGAGCGGCCTCCACCAGAAGGGGGAACTCCTCCCGGACCCTCCCGTCCTCGATGACGTCCCAGTAGGTCGTTAGCCCACCCAGGACGAGCTCGTCGGTCGTCCAGCGCAGCGGCCGGAGCTCCTGCACGGCCGACAGGTCCACGAACGTCTGTCGGTGGAGTTCCGGCCGCTGTGGCCAGTGAACGAGAAGGTCCGTGCCCCCGGCCACCGGGAGGGCCGTCGGGTGCGACGCCATGGCCTGGAGCGCTTCGTCCAGCGAACCGGGAAGCAGAACGGTCACGCGCCCCCCCGATCGGGGATGGCGTCCTCGATTCCCTCGATGATCCCGTCGTATCCGGTGCACCGGCAGAGGTTGCCCGCCATCAGCTCGCGTACGGAACCGCGCCCCAGGACCTCCGGATGGCGTACGATCCAGCTCGCCGTCATGACGACGCCGGGCGTACAGGCGCCACACTGCGTGGCACCGCTCGCGTGATATGTGGCGAGGCTCTCGGCGTCCAGTGACTCGACGGTCTCCACCCGCCGTCCGCGCACCTGGTAGGCGGGAACGAGGCAGGAATCAACGGGGAGCCCATCCAGGAGAACGGTGCACGCCCCGCACTCACCCTCTGCACAACCCTCCTTCGTTCCCGTGAGGCCGAGCCGATAGCGGAGTACATCGAGCAGGCGCTCGGCAGGATCGATCTCCACCCGCATCGGTTGGTCGTTGAGGGTGAACGAGATCGGGAGGCGGTCGCGCTGCTCGTTGCTCATAAGTCGCTCTCCCGACGCTTGGCGGGCGGGACCGGGTCATCCAGCAGAGCCATCAGCCGCTCCGGCGTGAGGGGGATCTCGGTGGGCTGCCGGCCCACCGCCACGGCGACCGCGTTCAGCACGGCCGGTGCCGAGCCGACGAGCGGGAGCTCCCCGATGCCCTTGGCGCCCTGGGCGCCATGCTCGTACGGCACCTCCGAGAACTCGACACGAATCGGCGGCAGGTCCGCGCTCGTCGGGATGAGGTAGTTCGTGAGCTGGCCGTTGGCCAGCGCGCCGTTCTGGAAGGCGCAGTGCTCGAGCAGCGCCCAGCTGATGCCCTGGGCCACGCCTCCCTGGACCTGCCCGCGGGCCAGCGTGGGGTTGATGACCGTTCCCACGTCCTGTACGGAGACGAAGTCCCGCACCTGGACCTCGTAGGTCCGAAGATCGACCTCGACCTCCGCCACCTGCGCGGCCCAGCCGAAGGCACCGTACGCGTCACCACGGTAGTGTTCCTCGTCCCACGCGATGCCCGGCGGTGGCTCGTAGCGTGCGCTTCCCAGCAAGCGCTCGCCGGGATGCGACGCATGCCAGTCCGCGATCGCCCGTTTGAGCTCGTCCCCCCCGAGCCCCTCACCGAGGCCGAGGCGGCGCCGCAGGTCATCACATGCCCTCTCGACCAGCCGTCCCACGACCATGACGGTCCTGGAGCCGACCGTCGGTCCGCTGTCGGGTACCCGCTGCGTGTCCGGCTCGGCAATCAGGATGTCATCGGGATCGTAGTGGAGACGGGCTGCCGCCAGCTGAACGAACGCCGTGATCTGCCCCTGTCCCATCTCCACGCTCGCACACAGCACCTCCGCCCGCCCGTCCGCCCGACCCTCGACCTGTACCCGCGAATCCAGCATCACCTCGCCGCGTCCCGTGAAGCCGGCGCCGTGATAGAAGGCCGCCATTCCGATCCCCCGGCGCAGGTAGCGGTGTTCGGCGTTGAACAGCCAATGCTCCCGGCGGCGCCGCTCGACGCCGGAGAGCTCGAGCGCCCGGTCCAGGTTGCGGATGCGGTCCACGCCGTCGCGGATGACCTGCCCGGTCGCCGTCGTTTGACCGTCCCGGATCAGATTGATCCGACGGAGCTCCGCGGGGTCCATCCCCAGCGTGTGCGCGATGACGTCCATGTGCCGTTCGAGCGCGAAATGGGCCTGCGGGTTACCGAAGCCACGGAAGGCGCCGAATGGGACCGAGTTCGTGAACATGGCCCGGCCGAGGATCCGGACGTTGTCGCAGGAGTAGGGACCCGCGGCGTGGATCATGGATCGGCTCAGCACGACGGGGGTCAGGGTCACGTAGGCGCCGCCGTCCATGACGACCTCGATGTCCTGGGCCAGTAGCCGCCCGTCCTCGTCCACGCCCGTTCGGTGCCGGATTCGGGAGGGATGGCGCTTCGTCGTCGCCACCATGTCCTCCGGTCGGTCGTAGATGAGCTTGACCGGCCGGCCGGACTTGAGCGCCAGCAGGCCCGCGTGCAGGGCGACCATCGACGGGAACTCCTCCTTGCCCCCGAAACCTCCCCCCGTCGGCGTCTGGATGACCCGGATGCCCGCCTCCGTCCTGTCCAGTGCTGGCTTCAGCGCCTTCAGGACGTAATAGGGGCACTGCATGGACCCCTTGATGACGAGCACGTCGCCATCCAGATAGGCCAGCATGCCCTGTGTCTCCAGGTACACGTGCTCCTGGGCGCCGGTCTCGTAAACGCCCTCGACAACGATTGGCGCGGCGGACAGCGCGCGCTCCACATCGCCCTTGAGGATCGACAGCCGCTTCAGGACGTTGTCCACGCCGTACTGGACCAGAGGCGGCCCGGGGTCGATACGGAAATCCAGCACCGGGGGATCGGGTTCGACGATGACCTCGACCTCGCGAGCGGCCCGCCGCACCGCCTCCCGCGAGGGATGGGCCAGGAGAAGAACCGGTTCGTGCACGTGCCGCACGTAGCCGGGCGCCAGAGCCGGCTGATCGTATTCGATCAGGTACACCGCGTTGCGGCCCGGAATGTCCGTGTGGTCGACGATCACGAACTCGGACCAGTCCACCGTGGGGGAGTAGCGGATCTCGGCGATTCGACCCCTCGGCTCCGGACTCCGCACCGTGGCTCCCCAGAGGACATCATCGACGGGGAGGTCATCGACATAGCGCTCGCGTCCCGTCAACTTGGAAAGGCCCTCGCGGCGCAGCATGGACGCAGCCTTCGTCCCTGCGTCCGCACGCCTCCGAGGCCGCGGAGTGGCGGCTGGAGCGGTCACGCTGGGCAAACCGGGGTCATGGTGATCATCTGGACTGGATGGTGGCGATCCATCCGCCGACGGGCAACGCCTGGCGGCGTGCGAAAGAGGAGGTAGGAAGGCGATGGAGGCGAACGGGCCCGAGGTCCTCCGCTTCATGAGGGAAGCGCTTCGCCTGGCCGTGGAGAGCGCGCGCTCGGGTAACGGCGGTCCCTTTGCCGCGCTGGTCGTGAAGGACGGCGAGATCGTCGGCCGCGGCTGCAACGGCGTCACCGGCGCCAACGACCCGACGGCGCACGCCGAGATCGAGGCGATCCGTGACGCGTGCCGCCGGCTCGGCACCTTCCGGCTGAACGACTGCGACATCTACTGCAGCAGCGAACCCTGCCCGATGTGCCTGGGGGCGATCTATTGGGCTCGGCTGGAGAGGGTGTACTACTCGAACGACCGGGAGATCGCGGCGGAGGCCGGATTCGACGATGCCTTCATCTACGACGAGATCTCTCGCCCGGTCGGCCGCCGGGTTCTCCCCACGCGACACCTGACACTCACGGGAGCCGATGAGGCGTTTGCCGTCTGGAAGGCGCTGGCGGACAGGGTCGAGTACTGATTCTGCCCCGCCGTCGCCCGGGGCCGGCCGGGTCGGGTTTCAGCGCCGCTTCCTCGGTCTTCGCAGGATCTCGCGCGGATCAGGCCCCGTGAGGCACTCCGAACCCTCCGGTCGGACCGGGTCGGGGGGACGCGGGAAGCGCGGCGTACAGGGCGGCCTCGGGAAGCGGTACGGCCGCTTCCGGTCCCGGGGCGCTCTACCGCGGTTGCTCTTCGACATCGGCAGGACTCCTCTGCTGCAGTCTAACCCCACACGGGATCCTACGCACCCTGGGGGTTCGGGGTGTCAGGCGTGCTGACGCGCGGCGTCCGCACCCGTAGGTTGGGGGCGGCTTCCGGATCGGATACGAGAGGCGCATGAGTGTCCAAGCCAGCCCGGGCGGCGTACGGATCGCCATGTGGTCCGGCCCGCGGAACATCTCCACCGCTCTGATGAGGGCCTGGGAAAGCCGGCCCGACACGATCGTCTGCGACGAACCCCTCTACGCGTACTACCTTGCGATGACCGGGAAGGCCCATCCGGGACGCGAGGCGATCCTTCGTGCGCACGAGACGGACCCGGAGCGCGTGACCGCCTGGCTCACCGGCGAGATCCCGGGCGGCCGCCGGATCTTTTACCAGAAGCACATGGCGCACCACCTTCTGCCCGGGCTGGACCGGGAATGGCTGGGTCTGCTGCGTCATGCATTCCTGATCCGCGAGCCGGGAGAGATGCTGGCCTCCCTGATCCGGGTCACGCCGACTCCCAGCCTCGAGGACACCGGACTGCCGCAGCAGCGAGAGATCTACGAGTTCGCCCTGTCGCGGGATGGCATGCCGCCACCGGTGATCGATGCGCGGGACGTCCTCGAGAACCCTCGCGAGCTGTTGTCTGCTCTCTGCAATGCCCTCGGCGTACCGTTCCTGGAGTGCATGCTCGCCTGGGAGCCAGGTCCTCGCCCCACGGACGGTGTATGGGCCGAGCACTGGTACGCTTCGGTAGAGGCGTCCACCGGCTTCCTCCCGTACCGTCCCAAGCGCGCGACGCTCCCCGGACGGCTTGACGGGCTGCTGGAGGAGTGCAGGGAGATTTACGACCGACTGCATGCCCACCGCCTCGTCGCTCGAGCCTGACGCATGCTGCAACGCTTCGATGAGAGGAACCGCGACTTGGTCGTCAACGTGAACGGACGTCTGACGCACCGGAGCGAGGCCCGGATCAGCCCGTTCGACAGCGCCGTGCAGGGAGGGGACGCGGTGTGGGAAGGGCTGCGGCTCTACGAGGGGCGCATATTCAAGCTCGGAGAACACCTCGACAGACTGCGGACGTCCGCCGCGGCGCTCGGCTTTCTGCAGGTTCCCGACGACGAGGAGATCGTGCGCCAGATCCGGCGCACGCTGGAGGCGAATCGCATGTGGGACGGCGTGCACATACGGCTCACGCTGTCGCGGGGCGAGAAGTACACCTCCGGAATGGACCCGCGCCTCAACACGTCCGGCCCCACGCTGATCGTCCTGGCGGAGCACAAGCCGCCCGTCTATGCGCGCGAGGGGATCCGCCTCGTCACGAGCTCGATCCGCCGTCCGCCCCCGGACGTGTTGGATCCCAAGATCCATCACGCCAACCTGATCCCCTCCATTCTGGCCAAGCTTGAGGCGAACCTGGCAGGGGCGGACGATGCGCTGATGCTCGACACGCGAGGCTTCATCGCCGAGACGAACGCCACGAACGTATTCATCGTTCGGGGAGAACGGGTCGTGACCGGCACGACGCGGGCGTGTCCGGAGGGCATCACGCGGGCCACTGTGCTCGAGCTCTGCGAACGCCACGGCATTCCCGCCGAGGTAAGGGACGTCTCCACCACGGAGGCGTACGCAGCGGACGAGATGTTCTGCACCGGGACGATGGGCGAGCTGGCGGCGGTGGTCGAGCTCGATGGACGCACGATCGGCAGGGGCACCGTCGGCCCCCTAACCCAACGGCTGTCGGAGCTTTACGCGGCCGAGACGGCCTCGGCCGGAACCGTTGTGCTGGAGCCGCCCCGCGAAGCGGCGGAGTAGACCGGCTAGGGATTGGGCTCCGGCGGGATCGTCGGTGCCGTGTCCGGGACGGCCCCGCCCTCGTCCCGGCGGACGAGTCCGGCCCGGTCGAGGACCGGTCGCGCACGAGCCGCCGGAATACCGAGGTTCGATCCGCCGAACTCACGCATCACGGCCACGTTGAGGGCCCACACGCGTCCATCCGCCCCCATGACCGGCCCGCCGCTGCTGCCACGCGTGGTCTCCGCGTCGTAAACGATGATCGCGGGGCTCGACTGGCCTACGATTCCCATCGTGGCCAGCGGCGCGATGTGACCACCCTCCGACAGCCGCCGGGCGACCGACCAGAAATCGCGCTGGGAGTCCACCATGATCGAGTCCAGGAACGCGGGATCGGTGCGGGCGAGCAGCGCCTGGATGCCCGTCGGATAGCTCAGCACCACGACCGCGTCGCCCGGTTCCGCAAGGGACTCGCTGAGCTCCAACGGAGACAGCTCTTCCTCCGGGGGGCTGCAACACAGGACGGCGACGTCGACGTCGTCAGCCGCGAGGATGGGCTTCAGGTCGAACGACTCTGTCCGGGCCGGAACATAGCCCAGAAAGCGAAGCATCCGCGGCTGCCAGCCCTCCTCCACCAGGGCCCGTGCGGCGGGATCGAACTCCCAGGGGCGCGCGAGGTGGCGGTTCGTCAGCAGGAGGCCCTCCTCGGACGCCACGAAGGCGGTTCCGGTGAACTGACGCTCGTACTCGGGCCCCTCACCCTCCACATCGAGTAGGGGGAGACCGCCGACTCCGCGTATGGGATCGCCACCCGGCGTGACAGCCAACCTGAGGGGGCGTCCGCTCTCGGCATCCGTGAAGCCGTACGAGCCCAACAGGAGCACGATGGACCGGCCCGACTCCGCTATGATCTTCCGCGCGTCCAGGCTACGCTCCTCCAGCGCACCCAGCCGCTCGGCCAGCTGTGCCTCCAGATCGGCTCGGATCCGCTCCAGCTCCTGCTCGGTGAGCGTATTCTGTTCCGTCTGCTCCAGCAGCTCGCCGATCTGGCGCAGCAGCGACGCCTCGGCATCGATCCGTTGGCGCAGAGCCCATCCCTGCATGGCGAGAGCCACGATGGCAGCCGCCAGCGCCACCAGGACGACCAGGGTCAAGGCGCGTAGGGCCGGTCCTGTTTGCGTGAGGAGCTCCCGCGGGGTGCGCCTCAGCATGAGCCAGAGCTGGTGTAGCGGTCCGGCGGCAGCGCGGGCTGCACAGTCCCGGCAGTCCGCCACGGCTTCCGAAAACGTCTTATACGGCCGCTCGGGGCCTCGATGCAGGCGGAAGCGGAGAACGGGGCCACCCTCTCCGATCTCCAGCAGGTCCCCCGTGACGAGCTTGGCACGGGCCACGCGCTCCCCGTTCACCCGTACGGTCTCTCCGGGGGCCGCGACGACATCGTACGCGGAATGCTCCCGACGCAGCTCCGCGTGATGCTCCGTCACCGCGGGTTCGCGATCCGCCGGAAAAAGGATCTCGGATTGGGCGCCGGTGCCGATGCGGATCCTGTCTCCGCTCAGAATCTGGGTTCTGCCCCTGAGCGAGCCGGAAAGGTGGACGACGACGGGGCGGACGGGTGCGGCCTCGGGCGTCGGCTTCTCGGTCCGCGCCGCTCCGGACTCCGCTTCCTGCCGCTCCAGGTCGACCGCTGCCCCGCCGTTGGGCTCCCGCCCCTCGTCTTGGCCCGGACGCTCCGTCATTCGCCTCTCCGTCCCGAAGGTCTCCTGGGCCAAGTTGTGGGTCCAGGACGGGGGAGGGAAGGTTGGCGGCCCGATCTGCGCCGGCCTACGGCTCCAGCTTCAGGATCCGGCCTGCCGGATCGACGGCCAGGACGGGCGCTCTTGAGAGGTCATCACCCACCCAGATGGCGGGTCGAGGCCTGGCGATGGCCGCGAGGCTCAGCGAGAAGGCATCGGCGGCCGCGGGGTCAACGTCGTACCCGACATCACCGAGCGAGGCAGCGGTGACGGAGGAGAGGCGGTTCAGCGCCCCAACGTTGAGCCAGCCGGTCATGAGCTCCGTGCCGAACACCGATTCCCGCCAGTGACCGTCCCGGGTTCCGGTCCCCCCCGAATCCTCGACAGGGACAGCGGTTCCGGCGTAGGCCCCGCCTCCGATCCCATCGAAGGCCTGCCGGGCCTGGTCGCCGGTGAACTGCGGGTCGGCCTGGCCGGCTCCCTCCAGCAGATCCAGGGTCTCCCAGAGGGTACCGAACCCGAGCACGTGCCCCATCTCGTGCAGGACGAGGTCGGCGAGCACGCCGAGTTCTCCCGCCTGTTCGAGGTCGTCCGAGTCCAAGGTGAGCTGTCCCGTGATCGGAAGCTTGCTGCCGCTCCGCACGAGGCAGGGACCAGCCTCGCCCAGCGCTCCGCCCAAGCCGTCGATCGGCCCCACCACGACGAAGATGACGAGATCGTCGATCGTTTCTTCGATCGGGCCGTGGCAGCTGCCGCCTGCGAAGTCCACCGCGGCATCGGGGACGTCACCGGTGATGATCTCCTCCCAACGGGCTGCGGCGGCCGAGAAGGCGGCGGAGTGCGTCGGGGTGCCTCCCACGTAACGGATCTCGATGTCGAATCCCGGCGAGGAGGACGACGGCGTTGGAGGGGGTGGCGGGGGCGGCGGGGGCGGGGCCAGAACGACGACCTGCACGCTCACCGAAGCGTCCGTGCCGTGGGAATCGGTGGCCCGAAGCGTTACGGCGTGCTCGCCGACCGAGAGATCGCTGCGGGTCAGGCTCCCGCCGGTGCCCAGGGAGCCGTCCTGGTCCGAGGCCCAGGCGAGCGCGGCATCGGGGATGCTCCCGTCTTCGGGATCGGTGGCGCTTCCGCGGAAGTTGATCGGAGTCCCGTAGGTGAAGGTGGCCCCGGCCTCGGGCTCCGAGATCGAGGGGTTTGGCGGGCCGTTGGGCGGTGCGGCCGGCGGGGCCGTCGCGGTCCCGCTACCGCCGGGCTCGAAGCCCGTCCCGACGGCCGGCTCGAGCGGTCCACCCTGGCAGCCGGAGGCTCCCGAGCCCAGCGCCAGCGCGAGGGCCAGCAGACGGGCCGGCAAGGCCGCGAAGCGGGCCCTCCGGCCGGGCAGTGGGTCCTGAACGCTCAGCTATGCCTCCCGCGGTGGATCCGGATTCTCGACGCTTTCCCTCCGCACGCGTCCCGCCCCATGCAAGGCGGCTGCCATGGCGACGGGGGCGGTGAGCTCGCCCAGGTATGTCCTGTAAGCGTTTACAGGGCAAATGGTTAAGCGGACATCGCCAGCCGGAGGGTGGAGGGTCGGATCCCGGCCTGCGGGGTGCGGACTGGAAGAAAAGTGTCAGTCGTCCCGGCGATCGACGACGTACACGTTCCGCTGGGCCGTAGGGACAAGCACGAGATCGAACACGTTGACGTGCGGTGGGGCGCTGACGACGTAGTGGATCGCATCGGCCACGTCTTCGGCCCGGAGGGGCTGGAACCCTCGGTAGACCGCATCGGCCCGCTCCTGATCGCCGTGGAAGCGGACCAGGGAGAACTCGGTGCGCACAAACCCCGGATCGACGCTCGAGACCCGAATCGGGGTGCCGGCCAGGTCCACGTTCATGCCCTCGGTAAGGGCGCGGACCGCGTACTTGGAGGCGTTGTACACGTTGCCCCTGGGATACACCATGTGACCTGCCGTGCTGCCGACGTTGACCACGTGCCCCCTGCCGAGCCGGATCATCTCGGGCAGAAAGGCCCGGCTCACGTAGAGAAGGCCCTTCACGTTCGTGTCGATCATCCGGTCCCAATCGTCCGGATCACCCTCCTGCAGAGGCTCCAAGCCGCTGGCCAGACCGGCGTTGTTGATCAGGACCACCGGCACGAGCCCCTCCACCCGTAGCTCTTCCGCCTCGGCCTGGACCGCCTCGCGGTCCCGCACATCCACGTGCGCGGTTAGCACCGCGACCCCTGCCGCCCGGCGCAGCTCCTCCGAGAGCGCCTCCAGTCGATCTTCGCGGCGTGCCCAGAGGACGAGCTCCGCCCCCTCGGCAGCGAAGCGGCGCGCACAGGCCGCTCCGATCCCGGAGGAGGCTCCCGTGATGAGGATCCGCTTGTTCCGCACCCGGTTCATGTGGTACTCGACTGCCTCAGATGCTCGGTGGCGATGGATTTACTGAACCCGCGTGGATACTATGGGGCACCCGAAGGGCCCGCGAGCGACAGGAGCAGAGGGAGGCGAGCCATCCGCATCATCCACGACTTCGATCCCTTCCTCTGGCGCATCTCCGGCAACTTCGGAATCCGCTGGTACGCGCTGCCGTACATCATCGGCTTCATCCTGGCCTACCTGTTCTTGCGTCGCGTCGCCCGTCGGGGCGAGGTGGAGAACCTGACCGAGGAAACCCTCGACTCGTACATCGTCTACCTGTTCGTCGGGGTGATCGTCGGGGCGCGCTTCTTCCACGTCTTCGTGTTCGAGTTCGGCAACTACGGGTTCGATCCGCTTCGCTGGATCGCCGTATGGAGGGGCGGGCTCTCCTTCCACGGTGGATTGATCGGTGGCATGCTGGGCACGTGGGCCTTCTCCCGCCGTTACGACGTTTCCTTCTATGCGCTCGTGGATCGGGTGATCATCGTGGCCGCCTTTGCCCTCGGGCTCGGACGAATCGGGAACTTCATCAACGGCGAGATGCCCGGGACACCCTACGATGGTCCGCTTTGCGTCGACTACACGCAAAACCGCCACATGACGAGGCCGCCACAGGGGTGTCGGCACGCAACCCAGCTGTACGAGATGGCCAAGAACTGGTTCATCATGGTCGTGCTCTATCTCGAGTACCGGTACCTGAAGCCCCGGCCCGGCGTGATCTTCTGGACCTTCGTCACGCTGTACGGGCTGATTCGCTTCCTCCTCATGTTCGTGCGCGATGAGCAGCGGGTCGTCGCCGGACTCACGCTCTCCCAGATCTTCTCGGCGCTGATGGCCCTCGGCGGCGCCGCCGTGCTGCTACGCATGGCCCTCGCCCGCCGCTCCGGAGAGCCGACCGTCGCCTGAGCCCCCGCTGGCAGATTGCTGCACGGTTCGCGCGTATTGCCGCTCAGAACCGTGCGGACGGACGGCCCTTCGGCGTCGAAAAGCCGGATCGTGCCTGCTCACCCCCGACGTGCGGGCCTCGGCAGGCGCCCGGGTGCGGGCAACCCTCGAGCTCCCGAGCAGCCCATGCCCTGATCGCCGAGCGGTTCACGTAACCAACATTCAAGTAGGCACTTACTCGACAGTCCGGCCCGGGCATCGCGTCCGACGCCGAGGCCCGCCCGGAATGGATCGCCCTCCCGTCGGCGTCCCCGCGGTGCCCATCGGCGGCCGTTTCGGCTCCCGGCTTCAGGAGCGGTGCGAACCCTGCCTGTACAGGCACGGTGGGATGGGTGCAGTCGGAACGGGGGAGGGTGACCACCTAGCGCGGGACGGCGCAGGGGATGGAGAACTTGCCGAGCCGAGGAACCGCGGGTTTGCGCGGCCGGATGTCCAGTCGATGGGTGAGGCGACTCGGACTGGCCGCGACGCTCCTCGTGGCATCCCTGGCACTCTCCGACTGGGCTCGTCCCCGACCTCTCGAGCTTTCCGCGCCTGATCCGTCGCCCACCCAGCTTTTCATCGAGCCTTCGCTCCTGGCCAAGCTGCAGACGCTCGCCGGAGGGCTGCACGCCGAGATCGCGCTCTGCCTCCTCGGGAAGATCGACGGGGATGCGGCGAGGCTGAGTGACTTTTTCATGCCGGAGCCCACGGTATCGACCTCGAGCAGGTCACTGGTTCGTCCGTGTCCGCGCGAGGCCCTCGCGGTCTGGCACAACCATCCGCTCGAGGGCGCCGACGTCTCGGGCGCACGGGAGGGGGCCGGCACGGCGGCAGCTGCCCGGCGACTCTGCGTGCTCTCGAAGACGGACATCCAGACCTCGCTGCGATTCGACCATCCGTTCGTCGTCGTCGCGGTTGACCGGCACACGTGGTGCTGGTGGACGCGAGCCGAGGTGGCACGCTTCGCGGCGACGGAGGGCTGGCCCGGGGTACCGATGCCGGCCAGGCTGGCGACCCGCGGAGACCCCTTGCCCCGTTCGTCGGGGGGGCCGCTGGCGCGGCAGGAAGGAAGCGCCGGATTCCCGCACAGCCTGGGATCGCCCCGCTAGGACGGTCGAGGCTCGATCCGGGATTCTCCCGCCAGGAGGGACGAGGCTCGACAGCAGGGTTGCCAACCCGCACGGTATCACCGAGCCTTGCCGCATGCGTCGGGCACTCATCGCGGCCAACTGGAAGATGCACCTGGGGCGCCGGGACGATGCGTTACGCTTCGTCCGTCGTATCCGGCATTCCGTCGGACAGATCGAAGGAGCAGAGGTCGTGCTCTGTCCCCCGTTCACCGTACTGCCCGAGCTCGGCGAGGTGCTGCGCCGCTCCGCCATCGCACTCGGCGCGCAGAACATGCACTGGTCGGAGAGCGGGGCGTTTACCGGCGAGATCGGACCCTCCATGCTCTCCGGCCTGTGCCGATACGTGATACTCGGCCACTCGGAGCGCCGAGCGACAGGCAGCGCCGACGAGAGCGATGAGGCGATCAACCGCAAGGTGCACTCCGCGCTCGGAGCGGGACTGGTGCCGATCGTCTGCTTGGGGGAGACCCGGACGCAGCGGGAGGGCGGCGAGACCGATGCGGTGCTCCGGCGTCAGGTCTCCGCCGCCCTCGCTGGGCTGGATGGTGCGGAAGTGGGGCACTGTGTGCTGGCGTACGAGCCGATTTGGGCCATCGGGAGCGGACGGCCGGCAACGCCGGTGGAGGCGAACCGGACGATCTCGCTGAGCCTGCGGGGCTTCCTCGCCCATCGCTTCGGCGAGGCCGTCGCTCGGGAACCGAGGGTGCTGTATGGCGGAAGCGTGGACGCCGGGAACATCGAGGCGTTCATGGGCATGCCCGAGATCGACGGTGCCCTGGTGGGAGGGGCCAGTCTCGATCCCGGCTTCGTCGAGCTCGTTCGACGAGCGGCAGGCACGCGGCGGACGGCAGACTAGCCCCTGCGAGCCGCCGCTCAGCGGCGGGCCAGTTCGACCTCGTCCACCACGCCCACGATGACGGCCCTCACCGCGCCCGGATCGAGGCCGAGGATCTGCCGGGCGCCGTTTCCCTCGTCGATCACCAAGACCGTGTCGCCGAGCCCTGCCTGGGCAACGTCCACGGCGATGTCATAGTCCTCGGTCTCCGCCCCGTCCAGGCCCAGATGGTTGACCAGAAGCAGGCGCCGGCCGACCAGATGGGGGATCTTGATCGTCGCCACGACGGAGCCGCTGACCCGGCCGATGTACATCCTCAGGATCCCGGGTGGGGACCGTCCACCTCGTCGACGATCCCGGTGATTGCGAGGTCGACGGGGACGAAGACCTCGGGCAGCGCCTGGGCTCCCTCCCGGCTCGCCACCATGAACACGAGATGGCCCGGCCCGGCCTGTGCCGTGGCGTCCGCGGCGACCGCCGGCTGGCCCGCCGGCTTCCGGTCGCGGTCCAGCGGCTGGACGACGAGAAGCTTGATGCCCTCCAGCCCGCGGTACTTCCGAGTGGCGACGACCGTGCCGATCACGCGCCCGAACTTCACGGTCGCCTCCAGCTCGGCTCGTGCCCGAGACGCAAGGCGTCGCCGCTCAAAGCCCCTCCAGCACGCGGGCGCTGAAGCGGGTCGCATCAGAGACGTTCTCCCACATCTCCGCGTGGAGCTGCGGGATGACCACCTCTCGGACGAGGAGGCGCGTCTCGAGGACTCCCGCGCCGATCTCCACGGCCGCCTCCACATCGGCGACCAGACCGGAGTAGAGCACAATGCCCTTGCCTCCCAGCCCATCGGCCAGGCGGATCTCCACCAGACGGACATCGGCACCCTTGATGCCCGCATCGGCCGCGTGAATCGCCGCTGCTACGGTCGCCGTCTCGACGACCCCGAGCGCGTCGCTGCGCTGCGGCACCCGTCCGCCGCCGATTGCCTCCACGACCTCGGGGTGCACGTGCGGCAGGAAGACGTGGTCGAGCACCGTGTCCCCGCCGATCTCGCGGCCCGCAGCCAGCGACTCCTGCACCTCCGCGACGGTACCGCCGATCAGCACCAGGTAGCGTCCCGGCTGAACGGTCCCGGCCCGAATCACGCCGATCTCGGCCCGCTTCACCATGGCGTCGGCGGCCTCGATGCCCACGGCAATGCTGCTGAAATCGATCAGGGCCAGGGCGGGCTCGATCATCTGCAGCCTCCGGGCGCCGGTCGCGGCTCGAGGCGCCTCATACGATGCGGAAAGAATCCTTCAGCACGCAGCGACGGATGCGGCTGAAGCTGATCGGGTTGGTCAGTCCCTCGCCCGTCGGACTGGCGATCGTGAAGGAACAGAATCCCTCCCCGCCGTAACCGAGCCCGTCGAACGACGCCCCGTTCTTGACGAAGATGCTGCAGTCCATCTCCCGGGCCATCCGACTGAGATGATCGAGGTTCTTCGAGTGCATCACGGCCGTGTGGCGGAAGCCGTGCTCCGCCCTCTTTGCGAGGTCGATGCCCTCGTCCGCGCTACGTACCCGCACGAGGGGAAGGATCGGCATCATCTGTTCCGAGAACACCAGCGGATCCTCCGGATCCGCTTCCACCAGAACGAGGCGCACGTCGTCACCCGTCTCGATGCCGACCTCGCGCAGCAGGACCGCGGCGTTCTTGCCGACGAACTCGGCATTCATCGCCCCGTGGCGGCCGGGCGCCGGTCGGTCCGTGAAGATGCGCTCGCGCAGGCGGTCGACGAGCGAGGCGTCGATCTCGACCGCTCCGTGCCTGCACATGACCTCTTTGAGCGCGTCGGCGATCGAATCGACCGCGAACACCTCCTTCTCGTCCGTGCAGATGATG
Organism: Gemmatimonadota bacterium; assembly: GCA_020351855.1. Classification (GTDB taxonomy): domain Bacteria; phylum Gemmatimonadota; class Gemmatimonadetes; order Palauibacterales; family Palauibacteraceae. The sequence goes on from CP070670.1 coordinate 1,504,977, forward strand.
TTGTTGTCGAAGGATGCGCCGCGGACGATGTCGCGCCCTGCCTGCTCGAGATCCGCCGTTTCGTCGACGACGGCCGGAGGGTTCCCCGGGCCCGCGCAGATCGCTCGCTTTCCGCTGAGCATGGCGGCCCGGACGACCCCGATGCCTCCTGTGACCACGAGGAGCCGGACCTCCGGATGGCTCATGATCTGGGTGGCGGTCTCTATCGTGGGCTCCGCCACGGCACACACGAGGTTGGCGGGCCCGCCGGCCTCCACCACGGCGTCATTGATCAGCTGGACCGCGAGGTTCGAGCACCGCCTTGCAGCGGGATGGGCGTTAAACAGAACCGCGTTCCCGGCCGCCACCATGCTGACGGCGTTGCACACCACGGTGGATATGGGATTGGTGCTCGGGATGATGGAACCGATCACGCCATAGGGAGCGAACTCCACCACCGTCAGCCCGCCATCCCCGCTCCAGGCGCCCGTCTCCAGGAACTCGGTCCCGGGGCTCTTGTTCGCGTTCAGCAAGACCTTCTCGATCTTGTCCTCGTACCGTCCCATCCCCGTCTCCTGCCAGGCATGGTAGGCCAGGGGTTGGGC
>CP070670.1:1505660-1511103 GCA_020351855.1 Gemmatimonadota bacterium
GCGACGGTCAGCGGCGTGCAGCCGAACGTGCCGGAGGACGTCAAGCTGGAGCCGGCGGCCGCCGTCGACAGCGCCGTTCGCTCCACGGAGACGCTGCTGGCCGGGCACGACGCCGGCTTGCCGGCGGATCTGCTGATCCTGCCCGAGACCGTATTCCCCGCTCCGATCGATCCGATCCGCGCCCGGGGGTTCGCCGGTCGGCCGGACATCTACGGCTGGGTGGCGAGCCTGAACCGGCGTACCGGAGCCGCGGTCCTGTTCGGCGCGATCGGGGTCGAGGATCGAGGCCCGGACGAGTGGGATCAGTTCAACTCGGCCTACCTCGTGGACGGGAGGCGGGGGAACCGGGCTCGGTATGACAAGCGGCGGCTCGTGCCTGCGGTCGAGCGACTGCCCTTTCTCGATCCGGACTGGTTCGGCCGGGCCGCGTTTTTCGGAGGCTTCGAAGTGGGGAGGAGCGCCGACCCGCTGCCGCTCGGCGCAGAGAGCTTCGGCGTCCTGATCTGCTTCGAGTCGATCTTCGCCGAGCTGAGCCGGGATTACCGGCGTCGCGGGGCCGACTTTCTGGTCAACATCACGAACGATGCCTGGTTCGGGCGAGAGGGGCCGTGGTGGAGGCGCACCGCTGCCCTGTGGCAGCACCCGTCGCACCTCACGCTTCGTGCGATCGAGAACCGGATCGGGATCGCCCGGATCGCGAACACGGGCGTCTCGGGCACCGTCGATCCGCTGGGGCGCTGGCGGCACACGACCAGGCTGTTCGAGCCGTCCATCTTCACGGCCGAGCTTCTAACCACGGAAGGACTCACGCTGTTCGCGCGCACGGGCGACGTCGTCGGCTGGCTGGCGGCTCTGGCCGCGGCGCTCGGGATCGCGATGCCTCGTGTGCGGCACCGCCCCGCGCCGGCCGGTTCGGGGGCAGCGGGAGGCGACGGGAGGGGCCGGGACATCACCGTACCGGAGAGCGCCGGGCGAGAGAGCGCCGGCGCCGACTGACGCGGGGCTACTCGGGCTCCTGCTCCTGGAGGCGCTGTTCCAGCAGGACACCGGCCACCCGGAGGAAGTCGTGCTCGGTGACCACGCCGACGAGCCGGTCCTCCACCGTGACGGGGAGGCAGCCGATCCGCTTTTCCTTCATCAGCTCGATCGCATCCAGGGTCGGGGTGTCGGGGCTGACCGTGAACAGGTTGCGCTGCATGACCGCGCTGACCGGCGTCGGATCGTCCTCTGCCGTGTGCTCCCGCGAGGCCATGTAGCGAAGCAGCGAGCGATGCGACATCAGGCCCAGTAGGGTGTGCCGCTCGTCCTCCACGGGGATGTGATGGATGTTGTGCCAGTCCATGAGGCGGGCGACCAGCTCGAGCGGCTCATCCGCGCCCACCGTGATCAGATCCGTGGTCATGTACTGTCCGATCCGGCGGTAGCTCGGGGTCCAGTCTCCGGCCTCCTCGAACTGGGCGAGCGACCACCGGTGGACGGGCTGTCCGGACCGCTCTCTCTCCTGAAGGGCGGCCGTGAGAGCGGTAAGGCGTTCCAGCGGGCTGCCCCGGGTCTTCATGCGCGCGTAGGATCTGAGCAGCCACGCGGCGGGCGTCTGCTTCGATTCGACCCGCTCCGCTATGGTGCCCAGGTAGCGGTCGATGTCCGCCTCGGCGAGCTGTCCTGCCTCCAGCCCCTCGCGAGCGAGCGGCAGCAGCGTCTCCGTGATCAGCCGCCGCGCGCTCTGCGTCTCTGTCATGTCGCACCAGTGGAGGTGCGAGTCGAGGCCGAGGCGAGCGGCGGCGACGAAGTTGGCCCGCGCGTCATCGAAGTCGATCGCCTCGCGCACGTCCCGCTCCTGGTGGGCCAGCGCGCTGACGAGTCCCAGCCAGAACGCCGCGTTGGCCACTTCGTCCTGCAGGGTGGGTCCCGACCCGAGAATCCGGTTCTCGATGCGCAGGTGCGGCTTGCCGTCACTGATGCCGTAGCAGGGGCGGTTCCACCGCCAGATCGTGCTGTTGTGAAGCTGAAGCGCCTGCAGCTTCGGGACACGGCCCGCTTCCAGCTCCTCCAGCGGGTCCTCCTCGATGCTCCTGCCGAGCAGCACCCGGAAGCGGGCGATATCCTCGCGGAAGATCTCGAGCACCGACTCGTCCACCCAGTGGGTACCGAAATGGACGCGCGGCTTGATGTCCCGCAGCTCGGGCGTGGCGCTTCTCGTGTCGGTGGACTGCTGGAACAGCGCGATGCGGGTTTCCATCCACAGCCGCTTGCCGAACAGCAGGGGAGAGCCGCCGGCGACGGCCAGAACGGGTGCGGCGGCGACGAGCGCGATGTTGTAGAGGCGCGCGAACTCCTCCGCTCCGACCTGGAAGTGCACCTGGAAGCTGGTGTTCGCCGACTCCAGCATGACGTTGGAGTGCTCGACCAGCAGCTCGTCCACCCCCTTGAGGTAGAACTTGTATGCGCTGCCCCTGAGCTGGTTGAGCGCCTCGTTCAGGGCATAGTAGCGGTCTTCCGGCGTCATGTTCTTGAGCGTGAGGTCGGACTTCTGGAGGGTGGGGAGGATCCCCGTGAGTACGATATCCGCTCCGACCTCCAGAGCGGCCTTTCGCACCTTGTTCACGAGCTCGCGCAGCCCGCCTTCCATGCGGCTGAGGCAATCGCTGCCGAACGGCAGGGGCTCGAGGTTGGCCTCGAGGTTGAACAGGGCGAGCTCGTGGGTGATGCGGGGATCGTCGAGGCGCTGCAGGATCTCGAGCGCCTTGGGGGCGGGCTGCCAGGCCTCGTCGACCAGGAACATCTCCTGCTCCGCGCCGATTCTCCGCACGTCGGCCTCGATGGCGCCCGACTGCAGCATGATCTCGAGGGCCTGCACATCCCGCAGCAGCTGCTTGGTGAAGGCCCGGCGATCGTCGGTGGCGGCGGCTCGAACCCCTTTCTCGCCCATGGTCAAAAGCTAACCCTGTATCTGTTCCCTGGAAAAGGAAGCTCAGAAACCGGCCGCGGCGAGAAAACGGCTCGCTACGGCCTCCCAACCGTACGCCCGCGCCCTGCGACGACCCGCCATCCCCATCTCCGCTCTCCGTTGCCGGTTGCCGAGAAGCAGGCCCACCGCCTCTGCCAGGGCGACGGGGTCAGCGGGAGGAACGAGGAGACCCGTCTCTCCGTGGCGCACGATCTCCGGCACGGCAGCGCTCCGGCAGGCAACGACGGCCAGGCCGCTCGCCATCGCCTCCAGGAAGGCGATGCCGAACCCCTCCTGGAGGGAGGGGAGACAGAACAGATCCGCCCTTCGATACTCGGCCCTCAGCGCCTCGAGCCCCGGCAGTTCGCCCAGGATGTCGACCGTCCCCTCGAGCCCGAGCGCTCGGCGCTCTCGAACGAGATGCCCCAGTTCAGGCCCCCCTCCCACGATGCGCAGGCGGGCGTCCCCGACGGTCGCTCGGATGGCGGGCATCGCGCGGAGCAGGGCGATCGTGTTCTTTCGCCGGTACTGCCGCGCGACGCTGAGGATGATCGGCCCCCCGGCGCGCGGGCGAGCCCCGGCGTCCGCACCGCCGGCTACGCCCGGCCCTGAGCCCTCCGCGTCCCCGCCCGGCGGAGGCAGCTCCCACCACGCCGGATCGATCCCCTCCGGAACCACCCGGACGCGCCGCTGCGCGAGCCCGTACGCCCCGATGGCCTGCTTGCGGCTGTACTCGCTGGTCACCATGACGACGTCCGCGGTGCGCGCGTTGCGGCGCTCGAGCCGCGACAGAAGGCGAAACCTCATCCTCGGCCAGCCGCTCTCGAACCGGAGCTCGTCGGCCATGATCCCCTTCAGGCAAACGACGTAGCGCGGCCCCCTATCCCTCGCGCGGAGGGCGAACCCGTCCATGTCGAACCCGACGACCAGGTCGGAGCCGACCACCGCAGCCCCGGAACGGGCCAGGCTCAGATTGAACCGCAGGCGATCCGGCATGGCCATGCGGCGCGGAGACCCACCGCCGACCGTTCTGACCGAATGGCCGAGCGCCTCGAGGCCGCCGGCCAGACCGGCGATCGCCACGCCCGAGCCACTACCGAGGTGGGCCTCGAGCGGCCACGAGTTGAGAAAGGAGATCTGCAGGAGGCCGGACCTACAGCTGGTCGATCTTCGCGGCCAGAATGAAGTCGCTTTCCGTGAGGCCGTCGATCTTGTGGGTCCAGATCCGGATGACCGCCTTGCCCCAGCTGAGGTAGATGTCGGGATGGTGTCCCTGGTCCTCCGCCAGCTCACCGACGCGGTTCGTGAACGCCAGCGCCGACACGAAATCGTCGAAGCCGAAGTCCTTTTCCAGATGGTGGCCGTCCACCACACGCCATCCACCGCCGAGCTGGGCCTGCAGTTCGGCCAGCTGGGCGCCCTCGAGCGGCGGTACGCCTCCCATGCACGGCACGCAGGTCTTCTGGGCGAGTTCGCCGGACATTCCTCTGCCTCCGGTCGTGGGTTGGTTTCCTGCTATCGAACGGGCCCTCCGCGCTGGATCACCGCCGGCGCGCGGCCGAGCGGGCGAAAAGCGAGTGCCGGCGGAAGGAGCGCCGGGTCGGATCAGGCGTCTTCCAGCGCGCGGCGGATCGCCTCGTAATCCGGCTCCACGCCGGGATCGTCCGATACCCAGTCGTAGACCACCATCCCGTTGCGGTCGATCACGAACGCCGAGCGTTTCGCTACGCCTTCGAGACCGAGAAGGTCCTCGTGGAGGACGCCGTACGCCCGGCTCACCTTGCGGTTGAAGTCCGACAGGATCGGGAAGCCGATGCCCTCGGACTCCCGGAACCGCTTCGTCACGAACGGGCTGTCGACGCTGATCCCGAATACGCGCGCATCGAGGTCCTCCCAGCCGCCCCACTCCCGCGTCACCGTGCAGAGCTCCGTCGTGCAGACCGAGCTGAACGCCAGCGGGAAGAACAGCAGGACCACCCTCTCTCTACCCATGTACTCCGACAGGTCCACCCATTCCCCCGGGCCGGCAGGAAGCTGGAAGACCGTGGCTCTGTCACCGCTGCGTATGGCCATGGGACTCCTCCTCGCTCGCGTCGACCGTCCACCGCAGGCCAAGATGGTTCTCAGAACGCGCCGCCGCCCCCCCCGCCGAAGCCGCCGCCCGAGAAGCCCCCTCCTCCGCCGAACCCGGAGCCTCCCGAGCTGCGCGGCCGCGAGGCCATCGTCTGCGAGGTCATGCTCGCCATGCGGGACAGGTCGTTCACGAACGCGCCGGTCCTGAAGGCGTGCAGGTCCGTTCCGCGATACCACCGGGGAGGCTCGCGGTAGATATCCTCGAACGCGGCGGCCCACTGGGTCTCCACCCCGAGGGCCATCGCGAAGGGAAGATAGCGCTCGAACATCTCGGGCCCGGTGATCATCCGCTTGAACCGGTCGCTCTCGACGCGCTCCAGGAACTCCTCGAAGCCTAGGACCTTGGCGTACTCGCGCGCCCCC
>CP070670.1:1511203-1514873 GCA_020351855.1 Gemmatimonadota bacterium
ACCGGGAACTGCTCGGGCATCCACTGCGCAGTGCCCTCGTGGTGATCGGCGTTTCGGTGGCGACGGCCATGATGATCTGCATGCTCATGCTGGGAGCGGGCATGGGGCGGAGCTTCTCCGAACTTCTCATGGCCCGCGGATATGCTCTCCGGCTCTCACCCAGGGGGACGCTGCCGCTCGACACGCGTGCCACCGTGAGGGACGTCGAAGCGCTCCGGGCGAGCCTGCTTTCCCGCCCGGGCGTGGCTGGCGTGGCGCCCACCCTGGCGGGCAACCTGCTCATCCCGTTCGGCGACGCGGGGGCGGACGAAACGGTTCGGGTCTTCGCGCTCGGCATCGACCCCGACGAGCAGGGTGTGTACGAACTGCTCGAAGGGCGGGATCCGCAAGCCGACCTCGAGGTCGTCATCGGGGGCGAGCTTGCCGCGGCGGGCCTGACGGTCGGGGACCCGATCCGTCCGCGCCGGCCCGGTACGTTCGCGCCCGGCCGGGCGGGCGATGCGTTCCGGGTCGTCGGCATCGCCCGTTTCCTGTATGCCTCCAGTGGAGAGCGACCGATCGCGATGGCCCTGAGCGAGCTGCAGAGACTGACCGATCGGCCCGATGCCGCCTCTTTCTTGATGGTCCGCCTCCGTCCGGGTGTCGTGCCGGTAGATGCGGCGGAGCGGCTTCGCACGGCGTACCCGGGGGTGGAGGTCGCGTCGGTAGGGGAGCTGGTGGAGCGGGCTGAAGCCAGGCTGTCCTATTTCCGGCAGCTCGCCCTCGTGCTCGGGGTGGTCAGCCTGTTCGTGGCCGTTCTCCTCGTCGGCACCTTGATGTCCGTCGCCATTAACGAGCGCTACGGGGGGATCGCCGCGCTGCGGGCGATCGGCTTCCCCCGGCGGAGTCTCGTGAAGGCGCTGGCCGGAGAGGGCCTCGTCCTGTGCGCGGTGGCCGGGCTGATCGGTCTCGGCCTGGGCCTCGTAGTCGCGCAGTATCTGAATGGAGTCCTGTCGGACTTTCCCGGCCTCCCCCTCGCAGTCCGGTTTTTCGTGCTGGAGCCCGGGGATCTTGCCACGGGATACCTTGCGCTCCTGATCGCCGGCCTGCTCGCCACCCTGGTGCCAGCCTGGCGGGCCGCCTCCCTCGACATCGCACAGACCCTGCACCGGGAGGAACCGTGAACCGGTCATTGCCGGTGCCGACCGCCGCACGAGCGCCACGAGGCGAGCATGCGCGGGGCGATGCCGCCTCGCACGCGGGCGCGCTGGTGCGCGGCGTGGTTGGGGGGACTGTCGACTACGGTCGTCGGCTTCCGGCCGCCGAGGCCGCCGTCGCGGCGGTCGACGTGCATCGCACGTATCGCCAGCAGGCCAGCGACGTGCAAGCGGTGAGGGGGGTGTCTCTCTCCGTCGAGCCAGGGGATTTCCTGGCGATCACGGGCGCGAGCGGCTCGGGGAAGTCTACCCTGCTGCACCTGCTGGGTGGCCTCGACACGCCGACGCACGGGGAGGTCTTCCTGGCGGGAGCCCGGGTCCGGGATCTCTCGGAGGCCGAGCTGGCGCGTCACCGTCTGATGAAGGTCGGCTTCGTGTTCCAGCGTTTCCACCTTCTGTCCATGCTCAGCGCGCGGGAAAACGTGGAACTGCCTCTCTCCGAAGCCGGCGTGCCACGCCGCGAGCGCCGGCAGCGGGCGGAGTGGCTCCTGGAACGGGTGGGCCTCGCTCACCGTCTCGCTCACCGTCCCGGAGAGCTGTCCGGCGGCGAGCGGCAGCGGGTGGCGGTGGCGCGGGCGCTGGCCAACGGGCCCCGGGTCCTCCTCGCGGATGAGCCCACGGGAGAGCTTGATCGCGCGAACTCCGCTGCCATTCTGGAGCTCTTCACGAGTCTGAACGCGGACGGCTTGGCGCTCATCGTCGCCACCCACGACATGCACCTGGCGGAGGGCGCGGGTCGCTGCCTGGAGCTCGTCGATGGCCGGCTGAACGGATGATCACGCGGCTCGCATTCCGATCCGCGGCGCAGCGACCGCTGCGCACCGCGCTGCTGCTCGGCGGCTACGGCCTCGGTGTGGGCGTCACGGTGGCCCTCCTGTCCATCGCCACGGCGCTGCTCGAACAGGCGAGGGATCGCGAGCTCGTGGGAGGCGGGGACCTCACCGTGCTGCCGGCCGGGATCGACCTCGAGACCTTCAGGACCGGTGGCGTGAGCTCCATGTACTTCACGATCGAGCAGGCACCGTTTCTCTATCGAGAGGTCCTGCGGTCCGCGCGTCACGAGAAGGGGATCCTGTCGGCTGCGCCCTGGATCGATGATGCCCTGCTGTATACGCGGCTCGGCGGAGAGGTCATTCCGGTCGCCGCGAGCGGCGAGATACCGAGCCTGAGCGAGGCGCTCGGGGTGCCGCCCACGCTGTTGAGCGGGTCCTGGCACGACCGGCCGGCCGATCGGGCCTGGCAGACGCCCGACGACAGCACGCTGTACGCGCAGATTGACCGTTTCCACCGGCCGCCACGCGGTGCGCGGGGCGATCCCACCTGGGCGGAATGGCACTACTTCAACGTGCTGCTGCCCGGGGGGCGAGGATGGCTCTACCTGACCTACATGATCGCGGGCGACATCGAGAGCGGACAGTGGGGAGGGCGCATGCTGGCGACGCTGGTGGAGGCCGCAGAGGAACATGAGCGGGCATACGAGGCCGAGGTCGCACCAGCCGAGGTGGAGTTCTTCCACGACCGCCCGGACGTTCGCATCGGCGCGTCGGAGGTGCGACTCGGTCCAGACGCTCGCTACGAGCTCGTTGCCGTCCTGCCCGAGCTGGAGGGCTCCGACACGCTGCGCGTTCGACTATCGATCCATTCCCCGGAGAAGCGCTACGTGCCCCCGCTGGAGATCGGAGGAGAGCTGGCGTCCGGCTACACCGTTCCGATCTTGGCCGGAGCGGCCGAAGGCGAAATCTGCGCGGGGGGGAGCTGCACCTCTCTACACGAAGCGCCGGCGTACCACGACCACAATTGGGGCACCTGGCGCGCGGTGACGTGGGAGTGGGGCACCGTGCGGGCCGGTTCCTTCGCGCTCGTGTACGGGGGCGTGCTGGACAGCGGCGCGCCGGCCGGGTCGCCGTTCCTTTTCCTTGCCGACAGCCTCGGCTTCAGGCGTGTCCTCGACGTCGGTGAGATCACCTACGAGTGGGGTTCCCGCCCGGTAGGAGCTCGGCGGCATCCGAGGCCGACGGGGCTTCGCCTCCTGGCGCGAGCTGGCGGCGATTCCCTGGTCCTCAGGGCTCGCACCGATCACGTCCGGGTCACGGAGCTCACGGGTGAACAGGGGGAGAGGAGGCTGTTCTTCCAGCTGCGGGGAACGGCTCGCCTCAGCGGAACCGTGGGTGCCGAGACGGTCGAAGCGGCGGGAGAGGGGTTTTTCGAGACTTGGTCCACCGAGGGGGAGGACGGCATGCTGGGTCGTCCCGTCGGTGGGCGCCTGGTGGCCGACTAGGCCTGTCGTGGATCCGGTCGCGCTCGTCTTGATCGGCTGGGCCATCCTGGCGGCCGCCATGGTGCTGCTGTGGCTCCTGCAGCGCCGGACCGGCGATGCGGGGGTCGTCGACCTGGGGTGGACCTCGGGCCTCGGACTCCTCGCCCTGCTCTATGCAGCGGGTCTCGACGAGGGCCTGGCCGCGCGGCGCTGGCTC
>CP070670.1:1514973-1520581 GCA_020351855.1 Gemmatimonadota bacterium
GGTTTGGCCAGGCAAAGCGAGCGCTAGCCGTCCAGAGAAACGTGAGCCTCTCCGACTACATCCATTCGGTAGCGACCGGTCCGCAGCGGCGGCGAGAGCTCCTCACGCCACTCGGACTCTTGATCTTCGCGGTCACGCTCGCCGCGGTGATCGTGGGCGGCCTGTACACGGATCGGTGGATCGGACTGCCTGCGCTGTTGCCTGGCACCTTGGGTGTTGCCGGCGGTGTTGCGTTCCTGACAGCCGGCTCACTGCTGAGCGGGTGGTGCGTCGTGCTTTTCCGGAAGGCTCGCGGAGTGCCCGTACCAGTGAACCCCCCGCGAGAACTCATTGTCAGTGGACCCTACGCGTGGGTGCGTAATCCAATGTTGACTGGCGTCTTCAGCATGCTGTTCGGGCTGGGGCTGCTGGTTCATTCTCCCGGCATCGCGCTCATCTGGACGCCGGCTTACGTGCTGGTGCAGCTGGTCGAGTTGAAGCGGATCGAGGAACCAGACCTGGCGCTGCGGTTCGGGTCTGCCTACGCCGAGTATAGGTCGCAGGTCCCGATGTTCATTCCGCGTCTAACGCGCTACCGGGGCCGCAGCGCATCAGCGAGCCGCTCCGAGGGCAGTTGACCTGACCAGGAGTCTCGATTCAACTGTCGATGGGGCCCGGTTCTTCGCCGTTGGGCGGGATCGGGAATCCGGCCGCTGCCCCGATCCATCCCCCACCCCTTGGCTCGCGGGTCGGTTCGACGAGCTTACTCACCGGCCTCGTCCAGGCCCATCAGCTCGAGCCAGCTCTGGCGTACCCGGGCCGGAGCGAACATCGCCCTCGCCCGCCGCCACGCAGCCTCGCCGAGGCGGGTCCGGCGTTGCGCATCGGAGGCCAGGTTCACGAGTCCTTCTGCAATTGAGCGGACATCCCCTTCATCAACCAGCAGTCCCGACTCGCCGTCCTCGACCTCCTCCGGGATCCCACCGTGGCGAGTGGCAATGATCGCCATCCCCTCCGCCATGGCCTCCGCCACGGCGACGGGGCACGTATCGTACCGGTACCCGTCACCGACCTGGCTCGGATGGAGGAAGATGTGACTTCGCCTCATCATGGAGCGCACGGTCTCGTTTGGCAGGTAACCGTGCAGCCTGACTCGGCCCCGGAGCTCGGTCGTCTCCAGCGCCTGTTCCAATGCGGGACGGAGACTTCCATCGCCCACATAATCCAGATGGAGATCGGGGCATGACTGGAGGGCTCGTCGGAACGCGTCGACGACGAGGAGGGGGGCCTTCATGGGTTCGAGCCGGCCCACGGCCAGGCAGCGGACGGGGCCGGGTGGCCGGGCCGTCGGTCGAGGGGGAATGCTGACCGGGTGCCGGACCACGTGCGCCCGGCCCGGCCGCAGGCCCAAGCGGAGCAGTTGGCGCCGACCGAACTCGCTCGGTGCCACGACGCCCCTGGTGCGGTTGTAACCGCGGTAGGCGCGGCGGACCTCGGCCGACTTCAATCCCTCCGTGATGTCCGTGCCGTGGGTCTGGCAGTAGTACGGCAGACCCATCTCTCCTGCCAAGCCGACCAGCGGGAGGCTCTGGTGCATCCATTGGGCCAGGATGACCCTGACGCCGTGCTCGCGGAGGAAGCGCCTGACGCGGCCGGTGTGCGGCGCGCTCGAGAACCGCGTCCGCAATTCAGCGGGGATCGACTCCCAAACGCTTCCCTCCGTCGAGGCCGACGGATCGCCCGGCTCCAGGCCGGTCTCGACGCATAGCGTGGGGACCCGCACGTCCCAGCATGGTGGCGAGGGCCGGACGGCGGCGACCGCCAGGACCACCGTGCGCCCGGGCAGTATCCGCTCGATGTGCATCCTGACGAAGTCGTGTGCCCATCGGCCGAGGATAGGAGTGAATACCGCTAGCGGTTTCTTCGAGCGATCCATTGGCAGGGCCTACGGCCAACCGGGGATCAGCGCAACCGGTCCTCCTTCGATCAGATCGCCGGCGGAGACGATGGCGCTACCGCATCGCGACTTGTCCGGGCCATTCCGGAAACGTGATATCGCTGTCCCGCGAGGCTCGTATCCCAGAGCTTGCCGGGATGGAAGTAGTCCAGCGGGTCTATCCTCGTGTCGAGTTTGCCCTTCGCAAAACTCTCCAGCCACGGCACGTCGCCCAGCGACGGAGTCTGGCTGACGGACTCGAAGTAGTTGTTCATCGTCAGCCTCAACCGCCAACGTTCGTCGGGCTTGTCGTTGATCGAGATGACGCTCTCGGGTAGCCACCGTATGGGCATCCAGTACGGCCGCTCCGCGGTGTGCGGATAGAACTTGTAGAACCGGCCACGGACGTAATCCTGTCGGCACTCCACGGAATCTCTGAGGACGATCCGAGGAATCGCCCCATGCCGGTAGCACGGTCCGTGCTTCTGAAGAACGCCTGACTCGTCGAAGACAATCGGTGGCTGCAAGTACGGAATGTCGTGGCCCACCGCGTAGACACAGTTTTCCGAAATGACTCTTGTCGCCAGTTCCATCAGATCGCTCAGCCCTGGGCCGATGACGTAGTCGGCGTCCATCGTGCACACGATGTCATTCGTGCAAAGCCCGACCGTGAGAGCCCTCAGGCTGGCCATGGTGAATCTGCCGCTGAAATCGCGTCTCTCACGGTGTGTCGTCAGGCGGATGCCGCCAGCCGAAAGAACCGGCTCAAGTTCGACAAGGATCTCCGGCGTATCGTCGGCGCTGCGGTGGTCGACGACCACGATCTCATCGAGACCCCGCGTTCCGACTGCCGAATGGAGGAAACGTCGCAGAGGCTTCCCATCATTGAAAGAAGGCACGGCAATACTGAACGGCATGGTGCCCTATCGGGATCGTTGGGTCACTGGAGCGGGCAGGCGCGCGACCGCCATAGGTCGGAATCCCGGCGTTCGGATCCCGGCACCCTCGTTCGTGTGATCGTACCGGAAGACGGCACCAACAGCGCGAGCTTCCCGATCGTCTTCATTGGGTGATTTTACGCCAGGCGCAGTCGGACGGGTACCGGATATTCACGGCATCGCGTCGAACCCGTAGACGCGGCCGTCCAGCCCGCCCACGACGACGCGGCCGTCGCCCGCCGCGGGGGACGACGCGAAGCCCCACACACGCGCGGTGTCGGGGCGCGTCGCGTCGAACCGCCAGCGTCCCTTCCCCGTCCCCCGGTCCACCGCGAAGAAGCCAGCACGATGCGGGATAAAGTACTCCGCGACACCGACGGCTCCGATGAAGACCGCATCCGCGGTGACGGCCGGTGTCGCCCAGGCTGATCCGCCCGTATCGAATGCCCAGCGCAGCTGCCCGGTCGCCGCATCGATGGCGTTCAGGCGCTGCGCGTCGGACGAGCCAATGTAGACGACGCCGTCCTGGATCGTGGGTGATGACTCGACCCACGAGAACCAGTAGTAGTAGGTCCAGGCCGGCTTCCCGTCCTCGCCGCGCAGCGCCAACAGGTCGTAGCTCCGACTACCGACGATCGCGTAGTCCTCGAAGAGCCCGGCCGAGGAGGAGACGGCTGCCCCGGTGTCATGGCGCCAGGCCGCCGCGCCCGTGGCGGCCTCCACCCCGTAGACGCTTCCGTCGAAGGAGCCGACGATCACGTGGTCTCCCCGGACGGCCGGGGTCGCGGTGATCGAGCCGCCCGTGGCAAAAGCCCAAAGCTCCCGTCCGCTCTCCAGGTCGAAGGCGCGGAGCGTGCCGTCGGCGTGCCCCACGAAGAGCCGGCCGGCCGCGATCGCTGGGGAGGAGGCATACTGGTCGTAGCGAAAATCGGGCGCGCCGAAGGGGGCCCGCGGCGCTGCCGAATCCACCACGGCCGTCTTCCACTGCAAGCGGCCCGTTCCCGCATCGATCCGGTAGAGGAAGCCGTCGTCCGAGTGCACGAAGACCGATCCATCGTGCGTCACCGGCGCGGCACGAACGGCGCCGCCGGTCGATACCTTCCAGCGCGCCGTTCCGTTGGAGAGATCGATCGCGTGCACGACCCCGTCATCGTCCGCTGCGAACGCCGTCCCTTGCGAGACGACCACGCCCGCCCAGATCGGCGCGCCGGCCTCGTAGACCCACGCCGGCTCGGCCGACGGAATGAAGCCGGCCGACTCCGCCGCAAGCTCGAGCCGGCTCGCTGGATGGAGCTCCAAGGGGATCTCATACACGGGCACGAGCGACGCAGGCAGCGTTCCGACAAGCGCCGGTCCGGAACTCTGGTAGACCAGGGTGAGGAAACCGGCGAGGACCGTGTCGCCGGCCGTGCGGACGGGCCCGATGGGGACGCTCCGGACGTCGAGCGCCGGGACGGAGATCGACGCCTGGAGCTGGCCGCTGGAGTCAGACCAGAACTCGAGGCCGAGGGCGCTCCGCTGGCCGTTGTGCTCGAGATCCGCCTGCCACGCGCCCTCCAGATTTGCAGACGTCGGCCCCACCTCCCCCGGCCCCATCTCCCCCGGCCCGCACGCCATACAGCCGAGGAGAGCGAGCGACAGTCGTGCGGTACGGCCGGGCCGTCCACCCATGATTCTCATCACCCCGATCCGGCCGCCGTGCGCAGCGCCGCGAGCTCCTCCTCGTGCTGCAGCCAGGCGGCCACGTCGCTGGCGGAGATGAGGCCGACCAGGCGATCGTCCCGGACGACCAGGACCCGCCGCTCTCCTGCCTCCTGCATGACCTCCATGACGCGCGACACGCTGTCCCACGGGCTGACGGTGATGCCCTCCGCCTTCGTCATCACGTCGCGGACCCTCTTGCCGGGCCACTCGTGCCGGGGAACCTGCTTCACGTGCTGCAGGGTCACCAGGCCCACGGGACGAACCTGGGCAACGACGGGAAACGCGTGGTGTCGCATCTGCAGAAAGTGGTCGTCGACGAGCTCCTGCAGCGGAAGATCGTCGGGGACCGCGTCCGGATCCGCCGTCATGATCTCGCGGGCCCCCACGCCCTCGAGCAGGTTCCGCACCAGGTACTGGCGAAGGCTCATCCCGGCGGCGTTCTGCAGAAACCAGCCGATGAAGATCAGCCACATCCCCCCGAGGACGGCCCCCCCGAACAGCTGCAGCGCCCCGAAGGCCATCAGCAGGTAGCCGAACCAGCGCCCCGCGGCGGCCGCCCAGCGCGTCGCCTTCGCCGGGTCGCCCGTGATCCGCCAGACCAGCGCGCGGAAGACCCGGCCGCCATCGAGCGGGAAGCCGGGCATGAGGTTGAACACGGCCAGCAGCGCGTTCAGGAACCCCAGGTAGCCGGCGGTGACCGTGACCGCGGGATGCCAGCCGGCCACCAGCCCGAGCCGCCACACGAGGGCGAAGAGTCCCGCGATCGCCAGGCTGGATGCCGGGCCGACGGCGGCGATCTGGAACTCGTCCCGGGCGTCCTCCGCCTCCAGCCGCATGCGGGCCATGCCGCCGAAGATGAACAGGGTGATCCCTTCCACCGGGATGCCCTTCGCGCGGGCCACCAGCGAATGAGCGAGCTCGTGCGCCAGCAGCGAGGCGAAGAACAGCAGGGCGGCCAGCGTGCCCATAACCAGGTAGACCCCCGCCGGCTGCCCGGGAATCTGCGTGGGAAAGACGCTGGCCGAGAAGGACCACAGGATGAGGAAGAAGA
>CP070670.1:1520681-1529530 GCA_020351855.1 Gemmatimonadota bacterium
ACATCCAGGAGCTTCAGGTGGCGGCTGGTGGCCTCGGCGATGCGCCGGATCTCATCGATTCGCTCCTCGATCCAGTGAACGAAACTGCGCGTCGCCTCCAGCCCCGCCGTTCGGAAGACCGGGGCCCGGGTCATGCCGACGTCCTCCACGCGCACGCGCGCTCCGCCCGCAGCGCGTATCGCCGAACATCCCCGGTTGGTGCTGGCGATGAGCGCCGCCTCCGTGGTGGCGAGAGGGACGTAGACGTCCTCATCGACGTACTCGCCCCTCACGGCAAGCGGCCCCACGACGCCCATCGGGACCTGGGCGACGCCGATGAAGTTCTCGCAGTTCCGAAGCGCGGCGCGCGTCGAGTCGAGCGAGTAGTGACCGATATCATCCAGCCCGGCACCGGTCAGTTGCTCGAGAGCCTGTCGCCGGATGCGGGCCTGGACGTCGGTCGGGAGATCTCGCGGAATCTCGTGGAACCCGATCTCCCCCGCGACAAGCGCCCGAACAAGCTCTTCCGGCGACCGAACCTTGGAGACTACGGGCGATGCTTTGCTCATGTTCTGGACCTTTTAACTAGGTCGACTCGCCGCAGCTCGTCGATCGTGCGTGCCCCCACACATAACATGGCGATCCTGAGTTCGTCCACGATCCGCCCCACCTTCCGTGTCACCGCCTCGGCCGACTCGGTGGCCGGTCCGAGAAACGGGTATGCCATCCCGACCAGATGGGCGCCGAGCGCGATCGCCTTCGCCGCGTCGACGCCGCTCCGGATTCCACCGCTTCCGATGACCGTCACGTCCGGCAACACCGCAACCTCCCGAATCGACACGGGGGTCGGTATACCCCAATCGGCGAACATCTCGCCGATCTCCACGTCGCCGGCCCGGCGGGCCTCGATGCGCGCCCAACTCGTCCCTCCCAGTCCGGCGACATCGATGATCCGGATTCCCCTCTCCAGGAGGGCGCGGGCCGTGCTGCCCGAGATCCCACAGCCGATCTCCTTCACGATCACCGGAACGTCGAGTCCCTTGGCCACCGACTCCAGCTTGGGCAGCAAATCGCTGAAATCGGTGTCGCCCTCGGGCTGAATCGCCTCCTGGAGCACATTCAGATGAAACGCCAGGGCGTCCGCATCAATCATCTCGACTGCCGCCTGACATTCCGCAAGACCGTACCCGTAATTAAGCTGAACGGCCCCCAGGTTCGCCAGAAGCGGGATGGACGGCGCCTGAGCCCGGACCTGGAAGCTCGGGACCTGCAGCGGATCCTCGATCGCCTTGCGCTGCGAGCCGACCCCGAGAGCGATGCGGCACTGCTCCGCCGCTTGGGCCAGGTTCCGGTTGATCGCCGCAGCGGCCTCGGTACCTCCGGTCATGCAGGACACGAGGAGCGGTGCTGCCAGCTGCTTGCCGAGGAACTCGACGGAAAGGTCGATGTCGGCCAGATCGAGTTCGGGCAGCGCCTCGTGCACGAAAGCGTAGTCATCGAAGAAACTCCACGCGGCCTGGTGGCTGGCATCCAGCGCGAGCCTTATGTGTTCCGCCTTTCGGTCGCGCTCCAGGGCCGCCGCCGCTGCCCGGTCGCTCATCGATCCCGACGTCCGGAGTACTCGATGAGGCCTTCGAAGTACGCGTGGTCTGCCGGCTGCAGCGAGAGCGCCTCGAGAGCCGACCGCGCCGTCGTGAGGCGGTCATCGATCATTGCCGACACGGCGTCCAGCCCGCCCGAGGCCGAGATGATCTCTCTTGCACGGTCGGCCTCATCCTCGCCGAGCCCCGGCCGCCCGAGCATGGCGTGCAACTCGGCGGCCGGGCCCTCGTCGGCGAGCTCGAGGGTCCGATGGATGAGGAACGTGTACTTCCCCTCGATCAGGTCGGATGCCACCGGCTTTCCGACCGCAGCCGCATCCCCGAACGTGCCGAGCACGTCATCCTGGAGCTGGAACACCTCGCCCACGGCGCGTCCGTAACGGGCCAGCGCCTCCAGCGTCGGCCGGGGCGCGGCAGCCAGCCGGGCCCCCAGCTCGATCGGACGTTCGACGGAGTAGCGGCCCGACTTCAGGCGAAGAACCCTCAGCAGCTGGTCCTCCGTCGGCGTCGGCTCGTACGGCAGAACCAGCTCCAGGTACTGGCCGCGGATCACCTCCTCGCACATCCCGCAGAACGCGCCATCCAGGGCGCGGCCGCGCCCCGGGCTGTCGGCCAGCGTGGAGCGGGCCGAGGCGTACAGCTCCACGGCCCAGGTGTGCGCCAGATCCCCCAGCAGAATGGCGACGGAGCGCCCAAAATCGGCTGCGTCACCCGCACGGCCCCGATCGACATGGATCTCGCGGAACCGGGCGTGCGCCGAGGGCTGGCCGCGGCGCAGCTCGCTGTGGTCCATGATGTCATCGTGGATGAGCAGGTAGGTGTGCAGGAGCTCGGTGGCGAGCGCCAGCGGGAGCACAGCCTCGTCGGACCTTCCGCCCAGGGCACGGTACGTATGGTAGACGAGCGCTGGCCTGAGCCGCTTGCCGCCCCCCTCGACGAGGCGACGAACCTCGCGCACCAGCTCGCGGCCCTCCGGCTCGTCCTCGACCTCTGCCAGCTTCTCGTCGAAAAAGTCGGCCAGCGCCTCCTCCACGCGAAGGCGGAACTCCTCGAGGGGAAGGAGAAAGCCCGACATGGCGGCGTGCTCGGAAGTCGTGATCGTGTCGGTCCCCACTAGCTCCCTGCCATCTCCACTGGGGCGCCCCACGGAGCGTGGAGGACGCCCTCGACAGCGCTGGCCAGCGCACGCCCGCACAGCTCGATCCTCCGGCGCATCCGGAGGAGGCCGGGAATCGCCGACGGGTGGCGCGCCGCATGTCGCAGCACCTCTCCTCTTCGGATCTCCCCCTCCGGACCGGCGCACGCGGCGAGGAACCGCGGCAGGTCCTCTTCGGCGGTGTCGCTCACGGCGCGGATCACGAGCCACGGGACGCCGGCCTCTTCCGCCACGGCCGCGAAGTGGGCCGATTCCAGATCGACGACGCCGGCCTCCCTCCCCGGTAGGACGGCCTCCCCCAGTCGGCGCTTGTCCTCCGATTCGAGAATCAGATGCCCCGCCGTATAGACCGTTCCCAGCCTCGCCCCGGCCGCGCGGGCTGCCGGCGCCGCCACGGACGAGCAGAACCTGCAACCGCTCTCACCGACGACCTCTCGGGCCATGATGAGCTCTCCCGCCCGGAGTCCGGAGCTGAGCCCCCCCGCCACTCCGATCGCGATGAGCCGGCCCACGGGGACGGCACCCAGGAGCGCCGCGGCGCCCGACCTCGCGTTCAGTGCGCCGTCTCCGGTGACCATGATGACGAGCGCCTCCTCCCCGACGAAACCCTCCGTCACGCCGCGGGGCCTCCCCTCTCCCTGCCCCTCCAGCATGCGCTCGACCCGCCCCTCGAGCCGGGCCACCACTCCGGCGACCTCCTCCGGCAGCGCCGCCAGCACGGCCGTCGGCGACCGGGCGCCCGCCCGCGGCCCTAGCCGGCCAGATTCCATTTCGCCATCCGGACGAGGTCGCGGGGACTGCGGCGCAGCTCCATGACGGCCGAGGCCTCGAACCCCGAGTGCATCTTGCAGTTCTGGCAGAGAGCATCGGTCCTGGACTCCCAGTAGTCCCAGTCCGTCCCGTTCCAGAACTCGTTCCAGTCGAAGGTGTGCGTCTTCTGGATGAGGTAGCAGGGACCCTTCCACCCCATCGGCGTAAAGGTGACCGTGCTCCAGGGGGAGCAGCGGTAATCCCGCAGGCCGGCCGCAAACTCCAGGAACAGCGGCGAGGAGGTGAACCGGTAGCGGTCCGAGAGCTCCAGCACCCGGCGGAACTTCCGCTCGATGTCGAGGCCGGTGAGGAAGATGTCCTCCTCGACGGATTCGTACTGGTAACCCGGCGACAGGAGCATCCCGTCCACGTCCACCTCTCGCGTCAGGAACTCGCAGAGCTCTTCCAGCTCCTCGATGTCCGTCTCCTTGTACACGGTGGTATTCGTAATGACGTGGTACCCGAGCGCCTTGGCCTCCCTCATCATCTCGACGGCCTTGTCGAACACGCCCGCGCGATCGACCACGTAGTCGTGCGTCTCCCGCATGCCGTCGAGGTGGACGTTGATCGTCAGTCGCCTGTGCGGCGGAATGTTGCCGAACACGCGCCGGTCGAGCAGCAGGGCGTTCGTGCACAGGTAGATGTGCTTCCGGCGGACGATGATCCGGTCGATCAGCTCCTTCAGCTCGGGATAGACCGTCGGCTCGCCGCCGCACAGAGACACGGCAGCCGCCCCGCAATCGTCCAGCGCCTGGAGGCAAGTATCCACCGGAAGCCGGTCGGCCAGCTTCCCCGTGTGCCGCTCGACCGAGCAGCCGAGGCAGGCGAGGTTGCAGGTCCACAGCGGCTCCAGCATCAGGACAAACGGGTAGCGCTTGTTGCCCCGCAGGGCGTTCCTCACCTGCAGCCGGACCATGTCGGTCGTGATGTGGGCGGGGAAGCGCATGTCAGGACGCGATCGCCTGCCTGTACGTCGCCAGGGCGAGCAGCGGGAAGTAGTCGTCGTACAGGTGGTACTTCAGGTAGAAAACCTTCGGGAAGCCGGTTCCCGTCCAGTGCTCATCATCCCAGGACCCGTCCTCGAGCTGCATCCGTAGCAGGAAATCCACGCCGCGGCGGACCGAATCGGACGCATAGTCGCCAGAGGCGAACAGGCCCAGCAGCGCCCAGGCGGTCTGCGCCGCCGTGCTGTCCCCCATGCCCTTCAGCTCCGGCTCCTCGTACGACCGCAGCGTCTCGCCCCAGCCGCCGTCCGGGTTCTGGCGCGACCGGAGCCACCGCGCAGCGCGCTGATAGCGCTCCTGCTCCATGTCGACGCCGAAGCGGCGTATGCCGTCCAGGGCCAGCCACGTGCCGTAGATGTAGTTGCAGCCCCAGCGGCCGTACCAGGTGCCGTCCTCGCACTGCCGCGAATCGAGGAACGCGATGGCCTTCTCCACCGCGACGTCCCGGCCATCGAAGCCCTCGAGCGACAACGTCTCGAGGACTCGGCCCGTGATGTCCTCCCAGCTCGGATCGATCATCGCGTTGTGGTCGGCGAACGGAATGAGCTTCAGCAGCTCCTTGTCGCAGCCGCGATCGAAGGCCGCCCAACCTCCATCCGGGTTCTGCATCGAGAGCAGCCAGCGCAGGGCCCGGCGACGCGCCGCATCGACCCGTGCCTTCAGGTCGGGTTCCGTGATGCGCAACCGCTCCAGGGCGGTAAGGACCATCGCCGTGTCGTCGCAGTCCGGGTAGAACTCGTTCGCGTACTCGAAGTACCAGCCGCTCACTTCCTCGTGGCCGTTCTTGCGCTGCCAGTCGCCGGGATGGCGCACCTCCTTGCTGAGCAGCCATTCCGCAGCGCGATGGAGCGCCTCGTGGTCCGGATCGAGGCCCGTGGCGGCGAGGATTCCCGCCGCCTGCGCCGTGTCCCAGACGGGGGAGAGCGCCGGCTGGATCTTCAGCGCATCGCCCATGTCGACCTCGAGCTTCTCCAGCGCCTCGAGCTGGCTGGAGATCGCCGGATCCTCGGGGGAGTAGCCCAGGCAGCGGAACGCGAAGACGGTGTTGACGATCGCGGGGAAGATCGCGCCGAGACCGTCACTCATGTCGAGGCGACGCCGCGTCCACTCCTCGGCCGCCCGCAGGGCCTTTCGGCGAAGCACGCGGAAGCGGCCACGCTCGAGCAGCTTGATGCCCTTGTCCGCGCTGTGGAACAGGTAATGCCAGCCCCGGGTCCACGGCCCGATTCCGTCGCTCACCGTGCGACCGCCGGTGCCGGGCACGTACAACTCCGGAATGTGGGCATGGTCCGGAACGGGACAGCGGGGCTTGTACGCCCAGATGATCGAGAGGGGAACGAAGATCCCCCGTGACCAGGACGACATCTCGTTGAGGTTGAAGTAGAACCAGCCGGGCAAGAGGACCATCTCGGGAGGTACGGCAGGGCACTTCTCCCAATCGTACTGTCCGAAGATGGCCAGATAGATCTTCGTGTACGTGTTGGTCGCCTCGATGCCGCCGAGGTCGAGGATCATGTCTCGGGCCTTCGCCATGTGCGGCGAACTCGGGTCGTCGCCGAGCAGCTTGAGCACGAAGTAGGCCTTGACGGAGGCGCTGACTTCCGGCGGGCCGCCGTGGTAGATGGCCCATCCGCCCTCCGGCAGCTGGAGGCTCCGGATGCGGCGGGCCATCTTGCGCACGCGGTCCTCGCTCGCGCGCCCGAGGAAATGAAGCAGGAGGATGTACTCGGACTCGAGCACGCTATCGGCCTCCAGCTCGCCCCTCCAGTGCCCGTCCTCGAGCTGCAGCGCCAGCAGGTTGTCCCGGGCCCGGGCAATCGCCCGATCCAGACTCGCGCTGGGGATCCCGCCGCTGGCCGCGGCGCCGCCGGCCTCTGCGGCGCCGCCGGCCTCCGTAGAAGTCTGCGCCGCGACGCTCCCCGTCTGGTGGGCCGCGGTCGGTGCCGAGGGCGCGCTTCTCTTCGCTGTGGTTCCGGTTCGCGTCGTCATGTAAAGGGCGCCAAGAGGTCCTAGTGTTCGGGCGATCGCCAGACCGGACTCCGGGCCGGCTTCCTGCCGAGCCGATGTATCGTGTCGGGCGCCGAATCTACGCCCAATGCGGGCATCCGTACAGCCGGCGATGACGGAATCGCGATACAACCCGTCCCGAGCGAAGGTCCGACAACGGTTCGGGGAGGCGCGTTGCCGCCTATAGCGGGGGCACGCACCTCCTGACTCCAGACGTTCGACTCGTAACGGGGCTCGCCACTTCTTCGTCGTACCGGGAGCGACGGGGCGGGTATGGTCGCAGCCCTCCTCATGCCAGGTCTTCCCATCTGCGGTGGGCCAGCATGCCGATGAGCTCCGCGATCGCCTCCGCCGCATCGCTCTCCCCGGCATCGAGACACGCATGACGGATCTCGATCAGGAAGGCCACGACCTGGGCCCGGTCGCGGTCGGTGAGGGCGTTGGCCGCGGTCAGGAGTGTCGGCGTGGCCCCCTCCACCGCGAGGACATCGGCGAACTCGAGGATCCCCGGGGTGGCAAGGCTATGCGCGCGGAGCCTCAGCGCGACGTCCCGGAAATGCTTGGACATGGGGACCGCAGCCGGTCAGCTGGTCGCGGCGGGAACGATCAAGCCTGCCACCACGACGCGAAGGCATCGGTCAGCGAGTGCCCGATGAAGAAGGCCAGCTGAGCCTGCCCCTCGGTCGGCGGCTGCGGGAGCGCGTTCGTCAGCACCCAGTATCCCAGCACCGTCTCGAAGGTGAACACATCGCTCTCCGGCCCCGCGCGGCGGGTGACGAATTCGCCACAGTTCGCCATCGCCTCCGCCACGCCCGGCGGCAGACGGCTCTCGACGGTCTCGGACAGGCCGGCCAGCCGCTCGCCGGACACTTCGTCGTACAGGTGCAGCGAGGCCACGTACAGCCCTGCCGCGGTCACGAGGAAGTTCCACTCTTCCTCCCGGACCGTGAACAGTTCCGTGTAGTAGACGGCGAGGCGGCCGAAGAGAGTCTTTGCCAGCAGCGACGCCGTGCCGACAAGGCTCTCCGCCCGTCCCCGGAGGGGATCCTGTTCGGCCCTGTCGGAGAAGATGCCCATCGCCGTGATCCCGCGTGTCGTCGAAGCCGCCGAGCCGGCCGCCTAATGATAGCACCTCCGGCCGCCTGCGGCCTTGCGCGCGCACGGCAGCGGAACGGCAGGAGCCCGCCCACCCGCCGGCCGCGCCGCGTCAAGGCTCGCTTCTTGCTGCCGCATTGCCCGTTTCCGCACGCGCTGGAGAGTGGTTTCCCCTTGCCTCTGCGGGGCTGGCAGGGGAGTTTCGGCGGTTCCTCGCGGTGCCGCGACGTAAGGGATTCGGTTACTCAAAGGATCAGTGGGGCCCATGAGAGCGCTTGCCTGTCTTCTGGTCGCGACAGCGTTGTTCTGTTCGCCTCTGCAGGCCCAGGAGCAGGCCGCGGCGGCCGGCGGCTTCGCCTCGGGCGGTTTCGGGGGGGTCGTCACCAAGCTCAGCGAGATGGTCGGCGAGCCCGCCATCTTCGTGGGCGCGCGCGGCGGGTGTGTCCTGAACCACGCCTTCGTCCTCGGAGGCGGCGCCTACGCCCTGGCCAACACCGTCGACGCCCCCGGCCTCATCGAACCCATCAGCAAGTTCATTTACGGCGGCATCGAGGTCGAGTACATCGCGCTGGCCAGTGCGCCGGTGCACTTCTCGGTCCTCACGCTGGTGGGCGCCGGCCGGAGGTTCCGGACGGACGAGCCCGACCCGGACCACGACGAGGTGTTCGTCCTGGAGCCCGCGGCGAACGTCCAGGTGAACGTGGCGAGCTTCTTCCGGATCGATGCCGGGGGCGGCTACCGCTACGTCAGCCGCGTCACCTCGGGCGACATTGAGAACGAGGACCTGCGGGCCTTCTTCGGAGCGCTCACCCTCCGGTTCGGTACCTTCTGAGAGGCCTTCTGAGAGGCTTCGAGAGTTCCTCGAAACATCTTTCTCCAGCGCAGACACCATCGCCGTGCGCGGTTTAGCTTGACTCCAGCGGGCGGCAGCACTTTCCGCACCGATATCGTGGTGACTTTCGGAGGAAGGTCCGGGTGAGACCGGACTGCGGGCAGCAGGGACGCACCGCCAACGCCGGATCGAGAAACCCTCCTCGGGACTTCGGGTAGTCCTGCGCTGGTGTCTCGGGGCGCTTGATGCAAGCTTGGGCTGCCGAGAGACAGGCGGCGTAGGGAAGCATCTGCGGGGCCGTAGCTCAGTCGGGAGAGCGCCTGCTTTGCAAGCAGGAGGTCACCGGTTCGATCCCGGTCGGCTCC
>CP070670.1:1529630-1544220 GCA_020351855.1 Gemmatimonadota bacterium
CGGAGTCCCCGCAGGCGATGAACAGCGCGGTCGCGAGCCACGCGACCGGGGTCGTGAGCGTCGAACGCCGGGACGATTGCCTCATGAAGTCAAGCCTCGCTGCTGGAGGTAGCCTCGTTACCTCGATGTGGTTGATGACCCGCTCGCATCTGCCGACCGTCGGCCGCCCCGATCTATACGCTCGACTCCCTTGGGACGCGCTCGCGGTCGACGTGTGCTCGCGACGCACGTTTCGCTCCGGCAACCGTGGCAGGCGCGCAACTCGCACAACCGTACGGTATTGCCGCCCTTCTCCAGTCCCCGTCGCGGCCGACTGTGGCTGCCGTGACACAGATGGCGCGCCGCCAGGCGCCGACCTCGCACCGGCCGCCGACTGTCGCGGCAGGCCTTCGGTCCCTACCCGGACGAGGGATCCACTGCTGCGGCGCGGATACGGTGCAACGCGTTGTGCGCGTGCGTGTTATATGAATTGATCTCCAGTGACATCTCGTAGGCCCGGATCGCGAGATCGGTCTCTCCCGCCGCGAGGTACGCATCCCCCAGGCTGTTGTGGGCCCTCCAGGAGTCCGGGTAGGCCTCGACGTTGAGCCGGAAGATCCGGCTGGCCTCGTCGGGCCGCCCCTCGTCCAGCAGGAAGCGACCTGCCCCGTCGAGGGTCCTCTCGGTGCTCACGAACCGATGCGCCGGGTCGGCCCGGTAGGACCGATACGCCTCGATGGCCGCCTCGATGCCGGAGGACCCGTACGCCTGCTGCAGGAGCTCGATCAGCGAGGGGACGGCCGACCCGGGCTCCAACGAGAGGATCGACTCGAGCGCCGGATCCCGGTTCCGCCGAAGGTCATCAGCCGTGAGCTCCGCCGCGATGTCGGGCGGCACCCAGGGGCGGATGTCCCAGGGCATTCCATCCTGCCAGTAGAGCGTCGAGATCGAGACCCGCAGCCGGCTGTTGGGCAGTCGGAAGGCCCGCGCATCACCGTAGTGGTTGGGTGATCCCCCCGTCGGCTCCCCCACGAAGACGGCTGGCGTGTGCTCGTCCAGGATCGTGGCGAGGTTCTGGGCGGCGGAGAAGGTTCGGCGGCCGATGATGACGAAGAGCCGCCCGGGACGTCTCCACCGCTCGTGGCCCACCAAGCGGTGCCAGACGGGCCGGGCGCGGAAGTTGTCGCCCCCTCCGTTCAGCCGGAGGTCCAGGACGAGCCGCTCCGCGCCGCTCCGCGCCGCCGACTCGAGGACGCGGTCCATGAACGCATCGACAGTCTCTCCCTCCGCCCGGTCCCGCACCGCGTTGAACTGCACGTACGCGGTGCTCTCGCCAGCCAGAAAGGTGTACCAGTAAGGGTCCGCCGGATCCCGCAGATAGAGCGGCGTCTCGTCGCCGGGCACCCACATGGCGGGCCAGCCATCCGGGGCCCCGAGGCGCAGCGGATCGTACTCGAGATCGGGCAGGTAGCCGGCGTCCTCCGGGAGCGGCACGGGGGTGAGGACGGCCGACGTCTGGGCTCCCAGGTCGTCCTCCACGACGATGGTCAGGCGGTCGCGCTCCTCGGCGATCCCGACGCCGGCCATGATCTCCGGCATTACCATCAGCGCCGGGATGCGGAGCCGCTGCTGGAACACGTTGTCCGCCGCCGTGATGGAGCCGAGGCGCGCCACCGCCTCCTCCACCTCCGAGCCGCCGAGCCACAGTACACGCTTCCCGACCAGGCCCACGAACTCGGGGGCCGCGGACCGGACGTACAGGCCGTCGGCGAACCACCACAGGCGCAGCGGATAGAGCGACCCGATGAAGGGAGGCTCCAGCCGAACGCGGCTGTGGCCGTCTCCCGGCCCGAGCGAGGCGACAAGCTCCATGAACCCCGTCAGAACCTCCGGATACGTCAGGTCGGGAATCCGGCTCTCCAGCCTGCGCACCGCCGCCTCGAACGCCTCGCTCTCGATGTGGTGCCACGGGTTCGGGTGCTGCTCCCTGATGCGCTCGGAGAGGAAGCGCAGATCCTCCTGCCACTGGAGTGGCGACACGAGGCCGGGATCCGGGACGGCGCTGTCCGGCGGCGCCGGCGGCGCATCCTGCGCCCGCGCCGGGGACGTCAGGAACGGCGCGCGGAAAGCCGGGACGATAAGAAGGATGAGAAGGCTGAAAAGGCAGAGGGAAAGGCAGCGGGGAACGGCCGGCCGGACCGCGCTCCCCCGCGCGAGCAGCTTGGACATACGTATCTCCGCGCTCGTGTCCTCGATGGCGGCCTGCGGCGTCGCCGCCTCCGCGCCCTGCCATGCAACCTAACAGGTCGGGCCGGGCCGCAGCATCCGCAGGCGGACCGCGGTTGCCCGCCGTCCGGCGGACGACCAACTTCGCTGCGCCGCGGCGCCGCTCGGCGCGGCTGGCCGGCGGCGGCCAGGCCTCGGGCCGGGTCGTTGCGAGGCCCCAGATCTCACGGAGCGTGCATGGATTCGTCGGAGCTCGGTCCACTCTCGGAGGAGTTCTTCGACGCCCTCTTCGATTTCCACCCGACGGAGGGGGCCGAGGCGGGCCTGCATGCGTACGATCCGCTGACCGGCCCTCGCGACGCGGAGGCGATCGCGCGATACGTCGCTCGGCTCCGCGAGCTCGGCCGCCGGCTCGAGGCGGTCAACGGCGAAACCCTCGGGCCGGACGAAAGGCTCGACCGGGAGCTGATCCTGCGCCGCCTGCACGGCGAGCTCCTGTGGCTGGACGAGGCCGGCGTCTGGCACAGGGATCCCCGCTTCTACGCCGCTCAGCTGGACCTCTCGCTGCTGATCCTCTCTCAGCATGCGCCGCCGGAGGATCGCCTCCGCTCGATCGTCAGGAGGCTCGAGTCGGCTCCTTCCCTGATCGAGGCGGCGCGGGCCAACGTTCGGAACCCGCCCCGACCGTTCGTGGAGGCGGCGCTCGTGGGATACCGGGGGCTTCCGGCGTTCCTGCGCGGCAGCCTGAGCGAGGCGCTGTCGCCCGTGGGTGATCCCGCCCTCCGGTCGCGCTTCGAGGCGGCCCGGGACGCGGCCGCGGCGGCAATCGAGGCCTATGCCGCCCACCTGGCCGACGAGGTCCTCCCGGGCGCCGGCGGAGAGTACGCGCTCGGATCCGACCTGTACCGCCGGATGAACGTGCTCCTCGCCGGCGTCGATCTCCCGATCGCTCGGCTCGAGGAGATCGGCTGGGCCGAGGTGGAGCGACTGCAGACGCTGGGCGAGTCGCGGGCCGACCAGGTCGTGCCGGGCGGCGGCCTCGAGGCCGCCCTCCGAGCCCTGGGCGATGATGCCCCCTCCCCAGAGGCCATCGTCGAGACGGCCAGCCGCGACATCGACGGGCTGGTTCGCTTCATGGAAGGCGAGGGCCTCGCGACCCTGCGGCCCGGAAGCGTCGAGGTGCGCGCGATCCCGGCCTTCCGGCGGACGAACTTCGCCTACATCATGCTCCCGGGACCGTTCGAGCCCGAGAACACCGGCTTCTACTTCATCCACCCGGCGGACGAGTCCTGGAGCGAGGAGGAGACGCGCCGCTTTCTGCGACGGCACAACCGCTGGACGATCCTCAACACGTCCGCGCACGAGGCCTATCCGGGCCACTACCATCACTTCACCCACATCAACCGCGCTCCCACGAAGGCCCAGCAGCTGCTCTGGGCCTACGTGACGGTGGAGGGCTGGGCTCATTACAGCGAGGAGATGGCCTGGCGCCGCGGACTGGCCGACTCGAGCCCCCACCTCGGTCTGGCCGTCGTGCAGGACGCCCTGCTGCGGGCCGTCCGCTTCCTCTCGTCGATCGGCCTGCACGCGCAAGGCATGGCGGTGGAGGAGTCGGAGTCGCTGTTCCGGACCATCGCCTTCCAGGACCCGTTCAACGCCCGGCAGCAGGCCCTGCGCGGCACGTACGATCCGGAGTACCTGGGCTATACGCTCGGCAAGCTGATGATCCTCCAGCTCCGGGAAGACCTGGCTCGCGTGCGTGGCGCCAAGTTCGACCTGAGGACGTTCCACGACGAGTTCATGGCCCGCGGCGCTCCTCCCGTGCCGTGGATCGCGCGGCACATGCTGAGCGAGCCTGGCTGGCAGCCTTTCCGGTGAGCGGACCCCGAGCGGTGGATCGTTGACATGAGCATCTCCGAGTTCATCCGGCACCACTACCGGCACTTCAACGCGGCCACCGTGCGCGAGGCCGCAGACGCGTTCGTCGCCCACCTGGAGGGGGGCGGCCGGATGATGGTTACGCTGGCCGGCGCGATGAGCACGGCGGAGCTGGGGCTCTCCCTGGCCGAGCTGATCCGCCGCGACCGGGTCCACGCCATCTGCACGACCGGGGCGAACCTGGAGGAGGACATCTTCAACCTGGTGGCCCACGACCACTACCGGCGCATCCCCGACTGGCGGAACCTCACCCCGCGCCGGGAGAAGGAGCTCGAGCTGGCCGGCCTGAACCGGGTCACCGATACCTGCATCCCCGAGGATGAGGCGTTCCGCATCATCGAGAAGCCGCTGCTCGATCTGTGGCGCGAGGCGGAGGCCGCCGGGGAGCGGCGCCTGCCGCACGAGTTCATCTACGCGCTCCTGCAGCGGGGCCTGCTGGCCGGCCGCTACCAGATCGACCCCGCGGACTCGTGGCTGGTCGCCGCGGCCGAGAACGAGCTGCCCCTGTTCGTGCCGGGCTGGGAGGACTCGACGCTCGGCAACTTCTTCGTCTCGCACGTGCTCGCCGGCCGGCTCGCCAGCTTCGACGTCGTGCGCCCCGGGACGGCCTACATGGGGGAGCTCGCCGAATGGTACGCGCGGACGACCTGCGGGAAGCCGCTCGCGGAGCTGGAGCGCGCCCCGGCGGACGACGTCGCCTCCGCCGCCATGCCCGCCGGCGAGGCCCTGGCGACCGTCGGCTTCTTCCAGATCGGGGGCGGGATCGCCGGCGACTTCCCGATCTGCGTCGTCCCGATGATCCACCAGGACCTGAGGCGCCGCTGCCCCTACTGGGGCTACTTCTGCCAGATCAGCGACTCGACGACGAGCTACGGCTCCTACTCGGGGGCGATCCCGACGGAGAAGATCACCTGGGGGAAGCTGGACGTCGACACGCCGAAGTTCGTCATCGAGTCGGACGCCACGATCGTGGCGCCCCTCATCTTCGCCTACGCGCTCGGCTGGTAGCCGGGGGCCGCGAAAATCTCGGCCAGGAAGCGATAGACCAGCTTGGCGGCCGTGAAGGCGCTGGGCGCGTGTCCGGGGAGAAGCTCCACGACGTCGAACGCGACCACCCGGCGTGACCGGGCGACGGCCCGGAGCAGCGCGTTGACCTCGTACCAGAACAGGCCGCCCGGCTCCGGCGTGCCGGTGGCGGGGATGACGCTCGGGTCGAACGCGTCGAGGTCGATCGTCACGTAGACGACGTCGGTCAGCAGGCCCACGGCCTGCTCGATCCACGAGCGCGCGACCGGCGCGTCGGCCTCCCCACCAGCAAGCGCCGGGGCCGCCGACTGGCGGGAAAGCACCCCCTCCGCCCGCTCGGCGGCGATCTCGTGCGCGAAGAAGACCCGCTCCGGATCCAGTCCTTCCACCTCCGAGCCGTCCACGCTGCGGATGCCGACCTGCACGATCGGCACGAGCTCGCGAAGGCGGGCCATCACGCAGGCGTGGTTGTAGGGTGACCCGTCGTAGCTCTCGCGCGTGTCGGCGTGGGCGTCGACCTGGAGCACGGAGAGGCCGGGGAAGCGGCGCGCCGCGGCGCGCGCGGCCCCGATCGTCACGGAGTGCTCGCCGCCCAGCACGATCGGCAGCGTGCCCCGCTCGAGCAGGCCCGCCACGCGGGCCTCCACCCGCTCGGCCAGCGCGTCGGGCGGCCCATCGAACGCCAGCTCGGGCAGCGTGGCGATCCCGCGCCGATACGGCTCGCTCCCCGTCTCGATGTCGTACAGCTCGACGAAGTTGGAGGCGTCGATCAGCGCGGCCGGCCCGCGGTGGGCCCCCTTCGTCCAGCTGCTCGTCAGGTCGTAGGGCACGGGGAGGATGCAGGCGGCCGCCTTCTCCGGATCGCGGTGATCCGGCCCGAGGTCGAGGAACACCGGATTGGGCCGCGCGGTGCCGGAACGCCCGGAGGCGGCGCCCGCCGGCGGCGACGCCGGACCCGTCGCGCCGCTCACGCCTGCCGGTCTTCGGGGAGGAGGTAGGTGTAGCCGTTCAGCTCCGTCTCGTAGAAGCGGAGCAGCGTGCGGCTCTCCGGGAGGGTCAGGCGCTCCGCGCGCACGGCCAGCTCGCAGTCGCGGGCCAGCTCGGGAAGCAGCCGGTCCACGTCGTACTGGACGTACTCGAGCACCTTGCGGGCCGTGTCTCCCCGCACGAGCTCCTCGATCCACCACCCTCCCGCCTCGTGCAGCCGGACGTGAACGACGTGCGTGTCCCCGAACAGGTTGTGCAGGTCCCCCAGCGTCTCCTGGTAGGCGCCCACCAGGAACGCCGCCATGTAGTAGTCCTCGCCCGGCCGCAGCTCGTGTACATCGAGCGTGCGCCGCGGTTCGTCCATGTCGGTGAACCGGTCGATCTTGCCGTCCGAGTCGCAGGTCAGGTCGGCCAGCACCGCCTTGCGGGTCGGCCGCTCCTCCAAGCGATGGATCGGCATGATCGGGAACAGCGGGTCGATCGCCCAGCTGTCGGGGAGCGACGGGAAAACGGAGAAGTTGCAGAAGTAGGTGTCGGCCAGGAACTCGTCCAGCCGCTCGAGCTCCGCCGGCACGTCCTCCGGCTCCATGCTCCGGCAGGCGTCCCGGACGCGCGTGCAGGTGGCCCAGAACAGGCGCTCCGCCAGACCCCGCAACCCGAGGGACAGATAGCCCAGGTTGAAGAGCGCGAGCGCCTGCTCGCGGGCCTGCGTCGCGTCGTGGTAAGCCTCCATGATGCTGCCGGTCCCGACGCTCTCGTAGGCGGTGAACAGGTCGAGGAGGGGCTGCGGAACCTCCTCCCCGTCGGTCGCGGCGGATCCCCCGTCGGCTGCCGCAGATCCCCCGTCGGTGGCGGCGGATCCCCCGTCGGTGGCGGCCAGCCCGAGCTCATGCTCGACGGTCCGCCGGATGTCCTCGTCGGGAAACGGGCCCATGCGGATCGCGCCCGGCACGTCGAACACGAGAACGCTCTGGTAGGCGGCGATCGCCCGACCGGACTCGCTGATCACCGTGGGGTGCGCGACGCCCTTGGCCTCGCAGACGCTGGCGATCCGGTATACGACCTCGCCCGCGTACTCCTCCATCGTGTAGTTGAGCGAGGAGGACCGGTTCGCCTGGCTCCCGTCGTAGTCGACGCCCAGGCCGCCTCCCACGTTGACGTAGCGCAGCCCGTCCGCCCCCAGCGCCAAGAGCTCCGCGTACACGTGGGCCAGCTCGCCGACGGCGTCCTTTACCCGGCGGATGTCGTGCAGCTGGCTGCCCGGGTGGCAGTGGACCAGCTCCAGGCAGTCTAGCATCCCCCGTTCCCGGAGGATCCGGACCATCTCCACGACCTCGCTCGCGAACAGGCCGAACTTGGATTTCTCGCCAGCCGACTCCTTCCACCGCCCCGCACCCTGGCTCGCGAGCTTCACGCGAACGCCGAGCCGGGGCCGCACGTCGTAGGTGTCGCGGTGCTTGAGGAGACGCCGGAGCTCGGTCAGGCTCTCGATGACCGGGATGATGTGCCGCCCCAGCTTGGTGGCGAGGATCACGGCCTCGAGGTACGTGCTGTCCTTGAAGCCGTTGCACACGATGAGTCGAGGCGTCCGGTCGCCCGCCGTGAGGGCCATGACCGCGAGCAGCTCGGGCTTGGACCCGACCTCCAGCCCGAACCCGAAGTCGCGGCCGTGCCGGTGCACCTCCTCCACGACCGGCCGCTGCTGGTTCACCTTGATCGGATAGACCGCGATGTACTGGCCCTCGTACCCGTTCTCCGCGATCGCCGCCGCGAACACGTCGTGCAGCCGCTTGAGGCGATCGGAGAGGATGTCGGAGAAGCGGATAAGGACCGGGGCGTAGAGGTCCCGGTCCCGGAGGCCGCAGACGATCTCGAACAGGTCCAGCTCCTGCGCCGGGGTGCGATCCGGCCGCACGACGACCCGTCCCGTCTCGCCGACGGCGAAGTAGCCCTCGCCCCAGGCCTCGACCTGATACAGGTCGGCCGCGTCCTGGACCGTCCACTCGGACCGGGCCGGCTCGGCGACCCGCGATTCCCTGGTAGCCATCTCAGCCGGATTGTACGGTCAGGGAGCGGGCGATGTAAGAGCCGGATGCACGAAGGCCGCGACCGGCAGCCCCGAGCGCCTCGGGAGACCGACGGGCGCGGCCCTCCGGGTTCGGCGGGTGCGACGGTCTCGGCGACCGGCGCACCCTCACCCGTTTACCGGGCTCAGGCAGCCGCGGGGAGGAGAACCGAGAAGACCGCGAGCAGGAAGGCGACGACGCCGCTCGTCACCAGATACGCCCGCGCGTCGGCGGTCCAGCTGAGCTCTCCGCCGTTTCTCGCCGTTCCTAACATCGCGTCCACCTCGCGTTTTCTCGTCTTCCGCCTCATCCTCCCGACCCTCCCCCGCGTCCTCTTTCCGGCGCCGCCTTCCCCCGCGGCGCATCCACCCCTCACCTACTTCTACGTAGTTTGACGGATAAACCGGACAAATGGTTTCAACGTTCCCGGCAGCGGCTCCGCATCGGGACCTCCGGCTGGCCCTCGCCCGGACCTCAGCCGGCCTTGAGCAGATCCTCCCTGCCCTCGATCCGGAGCAGCCATTCCTTGTATTCCACCCCGCCGCCGTAGCCGCCGAGCGATCCGTCGAGCCGCACCACGCGGTGACACGGAACCACGATCGGCACCGGGTTGGCCCCCACCGCGTTCCCGACCGCCCGCGCCGCCTTCGGCTTGCCGATCCGCTTCGCCAGCTCGGAGTACGGGATCACCTGGCCGAAGCGGATCGCCTCGGCCAGCTCCTCCAGGACGCGCCGCTCGAACTCGCTGAGGACGCTCAGGTCCACCTCGACGTCGAAGTCGGTCCGCTCCCCCCGGAAATACTCGGTGAGCTGTCTCTCCAGGCCGGCCAGCGCCTCCGCGTCGCGGATCAGCGGCCGGCCCGGGAACTGCGCCGCCATCCAGTCCTCGAAGCCGGCATCGTCCAGCTCCCGCCAGGTGATCCGCGAGATGCCCCGGCTGGTGGCGGCCACGAACATGCGGCCGAACGGGCTCGGGAAGACATGCCAGCGGATCGCCTCGTCCCGGCAGCAGTCGGAGATCACGCAGTCCAGGGCCCGGAAGTCCGCCGCGCTCTCCCGACACTCCTCGCACTCGGCCAGGTGCACCGACATCTCCAGGTCGGCCTCGGCCTCGAGCTCGCCGGACACGTAGGCGAGAACGTCATCCTCACGGTACGTGCACGTCTCGCCGCTCATCGGTCGTTCTCCTTCGTCCATACGTCCAGGAGCTCCCTGCGAAGCCGCTTGATCCCGTTGTAGACGTTGGCCCGGGCGCTCTCCGGGGAGCTGTCCAGCCGGGCCGCGATCGCCTCGTAGCCCCGGCCTTCCACCCAGCGAAGCCACACGGCCTGGCGCTGCTTGGGCGGGAGGGCCGCCACCCGCTCCCGAACCCGGGCCCGCCCGGCGGGGCTGAGCTGCTGGAACAGGTCGTCCGGAGCCGCCTCCGGCTCCGGGGCCAGCTCGGGCTGGCGCCCATCCAGGGCGCAGCATCGTCGCCGGTCCACGGCCAAGCGGTCGAGCGCCGCGTTCGTCGCCACCCGGTAGAGCCAGGCCCGGACGTTCGAGCCGGGTCCCGCGTCGGGCGGCGAGCGCAGCGCCCGCACCCACACCTCCTGCAGGAGGTCCTCCGCGTCGGCGTCGCTCGGGAGCATCCGCTGCAGGTGCCGCTGGAGCTCGGGGCCGTAGCTCCCCATCCAGGACTCCAACGAGCCTGCGGCGGCAGGCCGGGCTTCCCCGCCTCTCGCGGGAGAGCCGGCCAGGGCGGCCACCTGCTTCATGCAGCCGGGAACGTGACGCCCGCCAGCACCGACCCCACGTAACCGAGCAGCAGGATCGGCACGCCGACGCACACGGCGCTCAGGAAAGCGAAGCCTCGAATCACGCTCAACGTCGTCCTCATCGTCAATGACATCGTCGCCTCCGTGCTCGAACCGTTCCTCGGGAAAGGGCCAGGCGTCCGCGGCGCACCCCGCGTGACTGCCTTCTTCACCCGTATAACGGCACGAGGCCCGGCGGCGTGAAATCCTTCCTCGCACCCGTTCCCGGAAGCTTGCCGGGAACCCGGTCGGGGCCGCAAGCCTAACAGGAAGCCATGAGTCTCCATCGCTGCGACACCGTATCCGCCGGCCACGCCCGGGTGGCGTGCACGCTTCTGAAGGGCACCCTTCCGCTCTTCCTCGCGGCATCCACCTTGCTGATCGGCGCCCCGGAGCTGGACGCGCAGACCCGGGGGCGCCCGCCCGCCGAGACGCGGGCCCGTCTTCAGTACGTGACGAGCGTGCGCCAGCTCGGGCCCGTCGCGTATCGCGATCCGCTGGGGGCGCTCTCGCCCGACGGGGTGTGGCTCGCGTTCACCAGCGGACGGCGGCTCGCCGTCCAGCGCGTCGCGGGCGGCCCGCTGATCGAGCTCGGCCGGACCGACGGGCGCTTCACCCGGCTGACCTGGCATCCCAACAGCCGGCACGTGGTCGTTCGCGAGCAGAGCTTCGATCGCAGGACCTCGCGCTGGTTCTCGTACGACCGGGCGACGCTGGAACGGGAGCCGCTCTTCCCGGACGGGTTCGAGATCAAGACGCCCCGCGCCAGCACGGTGGTCTCCGGCCCGACTGGGCAGCAGCAGATCGCGGTCATCGAACGCCGGTACGAGGTGAGGGCGGATGAGCTCGACGAGCTCGCCTGGTCGCCGAGCGGCCGCCGGATCGCCGGGATCAAGCCCGAGGGCAAGCGAAGCGAGGTCTGGCTGTTCGAGGCGGACGGGAGCGGCGCCCAGGCCCGGGAGATCGACCGGATCACCACGAACCCCGCCTGGCACGCGGACGAGGCGGACGTCGCGTGCCTGACGATCTCCGGACGCGACATCCACCCCCAGATGGAGTACAGCTGCGGCGGGTCGGTGACCGGCGGGTTCTCGCCGGTGGCGTACGGGCGGTTTGCCTTCTCCCCCGACGGACGGCTCCTGTACTACGCCGCCCCGAACGAGCTCGGGACCCTCGACCTCTGGATGCGCGGCGTGCCGGGCACCGGGGCGAACCCGCGCCAGGACCAGCTCACGCGCTTCGCCCGCGACACCTACGCCCCCTCGGTGTCGCGGGACGGCAAGATCCTCTTCAAGACCCAGGACTACCGGGCCCACATCGCCTACGTGCCCGCGGAGGGCGGCCCCTCACGGCAGGTCACCACCTTCCAGTCGGAGATCCCGTCCTGGAGCTGGAGCGGGGAGCGGATCGCCTTCACGTTCGGCAGCTGGCGTCAGGCCACCGACGACCTCCGATACCCGGAGATCGAGCAGCACCTGGGCTACGTGACCCTGGACGGCACCCTGCCGGAGAGCCGGCCGGGCCGGACCGTCCGCTCCTCCGAGGCCTCGGACCAGGGCATGCACTGGTCGCCCGACGGCCGCTGGATCGCCTTCCACTCGCACGCCGACGAGTCGGACGACATCTGGCTGATGGAGGCCGACGGCTCTGGCGAGGCGCGGCGGATCTCGGAAGACGGGTTCGAGACGGGCTGGCCCCGCTGGTCGCCCGATGGCCGGTGGATCGTCTACCCCGGCTTCGAGGAGCACGACGGCGGCCGTCGTGGCGGGCTGTACCTGATCGGGATCGACCAGGAGACGGGCGAGGTCACCGCGCCGAGCCGGGAGATCCCCCTGACCGGACCGGTGGGCGAGGTGTCGGTCGCCGAGTGGTCGCCCGACAGCCAACAGATCGTGTTCGAGAGCGACGACGGGAGCGGCACGAAGACGATCTACGCAGTGGCCCGGGAGGGCGGCGCGCCCCGCGTGGTCCACGCCTACGAGAGCGAGCAGCGGCTCTCCGGGATCGGCGTCTCGCCGGACTTCGCGTGGGTGGCCTACATCGCCCCGGACCGGGAGGGACGCTTCCAGCTCTGGCGGGTGCCGCTCGCCGGCCGCGACCCGGAGCCGCTCACCTTCGACCCCACGGACAAGGCACACCCGTCCTACTCGCCGCAGGGCGACCGGATCGCCTTCACGGTCTACAACTACGAGGCGATCTTCTGGCTTCTCGAACCCTAGGAGCGTGCCGGACCGGCTAGGCCCGCGGCGAGCCCACCCCGTGGGCTAGGCCAGCGCTATACTGCCCGGCCGGCTAAGCCTGCGCCTTGAGGATGTCCCGAATCTCGCCCAGCAGCTTCTCTTCGGCCGATGGCTCCGGCGGCGCCTCGGGCTCTGCGGGTGCTTCCTCCTCCTGGCGGCGCAGCCGGTTGAAGCCCCGCACGACGAGAAAGACCGAGAAGGCCACGATCAGGAAGCTGATGAGGCTGTTGACGAACACGCCCCAGTTCAGCGTCACGGCGCCCGCCTCCTGTGCCGCCACGACCGTCGCGTAGGGCCCGGTCGGGTCCCCCGACTTCAGAACCAGGAACAGCTCCGAGAAGTCCACCCCCCCCAATAGCAGGCCGATCGGCGGCATCAGGACGTCGTTGACCAGCGAGCTCACGATCGTCCCGAACGCGGCCCCGATGATGATGCCGACCGCCATGTCCAGCATGTTGCCCT
Source organism: Gemmatimonadota bacterium (assembly GCA_020351855.1). Classification (GTDB taxonomy): domain Bacteria; phylum Gemmatimonadota; class Gemmatimonadetes; order Palauibacterales; family Palauibacteraceae. The sequence continues at coordinate 1,542,351 of CP070670.1, forward strand.
TGATGGCGAACTCCTTGAACTCCTTGAGCATCGATCACCTCTCTGCTAGGTGTGGATGGGGGTCCGTATCCAAGCCTCCAGGGGCCTCGAAAGATATGCCACCGCCGCCCGATCCTCGAACCGTGAAAGCAGCCCCCGAGGCTGCGAGACCCGGAAAGAGAAAGACCCCGGAGAGCGAACTCTCCGGGGTCATCTCATGGGTCTGCCGCAACGCCGGTGGCCGCGGCGCGAACCGGGTTACTTGATCTCGATCAGGATGTACCCGTCGCCACCCGGAACCTCGGTCCCGCCCTTAGAACCACCCTGACCACCGGTGATCGTTCCGGCGATCCCGACATAGTCAGGCAGGGCGAGCCCGAGGCAGAAGTCCTCACCGTTCGGGCAGGAACCGCCAGCCAGCTCCTTGCTGAACTCCCAGAAGAGGTTGTTACCGTCGACGCCTGCCGCGCCGTCGGTCTGATCTCCGGAGCCTCCCTCGGAGAGCAACAGGTCGACCGCGCTGCACAGGCTCGCCTTCGGGCTGCCCTCGCAGCTGAGCGGTGCGTAGTGGTCGGCCGTGACCTTCGTCGGGTCGCCGAGCCGCATCACGACGACGTCGTCGCCCGCGTGAATCCCGTGTACGTACGTGTCGCCGGCATTACCGCTGTTGGCGTCCGCATCGTTGTCGAAGTAGAAGAACGCGTCGTTCAGGTCCTTCGCCGAGGCGCCGCGGATCTCGATCGCCACGTACAGGTTCGTGCCGTCATTCGTCCAGAGCAGCGAGGCGTTATCGGGAACCGTCTTTCCGCCGGTGGTCTTCGCCGTGAACGTGTACTCGCCGGCACACGTGCCCACCTGCCACTCATCGCCCCGCACGCCGTCCGTGACGTCCGGCGCCGGGCAGGTCTCCGCTCGCCAGGTCAGCTCGATGTCGTTGATGCCCGACTCGTAGAACGTCCCGTTGTCGATAATGCCCTCGAACGGGGTCGTTCCGTTCCCCGCGCCGTTCGCCGCTCCAGATCCGGCACCCGGAATCCGATCGCAGAAACCATAAGGGCCTTGGACTGAACCTTCGTCCAGGTTCCCATCAATTTCAATGCTGGCTCCGGTCACGCCGGATCCGCAGCTGATGGCCTTCAGGAAGCTCTCGCCATTGGCAGGCGCCCAGAGCGCCTGAGCGATGCCGTGGGAAGCGTCCTCACTGTTGCTCGTTTGCATCGAGCATGCCGAACCCCAGTTATTGCCGCCGTCACAGGACACAGAGCTGCCGTTCTGCGCAAAATAGTGCACCCACGTGAGCGCGACGGGCGCGTCGTATGAGCCTGTGTTGCAGAATCCGGCGGGCACAAACGGCGACTCGTCGCCACTGAGATCACACTTCGCGAGCGCCTGCACGGCCACGGGAATCTGGCTTCCCGACGCCACCGTGCCCAGATCCTTGAGCGCAGCGTCGATCGGAGCCGGCGGGGTCGCACCGAGATCGTAGATCTTCTTGATGTCGAGCACCGCGAGCTCGAAGTCGCTGTTCGAGTAGAAGGAGCCGCCGCCGCCCTTAAGCGGACCCACGGCCGACGTCGCGACGAGCGGCTTCACCCCGAACAGCGAGGCGAACTTGTCGAAGAACCCGCCCAATCCCGCGGCTTGGCCCGGCTGTACCACCGGCTGACAGTCGAGCGGCAGGAATCCTGGGGGCAGGACGCTCACGCCCTCCGGTTCGATGTGCAACACGCCGAGCGCTCCGGGGGCGAAATAGTCCTCAAAATCGCTCAGAGAGTCGACGGCTGTCGCGGAGTTGCAGATCTGGATGAAGGCGGGATCCTCGCCGATGTCGGGATTTAGCACGAAATCGCCTTCGATGGTCACCCGGCAGGCCGGGAGCCTGAGATCGACC
>CP070670.1:1544320-1547417 GCA_020351855.1 Gemmatimonadota bacterium
AGCCGCTGTACGGCGGGGCCAATCCGCTGATCCTGGGCGGCGTGCTGGACGCGGCGCTGCCGGAGCCGCTCGAGTGGTTCGCGGACCGGACGCTGTTCGCCCCGCTCGCCATCTCCGAGTACCAGTGGTTCACCAGCCCGACGGGCGTGCCCTACCTGGGGGGCGGCCTGCACCTCCGGCCGAGGGACATGCTGAAGTACGGGCAGCTCTACCTGGATGGGGGGGTGTGGCAGGGAACGCGGATCCTGCCCGAGGCGTGGGTGCACGCCTCCTGGGAGCGCTACGGCCGGCTCGCCCCGTTCGACATCAACGGCCACGAGTACGGATACCTGTGGTGGCATCACCAGTACGAGGTCGGGGAGGTGACGATCGAGACGCTCGAGGCGCGGGGCTACGGCGGGCAGTACGTCTTCGTGGCCCCGGCGCTCGACCTGGTCGCCGTGGTCACGGCGGGGACCTTCCGCAATCGCCTGACCCGGCAGCCCGAGAAGCTGCTCGGGCAGTTCATCCTGCCGGCCGTCCGCTGCGTGCCGGAGGGCCGCTGCGCGAGGGAGGGCCGGTGACCGCGGCCGGCTCGACGGGCACGGGGCGTCCGCGCGGCGTTGGCTCGACGAGCCCGGGGCGTGCGCGCGGCGTTGGCAGCCACCCCCGTGGCGCCGACTCCTCCGCGGGGCGGCACGGCGAGGCCGAGGAACGCACCTACCGGATCCTGCGCGAGCTGATCGTGGCCGGCGGTCTCGCGCCGGGCGAGCGGGCCGTCGAGGTGCAGCTGGCGGACCGCATCGGGGTCAGTCGCACGCCGGTGCGCTCGGCCCTGGCTCGTCTTGCCCGCGAGGGCTACCTGGTGCCGAGCACGACCGGCCGCCGCATCGAGCATGTCGTGGCGCCGCTCACCGCCGATGCCATGCGCGAGCTGTGGGGGATCGTGGGGGCGCTGGAGGGGCTGGCCATCGGCGCGATCGAGGCCATGGGGGGCGAGGAGCGAGGCGGCTTGGCCGAGGAGCTGCAGCGCATCAACCGGGATCTGGAGACCGCCGCCGGGTCCAGACCGCCCGACGCGGCGCGCCTGGCGCACCTCCAGGGCGAGTTTCACTGCCGCTTCATGGAGCGCTGCGCCGGCCCCCAGCTGCGGGCGCTGTACGAAGGCCTGCGGCCTCACGTGCGGCGCTACGAGTGGGCGTACGGGAGACGGTCCGACGCGCTGTACGCGCCGTCCATCGCCGAGCACCACGGGATCCTCGAAGCCGTCTCGGCGGGTGACGGCGCGGGGGCCAGGGCGCTGCTCATACGGCACTGGGAGCGAGGCGCCGAGCGCACCGCCGAGGTGATCGCCAAGCGCACCGCCGCGGTGATCGCCAAGCGCACCGCCGCAGCGATCGCCGAGTCCTAGGCACACGCGGCACCGGGAGCCCCGGGACCCCTCGACCAGCCTTCAGGTCATTCGGGAAGCCGGATTCAGCTGTCCGAGACGGTCTCGTGCGAACGGGCGGCGTGCAGCGCCCTCGACAGAATGAAGAGGAATCCGTTCACGGCCGCGCTGGAGAGGAGCCAGCCCTCGGGCAGACGGCCCGCCGCCAGGAGGGCGACGACATACAGCGCGCCCACGCTCCCGACGGCCAGCGTGCCGCCCGAGCCCTCCAGCAGCCACGCCAGCAACAGGCCTGCGCAGGCCGACAGCAGGAAGAAGTCGGCCAGGGGCCCCAGGATGGTGCCCGACGCGGGGTTGGGCCACGTCCCCCGGGCCAGCGCGAGGACGGCCAGGCCCACGACCCCGAGGCTCGTGATGCGGGCCGTCCAGCGGACGGCCGAGGGGATCGCTCCAGCCGGGCTCACACCCTCGTCTGCGCGGCGTAGTCGGCCAGCAGCGCGGCTCGGGCCAGCGCCTCCTCGCGGGAGCCCCCCCAGCCGGTGGCCAGCGGTCCGACGAGCGTCTCCTCTTGAACCGACCAGATGGCCACCTCGTAGGGCGGTTCGACCTGCCACGGGTTGGTGACGGGTATCCAGCCCTTCTCATCGACCAGGAAAAGCCACAGCTCCGCGGCGGCCCTCGGATCGGCCGCATAGGACCTGGCCGTGAGGTCGAACTCCTGGGCGATCGCCGCATCGAGGTCGGGCACGCTCAGCAGGTCGGGGTTCCGGTGATGGACGTTCATGATCGCACCTCGATTCGTTCATCGAGCGACTGCTTGCGGCACGGGGCCGACCGGCGGCCTGGGGCCGGTGGGCGGCCGGGTGTCGCTGCTCCGATGCGAAGCCAGAGCTCCGATGCGAAGCTACAGCCGAAGCGGGGAAATATCTGTCCGGAAGCTCTCGGCTGGCCGTGTGGTGGGATTTCCGCCCCAACGGTGCTGCGGGAGGGGCGTCGCCGCCCGAACGGCTTCCGAGATTCAACCCAGCGGGATGTAGATGCCGTCGAACACCGTATTCCAGGACTCGCCGTCGTCCCGCGAGATCTCCCACACCTGACGAACCCGACCATCCTCCAGCGGCCCCCAACCGATCCTGTGCCGTACCGCCGAGCCGTCCGGACCGGACCACTGGCCTTCGAGCACCATCCTCCCTTCCTCCAGACCACCGTCCAGCTGCAGCAGCCGTCCCTGGTCGTCGACCCAGGTCTGGTGCCACCGGCCCGAGCGGGCGTCGTAGATGCTGTAGCTGTGTCCCTTTCCGCCCCCGGCGCCGACCCAGCTCTCCTGCAGCGCGCAGCCATCGAGGATGCGCTCGATCCGGTTGCGGCCCGCTTCCCCCCCGGCGCTGTTCTCCACCCTCCACGTGCCGACCCAGAAGTCGAACTGCCGGTACTCGGGCGCCTCGCACGCTGGCGTCGCCTCCTCCTGGGCGGCCGCGGCGTGCGGCATGGGTAACAGAAGCGCTATCATCGCTCCGGCGATGCGAGGAGCCATCCGATACCTCCTCACTGCGTGCGTTTGCTGTCGCAGTATCCTATTTCCCCGAGCGACTGTGACGATCCGCGCAGCGTGCCGGACGCGGCGCGTCGTCGACAGGAGCGTCATCCGCACGGCAACTGCGTTCGCCTCCAGCGCAGCAAAGTCACGCAGCAACTCCTCCCAGCGACTATAGGCCGCGCCGATCGAGA
>CP070670.1:1547517-1550373 GCA_020351855.1 Gemmatimonadota bacterium
CGAGCGCCTCATCCTCCGCTCCTGTCCGGTCGGCCGGCTCCATCAGCTCCGAGGCCGGCCACCGGTTGAAGCGGGCCAGGTCGGATCGGATGTCCACGAGGAGCGTGCCGTCCGTGTCCGCGATGAGGCCGAAGGACCCGCGGCCATCGACGCGGCCCAGCTCGCTTCTGATGGCGAAGGTGTCGACCGTGGCGAGCCCTTCCGCAACGGAGAAACGGAGGAGGCTCGTATCGATCATCGCCCCCTCCACCATGGAGGGCAGGATGGCGAGATCGAACGTCGCCTCGGCATCGGCCGGGTCCGTGCCCTGCCCGCTCACCCGTCCCCGCACGGCCAGGTCGGTGCTGGGCCCGTCCGCGATCCATTCGCTGAGCTGGATGTCGCTCGCCTCGAGCTCCGCGTCGTACCGCTTGCGCTCCGAGGCCAGGTCGAAGCGGCCGTCGAACGCGATCCGGCCGCGCGGCGTGCGAAGATCGGCCTCAGCCAGCAGGTCGCCCAGCGGGCCCGAGAGGGAGATCGGTCCGCGCACCGACCCGATGAGGGTCGCCTGCGGAATGTACATATCGAGCGCCAGGAGCTGGAGCGGCCCCAGGTTCGCCTCCAGCCGGACGGCGGGCGTGGGCTTGTGGATCGCGAGCTCGCCGTCGATTCGCGACAGCGCGCCGGACGCCGTCAGGTGGGCCACGTCGGCCACGACGCTGACCGTGTCTTCCGGGCGGTCGTCAACGACCACGCGTCCGTCGAGGCGTCCCTCCAGCCGGTTCGGCAGCTCGACGACCGCCGTCCAGCGGGGCTCGAAGCGCTCCAGATCCAGCGCCAGATTCCCGAGCCGCCTCGGCGCCACGATCCCGGCCTTCCCCGCCATGCGCACCCGGGAGGGCTCCGGGCCCGGCTCCAGATCCTCCACGAGGAGGTCCGCCACCAGGTCGATCGCGTCCGCCGGGCCCGCTCCGTCTAGCGGGCCGCTGATGTAGCCGTCGATCAGCGTCTCCCGATCGAGGATCTCGTCCACCAGCGACACGCGGAGCGGCCGGAACCGCACGCTCAGCGAGTCGAAGCGCGGGACCGGCCCCAGCTCCACGATCATCCCCCCATCCATCCGCGAGTCCCGCACCCGCACCGCGGCATCGCGGAGGTCGACGAAGGTCCGGCCGCCCTCGGCGCGGATGACGACCTCGCCCGGGCCGCCCCCCTCACGCGGGATCGGGATCGGCAGCCACTGGAGATCCTCGAAGCCGATCGGGTCGCCGTCCAGATCGAACCGGAAGTCGGTGCCCTCCCCGCTCGCGGTGTTGTCGCCGCTCGTGATCCAGCCGCGGCCGGCCAGACGGCTCGCGCCGAGCTCCGCCTCCCGCACCTCGAACCGGATGCTGTCCTCGAAGACCATCGAGCCGTCGAAGCGTCGAAAGTCCAGCGGCTGGGTCACCGCCCGGATCTCGGCGCTCATCCGCTCGAGTTCGATCCGGACCGGTCGATCCGGCTCGGCCAGCCGCACGAGGGGGAAGCGGCCGGACAGACCCATCGCGCGGATCGCCCGCACGAAGCCGTCGCCCTCCCGCTCGATGTTCCAGACCGTCTCGCCCGCCAGCACCGCCCGTTCGGCCGCCGCCCTGGCCTCGCCCGTCAGATCCTCGCCCCAGGGCCAGATCAGGGCGACCTCCCCCTCCCGCACCTGGCCGTCGAGGATCGACACACGGATCCCCTCGCGCTCGATCTCCGGCACGGGCGGCGGGAACGGCACCGGCGAGGGGAACGGCACCGGCGACGGGAGCGGGACGTCCGGCCCCTCGTCCACTTCGGCGGAATCGGGCTCGCCGCCGAAGATCCGGTCGAAGTTCCAGTCGCCGACCGGGTACTGGCGAAGCACGAGCTCGAGCCGGTCCGCCGTGAGCTGTCGGAAGATGTACCGGCCGCGCAGGATTCCGAACGGGCTGTAGGAGATCCGGACGTCGCGGAGCTCGACGAACGGCTCGCCGTCGGGGCCGGAGATGCTCACGCGCTCCAGGTTGGAACGGGTGAGCAGGTTGCCGCCGGTGATCGGGCCGATCTCCACCTGGCCGTTGAACGCCCCGTTCAGCGCCTTCTCCACGTACGAGAGCGCCGCGTTGCGGCCGAAGTCCGTCTGGGTAGCCAGGAAGAGGGCCACGGCGGCCGCCAGGCTCGCCACGCCGACCAGCACGCCGGCCGCTCGCACCAGGTAGGTGGCCGCGATCCCGTGCGCCCTGAGCACGCGCCTGAACCAGCCCCGAGGTGAGCTCATCGCATCGATCCCGCCACGGTCAGAACGCCTGCCCGATGGCGAAGTGGACCCTGAGCCGGCGGAAGAACTCCTTGAACAGGCTGGGGTCGTCGTAACCGGCCGGATCGTACACCACGGGTTCCTCGAGCTGCGCGAGCGAGCCGTCCTCGAGCTCGGCGACCACCTCCCGCAGGCGCGGACCCTGGGTGTTGTACCCGAGGTCCAGCCGTATGGGCCCGATCGGGCTGGAGAAGCGGACGCCCGCCCCCGGCGTGGCGGATGGCCCGTCGAGCGTCGTGACGTCGTCGTACACGTCGCCCCAGTCCACGAACCCGACCAGCTGCCACTGACGGGTCAGCTGATAGCGAAGCTCGATGCTCCCCTCGATCAGCCCGTTCCCGCCCTTCGGGCGCTGCAGGAACTCGTTCGCCGCCGTGTCCGCCAGGGCATCGGCGCAAGCCTGGAGCGCCGTGTTGCCGCACTGGCTCACCGAGTCGATCACCAGCACGGTGGGACCGAGCAGATTCTGGCGGAAGCCTCGCAGGCTGTTCGCCCCCCCGCCGTAGAAGCGCTTGGCCGGGTTCACGATCTCGTCCGATGTGCGGTCCTCGCCCCCG
>CP070670.1:1550473-1558839 GCA_020351855.1 Gemmatimonadota bacterium
ATACGCTGCAGCGCCGGGAGACGCCGGTGTCGACGAACGCCCTGGCCGAACAGCTGCAGCGGTCTGCTGCCTCGGAAACGAACATGGTCAAGAGCCTGGCCGACCAGGGGCTCCTTGAGCACGTTCCCTACCACGGGGTCCGCCTCACGCGGGCGGGGGAGCGCTCCGCTCTGCGGATCATCCGGCGGCACAGGGTAATCGAGCTTTACCTCATCGAGAAGCTGGGCTACACCTGGGACACCGTGCACGGCGAGGCGGAGCGCCTGGAGCACGCCGTGTCGGATGAGTTGGTGAACCGGATGGCGGGCACGCTTGGGGATCCGGAGTTCGACCCTCACGGGGCGCCGATCCCGACGGCCGAGGGTCTGATTGCCGAGCGGCCGCTGCGGAGTCTGCGGGACCTGAGTCCGGGCGAGGCGGGCATCGTCGGGCAGGTGGATGACGCCGATTCGGGTCGGCTCCAGCGGCTGGCCGAGCTCGGACTCCGGCCGGGGGCGCGGGTGAAGCGACTGGCGGGTGTGGGAGCCCCGCCCGTCATGCTGCAAGTGAGTGGCGAGGTCGTCTCGCTGGAGGCCGATCTCGTCGAGGCCGTTCTGGTGGAGTGCGACGATGGCTAGCGAGCGAAGACTGAAAGCCGATGGCGACACCTGGACGGTGCGGATCGGCGAACGCGCCGAGCGTCCGGGCTACCGTACACTGATCTTCTTCTGTACGAGCACGAATCAGCGTCCGTATCGGGTTGTCGAGGTGCCTAAGGAGCGTCTCGGCGACGGAGGAGAGGATCTGACCGGCCTGGACGAGGACACGCTGGCCGATCTGTACCGGGAGTCCCGCTCGCTGGGATACCCCAGGGAATACGAGTAGGGGGAGGCCGGGTACCCTGTCGTTCGTCGACCTTCACCTACATTCCACCGCCTCCGACGGAACCGTATCTCCCGGCGCTGTCATCCGTCATGCCGCATCGGTGGGACTCGTCGGCGTCTCACTGAGCGACCACGATACCTTCGATGGACTCGACGAGGCGGCCGCCGAAGCACGAACGCAGGGTCTTCGCTTCCTTCCCGGTGTCGAGATCTCGGCGAACGAACCGAACCGGTCCGTTCACATCCTGGCGTTCGGCATGGACCGTCGCGCCGCCGATCTGCGGGCACTGCTAGATGCGATGACGTCCGACCGGGTGCGTCGCGCTCGGGAGATGACACGGCGGCTGCAGGCTCTCGGCGTTCTGCTGGAGTACGAGGCGGTGCAGAAGGAGTGCGGCCGGGCGGCTCCGACGAGGGCGCACGTGGGACGGGCGTTGCTCGCGGAGGGTCTGGTGCCCGACCTGGAGTCGGCCTTCCGCCGGTACCTGCGGCGCGGAGGGGCTGCCTTCGTCGAGAAGATGCCGACCCGGCCCGCCACCGTCTTCGAACGGGTGCATGACGCGGGCGGCGTCGCGATCCTGGCGCATCCCGGCCACGCACACGGCGAGCGGGAGATCCTGCGGTGGCGCTCCGAGGGCCTCGACGGCGTCGAGGTGCTGCACCCGGAAAACCGGGACGATGTCAGGGCACGCCTTTCCGCGCTGGCCCGCCGTCTGGGACTTCTGCAGAGCGGCGGGTCGGATTGGCACGGACCCTCACCGGGCCGGCCAGGAATGGGCTCCCAGCCGGTACCGCCGGCGTGGATGGACGCGATTTGCGAGCGGGTGGCCGACCCGGGCTTCTAGATTTTCGCCCCGCGAGGGCAATCCCTCATCCCGCCTGGTCTACCGCGTCGAAGGCTGACGGCCGGCTGGCGTCGGCCCCGGCGGGCAAGGCGGTGGCTCCCGGCATTTCCCGCTCGGCCAGCCAGCGCTCGGCGTCGATCGCCGCCATACATCCGGTGCCCGCGGCGGTCACCGCCTGCCGGTAGACGGAGTCCTGGGCGTCGCCGCAGGCGAAGACGCCAGGAACGTTTGTCGCGGTGGAGCCCGGCCGAGTCCGGATGTAGCCGATCTCATCCGTATCCAGCCATTCCCGGAAGACCTCCGTGTTGGGATTGTGGCCGATGGCGAGAAAGAGGCCGCGGACGGCAAGTTCCGCAGTGTCGCCGGACTTGACGTTCCGGATTCGGATCCCCTCGACCTCCGCTTCGCCGAGTACATCGACGACGACCGTGTCCCAGATGACCTCGATCTTGTCATTGGAGAGCGCCCGATCCTGCATGATTCGGGACGCCCGCAGCTCGTCCCTCCGATGGATGATGTGGACTCGCGAGGCGAAACGGGTCAGGAAGAGCGCTTCCTCCATCGCCGTGTCGCCCCCGCCGACGACGGCGACCTCCACGTCGGGGAAGAAGGCTCCGTCGCAGGTCGCGCAGGCGGAGACGCCGTGCCCGAGCAGTCGCTGCTCGTTCTCCAATCCGAGGTACCGTGCCGATGCGCCGGTGGAGATGATCACGGTATCCGCCGTGATGGGCGTCACGTCGTCCACCAACAGGCGAAAGGGCGGGGTGGAGAGATCCACGGCCGTGATCGTGCCGTACCGCAGGTCCGCCCCGAAGCGGCTCGCCTGTTCCTCGAACTTCATCATCAGGTCGGGGCCGAGCACTCCTTCCGGGAATCCCGGGTAGTTCTCCACATCGGTCGTGGTCAGCAGCTGCCCTCCCGGTTGGGGGCCCCGGTACACCACCGGAGCGAGGCGAGCGCGCGCCGAATACAGCGCCGCAGTGAGGCCCGCCGGCCCTGTGCCGACGATGACGACCGGGTGATGCTCCGCACCCATGAAGCTGATGCTGTCCAACCTCGCGGCGGACGTCTCTGCAGACCGGCTTTCGTCGCTCATCTTGTCGGGCCTTCCTCCACTGCGGGGCACGCCAGGAACTTCCCACTCGCTTGCCACCTATATAACAGAACACGGTTCCGCGCGCGGGGTCGGAACGTGCCGGGCGTGGTTGACGCTGCAGGGCAGCCGGCCTAGGATTTGCACCGCAGCAGCCGGGCGGCATACAAGTTGTCTCGTGAAGGGGCATGAAGGATTGGAAGCGATGAGCGGTACGACGACGTCCGATATCGGAGCGGTGGGTGTGCAGCTCACGGAGCTGGCGGCCACCGAGGTGCGCAAGTTCCTGGAGCAGGAGAAGCTCAGCCTGGACACGGCCGGTCTGCGCGTGAGCGTGCGGCCAGGCGGCTGCTCGGGGTTCGAGTACGGACTGGACATCGAGGAGGATCCGCGGGAGGACGACTTCGTGGTCTCTTCCCACGGGATCCGTCTGTTCGTCGATCCGTTCAGCGCCCAGTACCTGGGCGGTGTGGTCATCGACTATCACACGAGCTTCCAGGGCTCCGGCTTTACCTTCGAGAACCCGAACGCGACCGGCGGCTGCGGCTGCGGAAGCTCCTTCTCCGCCTGAGCGCGCCCTGCCCCCGGGCGGTGTGTCCCTCTCGCCGGAGGTCCTGAGGCTCGAGCTCGGGCCCTTCCTGGCCAACTGCTTCCTGGCTCGCCGCACGGGCGAGCGCGAGGCGGTCATCATCGACCCCGGCTTCGAGCCCGCAGCCGTGGAGCAGGCCCTCCAGCGCTGGGGGTCCGACCCGATCGCGATCCTCCTGACCCACGCGCACGTGGACCACGTGGCGGGAGTGGCAGAGCTGGCCCGGGCGCATGCGCTGCCCGTGTATCTTCATCCGGCCGATCTGCCTCTGTACGAGAGGTCTGCCGAGCAGGCGGCCGCGTTCGGACTGAGCATCGAGCCGCCGCCCCCTCCGGACGAGCAATTTGTCCATGGTCAGCGCATCGTCCTGGCCGGGCTCGAGCTCGAGGTCCGGCACGCGCCGGGGCACTCGCCGGGCGGGGTCGTGCTCGTCGCCGCCGATCGGGCCTTCGTCGGGGACTGCGTCTTCGCGGGGTCGATCGGGCGCACGGACCTGCCGGGCGGGAACACCGGGCAGCTGCTCCGCTCGATCCGTGAGCAGATCCTGACCCTGCCACAGCAGACCACCCTCCACACCGGCCACGGGCCGGATACGACCGTCGGTCGCGAGGCGGGGTCGAACCCGTTTCTGACCGGATCCTTCGGTTGGGTCGGATGACGGCGGAACGGGACGCGATGGGAAGCAGCGAGGCCTCCCTGGGAGGGGTCGACGCACCGCAGCAGCCTGGCCATCCCTGCCTGCGCTGCGGCTGGCGCCTGCCGTTGCGATTGGCGGGCTGCCGCGGTTCAGCGTGCCCCAACTGCGGTCATCTGTACCCACATGGGGACTGCTCGGATTGAAACCGGCCGAACAGGAGCGGGCGCCTCAACCGGAGGGCCAGGCCGCCGCACCCGACGACGCGGCGGGCCGCCGTCGTTCCGCCGATGCGGAGAGCCGCCGGGCACCGGCCGAGGCGAGCGGCGAGTCGATCGAGCGGCTCACCGATCTGCTTCACGCGGTGGAGGGTGCGAAGCGCCTCCTCGTGGTGACGCACGACAACCCCGATCCCGATGCCCTGGCATCCGCCGTCGGACTGGCGTACCTGCTGGAGAGCCGTGCCGGGATGCGGCCCACGCTCGCCTTCGGCGGCATCGTGGGTCGAGCCGAGAATCAGGCGCTGATCAGCGAGCTCGGAACCGATTTCCGCCGACTCGGCGGACGAGACGGGATCAGCCCGGGCACGGTCGTCGCCCTCGTGGACACGCAGCCGCGGGCCGGCAACAACGCGCTTCCGGCGGGTCGGATCGCCAACGTGGTCATCGACCACCATCCGCCCCGTCCGGAGAGCAGCGCCTCGTCCTTCGTCGACATCAGGCCCGAATACGGAGCCACCTGCTCGATCCTTGTCGAGTACCTGCAGGCAGCCGAACTCGAGCCCGGAAGACGGCTGGCCACCGGTCTGTTCTATGGGATCCAGTCGGAGACCGCAGACCTGGGGCGGGAAGTGTCCCAGGCCGATATCAGTGCGAGTCTGTACCTGTACTCGAGGATCGATCCGGAAGCCTACGCCCGTATTCGCCATCCTCCGCTGCCGGCCAGCTACTTCCGATCGGTGCACCAGGCACTGGAGGAGGCCCGGCGGTATGGCAGCGTGATCGTGGCTCCGGCCGGCAGCCTTGCCTATCCCGACATGGTGGCCGAGCTGGCCGACCTGCTCATCCGCGCGAAGGGTACGGAATGGTCGGTGGCTTTGGGACGCTACCGCGGTCGGCTGCTTCTCTCGGTTCGAAGCTCAGCGACGTCGGCCCATGCCGGCGATCTGGTCCGGACGGTGATCGGCGATCGCGGTTCGGCAGGCGGACACGGGATGATGGCGGGCGGACAGGTCGCCCTCGATGGCCTGTCGGATTCCGAAATCGACGCCCTTTCGGGCTCGATCCTGGAGGACTTCCTGGAACTCCTGGGCGTCGCGGATGAGACGCCGAAATTGCTGATCGGCCGGTGATCGTCGTAGGGCTCACGGGCACGCTGGGAGCCGGGAAGAGCACCGTGGGGCGGCTCTTCGAGGTGTGGGGCGCTCGCCGGATCGACACGGACGAGCTGGCGCGCGAAGTCGTGCGACCAGGCGAGTCGCCCCTGGAGCGCATCCGGCAGACTTGGGGAGAGGGGGTCATCGGGCCCGACGGCGGTCTCGACCGCGCGGCGCTGCGGCGCATCGTGGTGGCGGATGCGAAGGCCCGGCAGGCGCTGGAGGGGATCATCCACCCTGCCGTCCTGGAGCTGCTGCAAGCCCGGCTCGACGAGGCAAGGGCGGCGGCAACGCGGATTCTGGTGCTCGAGGTGCCCCTGCTCCTGGAGACCGGCCTCGAGACGGCCTGCGACCTCGTGGTCGTCGTGGATGCGCCGATCGAGGTGCGGCGGGACCGGGCATGCCGAGCGCGGGACCTCTCGCCGTTCGAGTTCGAGGCCTTGAATGCGGCGCAGCTCTCGGGCGACGAGAAGCGGCAGCGTGCGGATCTCGTGGTCGAGAACGATGGATCGATGCTCGCGCTGGAAGCGTCCGCCCGCCGTGCCTGGAGCGCGATCGAGCGCGCGGCGGCAGGCTCCCCCGAGGCGAAGGGCAGGAATGACGTCCGCCGGACGTTGCCGGGCGAGCTCTGGAACGTCGATCTGCACATGCACACCTGGCACTCCAAGGACTGTCTGACCGATCCGGCGGATGTCGTAGCCGCCGCGCGGCGGGCCGGGCTCGACCGGATCGCGGTGACGGACCACGACGAGATCGAGGGCGCCTTCGCGGCGCGCGAGATCGCTCCCGACCTGGTGATCATCGGCGAGGAGGTCCGGACGTCGGAGGGTCTCGATCTCATCGGACTCTTTCTCTCGGAGCACATCCCTCCGGGCGGGAGCTTCCGCGAGGTTGCCGAGGCGATCCGCGACCAGGGCGGGGTGACCTACCTCCCCCACCCGTTCGACCGCTGGCGCGGGAGCGACGAGCGCTTCCTGACGAGCGTGATCGACTGCGTCGATGTCGTCGAGGTCTTCAACGCACGCGTGCACGACGCGGCGAGAAACGAACGGGCGCGCGCCTGGGCGGCGCGCCACGGACTCCCCGTCGGCGCCGGCAGCGATGCCCATACGCTGCCCGAGATCGGCCGAGGCCGGGTGCGGCTGGCGCCGTTCGAGAGCCCTGAGGACTTCGTCCGATCCGCGGCCACCGGGAAGATCATCGGGACCGCATCGGGGCACTGGGTCCACCTCGGCTCGACGTGGGCCAAGATCCGACGGCGGCTTCCGCTGTGATCCGTCATGCGCCTTTTGAGCGCGCTTGACACTGTGAGCGAGCGGCCGGTAGCGTGAGCGCCTATTGCTGCCACGCGGGGAGGCCGGAGGGTCCGTGAGCTCTCACACGCACGCACAAGAGCGCTGGGCGACCAGGATCGGCCTGATTCTGGCCATGGCGGGGAACGCCGTGGGCCTGGGCAACTTCCTTCGCTTCCCGGTGCAGGCTGCGCAGAACGGCGGCGGCACGTTCATGATCCCCTACTTCGTTTCGTTTCTCCTCCTGGGGATCCCGCTGATGTGGGTCGAGTGGACGATCGGGCGCTTCGGCGGACGGCGCGGGTACGCCACCGTGCCTGGCATGTTCGACGAGCTGGGGGATCGCAAGCGGAAGTGGGCGAAGTATCTGGGTGTGCTCGGCATCATCATGCCGCTGGTCGTCTTCATCTACTACACCTACGTCGTCTCCTGGATGCTGGGCTTCAGCTTCTTCAGCCTGACCGGGGGCTATTTCGGCCAGGGCGAGTTCGAGCAGGTGGCCCAGTACCTGTACTCGTACCAGGATGTATTCGACTCGAGCACCCACGGCGGCTGGGTGGCCGGGGTGTTCTTCCTCCTGACCATCGTGTTTCTCTACTCGGTGCTCTCCCGCGGCATCAGCGGGGGGATCGAGAAGCTGGCACTGATCGGGATGCCGGTCCTGTTTCTCTTCGCGTTCATCCTGATGATTCGCGTGCTTACCCTGCCCGAGGCCGTCGCGACGCCCGCCGAAGGACTGAACTTCATCTGGAACCCGGACTGGACGAGCCTCGGGAACGCAAAGGTGTGGCTCGCCGCGGCGGGGCAGATGTTCTTCACGCTCTCGCTCGGGATGGGCACGATCCACACCTACTCCTCTTATCTGACGGAGAAGGACGACATCACGCTGACGGGCCTGTCCACGGGCGCCACGAACGAGTTTGCAGAGGTCGTGCTCGGCGGGACGATCGCAATCCCGGCCGCCGTCACCTTCTTCGGGGTGGCGGGAGCGACCGCCATCGCCGAAGGGGGGACGTTCGATCTGGGGATCGTGGCGATGGGCGTTGTCTTCCAGGGGTTGCCCGGTGCCCAGGCTTGGGGCCAGCTCATCGGCTTCCTCTGGTTCTTTCTTCTCTTCATCGCGGGCGTCACCTCGAGCGTCGCCCTCTCGAGTCCGGCGATCGCCTTCCTGCAGCAGGAGTACGGGCGCACACGGCGAGAGGCAGTGCTGAGGGTCATGGCCCTGGCCGTGGCCCTCGGGACGCTGCACGTGCTGTTCTACCACCGACAGTTCCTGGACGTGTGGGACTACTGGGCGGGCACCTTCGGGCTGGTCATCTTTGCGGCGGTCGAGATCGTCCTTTTCTCCTTCGTGTTCGGCATCGACCGCGGCTGGGCGGAGATGCATCGCGGCGCCGACCTTCGGGTACCGCGCATCTACAAGTTCATCATCAAGTGGATCACGCCGATCTTTCTCTTCCTGCTACTCGGCTGGTGGGCCGTTACGGAGGCCGTCCCGACCCTGCTCATGCGGGATGTCGAAGGCGCGCCGATCCCGTACGATCCTGACACGATCGTGTATCGCTGGTTCAGCCGCCTGGTCATGCTCGGCTTGTTGGGGCTGGGCCTCTACCTGATCCACCAGGCGTGGGTGCGCAAGGCGCTCGGGGATCGTTCCCCGCCTGCCGCCGATCCG
>CP070670.1:1558939-1586189 GCA_020351855.1 Gemmatimonadota bacterium
GCCATCTCCGCCGATCGGATGCCACGCGGGAGCGGAAAAACGGCGGGACGGGGGAGCTGGAGGAGCCGGAGGCGCGGCCGGAACCGGAGCTGGTGACCGTCTAGCCCGAAGGCGAAGGAGCGCTATTCGCCGCGCAGCGGGGCCACGGCCGTGCGGAGCGTGCCGGCGGCCGGATCGGTCCAGGCGAGGACGAGCTCAGCGCCGCGCCGCGCCATCCGCGGAAAGCCGCTGGACCGACCGACGTCGGTGAGCCCGAGGGTCGCGGCGGGTGAGGTGCTCCCGTCCGCGCGAACCCGCCGAGCCAGCAGCGCCGCGCCAGCGGCGGTCGTCTCCAGCCACAGGACGATGGCCGACCCGTCGGCCAGCAGCAAAAGGTCCACCCGGCCCAGCGGCTGCCCCTCGTCGACGCGGATCGGCTGGCCATAGTCCGTTCCGGCGTTCCCGGAGAACATGACCTTGACGGCCGGCACCGCGTCCGCCGCCGTGTACCAGGCGATCGACACCCGTTCCCCGGAGGCCGCGACCGCAGGCCCGTTGACCGGACAGGCCGGGATGTGCCAGCCGTCCTCGTGGACGGACGTGGGTGGCGTCCAGTTCCCGTCCAGCCGCCGAACGATCGCGATGTCGCGAATCTCGGCTTCCGTACGGTCCCGGTAGACGATGAGAGGGTCCCCGGCGGCCAGGGCGACATCCGTCTGGCAGCAGTCGCAGGCCCGGCCGTCGAGCAGCATCGCGGATCGAATCTCGCCGTCCGGGCCGATGGCCGCGTAGCGGAGCGACATCTCTCCCTCCGGCGCATCCGCCGCCGCGGCCTCCTCTCCGCGGGCATAGTCGCGCCCGTCGAGCCACACCGCACCGAGCCAGCCCTCCCGCTCCGGGAAGAGGGACACGAAGCCGTGCTCGGTCAGCGTGCCATCCAGGTGCGGCGTCACCGGCTCGCTCCATGTGCGTCCATCATCCGAGGAGCGCGCGATGCGCACCCCGTAGGCGTACGTGCCCGGTCCCTCACGTTGGAGCCAGTGCGCTGCCAGCGAGCCGTCGGGCAGCTCCAGGACGGAGGGGAAATCGGCCCAGTTCACGAACAGATCCGTATCGCGCACAATCGTGCGTGGCTCGCTCCAGATGGTGCCACTCAGCCTTGCCATACGAATGGCATGCCCCGGCCCGTCCGGTTCCTGCCAGCTCATGATGACCGAGCCGTCGCTTCCGGCCGCGAGGAACGGCGTGATGCTCCCCGCGGCCGCTGGCGAGGCGATCTCACGGACAGCGCCGAAGGGGGCAGCGAGAGCCTGCGGCGGCGGGGAAGCCCGATCGGCCTGGTCCGCGTCCGGCGAGCAGGCGAGCAGCATCGCTGCCGAGAGGATCCATGTCGGTCGCAGAACGGTCGCTGTGGCTGGCATGGTGACGAATGTGGCCGGCTACGTCACCTTACGCAAAGGACACTCGCCCGCGTGCCCGGCCGACCCGGGAAGCTCGGCCGACCGTCAGCTGGCGAGGGCGCCCTCCGCGGGATTCGCTCCGCGGATCTCCTGCCCCTTCATGGCCTGCGGTCCGGCCACAACCGTACGGTCGCCGCCCTCTCGCTTCGCCCCGTAGAGCGCGACATCGGCCGCCTGCCAAAGATCGTCCTGTGTCTTCATGTTGGAGTTCGACACCGCCACCCCGCAGCTGATCGTGACGGGCACGACGAACCCCTCGAACCGCTCGGCCACCGCGAGCCGCACGCGCTCGGCGAACGTGAGGGCGCCGCGCACGCCGGCACCGGGCAGCAGGGCGAGGAACTCATCGCCTCCGAGCCGCCCGCTCAGGTCCGATCGGCGGGTGTTGTCGTCCAGGGCCTCGGCGACCGCTCGCAGCACAGCGTCGCCGGCGTGGTGCCCCGCGGTGTCGTTGATCGTCTTGAAGCGATCCACGTCCAGGACGACGATCGCGAAAGGTCGCCCGCGGTTCGTCGCCGCGAACTCGCGGCTCAGGAACAGCTGCAGCACGCGGCGGTTGGGAATCCCGGTGAGCGGATCCGCATAGGCGAGCTTCAGCGCCTCCGCCGTTTCGCGCCGGTGGGCTTCCGACACGAGGCCGGCGCCCATGCTCACGGAGATCAGGACCACGGTCACCGACCCGACGATCCACCACGCGACCTCGCCCCCTCGCATCGTGGAAAAGCCGACCTCCAGTGCCGCGAGGAGGATCATCGCGAGGACGAGCGCGATCGTGGCGCCGCGCCAGCCCTTGTAGTAGGCGAAGAGAAACGCGGGGACGATGGCCAGCAGCCACACGAGCGCCGAATACTGCGCCACCCCTTCCGGCCAAAGCAGGCTAGCGGTCGCCGCGGCGACGAGCGACAGACAGCTGATGACAAGGGCCTTGGGGGGGAGGCGCCCCGGAAGCTGGTCGACCGTAACGGATACGCCGTTCATGCGCACCGTCGTGCCCGGGTCCGGATCCAGCCGTCCGATCACGGGATCTCCCGACCCGGCACTATTCCCTGGCTGTAGGTTCGGAGGCGCCATTTCTGTCTCGAGTGAAGGGGCCTCGCCCGGTCTTACGCGTTATTCCGGGCCGCCCTGTCGCCGGGCCAGCCCGTGCATCACGGGATCCGCCTGATCCTATGTCCATTTCCTACATACAATTACAGAGACGGCTCCCTAGGCAGCAGCCTGTAGAGATCCGCCCGTCTGACGATCGCGTTGCACGTTTGGTGCCGGGGCCCGGGCGCCCTCGACTTGTGGCGGTCGTGCCGCCCAGCCCCGGCGGCACGGGGGCTACGGAAGGAGGCTCTTGCCGAAGGCCTTGACGATCATGACCGGGCAGGGCGCGTGGCGGAGGACGCCGTTGGCGACGCTGCCGATCAGGGCCGGCTGGTGGCCGCTATGTCCGTGGCTGGCCATGAGGATGAGGTCGGCTCCGCGCTTCTCGGCCACGTCGCGGATTCCCTCCACCGGATGGGCGACCAGGGCGTCCGCATCCACCGGCACGTCGTGTCCGGCAACGTCACGGGCCCGCTGCAGCAGCCTCTCGATGGCGTCGCGCCGCAGCCTGGCCAGATCGAAGTACTCCTCGGCGGGCTGCGGGAAGTAGAAGTCGAGGTAGCCCTGCACCTCGACCACGTGGAGCAGAAGCACCGATGCGCCGAGCCCGGCGGCGAGCTCCAGGGCGTGCTCGAGTCCGACATCGGAGACTTCCGACAGGTCCAGCGGGACGAGGATCCGACGGATGTGGGGCGCTCGCTCGCGCCCCACGATCAGCACGGGGCAGTGGGCCAGACGTGCCACCTCGGCGGACACGCTTCCGAGCAGCAGCTTGCGAACGCCCCGATGCCCGTGAGAGCCGAGCACGGCGAGATCGATGTCCGACTGGAGCATGTAGTCGAGGATCGCTTCCGCCGGGGCGATTCCGCGGAGCTGGGACATCTGGATCACGAGCTCCGGGGGTGCCGATTCCCTGGCGGCCGAGCGCATCCGCTCCTCGGCGTGCTCGACCATGCGCTCGTAGAGGCGCTCCAGCACCCGATAGTGCTCTACGGGAAGCGCCGGATCGGCGTCGTACAGGGCGATCGTGTGGAGCATGTGGAGCGCCGCGCCATGCAGGGTCGCCAGACTGACGGCCCACGGAAAGGCCCGCTCGGCGCCCTCCGAGAAGTCGGTGGCGAAAAGGATCCGCTTGATGTCGAGCATATGACGCTCTGCGTGCGGTCGCGGCGGCCCTCGGTCCTCCCCGGGTCGCGGCCTGGACGCGCCGGACAGGTGATCCCCGGTCCTTCGATCGTATGATGGCTTTCCGCCGGCCCGCCGGCCACCGCCGACACTTTTCCCAGCGGGTGGTGTACCGCCGCCCGTTCCGGTTGGGTAGCGGGCCGCGCAGGCCCTTCTCGCGGGTCGGGCTCAGGAGATCGTCAGGACCGATGAAGAGATGGCTCATCGCTGCCGCGCTGTTCTTGGGCGCGGGCGGGCTGCTGGTAGCCTTCCTGGGGGGCTCGTCGGGCACGGCCGGCGGCGCGGCGGAGAACCCGTCATCCGCTTGGCTCGAGATGCCGGCCCCCGAGGCCGAGTTCGCGACGCTCGACGGCGGGCGGGCCTCGCTGGCAGCGTACCGGGGAAGGGTGGTGGTGTTGAACCTCTGGGGCACATGGTGCCCGCCCTGCCGGCGCGAGATCCCGGAGCTCGTGGAGCTGCAGACCGAGCTCGAGGCGCGGAACGCCACGGTCGTGAGCATCGCGGTCGACTCCGGTTCGGAGACGAGCATCCGCAGCTTCGCGGAGGAGTTCGGCATCGACTATCCGATCTGGCTGTCGAGCACGGACGATGTGGTCCGCCACTTCAGGGCGATCGGCTTTCCCTACACCCTGCTGATCGACCGCGCGGGCATGATCCGCAAGCAGTACCTCGGACCCCAGACTCAGGAGACGCTGCTCGCGGACGCCGAGGCGTGGCTGGGAGAGGGAAGCCCGACGGACAGGCCGACATACAGCGAGGCGTTTGAGGTCGGCTCGTAGTAACGGTCCGCGAAGGCATTGGGGACGACCGACCCGTTGTATCGGGCGGAAAAGAGATTGTCCACGCCGACGTAAGGAACAAGCGCCCAGACGCCCAGACGGGCCGTCGCCGACAGCCTCAGGTCGACGACTCCGTAGGACCAGTTGGAGGCCGTGTTCGAGTCGTTCACCGGGTAGGCGTCCACCCAGCGAAACCTTCCTTCCGCGACCCACCCCGAGCGCGAGTACGTCAGGCCCGCATCGAGCTGATGGATCGGGACCCCCGGTTCACGGTTTCCGGAGAAGTCTCCCTCAACCGTCGTGAAGTCACCGAAAACGAAGTCCTGGTAGGTGTACGAAAGGCGTGCCTCGAAACCGGCGAGGGCCGTCCAGATGGTCTGGAGCTCGACCCCGCGTCGCGTGACCTCGCCGGCGTTGCGGAAGAACACATCTTCGTCCGGCCCCTGGAACGGAAGGATGGCGTCCCTTACGTCGGCCGTGTACAGAGCCAGATCGTAGCTCAGTCGCGGGGCCAAAAGGACCCCCTTCGCTCCAGCGGAGAAGCTCACGGTCGTCTCCGGGTCCAGCAGGGGGTTGAAGCCTCCCTCGCCCGAAGGGCGGTTCGACAGCTCGCTCGTGGTCGGCGTCTGGTAGGCGGTGGCCACGTTGGCGTACAGGTGGAGCCATGCGTTGGCCGTGACCTCGACCCCCACCATCGGACTGAAGCGCGTGAAGGTCCTCTCGCCTGAGTCGTCGCCATCGGCGAGCAGGCGGTCCGTGGCCCGGAACCCGTACACGTCGAAGCGTCCCCCGGCCGTCACCGACACCGCGGCTGCCGGTTGCAGCGTAAGCTGGAGGAAGGGTCCGAGGGCCCCCACCTCCTCGCGCTGCGCGATGAGCAGGTCGCCCGCCTGGGCCTCTCCGCCCGCTTCCTGCACACCCAGGTTCTCGTACTCCTCACGGTCATCTCCCAGATAGGAGATGTCCGTTCCGACGATCCAGTGGAATGGCCACGACGCCACTGCCGTCGAAGCCTCGTAGCTGGCGCGCAGGCCGCCTGCCGCCCGGTCGAGGACGATGATGCGGCCGGGAATCGGGTTCCGAACATCCCTCAGCAACCCCCACCCGGTCAGCTCGAGCCGTCCGCTACCGGCAGGGGCGCTCGCGTACGCGAGGCCGAACTGGCCCTGCCGAATCTCCTTGCCTGCCCCCTGCTCGATTACGAACGGGCGGACGAAGCGGGGCCGCTCCCGTGCGTCCTCCTCGTTGAGCGAGCTCGGGTTCTCGGCGAAGGGCATGGAGAAGTAGCTGCCGGTTAACCGCAGCTCGGCACGCTCGCCGACGGCCGAGCGGGTCGTGACGTTGAACCGGTAGAAGTCGGCGCTGCCGTACTCTCGAAAGCCGGTCCATGCGTTCGCCTCGAAGTCGGCCAGATATCCCGTCGAACCCGCCGTGCCGGACAGCTTCAGTCGTCCCATGGCGAACCCGTAGTTGCCGAACGCGACAGCGGGCCTGACGACGAGCGGTTCGGGTGCGAAGTCCTCGGTCCGCAGGCTGATCACGCCGCCGGCCGCATTGCCGTACAGCGAGGACGCGGGTCCGCGGATCACCTCGGCACGCCCGGTCGCCAGCAGGTCGAGGTTGCTCAGCACTGCCTGGCCGTCGGGAAGCGTGAGCGGGATGCCGTCGGCGAGGATCATGATCCCGCGGACGCCGAACTGGGCCCGGGCGCCGGCGCCGCGAATGATCAGGCGGTCGCCCAGGGAGAAGTTCTGCCGGTTCTGCACCGTGACACCTGGGACGCCGCGGAGGGCCTGATCCAGCGAGAGCGCCCGCTCCGCCCGCTGGATCTGCTGGCGGCGCACGAGTGAGAGCGCGTACGGGACCCGCGTCCAGTCCTGCGAGCTGCGAGTGACCGTGACAAGCAGGTCCTCCAGCTCGACCTCCGCTCGCACGTCCAGCGTGTCGGAGCGCCCCGCGCCCGCTTGACCGCGCGCCTCCAGCGTGTCGGGGAGCAACCTCGGGGAATCGGCCTGGTTCTGCTCGCCGGTCCGCTCGGTGTCTTGGATGGCCCAGACCGGCCGGGGCGAGAGCGCGGCGGCGAGCGCGACGCCCACCAGCATCGGCCAGCGACGAGCGTGCAAGCGGCACCTGGCCATCGGCGAAGTCGGATCCGCGCTCGATCAGACGGCCGGCTCGAAGATCAACTGACCGCGGTACAGTCGAGCGTACAGGCCGTCCCTGAGAAGCAGTTCGTCGTGCGGGCCCTCCTCCACCACGCGCCCGCCGTCCAGCACGAGGAGCCGATCCGCTCTCTGCACGGTGCGCAGCCGGTGGGCGATGATCAGTGTCGTCCGTCCCGCCATGAGGCTTGCGAGAGCCTCCTCGACGAGCCGCTCGCTCTCGGTGTCGAGGCTGCTCGTCGCCTCGTCCAGGATCAGGATTCGCGGTTCCTTGAGGACGACGCGGGCGATGGCCAGCCGCTGGCGCTGCCCACCGGAGAGCCGGACGCCCCTCTCACCCACGAGCGTGTCGAAGCCCTCGGGCAGGCGCTCGATGAACTCATCCGCGTGCGCCGCCCGAGCGGCCTGCTCGATCTCCGCCGCGGTGGCACCGGAGCGGCCGTAGGCGATGTTCTCGCGGATCGTACCGGAGAACAGCGTCGGCTCCTGCGGCACCAATCCGATCGCACCGCGCAGGTCGCCTAGCGCGACCTCACGAATGTCCCTGGTGCTCCAGGCGATCACGCCGCGGGTGGGATCCCAGAAGCGCAGGAGCAGGGAGGCCAGCGTGGACTTGCCCGCTCCGCTCGGGCCCACGAGGGCCACGACCTCGCCCGGCCGCAGCCTCGCCTGCACGCCCTGCAACGCCCAAGGCTCGTCCGGACCGTAGCGGAACCACACGTCCCTGAACTCGATCTCTGGAATGGCCGCTTCGGGCACCAGAACGGGGCTTGGCGGGTCGGCGATCTCGGGTTCTTCGTCCAGGAGGTCGAAGACTCTCCGAGCCGCTCCCTGCGCCTGCTGATAGGCTCCCCACAGGGATGCGAGGGCGGTGATCGCGGCGGCCACCTGAACGGCATACAGCAGGAAGGAGACGAGCTCGCCCGCCGTGATCTGGCCCGCCAGCACGAGGCGCCCTCCCTGCCAGAGGACGATGACGATCCCTCCGAACGCAACGAAGGCCAGGACGCCGAAGAACAGTCCGCGGGCCCACGCCCGGCTCAGCGCCGCCCGGAGGGAGGCTTGAATGCGCGAGCCGTAGCGGTCGGCTTCCCAACGCTCGCGCACGAAGCTCTGGACGATCGGGATCTGGCTCAGCGCCTCCTCCGCCACGGCGTTCGCATCGGCGATGCGGTCCTGCACCTCGGTGGACTTGCGGCGGAGGAACCGTCCGAAGGAGAGGGCGATGAGCACGACGAGCGGGGCCACCGCCGCGGTGGTGACCATGAGCTGCGGGTGAAGCGCCGCCAGCAGGGTGAGGCCGCCGACGAGATAGAGCACCTGGCGGAACAGCTCGGCGACTTGGTGGCTCAGCACCGCCTGCAGGGTCGAGCAGTCAGATGTGAGCCGGCTCGTCAGCTCACCCGATGACCGCTCGGTGAAGAAGCCCGGCGAGAGGTCGAGGAGCTTGGAGAAGAGACGGGTTCGGAGATCCGCGATCACGCGCTCCCCGGTCGCGCCCAGAAGGTAGACTTCGAGGAAGTTGAACACGCCCTTGATGGCGAACAGGATCAGCAGGCCGATCGCGATGGAGTTCAGGTTCTCCAGGCTGCGGGTGACGAACGCGGCGTCCATGAGGAAGCGGACGACGAGCGGGAAGGCGAGCCCGATCGCGGTGGTGAGCAGCAGGGAGAGTGAGGCGACGGCCACCGCCGTGCGGTGCGGGCGCACCAGCGGCCAGAGCTTCCGGAGGGCGAAGGTCGAGAAGCGGGCCGCCCACGGCCTCTTCCCCGGCGGTTGGCCTTTCGAATGGCGTGGTTCCCGGCGCGCCTCTATCTTCCCGCTCTCCTGTTCGATGACGAGCGTGCCTCCACTTCCGCCAATTGATTCATGAACGACACGGGCCGCAACGACACGACCGGCTTGGGGTGGCTCGCCGCGGCAGCCGCCGCGGCTACGTATGCGCTCATCGTGTTCGGCGGCGTCGTCCGCATCACGGGCAGCGGGATGGGCTGCGGGGACGACTGGCCGCTGTGCAACGGCGAGCTCATCCCGCCCATGGACTTCGAGACGCTCATCGAATACGGCCACCGGCTCGCCGCCGTGGGGGTGAGCCTGCTCGTCGTATCCCTGGCCGCCGTCGCCCGGTGGCCGCGACGCGCTGCGGTTGGACGACCGCTTCGCCGGCTCGCGGGACTGGCCGTGCTGCTTCTGGTCGTGCAGGTGCTTCTCGGCGCCGTGACCGTGTGGCTCGAGCTGCCCCCTGCGACGGTGGTCCTCCACTTCGGCACGGCCCTCGGCCTCCTGGCGGTGCTCACGATCTCAGCCTGTCTCGGGCTGGCGGGGGAGGGGCGTCCAGCGAGGCTGCACGATCGGGCGGCCCGGTTCGTGACGGCTCTGGCCGCGTATGTCTACGGCGTCGCCCTGCTCGGTGCGCTGGTGGCGAACCTCGATGCGGGTCCGGCCTGTCTCGGCTTTCCCGCCTGCAACGGCAGCTGGCTTCCGGGCGGGAGCGGGCTCGTGCACGTGCACTGGACGCACCGGGTGGCTGCGTATCTGCTGATTCCGCCCCTGATCGCCCTTCCGCTTCTCGTCGCGAAGTGGCGGCCCCGCGACCGCGCGGCGCTCGGCTGGTCCGCGCTCGCCCTCCTCGTCGGGATCGGCCAGATCGGCGTGGCCGCCGCGATGGTGCTCGCGCTGTTCCCCAGCACCTGGCGGGCGGTGCACCTCGGAATGGGCGCGGCGCTCTTCGGCATCCTCGTCGTCACCGCCTGGCTCGCTGCGCGGCCCCGGGCGCCCGGCTGAAAGGGGGCTAGGCCAGGGGCGCCAGCCTGGCCGTGAAGTGGCGGAGCTGGGCCGGCTCCTCGACGATCCGGTATCCGGACACCCCCTCTCGCCGTTCGGCCACGGCCCGGGCCACTTCGAGCACGTAGTCGATGTGACTCTTCGTGTAGACCCGCCGCGGCACGGCCAGCCGGAGCAGCTCCAGCGGCGCCGTGCGCTCCTCCCCCGTCGCGGGGTCAGTCCCTCCGAACATGAGGGTACCGATCTCGACGCTGCGGATTCCGCCCTCGAGGTAGAGCGCGCAGGCCAGGGCGTGGGCCGGGAAAGCGCGGGGCGGGATGTCCGGGAGGAACGCGCCGGCGTCGATGTAGATCGCGTGGCCGCCGGGCGGCTGCACGATCGGATAGCCCGCGGCGGCGAGGCCGTTCCCCAGGTAGGCTACCGAGGCCGTCCGATAGCGCAGGTAGTCCTCCTCCACGACCTCCCGGAGGCCGACGGCGATGGCCTCCAGATCACGGCCAGCCATCCCTCCATACGTGGGAAAGCCCTCGGTGAGGATGAGCAGGGCCTCCTCCTGCTCGGCCAGGCGATCGTCGTTCGACCCCAGGAATCCGCCGATGTTCGCGAGGCCGTCCTTCTTGGCGCTGAACGTGGCTCCGTCAGCGAGCGAGAAGGTCTCGCGGGCGATCGACTCCACGCTGCGATCGGCGTACCCCTCCTCGCGGAGCTTGATGAAGTAGGCGTTCTCGGCGAAGCGGCACGCATCGAGAAAGAAGGGGACAGCGCGGGAACGAGAGATCTCGCTCGCCGCCCGGATGTTGGCCAGCGACGCCGGCTGGCCTCCCCCCGAGTTGTTCGTGATCGTCAGGATGACGCATGCGACATCGATCGCATCGTCATCCAGAACATCGACGAGGGCCTGCAGGTCGATATTTCCCTTGAAGGGATGAATCTCGCCCGGTCGAAGCGCCTCCGGTGTCGGGAGGTCGAGGGCTCGGCCTCCCAGAAACTCCACGTTGGCACGGGTCGTGTCGAAGTGCGTGTTGCTCACCACGACCCGGTCCCTCACGCCGAGACAGGAGAACAGGATGCGCTCCGCGGCGCGTCCCTGGTGGGTCGGGATGATGTGATCGAAGCCGGTGAGCTCCCGGACCCTGTCGCGGAACCGGTACCAGGATCTCGCGCCGGCGTACGACTCGTCGCCGCGCATGATGCCCGCCCACTGCTGAGCCGACATGGCGCCCGTGCCCGAGTCCGTCAGCAGGTCGATGAGGATGTCCTCGGCGGCGACCCGAAAAAGGTTCCAGTCGGCCGCCTCGAGGATGCGGCGCCGCTCCTCGGGAGTCGTCATGCGCAGGGGCTCGACCGCCTTGATTCGGAAAGGCTCTATGACCGTTGGCATTCCGCTTTGCCTCCCGCACGGAGCAGGTTGGGGTCCCCGACTAGACGGACTCGAGCAGCGCGACGTGACCGAGGCCGCCTGCGGCGCAGATGCTGATGACGGCCCGCGAGCCGCTCGGCATCTCGGCGAGCTCGAGCACGGTCTGGGAGAGCAGACGGGCGCCGGTCGCCGCGAACGGGTGCCCGAGGGCCACGCTGCCGCCGTTCGGGTTGACTCGATCCTGCGGGAACGCCCCGAGGTCGCGATCGATGCCGGCGCGCTCGCGCAGCCACTCCCGGTTCTCCAGTGCCCGGATCGTGCTCAGCACCTGGCCGGCGAACGCCTCGTGGATCTCCCACAGGTCGATGTCCGCATAGCCCAGGTCGTGTCGGGCCAGAAGACGGGGGATCGCGATCGCCGGCGCCATCAGCAGGCCGTCGACGGCGATCTCCACCGCCGCCTGCTCCCAGTCGAGCAGACGGGCGTGGGGTGGCACGGCGTGGAATCGGTCCAGCCCGGCCGCGCTCGCCACCCAGCACGCTGCCGCGCCATCCG
Organism: Gemmatimonadota bacterium; assembly: GCA_020351855.1. Lineage (GTDB taxonomy): Bacteria > Gemmatimonadota > Gemmatimonadetes > Palauibacterales > Palauibacteraceae. Next base: position 1,570,293 of record CP070670.1, read on the forward strand.
TCAACGGGGAGGAGTTGCCTGCCGTGAGTGATCCTCCGGCCCCGAAGGCGGGCCGCAGCGCGGCGAGCCGGTCCAGGGAGGTGTCGCTTCTCGGAATCGGGTCGTCCGAGGCCGGGAAGGTGCCCGGGGACACGAGCAGCCTTCGGTAAACCCCCTTCTTTCCAGCAGCGACGGCACGCAGGTGGCTGGCCAGGGCGAACCGGTCCTGCTCTTCCCGGGATACGTTCCAGCGGCGAACCATCTCTTCGGTGTGCTGCCCCATCGTCTTGCCGGTCGTGCGCTCCTTGGCCTGCGGGACGGACACCCGCAGGTCGCGGGGGCGTACGGCGGCGAGCGTCCGCATGAAGGCGCCCGGTCCCCCGGAGGAGGCAGCGCGCCGGACCGTCTGGCTGAGGCCCTGGGTCAGCCCGATCTGCATGCAGCTCATGGACTCCACGCCTCCGCACACTGCGAGGTCGATCTGTCCGGCCCGCGTCTGGGCCGCGGCGTGCGTGGCCGCGGCAAGGCTGCTCGCGCACTGCTGGACGATCGTGAGCGCGGGCACTGCCGGATCGAGCTTGGCGTCCAGCCAGACCTCCCGACCCCAGTTGCTCACCGAGAGGTTGGGGATGACCGAGCCCCAGATCATCAGGTCGATCTCGCCGTCGCGGCCGCGACCGAGCCCCCGATCACCGACGACGGTCTGCTGAAGGACGGGGACCGACAGCTGAAGGGCGTCGTACGACGCCAGCTCCCGGTCGATTCTCGCGAACGGGCTTCGGAGTCCCTGCACGATGTACGTAGCTAATTCGGCCATGGTCTTCTCCCCCACACCTTCTGTCGGCTGGCGACGAAGAAACCAGCACTGCAAGATGGGTGGCCGCGAAAGGCTGTCGCAACGCACCCACGGCATCGGCGTGCCGTCCCGGCAACGGGCGGCGTCTCGTGCCCGCAGGTTGGGAGGGAGATCGTGAGCCGGAAAGGTAGTCTGCGTGTTCGCTTTGCCCCGAGCCCCACGGGACACCTGCACGTGGGCGGGGCCCGAACGGCCCTCTTCAACTTCCTCCTCGCCCGCCACGGCGGCGGCGTGTTCGTGCTGAGGATCGAGGACACCGATCGGGCGCGATCGAGCGCTGCGATGACGCGCTCGATCCTGGAATCGATGGCGTGGCTTGGGCTGGAGTTCGACGAGGGGCCGCACCATCAGGCCGATGGGCTCGAGAGACACCGCCGCGACGCCGGGCGACTCCTCGAGCAGGGACGGGCTTACCGGTGCTTCTGCGCACCACCCGGATCGACCCGATCACCGCGCGAGGGGGAGGGAGAGCGGTGCGGGTGTGATGGGATCCCGGCAGGCGCTGCGGAGGCCCGTGCAGCCTCCGGGGAGCCCCACGCGCTCCGGTTCCGCGTGCCGGAGGGAGAGACGAGTTGGGATGACGCCGTGCACGGCCGCCGCGCCGTGGCGAACGATCACATCGAGGACTTCGTGCTGCTCCGGTCGGACGGCTCCCCCGTGTACAACCTGGCCGTCGTCTCCGACGACGTCGCCATGGGCATCACCTTCGTGCTGCGGGGGGATGACCACCTCTCGAACACGCCCAAGCAGATTCTGCTGTACAGGGCGCTGGGCGCTCGACTGCCCACGTTCGCTCACGTGCCGATGATCCTCGGCCCGGACGGCAAGCGACTCTCGAAGCGGCACGGTGCCGCTTCCGTCGAGGCATACCGGGAACTGGGAATCCTGCCCGAGGCGCTGTTCAACTTCCTGGCCCTGCTCGGATGGTCACCGGGCGGGGACCGCGAGGTCATGGATCCGGCCGATCTGATCGAGGCGTTCAGCGTCGAGCGCATCCTGAAGAAGAGCGCCGTGTTCGACTCCGAGAAGCTCATGTGGTTGAACCGCCGTCACATCGAGCGGCTTTCTCTCGAGCGGCTGACGGAGCTGGCCCGCGGCCCCCTGGAAGAGGCCGGTGTCGCAAAGGCGGTCCTGGATGGACAGCCGGAGCGGCTCCGGCAGGTGCTGGGCCTGGTGCGCGAGCGGGGCAACACGATCGAGGCGATCGCTCTTCAGGCCGCTCCCTTCCTGCTGGACAGCATCGAGTACGATCCGGAGGCTGTCGCGCGGTTCTGGAAGTCGCCGGCTGAGGCCGCCCGGCTTCTCAGGGCCGTCAGGGACCTGCTCGCCGGGGCCGCGTCGTTCGAGCCGGCGGCGCTTGAGGCCGACATGCGCCAACTGGCTGAAGCGCATGAGGTTGGAGCTGGAAAGATCATACATCCTCTGAGGGTGGCGGTGATGGGAACGGGCGTGAGTCCGGGCATCTTCGGAGTCCTTTCGTTGATGGGTCGAGAGCGGACGCTCGACCGCATCGAGCAGGCCCTGGGGTACCTGGACGCGGCGGCGACGGCCGCAAACTGATGGGTGCGGCCGAGGATCGTCGGTGGATGCGGCGTGCCCTGGCCCTGGCCGGCGAGGGCGGGCTGGCGGACGAGGTGCCCGTGGGTGCCGTCGTCGTCGCTCCGGACGGCGAGGGTTTCGAAGCCCACAACCGGACGCGGGAGCTGGCCGACCCCACCGCGCACGCGGAGATCGTGGCCCTCCGGCTGGCGGCGGCCGCTGCGGGCGACTGGCGTCTCGAGGGGCACACCCTGTACGTCACCCTGGAGCCGTGCGCGATGTGCGCGGGAGCCATCGTGATCGCGCGCCTGGAACGCGTGGTGTACGGGGCGCCGGACCCGAAGGCCGGCATGTGCGGTTCTCTCGCCAACATCGTTCAGGATCCGCGGCTCAACCACCGGGTGAAGCTCGAGGGTGGAGTGCTGGCCGAGGAGGCGGGCGAGATCCTGCGGCTGTTCTTCCGGGAGCGCCGTTGAGCGCCTACCGGATCGCTGGGCCCGGATTGACGTGATGATCGGGTACGTTCAGGTCTACACGGGGGACGGCAAGGGCAAGACGACGGCGGCCCTCGGCCTCGCGCTGCGCGCTGCCGGGGCTGGCCTGCGTGTCTTTATCGGTCAGTTCGTCAAGGGAGTCGACTACGCCGAGACGGTCGCCCTCGAGCGGAACCGGGACCGCATTACCGTGCGGCGCTTCGGCCGGCCCGGCTTCATCCACGGACAGCCGGCGGCAGATGACGTCCGGGCTGCGCGAGAGGGGATGGAGCAGGCGCGCGAGGTGCTACTGGGCGGCGAGTACGACCTCGTCATCCTCGACGAGATCCTCATCGCCATTCACCTTGGACTCCTCGCAGAGGCAGATGTCCTGGACCTCATCGAGGCCCGGCCCTCCCACGTCGAACTCGTGCTGACGGGGCGTCACGCCCCGGATGGGGTGATCGAGGCGGCCGACCTGGTCACGGAGATGAGGGAGATCAAGCACTACTACCGGCAGGGCGTGAGCGCCCGGCGGGGCATCGAGAGCTGAGCGATCGCGGTCACGCTGCCCGGGGGCGGGGCCGCCGTTCAGTTGGCCGGTGCCTCGCTCGCTCGGCCGACCAGACGGATGACCGCGACGAGGGTGGCGATGGCGAGCGGGTACGAGAGGTAGAGCGGCAGGCCGAACGCGGTCGCGAGGTCGCCCAGGAGCAGACCCGTGAGGCCGACCACGAGCGCGTAGGGAAGCTGCGTGCGCACGTGGTCCACGTGATCGCAGCCGGATGCGAGTGAGCTCATCACCGTCGTGTCGGAGATCGGCGAGCAGTGGTCCCCGAAGATCGAGCCGGCGAGCACCGAGCTGATCGCTCCCAGGGTGAGCGTGTAGTGTCCTCCTCCCTCGAAGCCGACGCCCCCTCCAAGCGACACCGAGAGCGGGACGACGAGCGGGAATAGGATCGCCATGGTGGCCCAGGACGTACCGGTCGCGAAGGCGATCATCGCGGCCGCCACGAAGACCAGGGCGGGGAGGAGCGCCGGAAGCAGGCTGTCGCTCAACAGGCCGGTCAAGTAGGTGGCCGTACCCAGCGCCGCCGTGACTTCCCCCAGAGACCAGGCCAGCGTGAGGATCACGGCCGCGAGGACCAGAGATCGTATCCCACCCAGCCAGGCGTTGATCGCCTCTTCGGCCGAGAGGATCCGCTGGCCGATCGACAGTCCGAACGCGACCAGGCAGCCGGCAAGAGAGCCCCACAGGAGCGCCTTGAACGGGTCGGCCGCGCCGAAGATGTCCCAGAGCGAGGGAGAGGACGTCTGCGCGCGGCCGTCGAAGTAGAGACCGAGGACGACCACGAGCACGACGGTCAGCACCGGTCCGGCCGCATTGTACCAGCGGCCCGGCACCCCGTCCTTCGCCGTGGTCGTTTCCTCGGCCGAGTCGACGAGGAGCTGCGCGCCCTCGCGGTAGAGGCCCTCGCCCCGCCTCGCCCGCTGCTCGGCCGGCAACATCGGGCCGAAATCCCGTTGCGTCGCCACGAGGAGGCCGACCATGACGATCGCGAGGATCGGATAAAACAGGTACGGTACGGAGTGGAGGAAGACGGTGAAGGGGCTCGCGCCCGCCAGGTCGGCGGCGACCTCCGGTGACAGACCCGGCTGCTCGGAGGCGATCCGCAGGGCATCCCCGATCAGCGAAATCTCGAAGCCGACCCAGGTGGACACGAAGACGATGGCCGCGACGGGCGCGGCGGTGGAATCGACGATGTAGGCCAGCTTCTCTCGGGAGACGCGTACGCGATCGGTGATCGGCCGGAAGGTGTTGCCGACGAGAAGCGTGTTGGCGTAGTCGTCGAAGAATATGGCCAGCCCCGCCAGCCAGGTCGCGACCTGGGCGCGCCGCGGCGTCGTGGACAGCGGCCCGAGCGCCCTGACGATGCCCTGTGTCCCGCCGCTGCGGGACATGACCCCGACCATGCCGCCGAGCATGAGGGAGAAGACCAGGATGGACACGTGGTCGGGATCGGCCAGGGCGGGCACGATGAAGCGGTCGATGGATCTCCAGATCGCTGCCAGCGGGTTCAGACCGGCGAAGAGGAAGGCTCCGAGCCACACCCCGAGGAAGAGCGAGGCGACGACCTCCCGGAGCATGATGGCCAGAGCGATGGCGACGAGCGGGGGGAGAAGACTCACCCAGCCGGGAAGCCATAGCGGCTCGATGGTGAGGGAGGACCGGAGGGCCACGCCGGGCGTGCCGTACTCAAGGCGGAGCGGCAGGTCGGCGCGTTCCGCGAGCGAGAACTCCTCCAGCTCGATCTCCGAGCCCGGTGCCAGCTCTCCAGCGGCTAGTTCGGTGCCGCGGGCCGAGAGAAGGCGGTACGCCACGCCGGAGCCGCTTTCCGGAGCGCGGATGGTCAGCTCGATCGGGACGCCAGCCAGCGCAACGGTCGGGGCGTCGAACCGGACCCCTGGCTCCGCCTGGTCCGATGGGCCCACCGGCGGGGCGCCATCCGGCCGCGCCGCGGCGAGATACGGCGCCGGCGCCTCGGATGCGATCCCGGCATCCCCCATGGAGGAGAGCAGCGAAACCAGGATCGCCGGGAACCAGGCTGTATGCATCGCGCCAAGGTAGGCCCCCTCCCGAGGACCGACAAGCAGCCCCGAGGACCCGTCGATCGGCGGAGCTGGCGGTTGTCGCGCCTGGCGCGGGGGGACCGTATACTGGGCCCGGCGGCCCACGTTCCCGCTGGTCATTACCCACATAGAGGCGCCGCTTCGCGCGGCGAACCGTGCATGTCGGTGGTCTCCGAATCCGATGTGCTCCTGGATGCGGAGCAGACAGGATCCAAGCTCCGGGACCTCGCGCTCCGGATGCTCGAGCGCGAGCCCGACCCGGCCGAGCTGCTGCTGGTCGGCATTCGCCGCCGCGGCGTCGAGCTCGCCGAGAGGCTGGCCGCCGAGATCGAGGAGATGAGCGGGCTCCGAATCCCCACGGGGTCGCTGGACATCACGCTCTATCGGGACGACTTCGGACAGATCGGTCCGAAGCCGGTCATCGGCCTGACGGAACTTCCCGTCGAGATTACGGACCGCCACATCATCATCGTGGATGACGTGCTGCACACCGGAAGGACGACGCGGGCCGCCCTCAACGAGCTTTCCGATTTTGGCAGACCGCGCAAGATCGAGCTGTGCGTCCTCGTGGACCGCGGGGGGCGCGAGCTGCCGATTCAGCCCGACTACCTGGGGCTCCGCGTCGACGTGGCCCCCGGGGAGGAGATCGCCGTCAGCGTGCCCGACACGGATGGGGAGCTGGCGGTGCGCCGCATCCGGATCGAGGGCGAGCCGTGAGCGCGTCCGCGTCGAGGACCCCTCCCGAAGGCCTCGGCCTAGGCAAGGACCTCACGGGCCTGCAGCACCTCACCGGAGCGCAGATCAAGGGGATCCTGGATACGGCTGAGCCGTTCAAGGAGATCTCGGAGCGGCGGATCAAGAAGGTCCCCGTCCTGCGCGGCAAGACGATCGTGAACCTCTTCTTGGAGCCGTCGACCCGGACGCGCATCTCCTTCGAGTTCGCCGAGAAGCGGCTCAGTGCGGACACGGTCAACATCGCGGCCAGCGGCTCCTCGGTGCAGAAGGGCGAGAGTCTGGTCGACACGGCGCGCAACCTCGAGGCGATGCGCATCGACATGGTCGTCATTCGGCACGGGTCGTCGGGCGCGGCGCGATTCCTGGCCGATCGTATCCCATCCAACGTGATCAACGCGGGCGACGGGCAGCACGAGCACCCCACCCAGGCACTCCTCGACCTGCTGACGATTCGCGACCGCTTCGGCTCGCTGGCCGGTCGGCGCGTGTGCATCATCGGCGATGTCCGCCATTCGCGCGTGGCCCGCTCCGATATCTGGGGGCTGCTGCGGTGCGGTGCCGAGGTCGCGGTGTGCGGTCCGCGGACCCTGATCCCGCTCGGGATCGAGGAACTGGGCGTCGCCGTTCTGTCCCGGGTGGAGGAGGCGATCGAGTGGGCCGAGGCGCTCTATGTGCTGCGGCTCCAGCTGGAGCGGATGGATGGCGGATTCGTTCCCTCCCTCCGAGAGTACAACCGCTTCTTCGGCATCAGCCGGGCACGCCTGGAGAGGGCGCCGCGCGACATCGCGGTACTGCATCCGGGACCGATGAACCGCGGCGTCGAGATCGACTCCGATGTCGCCGACGGTCCCTGGTCCCTCATCCTGCCGCAGGTGACGAACGGGGTCGCCGTCCGGATGGCAGTGCTCTACCTGCTCGCCGGAGGGCAGCCCGAGCTCGCGGAGTCCGCCAAGGAGGCGGAGGGATGAGCCGGCCCGCGCTCCTCGTTGGCGGTAGGCTGCTCGATCCCTCCCAGGGTCTGGATGCCCCTGGGACGATCCTGATCCGGGATGGGCGAATCGAGGCCTGCGGCCCGGACATCGCGGGGCCGGAGGAGGCCGAGGTGGTGGACGTGGGCGGCCTGGTCGTGGCGCCCGGTTTCATCGACGTCCACGTGCACTTCCGCGAACCGGGTGACGAGCACAAGGAGACCATACAGAGTGGTGCCAAGTGCGCCGTCGCCGGCGGATTCACGACCGTCTGGACGATGCCCAATACGGATCCGCCGATCGATGATCCGGCGGCCGTCGGATTCGTCCGAGCCTCCGGCGAGCGCGCGCGGGGCGCGCGCGTCTTCCCGGTCGGAGCGGCCTCGCGGGGGCTGCGGGGCGAGCAGATGACCGAGGTCGGCGAGCTGGTGGCGGCCGGAGCGGTCGCGGTCTCCGACGACGGCAATCCGATCTGGAATGCGGGGCTGCTCCGCCGTCTGCTCGAGTACACGCAGACCTTCGGAGTGCCCGTTCTGCAGCATGCCGAGGATCGGGATCTCGCCTGCGGGGGAGTGATGAACGAGGGGAAGGTGGCCACCGCGCTGGGGCTGAGGGGCGTCCCGAACGCGGCGGAGGCCGGCATGGTGGCGCGGGACTGCCTGATCGCCGAGCTCACCGGCGGGCATCTGCACGTATGTCACGTGTCCACGCGCGAATCGGTGGAGCACATCCGTCGGGCAAAGGAGCGCGCGGCTCACGTGACGGCGGAGGTCACGCCTCATCATCTGGCCCTGACGGAAGACGCGGTCCGGTTCTATCGCACGGAGGCGAAGATGAACCCGCCGCTCCGGACGGAGGACGATCGTGCAGCCGTGATCGAAGCGCTGGCGGATGGGACGATCGACATCATCGCCACGGACCACGCGCCGCACCATTACGAGGAGAAGGAGCGCGAGTTCGACGACGCGCCGTTCGGCGTGGTCGGCCTCGAGACGGCGCTCGGGATCGCCGTGCTCGAGCTCGTGGAGACCGGGATGCTGACCCTCGGCGAGCTCGTCGAGCGTCTCTCCTGCGGCCCCGCCAGGATCATGGGTCTGGAAGGCGGAACGTTGCGTCCTGGCAGCCCCGGCGACATTGTCGTCTTCGACCCGGCGGAGCGGTGGGTCGTCGATCCATCGACGTTCCTCTCGGGGAGCCACAACACTCCCTTCCTCGGGCTGGAGCTGGTCGGCCGGGTGAGAGCGACCTGGGTCGGTGGCGAGCTGCGGTTTCGACTGCCGCGGGAATCCTCACCGGCGCGGCGGCAGAGCCCTTCCTACGCGGAAAAGGGCGGTCTCTGAGCCATGCCGGATGGTCGCCGGCAAGGCGCGGCAGTCTCTAACAGGGGAAATAAAGGGCCGATGAGCGAAAAGCATGTATCGCAAGATGTTGTGCCAAAAGAAATCATGCAGCTTCTCGATCGCCGAGCCACGCTCGGAAGCTGGCTAGAGAAGCTTGGGGGACTGCGCGAGACCGTTCGCCCGGAGGTGTTCGAGCGCGTGCGGTCAGACTACGAGGAGAGGCTGCGCCGACAGGAGTCGGAGCTCGCCGCACACCGCTCCGAGGTCCAGGCGGCGCTCGACGCGCGGCGGACGCGCGTGGAGGAGCTGAGCGCGAGCCGAGAGGAGAGAGCAGCGGAGCTCGAGGAGGACGAGCTCCGGTTTACGGTCGGCGAGTTCCCGGAAGCCGAGTTCAAGAAGCGCAAGGCGGCTCACGACGACGGCCTGACGGAGCTCGATGCCGAGCTGGCAGCGGACGGCGCGGCGCTGGACAAGCTCGAGGAGGTGGCGGCGGTTCTCGGGAGTCTGCGCGAGGGCGGTCCCCCTGTCACGGTCGCTCCCGCCCGGACCGAGCCGCCGGCGGACGGGACTGTCGAGGCGGTCGTCCGGGCGGACGCGGAAGAAGCGCTCGAGCCGGGAGATTCGGAACGAGCGGCGGAGGCGGAGCGAGCCGCGGAGCCGGCGGAGACCCCCGAGGCGGAGGTGCGGCCGGAGCGGGAGGAGGCGCCGCAGCCGGAGGAGCCGGAAGAGCCTGCCGGGGCCGACGCGGTTGCGGCGGAGACGCCGCGGAAGTCGGGGGCCGAGGCGGCCGATTCGCTCGTGGTCGAGGGCGACGAATACAGCGACGACCTGGAGTTCCTGGAATCGCTCTCCCTGGACGACATCGGTTCTCTGGATGGCGTGTCGGCGCTGCTGAACGAGGAGACCGAGCGGAAGGGGGGAGAGAAGGGGAGCGGGACGAGCCATTAGGGCGACGCCTCGTGACGCCGCCCCCCGCGCGCTTAGCGGCTCAGCCGCTCGACGTGACGTGCCAGCCGTGCCTTCTTGCGGGCCGCCGTGTTGGGATGCAGCACGCGTCCCGCCGCCGCCCGATCGAGCATGGCGTACAGCTCGGAGAGGGCGTCCTGGGCGCCTTCGGGGCTCTCCATCTCGAGCAACCGACGCGTGCGCGTGCGGATCGCCGACTTGACCTTTCGGTTGTGCATGCGCTTCTTGCTGGCCTGCCGGAGCCGCTTTCTAGCGCTCGGTGTGTTTGGCACGTGCTCTGTCCTCTCCGTCGCTTGCCCTGCGTTCGAAATTCCCGAAAAACGGCTGCAAAGTATACGGCCCGTGCAGAGTGAGATCAACAGCGATCCCGCGTGATGGCTTCTTACGATTCGCTCGTTCTGTTCGTTCCCGTGCTGCTGCTGTCGGTCGTGGCCCACGAGTACGCGCACGCCCGCGTCGCCGTGTCTCAGGGCGACCCGACGCCCCTCATGTTGGGGCGGCTCACGATGAACCCTCTACCCCACGTGGATCCCGTGGGTACCGTCCTGGTGCCGCTGATCCTGTTCTTCAGCCAGGCGGGCTTCATCATCGGATGGGCGAAGCCGGTGCCCGTGAACACCCGCAACTTCCGGAACTACCGGAAAGGGGATCTGCTCGTCTCGGCAGCCGGGGTTACGGCCAACTTCGCTCTGGCGCTGCTCTTCTTCGGGGCGGCGCTGGCGTTGTCGGCGAGCGGTGCGGAGGCAGGCACGCCGGGCCTCGCCGGGGCTCTGCGTCGCATGGCCGAGTTCGGCCTGTTCCTCAACCTGCTGCTCGGTGTGTTCAACCTGATCCCGGTCCCGCCGCTCGACGGCTCGCACCTCCTCTATCACCTTCTCCCGCCCGCTCTCGGTGCGAGGTACCGACAGCTCGGGCGATACGGAATCGTCCTGCTGTTTCTCGTCATCCTGGTTCCAGGCCTTCTGGGAGCATTGCTCTTCCCGGTCCGCTTCCTGATGGATGTGGCGCGCGGCGTGATCGAGAGCGTGGCGTGAGCGCCTGCCGATGACCAAGGCGCCGGTCCCCGTGGCTCAGGGCCAGCGAGACCGGCTCGCGCCCGAGCCGTTTCTCGTCGATCTCGAGCGCTTCAGCGGCCCCCTCGATCTTTTGCTGCACCTTATTCGGTCGCAGGACATCGACATATTCGATATCCCGATCGCGAGGATCACCGACCAGTTTCAGGCGGCACTGGGCCGGGGGGTCGATCGGCTGGATCTCGACCGGGCCGGCGAGTTCATCGAGATGGCCGCCACGCTGGTGCGAATCAAGGCCCAGCTGCTGCTTCCACGCCCGGGCGAGATCGAGTGGGACGAGGATCCGCGCGCCGAACTCGTCAGACGACTGCTCGAGTACGAGCACTTCCAGGAGGTCGCGCACATCCTCTCGAGGGCAGAGGGAGACCGGTCGCGCCATTTCGGGAAGGGCTTCGTCGAACCAAGGACCGTGCCGGATGCGGTAGAACGCCAGATCGACGTCGGCCTGCTGGACTTCACCGAGGCCGCCCGTCGGATCATGGAGCGCGCCGCGGCCCGAATCCACCGCGCCCCGCTGCGCGGAGTCAGCGTTCGGGAAAAGATCACGCTCGTCTACCGTCTGATCCGGCAGGCGAGGCGGGTGGCCTTCGCCAAGCTCTTCGAGCCGTGGGGCACGCGCCAGCACGCCGTCGCCGCTCTCCTGGCCAGCCTCGAGCTCGCGCGCCGGCAGGTGATTCGGCTCGAGCAGGTCCGGGCATTCGGCTCGATCTTCCTGCTGCGCGGGAAGCGGGCCTCGGATATCGCCGAGGAGGAATCATGAGGCCGACTCAGATCGTGGAGGCCGCCCTGTTCGCCAGCCAGTCGCCGCTGACGCCCGCCGAGATCGCGCGGGCCGATGACTCGCTGACCCCGCAGCGGGTCGAGGAGGCCCTCGGCGAGCTGCGAGACGAGTACGAGAGGCAGGACCGCTCCTTCCAGATCTACAACCTGGGTGACGGATACCAGATCCTCACGCGCCCGGAATACGCGCCCTATCTGGAGAGATTCGATTCCGTCCAGCGTGCCCAGAGCCTGTCGCCCGCCGCCCTGGAGACCCTGGCCATCATCACCTACCGTCAGCCGATCAGCCGCCTGGAGATCGAGGACATTCGAGGGGTCGGGTCGGCCACGGTGCTGCGCACGCTGCAGGAGTGGGAGCTGATCGACGTGGTGGGCCGGGGTGAAGGCATCGGCCGTCCCCTGCTGTACGGCACGACCAGGCGTCTGCTGGACCATTTCGGTCTCAGAGACCTTGCCGACCTGCCGAGGCTGGAGGAGCTGCCGGTGACCCTGCAGGCCGAGCGAACGCTGGAGGTCGTGCCGGAGTCGGCCGAGGTCATGCCGGAGTCGGCCGAGGTCGTGCCGGAGTCGGCCGAGGTCATGCCGGAGTCGGCCGAGGGCGTGCCGGAATCGGCCAAGGGGGGAGCGCAGCCGGATTCACCGCTTGATCCTGACGACAAGCCGGAGGACCAGGCCGAGCGGGGCGGCGAGCTCGCGCCAGAGGACGAGGCGGACGCCGAAGAGCCTGCGGCGGTTTGAGCCGCGGCATACGTCTGCAGAAGTACCTCGCCAGCGCCGGGGTAGCCTCGCGGCGCGCCTGCGAGAAGCTGATCGCGGCTGGCCGTGTCCGGGTGGACGGAGAGGTCGTGAGCCGGCAGGGCGTCCGGGTCCGGCCGGGCAGCGTGGTCGAGGTCGATGGGCAGCCGGTCGAGCCGGCGGCTCCGCGCTGGATCGCCCTCCACAAACCCACCGGCTACGTCTGCACGAGGGAGGATCCACGCGGGAGGCCCACCGTGTACGACCTCCTCCCATCCGCGCTGCGCTCGCTTTTTCATGTCGGCCGGCTCGATATTATGAGCGAAGGCCTGCTGCTCCTCACCAATGACGGCGAAGCGGCTCACCGGCTGCTCCACCCGAGCTCGGAGACGCCCCGGAGATACGAGGTGCTCCTCGTTGGCGAGCCGCCACCAGACCTGATCCGGCGGCTCCTGGAAGGGGTGTTGCTGGAGGACGGTCTGGCGGTGGCGGACGGGGCGCGACTCGAGCCGTCGCCGGGGGGTCGCGGAACGCGGCTGGTGATCGATCTGCACGAGGGGAGGAATCGCGAGATCCGGCGCATGATGGATGCGCTGGGGGTGCGCATTCGTTCCTTGAAGCGTCTGGCCTTCGGTACGGTCGAACTGGGCGTTCTGCGGCCGGGCGAGTGGCGCGAGCTTTCCCCCGAGGAGTGCTCGGAGATCGCGGCGGAGGCCCGGGAAGGGGAGCAGAGGTGACTTCGAACGACAGAGGGAGCGACGCGTGGACATAGCGGATCGGGTCGTCGTGATTCTGGGCGGATCGGGACTCGTCGGCTCGGCGATCGCGCGCCGGTTGGTTGCGCAGCGCCCCGCGAAGATCGTCGTGGGGGGCTTGTGGGAGGAAGAGGCGCGCGAGGCCGTGGCGGCCCTCCGGGAGGTGTCGGGGGCGGCGGAGATCGAGCTGGTCCCCGAATGGGGGGACATCTTCGTTCGGCGTGCGCACCGGGGACATTCGAGGGACGAGATCCTCGCCTCCGAGCAGCTCAGAAAGGAGCTCGTGGATGACATCTTCGGCGAGCTGAACGAGGAGGCCTACTCGCGCTCCACCATCCTGTCGCTTCTCGAGCGCCACCGGCCCGATATCGTGGTGGACTGCATCAATACGGCCACCGCCATCGCCTACCAAGAGCTGTTTGCATCGGCCCTGCGGCTGCGAGCGGAGGCGGCTGAGAAGCGCGTCTTCGCGGCCGAGGTCGAGGCGCACCTGACCATGCTGTACCTGCCGCAACTGATCCGGCACGTACAGCTGCTGATGGAGGGGATGCGGCGGGCCGGGACCAAGGTGTACGTGAAGATCGGCACCTCTGGGACGGGCGGGATGGGGCTGAACGTGCCCTTCACCCATTCGGAGGAGCGCCCCTCACGGTCCCTTCTCGCGAAGGCCAGCGTGGCGGGGGCCCAGTCGCTGCTGCTCTATCTTCTCGCTCGCACGCCTGGTGCCCCCGTCGTCAAGGAGATCAAGCCGACGGCCGCGATCGCCTGGCAGGGGATCGGCTACGGTCCGGTGCTGCGGGGCCAGGAGCCGCTGGCGCGTTACGATGCATCGCGACCGGTCGTCCTTGAAGAGGCGTTCGATCGTCCTCCGGAGGAGGTCTGTGAGCGCATCGGTGGCGGCATCGAGTCGGTGTGGCTTGATGCCGGGGAGAACGGGCTGTTCAGCCTGGCCGAGTTCGAGGCGATCTCCGAGTTGGGAATGATGGAGATCATCACTCCCGAGGAGATCGCTCAGACGGCGCTGGATGAGATCGTCGGTCGTCCGACGGGCCGGGACATCGTGGCTGCCCTCGACGCCTCGAGCTCGGGGCCTACCTACCGGGGCGGGATGATGCGGGAGGCAGCGCTCCGCCGCATGGAGGAGCTCGAGCGGGAGCACGGAGTCCGGTCGATCGCTTTCGAGATGCTGGGGCCGCCGAGGCTGAGCAAGCTGCTCTTCGAGGCAGCGATCCTGAGGGAACTGCTCGACGACATTTGGGCGGCCGCACAACTGGAGGAGGAGGAGATCGCTCGCCGGGCGGCCGGTCTGATCGAGAATGACGCGGATCTGCGATCCAGCATCGTCTCGATCGGAATCCCGATCCTCCTGCCGGACGGACAGCACCTGCTCCGCGGCCCGGAGATCAAGGCCCGGCCGCCGTCCGGCGAGCCGCTTCACAGTGCCCGGTCCGCCGCGCGGGGTTGGGTGGACCTTCGCCCGGCTTCCTGGGTCCAATGGCGGAAGCGTTGTGTGGCGTTCATCCAGGACCAAGTGGACGGTCGCGGCGCCGATCGCGGCTCCGAACGCGACCTCGATCCGAGGGCGAGGTCGGGACAGATCCGTCCCGGGGCCCTCGCGGCCTTCGTCTTCCGGACCGAGGACAGGGGGGAGCGGGCCAAGCGGTAGGCAGGCCGGCCGGAACGGTGCAGTCGCCTCCCAATCAAGTCGAATGGGGCAGATGATGGATCAACCAGGCGTGGCCGAGCGGTTGTCCGAGGCGGAACTCGATCGGCTCACCGGTGAGATCGGGTCGGCGTCCGCCTTCCTGGCCGACCTTCGGAGTGCCGTCGCGGAGCGGGTGGTCGGCCAGCGACGGATGATCGATCGCCTGCTCATCGGCCTGCTCACCGGCGGTCACGTGCTCCTGGAGGGCGTGCCCGGGCTGGCCAAGACGCTGGCGGTGCGCACGCTGGCCGATGCGCTGCACGTGACTTTCCGCCGCATTCAGTTCACGCCCGACCTCCTTCCCGCCGATCTGATCGGGACCCTGATCTGGGACGAGAAGACGGGCGAGTTCGTCCCGAAGCGCGGTCCGATCTTCAGCAACCTCGTGCTGGCGGACGAGGTGAACAGGGCACCGGCAAAGGTGCAGTCCGCGCTCCTGGAGTCGATGCAGGAGCGGCAGGTGACGATCGGCGACACCAGCTACCCGCTGCCCAAGCCGTTCCTCGTGCTCGCGACCCAGAATCCGATCGAGCACGAGGGGACCTATCCCCTCCCGGAGGCCCAGGTCGACCGCTTCATGCTCAAGGTGCGCGTGGACTATCCCAGCCGGCAGGAGGAGCGGGAGATCATGCGGCGCATGGTGACCGAACGTCTCGCGCCGATCAGCTCGGTCGTCCATCCGGAGCAGATTCTCGAGGTGCGCGACCGGCTGCCCGAGATCTACCTGGACGAGAGGATCGAGAACTACATCCTCGACCTCGTTCTGGCGACTCGCGATCCCAAGGGGGCTGGAATTCCGGATATTCGGGAGTGGGTGGAGTACGGCGCCTCGCCTCGGGCGAGCATCTATCTGGCGCGTGCCGCGCGGGCCTATGCCTTCCTGGAGGGACGGCCCTACGTGCTTCCCGAGGATGTGCAGCAGGTCGCGCCCGACGTGCTGAGGCACAGGGTCGTTCTGACGTTCCAGGCCGAGGCGGAGCAGGTCAGCTCGGAGGCCGTCATCGAGCGCCTGCTGGAGACCGTGCCCGTGCCGTGATCGGCCTGTGGCGCAGGAGCCCGCCCGATCGCGGGGGCTCGATGATCGGGACCGCCGAGCTGGCGGCCCGGGCGAGGCGGCTCGAGTTGAAGGCGAGGCGGCTGGTGGACGGACGGGCGCTCGGCGCCTACGACTCCGTGTTCCGTGGACACGGGATCGAGTTCTCGGAGGTCCGGGCATACCAGTCGGGCGACGCGTTCAGCTCGATCGACTGGAAGGTGACGGCCCGCATGGGCCGTCCTTACGTGAAGCGGTTCGTGGAGGAGCGCGAGCTCACCGTCCTCCTCGTCATCGATGTCTCCCCGTCCTTCGATTTCGGAACGCGC
>CP070670.1:1586289-1592666 GCA_020351855.1 Gemmatimonadota bacterium
GGAGAGCCTTCTGGAAGTGAAGACGGTTCTCCGCCTCGTCCCAAACCCGGGACCTGGGACCGTCCATGACGTCATCCGTCACTTCCTCGCCCCGGTGTGCGGGCAGGCAGTGGAGGAAGATCGCGTCGTTCGAGAGAGCCATCAGGTCCTGATCGACGCGGTATGTCCGCAGGGCGTGGCGCCGCTCCTCCGCCTCGCCCTCCTGTCCCATGGACGCCCACACATCCGTGGTCACCACGCGGGCGCCCCGCACGGCCTCCTCGGGGTCCCGCACCAGGCACACCGTGGTCGACCGCCCGGCCCGCGCCATGTCCTCGGCGTTCGGCTCGTAGCCTGCCGGGCATGCCAGTCGCAGCTCGAAGCCGAAGCGAGCGGACGCGTTGAGCCATGAGTTCGCCATGTTGTTGCCGTCGCCGATCCACGCCACCACCAGCCCGTCCAGGGTCCCGTACTCCTCGCGGACCGTCATGAGGTCCGACATCACCTGACAGGGGTGGTATCGATCCGTCAGCGCATTGATGACCGGCACCGAGCCCGCCTCGGCGAAGGCGAGCACGTCGCTCTGAGCGAAGGTGCGGATCATCACGGCGTCCACGTAGCGGGAGAGGACCCGGGCCGTGTCGGAGATCGTCTCTCCCCGCCCGAGCTGGATGTCGGCCGAGGAAAGGAAAAGGGCATGCCCGCCGAGCTCGTACATGCCCACCTCGAAGGAGACGCGCGTGCGCGTCGAGCTCTTGGCGAAGACCATCCCAAGGGTGCGCCCGGACAGCGGTCGGTCGCCGCCCGCCCTGCCACCCTTCATGGCATCCGCGAGGTCGAGAAGCCGCGTCAGGGAATCGCGCGACCAGTCCGCGATAGAAAGAAAGTGTGCCTCGCGACGGCCGCTCACCCGTTTCGCCTCGCTCTCATCGACCGCAAATCTTGATGCCCCGCCTCGGTCCCGCCCAGCAGCGTCTGGTATGCAATTCTGGCAGGCCCGTCAAGTCGGGCACGTGCCGAGGCCGCCGGCCGCGCCCCCGACCGCTTCGGCCAGTGTCCGGCTGCAGGGCTTATCGCTGCGGCTACAGGATGTAACGGCGCAGGTCCTCGTCCTCGGCGATCTTGGACAAGCGCTGGCGCACGAACGCCCCGTCGACGACCAGTGCCTCGCCAGCCCCCGAGTCCGGGAGGTCGAACATCATGTCTTCCAGGAGGGTCGTGAGAACCGTCTGCAGACGGCGGGCGCCGATGTTCTCGGTCCGCTCGTTCACATCCGACGCGATCCGCGCGATCTCCCGGATCGCGTCCTCCGTGAACCCCAGATCCACGTCCTCCGTGGCCACGAGCGCGGAGTACTGAGTGAGCAGGGCGTTCCGCGGCTCCGTGAGGATCCGGGCGAAGTCCTCCTCCGTCAGGCTTCTCAGCTCGACGCGGATCGGGAAGCGTCCCTGGAGCTCCGGGATCAGGTCCGAAGGCTTGGCGACATGGAAGGCGCCGGCCGCGATGAACAGGATATGGTCGGTCGCGACCATGCCGTAGCGGGTCTGGACCGTCGAGCCTTCGACGAGCGGCAGGAGATCGCGTTGCACCCCTTCGCGCGAGACGTCGGGCCCGACGCCGCCCCGCTCACCGGCGATCTTGTCGAGCTCGTCCAGGAAGATGATCCCCATGTTCTCGACGCGGTCCAAGGCGTCGTCGATCACCTCGTCCATGTCGATCAGCTTGTCGAGCTCCTCGGAAAAGAGCACCCGCCGTGCCTCCGCGACGCTCATCCGCCGGCGGCGGGTCTTTCTCGGCATGATGTCCTGGAGCATCTCGCCGATGTTCCAGTCGAGCCCGTCCATGCCGGGCGCCTGCAGGTCGATCACCGGCATCGCGGCTTCCGTGACCTCCACCTCCACCTCACGATCCTCGAGCTTCTCGTCCTGCAGGAGACCGCGCAGCTTGTCGCGCGTGCGCTGACGGCGTGCCGCGAGCTCGTCGTCAACTTCCTCCTCGGTGGCCCCGTCCGTTCCGACGAGGAACTTCCGTCGGGATGCGTCGCCGGCGGATTCCGGAGGCTCACGCCCCTCTGCCACGGGGGGAAGAAGGAGATCGAGAAGCCGCTCCTCCACCCGTTTCACCGCCGTCTCCCGGTGCTCATCCTCCCGCTCGCCCCGCACCATGTTGATCGAGATCTCCACCAGGTCCCTGACCATCGACTCGACGTCGCGGCCCACGTACCCGACTTCGGTGAACTTCGAAGCCTCTACCTTGAGAAAGGGCGCTCCCGCCAGGCGAGCCAGGCGACGGGCGATCTCGGTCTTTCCGACACCGGTCGGGCCAATCATGATGATGTTGTTGGGGAGAATCTCGTCGCGCAGGTCGTCCTTCACCTGCCGTCTGCGCCAACGATTGCGCAGGGCGATGGCCACGGACTTCTTCGCGGCGCTCTGACCGATGATGTAACGGTCCAGCTCGGCGACGATCTGACGCGGGGTGAGGGAGGCGAGATCCCCGGACTTCTCGTGATCCCCCGGAGATGGGTCGCCCTCAGAAAAGACCTCGCCCTCCGCGGTCTGCTCCGGCGCGGCCGCCCGCTCCCCGGTCTCGGATGCGGACAGCGGCTCATCCGTGATCGGTTGGTCGTTCAATCGCGTTCCGCTCCCTCGGCTGCTTCGAGCTCGAGCACCGTGATCTCCGTATTGGAGTACACGCAGATCTCCCCGGCGATCTGCAGCGACGTACGGACTATCTCTGCCGCCGTGAGCGACGAGTGCCCGAGGAGGGCTCGCGCAGCAGCCAGCGCGTAGGCCCCCCCCGATCCCAAGGCTAGGACCCCGTCATCCGGCTCGATCACCTCGCCGCTGCCCGCGACGAGGAGGCTGCTCTTGGCGTCCGCCACGGCGAGCAGGGCTTCCAGCCGACGGAGATAGCGATCGCTCCGCCAATCCTTGGCCAGCTCCACCGCGGCCCGCGCGAGGTTGCCCGGATGCCGTTCCAGCTTGGACTCGAACTTCTCGAACAGCGTGAGGGCGTCGGCCACGCCGCCGGCAAAGCCGGCGAGTATCTTGCCGTCCATCATCGTACGCACCTTCTGGGCGCGTGCCTTCACGACGGTATCGTTGACCGTCACCTGCCCGTCGCTTCCGATGGCCACTCGGCCGTCCCTGCGGATGCATACGACGGTGGTGCCGCGGAACCGGCTTTCTCTCCTCATGCTACCTTCGCTCTGGTCAGCGTCTGTATCACTGGGCACGCGGATGGGCCTGCCTGTACACGCGCTTCAGCTTTTCGGTCGAAGTGTGCGTGTAGATCCGGGTCGTCGAAAGGCTCGCATGCCCCAGCAGCTCCTTCACGGCGATCAGATCGGCCCCGTTGTCCAGCAGGTGAGTGGCAAAGGAGTGGCGAAGCGCGTGCACGGAAAGCCCCTCCCCCGCTGCGACCCGTTCGAGCAGTCCCGTGACTACCCGCTGGATCTGGCGGCGGGACAGCCGTCCCCCCTGGCGCGACACGAAGAGGGGCGCCCCCATGTCCACCGCCCCCACCGAGCCGCCGGCGCTCTGCCTGCGGCCGGAATCCGGCCTACGGGACCGCGACTCCAGGAACCGCCGTCTCTCCGGCAGGTAAGCCTCGATCGCGGCAGCAGCGGGACCGCCGACCGGCACGATCCTCTCTTTTCGGCCCTTCCCGACCACGCGGATTTGCCGCGCTCGCAAGTCGAGGCTCTGGAGATCGAGCTGCTCTAACTCCGCCAGCCGGAGGCCAGCCGAGTACAGCAGCTCGAGCAGCGCCCGGTTGCGGGTGGGAAGCAACCCGCCCTCGTGCTCGGCATGCGATCGCAGGAGCACGAAGAGGTCGTCGGCCTGCACCTGGCTCAGATAGCCCGGCAGCTTCCGGCGGCGCTTCGGTGCCCGCACGAGCCGAGCCGGATTGTGCGGGATACGGTCCGTTCGGTGGAGAAAGCGGAAGAACGCTCGCGTCGTCGAGAGCTTGCGGGCGATGGTGGCTCGCTCTAGGCCCCTCCTCTGGAGCGAACCGAGAAAGGCGCGGATCGTCAGGCGGTCGATCTCGTTCCAGGACCACTCCGACGCCGCCAGGTACTCGCGCAGGAAATCGTGGAACTCGGCGAGGTCGCGGCGATAAGCCGTCAGAGTGTGGCCCGAGAGCCCACGTTCGCGCTCCGCGTAGCGCAGGAAGTCGGCGAGCTCGTCCGTCATGTCCCTCCGTGGCGGCTCGCCCTCGGGCTGGCGGGCGCTCCGGGGCCTCCGAGCGCTCGAGTCAGCGGGATCGGCGACGTTTCGCTCGCCTGGGGCGTGCCTTCTTCTTGGCCAGCAGATCCAGGGCCGTGTCCAGCGAGAGCGCCTCGATCTCGGCGTCCTTGGGCAAAGAGGCGTTCGTCTTGTCGTGCTTCACGTACGGTCCGTACGGACCGTCGTACACGGCGACCGGTTTCCCATCTTCGGGATGGGTCCCGAGCTCTCGCAGTGGCTCGGCTGACGCTCGTCGTCGACCCCGCCCCCGCTTCGGCTCCGCGAGCAGCTCCAGGGCCCGCTCGGGCGTGATGTTCAGGACATCGTCCCCGCGCTTCAGCGACCGGTAGTCCCCTTCGTGCACGACGTAGGGGCCGTAGCGCCCGCTGCCGACCTTCACCGGCTTCCCGGTATCGGGGTGGGTCGCGACCTCGTACGGCATCGCGAGGAGCTTGAGCGCCGCCTCCAACGTGACCTCGTCCGGCGCCATGCCCTTCGGCAGCGATGCGCGCGGCGGCTTTGCCTTGCCCTTGGCCTGGTCGCCCTCCTCCTCCCCATCCGCACCACCCAGCTGTACGTAGGGCCCGTACCTCCCCGTGCGAAGGTAGACCGGCTTGCCGGTGGCGGGATCCTCCCCCAGCTCCGTCGGCCCCTCGGCGCTCTGCTCGAGGAGGGCCGACGCCTGCTCGTTGGACAGGTCGGCCGGCGCCGTCTCGACGGGAATCGAGGCCGTGAGCCGGTCGCCGTCGCGTTGGAGCTCGAGGAAGGGCCCGTAGCGCCCGATGCGCACCTTGGCGTCCAGGTCGGCGAACTCCAGGGTCGAGGCCTGGCGGGGATCGATCTGCGTCTCGTGCTCCAGCACGCGTGCCTCGAACCCATCGGCGCCCGAGTAGAAGTCCTCCAGGTAGCTCCGCCAGTCGATCTCTCCCTCGGCGATCTCGTCCAGCGAGCTCTCCATCGCCGCCGTGAATCCGAGGTCCACGAGATCCGGAAAGTGCTCTTCCAGGAGCCGCGTCACGGCGAACGCGGTAAAGGTGGGCACCAGCTGCTTGGCGGCGCGGTGCGCGTATCCGCGGTCCAGGATGGTCGAGATGATCGCGGCGTAGGTGCTCGGGCGGCCAATCCCCTCTGCCTCGAGCGCCTTGACCAGGGTGGCCTCGGTGTAGCGGGCGGGCGGACGTGTCTCGTGCGACAGGGCCTCGAGCTCCCTCAATTCGAGCTCATCGCCTTCCGCGAGGGCGGGAAGCAGGACCTCCTGGTCTTCCAGCGCGGCAGCCGGATCGTCCGAGCCCTCCACGTAGGCTCTGAAGAAGCCGGCGAACTCCAGCACCTTGCCGGTAGCCCTGAACTCCGCACCGTCCGCCTCGATGCGGACGGTGACGTGACGCTGCCTCGCCTCGGCCATCTGGCTGGCCAAGGATCGCTTCCAGATGAGGTCGTAGACGGCCGCCTCCCTGCCCTGCAGTCCCAGTTCATCGGCGGTGCGCATGCGCGTTCCGGCAGGCCGAATCGCCTCGTGCGCCTCCTGAGCCGCCTTCGAGCGGGTCCGGTAGCGGCGCGGCCCGTCGCTCAGGTACCGCTCCCCGTACCGCTCCGCGACGGTGCGCCGGATCGCCGCGACGGCATCGCTCGAGAGCTGGACCGAGTCCGTGCGCATGTAGGTGATGTGCCCGGCTTCGTAGAGCGCCTGGGCGAGACGCATCGTTTCGCGGGCTCCGAGGTTCAGCTTCCGGTTCGCCTCCTGCTGCAGAGTGGAGGTCGTAAAGGGAGGATACGGGCTGCGCTTCGAGGTCTTCTCATCGATCGACCCGACACGATAGACGGCCTCGGCCAGCCGGTCGCGGAGGCCGCGGGCGTCCTCGGGTCCGAGGAGCCGAACCTCCCGGCCCTCGACGAGCCGGCCCGTCGTCTCGTCGAAGTCTTTGCCGGAGGCGATCCGGTCGCCGTCCACCGCAATGAGGATCGCCTTGAAGTCGCGGCCGTCAGTCGCCAGCCGGGCCGACAGATCCCAGTACTCGGCGGAGCG
Organism: Gemmatimonadota bacterium; assembly: GCA_020351855.1. Taxonomy (GTDB): domain Bacteria; phylum Gemmatimonadota; class Gemmatimonadetes; order Palauibacterales; family Palauibacteraceae. Next base: position 1,592,527 of record CP070670.1, read on the forward strand.
GAATGCCCGACGCTCGCGCTCCCGCTGCACGAGCAGGCGGACGGCTACCGACTGGACGCGGCCCGCCGACAGGCCCCGGGCGATCTTCTTCCACAGGAGCGGCGAGAGCTTGAAGCCGACGAGGCGGTCGAGGATCCGCC
>CP070670.1:1592766-1654603 GCA_020351855.1 Gemmatimonadota bacterium
TAGGCGCACCTTGATCTCGACCGCTCCCATGCAGGCGAACCCGTTGACCTTGATGACCGGCGCGTCCGGCCCGGCGTCCTGTGTGAAGTGCGCGAAGCCGCCCATGATCGCGAACCCGTTGGATTCGACGCGCACCCCTGGCGGGACGAGGATCTCCACCCCACCCATGAAGGCAGCCACGGTGACCTCGACGACGGGCTCCCCGAAGCGGGCCTCGCGAAAGTCGACCGTCGCCCCGCCCATCAGCGCCAGACAGTTCAAGTGTCGAGGTGGGGTCCACTGCCCCTTCCGATCAGCGCCACTCATGATCGCCACCATGGTCTGAGTGAGCTGAACGGCGCGCCATCGCTCGATCGGAAGTGGCGCCGGCGCCGGCGCGCCCGCCTCGGCCGGCAGTGCGGGCAGGTCTGCCACGAGCCGCGCCAGATCGGCCCGGGTCCCGGCTCCGTACACCATGTCCAGCCGTCGCTCGAGTTCCGCGACGTCCAGGTGGTCCGAAGCGAAGTGGGCGGAGAGTCTCTGGACGACCTTCTCGCGCTCCTCGGCCAACCCCTCCGCGCCGGAGGGCAGCGGGCCGGGAGTCGGATCGGTCATGAAAGCACCCCAGCAGACACGAGCCGCTCGACCGGCAGACATGTGATGGTTCTCACGGACGCCTCCCCACGGTAGCTTCCTGCAAACCGACAACCGCTCCCGGGTACCTGCTGTGCCGCGAACTGTCTTCTCGATCCCGTTCAGCAAGTATAGCGGCGCCGGAAACGATTTCGCGATCGTCGCCGAGCCCGACGCTCGTATGATGCCGGCGGATGCCCTGGCCCGCCTCATCTGTCCCCGCACAACGGGCGTCGGGGTGGATGGCTTCATCCTGGTGCAGCGGCTCGCGTCGGATCGCGTCGCGGCCCGCTTCTTCAACCCCGACGGGTCCGAGTTTTCCACCTGCGGAAACGGGACGCGCTGCGTCGCCCGATTTGCCCGACATCGCGGCCTGACCCCGGCCTCGTCGATGGATGTGGAGACGGCGGGAGGGGTCGTCCGTGCCGTACTTCGGGAGGAGGGCGTCGCCCTGGACTTCGAGCTCGACGCCCGCATCGAGGGCACGCTGTCGGTACCCGTAGGCGGCGATACGGCTGATGGATGGCGCGTGCGGATCGGGACCCCCCATCTGGTGGTCCCGATCGCCCGCATGCCGGACGGCGACATCCGGCCGCTCGCCGAGCCAATCCGCTTCCACCCCGAGCTGGGGCCGGAGGGGACGAATGTGGACTTCGTCGCGCGGCATGGGCGATCGGACGCGACGATCCGGACCTACGAGCGTGGCGTCGAGGGCGAGACGCTGGCCTGCGGCAGCGGGGCGATGGCCGCGGCGCTCGTGCTCCATCGTGCCGGTCTCACGGGAGAGACGGTGAGGCTCCACACGAGAAGCGGCGAGGATCTGAGGGTCACCCTGCTCGACGCGGGCGCCGCGGAGGGGTCGCTGCAGCGCATCCGTCTGGAGGGACCGGCGCGCCGCATCTTCGACGGGGAGTATCCGGTTGTTGGATAGATCCGCCCGGACCGGACCGGAGGAAGGCACGGAGGTGCTGGCGGATCTGCTCCTCGCCTGGTACCGGCCCGAGAAACGGGACGTCCCGTGGCGACACGCCCGTGACGCTTACGCCATCTGGGTCGGCGAGGTCATGGCCCAGCAGACGCGAATGGACACCGTCCGGTCCTACCACGCGCGGTTCCTGGAGCGCTTCCCCACCGCGAGTGCCCTGGCGGACGCCGATCTCGACGAGGTGCTCAAAGTCTGGGAAGGAATGGGCTACTACGGCCGGGCCAGAAACCTGCACGCGGCTGCCCGCGAGGTCTGTCGCTCCTACGGGGGCCGACTTCCCCCTGACCGGGCTCGGCTCGAAGGACTTCCGGGCATCGGCCGATACACGGCGGGCGCAGTCGCGAGTCTCGCGTTCGGTCTTGAAGAACCCGCCGTGGATGGCAACGCACGGCGTGTCCTGAGCCGGCTTTTCGACATGGCGAACCCGTCTCCGGCCCTGTTGCACGAGGCGGTTCTCGGCCTGATGGGGAGCCGGCCCGGCTGCGCAGCCCATCTCAACCAGGCCTTGATGGATCTGGGAGCCGGCATCTGCACCCCACGTTCACCACGCTGCGGGTCCTGTCCGGCCGCCGGACGGTGCCTGGCCCTCGCTCGCGGAACGGTGGCTCGCCGCCCGGCCCCGCGGCGGCGCGGCCCCCTCCCCCATCAGACCGTGGGCGTGGGTGTCGTGTGGCGAGAGGGCCGGGTCCTCATCGCACGGAGACCGCCCTCCGGGCTCCTCGGCGGCCTGTGGGAGTTCCCGGGAGGAAAGCTGGAGAACGGAGAGTCACCGGCGGATGCGGTGCGGCGTGAGCTGCGGGAGGAGGTCGGCATCGAAGTACGGGTGGGCGATCTCATCGACCGCGTCAACCACGCCTACAGCCACTTCCGCGTCACCTTGCACTTCTACGAGGCTACCTACGTGTCCGGCCGGGCCAGAGCGCGGGCCGCGACCGCAGTCCGCTGGGTGGAGCCGCGGCGGCTCGTCGACTTCGCCTTCCCGACCGCATCGCTCCCGATCGTTCGTCGCCTGCAGGCCCGGCCGTCGAGCGAGCCAGGCTCGCCGACCTGACAACACGGCGACCGACGCGCCCAGACCGCGCCGGTTCTAACGATCCGTCGCTTCGGACGGAGCGCCTGGCGTGGGGAGCCCGGCCAGCGTCGATAGCCAGAGCGCCGCAGCGGCCAGCAGCAGAGCGCTGAGCTGAAACGAGAGCGCGTAGCCGAGCGCGCCGAACGCCCAGCCTCCGGCCAGCGGTCCCAGAACGCGCGCCAGGGCGCTGGCGGACTGGTTGACCCCGAGCACGCTTCCTTGATCGGTCTCGTCCGCTCGCCCCGACAGGATCCCGAGCAGTGCCGGGTTGAACAGCCCCCAGCCCAGGCCGAGGAAGGAGAGGGAGAGAAGGATGCCGCGAGTCTGGGGCCACGACGGGAGAATGAGAAAGGCGCCAAACACCGCGACCAACCCCATTAGCGCGGTGTGCTTTTCGCCGATCCGATCCACCACGCGGCCCACGATTCCCCCCTGTGTGGTGACGGATACGAGGCCGGAAAGCGCAAAGAAGGCACCGGCCTCGGTGGCCGTCATCCCGATCGGCTCGTCGAGGAAAAGCGGGAAGATCGTCGTGTACGCAGCGAAGCCCGTATTCGCGAGAAGCGTGGCCCCGATCGGACCCCTGAACCTGGCATCGCCCAGAGTGCGAGCCAGCGCTCGGACCTGCGCGCCAGCCGCTTTCGCTCCCGCAGCCGGCGCCGCGAGCCTCCTTCGCTGCTGCGCAGGCAGAGACTCGGGGAGGAACGCCACTGCGACGAGCGCTGCGAGGAGGCTCAGTCCCGATGCGAACACGCCGGGCAGGGCGTATCCCCAGCGGCTCATGAAGCCCCCCAGGGCGGGGCCGATGATGAAGCCGATGCCGAACGCTGCCCCGATGAGCCCCATGGCCCGGGCACGGCTTTCCCGCGGGCTGCTGTCCGCGACGTAGGCCTGGGCCACGGGAATGGTCGCCCCGGTCAGACCGCCGACGATCCTCGACAGAAGGAGTACCTCGACCGTGCCGGCGAAGGCGAAGACCAGGTAGGAACCGGCCGAGCCCACAAGCCCGACGATCAGCAGCGGACGTCGGCCATAGCGGTCGGAGAGGCGACCCCATAGCGGAGCGAAGAGAAACTGCATGGCCGAGTACGAACCGATGATCGCACCGACCTCCAGCGCGCCGGCGCCCAGCTCGGTTGCGAAAAACGGAAGGAGCGGCAGGACGATCCCGAAGCCGATCAGGTTGATGACGACGGTGAGGAATACGATTCCCAGCGACAGGCCCCGGCGAGCCCCTCCGCTGCGAGACCTCCCGCTCAGGGTTCCTCCCGCTCCATGGGCGCCCCGTACGGCAGACCCTGCTCCTCGAGATGAGCAAGATGGGCACGAATGGAGCTCTCGGCGGCAGACTCGAGGCCGGCAGGCAAGTCGGGATAGACGCGTTCCCTGATGTCCTGGAGGGACGCTGCCCCGTCGGCGAGCGCGACCCGGATCTGGCGCTCGCGGTCGAGCCGGTGTCGGCGATACGCCTCGAGCCGAGGCACGGCCTCTTCGACGGGCTCTCCATGTCCGGGAAGCAGACGAGAGGGTCGAAGGGAGATGAGCCGCGCCAGGCTGGCCAGGTAGGAGCTCATCCGACCATCCGGATGCGCGACGAGCGTCGAGCCCTCGCCGAGAACGGTGTCTCCGGTAAACATCCACCCTACGGGCCGGAGGAAGAAGCTGAGCGAGTCCGGGGAGTGCCCCGGCGTCTCCACCACGTCCAGCCACGCCGCCCCCCCGTCGATCTCCAGACGATCTCCGTCGGAGAGAGTACGGCCGTCCAGGCCCAGTCGGGCGAGCGCCTCGGCCGCCGCGGCCAGTGGAGCGCCGAACGCCTCACAGGCGGCCCTGGCGAGGGCCGCGTGATCGGGATGGCCATGGGTGAGGCAGACCCACTCGATCGCGGCCCTCCCGACGAGCTCCCGCAGCCGCTCGATCTGTCCCGGCAGATCGGGACCGGGGTCGAGCAGGACCGCCTGCCCGACTCCGATCCGATAGGTGCGGGTGCCGTCGAGCGTCAACGGACCCGGGTTGTCGCCAACCGCCGATCCCACTCCAGCTCCGAGTTCGTCGCCCGCCACGTTGACCCCGATCTACTTCAGTTCGACCGGAGCGGGCCGGATGCGACCCTCCTCGATGATCAGTCGCGCGAGGATCGGCTTCACCTCTCGCTCCCTGAAGGCAACGAAGACCTCATCCAGGCGGTCGAACCGCCTCAGGAGCTCCAACGTCATGCGGGTGGGAAACAGCATCGGCAGCAGCCCCGCACGGAATCGATCGAGGGCCTCGGCCGGCTCCATCCAGACGAAGGCCGTATGCTCATGAGTGATCTCGGGCGTCCCGCCGGGATGGCGAGCCATGAAGAACATGGTGTCGTACCGCCGGTCAAGCTCGACGGGGGTGATCCAGCGGGCGAAGTAGACGGCGGAGGCCGCGTCAAGCATCACGCCACTTCGCTCGAGCAGCCGGGCGAAGGTCACCGACCCCTCAAGCAGCGCCGTCCGGCTGTTCCGCACCTGCCCCAGCGCATCGGGATCGACCCCCTCGCTCGCCAGCAGCAGACCGGTCTCCTCGAACGCCTCCCGAAAGCCGGCGAACAGAGCGGCACGGACGGTCATGGATTCGAAAGCGCAGGAGGAGAGTCGATCGAGCGCCTCGGAGGACCGGTCCTCCGGATCGATCGTGCCACCGGGAAACACGTGCGCGCCCGCCGCGAATCGGCTCGCGAGGGGACGCTGTAGCAGGAGAACCTCGAACCCGCCCCCCGCCGGGCGGGCCAGACACACGGTCGCAGCCGGCCGCGGATCGACGGCCGGGGTGCCAGGAGGAACGTGACCTCGAGCGAACTCCTGTTCCTCGATCGCACGCTGCACCCGGTCCAGATCCCTGGACCCGTCCTCTACCACCCGATCAGCTCCAGGGGCGAGGTGTCCGGGGCGAGGAGCAGCAGCGCCAGGAAGAGAAGCAGCATGAGCAATCCGACCAGAGGAACAAGCACGACGGCCGCTGCCCGCCCCGCGGTCGTCTGGTGGCCCACCCGGATGCCGATCGAGAGAAGGGTGACGGACCAGACGAGCGCCAGGAGAGGACCCAGGAGCGGGATGGCCGTCAGTATGGCGGGCCCCCACGCATAGCAGCAAACCCGGCTCGTCGCCCGAAATCCCCGCTGGTTCGGTACGAGGGCGAGCACCATCAGCTGCAGCACGAACACGCCGAACGCCAAGGCGAAAAGGGCGGCAAACGGCTCCAGGAAAAATTGAACCAGCGGATCTAGGCCGGTTTCCAGCGGGGCCAGCCCGGGATATAGCGAGGGTCCGGCCGATCGCCAGACAAGTACGAAGAAAGCCGAAACGATGGACACGATGAGGTAGTAGAGCAGGGGTCGGGCCAGCGATTCCTCGTAGTGAAGCCATCGGAAAAACTCGCTCGGGGCGAGCAGGCTCTGCCTTAAGGTCAGGATGAGGCTTCCCGGAAAACGGACGGTCTGGTCCTCCCAAGGGACCCCTGGCAGCTCTCCCTCCGCAGCCGAGTCACCGACCCCCGCACTCATGCGGGCTCCGCACAGAGGACACTCGCTGGTGGTCGACTCGAAACCGCAGTGTGGACAGACCGACAAGCGTGACCTCGGGTTGGGACGCCGCGCCGGCTCCGGGCGCTGGAGCGTCGCGTCAGGCAAAACTCAGCGCCCGCGACTCAGCCACCGATGCATGCCGCGAACGTTCAGGGTGAACCACTCCTCGTATCCGGTCCAATCAGCGTATTCGGCCAGGCGGATTCGCTCGGCAGCCTCGTCCTGGGTCCAGCCCTCGGCCACCGCCTGCTCGACGGCCGCGCGGAGATCCTCGTAATAGCGAATCTGCCGTCTGATGGAGTCGTGATCACCCGGCGGACCATGGCCGAACGCGATCGTGTCGAAGTCGAGGGCATCCAGCGCCTCGAGTGCGGAAAAGAAGTCGGGGAAGATGTGGCTGCCGAGGTCTCGGTAGCCCACGCGATCGTTGCCCACGAAGTCGACGGCGAAGGCCAGCTTGGCATCAGGCACGAGCGCTACGATCATGCTCGTCGTATGACTCGGCCCGAGGTAGAGGAGCTCGATCGAACGTCCGCCCGCTCGGAGAGTGAGCCGCCGGCTAAAGGTCAGGTCGGGGGCGGGCAGCACGGGGCTGGCGGCCTCGATCAGCGGACCGAGGGCATTCTCGTGTGCTATGATCGGCACGCGGCCCCCGAATATGGCCCGGAGCACGGAGGCGCCGGAGGCGTGGTCCGCGTGATGGTGGCTGTACACGATCGCCAGGAGAGGAAGGGCTGGGGCCGACCGCCGGATCTCCTGGGCAAGCAGGCGTGCCGCATCGGGAGTAATGGGGTCGAAGGCTACGACCCCGTCCTCGGTGACCACGAACGCGGTGTTGTAGCCGCCGTACCGGAAGATGAATACGCCGTTCGCCAGCTCGGTCGTGTCCCAGTCGGGCGCCTGCGCCTGCGCGTTCCCCGGGGCAAGAAGGAAGGCCAGCACGCAGATGGCCAGGGTCCCGAATCTTGCCAGCGGCGGCGGTCGGCCCTGCATCGTGGTCTCTACCTCCCCCTCAGTCGAGTAGCCTCAGCGGCATGACCAGACACAGGTAGTTCGAGTCCCCCTCGGCTGGCTGGAAGGTGGCCGCCCGCTCCGGAGCCTTGAACGTCATCTTGACATCATCGCCGGACATGTAGCGGAGGACCTCCAGCATGTAGTTCGCGTTGAAGCCGATCTCCAGTTCCTCTCCATCGTAGTCCACTGCCAGGGAATCCTCGGCCTCGCCCAGATCCGGAGTCTGCACGCGAAACTTCAGTGCCCCCGGCTCGAAGTGCAAACGGACACGGTGCGTCTGATCGCTGGCCACGACGGCCATGCGGCGGATGGCCGCCTCCAACCCGCCGCGGCTGGCCACAGCCTCCTTGTCATTGTCCTTCGGGATCACTTGCTCGTAGTTGGGATAGGGTCCCTCGATCAGGCGCGTGTACACGGCCCGGTGATCGGACCGGAAGGCCAGGTGATTAGCGGAGTGCGCGACCTCCAGCTCCTCATCGGCATCGAATAGGCGCTCGACCTGGCCGAGGGCCTTGGGCGGCACAATGAGGTCTGCCTCGGGAGCCCCCATCTCGCGAAGCTCCTTGGTCATCATGGCCAGGCGATGCCCGTTCGTCGCTACCATGGTCGTGGAATCGGGACGCAGCTGCCACAGCACGCCATTCAGGATCGGTCGGCTTTCCTCGGTCGATGCGGCGAACGACGTGTGAGAGATCAGCTCCTGAAGGGCTGCGGCCGACATCTTCCAGGATTCCGAGAAGTCCACCTCGGGGAAGCTCGGAAACTCCCCCTCCGGCAGGCCGTACAGCCGGAACCGGCTCCTGCCGCACGTGATCTCGATCTGGTCCTGATCGGCCTTTAGATGGACCGGCGCGTCTTCCAGCTCCCGTGTGATCTCGGAGAACTTCTTTGCCGGAACGGTAACCGCACCCTCCGCTTCCACCTCGGCATCAACCGTAACCCGGACAGAGATATCGAGATCGGTACCACACAGCTGTACCGAGTCCCCGTCCACCCGAACGAGGATGTTGGACAGGACGGGAAGGGTGGTGCGTGCCGGGATCGTTGCGGACACGGCGCCAAGACCCTTTTGCAGCTTGTCCCGGGATATCGAAAGCTTCATCGAGAACCTCGCGGATCGGACATGGAATGCGGAAACGTAGTTCTAATACCTAGTTGAAATATCATCTTAGTAGTCGTAGTAGGACCTGTTGGAAAGTGGAAAACGATGATTCGGGACGGTGGCAGCCGCGCAAAGACGCGACTTGCCCGGTTTCGGCGCGTTGTCGATTGGTCCGGAGAGCAGTTGAGGATCAAGGAGAAGAATCCACCGCCGGGAGGCGGTCAGAATCGCCGTCCACGCCCGTCCCGACGCAATCCACGGTTCTCGTCCCTCCTTTTCGACAGCTTGGGGAACGGAGGCAACGGTCGGAAGAGTGGGCAACCATGTCAACCGGCAATCGCATCTTGCAGCTTGCGGACCCGGGAGCGGAAGGTCGGATCGCCGGCCATCTCGGCCTCCACCTTGTTCACCGAGTGGATAACGGTCGAGTGGTCGCGACCGCCGAATAGAGAGCCGATGTCTGTGTAAGGCAGATCGAGCGTCGTCTTGATGAGGTACATGGCGACCTGTCGGGGCACGACTAGCGACCGCGTGCGCCGCTTAGACTTGATGTCGGCGACCGTGACATTCCACTGCTCGGCGGTTTGCTGGACGATCTGTTCCGGGGTGGCACGCGACCGGTCCCGCGCCGCGGGGTCGGGCTCCGAACCGAGAGCCTCGCGCGCCAGATCCAGGTTGATCTCGCGCCGCGTAAGCGAGCTGAAGGCGAGCAGCTTGATCAGCGCCCCTTCCAGCTGGCGCACCGAGGTCTTTCGGATGCGCGCGATGTACTCGATCACCTCATCGTCCATCAGCAGGCCATCTTCCTCCGCCTTCTTCTGGAGTATGGCGATGCGCGTTTCGAAGTCGGGAGGCTTGATGTCGGTGACGAGCCCCCACTCGAAGCGCGATACCAGCCGCTCCTGAAGCCCGGGAATCTCGGGAGGCGGCCGGTCCGAAGTGATGACGATCTGCTTCTGAGCGTCGTACAGCGCGTTGAAGGTGTGGAAAAACTCCTCCTGCGTGCCCTCCTTGTTGCCGAGAAAATGCACGTCGTCCACGAGAAGCACATCGACCATGCGGTATCGCTGCCGGAAGTTCGCGGTGCGGCCGCTCTGGATGGCCGCGATCATCTCGTTCGTGAACTGCTCGGACGTCGTGTAGACCACCCTGCGGTCGGGGAGGCGGTCGAGGATCGCGTGCCCTATGGCATGCATGAGGTGTGTCTTGCCGAGGCCGGTGTCCCCGTAGATGAAGAGCGGGTTGTAGGCGATGGCCGGGGCATCCGCCACCCGCCGGCAGGCCGCCGTGGCCAGCTGGTTGTGGCCGCCGATCACGAAGCGGTCGAAGCGGTAGCGGTCGTTGAGGCCCGCGGCGGCCCAGTCCGCGGGGGGAAGCGAACCCTCTGTCTGGGCCCGGGGGCCTGACCTCTCCTCGGGCGCGCCGCCCTTGCCGCCCAACTCGGGGAATTCCAGTCGCTCGTCCTGCCCGTGGTGTTCGAACCGCACCTGCAGGGGGCGCCCCAGCTCACGCTCCGCCAGCTCTCTGAGCAGGGCGCCGTATTTGTCCTCGATCCACTCGACCGCGAATTTCGTGGGGGCGGCGACGACCAGCGTGTCGTCGGTCAGAGCAATCGCTTCGGTCGAGGCGAGCCAGGTAGCGAACGTCTGTTCCGGAAGAACTTCGCGCGAGGCTTGCGCGATGCGGGACCAGACCTGAGTGGCGGTTAATTCCATCTATGATGTCGTATGCTACCTGCCCGGAAGGCTCGGGGCCGGGCGATGGAACGCCTGCCGACACCCGGGGGGCGTCATTGTAGAGGGCCTCCCCGGGGCTGTCAACGGCCCTTGCTCGCGCTGCATGCGGCCGGTCGCCGTGATTGACAGCCACGTCGGCCGAATCTACACTTGAGGGCTTTCTTCCGGCGGGGAACACCGATGCGGACTCCGTTTATACGAGTCGCGCACTCGCCGATTCGACCGCCCGAGGCTCCTGTGGCTGCGAGCCGGGGGCAATTTCCGGGTGAGAAACTTCGAGCGCCATGCAACCGACGTATAGAAAGCCCAGCAACAGGAAGCGGCGGAAGGACCACGGCTTTCGCGCCCGAATGAAGACCAAGGCCGGACGCCAGGTGCTCTCGCGCCGCCGCAAGAAGGGTCGCAAGCGCCTTACCGTCAGCGACGAGTTCCGCCGCAAGCGGCGAAGTCGCTGACCCTCGCCGATCCCGGCGCGACCTCCGGCGCCGTTAACATGAAGGACGAGAGGTTTCCACGCTCGGCGCGAATTCGAAGCGGCCGGGAGATCCGCTGGCTCCTGCGGAAAGGCCGGCGCTGTCGCTTGGGGCCGATCGATGCCTTCATCGCACAGGCCGCGGAGACGGGGCCGCGGTTTGGCCTGATCGTCCCACGGCACGGCCACAGCGCTGCCGCTCGAAACCGGTTGCAGAGGCGCCTGCGCGAGATCGCGCGGCGCGACTGGCTCCCGGCAGCACGGACACGAGAGCGCGGATTGGACGTCCTCGTGCGCGCACGCCGGGAGGCATACGGGCGCTCCTACGAGGAACTGAGAGCTCTCATTACGGAAGCAGTGGAACGTCCGTGCGAAGCGTGATCCTCGTCTCGATCCGTGCCTACCAGGTGGCGATCTCGCCCCTCCTCCCCGGGGCATGTCGCTACAGCCCGACCTGCTCGCAGTATGCCTTGGAGGCGGTCTCGAGGCACGGCGCGGCGCGAGGGAGTTGGCTTGCCTTGAGACGGCTGCTCCGCTGCCATCCGTTTGGCGGCGTGGGCTACGATCCGGTCCCGCCGTCCAACCCCCGCGTCCCCGGCGAGGAACCGGGCGTCGAGCCGGGAAGAGGGCGCTGATGGAGCGGAGGCTCCTGCTCGCGATCGGGCTCATGCTGGGGGTGATCCTCCTCGCCAACCTCCTTTTTCCACCCCGGAATATCCCCCCTCCGGCGGGCGACGGGGATTCTGCCATCCTCCGGCGGGAGCCGCCGGCGCCCGAGACACCGGACGGCGTTCCGGCGGTCCGCCCGCAGTCACGGGGTTTGCCGGCTGCAGACGACGTCGTCGGGATGGCGGAGGAAGAACCGCCGGCGGATGCCCTGGCAGAGCTCCTCGACGATCAGCCGGCCGACACGATCGAGGTCAGCTCGCCACTCTATCGACTCAAGTTCGTGACGCGGGGCGCGGCGCTGGTCTCGGCCGGATTGCCTCGCTACCGCTCGTACGCACCGGAGGATCCGGATTCGGCATCGGCGGAGCTCGTGAGACCGGGTGATCGACTGCTCGGCTTTCGGGTGGCCGCCGGAGCGGACACTGTCGACTTGTCGGAGCGCCTCTTCGAGCCGAGCGCCCGCGAAATCAGGCTCACCGAGGGCTCCCCGCTGGACTCGCTGGTCTTTCGTCACCGCATCGCGTCCACTGAGCGCGGCGATGTCGTCTTCCGTGTGACCTACCACTTCGATGCCGCGAGGTACCTCGTCCGGGTGGAGGGAGCGCTGGAAGGCGTGGGGGACCGCGGCTACACGCTCGCCACCTCCCTCGGCGAGGGACTGCGGACGAACGAGGCGGACGCCAAAGCCGACTATGGCCAACTGGCCTACGTGACGAGGGGACGGCAGGGCATTCGCAGCCGGCGACTCTCGGCCGTCTCAGAAGGGGAGCGAGAGGCGGCCGAGGGCGGCCCCTTCGACTGGGTAGCGGTCAAGAACAAGTACTTCCTGGTCGCGTTCCTGGCTGCGGAGGAGGGCCCAGGTTTCGGCGGTCTGCTCGTGGAAGGACTGAACGAGGAGAACGCCGCGCGGATCACGGCCACCCTGCCGGTTCCCGCCGGCTCGCCCGGCTTCGCGTTCGGTGCGTACCTGGGCCCCCAGGGCTACGGGCGCCTAAAGGCGATCGGACGCGACCTGCAGAACGTCAATCCCGTGGGGTGGCGATGGCTGCAGCCGGTGATTCGGCCTCTGGTGGCGATCGTCATGGCGATCCTCACGTGGATGCACGAGACGCTGAGCCTCGCCTACGGCTGGGTGCTGATCCTCTTCGGGGTCCTTATGCGGATCGTGCTGTTCCCGCTCTATCAGAAGTCGATGCGGGCACAGATGGCGCAGATGCGCGTTCAACCTTTGATGAAGGACATTCGGGAAAGGCACAAGGACGATCCTCAGAAGATGCAGCAGGAGATGATGAGGCTCTACAAGGAGCACAACATCAACCCGCTGGCCGGCTGCCTTCCGATGATGCTCCCGTTCCCGATCCTGATCACGCTGTTCTTCGTGTTTCAGAACACGATCGAACTGCGCGGCGTACCCTTCCTCTGGCTGCCCGACCTGTCGTTGAAGGACCCGCTCTACATCGTGCCGCTGCTCATGGGCGGATCCATGTTCCTCCTTCAGTGGATCGGCCAGCGGGGCATGGAGCAGACTGCCCAGACCAAGATGCTGGGCTACGGGATGCCGGTCTTGTTCACCTTCCTCTTCGCCAACTTCCCTTCCGGGCTGAACCTCTACTACGCCACGAGCAACATCGCCTCTCTGCCGCAGCAGTTCTACATCGCTAGAGAGCGACAGAAGGCACGGGGCGGGACGCCCTCCGATCCCCAGGAAGTCGTCGAGGAACCCGGGGACGGGGCAGCGGAAGACGAGGCGCAAGGCCCGCCGAGGGCGGCAAAGGGAGGGAAGAGGGGCGGCTCGGGGAGGAAGGATGGCGGAAAGCGGCGCGGTTCCTCGAAGAAGAGGTCGGGGAGGAGGTAGGCCCGCGCGGTACGGCGCGGATGGATGACCGGACGCATGCATATCCCGCCGGGGGAAACGATCGCCGCGATCTCGACCGCTCCGGGGCGGGCCGGAATCGCCGTGGTGCGCATGAGCGGTCCCGGAACGGTGCCGATCGCCGCGAAGCTGGGGCTTCCCGAGTTGACGCCGCGTCGCGCCACGCTTGCGGCGATCCGCCACCCGGAGGACGGCCGCCTGATCGATCGCGCCGTCGTGACGCTCCACCTCGCGCCCGCATCCTACACGGGCGAGGACCTGCTGGAGATCAGCGGGCACGGAGGGGCGATGGTGCCCCAACTGCTTCTCGATGCCGCATGCGCAGCCGGCGCCCGCCTCGCTGAGGCGGGCGAGTTCACCCGAAGGGCCTTCCTGAACGGCAGGATCGACCTTCTGCAGGCGGAGGCGACGCTCGACCTGATCGACGCCCGGTGCGAGGCGGCGCACCGCGCGGCCCTCTTCCAGCTTGAGCGGGGACTTTCCAGCCGGATCGACGGACTGCGCGAGGAGATCCTTCAGCTGCTGGCCCTGCTCACCTACGAGATCGACTTTCCCGAGGAAGACGACGGTCCCGTGCCCGAAGCCCGAGTGCAGGCGGCCGCACGGAACCTCAAGTCGTCCCTACAGGATCTGCTCCGGCACGCTCCCGAAGGCGAGATGGTCCGGGACGGCGCCATTACGGTGATCGCCGGTCGCCCAAACGCTGGCAAGTCCAGTCTTTTCAATGCATTGTTGGGAGAGGAGCGCGCCATCGTGACGGAGGTTCCCGGCACGACCCGGGACGCTATCGAGGCGGTTCTGAGTGTCGAGGGCTACCCGTTTCGGCTCGTGGACACGGCCGGTTTCAGGCCCAAGCCCGGCCGCGTGGAGGGCCTCGGGATAGAGGTGGCGGAGCGGTTCCTTGGACGGGCGCACATCATCCTGTTCTGTGCCGAAGCGGGGCGGCCGCTCGACGCGAACGAGGTAGAATTCCTGCGACGATGGGCGAGCGGGGTGCGGAACCCTGCGCAGGCAGGGGCTGCGGACGGGCGACCGGGGCTGATCGTCGTCCGGACGAAGGCAGACCGCGCGCGCGGCGCCGAGAACGCGCAGGAGGCGATCGGCGCGGGGTCGAGCGTCCTCGTGTCCGCTTCGGCCGGAACCGGGCTCCCGGCCCTTCGCTCCCTGCTGCTGGAGGCGGCCTATGCAGGCATCCGGGACCGCGAGGAGCTGCCTCTGGTGACACGACGTCGGCACTCCAGGGCGCTTCGCGCCGCGCTGGCAGACGTCGAAGCGTTTGGAAATGCGCGGCATAGAGGACTGCCGCCTGAGATTGCGGCCACCCATCTGCAGGATGCCCAGGAGCGGCTGGGGGAACTTCTGGGACTCGTGGACACGGAGGATGTGCTCGACGTTCTCTTCTCCGACTTTTGCATCGGGAAGTAAACCACCGGACACGGCCTCTATGACGATCGCTTTACTGTGACGTAAAGCGATCGGGCGCCGAACGCGACTTACGCGGCCCGCTGACAGCGGACGCAGACGTACGTCCTGAGACCCTTGAGCTTGATGGATGTGAGCGCCGTGCTGCAGCGAGGACAGGGCCGGCCCTTCGCCCGGTGGTTGATCAGCCAGCCGGGATCGGCGTGAGCCGCCTGCCAGTGGAGTGTCGCCCGCCGAAGAACGCGGCGCAGGTAGAGGTGCACGCGTTCCAGCTGGCGGGGTGTCATCTGGCCGACCCGGAGATCGGGACGGTAGCCCGCCTGGAAGCAGATCTCGTCGGCGTACTCGTTTCCGATCCCGGCGATGGCGGCCGGGTTCATGAGGAAACCCTTGAGGGAGCTCCGCGGATGGCCAACCGCCAGCTCGACGAACTTCTCCACTGTCAGGTCGTCGCTCAGCGGGTCGATGCCCATGCTCTCCAGCCCTCCAAGGGAGGAGAGGTCATCTCCCTCGAGGAGATGCACGGTCTCTCGCGAACCGGGCGCGTCAAACCGGAGCTCTCTACCGGCCGCGAACTGAAGCCGCACGCCGCTGTTGTCAGCCGGCGGAACGGTCTGTGACTCGAGGTAGATGCGCCCCTCGTCCCCCATCTCGAACACGAGGCTGTAGCCGGACCGAAAGCGCAGAACCACGTTCTTGCCGTGCCGCTCGACCGTGTCGATCGCGTGAGACTCGATGTGCTCGCGTGCCATGTCCACATCGACGTTGACGCTCGGATCATCGATGAGGACAGCCGAGATCGTCTTGCCGGTGGCGTAGCCGGCAAAAGCCTCGATCATGCGCTCGACATCAGGAAGCTCGATCACCGCATCACCTCCAAGAACCCGGGAAAGCTCGCCTCTGGGCGGATACGAGCCGGAAACGATACACCGGATCACCGCGAAAGTGCCGAGAAGGTCGAATGTGATTGTCAGAAGAGAACTTGGAAATCCGGCGGCAGCGCGGGGTCGCAGGGGATCTCCTCGACACGGTCGACCCGGGCAGGCGGTGGTCCGGAGCGCAGCATCGCGGCGAACTGTCGGACTCGACGCGCGCTGCCCGCCACATGCACCTCCACCGAGCCGTCGGCGCGGTT
This sequence comes from Gemmatimonadota bacterium, assembly GCA_020351855.1. Taxonomy (GTDB): domain Bacteria; phylum Gemmatimonadota; class Gemmatimonadetes; order Palauibacterales; family Palauibacteraceae. Next base: position 1,608,412 of record CP070670.1, read on the forward strand.
CCGCACCGTGCCACGCAACCCGAGAAGCCCCGCCGCCTCCCGGGTCCACCAGCGGAAGCCGACACCCTGTACGCGGCCGCGCAGGATGAAACCTGTTCGTGCATCTGCCGTGTCGGCCGGATCGCGCGCGTCTTCACACATCATGGGGATCCAATGAGACGCCGAAAGGTAGTGCGGACGGTGCCGATACGCTCGGGGTCCGGCGGATGCCGCTGCGTTCGCGAGCCCCCGGCGGGGAACGCCATGGTGAGGCAGCAGCCGGGGTTGTTCTGAGATCTGCCTCCCGGCAATCAGCGAGAGGTCATCGAAGTGACGCCAGCCTACGATGTGATCGTGATCGGGGGGGGACACGCGGGCTGCGAAGCGGCAAACGCGGCCGCCCGTCTCGGAGCGCGGACGCTGCTCATCACCAGCTACCTCGGCCGGGTGGCGCAGATGTCGTGCAATCCGGCGATCGGGGGCGTGGCTAAGGGCACAGTTGCGCGGGAAGTGGACGCCCTGGGTGGCCTGATGGGCCGCGCGGCTGACCGGACCACGCTTCACTTCCGGATGCTGAACCGGTCCAAGGGCCCAGCCGTCTGGGCACCACGGGCGCAGTGCGACCGCGGACTCTATGCACGGGCCATGCGGGGGCTGCTGGAGGAGAGAGAGGGTCTCCAGTTCTATCAGGGGATGGTCCGAGCACTTGACGTCGAGGCTGGCTCCGTCTCGGGCGTGCGCTGCGTCGATGGCAGCCGCTTCCGGGCCCGGCGGGTCGTGCTGACCGCCGGAACTTTCTTGCGCGGCAGCATCAAGATCGGGGTCGAGACCTCGATCCCTGCCGGTCGCGCGGGGGATCCCCCCTCCATCGAGCTCGCGAGTCAGTTGCTGGACCTCGGGCTGCGGAGCGAGCGCTTCAAGACGGGCACGCCGCCCAGGATCGACGGGCGCACGGTCGATCTCAGGCGTCTACAGCGGCAGGACAGCGAGACCGAGGGGCATCGCTTCTCCCACTGGGAGCGGAGCGGCGGGCTGGAACGCAGACCGTGCTGGATCGGAGAGGCCGGGCCCGCGGTTCGTCGAATCGTCGAGGCGAGCCTCTCGAGGTCTGCTATGTACGGCGGGGCGATCGAGGCGGTCGGACCGCGCTACTGCCCATCGATCGAGGACAAGATCCAGCGGTTCCCGGACGCAGAAAGCCACCAGGTGTTCCTGGAGCCCGAAGGGCTGGAGACGTCCGAGCTCTACGTGAACGGACTCTCCACTTCGTTGCCCCCGGAGATCCAGCGGGAGTTTCTCGCCTGCGTGCCGGGACTCGAGGAAGCCCGAATGACGCAGCCCGGCTATGCGATCGAGTACGACTACTTCCCGCCGCAGCAGCTGCGGTCCACGCTTGAGCTCAAGCCTCTGGAGGGCCTTTACCTCGCGGGACAGATCAATGGGACGACGGGGTACGAGGAGGCGGCCGGGCAGGGGGTCGTGGCGGGGATCAACGCCGGCCTGGCCTCCTTGGAGCGCGATCCTTGGGTACCCGGGCGGCACGAGGCCTACCTCGGAGTGCTGATCGACGACCTGGTTACGCGGGGGGTGGATGAGCCCTATCGCCTCTTTACTTCTCGTGCCGAGTTCAGGTTGACTCTGCGCCAGGACAACTGCCTGCAGCGCCTCGCCCCGAAGGCCGAGGGCCTAGGACTGCTTACCGGGGAGGAGCGCCGCCATCTGGCGTGGTTCATGAACGAGTTGGAGCGCGCTCGATCCTGGGCGGCCTCCCACAGCTTGCGGCCGGAGGAGGTCAATGGACACCTGAAGGATCGGGGGAGCGCACTGCTCACGCAGCCGCGTCCCGTCCGGGAACTGCTGAAGCGCCCCAGGGTGCGGTTCGAGGACCTTGTGAGGGCGGGAGAGACGAGCGGTGCACAGCGATTCGACCCGGATGTGCTCTCGACGGTGGAGATGGAGTTCAAGTACGAGGGTTATCTGGGTCGCGAACGGGATCGCGCCGAGGCGCTGCGCCGGCGCGAGGCGATGTCGCTCCCGGCCGGGGCGCGTTACGGAGAGATGCGGAGCCTCTCCTACGAGGCGCGGCAAAAGCTGGAGCGCGTCCGCCCCCGAACCCTCGGCCAAGCGGCCAGGATTCCAGGGATCTCGCCAGCCGATCTCCAGAACCTCCTCGTCGAACTGCGGAAGAGCGGCACTCCGGCCCGATCGGATGTCGAGAGGGGGTGAACGGTCTGCGGGTGGCCCGCCCACCGTCCCGACGCCGCGGATGTTTCACGTGAAACGGTCAGGACGAACGCCCCCGGTTCGGGCCGGGCGCGGAGGATACGCCTTGGCGCTACGATGGTGTGCACGCCGCAATCCGTTGCACCAAAAAACGATCCAGGGTTTTCCACCATCGTGGATCAGTGTGTTTCACGTGGAACATCCACTGCTTGGCGCACGTGGCTCTTCCCCTCTATATTGCCCTCGTCCCGAACATCCGCCCCCAACGACCGGCGGTCTCGGCTGTCTTTGTCAGCGAAGAGTAGTCAGGCGTTTCGGCTCAGGTATCCTCGGTCGCCGATCGAGGCCCGCCGAAATGGCCTCCGGGGCCGCCGGTTGATCCTCCAGAGGAGCTCATGAGCCGAGTCATCTCGATCGCCAACCAGAAGGGGGGCGTGGGAAAGACCACGACGGCCATCAACCTCGGAGCGTCGCTCGCCATTGCGGAACGCAGGACCCTCGTCCTGGACTGCGATCCCCAGGGGAACGCCACGAGCGGGTTCGGAATCCGGAAGAACGGCAACCGACTGTCCGTATACGAGTGTGTCGTCGAGGGAAAGCCGCTGACGGAGGCGATTCACCACGAGGTTCACTTCCCCTATCTCGATGTAGCCCCCGCGAGCCGTGACCTGGCCGGTGCCGAGGTGGAGCTCATCGATCGGCCCAACCACCACCGGCGCCTGCGCAGGGCGCTCGAACCGGTGCGCGCCTCCTACGACTACGTGCTGGTGGATTCACCCCCCTCGCTAGGCCTCCTGACCCTGAACGCGCTGACCGCCGCGGACTCCGTGATCATCCCGATTCAATGCGAGTTCTATGCCCTCGAGGGCCTGAGCCAGCTGCTCAACACGGTGCGCCTCGTACAGCGCAACATCAATCACGACCTGCAGATCGAGGGCGTACTCCTCACGATGTACGATTCGCGGCTGAACCTCTCGAAGCAGGTGGCGGCGGAAGCGCGCGAGTACTTTGGCCGCAAGGTGTTCGACACCATGATTCCGAGGAACATCCGGCTAGCCGAAGCCCCGAGCTTCGGTAAGCCGATTGCCCTGTATGATGTTCTATCCACGGGCGCTCGGGGCTACTTGAGCCTCGCCAACGAGCTGATCGAGCGCGACGAACCGAAGAGGAAAGTTGGCTAGGAACGACGTACGACTCGGCAGGGGACTCGGAGCGCTGCTCGGCGAGCATCTCGACATCGTCGACGGCGAGGAGGTCGAGCTCCCACTGGAGGATCTGACCCCCAATCCTTACCAGCCGCGCACTTCGGTGTCCGAGGAAGCGCTGGCGGAGCTCGTAGCCTCGATACGCGAACACGGGCTCTTGCAGCCCCTCGTCGTGCGCAGCCAGGGGGCCCGGTGGGAGATCGTGGCGGGCGAGCGGCGATGGCGCGCCCTGCAGATCCTGGAATGGAAGACGGCTCCCGTCATCGTGCGCGACCTCGACGATGAGCAGATGCTGCTCGTGGCGCTCGTGGAAAACCTCCAGCGGGAAGCGCTTTCGGCTCTCGAAGAGGCCCGCAGCTATCAGCAGCTGGCCGACCAGTTCGGGCTTACCCAGCAGAAGATCGCGGACCGGGTCGGCAAGGACCGATCGACCGTGGCCAACGCGCTCCGCCTGCTAACGCTGCCCCTGCCCGTGCAGGAGTTGGTCCACGCCGGTACGCTGAGCGCGGGGCACGCGAGAGCGATCCTCGGTCTCCGAGGCGAAGCGGCGCAGCGCCAGCTGGCACAGCATATCGCATCGCGCGGACTCTCCGTGCGGCAGGCCGAGCGCCGCGTACAGAAGCTTAAGGCCGCTCCCGAAGGCGTGCGCGCCAAACGTCCCGAGCCGCTGGATCCCGTCGTTCGGCGGGCCCAGCAGGCGATCGAGCGGGCGTTGGGTACGGAGGTCACCGTTCGAATGAAGGGACGGGACCGCGGCGAGATCCGCGTCCTATTCCACGACGCGGACGACTTCGACCGATTGCTCGGCCTGCTGGCCGGTCAATCCGCCTCCGAAATCTAGAGACTCCGAGCCGGCCGTCATGCGAGCCCTCCGCGGCCCTGCGTGGACGATCGTCTTCCTCCCGGGAGACGACACCGAGTCCCATTCGTTTCGTGTGCGGCGCGGCACTGCCCTGCTGGCCGGCGGCTCGGCGATCGCGCTGCTCCTTCTGATCGGCTGGATGTCGGGTTGGGTCTGGGCGGCCGCGCGCGAATCGGCGACCATGCGTGAGCTGTCGGCGGAGGTCGAGCGTCTTTCGCTGGAGCGGACGCAGATGATGGAGCTGGCCGCTCGCCTCGAGCGGATGGAGGTCGACTACCGCCGTTTACAGCGAGTGCTCGGCGGAAGCGGTTCGCAAAGGACGGAGAGCGAGATCTGGCTGCCCCCGATCGAAACGGAGTCGGGCGAGGCAGGTGAGGGTGCCGCGCGGCCGGAGGGTGCTCTGCTGTGGCCTCTTGCGCAGAGGGGGTACATCACCCGATCTCACCGGGCGGATGAAGGACCGGCGCACGCCGGGATCGACATCGCCGTTCCGGCCGGATCCTATGTGAGGGCGAGCGCCAGGGGGGTGGTGGCGGACGTCGGCGAGAACGGCATTTACGGTCGTTTCGTTCGGATCGACCATGCCGATGAGCTGTCGACCCTTTACGGCCACAACGCCTGGACTTTCGTCGCCGAAGGCGACTCCGTGGAGGTGCGCGAGGTCATCGCGCTGTCCGGAACCACCGGGCAGTCGACGGGCCCGCACCTGCATTTCGAGACCCGCAGGGCGGGGCGTATGATAGACCCCCTCGAGCTCGTGGGTCCCTAGCGGTCCGCACGGCGCGCGATCCATCAACGGAAAGGCCGAGAATAACCGTGCTGGGAAAAGGACAGGAAATGCCAAAGGATAACAGGGCCGAGAGCCGCGATCTGAGCGAGGTCGTTTCCATCATCGGCCCGGGGATGCACATCGTTGGCGACTGCACGAGCGACGGGGTTGTGCGGATCGAGGGAAGGGTCGAGGGGCTGATCCGGGCCGCCAAGTCGGTCGTCGTGGGCAAGGATGGCCTCGTCAAGGGAGACATCGAGACCCAGGACCTCATCATCGCGGGCCGCGTGGCCGGCACGATCACCGCCCAGAGCCGCGTGGAGCTCCAGGCGTCCTGTCACGTGGAGGGAGACATCCGGAGCCGCCGGGTGAAGCTCGAGGAAGGCGGCCGTGTCGAGGGACGTCTGCACATGGGTGCCGAGACGTCGAAGGAAGCAGCGCGCAGAGTCCCACCGCAGGGACAGGCAGGCATGCCACGGGCGCCGGGGTCCGGCGGCCAGGCCAAGGGAACCGCGCAGGGCCTGCAGAAGGCGGCAGGGCCCGACTCCTGACTGAACGAAGGCGCGTCGCTTTGTTCTCCCGGTTGACTCCCGCATCCCAATCGACCCGACAGGCTGGTCCTCCGGCATGGCGGGCCAGCCCGTCTATCCTGGTGCCTTGAGCGACGCGCTTCTTTTTCTGGCGGGACTCGTCGGGATCACGTTCGGCGCTGACTGGCTGGTCACGGGTTCCTCCCGGGCGGCCGCGCGGCTCGGCGTGAGTCCACTCGTCGTCGGCCTGACGATCGTGGCGTTCGGGACTTCGGCCCCGGAGCTGTTCGTGAGCGGGTTGGCGGCCCTGCGAGGTCAGGCGGGCCTCGCGGTGGGCAACGTCATGGGGTCCACGGTCGCCAACGTCGGGCTCATCGCCGGGCTGGGCGCCCTTCTCCGTCCGATCGACGTGAAGCGACGCCTCCTCGTGCGCGAGAGTCCGCTGCTGGTTTTCGTCCTGCTCATCGTGATGCTGCTGTCGTGGAACTCGGCGTTGGGGCGCCTCGATGGTCTGGCCCTCATCGCCGGCTTCTTGGTCTACATCGGCGTCATGCTGCGGATGGAAGGGACCGGTGTCTTCGGCGGGGAGCTCGAGGAGGTCCTCCCGCCCGCGGTGACTCCGGGCGAGGGCTCGGTCCGGGAGACGCACGGAGAGTCCGGCCGCGACAAGGTCCTCGTTCAGCTGTGGGCCCGCACGTTCGTGGGCCTTGTGGCCCTTCTGATCGGTGCCCACCTGCTCGTGGAGTCCGCGGTCTCGATCGCGCGAGCCTTCCGGGTACCCGAGGAGGTCATTGGAGCCACCATGGTGGCTCTGGGGACATCGATACCCGAACTCGCGTCGACGGTCGCCGCCGCGATCCGCGGCCTCGGCGACATCGCGATCGGGAACATCATCGGATCCAACGTATTCAACCTCGCGCTCGTCCTGGGCAGCGCCGCACTGCTGAACCCGCTGCTTCTGCCACCAGAAGTTGTTGTTCGACAGGTGCTTCCAGCACTCTTCTTCTGTATCATCCTCATACCCCTGGCCTATACGGGCCGGAGGGTCAATCGCCTGGAGGGACTCCTCCTGCTCTCGCTCTACGGCGTCTTCATTTGGACGGTGATCTGGCGCATCTGACTCCACGCGGTGACGGTTTACTTTGATGCCCGGGCCGCTCGGTGCGGGCGGCAGGTTGTAAAGCACAAGTGTAAAGGTTAGCTTTTCCCGACAACATGACGCCCGTGTGGTTTCCGGTCGCTGGAGCCGTGCGATGCCAGAATCTGTCAAGCTGAGCAGCAAGCACCAGATCGTAGTGCCGCGCGAAGCGAGAGAGGCACTGAATCTCAAACCGGGCGATCGCCTGATCGTCACGGCTCGCGACGACGCGGTTATCGAAATCGAGAAGGAGCCGGCGGACGTGATGGCCGACCTGAAGGGCCTCTTCGCCGCCCTCGGCCCGCAGGCGTGGTCGGAGCTGGGTGAGTAGCCGGGCAGCCTTCCAGAGTCGACTGGAGGAGGCGCACCGGATTCACATCGACCCTATCGTAATAGCCTATCATTTGTTAGGCACATCTTCATATGTAGACCTCACAACGCTATTGTTTGCAGGGATTCACGCCGAGACGATCAGAGCTCAGACGTCGGCGCTCTCCGTGTATCAGCTCCTCGTAGAGCCGTATCGAAAGGGCGAGGAGGAGCTTGCGCTTCGAGCGTTCAAGTATCTTGGCAGCCAGCCCGGCCTAGAGATCGTTCCCGTGACCGCAAGGATCGCTCGACAGGCGGCCGAGGTGAAGGCGAGGCTGGGCGGCTCACCCGAACGGGCCGTGCAGCTGGCAACCGCCCTGCTGGGTGGCAGCAGGGCCTACTTGGCGATCAAGTCCAGCCTGAGAAGGATCGCTGGCATGGAGATCATCAACCTGGAGGACTTCGCGACAGGCTGAAGGCGGAGCCACGCCCGCCACTCGGGGCTCAGAGGGGCCGGAAGAGAAGACCGGAGGGCATCTTGGGCGCGAAGTAGGTCGACTTCGGGGGCAGCCGGACCCCTGCGCCCGCGACGGCCCAAATGTCTTCCAACCGCACTGGCGGCAGCAGGAACAGGCCGGCTTCGGCAGCCGGGCCTGCGGCGAGGCTCCCAGACAGGCGGGCGGCTTCGGGATCCTGATGGTAGCTCAACGTCCCGTCGGCCGCTGCGGCGTCGGCATCACGACCGGTGAAGCGCCGGAGGATCAGGCGGTCGAGCACAACCGAGGCAATTCCCGCTTCAGCCATCGATAGCCGGGCTCGGTCCTGGGCTGCCGGCAGTGGCCGCTTCAGAAGGATGCCTGCGGAGTCCGGTCGCCCGAGGCCGAGTGCCCCGATCGTGGCGCCCCCGCGGCGTCGGACCTCATCGGCAAGGGAGCGAGGATCGTTCGATCCGGCCTCGATCTCGAATGAACCCGCGAGGACGTCCCGCCAGCCGGCCGGCAACCCCTCGATGCGCCGGTGCGTCGCCTGGAGGATGAGGCCTCTATCGCGGTCGCTCACGATGGCCGCGAGAACCTGGCGCGAGGCAGGCCGATCAGTCAGTTGTCTTGCCAGCTCGAGCGCAGTCTCGTAGCGGTGGTGCCCATCCGCGATGAGGAGCCCCCGACCGGCGCCCAGGGTCAGCGCGGCCCTCTCGTGGCGGGCCGGGAGCTCGTGGAGTGCGTGGGCGACATCGTCCTCCGTGCGGGCCTCCATTCCAGGCTTGACGCCGGACGCTTTCACCAGGAGATCGTGCAGCGCGCCGTCCGGGTCTCGGGCGATGAAGAAGATCGGCGACAACTGGGCGCAGCAACTCTTCATCAGGGCGAGTCGGTCTTCCTTCGGTCCCCGGTGCGTGTGTTCGTGCGGAAAGATCTCGCCACTGTCCAGCGGCGCCAGTTCGACCGCACAGAGAAGAGCTCGGCGGACAGCTCGTTGTTGCCCACCATGGGAAAACTCCTGCGCATAGACCCACAGGGACTCGCGACGGGAGCGCGCCAAGATCCCGCTGGCCAGCCAGTCATTCAGTCGATCCGCCGCCAGCTGATACCGGTCCGGCACGGGTCCCTCCGGCAACACCAGCCGGACCGCATTGTAGGGGCTCAGCGCACGAAGGCGAGCCGCATCGTCCTCCGTTATCACATCGAACGGAGGCGAGAGGAGGCGAGAGGCGTCACCGGCCTCGGTCGTATAAGTGATCGACGCTGTAGGGAAGATCTTGGCCACAAGGCGTCCCCTGTATGAGCGTGCCGTCCACGGAGATCAAGACCATCGGATAGCAAGGTATCGGGACGCGTCGTGGCCGAACCAGGCCGCCTTCCGGTACCAGGCAAGGAGAGCCCCCTGCCGGGCTTGCCGGTTTCGGGCATAAGGATAGGTTGGCGAGCCCGACGCTGATGGACCGATGGGGGGTGCGAAAGGAGTCATTGTGCTGCGCGACGCTGAGAGGAGAACCAGGGAGGCAGGGGCGCTGACGTGCGCACGGGTAATGCGGACCGCGCTTGCCCTCGGCACGCTCGTCGTGGCTGCGCTCCTGCGGGCCTCAGGCGGCGGGGCACAGCCGACACCGAGCGAGTACTTGGGCTATCTGGTCGGTGCGGACCGCGAGCTTGCCGACTGGTCGGAGATTACGGGCTACCTCGTGAAGCTCGCGTCAGCGAGCGACCGGGTCCTGCTGGACACGCTGGGCAGCACGACGCTCGGCCGACCGCTCCTGCTCCTGACGATTTCTGAACCGGAGAACCTCGCATCGCTCGGGACGATTCGTCAGATCCAGGAGGAACTAGCAGACCCGCGTACCATTCGCGGAACCGATCACCGCGAGGCGCTGCTCCGATCCGGCAAGACCATCGTGCTGATCACCTGCGCGATTCACTCCTCCGAGGTCGGGAGCTCGCAGGTACCCCTGCGCATCGCCCATCGGCTGGCGACGTCCGATGAGAGGGAGGTCCAGGAGATCCTCGCGAATACCGTGGTGCTGCTCATTCCTTCCCTCAATCCTGACGGTGTGGACCTGGTGACGGCGTGGTACCGGGAGTCGGTCGGGAACCCATGGGAGGGGGCCGCTCCACCCTTCCTGTACCACCACTATGTCGGTCACGACAACAACCGGGACTGGTACGCCTTCACCCAGATCGAGACGCGCCTCGTGGTCGAGAAGGTGCACAACGAGTGGCATCCGCAGATCGTGCATGACATCCACCAGCTCGGCCAGCACGGAACGCGTTTCTTCGTTCCTCCTTGGATCGATCCGATCGAGCCCAACGTGGACCCCCTGCTCGTTTCCGCTGCCAACGCCGTCGGTACGGAGGTAGCCTGGAGCCTCCTCCGTGAGGGCAAGAAGGGCGTTGTCGTGAACGCCGTTTACGACGCCTGGACGCCGGCCCGCGCATACACGCACTACCACGGGGGCGTCCGCATCCTCTCGGAGACGGCGAGCGCCAAGCTCGCGACGCCCCTGGAGATCAGTGCGGAGGAGCTTCAACCGGAGAGGGGTTTCGACCCTCGGAAACGCTCCTGGAACTTCCCCGTGCCGTGGGAGGGAGGAACGTGGAGGCTGGCCGACATCCTTGACTACATGGAGTCCGGAGCGTTCGCCGTGCTTTCGCACGCCGCCAGAAACCGGGAGATGTGGCTTAGCAACTTCGTCGCCGTGGGAGAGCGTGCGGTTGCGGGCTGGCCGGAGTGGCCTGCCGCGTGGGTCATCCCGCCGACCGGCGGTCCGGTGGTGGCAGGCGGAAAAGGCTCGGGATTCGGGCAAGGGCCGTGGTTCCAGTTGGGCGTGTCGGAGCTCATTCGCGTGCTCCTGGAGGGAGACGTGGAGGTCAGCCGGGCGCCGGAGGCCTTCACGCTGGATGGGCGCCGGCTGCCTGCCGGTTCCTACGTCGTCGTGATGCGACAACCCTACGGCGCCTTCGCCCAGGCCCTCTTGGCTCCGCAGCGCTATCCGGAGCTGCGGGCGTACGAGGATGGACCCCTGCTGCCGCCCTACGACGCGGCCGCACACACGCTTCCCCTGCTTTTCGGGGTCGAGGCCGTGGCGGTCGAGGACATGGGTGCCGTACCGACCAGGCTGGAGCAAGTCCTTGCCCCTCCGGCGCCTCCCGGTCCCTTGCGTGAACTGGCGGGCCTGGACGACACCGATGGCCTCTTGGGGCTCTACCAGCCGTGGGATCCGTCCATTGATGAGGGCTGGACCCGGTGGCTCTTCGACCGATTCGGGGTGCCGTACGTCACGCTCCGAAACGACCGCCTCAGGGGCGGCGAGCTCGACGGGCTAGCCGCCGTGCTCCTGGCTTCGATACCGCCTGAAGTCTTGACGGACGGACTGGAGGAAGGGGCCGCTCCGCCCGAGTTGACAGGCGGCCTTGGCGACAACGGTGGCACGGCGCTGCGCCGCTTCGTAGAGGACGGAGGCACCCTTGTCGCGCTCGACCGATCGGTCGATTGGGTGATCGAGCAGCTGCGCCTTCCGGTTCGAAACCTGCTCGCCGATCTGGAGGACGTGGAGTATGCGGCCCCGGGCTCGCTCGTACGTCTGGAGACCGACCGCGATGTTCCGATGGCAGCCCGCATGCCGTCGGTCGCGGCAGCCCTTCTGCAGGGCGGCGCCGCGTTCGAAATGGCCCAGGATTCGCGCGTCCGAGTGGTGGCTCGCTACGCGGAAGAGGACATCCTGCTGAGCGGGTGGCTTCAGGGCGGCGAGCACCTGGCGGGACGACCGGCCGTGATCGAGATCCCGCTCGGCAAGGGCCGCGTCGTACTCTTCGGCGTTCGGCCCCAGTATCGCGGACAGTCGCTCTCGACGCTTCCCCTGCTTTTCGATTCCTTGAAGCGTCGGGGCGCCGGCTAGGCGGACGACCGAGGCCGACGCAACCGGGCTGGTGCCCGATGCGGTCAGACGACGTCCTCCGGGAAGTTCTCCAGGACCTCCTGCACCTTGTTGAGGAAGAAGGCGGCCATCGCCCCATCGACAACGCGGTGGTCGTAGCTGAGTCCGAAATAGGCCATGTGCCGAATCCCAATGGCGTCCCCGCCTAGCTCGTCGCGGACGACGATCGGCCGCTTCTCGATCACTCCCGTGCCCAGGATCGCGACTTGGGGCTGGTTGATGATCGGGGTGCCGAAGAGGTTCCCGAACACGCCTACGTTGGTGATCGTGAAGGTGCCCCCCTGGATGTCATCGAAGTCGAGCGTGCGGGTTCGGGCCTTCTCGGCCAGAGTGTTAGCCCCCTCCGCGAGGCCCATCAGGCTCAGGCGGTCCGCGTTGCGCAGAACGGGCACGATGAGCTCCTTCCCGTCATCGAGAGCCACGGCGATCCCCAGGTTGATGTCGGCGTGGTACACGATCCGGGTCCCGTCCACCGACGCGTTGAGAATCGGGTAGGCCTTCAGGCCCTCGACGACGGCCCGCATGATGAACGGGCCGAACGTCAGCTTGACGCCCTCCGCCTCGAAGCTCGCCTTGAACTTCTTGCGCAGCTGCACGACCCGTTCGAAGTCGATCTCGGTCACCGACGTGACGTGCGCCGAGACGTGCTGCGACATGAGCATGTGCTCCATGGTGCGCAGGCGCACCCGGCTCATGTCCTCGACGCGGTCTCCCTCCCGGATGGGGACCTTTGGCAGCTTCACTTCCAGGGTGGCACCGTGGATCGGGAGCCGGAGTACTCCCGCTTCGCCCGCAGCGGGAGCAGGGGCCGGGCCGGCGCCGGAAACCACCGGCCCTCTTGGGGGAGCGGGGGCCTCGGCGGGCTGCGCCCCGCGCGCGTCGATGAAAGAGAGGATGTCGTCCCGCGTCACCCGGCCGGCAATGCCCGAGCCCTCGAGCTGCCCGATGTCGACACCGTGATCGGCGGCGATCTTCCGAACGAGCGGTGTGGACCGGGTGCGGAGGCGTTCTTCCCGCGTGCCCGGAGCCGGACCCTCTTCGGGAGGAGCGGCGGCGGGCACGGCTGCCGGCTCCGCGGGCTCGGCCGCCGGCTCCTCGGGCTCGGCAGCTGGCGGCTCTGCGGGTAGGGCGGGCTCGGGTGTCGGCTCCGCGGCAGCGGCCTCCTTGGAAGTCTCAATGCGGGCGACGATCGTGTTCACCTCGACCGTCTCCCCTTCCTGGACGAGGATCTCCGCTAGTGTGCCGCTGGAGGGAGACGGAATGTCCGCGTCGACCTTGTCCGTGGAGATCTCGAACAGGTCCTCGTCCCTCTCCACCGCATCTCCCACCTGCTTCAGCCACTTCGTTAGCGTTCCCTCTGCGATCGACTCCCCCATCTGGGGCATGATCACGTCGACCTTGGCCATCTACCGTTTCTCCTTCCCTGATTGGGCGACCTGCGGTCAGTCAGCTACCCGTCCGGGCGCCTAGTAAGCCAACAGCCAGCGGGCGGCGCTGACGATGTCATCGGTTTGCGGCAAGTAGTGCTCCTCGAGTGGCGGCGAGTAGGGAATCGGGGTATCCAGAGCGGTGACCCGCCGTATCGGCGCGTCCAGCCATTCAAACGCCTCCTCGCAGATCTGCGCGGCGATCTCCCCTGCAAACCCGCCGAACCGCGGCGCCTCGTGCACGATCAGGACCCGGCCTGTACGCCTCACGCTGTCGACGATCGATGGAGTATCGAGCGGCCGCAGCGTTCGCAGGTCGAGGATCTCCAGCTCGCACCCGTCCTCGTCCGAGATGGTCCTTGCGGCCTCTTCGGCCTTGTACAGCATGGCACCGTACGTGACGACCGTAAGGTCGGACCCCGGGCGGTGGGTCCGGGCCACGCCGAGGGGGACGACGATCTCCTCATCCGTCGGCAGCGCCTCCTTGATCCTCCGATAGAGGTACTTGTGCTCGAAGAAGAGAACGGGATCGGGGTCCCGGATGGCTGCTCTCAGAAGTCCCTTCGCGTCTCGTGCCGTAGCCGGTGCCACCATCTTGAGGCCTGCGACGTTGGCGAAGTAGGATTCCACGTTCTGCGAGTGAAACGGGCCCGCGTGCGCTCCTCCCCCGCACGGCCCCCGGATGACGAGCGGTGCGCCCACGCCCGTCCGATAGCGGACCTTCGCCGCGAAGTTGACGATCATGTCGAACGCCGGCGCGATAAAGTCGATGAACTGCATCTCGGCGATCGGCTTGAATCCCATGTGCGCCGCACCGATCGCGGCGCCGACGATGGCGGCCTCGGAGATCGGGGTGTCGATGACCCGGTCCGGACCGAACTCTTCCAGGAAGCCCTCCGTGATCTTGAACGCTCCCCCGTACGTTCCGATGTCCTCACCCATGATGAACACGGTCGGATCCGTCTTCATCTCCTCCCACATGGCCTCGCGGATCGCCTCGAGATAGGTCGTTTGCCTCAAGCCGGCACGCTCCGGCTGCGCGCCGTCCGGCGCTGCCTGCATCGCCTCGCCCTGCCCCGTCGATCCGGCCATCAGCCCGATTCGTGCGTCTGGAGGTCCGGATACACCATCGGGCGGCGGGTCCATGGCGTCGGCTCGCTCTCCCCGGGGACCGCCGGGACGGCAGGCTTTTCCAGACCCGTCCCGACGCTTCCCAGCGCCTCTTCGACCGCCAGGTCGAGCTCACGGCGGACGCCCTCTCTCAGCACGGCGAGGGAGGGGCGCGACTCGAACCCGGTCTCGACGAGATAGGACTCGAAGCCGGTAATGGGATCTCGTCGGGCCCATGCCTCGAGCGCCTCCGCGTCGTGCTGCGCGCCGGTGTCGTCGGCATGAGCCTGCATCCGGTACGTCTCGGCCACGATCAGGCTCGGCCCTTCGCCGCGCCTCGCTCTCTGTACGCCGCGCAGCGCGGAGTCATAGACCTGGAGCACATCGTTGCCATCCACCGACTCTGCCGGCAGGCCATAGGCGCCCGCCACGTCCAGCCAGTCCGTGACCGCCGCCTGGCGATCGCTCCTCGTTCCGGATGCCCAGCCGTTGTGCACGAGAAGGACCAGCACCGGCAGCCCCTGCACCGCGGCGAAGTTGAGCCCTTCGTGCGCAGCCCCAGTGCGGCTCGCCCCGTCTCCCAGATAGGCCAGGCACACCCGCGGCTCGGCGCGCAGGCGGAAGCCGAGCGCGACCCCGTTCATGACGCAGAGCTGCGTGCCCAGAGGCCCGGTTGGTCCGAGCACGCCGAGAGCCGGGGCCGTGAACCGATCCGCCTGATCCGAGCTGCCGACCGGGGAGCCACTCATGGACAGGTGGCGAACCAGCACCTCCCGCGGTGCCAGGCCGCGAACGAGCACGGCCCCCAGCTCGCGGCTCGATGGGGCAACCCAGTCTCCCTCCCGGAGGGCGAACGCGCCCCCCACGCCCGTCGCCTCCTGACCGAGGCTTCGGATGGGCGGTGCGGAGACCCGTCCGTCGTGCCACAGCCGCTCCAGCCGCTCCTCCAGACCCCGCGTGAGGAGGAGGTGGCGGTACAGCTCTCGGAGCTGGTGCCTGTTGAGTGAGGACAAGATGCTCGATTTTCCCTAGTGGTGACGTCCGAGCGCGCGCGCGGTCCTCTGCGACGGTCGAGCGAACATACCGCAGCGCGGCTGCCCGTTCAATCCATCGTTACCATCTCGCCACAACCCTTCGGGCGACTAACGGTAACAAAACGCGGCCGCTTTACTTACGCGCTTTACGTCGTTCGATCAGTATTTCCAGGGCGCGGGATCGAGCCCGGGGAGGCTGGGCGTCGGTCGTCTGCCTGTGAGATCTGCTTCCCTAGGGTGCCCTCTCGAAGGGGAGTTCGGTCAGCTCGATCTCCGGCTCACCGTCCGGATCCCTGGAGAGGAGGCTGCCCGGAGCAATATCGGCGCGCGCCAGGCCGAGACCGATGGAGCCGAAGCGGGGCGATTCGGCGATCGAGGTGACGCGTGCTCGCTGCCGCTCACCGACGAAGAGGGCCGTGCCCGGAGGAAGCGGGGCACTTGGGAAGCGGAAGCCTCTCAGAATCCGGTTGACGTGTCCTCGAAAGTGAATCCGCGCGACGACCTCCTGTCCGGTGTAACAGCCCTTGTCGAAGCTGATCGCCCGGTCGTCCTGTCCGGTCTCCTGGGCCAGGTTCTCCTCTCCGAAGTCGACTCCGAACTGGGGGATTCCCCGCTCCACTCTCCGGATCGTCCAAGCCTCGGGACCTATCCTCTGCCCGCCCAGCTCCTCCGCGGCAGCGGTTAGGGCGGACATCGTTTCCCGGTGCCGCCCGTCCACGACATAGAGATCGTAGCCCGGGGCCTCGATCGGCTCTCGAGCCACGAGGTGGGCCGCAGCGGGATCGAGGACCCTGCACTCCAGCGGGGCGAGGCCGTCCGTTACGCGCTCCCCTGCCCAGCCGTCGATGACCGCCCCGGCAAGAGGGCCCAGGATCCCGATGCGACGGACCGGCGACTCGGCTACGGAGGCGTGGATCGGGGGAACGTACTTTCGCAGGTGCGCTAGGGCGCTCGCCCGACAGGCAGCCGGGATGTCCAGCCAAAACTCGGCTGCCAAACAGAGGAGCCTCATCTCCGCGACCGGCCGACCCTTCGGGGTGAGCATGAACGCGTAGAGGGCCCTGTTCACGGGGAGCTGGTTGACGTCGTTCGTCGTCAGACCGTGCAGTGTCTCGCGCGCCCTGTCGCCTTCAACGCGGATCAGGGTGCGCTGCTCGGTCTCGTCCAAGAGAGCCGCGCTGTGCAGCATGGCCTCGTAGGCGGGCGTCGGGACGGTCCTCACATCCTGAGACACGGCATTTCACAAGGGGTTGAAGAAGTGCGGGCTCTCCGATAAGAAAGCGGTCCCCGGCTGAGCCGGGGACCGCCACGAGCTTCCTGCCCTACTCTCTGGTCTTGCGCTAGCTACTGCTTCTTCAACGGAGGCCTGCGCCGCCGCGCAACGACCATCGGGAAGAGCGGCTTACCTTCCGAGCTCGCCAGCCCGACCATCCCACTCGAGGACGAAGGTCACCCGACGGTTCTCGATTCCGTTCTGCGCGGTTTGGGCGCCAGTGTTACCCGGGTTGACCTGCCGGTTGGCGACCTCGCCGTAGCTCACCGCGCGCAGCCGATCGGCGTTCATCCCGGCGTCGACCAGGTAGGAGCGGACGTTCCCGGCACGGCGCTGACCGAGCGCGTAGTTGTACGCCACCGATCCGGCCTCGTCGGTAAAGCCCTCGAGCGTGACCAGCGCGTCTCCGTGCTCCCGCATCATGACGCGGGCGAACTCGTCCAGGACCGGCTTGTCGACATCGCGCACGACGTCGGAGTTGAAGTCGAAGTAGACCGGCAGGCCGAGAGCCATCCCGCCGCAGCCGCACTCCTCGAACTGCCGACGCAGCGCGGCGAGGTCATCCTCCAGCGCGCTCACGCGACTCTCCAGGTCTGCGACGGCGGCACCGAGACCGGCCAGGCCGGCCAGCTGTGCGGCATGCTCGGCAAGGCTGCTGTCGAGTCCAGCGAAGCGGGCGTCCAGCTCCTCTACGTGGACGAGGTGGCTGCACCCGCCGGCCATCAGGACGGCGGCCAGCACCGCGACTGCAGTCTTGAACGAACTTCCCTTGTTACCCATGCAGGCCTCCCTTCAGGGAACTTGAAGCCATGTCGAGCGCAGACGTCGCGACTCGATGTACGTTTCGCGCGAATGGGGGGGCCTCGTAACGTGTACGACCAGGCCCGATTGCGCAAGTGGTCCCACCGCCAATGCACCCGCGACGGTCTGCAAGGACGGGGCCACGCTGACCCTGTCCAAGCCCCACGGCCCTCTTACTTTACCTCATCCGATCTCACAAGGGAACCCCCACCGGCCGCAACCCTTCGACGGGGAGCTAGGTCTCTTCCATCGGCTGAATACCGCGGTCCGCCGACCGGGTCGATTCATACCAGCGGATGGCGCGGCGCCAGCCCTCCTCCGTGGAGACGGCCGCTGTCCAGCCGAGCTCCCGGACGATCAGGCTGCCGTCGTATGGATCCCCCTCCGTGAACAGGCGGATCCGGTTCGGCGTGAGCCCGAGGGGTTGCGAACGGGGAAGGATACGATGAACGGCCTTGGAGATCCGGGCGGCCAGCCCGACGAGCCGAGCGGGCAGCGGAAGCACCGGCGCATCGGGACCTCGCCCGGCGGCCATCCGAAGCAGCGTCTTCTGCGTGAGCGTCCCGTCGTCCGTGACGTTGTAAGTGCGCCAGCGAGCCTTCTCCCGCGTAGCCGCCAGCCACACCGCATGCGCGACGTTGCCCGCGTATACCAGGGGCAGATCGCTGCCTCCGCTTCCGAGACAGGCCAGGACCGGTCGGGAGGCCCACCGGAGGACACGGGGCGTAAAGAGACGATCCCGCTCTCCCATTACCATGTCGGGCCGGAGGATGCACCACTCGATCCGCCGCTCCGCCTTGCGAACGACCTCCTCCGCCACCCGCTTGGTCAGGCTGTAGTGGTCGCTGTCGGGGATCGGATGATCGAGCGGAAGGTCCTCGCCGAGCGGCAGCTCATCGGTGGCGGTGGGCGCACCGTATACCGCAACGCTCGACACGTGCACGAATCGTCGAGCGCCCGCACGAAGCGCTTCCTTGAGGATCCGCCTCGTTCCCTCGACATTCACCTCCACGTGCTGCTCCATGCTTGCCGGAGCGCCGAGCTGTGCCGCGGCGTGGATGACGACTTCGCAGCCCTCAGCCGCTCCGCTCATCGAGTCGGGGTCGGTCAGATCGCCGACCACGAACTCGCACCCGAGCTCCTCCAGGAAGGACGCATCGCTCGACGGGCGAATCAGGGCGCGGACGTTCCATCCCATCTCCCGAAATCGAGCCGCGACGTGGCTGCCGATCAGTCCGCTGGCGCCCGTGATGAGAACGGAGGCGGCCAGGGCGTCGACGTCGGCTCCGCTGGCTGCATGGCGATCCGGATCGCCCTCGCTGCCGGGTTGGCCGAACTCCGAGCCGGCAGCCGCTTCACCCTCCGGCGATGGCGGGGTCTCGAAGAGCGAATAGGAGCCGTCGTCTCTCTGATCCTGCATTTATTGACCTGCCGATCAGGAGTTGCAGCCTCCAGCCTCGGGTTCTCGGTGGCGCATCGTCCTGCCGAGTCCGCAGAGGATCGATAACGAGGCACGTGGGGCGAAGAGCAGAGAGGAAAAGAAAAGGGCGCGGCCTCGTGGCCGCGCCCCCTTCCTGGCGCCGGGAAGTCTGAAGCGAAGGAATGCCCGGCGGATCTGCGTCCTTTGCCCTACAGGACGTTGATCCGGATGTTCAGCCCGACCGGGATGTCGATAAAGGTTCCGAACGGCTCGACACCCGGGTACAGCGAGGTGATGGGCTCCGTGTCATCCTCGTTGCCGAACATGACGTTGCCGCCGCCGAAGATGGAGATCTC
Organism: Gemmatimonadota bacterium; assembly: GCA_020351855.1. GTDB lineage: Bacteria > Gemmatimonadota > Gemmatimonadetes > Palauibacterales > Palauibacteraceae. The sequence goes on from CP070670.1 coordinate 1,627,277, forward strand.
GCCGCAGACCCTCGCGCGCGCCGCGGTGCAATCGCCGACCTCGAAGCCGAGCCGGATGCCGCCCTGGAACTCGGGATACGCATCCTGCCAGTCGATGAGGCAGAAGCCGTTGACGCCAGCGCAGCCGAGATCACCCGTGTCCGTTGGGCTGCTGTCTCGCAGATCCACCTTCTGGGAGTTCACGAAGACCGCTCCGCCCAGCAGGTAGAGCTGGAACTTGAACTTGCTGTCCGGCTTGTTGATGAAGTCGAAGTCGAAGCCGCCGTTCAGGTGGTACAGGGAGATGTTCGGCGCCCCGTCGATGTCGCTGCTGCTCGGCCCGAGCGGAACCGCGACCGCGAGGTTGTCCTCGTTCCCCTTGAGCAGGTCGACGCTGCCGCCGAGGCGAAGCGCGAACAGGTCGCTGACGGCGTAGCCGAAGCCGGCGCCGAACATGGGACCACCCTTGGCGATGTCACCGAGGGCGCCGGTCGGGATCGCATAGCCCCCATTGACGTCGAACGACCAGATCTTCGACGCGTACGCCTGAGCGTTCGCGGCCGATGGGATGGCCACCATGACAACAGCCGCCATCAGGAGCGAGCGGAGTAATCTGTAGCGGAGCATGTCGTTTCTCCTCCTTGCTTCAGTGCGTCCCGAGTTTAGTTGCCGTTGTCACGGATGGGACGGGAGAGCAATATCGGCTCTACGCCGTTACGCGGTAGTCTGCTCTAAACACACGACCGCCGCGCAGACGCAAGTTTGTGTCATTATAGGGAATCACGCAAGTGCCGCGTGTCCCTTGCAGCAAGATGAATGCCCTTTGTTCGCACGGTGATCCGCGGAGCCGGGCCAGGATTGCAGAACGCTGCAAGCCCTGCCGCACCCATCAGCCCCCCGCCTCGGACGCGTCTCGAGGCGACATCCGCGGCCTCAGCGTCCCGTTCGACCGCAAAATCTAACCACAAAGACGAAATAAAGGAACAGCGCTACAAGGCCTCAGCGTTCTGTCGCGTAGCGGCCCAGCGCCACGGGCATCGGCGTGAGCCGAATCGAGAACAGCTCTCGGAACCGGGCGTTGTCGGCGACGGCGCTCTGGAGAAGAAAGTCGACGGCCCCGACGGACAGGAGCTGGCCGGGAAGGAGCTGGGCGAGGCAGGCGCCAGCCTTGACCAGGCCGACCGGAAGGTGGACAATCGGTCGCTGGCGGGCCACCACCTCCATGGTGAGCCCGATGATGTCGTCCAGCGTGTAGGTTACCGGCCCTCCCACCTCCACCGTCTCTCCCTCGGCAGCGCCCTCGCCGACGACCAGAGCCACGAGCGAGGCGAGGTCCTCCACATACAGCGGGTTGAGGCGCTGCTTCCCGTCCCCGATCTGCGGAAAGAACAGGGGGTTGAGACGAAGAGCCCGGATGAAGAGGTTGAGGCTGCGGTCCTCGGGCCCGTACACCCAGGAAGGACGGATGATGGCAAATCCGAGCCCCGACGTACGGATCGACTCTTCGGCCAGGCCCTTGGCCCGGTACCAACTCCGGTCCGAGGATGGATCCGCCCCGACTCCGGACAGGTACACAAGACGGCGCACGCCGGAAGCCCGGGCCTCGTCGACGACGTTCCGGGTGCCACGGGCGTCGACGGCCATGAAGGTGAGGCCGCGGGAGGGATCTTCCACGGGGAACCCGGAGAACTGCACGCATTGAACCACCGTATCGACGTCGCGAAAGGCGTTCTGGAGGCTCTCGGGTCGGGTGACATCTCCGGTCCGGCCCTCGACGGGGAGGCCGTCAAAGCGTCTGCGGATGCGGGCTTCGTCGCGGCCGAGCGCGACCACGCGCAGCCCTCGCTCCACCAGCGTCCGCACGAAGGCGGCGCCGAGAAAGCCGGTGGCACCGGCCACGAGCACGCTTCTCCCGTTCCCTTCGCTGCCGTTCATCCCAACTCCAGTCTTGGACAATCGAATGCCTGACTTCCGCGAGGCTCTGGACAGCGGCCGCGTGATCCTGCTCGACGGTGCCATGGGCACGGAGATCTATCGGCGCGGCATCTTCATCAACCGGTGCTTCGACGAACTGAGCCGCACGGATGAGAATCTAATCCGCGATGTCCACGCTGAGTACCGCCGGGCCGGTGCGCAGGTCTTGGAGACCAACACCTTCGGCGCGAACCGTTTTCGGCTGCGGGGCTACGGGCTCGAGTCAGAGGTGGGCGAGGTGAACCGGGCCGGGGCACGCCTGGCCCGCGAGGTGGCGGCGGACGAGCTCTTCGTGGCGGGGAGCATCGGACCGATCGGCGTGCGGCTCGAGCCCTACGGGGCCACCTCGCGCGCGGAGGCCCGAGAGGCGTTCCGTGAGCAGGCCGCAGCCCTGGCCGACGGAGGCGTAGACCTGTTCATTCTCGAGACCTTTTCCGATCTGGAGGAGATCAGGCAGGCCGTCGCGGGATGTCGCAGTGCCACCGACCTTCCGCTCATCGCGCAGATGACGATTCAGCCCAACGGCGAGACGACCTACGGGGACCGGCCGGAGCATATCGCCGAGGAGCTGGAGGGGATGGGGGTGGACGCCCTCGGACTGAACTGCAGCGTCGGTCCGGCGATCATTCTCGGAGCGACCCAGCGCCTCGCGCGAGTGACCGATTTGCCCCTGTCGGCCGTTCCAAACGCCGGTCTGCCTCAGGAAGTGCACGGGCGGAAGATCTACCTGGCCGACCCCGAGTACATGGCAACCTACGCGCGGAAGCTGGTGCTCGCGGGAGCTCGCATCGTGGGCGGCTGCTGCGGCACCACGCCGGCGCACACGCGCGAGATGGCCAGCCAGATCCGCATCGTGGGGCAGCGCGCCCCGCGCATCAGCGTCCGATCGCCGGGCGTGCCGGCGGGGGCGAGCGCTCAGGATAGGGAAGAGGCGGGGATCGTCGATCCGCCTCCGCTGGCCGAACGGTCGGCCTGGGGACGCCGGCTCGCAGCGGGCGAGATGGTCACGAGCGTCGAGATCCTCCCGCCGCGGGGCACGGATGCCAGCGGCATGCTGGAAGCCTGCCGCTGGCTGAAGGAGGCGGGCGTTCACGCGGTAAACGTGCCGGACGGGGCGCGCGCGATGATGCGAATGGGCGTGCTCGCGGCCTCTTCCCTCATCGAGCGGGAGGTCGGGATCGAAACCGTCGTGCATTACTGCTGCCGCGACCGGAACCTCCTCGGCATGATGAGCGACCTGATCGGGGCTCAAGCCCTCGGCCTCCGCAACATGCTCCTCATCACGGGCGACCCACCCAAGATGGGCCCGTATCCCGATGCCACGGCGGTCTTCGACATCGACTCGGTCGGCCTCACGAACCTCGTGTCGCGTCTCAACCGCGGTCAGGACCTCGGGGGCAACGCCTTGGGCAGCGCCACCTCCTTCGTCGTCGGGGTGGGGGTCAACCCCGGCGCTGTGGATCTGGATGAGGAGATCGACCACTGGTACTGGAAGGTGAAGGCGGGCGCCGAGTTCGGCGTCACGCAACCGGTGTTCGACGCGGAGACGCTCGCGACGTTTCTCGAGCGCATAGAGGGCTCGGGTACGCGAATCCCGATCGTGGCCGGCATCTGGCCCCTCGTCAGCCTCCGCAATGCGGAGTTTCTCAACAGCGAGGTTCCCGGCATCCAGGTTCCCGAGCGATACCTGGAGCGGATGCGGGCCGCCCAGGAACGGGGCAACGAGCACGCTCGGGCCGAGGGGTGCGCGATCGCGCGTGAGATGCTGGCCGAGGTGCGCGACCTGGTCGAGGGGGTACAGGTGAGCGCTCCGTTCGGGAGAGTGCGGTACGCCCTCGATGTGTTCGCCGCATTGGACGGCTACCCGAGCCTCGAGGAGCTCGACGAGCGGTTGGGCGATTCGCCCGACCGAGGGGGTGCAGCCTAACTTGATGCCCCTCCCGTCTCGGAAGCGCCCGAGGCGCGAACCCGTTTTCGGGGGCCGCATCCGGCCGCCCCGACGCAACGCAGGATGAAGCGATGTTGACCAAGCTGCTGGCACGAGAGGTAGGCAGGAGACCGGCCTCGGTACGCCTGCAGGGCCGAGTTCTTTTCCTTACCGAGGATCCGGACCTGATCCGTAGACAGCTTGCCGGGGAGGATCTCGATTGGGACCCGTCGATCCCGCTGCGCGACGACATCAGTACGGATGAGATCACGCCGGGCTGGGTGTGCTATTACTACGACGAGAAGCTGGGGGAGTATCCGTACGTCGGTCTGCGCTGCGACGGAGAGTTTCCGATCGGGCGGAATGACGTGCGCAACGGCGGCTTCGTCTGCTCGGTGTCCGGCAAGCGACGCGGGAAGGGCTCGAGCCGTGAGGCAGCGCCGTTCGCGGAGCAGGCGGCCGGCATCCGGGTGGTCATCGCCGAGAACATCGAGCGAATCTACCGGGAGAACTGCCAGAACCGCGGCATGCTGACATCCACGGACTTCTCGCTGATCGACAAGATCCGGGCGGGCGAGGAGATCCCGCTGGAGTCGTTCATCGGGGAGGCCGGACAGATCGAGCGGGACATCATCGAGTACGGCGGCCTGCTCGACTACGCCGTCGCGCGGCTCAAGGGCCTCGTCCACGTTCCGGAGATCCCGCCTCGATCCCGGCCCATGACCGTGGCCGAAAAGATCCTCGCCCGACACTGGGTCACCGATCTGGCGGCCGACGAGGTCGGCGTCGACTCGGTGGCGCCCGGAGACACCGGCTTCGTGCGGACCGACCTCCGCTTCAGCCACGAGTACGTGACCCCGATGGCCGCGACCTTCTGGGATGCATTCGCCGGCCCGGAGGCCGAGCTGAACGACAGGGACAGCGTCGTGTTCTTCCGGGACCACCTGGCCTTTCTGGATCAGGTGATCACCGAGGAGCGGAGACGGAAGGGGCTGCTGGATGCGGCGCACGCCCTCCACGATCGGCAGCGGGAGTTTGCGGCCCGGCAGGGGATCCGTCTGCACGGCGAGCTGCCGGATCGAGTGGGCAGCGAGGCGATCTGCCACGTCATGGTCCAGGACCGGTATGCGCTTCCCGGCGCAGTGGTCATCGGCAGCGACTCGCACACGCCCCATTCCGGCTGTCTGGGCGCTGTGGCTTTCGGCGTGGGAACGTCGGCGATCGTCAACTCCTGGGCCACGCGGGACGTCCGTCTGCAGGTGCCCCCGTCGGTCCGCATCCGGGTGGCGGGGAGGCTGGCCCGAGGGGTAACCGCCAAGGACCTGATTCTCGAGATCCTCCGTCATCCGTACGTCAAGGGCGGCGAGGCGATCGGCAAGATCATCGAGTTCGGCGGCGAGACGGTGGAAGCGCTCGGCGTGGACGAGCGGGCCACGCTCACCAACATGGCGGCCGAGGTGGGCGGCTTCACGGGCATCGTGGCGCCCGACTCGCGCACGGTGGACTGGCTGGTCGAGCGTCGCGGGCTGGACCGCGGTGAGGTGGAGGATCTGATCGAGGGTCTCGCCAGCGATGCGGACGCCGAGTACGAGTGGACCCTGGAGATCGATGCCTCGAGCCTGCGTCCGATGGTCGCGCAGCCGGGCGATCCAGGGAACGGCATCTTCGTCGACGAGCTGGCCGACGAGGTCCCGGTGGACATCGTGTACGCGGGCTCCTGCACCGGCGGCAAGCGCGAGGACTTCGACATGTACGCAGAAGTCGTGCGGGCAGGCCTGCAGCAGGGGCGGCGAGTGGCAGAGGCGGTGGCCGCGTACATCCAGTACGGCTCGATCGACGTGGAGGCCTATGCCCGTGAGCGCGGCTACGACCGCCTGTTCGAGGAGGCCGGCCTGCGGGTGCTCGCTCCCGGCTGCGGGGCCTGCATCAACGCGGGTCCGGGCGTGAGCACGTCCACCGAGCAGGTGACGGTGAGCTCCATCAACCGGAACTTCCCCGGCCGCAGCGGTCCGGGCAAGGTGTACCTCGGCAGTCCGTACACGGTGATGGCGTCGGCGCTGGCCGGACGCATCGCGGCGTACGAGCCGGAGCTTGCCGTTCCCGCGTGACGGCTCCCGACCCGTAGGCGCACCGAACGAACAACTCGTGATACCCGCCGGTCGTGGAAGGCTGCGATGAGGGGGCTGTGGCTCGCCGGCGGCGAAGTGCGCTTCGTGCCCGACCTGCCGGAGCCCGGGATCGAGCCCGACGAGGCTCTCGTCCGAGTCCTGGCGGCGGGGATCTGCAATACAGACCTCGAGCTCGTGCGCGGCTACTACCCCTACGATGGAGTGCCGGGCCACGAGTTCGTCGGCGTGGCCGATTCGCTCGGAGCCGGCGTGGGTGCGGACGAGCGAGAGCGACTGCTCGGACGCCGCGTCGTGGGCGAGATCAACGCCGCCTGCGGCTCGTGCCGGGAGTGCAGGAGCGGGCGCCCTACGCACTGCCTGCGGCGCACGGTACTCGGCATCTCCGCCCGGCATGGGGCCTTCGCCGAATACCTGGCGCTACCCGTCCGGAACCTGCACGCCGTGCCGGATGCGGTCTCGACCGATGCAGCGGTCTTTGCCGAGCCGCTTGCCGCTGCACTGGAGATTCTGGAGCAGGTCGATGTGGCTCCGTCCGATCGGGTGGCCGTCATCGGAGCTGGCAAGCTCGGGATCCTGATCTCGCAGGTTCTGGCGCTCACCGGCTGCGAGCTCTCCGTGGTGGCCAGAAGCCGTTCGGCGGGCGTGGATCTCCTGACCAGTCGGGGAATTCACGTGTGCTCCACGGACGAGGTGAAGGGGAGGTCGATCGACCTGGCCGTCGAGTGCACGGGCAATCCGGAGGGCTATCGGATCGCCCGGGCGGCGCTTCGCCCGCGGGGCACCCTGATCCTCAAGAGCACGTATGCCGGAAGGCTGGACGTCGACCCATCGGCGATCGTGGTCGACGAGATCACCGTGATCGGGTCACGGTGCGGGCCCTTCCGGCCGGCGCTTCGACTGCTGGAGCGCGGGCAGGTGAGCGTCGAGCCTCTCGTGGAAGCGCGCTTTCCCCTCGACCAGGGCCCGGCCGCGTTCGAGCGGGCGGCGCGTCCCGGCGCGCTCAAGGTGCTGCTGGAGGTCGGCGGACCGTAACGGAGCGGGACGTCCGGACCTTCCGGAATCAGGAGGCGTCGCGCAGCGTGCGCATCGCCTCCGCGAAGGCCCTCTTCCTCAGGGCCGGCTTCCAGGCGAAGCCGAGCAGGTTTCCCAGGAAGCCGGCGTCCAACTGACCGATCCGCCAGCCGACCTCGGCTTCGATCACGCGGTCGAGGACGCGACGGCGATCCGGCTCCAGCGCATCCATGGAAGTGTCGAGCTCGGGTACGTCGTAGGCCGATTCCTCGTCCGGCTCATAGCTCGTGAGGTCGGCCATCGCGGTCTCGAGAAGCTGCCGGGCATCACGCCGTCCTGCCGCGAAGTCCGCCTCCCTCCATTCCCGGCAGAACAGGCCGCCGAATCCTCCGAGGAAGTCGCCAGCCAGCCTGCGCCGCGGCGCGATCGTATGGATCGCGAGCGCTTCCTTGTCATCGAGTCCGGCGCTCGCCTCGATCAGGAAGATGAGCTTGGCCAGGCGGCTACGGGCAGCGCGCGAGCCGATGCGAGCGAGCACTCGGGCGTGGCGGCGCTCGACGCGGGCCAGGCTCTCCTCGAGCAGCTCCAGAACCGGATCCGCTCCGGCCCTGCCCCGGGCAGGCGATCGTCCCCGTCCTCCCCCACTGTCCGCCAGGCGCGCTTCGCAGACCTGCTCGGCCAACTCCCCTACCGACCGGCTGAGCTCGAACTCCTCCGGATCGGTCAGGGGCGCGGCAATCTCCGGCAGGCGCCCGATCAGGGCGTGCACCAACGCAAGGCGATCGTTCGTTGCCGCAGCCCGCAACCGGTCCCCGGAGCTCCCGTGCTCCGGCAGCGCCTTCGCGAGCAGGCCGGCCACCCGCGCGAACGAGGTGGGTGGGGCCGCCCCTCCCGGATCGCTCTGGGCGGCAGGCCCAAAGGTCGGGTCGACGACGACATACCGCCAATCATCTTCCGGAGTACCCGTCCGCACGACGAGCCGCTTGGCGAGTCGGAGCGGTTCGTTGGCGAGCAAACCGCCGTCGCCGTACCACATGTCGATCGCTCCACCGTCCTCCGCGGTCGATCCGGAGGGGTGGCCGCGAGGTCGCTCCAATCGTCGGGCCGGGAACGCCGGGGGGAAGCTGGTCGCGGCGACCGCCGCCTGAAGCACATCCTGCCAGACCGGCGCTCCGGCAGCATCCTCGGGACTCAGCCGAAAGGCCACCCAGTCGTCGTAGAGCCGCGCCGCGCCGGGCGGTGCTCCGTCATCCCGTGAACGGGAGCCTGCCCGGCGCGTCACGCCGTGCAGGCTCGTCAGGGTCATCCCGAGTTCGAAGGGCTGGGCGAGCAGCGATGAGGAGCGGTCGTCCGACGCGGGCTCGGCGGCGATCAGCGCGCGACTCATCTTCTCGAGGGCGGACACGTCCAGCAGGGAGGAGCGGGAGCTTCGCTTCTGGTTCAGGAGAACCTCGATGTCCATCCCCCGGATCCAGAACGTGCGGATCCAAGGAACCAGGCTCGGATTGACGACCAGCGCCCGCGCCGCCAGCGCTGCGTTCAGGCCCCCGGAGGACACACCGGCCATCACGCCGATCTGGGCGCTTGCCCCGCTGTGCTCGTCCGAGAGAGCACGGAAGAGCTCCGTCACGGCACCGGCCGCATACGTCCCGAGCGACCCGCTGCCGCCAAGGACTAGTGCGATCTTCGTCATGCTGTCAGCCTACGCTCCCATCCTCGGGGTCGGGGGGTTCGTCCTCCGCTGGTTCATCCTCCGCCGCTTCCCTCTCCACCGCCGCCGGCGTCTGCGGCACCCGTATCTCTAAGACGGTGCTCGCGTCGAGCCGCTCGCCGCCCGCGAAGAAGCTCCAGTGCAGGTGGGGTCCTGTCACGCGCCCGGTGGCACCCACCCGGCCGATCACCTGGCCGGTCTCGACAAGATCTCCCTCTCCCACGTCAATCTGCGACAAGTGATAGTATCCGCTGAACACGCCCAGGCCATGATCGACGTACACGGCGTTGCCCGCGTAATACAGCTCGCGGGCTATGGCTACCCTTCCCCGGCCGGCTACACGGACCGGCGCTCCGACGTCTCCCGCCAGGTCCACGCCCCAGTGGCGGCTCTGGACTTCGCCGTTGAAGATGCGCTTCTGGCCGAACGGGCTCGTGATCCGGGTGCTCCGGGGCCGTACGAAGTTGCCGTCCAGAAGCCACGCCGGCGAGACCTGCCGGAGCGTGGACCGGACCAGTTCGCGCTCGCGCTCGATCCGCTCCAGGACATCGGCCGGCGGGCTGGTGAAGCGGGGTGCTACGCTCAGTTCGGTCTCCGAGTAGGCACGAGGTCTCACCGGCACCGTCCAACGCCGGTTCATCGGCTGCCCTCCCGCGGTTGTGGCTGACACAACAAGCTCGACCGGCCCGGACCGGTCGGTCGGGAGGGCGATGAGCCCGAACCAGGATCCTGCCAGCCGCCCCATGCGCAAAGGCCGATCATCCAGCCTCGCCTCGACCTCCAGCAACTCCTCGTCCGCCGGCACCGATACGGTCACGGCAAGCGCCGTCCCGTCGGTCGGGCTGGCGGGTTCCCAGCGCACGACCAGGGCGTCCGCCGAAGCCGCCTGCCCGAGCGCCGGCCGGGGCCCGAGCACGCACGCCCCCACGCCCAGCACGAGAAAGGCGAGCCGTCCGAACCCCTTCGTCGAGCAGGCCCGTGAGCCCTTCCGGCGTTTGCCCTTCAAGGCCTCAGCCGGCGGTCGAGCCGGAAGTAACGGTCAAGCCAGGACCGCGATCGGTCGGTGAGCTTCGTTCGGTAGTACATGTCTGCCGCCCTTCGAATGCCCTCACTCATAGTGGGATATGGATGGATGAGCGTCGAGAGCCCGGCCACGCTCACGCCGTGCTTCATCGCCAGGGCTACCTCGACGATCATCGTGCCCGCCGAAGGGGCCAGCACGTGACCTCCGAGGAGCCGCCCGCGCCGATCGGTCACCAGCTTGACGAGCCCTCCGCGCCCCCGATCCGCGATCATCCGATCCAGGTCGGCCAGGTCGTACCGGTAAATCCTGACCTTGCCATGCCTCTGCTTCGCCTCTTCCTCCGTCAGCCCCACCCGGGCCAGCGGCGGGTCGGTGAACACGACCCATGGGACGACAGAGTAGTCCGCGCGGACAGGAAAGGGGAACAGCGCGTTCCTAACCACTGTCCGGGCCTCGTGGTCCGCGACGTGGGTGAAGCGCAGGCCGCCGATCACGTCCCCCGCCGCGAAAATGCGCTTCTGGGTCGTCCGCAGCCGGTCATCGACCCGGATTCCCTCGGGGCTCGCATCGACCCCGGCAGCCCCCAGGCCAAGGCCCTCGATGTTGGCCCGGCGGCCCGTCGCCACGAAGATCCGCTGCGCCTCGATCGCGCGGCCCTCGTCCGAAGCGTCGTCAATGGCCCGCACATGCAGCGTGGACCTGCCCGCCCGGGTCCCGGCTCGCGTTGCGACGTGCCCGGTCAGGACCCGGACGCCATCCTCGCGCAGGCGTTCCTCGACCAGCCCGGCAAGCTCGGGATCCTCTCGCGGCAGCAGGCCCGGGGCGAGCTCCACGATCGTGACAGCGACGCCGAGGAGGCTGTACGCCTGCGCGAACTCCACCCCGATCGGACCGGCGCCGAGGATGACGACCGATTCAGGCAGCTCGCGGTCCTCGAACGCCGTCTCGTGGGTGTAGAACCCGGCTCCCTCCAGGCCCTCGACCGGCGGAAGGTCGGTGCGGCTGCCCGTAGCGACGAGGATCGAGCGCGCCTCCAGGATCCGACCGCCGGCGCTCACCCGCGTGGGAGAGAGAAGGCACGCCGGCTCCCCCTCCAGCACCTCCACACCGAGTCGGCGGAACCGCTCCGGGTCGTCGTGAGGCTGCACGCGCTCCCGAACCGCTCGAACGCTGTCCAGGACGCCCTTCCCGAGCACCGGCTGCCGAAGGGGCGATGTGGGCTGCGGCACCGGTTCTTCCGGTCCGAGCCCAAAGTCACCGGCCCGCCTCATGATGGCGGCGATCCGTGCCGTGCCGACGAGAGCCTTGCTCGGGACGCAGCCCGTCCACAGGCATTCGCCTCCCAGCCTCTCCCTCTCGATCAGAGCGGTGCGGGCGCCGAGGCTCGCCGCTCCAGCAGAGGCGACGAGGCCGGCCGTGCCGCCGCCGATGACGACGAGATCGAACCGTTCGGCGCCGGGGGCTATAGCTCGAGGAAGCACCACTCCTTGGTCGCAGGAGTGGTTCCCATCTGCACCCCCGCGTCCCGGGCGACGAGGATGTTGTTCGAGTGGTTGAACCCGAAGCCGTTCTCGGGATCGTACAGCCCGGGCTCGTTGGAGAAGTGCATGCCCTCCTGCATGACGGTGTAGTCGCCAAGGGCTTGATAAGGCGGCTGATGGCCCTCCATGCCCTCGCCGTGGCCGGGCCGGTGGTAGACGAGTCGTTCCATGCCCTGCTCGACCTGATAGTCGTGCACGGCCTTCGCCACGTTGGAGCAGAGGTTGCCAGCGAACGACGCCTCCGCCTGGATCTCGTAACAACGGGTGTGCACCTCCCAAACGCGCTCCTGCCAGTCCGTCCAGGGGGCGATGAGGAAGGAGCGGTACAGCTCGCCCCCATACCCGCCGATCCGCACGACGCCGGCGATCTGCAACGCGTCGCCCGTCTCGATCCGCTTCCAGAACATCTGGTTCGGGTGGGGATATGCCGTCGTGCGGCCCGTTCGGCAGCCCACGCCCACCGAGATGCCCACGGCATCGTGCGGCTCGCCCGTGTGGGGAACGTCGTCCATGATCCGAGCGGTGCCCCACAGCCGTGCCGCGTTGGCCACCTCCCAGTCTACGGCCTCCCGCCCCCGCTCCAGCATGTAATTGCGCGCAAAGGCGTGAATCTCGGACCAGTAGTCCATGGCACGCTGAGTCAGCCGGTTCTCCATCTCGTCCTTGATGATGCGATGCCGGATCATGATGTCGTTGATGTCGACGAACCAGGCGTCCGGCATGGCCGCTGCCATTTCACCGAAGGCGCCGCTCTCCGGTCGCTTCCGGGTCGGGACCTCGACGGCTCCCGACATGTCGAGGCGATCTGCGCTCTCCTGACCGGGAAGGACTCCGATCTCGGCGAGTCCGTTCCCATCGATGCCGATCGTTCCCCTCGCGTAGCCGAGCCCTGCCAGCGTCTCTCCCCACCAGCGGTAGAGGTTCACGGTGTCGCTCTGCACGACCTTTCCCCCACTGGGGAAGGCGCCTCGGGCATGGTGGTAGTCGAAGTAGGCGCTCGACTCCGTCACCCACCAGTCGTTCACGAGCTGCTGATCCAGATACGGATTCAGCCAGATGAGCGCATCGTCATCGTCCATGGGAAGGAAGCAGGCGAACGGACGTTCGGTGGTGGAGTGGAAGAGGCCCGTCGCGTAGATGATGTTCCATCTACGGGTGAGGAACAGCCCACCGTCGATGCCCCGCTCGCGGGCGGCCCGCTTCAGCTGGCGTACCTTCTCCTTGTACCAGGAAAGCGGCAGGCGATGGAAGTCGGCAGGCTCGGGAAGGCGCGGCTCCCGTGCCGTCCGCTCCCGGCGGAGCTGCCCGAAGCTGTCGGCGTGGCTCTCGGCCCGAGCCATGGCACGCTCGTCAGGCCAAAGCGCGGATGGGCCAATGATCGCCGCTCCGGCGATGCCGCTACCGGAAGCGGAAACGAAGTGGCGGCGGCTCCAGCGCTGCATCTTGCGCTCCTTTCCAATTCCCACGGAGGCGTGCCGCGCGCGCACACCACCTTTCGGCGCGCGGATCACCCCCCATCGGCAGGTGTTATCTTTCAACTCCGGAGCAGCAGTTGGCCAGACGTACGGAGGTAGCATGCATCCAACAGGCCCCTCGCGCGCCCTTCTCCGGATGCTCCTGCCGTCGCTCTTCGCAATCCTCCTCGTGATGCGCCCGGGCGTCGCTCAGGAGAGCGAGGCTCGCCTGCTGACAGGGACCGTCCTCTCGAAGGAGACTGGCTCGCCACTGACCAACGTCCTGGTCGAGCTCGAGTCGCAGGGGATGCAGGCACTGACGGACTCCCTCGGAAGGTTCCGGTTCGTCCGCGTCGCTCCGGTCGTGGACACCGTGCACCTCAGCTACTTCAACCTCGCGTCCGCTCGCGTGGCCGTCGACCTGACCGGACCGGGTCCCCACGCCGTCGAGCTTTCACTCAGCGGCGCGGCGTTCAACGTCGCCGATCTCGTGGTGCAGATAAAGGGCGCGCCCTGGGCAGCCTCCCAATTCGCCCGGCGCATCGAGGCCATGCGCGGCACGATCTACTTCTATCCGGAGATCCGTCGACGATCCACGCTCCGCCTGATCGATTTCTTCCGGGTGGTCAGGCGGACGCGCGTGCGGTACGAGCGGGGCGAGTGGAGGCTCTTCATGCGCGGCCTCATCTCGGGTCGCTCCTGCCGCCCCGCGATCTTCATGAACGGAAATCCAGCGCCTGACTGGGTGATCGACGCGACCGCGGTCTTCGACGTCCTGGCCATCGAGGTCTATTGGGAGCCCAACGTGCCCGGGGAGTTCAAGGGGTTCGCGAAGTGCGGTGCCGTGAATATCTGGACCGGAACCCCGCCCGGGCTTGCCGAAGGCGGAACGGGAGGCTGATCCGCCGCGCGCTTTTCGACGCCCGGCCTAGATTCCCGGCCGAACCTGCTCCAGGGCCGAGCGAGCGGCATGATATCCGCACATCCCGTGCACTCCGCCGCCCGGCGGGGTGGACGACGAGCAGAGGAAGACGCCGGGTAGCGGCGTGCCATAGGGATCCAGCCGCGGAAACGGTCGGGCGAGGATCTGGCGAAGCGTGTTCGCGCCACCCGAGATGTCTCCGCCGACCAGATTCGGGTTCAGCGCCGCCATGTCTGCCGGACCCAGCCTGCTTCGAGCCAGGATGCAATCCCTGAAGCCCGGTGCGAAGCGCTCCACCTGCGCTTCCAGGCGCTCGGTCATGTCTCGGCCGCAGGCATGCGGCACGTGGCAGTAAGCCCATGCAGTGTGCCGGCCGCGCGGTGCGCGCCCCGGGTCGAACAGGCTGTGCTGCGCGAGCAGCACGAACGGCCTGCGGGGAGGACGATCCTTCCAGGCGTCCAGTTCCGCGGCGGCGATCTCCTCGAAGGTCCCACCCAGATGCACCGTGCCGGCCTGCCGGCACTCCGGCGCGCGCCAGGGGATGGGCTCGCTGAGCGCCCAGTCCACCTTGAACGCTCCGGGGCCGTATCGATAGCGGGCGAGCCGCCTCTTGTAGCTCCGCGGAAGCTGATCGGCGGCGAGCTTGAGGAGCTGCCCCGGGGTCACGGAGAGCAGCTTGATCCCGGCCTCCGGCAGATCGTCCAGGTGCCGAACCGGCCGGCCGGTGGCGACTCGTCCTCCGAGCCCCAGGAGAATCGCGGCCAGGCCGTCGGCCAGCCGCTGAGCTCCACCCCGCGGGAAGGGCCAGCCGACGCCATGTCCGAGGACCGCGAGGAGCAGGCCGATGGCGGCGCTGGGCCTGAACTCGAGCGGGATTGCGGAGTGCCCGGCAAGGCCCGCCAGGAGTGCCCGCGCGCGCTTCCCGGCGAATTCGTCCGCCCAGTCCCGGGCCGACCGGGCCGCGACCCGCGCGAAGCGCGCATGCCGCACGGGATGCCGGATCAGGCCGCGCGGGCTCAGGAGGTCGGTCAGCAGCGCCTGCCAATCCTCGGTCAGGGGTTCGAGGAGGCGGCGGTACCTCGCGCCGTCCTCCGCGCCCAGGCCATCGCAGGTCTCCGTGAGCGAGCGGCTGAGCAGGACCGCCGTGCCATCGTCCAGCGGGTGGGCCAGAGGGGCGCTCGGATGCACCCAGCGAACCCCCTGCGCTGCCAGGTCAAGGCTGCGCAGGAAGGGCGAGGCCACGCCGAGCGGGTGAATCGCCGAGCAGAGGTCGTGCCGGAATCCCGGCAGGGTGAGCTCCAGCGTGCGAAGCCCGCCTCCCGCGGTCTCGTTCCCTTCGAGCAGGACGACGCGGCGGCCCGCCTGCGCGAGCACGATCGCCGCGGAGAGACCGTTCGGCCCGGAGCCGACGACCACCGCGTCAGGTTCCTGTTCGCTCATCCGATTGCCGCGGTCACTCGCCTCGGGTAGCTTCCCGTGCTCCGCTCTGCCACTGGAAAGGTCACACGTCATGCACGTTTTCGCTAAGTGCGAGAACTTCACGACATCCCGCGAGCTCCGCGCGATCGGCCTGTATCCCTACTTCCAGCCGATCGAGGAGTCGTGCGACACGACTGTCGTCATCGGGGGCGAGCGGAAGGTCATGGTAGGATCCAACAACTACATGGGCCTCACGCACGATCCGAGGATTCTAGAGGCCGCCAGGCATGCGCTCGATCGCTACGGCAGCGGCAATACGGGAAGCCGCTTTCTCAACGGAAACCTGGATCTTCACGACCGACTCGAGGGCGAGCTCGCCGACTTCGTCGGCAAGGAGGCGGCCCTCGTGTTCAGCACCGGATACCTCACCAACCTGGGCACGCTGGCGGCCCTGATCGGACGAAACGACACAGTGTTCGTCGACAAGCTGGATCACGCGTGCATTCAGGACGGCGCCCGGCTCGGATTCGGGCAGGTCCAGCGGTTCAACCACGGGGACTACGACAAGCTGCGGCAGATGCTGGCAGCGGAGAAGGAGGAGCGCGGCAAGCTCGTCGCGGTGGACGGCGTGTACAGCATGGAGGGCGATATAGCCGACCTGCCGACCCTTGTCCGGCTGTCCTCCGATTTCGGAGCCGGGCTGGTGGTGGATGATGCCCACTCCCTCGGCGTGGTCGGGCCACGCGGGAACGGGACGGCGGCCCACTTCGGCCTGACCGAGGAAGTGGACCTGATCACCGGTACGTTCTCGAAGTCCTTCGCGTCGATCGGGGGCTTCGTGGCCGGCACGGCGACGATCTGCGAGTATCTGCGCAACAACGCCCGGGCACTGATCTTCAGCGCGAGCATGCCTCCCGCCGCCGTCGCCACGGTCCTCAAGGCCCTCGAGATCATTCGTGACGAGCCCGAGAGGCGGGAGCAGCTGTGGAAGAACACGCGGAAGATGATGGAGGGCTTCCGCGCGATCGGCTTCGAGATCGGCCCGACCGAGACCCCGATCATACCGATCCTTGTCGGACCGATGGACAAGACCTTCCGCTTCTGGCGCGAGCTCTTCGATGCCGGGGTGTTCACCAATCCCGTCGTGCCGCCCGCCGTTCCCGAGGGAAGCTGCCGGCTCCGGACGAGCTATATGGCCACCCACACCGACGAACAACTGGACTTCGTGCTCGAGTGCATCGAGAGGATCGGCAAGAAGCTCCAGGTCGTGTGACCCCCTCCAGCCCGGCTCGTCCGTGAATCAGGCGGCCCCCGTAAGAGCCGTTCAGGCAGAGCATTCCGGATCCGTCAGCGTCATCGCGGCGTGCCCGCGCAGCGACGAGATGGAGGCATTCATCCGCCTTCCCTGGTCGATCTACGAGGGGTATCCGCTGTGGGTGCCGCCGCTCCTCCGCGACATGCGTCTGATGATGGATCCGGAGCGCCATCCGTTCTACCGGCACTCCGATGTGCAGGCTTTTCTGGCGCTCCGTGGGGGCCGTCCGGTAGGCCGGATCGCGGCCATCCACAACCGGCGGCACATCGAGTTCCAGGAAGAGAACACCGGCTTCTTCGGCTTCTATGAGTGCGAGCCGGACGACACGGCGTCGAACGCCCTTCTGGATGCCGCCGCGGACTGGCTGCGCGAGCGTGGCATCGGCACCATGCGAGGGCCGACGAGCTTCTCGACGAACGAGCAGGTCGGCCTGCTGGTCGAAGGCTTCGACGATCCGCCCTCGGTGATGATGAACTACAATCCCCCGTACTACGAGGGGCAGTTCCAGGGCTATGGCCTCAAGGTGTCCCAGCGCCTCGTCGCCTACTTCCTCCATGCGCCCGCGCCCCCGGAGTATCTCGTGCGGGCGGCCCGGGTCGTGGAACGGCGCACCGGAGTCCGGCTTCGGAGCCTGAGCAAGCGCCACTTCGGTCGCGATCTGGAGATCATTCGGGACCTGTACAACTCGGCCTGGGAGCGCAACTGGGGATTCGTCCCCATGACGGATGACGAGATCGATCACATGGCCCAGGAGCTGAAGCCCGTCGTCGATCCACGCCTGGCGCTCATCGGAGAGGATGAGAACGGCCGTCCGGTCGGGTTCGCCCTCGCCCTGCCCGATTTCAACCAGGTGCTCCGGCACCTGAACGGCCGTCTCTTGCCCTTCGGCCTGCTCAAGGCTCTGTGGCTTCGTCGGAAGATCGATCGGCTGCGAGTCCTCACGCTGGGTGTCCACGACGACTATCGGGGGAAGGGACTCGACGCGCTCTTCTATCTCGCCATCTTCCGCGGCGGAAACTCGCAGGGCATCGATCGGGGCGAGTTCTCTTGGGTGCTCGCGGAAAACGCCCGGATGAGGAAGCCGCTCGAACGGATGGGCGCCCGAGTCTACAAGCGCTACAACCTGTATGATGTGTCGCTCCAGGCCTGACGCGGGCCCGATCAGGCCGCCGCGCTGGCCCCGCCCGTGAGCTCGACGTGAGCCGGCGCCGTGTCCTGATCACGGGTGCGACAGGCTTTCTCGGCAGCCATGTCGCGGCACTCTGGGTGAAGTCGGGCCATCGGGTTCGCTGCACCCTGCGCTCGACCAGCGACACCCGCTGGCTGGAGGGCCTGGATGTGGAGCGCGTGGAGTGGGACGCCCGGGAGGGAGAACGTCTGGATGCCGCCCTGCGCGGCATCGACACCGTGGTGCATGTCGCTGGCGTGACGCGGGCGCCCCGCAGGGAGGACTACTTCCGTGTGAACGCGACGGGTGCCGGTCGACTGGCGGAAGCGGCGGCATCCGCCGGCGTGTCGCGGTTCGTTCTCGTAAGCAGCCTCGCGGCTCGCGGGCCGGACGGCGGCACCGGTCCCGTGAGCGCTTACGGTGAGAGCAAGCGGCGCGGCGAGGATCTGGTTCGCCTGTTCGAGTCGCGCATGGAGGTCGTCATACTGCGGCCGGGAGGGATCTACGGTCCGCGGGATACGGACCTTTTCCCCCTCTTCGATACGGCGAGCAAGGGCTGGTTGGTCGCACCTGCGGGCAGTCCGCCGCTGCAGCCGGTTTACGTGACCGATGTCGCCCGCCTGACAGTCGCTGCGGGGACGGTGACCCAGCCGGGCGTCGGGCCTTACCCGGTGGCGGAGCCGGGACGCTACGGGTGGTCGGAGGTCCGCGAGGGCCTCGCCGCGGCGCTGGGGCGACGGGTGCGGGGAGTCCGGCTTCCCAAGGCGATCTTCATCCTCGCGGGCATCATCGCCGAGGCCGGCGCAAGGCTGACCGGAACCGATCCGGTCCTGGACCGCCGGAACGCCGTGGATCTGAGTCGACACGGCTGGACCTGCGACACGACCCCCACCTGCGACGCGTTCGGCTGGGAGGCCGAGGTCGCCCTGCGCGATGGACTGGCTCTGACCGCGGACTGGTACCGACGCGTCGGCTGGCTGAAGGCCTAGCGGTCAGGGCCGAGGAGAGGCTGGATGAAGGGAGGCTCGGGCCTGCTGGCGATCGATCGTGTGGCGATCGGCTATCTGGCCCTCAGCGGTTCGCTCGCTCTGACTGGCGGCCTGCCCGGTCTGGCGCTCGCCTCCCTTCACGGAGCG
This sequence comes from Gemmatimonadota bacterium, assembly GCA_020351855.1. GTDB lineage: Bacteria > Gemmatimonadota > Gemmatimonadetes > Palauibacterales > Palauibacteraceae. The sequence goes on from CP070670.1 coordinate 1,645,987, forward strand.
GCGATCCTCCTGATCCTGCGCTTGGCCCGGAGACCCCTCCCATCGGGCCGGGTGGCCACGTTTGTCCGGCTGCTCTACCCGGTGATCGCGACGCCCCTCCTCTACCACGAGATCTCCATTCTCAACCGATTCATCTTTCCCGACTACTTCGACCCCATCGTGCAGGGCTGGGAGCTTGCCCTGTTCGGGTCGCAGCTGAGTCAGGAGCTCGCCGGCCGCCTCCCCGCGCTCTGGTTGTCCGAGTTCATGACACTCGGCTACCTGACCTACTACTTCCTCATACCTCTGCTAGGGATCGCGGCCTGGCGCGCCGGGGGACGTGCCGGCTTCCATCGCTTCGCCGTCTCCGTGGCCCTCGCCTTCGTGGTCTGCTACGTCTGGTTCATCCTTTTCCCGGTGATGGGTCCGCGGTACTGGTACGGGGCCCTGGAGGGGGCGCTTTCGGAGGGCACCTTCAATCGTTTCGCCCGCGACCTCCTCGAGAGCGGCTCGTCGAAGGGCACCGCATTTCCGAGCTCCCACGTCGCCGCCACCTGCGCGGCCTGGGTCGCGGCGGCCCGCGAAGATTTGCGGCCGTTTTTTCTGGCCTCCGTGCCCGTGGCCACCCTCGCGATCGGCACGGTCTGGGGAGGATATCACTACGCTGTGGACGCTTCCGCCGGCATCCTCGTCGCCGCGGCCGTCCTTTCGGTCGCGCCTCGAGTGGCTGCCTCTGCGCCGGTGCCGCCCGACCTCTAACTTCTTCTTGTTGCTCGCTTCGCTCGGGGAGGCACGGGCGAGCCCGTTCCGCGGCGGGTCGATTCTCGCACGCTGACGTGCGGAGGTACCGACGATGGAGTCACTGGAGATCCTCGCGCCGGCCATCATCACCGTCATCCTGATCCTGACGGTGGGCGCCGTGGTCCTTCTCAGGCCCCTGTCGAAGCAGGGAGCGGCGCTGCTCGAACAGATGCTCAAGGACCGCAGGGAGGGCCGGGAAGGCCATCAGGTCGAGCATCTGACGGGCGCACTGGCGAACCTGTCGGACCGGGTGAGCCTGCTGGAGGAGAGGCTCACGTTTACGGAGTCGCTGATCGAGGCTCAACCAGGCGGGCGTGCCAGGATAGCGTCTGGCGCGGACGCGCCGCCGCCGGATGATTGAGGGGCCCGGCATTCGCGCCGCACGGGCAACCCTAGCGGACCGTCGTGCGTCGAAATAGCGGACTCAGAAAAGGACTCGGGTGGAAGAGCGGGCACTCGTAGACCGCGCCAAGGCCGGCGACCGCATCGCGATGGGTGAGTTGTACCAGGCACACGCGCGGCGCGTGTACGCCGTGGTCCGGCGGCTGGCGGGCGATGACGATCTGGCGGCGGACCTGTCGCAGGACGCGTGGGTGCGGGCGTTCGAGCGCCTGCACCTCTATCGCGGCGATGCGGCATTCGGGACGTGGATCCACCGCCTGGCGACGAACGTGGCTCTCAATCGGCTGCGGAGAAGGACGAAGCGACCGGAAGTGGAGCGTGCGGCCCTCGGCATGCCGACGTACGAGAAACCGTCCGATGATGCGGTGATCAGCCGTCGAATGTTGAGCGAGGCGCTGGACAGGCTGCCGGAAGGATATCGACGGGTGCTGTTGCTGCACGATGTCGAGGGCTGGACGCACGAGGAGATTGGGGAGTCGCTCGGCATCGCCTCCGGGACTTCCAAATCACAACTTCACAAGGCGAGGGCGCGGATGCAGCAGTTGATCGCGCCTGCACCCCTGGCCGAAGAAGCAGGAAACGGCTTGACATGAGCGAGATGAAGTCCGAACACCTGACGCTCGAGATGATCTCGTTGCTGCTCGAGGAGCCCGAGGCGCAGGCAGAGGCCGCGGCGCACGTTGCGGTTTGCGAGCTCTGCAGCAGCGAGCACGCGCGAATGCGTCGCATGCTGATGGCGCTGTCGGCGCTCGGAGAGATGGAGCCGCCGGCCGGCGAATGGGAGCGCATCGAGGCGAGCCTGCCGCGTCGGCGGGACGTTCTGGCGCTGCGTCCGGCGAGCCTGTTCACGGGCTGGCCCGCGCAGGCAGCCGCCGCCATGCTCGTGTTCGCGGGCGGAATCGCAGCCGGCCTGATGATCATGGGCGGTCCCGCGGATGCGGACCGAGTGGCTGACAGGGGGTCGATCCCCACCATCGATGAGCCGGTGGCGAGCCGGCCCGTCACGACACCGGTCTCCGAGGAGTACTACCGGGCGGTGGCCGGACTCGAGCAGCTGAGAGCCCAGCCGCCTGGCTCCGGAGAGCTCCTGCAGAATCCGGCGGCAGCCGCCGAGCGGCTCGCGCGTCTCGACGCGCTCATCCTGGCGTCGCGTGAGGCGCTGGATGCATCCCCGACCGATCCGGCGGTGAACAATCTTCTGTTCGAGCTCGTGGAGGAGCGGGATGAGTTGGCGGCCGGTGTTGCGGGTGCCGTCCGCATGGCGGGACTGGAATACCGGTAGGATCGGGTCAATCGACGTGCGCCGGAGGGGTTGGACTAGAAGGAAGATGATGACGTTTCGCCTGACCGTTCTTTCGATCGGCTGCGTCCTCGCGCTCGCGACGGCTGCGGGTCCGTCGGGGCCGAGAAGCCTGCTCGCCCAGCAGCCGTCGCCGGACGCTCCGCCTCCTCCACGCGCTGGCAGTCCGCAGGACGCGCCTTCCCGGCCCGAGGCGCCGAAGGCGTGGCTCGGGGTCGGCCTGGAGAAGCGACAGGAGTGTCGGGCGGACGCGCCCGGTGAATGCCGGGTGATCCTCGTGATCAGTTCCGTCGTCGTCGGCAGCCCGGCCGAGGCGGCGGGCGTCGAGGTGGGAGATCTTCTGGTGTCGCTCGATGCCGCCGCGCCGGGGACCAGCGAGTTTCAGACGGGGCTGGACGGCCTCGAGGTCGGTCGGGCCGTCGTGCTCGAGGTGAGGCGCGACGGACGCACCGTAGGCCTGGAGGTCATGCCGGCGCCGCGACCGCCCAAGCCGGTGCAGGTCAAAACGCGGCCGAGCGCGGTGTGGGCCTGGAAGACGCCCGAGGGCGAAGTCAAGATCCCGATCCACATCGAGCCCCGCGACTCGACCGGAGCAACGGTCTGGTCGTATGGAGACGAGGGCGAAGGGTACGTGATCGTCGTTCCGAGCGAGGACGGATGGCGGGTGCAGGTGCTGGGGGAGAATGCGGAAGGCGAGGGCCGCGAGGCGTTGCCCGGCCTGAGCATCGAGCTCCGAGACCTCGAACGACACCTGGAGGGCGTTGAAGAGGAGATGGCGCGCGCGGCGCGAGAGCAGGTGAGGTACTGGGGGCGCGTTAAGGCGGAGCTCGGGCCGGAGATGGCGGCGCTGCGTGACTCCGTTCTGGCGGAAGCCCGCGCCAAGCTTGCCGAGGTTCGGGAAGCCCGAAAAGCCTATCGAACCGAGGAGGCAAGGATCCGATACGAGAGGTCACCGCACCTCGTCGAGATCACGCGCCGGATCGCGGGAGCGGAATTCGAGCCACTCGGCACCGATCTCGAACATGACGGTCAAGAAAAGGGTTTGCTGGTGCTGCGCGTGATTCCCGGCACGCCGGCCTTCGACCTCGGCCTCCGGCGCGGCGATGTCGTGGTCGAGGTGGCAGGAGCCGAGTGCAGTTCCGTCTCGGACCTGCGGGCCGCCCTCGTCGATCCAGGCGGGGAGAGCGTGCAGGTGAAGTGGATCCGCAAGGGGGAAGTCATGACGGGGGCCCTCAACGACTGAGGCCCGGCCGCCCCACAGGTCGGTTTCCCAGCCGACGCTCGGCCTCTCGTAGCTCGCCGCCACCCGTCCCACGCTGCTGCTGGGGCACGCTGCGAGCGCGACCATGCCCTGTCGCCTCCGTTTCGGTGACCTGATCTTGCCCTCATGCAGGATGACGCTGACCCACCCGGGGGCGAGCCGGAGGGTTTCCGGGTCCTGGCCGACGAACTGAAGCGCGAGTTCCGGAGCTGGATGTCGGATCCCGTCGTGTGGCCGGCCGAGCGCGTGGACGAACTGGCGCGTCGGACGTTCGCCTTGCAGGTCTCCGGCAACCGAGCCTACGGGAGCTACTGCCGCCGCCTCGGGGTGGCCCCACCCGCCGTCCATGGCTGGCGCGACGTGCCGCCGGTTCCGACGGCGGCGTTCCGCGAGGTACCCCTCGTTGTCGGGGAGCCGCGCGATGCCGTGCTCGAGTTTCGCACGAGCGGCACGACGCGCGGTTCGCAGCGGCGCGGATATCACCTCGTGCGCGATCCCGAGCTGTACCGAGCCTCACTCACGGCGACCTTCTATCGCTTCGTCATCACCAAGGCGGCGGGCCGAGGTCGCCTGCCTATCGCATCGCTCGTGCCGCCGTTCGACCAGGCGCCGCACTCTTCGCTCTCCTGGATGGCCGATGCCGTGGTCGAGCGGTTCGGGACCCGGAACTCGGAGTGTTTCGCAGCGGGAGCGGGGGTGGACTGGCCGGGTGCCGGGCGCTTCCTCGCCCGTGCCGAGGAACGCGGGAAGCCCGTGTGCCTGTTCGGGACGACGCTGGCGTTCGACGAGTGGACGCGGAGGTTGATGGAAACGGGACGGCGGTTTCGGCTGCCGGACGGCTCCGTCGCAATGGACACGGGCGGTTCAAAGGGACGCGACTACCTGATCCGTGACGAGGTGGTGGCGCGGCTGCACTCCTGCCTGGGGCTGCCCCCCGGCAATGTCGTCAACGAGTTCGGGATGACGGAGCTTCTGTCCCAGCGATACGGCACCCCCGAGGCTTTGGTCGCCCCTCCCTGGCTGCGGACGCGGTCGCTGGACCCGGTGACTCTCGAGGAGCTGCCGGAAGGGGAGACGGGGATCCTGAACCACTTCGACCTGGCGAACGCGGGCAGCGTGTGCAGCGTGCTCACCGAGGATCTCGGCTCGGTGGCGGGCGGGAGGGTGCGATGGGAGGGCCGGGTGCCCGGCGCGCCCCCGCGGGGCTGCTCTCTGGCCACGGCGGACCTCCTGCGTTCGCAGACGGGGACGGTGGGGGAGGATCGATGACAGAGGAGAACGCCGAGATCCGCGGCGGTCGTCGCTCCGTCTTCCACCTACCCGGGCTCGATCCCGGGCCCCGGATGAGTTCCGGGTGGTTCGAGGGGGCGACTCCGGCCGGCCTTCGTTTCCGCGCGCCCAACCTGACGAGCGAGGGCGCGTCGCGGGCAGCCGATCGGGTCTCGGAGGCGGCAGCGTTGGCTCAGCGGCACCGGACGCTCGCGCAGGTCGTCAGCGCCGCGGCCGAGGCTGCGGGGAGGCTTGTCGATCCCACCTCCTGCGCGGGAAGCGAAGCCCTCCAGGTACTGCGCGAGGAACTCGCCTGGCCGGAGTCCGTGGCTCGAGAAACGCTGCTCGGGATGGGCCGGATTTGGACCGAACAGGCCCTGTGGGAGGTGATCCGGTCGGAGCTTCCGGATCCCGCCGTGCTGGAGGGCTTCAGCCCCTCCAGCGAGTCGCGGGCGCGACGCGCTTCCGGACCCCGGCTTCTGCTGCAGGTCGTGTCCGCCAATGTGCCGGGCGTTGCGGTGACGGGAGTCATCCGGGCCCTGCTCTGTCGCTCGGGCGTCCTCGTCAAGCTGCCGGAGGACGGGCCCGGGCTGGTCGTGCTTTTCGCGCGATTGCTGGCCGAGGCGGATCCGGTGCTCGGAGACGCCGTTGCCGCCACCTGGTGGCCTTCAGCGCTCGAATGCCCGCTCTGGCAGACGTGGGTGGCCCGCGCCTCCCGAATCGTAGTGTACGGAGGAAAGGCCGCCGTAGAGGGCGTGCGCGGGCGTGCGCGGACCGATCAGGACGTCCTGGCATACGGACCGAAACTGGGCGTTGCCGTCGTGCTGCCGGATATGGATCTGGCGCCCGCAGCGCGGGGGCTGGCACGGGACATCTGCGCCTACGAGCAGCAGGGGTGCGTGTCCCCGCGCCTGATCTTCACCCTCGGCCCCCCGGCCGAGCTCGCCCAGGAGCTGGCGCCCGCCCTGTCCGGCGAAGTGGCACGTCTGGGGCTGCCGCCTCTTCGGCCCGAAGAGGCCGTGGCCATCCGATCGCTCCGCGCCGAAGTCGAGTTCCGAGGCTACGGCGGTAGCGCGAGCCGGGTCGTGGCGAGCGGGGAGGACCTCGCTTGGACGATACTGATCGACGACCCGCCCAGCCTCGAGAGCGTTTCCCTGCCACGCGTGGTGCGGCTGTCGCACATCGGCTCGGTTGAGGCGCTGCGCGAGTCCCTGCGGCCGCTGGAGGGCCGCATTCAGGTCCTCGGGTACGCCGGCGGCGGAGGGCAGCTCGCGCTCCTGGCCGAAGCGGCCGCAGCCCTGCGCGTGAGCCGGATCACGCCCGTGGGCCGAATGGCCTGGCCGCCGGCCGATTGGCGCCATGACGGTCGCTTCCAGCTGCTCCCCCTTCTCGACTGGACGGAGTGGGAAGTGGAGTGAGGAGTGCGGACCGGGCGGCCGATTCGATTGACAGGGGTCGTGGGCGCGACGGTAGTTTGAGGCAGGCGGTAGAGGACGGTCAGGGGCGATGGCGAACAGAGGCAGAGTGCTCGAATCGGAAGCAGGCAGACGCGCTCACGTGCGTCAGCGTCGGCTGCGCGACGTGTGGAGACGGTACGCCCAGTATCTGGCCGCGCCTCCGGAGACGCTCGTGGAGTGGAACGACGCGAAGAGCGGTGCCCGCGGATGGCTCGCCCTCAACAGCCTGCGGGGCGGCGCCGCGGGCGGCGGTACCCGGATGCGGCCCGGCCTGGAACGTGACGAGGTCGTCTACCTCGCGAAGATCATGGAGTTGAAGTTCGCCTTTTCCGGTCCGCCCATCGGAGGGGCGAAGTCGGGCATCTGCTTCGACCCGAGCGACCCCCGGAAGGAGGAAGTCCTGGGACGGTGGTTCACGGCCATCAACCCGTTTCTCAGATCCGTCTACGGGACCGCCGGCGACCTCAACGTCGATGAAGGCAAGGAGGTGCTGCCGATCTGCGGGCGACTCGGGCTTGCCCACCCGCAGGAGGGAGCGTTGCGCGGACACTATCGGCTCCAAGGGGAGCCGCTCGCGCGGCGGCTCCGGGCCATGACCACCGGAATCGAGCAGAAGACCGGTCGGTCCTTCTCTCCGTCCGGCTGGGACGGCAGCGTGTCCGATCTCGTCACCGGCTACGGAGTCGCCGCCGCGGCGAAGCGGCTGCTCGCCCTGCAGGGGCGGAGCGTCGAGGGCGTCCGCGTTCTGCTGGAAGGTTTCGGGTGTGTCGGTGGCGGGGCGGCCCACTTCCTCGCGGAGGCGGGGGCCCGCATCGTCGGCATCGTGGACGTCCAGAACGGTCTGGTGAGCCCGGAAGGGTTGGACGCAGAGGGGGTCGCGGAGTTGCTGGCCCGGCGCAGCCGCAACGAGCTTCCGGTCACATCGCGGGAACAAGGACAGAGGGACAGGGCGGCGTTCCGCGAGGTGCCGGCCGACCTGTTCGTCACGGCCGCGGCATCCGGCACGCTGACGGCCGATGCTCTCGATCAGATGGAGGCGCAAGGAGTACGTGCCATCGTCTGCGGCTCCAACCTGCCGTTCGCTTCGGTGTCTCCAGAAGACACCGCTCTGCAGGCGGATGCCGACACCCGCTTCGCCATCGTCGCGGACTTCATCGCGAACCTCGGCGCGGCTCATGCCTTCGCGTTCCAGATGGCACGGGATGACGCGGCCTCGGTCAGCGAGTTCTTCGGTTCGGTCGCGGCCACCGTGGAGGGTGCGCTGGACGAGGCGGCCGAGCGAGCCGGTTCCCCGGAGCACCGCCTTCTCGCCGCTGCCCTGGACATGGCGCTGGAGAGGATCGCCGAGGAGTGAGCGGCAAATCGATCCCGGCGCGAGAGCGGCTCATCCTCGCTCTCGACGTCCCGACCATTGACGCGGCCAAGACGCTGGTCGAGTCCCTGGGAGACGCGTGCTGCTTCTACAAGGTCGGGCTGGAGCTTCTGATGACGGGCCAGTACTTCGAGCTCGTGGACTGGCTCGTCCGGCGCGGCAACTCGGTCTTCACGGATCTCAAGCTGTTCGACGTGCCGAACACGGTCGGATCGGCCGTCCGCCAGCTCGTCGGCCGCGGCATCACGTTCGTGATGGTCCACGGCAACGACGGGATGATCGAGGCGGCCTGCCGAGCCAAGGGGGACCTGAAGATCCTCGCGGTTACCGTGTTGACCAGTCTGGATGAGGGCGACATCAGGGATCTGGGCTTCCAGACGGACGTCTCAAGCCTGGTCCTGTCCCGGGCACGAAGGGCCCTGGAGATCGGCTGCGACGGTGTGATCTCCTCCGGCCGCGAGGCAGCGGCGATTCGGGCCGAGCTCGGCGACCGCCTCCTCGTCGTGACCCCAGGCATCCGGCCCGTCGCCAACCTGGCCGACGACCAGAAGCGGACCGTGAGCGTGGAAGAGGCTTTCCGACTGGGCGCGGACTACATCGTTGTCGGTCGCCCGATCCACGGGGCGCCCGATCCGCGGGAGGCGGCTGAGCGAATCCAGGCTACGATCCGATCCCTCTTCCCCGACTGAGGATCCGGTTGCGGCCTCACGCTCTCACGGATCCGTGCCGGTCGCCTCATCTACATCGTCGTCGAAGGTGCCCCAGCGCTCGAACCA
>CP070670.1:1654703-1729987 GCA_020351855.1 Gemmatimonadota bacterium
CCGACCCAGAAGTCGAACTGCCGGTACTCGGGCGCCTCGCACGCTGGCGTCGCCTCCTCCTGGGCGGCCGCGGCGTGCGACGATGCCAGGGCATCGGACAAGACCGGTTGCGCCGGTTCGCGCAATGTGTCCGCCCCGCCCACCGGGCAGAGCGCTAGCAGGACAAGCCCGATCACGGACCAGGAGATGGGCAAGCTCATTCGAAGCCTCCGTTTCCTTGCACCCGTCGCATCAGCGCGCGCCTGGCGTCTGAGAGCCGGCAGCCGCTACGGCAGTGCCGTCGGGCTCGGGCCTCAGGAAACGGCCGTGCCCACGCCGCTCCCGCGAAGCGCGCGGGAAAGCACCAGGTAGCCCCAGATGCCGGCGACGAGCGACCCGGCCAGGATCCCGATCTTCGCCTCGCTCGCCATCGTCCCGGTGAAGGCCAGCTCGCTGATGAAGAGCGACATGGTGAAGCCGACGCCGGCCAGGCAGCTCACCCCGTAGATCATCGGCCAGGAGACGCCTTCGGGGCGCGAAGCGCGCCCGCTCTTCACGGCCAGCCAGGTAAAGAGCATCACTCCCACCTGCTTTCCGACGAACAGCCCGGCGATCACGCCGAGCGTAAGGCGATCGGGCGGCATCGCCAGCATCTCGGCATTCAGCGCCACGCCCGCGTTGAAGAGGGCGAAGAGCGGCAGGATGATGAAGGCCTGGAGCGGATGGAGGAAGTGCTCCAGCGCGATTCCCGAGGGAATCATGTCTCCCGTCGAGTGATACACGTCGTCGAGCAGGTCCAGCTGCTGCGTCTCGGAAAGCATGCTGACGCGCGTGAGCGAGTCCTCGAGGGCGTCGAGCTCGCCCGACGCCCGCCGCAGGCGCGCCAGGTACTCTCTGGGCTCGATGCGGGCCCGCACCGGGACGACGAAGGCGACGAGGATGCCGGCCACCGTGGCATGGACCCCGGATGCGAAGACCGCGGCCCATACCCCGAGGGCGAGCAGGATGTAGAGCCCCGGCGGCCGGAGGCGCGCGCGGTTCGCCGCGGCGAGGAGAAGCAGCAGGACCCCGGCCACGACCAGCGCCAGGATCCGCACCTTCTCCGTGTAGAACAGCGCGATCACCAGCACGGCTCCGATGTCATCCGCGATCGCCAGGGCGGTCAGGAATACCTTGAGACCGATCGGCGCGCGCGCGCCGAACAGGGCGAGAATGCCGAGCGCGAAGGCGATGTCCGTCGCCATCGGGACCCCCCAACCCCGGGCCGCCTCCGTCCCGCCGTTGAACACGAGGTAAAGGGCGGCCGGCACGACCATGCCGCCGAGCGCGGCCGCCACGGGACCGAACGCCTTCCGCATGGAGGACAGCTGCCCGACGACCAGCTCGCGCTTGATCTCCAGCCCGACGACGAAGAAGAAGACGACCATGAGGCCGTCGTTGATCCAGTGCTGCAGGGACAGCTTGAAGCTCGCGTCGCCCCACGACACGCCGATGTAGGTGTGCTGCAGCTCGAAGTAGGAGGCGGCCCAGGGGGAATTCGCCCATGCGAGGGCGAGCACCGTGGCGGCGAGCAGGACGATGCTCCCCGAGACCTCCGACCGGAAGAAGCGCTGGAAGGCGCCCCCCGAGCCGCCGTGACCGCTCAGAGAGCCCTCACTGCGAGGCCTTGGCCCTGCGGTCTCGGGCCCGCGACGCCGGGCCGTCCGCAGATTCGGGCGTCCTGCCCGCGGCGCTGCGGGTCCGGTCCGTGGTGCTGCGGGCCTCGTTGCGCCCGGAGAGCCGGAAGAGGAACGCGGCGGGAATGAGGACCAGGTAGCCGAGGACGAGGAGGAACGGGGCCGCCGTCACCGAGCCGCGGCCAAGCAGAACGTAGCCTCCCACGATCGCGGCCGCCGCGGCAGCGAAGAGCGCGTAGTTGGCCGTTCCGAACGCGAAGCCGGACGCCTTCGCCGGGGGGCGCCCCGGGCCCTTGCGGGCTCCACTCCTCTCAGACATGGCGGGCACGATAGACGGAGGGAGCGGCGGCGTCAAACGGCGGCAGCCGGCCTGATCACGGCGCCTCGAGGAGCACCTGCCCCTCGACCGGCATCTCGGGGTCCAGCCGCTCCTGCAGCGTTGGGTTCGACGGGTATCGAGTCCCGTCGAAGCGGAGCGCCACCCTCCCGGGCCGAGCCCCGCCCCCCGCGACCTCGACGATCAGGTCGCGCCACCCGGCGGTCCGCGAGTCGCTGGCCACGAGGGGCCCGCGCACCAGGGTGATGCGCGAGACGAGCCGCATTCCGTCGCGTTCGCCGGCCAGCACGAGCAGGGTGCAGCCGCCGCTCCCGCACCACCAGGGCCCGGTGAGCAGCACGAGCGCATCGTCCAGCAGGTCGCCGTTCAGGTCCACCGCGGCTACGCGGCGTTGCTGGACGGCCGACGAGTCGGCGCCGTTCTGGCGCCCGAACCCGTAGAGCGCGGCTTCCAGCACTCCCTCCTGCCACGGGACCGCCCCCCCACACGCATCGTTGCCGTGCACGCGGGCCGCATCGCCCGGAAACCAGCCCGTCCGGCCCTCAGCGTCCCGCACCTGCACCCACCAGTCCCATTCGGCGGGCTCGAGCACCTGGGTTCGATCGTCCATGCCGAGATCCGCCATCCAGATCCCGCTCCGGTACCAGACCCGCTGGAAGCCCTCGCCGAGCGGATCCAGCAGCGCCAGCTCCGCACCGGCATCCACCTCGAGCTCCACCTCATCGAGAACACCCCCCGCGGGCGGGGCCCGCAGCTTCAGCGGGGCCAGCGCGCGGGCCACTCCCGGCCGTTCGACCACCACGTTCCCGGTGAGCGCCTCGAAGCGATCGCCGCCGCCGATCCGGAACGTCGGTTCCGCGGATCGCTCCGGCCGGGCCCGGACCTCGATCGGCGCATCCGCCACCCAGGTGCCATACGTGCAGCATTCGAACGGACACGCCCCTTCCACCACGTAGGGCAGTTCGAGCGCGAGCCCGCCCTCGTCCGTTTCCGGGAGGCCGCAGCCCGCAGCGGCGAGCAGGGCCAGGGCGCCGAGCAGGGCCGGGGCGCCAAGCAGGTACGGCCGCGCCACCCCAGTGTTCATCGTCCATCGCCTTTCTCTGCGTGGCCGGGGTCGAGGATCTCCAGGGGAAGGCCGGCCGCCGCGGACTCGAGCTCCTCCCGGCGCATCCGCTCCAGCTTGGCCCGGTCCCGACGGCGCCTGCGTCCGCCGACCCACAGCACGAGCAGGGTGACCGCGATCCAGAAGATCGCGGCGCGTGAGAGCACGAACAGCGTTCCGTAGCGACCCGCCACCGCACGGCGCCACCGCGCCTCGAACTGGTCGGCCGTCAGGCCGTACGTCCGCCGGAGCGCCTCGTCGAAGGACCGCCCCGCCGCCAGCTGCAAGAAGACGGAGCGCAGGCCGATCTCGCCGCCCAGCCGGAGCAGCTGCTCGACCGCCGTATAGGATAGCAGATACGCCGCCGCCGCGCCCTCGCGATGGGCGGGAAAGCGCAGCGAAAGGTCCTCCAGGCTCGCGCGCCCGCGCAGGAAGGCGAGCCGCAGCTCCCAGCCCTGCTCCCAGCCCCATTCGCCGGAAGCGAGCTGCGCATACCCCTCGTCGAGCCACCGCGGCGCCCGTCCGTTCGTCGCCCGGTGCAGGGCCACGTGCGCGAGCTCGTGCCGCAGGACGCGGCGCACCGGGCGAACGGCGCCGACGGACTCGCCCGCCCGCACGACCACGTAGCCCCGATCGGGCCATGCCGCACCCGCGACCCAGTCGGCTCCCGGCGCGGCCGCATCCGCGCAGGCGAGCTTCCGCGCCAGACGGATCGTGAGACCGGACAGGGCGGGGTCGATCTCGCCGATCCCCGGCATCGGCGAGAACAGGCCGCGATCGTCCGCCATCCGCCGGGCGAGCTGCTCGAGGCCCGGATCCGACTCCCAAACGATCCCGGACGACGCGAAGCGCTCCAGCCGGGCCGGACAGTCCGCGGCCTGGTAGGCCAGGGCCGTCGGGAGCGGGGCGGCGTGCCCGGGCGTCGGGGTCGGGGCAGCCTGAACGGCCGGCTGAACGGCGCTCGCTCCGGCAATCAGCGAGACCACCACGACGCCCAGCCGGACGCTCACGCCCACCGGCTCAATCCCCCGCCCTCGCCCAGGCCGCCGCGCTCCTCAACGGCTCGGGGAGGGGCGAGGTGAACGCCATCCGCTCGCCGCTCCGCGGATGGCGGAACACGAGGCGGGCCGCATGGAGGAACATGCGGTCGCACCGACGGGCGAACGCCTCGGCCCACCGCCCGCCCGCGCCCACGAAACCTTTCTCCCAGCGGGCCGCGTAGATCGGGTCGCCGACGACGGGGTGTCCGATCGCCCTCAGATGGACGCGGACCTGGTGCGTCCGGCCCGTCTCCAGGCGGAGAGCCAGGAAATCGGCGGCAGTCCAGCGCTCGAGCCGGCGGAAGTGCGTCACCGCCCTCCGGCCCTCCGGCACGACGGCCATCCGCTTGCGGTCCCGCGGATCCCGGCCGATCGGCAGGTCGACCGTGCCCTCGTCCTCCCCCAGCTTGCCCCAGGCGGCGGCCAGGTAGCCTCGCAGGATCCGGCGACGGGCCAGATCCGCCGACAGGAGGCGGTGGGCCTCGTCCGACCGCGCCACCACGAGCAGCCCGCTGGTGTCGCGGTCCAGGCGGTGAACGATCCCGGGACGCAGCGGGGCTCCCACCGAGGAGAGCCCGCCCAGGTGGTGCAGCAGCGCGTTGACGAGCGTGCCGCTGTCGTGCCCGGGGGCCGGGTGCACGACCATCCCGGCAGGCTTCTCGACGACCGCCAGGTCCTGGTCCTCGTAGCGTATGTGGAGAGGGATCGGTTCCGGATCGACCGCGGGAACCGTTCGGGGAGGCAGCGTTACGGTGACCGTCTCGCCGGGCACGACGGCCCGGCTCTTCGCCACCGTCGCGCCGTCCACCAGCACGAGGCCGTCGGCGATGAGCGCGGCGGCAAAGCTGCGGCTGATCTCCAGCCGTCTCGCGAGATAGCGATCGAGCCGCGGCTGGGGCTCGTCGGTCCGGAGGTTTACGACCTCCGGTTCCGTCCGACCCGAAGGATCGGCGACGGGATCAGGACTCCCGGACGCCTGCCGCGGTCTCCCGGACGCCTGTCCCGGGCTCCTCGCTGGCTCGGCCCCCTCCGACCTCGCTGGTCCCGGCCCGCTGGGCCGCGCGCCGCTCACGACGCTCCTCGAGCACGAAGGAGGTGAGCAGCAGGATCGCGCCGACGGTCACGGCCGAGTCGGCGACGTTGAACACCCACCAGCGATGCGCTCCGATCCCGATGTCCATGAAGTCGACCACGCCCCGCTCGAAGCGCAACCGGTCGATGATGTTCCCGATCGCTCCGGCGCCGACGAGGCTGACGGCCAGGAGGCGCAACCGATCGGTCGCCGGGGTTCCGCGGTAGATCGCCGCCAGCACGCCCAGCGCCACGATCGACAGCACGAGGAAGAAGAGACGGGAGTGCTCGCCGATGTTGATGCCGAAGGCCGCGCCGGGATTGTGGGTGTAGGTCAGACGCACGACATCGCGGAAGACGGGGATCGTCTCGTAGAGCGCCATGTGGTTGACGACCCACCATTTGGTGGCCAGATCGAGCGTGACGACCACGGCCCCGACCAGGAGCGCCAGTCGCAGCTTGTTGACCGGCTTCCCCGCCGAGCCCTCCACGGGCTTCAACGTCTCGGTCGCAGGTTCTTCAGCGGGAGACACCGCTCTCTTCACGCTCCTTGCACGTGATGCAAAGGCGCGTGTGGGGAAGCGCATCGAGCCTCTCCTTGCCGATATCGTCACCGCACTCCTCGCAGTGCCCGAACTCCTTCGGATTGCGGTACAGACGTCGGAGGGCCTCGTCGATGTGATACAGGAAACGTCCTTCCTTGCTGGCGAAGAGAAACGCCTTCTCGCGCTCCATGGCGTCGGTGCCCTGATCAGCCATGTGGAAGCTGTAGGCGGAGAGGTCCCCGTCCGAGCTCTGGGGCGTCTCGGAGAACGACTCGTCGTAGTGGCCGAGCTCCTTCAGCGCCCGCGCCCTCTCCTTGAGCAGCCGCTCCTCGAAGTGCTTGAGATCTTTCTTGTTCATCGCTGCCGTCGCCTGTATCTCCCCGGAGCGGCGTTCGCCGCGCCTCCTGATTCTTCCCACGGTCCGTCCGCGCGGGTCGACAGCCGGCTGCCGGTTCCCGTCGGGAGCACCTTACTACCGCGCTCGGATCAAACGGATCCGCACGCGGTCCCCATCAATCTCGCTCTCCTGCCACTCGCCGTCCCAGTCCCCTTCCTCTCCAGCCCGGACCTCGACGGCGAGCGTCTCGCCGGCGATGTAGCCGCGATGGACGCGGGCCGCGCTCTCCACGTCCGCCGTGCCACGCACCTCGAGCCGGATCCGGTCGGACACCTGAAGTCCGGCATCCCGCCTCAGGCGCTGGACCCGGTTGACGATCTCCCGTGCGATGCCCTCCGCCCGCAACTCCGGGGTCAGCGTCCGATCCAGGGCGACCAGGTATCCCCCGTCGGTCTTCACGACGAGCTCGCCTGACGCGACCTCGGTGATCGCCACCTCATCGGGCGCGATCGCCACGCTTCCGCCATCCAGCTCTAGCTCGATGGATTCCCCGGCTCGCAGGCGGCGCGCGCGATCGGGATCGAGGTCTTGAACCCGCCGCGCCACCTCAGGGGTCGACGGCCCGAACCGCGGGCCCAGCCGGCCAAAATTCGGTTTCACGACTAGCCTTACAATATCATCGCTGCCGGACAGAAACTCAACCTTCTTGACGTTCAGCTCTTCGGACAGCAGGGAGAGGACCGGGTTCGAGGGTCTGCGGCCGGACGGCACCACCGCCTGCAGGAGGCCGAGCGGCTGGCGTACGCGCAGGCTCTCCTCCTCCCTGGCGGCCCGCCCGAGCACGGCCAGCTCCCGCACATCCTCCATCTCCTGCTCGAGAGGTTCATCCACACGACCCGCGGGGACCGGGTAGTCGGCCAGATGCACGGACTCACCAAGCAGGGCCCGATAGAGCCAGTCGGAGAAGAAGGGAGCGAAGGGGGCCAGGAGGGCCGCGACCGCGGCCAGGGCCTCGTGCAGGGTGGCAAATGCATCGCGCGCCACCTGTTTGGTCTCCTCATCGGGCTGCGTGGCCCAGAACCGGTCGCGGGACCTCCGCACGTACCAGTTCGAGAGCTCATCCAGCACGAAGGCGGACAGACGCCGCGCTGCCCTCGTGAGCTCGTAGCGCTCGAGCTCCTCGCGAACCTCCGCCGTCAGGGTGTCGAGGCGGCTCAGCAGCCAGCGGTCCATCACCGAACGCTCGCTCACTGGCCGGGATCCGGGGTCCTCGTGCGTCCAGTCCTCCAGGCCCGCATAGAGGGCGAAGAAGCGGTAGGTGTTCCGCAGCGTGTCGAACAGCTTGCGCTCCACCTCGCCGATACCGTCCGGATCCCAGCGCTTTGGCAGCCCCGGGCTGCTGACCGACATCAGGTAGAAGCGGAGGGCGTCCGCGCCGTGCCGCCCGATCGCGTCCCAGGGATCCACCACGTTCCCGCGGGACTTGGACATCTTCTGCCCGTCCTGGTCGAGGATCATGCCGTTGACCACGACCGCCCGGTAGGAGGCCTCGTCGAACAGGAGGGTGGAAAGGGCGAGCAGGGAATAGAACCAGCCGCGCGTCTGGTCCAGCCCCTCCGCGATGAAGTGGGCCGGGAAGTGAATGCGGAACGCCTCCTCGTTTTCGAACGGGAAGTGCCACTGCGCGTAGGGCATCGATCCGGAGTCAAACCAGGCATCCAGCACCTGGGGCACTCGCCGCATGCGGCCCTCGCAGCCCGCCTCGGGGCAGGCCCACTCGAACGCGTCCATCGCCGGACGATGGGGGTCGAGCGGCTCCGGGAGGGGACCGGCCCGCTCGGCCAGCTCCGCGAACGAGCCGAGCACCGCACGGTGCTCTTCGTCCCCGTCGCACACCCAGATCGGGAGCGGCGTCCCCCAGTACCGGTCACGCGACAGGGACCAGTCGACGTTGTTGGCCAGCCATTCGCCCATCCGGCCGGAGCCGATCTCCGGCGGGTGCCAGTCGATGGCGGCGTTGAGCTCGATCAGCCGGTCCTTGACGGCCGTGGTGCGCGCGTACCAGGCGTCCCTGGCCATGTAGAGGAGCGCGCTGTCGCACCGCCAGCAGTGGGGGTAGCTGTGCGGGTACCTCTCGGACCGGTACAGCAGATCGTGGTCCGACAGCCACTCGAGGATGCGCCGCTCGACGTCGGGATCCTTCACGTACCCGCCGGCGAGTCCGCCGGGCACGCGGGCCACGAACCGCCCCTCGCCATCGACCGTGTGCTGCATCGGGAGACCCGTCTCCGCCCCGAGCCGGAAGTCGTCTTCGCCGTACATCACGGCCGTGTGCACGACGCCCGTGCCCTCGTCCATCGTGACGAAATCCGCCGGGAGGATCGTCCAGGCGTTCTGCGCGCCGTGCGCATCGACGGCGCCCGGGAAGAGGGGCTCGTAGCGCCGGCCCACCAGCTCCCGGCCCGACATCTCCTCGAGCACCTCGACCTCGTGCCGCAGCGTACGCTCCATGAGCGACCGGGCGAGGATGAGGACCTCGCCGGGCCGGGCTGCCGCGCCCTCGGTCGCCCCTGTGCCCTCGGCCGCCCCCGCGCCCCCGGCCGCCGCTGCGCTCCCGGCTTCCGGCGCGATCCGCACCTTCACGTAGCGGATCTCCTCGCCCACGGCGAGCGCCACGTTTCCGGGCAGCGTCCAGGGAGTCGTCGTCCAGCTGAGCACCCGCGCGCCGTCCGGGTCATCGACGAGGTGGAACTTCACGAACACCGAAGTATCCACGACGTCGGCCCACCCCATCGCGACCTCGTGGCTGCTCAGCCCCGTGCCGCAGCGGGAACAGTAGGGGACGACCTTGTAGCCACGGTACAGGAGACCCTTCCGCTCGATCTCCGCGATCGCCCACCACACGGACTCCACGTAATCGGGCGTGCAGGTGACGTAGGCGTCGTCGTAGTCGAGCCAGTATCCGATCCGCTGCGACAGCCGCTCCCAGTCGTCCTTGTAGGTGAAGATCCCGTCCCGGCACACGCGGTTGAACTCCGCGATCCCCAACTCCTCGATCTGCGCCTTGCCGGAGATGCCGAGCTGGCGCTCCGCCTCGAGCTCGACGGGCAGGCCGTGCGTGTCCCAGCCCGCGATCCGCGTTACATGGTGACCGGTCATGGTGCGATAGCGCGCCACCAGGTCCTTGATCGCACGCGAGATGATGTGGTGCACGCCCGGGCGCCCGTTGGCGGTCGGGGGTCCCTCGTAGAACACGAACTCCGGCCGGCCCTCCCGCGCCCGCAAGCTCTCGTGGAAGGTGTCCTCCTCCTCCCAGACGCGGAGGATGGACTCCTCCAGCGCCGGGTGGCTCGGCGGCAGCTCGGGATAGCTCACGCCGCGCCGCCGGCCAGGCGGGCGACGATGGCCCGAACGAGCCGGGTGAGCACCGGCTCGGCGGCCTTGGCCGTCGCGATGATCTTCGCGACATCCACCGGGTGGAGGGCGTCGGGCAGGGCCATGTCGCTGATGATCGAGAGGCCCAGTACGCGGAGACCGACGTGCCGGGCGACGATGACCTCCGGCACGGTGGACATCCCCACCGCATCGGCGCCCAACGCACGCAGCATGCGGTACTCGGCGACGGTCTCCAGGCAGGGGCCCAACACGGCCACGTACACCCCCTCCCGCAGGGTGACGCCGAGACGGAGGGCTTCCTCGCGGGCGATCGTCCGAAAAGCCGAATCGTACGGTTCCGACATGTCGGGGAAGCGCGGACCCTGTTCCAGGTTCGGGCCGACCAGCGGATTGTCCCCCATCAGGTTGATGTGGTCGCTGATCAGCACCAGGTCTCCCTCGTGCCACAGGGGGTTCATGCCGCCGCAGGCGTTGGAGACGATCAGCGTCTCGGCGCCCAGCTCCCGCATCACCCGCACGGGCAGCGTGACCTGCTGCATGGAGTAGCCCTCGTAGCGGTGGAAGCGACCCTCCATCGCCACTACGCGCACGCCTGCCAGGGTACCGAGGATGAGCCGACCGGCGTGCGACTCGACCGTCGATCGCGGAAAGCCCGGGATCTCCTCGTACGGGATGAAGGCCTCCGGTTCGATCTCGCCGGCCAGGGCGCCCAGCCCGGTGCCCAGCACGATCCCGAGCTCGGGGGCGAGATCCGCCCGCTGGCGAATCGCGTCGGCCGCGCCCCGCACCGTCTCCATCGTGATGCCGTCCGTCTGCTTATCGCTGCTCATTCGGCTCCCGTCCGGTTTGACTCCGCCGACTCGATCCACTCCGAAGCGTGCTCGCCCGGTCGGGGGCCGACGAGCACCGTCCCGAGCCGGAGGCGCGTGCTTCCCTCTTCAACCGCAATCTCGAAGTCGTTGCTCATTCCCATGGAGAGCACCCGCGCCTCGAACCCCCGCACCTGGCGGCCGCACCGCTCGAACAGCTCCCGCGTCGTCCTGAACACCTGGCGCAGCGCCCGCTCATCGGACGTGAAGGGCGCCATCGTCATCAGGCCGACGACCTCCAGGAGATCGAGCTCGACGATGTGGGGCGCCGCCTCCAGCACCTCGCCCCCCCGGAACCCGCCCTTCGTCTCCTCGCCGGAGACGTTCACCTCGAGCAGCACCTCGAGCCGCTCGCCCCCCGCCCTCTCCACCTCCGCCGCCAGCTTGCGCGCCAGCCGCACGGAGTCCACCGACTCGACGACATCGAACAGCGCGACGGCGCGCCGAGCCTTGTTGCGCTGCAGGTGACCGATCATGTGCCACCGCAGCCCGAGCCGGCCCACCACACCCTGCTTTTCCTCCGCCTCATCCACCCGGTTCTCGCCGATGATCGGCAGACCGGCAGCGGCTACGGCTCGCAGCGCGGAGACCGGGTGCCCCTTCGTGACCGCAACGACCTCGATGTCGGCGGGTGGCCGTCCCGCCCGGCGGGCGGCGGCGTCGATCCGCGTTCTGACCGCGGCGATCCGTTCTCCCAGGTCACTCATGCTCACGATCGCGGCCGAAAGTACCCTCACCGTCCTCGCCCGTCGAGGCCGTCCCGCTGCGTCCGGATCCGGGCAGCCCGGCCTGGCCTGCGGCCCAGCGCCCGGACATTCGAGATTTCGTTCCGGTACCGGCGCACAACGCCAAAAAGAAAGAGCCGCCCGCGGCGCGAGCGGCTCTCTCGGGTCGGCGACCGCGGGACCGACGGGCGGTCCCGCCGGCTTTCTCCTATCGCACCTCGAACGTAATGGCCTGGGCCACCCAGACCGGCGTCTTCTTGTCGCGGTTCATGGCCGGCGAGAACTTCATCTTGTCCGCCGTGCCCATCGCCGCCTTGTCCATCGCCTCGTACCCGCTCGTCTTCTGGACCTGCGTCTTCAGCACGACGCCGTTCTCGTCGATGTAGATCCAGAGCACGACGGTGCCCTCGATGCCGGCCTCGCGCAGCTGAGACGGGTAGAGCCGCTGGAGCAGCTTCTGGATCTCGCTGGCGTTCTTCAACTTGGGCGCCACGTCGTAAGGGATGAACGACGGCCGATCCGCCGGGCTTCCCGTCTTCGGCGGCGGCGGGAGATTCTCCACCGGGTTCGACTCGAAGGTCGTGGGCGCGATCGTCACGTCCTCCGCGATGTCCGCGGCCGCGACCCGTGGCGTGGCAGGACGGGAGATCTGCTCGGGGGGCGGCGGGATCTGCACTTCCGGCGGCAGCTCGATCGTCTCGATCGCCTCGTCCGACCCCGACAGGTCGGCCGCCTGCAGGTTCGGGAAGAAGGCGAAGAGCGCAAAGTGCACGGCCACGGCCCCGATGATCCCGTAGGCCAGCCAGTTGGAGGCGTTGCGCTTGAAGGCGTCGTTGGCGGTCTCTTGCACCGATCCTGACCTGGTGGAATGGGACATCGGCAGAATCCTCCCTACCTCCTGGGTCGTTGCAGACGTTGCTCCAGCCGGGTCGCGAAAGTCACCCGCACCGCTCCGGCCGCCTGAAGCTGCTTTGTAATCGTGTTGATCTTGCTGTAGGGAACGTCCCGGTCGCCGCGCACGGCAATCACGATCTCCCGGTTCTGCGCATAAATGGGACGAACGACCCGGGCAATGTCCTCATCGGCGATCGCCTGGTCGTTGATCCACACCTGTCCCACGTTGTCGATCCACAGGTGCAGGATGTTCTTGCGCTTCTCGTCGATCTTCCTCGTGGCCTCGGCGCTGACCCAGTCGATCTCACGCTTCTTCTCGCGCCGGAAGACCGTCGTCACCATGAAGAAGATCAGCAGCAGGAAGGCGATATCCGCCATGGACGAGGACGGAATGTCGCTGCTCGCCCCGGACCTCCGTTTGAAACCGCCCGCCTTCACCGCCATAGCGTCATTCTCCTACCATCTGCAGCGAGATGCGTTCCGCGCCCGCCTTCTTCACCTCGTCGAGCACATTGATCATGTGGCGGTAGGCGGCCGACGGGTCGGTCTTGATCGCCGCGATCAGGTTCTCGTTCGCCGCCAGCTCCTGCCGCAGGATGCCCTCGACCTGCCGGTACGCCACGATCTGCTCCTGCTCGCTCTCCCCACGCCGCACGGTCACCGAACCGTCCGGCTGAACGATGAGGAAGAGGATGTTCTTCGCGGAGACCTCCTGCTCCTCCTTCTCCTCCGGCAGGACGATCGGGAGGCCCTTTTCCTCGTTGAACACCGTGGTGGTGAGGAAAAAGACGAGCAGCAGGAACGCGATGTCCGCCATCGAGGCGGTCGGGATCTCGTCGGAAACGCGCTGCTTTCGGCTGAGAATCGGCATCGGAGCCCCTCGGAAAACCTAAATCCTGTCTCGCTGTGTGCTCAGTCGCTCACCCCCCGCCAACCAGCGGCCTACGCCTCGCCTCCGCCTGGCTCCTCGCGCTCCGCGCGCGTGTCCAGGGACCAGACCAGGTCGAGAACCGCCTGCGCTCCCTCCTCCATGTCCGCGACGAGCTGGTCGATGCGGGTGACGAAGAAGTTATACGCCACGTTCACCGGAATGGCGATTGCCAGGCCGGTGGCCGTGGTGATCAGCGCTACCTTGATACCCCCGGCCACCAGTCCAGGCTCCACCTGCCCGGCCACCTCGATCGCCTGGAAGGCCAGGATCATCCCGATCACCGTCCCGAGGAAGCCGAGCATCGGCGCGACGTTCGCGATCGTCGCCAGCACCGGAAGCCCGCGCTCCAGAAAGCCGAGCTCGATCGAGCCGGTCGTCGAGATCGCCTTGGCCACGTCGGACCCGGTATGCCGCTCCTGCACGCGGCGCAGTCCGGCCAGTAGAATCGCCGCCACCGGCCCCCGCGTGGCCTCGGCCGTCCGGATCGCCTCGCCGAGCCTTCCGCTCCTGCCGAGCGCCTCGATCTCTTCGAGGAGTCGCTGGGACTCGCGGTGCGCGACCCAGAGGGTCCAACCCTTGGCGATGATGACCCCGAGCGCCACGAGCGAGCACAGGATGAGGGGGTACATCATGAAGCCGCCGTCGGAGAACAACGTGAGGAGCTGATAACTGGTGTCGACCTGCTCCAAACTTCCTACCTCCCGAAGGGGCCATGGCCGCGTCCTGTCGGACGCCACGCGCTACGAAACAGGCGGCAAATATTACCCTGCGGGCCAGATCGCGTCAAACGGCGAGGCCGGGACCCCGGCCGGCCCCCGCACGCGGCTCTTCGGCCGCCCCAGGCTCCTCCGCCGCGCCCTCCACCGCGCCCTCGACGTCAGGCGGCGCGACCCGTTCCTCCACCGCGCCCTCGCCCCCCGGCCCGGCCCCCTCGGCCCCCGCCCCGGAGGGCTCCGTCGGGGGTAGCACCGGTCCCCTCCCCCGTCCCGCCGGTACGAGGTCTCTCCAGCGTGCGCCCTCCGCGCTCCCGGCGGCCGTCAGCGAGCGCCCGCGGGACAGGTGGGCCCGCAGGCGATCCTGGTCCAGATCGCGGAAGAGCTGGCCGCCGGCGGCGAGCGACACGCGGCTCGTCTCCTCCGATACCACCACCACGAAGGCATCCGTCTCCTCCGAGAGGCCGATCGCGGCCCGGTGGCGCATGCCCAGCGACTTGTCGCGAACCGGAAACTGGGTCAGCGGGAGGGGTGCTCCGGCCGCGATGATCTTGTCTCCGCGCACGATCACCGCCCCGTCGTGCAGCGGGGAGTACGGCGTGAAGATCGTCGCGAGGAGATCGGCCGACACATCCGCTTCGAAGCGGGTGCCCCGGTCCGCATACTCGCCGAGCCCGACCTCGCGCTCGACCGCGATGAGCCCCCCGATCTTGGCGCGCGACAGGCGCTCCGTCGCCTTGACGATCTCCTCGACGACCTCGCTCTCCTCGAACCGCCCGAGGAAGCTCCACAGGCGGCTCCGCCCGAGCTGGGCGAGGGCGTTTCGCAGCTCCGGCTGGAACACCACGATCAGGGCGAACACGCCGTAGGTGAAGGCCTGCGACAGGATGGCGGTGATCAGTCCGAGCTCCAGGAGCTGGGCCACCACGTACACGGCGACCAGCAGCACGAGGCCCACCAGGATCTGGAAGGCCCGCGTGCCGGTCCACAAGACGAGGATGCGGTAGATGAGGTAGGAGACGATCAGGATCTCGATCGCGTCCTTCCAGTCGAGCTGGAGGAAGCCCAGGTACTCCGACAGGGTGCTCATCGTGGGGCACCTGCGGGTGCGTCTTCGGCTGCGCCGGCACGGCGAATCGCCTCGGCGAGGTCCAGGGCCCGCCGGGCCGGGCCCACATCGTGCACCCTGAACAAACGCGCACCCCGCTCCAGCGCGACGACGCAGGCTCCGATCGTCGCCTCGAGCCGCTCGTGCACGGGAAGATCGAGCAGCATGCCGATGAACGACTTACGGGACGGGCCCACCATGATCGGGACGTCGAGGGAGCCGAACTTGCCGACCTCCGCCAGCAGACGCAGGCTGCCCTCGGGCGACTTGCCGAAGCCGATGCCCGGATCCACGACGAGCTGCTTCCTGGAGCAGCCGGCCGAGACCGCCGCGTCGATCGAGCGCTCGAGCGAGGCCCGCACCTCCGCGATCAGGTCGGCGTACTCCACGTCCCGCTGCATGGTGCGCGGATCGCCCCGCCGGTGCATGAGCACGAGGCCGGCCCCCGACTCGGCCGCCAGCCGCCCGATCCGGGGCTCGACCTCCAGCCCCGACACGTCGTTGATCACCGCGGCGCCCAACTCCAGCGCCCGCTCCGCAACGATCGCCTTCGTCGTATCCACGGAGAGCGGCACGGCCAGCGACCTCCGCAGGCGCTCGAGGACGGGCGCCAGACGATCCCACTCCTCGTCGGCCGGAACGGCCGGCGCCCCCGGCCGCGTCGATTCCGCACCGATGTCGATGAGATCCGCGCCCTCGGCGGCCAGCGAGAGGGCGCGTTCCTCGGCCGCGGCCGGCTCGAGGTAGACGCCCCCATCGGAGAAGGAATCGGGCGTGACGTTCAGGACGCCGACGACGACCGGTCGCCCGAGATCGACCGTTCGGCCCCGGATGTGCCAGACGGCGGGGTCGCCAGCGGCCGGCTCCGGGGCCCAACCGGGCATCGTCAGTCGCGCGCCGGGCTCAGGCGAGCGCGGGAGATGGCTCCCCTCCGCCCGTATCCTGCTTCGACCTGGCGGCCGCAGGCACCGCGGCCTCCGCATCGGGAGCCTCTTCCCGCTCCCCGGCCGGCTCCAGCCCGGGAAGCGGGGGCAGCTCCTTGCCTTGGGCGAGCAGCTTGATCTCGTCCGCGTCGAGCGTCTCCCGCTCCAGGAGCGCTTCGGCAATCGTGCGGAGCAGATCCCTGTTCCCCTCGAGCACCTCGCGTGCGGACTCGAACGCCTCGTCCAGGATCCGCTTGATCTCGGAATCGACGAGCTGCGCGGTACGCTCGCTGATCTCGCGGCGCTGGGACAGCTCGCGACCGAGGAAGATCTCCTGCTCGCGGTCGCCTACCGCGATCGGGCCCACCGCCGGGGACATCCCGAACTGCGTTACCATCCGGCGCGCGATGGACGTGGCTCGCTCGATGTCGTTGCCGGCACCGGTGGTGATCTTCGCATCCCCGAAGATCATCTCCTCGGCTACCCGACCGCCGAACAGCATCTTGAGTTGTCCGAGCAGCCAGTCGCGCGTGTAGTTGTGACGGTCCTCCTCGGGCAGTGACGCCGTGATGCCGAGGGCACGGCCCCGTGGGACGATCGTCACCTTGTGCAGAGGGTCGAGGCCGGGAACCTTCAGCGCGATCACGGCGTGGCCCGCCTCGTGGTACGCCGTGACCTTCCGCTCCTCCTCCGAGATGACCAAGCTCTTCCGCTCGACTCCGAGCATGACCTTGTCCTTCGCCGCCTCGAAGTCGTCCATGTAGACCTTGTCCTTGTCCTGGCGCGCGGCCAGCAGGGCGGCTTCGTTCACGATGTTCTCGATATCGGCCCCCGAGAGGCCAGGCGTCCCCTTCGCCAGCACCGCGATGTCGACGTCCTCCGCGATCGGGATGTCCTGCGTGTGCACGCGGAAGATCCCCTCGCGTCCCTTGACGTCGGGGCTGTCGACGACGATCTGGCGGTCGAAGCGGCCGGGGCGGAGCAGTGCGGGGTCGAGGACGTCGGGCCGGTTCGTGGCCGCGAGCAGGATCACGCCCTCGTTCGACTCGAAGCCGTCCATCTCCACGAGCAGCTGGTTGAGCGTCTGCTCGCGCTCGTCGTGACCCCCGCCCAGGCCGGCCCCCCGGTGCCGTCCCACGGCGTCGATCTCGTCGATGAAGATGATGCAGGGCGCATGCGCCTTGCCCTGCTCGAACAGGTCGCGGACGCGGCTGGCGCCTACGCCCACGAACATCTCCACGAAGTCTGAACCGGACATCGAGAAGAACGGCCGGCCGGCCTCGCCCGCCACGGCCCGCGCCAGGAGCGTCTTGCCCGTCCCGGGCGGACCCACGAGCAGCGCTCCCTTCGGAAGCCGTCCACCCAGGCGGCTGAACTTGGCCGGATCCTTGAGGAACTCGATGATCTCCTCGAGCTCCTCCTTCGCCTCGTCGCAGCCGGCCACGTCGGTGAACGTCACCTTGGGCGTGTCGCCGCTGAGCAGCTTGGCCTTCGACTTGCCGAACGTGAAGGCACGGGAGCCCCCGCTCTGCATCTGGCGGAACAGGAACACCCAGAGGGCGATGATCAGCAGCCACGGGAGTACGCCGACCAGCAGGCCGACCCAGTTGTTCCCGGCCGCCTCGCCCTGGCTCTTGACGCCCGCCTCCTCGAGCTCGTCGATCAGGTCCTTGTCGGCCTCGAAGGGCAGGAGGGTGTGGAACCGCTGGATCTGCACGCCGTCCTTCTCGACACTCGAGCGAAGGACGCCCTCCAGCTTGCGACCCTCCTGGATCGTGACGCTCTCGACGTTTCCGCCCGCGACCTGGGCCCGAAACTCCGAGTAGGTAAACTCCTGCTGGGCCTCCCGACTGCCATTCATCAACTGGAAGATGAGCAGCGGAATGAGGACGATCAGAGCCCAGAAGGACGCCGTCCGCAGGAAGCGGTTCACCCGTCCTCCGTCGGTCCCCTCGGGTCCCTTGACTGGCTTCTGCATCCGTACGATCCGATCTATTCGAAATCCGTCACCCGGCTACTCGGCCAGGCTCGCTATGAACGGGAGGTGGCGAAAGTCCTCCGCATGATCCAAGCCGTACCCCACCAGGAACTCCAGCGGCGCATCGAAACCGACCCAGCGCGGCTCCAGCGCGAGCCGGCGGGCGATGTGCTTGTGAAGCAGCGCGCAGATCTCCAGGGACTTGGGCTGCCTGGCCTGCAGCGCCTCGATCATCAGGCTCAAGGTGTTCCCGCTGTCGACGATGTCCTCCACCAAGATGACGTTTCGGCCGGCGAGGGGGGCCGCGGGATCGTACAGCAGCTGCACATCGCCCGATGAGGTCGTCCCCGCGCCGTAGCTCGAGGCCACGAGAAAATCGACCTGCAGCGGACGGCCGATGTGGCGCACGAGGTCGCTGAGGAAGATGAAGGATCCCTTCAGCAGGCCCAGGACCAGCAGGTCATCCTCCCCCTCGTAACAGGAGGTGATCTCCCGGCCGATGCGCGCGACCTCCTTGGCGATCTGCTGCGGCGTGTAGACGATCCGCCGGATGGGACGACCGCCCGTTCGTCGATCGACGTCCAGGTCCGCCTCCCCGTGGCGCATGGCCGTGGTTTCCGTCATCCGCGCTCCTGCCTCTCCTCGATGTCGATGATCAGCGGTCCCGCGTTCCCCTCCGGTCCTTCCGCCGCCGGGTCGGATGCCGCGCGGGCCACCCGCCACACCCAGAACACGCGGCCGGCCCGGTCCGCCACGACCGGGATGCTGCGCCGTTCGGATAGCGGCACCCGGCGATCCACGAACAGCCGCTTCAGCTTGCGGGTCCCTCCCCGCAGCCTGATCCGGTCGCCCGGCAACCACGCCCGGACTTCGAGCGGAAACCGCACCTCCTCGGCCCGCAGCTCCAAGGGGCTTTCCACCTCCGGAACGGGAGGTGAAGGTTCACCCGCTTCGCCGCGCTCGGACTCCTGGCGGTCCGTGTCAACTACGCCACCCGGCACGCCGGGCCCGCGTCCACCGGCTTCGCGTTCCCGCCGCCAGCGCACGCGGAAGTGACGGCCGCCCAGCTCGATCTCGCCCTCGCCGGGCGCTTCGTCCGTGATCCGCAGCACCGTCCTCGCCTCCCCGGGCGAGACCGGGCCCAGCCACAGCAAACCGAACTCGCGGCGCAACTCCAGGCCACCACCCACGTCCACGGACGCTCCGCTACGCCCGCCTCTGATAAACTCGACCGCCGCGCGCGTTCCTCCCCGCGACAGCCGTACGCCGAGCTTTTCCGCCAGGTGGGCGAGCGCCCTCGCCTGCACGACCGGATGATACCGGACAAGGACGGCTCGCTCAAACCCCATTCCCCGGTCGCTTGTCCTAACTTCTGCTCCGCAAAGCGCTTGCTTCGCCTGGACCAACAGCGCCCGATCCGCCCGGCGGGCGGACGCGGCGAGCCGGACCAGCCGCACCCGCACCGGTGCGTCCCATGCCGCCTCAAGAGCTGGAAGCACCCGGGTGCGAATGACGACCCGCTTCCAGCGCGGATCGGTGTTCGATGGATCGGTCAGGTAGGCGATCCCGCGCTCCGACAGGTAGGACTCCAGCTCCTCCCGCCAGAAGGGGAGCAGCGGGCGGGCGATGATGCCCCGCATCTCCGGTATCCCGGCCAGCCCCCGAATTCCGGTTCCCCTGAGGATCCGGAACAGGACGGTCTCGGCCTGATCGTCCGCATGATGGGCCGTCGCGATCCGGTCAGCCGAGATCTCGGCGGCCGTCGCGTGCAGAAACGCGTAGCGGGCGGCGCGGAGCGCGGCCTGGCGGGGCGGCAGTGGATGAAAGGGATGGCCGACGTGGCAGCGGACGCCGAGCTGCTCGGTCCACGCCGCCACCTGCCGCGCCTCTTCCGCGCTGTCGGATCGAATCGCGTGGTCGAAGTGGGCCGCGACCAGCTCCCAGCGATGATCAGCGGCGAGGGCGCGGATCAGATGGAGGAGAGCAACGGAATCGGGTCCGCCGGAGATCGCCAGCAGGATCCGGCTTCCGGGGGGTAGCAGGCGGGAGCGACGCGCGAGATGCGCCGCAAGGCGGTCTTCGATGGGCGCGGTCTACTCTCTTCCGCTTCGGAGGCCCGGGATCCTCTCTCGCCAGCGGCTGGCCGAGCGATGGAAGGCGAGGCGCTCAGGCACCGGGACGCCGAAGCGACTCGCCGGCAGGGAGGCGCTGGTCCCCTCCGGCTCGGGCGACGGGGCGGTCTCGCCCTCGAGCGAGGATTGGGCAAGCTCCTCCTTGGCCGTCGGATCGACGCGGGCATCGTGCCCCAGCACGTAGGTGCGCACGGCCCGCCTGACGTCGATCCTCCCCGGCACGCTCACACCTCCATGACCTCCTCCTCTTTCTTCGCGAGGAGGCTGTCGATCGTCGCGACGTGCTTGTCGGTCAGATCCTGCAGTTCGTGGAGGCGACGATGCAGTTCGTCTTCGCCGATCTCGCCCTCCCGCTTCATCGTCTCCAGGTCCTTCTTGGCCACGTGGCGGACGTGGCGCACGGACACCCGCCCTTCCTCGGCCATCCGGTGCAGCACCTTGACCATTTCCAGCCGTCGCTCCTCGGTCAGGGGGGGCACGGGCACGCGGATGATGTTGCCGTCCACGGAAGGATTGAGGCCGAGGTCGGCCGACTGGATCGCTGTCGCGATGCTGCCGGCAACGCTGGCGTCGTAAGGATGGACCACGAGCAACTGAGGCTCCGGGACGGTCACGTTGGCGAGCTGATTGATCGGCATGACGGACCCGTACGCGTCGACCCGGACCGTCTCGAGGATCATCGGGGTGGCCTTGCCGGTCCGCACGCTCGTGAACTCGCGCCGCACGGCCTCGATCGCCTTGTCCATGGAAGCCGAAGCCTCTCGCATCTTCTCCCCGGCCATCCTTCTCCCTCCTTCCGTTCCTCGGCCCACCCGCCGGGTGGGATCACGCCACGATCGTGCCGATCCGGTCGCCGCACAGCGCGTTGAGGATCGCCCCGGGGCGGCGGATGTTGAGCACGATGACCGGCAGATCGTTCTCCTTGCACAGGGACACGGCCGCCGCGTCCATCACCCCGAGTTCGCGCGTCATCACCTCGAGGTACGAGATGCGCGGTATGAACTCGGCATCCGGGTGGGCCTCCGGGTCGGCCGTGTAGACGCCGTCGACCTTGGTGGCCTTCAGGATGACATCGGCCTCCACCTCGATCGCCCGCAGGACGGCTGCCGTGTCGGTCGAAAAATAGGGGTTTCCGGTGCCGCCCGCGAAGATCACCACGCGTCCCTTTTCGAGGTGCCGCAGGGCGCGCCGGCGAATGTAGGGCTCGGCCAGTTCATCCATGCGGATCGCGCTCATCACGCGGGTGTCGATCCCGCTGCGCTCCAGCATGTCCTGCAGGGCCAGCGCGTTGATGATGGTGGCGAGCATCCCCATGTAGTCGGCGCTGACCCGGTCCATGCCCCGACTGCTCGCGACCGTGCCCCGCACGATGTTCCCGCCCCCCACGACCACGCCGAGCTTGACCCCGGCTTCGTGCACCTTGCCGATCTCGCGGGTGAGGTCCTCGATCACGGGCGGCTCGATGCCGAACCCCCGGTCCCCGGCGAGCGACTCGCCGGAGAGCTTCACCCCCGCGCGGCGGTACTTGAGGGTGTTCGGCTCGCTCATCAGCGGGCGACCGGCCGACTCACTCGGTGACGTCGAAGCGGGCGAAGCGCGTGACTGCCACGTCGGCCCCCGCCTCCTTCAGGAGATCCGAGATCTTCCGATCCGGGTCCTTGACGAACGGCTGCCAGAGGAGGGCGGCCTGCTCGTAGAACTTCCGCATCCGTCCCTCCACGATCTTCTCGGCGATCTCGGGAGGCTTGCCCTCCGCCGTCGCCTGTTCGATCAGCACGCGACGCTCACGCTCCCGCTCCTCCTCAGGGATGTCGTCGGGCGAGATGCCGGCCGGTCGGCTGGCGGCGATATGCATGGCCAGATCCCGCGCCAGGGCCGTGAGATCGGTCGACTCGCCCGCTCCCTCCAGCTCGACCAGCACACCGATGCGGTTTCCGAAGTGAACGTAGCTGGCCAGCGTGCCTCCCGGCGTCGGCTCGAAGCGGACGAAGCGCGTCAGGGCAAGGTTCTCGCCGATCCTGGCGCGCAGGTCGTCGAGCTCCGTGCCAAGGGGCGCCTCCGGCGGCAGGTCCAGCAGCTCCTCGCCGGGTCGAGGCTCCCCGGTCGGAGCGTGCGCGAGGGCCGTCTCGGCCGCTCGATTCGCGAAGGCGAGAAAATCGTCGTTCCGCGCCACGAAGTCGGTCTCGCTCGCCACCTCGACCATCGCGACGGCTCCTGTCGCCTCATCGCGGGCGATCGCCACGGTGCCCTCGCTGACGTCGCGGTGCGAACGCTTCGCCGCCTTGGCCGCGCCGCTCTTCCGCAGAATGTCGATCGCCTGCTCCTCGTCGCCGCCCGCCTCCTGCAGGGCACGCTTGCAGTCCATCATGCCGGCCCCCGTCCTCTCGCGGAGGGCCTTGACCGCTGCAGCCGTGATCTCGCTCATCCTCTTCTATCCTTCCACTCTCTCATCCATTGACCCCACATCGATCTTCGGGCGGCGCCCCACGGCGACACCCCGCCCCGGAAATGCATCCACGTGGCCGCACGCCGACGAAAAAAAAGGCCACCGCGCGGTGGCCTTTGCGGCTCATGTGCCCGCCCCGCGCTCCGATTCACCTCCGGACGGCTCCGGGGACACGGCCACGGCCTCCCCCGAGGATTCCTCGGCAGCCTCCGGGGCCGCCTTGGCGGCCGCTTCCTCGGCAGCCTCCGGGGCCGCCTCCGCCGACGGCCCGTCCTCGGAAGGCTTTTCCGTCTCGGCGTCTGCCAGGTGTAGCCGCTGCGCGATCACCTCCGGCTTCGGGCGCCGGCGGGGGCGGGGCTTCCGTCGCTTGCGGCGCACCGTCTTCTCGTCCCTCGCGGTCATGTCGGAGGAGTAGGTGTATGCCTCCTCCTCGTCCTCCGCGACCGCCACCAGCTGGGGAGCCTCTCGCGCCGCCTGCTCGAGCGCGTCGGCAATCACCCGCGTGATCAGCGACACCGAGCGGATCGCGTCGTCGTTGCCCGCGATCGGGATGGTGATCACGTCCGGGTCCGCGTTCGTGTCGGCGATGGCCACCACCGGGATGCCCAGGCGGTTGGCCTCGCGGACCGCAATCTCCTCTTTCTTCGCGTCGACCACGAAGACGACGCCGGGTAGCCGGGACATCTCCTTGATCCCGGACAGGTACCGCTCGAGCTTCTCGCGCTCGCGCCCGAGCAGCAGCTGTTCCTTCTTCGTGTAGAAGTCGAACGCCCCTTCGTCCGAGCCGCGCTCCAGCTCCTTGAGACGCGAGATGTTCTTCTTGATCGTCTGGAAGTTCGTCAGCATGCCGCCCATCCAGCGCTCGGTCACGTAGAAGGCACCGGCCCGCTCCGCCTCGGCCCTGACGATCTCCTTGAGCTGTGGCTTCGTGCAGACGAAAAGCACGGATCGGCCGGCAAGCACCGTCTCGCGGATCAGCTCCCGGGCACGCCGGATCTCGTTCAGCGTCTTCTTCAGATCGATGATGTAGATCCCGCCGCGCTCCGCGAAGATGTACCGCTTCATCTTCGGGTTCCAGCGGTGCGTCTGGTGCCCGAAATGAACACCCGCCTGCAGCAGATCCTTCAGACCGACATCCGGCATGCGATTGGCGACTCCTACGTCCATATGGTGTGCAACGCCTTCGGCGCTACCGCTTCGAGAACTGGAAGCGCTTGCGCGCCTTCGGCTGTCCAGGCTTCTTGCGCTCTACGCTTCGCGGGTCCCGCGTCAGCAGACCGTGCGAGCGCAGCGTGGACCGCCGATCCGGGTCGTGGGCGACAAGGGCCCGGGCAACGGCGAGCTGAACGGCTCCGGCCTGGCCGGTTTGGCCGCCCCCCCGCACGCGGACCAGCAGATCATACGATCCGTCGGCGTCGACGACGCCGAGCGGACGCGCCACGACGTCCCGGTGCCTCGGCATCGGAAAGTATTCCTCGATCGTGCGGCCGTTCACCTCCCACCGGCCCGTCCCGGGCCTCAGGGTGACCCGCGCTACCGCGGACTTGCGGCGGCCGACCGCCTGTACGGGCGTATCCGTCAATCTTCCTCCTCGATCGTCACGTCGCGGGCCTCGGGCCTCAGATCTCCAGAGGCTCGGGCTGCTGGGCCTCGTGCGGATGCTCCGGACCCGCGTACACCTTCAGCTTGTCCAGCATCGCCCGGCCGAGAGCGTTCTTCGGCAGCATACCCTTGACGGCGAGCCTGATGACCCGGTCGGGATGGCGCTCCCGCATCCGGCGGAACGGAATCTGCCGGTCGCCGCCCATGTACCCGCTGTGACGGAAGTACGTCTTCTGCGCCGCCTTCCGGCCCGTGAGCCGGACCTCCTTCGCGTTGACGACGATCACGAAGTCCCCGACGTCCAGGTGAGGACTGAAGGTCGGCTTGTGCTTGCCTCGCAATATGGTCGCGATTGAGGACGCGAGACGGCCCAGCACCTGGTCCTTGGCATCGACCACGTACCAGCGCCGCTCGATCTCGCCCGCCTTGACCGCGTACGTCTTCATTCCGAATCGTATTTCCGCACCACTCCGGAGCCGTCCCCGGTCGTGGCATCACGGTGAAAAAAGGAGCCGCCCGTCACGGACGGCTCGCGGCGAATCTCTCGCAGCCCCGAAGTCTATTTTTTTCAACCGGAAGTGTCAACCCGAGCCGCCCGCGCCCAAGACCACCACCCTAGAGCCTGAAGCTCTCCAGCTCCCGCCCCAGGAGACCGCATCGCAGCCGCCTCAAGGCCCGCTCGCGAATCTGCCTTACGCGCTCGCGTGAGACTCCCAGCCGCGCCCCGACCTCGCGGAGATCCAGGGGTTCGCCGTCGTCGAGGCCGAAGCACAGCCGCAGCACCGTCGCCTCGCGTTCATCGAGCAGCTCCATGCCGGCCTGCAGAACATCTCGCAGCGCCCGGCGGTCGACCCGACCGGCCGGATCGCTACCGCCCGTCTGCCGCGCCAACAGCTCACCGAGGGGCGCCCCGCCGGCCCGCCGTGCCGTGCCGGCCGGACCATCGAGGGAGAGATAGCGAACCCCGAACGGACGCCGAGGATCCCCAGCCGGACCCCGATCGAGCCCCGCCTTCGGCGCCGGGACCCTCACGATCGAGGCGTGCTCTCGAATCGCGCCGATCATCGACTGCCGGATCCACCATACGGCGTAGCTGGTGAAGCGCACGCCCCTTCGCTCATCGAACCGCTCGGCCGCCTGGAGGAGCCCCACGTTCCCCTCCGTCACCAGTTCCTCGAGCGGGACCCCGACGTGGCGGTAGCGCTTTGCCACGGAGACGACGAACCGCAGGTTCCCGGTGACCAGCCGCTCCAGCGCGGCCCGGTCTCCGGCCCGGACGCGCCGAGCCAGGGCGACCTCCTCCCCAGGCTCGAGAAGGGGGTGTCGGCTGATCTCCTCCAGATAGAGGGCGAACGAATCCCGGGGCGCACCGGGACGCACCGGTCCCGACGCCCGGAACGGCGTGAAGGCCATAGGCGACTCTGTAGCTGAGAGGGTTCCGGTCGGGAGAAGCGATGCCGCCGCCCCGGGCGGTCTCTGCTAGCGAATGAGGTTCAGCAGCCGGTCCCAGCGGATCTCGGTGAGCCACGGGAACGGCACGATCTCCTGCCGATCGTACGAATAGTAGATGATCAGGGGCTTCCCCTTGATGGCATCGGCCGGCACGAATCCCCAGTAGCGAGAATCCTCCGAGTTGTCACGGTTGTCACCCATGACGAAGTAGCGGCCTTCGGGCACGGCGATCGGGCCCCAGTTGTCGCGGGTCGGACGATACTCTCCCTGATGCCGGCCGTCCCGCACAAGGTAGCTCCGCTGCCAGCGGAACTGCGGACTGTACGGGTCCTCGAACGGCCGCGAATGCTGGGCATAGGGCTCTTCGAGCACCTCCCCGTTCAGGTGGAGCACGCCCTCGGCCATGTGCAGCGTGTCGCCCGGGATCCCGACGATCCGCTTGACGTAGTTCGTCCGCTCGGGCTGGCCGGCCGCCGAGGGCGGCTCGAACACGACGATGTCGCCTCGCTCCGGCGCGTCGAACGCCGGCAGCCTCGCGGCGGTGCCGGGTATCTCGGCACCGTAGACCATCTTGTTGACCAGCAGGAAATCGCCGACCAGCAGCGTGCTCTCCATCGACGCGGTGGGGATCTGGAAGGCCTCCACGACGAAGGCGCGCACGACGAGGAAGAGGACGAACGCCACGAGGATCGACTTCGTCCACTCCCAAACCCACCGGACTCCGCCGGGCTTCGAGGCCGGCGCGCTCGCCACCGCATCCTCGCCGCCCGCCCGGCGCTTCTCTGTCGGTCCAGCCTGCTGTCGTGTCGTCGCCATGCATCCCTCGGTTGACCGTAGCATCTGCGTTACACGCGGCCGGCAGCACCCGTTCCGCTCACCAGCATACGCAGGCCCGCGTACCGAACCAGCGCGCGTTCACGGGCAGAATGTATGTGGCACCCTCAAGCTTTGCTCATCCGGAGACTCCGATCCCCGATCACCAGGTCACGTCGATCTGGGCACGCTGCAGGCGGCCGCTGTAGTCGACGTAGGCCACCTTCGTCTCGGAGTAGAAGTCGTAAACTTCCCAGCCGCCTTCCCGGTGGCCGTTGCCCGTTTGCTTGACTCCTCCGAACGGCAGGTGCGCCTCCGCCCCGATCGTCGGGGCGTTCACGTAGGTGATGCCCGTATCCAGCGCCTCGATCGCACGGAAGGAGGCTTCCACGTCCCGCGTGTAGATCGAGGACGACAGCCCGTAGATCACCCCGTTGTTGATCTCGATCGCCTCGTCCAGGGTCCGGAACCGCACGACCGAGAGCACCGGCCCGAAGATCTCCTCCTGCTCGACGCGCATCCCCGGCCGCACGCCGGTCAGGATGGTCGGCTCGTAGAAGAAGCCCTCAGCCAGGTCCGCGGCCTCGGGGACCGCGCCGCCGCACGCGACCTCGGCGCCCTCGCCTCGCGCGATGTCGACGTATTCCTGCACCTTCCGTACCGCATCCTCGTGGATGAGCGGGCCTACATCCGTCTCGGACTCCAGGCCATCGCCCAGGCGGAGTGCCTTCGTCTCCGCGATCAGACGCTCCAGGAAGGCGTCATGGATCTCCTCATGGAGGAGCAGCCGGCTCGTGGCCGTGCAGCGCTGGCCCGTCGTGCCGAACGCACCCCACAGAACGCCCTCGATCGCCAGATCCGTGTCCGCGTCGGGGAGCACGATCTGGGCGTTCTTGCCTCCCATCTCGAGAGAGCACCGCTTGTGCATCCTCCCGCATGTCTCGCCGATGGCGCTGCCGATCTCCGTGGAGCCGGTGAACGAGATCCCGGCGATCTCCGGATGATCGACCATCGCCTGGCCCGCCGCCCGCCCGGCGCCGTGCACGAGCTGGATGCAGCGCGGCGGCACACCGGCTTCCAGGAGGGCTTCGACGAACAGGTGCGCGGAGTGGGGAACGACGGCCGCAGGCTTGAACACCACGGCGTTCCCGCACAGCAGGGCCGGAAAGATCTTCCAGCTCGGAATCGCCACCGGGAAGTTGAACGGAGTGATCACGCCGAATACGCCGATGGGCCGACGAAAGCTCATGGCCCACTTGTCGCGGAGCTCGGAGGGAACCGTGTGGCCGAACAGGCGGCGGCCCTCGCTCGAGGCGTAGTACCCCGTATCGATCGCCTCCTGGACGTCACCCCGCGTCTCGTCCAGGACCTTGCCCATCTCCCGGGTCGCGGCGCGAGCGATCTCTTCCTTGTCGCTCGTCAGGCAGTCGGCCGCGTGCCGCAGGATCTCGCCGCGCTCGGGCGCCGGCACCGCCCGCCACTCTCGGAAACCCTCGCGGGCGGAGGCGACGGCCAGCTCCACATCAGCCGGGCCGGAGAGCGGAAAGTGGCCGATAAGGTCCGAGGCTCGGGCAGGGTTCCGGTTCTCGTAAAAGGCCCGCGTCTCGGGTTCCCTCCACTCGCCGTCGATGAAGTTGAGAAAGCGGGGGGCATCCTCGCCGGCTCCCCTCTCGCCGGCCGCTCCGGCCGCGGGCTCCGCGACTCTC
The DNA here is from genome assembly GCA_020351855.1 of Gemmatimonadota bacterium. Taxonomy (GTDB): domain Bacteria; phylum Gemmatimonadota; class Gemmatimonadetes; order Palauibacterales; family Palauibacteraceae. The sequence continues at coordinate 1,682,479 of CP070670.1, forward strand.
GTGCTCATCGGTCCAACCTTTCTCCGTATGGTTCCACCTATGCTCTCGTGTCGTCCGTGTCGTCCCCGGAGCCTGCTCCTCGCGGCTCCGGCAATCCTGCCTCAGGGCTCCGCGAGCCGAATGACCAGCTCGGCGGCTTCGATGGTCACGCTCTCGATCTCGGGCGGGATCTCCACGTTCATCGCGCGCGGGTCGCCCGGCGCCGTGGAGAAACCCAGCTGGGTGATCATCCCGGGGATGAGCAGCGGCGGAATCGGAAACAGTCCCGCCTGCAGGCTCAGGATCGCGAGCTCTCCCCGGGCGGGCCCCCTCACGCGAGGCTGGAGGCGAGCCGTGACGCGAGCCGTGTCTCCGATGAACCCCTGCAGGCGGGCGGCGGCCTCCGAATCCATGGAGGCCGCGAGCTTCTCCAGGTCGAGCAGGGCGCTCACGTCGACTGTGGAGTCCTGTAGCGACGCGAGCGGCTCGCTGATCCCGGCGGGCAGCCTCGGCGCGACCCGGAACAGGACGAGGCTCTGCACCTCGGCCTCCGTCAGCCGCACCTCCCCCGCCCTCCCCGCCTCGAACAGCGCCCGGAGCCTCTCCTCCGCATCGGCGGCCAGCTCCTCGCTGGGCTCGGCGACGAGCACGACCTCGGCGGACCGGCCGCTCCACCACTGCTGGATCTCGGGCCCATACAACCAGGCCGCACCCCCGGCGAGGGCGAGCAGCGTAAGGCAGCCGATCCCGGAAAGACAACTCCGAATCGTCCTCAATCCCGCCTCCCTTCATCCCGTGACTCTCCGGCCAGGGCAGCCGACGCGAGCACCTCGTACTCCGCTCCCGAAGGCCGGAGATGGCTTCGCATGAGATCGACCCGTCGCACCCACCAGGATGCGGAGACCGCCGCGCGTCGCACCAGCGCATCGAGCGCCGGCCCATCGATCCGCTGGCCGCGGCGGGTCCGGCCCAACGTGAGGTGCGCTCTAAAGGGGCGATCCTCGCGCCCGATCCCGACCGTCTCCAGTTGCTCCTCCAGATCCCGCTGCAAGGCCGAGAGCGCCTCGCCCGCCGCCAGACCGAGCCATATGACCCGGGGGCGTCGGAGGCTCGGGAAGGCTCCCGGGACGGTGATCTGTGCCTCGAACGGACGGTGCCCTGCCGCGACCTCACGCACGACCCGCTCGACCTCCGCTGCCCGCCCCTCCCCGACCTCGCCAATGAAGCTCAGCGTGAGGTGGATGTTGAGCAGCGGCACCCACCGAACGCCGGGTAGACTTCGGAGATCCCGCGTGCCTGCGTCGACGCGCTCGCGGACGCGATCGGGCAGATTGATCGCCACGAAGAGCCTCACCTTGCCGCCCCGTTCACAATTCGGAGGTAACCTGCCGTACCGAGGGCGAGCGGAGCAAGGTCGCCCCTTCCCACGCACGCTCCGCACGCCTTGCTTGCTGGAGGCGGCGACGGCCTATTGAGCACCATGAGCACCTTCGAGATCGACGTCGGGAAGAGCGAGCTCTCCTTCGCCGCCGGGCACTTCATTACGTACGGGGGCGGCCGCTGCGAGCGACTGCACGGCCACAACTACCGGGTGGGGGTGCGGATCCGCGGCGCGCTGAACGAGGACGGACTGGTCTACGACTTCGTGGCCCTGAAGCAGCGAGTCACGGCGCTCGTGGCCGATCTGGATCACAAGATGCTCGTTCAGACCGCAAACCGGACACTGGTGGTGGAGTGCGATGAGCAGCGGGTTCGGGTCGTGCACGGCGAGCACACCTACGTCTTCCCGCGACGCGACGTCGTCCTGCTGCCGATCGAGAACACGACGGCCGAGCTGCTTGCCGAGCACCTGGCGGGGCTCCTGGTGGAGGAGATCGGCGGACGCCCCAACCTCGAGACGATCGAGGTCGAGGTCGAGGAATCTCCCGGCCAGTCCGCCACCTTCCGGCAGTCCCTCTAGAGACCGACACCCGCTCGGAGCGACGGGACCGGGTAGGCCGGCGAGGCCGCGTGGACGAGATGGCATGGGCCGTGGCGGCGGTCGGCGACCTGCCGTTCCTGCGCGAGATGATCGCGATCTTCGCCGTCGGCAGCGCCCTCGTCTACATCGCACACCGGCTGAAGCTGGTCCCCATCGTCGGCTTCCTCCTGACCGGCGTGATCATTGGCCCCTACGCGCTCGGTCTGGTCCGCGACATCGACCTCATCGAGAGCACCGCCGAGGTGGGCGTCATCCTGCTCCTGTTCACGATCGGGGTGGAGTTCAGCCTGGAGAAGCTGTTCCGGATCCGTCGGTACATCGTGCTCGGCGGGGGACTACAGGTGGGCGTCACGGTCGGTCTCGTGGCCCTGCTTCTGGCCGGGCTCGGGATCGACTGGCGTCACGGCATCTACACGGGCTACCTCGTAGCCCTCAGCAGCACGGCGATCGTTCTCAAGCTCCTGCACGAGCGCGCCCGCATCGACACGCCGACGGGCCAGATCTCGCTCGGCATCCTCATCTTCCAGGACCTGTCGATCGTCATCATGGTCCTCACGATCCCGATACTCGGGAGCGGCGGTGGCTCGCCGGGAGCGATCGCGCTCGCCCTCCTCGAGGGCATCCTCATCATCGCCCTCGTGGTGGAGGGCGCCCGGCGCATCGTCCCGCCGGTCCTCGATCGGGTCGCCCACCTGCGGAGCCCCGAGCTGTTCCTCCTGGTCGTGGTCGTCATCTGCTTCGGCATCGCATGGCTGGCGAGCCTGGCGGGCGTCAGCCTGGCCCTCGGGGCCTTCCTGGCCGGGCTGGCGGTCAGCGGGAGCCGCTTCCGGGAGCACGCCGTGGGGGAGATCCTCCCCCTGCGAACCGTATTCAACGCGGTCTTCTTCGTATCCGTGGGGATGCTCCTGGACCTCCGCGTCGTCGCGCAGGAGCCGCTGCTTCTGCTGAGCGCCGTGGCTGGCGTGTTCCTGATCAAGAGCGTTCTGACCGCCGCCAGCGTGCGGGCGCTCCGCTATCCGTCCTGGACCGCGGCTGCCGTCGGCCTCGCCCTGGCGCAGATCGGCGAGTTTTCCCTGGTGCTCCACGACACCGGCCGCGAATACGGTCTCTCGCCAGCCGGACTCGGCGAGACCGGGGAGCAGGTCTTCCTTGCCGTGGCCGTCCTGCTCATGATCGCGACGCCGTTCCTCACTCAGGTGCAGCCGTCCGGCCGCCGCCTGCGCGGCCGTGGCGGGGCGCCGGCCCCGCCGACCGGAGGCGAGGCCCGGCCCGACGCGGCAGCGTCACGGCTGCGCGATCACATCATCATCGGCGGCTTCGGGTTGACCGGCCGCTACCTCGAGCGGCTGTGCCGGACCTTCGAGCTTCCCTACTGCATCGTGGACCTCAACCCGGTGTCCGCGCTCGAGGCGGAGGCGCACGGCGTGCCTTTCCTGTACGGCGACCTGGCCCGGCCCGAGCTGCTGGATCAGGCCGGGGTGCGCGAAGCGAGGCTGCTCGTGGTGGCGATCAACGATGCCGACGCATCCTCCCGCATCGTGCAACGGGCGCGCCTCGCCAACCCCTCCCTGCCCATCATCGCGCGGGTCCGCTACGTCGTCGAGGCGAGTGGGGCACAGGATATGGGCGCCGACGCAGTGGTCGCCGAGGAGCTCGAGACCGCCCTCGTGATCGTGCAGCAGGTCGCCCGCCAGTGCGGCATCCCCGAGGAAGAGGCACGCCGGCAGGCCGAGCGGCTGCGCGCGCTGGGAGACGACCTGGCCGTCTAGCCCTCCAGCCGCCGCCCGCGCCGAGGGAGGGTCCGGCACGGCACGCGGTAGGCTGCCGCCTCCGCGACGTCCGCCGCGGCGATCCGCTCCCTCCCGGCAAGGTCCGCAATCGTGCGCGCCACGCGGAGAATCCGGTGGGAGCCACGCGCGCTCAAACCGAAGCGCTCGTGTGCGGCGCGCAGGCACCCCTCGGCCTCGGAGTCTAGACAGGCGTCCACACTGAGGCGGCCAACTCCGAGCTCTGCATTGCAGGCGACGCCGCGGCGCGAGGCACGGGCGCGAGCCTCGCGCACCCGCTTGCGCACCCGCGCGCTGGCCTCCCCCGCCGCCGTCGCACGCAGGTCGGACCAGGCAGGGACCGGGATCTCGAGTTGCAGATCGATCCGATCGAGCAGCGGCCCGCTCACCCGCCGCAGATAACGCCGCACCGTCAAGCCTCCGCATGTGCAGGGACTCTCTTCGTGCTCCGAGACGGACGAGTGGCCGCACGGACAGGGATTCATTGCGGCCACGAGCATGAAGCGGGCGGGAAACCTGACGGCGCATCGCGCCCGCACGATGTGCACGACCCCTGCCTCCAGAGGCTGTCGCAGCACATCGAGCGCTCGACGTCTGAACTCCGGGAGCTCGTCCAGGAAGAGAACGCCACGGTGGGCCAGCGACACCTCGCCCGGTCTCGGGATGGCGCCGCCGCCAATCAGTCCGGAATCGCTGATCGTGTGATGCGGGGCCCGAAAGGGCCGCGTGGAGACGAACCCGCCGCTGGGCAGGAGGCCGGCGACGCTGTGGATCGCGGTCACTTCTAGGCCTTCGGACGGCCTCATGGCAGGAAGGAGCCCCGGAAGGCACCGCGCCAGCATGGTCTTGCCGCCCCCCGGCGGACCGCGCAGCAGCAGGTTGTGACCTCCGGCTGCAGCGATCTCCAGGGCGCGCTTCGCCGCAGCCTGCCCCCGGACGTCGCCTAGATCGGGTCCGGCATCCCCTTCAGCGGGCGGCTGCGGCGGCCAACGGATCCGGGAAGCCTCCTGAAGCGCGCGCTCCGACCGCAGGAATCCGATGACATCTCCGAGGGAAGCTGCGCCCAGCACCGCAAGGCCGCGGACCATGCGCGCCTCACCCAGGTTCCCGGCGGGAACGATCAGCCCCTCGACGTCACCGGCTGCGGCGGCGTGAAGGGCAATGGGCAGCACGCCCCGGACCGGCCGCAGGTCGCCCGCCAGGCTGAGTTCGCCCAGCATCGCGATCCGGCCCGCCCGGTCGCCGGGCACCGAACCGGACGCGGCAAGGATGCCCACGAGGATCGGCAGATCGAACGCGGCCCCGTGCTTGCGCACGTCCGCGGGGGCGAGGTTCACCGTGATGCGCAGGCCAGGCACGTGCAGGCCGAGCTGGACCGCCGCGGCGCGTATGCGCTCCCTTCCCTCCCGCACGGCGCTCTCGGGCAACCCGACAACCTGGATGAGCGGAGTGCCGCGCGTGATCGACACCTCGACCCTGACGCGGACGACATCCAGGCCGACCAGCGCGGCCGAGGGCACCGTCTGGAGCATGCTGCAGGATCGTCGCGAAGCTCAACGGGGGGTCAAGCCTCGCGGAACCGCTCGACAAGCTGGGCGACGGTCGGCTCCGCCCCGGCAGTTCGGGGCGGCAGCCCGTCGGCTCACGCCGGTCCCGCGCGCCGCCCGGCCGGTGGCTCGGCCATGATCTTCAGATGGATCGCAGCCCCTTGTAGTGCTCGATCGCCTGCCGGATCCAGTCGTGTGCCACCTTCTTCGGGTGCCAGCCGAGAAGCGCCGTCTCCTTCCCCTCGAGGTCCTTGTAGACCTCGAAGAAGTACTGCACCTCCGTGAGCAGATGGTCGGGCAGGTTGGAGAGGTCGGCGATCTCGTCGAACCGTGGATCGTGAGCCGGCACGGTGAGGACCTTCTCATCGAAGCCCTTCTCGTCGCGCATCTCGAGAACGCCGATCGGACGGGCCTGCAGCACGCAACCGGTGAACGTCGGATCCGTGACGAGGACCAGCACGTCCAGCGCATCGCCGTCCTTGGACAAGGTGCCAGGGATGAATCCGTAGTCTCCCGGGTAGTACACGGGCGAGTAAAGCACCCGATCGAGGCGAAACACCTGCTCGGCCGGATCGTACTCGATCTTGTTTCGGGTACCCTTGGGGATCTCGACGATGACGTTGACGATCTCCGGGGCCTCGTCGCCGGGAGGCATCTGATAGAAGTCCATGGCGCCTGCTCCGCTCGCTCCGTGAGGTGGACTCCGACGTCCCTTGGCGGACCTCGCGCGGCAGCCCGATCGTCCTCCTGGACCTCGGAATCCGGACGCGGCCCGCCGTGTAGACACGGTAAGGTAGCATCCGCCTGCTCCCGATACGAAGAGGCGCCATGCTTGTCCCGGATCGCTTGAACGGAGAGCTTCAGGAAACCACGCGGCGGCGAAACGACACGCGTGCCCTGGAGGGCGCGTCGCCACTTGACTTGCCGCCCGGGAGGTCCGCCCGTGCCCGTCCAGACGAGGTCGACATGACGCCGGCCGCCGCCGCGCGGCTGGAGCTGCTCTCCTGGTCCGAGACCGCGGAGCGGTTCCGGCGCGACCCCCGGCTGATCCTCCCCGTCGGCACCTGCCTGCAGCACGGTCCGCATCTGCCCTTGGGAGCAGACTCGATCATCATAACCAGCCTGGCGGAGGCCGTCGCCGCAAGATACGGGGTGCTCCTCGCACCGACGCTCCCTTACGGCGCGGCGTCGCCACGCGACGCCGAGTACGCCGGAACCGCCAGCCTGTCCGGCAAGACGCTGCACCGAGTGCTGAACGAGCTCGTCAGCTGCTGGGAGGCGCAGGGCATGGAGGAGCTGGTGCTGATGACGGGGCACGGTTACGGACCCCATCTGTACGCCCTGGGGACGGTGGTGAGCGAGACTGCACGGATCCGGTCCGTCGACCTCCACGCAATCGATCTCTCCGGGTTTCTGTCCCGGCCGCACACCCGGGAGCACGCGGGAGAACTCGCCACCTCGTTGCTGCTCCACCTCCGACCGGAGCTTGTCCGCAAGGAGGCGATGCGGGATGCCGAGCTGGGTGAGCGAAACGTGCGGAAGCTGATGGCAGGCGAGGAGCCCATGCCGGCGCCCGGGTCGCACGGGGTAGTGGGGAGACCCTCGCTCGGCTCGGCCGGGGCGGGGCGGGCGATCTTCGAGTACCTGGTGGACCATATCGGACGCGGACTCTTCGGACCCGTATCGCGGAACGAGGCAACCGATCCGCTGGCCGCACAAACCGGCATGTCGCGGAGGAAGGGAGGACAGGATGTGGCTTGATGGCACCGTCGCGGTGAACCCGGCCGTCGCCTTCGCTCGCGCCCCGCTCCTGGTCGCCTTGGCCGTCCTTCTCCCAGGACGTGAGCTGCCGGCACAGGCGGGAGACGAGTTGGACTCCGGCACGTACGAGATCCTGATGAACGGCCAGGTCGTCGGCCTTGAGCGGTTCGTGGTCCAGAACGACGGCACCGTTATCCGGGCGGCCGGACGCGTGAGCGCCAGCGCGGTCGGCGCCGCCATCCTGACCGGTGAGGTTCGGGTGCAGCTCGATCAGGAGTACCGCCCCGACCGCTACGAGCTGAAGCCGTCCAATGGCGCGCTCGTCTCGGTGATCGGCCTCCGTCGAGGGGGCAGGTTGCGCCTTCAGACGGAATCGGATGCCGGCGAGCGCGTCAAGGAGTTCGTGGCGCCCGATGACCTCGTCGTCCTGGAGCGCGGCATCGCGCACCACTACTTCTTGTTGCTGGGGCTTGTGCGGGGGGCTGCGGATGGGGATCGGGTTTCCCTTGTCGTACCGTCGGAAGGTCGGCAGTTTCGTGCCACGGTTCGGGACGAGGGAGAGGAATCGATCCCGTTCGGCGGCGGGACCCTCCAGGCCCGCAGATACGCGCTCGAAGGAGAGGGAGAGAGACATGCCGTCTGGGCGGCGGCAGACGGCCGCGTTCTCCGGGTGGAGGTCCCTGGATCGGGTTGGGCCGCCCAGCGGCTTCCCTGACAGATGAAGGAGGCGTGAGGCATGACTGAGGAGCCGGCACGCGACGACCGAGCCCAGGCGTTCCCCCCCCTTCCCGCGCGCATCGCACAGGTCTTCTTCTCACCGGGCGCACTCTTCGACCGGCTCAAGGTACGGCCGGCCTGGATCGGCGCGCTCGTCACGCTCGTCGTCATCAGCCTGCTCGCCAACATCCTCGTTCCGGAGGAGCTGATCCGACAGCTCGTCATGGAGCAGCTGCCGGATGATGCCGAGCCCGCCCAGGTGGCGAGCGCCATGCGGTTGGCAGGTTTCTTCCGGTATGTCGGACCGGTCGTCCTCACGCCCGTGCTCGCAGCGGCCGTGTCAGGAATCGTGCTCTTGGTCTGGAACCTCATTCTGGGTGGTGAGGCGTCGTTCGGGCAGGCGATGAGCGTGACCGCGCACACCCTGTTCATCCCCACGCTCGGCGGTCTGCTCACGATCCCGCTGATGATCGCGGCCAACGACGCGACGGTGGCCCTGAGCCTGGACCTCCTGCTTCCGGGACTCGACGAGGAGAGCTACGCTTTCCAATTCCTGCACGGACTCAACTTCTTCGGCCTGTGGGCCTGCGTGGTGCTCGGCATCGGCGTGAGCCGTCTCTACTCAAAGACCGCCGCTCGCTCCGCGGCTCTGGCGTTGGTCTCCCTGTACGTGATCTTCAAGGCCGCGTCCGCCGCTCTGTTCGGCTGAGGACCTGAAACCGGGGAGGGGTGGGCGGCGTAAGAGAGTTCGGGCGGCAAATCCATTGTCAGACGCGCAGATAGAGGAGCCGTAGCGGCATGAGCCGGGGCAGGAAAATCCTGATCGGTGCCGGGGTGGTCGGCCTCGTCGGCATCCTGGCGGCGAGAGCCGTGCTTGCGGGCGGCGAGGACGCGGTCGCCGTGCGCGCGGAGAAGGTGGAGCGGCGCGACCTCGTCGCCAAGGTGCGGGCGAGCGGCCACATCGAGCCCAAGCGGTCGGTGGACATCAGCGCGGACATCTCCGGGCGGGTCGTGGAACTGCCGGTCGAGGAGGGGCAGAGCGTCCGCGAGGGCGATCTCCTGCTGATCATCGATCCCACCCAATACGAGGCGGCCGTGCAGCGCGCCGAGGCGGCGCTGGCCGAGGCGCGGGCGCGGGAAGTCCAGGCGCGGACCGACTACGAACAGGCGCAGCGGGACGCCGACCGCCTCAGCCAGCTCAAGGAGCGCACGGAGGATCTCGTGACGGACCAGGAGGTCGAGCAGGCCGTGACCCTGGCCGAAGTCAAGAGGTCCCTGTGGGCCGCCGCCGAGCACGGCGTGGCGATGGCGCGCGCTGCGGTCGACGAGGCGCGGGACCGCCTCGACAAGACGGTCATTCGGGCTCCGATGAGCGGCCGGATCACGCGTCTTGCCGTCGAGAAGGGCGAGACGGCGATCGTCGGCACGATGAACAATCCCGGCAGCCTCCTCCTGACAGTGGCGGATCTCTCCGAGATGGAGGCCGTCATCGAGGTCGACGAGACGGACGTGCCGGAGGTCTCCATCGGGGATTCCGCGGCGGTGGAGATCGACGCGTTTCCGAACGAGCGTTTTACCGGCCGGGTCACGAAGATCGGCAACAGCTCGATCCGGCCGATCGGGTCGGTGGGGACGACAACGGGGGAGCAGGCGATCGACTTCGAGGTCCGGATTGCCCTCGATGCGCCTCCGGAAGGCATCCGGCCGGATCTCTCGGCGACGGCCGACGTGGTGACCGCCATCCGGGAGACGGTGCTGTCGATCCCGATCATCGCCCTCACCCTCATCGATGAGAACGACTTCGAGCTGCTGGAAAATGAGCTGATGGCAAGCGATTCGGCCGCCATAGCAGGACGGGACGCCTCGCAGATCGAGGGCGTCTACGTGGTGGGCGAGGACAACGTGGTACGCTTCAGACCGGTCGAGATCGGCATCACCGGGGACAATTACTTCGAGGTTCTTTCGGGCCTCGAGGAGGGGGAGACGGTCGTCTCCGGCACCTATCAGGCGATCCGTGAGCTGCGCGACGGCAGCTTGATCGAGGTCGAGGAGGACGACGCGAATCGCCGCGGCCGCGGCAGCTGAGGCGTCATGGAAGGTTCCAGCCAGCCGATCATCATCACGCGAGGCCTCCGCAAGGAGTACGACATGGGCGCGGAGACCGTCTACGCGCTGCGCGGGGTCGACATCGAGATCCAGCGCAACGAGTTCATCGCGGTGATGGGTCCGTCCGGCTCCGGCAAGTCCACCTTGATGAACCTGATTGGCTGCCTCGACACCCCTACGGCGGGCGAGTACGTGCTCAACGGGACGCCCGTGCAGGATCTGGACGATGACGACCTCGCGCGGATCCGGAACGAGGAGATCGGCTTCGTCTTCCAGACCTTCAACCTTCTCGCCCGGGCCACCGCGTTGCACAACGTCGAGCTCCCGCTCATCTACGCCGGCGTCAAGGCCGCCGAGCGCCGGGATCGTGCTGCGGCAGCCCTCGATCGGGTCGGCCTCGGCGACCGCATGGATCACCGTCCGAACGAGCTGTCGGGCGGCCAGAAGCAGCGCGTGGCCATCGCTCGCTCCCTCGTCAACCAGCCGTCCATCCTCCTGGCCGACGAGCCGACGGGCAATCTGGACTCGGCGACCTCGGCCGACATCATGCGGCTGTTCGTCGAGCTGCACCGCCACGGGCAGACGATCATCATGGTAACCCACGAGCACGATATCGCGAGCTTCGCCGGCCGGATCGTCACGCTGGTCGACGGTATGGTCGCGTCGTACGACGCCAAGCTCGGGCCCACGCCGGCGTCGGTGATGACGGCCTCGGCGGCGACAACGCCATGAGGCGCAGCGCGGGTTGAAACAGGCTCGCAGCGACAGGACAACATGAGCATCGCCGAGGCGCTTCGCGTGGCCCTGAGCCAGATTTGGGCTCACAAGCTCAAGTCTCTCTTCTCGCTCATCGGCGTGGTGATCGGCATCACCTTCCTTATCGCCGTGATCACCGTGGTCGAGGGCATGAATCGGTACGTCCAAGAGGACTTCGCCGGATCCCTGTTCGGGGTCAACTCCTTCTCCATCGTGCAACGCCCCACCGTGCAGACCGGCAACTACTCGGCAGAGGAGCTGCGCCGCCTGGCCCGCAACCGTGACGTCGACCTCGACGACGTCGAGGCCGTCCGGCGGGCCGTGCCTGACGCCCGGTACATCGCATGGCGGAACGCCAGCCGGATGGACGAGGTCTGGTACGGCGAGCGCCGCCGTCGAAACATCCGGGTGATCGGCGGTTCCGAGCAGTACCAGGCCATTCAGGGATGGGAGATCGACCGGGGCCGTGGGCTGACCCCGCTCGACCAGCAGCGGGCGCTCAAGGTCGCCGTGATCGGGCCCGCGATCGCCGAAAAGCTCTTCCCCAACGGAGCGGCTCTCGGCAAGCGGATCCGGCTCCAGGCGCACCGCTTCGAGGTCGTCGGGGTTTTCGAGCGCAAAGGAGGGTTGTTCGGCAACGCCTGGGACGCCGCCGTGCTGGTCCCCTACGAAACCTTCAACCAGACGTTGAGCACCAAGCGGGACCGCGTACGCGAGATCTCGGTCAAGGCCAACAACCAGCGCGAGATGTTGGCGGCGATGGATGCGGTCGAGGAGGCGCTGCGCATCCGGCGCGGCCTCCGGCCCGGAGAGGAGAACGACTTCCACTTCCAGACGTCGTCGGGGCTGCTCAGCGCCTGGGAGACCATCAACAACATCCTGCTCGCCGCCGTCCCCGGCCTCGTGTCGGTCTCGCTGGTCGTCGGCGGCATCGTGATCATGAACATCATGCTCGTGTCCGTGACCCAGCGGACGCGCGAGATCGGCGTGCGCAAGGCGATGGGCGCCCGGCAGCGGGACATCATGCTGCAGTTCCTGGCAGAGTCGTCCATCGTTTCGCTGGTCGGGGCAGCGCTCGGGATCGGGCTCGGCCTCGGATTGGGGAAGCTCGTCGAGCGGCTCAGTCCGCTGCCGGCCTCCATCCCGCCTTGGGCCCTGGCCATGGCCATCGGGCTCGGTCTCCTCGTCGGGCTGTCCTCGGGCATCTACCCGGCGCGTAGGGCCTCGCGCCTCAACCCGATCGATGCGCTGCGCTACGAGTAGGCCGGTGCAGCACAGGCCCCGATTCCGATCGGCGGCGTGCGCAGCGGCTGGCCGCGCACCGGCGGCGCGGACACGCCAGGCGGCGGAGGAGCGGGAAGGAGACGGCGGATGAGCTGGATCACGGCCCTGGACGAAGGGGTCCGCATCGCGCTGGCCGCGCTGCGCGCGAACAAGGTGCGCAGCGGCCTCACGATCCTCGGCGTGACGATCGGCGTGATGGTCGTCATGGTCATCGCGGCGATGATCCAGGGCATCAACGGAAGCTTCACGGAGGCGATCTCGTCCCGCGGGATCACCACCTTCTACGTCGTCCATGCGCAGTTCGGGATCGAGGTCAACACGGGGTACGAGGAGGAGGAGTCCGACTTCATGAAGAACCCGCCCCTCGACCCGGCCTGGGCGCGCGAGCTGGCCCGCCTGCCCGAGATCCAGGATGTCTGGGAGTACGCGGATCTCTCGCAGTCGGGCTTCGAGGCCCGAAGCGGAGAAGAGCGCGCCGAGATCGCTCTCGTGGCGGTCACGGACTCCTATCTCGAGTTCGACAATGGCGACCTGACGGACGGGCGCTGGTTCACGACGACCGAGAACTACCGTGCCCGCAACGTAGCAGTCATCGACTCCGCCACGGCGCTGGACCTGTTCGGGGGGCGCGATCCGATCGGAGAGGACCTCGTGGTCTCCAGCCCCGGCATCGGCTTCACGGGAGCGAGCAACGCACCGTTCCGGGTCGTGGGCGTGTACCGTCCGCCGGCGAACCTGTTCGCCGGCCTGGCCACCCACTACGTGTTCATCCCCTTCCCGACGGCCTACCGGGACCTGGACATCTGGGAACGGCTCATCGGTTTCGCCGTGCGTCCGGAGGCCGGCGTGCCGCTGCAGACCGCTCTGGACGCCGTCGAGGCGCGACTCCGGGAGCTCCGGGGCCTTTCGCCAGGGGAAGAGTCGAACTTCGCCCTGATCACCCAGGACGAGGTGATGAACCTGTGGAACCAGCTGACCGGCGTGCTGTTCACCGTGATGGTGGCGCTGTCGAGCGTCGGCCTGATGGTGGGCGGAGTGGGCGTCATCGGGATCATGATGATCTCGGTGACGGAGCGGACACGGGAGATCGGCCTGCGGAAGTCCATGGGCGCGAGAAGGCGCGACATCCTGTGGCAGTTCCTCGTCGAAGCCTCGACGCTGACGCTGATCGGCGGCTTCTGTGGCCTGTTCTTGGGCGGCGCGATCGTCTGGGGCGTGAACCGCTGGACGCCCGTTCCGGCGGAAGCGCCGATCTGGGCCGTCCTGGTGGCCCTGGCCGCCTCCGCCCTGACCGGGATCGGCTTCGGACTGTTCCCCGCGTCGCGCGGCGCACGCCTCGACCCCGTCGAGGCGCTCCGGTACGAGTGAGGCGGGGCGGCCTTTGACCTCGCAGGCCTCCAAGGTCGATGTGCTGGCGATCGCCGCCCACCGCGACGACGCCGAGCTGACCTGTGGCGGCACGCTCGTGCGCTGCGCCGAGCAGGGCTACCGAACCGGTGTCCTCGACCTCACGGAGGGCGAAACGGGCACGCGGGGCTCCCCGGAGCTGCGGGCCGGCGAGGCCGCCCGAGCAAGCGAGGCGTTGGGCCTGAGCGTCCGAAGGAACGCCCTTCTCCCGGATGCCGGCCTGGCCAACGACCGGGAAAGCCGGGAGCGCGTAGTGGCGGTGCTGCGCGAGCTCCGTCCGCAGGTCGTGATCCTGCCCTTCCGACGCGGTCGTCATCCCGACCATCGGATCGCCTCCGAGCTCGGGCGCGACGCCTGCTTCCTAGCCGGCCTGAAGCGATACGCGCCGGCGGCCGGCGAGGCGCACCGGCCCCGCAAGCTCCTGTACGCCCTCAGCTTCCGTGAAGACCCCGTGAAGCCCACCTTCGTCGTACGACTCGAGGAGGCGCATTTTCAGCGGAAGATGGAGGCCATCCGCTGTTACGCTTCCCAGTTCGACGCAGCGGAGTCGGCAGGCGAGATCTTCCCCACCGGCCAGCCCTTGTACGAGCTTGTCGAGGTTCAGGGTCGGCACTACGGCTCGCTGATCCGCTCCCCTTTCGGTGAGCCGTTCTTCACCGAGGAGACGGTGCGAGTGGATGACATCATCGAGCTGAAGGTGAGGTCACTCTAGCCCCACCGGGCTCGCCGATCAGCCGCAGGTCACCTCGACGAGAAGACGCTTCCAGCTGGGCACGCTTTCATCGCCCACGCGCAGCAGCCGAACGCGAGTCTGCCCGCCGCGCCGCATCCACGGTCCGAGCCACGAACCGATCTCATTCGGCAGGTGACCGACCACGTCCCCGGCAAGCAGATGGACCCAGACGGTCTCCATCCCTGCACCGGGTGGATCCGGCACCAACACGAGCGGCTCGCCCGAGCGGATCCGGGGCAGGTGGCGCATCCGGCCGCCGAAGGGGAGGCCGTGCACGGTCGAGCGAAACACGCGAGCGGCGCGTGGCGGAAGCGGAATCCCTGCAGCGGACATGCCGAACATGGACCTCTGCGAGCCTGTGGTTGGCGGAGCGCCGGCGACCGATCTCGGAACTCCAGCGTGCGGCAGCAGCCTCAAGCTAGGGCAGCGTCCGAGGGTCGTAAACCCGGATCCCGGCTGTACGGGACGCCTCGGACAGCCGAGCGGCGGAGTCGAATCGCCGCCCAGGTCGATCCCGCTTGGGGAACCCGAGACCTGGCGACGGATATCGTAGCGCATGACGAGCATGCAGGCGGACCCGAAGCCCATCTACCTGGACCACGCGGCCACCTCACCCCTTCGACCGGAGGTGTGGGGCGCCATGGATGCCGTGCGATCCTGCGCCTTCAACCCGGTCAGCCCGCACGCCTTCGGGCGCCGAGCGCACGAGTGCCTGGAGGACGCCCGGGCGGCGCTGGGCGAGCTTCTGGGATGCTCGCGACACGCTCTCACCTTCACGGGCGGTGGCACCGAGTCCGACAATCTGGCGATCCTCGGCTTCGCCAGGGCGAACCTCGACCGCGGGCCCTGCCTCATCCTGTCGGCGATCGAGCACATGGCCTGCCTGGAGGCGGCGAAGCGGGCAGAGATCGAGGGCGCAGAGGTGCGGCTCCTACCGGTGGATCGTCATGCCAACGTGCGCCTCGATGCGCTCCAGACCGCACTGGAGGAAAGCGCAGGAAGGCCGACGCTCGTGTCCATCATGTGGGCCAACAACGAGGTCGGATCGGTCCAGCCGATGGCGGAGATCGCCCGTCTGGCGAGGCAGCACGGCGCGCTGCTGCACACGGACGCCGTCCAGGCGCTCGGCAAGGAGGACATCTCGCTCGCCCGCCTCCCGGTGGACCTCCTGACCGCGACCGCCCACAAGTTGGGCGGGCCGGTCGGGATCGGCCTGCTTTATCGCCGCGAAGGCGTGGCGCTGCAGCCCCTCACCTTTGGCGGGAGCCAGGAGGGTCGCCTGTGGCCGGGCACCCAGAACCCGCTCGCAGCGGCCGGGCTGGCCTGTGCCGTCCAGCTCGCCGTTCGCGAGCAGGCGGACCATGCGAAGCGGTGGTCGCGCCTGAGAGACGATCTGGCGGCTCGCCTCCGGCAGGGAATCCCGGGCCTCGTCGTGCACGCCGAGGGAGCCGATCACCGACTTCCCAACCTGCTCAGCGTCGGCATCCGGGGCTGTGACCCTGGCGCCCTCCTCCTCGCCCTCGATCTGGAGGGCATCGCCGTATCGGGCGGATCGGCCTGCAGCAGCGGCTCCGCGAAGGGATCTCATGTCCTGGCCGCGATGGGGGTGAGCAGAGAAGAGGAGTATGCGACCGTGCGCTTCAGCTTCGGGCCCGGCAACTCCGCTCGAGAGGTGGAGCGGGCAGCCGCGTCCATGGTCCGCGCAACGAGCCGGATCCTGGCCGGCACGAGAAACCGGGCAGCGAGCGATGCCTGACAGCCGGCCGGGCGCGAGCGGCAGGCCGGCCAGCGGCCCCGGCCACCGCAACGCGGGAGATCGGTCGGGCTCCCCGGCCTCGGTGCTCGTCGCCATGTCGGGCGGTGTGGATTCCAGCGTCGCGGCCGCACTGCTCGCCGAGCGGGGATACCGGGTCACGGGCGTGACCATGAAGACCTTCTGCTACGGTGACGTGCCCGGACCGGCCCGGACCTGCTGCGGTCTGGAGGGCATCTCGGACGCGAAGGCGGTCGCGGCCCGGCTCGGCATCGCCCATGCGGTGCTGGACGTGGAGGCGGATTTCGCTCGGGACGTGATCGCCGACTTCGTTTCGGAGTATGCGGCCGGCCGCACCCCGATCCCCTGCGTCCGCTGCAACAGCTTCACGAAGTTTCGCGATCTGGCAGCACGCGCCGACCTCCTCGGCTGCGACTACCTGGCTACCGGGCACTACGCGCGGACCGTCCGGGACGACGGCACGATGCGGCTGTGCCGGGCGCAGGACGAACGGAAGGACCAGACCTACTTCCTGTGGGGCATTCCGGCCGAAGTGCTTACCCGTCTGTTCCTGCCGATCGGCGACATGGACAAGGCGACGGTTCGGCAAACGGCGAGCGCGCTCGGCCTGAGCACGGCCGACAAGCCGGAGTCCTTCGAGATCTGCTTCGTGCCCGACAACGACTACGCCGGGGTGCTGCTCCGATACCTGGGCGAGGACCACCCGGCGCTGTCACCGGGACCCATCCTGTTCGAGGACGGCCGGCCGGCGGGAGAACACCAGGGTTATGCCCGCTTCACGGTCGGTCAACGCCGGGGATTGCCCGGAGGCTCCGGCGAGCCGATGTACGTCGTGGAGATCCGGCCCGAGGGACGTGCCGTCGTGATCGGCCCCGCCTCCTCGCTCGCTCGCACACGCGTCGTGGCTTCGCGCGCCAACTGGCTGGCCGGGCCGCCCGATCCGGGCGATGAGGTCGGGGTGCGAATCCGGCACGGGGCGCCCATCGTCGAGGCGCGGATACTGGAGCGGGGCGACCGGCACTTCTCGATCGAGCTCGGCCTCCCCCAGCGAGCGATCACGCCCGGGCAGAGCGCCGTCCTCTACCGCGGAGAGATCGTTCTGGGAGGTGGAGTCATCCTCTGATCGGTTGGCGGCATGGCTAGAATGGCGGCCGGCACGGCACAGCGCGGGCCCGCGCCCGCTCAGTACCGCAGCCCCGCGCCCGCTCAGTACCGCAGCCCCTCGACCTCCGCCAGCTCCTCGGCCGCCCGGCGCCCCTTTTCCGATAGCGTCGACGGCGCCTCGATGCGGACCTTGACCAGCTGATCGCCGCGCACTCCCCCCTTCTCGATCCCGTGGCCGCGGATCCGGAAGGTGGTCCCGCCCTGCGTCCCGGGGGGGATCCTGAGCACGATCTTCTTGTTGTCGACGGTGCGCACGCGTATGCGAGAGCCCAACATCGCCTGGGCGACGTTGAGGGGCACCTCGCAGATCACGTTCAGGCCTTCCCGCTCGAAGAACGGATCATCCTTGACGTGGAACTTGATGATCAGGTCCCCTGCCTTGCCGCCGCTCGGCCCGCGCTCCCCCTGACCCGGAATTCGGACCTTCGAACCCGTCTCCACTCCCTCGGGAACCGTCACGCTGATCTTCCGCCGGGAGCGGACCTCGCCCCGGCCAGCGCACGTTGGGCAGGGCGGATCCGGGATCCTGCCTCTCGCCAGGCAGTTCGGACAGGGCCGCTGAACGGAGAACGTCCCCTGACCGAAGGTCACCCGACCCGTTCCCCTGCACTCGGGGCAATCGCGCAGGTGCCCTCCCGGCGCCACCCCCTCACCCTCGCAGGTCGCGCATGACTCGACGATCGGGACGGTCACGTTCACCTTTCCACCACGCGCAGCCATCCGGAATGGGACCTCGACCAGATACTCGACGTTCTGACCGCGGCTCTCCCGCTCCGGCTTGCGGGCCGCACGCCGTCCGAAATCGAAGATCGAGCTGAACAGATCGCCGAGCCCGCCCGTGTCGCCCAGGTCCTCGAACCGGAACGCACCGGGCCGGGCTCCCGGCCGCGGCCCGCCGGGAGCCCCGAACCCGAAGCCGCCAAGCCCCCCGAACCGACGCATCTGATCGTACTTCTTTCGCTGCTCGTCGTCGGACAGTACGCGGTAGGCCTCGGAGATCTCCTTGAAGCGCTCCGCCGCGCCAGGGTCATCCGGGTGCGTGTCGGGGTGATGCTGCTTGGCGAGCTTCCGATACGCTTTCTTGATCTGGTCGGCGCCGGCTTTCTCCCCGACCCCGAGGATCTCGTAGTAGTCCTTGGTGCGCGTTGCCATCAGTCGCCGGGGGAACCGGCTGTCCCGCTCGAGGGCTCCGTCGAGGGCTCGGCATACTTCATCACCTCGACGCGCGCCGGACGGACGAGGATCTGCCCGAAGGTGTACCCGTCGAGAAGAACGGCGCTCACGACATCGTCCTTCGCCGGATCGTCGGTGGGACGAACGGACAGTGCCTCGTGCAGGTTGGGATCGAACGGCTGGCCGGCCGCATCGATGCGCTCCAGGCCTTCGTCACCGAGCTCTTTGCGCATCTTCTGCTCCACGAGCCCCACGCCCTCGAGCAGCGAGTCCACGGTGGCGTCCGAGGCCGCGTGCGCCACCCGGCTGAGATCGTCCAGGACGTCCAGCAGTCCCCGAACGAGATCCGCCTGCGACCGCCTCCGCATCTCCGTCAGCTCCCTGCGGGTTCGCTTGCGGTAGTTTTCGAACTCGGCGGCAAGCCTTAGGTGACGGTCCTGGAGTTCTTCCAGATCCCGGATGAGACCGTCCTCCCTCGCCTCTCTCTCGGCCATCTCCTGCTCGGCCACCAGCACCTCGTCGTGCCCGACGACAGCATCGTCCCCCGAGTCAGACTCGTCCTGCCGCCTCTCCTCGCCGTCGGTCACTTCCTCGATTCTCTGCTCATCCGTCATCGTTAATCGCTCGTCTCCGTTTGGCTCCCGAGCCCGCCTCCGCCACCCCGGACATCTTCGAGCCCGAGGGGAGGCTCTGCCAGGCCGGACCCCGGAAGCACCGCGTCACCCCGTCGCCGGACAGCACCGACGGACCTCGTCGAGTGTCGCCTGGACCGCCTGCTTCCGCACCTCTCGTCGGCCACCGGCAAAACGGAAACGACGAGAAGCCTCGCGCGGGCCGGCGGAGGCGATCCACACGGTCCCGACTGGCTTCTCGACCGTGCCACCCCCGGGACCGGCGATACCTGTAACCGCGACAGCCAAGCTCGTTCCCGACCGCCGCTGCAGGCCCCGGGCCATCTCCAACGCGACCTCCTCCGAGACGGCGCCAAAGCGCCGAAGTGCCTCCGGCCGGACACCGAGCCACTCCATCTTCGCAGCATCATCGTAGGCCACGATGCCGCCCCAATATGCCGTGGACGCGCCCGCAATGGACGTCAGGGCCGCCCCGACCCAGCCCCCGGTGCAGCTCTCGGCCGACGAGACGGTCATGCCCGCACGCCGCAGACGCTCGATCACTACGGCAGCCAGAGAGTCTTCACCCACCCCGTAGACCCGCTCCGCGAACGCCTCCCGAACATGCAGGACCAGATCTTCCAGAATCTCCTCCGGCCCACGGATGGCCAGATCGAGCAGGTAGCCACGAGGCCGCAGATCGATCGATCCCTGCCGAGGCGACAGCGCATCCAGCACGCGGTAGGCTTCAGCCGCGGTCACGTCGGCCAGACGTACCAACCGCAGGGGTGACGCCGAGGATCGGGTCAAGAGATCCTTCGCTGCGACTCCGGCGCCTGTCCGCTCACGGCTCCTGGCCGGCGAATATGTGACTGAATGCGGTCAGATAGGTAACCAGGGACACGATCGTCAGCGCGAGTGCAACGGTGAGGCTCAGGCTCGTGAACCACTCGTGAACAAGCTGAAAGCCCCCCCAGAAGGAGCCTGACCAGCCGTTGGCGCGCGCTCCCGTCTGAAGGGCGACGAGCAGGATCGCCGATCCAACGAAGATGTTCTGTGCCAGCGCCTTCCGCTTGCCCACCGGACTGGCCGGCACGACGCTTCCTCGCCGCGCCGCAGCGAGCCTGAGCGTGGTGACGATCACCTCGCGACCCAGCAGCACGAACAGGACCCAGAGCGGAAGTCCGCCGTACATTGGAATCGGAAGCACTTCCGGTCGCACGAGTCCGATCCAGTACAGCGGTAGAAGGGTAGCCACCACGAGCAGCTTGTCGGCGATCGGATCGACCAACTTGCCGAAGTTCGTGATCTGACCGCGGCGGCGGGCCAGCTGACCGTCCCACAAGTCGGACAGTCCCGCGAGCACGAAGACAAGGAACGCCAACAGCCTCGAGTGAAGCGAGGGGCCAAGCAGGAGAAGCGCCACGATCGGCGCGAGCGCCACCCGGACGGACGTGATCGTGTTGGGAAGATTGAAGGGCATTCAGATGCCGACCGGCCTGCTGGCCGCCGCTTGGATCGCTAGCTTCCTTCCGCCGCCCTCGGGCCCATGAGTTGTCGCTCCATGCTCTCCAGCATCGCCGCGGCCCGCTTCCGAAGCAGCGGGCGCTCCTCCCAGGCCAGGTAGTCCCTCAACAGCAGGACGTTGTCCACGTTCGGGTGCGCACGAAGGTACCCCAGGGCCGCGAGGCGCCTCAGCGGGTGGGAGCTGAACAGCCCCCTCCGGTGACGCATCATCTGGTCGCGGGCCAGCACGACGCCGATGAGCGTCGCCGCTGCCGCCCCGAGCACCACGAGCCCCGTCACCTTGAGGGCGCGCGTGGGCACCCGCTCGGTCTTCACCACCAGCACGTCACATATCCCTCCGTCCGGCGAACGCTTCGGCTATGGTTACCCCGTCCGCGTATTCCAGGTCTCCACCCACCGGCAACCCCCGCGCGAGGCGAGTGATCCGCACGCCTTCGAGCGGCGAGATGAGCCGGTGCAGATACGTCGCCGTCGCCTCGCCCTCCACGCTCGGATTGGTCGCCACGATCACCTCGCGAACCCCGGCACGCAGCCGCTCGATGAGCGGCGAGACGTTCAGCTGCTCCGGCCCGATGCCGTCGAGCGGCGATAGCCGGCCGCCCAGCACGTGATAGAGCCCACGGTAGTTGCCCGATTTTTCGATTGCCGCGATGTCCGAGGCCTCCTCCACGACACAGAGCTGCTCCGTGCTGCGGCGGGGGTCCGCACAGTACTCGCACGGATCCCGATCGCTGAGGTTGGCGCAGCGGCCGCAGGTGCGTACCTCCTCCGCCACGCGGACCAGCGCCCCGGCCAGGCGCCTCGCTTCCGCCGGGGAGTTCTTGAGCAGGTAGTACGTGAGGCGTTGTGCCGTCTTCCGACCGATGCCGGGAAGGCGGCCAAACTCCGTGATCAGCTCTTCGATGGCGGGCACCAGGGCTCCTCATCGGGCGCCCGTCGGACGCTCGGGCCTTCGATCCTTCCCCCCATCAGCTTCCGAAAAGGCCCGCAAGGTTAGAAAGCGGGAGCCCACCCGCCGCCTCCTTCATCTCTTTTTCCAGCTTCTCCCGCGCCCGCCGCTGCACCTCCGACACGGCCGCCAGGACGAGGTCTTCCAGCATCTCGATATCGGCGGGATCCACGACGGCCGGATCGAGCCGGATGCGGCGAACGTTGCCGCGACCATCCGCGTGCACCTCCACCATCCCTCCGCCGCTCGTCGCGGTCAGGGTCTCCTTCTCCAGACGATCGTTCAAGTCGGCCAGTCTGGACTGCATCTGTTGGCCGAGCTGGAATAGCTGCTGCAGGTTCCCTAGGCTATCCACCTGGTCGCTCCTTGAGGGTGAGGTCCAGCTTTTCTACCGCCTCGCGAAGCGCGGGATCCAGCGCCACCATCTCTTCCACGCGCTGCTTACGGCTGGTTCGCGCGGTGAGACGCTCGCTCTTTCCGCTCTCCTCCAGGCAGATCGAGAACTCGTCGGGATTCGAGCCGAGTCGCTCGGCGAGCGCCTCCCGCAGCCATCCGGACCGCGCGCCGTCCGACAGGAAGGCCTCCAGATCGGCCCGCAGGCCCGGTGGGACCTCCAGGACGAGCGTCCGGCCGTCGAGGCGAACGGGACGGACGCCGCGCAGGGCCAGCGCCTGACCGCCCTGCGCCTTGGCGACCGACAGCGACGTCTTCCAGAGCTCGCGCAGGGAGCCGAGCTTCGTCGCGACGACCGTCGCCGGGCCGCCCTCGGGCGCGCCGGCGCGACCGCCTGCGGGGGGGCGCGAGGAACCCTGGATCTCCCGACGGGAGCCGGCGTCCCGCGACACCGGCCGCGGGCCGGCGCTCCGGGACCCCGCCCCGCGGCCCGCGGGCCGGGCCTCCGCAGGCGGTCTGGCCTCCGCAGCCGGTCTGGCCTCCCCACCCCGCGCTCCACCCCCATGCCCGGCATCCGCCCCCGAGTGCCTCTCCTCTGGCTTCTCCCCGGCGGAACCGGCTGCCCGGAGCAGCGCCTCGAGCTCGACGCTCGAGTCCATCGCGGCGAGGCGGAGGAGCAGGACCTCCAGCTGCACACGTTCGTGACCGCCCCTGCCCAACCCCCCGCGAGACTCGAAGTCCGTCACCGCCACGAGAAGTCTGAGGAGATCCACCTCCTCGAACCGGGCAGCGAGATCGAGGAACCGCTGGCGGCTCTCCGGAAGGATGTCCAGGGTCCGGCTTTCCGGGTCAGCCCGCAGGATGAGAAGGGCCCGCAGCGTCTCCGCCAGTCCGCGCACGAACTCGGAGGCATCGTGACCATCGTCCAGCAGCGCCTGCACGAATGGAAAGACGGCCGCGCGGTCCCGCCGAGCTACGGCCTCCATGAACTCGATGTACCGTTCCTCGTCCACCAGGCCGAGCATGCGCCGGACCTCATCCGCCTCCACGCTACGGCCCAGGGAAAGGACCTGGTCGAGCAGCGAGAGCGCATCCCGCACTCCACCCTCGGCCCGTCGCGCGATGGACAGGAGCGCGGCCTCCTCGGCTTCGATCTCCTCCCGGTCCATCACCTCACGCAGCCGAGCGACGATCTCGGCCACGGAAACCCGACGGAAGTCGAAGCGCTGGCAGCGGGAGAGCACCGGGGCAGCGGTATGACGGATCTTGTGCGGCTCGGTGGTGGCGAATACGAAGATCACGCGCGGCGGAGGCTCCTCGAGGATCTTCAGCAGCGCGTTCCAAGCCTCGCGGGTGAGCATGTGGGCTTCGTCGACGATGTAGACCTTGAAGCGGTCCTCGCCTGACGGGGCGTACATCGCCCGCTCACGCAGGTCTCTCGCATCGTCCACGCCGCGGTGGGACGCCGCATCGATCTCGACCACATCCAGGGAGGCCTGGCCGGCCCAGATACGCTGGCACGACCGGCACGTCCCGCACGGCTCACCGTCCTGCGTCGATTCGCAGTTCAGGGCCATCGCCAGGAGACGGGCGGCCGTCGTCTTCCCCACCCCGCGCGGCCCGCAGAACAGATAGGCGTGCGCCACCCGTCCGCCTTCCACCGCGGACCGAATGGTGGCACTCACGTGCTGCTGGCCTACGAGCTCGTTGAACTGGCGTGGTCGGTGCTTTCTGGCGAGAGCGGTGTGGTGCATCGGCCTCAAGCTATGGGTGCATCCGGTAGGTCGAAAGACGCCCGAATCGGACGGTACGACGAAAACCCCAGGCGAACCGTGGCGACGCTCCCACGCTTACCGCTGCTGCCTTCGCGGCCCTGACGGAGTTCACGCGCTCGCGCCCCACGGGCCTGGGGAAGCGCCAAGCTAGGCTCGGGGATGAGCCAGATCAACTCTGGCAGATGATCAGCCGTCCTCTCCGAAGAACGCGTTGCGGATATGCTGGACCGCCGGATCCCGCCCGTCCTCGAACTGAACGCCTACGGCGTCAAAACGGAATTCCTTGCCCGCACCCGGATGCTGCCGGATCCATGCGGCGGCGGCCCGCCGGACCTCCCTGCGCTTCACTCGATCGATCGCCTCGAGCGGATCCTGCGGACCGGCGCGCCGAGCCTTCACCTCCACGAACGCCACGACGTCGCCCTCCTGCGCGACGACGTCCAGCTCGCGCCGTCCGGACCGCCAGTTCCGATCCAGGATCCTCAGGCCGAGCGCCCTGAGGTACTGGACCGCGATCTCTTCACCACGCTCCGCCAAGCGTCTCGCCTGCTGCGAGAGCCCTACCCTCCCGCCGGACAACGGAGCCGGCTCAGGCTCCTGCAACAGCGGCGGCCAGCGCCGGCTCCGCCAGGTCGCGGCCGATCGCGCGCGCAATCAGCCTGAGCTGCGACATCAGCGTGTCGAACTGCTCCGGCGTCAGCGACTGCGCTCCGTCCGACACGGCCTCGGCCGGATTCGGGTGGACCTCCACCATCACGCCGTCGGCACCGGCCGCGACCGCGGCCCGAGCGAGCGGCGGTACCTTGCCTCGACTTCCCGTACCGTGGCTCGGATCCGCGATGATCGGCAGGTGCGAGAGCTCCTTGATCGTCGGGATAGCCGTCAGGTCGAGGAGATTCCGGGCATGCGGGTCGAAGGAACGGATGCCCCGCTCGCAGAGGATGACACGGCCCTCACCCTCGAGCAGGACGTACTCCGCGGCAAGCAGCAACTCTTCGACCGAGGCACCCATGCCCCGCTTCAGCAGCACCGGCCGGTCCGCACGCCCTGCCGCCCTCAGCAGCGGGTAGTTCTGCATGTTACGGGCGCCGATCTGGAGGATGTCGACGTGCTCCGCCACGGCCTGGACGCTATCGGCATCCAGCACCTCGGTCACGACGGCCAGCCCCGATTCCCGGCCCGCGACCGCCAGCATGCGAAGTCCCTCCTCTCCGAGGCCCTGGAACGAGTACGGAGAGGACCTCGGCTTGAAGGCTCCGCCGCGCAGCACGGTCGCTCCGGCCGCGCGGACGCGCCGCGCCGTATCGACGATCTGTTCCTCCGACTCCACGGCGCACGGCCCGGCGATGACGACGACCTCACGGGCACCGAGCCGAACCCCATTCGGAAGGCGAATGACCGTGCTGTCGGGATGCCAGTCGCGACTGGCTTTCCGGTACGGCGGCGAGATATGGATCACGCGGAAGACGCCGGGCAGGGCATACAGGCGGCCGGGATCCACCCGACCGTCGTTGCCAATGAGAGCGATGGCGGTGCGCCTCCGGCCCGGGATCGGCTCGGCTTCGTACCCCATCGCTTCCACGGCGCGCACGACGGCGGCGACATTCTCCTCGCTCGCACCGTGCTTCATCACGATCAACATCGCTTAGGACTCCGTCTGGGTGCCGGCGACCGGAGGCAAACTCGGGCTCGGGCCCGGACAACTTCTAGCGACAGAGCGGCGAGCACAAATCTCGCCCCTCGCGCTCACAAACGAATCAAGGCTCGCTGCTCCACCCATCGCCATCCGCCACGACCCGGACCTCGCCGCCATACCCTGCCGCAGCCAGCAAACCGGCGACATCGTGGTCCATGCGGAAGCGCGGATACACATGCGTAACCCACAGGAGGTCCGGTCGTGCCATGCCAGCCAGTGCAGCCAGTCGGCGGGGCGACAGATGGTTGGCCCCGACATCCGCATCCGCCAGGGAACATTCGGCGATCAACACATCGACTCCGGCGAGGAAGGCTCCCAGCGTCCGCGTCTCTCCCTCAGGAAGCCCCGTGTCTCCGGTGTAGGCGATCGCCGTCCGCCCCCCGGTGATGCGCACCGCGTGGCTCTCCTCGGTATGAGCCGTCGGATGGACCGACAGCTCGAGGTCGCCCCCGAGCTCGAAGGACGCCCGTCCGTACTCCTGGATGTGGACGGCGAATCCCGGATCCACAACGAAGTCGCCGACGGCAGCGGCGAGCCTCGAGAACAGCCGGCGCGTGCCGGGCGGGCCCCATACCGTCAACGGGCGCTCTCGTGGCGCATCCAGGCCGTGCTTCAGGCTGAAGAAGAGGCCGGGTACCGCACCGATGTGATCGACATGGAAATGCGTGAGGATCAGGTCGGTGACATCCCGCCACGGAAGGCCCAGACGGGCGACGCCCTGGACGGCCCCGGGACCACAGTCCACGAGGACCTTCGAACCCCGCTCCTCCAGATAGAAGCAGGAGCCCCCACGGTCCCCCTCGGGGATCACCGTACCGGTCCCAACGGCCACCAGGCGCATCCGCTAGCTCACCCGCACGTCGTCGGTCCCATCGCTCAGGCAACCTGACCGCTGGGCAGATCGCCGAACTCCACGCCCACGATGGAGGAGACGCCGGGCTCCTGCATGGTCACGCCGTAGATCCAGTCGGCCGCCTCGATGGTCCGGGGGTTGTGGGTGATCACGACGAATTGCGTGTCGTTCTTGAACTCCTCCAGCATGCGAACGAACCGACCGATGTTCGCCTCGTCCAGCGGCGCATCGACCTCGTCCATCACACAGAACGGGCTGGGCTTCGCCAGGTAGATCGCGAAGAGCAGCGACAGCGCCGTCAACGCTCTCTCCCCTCCGGAGAGCAGGTGGATCCGCTGCGTGCGCTTGCCTCCGGGACTGGCCGAGATCTCGATCGGCGAATCGAGCGGGTCCTCGCTGTCCAGCCACAGATCACACTCACCGCCCTCGAACAGCGTGCCGAAGGTGCGTTGGAAGTTCTCGCGAATCTGGTCGAACGTGGCGAGGAACGACTCGGCAGCCGCCCGGTTAATCCGTCGGATCGACGTCTGGAGATCATCACGGGCTTTCGTCAGGTCCTCCCTCTGCGCCTCCAGGAAGGCGAGCCGCTCGCTCTCTTCCTCATACTCCCGCGCAGCCAGGGGATTGACCGGGCCCAGCTTCCGAATGCGGGCCCGCAGCTCCTCCAAGTCGCGCGCCCACTCGTCAAGCGTGCCCTCGGACGGCCTCTCGACCCCCTCGGCCAGGCTCTCAAAGTCCTTCGCCCACTCCGCCTCGAGCCGCTCCCGAATGCTGGATCGGCGCGCCCTCTGCTCCGCGAGATCGAGTTCCAGCGCGTGGCGCGTCTCGGCATGCTCCCGCTCGGCCCTTCGCGCTTCCCTGACCCGTGCCTCCTCCTCGTCGACCTCCGCACGCAGCTGCCCCAGACCCTGGTCGGCCCGCACGAGAAGCGGTTCGTTCCCGGAGCGCTCCACGAGGAGCGCTGCCATGCCCTCTTCACGCTCCGCCGCGCTCCGAAGAAGCGCCGCGGCAAGCCCATTCCTCTCCTCACGCTCTGCTTCCAGCCGCTTCCGTAGCGCACCGACCTCATCCCGCCGCACCTCCACCTGCCGGAGACGCTCCAGCTTGGCCGCGGCTTCGGATTCCAGCCTCGCGAGGTCGAGCTGCAGCTCGTGCAGCTCCGTGCGGCCGGCCTCCCAGTCCGTGGTCGCCCGCCGGGCTCGCTCTTGCGCCTCTCCAGCGGCCGCCTCTGCTGCAGCCTCCTCTTCCCGCAGGCCGCTGAGCGCGCCCTCGCGGTCCCCCTGATCCCCGTCGTAGCCATCGACGGCCCCGGCCAGCTCGCCGATCCGGCCCGTCACCGCCCTCTCCTCGGAAAGCAGGCTGTCGACGCGGGCAGCCGCCGCTTCCCTCCGAACGTCAGCTTCCTGGAGGGCTGCCCGGGCAATGTCCAGTTCGCCCGACGCGGACTCGACCTCACCCTCCCGCTCGGCCAGCCCGTCGTTCGCGGACGCGAGCTCGGACCGAAGCTGGGCCAGCTCCTGCTCTGCCTCGCCGACCTGACCCTCGAGCGTGTCGATCTCCGCACGCAGCTCGAGAGAGCCGCCGGCCCCGGGCCTGCCGACCCGCACCGCACCGAGGCGGTCCTGCCCACTGCCGTCGCGCAGCACCCATGCCCGGTCGGCGGGAGCGAAGCTCTCGGCAGCCCGCACCGTACCGAGAAGCGCAGCCGCCCAGTCGCCGGCCGGATCCCGAACCGCGA
Source organism: Gemmatimonadota bacterium (assembly GCA_020351855.1). GTDB lineage: Bacteria > Gemmatimonadota > Gemmatimonadetes > Palauibacterales > Palauibacteraceae. The sequence goes on from CP070670.1 coordinate 1,710,190, forward strand.
TCTCGTTCAGCACGCTGCCCTCGTGCACCGCCTCCGTAGCGGGCTGCGGGCTGAGGGGCAGCAGGAGGAGGCCGCCCTCGTCCTCGCTCTGCTCGAGCCAGCGCTGCACGGCGGCGACAACCTTCCAATCCTTCACGAGGAGGGCGTGCAGATAGGGCCCGAGGTGAGCCTCGACGGCCGTCGACAGGTGGGCAGGGACATCCAGGTAATCAACGAGCGGACCGAGCACCCCCTTGACCCCCTCGGACCCCCGGCCCGCACCCAACAAACGCCGCACCGTCGCCGGCTGGCCGCCGCCGGACGCCAGCAACGCGCGGAGGCTCGAGAGACGAGCCTTTATCCCGGAAAGACTGCCCTCGGCCTCGGCGACGCGATCCCTGACGCCGCGCCAACGAGCCCGCACTTCGGCTAACTCGCCCCGCACCCGGGTTAGCTCCGCCTCGAGCCCGGCGTACCGCTCCGCCGCCCGCTGCGCCTCGGCCCTGGCGTCTTCCAGCTCCTCCTCGGCCGCGCCTCTGCTCTCCTCGATTCCAAGCAGCAGCTCCCGGCGCCGCTCGAGCTCCCTGATACGCTCTTCGTGCCTCTGCTCCTCGACAGCCCGGTCCGCAGACAGCTCTGCGATCTGCCGGCTCGCCTCGCGGTGGCGGTTTAGCGCCTCCTCCACAGCCGTGACAGCCCGCTTCTTGTCGCCCTCGAGCCGCTCCACCTCCGCCACGAGGCCGGCCTCCAGCTCGCCCGTCTCCTCGAGGCGGCTCCGGGAGGCCTCGCTCTCCGCCTTCAGCCGCTCGAGCTCCGAGCTCAGCGATGCGCTCCGTCCAGCCACCTCGGCGAGCTCCTCCTCGATGGCCTCGAGGCGGGCGTCGTTCGTGGACGCCCGTTCGGCCTCGACCAGGCCCTCCGACTCCATTCGGTTCAGGCGCTCGCGAACCCGAGCCAGCTGCTCCGCGAGCGCGCTCCTGTTCCTGCCGTCCTCGGTGAGCCTGAGACGCAGGGTTTCCAGCTCTGCCTCTCGCGCGTGCAGACCGGCCTCCTCGCCTGGGGCCGCTTTGCGGAGGCCCTCGAGCTCGCCCGTCGCGGCGCCGATCCGGGATTCGATGTCGGCCAGCCGCTCGGCGGCCACTGCGATCTCGAGCTGCAGCAAACGCTCCCTGTACCGGACATACCGATCCGCTCGCCCGCGCTGGCGGGCGAGCGAGCGCACCTTCGCCTGCACCTCTCCGATCAGGTCATCCAGTCGCTGCAGATCGGCCGTCGCCGCCTCGAGCCGGCGGAGCGCCGTCCGGCGACGGTCCTTGTAGCGGCCAATCTCAGCGGCTTCCTCGAAGAGGGCCCTGCGCTCCTCGGCTCGATCGCTGAGAATCGCATCGATCATCCGCGCTTCAATGATCGAGTAGGCGTTGGCCCCCAGTCCCGTGTCCCGACAGAGATCCAGGATGTCCCGCAGCCGGCAGGAGGCGCCGTTCAAGCTGTAGTCACTCTCCCCGCCGCGGTACACGGTCCGGCCGATCGCCACCTCCGAGTACGGCACGGCCAGCTTGCCGTCCTCGTTTGACAGGATCAGGGAGACCTCCGCCCGATGGATGGCCTTCCGTTGCTCCGTACCGCCGAAGATCGCCTCGTCCATGCGGCTTCCACGGATGACGGTCGGACGCTGCTCGCCGAGCACCCAGCGAATCGCGTCGGAGATGTTCGACTTCCCGCATCCGTTGGGTCCGACGACCGCCGTGATGCCCTCGTGAAAATCGAGGGCGGTGCGGTCGGCAAAGGACTTGAAGCCGTGGAGGGTGAGGGACTTGATCTTCAACGTGGCTCTCCTCGTCTCGTCACAAGTTCAGCGTCCACGCCAGCAGCTCGCAGAAGGTCGCGCATCGCCGAGGCGGCAGCGGCTTTCTCGTATGCGCCGGCGTAAACCTGATATACCGTATCACCCTCCGCCACCAGCGGGATCGTGTAGGTCGGGATTCGCCTGCCCGTCAAAGCCTCGCTGGCCGCCCGCGCCGCCGTCCGGTCCGCGTGCACGGAGACCAGATACGCCAGGGCGGCCGGACGCACGTCCCAGTCGCTGGCCGCCTCTTTTAGTCCGCGCCGCGTGAGCTCGCCCATGAGCTCGAACGCCCGATCGCGCGTCGGCAGCGCACCCGCGTAGATCCGTTGGTAGACCGTCCCGCGGACCGGCGTCGGGGCAACGAACACGACCAGGGATCCATCCGCCAGCCGCCTTGCTTGCGCCATGGCATCGGAGAGGGAGGCGTAGCTCGCCAAGAGAACGGAGTACCCCAGCGCCGGGCCCCCCGTGCGGTCCGCCACGGCCGTCGCCGCCCCCACTTGACCCGGCCCCGGCGCAGCGCGCGGAGCCGGCCGACCGGCCTCGGTCCGCCCCCCGGTGGGTAGGGCCTCTGCCGCCCTTCCCTCGGTCCCGCTGCGCTCCGGGTCCGTGGGAAGCTCCGTCGCCACTCCCGGCATCGGCTCGGCCTCCAGGGACGCCCGCGCAGCCACGTACCGGGCGAGAAGCCACCACCCTCCCAGCAGGCCGACGAGCGCGGCCCCGGCAAGCCCGATGCGGGAGAGCGGCAGGCGCTGCTTGATGCGATGGCGACGCCAGCGCGAAAGCGCCGGGGAATCCGCAGCCGGGAGGTCCGACGCCGGGGAATCCGCAGCCGGGAGATCCGACGCCGGGGAATCCGCAGCCGGGAGATCCGACGCCACGGACGGCCGCGTGGCGGGCTCGCCCATCTCGGCCTCCCGGACCGCCCCCGTCCCGTCGGCACGCACCTCGCGGTCCGGGGACGGTGGAGAGGCCCCGAGCTCCAGCACCGCGTCGAACCACTCGGCCGGCAAGCCCGCAAGGTCGCGCGGGACGACGAGCAGCAGCGTGCCGCTGGCGGCGCGCACCCGCTCGATGAGGGCCCGGATACCGGGCGACGGCGGGATCGCGCCGGATCCCCCTGCCGGAAGGTACAGAAACGGCCTGCCGCTCGGACGCCGCACCGCCTCGGTGAGCCCCACCCGACCTGCAAGCACCTCGCAGAGCCCTGGAGCGCCCACGGCGCCCAGGCTCTCATCGAGCCGACGTCCCGCGGAGCCCACACCCGTCACCAAGGTGCGGCCGCGACCTGCGGCCAGCTCGGTCGCTAGAGCGCTCACGACGTCTGAAAGCCCGGCGCCATCAACGGCCTGCACGGCCACAACTCGCGCCTCGGCGGCCAGCGCCAGAAGCACGCCCGATCGGGCCGAATGCTCGGTACTCACACCATCAACCTAAGGCGAGCGAGGTTAGAATTCTCCCTCCATCCCCGCCGTCAGCTCGATCACCCAGGCGTCCAGACCACGCTCTCGTCGCAGCTGCCGAGCCGCGGCGTCGGCCCTCTCCCGGGCCGGGTACGGCCCGACGAGCGCCCGATACCACAGCTCGCCGGCGTCGTCCCGGCGTCGCTGGACCGCCGTCGGATATCCGCTACGCGCCAGGGTGCCTACGAGCTCGATCACGCCCGACGCAGTGCGAGCGGCCAGAACGACCGCGTAGTACCCGGCGGCGGGCGCGGCCAGCATGGCGGCGAGCGAGTCCGTGCCGCCACGGCCATCCTCCGCCGGAGTCCTCGCGCTCGCAGCATCCTCGCCCGCCCCACCGGCATCCGGGGGCGCTGCCCGCCCCGGACCCTCATCGGTCGCGTCCGCGGTCTCGTAATCCGGTGCGGCTTCCGCCGTGTCAGCCGGCCGCCGTCCTGCGCCGTCGGCTACCCGGACAGCGTCCGGCCTCCAGCGCACGGGAAGCCACCACGCATCGACGGGTCCATCGACGGACTCCAGCTGGACGGCGGTGCGGGCACCCCGGTCCACCCGCGCGAGGAACAGCGAGTCCTCCCGCACCCCCAGGATCTCTCCCGTGGGCAGTGCGAGCGGGAGGTCGGCCCGCCATTCGAAGGGCAGGCGAACGGCGGGTGCGCCGCTCAGAGACACGAGGAAGACGCCCTCCACGGTCGCCGCCAGCAGCGCCTGGCCGAACACGCCCGGTCGCAGCTCGGAGATCTCCGCGCCGAGCCGAGCCAGCTCCCGCCGATTGCCGCTGATCCGGTTCACCGCGTCGATCCGGCCGCCCGAGCGGGCGGCGTAGATCTCGTGGGAGGACCCGGAGAGGGCCAGCGCCGTTACCCCCCGCCGAAACTCCCAGCGATTCTCGACCTCGAGATCCGGAACGCGGACGACCACGAGCTCTTCGGCAGCGCCCGAGGGGAACACGACACTGCGCGAGAACGCGGTGAGGAGTCCGGGAGGGCGCACATCCAGTGACGCCTGCGCCACGACGTCCGAACCCTCTCCGAGCACGAGCACGACAGCCTCCCCGTCGCGCCGGCCAAGCGCCAGGGCCGCGCCATCGGGCAGCGGCCCGGCCCACTCCACCGGCACGGGCGACACATGCGTTCGTGATCCGGCGGCATCCGTTATCGTGATCTCCGTCTGCTCCCAGAAGGCTACCGCGCCGCGGAACGAGCTCCATCCAGCCTCCGGTGCGACCTCGATCCCGGCGGCCCGCGGCTGCCCCAGGTCCCAGCGATAGGCGGCGCCCCCGGGGGCCCGGAGCACGAGGGTCTGATCGCCGCTCGCCCGCGCAACTTCCACCGCCGGCAGCGGGCTCTCCCGGCGCCAGAGGCGCAGCGACGGATCGACGGCCGCCCGCAACTCGGGCCGGCCTCCCGCCCACCCGAGCACCATCAGGCCAGCCTCAGCCATCCAGTCGCCCACGACGAGGCGCTCCTCAAGCTCGACGGAATCGCCAGTGCCGCTCCCGGAAGGCCGATCGCACGAGAGAAGCCACAGGGAAGAGGCGCTTGCCAGCAGGATCGGGATCGCCGGCCGGAGCCGCCCTCGCGACATGGCCGACCCGCGCGGCCTCACAGATCCTCCAGCGAAGCGCGGGGCGCATCACCCCACAGTCTCTCGAGCTGGTAGAAGTCCCTCACGTCGGGAAGAAAGACGTGCAGCACCACGTTGATGAAGTCCATGAGGATCCACCGCCCGGCCGAGCGGCCCTCGATGCCGGCCGCCCGGATGCCTCCCTCGCGGGCCCGCTCCAGCGCGTTGTCCGCGATCGCCCGGGCGTGAACGTCCGAGTCGCCCGAAACGATGAGGAAGTAATCGGTCGCATCGGACAGTTGCCGCAGGTCGAGCACGACTGCATTCCGCGCATTGCGCTGCAGAACGGCCCTTGTCAGGTACGACAGCTCGGCGGGAACCTCGCCCGGGCTCCCGACGAGCGCCGCGAGACGCCGCGCCAGGGGATCCGGGGCCGGGCCGTGATCTAGCAAGCCCGGCTCACCCCACGGTTCACTCCTCGGCGACCACCCAAACCGTCAGCTCAGGCCGCACGTCGGCATGGAGACGGACGGGCACGCGGAAGACGCCGAGCTCCTTGATCGGCTCGTCCAGCATGATGTCGCGACGATCGATCACGACGCCATCTCGGGCCAGCTGCTCCGCAATGTCCACGCTCGTCACCGAGCCGAACAGTCGGCCCTCCTCGCCTGCCCTGACCTTGAAGGACACGGACCGCCCCTCGAGCTCCGCCGCCAGGCCTTCCGCCCGCTCCTTCTCGCGCTCGACGCTCACGCGCGCCTGGCGCCTCTCGTTTTCCAGGCGGCGCACGTTTCCCTCGGAGGCCGCGTACGCCAGTCCCTGTGGAATCAGGTAGTTGCGGGCGTAGCCGGCCTTCACATCGACGATCTCGCCAGCGCGGCCAAGATCCGTCACATCCTGCCTGAGTATCACTCGAGTCATCGCATCAACACCGTTTCAAATGCCTAGGTACTACCGCGGGTCCCTTCGGATCCGCCGAAACGGGACCTGAGGTGGAGCCACGTGTCGCTGACGCCCAGGACGAGCGCCAGGCCCAGCGCGATCGGGTAGAACAGAAGGGCCAGCAGGGCCCATAGCACGCCCGCCCAGGAGGAGACCGCCACGGCCGGTATCATCCAGGCCAGGACCGCCGCTCCGCGCACAATGTACAGCCCGCCCATGAAAGCCAGGGCGTTCTGCCCGATGCGGGATGCCAGCTCCCCGATGGGCAGCAGGAAGAGCAGCAGCCCTCCGATCAGAATCCAGATGAAGTGATCGCTGAAGCCGAAGTCTCGCAGCGGACCGACCGCCCCTTCGGTGCCCGCAAGGCGAGCGGTGACGTACCAAGCCACGCACAGGGCCGCGATCGTCGCGAGCGCGAGTAGAGACGGATAGAGGACGATCTGCAGTTCGACCATCTCGGCCACGGCGGCGGAGACGGATCCGATGAGGCTGTCCGACCTCGATCCGGCAAGCCAGCTCGCGACCACCCGCGAGGTCCAGCGGAGCTCGGAAGCCACCCACCAGTCGATCCGTCCGAGTGCGCCCGGCCGAACCAAACCGAACAGCGCCAATACCGCGATGCCGGAGGCCACGGCCCCGATGGAGCGGAGCGCCAGGCGAAGCCGAGGCCACCGAAGGGTGATGAGGATGAAGGCCCCCGCGGTGATCAGGGCCCAGGCGCGCTCCGCGTACCAGAGACCCGACTGCTCGCCCGCCGGTTGGAAGATCAGCCACACCAGGAGCCCGGCGACCAGGACGGGAAGCAGTCTCCCCGGTCGGAAGGCAAGCAGCAGCACGGCAAGCGGCAGGGAAACCAGGAGGAGCGGGCTTATGGGCGAGAGCAGCGCCACGGCCAGCAGGAGGGCCGCGACGCGCGTGAGCCCCCAGCGCCGCGAGTGCTCCACGGTCAGTCGGCCCGCTCAGTGGTAGTCGCGAATATAGGGGAGCAGGGCGAGGTACCTGGCGCGCTTGATCGCGAGAGCGATCTGCCGCTGGTGGCGGGCGCAGGAACCTGTTGCCCGCCGCGGCAGGATCTTGCCGCGATCGGTCACGAATCGGCTCAGCACATGTTCATCCTTGTAATCCACCTGTGCGATCCTGCGCTCGCACAGCTTGCATACCTTCTTCAATCTAGCCATCCGACGCGCTCCTATTCTTCGCCGACTTCCGGCTCGCTCTCGCTGCCGACCGGGGGGGGCTGCCTCACGCGAGAGCCACGGCTGCGCTCGCCATCCTCGTCTTCGTCTTCATCCTCGTCCTCGTCCTCGTCCTCATCTTCGTCCTCGTCCTCGTCCTCATCTTCGTCCTCGTCTTCGTCCTCGTCTTCATCGTCCACGGATCGGCGTCCCCGCCGCTCCGCCCGCTCATCGCCCTCCCTCCGCATGGAGGGCGGGAAAGGCAGCTCGCCTTCCGAGAGGACGATCAGGTAGCGCAGGAGGCTCTCATCAAGCTTGAGGAGTCGCTCGAAATCCGCGAGCGAGGCGGGCTTCGCCTCGAACTGCGCAACGACGTAGTACCCGTTGCGCTCCTTGTCGATCGGATAGGCGAGCTGGCGCTTGCCCCAGTGCTCGACGGCCGAGATCTGCCCGGACTCATCGGTGAGGCGGCCGTGAAAGGTCTGCAGCTTGGACTCGATCTCCTCGGCGGTGAGCGAGGAGCGGAAGATGTATACGATCTCGTACTTGTTCATCGGTCTCTCCTTCGGTCTGCGTCGGCCCCGGCGGTCCGGAGCAGGAGGACTATACGTCTCGTGTCTCTGTGGGCCCGCCGCTGCGACGGGTGGGCCAAGCTATCCCGGGCTCGGCCCTGCATCAAGGCTGAGGCGGCCCGATCAGCCGGTCATCCGAGCAGCCGAAGCACGTCCGCAAGCCACCCCAGATCCCCACCGGGCAGGGGGAGGGCACCGCGGGCTCCGTGCACGCGAGCAAACCAGGGGGCCAGCACGAGCGCCACGACGCTGATCAGCTTGATCACGATGTTCATGGAGGGCCCGGAGGTGTCCTTGAACGGGTCGCCGACCGTGTCGCCGACCACCGCGGCCTTGTGGGGTTCGGACCCCTTCCCGCCGTAGGCGCCCGCCTCGATGTACTTCTTGGCATTGTCCCATGCGCCGCCGGCGTTCGCCATGAAGAGGGCCAACAGCACCCCGCTGACCGTGGCACCGGCCAGCAGCCCCCCGAGCGCTTCGGGGCCCAGGAAGTACCCCACCACGATCGGCACGAGGATGGCCGTCAGGCCGGGCACGATCATCTCTCGCAGGGCAGCCCGGGTGGAGATATCCACGCAGCGGGCCGAATCGGGCTTCGCCGTGCCATCCATCAGGCCGACGATCTCGCGAAACTGACGCCGCACCTCCTCAACCATCCCTGCAGCGGCGCGTCCGACGGCGGTCATCGTCAGCGCAGCAATGAAGTACGGCGTCGCGCCCCCGATGAAGAGGCCGATCACGACCAGCGGGTTCACGAGGTCGATCCCCGCATCCTGAAGTCCCACGGTGTTGGCGTACGCCGAGTACAGCGCCAGCGCCGTGAGGGCGGCAGAGCCGATCGCAAAGCCCTTGCCGATCGCGGCCGTCGTGTTGCCCAGCGCGTCGAGCTCGTCGGTGATGGCGCGAACGGCCGGTCCGAGACCGCTCATCTCGCTGATGCCACCCGCATTGTCGGCGATCGGGCCGTAGGCGTCCACAGCCATCGTAACGCCGACCGTCGCCAGCATGCCGACCGCGGCGATCCCGATCCCGTAAAGACCCGAGAATTGGTAGGACAGGAAGATCGCCAGCGCGATGAGGATCACGGGCACCGCCGTCGATTCCATTCCGACAGCCAGCCCCCGAATGATGTTCGTCGCCGAACCCGTCTGTGAGGCGTCGGCGATCTTCCGGATCGGCTTTCCGGCCGTGTAGTACTCGGTCGATAGTCCGATGAAGATCCCGACGAGCGAGCCGAAGAGCATCGCCCAGAAGGGGCCGGCACGTCCATCGATCAGCGTCCAGGCGACGCCCTGGGAGCCGGCGAAGACATCGAGATCGACCGTGATGAACCAAGAGACGGCCCAGAACAGCACGGCCGAGATGAACGTGGTGTTCCGCAGGGCAGCGGCCGGGTTCGCGCGCTCGAGCACCCGCATGGCAAGTACTCCGACGACGCTAGCCAGCAGACCCGCCATGACCAGCAGGATCGGCAGCGAGATGGCGGCAAGACGCTGCGCGTCCATGATGAGCGGGCTAGTGGCGCCGATGACGATCGTGGCAACGACCGAGCCGACGTACGACTCGAAGATGTCCGCCCCCATCCCGGCCACGTCACCCACGTTGTCGCCTACGTTGTCGGCGATCGTCGCCGGGTTCCGGGGGTCGTCCTCCGGAATCCCCGCCTCGACCTTCCCTACCAGGTCCGCACCGACGTCAGCGGCTTTCGTGTATATCCCGCCGCCCACGCGGGCAAACAGGGCGATCGAGGAAGCACCCATCGCGAAGCCGCTGATGATCTCCGCGAACGGGACGAAGCCGTTGCTCGCCGGCGGGAAGATGAGCAGCACCGCGCCGATACCGACCAGCCCCAGGCTGGCGACCGAGAGCCCCATCACGGCTCCGCCGCTGAACGCCACGCGGAGCGCCTTGCCGCGCCCGTCCGTGCGGGCCGCCTCCGTGGTTCGGACATTGGCGCGGGTCGCCGCCTGCATCCCGAAGAAGCCCGCGAGGATCGAGCTGGCCGCGCCGAAGACGTACGCTGCCGCCGTACGCGATCCGATCACCAGGAGGAGGAGGAGCGCGATGAGCAGGACGAACGGGATGAGGACCGAGTACTCCCGCTTAAGGAACGCCATCGCGCCGGCGTAGATGGACGCGGTCAGCTCGCGCATGGTGTCCGTGCCCGTCGGCTGCTGGCGCACGTACGCGTACAGCGCCCACGCGCAGAACAGCCCGATCAAGCCCAATCCGACCGCCCACTGGGTGTATTCGATCACTTACAAGCTCCTTTCGAGTATCCTCACTCGGTTCCAGCCGGCTCTACCGACCGGTTGAACCGGCTCATCGCCAGGTCGATGCCCTCCATCATCCAGCACTGCACGGCCTCCTGCATCTCCGGGAACGCGAGCAGGATGGTCTCCTCCTCCGTGCCCCCCGGCGGGGCCAGAACCCAGTCCGCGAGGTCGATTCGCGAATCGGGCGGGCGTCCGACCCCGATCCTCAGCCTGGCGTATCCTCGCGTCCCGAGCGCCTGCTCGAGGGAAGCCAGACCGTTATGTCCGCCTGCCGACCCCTGGGCCCGGATACGAAAGGATCCGGGAGGCAGCGAGACGTCGTCTACCAGGACGAGGAGGTCATCGACTCGCAGGTCCCCGACGTCCCGCAGATGTTCGATGACGCGGCCGCTGCGGTTCACGTAGGTAAGAGGCTTCAGGACCCGAACCGTCTCACTGTTGACAAGGCCACCCGTCGCGGCGGCCGGTCCCTCCACCTCGTACGGGGGCAGGGACCAGGAGACGCACAGCCTGTCGGCGAGCCACCAACCGACGTTGTGCCGTGTGTCCCTGTAGCGCGGGCCCGGATTACCCAGGGCAAGGAACGTCTTCAAGATCTGGGGAGGGCGCGCCTGGTCTAGGAGTCCTCGTCCTCGTCCCCGGGCTCCGCCTCCCGCTCGGCCTCCGCCTCGCCGACAAGCTCCGGCTCGAACTCCTCCTCCAGCTCTTCCTCGGGCTCTTCGATCTTCAGGATGGTCGGCGGGATCACCGCGCACACCAGGGCATCCGGATCGTCGAGCACCGTGATCTCCCCCGCGCTGACGTCGGATACCTGAAACGAGTCGCCGATCTCCAGGGCGGACACGTCGATCCCGAAGCTCTCCGGAATGTCGGTGGGAAGGCACGAAATCTGGATCTCGTACCGGTGCTGCTGGAGGATGCCACCCTCGTTCTTGACCCCGACGGGTTCGCCCGTCAGGTGCAGGGGAATCGCGACCTTGATCTCCTCGTCCACGTTGATCCGAAAGAAGTCGACATGCAGGATCGAGGGCCTCCAGGGATGACGCTGCACCTCCCGGATCAGCACCTTGTGCGCCGGAGATCCGTCGACCTCGAGATCGATCAGCGTGCTTCCGGCGCTGATCCGGCTGAGCAGCGTTGTCAGCTCGTGCTCGTCGATCCGCAGGTTCTCCGGCTCGAAGCCGTGCCCGTACATGGTCGCCGGCACGGAACCCGCCCGGCGCAGGCGGCGGGCTCTGCCCTTACCCAGCTCAATCCTCTTCTGTGCCTTTAACTTGACTTGCTTCGTCATCGCTCGTCTATGTCCTCTCGTACGATCGCTTTCCCTGCCGCCAGCGTCAGACGAACAGGGAGCTCACCGAGCGGTTGTAATGCGTGCTCTCGATCGCCCGGGCGAGCAGGCCCGCAACGGACAGGATGTTCAGGTTGCTCAGCGACTCGCGAGCGGCGTCGGACACCCGGATCGTGTCCGTGACCGTGATCTCGGCAATCTCCAGCTTGCGGAGCCGCTCGACGGCCGGCCCGGAGAACAGGGCATGTGTGGCAAGCACGTAGATTTCCCTTGCTCCGTGCTCCTTCAGCGCCTGCACCGTACCGGCCATCGTGCCCGCCGTGTCGATCATGTCGTCCGTGATCAGGCAGCGCTTGCCGGCCACGTCCCCCACCACGTTCACCACCTGCGCCACGTTGGCGGTCGGACGCCGCTTGTCGATGATCACTATGTCGGCACCCAGACGCTTGGCATAACCCCGCGTCATCTTGGCGGCGCCGACGTCGGCGGCGACGACAACCACGTCACCCTCCAGGTCCCGATAGTGCTCCATGAATACCGGCGCCGCGTAGAGGTGGTCCACCGGGATGTCGAAGAAGCCCTGGAGCTGATGCTGGTGGAAGTCGATGCTGAGCAGCCGATCAGCCCCAGCCGCCGTGATGAGGTTCGCCATCAGCTTGGCTGCGATCGAGACCCGCGGTTGGTCCTTTCGATCCTGTCGCCCGTAGCCGTAGTACGGCACGACCGCGGTCACTCTCGCCGCCGAGGCGCGCTTCGCGGCATCGATGAGAATGAGCAGCTCCAGAATGTTCGCGGCGGGCGGTGCCGTCGGCTGGATCAGAAAGACATCCCGCCCCCGGACGTTCTCGTTGATCCGTACGAAGATCTCCCCGTCCGCGAAGCGCTTGATCGTCACGTCGCACAGGGGCCTGTCCAGCTCGGCCGCAATACGCTCCGCCAGGCCGCGGTTCGCGGTCCCCGAGAGCAGCATCAGCGGACTCGCGGTCGCCGAAAGCTCCGCCATTCTTCCCATCGGTCAGTGTGGAAACCGGCAGTCGCCCTCAGCGGCGATAGCCGGAAGGCAGTGAGCCCAGGACTATAAACGACGATTCGTGAGGGGTCAACCGGCCTGCGCCGGCACCGTCCCCTGCCCCGGCACGGTCCCCTGCCCCGGGTTCACATACAGGACCTGAGTAGGAAACGCAAACTCGATCCCCTCCTCCTCGAACTTCCGATGGATCTCCAGGTTGATCCTCTGCTGGATGTCCAGATACTCCACGTAATTGGGGCTCAGTACGTAGTACACGGCCTCGATGTTCAGCGCGTAGGCGCCGTACTCCTTGAAGTGAGCCCGGTCGAAGCGGACTCCCTCCTCCGCTTCGATGGCCTCCCGCACCATGCCGGGAATGCGCGCGAGCTTCTCCCTCGGCGTGTCGTAGGTCACTCCCAGCGAGAAGGCGGCGCGGCGCTCGTACATGCGGCCGAAATTCTGGATCCGGCTCCCGAGCAGGTCGCTGTTGGTAAACACCAACTGTTCGCCCGACAGGCTCCGCAGTCGCGTCGTCTTGATGCCGATGTTCTCGACGGCGCCGGTATACTCGCCGATGCGGAGGAAGTCCCCGATCACGAACGGCTTGTCGAAGACGATCGAGAGGGACGCGAACAGATCACCGAGAATGCTCTGTACGGCCAGGGCCACGGCGATTCCGCCGATGCCCAGGCTCGCAACCAGCGCCGTGACGTCCACCGCGAGGTTGTCGAGCGCGAGCAGGAGCACGAGGGCCCAGATCACGACGCGCCCGATGTAGCCGATGGCGGTCACCCCGGTCGCGCTCGCCGGATCCACCTCGATCGTCCTCTTGCGATAGATCTCCACGGCCGCCGCGAATCCGCCGGCAAGCCAGATTCCGACCTGGAGGATGGCGGCGATGAACGCCGCGTGACGGAGGACCAGGCTCAGGCGCTCCGGAAGGATCAGAGAGAGGCTGCCGGCATAAACCGCCACCAGCAGCAGTATGCCGGCCTTCGTCTTCCCGAGGATCTCGGCGACGAGGTCGTCGACCTCCGTCCGCGTGCGGTGCGTGAGTGCCGCCAGACGACGGGCTCCCACTTTCGCGAACACGCTTGCCGCCAGGTAGACCGCGACGGCAATGCCCGCAGCGGCAAGCCAGCGGCCGATCGGGTTGCCCCACCACGTGATATCCAGGAACTCGCTCATTCTCGGTCCTCCGGCAGGCGAGATGCGTTCCGAATCGGAAACGCATCCGGCACATGAAGCGTCCGGATCGGAAACGGGATGATGATCCCCTCCTTGGCGAAGCGGGCGTGCACGCGCTTGATGCACTCGTGCTGGATCCGCGGCCGGTCGGCGAACTCGTTCACCTGCACGCCCAACGTGAGATCCACGCTCGATTCCCCGAAGCCGGTGAAGCGGACGAACGGCTCCTCGTCGAGGGTCGCTCCGGGCACCTCCTCACCCATCTCCCGCAGGACCGCCAGGGCCACCCGCTCGACATGCCGCAGATCGCTGTCGTAGTGCACTCCCACCTTCACCCGCGCCCACAGCCGGCGGGAGGGGAGGTTGTAGTTGATGATGATCGAGTCGCCCAGCCGGCTGTTGGGCACGATCACTTCGTGGTCCTCCCAGAGCGACTTGATCGTCGTGTTCCTCCACTTCACGTCGATCACGTAGCCCTCCTCGCCGGAGTCGAGGCGCAGGTAGTCGCCCCGACGAACCTGGCCGCTCGCCACCACCTGAAAGCCGGCGAACAGGGTCGCCAGGGTCGGCTGCAGGGCGAGCGCGACCGCCAGGCCGCCGATGCCGAGGCCCGTCACGAGCGGCGTCACGGAGACGCCGATGTTCTGCAGGATGAGGAGGGTGCCCCCGACGAGAACGACCAGCTTGACGATGTTCGAAGCCAACGAGGCGGCGGGAAGCGTGCTGTGCATGCGGTGCGCGTAGTGCTGCACGAGATCGCCGAGCATCCGCGCCACCACCACCGTCACCGAGATGAGGACGAGAATGACCAGCGTCTGGTTGAGCAGACGGCTCACGTTCGGCGAGAGGGGCAACATCTCGAGGGCCGCATACGCGCCCGCGGCCCCGAACCAGAGGATCGGGGCGTGTCGCAGCGCATCCACGATCACATCGTCCCATCGCGACTTGGATAGCTTGCTCCACTCGCGCAGACGCCGCAGGAACACGCGCTCGATCAGGAGCCCGAAGAGGGCGCCGACGAGGATGAAGGTCAGGGGCAGTCCCCAGGTCCCGATCTGGTCGAGGGTCCAACGGAACTCCGGCATGCTCAGATCATCCTCTCGGGCTCTTGCCCGGCACGGGTCACGGGACGCCTCCCGACGACCCGTCGCGGCCGGCGGACGAGGTGCCCGCCGACAGGAGAGCGTTGAACAGGAGCTTGAAGGTGCCGCGGGGTTGACCGCGGAAGTACGGCCTGAAGCCGATCAGGATGACCCGGCCGCGGCCGACGGACGTGCTCAGCATAGCCGGGCGGCCGGCGAGGTGTTGTTCGGCTCCACGCTCCCAGCCGCTGAGAAGGAGGTCCGTGGCCGCGTAGCGGGCCGTGACCGTCACTTCCGGCCGCTGCCCGCGGTCTTCCGCCCCGGCCAGGGGAACGACCTCGAATGCCCGGCTTCGCACGAAAGAGGCCGCCGTCTCCTCCGCCATCCCGAAACCGCCCGCATCGGCCGGATCCACAGCGAGGCGCAGGAGGCTTCCCGGAACGGAGAGGGTCTCCGCGGGGACCTCGCGCAAGGCGTTCCTCACGGGAAGACCGAACTGCTCGATCGCGAAATCGGCGGCGCCGTCCACCGCGATCAGGGTACCGCCTCCCTCGACCCATCGCTTGAGCTGCAGCGCCCCCTCGAGACCCAACCCGCCGGTGTATTCGTCGGGCATGGTGCCGGCCAGGTGCCCGTGCAGCGCATCATCCGCCGCCTGGTGGGGAAGGAGGATCGCATCGAACCTCGAGAGGTCGGCCTCGCGGATGTCCGCGTCGCTCAGCCTCTCGTAGGCATAGCCGTATCGCTCGAGTACCCAGCGGGCCCAACCCTCGTCCATGCTGGGGACCCAGCTGCGGTAGACGCCGATCCGGGGAGCCGCGAGCTCGACCAACTCCCCTTCGCCCAAGCCCGCTCCGATGGCGGAGAAGTCGAGGCCCGACGCCGCGGCCAGGGGACGAAGCTCCTCCGGACTCGCCTCGACGATGAACGTGCCGGGGAGCAGTTCGCGGTCTCCGACCCGGCGCGCGGACCGGAGGCGCCAAATCCGGCGCCCGGCCTCCAGCAGGCGGTTGACCGCCGCGTACGCCTGATTCTGCTGGGGCGACAGGGCGTACCGGGCGCCCGTTCCGCCGACGCGGCCCGGCGGGAGCGCCGGCTCCTCGACCTCCTCGAGGGCGATCTCCACCGGTCCCTCGACCCGGTCGACCCCCACCCCCATCTGAAGGGGAAGCGTCCAGCCGGCCAGATCGTAGGGAGTGTCGGGAGGGCCGCCCGGATACCGCTCCTCGGCCGGGTACTCCTGCGGCTCGAGCAGATCCACGAGGTGCGCGCGGAACGGCTGGGCGGCGAGCAGCACGTAGGTGCCGCGAGGATAGTCCTCGCCGCCCGCCGAGAAGGGTCGGGTCGCGCGATGCACGCGGAGGCCGCCGAGCTTCAGGATCCGGATGAGCTCCAGCGCCTCCCCGGGATCGCGCTGCCGCTCCGGCACGATCAGATAGGCGAACGGGCCTCGGGCACCCTTGGCCCGCGCGTCGCGACCCATCCGGTGCATATCGTACAGCCAGCTCTCGCGCATGCTCGCCGCCACCTGCAGAACGCCCAACGATGCGGTCTCGAAGTACTCCACGGCGTCCCGGATCCGCCACCAGCCGCCGCGCCACGGGTGCGGGTACCAGACGCTCGGACGGTCCGCCGACATCCCGCCCCGGAAGGTGCGGGGGATGGAATCGGGTTCGTAGTACTTGGGCGTTGCGTAACGATGCAGGGCGACCTCGGTGAGAATGCCGATCTGGTTGTGGAAATAGGGGGTGGTGCGGACTCCGCCGTTCCACCACTGGGTATAGCGTAGCCGCGAAACGGCGCCCGGCTTTCCCTCCTGGGCGAACCGCTGCTGCATCGCTGTCCCGACCAGGTTCACCCCGGCGATCACCAGAGGCGGAATGCGCGGGTTGACCGGATCCGCGAATGGCGGGACGAAGATGCGAGCCGGAAACGGACCCGTCTGATGGTGATTCACGACGATCTGTGGGATCCACCGCTCCCAGAGCTGGCGGGCCACCGCCCGGGTCTCCGGCTGCTGCATCATGAACCAGTCCCGGTTGTTGTCGTGCCCCGAGTACTTCTGGTAAAGGACGGGAAGCTCCGCCGTCTCGAACGGCGTTCCCAGGTTGCGCCTGTACCACTCGGCCACGAGGTCGAGGCCGTCCGGGTTCATGACCGGCATCAGAAGGAGGATGACCTCCTCGCGGATCCGCCGGAGCTCGGGATCCTCGCCGGTCACCATGCGATAGGCGAAGGCAGGCGAGAATTGGGCGCCCGCGACTTCGGTGGCATGGATGCCCGCATCGATCCACACGACGACCCTGCCCTCCCCGGCGAGCTCGCGCGCCTCGGAATCCTCGAGAGAGCCGTCCGCCAGTTGCCGCGCGATCCCTTCAAACCGCTCGAGGGAACGCATGTTCGCCTCACTCGAGATCGTAGCAAGCAGAAGGGGACGCCCCTCCGCGCTCACGCCGATCTCCTCCACGCGAATGCGGTCCGACGCCGCATCCAGGGCCTCGAAGTAGCCGCGAATCTGCTCGTAATCGGCAAGCCTGTAGTCCTCGCCGGGTTCCCAGCCGATCACCGACGCGGGAGTGGGGACCTGGGCGGAAAGCGGCACGGGGACCTGCACCCACAGGCACGCCAGCACGGCTGCCGCTGCAATCCTCACCGACCTCATGTCGCTCCTTGCTTCGAACGCTGCCGAGGACCTTCCCGATCTCGACGATCTCGTAGCACCTGGTTGATGCGCGCGCAACGTAGAGCGATCATGCAGCACGGCCAACTCCAGGAGGTCTTGATCATGCGACGATCCCTGTTCGTAAGCGCGCTGCTCGGTACCCCTCTCCTCTGCTTGCCTGCGGGAGGCGGGCTTGCTGCCCAGGATGCGCTCTGTGACCCGGACAACGGCGGGCTGGATCTCCCACCCGGCTTCTGCGCGCGGGTCGTGGCCGATTCCGTCGGGCGGGCCCGCCATCTGGTCGTCACCCCCGACGGGGATCTTCTCGTCGCCCTGCGAAGGGGGCGGGGGAATGGGCAGAGCGGAGGGCTCCTCGCGCTGCGCGACAACGACGGGGACGGACGAGCCGACGTCATGGAGCGCTTCGGCGAGAGCAGCGCGACGGGGATCGCACTGCGGGACGGCTTCATCTATTTCGCGGCCGACGATGCCATCCTCCGCTACCCGTACAGGCCCGGGACGCTCGGTCCGGCCGGACCGCCGGACACCATTGTCGCGGCGTTGCCCTCCGAGCGCTCGCACGCGGCCAAGTCTGCCGCCCTGGACGCTGACGGCAACCTGTTCGTCAACGTCGGCTCGCCGTCGAACGCATGCCAGGTCGAGGACCGGGTGGCCGGCGCTCCCGGCCAGGACCCGTGCCCCGAGCTAGCCACTCGAGCAGGAATCTGGCGCTTTGACGCCGGGCGCACGGACCAGGCGCAGGCTGACGGAGAGCGGTACGCGACGGGCCTACGACACACCTTCGCCCTGGCCATCGCGCCGTGGGGAGACCTGTACGGCGTCCAGCACGGCCGGGACCAGCTCCACCAGAACTGGCCGGAGCTGTTCACCGAAGAACAGGGCGCCTACAAGCCCTCCGAGGAGCTCGTGCGGATCGAGCGGGGAGACGACTTCGGCTGGCCCTACTGCTACCACGACCCGCAACTCAACCGACGGGTCCTCGCGCCGGAGTACGGGGGCGACGGCGAGGCGGGCGGGCGCTGCACGGGGATGAAGGAGCCCGCGTTCGCCTTCCCAGCCCATTGGGCCCCGGAGGCGATCCTGTTCTATACCGCCGACCAGTTCCCTGAGAGATACCGTGGAGGCGCGTTCATCTCGTTCCACGGCTCCTGGAATCGGGATCCGCTCCCGCAGGAGGGGTACAACGTGGTCTTCCTGCCGTTCGAGAACGGCCGTCCGGTCGCCACGTACGAGGTCTTCGCCGATGGCTTTGCCGGCCCCGACGTGAGCCCCCGCGGGGCGCGGCACCGTCCGACCGGACTGGCCGTCGGGCCGGACGGCGCGCTGTACCTCGCCGACGACAAGGGAGGCCGCATCTGGCGCATCCTGTTCGTCGGAAGCAGGCGGTTCATGTAGCCTGCCGAGCCCGCCGGCGTTGGATCGGTCCCCCGCGGGGCGCTCAGTTCTCCATATCGAGCGCCCGCAAGAGGAAGGACCAGCGATCCGTCGCCTCGGCGATCCGCTTGTCGGTCGGTTTCCCGGCGCCGTGACCGGCCTTCGTCTCGATGCGGATCAGCGCGGGGCTGGCGCAGGATTGTACCTCCTGGAGGCGGGCCGCGAACTTGAAGGAATGACCCGGCACGACCCGGTCGTCGTGATCGGCCGTCGTCACGAGCGTCGGCGGGTAGCAGGTGCCGGCTGCCAGCCTGTGGTACGGCGAGTATGCGTACAGGTACTCGAATGCCTCGGGGTCATCCGAGGAGCCGTAGTCCGAGACCCACGCCCAGCCAATCGTGAACTTCTGGAAGCGGAGCATGTCCATCACGCCGACGGCCGGCAGCGCGGCGCCGAAGAGGTCGGGTCTCTGCGTCATCGCCGCACCGACGAGCAGCCCGCCGTTCGAGGCGCCAGCGATCGCCAGCTTCACCGGCGACGTGTAGCCCCGCTCGATCAGATACTCGGCGGCCGCGATGAAGTCGTCGAAGACGTTCTGCTTGTTCTCCTTCATCCCCGCTTCGTGCCACTGGACCCCGTACTCGCCGCCGCCTCTCAGGTTGGCGACGGCGTACACGCCGCCCAGCTCCAGCCACACCAGGATGGAGGACGAGAAGCTCGGAGTCAGTGAGATGTTGAAGCCGCCGTATGCGTACAGCAGGGTCGGGTTGCTTCCGTCCAGCACCAGACCCCGCCGGTGGGTGAGGAACATCGGCACCCGTGTCCCATCCTTCGACGTGAAGAAGACCTGCCGCGTCTCGTAGCCCGCCGGATCGAAGTCGACCTCCGGCTGCCGGAAGACGGCGGTCGTCCCGCTCTCGAAGTCGTGCCGGAAAATCGTCGTCGGGTAGAGGAAGGAGGTGAAGGAGAAGAACATTTCCGTCCCGCCGGGCTCGCCCGTGACCCCGCTGATCGTGCCGAGCGTCGGTAGGGCGATCTCGCGCTCCCGATCGCCGGCCAGGGCGAACACGCTCAAGCGCCCGTGAGCGTCCCGCAGGTGGCGGGTGACGAGACGGCCGGCGATGATCCAGGCGCTCTGGAGCACATCGTTACGCTCGGCGACGATCTCTCTCCAGCTCTCCGGGTCGGGATCCTCCAGGTCGATCGCGATGACCCGCCCGCGAGGGGCTTTCAGCTCCGTGACGAAATAGAACAGAGCGCCCCCGTGTCCGACTAAATCGTAGGAGGCGTCGAAGTCGTCGTGGAGCCGGAACTCCTGACCATCGAGCACCGGCGTCTCTCCCGGGCCGAGATCG
>CP070670.1:1730087-1737874 GCA_020351855.1 Gemmatimonadota bacterium
AAGCTGCCCTCCATCTCGGCAAAACCGGTGACGGGAAGGATGGCGTCTGCGGCCCGGGCGGCGGGCGGAATTCGGCTACCGGCATAGAGGAAGAAGGAGGCGCTCTCGGCCCAGGATTCCGGCTCCTCATCCAGCAGTTCCTCCAGGACGACGAGGCAGCCTCCATCCGGCACCTCAAGTGGTCCGGGCGTGCGCTCGAAGCCGAACAGTTCGGCGCCCGTCGCGTTCGGGGCGCGCTCGGAACGCAAGGCCAGCTTCGGAAAGCCGGCCAGCACTGCCTCCTCGCCCGTCGGCACGCGGAACACGCCGCCCGGCGCGTCGATGCGGTTCAACAGCTCGCGCAGATAGAACAGGCTCTCGTTGGCCGCCCCCGGCGAAACGACGGCCCTGCCGCCGGAGATCGCCGTCAGACGGCCGGCCACCCACTCCAGGGCGTCGCTCCAGTCGACCGCCGTGAGCTTCCCGTCGCGTCGGATCAGAGGAACCTCCGCTCGGTCGCCCCGGTTGGACATCACGAGCTGCCGTCGACCATGGTCGCACATCCAGTGCGAGTTGACCTCGGGGTTGTGGCGGGGCTTCACGCGGACGATCTGGTTTTCCTTGACATCGATCGTGATGTTGCAGCCGGTCGAGCATCCTGGACAGATCGACGCCGCCTGGTCCATGTCCCAGAAGCGCGCCTTGAAGAGGAAGTCCTCGTGCACGAGGGCTCCCACGGGGCAGACATCGACGATGTTGCCCTGGAAGGGGTGGTCGAGCGCCCGGCCCGGGAACGTATCAATGACGTTGCGGTGTCCCCGCTGCGCGACGATGAGGGCTTCATCCCCGGCCACCTCGCTCATGAAGCGCACGCAGCGCGTGCAGATGATGCAGCGGTCGGCAAAGTAGAGGATGTCGTCGGCGATCCTGTCCCTGCCTTGCACCAGCTTGGCCTCGTTGAGGCGGCTCTTGAGCTGCCTGGTCTCGAGAGCGTAGTCCTGCAGCATGCACTGTCCCGCTGCGTCGCAGATCGGGCAGTCCAGCGGGTGGTTCACCAAAAGCAGCTCGAGCACGGCCTGCCGGGCGCTTCTCGCCACTTCGGTGTCCGTGCGAACGACCATCCCCTCCTGGACGGTCATCTTGCAGGAAGGCTGGAGCTTGGGCTGTCCCTCGATCTCGACCAGGCAGACCCTGCACTGGGCCGGACGGGTAGGGATGCCAGGGTGGTAGCAGTAGCGGGGCACCAAGATGCCGACGCGCTCGGCCGCTTCGATGACCGAGGTGCCCGGCTCGACGGACACCTCGGCGCCGTCGATGGTCAGGCGAACGGGTGCGTGGTCGTCCGTCATCCGGGCTGCCTCTCGCTACCGTCTCCGTGAGCAGCGGCGTGGCGCATCACGTGGCCACCGCTGAGCTGCGCCGCATGAGCGCTTCATACTCGCCGCGGAACTTGTCCAGGGAGGAGCGGAGCGGAAAGACGACGCTGTCGGCGAGGACACAGATCGTCCGACCCGTCAGCTGCTCGCAAAGATCGTACAGCGTATCGATATCCCTCGGCTCTCCCTCGCCCTCCTCGATGCGGCGCAGGATCTTCGTGATCCATGCCGTACCCTCGCGGCACTGTACGCACTGTCCACACGACTCGTGCGCATAGAACTGGGCGATCCTCCGCATGGCGGGCACGATCGAGGCACTCTCATCGAGGACGATGGGCGAGGCGGTGCCGAGTGCGCTGCCCGCCTCCTGCAGGCCTTCGTAGGTCGTCGCGCAGTCCAGCTCGTCGTCCGTGAGAAACGCCGTGGATGAGCCTCCCGGCAGCACGGCTTTGACACGGCGCCCCTCCGGCGGACCGCCGCATACGTCATACAGGACGTCGCGCAGCGGCAAGCCGAGCTCCAGCTCGTAATTCCCGGGCTTCGAGAGATGGCCCGAACAGCACCACAGCTTGGTGCCGGGGCTCTTCTCCGTTCCCCACTGGGTGTACCAGGCCGCACCGTTCGCCACGATTCCCGGCACCGATGCAAGGGTCTCGACGTTGTTGACCGTGGTCGGCGCCCCGAAGACCCCTCGCTGGGCCGGGAACGGCGGCTTCATCCACGGTTCCGCCCGTCCTCCCATCAGCGAGGACATGAGGCCTGTCTCCTCCCCCGCGATGTACGCTCCGGCGCCGAGGTGGACGGTCAGATCGCAACTCCACCCGCTGCCTAGAATGTCCTCGCCGATGTAACCGGCCTCGTAGGCCTCCACCACGGCCTCATTGAGTATTCGCGTGACGGGGAAGTACTCGCCCCGGACGTACACGTAGATGTGCTGGGCACGGATCGCCCGTGCGGCGATCAGGCAGCCCTCGATGAGGAGATGGGGCGTCCAGCGCATGATCTCGCGATCCTTGAACGCGCCAGGCTCGCTCTCATCCGCGTTCGCGCAGAGGTAGTGCGGACCCGCCGGCTGCTGCGGCATGAAGCTCCACTTGAGGCCCGTCGGGAAGCCCGCGCCGCCGCGCCCACGCAGACCCGACTCCTTCACGATCGTCGTGATCTGCTCGGGTTCGAGGTCGAGCGCCGTCCTGAGCGACTCGTATCCACCGCGCTCGAGCCAACCGCTGAGCGGGCGCCCCTCCGGTTCGCCCATATACCGAGAGAGGATCGTCGTCGTCTCGCTCGCGTGCCGGTACGGGTAGCCCATCTCTCGGGTCAGCCTCTCTCCCGGTTGTCGAGCGCGGCGAGGATCTCCTCCACCTTGGCGGACGTCACACTCTCGAAGTACTCGTCGTTGATCTGCACCGCGGTGGCGAAGCCGCATGCGCCCAGGCACTCGGCCTCCAGAACCGTGAACCGTCCATCGGCTGTGGTCTCGCCTTCTCGGCTGCCTGTCTGCTCGAGAAAGGCCTCCAGGACCTCCCGGGCGCCGTTCAGGTGACATGAGATGTTCGTGCAGACCTGGATCAGGTACCGGCCAGCCGGCCGCTTGTTGTACATCGTGTAGAAGGAGGCAACCGACCACACGTACGCTGGCGTCAGCTCGAGCGCCGCGGCGATCTCCTCCATATCGCGCGCCGAAATCCAGCCGTGCAGCCGCTGCGCATAGCCCAGGAGCGGGAGCAGAGCCGCCCGCTTTGTCGGATAGCGACTCAGGATCGCCTCCAGAAGGAGGCGCCCGTCCTCCGTCTCGAACAGTCGAGCCTCGGGATCACGCTCGGCGACCTGAAACGCCTGCGCGCCAGCGACCGACGGGTGCAGCCGACGGCTCACCGGTCGATCTCCCCGAGCACGATGTCGAGGCTGGCGTTCACAGCGAGGACATCTGCCACGAGCTCGCCCTCGACGAGGAAGGGGAGCGCGGCGAGGTTGATGAAGGAGGGGCTTCGGAAGCGGCAACGCACCGGCTTGGAGCCGCCATCCGACACCAGGCCGATTCCCAGCTCCCCCTTGGACGCCTCGATCGAGTACCAGACCTCGCCTGGCGGCACGCTGAGCCCTTCCATGACGAGCTTGAAGTGGGCGATCATGGAATCGATCGATCCCATCGCCTCGCTCTTCGGCGGAAGCACGACGGAATAATCGTCCACGTTGATCGGGCCGTCGGGTATGCGGTCCAGAGCCTGCTCGACGATGCGGATGCTCTGACGCATCTCCTCGAAGCGGACGAGGTAGCGATCGTACGTGTCCCCGTGCGACCCGACCGGCACGTCGAAGTCGTATTCCTCGTATCCCAGGTAGGGGCGTGCCTTGCGCACGTCATAGGCGACACCGCTGGCTCGCAGGTTGGGCCCTGTAAGGCCGAAGCTCACGGCGTCCTCCGGCCCGATGATGCCCAGATCCTGCTGTCGCGAGATCCAGATCGCGTTTCGGGTCAGCAGACGGTCCACTTCGGCCAGCGTCTTCGGGAAGGTTTGCACGAAGTCCCGCACCGCCTCGAGCCAGCCCGGCGGCAGGTCCGCCATCATGCCACCGATTCGCGTGACCGATGTGGTGATTCGGGCCCCCGTATAGGCCTCGTGCAGGTTGTAGATCCGTTCCCTCTCCTGGAAGGTGTAAAGGAAGACGCTGAAGGCCCCGAGATCGATCGCGGTCGTGCCCATCCAGAGCAAGTGACCCAGAATGCGGTTGAGCTCCGCGAGGATGACGCGAACCACCTGACAGCGGGGCGTGATCTCGATGCCCAGGAGACTCTCTACCGCGAGCGCGTAGCCGATGTTGTAGAGCATCGGCGCCAGGTAGTCCATGCGATCGGTGTATGGCACGACCTGGTTCCACTCCCGGTACTCGCAGGTCTTCTCGAAGCCGGTGTGGAGGTAGCCTATGTGTGGAATGCAGCGGACGATCGTCTCGCCATCCAGCTCGAGGACAAGCCGCAGCACGCCGTGCGTCGCCGGGTGTTGCGGCCCCATGTTCAAGATCATCGGACGACCCTCGAGGGGATCCTGGTCGTCGAGCAGGTCGGGCAGCTCGCGATCGGAGCGGACGTCCAGCACAGCGGTCTTCTCGCTGCCGGAGGCAGCCGCGATGCCCGCCATCTCGAGCTCGGCCACGGCGTACGCATCTTCCATGTCGCGCGCGAGGGCGCGCCGTGTCTGCTCCGAGCGGCTGAACCGGCCGCGCAGCGGGAAGTCCTTGCGGAGCGGGAATCCCTCCTCGTAATTCTCGGGCATGAGGATGCGGCGCAGGTCCGGGTGTCCCCGAAAGGCGACGCCGAACATGTCGTAGACTTCACGCTCCAGCCAGTCCGCCGCGTCCCACAGAGCCGTGACGCTCGACACCCAGAGAGAGTCGAGACCGAGCTCCGTCATAACTCGCAGCTGCCTTCCGTGGCGCATGGACCAGAGCTGATACCAGACACGGACCGGCCGCCCCCCACCCAGATCCACGCCCGTGAGGTCGACCAGAAGGTCATAGGCCTCGTTCTCTTCCTCGCGCAGGTAGAGGAGGACATCGAACAGGCGGTCTCGTGCCACGTTGACGACGGGCACGCCGATCGCGTCGCCGTGGACGCCGAGCACGGCATCCCCGAAAGTGCGGCGGAGGACGGACACGGAGGGATGGGCCTCGGGCCCGCCTTCGGGGCGCTGGCCGAGAACCAACCGGGGAGAAGCGCTCGCTGCGACTTCGCTCATTCGGAGTCTATCAGCTGTGCTCCAGAAGGCGCTCGCGCCGATCCGTCGGACGGGCTACCGCCGAAGTCGCGGTAAGGCCGCTGGCACGATTCTGCCTCGTGGAGTTCCCGAACGGCTGGGCGACGAGCTCGATCGCCTCCGGAGGCAGATTGGGCCGACCGACGGCGGCGGCCGGTTCGGCGCGATAGGCGACGCTGCTGAGCGTCTCTCCCTTGATCTTCTCCTGAATCATCATGAGCCCATACGTCAGCCCCTCCGGACGGGGTGGACACCCGGGCACGTAGACGTCCACGGGGACGATCGTATCGATCCCCTGCACAATCGTATAGTTGTCAAACATCCCGCCCGAGCTGGCGCACGCTCCCATGGAAACGCACCACTTGGGCTGTGGCATCTGGTCCCAGATCCGGCGCAGGACCGGCGCCAGCTTGTAGCTCACGCGACCCGCGACAATCATCAGATCGGCCTGTCGGGGACTGAAGGACATCCGCTCCATGCCGAATCGGGCCAGATCGAACTTGGACCCGAACGCGGCCATCATCTCGATCGCGCAGCAGGCGGTGCCGAACGGCATGGGCCAGAGCGAGTTTCGCCGCGCCCAGTTGATGACGTAGTCGAGCCGCGTGGTGAGCCAGCTGGATGGTACGCCGGTGTCGACGTGAGCACGACCGGCCAGGGGCAGCTGCCGTCGCGAGGCGCCTTCCATCTGCCCACTCCCTTCCGTCAGTCCCACTCGAGTGCCCCCTTCTTCCAGGCGTACACGAGCCCCACCCCGAGCACGGCCAGAAACAAGACCATCGCGATGAAGCCGGCGAGCGGCAAGTCGCGGAAGACCACGGCCCAGGGGAGCAGGAAGATCGTCTCGATGTCGAAGACGATGAACAGCATGGCCACGATGTAGAAGTTCACGGAGAAACGCTCTCGCGTTCCACCCAGCGGCTGCATGCCCGACTCGTAGGGGCTTCCCTTGACGACGCTCGGCCGCACGTGGCCGATCACCTGGGAGAGCCCGATTATGAGCACGGCCGTCACGATGCCGACGATCCCCAGGAAGACGATCCCCAGATAAGATTCCGTCATGCGACCTAGGCCAGGGAAAGCAAGTCCTTGTGAAAAACTTCACTTGGTGGGGCCGATAATAGCGGGCCTTCGATCAGGCCGTCAATGAACGCTGTCCACAGGCTTCGGACGAGCGACGGCACGATCGTCGTCGAGGCCACAGGATCGGGACCGGCGCTCCTTTTGCTGCATGGAATCAGCGGCAACCGCAGATCCTGGGACGGGGTCACCGCCCGTTTGAGCTCCCGCTTCACCGTTCTCGCGGCAGACCTTCCCGCCCGCGGCGACTCGGACATCCCGTACTCCGCGCGCTACGGTCTGGAACACGAAGTGCGGCGCGTCAGCGAGCTCACACAGCAGGCCGGAATCGCGAGCACGGTCGTCGTCGGTCACTCGCACGGCGCCTCGATCGCGCTCGGACTCGCCCGGAACCTGCCGAGCGTGGCCGGCCTCGTGCTCGTGAACCCTGTGACGCCCTGGTCCCGACGGCCCCTCCTCCTATCGTTTCCGGGGTTGCGGCACTCGACGCTGCTCGCGGCGGCGCTCTCCCGCTTTCGGAAACCCGTCACGCGGTATATCCTCGAGCGCCGGGTCCTGCAGCGCGGCAGGCGGGCGGACCCCAACCTCGTAGAGCGGTATGCGGCGGCCTACAAGTCACCGCGGCGCGCGCAGGCGCTCCTGGCCGCCCTGAGCGATTGGGATCCAAGCGCACAGCGGTCCTTTCACCCCAGGAGGAGGTTACCGGTGCTCGTACTGGCGGGCGTGGCCGACCGTCGCATGAGGCTGGGGGACACGGCCAGGCTGGCCGAGCTGCTCGGAGCCCGCTATCTCCTGCTGGCCGGGGCGGGGCACGCGCTCCCGGACGAACGACCGGATCTCGTCAGTGACGCGATCCGCGAACTGGCCGAGCCGCTCGATCTTCCGCCATTCGAGCCGGCCGGCCGAAACCGGAACGATGGAAAGATGGCCCAGGCATGAGCATCAAGAGCGATCGCTGGATTCGGCAGATGGCGACCCGGCACGGCATGATCGAGCCCTTTGAGGAGAAGCAGGTGCGCAAGGATGTCATTTCCTTCGGGCTCAGCAGCTACGGCTATGACATGAGGGTGGCGGATGAGTTCCGCATCTTCCACAATGCCCTGTCGCCCGTTGTGGATCCGAAGGCGTTCGATGAGCGCTCTTTCGTCGAGTACGAGGGGGACGTTTGCCTCATTCCACCCAACTCCTTCGCGCTGGCGCGCTCGGTGGAATACTTCCGAATTCCAAGAGACGTCCTGACGATCTGCGTCGGGAAGAGCACCTATGCCCGGTGTGGGATCATCACCAACGTGACGCCGTTCGAGCCCGAGTGGGAGGGGTTCGTGACCCTGGAGATCTCGAACACCACGCCGTTGCCGGCGAAGATCTACGCCAACGAGGGGATCGCCCAGGTGCTCTTCTTCGAGGCCGATGCGGACGATATCTGTGAGACATCGTACGCCGACAAGAAGGGCAAGTACCAAGCGCAGCGTTGCGTGACCCTCCCGAAGATCTGACGGGGATACACCATGGCGCTCGTTCGCTGCCCGATCCACATGATCCCCTACAACGATGACAATCCGCGGGGGTGCCCGGCGTGCGCCCGGGTGAAGGAGGG
>CP070670.1:1737974-1749880 GCA_020351855.1 Gemmatimonadota bacterium
GGACCCCGCTTCGCGGAAGACGGCATAGACGCAAAGATCCTCATTTACGATCAGAACCGGGATCACGTCGAGGAGTGGGTCGACGTCATCCTCGGCGATGCGGAGGCGGCAAAGTACGCCTGGGGCACCGCGGTGCATTGGTACAGCAGCACCGTCGACTGGTATCCCGAGGCGCTGAACGCCGTTCACGAACGCTACCCCGACAAGCCGATCGTGCACACGGAAGGGACGATCGACGCCGAGGTGCCGGTCTGGCAGGAAGACGACTGGTACTGGCGCCGCGAGGCGACGGACTGGGGCTACGATTGGGCGCCCGAGGAGGACAAGCCGCTGCATCCGAAGTACGTCCCCGTCTTTCGCTACGCTCGCGACATCATCGGCGGCCTCAACAGCTGGCTCGTCGGCTGGATCGACTGGAACATGGTTCTGGACACGCAGGGGGGACCCAACCACGCGAGCAATTGGTGCGTCGCTCCGGTCATCGCCCGAACCGAGACCGACGAGGTCTACTACACGCCGCTGTACTACGTGCTGGCGCACTTCAGCAAGTACATCCGGCCCGGGGCGGTTCGAATCGGCATCGCCGAGAGCCCGGAGAGCCTGATGGTGACCGCGTTCAGGAACCTCGACGGCCGGATTATCGTCGCGCTCCTCAATCAGTCCGAGTCAGAAGTCGAGTACGCCGTCGACGTCGACGGGCAGCAGATCGACACCGTGATCGCCCCGAGCGCCGTCCAAACGCTGATCCTGGAGTGACGAAGATGGAACACCCTCGTGCGACCACCGATCGGTCAGCGGCCTGCGTCGGCGTCGTGCTGATGGGCGGCCTGCTGATGGGCGGCTGCACGGAAGCGCGCCCCGACACGGACGTTGCCTGGGCCATCAACGTCGGCGGCCCGGCCTACGATGGCATGGACGGCACGCGGTACGAAGCCGAGGCGTCGGTCAGCGGCGGGACTCCGGGCCGGCTGGAGACCGTCGAGGGGACCCAGGACCCGGTTCTCTATGCGACGTATCGCGCGGGTGATATCCGGGTCGATCACCCGATGGCGAACGGCACGTACGACATCACGTTCCATTTTGCCGAGCCCGAACGCATCGGTGCAGGCGAGCGCCTCTTCGATACCTTCGCCGAAGGTCGGCGGGCCATCGACGACCTGGACGTGATGCTGTTCCGGGACGGCAGGGTCCAGTCCGCGCTGACGGTCACGGTTCCGAACGTCGTGGTAGCCGACGGCGAACTGAACATCGCCTTCGAAGCATCCGCGGGCGAACCGCTGTTGAGCGCGCTCGTCGTTCGCGAGAAGAACCGGCCGAAACCGACGTGGGAGCTGGTCTGGAACGACGAGTTCGACGGTGACGAGCTGGACGATGCGAAGTGGACCATCGACGTGTGGCCGCCACGCAAGGTCAACGACGAGGACCAGGCGTACACGGCGCGGGCGAAGAACCTGCGGGTCGAAGACGGCACGCTGGTCATCCAGGCGCACAGGGAAGACCATGGAGAGGCGGAATACACGTCCGGGCGGGTGCACTCCAGCGGCAAAGGCGACTTCCGGTATGGCCGGTTCGAAGTGCGGGCGATACTGCCGCGCGGACAGGGCACCTGGCCTGCGATCTGGATGCTGCCGAGCGATCCGTTCGCGTACGCGACGACGTGCGATGATGGCGATTGGCAAGGCAATTCCGAGTGTGATGCTTGGCCGAACTCCGGCGAGATCGACATCATGGAGCACGTCGGCTACCAGATGAACCACGTGCACGGTACCGTGCACACGAAGGCGTATTACTGGCTGGTCGGCAAACAGCGCAAAGGCCGCATATTGCTCGACGATGTGGCCGACGCGTTTCACGTCTACGCGGTCGAGTGGACGCCGGAACGTATCGATGTCTTCGTCGATGACACGCGGTACTTCAGCTACGTGAACGAGCACGATAGCTGGAGGGAATGGCCGTTCGACAAGCCCTTCCACCTGGTCCTGAATGTGGCGGTCGGGGGCGCATGGGGCCGGGCCGGAGGCCCGATCGACGACGCGATATTCCCGCAGCGGATGCGGGTCGACTATGTGCGGGTCTATCGGAAACCGGAGTAGGCTGCCGGGCCGGCCAGCCTAGGCGAACACGGTTTTCCCCCGGCGCCTCTCCAGCTCGGCGCGTATCTCGTTCGCCCGCTGCTCGCTCACGTCGTAGTCCCGCATGATCCAGATGGCGAGAAGCGCGCCCGTGATCGGCACCAGGCTGTAGGCGATCCTCATCCCGGTCATCGTCTCCTGTGTCTGTGCTGCCGCGTCCGGGAGGAAGCCGACGAGGCTCATGATCAGCCCGGTCAACCCGCCTGCAAAGGCCAGTCCGAATTTCACCATCCACCAGTAGATGGCGCCGAAGGTGCCTTCGCGCCTCGCCCGCGTGTTCAGCTCGTCCAGGTCGCAGACATCCGCGGTCATCGACGTCATGAGGGTGAACAGCCCGCCGATTCCGAAGGCGAAGAGGGGAAGGGGCACCAGGATCAGCAGGGGTTGACCGGGTCGAAAGAACCACCAGAACAGAAGATACCCGATGATGGACACCGATTGGGCAAGAAGAAACGTGTTCTTCTTTCCCAGTCTCTGGGAGATGAACGTGATGATCGGGATGACGAGGAAGGCGGTGCAGAGAGCGCTGGCGGTTCCAAACCAGGCGGGCCAGCTGCCCGCCGCCCCCGCATCACCACCGAACAGGTGATAGACGATGATGAAGAACGAGAAGGCGGCGACGGTCTGGAACGAACTGAACACCAGGAAGGTCGCCAGGCAGAGCTTCCGGAAGGGCGCGGATCGGAAGACGGGAGCGAATCCCTTGAAGAAGACGCGAAGGTTCTCCGCCACGTTCCGGCGGCTCAGCTCCTGCAGGTTGTCGGCATCGGTCGTCGGCTGGCTTCGGACGAAGATCGCCGGGACCAACGCCAGGCCCATGCAACCGAGCCCGACCCAAATCGCGAGGCTCCGCGCCCCGGCGGCCGGCGAAGAAAAGAGATCGGGATCATAGATCAACGGCCAGAACCAGGGAACGATCACCCAGGCCCATTGGCCGATCCACTGCGCCACCGCCATGAGCCGGGTGCGCTCGTGGAAGTCCCGGCTCATCTCGTAGCCCATGGCGACATAGGGCGTGGCGAAGATGGTCAGACCGACGAAGAAGACCAGAGACAGGGCCAGGAAGTACGTGAAATTGAAGGCCAGGCTGTTCTCCTCGTGGAGCTGCCACATGATGATGTAGGAGACGCCGGCCACGATGGCCCCGAGGAAGATGTAGGGCCGCCGCCGGCCCCACCGGGATCGCGTGTTGTCGGTGATGAAGCCCATGATCGGATCCGTGACCGCGTCCAGGAGGCGAGGCACGAAGAAGAGGATCCCCCAGAGGAGCGGCGGAAAGCTCAGTCCCTTGACGAGGACGACCATGAAGACGCCCAGGGCGGCGGGGAACATCTGGTTGCCCAGCATGCCCGTGCCGTAGGCCACCTTCTGGCCGAACGGGACCCGATCTTCGGCCCCGGGGACTCGCCTCACCCGGCCGCGCAGCGGGAACTTGCCGAGAATGTCAGGCTAACTCTCCAGCCCGGGGGTGAGCGACACGTCGAGGCGCACGATCCTGCCCGATCGTCGGAAGATCTCCCGACTCGAGGACTCGTCCAGGACCAGCCCTTCCAGGATGCGGCTCGTGCCATCGGAAAGAGCCAGCGTCAGCTTCCGTTCCTCCGAGATCCGGAAGACGATGGGAACCTGACAGTAGGTGAAGACGAGCGTCTCTTCTTCCAGCGCGAGCGTCTGCAGCCTTCCGGCGACGTCGTAGTAATCGAACGTCTCCGGGCTTGACAGGAACTCGCTTCTCCGCAGGAGGACGGGGTTGAAGCACACCCGGCCGTCCTGCACGGACAGGCCGAGCTCTCCCAGCCGCGTGATGATCTCTTCCTTCACCTGCCCCGTCATGCCGGGCTGTCTGGCGCCGGCGAACCCTGGGGTGTGGGAATAGGGATCCGTCGGAAACGCGCCGTACAGGTCCGGCGCCTTGTTGAATCCGAGACCGGACCGCACGTCGTAATACCATCGCGCGAGCTCTCCGAAGCCGTCGTCTCCACGAGCGTCGGCTGCCAAGCAGCATTCCTGGACCGCGAGCAGCAGCTTGCTGACCATGTGCCAGTAGATGCAGCCCAGTCCCTCATAACCGTAGAAGGTCCCGGAGCGACCGGTGAATCTCCTGTGCTCGAAAACGGATTCGAAAACCTGGCTGACGAGCTCGGACTCCGCGTCTACCAGGTCCCCGTACCCCAGATTCCGAAGCCGTTCGAGAGCCGCGTGCACATCTCGGATGTTTCGGAACAGGCTGTTGAAATGGAGGTTTCCCTCGACGTCTTTTTCGACCAGGTCAGTATTGGCGTCGGAGACGAGCTTTTTGAACAGCTCCGAGCGTTCCGCCTCGGCTGAAGGGACCGTGTTCTTCTCCAGAAACCCCGGTAGCGTCCTGTCCGGTTGGAGCAGGTACGAGTGCTGGTCGCCACGATAGAGCTCGCTCCCACGCAGCGCCCTCAGCACGGACAGAGCGTCCTCGGTACTCAATGCCCCCGAGCTCAGAACCGCCACCTGACCCTCGAGCATCGCGCTCAGCGGCTCCACGGATACGGCCTGCGACGCGATTCCCAGAACGTTGTAGGCGTGATAGAGACCGTCGTCCCTCCGGTTGAGCGCGATGGCCTGATCGAAGAATCCCAGCGCCCGTCGTAGGAAGGCCCGGAGCTCCTCGATCGCCACACTGCTGCTTCGGCCGCTCAGTCCATCGGCGTAGATGCCGGATCGGTACTGCTCGGCGACCCGGCCGAGACCGTCGAGAACCATCTTGCGGTCGGCATCCTCGACCTCGCCCCTCTCGAGCAACGAACCGTGGTCGGTCAGGACTCTGTTGGTCTCTTCGAGCCAACGCGCGACCTCCTCGTTCAGCAGCACCCTCTCCGGCTGGCCGTTTCCGAGGAGGTCGAGAAAGAACGAGACATATCGCCTCGCGTAGCAGAGGGTCACCATCGAGGCGCCGAATCCGGCCAGGGCATTGTTGGCGTCGTTCCATTCCGGACGCTGCGTGTTCATCCAGAACCCGGCCCCGGGAACGAAGTTGCATACCTTGGCCAGCAGCGGCACCAGCAGCTTCTCCGCCAGGTTCGCCCGGCAGATCTCGCCCGCCGGGTCGGCGAGATACCGGCCGTCGAATCCGACGGCTTCCACTCTGGCTGCGATCCTCGCCTCGCGATCGGTGTTGTACGCGACCGAATCTCGCGGGTCCTCGAGGAGAGCCCCGTACGGCTTGATGTCGTACGGCACGTCGGCATACACGAAACTCCGCTCGTGCAGCGCTCTCTCGAGATCGCCCGGGTGGTGATTCCGGGACAGCTCGAGGAACTTGAGCAGATAGATGAGTTGGTGGTCGCCCCAGTAGCCGTAGTTCGCCCATGGTTGGCCCGGCTCGGGAGTCTCCCAGTCGTAGCCATCCCGGGTGACCCGGTACGGGTTGTAGCCGTCGGCCGTCGTGCTGTTCACGAACTTGCCGATTACGCCTTCCAGATACTCCGGGAAGGAGCGGCATAGAGCTTCCCAGTTCTGGAAGATGTCGCGCCAGTTGCCCTCGTAGTCCAGCACTTTCGAGCCGTCTCGGTTCTTTACGTTGATCGAGAACTGGTTCCATGGCCGACTGGGGTCCCCGTGGCGACGACTGAACGAGATCGGCAGGTACTCGAGCACGAGGCGAAGGAACGCCGGGTCGCCGAGCGATCGGACCCCTTCGAGCAGTCGATGGCGCTCGGCCTGCTCACCCAAGGCGCCCAGAAAGCCCTCTTGCCGAGCCCACGTCCTCCGATTGAAGGCGCGAACGAAGTCTCCCAGGTCCGCCACCGGAATGGAGTACGAGGACTCGAACACACCGCCCCGCATCACGTTGAAGAGAACATTGGAGAAGTGATGGGCGGACCCGAGCCTGTCGCCGGTCTGTTGAAGTCCGTCGGCCCGGGCGACGATGGCCACCAGGCGCTTCGTGCCTTCTTCGACGTCTGCGCGAACCAGGCCTTCCACGTCCGACGCATCAGCGAAGGTGCTCTTGAGGGAAGCGATCTCGGATAGCCCGCAATCCACATTTGCGACGATCAACCAGTCATGCTGAGCGCCGGGAGCCAGCGCCGTCGTCTCTTGAACCAAGAACGCCCCGCGTCGTCCGCACACTCTGTCCTCCGTTCGCACGGCGTCGCCGCGGCGGAACGCGTCGAGCTGCACGGAGGAAAGCAGCCTGGTTGCATCCCGAGGGCAGGTCGACCAGCAGACCGTCGCCCGCAGGGCCTCGACAGGATCGGCACTGTCACCCGGAAGCGAGCTTAAGGCATAGGTCGCGAGCCCGCTCTCGCCTTCCAACTCGTTCTGCTTGTAGGCGTCTGCCAGGCAGCTGTACGTGTTCTGAAACGACTCCCCCACGCCCCACGGAAGAATGTTCTCGATCCCGTCCAGCACTTCCACGCAGGCCGACTCACGGCTCGTGTTCACGAGCTCGCAGCGTCTGACGAACCCGAACTTGTCCGAAAGCATCCAGGCGCAGCGGAAGACCAGCTCGAGGTCGTGGTTCACCTCCTCGAACAGCAGCTTGTTTCCGTAGACGTTCTTGTAGAGGTTCCGTGACACATCGTAGAGCGCCCCGCAGTGGCGGCTGTGTGGCTCCCACAGGAACCGCTTCCCTTCTCTGCTGACTCGGAGGATCGTTCTGGATCCGGTGTGGTCGGCGCTGTCGTGGACCTTGTCCTCCGTATAGTAGGGGAAGAGCGCGTTATTCGAGTCCCGTCGTCCTGCGGTCAATCCCCCGTTGCTCGAAATGAACAGCCAGTGGTCGGAGGCGCTCGCGATGCTCATGAAGAAGGGGCTCATGAGGTCATAATTGGCGATTCGGTAAAACCTCTCCGACCCGAACAAGACGTAGTCGCCGCTGACCTCGGCTGGGGGCCGCTTCATGCGGGCGGCACCGACGTACATCGGGTAGGCGTTCATAAGCCCATCATCTGGAGGATCATCACTGGATGGGCCGATTACGACCCGGGCTTTCGTCTGAGCTCGTCGAGGTATCGGTCAAGCCTGCGGTAGCTCGCATCCGCCTGCCCAATCGGGGCGGAATCCCCCAAAGCCTCCAGGTCGTCCGTGTGTGCACGCAATCCCCCGCACCTGGTCGCGGAGGTGACGAGCGGCGACGAGCCGGCACGGGTGTCCCCTTCCCGGGACATCCCGTCGGCGGGCTGCGCGGGCCGGGCCAGATCGACGGCCCGTGCGAACGACTCGTGGGCCTGCTCGGTCTCGCCCCGCTTCCAGGCGATGTAGCCCCTGAAGAAGTGGGCATCCACGCTCGAAGCGTCGGAGCCGAGCACGGCGTCGAAGTAGCCGCTCGCCTGCTCCGTGTCGCCTCGGAGGATGGCGACCTCACCGAGCTGCAGGAGGGGACCGAGGTCCTCCCTGTTGATCTGCAGGGCGCGCCTGAGCTCCGCTTCCGCCGCGTCGAGATCGAAGAACGCGTCCAGCTCGGGGCAACGGTAGAGGTCGCCCAACCGGGCGTGGGCGCGGGCGCTGGAACGGCCGACCTGCACCAGGCGTCGCCACGCCGCTTCGGCCGAGGCGTGTTCGCCCAGTTCCATGTACATGTTCCCCAAGTAGTACAGCGAATTCTCGTGATCATCCTTCAGCTCGAGCGCGCGCTCGTAGGCCGAGGCCGCCTGATGCGTCCGCCCGGCGACGCGGTGCTCCGTCGCTTCCCGGTACAGCTCCCAGAAGCGGAGGATCTGCTCTCTCTCGCTCCCTGCGGCCGACACCGCCGGATCTTCGCCCTCCACCACGCCCAGCAGCTGGTCGACGGCGACGTCCACGAAGACCTGCCGAGAGCCGCTCGGCCACAGGACCTCGAGCGTGTCCACCTGGCGCCCGGCCCCGAGCCCGAAGTGTTCCGTGAGGCTGTTCTGGGAGAGGTACGACGCCTGCGAGCCCACCTCCCTGATCTGGACCGTGCCGCCTGCCACGAGGCGAAGCCGGGCGCCGATCGCGGACCGATTGCTCTGCCTGCCCTCGAGGCGGACCTGGAGCCACCGGTTGCGGTTGCCGCCCTCGTTGCGCAACAGGATCCCCGGACCGCCGTTGTTCACGATAAAGACGTCCACGTCGCCGTCGTTGTCATAGTCTCCGAACGCGGCTCCCCGGCCCCCATACTCGCGCTGGAAGTACTCGCCGCTCACCGACGAGACGTCGTAGAAGCCTTCCTCGGCGCCCCGATTCCAGAACAGCTGATCCGGCATCGGGACGAGCAGGAGGGGGTTCTCACGCTGCTGAAGCGTGCTGCCGTTGGCGACGAAGAGGTCGAGCCGGCCGTCGTTGTCATAATCGAAGAAGGAGGTCCCCCACCCGATGTAATCCAGCGCGATCTGGCCGAGACCGAACCGATCCGCCTCATCTCTGAAGCGGAGGGACGAGGACGTCTGCGCCGAAGCCGGGGCGGCCTCATCGGAGGAGAGATTGGTGTACAGCGCGTTCTCCTGGGCCATCCAATGGGTGACCACCATGTCCATGCCGGCGTCCGCGTTCCAGTCCCCGACGGCGATGCCCATGGCGCCGCGATAGTCCGCCACGCGGGCAGGGTGGCTGATGTCCCGGAACGTCCCGTCGCCCTCGTTGCGATACAGGACGTTGTCGGAGACGTCGTTGGCGACGTACAGGTCGGGCCAGCCATCCCGATCGAAGTCGACCCACACGGCCTCGAGGCTCCTGCCAGCTTTTCCCGACACGCCCGCCTGGACGGCGACCTCGGCGAACGTCCCGTTCCCGTTGTTGCGGTAAAGGAGGTTGCGCTCGGGCGGGAAGGCGGAGGGGTTGATGCTGGCCGGTTCCTCGACGTCGTAGTGCATCGAGACCCCCGGGTCGGCCTGCCGGTCGTACTGCACGTAGCCGGCCACGTGGAGGTCGAGAAATCCGTCCCGGTCATAGTCACCCCAAGAGGCACCCGCCCAGAAGCGCCCGAGCCCCCCGAGGCCGGACTCCTCGGCCCGCTCCGTGAACGTGCCATCGCCGTTGTTGTGGTACAGGGCGTTCTCGCCGTACGCCGTGACGACCAGGTCGAGCCAACCGTCGTTGTCGTAGTCGCCCCATCCGACGCCCATCGCCCATCCCCGGAAGCGCACGCCCGCCCGGTCGCCGACCTCGGTGAACGTCCCGTCCCCGTTGTTGTGATAAAGAACGGAGTAGGCCGGCGAAGCCTCGACCTCCTCCGCGCTCAGGGTCAGGGGGCCGGGCATGTTGGCCACGTAAAGATCGAGCCAGCCGTCGTTGTCGTAATCCCCCCAGGCCGCACCCGAGCCCATGTCCTCTGGCAGCTGGGAGGAGCGCGAGCCGGAGAAATGCCGGAATCGGATGCCGACCTCTTCACTCACGTCCGCAAAGCGGACGCGCGGGTAGTCCTCGGGCAGTGTCCGCTCGAGCCCGGCGGTGAGACCCTCGATCGCCTCCCCCGGCCGGTAGATCGGCTCCGGTCGGGTGAGGCGCCACACGAGCAGCGCGGTGCCGAACAGAAAGGCGAGTCCGAGACCGACCGTCAAGAGCAGCTGGCGCTTGCGCCGGGGAAGAGCTGCGGGCATGGGTGGCCGAGCCGCTACGTCGACTTCACCTGGATCGTCTTCTCGTCCACCGACATCACGGTGACGGGGGCCGTGATCCCCGAATCCTCCCCGAACAGGAAGTTGAGAAGGAACTGATCCGCCTTCCGGTACATCAGCTTCGCCGAGACGTGCAGCGACGTGATCGGGCCCGGGGGCACCTCGAACGCGACCTGCCGATCGAGCGGCGCACCCGGTTCGGCCCGCCCGCCCGGGTCCGCCTCCTGGCCCGGAGCGACCATGGACGCCGGGCACGAGAACGCGAACTCGGCCCGGTCCGAAAATCCCGGAAACAGGGCGCGGCGATACCGGACGCCGACCATCTCCCAGAGGTTGTGGCGGTCGATGAGCTTCCCGTACTGATCGACCGGCTCCGCCTTGAAGATGAACGAGCCCGGCTCGATGAAGTGCCCCTGATCCCGCTGGCCCGATTCGAACACGACGTTCCCGGCCTGGTCGGTCACGACGATCTCCACCCACGCCTGGATGATGTCGAGCGGACCGGTCGGGAAGTCATGACCCACCTTGTTGTTCGTGATGACCGCCTGGATGTTCACGTCCGAACCTGCCTCGACGGTGTCCGGCACGATCAGCTCGAGCGGCACGGCGGGCCCGCTCTTCCATTTGTGCGCGATCTCCGGTATCTCCAACCGGCCCTGCAGCCACCGTTCGGTCAGCTCGACGTGCTCCTCCGCCCCCTCCAGCTGGAGGGCGAGGGGCATGAACTGGTTGGCGGCCAGAAAGCGGTGGCTGCGATGTTTCTGATCGCCCGCCTGCCGGTTGTAGTCGGCCTCGTCGCCGCTCGCCGGATCGCCCGACTCGACGAGCTGCATGTGGCACTCCCGGCACTCGATCGTCTTCGTCGGATCCCCCGGCTCGTTCCACCGGCTCTTTCGCCAGTTGTCGTACTGGTTCTGGAGCTGCACCCAGCCGACCTGGTTGATCTCCTCGTCGATGAACTGCTTGTGGCAGGCGGCGCAGAACTCCGGACTCTTGAACAGGCGGTGCTGCAGCGTCTCGATGTGATACCTCGGATAGGAGCGGATGAGGAAATCTCGCAGGAAGCGCGACGTCGCTCCTTCGTCGAGCTCGAACATGTATCGCTCGGGCTGGACGACAACGTAGTTGGCGTTGCCCTGCACGTCCGTCTCGCGGATCGCGTGACACACGATGCAGGAGACCCCCTCCTGGTATCCCGTCAGGTTCGTCAGGTCGTCGTTGAAGACGTTCTTCGCGCCGGAGAACAGGGAGATCGGGTCGTGGCACCCGCCGCAGTAGCGGGTCGACTCGGGACCGTTCTGCTCCGCCATCACCTGCTGCACCGTCTGGAAGGCGACGTCCATCGCCGAATAGCGGTGGGCGCTCACCTGCCACTCCCGGAGGATCTCCTCGTGGCAGCCGGCCGTGCCGCAAGACTCCGACCCCCCGAGGGAACGCGCATCGAACGCCCCGCCGGTGTTGGTCTTCGCCAGGCTAGGGGCAAACGGTCGATCGGGACCGTACACGTAGCTGTAGTCGGCGGGCAGCTCGTTGACCAGCTCCACGGGCTCGTAAGCCCAGGCCAGCACCCCCACCACCACGAACAGCGGTGCCGCCACGATGAGCGTGCCCATGCCGAACCGCTTCGTCGCCGCCCGGATCGGCGCCGCCGCCGTGCCGCTCTCAGGCCTGGCCGCGCGGATGATGAGGGCGACCACGTGCGGCAGCACGGACGCGATGAGCGCCAAGGTGGCCACGATGTGGACCAGATCCCAGCCGTAACTGATGCGCGTGAGGAATGTCGCCTGCCAGGTCAGAACGAGTCCCGATACGATGGCCACGATGGTGGCGACCATGGCGAAGTATCCCGTGAGCTTGACATGGGACATCTGCCTGGGCCGATACAGAAGCCAGTGCCGGACCTGATACCAGGCGAACGGCACCATGAACAGGAGGCCGATCGCCGTGTGCAGCAGGACCGTGACCTGGTTGGAGACGCTGAACGGAAGCAGCCAGATAGACAGTCCCGTGAGCGTCTCGAACAGCAGGAGGCCCGATATCGTGATCAGGAGCTTGCGCCCCCATTCCCGGGTCGGGTCGCGCGTCGGTTGGCTATTCACGTCTGCAGCTCCCTCGTGGACAGACTCCGTGCATCCTCGTGTCGGGTATCGGTGCTGGTCGAGCGGTGGCCGTGCCGGAGGGTAACCGCCGCAAGCCGGCAACCCGCGCATGCGGCGTCGGAGCC
>CP070670.1:1749980-1758977 GCA_020351855.1 Gemmatimonadota bacterium
GCCACCGCAACCCCGGCTACCACGAGGAGCGGGCGTGCGCGCCCGGGCCCCAGGGGGTCATCCTGGGCGGCGCCGTGGTCCAGTCGGGCGCGCACGACGCGGTAGGCGTGCTGACGTTCGACCGGACCAGCGACTCGCCGGTCGGCGTCTTCCCGGAGCGCCGGGCACACGAGCGAACCCTTCCGATCAGCGACGTGTGGGACAACTTCGGCTTCGATCCCGCGACGGGGAACGCGATGATCACGGCGGCCGGCATCGCGGCCCGCAAGTACAAGACGGACCGGGCCGAGACGGACGACGTGGCCTTCTGCCGCCACGAGCAGTACTTCCAGGCAAAGGAGAGCGGGTTCCTGGACCGGGTGCTCGTGCCGCTCGCGGTGCTGAATGTCCAGGGCCGGCCCCTGGGGCGGATCGACGATGATCTCGGCGTGCGCAGGCTCGCGCCGGCCGGCCTGCGCGCCATGCGCGAGCTCGACAGCTGCGTCACCTCGGGCACGCAGACCCATGCCTCCGACGGGATGGCGTGCCTGCTGGTCACGAGCCCCGAAAAGGCGGCGGAGCTCAGCCCCAGGCCGGAGATCGACATCCAGTTCGTGGCGAAGGCCGAGGTAAGGACGCATCCGAGCCTGATGCCGGAGGCACCCGCTCTGGCCGTGCGGAAGCTCCTGGAGCGGACGGGCTCGACGATGGAGGAGATGGCCGTCGTCAAGAATCACAATCCGTTTGCCGTAAACGACGTGATCTTCTCGCGCCTTCTCGATTATGACTGGCGTGAGATGAACAAGACCGGCAGCTCGCTCGTGTGGGGACATCCCCAGGGTCCCACGCTCACCCGGGTGCTCATCGAGGCGCTGGAGGAGGCAGTGTCGCTGGGCGGCGGCGACGTGCTGGTCTTCGGCTGCGCGGCGGGCGACGTGGGCATCGCGGCCCAGTTCCGCGTCGCGTGACACAGGCTACGGGTACGGCAGGGAGATAGAAGATGACGACCTCGACAGTGCTGACAAGGGCGACCGCCATGAGGGAACCGACTCTGCGGACGCTCGGCCTTGGATCCGTCAGCGACATCCTCCGCAACGGACGACTGCCGGTGGCGACCGCCGACCTGGTCGACCGGGTGTTCGGCAGTCCGGAGGAGCGCGGCTGCATGGTCATCTCCGGGGCCAACGGGATCGTCGGCGCCGGCAAGGCGATGCAGCTCGGATCCCGACTGGTGGAATACGACGTGCCGATCGTGGCGCTCGACTTCCCCTCGGCCCCCGACGGGATCGGCGGGCAGTACCCCGGCCTGGTGGCGGCCTTCGGGCGTCAGGGCGCCGACCGAATCATGCGGAACATCATCCGGCTCACCTACGACGGCGAGCAGCTGCCGGCCGAGCTGGCCGAGCTGCGTCCGCGCTTCCTGCTCGAAGCCATCCCGGAGATCCTCGAGGTCAAGCGGGCCCACTACGCGATCTTCCGGGAGGCATTCCCGGAGATCGAGATCCGCTCGGTGACCTCCGGCTTTCCCAGCTCCGAGCTGGGGGTCGGGATCGCCCATCCGGCCTTCCCCCACCAGATCAACAAAGTGTGGGAGACGGTCGAGCCGGAGCCCTCCGCGATCACGCAGATGTTATGGGCGATGGGGCTCATCCCGATCCCCGTGAGCGACGACTGGTCCTTCGTGCTGGACGTGCTCTTCTGTGGGTCGGTCCATGCCGGGCTCCTGTACCACCGCGCCAGCAATATGCCGTTCTGGAAGATCGACAAGCTGATGCGGAGGCTGCTCGGCCCCAACCCGTTCCGAGCCAGCGACGTCATCGGGTCCAGGGCGGCGAACTTTCTCATCTGGTCGTGCCTCCACCACCTGGGGGAGACGTACGGCGAGCTGTTCAGGCCCACCCCCGACCTGGAGGAGTACAAGGAGACCGGAGCGACCTGGTATCCGCCCAACCACTTCCGGCCCCTGGTGGACTGGAAGCTCGACGCAGCGGAGGATGAGGAGTTCCGCACCTGGATCCTGGGGCCGCTCTTCCAGATGGCCAGCCTGATGGTCCACGAGAAGCGGGGGCATTTCTCCCACATCAACGCGATTGGCGAGCTGTGTGCCCAGTTCCGCAGCGGCATCCTGGCCGGAATCCGATCGGCCGGCGCGGACGCGGCGATCGCCACCGTCGAGGCCTACCACCGGCTGCACCCGGGAGCCGCCGAGGCCGGCTGGTATCCCTCTGCCTTCGAGGGCATGGAGGGTACGGACTGGCAGCAGCTCTACGTGAACGCCGAGCATGACGGGGAAGTGGGCGTGGTGACGCTGAGCCGCGAAAGCTACAACTGGGATGTCGACGCCGAGCTGAACCGGGCCATGGATTGGCTCCGCCAGGAGGGCATCTCCCGGGTGATCGTGACGGGGGACTTCCACCTCTCCACGCAAATGGTCGGGGCGGACACGAGCGACTTCTTCCCGGCGCTGGAGAGCGCAGAGGAAGGGGAACGGGTCGCCGGTAGCTGGTCCCGCACGGCCCGGCGCCTGCACGACGAGTTCGAGGTCTCCGTGGGTCTCGTGAACGGGAAAAGGTGCCTCGGCGGGATGCTGGAGCTGCTGCTCCACTGCCATTATCTGGTGGGGGTCGAGGGCGCCGCCTTCGGGTTCCCGGAGGTTACGCTCCCTGTCGTGCCGGGCATGGAAGGTTGCCACTGGCCCCTCAGGAAGGCGGGCCGGGAGGACTGGCCGAAGCTCCTCCGCATGCTTCTGAGCGGAAAGCCCGTGCGGGCGGAAGAGGCGGTTGGCTGGCTGACCGACTACGCCGCGCCGCTCGAGGATGCGGCTGCGACGGCCTGGAAGCTGGCGGCTGGAGGGGATCACGAAGTCCGCCCGCGGGCCGTGGAGGTCGGCGCGCTGGACGGGCTGCCGACGGAGGTGCGGGATCTTCCCCCCGCCGACTCCCCCGGCGCCGAAGCGGGAAGGCGGGCCATCATGGCCTGCGTGCAGGAGGCGTGCGGCGCCAGCCTGTCGGAGGCGCTGGCGATCCAGGCGCGACACGCCGGCGGCTTCCTCTCCGGACCCGAATGCCGGGCGGGCCAGGTGGGGGCCGAGTACGCACGCGTGATGTTCGTGTGAGCTAGTCGGCGACCCTGCCGCCATCGTCCCCGCGACCGATACGGATGCCGTCGATCCCCTGGACGGAGCTGCGGAAGGCGCTGACGGATTTTCGCCGTACCTGGCCGCAGCTCCTGCTCACGGATCTGCTGGCCCGGACCCTGGCCGCCGTGCTGATCGCG
This sequence comes from Gemmatimonadota bacterium, assembly GCA_020351855.1. Classification (GTDB taxonomy): domain Bacteria; phylum Gemmatimonadota; class Gemmatimonadetes; order Palauibacterales; family Palauibacteraceae. Next base: position 1,753,236 of record CP070670.1, read on the forward strand.
CCGGTCGTGGGCCTGCTGCTCAAGCTCTTCCTCATGACCACGCCCGATGGCGTGTTGGCGGACGCGGAGATCGCGGCCTTCGCGCTGAGCCCGCTCGGCCTGACGGCGATCGTGGTCGTGGGCGCCGTCTCGCTCGGCATATGGTTCGCCGAGCAGGGCATGTTGCTGGTCATCGGCTTGGGAGCAGTGGAGGACCGCCGGGTGACCTGGCTCGACGCCTTGAGTCATGTCGTAAGGTGCATCGTACCGCTCGTTCGCCTCGGCGGGCTGCTCATCGTCCGCCTCCTGCTGATCGTAGCTCCCTTCCTCGCGGCGGCAGGGGGCGTCTACCTCCTTTTCCTGGGCCGGTACGACATCAACTTCTACCTGGCCGACCGGCCGCCCGCGTTCTGGGGCGCCGTCTTCTTGACGGGTCTGCTGCTGCTCGGCCTTGCGGTGATCCTGCTCAGGAAGGTGTCGGACTGGATCCTGACCGTACCGCTCGTGCTGTTCGAGGCGACCGGCGCCAGGCGCGCTCTTGACCAGAGCCGCCGGGCCACCGCGCCGTACGGCTGGAGGATCGCATGTTCGCTTGCTGCCTGGTTCGCGACCCTCGGCCTGCTCTCGTGGCTGCTGGCGTTCTTCATCGGCCGGGTGGGCGGCTTGCTGGTGCCCGATGCCGGCGGCAGCCTGGTGCTCATGGCGGCCGGCCTGGTGGCGGCGCTGCTCCTGTCGTTTGTCATCAATCTGACGTTCAACATCGCGGCCACATCGCTGCTTCCCCTGTTCGTGGTTCGTCTGTACGGATCTCTGGCCGGTCCGGTCCGGCTTTCGCCTTCGATCAGCGATCGGGGGGTGTTGGGCTCACGGGCCGAGCTTACCCTGCCCGGCAAGCGATACCTGGCGACCGGAGTCGCCGCCCTCGCTGTCGTGGTGGTCGGGGTCTACATCGGCGGCCGGAGCATCAGCCAGCCCGACGAGGTGATCGTCATCGCGCACCGCGGTGCGTCGGGTGAGGCGCCCGAGAACACGATGGCGGCGTTCGAGGGAGCAATGGTCCAACGGGCGGACTGGATCGAGCTCGACGTCCAGGAGAATGCGGACGGCGAGGTCATCGTCCAGCACGACAGCGACTTCAAGCGGGTGGGGCGAGCTGATCTCAAGGTCTGGAACGCGACGAACGCCGAACTGCACGACCTGGACGTCGGCAGCTGGTTCGGACCCGAGTTTTCGGATCAGCGGGTTCCGAGGTTGCGGCAGGTGCTCGAGCGGGCGAAGGGTCAGCTCGGCGTGGTCATCGAGCTCAAGTACTACGGACACGACAGGCAGCTCGAGTCCAAGGTGGTGGAGATCGTCGAAGCAACGGAAATGGAAGGGCAGATCATGATCATGTCCCTCAAGACGGATGGGCTACGCAAGATTGCCGCGCTGAGGCCGTCCTGGACTCGTGGCCTGCTCAACACGGTCAGCGTGGGCGACCTCACCCGCCGGGATCTGAACTTTCTTGCCCTCAACGCGGCTGCCGCCTCCCGCTCCCAGATCCGCCGGGCCCATCGGCGGGGTATGAAGGTCTATGCCTGGACGATCGACGAGCCGGTACAGCTCTCGGTCATGATGAGCCGGGGAGTGGACGGCGTCATCACGGACCGCCCGGCCGTGGCCCGCCAGGTGCTCGAGTTCCGGGAAGAGCTGAGCCCCATAGGACGCTTTATCATCTGGGTCGCCGGAGAGACGGGCTTCCTGCGCGGAGCGGAGGAAGCCTCCCCGGTCGAGGACGCGTAGGTCCACGTGCATGAGCGGGTCACGAGGCGAGCCCGAGCTTCCTTGGGAACCACGAGGCGCGGCACACGTGGGTGGCCGCAAGTTCGAGACGCTGACGCATAGAGGAGGGATCGTATGCTGGAGAGGCTGTTTCCCAAGAACGAGCACGTCATCGAGCGCGCCCTACGGGTGCTGCTGGGCCTTGCCCTCCTGGCGCTCGTGTTCACGGGTCCCAAGACGCCGTGGGGACTGCTCGGCATCCTCCCCCTGGTGACGGGCCTGGTCGGATCCTGCCCGCTCTATACGGTGCTCGGGATCAAGACCTGCCGAAGCTGAGGATATGGGCCCGCCGGGGCCCCCGACGGGCCCTGGCGAGTCGGGTTGTTTGTCCACGGTGGCTTCGAGTTCCGGGCGCGGGATGAGCGAGGACTCCACGCGGGCCTGCCTCACAGTCGTCCAGTTCACGGACTCATTTGAGCAGCTGTGGCCCGAGATCGCGCAGCGCGTCGGCGCGACGCTCGAGCGCCTGAGTGCCCCTGAACCGGTGCGTGATCTTGGAAGCACGGCAGTCCTGCTGGCCTGCGCGGGCGACGAAGGCCATGCGGTGGACTACTTGCACCTTGCTCACCGGTCCGGCATTGGCGACGCGATCGTGGTGGGCGCAGAGCCGGACCACCGATTGGCCGTCGAACTCATGCGGCGCGGCGCGTCGGCCTACTATGCGCTTCCCGGCGATGCGGAGCGGCTGGAGCGCGAGATCTCGGCTCGCGTGCGCCGCACAGCGAATGCAGGCCGGCGCCGCCGAGGAACCGAGCGGGCGGCCTACGACTTCAGCACGATCGTGGGGGAAGACGCTTCCTTGCGTGCGGCGCTGGACCGGGCCGCACGCGTCATTCCCGGCGGCCGTGCGACGGTTCTGATCACGGGAGAGACGGGAACCGGGAAGGAGCTGTTCGCCCGGGCCATCCACCACACTGGGCCGCGCGCCGATCAGCCCTTCGTGGCAGTAAACTGCTCGGCCATTCCGAGTACCCTCCTGGAGTCGGAGCTCTTCGGCCACGAGAGGGGTGCCTTCACCGACGCGCGTGCGGCCAAGCCAGGTCTGTTCGAGGTTGCGGACCGGGGCACCGTGTTCCTGGATGAGGTCGGCACGCTGCACCTCGAGCTTCAGGGAAAGCTCCTGCGGTTTCTCGAGAGCCGGGAAGTCCGCAGGCTGGGTGGAGCTCGCGACAAGCGCGTGGACGTCCAGATCGTCGCCGCGACGAATGCCGAGTTGCGAGAGGAGATCGCTGCTGGAGCGTTCCGCGAGGATCTCTACTACCGCCTTGCCGTCATCCCGATCGCGCTCCCACCGCTGCGTGACCGTGGGGAGGATGTGGTGCTGCTCGCCCGCCGTTTTCTGGCCGAGCTCGCGTCGGAGTACGGTGTTGGCGTGCCGACACTCTCCACTGAAGCGCTCGCCGCACTTCGAGCCCACCCTTGGCCGGGGAACGTCCGGGAACTGCGCAACGCCATCGAGCGCGCCCTCCTGTTGTGTTCGGGGGATCGCATCGGCTCCGAGGAACTCGCGCTCGACGAAACGCCGGGCGTCGCCTCCGCACCGGCCGTAGCCTCGGCCTCATTTCCCCCGCACCTGCCTTTCCCGGCCAGTCTGGCCGCACTGGAGGCGGAGGCGGCTCGGCAGATGCTGATTCACTGTGCCGGGAACAAGAGCGAGGCTGCGCGCCGATTGGGCATCACCCGGTCGCGGCTCTACCGGATTCTCGAGCGGTCTGGAGAAGGTGTCCTGGAATGAGACAGGTGTCGTTCGCCGGACAGGTTAGTTCTCGCCCAATCCCCTGTCATGAAACGACATACGTTCGGAACGGGGCTTGCTAGGAGTGCGGGCTGGTTGTCGAGCGGCTCGAGCCGCGGCAGACCTCGAAACCCAGCGTAACGAAGCGAGGAAGAGCGATGCGAAGGCAATGCGAGTTGGGGTGGTGCGCCGGCGCGGCGGTTGCAAGCGCCGGGACGGGACGAGCGGCGGCCATGGTTCTCGGCGTGGCCCTGGCTCTCGGCGGTTGCAGCGGCGATGGCGGAGCGACGGGACCTGACCCCGAGCCGCCGCCCGATGGATCTCCCGAGGGAGATCTGCTTTTTCTCCGCCAGGCGCCCGAAGCGCCGCCGCTGATGACCCGGGACACGACGTTCGTCGCGACGCGGGGAGAGGACCTCAAGATCGAGCTGTATTACGAGCCGACGGCGGGAGGCGACGATGAGACGGGAGATCGGTTCCTCGAGTTCGAGCTCGACAAGGAGTCTCTGCTCCGGTATCCGTCCGGGCATCCCAAGGCGGGACAGACGTTCGCGGAGGGCGATACGATCACGATCCGAATCCGGGTCGATGACGTTGCGCTTCTCGCCACGCTCGAACCATCCGGCCTCGCGTTCGATGCGGATCGTCCTGCTGAGCTGGAGCTGAGATACGGCAACGCGGACGACGATTACGACGAGGACGGCGAGCCGGACCCGGAGCTCGAGGACGACATCGATCTTTGGCGTCAGGAGTCGCCGGGGGACCCCTGGACCCGCGTCGGCGAGCTGAAGGACGCAAATGAGGACCGGGTGCGGGCCTTCCTCACCTCGTTCTCCAGGTATGCGCTGGCCATATGAACGAGGCGGAGCGCCGTCACGCACGATCACTCGCCGAGAGCGGTGATTGGCAGGGGCTTGTCGAGGCGCTCGAGGCGCTCGAGCCTGCTGTCCTAGCTGACGACCCGTCGCTCGCCTATCGGTACGGTGAGGCGCTGTACCATACGGGCCGGATGCGGAGACTGGCCCGCTTCGCGCGCGCATATGAGACCGCAGCCCGAGGACGTGCCGACATGCGCGACGTGATGCAGGCCACCAATCTGCGAGGCATTGCGGCGTTCGAGTTGGGTGACACCGAGGAGGCGCGGGTGGCATTCGACATGCTGATGGAGCTGGCCGAGGGAGAGCAGGACCAGGAGATGCTGGCTCGCGCCGCCAACAACCTCGGAGCGATCGCCAACCTTCGGGGCCGCCGCCACGAGGCGCTTGCCTACTACTCGATGGCGATCCCCCTCTATCAGAGGCTCGGGCAGGCACGCGGCCTCGCACAGACGCATCACAACATGGGTCTCTCCTACCGGGATCTGGGGCGGCTCGGGGACGCCGCTGACGCCTATGCGCGCGCCGTCGAGCTGGCGGCGGCGATCCCCTACCGGCCTCTCGTCGCGATGTCGATGATCGGCCGAGCGGAGGTCGCGCTGGGGCTGGAGGACATTGACCTCAGCCTTTGCCTGCTCGACCGCGGGCTCGACCTGTCCCGAGCGGTTGCGGATCCCATATCGGAGGCGGAGGGGCTACGGGTTCGCGGGCTGGCGCGGACGAAGCAGGTGCGCACGTTTGCTGGAGCGGGGGAGAGGGCACGGGCGGACTTCGGAGCAGCCCTGGATCTGGCCCGGACGACCGGAAGCCGGCTCCTGGAGGCGGAGATCGAGCGGGACCTCGGCCGGCTGTGGGTCGAGTTGGGGGAACCGCGTGAGGCGGAGCCACTGTTCCGGGCCTCGAGGCGAACGTTCGAGGAGATTGGCGCGGTCGCGGAGGCAGGAGCCGTCGATCAGCAACTGCAAGCCATCGCTTGAGTCAGTCCCCGTCCTGATCCACGTCTCTGGCGTCTGGCTCTCGACGGACGGCCCGAGAACAACGAGAGGGGGGGTGCCCCCCTCCCCGAGCGCCCGCGAGACATCCACCTCAGTCGTCCTCGCCGTCGAAGTCGTCATCCTCGTGGCCCTCGACGGAAAGCTCGATGTTGTCCTCCACCAGCTTCTCGTTAGGGCCGCCCTCGTTGGCCGTGGTCGGGTCCACCAGCGATCCGTCCGCTCGCCTGAACCACGAGTCCACGTCGACGGTCAGCGTGACGTTGGTTGGTCCCGACTCATCGGTGATCGTCAGCGGCGGAACCAGGGCCACCTCCTGGTCCTCGTTCAGGTCGGTCAC
>CP070670.1:1759077-1762076 GCA_020351855.1 Gemmatimonadota bacterium
ATCCGACGTCACCCAGCGACTCATGAAAGACGATGCCCGCCTCACCGCACGCGCTCTGCTGCCGCCCCGGCGAGCGAAGGGACAACCCTTGTTGGAACCTCAAGTTCAAGACTCCTGCTAGCTGGCATGCTTCCTCCCCAATCTCCGAGCAACGGCGACGGCTCGGAGGAGCGTACGGGCTCGATCTGGCAGGACACTAGAGTGGCAATGCGGCGATTGGCCCGGGCGCCCGGCCTCTGCGCGGTCGTCGTGCTGACGCTGGCGATCGGTGACAACGAACGCGGCTAGAGCACCCCCCGCAACTCCGGGAGCACGGACACGCTCGGGCTCGATGGCTCGAACTCCGCCGCACCGGGCGCCCCCAGGGCGCGGCGTGCGGCATCGACCTCGCCGAGCAGACCGTAGATCCGAGCCCGACCGAGGGCAGCTCCGTCCCCGCCGAGCGCGGCCAGGCGATTCAGAATCCGCCGCGCATCGGCCGTGTCGCCTCGCTGCACGGCGAGCAGCCCCTGGAGGGTGAGGACGCGGTACAGGCGCCCGGTCGTCGCCGTCGCCGACTCCTCCTCACCGGTGCCCGATCCGGGGAGGGCCAGAAGCGCGGCGGCCTCGTCGTACCGCCCCAGGTAATAGAGCAGCCATGCCTTCCCCCATCGACTGTAAAGCGGCTCATCCGTAACGGGCTGGAGCAAGTCGGTCCGCTCCGTGATACGCCCGAGCAGCGCCTCCTCTAGCGCCTGCTCCACCTCCGCGCCGGCCCGCATCGAAGCCTTGAGCAGGAGGTAGAGGCCGGACAGCCCGTTGATCGGAGCCTGGTCGATCAGCGTCTCCGCCTCCTCCTTGCGACCGAGGGCAAGCAGCGCCTCGATCTCGATGACCGCCAGGGGCAGGAACCCGGTCGCGTACCGTCCATGCCTCCGGATGCCTTCTTGGGCCGCCGCCAGGGCCTCCACTGGATTCCGGTTGTCGAGGTGCGTCCGCGCGACGTTGTACCAGTAGGACGGCCAGCGGGCGATTAACCCTCGATCGGGATCTAGACGGTCGAAGAGCTCGAGCGCCTTTTGGTATCGGCCCACGCGCCTGGCGCTGAGCGCTGCCTCCCGCACGGCGTCCTCCGAGCCGGGGGCGGCCGCCATCATCGCCTGGGCCTGCCGTTCCGCCTCGCGCAGATCGATGGGATCGCCCAGGGAGCGGAAGTATCGAGCATGGTGGAAGTCGTACCGGGACAGTCGACTCGTTCCGAGCTCGATGACGCGGTCCAGCGAGTCCAGGACTCCGGGCGCGGTCGCCGAAACAAAAAGGGCGCCCGCGTTCCAGACGCGGGCGCGGTGGAAGGTAGTGTCGAGGGAGGCGGCACGCCCGAAAGCTTCGGCTGCCTCGGTGTACGCGTCCTCCATGTACAGCTCCAGGCCCTCGACGTAGGCCCGGTAGGCGGGATAGAGCGGTGGCGCTCCACCGAACCCCTCGAAGTTCTCCAAGCGGGGGTCGAAGTGGACAGCGAGGCTCGAGAGAACCCGCTCCTGGAGCACCGCCACCACGGCCATGGGGTCGCCGGCGGGCCCCCGCACCGAAGGCAGCGCCTCGAGCAGCGTACCGTCCCTACGCGCGACGCGCGCCTGGAAGATCAGCTCGTCACCTTGCCTGTAGTAGATGCCGGTCACGAACACCTCGGCATTCACAGGTGGTGCCGACGCAGCCGTGGAATTCTGCTCCCAGCCCGCCATACGCAGCGTCGTTGACGGATCCACCACTTGGACGAAGCCGGTGCGGACAAGGCCCTCCGTGATCCAATCGGCCGCGATCTTACCGACGGCGGCCAGGGAGGGGTCCCCGGTGCTGTTTTCCAGGGGAAGCACGGCGAGGCGCCCGCCAAGGTGTTCGGCCCCACGGTCACGCCCCAGCGTGAACCATCCCGCGACCAGAAGGACAACGCCGACCAAGCCGACCACGGCCACCCGTGCGGGGGTCCAGCGGAACGGTCGAGGAGCCAGCTCTTCTGATGTGCGCCGAAGTCCCTCGCGTGTCAGGTCGTACTGCCACGCGACGATCGCGGCCACCGGCATACCCGCCAGGGCAACCACCACCACCGCCTGGAGTATCCAGGCTGGGAGTCCCATCGACTCAATCAGCAGGCTCGCCCCCTCGGCCACCGAGAGGGACACCACCATCCAGAGACCCACCGTCTGGGGAACGCGGCGTCGGAGAAGCTCCGCCACCAGTGGGTCCCGGCCCGGCTGGAAGCTCAACGGGGCGTTCCGGGCGAAACGGGGAGCGAACGGCGGCGACCGGTGCGGAGAGATCGTGTTGCAGTCGAGCAGGACAGAGAGGCCATCCTCGACGGCACAAGGTGCTTCATTGATATCCCCATTCCAGACGCGGAAACACGGCCCCAACGAAGACCGGCGGCCAAACCAAGAGGCAGGAACGGCCCTGCTCGGAGAGCTGGCGGGTCCTCCGTATCAAGAGGCCCAAGAACAACTCGGGGAATATTTGGGTCTGCGAGCCTCGAAATCAAGATAGGAAGCGGTCTTTTCAGCCAGAGGATGATCCCGATAGCGAAAGGCCGCGTTGCTGTGATAATCTATCCCAGGTCGTGGGTTCGAGCCCCACCCAGGTCACTGCTAAAGGGCACCTGCGCTTCTCTCAGCGGCGTGCCGGCTACTTCTCCTTCGGCAGGTGCTCCCTCAAAACCGGAGGCAGCGGCATACCGGCGGCGTGCATCTTGCCCGCCTGTTCCTTCAGCGCGTCGGACATCGCATGACGCACGGTGCGGCAGATTAGTTGCTTACGCCCGACGTGCTCAGCTCTTCAGTAGCTCGTACATCCGAATGTGCTCGACATCGAACTCATCGCGCCACCTCCCCAGCACATAGTCGGGCCCGATCTGGTAGATCGTGAACCTCGGTGGCGTCTCGATCGTGCCGAGCAGCGCGCCGTTCGAATCGAAGATCTTCCAGCGCGGCTGGTCGTCCCCTGGCCGGCGGGTTTCCGAAACCCACAGG
>CP070670.1:1762176-1765738 GCA_020351855.1 Gemmatimonadota bacterium
CGAGCTGTACGTCCCGGCCCCGGCTGCCGTCGAGCTGTGGAGGGCCCTGGAGGCCGCCGGGGGTGACGCCCTGGCACCCGCCGGACTCGGCGCGAGGGACACGCTGCGTCTCGAGATGGGCTACGCGCTCTACGGCAACGACATCGATGAGACCACGACACCGCTGGAGGCGGGATTGGGGTGGCTCGTCAAGCTCGACAAGGGCGTCTTCGTGGGCCGCGACCCGCTGCAGAGGCAGAAGGAAGCGGGTGTCACGCGGCGGCTGGCCGGATTTCGACTGACCGAGCGTGGCTTCCCCCGGCCGGGATACGATGTGCGCTTCCGCGGTGAGACGATCGGCGAGGTACGAAGCGGCACGGTGAGCCCGTCGCTGGGCTACGGAATCGGCACCGTGTACCTGCCGCCCGATGCCCAGCCCGCGGAGCCGCTGGGGGTGGTGATCCGGGGTCGCGAGACGGCCGCCGAGGTGGTCAAACCGCCCTTCTACAGCGAGGGCTCGCTCCGACGATGAGCGTCGGCGAAGACGCCCCGGTCGGACCGCTGCGGGTGGGGATCCTGACCGTGTCGGACGGTGTCCACGCGGGAGTCCGAGAGGATGCATCGGGTCGGACGATCGCCGAGTGGGTCGCGCGATGCGGCTTTGAGCAGACGGTCAGGGCCGTCGTCCCCGATGAGCCGGACGATATCGCACGCGCGCTCATGGACTGGGCCGATGAGTCCTTGTGCGATCTTCTGCTTACCACGGGGGGGACGGGCCTTGCCGAGCGCGATCGCACACCAGAGGCAACGCGCTCCGTGCTCGAGCGGGAGGCGCCCGGCATCGCGGAGACGCTACGGGCGCGAGGGCGGCAGAGCACACCCTTCGCGGCGCTGGGCAGAGGCGTCGCGGGCGTGCGGGCTCGTACACTGATCGTGAACCTTCCGGGCAGCCCCGCGGGCGTCGAGGATGGACTCGAGGTGCTGACCGGAGTGGCCGGACACGCCGTTCGCCTCTTGCAGGGCGATACCCAGCACGACTGAGGACCGATCGATGGCGCTCGTTTTCGTCGATACCCGGGACCTGGAAGCCGCTGTGGCGATTCGCGAGGCCGTCGAATCCGATGGCCACGATGTCGCGATGGTGGATTCGGCGCGCGAGATCGAGAACCGCCTGACGGATCAAGGCGAAACGGCTCTGATGCTGACGGCCGATGTGGAAGGATCCGTCAGTCAGCGAATGATCACCTTGTTCACCGAGCGCATTCCGCGTCCGCCGGTCGTCGGCTTCTCCACCGTGGAGGACCCGGAGGAGCGGGAGCGGCTCGCTCAAGCGATGGATCTGGACGACTGCCTCCTGCTGCCGCCCGATCCGGACGAGGTGAGGGTGGTTCTGGCCCAGCAACTGGATCGGTACGACCTGCAGCTCAGCACAGGGATCGTGGGCCGGGCGGAGAGCGTGCGGGAGGTTCTCGAGCGCATCCATCTCATGGCGCCCGTGCACACCACCGTTCTGCTCACGGGGGAGAGCGGTACGGGGAAAGAGCTGGTGGCGCGTGGCATTCACCGGCTGTCTCCGCGACGCGGCAAAGCGTTCATCGCGGTGAACTGCGCAGCGCTTCCGGAATCCCTCCTCGAGTCGGAGCTGTTCGGGCACGAGAAAGGCGCGTTCACCGGCGCCACCTCCCTGCGACGGGGGATGTTCGAGCTGGCGGACGGAGGCACGCTGCTTCTGGACGAGATCGCCGAGATGCCACTGCCCACGCAGACCCGGCTGTTGCGGATTCTGGAGTCCCGCCGGTTCATGCGGGTGGGTGGGGACCACGAGATCGAAGTCAATGTGCGTGTCATCGCCGCGACGAACCGCGATCTGCAGGCTGCGGTGCGGGCGGGCGAGTTCCGCCGCGACCTGTACTATCGGCTGAACGTGCTCCACATCGACCTTCCGCCACTGCGCCGGCGCAAGGTGGACATCCCGCTCCTCGTGCGACGCTTCATCGACGAATTCAGCCGCGCGCACGATCGCGAGTTCAAGGGGCTGGCTCCCGAGGCGATGAAGATCCTTCTCGACTACGAGTGGCCGGGGAACATTCGCGAGCTGCGCAACCTGATCGAGTCCATGGTCGTGTTGGCGCCCGGCTCGTTGATTCGGGCTGAAGACATCCCGTCCGAGATCCGCGCGGGCGGTGGACGCGGGCTCGTGCCTGCCAGGGCCGAGACGATCACGTCCCCGGTCCTTCCGGCCGCCGACGCGAGCCAGCTTCCGCAGATGGAGTTCATCTTCCGAACGCTCGTGGAGCTGAAGCTCGATGTGGAAGACCTGCGGCGAGAGTTCGACCGCTACAAGCGCGAGCACCCGGAGCTCGTGGAGCTGGCGGCCCTGACGGCGCCCGATCTCAGAGCGATCGCCGTGCCGGAACCGGCGTCCGGTTTCGAGGACCTGGGACGAGAGATCGAGGCGGAACCGGAGGAGCCCGCGATCGCCTTTCACGCCGGCATGACGATGGCCGAACTCGAGCGCGAGGCGATCGTAGCCACGCTGAAGGAAGTAGGGGGCAATCGCCGCAAGGCGGCGGAGAAGCTTCAGATCGGCGAGCGGACGCTGTATCGGAAGCTGAAGGAGTACGAGATCGAGCTGTAGCGCCTGCCAGCGCGCCCTTCTAAGCCGGCCCTCTGCGGCTTGGCTACCAGCCCGCGTACAACAGGACCACGTACACCCCGTAGGCGGCCACCAGCACGACGGCCGTCGAGCGAGGAATCCCGCCCCGGCGGCAAGCGTGCCCGGCGAGCACCAAGGTCGCCAGCAACATGATCGGCAGGTGGAAGGTCAAGAAGCTCTGCGGTACCGTGATGGGTCTCGGGCTCGCGACCGCCGCCAGACCCATGATCGCGAGGATGTTCAGCGTGTTGCTGCCCAGAACGTTGCCGACTGCCACGTCCATGTGTCCCCTGGCGGCGGCAACTCCCACGGTCGCCAGCTCCGGAAGCGACGTACCGACCGCGACCAGAGTGAGTCCTACGATGGCGTTGGAGACCCCGAACGTGATGGCCAGCTCGACTGCGGCTTCGATCAGGAGATCGGCTCCCAGGGGAAGGCACACCAGCCCGATGACGATGAAGAGAATGCTCGTCCTGGCCTTGCGCGGCAGACCGAGCACCCACTCGACCCGGGCCGTGCGATCCATTTCCAGGTGACCCGCCGCCCGTGCATTGTACGCCGAATACGCCACGAGTCCCAGCAAGAGCACCACACCGGCGAGCCGCGTAATCTCGCCGGTCAGACAGATGGCAAACAGCAGGAAGGATGCACCCAACATGACGAACGCGTCCCGACGCACCGTCTCCTGGCTGCACGTGATCCGGTAGACAAGGGCCGGCACCCCCATCACGAGGAGCACGTTCGCGATGTTGCTGCCCACCACGTTCCCCAGGAGAATGCCTGGATATCCGGTGAAGGCCGCCTGAAGAGCAACGACGAGCTCTGGGAGGGACGTGCCGAGCGCCACGACGGTGAGGGCCACGACCACCGGAGGGACACGGGCTTGGCGTGCCAGGGCCACGGCGCCCCGCACCAAGAGATCGGCGC
>CP070670.1:1765838-1780807 GCA_020351855.1 Gemmatimonadota bacterium
GGCCTTCTCGTCGAAGGTGGGGTCGAGTTCCACCATGACCTGCTTCAGTCGGTCGGAGCGCATCACGTCGCCCCGCTCGACCATCTTCTCGAGGGCGCGCTCGCACAGCTCCCACGGCCCGAGGCTCTCGCGCTGCATGTCGGCAAACGAGGTGAGGCCGGAGAGGCTGCTATAGCTGTAGTACTCGTCGCAGTTCTGGACGAGCAGATCGGAGGCGGACTCCTGCAGCCCGACACCGATCACGTATTTCCCGTACTCCTTCAGCTTCAGCACCATGCTCGAGAAATCCGAGTCCCCGGACAGCAGGATGAACGTCCCGATCTCGGGGCGCGTGAACACGATCTCCAGCGCGTCGATCGCCAGCCGGATGTCGGTGGCGTTCTTCTTCGTCGATCCGTAGGCGGGAGCGAAGATCAGGTCGATCGAAGCCTCCGAGAGCGGCACGACGTACTGCGGGTAGCGGCGCCAGTCGGCGTAGGCCCTCTGGATCGAGACTTTGCCGCGGATGATGTCGGAATCGAGCAGCTTGCCAAGCTCTGCCGCGAGGTTCGACCGGATGGCCATGGTGACGTTGTCGAAGTCGATTAGGAGGGCAGCGTTGACGGATGGAAATGGTCGGTCGGCGGGCATGTGTCGCACCGCCAAGTATTTTTCGTTCATACCTCTCGCCTTTGTTCCGGACGCATCGTCCGGCATCTCACTGGTCTGACCCGCTTGAGCGGGCGAGAGGCCCCCCGATCTCGCCCTCGGTCACCCGAGGGGGACGATGCGGGGAGTCTCTCCATCGTTTCACGGAGGCCCGACGGGCCTCCCACTAGCACACCGGCAGGTCCAAGGCCGAAACCTCGACCGGGACCTGGCGGCCAGGTGGCCGAACGTGACCGTTCCGCCGCCCCCAGGGCAGCTTACGGCGCTCAACCTTCTGAGCCGGAAGGCTCCGCGCGCACCATCTCCGCTACTTCGGCGCGCCGCGGCCTGCCGCTCGGCGTCATGGGGAATACCTCGAAGAAGCGCACAAGGTCCGGCACCTTGTAGCCTGCCAGCGCCGAGACACAGTATTCGCGCAGCTCCTCCGCCGTAATGATCGCACCCTCGACCGGCTGGATACAAGCGCAGATCAGCTCCCCCAGCACCTCGTTGGGGGTTCCGACGACCACGGCCTCCATCACCGCCGGATGCGAGCGGAGATGGTCCTCCACCTCCCGCGGGTGGATCGAGTATCCGCCCCGGATGATGTCGTCGCCAGCCCGTCCCACGATCCGCAGGTAGCCATCCTCGTCCATCACCCCGAGATCGCCCGTCCGCAGGTAGCCGTCCGCCGTCAGAGCCGCGGCGGTCTCCCCGGGCTGCCGGAAGTAGCCGAGCATCACGTTGAAGCCCTTGACGACCAGGCTCCCCTCCCGTCCCGGCGGAAGCTCGCGCCCCTCATCGTCCAGGATCTTCACGGACACGCCGGGCAGCGGGCGGCCGACGGTCGTGCTGCGCTTCTCCGGGGGATCCTTCGACGAGGTGAGCGACACGGTCGGGGAGGTCTCGGTGAGGCCGTAGCCGATCTCCACCTGCGGGACGAGCTCGTCCCGCACGCGGGCAGCGAGGCTCGCCGCGACCGGGGCGCCGGCCAGGATGCCCGTCCGGAGCGAGGACAGTTCGTGACCCGCCGCCTCGCGCAGGGCCAACACGAACATCGTCGGCACGCCGTGCAGCACCGTCGCCCGGTGAGCCTCGATCAGCGCCAGCGCCTCCACGGGCTCGAAGCGCTCCTGCAGGACCACGGTCGAGCCGGTGGCGAGCGCTCCGAGAAGGGTGTTCGCCCCGAAGATGTTGAACAGGGGGACCGCACAGAGCGTCACGTCGTCGGGCCGCAGACCGATCACGGCCGCCGTGGCCGCGGCCGTCTCCATCAGGTTGGCGTGCGACAGCATCACGCCCTTCGCCTTCCCCGTCGTGCCCGCCGTATAGAGGATCGCCGCTGCCGACTCGAGCGGATCCACGTCCGCGTCGCGCAGCTCCCGGCCCCGACCCGCCGAGACCAGGTCCTCGAACTGGAAGATCCGGTCGTCGTACCACAGATCCTCTTCACCCACCGTGACGACGTACTGCAGGTCGGGGAGTCCGACCAGCAGCGTCTCGAACAGCTGGAGGTAGTCGCGGCCCCGGTACTGCTCGGCCGCCACGACGACGGTGGCTTCCGAGTTCCGGAGCATGAACTGGACGTCGCGCGAAGCGAGCTCCGGGTTGAGGGGAACGACCGTCGCCCCGAGCTTGGCCGCTGCGAACAGGGTGATCGCGAACTCGGGCCAGTTGGGTAGATCGACGGCGATCCGGTCGCCGGACTCGACGCCCAGTCCCCCCAGCGCGGCAGCCAGCGAGGTCGACTCGGTCTCCAGCCGACAGAAGGACCACGACTGGTCGCCGAAGATGATGAACGGGGCGTCCGGGCGGGCGTCGGCGCGCTCGCGAAGCACGGCCCCGAGTGTGCCCGTGCCCGTCAGGGAGATAACCGTGTCCTGGCTCATCAACGAATCAACATACGTGGACGTATGGCCGATCTCCATGCCCCGAAGACCGGTCAGCCGCAATCTGCACTACCGCCCTTTGAGCGTAAAGCCATCTCCAGCAGCTCGAGTTCACGATCCGGTGGGATACGGTGCGCATGTCCACCCCCGGCGGCCGTCGCGACCTCTCCGATCCGGCTCAGCAGGACACAGCGGATGACCGATCCACGGACCTTCTTGTCCCCGCGGGCCGCCTTCAGCACCTGCTCGGCCGTGAACTCCTCCTCCACCTGCCGGTCCAGCGCGCACGCCTCGAGGAGGCCCCGGAGCCGATCGGCCGGTCCCTCCCGTGTCACCCCGAGGAGCTCCCCCAGTCGGGCCTCGAGCCGCATGCCGCAGGCGACGGCCTCACCGTGGAGCACCTCGTAGCCGCCCAGCGCTTCCAGCGCATGCCCGATCGTGTGCCCGAAGTTCAGGATCTCCCGCAGGCCGTCCTCCAGCGGATCCTGCTCGACCACCGCGGCCTTGATCGCCACGCTGCGCCGTATGAGCTCGGTCAGAAGGTCCACGTCCCTGTTCAGCAGCCCGGCAGCGTGGGACTCCATCCACCCGAAAAGCCTCTCGTCGGCGATCGCCCCCGCCTTTACCGCCTCCGCGAGGCCGGACGCGAGCTGGAAGGTCGGCAGGGAGCGGAGCAGTTCCGGGTCGATGAGGACGAGGCGCGGCTGGTGAAAGGCCCCCAAGAGGTTCTTGGCCTCGAGCGTGTCGAGCCCGGTCTTGCCGCCGATCGAGCTGTCCAGCATGGCGAGGAGGGAGGTCGGAACCTGCACGAGCGCGACGCCGCGCATGTAGGTGGCAGCCACGAAGCCCGCCAGATCGCCCGTGACGCCGCCGCCCAGCGCGACGATCGCGCCATCGCGCCCGAACCCCTCCGCCGCGAGCTCGTCGGAGAGACGGGCCCACTCCTCGCTCGTCTTGTTCCACTCGCCGGCCGGGAAGCTGAACAGCCCGGCCCCGCTCGCAGCGCCCTCTCGTGGCTCCCCGAAGGCCTCGAGCGCCGGCCTCCCATAGAGGGAAGCGACCTTGCTGTCCGCGATGATCGCATAGC
The DNA here is from genome assembly GCA_020351855.1 of Gemmatimonadota bacterium. GTDB lineage: Bacteria > Gemmatimonadota > Gemmatimonadetes > Palauibacterales > Palauibacteraceae. The sequence goes on from CP070670.1 coordinate 1,769,442, forward strand.
GGTGGGCCGGGGCGGCCCTCCGGCACAGCGCGGCGAGCTCGCGGAAGATCCCTCGCTCGATGCGCACCTCGTACTCGGTCGCCTGCCGCCCGGGCACCCGTACGCGTACCGGGGACGTCTCTTCGCCCCTCACCCGCCCCGGATCTCGAAGCGGAGCGCCTCAGCCAGCCCACCACCCCCCGACGCCCCTGGCTTCACGCTGCCTAGCTCCACGCCCCTGGGGACATCCAGGACCGTCACCACTTGCCGCCCCTCGACCTCTCCGCGCTCCACCCGAACGGTTCGGCCGCCTCCGCCATTTGCATACCGCGCCTCGAACGCCTGCCGTGCGGCCGCCGCGAACTGCGCCGCATCGCGTGCCGTATCCCAGACCGTCACCCAGATCAGCACCTCCCCGTCGCCATCTCGGAGCAGGCGGTAGCGGTCCCCGTCCCAGCCCTCGGCCGCGGTGCCGGCGACCGTCTCATCACCGAGATGCTCCTCCAGAAACACCCGAATCTCCAGCTCGCCCAGCCCGTCGGAGTGGACCTGACCCCAGGGCGCCGGAGGCTCCGCCGCGAAGACCACGTCGACGGGCTCGTCCGGATCGGGGACGAAGCGCTCGGGATGCAGCACCTGCTCGGTCGATCGAGGCATCGCGCCACCGAACGGCAGGGGGCGCAAAGCATCCTCGGACCAGATCCTCTGCAGGAAGACGAGCCCGCCCAGATAGGGAAAGATGAGGGACTCCCGGATCACGCGGGGCGCATCCCGCAGGACGGGCGTTCCGGCAAGCAGCGACGGATCGAGGCCGCCGAGCAGTCCCCCCAGATCGGGCATCGCCGTGAGGTCGACGGAGGCGCCCGTCTGCCTGGACAGGAGCCACTCCATCATGACGAAGGTGGCGTGGCCCTCGAGGGCGGCCTGCGCCGCGGTCGCGCGATCGTTCGCATCCGCCAGGGACCGGGTGAGGGAATCGAGGTCGGTGCGCTGGTCCTGAAGGGCATGGACCATCTCGTGGACGAGCACGGGTTCGAGCTGGAGCTCCGAGACGCCCTCCACGACGTACAGCGTGTCGCGGGCCGGATCGTAGTAGCCGACCACCTGCTCGAGGAGAAGCGAGCGGAAGAGGGGGGCGAGCTGCAGGGTGTCCGGCAGCAGGCCCAGCCGGGCATACACCGCCCCCACCGCCTCCGCCCGCTCCGGGGGAAGCTGCTCGTCCAGCGCCCTGGCGAGAAACCCCTCGAGCGTCTCCCTGGAGCTGGAGGCCAGCGCGAGCGGACGGACGGACCGGATCCCGCTCATCGCCTCCACCTCGGGAAGCAGCGTCTCGGCGAGCCGGCGGAGCGTCGTGTCGGGCCCGGCGGGCCGCCCGCCTCCCTCGAGGCTTGCGCCAACCTCACGGCTCGCCTCACCGTCGCCCCCCCCTGCCGCTGCGGCGCCTGGATCCCCATCGGGGGCGCTCTCGCAGCCGGCCCAGGAGAGAGCGAGAAGTCCGAGAAGCGCGCCGAGCACCGCTCCGGTTCGAGGCTGCTCGGCCAGCCGTTCGGGTTTGGCACCGCGCCGCTGCCTGCGACGCCTCATTGTCGGCTCCTCTCGCGGCTTGCTGCGTGGCGGCGGAGTTTCCCGCGCGGAAGCGCCGCGGCCATCCGTTCGATCGTAAGGCCCGTCACCGGGTGGATCCAGTCACCGGCGATCTCCGCCAGCGGCCAGAGCACGAACGGTCGCTCGCTCATCGCGGGGTGTGGCACCCGAAGGTCGGGCTCCTCGATCACCAGGTCTCCGCACAGCAGCAAGTCCAGGTCCAGCGTTCGGGGACCGAACCGTGGTCCGCCCCGTCGCCTCCCGGCCCGCCGCTCCAGGGCCTGGAGAGCCTCCAGCAGCGGCCGGGCCCCCAAAGAGGTCCGGCCGACGCAGCAGGCGTTGAGAAAGGGCGGCTGAGCCTCCCGGTACATCGGCTCGGACTCGTAAACGGCGGAGCAGCGCACGTCCTCCAGCAGAGCTGCGAGGTCGCACCGCGCGGCCTCGATTCGCGCGAGCCGACGCCCCACGTTCGAGCCCAGCCCGATCGCCACGCGCGTTCTCATGCCATGGATCCTCGGATCCCCGCCTCGCCGCCGTGGAGCCCTAAAAGAAAGCGGGGGCCTCCGGCGATGCGGAGGCCCCCGCGAAAGCTCGGCTTCGCTAGCCGCTTACGCGGGCCACGAGCCGGCTTCGCCGGACGGACACGCCTGGTTGATGTCCGGGTTGTTGTCCAGCTCCTGCTTGACGACCGGGAACGAGTAGTCCCGACCCGGCTGCACCGACGGGTAGAGATCCACGCCGTCGTTGCGGAACACCCGCCGCAGGAAGCCCAGCCGGTGGCCCGTGAGCCAGGCGCCGACCTCGTATGCGTACCCGATGAGGGCGATGTCGCTCGCGAAGTCGCCCGTCAGGTCGACCGGGGCGAAGATCGCGCCGTGTGGGTTATCGCCGGTCGTCAGGAGGGCGTTGATCTTCGCCTCCGCGCCCGCGACGTCCCCGGCCCGATACTGGGCTTCCGCCTCCATGATCCGCGCCTCGTGCCCCGTCGCCATGAACATCGCCGCGGCCTGGCCTGAAGCCGACGGCGGGATCGCCGGCTGGCCCGGCGCGATCGCATACGGGTAGATCATCTGGAGATGGACGCGGATGTTCCCGTTGAACGCCTGGAAGCTGGGCGGCGGATCCGGATCCAGGAGCCCCGCGTCCACGAACTCATCGTAGAACGGGAAGCGCTCGAAGTTGCGCTCCGGCTGCGTTCCGTCCCCCACCGTCCAGCGGATCACCTGCCCACCGTCCGCGTAGGTGAACATGTACACGTCGTTGTACTGGCTCGGGTCGTTGGACGAGTACTCGGAGACGAACTCGAAGTCGGTGGGCACCTGGCTCAGCAGCGAGACGGCCTGCCCGTAGTTCTCGAGCCACATGTGGGCGCGCGCCTGCCCGACCACGGCGGCGAGCCGCATGTCCGCGTTCCCGATCGCCGCCGCCGAGGCCTCGGCGGCCTGCAGGAAGCTCAGCGCATCCTGCACGCGCTCGTCCGGGGTCCGCGGGGCGGACTCGTAGTTCGGGTTGGTCTCATCGCCGCCGCCGAGGATGCTCTGGCAGTACATCTCCCCGAACAGCAGTCGGATGTAGCCGCCGTAGAACTGGCCGAACGCGATCCCCCGCTCGACGAGGTCCTGGTCCGCGTCCGGATCCCCGACCAGCCCCTGGGCTGCCTGGACCAGGTTGTCTGCCGAGAAGCGGCTGACATGCAGCAGCTCGTATACGCCGTTCAGCGTTGAGTTGTCTGACAGGATCTTTCGCTCGTCGACCTGCACCCGGGTCGGGAAGGTCCCGGCGAGGATGAACTCGTCGGTAAACATCCCGGTGTAGCGGGTATACTCGTCGTACGACAGCTGGAAGTCCCCGACGACGCCCGCGATCGCGATGGGCAGCGAGGCCGGGTCGGAGACGTCCTCGGGCCGAATGATGTCGGGATCGAACACATCCAGGCTGCACGAGCCCAGCGTGCCGGCCAGGATGGCGATCCCCGCGGCTCGTGCCGCGATCCGGCGCCGTCTCTTCCCACGAAGTGTCTTTAGCATTGCCTTATGTCTCCTGTTCGAACATCCCGCTCCTCGAAGCGAGGGGGCCGCGCCGCGGGCCCACTGCGGGCCCGCGGCCCTCGGCCGCATCGTTCTCACCTCAGAAGAAGATGTTGATCGTTCCGATGAAGCGCCGATTCGGCGGCAGGGTAAGGAACTCGGCCACGCTGGCCTCGCTCTGACCCGCCCAGTTGATCTCCGGATCCCAGCCGTTGTAGTCGGTCCAGGTGACCAGGTTCTCGCCGATGAACTGGAACTGCAGCCCCTTCAGCTTCAGGAACCGCGTCACGCTCGGCGGCATGTCAAACCGGATCTGCGCCGTGCGGAACTTGCCCCAGTCGGCGCCGAGAATCCAAGCGGACTCGGTCCCGATACGCCCGGCTTCCGCGACGATCAGCGTCTCGTCGCCGTTCGTCTCCACGCCGTTCTGGGTCATGCCCTCCAGGCAGATCCCGCCGTTGATGTCGCCACCCAGGAAGTTGCACATGAACTCCCCGGTGCTGTTGAAACGCTCGTGCCCCTGCTGGAAGTCGAACAGGGCGTAGATCTGCACGTACTTGAACAGCTGGAAGGTCGTCTGGAACGAGCCCTCCCAGGTTGGCGTCGGGTCGCCGTTCCAGCGGGCGTCGTCGATCGGATCGCAGAAGCTCTCCTTGGCGCCCGGCGTGTCGCCCGGACCCCAGGTCCCCGGCGTCTGGTCGCAGGTCAGGACTCCGGCCGTGCCGTCATCCTGGATGACGACGCGGGGCTGGACGTACGACGCGAACGGCAGACCCTCCTGGTGCCGCTGGCTCGAGCCGCCCAGGCCATAGATGATCGGGTCCACCAGCTCCGCGATCTGGTTGTTGTTGCGCGAGCCCAGTACGGTCACGTCCCAGGTGAAGTTGTACTCGGCGAAGATCAGCGCGTCGAGCTCGACCTCGAACCCGTTGTTGTCGATCTGGCCGATGTTGGTGAACACCTGGTTCGGGAAGCCGGTCGAAGGGGCCAGGTTCTTCGAGACGACGGTGTTCTTCGTCTTCTGGTCGTAATAGGTGAGGGTCAGGCCGACGCGGTCCGCAAGCATCGACATGTCGAGGCCGGCTTCCCACTCTTCGCCCGTCTCGGGCTCCAGGAGCGGGTTGCCCGGCCGGTCCGGCGTGATGCCGAGCTGGTCGGAGCCCTGGAAGGCGACCTGCTGCGTCCCGACGAGCGCGAAGGCGTCGTTCGTGCCGGGCAGCGTGCCCGACTGGCCCCAGCCGCCGCGGAAGCGCAGCGAGTTGACCACGCCCTCACCCTCGAGCGCCACGAAGGAGGCGCCGAACTTCGGGTAGGCCTTGGTGCCCAGGTTCTCGCCCTGCGCGCTGTTGTTGTCGAAGCGCGCGCCGCCGTTCAGGAAGACACGGTCGTTGATGTCGAACGTGCCCTGGACGAAGAAGCCGAGCGACTTGCTCTCGATGAACAGGTCGTTCCCCGTGTTGATGACGGCGTTGTTGACCGCCGGCCCGGGGGCCGGGAAGGTCTGGCCCGTCACCAGAGTGGACTCGATCGTCCTACGGAACCACTGCACGCCTCCCACGAACTCGAAGCCCAGGGGATCCGAGATCTGGAGGTCGTAGGTTGTCGTGCCCTGCATCGTGAGGTTGCGGCTCGACTCGAACGGCTTGGCGATGTAGCCGAGCGACAGGGTGCTGAAAGGCCGGTCCGGATCAACCGGGAAGAGGTTGGCCGTTCGATCGTTGACCATGTCGTAGCCGAGCGTGAACCGGTTCGTCCACTGCGGCACCGGGTTCCAGGTCGCGGTCCCGCTGCCCGTATAGCGCTCGATCTTCTTCGCATTGACGATCGTGGAGACCTTGTCGAACGTCCGGCCGGCGAAGAAGGAGTTCTCCGGGCAAGCGCCGATCTGGTCCGTGGGGACGCCCACCAGCTTCGACGTCTCCAGCTCGATGGGGCAGGTCTCGACGATCTCCCCCGTCACCGGGTCGGGCACCGTGATGCCGTGGTTCCAGGGAAAACCGATCATGGCCACGCCGATGTAGCCGAAGCCGTTGTTGTCGTTGTCCGGCAGTGTGACCTCGTTGCTCGTGTAGCCGTTCGAGAAGGAGAGGTTGACCTTGTCGCTCGGATCGACGCCGAAGTTGGCGCGGAAGTTGAACTTCTCCTGCGCGTTGTTCGGCAGGGTCCCCTTCTCGTTTCCGTACTGCACGGAGCCGAAGTAATTCCAGATCCCCGCTCCACCGCTCACGTTGCCGTTGTAGTTCTGGTAGAGCCCGTCACGGAACGGATCGAACTCCTCGAGCAGGTTCATCGTGTAGATCGTGTCGGACGGGAACCCGAAGCTGAGCGGATTCCAGCCCGTCGTCGTGAACTTGCCCGGCACGAACGACACGCCCCCGCTCGGATCGACGAAGCCGTTCGCCTGCTGGTTGCTGCCGATGTCGGCCCGGGCGTTCCAGCGAGTCTCGCCGGCCGCGCCCTTCTTGGTCGTGATCACGACCACGCCGGCCGTCCCGCGGGCACCCCACAGCGCCGCCGCGGCGGGTCCCTTGATGACCTCGATCTTCTCGATCTCGTCCGGGTTCAGGTCGGAGATGCGCGTGTAGTCCTGGCCGCCCACGCCGATCTCGTCGAAGCCGGCGTCGTTGGCGTTGGCCTCCGCATCGATGATCGCGCCGTCGATCACGTACAGCGGCTGCGTGCTGAGGCTGATCGAGCCCGTGCCACGGATCCGGACGTCGGCGCCCGTGCCGACCGTTCCGGAGGCCTTGCGCACGTACACGCCCGTCGCCTGCCCCTTGAGGACCTGGGTGAGGTCCTGCGTGCGGGTGTTTTCGGTGACGACGTTCGCGTCGATCCTCGAGATGTCGGTGGCCAGCTCACGGCGCCTCGACGGGCCCGTGATCGTCGCCACCACCTCATCGAGGGCCACGGCCGACACCTCGAGCACGAAGTCCACGGTGGCGATCGCACCGGCCGTGACCGTGACCGCCTGCTCCGATCCCTCGTAGCCGATGATGCTGGCGCGCAGGGTGTAGTCGCCGGCGGGCACGCCGCTGATCCGGTAACGGCCCGAGCCGTCAGTGAGCGTCCCGAACGACGTGCCCGGTATGAACACCTGCACGCCGGAGAGCTCCTCGCCCGTGATCGCGGTTACCCCACCCGCGATGCCACCCTCCTGTGCCGCCGCTCCGCCGACCGAAGTCAGCAGGAGGCCCAGGCCCATGAGGGCGGAGGCGAGAAAGCCCGTTCGGGATCGGAATCCCATGGGGGTAAACGACTTAACTTGCATCGAGGCTCCCTCCTCTAGAAATGTAGGAACAGAGGTCACTCGGCTGCTCGCGTCGCGCTGACGCTCCGCAAGCGGACGAATTTATTGCTCAAGGCTGCCGTTGGCCAGTCAAGGGATCCATCCTCGATCGGTCAGCCGGCGGCTCTCTGTTTGCCAATCGCTCATTCCTCCTTCTTTGCTAGCGGCTCCCCCGTCGCTCTGGGCTCCCTGAGTGCCTCCGCGCCGAGCACTCGCCCCGTGCGCTTCGTCGGGCCCTCAGTGCCGCCCTGGGACCTCTCAGTGCCGCCCGAGGACCTCGAGCCGCACGAACGAGCGCTTGCCCTTCTGCAGCAGATAGGCGCCGGGCTCCAGCTGCACCTCCGCGTCCGTCACCACCTCCTCGTCCAGCCGGACGGCTCCCTGCGCCAGCAGCCGCCGGGCCTCCGAGGTCGAGGCGGCAAGACCCGACCGCGCCAGCGCATAGCCGATCCACAGCGTCCCCGACTCCTCGTCGACGGGGAGCGCCGCCGAGGCCACGTCCTCCGGCGCCCGCCGCTCGCGATGCACTCGATCGAACACCTCCCGGGCCGCCTCCGCCGCCTCGGCTCCGTGGTAGCACCCGACGATGTCCCCCGCCAGCCAGCGCTTAACTCCGAGCGGATCGGACTCCGCCTGCGCGATACGGGCCGTCAGCTCCTCTCCCTTCGCGGTCGAGGCCAGCCGCAGCCACTCCTCGAGGAGCGCGTCGGGGATCGACATCACCCGCCCGAACGCCTCGGCCGGCTCCATCGCGAGACCCACGTAGTTGTCGTAGCTCTTGGACATCTTCCGCTCGCCATCCGTGCCGCGAAGCAGCGGCATGATCAGGCAGACCTGCGGTTCCTGTCCGGCCTGGCGCTGCAGCGTGCGGCCGAGCAGCAGGTTAAACTTCTGGTCGCTGCCGCCGAGCTCGACGTCGGCGGCCAGCGCGACCGAGTCGTACGCCTGCATCATCGGGTAGAGAAACTCGGCGAAAGTGATCGGCCTCTCCTCCTCGTACCGCTGCTTGAAGTCGTCCCGCTCCAGCATCCTCGCCACGGTGAACTGCGAGGTGAGCCGGAGCAGGTCGGCCAGATCGAGCTTGCCGAGCCACTCGCCGTTTCGGCGGAGCTCCGTCTGCTCCGGATCGAGGATCCGGAAGACCTGCTCGCGATACGTGACCAGGTTCCGCTCGATCTCGACCTCGCCGAGCATCGGCCGCGTATCGCTCTGCCCGGACGGATCCCCCACCCGGGCGGTGAAATCGCCGATGACGAAGACGACCCGGTGTCCCAATTCTTGAAACGTCCGAAGCTTGCGGATCGAGACAGCGTGGCCGATGTGGAGGTCGGGCCGGGTGGGATCGAACCCCTGCTTGATGACGAGCGGCACGCCTGTCTCGCGGGAGCGCGCCAGCTTGGCGGCCAGCTCCTCCTCCGGGATGAGTTCGGCGGCACCGGCCCGGATGCGCTCCAGCTGCTCTTCGATCGGCGCAAAACCGGCCGCTTTCGGTGAGTTCATGCGCAGAAAGGTCGGCGCGGTGCGATCCGGCGGCAAGCCGTTACCTGCGACTACCGCTGACGTGCCGGCCCTTGCCGCCAGCCGCTACTGCGCGTGCTCCGCCGGGAGGGTCTCCCTGGACCAGATGAGTACGGAGCCACAGCGGCCCGAGCGATAGCCCGGGGGGGACATCGACACGCGCGTGTAGATCTCCATCGCCTCGACCTGAGCCGGGTGGTAGTCGTTGATCTCCAGGGCGCTGCGGGGACTGCCATCGATGTACAGCACCGGCTCGCAGGCGTAGGCCCCGCGGCCCATGAGGATGCCCACCCGCTGGCGGTAGTCGTCCCTCCGCACGCGGACACCGGAGATGTTGGTGAGCAGATCGGAGAGTTGCATGGCTCCACGCTGCTCGATCTGCTCCCGGGTGATGAACACACCTCGCCCCTTCAGCCTTCGCTCCTCGAAGCCCTGCATCTTCAGCTTCGTGGAGGAGATGGTCGCCGAGACCTCCACATCCAGCGGGTCGAGTATGCGAACTTCGGCGCTGTCCGGCATAGGTTCTCGGGAAGGCGGCGGGTCCTGAGCGTAGAGACGCCCCGGCTGCACGAGGAGGAGCGCGCTGCAGGGAACAAGGGATATCAGCAGCGCGAGCCTGAGACCGCGGTTGCAACCGCAAGACTCCTTCCCTCGCACCAAGCCTCGGCTCTGTCCTCTACTTACCCCATCGATCACCCGATGACCTACCGTGGGAGCCGGAGGAACCGTTCCCTCCCTTCACTCCATACGCTGAATCGTCGTTCCACGGGCGGGCGGCTCGCCTCGTCCTCTAAAGATAACGACCGAACAAGCGAGATGGGACGACGGTTCCCTCCAAGGCAGCTCAACGATCCCTCACGACTCGGCCCTTACAGAAATTGAGCGCTGGAGGAGCCCCTGTTGCCAACCGCTTGGAACGTCCGGGAGGCTCACAGGGTAACCGTAGTGTCCGCAAAAAGTTATGCTTTACGAACATGGACGTCGCGTGCGCCCTTCCCCAGGCCGGTAACCACAGGAACATTCGTACCCGGGCCCGCAGCGCAGGATTGCTCCTAGCCCTGCTCGCGACCCTGTCTGCCGCCATCCCCGAGAGCACGAGAGCGCAGGAGGCTACGCAGGACGTGCAGGCCGTCGGCGACAGTGCCGCGGCGCTGTCCGGTGAGGTGCTGTCCGCCTTGACGGGCGAGCCGATGGTCGGGGCGCACGTCTTTCTGAGGGTCGCCCGGCGCGGCGCCGTCACGGACAGCTCGGGCAAGTTCCGTGTGGAGAGCCTTCCGGCAGGCCGCGACACGATCGCCATCTGGTATGCCGCGGTCGAGCCGCAGTTCAGGGAACTCGAGCTCGAACCGGACCGATTGACCAGCGCCGTGTTCCTGATCTCTGAGAGAATCTTCGAGGTCGCCGACCTCAAGGTAGAAGTCCGAGCCTTCAGCGCCCGTCGTCAGCGATTGGAGCGCCGCAAGAAGTTTGGAAACGGGGTGTACATCACGCGCGAGATGATCGAGGAGGCGAAGCCCGTTCTGATGACGGACATGCTGCGGGGCATCCCGCGCATCGACGTGGAGTCGTACCGCTTCGCGAGTGAGCCCGTCGAGGTGCGCATCGGGTATGGTGCCACGGCATGCATCCCGATGTACTTCCTGGACGGCACCGAGGCGAAGTACTTCACGCTCGACGAAGTCCGTCCGATCGAGGTGGAGGAGCTCGAGATCTATCGCGGCGCCTCCGAGATCCCGCCCGAGTTCAGGAAGATGGGGAACACCTGCGGCGTGATCGTGGTCTGGACACGCGGCAACTTCTGATCCCGAGGCGCAACGCGGGTCAGTCTGGCGGCTGACGGCCGGGGCGGCGCCCTGCCTCACGAGGTGCGGCGACGAACGACGGCGCTTCCCCCTCCACGACCCTCACCGTCTGATTGGCAGCCAGGCCGGCGAACCGGTCGGTACGTCCGCTGGGCCAACGCACGATCATGCTGTCCGCGGCCGCCCGGTCTCCAAGCCCGAAATGCACCGCGTTCGCGTGCTGTGACAGGTAGCTGGACCCACCCAGAATCTGACGCCGCCAGCGCCGCTCACCGGCCACCAGCTCCACCTCGCTGCCGATGGCGTCCCGGCTGCTCTCCGTCCCGCGCAACTCGACAAAGAGCCAGTTCTGTCGGCTCCCCACCTCGTTCCGGTAGAGGAGCGTGTGGGCCGAGGTGCGCTCCTCCCGCGTCACGACGGTCACGACGAGGTCCAGGTCCCCGTCCCGGTCGTAGTCGGCAACGGCCAGGCCACGCCCCCGCGTCGTGTCGGCCACGCCGGCCGGCCGGGACACCTCGGTGAACCCGCCGCCCCGCGAGCCCCGGTACAACCGGTTCTCGTGGGCCTGGATCAGGCGTAGCGCCCGCTTCGGGTCGGCCAGGTTGTAGGAGGGGAGCACCCGCCCGTTCGCCACCACGAGGTCCAGGTAGGAGTCGTTGTCGTAGTCCAGGAACGCTGTTCCCCAGCTGGTGGAGAAGGAATCGGACACCGCACGTGCCACCGCGACATCCTCGTAGCGCAGCGGGTTCTCGGAGACGTTCAGGTAGAGGCGGTTCCGGTCCATGTTCGTGACGAAGAAGTCATAGTCGCCATCCTCGTCGATGTCGCCCACCGCGACGCCCATGCTGTTCATCCCGGCGTCCGTGCCCGCCGCCTCGGCGATGTCGCGGAACACCCCGCCCTCGTTCAGGAAGAAGGCGTTGGGCAGGAAGATCTGCCCGAAATCGTTGGCCACGTAGAGGTCCACCCGCCGATCGCGGTCGAAGTCGGCGAACGCGACCGCGAGGGTCAGGCCGTCGAAGTTGTCGACGCCGAGCGCCTCGGCGACATCCGTGAAGGTGCCGTCGCCGTTGCTCCGGTAGAGCTGGTTCGAGATGCCCCCGGTCAGGTGCTCGTCGTACGGCAGGCCGTCGTACAGAGCGTAGTTGGCGACGTAGAGGTCCAGCC
>CP070670.1:1780907-1789108 GCA_020351855.1 Gemmatimonadota bacterium
CACCAACGGGTGCCCATCTACATCGGCAACCAGGAGTACGTAGAGCTCGCCAACGAGTGCATCGGCGGCTAGCGACGCCTGGAGGAGTCCGGCGCCTCTCCGCTTCTCGCTGGCGGGACGGCTGAGGTCGAGCAGGTCTCGAGGCAGGCCACGAGCGCGTTCCCAACGGACAAAGTTCCCGATGTGGAAAGCCCCCGGGCCGCTTGGGCGGCCCAGGGGCTTCGATCGAGCCTCTGGCGAATCAGCTCTGTTCGGGTCCCGAAACCGATTCGCCTATCCCGCAGCTCGGACTAAAAGGTGAACGCGACGCCGAGCTGCCACTGCGTCCGCGACTCGGGGCTGAGCGGAAAGGCCGGGTCGATCCTCCCTTCGTCATCCGGCCCCGGCCCGATGTAGTCGAGGATGAAGTTGCCATCGGGGGCGCGACCGCTGCGGGTTCCATCGGGGCGAGTGGTGGGCTCCACCTCGAGCACGATGATGCCGCGGTCCGCGTTCCCCTCACGCCACTCGCTGCCGAACAGGTTGATCACGTCGGCGATGAAGTCGATGCGGCCTCTGGAGCCGGTCGGGATGCCGAACCTGATCTGCATGGAGAACCGGTTGTTCCAGTCGTAGCGGCAGCTGCTCCGCTTCATGAAGCTGCCACGCTGTGACGAGAGGCACTCGTTGGCGGCGATGAGCGCGTCAAAGGCCGCTTGGTCCTCCGGCGATTTCCAATAGAACTCGCTCGAGCTCGTCGGGATGTAGAGGATGTCGTTATCCCGACCGACTTCGGAGGAGGCATAGCCGTCGCCGTTGATGTCGCCCTCGACAGCCAAGGTATAAGGCAGTCCGGATTGCCCGAAGTACTGGGGCGTCACCTCCAGCAGCCAGCCCGCACCGAACGTCCAGCTACCCGTGGCGGCCAAGACCACCTTATGGGGCCGCTCGTTATAGCCCGCAGCCAGTGGCGGGTCGTTGAGGTCGCCAGGGATCGGGTTCCGGCCGATGTTGGATGTGGCCTGACTCGACTGCTGGACCTGGATGTCGTCCACGTTCGCGAACGTGTACGAGGTATTGAACGCGAGCCAGTCCAGCATCTGACGCTGCAGCTGGAAGGTGAGTAGCAGAGACTTGTTCTGGTCTCGGTTCGTCAGCTGCACGACCTGCCGGAAACGCGGGTCGATTCGGAAGTCTGTGAAGCAGCCGCCGTTGTCGCCGCAGCTTTGGCCGGTCACCGGGTCGCGATCGACCGGGGTGCCACGGTACGGGCGGTTACCCTGCACGGCATCCGTGCCCGAGAAGCCCGTGAGGTTCACCTCCTCGAAAAACGCGTCGTTGATCGACTTCGTGTAGAGCACCTCGAACGTCGCGGAGATCCCGGCCGGGAGCATCTGGTCGATTCCGCCGCTGATCTTCAGGTCGGTCGGGAATTTGAAGTCCGGGTCCATGTACCAGGTGCTCTGCTGGGCGGATGCGGCCCCGCTTCCGTCATTGCAGGCCGTGGGCTGCTGGCTCGGGTCGAAGGCGGGTGCGTTGTCCCCGAAGCAGGACAGGACATTCGACTCCTTACCCGTGTTCTGGTAGGCGTTGGAGATCCAGACGTAGGGCGAGCGACCGGCGAAGACGCCTATGCCTCCACGGAACTGCGTCATGAGATCCGCCTGGTTGTTCCAGTTGAAGCCGAGGCGCGGCTGCCAGATCACGTTACCGGAGGCGACGTCCGAGGTGTTGACGCCCAGGTTCTCCAACGCATCGGGGTTGAAGCGAGGGCTGTCGGGGAGGATCGGAATGTCGGCCCGAAGCCCGAAGTTGAGGGTGAAGTTGTCGCTTACCGTCCACTGGTCCTGGGCGTAGAAACCCAGCTGGATCGCGCTAAAGTCCGAGGCGGCCTCCTCCAGGCTTGCCGGTCCGCCCGGCGCGACCACGCGCTTGTTGTAGCGCGATGGCGTGTTGGCTGCGAGCGCGGCAGCGTCGGCGAACTCGTAGATGCCAATGGCGGATTCCTGAAAGACGTTGAAGAAGCTGTAGAACTCGTTCGACGTCCCGAAGGTGAGGCGGTGCGCGCCCAGGTTGGCCGTCAGGTTGTCCGTCAGCTGGAAGAGCTTGTGGTCTTGCCGGTTCGCCTGGGAAAACTGCGTGCACCCGAAGGCATACTCAGGGCCGCTGCTTCCGACGAGGATCTCCTGGTAGGTCTCATCGCAGTTGCGGCTCTCTTTGGTCCTCGAGTAGTTGAGGAGCAGCTCGTTGTTCCAGCGGGTACCGAACCGCGAGAACCACTCTCCCACGATCGAGTTGTAGTCGGTCCTGTACGGCCCGAGGTTGGAGGTGAAGGAATAGGTGCCCGCGTCGCGGGGACCTGAGGGCAGGTCCGATGACTTAATGTAGTTGTCGCGCAAGACGAGCCGGTTCTTGTCGCCCAGATTGAAGTCGAACCGGACGAAGATGTTCGTGCGCGGGTTGGAGAGCGTCGTGGCCAACGGCGAACCGGGGTTCACTCCGTACTGATTCTCGAGTATCGACGCGATCTGGGCCGCCTCGGCAGGATCAGCTCCCACGGACTCGTCAGTGAGGCGGCCGTCGAAGGGCCGGTTCGTGGACTGATGCTCGCCCGCGGCGAAGAAGAACACCTTGTCCTTGGCGATCGGGCCGCCGAAGGCGACCCCGAACTGAGTGTCGTTGAAATCGCCGAGCGTGCTGTCACCGATCTTGCCGGTCAGGTTATCGTTGGAATAGTTCACGAACGCGTTCGTCTTCCACTCGTTGGTACCGGACTGCGTGACCACGTTGATGAGCCCGCCAGTGAAGTTCGACTGCCGGACATCGAACGGCGCCACCAGGATCTGCATCTGCTCCACCGCCAAGAGGGAGATCGGCTTGGAGTTGGTGTCGCTGCCGGGAGCTCCGCCCTCACCGACCCCGAAGAAGTCGTTGGTGACGGCGCCGTCAATCAGGAAGTTGTTGTAACGGTTGGGCTTTCCGGCGATCGTCGGAGCATCCTCGAAGACGTTCACGTAGGGCGAGAGAAGCGTCAGCTCCAGGATGTTCCGCGATCGGGTCGGGAAGGTCTCGATCTCCGCCTGGGAGATCTGCGTGGCCTGTCCGGTGTGCTCCGAGCTGAACACGGCGGCCTCGGAGGCGTCCACGCCGATGGTGAGGGGCTCCACCTCGACGGCCGATATCTCCAGCTGAAAGTTCACGGTTCGCGCCTGACTGAGCGTCACCGCGACCCCCGTCCGGATCTGTGACCGGTAGCCGATGCTCTGCGCCTGCACGGTGAACGGGCCGCCCGGCTGCAGGTACAGCACGGCGTACCTGCCGCTCGCGTTCGTGATCGCGCCCGATGTCTGGTTCGTCCGGGTATCGGTCACGACCACCTGGACGCCTTCGAGCGGGTCGCCGGCCGGATCCGTCACCGTACCGCGGATCTCCGAGGTCACGACCTGCGACCAGGCGCTACCTGGCGTCGCGAGCGTCGCAACCGCAAGCAATGCAACGGGCAGCAGCGGCCGGACAAGTCTTCTCATCATGGGGACCTCACAAGTGGGGGTTGGATGTGCGCGGGTTCTGCAGCTGGTGTCGGTCCTTGGGGCTGGCTAACCGCAGGGGGCAGCGCATTCGCATCTCCTAGGAAGGCGGAGTCGCGTTTGGACGACCGAGAGGGATGTTATGCTTTCGTCACGCTCCGGTAAAGGCAACGGGGGCCCCTCAGGCGGCAAGCTCCCGGATGGTGGGCTCGACCTCCTCGAGCAGTGCTTGCTTCTCGGCATGATGGAGGAAGGCGCTCCGGAACCCGTGCAGGACGAGCTCCGCGATCTCGTCCAGCGTGAAGTCCAGGTGCTTCCAGGCCCGCACGTGCTCCTCAGTGACCGTGGTTCCGCTCATCAGCCGGTTGTCCGTGTTCAGGCTGACGACGAGGCCACGATCGAAGTAGAGCCGGACGGGGTGGGTGGCGAAGCTGTCCACGGCGCGGGTCTGGACGTTGCTCGTAAGGCAGATCTCGAGCGGGATACGGTGGTCGTTGATGTACTGCATGAGGTCGGAGTCCTCGTACAGGCGGGTGCCGTGGCCGATGCGGTGCGCCCCGCAGTAGTGCAGGGCCTGGTGGATCGACTCCGGGCCGTATGCCTCGCCCGCGTGGATCGTGGCGTTGACGTTGGCATTGCGGACCATGTAGAAGGCGTTCTTGTGCTTCTTGGCCGGATAGTTGTACTCGGCTCCCGCGAGGTCGAACCCCACGACGCCGCGGTTCTTGTAGGCGATCGTAAGGTCGGCGAGGTCGCGTGATACGTCCGCATCCATGTTCCGAATGCCGCAGATGATCAGCGAGGACTCGATGCCGAACTCCTCGCGCGCCCTCCGCATCCCGCGCAGCGGCGCCTCCACGGTCTCGGGCAGTGGCAATCCCTCGCTCGTGAGGAGGATCGGCGAGTAGCGGATCTCCATGTAGCGGACGTTCTCTGCCGCCGCATCCTCGCACAGCTCGTAGGCGATCCGCTCGATGGCGTCGGAGTGCTGCATGACCGAGAGGGTGATCGCGAACCGCCCGAGGTAGTCCTCCAGGTTCTGCGCGTCCCTCACGTGCAGGTAGTCCCCGAGCGCTTCCGGATCGTCCGTGGGAAGCGAGACTCCGTGGCTCTCCGCGAGCTCCACGATCGTGGCGGGCCGAAGCGAGCCGTCCAGATGAACGTGGAGATCGGTCTTCGGCATGGCCCGGACGCGCTCGCGGACCCTGTCCTCCGTGTGCTTCGTTCCCACCCGCTGCCTCCTCGCAGTCTCGGGTTCGTCGCGCTCCGCCGTCTGGTCAGGCTCGGCCGTCTTGCCGCCGGCTGCCCTCAGGTAGAGCCGTGCGCCCGCCTCCAGGTGCCCGCCGAGCTCCACGGGCCGCCCCGCCGCGTCGACGACATGCAGCTCCCCACGACGGATCCTCTTCAGGTCATCCTCGGATCGCCAGGTCACGAGGTCGCGCACCAGGGCCCAGGGCCAGATGTCCACGGGCTCGTCATCCACGTACACCCGGACGCGTCCGCCGGAGCCTGCGGAACTCACGAGGCGCTGCCGACCGGATCGGCTGCTGCTAGCTGCACGTGGGTCGTCCGTCCGTGACGGGGATCCACCTCGGTTCCCTCGGAGCCCGCACCGGCTGGGGTAGCGCCTGGAGGTAGTCGACGAGCGCGTCGACATCCACGATCCCGGTCTGCTCGGCCGCATCGGCCTCCTTGAACATCCAATATCCCGCGCCGCCGGCGGCCATGAAGCTGTTCACGACGACGGAGTAGGTGGAGTCCGGTCTCACGGGTCGCCCATCGGCGAGCCGCGCGCACAGGACTCGCCTCTCGGCGGCCTCGGCGTCGTACTCGACCTTCAGGCCGCTGATGTTGGAAGCGATCCCCTCCTCATCCAGGGAGCTCTCGAGCGCCGCCAGAAGGAGGCGCCCGCTGAGCGTGAGGCGGATCAGGGTGTTCTGGAACGGATGGACGCGGAAGACCTCGCCGTAGCTGACCGGACCCGCGGGGAGCGCCGCCCGGATCCCCCCGTTGTTCATGAAGGCGATCTCGGCGCCCGCGGCCCGTCGCTGCGCGTCGGCAATGATCCGGCCGAGGGTGGAGGCGCCCCGATAGGCTTCCTCGAGAGGGTCCGCGAGGGTCGCGATCGGCCGCTCGGCGACCTCCCGCGCCTCCTCCGCGTACCGCTCGACGAGCGCGGCCACCCCGCCGGCCTGGTCGCCCGCAGCGTCCGGGTAGAGGGTGGCGATTTCGATCAACTCTGAGACCACCTCGCCGGACGGATGGCGAACGAGGCGTCCCCGCCCGATCGCTGACAGGTTCGCGTAGGACTGCACGACGGGGGCGCCTCGGAGCGTGTCGCTGATTCGGCTGTGGGTGTGCCCGGTGATGGCGTAGTCGAAGCGGGACTTCGTTCCCTCCAGCCCGTCGATCGCCTCGCCCGCGCAACGGATGCCCGGAGGTTCCCCGTCACGACAGAATCCTCCGGCATGGATCAGCGCGACCACGAAGTGCGCACCGGCGGCGCGTACTCGCGGGATGTACCGGTCGAGCGCCTCGGAAATGGAGCGGAAGTCGAGATCGGCGACGCTGTCCGGGTGCGTCGTGTAGGGTGTCGAGAGGGTAGTCACGCCGATCACGCCGACCCGCACCCCCTCCTTCTCGAGGATCACATAGGGCCGGGCCCATGGCGGATGGCGATCCGTGCCCTTCCCGAAGATGTTGGCGCTCAGGAACGGGAAGCGGGCCCGTTGCGTGAGCTCGCGGAGCGTCCGGATCCCCCAGTCGAACTCGTGATTGCCGATCGCCACCGCGTCGTATCCCAGCTCGTTCATGACGTCGATGGACGCGCGTCCACGAGTCAGGTTCGAGATCAGCGTGCCCTGCCAGAGGTCACCGGCACTCAGGAGGAACACCGGACACCGAGAGGTCGAGCGGACGCGGCTCACGTAGGCCGCCGCCGCCACGGCGCCTCCGGCTGGACGGTCTCCACTCCATGAATATCGCTCCGGCAGCAGCGCGCCGTGCTCGTCGTTGAGCGACAGGATGACCGCGCAGACGGAGTCACCGGGCTGGCCGGAGGCAAGCGGGGCACGGAAAGCGGCAGGGTACGCCGGGGCGATGATCGTCCCCGCGGCCACAATCGCGGCCGCGAGCAGCCTCCTCAAGCCAGGCGCGCGGGCCAATTCCGCCCGTCGGCGCGTTTCTGGCGATCGAGGGGCGACGACGATGCGCAGCCTAGCGCACACGCGTGGGGGCCGCCTCGCTGTCACCGGCCTGGACGTGGCCCGCTTCCAGATCCACGAGTGGGGCGAGGTATTCTCCCGTCCAGCAGGCCGTGCAGTATGGCCCGAACTCCTCGACGGCCGCCTGCATGCCCTCCAGGGAGAGATAGCCCAGCGAGTCCACCCCGAGGTGATCGCGAATCTCCTCGACGGAGTGGTCGGAGCCGAGAAGCTCGGCCCGGGTGGGCATGTCGATCCCGTAGTAGCACGGGTACCGAATGGGCGGCGACGCGACCCGGAAATGGATCTCCCGGGCGCCGGCCTCCCGTAGCAGGGACACGAGGCCCTTGCTCGTCGTGCCTCGGACGAGGGAGTCGTCCACCACGACCACCCTGCGGCCCGCGATCAGCTCGGCGACCGGGTTGTACTTGATGCGGACGCGAAAGTCGCGTCCCGCCTGAGTGGGATAGATGAAGGTGCGCCCGACATAGTGGTTCCGGATGAGCGCGAGCTCGAAGGCGACGCCCGACTCCTCGGAGTAGCCCAGCGCCGCCGAGTTGGAGGAGTCCGGCACGGCGAACACGCAGTCCGCGGCCACCGGATGTTCCCGTGCCAGCTGGCGGCCGAACGCCCTCCTGGCGCCATCGAAGGAGCAGCCCCAGACCCGGGAATCCGGACGGGCGAAGTACACGAGCTCGAACAGGCACGGGGCCGGCGAGGCCGGGGGGAGGGGACGGAGCGACTCGATGCGGCCGTCGCGGATGCGGAGCACCTCGCCCGGCTGGACATCGCGGAGGTACTCGGCGCCGATGAGATCCAGGGCACAGGTCTCCGAGCAGACGATGATGGCCTCTTCGAGTCTTCCCAGCACCAGAGGGCGGAAGCCGCGCGAGTCTCGGGCGGCGTAGAGCGTCTTTCCGACGCTCAGAACGAGCGAGAAGGCGCCGCCGAGCTGCGACAGGGCGTCGTCCACCTGCTGGCATTCCTCCTCGCGCCGGCTTCGGGCGATGAGGTGGATGACGACCTCGGAGTCGGTGTCCGTCTGGAAGATCGCGCCTTCCTCCGATAGCCGCTGACGTAGCTCGCGCCCGTTCGTGATGTTGCCGTTGTGCGCGAGGGCCATGGAGCCGTGACGATAGTCCACGAGGACCGGCTGGGAGTTTCGGATCTCCGAGCGGCCGGAAGTCGAGTAGCGGACGTGGCCGATCGCCATCGGTCCGACGAGGTCGCGAAGCCGTTCCTCATCGAACACATCCGACACCAGCCCCATCCCACGGTGGCTGCGGGCGTTGCCCAGCTCGTCGACCGCGACGATGCCGGCCGATTCCTGCCCTCGGTGCTGAAGCGCATAGAGGCCCATGAACGCCAGCTCTGCGGCCAGGGAGGTGCCGGTGATCGCGAACACGCCGCACTTCTCGCGGGGCCGATCGGGGCTGCTCGCACCTTCGTGCCCGACGCTGTCGCGGCTTCTCACGTGGCTCATCACGTCGTC
>CP070670.1:1789208-1812057 GCA_020351855.1 Gemmatimonadota bacterium
CGGGTCAGGCTGGCGGCTTCGCGGCGCAGCAGGCGGCGGTGTCGGTGGTCGTGCGCTCGGAGTCGGGCGAGCCGATCCGCTCGGCGGCCGTGCGGATCGCCCCGCTCGACACGGCGGCGCGGGCCTGGCGGGAGCTCGCGGAGAGCGGCGCGGGTCGGTATGAGTCCGGCTCCGTCGCGCCGGGTCGTTATCTCCTCGAGGTTCGCGCGCTGGGGTACGAAGGCATCCGCCGGGAGGTCGACGTGGCAGCGGAGCGCGAGCCCGTGCACGTCGTGCTCGAGGTTCGGCCGGTGCCCGTGACCGACCTCGTGGCGGCGGTGAGCGACCGCGGGGGCGGCGCGGTGCCCGGGCACGCGACGAGCCGGATCCCGCTCGACGGCGGTCCTCGCTCCCTTGCCGATCGGCTGGCCGAGGAACCCGGCGTCCAGGTCCCAACTTCGGCAGGCGGAAGGCAGGTGGGGAGCGTGCGGGGGAGCCGGCCCGAGGGATTCCTCGTGCTGCTCGATGGCCTTCCGGTGAACGATCCGCTGAGCGGATCCGCCGACCTGTCGCGGATCCCGGTCGCTACGCTCTCCGATGCGGTGCTCGTCCGCGGAGCCTCGCCGCGCTTCGGGCCGGGGGCGCTCGCCGGCGTGCTTCTTCTGCGATCGGGAAACCCGAAGGGCACGACCGCCGCTGCCGGCGCGGAGATCGGTGCGTTTGGGGCGCGGGCGGCCGACGCGTTCCTCTCGGTGGGCGGTATGGCCGGGACGCTGGCCGTCGGCTTCCGGGCGCAGGCTTCCGACAACGATTTCGAGTACCTGAACCGAACCCTGCCGGAGCATCCGATCGAGGTGAGAGAGAACGCGGACGAGCGGGGCCTGCACGCGTGGCTTTCGGCAGCCCCGGCCGCGCTGCCCCTGTTCGCGCAGGTGCGGTACGATGATGTCGAGCGCGGCGCACCCGGACGAATCGGTACGCATGCGTTCGACGAGGCCCGCTACGCGGATCGCTCTCTGCAGGCTCGTCTCGGTTACGGCTCCCCCGCCGGACGGATCAGCGCGACGTTGGCCTGGCGCGATCTCCTTTACCGGGATCCTCGGCGCGACCTGGAGTCGCGGCAGGAGCTGGGCACCGTGCGGCTCGACGGTTCCACCTGGGTTCCGGCCCTCGCCCTGGAGCTATCCGGCTACCTGTCCCGCGAGGCCATCGCGGGCGAGGAAACGGCTGCGGATGCCGCTCGGTGGAGTGGCGGAGTGTGGTTGGGACGCACCTTCGACACGGGCAGGATCTCGATCCGGCCGGGGATCTCGGCCGACGCCTCCACCGACGGTAGCGCACTCAACCCGGAGATCGCCCTGGCCGCCCAGCTTGGCCCGTCGTGGAGCCTGTGGGGTCGGGCCGGACGCGCGTACCGGCTTCCCTCGTTCGCCGACCTGTACGCCCCCTCCGCGATCGGCATCCGGGCAAACCCCGATCTGAACCCGGAGCGGGTGGTGATCGATGCCGAGGTGGGGGTCCGATGGGGCCCCGGCCGTCCGGTGGGCGCGCGGCAGGCGGCGGCTGGAACCGGGGACGATACGACCCGTGGCGGCGCCGACCTTCAGGCGGCGGCCTTCTTCCGCGAGACGCGTGATCCGATCGTCTGGGTGGCCAGTGCGGTCGCCCTGTGGAGTCCACAAAACCTTGACCGTCTGACGGCCGCCGGGCTCGAAGTCCGAGGCGACGTGCCGCTCTACGGCCGTGGGCCACGGGTGGGGGGCTCGCTCACCCTGCAGAAGAGCCGCCTCGGCTTCGGCAGCAACAGGAACCCGATGCCCTACCAACCGGAGCTGGCGGGAGACGCCTATGTCGGAAGCCTGATCGCCCGGTTCTGGCTGCGCGGAGCTGTCCGGTTCGTGGGAACGCGGACGACCACCCTGGCCGGGGTGCGACGGCTACCCGCCTACGCGGCCGTCCGGCTGGATGCCAGCCGCAGCTTCAGGATCGGCGGTGTGGCGCTGGAGGCGGCCGTGGCGATCGATAACCTGCTCGACGTGCGCTACGAGGAGACGGAGCTCTTTCCGGAACCGGGGCGGAGGGTGCTGTTCCGGGTGGAGGCGCGCAGGTAGGCTCGCGCCGCGAGCGGGAAACGGGGGCAGAGGAGGAGATGGAGCAATGAGACGCAGGTCCCGACATACGATTCGATGGGGCGGAGGCCGCGCCCGCGGCGCTCGCCTGGCCACGCTCGCTGCTGCGGCGGGCACATTGGCGGGCTGCTCGTCGGGCGATGTCCCGACGGGGCCGGGCGATCCGCCGATCGCGTCCGTTCTTGCCCTGCACTCCGTGGGCCAGACCCTGCAGCGCTACGACGTCGGGGAGCGGCTGGCTGTGGGCGGTACCGTGGATCTCGGCCCGCTGTTCGACGGCAACGGCATGGACGCGCTCGGGTCCATCGCGGTGACCACGGAGAGCGACTTCGGGGGGGACCGCGTATGGATCGTGGACCTCGAGGCCGGGACGACGACCGGCGTGGGCTTTGCCGAGCAGGGCGTGAACCCGTCGAGGCCGGTCCTTGTCCCCAGCAGGTCGAGCGCCTTCGTGGCCGGTCGTGGGAGCAATGCCATCTACGAGATCCCGCTCGGCGTCCCTGACTCGCCTCCTGACGTGCTCGCGCGCGATGCGGGCGAGTTCGTGGAGAAGGTGTTGGCGGCCGACGGGAGGCTGTTCGCGATCGACTCGAACATCGACGATGCCGGCGGCACGTACGAGCCCCTAGGGCCGAGCCGGGTGGTCGTCTTCGAGCTCGATGGTCGGGAGGTCGCCGATCTGGAGCTCCCGGCCGGCTTCCAGGCCATCGACGCCGTGCGCTCGGGCGGGCTCGTCGTCGTGCTCAACGCCGGCACCCTCACGCCGGCGTTCGCGCCAGAGGGCAACGGCAGCCTGGCGGTCATCGACCCGACCACGCTGGAAGTCTCGGGGCCCTTCTTGCTCGGCGGGAACGGCGTTTCCCTCGAGGATGGGGCCGATGGGTACGTGTACGCCTCCGTGACATCGGATTTCGTGAACCTCCGGACGCTGCGGTTCGACCCGGCGAGCGAGGCGTTCCTGAACGGACCTTCGGATCCCGTGGCAACGCGGGATGCGTCCGGGAGTCCCGTGGCCTGCTGGGTGACGACGGCATTGGCCGATGGTCGGCTCCTCTGCGCGACGTTCCGCTTCGAGGAATCGGGAGCGATCTTCCTGCTGCAGGCGGACGGCGCCTTCATCGACCGGGTGCAGGGAGGCTTCGGCACCACGGACCTGGAGATCGAGGCGCCCCGAGGGTAGGATTCCGCGAGGGAGAGGGAGAACCGCAGGAGGCGTCGTGCCGATCATCACCACGCGCTGCGTGGTCCTGCAGACCTACAGCTACAGCGACACGAGCAAGATCCTCCGCCTCATGACGCGGGAGCGGGGACCGCGCTCGGCCATCGCCCGCGGGGCACTCCGTCCCCGCAGTCGCTTCGGCGGTCTCATCGAGCCCTTCGCGGAGGGGCATGCCACGCTGTACGTGAGAGAGCACCGCGATCTCGACACGCTGTCGGGCTTCGAGCTGATCCGCGAGCGGCAGGGTCTCGGATCGGACCTCACGCGGTTCGCCGGGGCGTCCGTCCTGTGCGAGCTGGTCATGCGGCTCGCCCCGGAACACCGGGATGACAGTCTCTTCGACACCCTGGTGGACGGGTTGGATGCGCTACTCGAGACCCCAGACGATGCAGTGGATGCGGCCGTTCTCGGGCAACTGTGGGCCCTGGTCGCGGTGCTGGGGTTCGCCCCCCACCTGTCCCGCTGCGTCGGGTGCGGGAGGGTTGTTCCGAGCGGAGAGCCAGCTCGCTTCGACGCCTCCTCCGGGGGCCTGCGCTGCGAGAGCTGCCCCGGACACGGAGAGCCCGTCTCGGCGGCGGAGCTGGAGACGCTGCGGCGGCTCGTGGCCAGCCGTACGAGCCGGGCGGCTTTCGACGGCGTGCAGCGGCGTCTCCTCATCGATTTCATTCGCTACCACCTCGCGGAGGGTGTGAGGATCCGCTCCCTCGAGTTTCTTGCCCGGGGCGGCCGGTGAGGGCCTTCGTCGTCGGGACCGCCGGCCACGTCGATCATGGAAAGACCGCGCTCGTGCGCGCCCTCACGGGGGTCGAGACCGATCGGTGGCGGGAGGAGCGCGAGCGTGGCCTGACCATCGACCTCGGCTTTGCCCCCCTTGCCCTGGATGGGGGGCTGGAGGCGAGCGTCGTCGATGTCCCGGGACACGAGGACTTCGTCAAGAACATGCTGGCAGGGGCCACGGGGATCGATCTCGTGCTACTCGTCATCGCCGCGGACGAGGGCCCGATGCCCCAGACCCGCGAGCACCTCTCCATCGTGCGGCTTCTGGGCGTCGAGCACGGGATTGTCGTCCTGACGAAGACCGATCTCGTGGACGCCGATTGGCTGGATCTCTGCCGCAGCGCCGTGCGCGAGGAGCTTGAGCAGGTGCTCGGCCATGCGGCCTGGCCGATCATCCCCGTCTCGTCATCCACCGGAGAGGGCATCCAGCGTCTCAGGACGGAGATCGGGAAGCGGGCGCACACGCTCCGCGCCTCCGACGACACCGATCTGTTCCGTCTGCCGGTGGACCGGTCGTTCAGTGTTGCGGGAGCCGGGACCGTGGTGACCGGGACCGTGTGGAGCGGGACCCTCCACGTGGGAGATGAGGTTCGAGTGCTGCCCTGCGGCCGCTCGGCCCGCGTCCGCTCGCTCCAGGTACACGCCGCGGCGCGGGAGGCCGTGGGGCCGCGCCGCCGTTGTGCGCTCTCGCTGGTCGGCTTCGAGCCGCGGGAGGCTCCGCGCGGTTCCGTCGTCTTGGCCGGTGAGGAGTGGCGGGAGCTACGGCGTCTGGGCGTCCGGCTCTCCGTGCTTGCCCACTCGCCCCGTCCCGTGCACAGGGGGCAGCGGGTCCGCATCTACCTGGGCACGCGCGAAGTCCTGGGCCGCGTGCGTCTGCGGGCCGGAGCGGAGGGCGCGGATGCGGTGGGGCCCGGTGATGAGGCGTGGGCCGTGCTCGATCTCGAACAGGGATTGGTCGCGCGCGTCGGGGACCGCTTCGTTGTCCGGTTCTACTCGCCGGTCGTGACGATCGGCGGTGGGATCGTGGCGGAGCTCGAGCCGCCGATCCGCTGGGGCGAGCGTGTCGAAGCATGGGGCCGAATGCTGTCCGGCACGGCGGCGGACCGAGTGCAGACGGCCGTTGCCCTGGCAGGGGGGAAGGGGATCGAGGGCGAGCGTCTTCCGCTGGTCACCGGTCTATCTCCCGGCCGGATTCGGGCGCTCTGCGGATCCCCAGAGCTCCGCGTTTTCGCTGCCGGGGGACGCTGGTTCGCGCGGGAAGCAGAGGAGAGGGCGCGATGGGAGCTGCGGGAGACACTGGCTCGGCTCCACGATTCCCGCCCCAGGGCGCCGGGCGTGTCGCGCGAAGCGGTGAGAAGCCAGCTGGCCAGTGGCTTCGCTCTCGAGCTGGTCGGGCAGGTCATGGAGGCATTGCTGCGCGAAGGGACGATCGTCGCGGAAGGTCCCGAGATCCGCCTGGACGGGCACGAGGCTCGGCTGACGGCCCCGGAGAGGCGCGCCCACGCCCGTCTGCTGGCCGCGATCGACTCAGGCGGGCTGGAGCCGCCGCTGGTGAGCGAGCTGGGCTCGCAGCTGGAGGTGCCTGACGAGCTGCTGCACGATCTCCTGCGCTTGCTGTCGAGGGAGGGGAAGGTGGAGAGGGTGAGCCCGGAGATCTACCTGTCGGCCCGCAGTGCCGCCCGACTCCGTGAGGCGGCGGAGCGCGCCTTCCACGGCAGGTCGCTCGCGCTTCCGACCGACTTCAAGCGCGAGCTTGCGGTGACACGGAAGTACCTGATTCCCCTGCTCGAGCATCTGGATCGCATGCAGGTGACGCGTCGTACTGAGGACGGGCGGCTCTGGATAGCATGACACGCGAGATGAGATGACAGGATATTAGTTGTTGTGAATTGGCGCGTTAGCACGGTGGTCGCGATCCTCATCCTGGCTCCGTTTCCAACGGCTGCGGGCCAGGACATCCAGGGCCTCCAGACGCAGGCGACCGGGCAGTCGGAGGACTTCCTGCTGGAGACGTCGCAGAGCCCGCAGCGTGGGGAGGCGCGCATACGCTTTCAGCTCGGTCCCCGCCTGTTCGAGGAGGGGGGAGGCGCCCGCGTCTCGCTGCGCGTGTTCAACATTCTGCGCCAGGTGGTGGGCGTGCCGGTGCTGCTCGCTCCGGATGGACGTCCAGCGGAGCCGGTCGAAGACCTTCTGTTCGAGCGGCCCGGCTCCTTCGAGGCTTACTGGGACGGCCTCGATCTGGAGGGTCACGAGGCGACGGCTGGTCCTTACTTCGTGGAACTGATGGTCGGTGGGCGGAGCCAGGTCCGAAAGATCCTGCTGATCCGCTGAGCGGGCGTCAGGTCGGGTAGTAGTGGAAACGCCCGCAGTTCTGGCAGACGTTGAGCTTGTCGTTGGGGTCGGCCTCGGCGGCCCAGGATGTCGGGACCGCGACGAAGCAGCCGTAGCAGACACCGCCGAGTACCGGTACGACAGCGCGGTTGCCGGCCGAGATCAGCCGGCGATACCTGTCCTGCACCCTCGGCTCCAACCGCCCCTGCAGCTCCAGGATCTTCTGGTCGAGGGTCTCGAGCGCTTCCTCGATCCCCATGTCGAAGAGGCCGGATTCGAGATCGCGAACCTCGCCCTCCTCGAGCGCCCGCAACTGCATGTGCAGATCCTGCATCTCGAGGAGCGTCTCGAGCTCTTCGTGCATGGTTACACGCCCTTCATCTCCAGCAGTTGAAGGAACTCCTCGGGCTTGGTGACCGCCGCGAGCTGTTCCGGCACGTCTGGCTCCTTGCTGAACTGAGCGATCTTGCCGAGCACCGGCAGGTACTGGTTGGAAACCTCCAGCGGCGGGGCCACGATCAGAAAGATGTAGTGGACCGGTTTCTCGTCGATCGCCTTGAAGTCCAGTCCGGGGGTGTGGCGCCCGAAGGCGACGCGCAGCCGGTTGACCACGAGCGACCGGCAGTGGGGGATCGCTATCCCGCGTCCGATTCCCGTGGATCCGAGGTTCTCGCGCCGCTTGAGCATCTTGAACAGGATGCCCTCGGACTTCTCATCGAGGTGGAAGAGACCGACGAGCGTCCGCAAGGTTTCGTCCTTGGTCTCGGTGGTCAGGTCAAGCGCGATCGCGTCCGTGGAAAAGAAGTCTCTCAGTTGCATCTATCAATTCCTCCAAAAGAGGCAATGTCGGGAGCGATTGCAGTATATTCTTTTCCGCGAAAAGCTGTCAAAGCGGAGAGGGGCAAATCCGAGGCGCGATGGCCGGCTTTAGGTACTGGCAGATCCGGACGCTGCTCGAGGTACTGGTCCAGTCCATGGGAGCGCGGCGGGCGGTGGTATGGCGCCGCGACGGTGGTGGAGGCGACTGGGTCGTGGAGGACGAGGTGACGGCTGGCGGGCCGTCCCAGAGCCGTTCACTGGCACCCGAAGGGCATCCGTTCACCTGGGCTGCCCGCGAGGACCTCGTGCTGCAGGTGTTGTCGAAGGAGCTGTTCAAAGGGGCGCCGGAGGGTGAGTGGTCGCTCGTCGCTCCGGTCAGCGAGTGGGGCCGCCTCCTCTGCATCTCCTTTGCGGGGTCACCGGGGGTGAATGCCCGTTCGGCGGTGGAGTCCGCGGTACGACATCTGCGTGCGATAGCGCCATGGGAGGGGCTGCACTGACGGTGGCTCACGGACCAAACGGACGAACCACCGGGTAGGAAGAAAGCGCGGGGGCGATCTGGTTTCGACGTGTGCGCCCGAAACCGTAGTCGCGTGCCGAGGTCTCGGACCCTCGTAAAACACCGGGAAGAAACAACAACTGCCAACGATAACTTGGCTCTGGCCGCGTAACTAACGCGGTCCGTCTCACGTTTGGCCCGGCCCGAGGCGGGACATGAGGCGACGACGTATCGGGCTGGATGGGGCCGCACGCCGCGGGCGGTTCCGTCGAGAGCGGCGAAAGCCGAGCGGCTGGCCGTCCGAGGGCCGTCTGCGAGCCCGAGGGTGGCGAGAACGCGATCGTAGACTACGCACGTAGACGCTGCGGGCGAAGGCCTCGCGGACGCGGGTTCGATTCCCGCCGCCTCCATCACTGCTGGACCGCGGCGCCGACCTTCCGGTGAAGGCTCGGCGCCCGGCCTTTTTTTGTACGCCTCGGTTTCGTCGGGGGTGGCGAGGCCGGATCGAGAGCGAAGTGACCAAGGACGGATGCGATGCTGGATGAGATTCGCGAGCGACTGAGCGAGGAGACGGAACGACTGCTGCACGAGCTCGAGGTCGTGCTTCCGCGCGCGATTCAACACGCGCTCGAGCTGGGGGATCTGCGGGAGAATTCCGAATATCACGCCGCCTTGGAGAGACAGGGCTTCGTGCACGCGCGCCTCGACTACATCCGCCGCCGCCTCGGCGAGCTGGCGGACATCGACATGGAATCGATTCCCCATGACCGGATCGGGTTTGGATCGCGCGTGACGCTTCGCGACGTGGAAGACGGCTCGACCGAGGTCTACACGCTGGCCTTCGGCGAGCACATCGACGTCGAGAAGGACGAGATCTCGATGGCTTCGCCGATTGGCCGTGCGCTTCTCGGGCGGCAGCCGGGCGACGAGATCAGTGTCTCGCTTCCGCGCGCCACGGTCCGGTATCAGGTCGTCGAGTTCCGAAGCATCCACGAGGTGGCGGGACTGGACGACGACTGAGCATGGACTGGGCGACCATCCACCTCGCCACGCATCACTTTCCGGTCGTCCTCTCGCTCGTCGGCGCGGTCGCCGTCCCGATCGGTCTCGCGCTGCGCCGCCAGGCGGCAATCCACTTCGGCGCCGTGTCGGTTGCCCTGGCGGGGGCGACCGCACCGATCGCGTACCTGTCCGGCCGGCTGGCCGCGGCGCGCGTCTTGGGGGCAGAGGCCGGCGGGGCGCTGGCGAGTGAGCTCGCCGCGACACTCGAATCCCATTCCACGCTGGGCCTGGCCGCGAGCGCCGCGCTGCTGGCGGCCGCCGCCGCCGCGTGGGCTTGGCTCCGCGTCCGACCGGACAGGCGGGTCGTCGTGCCGCTTGTCATCCTCAGTCTGCTCGCGGCCGCGCTCACCGCTGCCGCCGGGCGAGCGGGTGGGCTCATCCGCCACGACGGGGCTGTGACCGACGCGCCCTCCGGCCCGAACGTCAGAATACGGTGATCGGAGGGATGTACTTCTCGGGTTGGGCCCGAAGGTCGGCAAGGATGTTGTTGAGCTCGACGACCATGCGGAGGAGCTCCTCGTAGAGCGACTCGTCCACGATGAGCCGGCCGATCGAGCCCTGGCCGGCCTGGAGGCCGGTGATCAGCGAGTCGGATCGGCGGGCCGCGCCCGCCAGCGCGTCATACAGGGAGTCGGAGTCGAGCAACCGGCCAAGCGAGCCCTCTCCGCGGGCCACCCTGGCCGTGATCGTGTCGAGGGATGCCACGGCACGGAGAAGTCGTTCGTAGAGCTGCTCGTCCTTGACCATCTTTCCGAGGGATCCCTCGCCCGCATTGACCGAGGAGAGCAGCCGCGAGAGATCCGAGCCGAGCTCCGTGAGGCGGTCGTAGAGTTCGCGGTTGACCAGCAGTTGACCCATTGTTCCCTCGCCGGCGAGCAGGTCCCGCGTGATCTCGTCGAGCGAACGGACCAGCCGCGAGAGGCTGCCGACGGCCGCAGAGGCCTCGTCCAGAAGCTCCGAGTAGTCGAACACGCCGGCCGCCTGGAGCGTGTCCCCCTCCGACAGGACCCTTCCGTCGGCACCGCCCGGCTCGATGTCGATGATGCGGTCGCCCAGCAGGCCCATGGTGCGGACGCGGGCGCGTGAGTCGCTTCGAATCTGGCCCTGGACACGGCGGTCAATGGCGAGCCAGACGGCGAGCCCTTCGCCGGTCGGTGGGCGGTCCTGCGGATCGATGAAGGCGATGCGAGCCACCTGGCCGACTGGCTGGCCCGCCAGCTGCACGGCGGCTCCAGGAGCGAGGCCGGCAGCGGAGTTCATGAGGGTGATGAGTTGGTACCGGTTCCCGAACACGCTGCCGATGTTGCCGATGAAGAAGATGCCGGCGGCGAGCAGGAGAAGGGCGGCGATCATGACGACGCCTACCTTTACCTCCTCCCAGGTGATGGGTCTCGATCTCCTCATCGCATTCCGGCGACGCCCGCCGTCCTATTCCAGGTAATCACGGATGTAGCTGTCCTCCGCAGCAAGCATTTCGTCCGGCGTGCCCATGAAGATAATCCGCCCACCCTGGAGCAGCGCGATGCGGTTCGCGATCCGGCAGGCGGAGCGGGTGTCGTGCGTGACGACGATGGAGCTTACGTGAAGCTCGCGTCGCAGCTTGATGATCAAGCTGTCGATCGTGCGCGTCGTGATCGGGTCCAGCCCGCTCGTCGGCTCGTCGAAGAGGAGAATCTCGGGCCGGTGCACGATGGCGCGGGCGATGGCCACCCGCTTCTTCATCCCTCCGCTCAGTTCGGAGGGAAGAAGGCGCTCAACCCGTCGGTAATCGAGGTCCACGAACGAAAGCACCTCCCGGACCCGGCGAGTGATCTCCCCGAGTGGTAGCTCGGTATGCTCCAGCAGCGGAAAGGCCACGTTGTCGAAGATCGGCAGCGAATCGAAGAGCGCCGATCCCTGGAACACCATGCCCATGCGTTGTCGCACCTCGAAGACCTCGTGGCGACCGGCCCGCCCGATGTCGTGGCCGAGCACCTCGACGTGACCGGAGTCGGGCTCGTCGAGGTGGAGGACGAGCTTGAGGATCGTGCTCTTGCCGACGCCCGATCCGCCCAGCACGCACATCGTCTCGCCCCGCCGGACCGAAAAACTGATTTCGTCCAGCACGACGTGCGAGCCGTAGGCCAGCCGTACGTCACGTAGCAGCACGACGGGCCGGGAGGCTCCGGTGTCCGGCGCCGGTCGGGAGGGTCCCGCCGCTTCCGCAGTGCGATTCGTCATTCGATCAACAGCGCGATCAACAGCTGGGTCAGGAAGTAGTCGGAAGCCAGGATGAGCACCGACGACGTGACCACTGCGCGCGTCGTTGCCCGGCCGACCCCCTCTGTGCCGCCCCGTGCGGTCATCCCGTAATAACAGGATGTGAGAGCCATGATCCCGCCGAAGACGATCGGCTTTAGCAGGCCGCCGAATACGTCGATCGGAATGTAGCGCAGGACGAACCCGGTCTGGGCCAGCGACTGGTACACCGAGCGCAGATAGAGCGTCGCGGTCAGGTCAAGCTTCACAACCGCGATGAGCAGGCCTCCGCCAATGGCGATGACATCCATGATGACGGTGAGCACCGGAAGCATGAGGACCGCGGCCAGGAACCGCGGTACCACTAGCTTTCGCACCGGATCGACGCCCAGCGTGTTGAGGGCATCGATCTGCTCAGTGATGCGCATCGAGCCCAGCTGGGCCGCCATCCCCGAGCCGGCACGGCCGGTGACCATCAGCGCCGTCAGCACGGGGCCCAGCTCGCGCACGGCGCTGGCCCCGACGAGCCGACCGATATAAATGGTGGCGCCGAACTGCTTCATCTCGACCGAGGATTGCAGCGCCAGCACCATCCCGGTGAACAATCCGGTCAGGGCGACGATGCCGAGGGAAGACACGCCGATCGTATCCATCTGCTGAACGAGATCACGCCCGTAGAACGGTCGCGTGACCGAAGACACGAAGACCCGGCCGAGCAGGTCGAAGTAACGCTGCACGCGGTAGGCAGCGGTCTTGAGGGCCTCGTTGAGCCAGCGTCCGGGCGAGCCGTCTGCAGAGGACATGCGGCGGGAGCTTAGATTCGCCATCGGTTCGGCGCAACCGCTAGCCAGACGAGTCGTCGCCGCTCAGGTTTCGGTGCGGGGTCGGTCGGGCGTTCCTGTGTCCGAGGTGGAGAGCTGCCCATGAGAGCGCTGCGCACGGAGGAGGCTCCGGGGGCCATCGGTCCCTATTCGCAGGCGATCGAATCCGACGGGCTGGTGTACTGCTCCGGCCAGATCGGGCTCGATCCGGCGACGGGGCAACTGGTCGATGGGATCGAGGCGCAGACGCGCCGGGTCATGCTGAATCTCACGGCGGTGCTCGCCGCGGCGGGACTGAGCACGGGTGACGTGGTGAAGACGACCATCTTCCTCGCTGACATGGAGGATTTCACGACGGTCAACACGATCTACGCCGAGTACTTCAAGGCGCCGTATCCCGCCCGCTCGACCGTCGAGGTGGCGCGGCTTCCCAGGGATGCGCGGATCGAGATCGACGTCGTGGCGAAGAGACGTTGACAGACGGTGAGATCACGGACTGCGGACTCCCGTCTGGCCGACCGCCCAAGCTCCAAGGGAGCGGATGGAGTACTGGTGTCTCCTGCGGTCTTCAAAACCGACACGACGATCCGCGAGGTCGTCGGCTGGGTTCGATTCCCAGACGCTCCCGCCACTTTCGCCGGCTCGGGAGCCGCGACGTCAGGCCGGTACAGGCTCGGCCGTCCCACGGCGGTAGCGGTTCTCTGCGTGGCGGCCATCGCCATGCTTGGCCTG
The DNA here is from genome assembly GCA_020351855.1 of Gemmatimonadota bacterium. Taxonomy (GTDB): domain Bacteria; phylum Gemmatimonadota; class Gemmatimonadetes; order Palauibacterales; family Palauibacteraceae. The sequence continues at coordinate 1,801,815 of CP070670.1, forward strand.
CCAGCCGGAGCACGGGCCCAGGAGCCCGTGCCGCCGGCCCCTGCAGACACGGTGCAGGCGCAGGCCGTCGAGGCGGATACGGTCCCGGCGGCGGACGCGCTCCGTCCGGATACGGTGCGGGCCGATACTCTGGAAGCAAGTGAGGATGAGCCGCGGGGGGAGCGGGGAGCCGTCAGCCCGACGGGTGCGCTGCTCCGCTCGATCATCATCCCCGGCTGGGGACAGACCGCGGCTCGGCAGCCGGCTCGTGGCGCCATCTACTTCACGGTGTGGTCCGGTGGCGTCTTCATGATCCTCAAGACGAACGCCGACGTGGGAGCAGCCGAGCGCGGCGAGGATGAAGATCTGCTGGACAGCCGCAAGAAGGCACGCGAGGACTGGATCCTGTTCACCGGTCTGTGGGCCCTCGTCAGCGGCATCGATGCGTGGGTATCCGCGCAGTTCGCGGGCTTCGAGGGCGAGATCCGGCCGCCGCAGGACGGCTCGCCCGGCGTCGAGTTCGCCTACCCGGTGAAGCTCTTCTGAGCGCATGATCGAGCACCGCGACCTCGATCCGGACGAGCCGATCGGCGTCTTCGACTCGGGAGTGGGCGGGCTTACGGTGGTCCATGCGATCCGGGAGCGCCTGCCCTTCGAGTCGATCCTCTACCTCGGGGACACGGCCCGGGTGCCTTACGGTCCTAAGTCGCCCGAGACGATCCGGCGGTACGCTGCCGAGGCAGCGGATTTTCTTCTCGCCCGGGGCGTCAAGCTCATCGTGATTGCCTGCAACACGGCGACCGCACGCGCGGCCGAGCACGTGGCGGCTCGCGTACCGGTGCCCGTGATCGGCGTGATCGAGCCGGGTGCTACGGAGGCGGTGCGCAGATCTCGCAGCGGCAGGATCGGCGTCATCGGAACGCAAGGAACGATCGAGAGCGGCAGTTACGAGCGGCTCATCAAGCAGCTGCGGCCGGGCGCCAGCGTGGCGAGCGCCGCCTGCCCGCTGTTCGTGGCGCTGGCCGAAGAAGGCTGGGTGGAAGGCGACGTGGCGCGGTTAACGGCGGAGCGATACCTGGGGCCCCTCCTACGGGAGGACATCGACACGCTGGTGCTGGGCTGCACGCACTATCCACTGCTCAAGCCCCTGTTGGCGGATGTGGCCTCGGGGGTCGAGCTGATCGACTCGGCGGAGGCAACGGCACTGGCCGTCGCCCGGGAGCTGGAGGCGGCGGGGCTGGAGGCGGAGCCGACGGGCCGGCCGGTCACCGCCCGCTACTTCGTGACCGACGACGCCCGGCAGTTCGGGAGGGTCGCGCAGCGCTTCCTCGGCGAGCCCGTAGGAAGCCTGGAGTGGGTCAGCCTGGGTGCCAGTGGCTGAGCTTGATCGCGTCGGGCGTCAGGGCGGCGTAGCTGCGGTGATGGATCCAGTCCCCGGCGTTCAGATAGTGACGGTTCGGCTCGACCTCGATGAGGTCGGGTCGGTGCGCGTGCCCGAAGACGACCAGATCGATGTCCGGTCGGCCAAGGAGTATCGCGCGGGCGTGCGCAGCGAGCCGATCGGCCCGGTCGGCCTCGCCTTCCACCCCGCCTCGGATCCGGGCCGGCGTGCTGCTGACCCGTCGGACCAGCGGAAGCGACAGGTCTGGCGGCGACAGACGGAAGAGGAGACGGAAAGGGCGGCTCCGGATCGCGCGGCGGAGGAGGCGGTAGGACGCTTCGCCGTCGAGCAGTCCATCGCCGTGCGCGATGTAGGCGCGCCGTCCTGCCAGATCGGTGATGACAGGTCCGTCCAGGAGCTCGATCCCGATGTCGTCGGCCAGGAAGGAACCGGTCCAGGCGTCGTGGTTTCCGCCCACCAGGCGCACGCGGATGCCGGACTCCACCAGGTCGGCGAGCCGGCGGAGGACCGGGAAGTGCCGGCGCAGGATGACGGTGCGGTACTCGAACCAGAAATCGAAGAGGTCGCCGTTGATGAGCAGTTCGTCGATCCTGCCGTGAAGCGATTCGAGGAAGGCGAGGAAGGCTCGCTCGGCCTCGGGCGGGATCTCGCCCAGGTGAGCGTCCGACAAAACGATGGTGGGTCGAGCGGCCATGCCGGAAGATAGGTCACGCCGATCGCGCGGCGAAATGAGCGGTGCGGGGTCCCGTCCGCACGTCGTCGAGGTGGAGGTCCGGTACGCCGAGACCGACCAGATGGGGCGTGCTCACCACGGCGTGTATGTGGTATGGTGCGAGTTGGGCCGGACCATGCTGATGCGAGAGCATGGCGTCTCCTATGCCGAGATGGAGCGCAGCGGCGTTCTGCTTCCCGTTACCGGCCTCGAGATCGAATACCGGGCGGCGGCCTACTACGAGGAGCGGGTCCAAATCCGCACGAAGGTGCTCGCCGTACGGAGCCGTTCCGTCACCTTCGGCTACGAAGTCCGCGGTCCGGGAGACCGGTTGCTGGCCAGGGCGCGCACAGACCTGGCTTGCATCGATCGCGAGGGGCGGACCCGACGCCTCCCCGATGACGTCCGCGCCGCTCTGGCGGCGGCGGAATCGTGCCGCTGATGCGACGGCGCCGTCCGGTTGCGCGCTGGCTGGCACTCCCCTGGGCGGCTGCCGCGAGCGGAATCGCCGGGTGCTCCAAGCAGGTCGAGACGGGGCCGCCGCTCGCCGATGCGTCGGCGGTGGGTGCCCGCGTACGAGCGGCGACGGGGCCGGCCGAGCCCTTCAGGCTCCGCTTCGACTGGCGCTACGTGGATGAGAAGGGGCCATTGAGCGGCGAAGGGGTCGCCCGGTACAACCCGCGCGACTCCCTGAGGCTCGACTTGTTCGCTCCGGGCGATGCCTCGATGGGCGTCTCGCTCACACCGAGCGGTCTGGCCACCCTGGGTCAGATCGAGGACGTGCGTCTGCCCGGGCCGGTATTCCTGTATGCGATGGCCGGGATCTTCCGGCCCGGTGCGGCACCGCCCACTCGCGGCTTCGTGACGGACAGCGCGCAGGCCCTCGTGATCCCGGCCGGGAGCGACTCCCTTTTCGCCTTTGTCCAGGGAAGCCGCATCCTCGGTCTGGAGGAACGTCGCGGAAGCAGGGTGCGGCGTCGGATCGAGGTGCAGTGGGACGCGGCGGCTGCGTGGCCGCGGAGCGCGGAGTACCGAGATTTTGTAGAATCACGAAGGGTTCGCTGGGAACTCACCGAAGCGACCGAGGTGCTGACGAGACATGCTGCAGAGATCTACGACCTACCGCATCGCATGTAGCCTGGCGGCGGCGTGGCTGGCCGCCGGTTGCTACGGCTTCTCCGGCGGCGGGGGACTACCCTCCCACATGAACACCGCCTTCGTGCCACCGGTGCAGAACGACACCCCCCGGTTTACGCTCACCGAGCGGATGACCCAATCCCTACTCGATGCGGTGCGCAGCAAGCTCGGCCTGCAACTCGCAGCGGAGGCTGAGGCCGATCTGATCGTGACGGCACGGATTTCACGCTACTCGGACGTGGCGCTCAACTTCGATTCGCGGGAGGGAGAAACGACGCAGGTGTTCCAGCGCCGCGTGACCATCACCGCAGAGGTCGAGATCTTCGACACCCAGCGCGAGGAGATGTACTGGAGCTCGCGATCCGTGACCGGGGCCGGCGAGTACCAGCCGGAGACGGAGTCCGAGGAGGTCGGGGAGACGATCGCGCTCGACAACCTCGTCCAGAAGATCGTGGACGGGGCGCAGTCGGATTGGTAGGAGGCGCGGCCGGATTGGCGGAGAAGCCAGCCGGGGGTCCCTCGGCGCACGGAGCCCGCGGGGCTTGACGAAGGCCTGGCGACGCGTGCGGCGGCCGGCAGCGATCCTGGCGGGTCTGTGGATCGTCTTCGGCACCTCCCTGTGGGAGCTTCCCGGCCGGTTGACCGCCGGGGAGCCCACGCCGCCTGCCGCGCCGACGGTCGGCCAGGAGGATGGCGGCCACGGCGAATCCGCGCCGGCTGAGGTGGCGGAGGAGGAGGCGGGGCACGCGCCGGAGATCTCGCACGTCTTCCTGGTTCTCATCGCGATCCTGCTGCTGGGGAAGCTGTTCGGCGAGGGGGCGGAGCGGTTGGGTCAGCCGGCCGTCCTGGGAGAGCTCCTAGCCGGGGTGCTGCTCGGCGGTAGCATGCTGGGCGTGATACCGCCCAGCGACACGCCGCTCGGCGAGGTCATTCACGTCTTCGCCGAGATCGGGGTCTCCATCCTCCTGTTCGAGATCGGCCTCGAGACGGACCTGAAGGAGATGTTCCGGGTCGGCAAGGAGGCGGCCGCGGTGGCTCTCGTCGGCGTGGTTCTTCCCTTCGGGCTGGGCTTCCTCTACTGGTACTCGTCCAACCCCGCCATCGGTGTTCACCCCGACGCGGTCAGCTTCTGGGTCGTCGCCATCTTCGTAGGCGCCACGCTGACCGCGACGTCGGTCGGGATCACGGCCCGGGTGCTCTCCGATCTGCGCAAGATGCACACCTCGGAGGCGCGCATCATCATCGGAGCGGCGGTGATCGACGACGTCCTCGGGATCGTCATCCTGGCCGTCGTGGCGGGGCTGGCCAGCGGTGCGGCGGTCGGCGTGCTGGCCGTCGGGAAGATCTTCGCCTTCGCCGTCGGCTTCCTCGTGCTGGCCGTGGTCGTCGGGAACCGGGCGGCGCCGTACCTGTTCAACGTCGTGGATCGGATGCGCGTGCGCGGCGTGTTGCTGGTCACCGCTGTCTGCTTCGCTCTGCTGCTGGCTGCCCTGGCCGATCTTTCCGGCTCGGCGATGATCATCGGAGCGTTCGCCGCCGGCATCATCCTCTCCTCCACGAACCAGTTCGACGCGGTCGTCGAAAGGATCGAGCCGGTGGCCGACGTCTTCACGCCGATCTTCTTCGTGGTCGTGGGGGCACCCGTGAACGTCCGGCTGTTCGTGCCCGGCAGCGCGGATTTCAGCGCCGAGGTGCTCACCGTCGGTCTCATCTTGACCGTCATCGCCGTCATCGGGAAGGTCCTGGCAGGGTTCGTGGTCCGCAGGCCCGGTCTCAACCGGACGGCCATCGGCGTCGGCATGGTGCCGCGGGGCGAGGTCGGTCTGATCTTCGCGGCGATCGGTTTGCGCGAGGGGATCCTGTCAAACGCCGTGTACAGTGCCGTTCTCATCATGGTCATCCTCTCGACGTTCCTCGTGCCGCCGATTCTGAAGCAGCTGCTGGCGCACAGCAGTGACTCGTCGGAGGAGGCGGAGACCGCAGGGCTGTCGCTGCAGGAGCATGGGCAGGAGCTGGCGGGTCCGAACCCGGCGGCATCCCGCGACCCGGGCGGTAAGCGGCCGGACGGCTCGAGGGGACGCCCCCCTGATCATCGCGGCTCCGGCCGCGATGCGTGAGACGCTGCTCGTCGGTTCCAGGAAGTCCACGCTGGCCCGCGCGCAGGCGGCACGGGTGGCGAGGCGGGTGGCCTCTGCCTGGCCGGAGCTCGATGTCCGGTCCATCTGGATGGACACGGAAGGGGACCGGAGGCGTGATGTCCCTTTGCCGGAGATCGGCGGTAAGGGGCTGTTCACCGCCGAACTGGAGGCTGCGCTCCTCGCTGGCGAGATCGACATCGCCGTCCATTCCCTGAAGGATCTGCCCACCGACCTCCCGAGAGGCCTGGGTCTTCTCGCCGTGCCCGAGAGGGAGGATCCGCGGGACGTGCTCGTCTCTCCCGGGGGTACGAATCTCGCCCGGCTGAAGGAGGGTGCCCGCGTCGGCACTTCCTCGCTCCGCCGGAGAGCCCTCCTGCTCAACGCTCGACCGGATTGCGATGTCTGCGATGTGCGCGGCAACGTGGGGACCCGCCTCGCGAAGCTGGAGCGCGGCGAGTTCGATGCGTTGCTGCTTGCGGCAGCGGGTGTGCACCGGCTGGGTGCGATGTCGGAGGCGATGTACCCCCTGGAGACGCCGGCTTGGCTGCCGGCTCCCGGTCAGGGTGCGCTGGGCCTCGAGGGCCGGGTGGACGATGAGCGGGTCCACGGCCTTCTGGATGCCATCGAGGACCGGAGGGCTCGCCTCGAGACGGACTGTGAGCGTGCTCTTCTCGCGGCGCTGGGTGGGGGCTGTCAGGTTCCCGTCGGGGCCCTCGCCCGGCTGGAGGGGGACGGCCTGAGCCTTCACGCCGTGGTGCTGTCCGGCGACGGGCGCACGGCGATCCGGGCTTCGACGCGCGGCCCCTCCGGCGACCCGATTGGGTTGGGTGGGCTCGTGGCCGACGAGCTCCGCGAGAGGGGGGCGGGCGACCTGCTACGGGATGTCGGGGATGCGCCGGCCGGCTGAGCGGCGGACCGCCGCGCCCGGTGCCCAGGGTGCTGGACCTGCGAGCCCGCTTGACCGATCTTGTGCCGATTGTCGATCCATAGCGGAGCGGTCGGCCTGCCGGTTCGCCCGCTGGCATTTCTTGACGGTGAGAGGCAAGCGAAGAGGGGAGTGGCGCGCCATGGGCCGGGCCGGTAGACCGAACACGGGTGAGCTGGCTTCTTGAGCACGGCCGAAGCCCCCGATCTGAGACGAGCGGTGGATGGTTGCGGCACGGACGCGACCGCCGGGTCGGTGCGAGCCAGCTGGTCGCAGGGGGCCGCGTTCCTCGAGCTGTGCAAGCCGCGAATCACGGTCTTCGTCCTCCTGTCGGCAGCCACAGGCTTCTTTCTGGGCTTCCAGCCGGGGGCCGAGTTGGGCGTCCTCGTACACCTGCTGATCGGCACGGCGCTCGTGGCGGCGGGAACGAACGGGTTCAACCACCTGCTGGAGCGCGAGGTGGACGGGCGGATGGCACGGACGCGTGGCCGCCCCCTGCCCACCGGGCGGCTCACCCCGCCCCAGGCCGGAATCTTCTCGGGACTGGCCGGCGTGGGGGGCGTCACCTACCTGGCACTGCTCGTCAACCTGCCGACCGCCGGGCTCGCTCTCGGCACGCTGCTGATCTACGACGTCGGCTACACGCCGCTCAAGCGGCTCAGCCCGCTCAACACGTGGGTGGGGGCCGTACCCGGCGCGCTCCCGATCGCTGGCGGGTGGACGGCGGCCCGCGGCTCGCTCGGGCCCGAGGCGCTCGCGCTGTTCGGCATTCTCTTCCTATGGCAGCTACCGCACTTCCTCAGTCTCGCCTGGGTCTACCGGGAAGACTATCGGGAGGCGGGCCTCGCCATGCTGCCGGTCGGCGATGCGGCGGGATCGCGGACGCGTCTTACGGCGCTGGCGCACACGCTCGCCCTTCTGCCCGTCAGCCTGCTTCCGTCGCTGCTCGGCCTCACGGGTCCGCTATATCTGGCGGGCGCCCTCGGTCTCGGCCTCGCTTACCTGGGCTCGGCAGGACGGTTCGCCTGGGCGGGCGACGACGATTCGGCCTGGCGCGTGTTCCGAATGTCCTTACTGTACCTGCCGCTCATCTACGGGCTGCTGATCCTCGACAAGGGAGCAAGAGATCTGGGTGTCCACGACCTTCCGGCCCTGAACGCGGTGTTGAACGGGCTCACGACGGTTCTTCTCGTGACGGGATGGCGCCTGATCCGCCGTCGCCGGATGAAGGCACACCGGTTGGTGATGCTCGCGGCGGTCGGGACCTCCGCCGCCTTCCTGGCCAGCTACCTCATCTACCACGCGCAGGTGGGCTCGGTCGCCTACCAGGGCACGGGCTGGGCCCGCACGCTCTACTTCGCCATCCTGATCTCCCATTCCGTTCTGGCGGCGACACTCGTGGCGCTCGTTCCGCTGACGCTCATCCGCGCGCTGCGTGGCCGGTTCGACCGCCACCGTCGCCTGGCCCGCGGAACCCTGCCCATATGGCTCTACGTTTCTGTCACGGGCATCATCGTCTATCTGATGCTGTATGTGCTCTGATACCAAACCCGGAGGGCGGGTGATCGGCCGAACGTCGACGGAGCGGTAGGAGGAGGGACGCATGGAGGCTTCCAGCAGGACCGTCCGCCAGGGCATCATCGCCGGCCTTCTCGCCGGCACGGCGCTCCTCATCTTCTTCCTCCTCTACGATCTGGTTCGGGGCGACCCCTTCCGCACGCAGACCTACCTGGCCGCCGCCCTGCTGGATCAGCGGGGCCTCGAGCCGGGCGGCTATCTGTTGCTGGCGTACACGCTCCTCCACTACACGGTGTTTGCCGTGCTGGGCGCGGCGGCGGCCGCTCTCTTCGACTGGGCGGGGGTTCCGAGAAACCTGTTCGTCGGGGCTGCCTTTGGGCTCTTCATCTGCTCGCTCATCTTCTATCCAGCGCTGCTCATCACGGGAAGCGACGTCCTGGCCGCGCCTGCTTGGCCTGCCGTGCTCGCGGGGAACGTCCTGGCCGGCCTCGTGCTCGTCGGATACCTCCGCTGGAGGGACGGCGTGCCGCGGGATGCCGATGAATCGGCGCGGCAGCAGGCCCGCAAGGTGCTCCGCGAGGGGCTCGTGGCGGGGCTTATCGGAGCCGGGGCTGTGGCGGCCTGGTTCCTGGTGGCGGACATCGTCGCACGCCAGCCGTTCTTCACGCCGGGTGCCCTGGGGTCGATCCTCTTCCGGGGTGCCCAGGAAGCCGGCGACGTCGTGATATCGGCGGGCACGGTGGTCGGCTACACGCTGATGCACCTCGCCGCCTTCGTGGCCATTGGCACGGTCATGTCAGGCATCGTCCGCCAGATCGAGCGCTTTCCGCCGCTCGCCTTCGCTCTGCTGCTTCTGTTCGTGGTGTTCGAGACCTTCTTTATCGTGATGGTCGCGATGCTCGGGAGCTGGCTGGTCGAGACGCTGGACTGGTGGGTGATCCTGTTCGGCAACCTGTTTGCCGCGGCCCTGATGGGCGGCTACCTGTGGCGGGCCCACCCCGTGCTGCGCGAGGAGCTCGCTTCGGAGGCGATCTGGGCCGAGTAGCGCTCGTCCTCGGGCTGCCGGCCTCGTTTGCGGGCGTGCTCGGTTCCTGGCGTTGTGCGGTTGGGATCTCGAACCTCACTGCGCCGCCTCTACGATGAATCCCGATCGGACGCTGCTGGTCGCGACCCGCAGTCGACACAAGCTGCTCGAGCTGCGGGAGCTGATCGACGTTCCAGGCGTGCAGCTCGTCTCGCTCGATGAGGCCGGGATTCCGGAGGAGGCGGCGGAGGCGGATCTCGAGGTCTACGACTCGTTCGCGGAGAACGCGCGGGCCAAGGCCGTCTACTTCCACCGAAGGTCCGGACTGCCCACGATCGCCGACGACTCCGGGCTCTGCGTGGATGGGCTGGACGGAGGTCCCGGCGTACGCACGCGCCGCTTCGCGCCGGAGGACATGGCGGAGCGCTACGGCCGCGACGAGGCGAACAACTTTTATCTCCTGCAGCGCATGCGCGGCCTGCCCGAGGAAGGGCGGGGCGCCCGCTACCGCTGCGCGATCGCGTACGAGGATGGCGAGCGAAGCCTGTTGGTGGAAGGAACGGTGGAGGGGCGGATCGCTGATGCGCCACGCGGCGATGGCGGTTTCGGCTACGATCCCCTCTTTGTCGTGCCCGAGTACGGGAAGACCTTCGGCGAGCTGCCGGGGGACGTGAAGGCGCGGCTCAGCCATCGCTCCCGGGCCGCTCGGGCGCTGACCACCGCGCTGCGGGAGGCGTAGCCCCTCCGTGCGCTCGTTCCTCGCCGTCATGTTCGGATTGCCGGCAGCGATCATCCTGCTGGCCCTGGTGTTGGCGAGTCGAATGGGACGCTGATGCCCTCGGCCGGCCCGTGGGCGCTCGCGGCCTTCATCGCGTACCTCGCGGTCGTCGTGGCGGTAGGTGCCTACGCTGCCCGTTTCTCGTCCGCCGGCGTGTCCGAGTTCTTCATCGGGGGCCGCCGGATCAACCGGTTCGTGGTGGCCCTTTCCGCCGTCGTCTCCGGCCGGAGCGCGTGGCTCTTGCTGGGCGTCACCGGCATGGCCTACGCCATGGGCGCTTCCGCCGCATGGGCGGTGGTCGGTTACATCGTGGTGGAGCTCCTCCTCTTTCTCTACTACGCCCCCCGCATTCGGCGCTTCAGCGAGCGCTTCGATTGCATCACAGTGCCCGACTTCTTCGCGGAACGGTTCGAGGACGAGCGTGGGTCCCTGAGGGTCGTGCTCGTGCTTGTGATCTTCCTCTTCATGATCGGTTACGTGGCCGGCCAATTCGTGGGTGGCGGCAAGGCGTTTGCCGCCAGCTTCGGCCTGACCCCGACCGCAGGTGTGGTTGTCACTGCCGGGATCGTGCTCATCTACACGATGCTCGGTGGCTTCCTGGCGGTGAGCCTCACCGACATGATTCAGGCC
>CP070670.1:1812157-1814764 GCA_020351855.1 Gemmatimonadota bacterium
AACGGACCACCACCGGCGACGGCCTCCAAGAACGCCCCCACCCCTCCCAGCGACGACGGCAACGACGACAGCTTCGCCACCGCCTCCGCGGCCTCCGGCGGCAGCCCATCCCCGTGGACCCGCACGCCGTACACCACCTGTGCCAGCGCAAGCACCGCGGACACGAACTGCTCAGACACCCCCGCCGACCGGCCGCCGGTGCGCAGACGTTTCAGCTCGGCGAGCTTGGCGTCGTGCTTGGCCTGCCACTCGGCGGCGGCCTCCTCGTCCCCGTGGTCGCGGGCGAGCATGGTGAGGTTCCCGTAGTCCTTGTAGACATCGGGCAGGTTCAGGGACTCGCGGATCGCCAAGCCCTGACGGAGATGCTCTTCGGCGCGATCGAGCTCCCCCAACATGTGGTGGAGTTCTCCGACCACGACGGCGCCCCCTTGACGCCGCAACGCGTCGTCGATCATCTCGTCCGCTGCGGTCTCCTGGAGCGGGTCAGGGAGCTGGGCACGAACCGCGTGCGCTTCGTCGCCGATCCGATCGCGGAGCTGCTTTACGCCAAGTCGTTCGTCGACCGGGGCGGGTCGAAGCTCCGGGAGCTGCGGCGCCGGCTCGCCCGCGGCGGCGAGGACGTCCGGGGGCTGCGTGAGGCGCTGGAGCAGGTGGAAGCGTCCTGAGGGACGCCGCTGTCGGACCAGAGGGAATTGCCCGCTTCCCCGAGAAGCGAAGCGAGCGCCGGCCGGGAAGGGTCCCCTCTTTCAGCCGAGCCGTGCTACAGACGCAGGATGGTGATCTCGCGCCCGTGATGCGTGGTCGCGCTGCGGGAGGTGCGCTCCGGCAGGGGGGGAGCGCTCGGACGCCGGTCGAAGAGGATCAGGGTGCCCCGGGAAAGGCCGAGCCGGTCCAGGTAGGCGCTCAACTGCTTCAGGCCCTCGTCCAGGGGATCGGGATCGCGGTCCCGCCGCCATACCTTCAGCTCCACCGCAAAACGCTCGACCTCACCGCCGGGCAGAGCCCAGGTGATCAGAATGTCGATGCGTCCGCTGCCGACGCCGTACTCCCGTTGGATCGACGTCCCCCGCCGGTAACCGCTGCCGTTGATCAGCTTTTGCAGATAGGCCATGAAGATCAGTTCCGCGGCCGCTTCCGAGTACGGCTGGCGCTTGAGAAAGAACTCCGCGTTGGCCAGCCAGAAGGTGCGGAACTCGTCCGGAAAGCGATCGAAGAGCAGCCGCCCGTCGGCCGCGACGTAGGGAGCCGCCACCACCCGCAGCTGTTTCTCCAGGGTCGAGGTCAGAACGCGCGGGACGATCTCGCGGTAGATCGGGTTGGCGATCTCCAGTCCCATCTCGCCGGAGACGACCAGCCCCAGGTCCTCCGTGAACTGGATGTCGTCGTCCATCACGTCCCCTTCCAGGTACTCGCCGGCGAGGAGCGGCTCGATCACGCCCCGCACCCGCTTCTCCCGCAGCCGGGCGAGAAGCGAGTCGATATGGGTGTCTCTACGTTCGATCAGGGTCTCCTTGGCCGCCTCGACGTGCTCGACGTCGATCGTCACCTCCGGGTCCGTGACGTCCGTGAGGGTGATCTGCTGGGCCAGGGCATTGACCAGCCACGGCTGGCCGCGGGTCAGCTCCCAGGCCCGGACCTTGGCCTCGGCGGTGAACGCCTGACCGGTTTCCTCCGTGTGCTGTTCGTAGAGGATGGCGACCTCCTCGGCGGTGAAGTTGGGCAGGAGAAACGAGCGGTCCTTGATGTTAAACGGTGACGCGGTCCCGAACTCTGTGTCGTTGCTGGCCTTGTAGTCGCGGACGTCGCGCATGCCAATCAGGGCCATGGCGTGGGGGAACCGGGACGGCCGGCTCGGATAACCGGAACGGATCTGGCGCAGGACGGAGATCAGGGCATTGCCCTTCATGGAGTCGATCTCATCGAGGAAGAGCACCAACGGCCGCGGCGACCGCTCGGCCCACCGGCTGAGGTAGATCTCCAGACGGGACGGCCCATCGATGTGGCCTACGGTCTCGACCGCCGGTGGGCGCAGCGCCTCGGGCAGCATCGTTGCCTTTTCCGCAATGTCGCGCAGGACGGTGTCGACGCCCCGATTGATGTCCTCGCCTACTGCCTGCGCCTTTTCGCAGCTGGCAAGAAGGGCGGCGTACCGGCCTTCCTGGTTCAGGCTCGCCGTCAGGGCGGCGATGGTGGTGGTCTTACCCGTCTGCCGGGGCGCATGGACCACGAAGTAGCGCTCCATGTCGATCAGCGTCCGTGCCTCCGTCAGCCGCTCCTCGGCGGGTAGCATGTAGTGCTTGGCCGGCTTGCAGGGTCCGGACGTGTTGAAGAATCTGGCCACGGAGCACCTCCGGCGACGACTCTAGCACAGCCCCCTCCCCTCGAATCCGGAGCCCCCCGACCCGGAGAAGAGCCGGTGGGACGGGCCTGGCGCGTAGGGCAGGCTCCGCCGGTCATGGCGGCGGCGCAGTATAGAATGCGCCGTTGACGTTGAAATCCGGATGATCTCCCAATCGAGGAGGACTACGACTTGAGGGCCCCCGAGTACACCCGCGTCGCCGTCGCCCAGCTTGCGGTCCATCCGGCGGCACTGGCTCAGCTGCGCTC
>CP070670.1:1814864-1855194 GCA_020351855.1 Gemmatimonadota bacterium
AGGCATGCATGTCATCCAGCGGCTCGATGTCCTCGGCGGCCGCCACCCGGGCGGCCTCCGCAATGGCGGCCTCCGTGGGCACCGCTCCCTCCAGCGCCGCAGCGGCGGCCCTCGCCAGCAGGGGCGAGCCACCCACGCCCAGGCAGGCGAGCCGCGCCCGTTGTACCGTGCCCTCCTCGGCCAGGGTAAGCAGCGCCGCCACGCCCGCCAGCGCGTAATCACCGCACCGCCGAGCGATCTCGCGGAAGGCGCAGCCGGTGTGCGGCCGCCGGCCGGGAAGACGGATGTCGATCAGAAGCTCGTCCGGAGCGAGCGCGGTCGCGAACAGTCCGAGGAAGAACTCGCCGGCCGGTATCGAGCGCTCCCCGGAAGGACCGCGGACACGGCAGGTCGCGTCGAGCGCCAGCAGGAGGGCCGGGATCTCCGCTGCCGGATCCGCATGCACGGCGCTCCCCCCGAAGGTGCCCCGGTTTCGGATCTGCGGGTGCGCGACATGAGGCAGCGTCTCGGCCACCAGGGGGGCGCGCTCGGCAACGAGCGGGCTGCGCTCGACGGCCCGCTGGCGGGTCATCGCCCCGATGGCGAGCCCCGGGCCGCCGGTCCCGGCTCCGTCTTCCGGCTCCTCCGCACGGATACCGGCCAGCTCTCCGATCCGGTTCAGGTCGACCAGCACCGCCGGCCTGGCGATACGGAAGTTCATGGCCGGTATCAGGCTTTGTCCCCCGGCCAGCGGCTTGGCATCGAAGCCGTGCTCCGTCAGCAGCGCCAGCACCTCCTCCACCGACTCGGGCGCGTGATACTCGAAGGCCGGGGGCTTCACGGCGTCCCCTCCGCCCCCGGGGGCCGGGCGACGCGGGCGCGAGCGTCCTCGATCAGCTCGAAGAGGCGCAGGGGGCTGAGCGGGATCTCCCGGATCTCGAGTCCCGGAGCGTACTCCCGCAACGCGTCCTCCAGCGCCTGGGCGAACAGCGCCGCCACCGGAATCGCGCCGGCCTCCCCCACTCCCTTCGTCCCCAGCGGATTGAGAGGCGAGGGGGTCTCGATGTGCGCCGTAATGATCGGAGGCACCTCCATGGCCGTGGGAAGCAGGTAGTCCATGAAGGAGGCATTGCGCAGCTGTCCGTCCGCATCGCAGGACAGCTCCTCGAAGAACGCGTTCCCGATCCCGTGTGCCACCCCACCCTGGATCTGTCCTTCCACGATCAGGGGGTTGATGACGGTGCCGCAGTCGTGCACGACGACGTACCGCTCGATCTCCACCATCGCCGTCTCGGGATCCACCTGCACGACCATCGCGTGCACCCCGCTCGCCGTCGCGCCGCGGGCCGGGCCGAAGTAGCTGGTCGCCTCCAGGCCCGGCTCGGTGCCGGGCTTCACGGCCCCTCTAAGCGGGTTCGACCGCAGCGCCAGCTCGCCCAGCCCGATGGACCGCTCAGGCGCCCCCCGCACTCCCACCCTGCCCTTCGCCAGCTCCAGGTCCTCCTCGGCGACCTCGAACAGCTCGCTCGCCCGCTGGAGGATCTTCTCGCGGACCGCGACGGCCGCGGCGTGGCACGCGTTGCCCGCCACCACGGCTCCGCGGCTGGCGAACGTCCCGGTTCCCCAGTGAAACTCGCGCGTGTCCCCGGTCACGACGCGCACGTCACCCACCTCCACCCCGAGCTGATCCGCCACCAGCTGAGCGAACGAGGTGAAGTGACCCTGGCCCTGCGTGCCCACACCGGTCACGAGGCCCACCGTGCCGCTCGCCTCCACCCGAACGCGGGCCCCCTCGTAGGGCCCGATCCCGGTCCCCTCGATGTAGCTCACGACGCCCACGCCGCGCAGTCGGCTCCCCGGGAAGCTCCGGTCCGGCCTGCCCTCCGCCGGGGACTGCCGGCCGGGCGTCGGCGGGCCGGCGGACGAGCCACGCGGCTCGTAGCCGATGAGCTCGATTGCCCTGTCCAGGGCGGGCTCGTAGTCGCCGCTGTCGTAGACGAGGGGGGCGAAATCCTGATAGAGGATCTCGTGGTCGTGCGGGAACGCATCCGGCGGGAGGAAGTTGCGGCGCCGGATCTCGGCGGCGTCCAAGCCCAGTTCGCGCGCCCCCAGGTCCAGCAGCCGCTCCATGACGAACACGCCGTGCTGCCGGCCAGCGCCTCGGATCGGCGTCACGATCGGCCGGTTGGTGAAAGCGACCCGGAACTCGCTGTAGTAGTTCGGCACGCCGTACGGCCCGAGCAGCGTGCACTGGGTGTTGATCGGCACGGTGAGACCGTACGGGTTGTACGCTCCGGTATCGTGAATGAAGACGTCCCGAACGCCCAGGATCCGGCCATCCGACCGAAGGGCGATCTCGGCTTCGTGAACCTGACCCCTTTCCTGGGTCGTCGCGAAGAAGTTCTCGTAGCGGTCCTCGATCCACTTCACGGGTCTCCGGAGGCGCATCGAGATCCAAGGGAGGAGGACCTCCTCCGGATAGAACATCATGATCTTCGGGCCGAATCCGCCGCCGATGAACGGCGCGATGACCCGGACCTGCGACTCGGAAAGTCCGAGGAGCGCGGCGAGGCCGTTCCGTATGGGAATCGGGGCCTGTGTCGTGTCCCAGACCTCGAGGTGCCCCGAGCGTTCGTCCCAGTCCGCCACGATTCCGCGGTTCTCCATCGCGGCGGCCACGCCGCGGTCATAGAGAAACTCGCGCGATATCAGGAGATCGGCAGCGTGGCGCGCCGCCTCGTAGTCACCCTTCGTTTGCACGGCGTGAGCCGCCAGATTCGAGCGCAGATCCTCGTGCACCAGGGGAGCATCCGGCGCCAGAGCGGCCGCAACGTCGACCACCGCATCCAGGGGGTCCAGATCCACGACCACCTGCTCCGCCGCGTCCTCGGCCCGGTAGCGGTTCTCCGCCACCACTACGGCGATCGGCTCGCCGACGTGGCGGACCTTGCCCCGGGCCAGCGGCACCTGCGTCCGGGCGTGGAAGGTGAGGCCGGCGATCGGAGCGGGCGGGACGAGGAGCGGACCGGGCTGCCAGTAGTCCCCCAGGTCCTCCGCCGTGAGGACCGCCAGGACGCCCGACATTGCCCGGGCCGCGGAGACGTCGATCCCCCGCAGTCTGGCGTGGGCCAGCTCGCTCCGCACGAACGCCGCGTGGAGCATGCCTGGCCGCTGGACGTCGTCCACGAAGCTCGCGCGGCCCGTGAGCAGAGCCGCGTCCTCGCTGCGCGGGATCCGTGCCCCGAACGGGCCCGAGCTCATTCCGCCTTCCCTGTGCGGCTGCGGCCATCGGCGCCGCCGGCATCGGGCCCCTGGCGGGCTGCCACGATCTGGACGGCCTCCACGATCTTCTGGTAGCCCGTGCATCGACAGAGGTTGCCCGCCAGCGCCTCGCGGATCGCCCGCTCATCCGGCCGAGGCTCCTCCCGGAGGAAGGCGACCAGCGTCATCAGGATCCCGGGGGTGCAGAAGCCGCACTGCAGGGCGTGCGCCTCATGGAAGGCCGCCTGCAGCGGGTGCAGCCCCTCCTCTCCCGCCAGTCCCTCGACGGTGAGGATGACGGCGCCGTCCACCTGCGCCGCGAAGACCAGGCAGCTGCGCACCGCGTCGCCGTCGAGGAGCACCGTGCAGGCCCCGCAGACGCCGTGCTCGCACCCCACATGCGTCCCGGTCAGGCCGAGCTCGTGGCGGAGGAAGTCGCTCAACAGCAGGCGCGGCGGGACGGTGCGCTCGTACGCCTCGCCGTTGACCGTCACGTGCACGGGCAGGGTCTGCGTCACCGGGACAACTCGCGGATCGTCACGCTTCCCTTTCCGGCGCGCCGCTCAGATCGCGTCAAGCGCCTGGGCCACATCGGCCAGGATGTCCTCGTAGTGCTCGATGCCCACCGAGAGACGGATCATCGCGGGGCCGATGCCCTCCCGCTCTCTCTCCTCCAGCGGCACGTCCGCGTGGGTCATGGAGGCCGGATGCTCCGCCAGCGATTCCGTCCCCCCGAGGCTGACGGCGAGCTTGATCAGCTGCAGGGCGTTGAGGAACCGGAACGCCCCCTCCTCTCCGCCTTCCAGATCGAAGGAGATGAGGGAGCCGGGCGAGAGACACTGTCTGCGATACACCCCGTACATGGGGTGGTGCTCGCCCATCAGGCCCAGGTAGTTCACGCAACGCACCCTGGGGTGGTTGGTCAGAAAGTCGGCCACGTAGCGCGCGTTCTTCATCTGCGCCGTCATCCGCATCTTGAGCGTCTCCAGGCTGCGCAGGAGCAGCCAGCCGGACCACGGATCGGCGCCCGAACCGATGAACGTCCGCAGCGTGCGGACCTTGTCCAGCGGCTCGGCGCGGCCCAAGCAGGCGCCGGCAATCACGTCGCTGTGCCCACCTATGAACTTGGTGGCCGAGTAAAGGACCAGGTCCGCACCGTGCTGCAGCGGGTGCTGCCAGAGCGGGCCGAGAAAGGTGTTGTCCACCATGACGACGGGTGGGTCGTCCGCAGAACCCAGCCTCCGGGCCAGGGCCGCCAGCCCCTCGATGTCGACCAGCGCGTTCGTCGGATTCGCCGGCGTCTCGATGAGGGCGGCCTTCAGACGCCCGTCGCCCACCCCCTCCCGGATGCCCGGTTCTATTGCGGCCATCGGCTGGCCGGCCGGAAAGGAGACGGACCGGATGCCGAACTCCGGCAGGATATGGTTGACCAGGTAGTCCGTCCCCCCATACAGCGGCTCGCTGTGGAGGAGCACGTCGCCCGGCCGGAGGAACGCCAACAGGCTGGTGGAGATGGCCGCCATCCCGCTCTCGAAGGCCGCACAGGCCTCCGCCTCGTCCCACAGGGTGAGACGGTCCTCCAGGATCTCGAGATCCGGGTTGTTGAGTCGGCTGTAGATCAGCCCGTACGTCTCGGCCGGCTCCCGCTCCCGCAGTCCGTACGCGATCTCGAAGTACGCCTTGCCCGCCTCGGCGCTCTCGAAGACGAACGTCGACGTCTGGAAGATCGGTGACTTGAGCGCACCTTCCGACAGCGCGGGGTCGTAGCCGTAGCCCATCATGAGGCTCTCGGGGCGCAGCCGATGCTTCCCGATATGCGTCTTCTTGTAGGAGGGGCGATCGCGGTCGTCCGCCATCTGAGCTCCTGCGCTTCCTGGAATGTCTCGTGACTTCCCGTCCGCCCGAGGTCGGTTCGCTCCGCTAGGCGGACGCCGCTCCGGCTCCCTCCTCGGTCGTCG
Source organism: Gemmatimonadota bacterium (assembly GCA_020351855.1). Lineage (GTDB taxonomy): Bacteria > Gemmatimonadota > Gemmatimonadetes > Palauibacterales > Palauibacteraceae. Next base: position 1,820,063 of record CP070670.1, read on the forward strand.
GATCGATCATCCGATCGACCCGGGCGACCCGCGTCAGCGGAAAGCCGCCACGCTCCGCGTGCTCGCGGAGAAGGCTCTCGTCCTTGGCGATATAGACGCAGTACAGCTTGTCATCCGTGACGTAGCTCTGCACCCACTGGATGTCGGATCCCAGGGAGCGCAGGACGTCGCACGACTTCCGCGCCACCTTCGCCATCTGGTCGTCCGACAGGGCTCCGGCTCCGGGCAGGTCTCGCTCGATGACGTACTTGGGCAAGTTCTCCTCCTGTCGATGAAACATCGCACGTGGGAATACCTCCTGCCGGCAACATACGGTGCACGGGTCGCACGATGTAGTGTGACCGCCTTGTCCTTTTACCGATATATCGCTAGGTTGGAATTGTCGATATATCGGCAACTGACGGTCCCTGAGGCTCCGGGGCCGCCAGGTCGAGGCAGGAGAAGCCCGGAGGCAAAGGAGACTTCGATGAGCCGCAGGTATAGCGAGTTCGGTTTCGGCGACTGGGCAGCGTGCTGCGGACCCGGTTTCGCGGCGTTCGGCATCCGACCGAAACGAGGAAGCAGGAGACAGCGCGTCGGCCGGCGAGGCGACCTCAAGTACGTCATCCTCAGCCTGCTCGCCGAGGAGCCGATGCACGGCTACGAGATCATCCGCCGGCTGGAGGCGGAGTCCGGCGGCCTCTACTCGCCGAGCCCCGGGTCCGTGTACCCCACCCTGCAGATGCTCGAGGATCAGGGCTACGTGATCTCGGAGCAGCAGGAGGGAAAGCGCGTCTACCGCATCACCGCGGAGGGCCGCGCGCTGCTCGACGAGCACGGGGAACGGGTCTCGGACTTCAACGACCGATTCTCGGACTTCGCCGACCGCTTTTCGATGGCCGGGATGGGAGACCTCACGCGCACGTTCGCCCGGCTCGCGCAGGTGAGCTTCGATCGCGCCACGCGGAAAGCGGGCGATCCCGAGGCGATCAGCAAGCTTCGGGAGATTCTCGAGCGGGCCGCCCGCGAGGTAGAGGATGTCTGGCCGGCTCCCGGAAAGACGGCGCGGAGCGAGGGCTAGGGTCGAACGGCGAGGAGGAGAGATACGATGCCTGATTGGCTGATTTGGGGGGCGATCGCAGCTCTTGTGTTGATCTGGCGGGGCAGCCGGCGTGGAGCTCGCCATGCCGGCCCGTTGCAGCTGGACTGCTGCAGCGGAGCCGGCCGTCGGCGACTCGGACGGGAACACGGCGGAGCGGACGTGCGCCAGCGCCTTGTGGAGGGGCGGGCCGATCGGCTCGCCGCAGGCGAGGCCGCACCGACCGCGGCGGGCCTCGGCGCGGCACGACGCGAGTCTCCGCTGAAGGCCCTGCAGCGACGCTTCGTGGCCGGGGCGATCAGCCTGGAGCAGTACGAAGCCGAACTGGACAGGCTGGACCGTCTCGACTAGGGCCCTTCAGACCTTACGCACGGGCGCCTCGGACCCCCGCGTGAGGCCGGTTTCGAGGGAGGGACTCGTCAAGCCCTCCGGACGGGCTGGCCCCTTTTGGCGCCGCCTCTCGTGCGCGGCGACCCTCGCCCTGGCGTGTCTCGGCTCCGCCGGCACCCTCGGCAGCCAGGAGGTGAGCCAGCGGACGGGCGTCCTCACGGGGCAGGTCCTCGACGCCACCACGCAGCGCCCCGTCATCGGAGCCCTCGTCGAGATCCTGGGCACCGGGATCAGCGCCTCCACGGACGAAGCGGGCCGCTTCACGGCCCGCGAGGTGCCCGTCGGCGTCTTCAGCCTCGAGGTCCGCGCGATCGGCTACGCGCCGTTCCTCTACGCCAACGCCGTCGTGGGCACCGGAAAGCCCGCCACCGTCGCCATCCCGCTTGTGGCGGCGCCGCTCGAGGTCGATCCGCTCAGCGTCACGGCCTCGTACTTCGGCCGCACGGCCAACGAGGCGCTGACCAGCACGGCGATCCTCGGAAGCCAGGGCATCCGCCGCGCCCCTGGCGTGCAGGAGGATGTCGTGCGGGCCGTCTCCCTGCTGCCCGGCATCGGCGTCACGACGGGGGGACGTAACGACCTGACCGTGCGGGGAGGCGCTCCGTACGAGAACCTCTTCATCGAGGATGGGCTCGAGGTCCCCAACATCAACCACTTCGGCTCGCAAGGCTCCACGGGAGGGCCGCTCGCCCTCGTGGACATCGAGTTCGTCGAGGAGGTCGGGTTCTCGAGCGGCGGCTTCGGGCCGCGGTACGGTGACCGCTCGGCCTCGGTGACGAACATCACCCTGAGGGACGGAAACGAGGACCGGCTGTCCGGCACGGCCAACCTCTCGGCCACCGGATTCGGTCTGATCGCGGAAGGACCGGTGGGCGCCGGCTCCTTCCTGTTCGGCGTTCGCCGGAGCTACCTCGATCTGCTGTTCAAGGCGGCGGGCTTCAGCTTCGTGCCCTCCTACTGGGACTTCCAGCTCAAGGCGACCCAGCAGCTCGCACCGCGCCACTCGCTCTCGCTGCTCGCGGTCGGGGCGATCGACCAGGTGGCGTTCAACAACGAGACCGAGGACGACCGCTTCGACAACGCGCGCATTTTGGCCCCGGAGCAGAACCAGTACTTCACTGGCCTCACCTGGAAGTACCTGCTCGAGCGGGGCCTGTTGTCCGTCACGGCCGGCCGGACCTGGGTAGGCTTCGAGTCCTTCCAGCAGGACTCCCTGCTCCAAACCGTGTTCCGCAACCTCTCCTCGGAGGGCGAGAACACGGTGCGGGTCGACCTGACCCTCACCCCGGCGGAACGGCTCGAGATCACGGCCGGCAACGTGCTCAAGTTCGCGGGCGACCTCTCCTACGAGGTCGAGATGGACGGCAAGTACCGTTACGATGAAGCGGGAATCCCGCGACCTCTGACGATCGACACCGCCTTCTCGGCCGTGCGGAACGGTACCTATGTGCGCGCCGAGTACCGCTTCGGAAGCCGGGTCCGCGCCGAGGCGGGCCTGCGCGCCGACGTCTACGGCTTCCTCGACTCCGGCCTCCAGCTCTCGCCCCGCTTCGGAGTCGGCGTGGACGTGGGGGATCGGTCGACGATCGGCCTGAGCGCCGGCCGGTACGTGCAGCCGCCGTCCTACATCTGGCTGATCGGGGATCCCGGCAACCCCGATCGGCTGAGCCCCTTCAAGTCCGATCAGGCGGTGCTCTCGTTCACGCACCTCGCCCGCCCCGACCTGCAGATCCGGCTCGAGGGGTTCGTCAAGCGGTACCGGGACTATGCGGCGCGCGTGTGGAGGCCTGAGGCCGTGCTCTCTCCCGCCGGCTTCGAGAACGTCACCTACGACATCCCGTTCGGGCTCGAGCCGCTCGTCAGCTCGGGCCGCGGGGAAGCGTACGGAGGCGAGCTCTTCGTGCAGAAGAAGCTGAGCGAGATCCCGCTGTACGGCCTGGTGAGCTTCAGCCTCTCCCGATCCAATTTCCGGGGCCTCGACGATATCGAGCGCCCGGGAGCGTACGACACGCGGGTGATCGGGACGACGCTGGTGGGCTACCGCTTCAACGCGGCGTGGGAGGTGAGCGGGAAGTTCCGCATCGCCACGGGGCGCCCGACGACGCCGTTCATCGAGGAGGGGCCCCAGACCGGCCGGCTGGACTTCTCCCGCTACAACGAGCTCCGGTTTCCGACGTTCAGCGCGCTGGACATCCGCATCGACCGGACGTGGAACTTCCGCACGGTCCGTCTGGAACTCTATCTCGACGTACAGAACCTGTACGGGCGGGAGAACGTCGACGAGGTGTTCTGGAACCCCCGAACCGGAGAGGCCGAGCCCGAGGAATCCCTCGGAATCCTGCCCAGCATCGGCGTCAACGTCACCTTCTAAACGTCACCTTCTAGTCAGGGACGCCGCGCGCCGCGCACAGATCGGCCAGGATCGTCCTGTCTGCGCTCTAGCCCTCCAGCTTCCCCTTCACGCAGTCGGTAAAGCGGCCGAACATGAAGTCGGCCACGTTCTGGATGATGCCGCCACGGCCGAAGGAGGCGAGGCGGCCCGCCAGGTTCACCGTCTGGGAGACGTCGACGTGCGTGCCGCCGCCCTCCAGGGCGGTCAGCTTGCTGTGCATCTCCATCTTCACGCTCCCGGAGCCGCGGGCATCCTTGCCCTCGCCGTGCATCGTGACCTCGTGGTTCTCCACGTCCAGCGTGACGAACTGGATCGTGCCCTGGAAGGTGACGCCGATCGGGCCCAGGCGAACGCCCATCTCGCCCCGGAAGTTCCGGTCGTCAACCCGCTCGGTCAGCTGGGCGGCCGGCAGACACTCCACCACCCGCTCGGGGGTGGTGAGGAACTCCCACACGTCCTCCACCGGACGGTTGATCTCGAAGCTCTTCTGAATCTCGATCGCCACTGCCCTGGCTCCTGTTCGCATCCAGGCGAGCCATCCTTCTCGCCTCATGATCGGTTGGGTATCCAGGCAGGCGAAAGTCGATCCGGGACTCGAGAAGCGCAAGGCGCTCGGCGAGACTCGGTGAACGGCGTGCGCAGCGAAGAAGCGGCGGAGACAGGCCGGCAAAGGCACGGCCGCAGATCCAGCGTGGCCTGTACCTCGGCTCTTCGGTGGACAGGCATGGCCCGAAGGCGATCAGTGGCTTATGCTGAAATTCTGTCCTCACGCCGGCCCGGAGCGACAGCGCCGGGTTGAACGCAAGCCAAAAGGAGCTGCCGGATGATTCCCGCTGCATTCGATTATCATCGACCGGCCAGCCTCGCCGACGCCCTGTCGGTTCTCGACGAGCTGGGGTGGGATGCCAAGCTGCTCGCGGGCGGGCAGAGCCTCATCCCGGCGATGCGGTTTCGACTGGCCGAGCCGACTGCCATCGTCGACCTGAACGGTCTGGCCGAACTGGAGCGCTTCGAGGAAGCCGACGGCTACCTTCACATCGGGGCGCTCGTCCGGCACGCCACCATCGCCGACTCCGGGCTCGCGAGGGAACGGTATCCGCTGCTCGCCGATGCGGCGGCCGTCATCGCGGATCCGCTGGTCCGGAACCGGGGCACGGTGGGAGGATCGCTCATTCACGCGGATCCGGCTGGTGACTGGGGGTCCGTCATGCTCGCCTACCGGGCGGAGCTCGCCGTACGCCGGGTGGACGGCGATCGCATCGTCCCGATCGACGAGCTCTTCGTGACGACCTTCATGACCTCGCTGGAGCCGAGCGAGCTCGTCACATCCGTCCGGATCCCCGCCGCTGGGACCGGCCAGGGGGGTGCGTACGAGAAGCTGGAGCGAAAGGTGGGCGATTTCGCGACGGTCGGCGTAGCCGCTCAGATCGCCCTGGCGCCCGATGGCACCGTCGGCGCGGTGGGAATCGGCCTTACGGCGGTCGGGGCGACCAACCTGCGTGCCGCGGCGGCCGAACAGGAGCTGCTGGGCAGCTCGGCCGATGAGGCCGCCATCGCGAGTGCTGCCGCTCGGGCCGCCGCGGAGTCGAACCCTTCGGCCGACGGTCGGGGTTCCGAGGAATACAAGCGCGACATGGTGAGGGTGCTTACGGCACGTGCGCTGCGCCGCTCGGTGGAGCGGGCGCGCGGTACCGTCTGACCGGCTGGAGGAGAAGACACAATGGCGACGACAACGTCCATAGCGGTCACGGTCAACGGGACGGAGCGCTCCGCCCAGGTGGAGCCCCGCATGCTGCTCGTGCATTTCCTGCGGGACGAGCTCGGACTGACCGGACCGCACATCGGCTGCGACACCTCCCACTGCGGAGCGTGCACCATCCTGCTGAACGGTGTCCCGATCAAGTCCTGCACGATGTTCGCCGTCCAGGCGGACGGACAGTCGATCACGACGGTGGAGGGACTCACCCGCAACGGAGACCTGCACCCCGTGCAGGACGCGTTCAAGGAGGATCACGGGCTGCAATGCGGATACTGCACGCCGGGCATGATGCTGGCCGGTGCGGCGCTCCTCGCGTCCAATTCCGATCCGAGCGAAACGGAGATCCGGATGGCCATATCCGGCAACCTGTGCCGCTGCACGGGCTACCAGAACATCGTCAAGGCGATTCAGCGGGCCTCGCGGGCCATGGCCGGGAACGGCGCGCCCGAACGCGGGAAGACCGAGGGAGGTGAGGCATGATCACCGGACAGGAGCTGGGAGGGCTTGGCTGCTCCGTCAAGCGCAAGGAGGACGCGCGCTTCATCCGGGGACAGGGTAAGTACGTCGACGATGTGCAGCTGCCGAACATGACGTACCTGCACCTCGTGAGATCCCCGTTCGCGCACGCCAGAATCGAGCGCATCGACACCTCTGCGGCGCTCGAGATTCCAGGCGTGCTGGCGGTCATCACGGGGGAGGACCTGGCGAAGGCGAACCTCTCTTGGATGCCCACGCTGTCGCACGATCAGCAGATGGTCCTCGCGACCGGCAAGGTGCTGTTTCAGGGTCAGGAGGTCGCCGCGGTCGTCGGGGAGACCCGGTTCGCGGCGGCGGACGGCGCCGCTGCCGTGCGGGTCGACTACGAGGAGCTCCCGGTCCTCATCGACCCCCACCAGGCGCTCGAGCCCGAGGCGCCGATCCTGCGCGAGGATCGCGAGGAGCAGACGAATCACATCTTCCACTGGGAATCGGGCGACCGGGAAGCGACGGATCGGATCTTCTCGGAAGCCGACGTCACCATCAGCCAGGACATGCTGTACCAGCGGTGTCACCCCGCACCGATCGAGTGCTGCGCGTGCGTGGCGGACTGGGACGCCACCAACGAAAAGATGACGATCTGGATGACCTCCCAGGCCCCACACGCGCACCGTACGGTGTTCGCGCTGGTGGCAGGCCTTCCCGAGCACAAGATCCGCATCATCTCTCCCGACGTGGGAGGGGGCTTCGGCAACAAGGTGCCGGTCTACCCGGGCTACGTCTGCGCTGCGGTAGCCTCCCTCACACTGGGCCGACCGGTCAAGTGGACCGAGGACCGGACGGGCAATCTCTCCAGCACCGGATTCGCTCGCGACTACCACATGCGGGCGGATCTGGCGGCGACGAAGGAGGGGGAAATCCGCGCGCTCCGCGTGAAGACGCTGGCCGATCATGGAGCGTTCAACGCCGCCGCGCAGCCGTCCAAGTTCCCGGCCGGCCTCTACAACATCTGCACCGGCTCGTACGACCTCGAGAACGCGTTCGTGGAGGTCGACGGCGTGTACACGAACAAGGCGCCGGGCGGTATCGCGTACCGCTGCTCGTTCCGGGTCACGGAAGCCGCCTATCTGATCGAGCGGGCCGTGGACGTGCTCGCTGACGAGCTGGGCATGGATGCCGCCGAGCTCCGCCGGAAGAACTTCATTCAGCCCGACCAGTTCCCTTACGAGACGTCGCTTGGCTGGACCTATGACAGCGGCGACTACGAGGCGGCGCTCGACAGGGCTCTCGAGATCGTGGGGTACGAGGACTTGTTGCGCGAACAGGAGGAGAAGCGAGCGCGGGGCGAGATCATGGGCATCGGCATCTCGAGCTTCACGGAGATCGTGGGTGCCGGCCCCGGAAAGACGTTCGACATCCTCGGGCTGGAGATGTTCGACTCCTGCGAGGTGAGGGTGCACCCGACGGGCAAGGTGCTGGCGCGCATCGGCGTACAGACGCAGGGGCAGGGGCACGAGACGACCTTCGCCCAGATCCTCGCGGAAGAGCTGGGCATTCCGGTCGCCGACATCACCGTCGAGCACGGGGACACCGACACGGCGCCCTACGGCCTCGGCACCTATGCCAGCCGGTCCACCCCGGTAGCCGGCGCGGCCACGGCGATCGCGGCCCGGAAGATCCGGGACAAGGCGAAAAAGATCGCCGCTCACGTGATGGAGGTCGCCGAGGAGGATGTCGAGTGGAAGGACTACGCGTTCAGGGTGAAGGGAGCCCCCGACCGGTCCGTATCCATGGCCGACGTCGCCTTCGCGGCCTACACGAACACGCCCCAGGGCGTCGAGGCCGGGCTGGAGGCCGTCAACTACTACGATCCGCCGAACCTGACCTTCCCCTTCGGCACGTACGTGTGCGTCGTGGACGTCGACAAGGGGACGGGCGAGTGGAAGGTCCGGCGTTTCGTGGCCGTTGACGACTGCGGCACGGTGATCAACCCGATGATCGTGGAGGGCCAGATCCACGGAGGGCTCACCGAGGGCTTCGCGATCTCAGCGATGCAGCTCATCGATTTTGACGAGAACGGCAGCATCATCGGCAGCAACTTCATGGAGTATCTGCTCCCTACGGCCGTGGAGACGCCGACCTGGGAGACCGACCAGACCGTCACGCCGTCTCCGCACCACCCGATCGGCGCCAAGGGAGTGGGCGAGTCGCCCTGCGTCGGCTCCCCGGCGGCCTTCGTCAACGCCGTCGTGGACGCGCTGTCGCCGTTCGGGGTCCGGCACATCGACATGCCCATTACCTCGTACAAGGTCTGGAAGGCCCTGAGGGAGGCGGGCGTTGCCGATTAGAGCCGGCGGCGAGTCTCGCGCGACCTGACCACGGCAGCGTACCGGTCGCAGGCACGTTGAGACATTGAGCCACGTATCGGTCTTCCGTCATGCCGTGAAGCTCGCGGAGCAGGGTCGAGCCTACGCGCTCGCGACCGTGGTCGGACGTCGGGCACCGAGCTCTTCGCAGCTCGGCCAGAAGGCGCTCATCGATGACCGGGGAGCCTTTTTCGGATGGCTCGGTGGAAGCTGCATCGAGCCGGTGGTGCGGAAGGAGGCCCGAGAGGCGATGCGCGACGGGCGCCCGCGCCTGATCGTCCTTGCACCGGACGGGCGATCCGGCCGCCCCGACGCCATCGTGTATCCCATGACCTGTCACTCCGGGGGTACGGTGGAGATCTATCTGGAACCACAGCTGCCGGCCTCGCTTCTGCTCCTGTATGGCAGTTCACCCGTGATCCACGCGCTGGCCGGCCTGGGGGAACAGGCCGGCTACAGGGTCTCCGTCCTGGAGGAACCCAGGGCCCGGGAGACGCTCGGCGACGACAGCAGGGATCCGGCGCGCTCGTGCGCCGTAGTCGCCACGCTGGGCGAGTGGGATACCGAGGCGATCGAGGATGCGCTCCGGGCGGGCGCCACCTATGTCGGCCTGATCGCGAGCCCCCGGCGCACGGCAGAGGAACGGCGCCGCCTCCTGGAGCGCGGCTGGCATGAGGACCAGCTGTCGCCACTGGTGGGGCCGGCGGGTCTGGACATCGGGGCCCGTGCCCCGGCCGAGATCGCGATCAGCGTCCTGGCCGAACTCATCCAGCGCCGGGCCGAGGCGGAGGGAGCGGCAGGGGCTTACCGGACCGGTGACCCGGAGCTCCAGGAGGCGGCGGTGGCCATCGATCCGATCTGCGGCATGGAGGTCTCGAAGGCTGGAGCCCGACATACGCTCGAGCACGAGGGCGCCGTGCACTTCTTCTGCTGCGCGGGCTGCAGAGAGACGTTCGCCCAGCAGCTCGCCGCAGCGGCAGGCACCTGAGGCACCCCGCCGTCCTGAAGGGAGAACCGGAGACGGAGCGTGAGAGACGCGATCCGCAGCATTGCCGAGCAGATGGAGCAGCGCGGGTATGTGGCCGACCGCGCCATCGCCACCGCCGCCCACCTCGCCGGGAGCCTGGGAAAGCCGCTGCTCGTGGAAGGGGAGGCGGGGGTCGGGAAGACCGAGATCGCCAAGGTCCTGGCGGACATGCTCGACACCGAGCTGATCCGGCTGCAGTGCTACGAAGGGCTGGACGTCAACACGGCGCTCTACGAGTGGAACTACCAGCGCCAGCTCCTGCACATCCGGGTAGGCGAGAGCGCGAACGCCACCCCGGCGCAGCTCGAGGCGACGATCTTCGGACGCGAGTACCTGCTCGAGCGACCCCTCTTGAGGGCCATCACGCGGGAGGCCGCCCCCGTTCTCCTGATCGATGAGATCGACCGGGCCGATGAGGAGTTCGAGGCGTTCCTCCTCGAGCTCCTCTCCGACTTCCAGGTCACGATCCCCGAGCTCGGCACGATTCGCGCCGTCACCCGCCCGCACGTCGTGCTGACGTCGAACGGCACGCGCGAGCTCAGTGATGCCCTGCGCCGCCGCTGCCTCTATCTGTGGATCGACCACCCAACACCCGAGAAGGAGCTGCGGATCCTGCACACCCGTCGGGCGCATCTTCGCGAAGCCCTGGCCGAGCAGATCGTTGGCTTCGTCCAGCAACTGAGGCAGAACCGGCTCTACAAGACACCGGGCGTCTCGGAGACGCTGGACTGGGCGGACGCGCTGGAGTCGCTCGGCGTCGAGAGACTGGACGCGGAGCTGGTTCGCGCCACGCTCGGTTGCCTGCTGAAGGACCGCCACGACATCGCCGGCCTCGCCGAGGACAGCCTCGAGCGGATCCTGGCCCGGGCCAGCTCGCCCCCCGCTACGCCACCTTGAGCGATCTTGCTCCGCAGGCCCGGCCGGTCGAGTGGACGGACCATCTCGCCCGAGACCTTCGGCAGGAGGGTGTTCCCTGCACTCTCCTGGAGTCCCTGACCGCGTGCGAGGCGCTCGAACAGCTCGACGCCGGCGACGCGTTCGACCTCTACCACGGGCTGAAGGCGGCGCTGACCTTTTCCCGAGAGCACGAGCCGGCCTTTGATCGTTGCTTCTGGCGTTGCTGGAACGGACGGGAACCGGACACCGACTCGCCGCAGCTACGTCGCCATGTCTCGAAGAGCGCCGGACGCGTCTCGGAAGCGACGGCAACGGCGGCGTCCGCGCTCGAGCGCCTGCGAGAAGCAGAAGAGACGACCTCCGGCATGGGCGACGGCGCCGACGAGGTGGCCGGCGCCTCCTACAGTCCCTCGGAACGCCTGGCTCGGCGAGCCTTCGAGCGCCTGAGCGAGCCCGAGCTCCGGGAGGTCGACCGGATGTTCGACCGCATCCGGCTCCGTTTGGCGGTTCGGAGGAGCCGCCGCTACCGGCCGGACCGCTGGAGGGGACGACCCGACCTGCGCCGCAGCTTCCGCGGCGCGCTGTCGCACGACGGAGAGTTGCTCCGGCTGGCCCGAAGACGCCGGCGGCTCGAGCGTCCTCGCGTCGTCCTGCTCTGCGACGTGAGCGGTTCGATGGAGCGTTACAGCCGCTTTCTCATCCGCTTTCTCCTCAGCGCGGGACGAGACCGGGATGTGGAGAGCTTCGTGTTCAGCACCCGGCTCACGCGGCTCACTCCGTGGCTCTCCGCCTCCCGGGTCGACGAGGCGATCGAGTCGCTGGGACGTCGCGTTCACGACTGGTCGGGCGGCACGCGCATCGGTGCCTGTCTGGACGAGTTCGTCCGGGAGCACGGACGATCGCTGCTGGGACGTCGAACCGTCGTGGTCGTCATGAGTGACGGGCTGGACCGGGGCGACGTGGAGCTGCTGGAGCATGCCATGAGCGCCATACACCGGAGATCGCGGAGGGTGATATGGCTGAACCCGCTGCTCGCCAGCCCCGAGTACGAGCCGGCGGCTCGGGGAATGCGGGCTGCCCTGCCCCACGTCGACGTGTTCGCCCCGGGACACAGCCTGGACAGTCTACTTCAGCTCGAGCGACACCTGCGATGAGGACTCCGAAGCCCGCCCGCCTGTCCGTGATAGTGGCGGCATTGCTGCCTCACTTCGCCGCGTCCCCCGCCGCGGCCCAGCCGGGCCCCGGCACCTACGAGACGCTCGACAGCCTCTTCGTCTCCCTGGCGGGCGACACCGTGCCGGCCCAGTACGGTTTCCTCTGGGTGCCCGAGAAGCGCAGCGAGCCGCAGGGACGTATGATTCGGCTCGGCGTGGTCCGGTTTGCCAGCACCTCGCCGAGTCCCGGACCGCCGATCGTTTACCTGGCAGGCGGACCGGGAGGCTCCGGCTGGGATGCGGCCCGCGGATCCCGGTTTGCCCTCTTCATGGCCCTGCGGGAAGCAGGCGACGTCATCGCCCTCGCGCAGCGAGGCACTCACGGCTCCATCCCGTTCCTATCCTGTCAGCAGCCCTGGGTCTACCCGCTCGAGCAAGCCCTCACCCGGGAGGCCTTCCTGCAGAGCATGCTGGATTGGTCCCAGAGCTGCGCCGACTCGTGGCGGGGCCTCGGGGTCGACCTGGCTGCATACAACACGGTCGAGAGCGCCGATGACCTCGAGGACCTGCGGCGCGCTCTGGGCGTGGACAGGGTGAGCCTGCTGGGCATCAGCTACGGGACCCATCTGGCGCTCTCCTTCATCCGGAGACATCCGGGCAGCGTGGAGCGCGCCGTTCTGGCGGGCGTCGAGGGACCGGACCAGACGCTCAAGCTACCGAGCGATGTGCAGTCGGTGCTTGTACGACTGGACAGCCTGGTCCGGGCCGACTCGGCCGCGAGCGCCCGATTCCCGGACTTCCTGGGCTCCGTGCGCACCGTGCTGGACAGCCTCGACCGCGCTGCCGTGACGGTAAATGGCCGGGATCCCTCCACCGGCCAGGCCGTTCCGCTCACGATCGGGAGATTCGACGTGCAGTGGCTTACGGCCGGCTCCATCGGCAGCAGCGAGATCCTGGCCCAGCTCCCGGCCATCTTCGACCGGTTGGAGGCCGGCGAGTACTCGACCATTGCACCCTTCGTCGCAGCCAGCCGATCCCGCAGCATGTTGGCCATGACCTTCGCGATGGACTGCGCCTCGGGCACGCCGCCCGGCCGCCTGGACCGGATCCGGCGTGAGGCGGAAGAGGCGCTGCTGGGGGACGCGGTGGACTTCCCGCTCCCCTACGTGTGTGAAGCCTGGCCCCACAGGATGCCCGACGAGGCACTCTGGGCGCCCGTCCGCTCGGAGGTGCCGGTCCAGTTCGTCAGCGGCACGCTGGACGGCCGCACGCCGCCGCGGAACGCGGAGGAGGTGCGAGGTGGGTTCCCGAACGCCGGTCACGTCACCCTGCTGGGTGCAGGACACAGCGACGACCTTCTCCTGAGCTCGCCGCGGCTCGTCGAGCTGGTGCTGGGCTTTTTCCAGGGTGGCTCGCCGCTCGACGAGACGATCGAGGTCCCGTTCCGGATCGTCCTGCCCCAGTAGGGGTCGAGGGAGGCGAGGAGCCGCGCGGTCGGGATCGGATCGACTGCCGCGCCGGAGGATCCGAGGAGCGACGCGGGTCAGCTCTGCCGTAACAGGGCGTGGATCCGGCGGAAGATCCCCTCGGAGGCGTCGCCGCGAACCTCCAGATTGGACATGATCCGCTGGGTGGTGAAGACCCGGACGACGGTGCGCGGCCCCGTGCGGCTCGACTGCTCCGGCCTCTCCACCTCGACGCGGATGAGCGTTCCGGCATCGAACGGAGTCGGGAACTTGTCCGCGATGATCACGTGGCTGCCCCCCTCGCCGATATCGTAGTCGCCGCGGATCCTGTATCCCTCCTGCAGGACGGCCGACCGCGTGGCCAGCAGGACCTGGTCGTACTCCCCTGTGAACACGAAGTAGCGGCCCTGCTCATCCGACGGCGCCTCCCCGGTCTGGGACTCGCCGGGCTGCGTGTCCGGCGGGGCTCCGCCGCTGGAGCAGCCGACCAGGGCTGCCGCCGCCAGGAGAACCGCCGCAACTCCACGAGACGCTCCACCGGGAATACTCATGCATCTAATGGATAGCGAATGGCTCCCTGACGCCATACGACCCGCTTTCCGATGCCGGCCTCGAGGGCGGCTCCCCTCTCCGCAGCCGTCTACGCGTTGGACAGGGCGTCGATCGATGCCATGCGGCGCAGCACATCAAGGCCCCGCGGGGGGGATGTGGAGAGGAGACTGGGCCGTCGGGGAGGCCGCTCGGGCAAGGCGCTCAGAAGCGAGGCAGGGCCGCGAAATCCTCGCCGGATCAATCGGAGGCGGGGCAGCCGCTCTCCGCGAAGCTCTGGTCCACGTCATCGAGCGCGAGGCGTAGCCGATCCACGGCCCCGCCCAGGAGCCCGGCACGCACGGCATCCTGGATGCGGCGATAGGACGCGCCGAGCGACTCGCAGTCCGGCCGTGCACCGCGGGCCGCGGCAGCCGACAGAATCTGCTCGAAGCGCTCGAGCTCCCTGACCAGATCGACCGGCTCGCCCGCCGCTGGGCTGCCGAGCTCCATGTCGTCATCCGCGGACGGAGCTCCGGGGCTTTGCCCGCGCGCCATCGGGACCACCCCGGCTTGCCCGTCCGCGGTACTGTTCCTTCCCGGCAAGACTCTCGCACCCAGCTCCCTGACCACTGCGGCTGTCCTCGTTCCCACGCCACCGGCCAGGCCGCCCAGGTCCATCTGCCCGGTTGCGTGCGCGGCGCCGATGCCGGCCGCGGACACGGCGACGACCGCGCTGGTCATGAGGAGCCGGCGGAGCCGACGTCGGCGCCTTCGCCGGCGACCCCCCTCGAGGGCGCTCGGCAGAATGAACTGCGGGGCGGGCGCCCCCCTGTTCTCCGCGCCATTAGCTGTCCCCGTTGCCCGCCCCAAGTGGTCGTCGGCGTTCTCCGCGCCTGGGCCGTACTCGATAAAGCCGGTGCCTGCCTGAGGCGGCTCGATGGAGATGAGCTCGAAAGCCGCCTCGGGCCGCCGTACCCCGGCGGGCACGACGGAACGGTCCGTCTGGTAGTTCGACCAGCTCACCCACGTCCGGAATCGACCGCCTGCCACGCGCGCGGGAGCCACCTCCCAGAACGGCAGGAGGGTGCTCCGAAACACCCCGTCGCGCGGATCTCGCTGGAACAGGCCGCCTTCCGTTGCGCCCTGCCGCGACGTCAGCACGAGGGCACACTGCCAGTGATTGGGGAAGTGCGCATTGTGAATCCGCTCATCGCTCTTGCTGAAAGAGACGCCCAGCCTGGGATGAGCGTGATACCAGCCGAGGAGGGCCCGCTGGGCGGCGCCGGCCTTTACGCTGATCTCCAGCCAAAACTCCCGGAACCGGGACAGATCGGCCGGATCCTCGCTCTGCGGCATCGGGTGCGGCGAGGGATAGGACTCCTCGACCGCCAGGTACGCGGTGTCGGAATCCGGACAGTGGCAGAGCCGCCCTACCAGCATCCCGTAGCCATCACGGTTCCCCGGGGTCGAGAGGTGGGACGCGATGTCCCGGAGGGCCCCCTGCCAGATGAAGATGTCGGTCTCGTGGGTGGAAGGAGCCTCGTGGGTGGAAGGAGCCTCGGTCTCGCCCCAGGAGCGAGGCGTCCACAGCGTCGCGGCGGATATCGGCTTGGCTACGCGAGGCAGACCGGTGGCCGTGCCGCCGTTCGAGACCTCCCCGGCGGACGACTGCCCGATGCCCCCCTCCTGTGGACCCCGCCGATCCGTCATCTGTCTCACGCGATCGCGTGATACTACCGCGACGTACAGCGTCGTTCAGCTGGTAACTGCGGCCGACAAAAGACAAACGGTTGGGCGTACAGGCGGGACAACGGCAGGGTAGTCGGGGATGACCGCGCCGTCAAGCTGTGTGACCCTGGGTGGACAGCCACGTTCCAGGAAAGAGGTCGGCAGCAATCCACACCCGTGTGGAAAAGCCGGTGAGCTCACACTCTGCGAGACTTCTCGCGCAGATGAGCGAAATCCCTCATTTTTATCCACCATTTTTCCACCTCGTGAGAACGCGATTTTTTGAAAAAAGCATGTAAAGGGCAAGCCAAGGGCCACACCGACCGATGGGATGAACGGCGAGGGAAGAAGCGGATGGAGGAGACGAGCGAAGCGGATGGAGGCGATGGCTGGCCGGAGGGCAGGACCCAGATGTACTCAGCCCCCGCCCACTCCGAAGAGTGTCGGGGGCTGAGAGGAGGATTGATTTACCCTTTCGGACAAACCCCTCTGTCTCCCTGACTGTTTAGTCTCGCTCGATTGCGCTTCTCGATCCGAGACCACACCGGTCCGGTACCAGCTATGCCCGACCCGCGGTTCGACGTCTCGTCTCCGGGCCGAAGCCCCTCGACTTGATCGCCTGTCGGGCGACCGGTGCTTGCGTCAGAGGTTGCGGCGATCCGGATCGCCGGCGCTTCCTCCTCGAGCACGAACCAAGGATAAACAGATCTTTTTAAGCTTGCAACCCCTACGGCGGGCCGATGCGTATTTTTTTAAATTTTGAACGCGGCAAGCCGCGCGCGAGGCGCTCCTCGGGCATCGATTGCCACGCTTTCTGTTCCGGTGGGCCCAGCCTCAGCTCTCGCCGCACTCCTCGACGCGGGTGACAACGCCCCGGCCGAACACGTTGTTGCTCCGGTTCACGTCCGGCAGCATGCCGCGCGGATCGACATGAACCGTTCGAACGCTCTTCCCCTCGAATTCGGCTTGCCACGTGTCGGAGTACCGCCAGATGTCCACGGGAAGCCGGCGACACTCGTCCGATCCGTCCCGGAAGACGAAGCGGACTTCCATCGGCATCACGACCTCGCCACGGTTCGCGATCGTCACGATCGTTCGCTGGCCGTCCCGTTCCACGCCAGTCACCGCCTGGTCCAGGTAGCCGCTTCCATACAACCACGACTTCCAGTACCAGTCCAGATCCTGACCCGTCACGTCCTCCATCGTGCGGAAGAAGTCGGCGGGCTGCGGGTGCTTGTAGGCCCAACGCTCAACGTACTCCCTGAAGCCCGCATCGAAGGCTTCCGCGCCCAGCACGTACTCCCGCAGCAGGTAGAGGACCATTCCCGGCTTCGTGTAGCCGAGGAAGCCCAGCTGGTCCTCCGTCAGCGAGTCCGGCCGAGACATGATCGGCTCGGCCAGATCTTCCGACCGCGTGAGCCGCGCCGAGTTCAGCGGCAGAACGGGATCGGCGGGCCAGGCGTCCTCCCCCCCGTAGTCGGTAAGCGAGTAGTGGTTGATGAAGGTGTTGAACCCCTCGTCCATCCACGCGTATCGCCGCTCATCAGAGCCGACGATCATCGGGAACCAGGTATGGGCGATCTCGTGGTCCGTCACCAGGAAAAGACCGAGGCCGCGTGCCTCCACGGAGCAGAAGACGATCATCGGATACTCCATGCCCAGCGCCGTCCCGGCCACGTTGATCGCCACGGGATAGGGGTACCGGTACAAGGTCGTCGAGTAGTGCTCGAGGGCATGGAGGATGATCTCCGTCGACTGCTCCCAGCCGGGCGGCTGGGGTCCCCGCCCCGCTCCACCGCCCAGCCCGTCCTCCGGATAGAAGGACATGGCGAGAACGCCGTCCCAACCTCCAGCATCCCAGATGAATGCCTTGGAGGCTGCCCAGGCGAAGTCGCGGACGTTCCGGGCCTGGAAGCGCCAGGTGAGTGGTCCCGTACCGATGGGCCGGTATTCCTCCCTTCCGACGTGATCCTTCTCCACGATCGGCACCGTCGTCGAGCTCCGTCTCGCCAGCTCCAGCCGCTGCTGCTGCTCGGTCGTCAGCACCTCGCCCGGATTCTGGAGCTCGCCCGTGGCGGCCACGATGAAATCGCGCGGAACCGTGATCTCCACGTCGAAGTCGCCATACTCCAGGTAGAACTCGCCCTGGCCCAGGTACGGGCTCGCGTTCCAGCCACTCACGTCGTCGTACACGAACACGCGCGGATACCACTGCGCCAGCTCGTACACCGTACCCTTCTTCACCTTCAGCCGGCCCATTCGGTCCGCCCCCGACTCCGGGACCGTGAAGGAGAAGTCGACCTCGATCTCCAGCTCTCCCCCGACGGGCAGGACCGGGCGATCCAGCCGTACCTCCATCATCGTGTCGTCGATCTCGTACGGCACCTCGAGCGGCACCTCATCACGGATGACGGCCACCCGCTCGATCTCGTACCCTCCTCCCTCGAACATCCCCTGAAAGCGCATGTCACCGGCCTTCTCCTGCATTTCGGCGGCCCGCTGAGCCCCTTGGCTGTCCGGCTTGAAGAGGTTCTGATCGAGCTGGAACCAGATCGAGGTCAGCGAATCCGGGCTGTTGTTGGTGTACGTCACCTTTTGCTTTCCGGTGATTCGATGGGCCTCGGGATCCAGCGACACCCTGATCTCGTAGTCGACTCGCTGCTGCCAGTAGGACGCCCCGGGAGCGCCGGCCGCCGTTCGGAAATCGTCCGGGGGCGGAAGGTCGACAGGGAGAAATACCGGGTTCGTGTAGGACGGCTCCACGCCCTGCGACATGGAAGGCGGATCGGCCGTGGGCGGAGCCGAATCAGCCGGCGCCTGAGCCGCCGCATCGTTGTGGAAAGCTGGCGACAGCCAGAAAGTCGCCAGCGCGGCGAGGAGAGCGATCGGGATCGCGCGTCGGCCGTCCTGCTTCATTCGGAAGTCCCTGTCTCTGTCACTTCGTCTCTGTCACGTCGATCACCGCCCGTGCGACGGCTTCCGGTCCGCCGGAGTCTCTTCCGGTGCCGGGTCGTGGCTGCGTCTACACGAGACGCGTCGCGTTCGATCCGGACGTAGCACACGCTCCAGCCGGGTTGTCTCCATGGACGTCGGCTGGGCCCTTCTCGTCACGCGACGTCCCTGCCGTTGCCACCCCGTCGTCGTGCGCGTGGAGGCTCGAGCAATTTCGGTTCCTTTAGACGCCCTTCCGGATGGCGGAGAGGTTGGAGCTGCCGACGGAGCCATGCGGAGACGGCCGGTGGATGGCACCGTCAGGCGAGCCGCTTTCGCACATCACGATCGGCCGAAAGCGGACCGCCTAGCGGTAGGAGTCCTGCCCGCCCGGTTCTAGGGGACTTCCGAGGATTCGCCGGCCGAGGATTCATCGGCCGCAAGACCGCAACCGCTCGTCGCGTAGTGCTGGAAGACGCTGTCGAGGCTTGCCGAGAGCGCCTCGTAGGACCTCACCTGGCGGAAGGGAACCTCACGCCACCGGGCCACGACGCGCGAGATCTGCAGGTGGGCGTTGTCCACGCTGACGTAGTGCTCCGTCAGTCGGGCGCAATCGGCCACGCCTCGCTCGAACTCGCCGCTCACGATCTCGTACTCTCCGATCAGAAAGCCGAGTTCGCCCTGAAGTCGGGTGAACTCGAGGATCTCGCGCGAGTCCGCCGCGCTCGCTCCCAGGGGACCGTCTCCCACCGCGGAGTCCGCCGGCGAGCCGCCAGGCTGAGGCGCGTCTTGCTCGGGGGCCTCCGATTCCGTGGCACCCGGATCTGCCGCGCCCGCGTTCGTCCGTGTGCTGCCCGGCCCGCCTGCCTGGCCAACGGCGGAACCGACTGGCGTCCCGGCCGAACTGGCGCCTGATCCTTCCCGCGCCTCGACAGGCGACTCGGCGAGCCGACCCTCCGACCCTGCCCCGTCCGTCGAGACGGCCGCCGGCAGCGTGCCGTCGTCGAGCCACGGTACGTCCAGCTTGCCCAACTGCACCAGCGCAACGGCCGCGACGGCTGCGAGGCCGAGAACGTAGACCGCGGCACCAATCAGCCGAGCCGCCAGGGTCCGGTCGTCGATCAGTTCCTCCGGCGTGATCGGATCGCCGCGCCGCGCCTTCCCCTCCCTGCGCACCCCGAGTCCGCCATTCAGGTCGCGCAAGCGACCGGCGGCCGCGCGCATCGCCAGCAGCGTGGCGTCCGCTGAACGCTCCGCCCACCCCCACCACGCCCTTGCGGTTGCCTTCGAGCCACGGCGTCTCGTGAAGCGCTCCGCCGCCACATCCCCGTTCCCGCTAAGCGTGGGCGGGTCGAGCGCCTCCGGCTGACGATCCATCGAGACGGCCACTTCAGGAGGCGTGTCCGCCCGGGCGTTCGACGCGGAGGCTTCGGCCTCCGGAAGGGCGGTCGGAGGCTCGCTGACAGACTCGGCCGAGCGTGTCGGCGACGAAGCGACCGCCGGCGAAGACTGCGGCTCAGCCCGAGGGGTCTCCGTTGGCGGTCGCGCGACCACCGGCGGCGGCCCGGCCTGGGAGGACTTCGTCACCGCCTGGGGGGTGTCGTCGGGAAGCGGCTGCCCGAGCCGACGCCACTTCTCCTTCTTCTCCTCGGTGAGCTCGCGTAGCCGCGACTGCAGCTCCATGAGCCTCTCCATCGGATCCTGCTGGGGGGCTTTGTTTCCGCTCATCACTGCCTCGAGCGCACGCTTGGGTAAAAAGTATCAGCGGGCCATCTCCATGAGGCCTGGCCTCTGGCAGGCCTGCTGGAACGGCTTCCTACGGCTCCCGACCCTACAACCATCTTAAGCACATGTGTTTAAGTGCGTTGATACAACCGGTCGGAACGGATAGCCTCGGCTGCCCACTGCCGCGTTCACCGGGGACCGCAGCGCGAGCGCGCTTGGCCCCCTGGATGGGGCGCAAGTTCAGGACCGTCTGCCAGTCTGGCTGGCCCGGATCGCCTGCTGGGCCGGATCGCCTGCTGGCCCGAGTCGCCTGATGGCTCGCTGGCAAGCTAGTCTAGGCGCTTCGAAAGGCGGCCCGGCTGAGGGACCGGAGCCATCAGTCACCCACGCCTCGTGAGAATCCGTGCCCGACGAAACCTCCAGTCAGCCGCGCGACCGTCCCAGCGGCCTCGGTTCCGTAGTCCGGGAGGCGCTGGTCGGCAGCGAGCGGGACTTTACGGAAGGCAGCTTGAGCCGCGCCGTGGGGCTGCTCGCCCTTCCCATGGTGCTCGAGATGGCCGGCGAATCGGCGTTCGCGGTCGTGGATGCCTTCTTCGTGGCCCGCCTGGGCTCGGCTGCGCTCGCCGCCGTCGGGTTGACCGAATCCGTCCTCGAGATCATCTACGCGATCGCGATCGGGCTCAGCATGTCTACGACGGCCATGGTCGCGCGCCGCATCGGCGAGAAGAACGAGCGCGCGGCCGCCAGGGCGGCGGTGCAGGCGATCGCGGTCGGGATTGCGACATCGCTCATCCTGGGCATCGCGGGGATCATCTGGGCTCCGGAGCTGCTGCGGCTGATGGGCGCTGAGCCCGAGACTATCGCACTGGGCACCACGTACACGCGGGTCATGTACGGGACGATGGCCGTCATCGTCCTCCTGTTTCTCAACAACGCGATCTATCGGGGAGCCGGGGACGCCGCGATGGCGATGCGCTCGGTGTGGCTCGCCAACGCCATCAACATCGTCCTCGACCCCCTACTGATCTTCGGTCCCGGTCCGTTCCCGGAGCTCGGCCTCACCGGCGCGGCCGTGGCGACGACCATCGGGCGCGGCACGGCCGTGGCCTACCAGCTCTGGGGACTGTCGGGCGGACGCCGTCTCAGGGTGCGACGGGCCGATCTGCGCCTCGATATCGTGACGATTCGCCGCCTCCTCCGCATCTCGGCGGGCGGGGTGGGCCAGCTCCTCGTCTCCCAGGCGAGCTACGTGGGGTTGATCCGCATGCTGGCCGGTTTCGGCAGCGCCGTTCTGGCAGGCTACGTGGTGGCGATACGGGTCGTGATCTTCGTCATCCTTCCCGCTTGGGGGCTCAGTAACGCGGCGGCCACCCTGGTCGGCCAGAACCTCGGGGCGCGAAAGCCGGAAAGGGCCGAGCGGGCGGTCTACGTGACCGGCACCTGGAACATGCTCTTCATGGCCATCATCACGGTGGTCTTCGTTGCCTTCGCTCCCGAGATCATCGCGCCTTTCCTTGTCGACGCGGACTCGCTCGCGGCCGGCACGAGCGCCCTGCGGATCATCAGCTACGGCTACATGTTCTACGCCTGGGGCATGGTGATGCTGCAGGCCTTCAACGGTGCCGGGGACACCGCCACGCCGACCAAGCTCAACTTCGTGATCTTCTGGCTCTTCCAGCTCCCCTTTGCCTGGACTCTGTCGCGGTCCCTGGGCCTGGGCCCGGAGGGCGTGTACTGGGCGATCGCCGTCGCCTACTCGCTCTCCGCGGTTGTCGGCGTCTTCCTGTTCCGGCGGGGCCGGTGGAAGGAGAAGGCGATCTGAACTGGACTGGGAGGAGGAACCCGGTTCATCTTACCCGAGTGACGAACGTCCCTTGAGTCGCAGGAGCGCCACCTAGGAGGATTCGATGAAGACCCGTCTGAGCACGCCAACCGCGCTGATCGCCGGCCTGCTGCTCCTCGGTTGTCAGCCGCAGGAGCCGGAGACGGAAGCCCAGCCCACATACGAAGCGCCCGACTTCTCGGCGATGAACGAGGCCTACGCCGCGGCCGTGAACGCCGGGGACGCAGAGGCCCTGGGCATGATGTACGCGGAGGACGCGATCTCGATGCCCCCCAACGCGGAGCCGCTCGTCGGCCGGCAAGCGATCGTGGACGACGCGGCGGAGGACTTCGCCTCCCTCACGGCCAACCTCGTCAGCCAGACCGAAGGCCACTACATGATGGGTGACACGGCCATCGAGTGGGGCCGGTACGCGTTTACCGGGACCCTGAACGAGTCGGGCGCCACGATCAGCGAGGAAGGCAAGTACGTCGCCATCTGGAAGCACCAGCCGGACGGAAGCTGGCAGATCGTGCGGGACATCTGGAACGCGAATGCGCCTCCGACGATGGAGACGGCCGGCGAGATGGGCTGATCAGCCCGGACGGCCTTCTCTGATGAGCGGGAAGAGGATCGGCGCGGGCGCCCTGGTCGTGCGCTACGCCTCGCGACTCCGCTTTCCCTATCTGTTCGTTGCCACGGCGGTCCTCTTCATCGCCGATCTCATCGCGCCCGACCTCATGCCGTTCGCGGACGAGATCCTGCTCGGCCTGCTGACCGCCCTGTTTGGGGTCTGGCGCAAGCGTCGCGTGGAGCGGCCGCCCGACGATGCGGTTGAAGGGCCGTCGGAGGCGGAGACTCCGGCGTAGGAGGGCGTTAGCGATCCGAGAGCACGTCATCGCATTCAAAGGAGCCATAAAGTGATCAGACCCGATACGCCACACGCCATCCTGCTGCTGGCCGCCGCAGCGCTCGGGCTCGCCCCGGGAGCGGCCGCCCAGGAGCAGGAAGCGAAGCAGGTCGTCCGCTCGCGGGACGACCTTCCCCGACACACCTACGAGATCGACTTGATTCCGAGCGAGCTCTTCGCCTCCCGCGCCGCGTTCATGCTGTTCGCGGAGCGCGTCGCGGAAGACACTCGAACGGTGCTCTCGACTTACGAGATCGAGGACAAGGCGACCCGGAGGGAGCTGTACGGCACGCTGGAGAACGTGGCCCTCCTCGAGGGCAACATGGACCAGGCGCTCGTCTACAGCGACAAGATTCGCGAACTCCAGGAGAAGCCCGCGGCCAAGCTGATGTCGGGCCTCGTCGTGCGTGCCCTGGTTTCCGCTTCCGGGGCCGCCAGCGCGGAGGACACGCCGGGCAGGAGGGCCGCCTTCCGGAGCCACTTCGCCGCGTCGGTCAACGAGCTGCCCTGGGACGTGGTGCAGGACGACGTGGAGCAGATGAAGGGTTCGATGGAGATCATCTCCGAGAACCTTTTGCTCGGGGTCATCCAGAACCAGATGGACCCGGCGGTGGAGAAGACGGGCAGCGTGAGCGGCGAGCTTGCCCAGGGGCTGCTCAACATGCGGACGGTCGTCGACGTCGTGCTGCCCTACAAGGAGCAGATCGTGGGCGTGCTCCAGACCTACATCGCCGACAACCGGACGGAGAAGGCCGACATCTGGGCGGCACGCTCCGTGGATCTCTCGGCGGATGCGGAGCTGGAGCCGGTGTTGGTGGCCATATGGGACACCGGCGTGGATCCCGACGTATACGGTTCGCGGATGTTCCGGAACGAGGCCGAGGAGGCGGACGGCCAGGACAACGACGGCAACGGCTTCATCGACGATGTCTACGGGCTCGCCTTCGAGTGGGACGGCGCCCGGACGACGGGCGCCCTCTATCCGCTGGCCGAGACGGCCCGGGCGCGGCTCCCGGAGATGACCCAGCAGATCAAGGGTCTAAACGACCTCCAGGCAGGGATCGACAGCCCCGAAGCGGAGGCGCTCCGGCAGCAGATGGCCACCATGGAGCCCGATCAGGTGAAGCCGTTCATCGAGGAGCTCGGCCTCTTTGCCATCTTCTCCCACGGCACGCACGTGGCCGGCATAGCGGTCGAACGGAACCCGGCAGCGCGCGTGCTCGTCATTCGGCAGGCCTTCCCCTACCAGATGATTCCGGCGCCGCTCTTCAAGGAGGATGCGAAGCGGTGGGTGGCCAACATGGCCGACATCGTCGACTACATGCGCCTCCAGGGGGTGCGCGTCGTCAACATGAGTTGGGGTCTCAGCCCGCCCGAGCTCGAGGGGATGTTCGAGGTCAACGGCATCGGGGCGGACGCCGAGGAGCGACAGGCGATGGCCCGCGAGGTGTTCGACATCCTCCTCGACGGGATGCAGACCGCGTTCAGCAGCGCCCCGGAGATCCTGTTCGTTCCGGCCGCTGGGAACTCGGATACGGACGCCACGTTCGATGAGTTCATCCCGTCGTCGATCGACCTTCCGAACGTCATCACGGCGGCCGCCGTGGACCAGGCCGGCGAGGAGACGGGCTTCACCAGTTACGGGCCGAGCGTCGATGTACACTCCAACGGCTTCGAGGTGGAGAGCTACATCCCCGGCGGGGAGCGTCTCCCGTTCTCCGGAACGTCGATGGCGGCGCCCAACGTGGTCAACCTGGCAGCCAAGCTGATCGCCCTCGACCCGTCTCTCACGCCACCCGAGGTCATCGCCCTCATCGAGGAGGCGGCCGAGACCAGCGAGGATGGGCGGAGGCGGCTGATCAACCCCAAGCGCTCGGTGGAGCTTCTGAGGGAGCGACAGGGCGCGGCAGAGGAGTAGGGAGAGGAGTAGCCGACCTGCGGCGCGGCCCGGCCCCTATCGCCGGGCCGCCACCGCGTGCTTGCCCAGCTTCTTCATCAGCTCCCACACCGGGCCCGGGAAGCTGTGGAGCGCCTCCATCGTCCGCTCGAACCCGGCCAGGAACCACTCCGCATCGGCCTCCGTGATGTTCAGCGGAGGCAGCAGCTTGACGACATCCATGTGGTGTCCGGCGACCTGCGTGAGGATCCTGTGGTCGTCCAGGAGAGGGATGACCACGGCCTGCGGGAACAGATCGGGACTGATGCGGTGCGTCGTCGCCCAGGCGCCCCGGAGAGCGATCGAGCGGGGCTCGCCGAACTCGATGCCGATCATCAGGCCGCGCTGCCTGACCTCGGTGATGAACTCGAAGCGCGGCATCATCCGCTCGAGCCCCTCGCGGATGATCCCGCCGATCCGGCCCGCGTTGGCGGCAAGATGCTCCTCCTCGAGCACCCGCAGCGATGCCAGGCCGGCCGCCATCGCGAGGTCGCCCATGCCGAACGTGCAGGTGTGCCTCATGCCCTGGTCCATGGAGGTGTACATCCGATCGTGGATCGCGCGCCGCGTCACCATGGCCCCGACGGGCACGTAACCGCCCGACAGGGCCTTGGCGATCAGGACGATGTCCGGCTCGAGACCCTCGACCCACTCGAAGGCGAACGTCCTGCCCGTCCGTCCGAGGCCGGTCTGCACTTCATCGCACACGAGGAGCGCGCCGTGCTCGCGGCAAAGCTCGGCGGCCCTGCGGAGGAAGGCGTCCTCCGGGATGTAGACACCCTTCCCCTGGATCGGCTCGAAGATGAACAGGGCGATGTCGCCGGCGGAAAAGGCGCGCTCCAGGCCGTCGTAATCGTTCAGCTCGACGCGCACGGCAGGGGAAAGCAGCGGCTCGAAGCCGTCGCGGAACGCCAGGTCCCCGTTCACGGCCAGCGCTCCGGTCGTCAAGCCGTGAAAGGCGCGCCCGAGATGGATCATCCCCTGCTTGCCGGTGGCGGCGCGCGCGAACTTGATCGCCGCCTCCGTGGCCTCGGCACCGCTGTTGCAGAAATAGACTCGCTCGAGTCCTTCCGGCAGCAGCCGCGTGAGCTCCTCAGCCAGGGCCGCGGCGAGGGGCGGCGTGTCGAAGGCAGCCCAATTGGGAAGACCGGCCTCCAGCGTGTCGACGAGTGCCTGGCGGATAACGGGGTGGCCGCGGCCGAAGTTGAACACACCCCAGCCACTCATGAAATCCAGGTACTTGAGGCCGTCCGCATCCCACAGGTAAGGGCCTTCGCCGCGAACCCACTGCCGATCGAAGCCGATCGTGCGCAGCATCTTGGCCCACATCGGGCCGACATGCTCTCGATAGAGCTCGAGGGCTCGCGGCCGTGTCTCCTCGAAGATCCCGGGGACGCTCGGTTCCAAAGGCTCGCTCCGAACAGGGGTGAGGCTCTCCCGCGCCGACTCCTCGACACCGGAGCACCGATTCTAGTCGGCCTCGGGCCTCTGCGCGAACATCACGCACGTGTTAACATTCTTCCCTCCCTGTCCATGGAGATCGTCCGCGTGAGGAGGGTATGCCCATGCAGGAACAGCTGATCGGCACCGTCACCCATTACTTCGACAAGCCCCACGTCGGGGTCGTCAAGCTGATCGCCGAACTCAGCGTGGGGGAGACGCTTCACTTTCGGGGCCACACGACCGATTTCTCCCAGACCGCGACGTCCCTGCAGGTGGAGCACGGTCCAGTCGAGAGCGCCGAAGCCGGATCGGAGATCGCGATTCAGGTGGAGGAGCGGGTGCGGGCCCACGACCAGGTCTACCGGGTCACCGAGTAGAACGCTCGTGGCCGGTGCCGCGGTACGGGCTGCCGCGGCGCCGACGATCGGCCGCCCTGGCGCCCGGGCGGCCGCTACCGCGCGGAAGCCACCTCGACGCTGGCGTGGGCCGCGGCCAGCCGCGCCACCGGAATCCTCGGGGGAGAGCAGGACACGTAGTCCAGTCCGATCCGGTGGCAGAAGCGTACGGAGTCCGGATGGCCACCGTGCTCCCCGCAAATCCCGACCTCCAGGTCGGGCTTCCTCGATCGTCCCCATTCCACCGTGAGGGCCATCAGCCGCCCCAGGCCCATCCGATCGAGCACCTCGAACGGGTTGTCCTGCAGGATCCCCCGCTCGTTGTAGAGCGGGAGGAACTTCGTCTCCGCATCCTCGCGGCTGAACGAGAAGGTGGCCTGCGTGAGGTCGTTGGTGCCGAAGGAGAAGAAATCCGCCGCTTCGGCCAGGCTCTCGGCGCGCAGGCACGCCCGCACGACCTCGATCATCGTGCCGAACGAGAAGTCCACCTCCAGCTCGTACTTGTCGCGGACCGCCTCCTCCGCCTCGGCGACGTACTCCCGCACCCGCATCAGCTCCTGCGACGTGCACACCTGCGGAACCATGATCTGCGGATGCACCTCGATCCCGTCCTGCAGGCACTCGGCCGCCGCCTCCAGAATGGCCCGCACCTGCATCCGGTAGATCTCCGGGTAGGTCAGGCCGAGCCGCACGCCGCGGTGCCCGAGCATCGGGTTCGTCTCCCTCAGCGCCTGGGAGCGGACGAGCAGCGCCTCCTTCCGCGCGATGACCCGGTCCACGCGCCGGGCGTCCGCCAGTTCGCCTCCGAACTGGGCCGGCGGAAGGGCCGCCCCGGCGGGGGTTTCGTCCAGGGCGCGCAGGGTGCTGGTCATGACGTCCATGCCGCGCAGCGCGTCCCGCAGCTGGAGAAGATGACGGATCTCCTCCTCCAGGCGGGTCTGCGCCGGCAGGAACTCGTGGATCGGCGGGTCCAGGAGACGGATGGTCACCGGGCGGGGCGACATCGCCTGGAAGATCCCCCGGAAGTCGGCCCGCTGCATCGGCAGGAGGCGCTCCAGCGCGGCGGCCCGCTGCTCGTCATCCTCCGCGATGATCATGTCGAGGACGATGGGGAGCCGTTCGGGGGCGTTGAACATGCGCTCCGTGCGGCAGAGGCCGATGCCCATGGCTCCGTAGCGGATCGCCCGTTCCGCATCCTCCGGCGTGTCCGCGTTGGCCATGACCTGGAGCCGGGCCGCCTCGTCCGCCCACGACAGCAACGTCTCCAGCTCCTCGGAAAACTCGGCCTCCACGGTCGGCACCTCGCCCAGGAAGACGCGGCCGGTCGACCCGTCGATCGTGATGACGTCACCCTGCTTCACTACGACCTCGCCGGCGATCGCCTGTCCGCGCTCCTCATCGACCAGCAAGCCGTCGGCGCCGGCGACGCAGGGTTTGCCCATCCCGCGTGCCACGACGGCGGCATGGGAGGTCCCACCGCCGCGGCTCGTCAGGATGCCTTGGGCGGCGAAGAAGCCGTGGATGTCCTCCGGCTTCGTCTCCTCCCGGACCAGGATCACCCGAATCCCCTGCCGCCCCAGGAACTCCGCCTTGTCGGCGTCGAACACTGCCTGGCCGAACGCGGCGCCGGGCGACGCGGCGAGGCCCGTGGCCAGGGGGTCACCCTCAAAGGACGGATCGATGCGCGGGTAGAGCATCTGCTCGAGATCTTCCGGACCTACCCGAAGCAGTGCCTCCTCCTTCCCGATCAGACCCTCCTCCAACATCTCGACCGAGGTCCGGACGCGCGCGCTGGCGTTCATCTTCCCGTTGCGCGTCTGGAGACAGTAGAGGACACTGCGCTCGTTGGTGAACTCGAAGTCCTGGACCTCGCGGTAGTGCTCCTCCAGCTTGCGGCGCAGCTCCTGGAGCTGGGCGTGGATGTCCGGCATCTCCGAAGCGAGCCCGGCGATCGGCTTCGGCGTCCGGATGCCGGCCACCACATCCTCGCCCTGGGCGTTCACCAGGTACTCGCCATACAGCTCGTTCGCCCCGGTCCCCGGATCCCGGGTGAAGGCCACGCCCGTGCAGCAGTCCGGCCCCATGTTGCCGAACACCATGGCCACGACGTTGGCCGCCGTGCCGTTGGCCATGTCGGGCGTGATGCCGAATTCGCGGCGGTAGTCGACCGCCCGGCGGCCCATCCAGGAGCCGAATACGGCCTTGATCGCCATCTCCAGCTGCTCGTGCGGGTCGCTCGGAAAGGCTCGCCCGCTGTGCTTGCGCACGACCTGGAGGAAGCGCCGCACGATCTCCTCCAGGTCCTCGGCCGTCAGCTCCACATCGACCGTCGCGCCGGCCAGCTCCTTTACCGACTCGAACTGCTCGTCGAACTTCGCATCATCGATCCCGAGCGCCACCTTGCCGAACAGCTGGATGAGGCGGCGGTAGGCATCGTAGGCGAACCGGGCATCGCCCGTCTGCGCGATGAGCCCATCGAGGCTCTCCTCGTTCAGCCCGAGGTTGAGAATCGTGTCCATCATGCCGGGCATCGAGAGGGCGGACCCCGACCGCACGGAGACGAGCAGGGGGTCCTCGGTCCCTCCGAAACGGCGGCCTGTGCGCTCCTCCAGCCTCGCCATCTGCGCCCGTACCTGCTCCATGGTTCCATCGGGCAGTCCCCCGTCGGGCGACTCCAGGTATGCCAGGCACGCCTCGGTCGTGACGACGAAGCCGGGCGGCACGTTGAGGCCGATCTGCGTCATCTCGCACAGGTTGGCCCCCTTGCCGCCCAGGAGCTGCTTGTCGCCGGGATCGCCCTCGGAGAAGGACCAGACCCAGGGCTTCGGCGCGTCGGCCCCGCCCGCGCCCATCGCTTCGCGGCTCTTCTTGAGTCTGGGATCCGCCACCCTCTCCATGATCGACACTCTCCCGTTCGAATCGTCGTTGTCCGTCGCGGGTCGCTGGCCTAACGCCAGGCCGCGGGGTCTTCCGGAGGCCCCGAACCTCCCTACCGGTCCGGGTGCCGTGTGCGGCTCAGGGGCCCAGACAGGGGGACCACACCGGAAAGTAGTCGTTGGCCGGGTGGTCGGTCAGGTTCACCGGAGGGCCGCCGTCGATGCCGACGACGAACACCTCGGCCTGCTCGCCGCGGATCGCCGTGTAGGCAACCCGGTCCCACTCCGGCGACGGCGAGCTCGCTCCCCCGGCGCCCGCGTCGCGAGCCAGATCCTCCTGCTGCAGCGTGTCCAGATCCACGATGTAAACCCGTCCCCTGCCCTCCGCACCCTCGCCGAGGAGGAGCTTGCGCTGGCTCGGAGACCAGCCGAACGGCTCGCCCGGTCCGGAGGCGATCCGCTGCGGGGTTCCCTCCACCGCGCTCACCACGAAGACGTCCCGGCCTTCGGCGAAGGCGATCATCCGGCCCGCCGGGGACCACACGGGCCTGAACATTCGGAAGGCTCTTGAGCCGGAGACCTCCACGACCGCCCGCTCCTCCTTCCCCTCGGGGGACACCACGCGCAGCGCCGTGTCGCCACCCTTCCGCGAGGCGAAGGCGATCAGCCGACCGTCGGCTGACCACTCGGGAAACATGTACAAACCGTCGAGGTCGGTGATCCGTCGCCACTCACTGCCGTCCAGGCGGCTGACGTAGAGGGCCGTCTGCCCTCCGGTCTCGACGGCCGAGGCCAGCGCGATCCGCTCGCCGTCGGGCGACCACGAGAACCCCATCGACATCGGGTAGTCGCCGCGCCGGCGCAGATCCGTCCCGTCCAGGTTCACCGTGTAGAGGAAGGCATGGAAGCGCAGAGCGCCAAACGGCCCGAAAAGCTCCTCGTCCTCGGCCGTGACGGAGAGAAAGGCGAGCCGCCGGCCGTCCGGCGCCCACTCGATCTGAAGCGCGCCGGGCACGGATACGACGAGCCGGGCCGGTCCCCCATCCGGATCGATCACGTAGATCCCGGGGGCCCCGTCACGATCGGAGGAGAAGGCGATCAGGCTCTCGCAGCGGCGGGGCGGCTGCGCGGGCAGAGGTACCGTATCGGCCTGGGCTCGGAGGGGGGCGGGACGGAGCGCCGCCATCCCGATCAGGGCGACGCCCATCGTTCGAACGAGTCGGTTGGGGTGCACCTCCGTCCTCCCGTTTCGGCTTCCGTGACGGCAGTCCGTCGGCCGGGGGACCGGCCCGCCCGGTGAGCGCCGCCGCCCCGAAGGTAGAGTTCGGAGCGCCAAAACTCCAAGCGCCAGGAGTCGCCGGCCGTAAGGTCGGGGCAGCACGGTGCATCACCTCGCCGAGAGCGGCAGGCGGCGAAGCGCGCCGCCGCCCCGTGGTCGCGCGAACGAATGAGCCCGTGTCCGAACCCAGCCTGCAGCCTGGAGACATCTTCCTCACCCGCGGCACGAGCCTGGTCAGCCGACTCATCCGATTGTGCACGCGCCATGTCGGCGAGAGCCGAACGAAGGTCAATCACGTGGGGCTCGTGGTGGAGGGAGGGCCGCTCGACTCGGCCCTCGTGGTCGAGGCGCTGGGGCTGGTGAGCCGCCATCGACTGTGGGAGCGCTACGCCTTGCGGCGCCGGACCGCCGTCGCGGTCTACCGACCCATCGGCCTCGAGCCGGAGGCGATCGAGCGGATCGTCCGCCGGGCCGAGAGCTACGTGGGGCGGGAGTACGGGTACGCGATGATCCTCGCCCACCTCGCCGACTGGCTGCTGCTCGGGTCCTACGTCTTCCGCCGACTGGCCGGCTCCGATGCCTACCCGATCTGCTCCTGGGTCGTGGCTCACGCCTTCGCGGCAGGCGGACAGGGCTTCGGCGTGGAGCCCGGCGAGGCCAGCCCGGACGACATCTGGGACTTCGTCACCTCGCGCCCTCGCGCGTTCGCGCAGGTGCGGGAGCTCCTCCCGCTCCGGTCCGCCGAGCAGCCCGCGAACCTCACCCCGGCAGGGCGATGATGCGACCCACCGCCCCGAGAAAGCCGGTGGCCGCCTCGAGAACGGTGCGGACGCCTCCCAGGTCCTCGAGCGCCTCGTCGAGGGCCGCTCTTCCCGCCGCGAGCGCCTGTTCGTTCCGCCGCAGTTCGTCGCGGATCGTCGCGAGCTCCGCGTTCTCCAGCCGCAGCCGGATGCGCTGCGCTCGCAGGAGGCTCAGGGCGGCCGCCGCCACGGCCCCCTCGGTCTCACCCTCCAGCGCCTGATCCCATTCCGGCGACATCAGGCGGCCGATCAGCTTGCGCAGCGCCGCAAGCACGGATCGTCGGATCTCGAACGGCGCCATTCTCAGCCCGTCTTCGGTCGCGCGACGCGCTCGATCAGGTCCACGATGCGATCGACGTCTGCCACCAGCGGCTGCAGGTCCGCGGTCCCGAGCCGGTCTTCCGCGAGCGCCACGAACGCCCTGCGCAGCCTTGCCGCGGCGTCTGCCGCGGCGTCCGCCGACTCGATCGCCTGTCCGGCCCTGAGGATCTCGCGGCGGCTGTCTGGCCAGCGGCGGGGAAGCTGCCGGGTGCCGGCGAACGGCCTGACGACCTCCGTTGTCTCGAGGCCGGCCAGGACGATCGCGAGGTCGGCATGGAGCTGCCCTGCAACGGCTCGCATCGCGGCTTCCTGGAGATCAAGCTCTCGAGCGATCAGATCCGCGTGCGCCTCCAGCTCCCTGTCGAGCGCGGCGCGGCGGAAGGTGGCCACCGCGAGCTCCGTGACGCCAGCGGCGAACTCTCCCACCCTGGCGCCGCCGACTCGTGCCGCGCGGATCCGTTCATCCAGACGACCTAGCGCATCGACGATCTCGCGCGTCGCCTCGCCGATCTCGGCCGGCCGATCGCTCTCCGCCAGGGCCGCCAGGGCCAGGAAGTAGGCTCGGAGAAGCTGTCCGTGGCGGCGGAGGTCCGAGAGCAGGTTCAGGCGCTCTCGGAGCAGGCTGTTGGAATCGAGGAGGCTGCGGGTGCGGTTTGCGGAGTCCGGCAGCCGCTCCCGAGCGACCATGAGGAGCCGGGAATCGGCATCGACCGCCGCATCACCGGCCTCGTCCAGGAAGGCGTCCGCGGCATCCACGTAGGCGACGCCGGCCTCGGCGAACGCATGGAACTGGCCCACCCTGGCCGTGCTCGCGCAGGCGGGGAGGACGGTTGCGGCGAGAAGCAGGGCCGGCCCGAGGCGCGGCGTGAGAGTCGAGCGCCGGCGAAGCGTTTCGAGCCGGACCTCCGGTAAGGCCGTGAGGTCCGCGTCGTGCTCGACGGGCGCTCGGAGGGGAGAATCGGACGGCTTCACGCCCTCCGGATGCCGCACCGCCTCTTTACCTTACGCGAGACGCGCCGCGAGCTGCGGGACGGATCCCGTGCCGGGCTTCAGGAAGGCGGGTAGCGCTCGTGATCCGGGACGGGACGGTCCGATCGATAGCCGGCGAAGTGGGCAGCCAGATCCGCCGCGACCTCGATGATCACCTCCCTGCCCTCCAGCTCCTCGACCCATTCGCCCGGTATGGCCGACGCCCCCCACAGCGTGCCCAGGAGGCTTCCGGTCAGGGCGCCGGTGGAGTCGCTGTCGCCGCCATGATTCACCGCGGCCAGCACGCCGGTGCGGAAGTCGCGGGCCGTGAGCGCGCAGTAGAGGGCGATGGCGAGTGCCTCCTCGGCGACCCAGCCCTCCCCCAGCGTCGCGATCGCCTGCGCGGTCGCCCCTCCCGCCGACCCGGCCTCCCGGGCCGCACCCGCAGGCTCCCCAGCCCCTTCATCCCCGCGTTCGGCCTCTACGCGTTCGGCCTTCCCGCCTCCGGCATCCCCGCCTTCGGCGAGGCGAAGCGCCGCCTCCATCGCGCCCGCCGTCTCTCCACCATCCCTCGCCCCGCGCGTCATCCAGAGCGCCGTCTGGACGGCGGACTCGAGGGGCCGGCCGAGGAAGACCTCGCTCAGGGCGAGCGCGAAGGCCCCGGCGGCGAGCATCCCGGTCGGATGGCCGTGCGTGAGGGCTGCCACCTCGCAGCCGAAGCGGAACGGGTCGGTGGCGAACAGGCCGGCCGGTGCGACGCGCATGATGCCCCCGCAGCCCTTGCTGCGGTTCGGCGCCGGCTCGCCCAGCCCTTGCTCGCGCCAGCCCTTCAGCGACCGGAGACAGGTGGCGCCGGGTGCCCGGCGCGCGTGCAGCTCCGGCACACCGACCAGCCAGCCGTCGAGGGGAGAACCCAGCTTCTGGTCGATGAGCTCCTCCTCGGCGGAGCCCTGCGTGTGGAGCCAGCGGAGGTATGCCCGGTGCATGACGACGCGCGGCTTGCAGTAGCCCGTGCTTGCATAGCGATTCTGCGCCCGGAGGAAGCCCTCCGCCGTGAAGAGCGTCATCTGCGTATCATCGGTGATCGCGCCCGGACGACCGTAGGCTTCCTCGTAACCGGTGACGCCCTCGGCGCCGTAGCGCTCCCGGATCTGGTCGAGCGTCTTGAACTCGAGGGGTGCTCCGAGGGCATCGCCGACGGCGCCGCCGAGCAGGCAGCCGACGATGCGATCGTACCGTGAGGGGTCGCCCCTCACGAGGTCGGCAGGCGGTTCCGGTCGCTCAGCAGCCATGGGATAAGAATGCAGCGCACCGGCGTCGACGGGAAGCGCGCCGGCGTCGACGGGAAGCGCTCCGCCTGCGCACCCGCCTCTTGGAACCCGGAGCCCCTTGCGCCATACTCAGCGGCGTTCACCGAGAGCACCCGAGCGACCCGTTGGAGTGAGCCGCATGTCCGGTTTGCTGCCGCACAGAGGCGAAGCGATGATCGAGCTCATCCGCTCCTCCCTGATTGGAGCGGATGAGGCCGTATGCGGCCCCTACGGGCCGAGGCGCGTCACTTACGCAGACTACACGGCCTCCGGACACTCCCTCGCCTTCATCGAGGACTTCATTCGGGACCAGGTGCTGCCTCTGTACGCCAACACGCACACGGAGAGTTCGGGCACGGGCCTCCAGACCACTCGCTTTCGGGAAGATGCGCGCTCGATCATTCGCAACTGTCTCGGCGCCACCGAGGAGCATGCCGTGGTCTTCGCCGGTTCCGGCTCGACGGGGGCCATCGACAAGATGATCGGCGTGCTGAACTTGCGGCTGCCCAACGACCTGGCGGAGCGCTACGGGCTGCTCGAGCGCATCCCGCCGGACGAGCGGCCCGTCGTCTTCATCGGCCCGTACGAGCACCACTCGAACGAGCTTCCGTGGCGCGAGTCGATCGCCGACGTGGTCACCATCCACGAGGACCTGGAGGGAGGCATCGACCTTCGGCACCTGAAGGAGGAGCTGGAGCGCTACGCGGACCGCCCGCTGAAGATCGGGAGCTTCTCCGCGGCCTCCAACGTGACGGGCATCCTCTCGGACGTGGACGCGGTCTCCCATCTGCTGCACCGGCACGGCGCCCTGTCGTTCTGGGACTGTGCGGCCGCGGCCCCTTACGTGCGCATCCGGATGACGTCACCGGACGACCCTCTGGCGTACAAGGATGCCGTCTTCCTGTCGCCCCACAAGATGATCGGCGGCCCGGCCACCCCCGGCATCCTGGTCGCGCGGCGCGAGCTGTTCACGAACAGCGTTCCCGTGGTGCCGGGGGGCGGCACGGTGTGGTACGTGAATCCGGAGGACCACCGCTACTTCGACGATCCGGAGCACCGCGAGGAGGGTGGGACCCCCGACATCATCGGCTCCATCCGGGCCGGTCTCGTCTTCCGGCTGAAGGAGGCCGTGGGACCGGAGCTGATCCGC
>CP070670.1:1855294-1858007 GCA_020351855.1 Gemmatimonadota bacterium
ACGTTGTAGTCGTCCTTGATGATGCGCGGCAGGAGAACGATGCGGCCCGCGGACGTCTCGAAGATCTCGGGACTTCCGGTTCGAGCGTCGTTGAGGGCGGCCACGTAGGTGCCGCCGATCGATCGCCAGGCAGCGAGCGTGTTCTCGTCGAACCGCTCCTCGGGCGGCCGCAATCCCACCGCCGAATCGCCCGTCCAGCCCCGAAGCTCACTCCAGCTCCGTCTGAGCCTCGCGCGCTGCTCCTCGAGAGGCAGCGCCGCAACGACGCCGTGGTCGGAAGTCTGGCTCGCGACCTCGCCCGCTCGGGCCAGGGTGTCGGCGAGCTCCGGGTGATCCAGGGCCAGCCGCGAGACGACGTAGAAGGAGAGGGGAATCCCCCGCACCTTGGCGAGGCCCGCCATTTCGACCGAATTGGAGAAAGCGGACTCCACGTCCTGCGAAAAGACGATCGCCGCCCGCGCATCGGCCGGCCAGGGAGCGATCTCCGCGTAGGGAATGCCGGCGGTCCAGAGGATGGCATTCTCCTGCAGCCGCTCGATCCGTTCCTCGTCCCGCGGCCCGGCGCCCTGCCCTCCGAGGAAGCCGAACCAGGCTAGCCTCCCTCCTGATTCGCTCCGGCCGACCCAGGCGGCAGTGTCCACCTCGTCGGTCCCGGCCGCCGGCGAGGGGTTCAGCGCCCAGTCGGACCAGAACGCCCGCGCGCCGAGCGTCGTAAGAGCGAGCTGCGACTCCGACCGGAGCTCGATGCGCGTCGCCGGGTCGAGACCCGGCGACAACGGAAGGCCCGCCGGTACCGTCAGGTACAGAGCCTCGCGGCCCTCGAGCTCCCGCACGTCCGCGGCTCCCGTCAGCTCGGCGACGCGATCCCACCCGACCCACTCGCAACGCCCGTCGCGGGCGCCCGTCGCCCAGGTGAGGACGAGTCCGCCCCCGCGCTGCACATGGCTCCGCAGCGAGCGCACCTCGCTGTCGGCGAGACACAGCGCGGCCGGCGCGATCAGCGTCTCGCGAGCATCCAGCGAGTCGAGGCCGGCAGCCGTCACCCGAAACGCTTCGCCGCCCAAGCCCGTGACCAGGCGCTCCCAGCGCGCGAGCAGCCCGGGGTAATAGGCGGAATCCGGGAAGAAGGCGGCGCTCGCCTCGGAGTAGAGCACGGCGACCCGGAAGGTACCGGACGCCGCAGCCGGGGCTGCTGGCGGCATGGCAACCGGGAGCGGCGCTGCCTCCATCGTGGCGGGAGCGCGAACCAGTTGACGCACGTCAAGGTTCTGCCAGAGCGCGAGGCCGGCCGCTACCACGCCGCCGGCGAGCACGCCCAGTAGGAGGATGCCGCCGAGCCAGTGCCCGGCGGCTCGCGCCCTCGGTACGGGATCCCGTTCAGGCGACACGGCGTCCGTCCTGTTTCCTTGGCACGCGCGGCGGCCTCAGGCCGGATCGGCGGCCGGGCCGCTACCGGCGGCTGGCGGCTCGTGCAGCTGAAAGTACCGCGTGGCGGGCCCGACGCCCCCCTCCTCTACCGGCTTGCGGGCCAGGCGCAGCTTGTAGGCGATGTAGGTGACGACGCCCAAGGCGATCGTCACCAGGATGGTCACCACGATGATCGTTACGAGCAGATCGACCACGCTCATGTCACTCGCTCCCCTCTCCGAGAATCAGGCGGCGCGCTGTCCGAGACCCGGCAGCCCGCCGCCCGCGCCCGCGGCGGCCGAGTACTGGACCCGCCGCAGCTTGTCCCATTCCATGCCCAGATTCAGAACCTCCTCCAGAGACGCGAACGTCTTGGTGACGTCGAGGAAGAGAATGAAGAAGAACCGGTAGATGATCGCGTACGGCACGAGCCGCAGGGATTCCTCCTCCATCGAGACCGTCACGAGGGCCATGGCCAGATCCAGCATGGTCAGCAGGATCCACCAGTAGAGCAGGAGCTCCCCAGCGCCGAACAGGAGCGCCACGACCGCGAAGAACAGATGCGCGTAGACGTTCAGGATGGGCCACACGATCGCCTCGAACCCCATCTCCACGGCCGATAGCCAGAGCGGGAAATCCGGGAACGGCTTCCAGAACAGGCGTTTGCGCTTCCTCAGAGCCTGCAGGATCCCCCGCGTCCAGCGGTAGCGCTGCTGGATGAGGTCCAGCGGCCTGCGCGGGGCCTGCGTCCACGTGACCGCCTGGTCCTCGTAGACGATCTTCCAGCCGGACGTGATCAGCTTGAGCGTGAGGTCGGCGTCTTCCGCGAAGGTATCGATGTCGTAGCCACCGACCTCTTCCAGCGCATCGCGGCGGAAGATCCCGACCGGCCCGGGCACGATGTTGACGGCCGCCAGGAACCCCTGCGCGCGACGGGGCATGTTCAGCCCCTCGATGTACTCGAGGGCCTGGAGCCGTGTGAGAAGGTTGTCGCGGTTGGCGACCTTCACGTTTCCGGCCACCGCCCCCACCGTCGGCTCGCGGAAGTGGGACATGGCCGCTCTGAGCGTCCCCGGCTCTACCCAGGAGTCCGCATCCATGCAGAGGACGTAGGGGTGCTTGGAGCTGGCAATCCCCGCGTTCAGGGCGCTCGCCTTTCCGCCGTTCCGCTTCGTGAGTACGCGCACCTCGACCCCCGATGCAGCCCCCTCCCAGCGACCGGCCACCTCCAGCGTGTCGTCGGTC
This sequence comes from Gemmatimonadota bacterium, assembly GCA_020351855.1. GTDB lineage: Bacteria > Gemmatimonadota > Gemmatimonadetes > Palauibacterales > Palauibacteraceae. The sequence continues at coordinate 1,857,947 of CP070670.1, forward strand.
GAACCGTCGTCGACGACGACCACCTCGTAGGTCGGGTAGTCGAGCGCCAGGAGGCTCTGGA
>CP070670.1:1858107-1878046 GCA_020351855.1 Gemmatimonadota bacterium
CGAGATTCCGCGAGATCTCCCGACCGACGTCCAGGCCCGCATCCGGCGACAGGCTCTCGAGCAACTGACCGGTGCCGGGCTGGATGATATCGGTCACTACTCGCTCGACTCGACGCGCGCCGCGCTTCGGAACTGCGAAAACTTCATCGGCGTCGCCCAGGTCCCGATGGGCGTCGTGGGGCCGCTTGCCGTGAGGGGCGAGTACGTCGATGAGGACGTCTACGTCCCCCTCGCCACCACGGAGGCGGCGCTCATCGCCAGCACCAACCGGGGGTGTTCGGCGATACGCGCTGCGGGCGGGGCGCGCGTGCGCGTGGAGGACGTCGGCATGACCCGGGCCCCGGTCTTCCGAACGGCGGGGCTCGAGGCGACGCGCAGTTTCGTTCACTGGATCGAGGAGCGAATCGATGAGATCCGGCGCATCGCCGAGGCCACCAGCCGCCACCTGAAGCTCCTGGATGTGCGTCCCAAGAGCTTTGGCACGACGGTGCTGCTGCGCTTCCGCTTCTCATCCGGCGATGCGATGGGCATGAACATGGCCACGATCGCATGCGACCGGATCGTCCGGGAGTTCATCGAGCCGGAGACCGGAGTCGAGTGCGTAGCCCTGTCCGGCAACTACTGTGTCGACAAGAAGCCGGCGGCGATCAACTTCCACGAGGGACGGGGCAAGCGAATCTTTGCAGAGGTCATCCTCGAGGCTGCCGTGCTGCGACGGATTCTCAAGACGACGGCGCGGGCGCTCGTGGAGGTCCAGTACCGGAAGAACCTGCTCGGCTCGATCGCTGCTGGCGCGCAGGGGTTCAACGCGCAGTTCGCGAACCTCCTGGCCGCCCTCTTCATCGCGACCGGACAGGATCCCGCCCACGTAGTCGAGGGATCCCTGGGGATCACGTGCATCGAGGCGTTCGGTCCGGAGGCCGTGTATGCCTCGGTCTACCTTCCGGCCGTCCCGATCGGGGCCGTCGGGGGCGGCACCGAGCTGGGCACGCAGCGCGAGGCCATGCACATGCTGGGCATCGAGGCCAATGCTGAGCGGCCGGGGATGGCTGCCCTGAGGCTGGCGGAGATCTTCGGGGCTACGGTGCTTGCTGGCGAGCTCTCGCTCATGGCGGCCTTCACCTCGCAGGATCTGGCAAGTGCCCACGAGAAGCTGGGCAGAGGACATGTTCCGACCGAGCCCCGACCTGGGCGGGGCTGACGCGGCGCCGGCCGCGGCCGAGCCTCCTGGTTGTTGCGAGAGCGGGCGGCAGTCGTCGCCCGCTCTGCGCTTGTGCCCGCCGTGAGCACCGTCCGAGCATCCGTTCCCGGGAAGCTGATCCTGATGGGCGAGCACGCGGTGGTGTACGGCCATCCGGCCCTCGTCGCCGCCGTGGACCTCCGCCTGATCGCTGCGGTGACGCGGGGAGAGCCCGCGCAGGCAGAGGATGCGCCTGTGGTCGTCCGTGCGATGGAGCGGGCCGGAGGCGAGCTGCAGGCGCTCGAGTTCGATTCGACATGGGCCGATCTGGTCCGCTACGCTGCCCTGGTCCGAAGGCGCTGGGAGCGCTACGCGGAGCAGCCGACGGCCGAGGGCTTCGAAAACGTGAGCAACGACGATCCTGCCCACCTCATCAAGGTGGCTCTGGGCGAGGCCATGGACTATCTCCTGGCAGACTCGGATGGGGTGGAGGAACGCGACCGCGGTTCGGTCACCCTGGAGGTCGAATCGCGCATCCCGCTCGGCAGGGGCATGGGGAGTTCGGCCGCTCTGGCGGTCGGTGTGGTGGCGAGCACGCTCGCCGCCTGCGGTCCCCCCCGTGGAAGCGATGTGGTGGAGCGGCTCGCGCTCGAGGTCGAGCGCCGGCAGCACGGGTTTCCCTCGGGTGTCGACGGTTCCACCGTCCTCCAGGGCGGCATGGTGTGGGCCGAGCCGGATGCGAAGGGCAAGCTGCAATTCAGCCGGGCGCTCGACCGCTCGAAGCTTCTGGCGGCGTTCCGCGTCTACGACACCGGACCTCCGGCCGAATCCACCGGCACCGTGGTAGAGGCGGTCCGGGAGAGGGTGGAGGAGGAACCCCGGAGCTACGGCCGGTTGCTGGAGCGTATGGGTGAGACGACGCGGACGTTCCGGGCCGAGCTGGCCGAGCACGAACCCGAACCGGCGGCCGTGATCGCATGCATCCGCGAGTATGAGCGCGGGTTGGAGGCGCTCGGGGTCGTTCCGAGCGGTGTCCGCGAACTCATCCGGGAGATCGAGTCGAAAGGGGGAGCGGCGAAGATCTCGGGTGCGGGGTCGCTGGAGGAGGATTCCTCGGGCGCGCTGGATGCGGCCCGGCGCGCTTCCACGGTCCGTGGATTGGCGCCACGATCCTCGGCTGCGAGCGCCGGCGCGGGCTGCATCCTGGTGTTTCACCCGGAACCCGAGGTCCTCGAGGCCTGGGATCCGCTGCGTCACCTGCGCCGTTACGATGTGGCGCTCGGCGCTCCCGGGCTCCGAATGGAGGCCGCGTGAGCTCGCGAGCCACGGCGGTCGCACCCGCCAACATCGCGTTCATCAAGTACTGGGGCGCCCACGATGTGGAGCGGGGTGTTCCGATGAACCCCTCCGTTTCGATGACGCTGAGTCGCTGCGTCAGCATCTGCACCGTGGAGGCGCATCCCCGGGAGGACGGGCGGTCGGGCGTGGCACCCCACGGGGAGGACTGCGACGGCGTCGGGGACGAGATCCTCCTCGCCGGCCCGGACGGGAATCGGCCCGCGCCGGAGTTCTTCGCCTGCCGGATTCGAGACCACCTGGACCGCCTTCGGAAGCTATTCGATGCAGCGGTCACCTTCCGGGTCGCGACGAAGAACAGCTTTCCGGCCGGAGCGGGCCTCGCATCCTCCGCTTCCGGTTTCGCGGCACTGACCCTGGCAGCGGTCCGGGCGCTGGGCCTCGACCTCGCGACCGACGAGCTTTCCGTGCTCGCGCGGAGGAGCGGATCCGGATCGGCCGCCCGCTCCGTTCTGGGGGGGTTCGTGGAGCTTCCCGGGGGGCCTGATGAGGGTGACGTATACGCACGGCCGCTGGCCGGAGCGGCGGACTGGGACCTGCGCGACGTGATCGCGGTCGTGGCGTCCGAACCGAAGTCCGTATCCTCGCGGGAGGGGCACCGGCGCGTCGTCTCCAGTCCCTATTACCGCGAGCGGCTCGCGCTCCTTCCGGGTCGCCTGGCCACCGTGCGTGATGCGATCGAACGGCGGGACTTTCACCTTCTGGGCCCTGTCGTGGAGGAAGAGGGCATCGACCTTCACCTGGTGGCCATGTCGGCGATCCCGCCCATCTTCTACTGGCTGCCGGGCACGCTGCAGGTCCTGGAGACCGTCCGAATGCTTCGCCTCGAGGGGATCGAGGCATACTCGACGATGGACGCGGGCCCTAACGTGCACGTCATCTGCAGGCCATCCGAAGAAGCCTCGGTCGTCGACCGGCTGGGACAGCTGGAATCGGTGAGGGAGGTGATTTGCGACGGCGTAGGGCCCGGACCGAGGTTCAGCGAGGACCATCTCCTGTGAGGCCGGTGGTGCTGCTGAAGCTGGGCGGCAGCCTCATCACCGAGAAGGACCGGCCTGACACGGCACGCCCGGAGCTGATCGCGAGGCTGGCCGGGGAGATCGCCCGGGCCTGGCCCGGCATGAAAGGCGGGCTGGTGCTCGGGCACGGAAGCGGATCCTTCGGCCACGCCGCCGCCCGCGCGCTCGGGCTGTACGGCGCGGGCTCGTCCGATGCCGGCCGCCGCCCGCCGGAGGCGGTGGCACTCGGAGCCCCTCGGGTACAGGCGCGGGCGGCGGCGTTGCACTCGATCGTGATGGCCGCGCTCCAGGGGGCCGAACTGCCTGTCTTTTCGGTGTCTCCCGGCAGCGCCTCCATCGCCGCGGCAACCCGAATCGGCTTCTTCCACGACGAGCCCTTCGCCCTGGCCCTGTCTCGTTCCCTGCTCCCGGTGACCTACGGCGACGTCGTCCTGGACCGGGAGCGCGGGGCCGTGATCTTCTCGACGGAGACTGTCCTCGTCGAGCTGGCCGGCGCGCTCCTCCGGCGGGGCTGGCCGGTCGCGCGCGCCATCTGGCTCGGCGAGACGGATGGCATCTATGATGCGGATGGACGCACGGTCAGCCGTTTGTCACCCTCCGACGCCTACGAGCTGCAGAAAGCCGTTGGCGGCTCGGCCGCCACCGACGTGACCGGGGGCATGGCCCATCGTCTGGATGCGGTGCTCTCCCTTGCCCGACTGGGCATCCGGTCGTGGATAGGCGATGGGAGGCCGGCCGACTCGCTCTTCAAGGCGCTCGTGGAGAAACAGGTCGGGGGAACGGTCGTGACCGCCGACGCCTGAGCGCACCCTCGTGAGCCCCGCCGACACCGTCGACGGCAAACCGGGCAGGATCGGCCGCCTTCTCTCCTCCTGGGCCGGCATCGCGTCACGCGGCGCGCCGCTCGTATTGCTGCTCGCGATCGCCGCTGCAGCGACCGCGGCGCTGATTGCCACGCGTCGGCTGGGCATCGACACCAACACGGTGGACATGCTGTCGGCGGACCTGCCGTGGCGCATCGAGAACGAGCGCCACAAGCGGCTATTTCCTCATTACGCGGACAACATCGTCATCGTCGTCAGCGGGGCGACCGGCGATCTGGCTGCTGAGGCCCAGCGCAGCCTGACGGCACGACTGCGGGAGGAGCCGGAGGCGTTCGAATACGTGCACGCGGTCGGTGGCGGTCCCTTCTTCGACGAAAACGGCCTCCTGTACGAGGATCTGGAGGACCTGGAGGACCTGGCGGAGGGCCTCGAGGAGGCCGGCCCCTGGCTCGCCGACCTGGAGAGGCGGCCCGACCTGATCCAGTTCCTGGCGGTCCTGGACAGCATGCTGGAGGTCGGATCTGACCCGGCGCCCGGCTCGGCAGACCGTTCAGGCCGAGCGATCGACCTGCTCGGGGCGGTCGGGCAAGCGTTCGATGGTTCGATGGTCGGAAGAGTCCAGCCGCTGCCTTGGCGAAGCCTGCTCGGCGGCCGCTCACCGGAGCCCGAGCATCTTCGTCGCTACATCGAGGTGATTCCGCGCATCGACTACGAGCGCCTCTTCCCCGGCGCGCCGGCTATCGAGCGGATCCGGATGCTTGCCGACAGCCTCGGCCTTACCGGGGCGGCAGGGGTCCGTATCCGGCTCACCGGGTTCATACCGATGTCGGACGAAGAGCTGCGGAGCAGCATCGCGGGGCTCGAAACCGCCGGACTGCTGGCCCTGATCATGGTCGGCCTGGCCCTCTGGGCCGGACTCCGCTCGGTTCGGCTGATCGTGGCCGGTCTGATCACCCTCTTCGTCGGCCTGCTGCTCACGGCCGCCTTCGCCGCCCTTGCCGTCGGCCGCCTGAACCTCATCAGCATGGCGTTCGCGGTGCTGTACATCGGCCTGGGCATCGACTACGCGATCCACTTCAGCCTTCGGTATCGGGAGCTGCGGACCGAAGGGTCCTCCAACCGGACGGCCCTCCGGCGCACGGGCGGTGATGTCGGCGCCTCCCTGTTCCTCAGTGCCATCACGACCGCTGCCTGCTTCTTCGCCTTCGTTCCGACGGACTTCGAGGGAGTTTCGGAGCTGGGGGTGATCGGTGGCGCGGGCATGCTGATCAGTTTTGCCACCACCATCACGCTGCTTCCGGCACTGGCCACTCTCCTGCCCTTCCGCGTTAAACCGGGCGAGAAGCCACTGGTCGGGGGCGTGCTGCCCGCCGGCGTGGCCCGAGGACTGGCACATCACCGGCGTACCGTGCTCGTCGTGGCCGCCCTGGTGGGTCTGCTGTCGCTCGTCCTGCTGCCGCGTGCCCGCTTCGACCTCGATCCGCTGACGCTGAGGAATCCTGACGGCGAGGCGACCGCAACCTTTCTGGAGCTCCTTGCGGACAGCACCACCAGGCCGCTGACGGCCTCGATTCTCGCGCCGGACCGCGAGGGGGCGCAGGAGCTGGTTGGAGAGCTGGAGCGTCTCGAGGTCGTGGAGGCGGCGCTCACCGTCGACGACTTCATACCCGGGGACCAGGAGGCGAAGCTTGAGGTGATCGAGCGCATCGGACGAGCGCTGGGCTCCGCGCCGGAGGCTGATACCGCCTCCCCGGGCACGCTCGAGGCAGGACTTGCCGAGGTGGACCGCTTCCGACAGAAGCTTCGCGACCTGGAGTTCGACGGCGACGAGGCCGATCGGGCCCGGTTCGCGGCGTTTCAGATTCGCAGCTGGCAACGCTGGCTGGAGGGTCTTCCGGAGGGTGAGCGACGGCAGGCCCTGTCCCGAGTGGAGGAGAGCCTTGTCGGCGGTGTAAGCCGGAGCCTGCGCGATCTCCGCGCCGCGCTGGCGGATCGATCCATCGTCCAGGACGATCTCCCTGCCGAGCTCGTCGTCAGGTGGGTCGCGCCGGGAGGCGAGCGGCGGGTCGAGGTCGTTCCGGCCGCCGACCTCAGAGACCGGCAGGCGCTTCGCACCTTCGTGACCGATATCCGGGCCGTGGCACCCCGGGCCACCGGTGAGCCGGTCATCAACGTCTCCGCTGCGGAAGCCGTGGTGGTCGCGTTCCGACGTGCGCTCGCAAACGCTGCTGTCGCCACCTTCATCCTTCTTCTGATCTCGCTTCGCAGTCTGCGGGACGCTCTTCGCGTCATGATCCCCTTGCTGCTGGCCGCGGCGATGACCGGCGCGGCCACCGTGCTCTCGGGGCTGGCGTTCAACTATGCGAACGTGATCGCACTGCCGCTGCTCCTCGGCGTAGGCGTGGACAACGGGATCCACATGGTGCACCGAAGCCGCGCGAGTCCCGACGCCGGCGGCGGACTGCTCGGGACGAGCACCGCGCGGGCCGTGCTTTACGCTTCCCTGACGACCATCTTCAGCTTCGGGAACCTCGCTTTCTCGGGCCATCCGGGCACGGCAAGCATGGGCCGTCTTCTGACCGTGGGCATGCTTGCCGTGCTCGTCTGCACGTTGTTTGTCCTGCCCGCCTTGCAGCCCGCTTCGAGGCGGGGCAGCGTTCCGGCCGAGTCGTCATCGGCGGGCGTCCGTCCGAGTTGACGGCGACGCCGCCGGGCGGCTAGACTCGGCGCTGCGTTTGCGCCGGCCGGGCTGGCGCAGAAACCCCCACGAGAACGGGAGACATGGCCGACCTGGACCTCCTGCTGGAGAGAACCAGTCGCACCTTCGCCCTCTCCATTCCGCTTCTCCCGGAGCCCACGCGCCGGGAGGTGACGATCGCGTACCTGCTGTTCAGGATCGCCGACACCTTCGAGGACTGCTTCTCGTGGCCCCGGGACCGTCGGATCGAGGCGCTCGAGCGCTTCTGTGCACTGCTGCGTCTCACGGATGGCGCGACGGCGGCTGCGCCTGGAGCCGAAGGGCAAGGCGCTGCGGAGTCCTGGGTGATCGAGGCGAGGCAGCTGGCCAGCCGGTGGGCGGTCGAGATGCCGGTCTCCCACGACGGGTATCGCGAGCTTCTCGAGGAGACGCCGCAGGTGCTGCAGGAGTACGCCAGTCTACGGGCCGAGGCCCGAGGCCTGATCGGGCGCCACACGGTGCGCACAGCAACCGGGATGGCGCGCTATGTCGCGGGGACCGGCGACGATGGCCGTCTCCAACTCCAGACCCTGCAGGACTTGCGTGACTACTGTTATGTCGTGGCGGGGATCGTCGGCGAGATGCTGACGGAGCTGTTCCTGCTGGGCCGACCGACGCTCCGATCAATCGGGCCGTACCTGAGGGAGCGTTCCCGCGCATTCGGAGAGGGGCTGCAGCTCGTCAACATCCTCAAGGACTCGGCCACGGACATTCGGGAGGGACGGGCGTACATCCCGGCGGCCGTGCAGCGTGCGGAGGTCTTCGATCTAGCGCGGTTGGACCTCGAGGCCGCATCGGAGTACACGCTGGCGCTCCAGAGCAGCGGAGCCGAGACCGGCCTCGTGGCCTTCAACGCCCTTCCCGTGCGCCTGGCCTGGGCCACGCTCGATCGCGTAGAGCGAGGGGGGCCCGGGGCCAAGATCTCCCGCGCCGAAGTATGGGAGATCGTCGCCGAGCTTCAGCAGGCGCTGCAATCGCAGCGGCCGGCCGTGTCGCCACCGGTAGGTCACCCCACCGGCTGAACCAAGGGCCTGATCGACGCTCCCCTCGAAGGAGCCCCCCGACCGGATCGTATGGGGGCTCGGGCGAGTAGGATGGACCCGTTGATCGAACCTCGCGTCCATCACCGACGATGAAGGGATGTTCATGAGCACGACGGTCGAGCCGACGGAGAGGCAGGCGGAGGCAGGCGAGCGCTTCGGGCTCAGCGCCGATGACCTGCTATCCATCTATCGAACGATGTATGCCTCCCGCTGCATCGACGATCGCGAGATGGCGATGAAGCGGCAGCAGAAGATCTTCTTCCAGATCAGCGGAGCGGGGCACGAGGCCGTTCTCGCTGCTGCCGGCAGGGCCACCCGTCCTGGCTGTGACTGGTACTTTACCTACTACCGCGACCGTGCGCTCTGCCTCGCTCTGGGGGTCACGCCGTACGAGATGTTTCTCCAGGCCGTCGGGGCGGAGGACGATCCGGCGAGCGGCGGACGGCAGATGCCCTCGCACTTCGGCCATCTCCGGTACAACATCCCGACCGCCTCCAGTCCCACCGGGACCCAGTTCCTGCAGGCCGTCGGCTGCGCGGAGGCGGCCGTCAAGGCGGCCCGACTGGATCTCGGGCAGCTCGTGAAGTTCGAGGGCGATGAGGTGGCAGTGGTGTGTACGGGGGATGGCACCACGTCCGAGGGCGAGTTCTGGGAATCCCTCAACACGGCGTCGAACCTGAGGCTTCCGGTCCTCTACATCGTCGAGGACAACGGCTACGCGATCTCGGTGCCCGTCGAGGTCAACACGGCCGGCGCCAGCATCTCCCGTATCGTGGCGGGGTTTCCCGATCTGCTCGTTCGAGAGGTGGACGGGACCGATCCGATCGCCAGCTACGGCGTGCTCACCGAGGCCGTCGCCTACTGCCGCCAGAGGCGCGGGCCTGCCCTCGTGCACGCCCGGGTCGTACGGCCCTACAGCCATTCCATGTCGGATGACGAGCGAATGTACAAGCCGGAACGGGAACGTGCGGAAGAGAAGAAGCGCGATCCGATCCGCAACTTCGGACTTCGCCTCGTCGAGGAGGGGGTCGCGACCGAGGACGAGCTGGCAGGGCTCCGCGAGGCAGTGGACCGGGAGGTCGCGGAGGCCGCCGATCGGGCAGCGGCGCGGCCGCAGCCGGGGCCCGAGACGGTCTACCGCAACGTCTATTCGGGAGCGGTCGATCCGACCTCTGATGCCTTCGCGACGGACGCCCGCTTCGAGGGTGATCCGAAGACGATCGTCGATCTGCTCAACGCCTGTCTACGGGACGAGATGGAGCGCGACCCGTCGATCGTGGTGTTCGGGCAGGACGTCGCCGACGTGAGCCGCGATGCCTACCTGGAGGATGTGAGAGGGAAGGGTGGCGTCTTCAAGGTGACGGCAAACCTGCAGCGGCTTTTCGGCTCGGAGCGCGTCTACAACTCGCCGCTGGCTGAGGCCAACATCATCGGTCGTGCCATCGGCATGGCTTTGCGCGGGATGAAGCCGGTGGTGGAGATCCAGTTTTTCGACTACATCTGGCCGGCCTACCACCAGCTGCGCAACGAGCTCGCCACCTACCGCTGGCGATCCGACGGAGCATTCAAGTGCCCGGTCGTCGTGCGGGCGACCTACGGCGGCTATCTGGCCGGCGGGGCGATGTACCACTCCCAGACCGGTGCGTCACTCTTCACGCACACGCCGGGCGTGCACGTCGTCTGCCCGTCGAACGCTCTCGACGCGAACGGGCTGCTGCGGACGGCGATCCGCTGCGACGATCCGGTTCTGTTTCTGGAGCACAAGCATCTCTACCGGCAGCCCTACGCCAAGTCCGCCTATCCGGGACCGGACTTCATGGTGCCGTTCGGGCACGCCAGCGTCGTCCAGCCGGGGAATGCCCTCACCCTGGTGACGTACGGCGCCCTGGTCGAGCGCTCGCGCAAGGCGGTGCGCCAGCTGGAGAAGGAGAAGCGGCCGGTCGACGTGGAGATCATCGATCTGCGAACGCTGAATCCGCTCGACATGGCGACGATCTCAGACTCCGTGCGGAAGACGAACCGGGCGGTCGTCGCTTACGAGGATGCCCGATCGTGGGGTTTCGGAGCCGAGATCGCCGCGCGGATCGCGGACGAGCTGTTCGAATGGCTGGATGCGCCGGTGCGGCGGGTCGCCTCCACGGACACCTTCGTGGGCTACGCACCGCGGCTGGAGGACGCGATCCTGCCCCAGGTCGAGGACCTCGCCGAGGCGATAGCCGAGCTCGCCGCCTACTGACGGCGGCTCCGCCACCACCTGAGATCGCGCACCAGCTCCGCGCGGCCGACCCCCGGACCGCAACGTTCGAGGTGCCTACCGAAGGCGTCGAAGTGCGGCAGGGCGTTGCGACGGTCGATCCACTCGGACCTGAGGCCGTGCGCACGCCCCCAGGCGATCAGTTCAGCGAGCGAACGGTCGCTGTACACGTGACACATCCGGTCGCCCTGCCGGATGCCCAGCCGGGGGATGTCCCTCGGGGCGACGTGGTAGTGGTACTTGATCACGGGCGGTCGAATCTCCGCCGTGGTGAGCCCCTTCACAAGTCGACGGGATCGCCGGACGGCCGGCGGCGCAGCGCCGACGCGGGTCTTCGCAGGGCTTGGCACGGTGTTGCCGCCTTCCGCTTGGCGGCGGAGATTGGCCGCACCCCACTGACGACAGCGACGGAGACCGCGCTCCATGGAAACCATCAGAAGACGGGACGCGATTCGGCGGGCGGTGAGGGGTCGTGGGCTCTCTCCCGCAGACCGGCTGTCCCCGCCTGAGCAGGCGTTCGGCCTGACGGAGGAGCAGGCGCGGGATCTGGCCCACCGGATCCTCAGCCGGAGCGGTGCGGACGGATTGGAGGTCGAGCTGGAGAGCGGCCGCCGGTCCAACACCCGGTATGCCGTGAACAGGGTGACGACCGCCGGCAGCTCCGACGACCTGTCCGTTCGGATCACCGCACGGTTCGGGAATCGCGCCGCGACCGTTACGACGAACCGGTTCGACGACGAATCCCTGACAGCGGCGGTTCGGGGCGCCGAACGGCTGGCCCGTCTGGCGCCGGAGAACGATGAGCGGATGCCGTTGCTGGGCCGGCAGACCTACGCGGAGGCCCCGGGCTACTACGCCTCCACGGCCGATCTGGATGCGGCGAGCCGGGCCGGGGTGGCCGCCTCGGCGATCAGTGCGGCGCGGGAATCCGGCGGCCTCGATGCCGCCGGGTTCCTGGAATGTTCGGCCGGATCCACGGCGCTAGCCAACTCCGCCGGGCTGTTCGCCTTCCATGCGGCGACGGACTTCGACTACTCGGTGACCATGCGCACGGACGACGGGACCGGATCCGGGTGGGCGGGGTCGGGCGGCCGCCAATGGGCGGGGGTGGACTCCGAGGCGCTCCACGCCCGGGCGATCGAGAAAGCGGTCCTGTCCCGCGATCCACGGCCGCTGGAGCCGGGGAAGTATCCGGTGGTGCTGGAGCCGCGTGCCGTTGCGGACCTCGTCGAGCTACTGGCCTTCTCGCTCAGCGCGCGGGCGGCCGATGAGGGCCGCAGCGCCTTCGCGGCCGGAGGCGGCGGTACGAGGATCGGCGAGCAGATCGTGGACTCCCGTGTCACCCTGCTGAGCGATCCGGTCGAGATGGGTGCGGCGCCGTTCTCCTCGCCGGTTGGCTTCGGCGGCGGATTCGTGTCTGACGACAACGGGCTTCCGCTCGGCCAACAGGTGTGGATAGAGGACGGGGTCCTGAAGAGCCTGTTCTATTCCAGGTACTGGGCGGAAAGGCAGGGTGTAAGGCCCGTGGGGTTCCCCAGCACCCTCATCATGCAGGGAGAGGACCGATCGCTGGAGGAGCTGATCGCCTCGACGGAACGGGCCGTCCTCGTGACGCGCCTCTGGTACATCCGTTCCATCGACCCTCGAACCGTTGCCTTCACCGGCCTCACGCGGGACGGCAACTTCCTCATTGAGGGCGGTCGTATCTCACATCCGGTGAACAACTTTCGCTGGAACGACTCGCCCCTCTCGGTCCTGAGCCATCTCGAGGCCTTGAGCCGGCCCGAGCGGGTCTCCGTCACCCGGAAGGTGCCCGCCCTCCGGGCCGGCGAGTTCAACTTCAGCAGCGTATCGGAGGCGGTCTGATGAAGCGGCGTGACTTCGTGAGGAGCTCGGCACTGGCAGCAGGGGGAGTCGCCCTCGTGCGGACTCCTCCGGGCCGTGCCGCGGCCCAAGGACCGCCGTTCAAGCCCGCCTCCCGGCTTCCCTCCGTGGACCCCGCGACCAGGGACCTCTTGCTGGAGGCGCTCGACGCGGCGACCTCGGCCGGGGCGCAGTACGCCGACGCCCGCGTCGGTCTCTACCTCGACCAGCGCGTCGGGACGCGGGAGGAGAAGGTCACGAACGTGAGCGAGGAAAGCTCCCTCGGACTCGGGGTGCGGGCCCTCGTGAACGGGAGCTGGGGGTTCGCCGCCAGCAACGAGCTGAGCCGTGCGGCGGCGGCGCGGGCCGGCCGCGCAGCGGCGGCCACCGGGGCCGCGAACGCCCGCGCGGTGCGCTCGCCCGTGGCCCTGGCGCCGGTCGAGTCCTACGGGGAGGTCGGATGGAGCAGCGACTACGAGATCGACCCGTGGACCGTGCCGCTCGGCGACAAGGCGGAGTACCTGCTGGGTCTGAACCGCACCGCGCTCGCCACGAAGGGCGTGAGCTTCGTGAACTCGAGCCTGCACTTCGTGAAGATCGAGGCGACATCCGCGACCAGCGAGGGCACGATCGCCGCCCAGCGCATCATCCGGACGAACCCGAGCATGTCGATCACGGCCGTGGCGCCGGACCGGAGCGACTTTCAGACGCGTGGAGCGGTCTTGGATCCCGTCGGTCGCGGCTGGGAGTTCGTGCGCAGCCGCATGACGACCGGAGCGGTCGAGGTATGGGCCTCCGAGGCCGTACAGAAGCTTTCGGCCGTCCCTGTCGAACCGGGTGCGTACGACCTCGTGCTCCATCCCTCGCACCTGTGGCTGACGATCCATGAATCGATCGGACATCCCACCGAGTTGGATCGGGCGCTCGGTTACGAGGCGAACTACGCCGGCACGAGCTTCCTCGCACCGCCGAGCGAGGTGCTGGGCAGGCTGCGGTACGGTCCGGACTTCATGCAGATCGTCGGCGAGCGGACGTCCCCGGGCGGACTCGCGAGCATCGGGTGGGACGAGGAGGGCGTGAAGGCGGAGGAATGGCCGATCGTCAAGGACGGGATCTTCGTCGACTATCAGACGACCCGGGAGCAGGCGGCCTGGATCTCCGATCTGACGGGCATCACCCATAGCCACGGCTGCTCTCACTGCCAGAGCTGGGAGCACATCCCCTTTCAGCGGATGCCGAACATGAACCTCCTGCCCGCCGAGGAGGAGATCTCGGAGGAGGACCTCATCTCGGCCACCGATGACGGGATCTACATCGAGAGCCGGGGCTCCTACTCGATAGACCAGCAGCGGTACAACTTCCAGTTTGGCGGGCAGGTGTTCTGGGAGATCAAGGACGGCAAGAAGACGCGGATGCTGCGAGACGTGGCCTATCAGGCCCGCACGACCGACTTTTGGAATGCCATGGACATGATCGGGGGGCCGCGGACCTATCAGGTTGGCGGTAGCTTTTACGATGGAAAGGGCCAGCCGGGCCAGGTGAATGCAGTCTCGCATGGCTGCCCGGTGGCCCGCTTCCGCCAGATCCGCGTGCTCAACACCGGCGCTGGGGGGCGCGGCTAGGCCGATCGCTCCTCGCGCATACCAGGGTCGACCGTCGTGACACTGCAGATCCTGCTGGTCTTCGCGATACTCCTCGCCAGCCTCGTTCTGTTCATCGGCGGCTGGATCCGGATCGATCTGGTTGCCCTGCTGGTGCTTGCCGTCCTCGCGATCAGCGGCCTCGTGAGTGCCCGCGAGGCCCTTTCGGGCTTCAGTAGCCCGGCCGTCGTCACGGTCTGGGCCATGTTCATCCTCAGCGGAGGCCTGGCCCGCACCGGGATCGCCGGCCGGCTGGGAGATCAGGTGCTGCGCGTCGCCGGGCGGGGGGAGCTGCGGCTCGTGCTGGTGATCATGCTCACGTCCGCGTTTCTCTCCGCCTTCATGAACAACGTGGGCGTCGCGGCCCTGCTGCTTCCGGTGGTCATGGACATCTCGCGAAGCACGGGGATCGCGCCCTCCCGGTTGCTCATGCCTCTCGCCTACAGCTCACTCCTGGGTGGGCTGACGACGCTCATCGGGACCCCGCCGAACATCCTCGTCTCGGAGGCGCTGAGAGATCAGGGGATGCGACCTTTCGGGCTCTTCGACTACTCTCCGGTCGGGGGGGGCGCGGCTCTGGTGGGTGTCCTCTTCATGGCGTTCGTGGGTCGGCGGCTTCTGCCCGGCCGCGAATCGCCGAGGGCAGCCGGCGAGGCTGCGGTTGCGGCAGGGGCGGCTGCGGCGGCGGGCGCCGCCCTGCCGACCGGGCCGCCCGCCGCTCCGGACCTCGAGGAGCTGTACGAGCTTCACGAGGAGCTCTTCACGATCCCGGTGGCCGCAGGCTCTCCGTTGGTCGGCAAGCCACTCGCCGAGAGCCGCTTCGGCGCCGCCCTCGATCTCAACGTCGTGGCGATCCTGCGGAACGGGGAGACGCTGTTCGCTCCCGGGCCAGAGGAGATCCTCCGATCCGGAGACCGACTGCTGGTGCAGGGCAGCCCGGAGCGTCTGGCGGAGTTCCGCGGTCGGCGCAGCTTGCAGGTGAGCGAGGACAGCCTGGCGGTGGAACGGCTCACCTCGGCCGATGTGGATGTGGCGGAGGCGCGCTTGCTGCCGGGGGCTACGCTCGTCGGGCAGGCGCTGCGCGAGGTCGACTTTCGCGGGCGGTTCGGTCTGAACGTGCTGGCGATCGAGCGGGAGGGGTCCGGGGACCGCCGCCCCCGTCCGGACCTGCCTCTCCAGGCGGGCGATCGCCTCCTCGTGCAGGGCGCGTCGGCGCGAATCGAGGCGTTGCGGGCCGATTCCGGTTTCGAGGTGTCCGCGGCCGAGCACGCTCGCCTCTACCACCTGGCCGAGCAGCTGTTCGCCCTGCACGTCACGCCCGACTCCGTGCTTGCGGGGAAGTCGCTGGCGGAGAGCCGACTGGGAGGCGCGTTCGGTCTCTCGGTGCTCAGCATCCTCAGGGAGGGCCGGACGTATCCGATGCCGGATCCAGAGGAGAAGCTGAGGGCGCTCGACACCCTGATCGTCTCGGGCCGTCCGGAGGACACGGAGGCGATCGAGTCGCTGCGCGAGCTCGAGGTGGAGCGGGCCGGCGCGCGGGGCGTGGAAGCGCTGCGCTCCGAGCGGGTCGGCTTGGTCGAAGCGGTGCTCGCTCCGCGCACGGCGCTGGCCGGCTCGAGCCTGAGGGAACTCCACTTCCGCATCAAGTACGGCCTGACCGTGCTGGCGATCATGCGGCAGGGAGAGATTCTTCGCGAGCGCATCGCCGACATTCCACTGCGGTTCGGGGACGCGCTGCTTCTCTATGGCCCGGCGGAGCGACTGAGGCTGCTGGGTGCCGAGCCGGACTTCCTGGTGCTCACCCGTGGGGCACAGGAGGCCCCGCGCACGGACAAGGCGCCCATTGCCGCCCTGCTGATGGGGCTCGTGATCGTTCCCGTGCTGCTCGGCTGGGTGCCGATCTACATCGCCGCGGTGGCCGGGGCCTCCCTCATGGTCCTCACCGGCTGCCTGACCATGGATGAGGCGTATCGGGACATCGAATGGCCTGCCGTTTTTCTCATCGCCGGCATGCTTCCCCTTGGCATTGCGCTGGACCGGACCGGAGGAGCGGCCCTGGTGGCCGAGCAGGTGGTGTCGTCCGTCGGCCGGTTCGGACCCGTGGCCGTGATGGCCGGCCTGTTCGCCCTCACCTCGGCAGGTACCCAGATCATCCCCACGGCGGCTCTCGTCGTCTTGATGGCTCCGATCGTCCTGAACACTGCCGCCGGGATGGGCATCTCCCCCTATGCGCTCATGATGACGGTCGCCATGGCCGCTTCCGCGAGCTTCGGGAGCCCGGTGTCGCACCCGGCCAACGTCCTCGTGATGGGACCGGGCGGATACCGCTTCACAGACTACGTCCGCGTGGGCATGCCTCTGACCCTTGCCGTCTTCGTCATGGTCATCCTGCTGACGCCCATCTTCTGGCCACTGTATCCGGGATGAGGTGAGGTGCGGGCCCGTTCGGTCGGGACGCCGGTCCCGCTTCACGAGCCCGATCGCGAATCCGGCGAACCTGCTGGTCATGGGATCCGCCGGGTATCGCTTCGCAGACTACGTCCGCGCGAGCGTTCCCCTGACGCTCGTCGTGTTCCTCGTGCTCATTCTGCTCACGGCGGTAATGTGGCTCCTGTGATTCCAACACTGCGGCGGAATCTGGGGTAGCGGTGGTCGCTCCCTTTCTCCTCGGCGCCCTGGCCATTCTGCTGGCGCTCGCCTTCTGGAGGCCGGGGGCGGGCATCCTGGTCGCCGTTCTGCTGTTGCTCTTCCTTCCCGGCCGGTGGTGGCGCTGGCGGACGCGACACTTCAGGCGGGGCGTGCGCCGTCTGAAGCGGGGCGACACCGCCCGGGCCCGCTCGGAGTTCGAGCGCTTTCTGCACGAGATCGAGCGAGACGACCGCATCGAGCGCTGGCAACCGGTCTTCAATCTGGGCCGCCGCTACTCTTACGCCGGAGCGGCGCACTCGAACATCGGGGTGACCTGGCTGCACGAGGGACAGCCCAGGAAGGCGCTTCATCACTTCGAGATCGCGCGTCGACTGGACGACGGGTCCGCACAGGCCGTCTTCGGCGAGGCGGCGGCGAGGCGCCGGCTGGGACAGCTCCGAAAGGGCGAGGCGGCGGCGGAGCGGGCGGTCGAGCTGCGGCCCGGCTACCTTCCGGCTCGCTTGCTTCTCGCCGCAATCCGCCGCGAGCGTGGCGACGCAGAGGGCGCCGAGGAGGTACTCCGCCCGTTGGCTGAGGAGGGCCGGGACATCGAGCGTCTGACCCGCGACATGCTCGCCCAGTGGCCGGACGCTCCGCAGGGGGAGGGGCGGGCGGACGAGGGGACGGAGGCTGGGAGAATGGTCGATAGGGAGGATCGAGGACCTTGAAGACGGAGACAGGCAGCATGTCGTATCGTCGGAGGAGTATCGGCTCCAAGCCGCATCGCCCACTCCCGTTCCTGTGCGCCGCCGCGGCGCTCTTACTGTCGAACGGGTGGGCGGTCGCACAGGAGGAGGCCACGCCCCGGGAGGAGGAGGCCACGCCCCGGGAGGAGGCGGTCCGGTGGGCGATCGCGGTGCACGGCGGCGCCGGCAATGCGCGTCCCGAGGATGTCGACAGCGAGCGGGAGCGTGCGTGGCGGGAGGGGCTGGCCGCGGCCCTCGCCACGGGCGGCGAGATCCTGGCCGCCGGCGGCAGCGCCCTCAGCGCCGTCGAGGCGGCAGTGCGGATCCTGGAAGACTCCCCGCACTTCAACGCCGGCAAGGGGGCCGTCTTCACGCACGACGGGCGCAACGAGCTCGACGCCTCGATCATGGACGGCGCCAGCCTCAACTCCGGAGCCGTGGCCGCCGTTCATCATGTCAAGAACCCGATCGGCCTGGCGCGGCGGGTCATGGAGGCCTCGCCTCATGTCCTGCTCGGCGGGGAGGGCGCCGAGGAGTTCGCGCTCGAGCAGGGCGTCGAGCTTGTCCCGACGTCCTACTTCTTCACCGAGTCCAGCTGGCGCTCGCTGCAGAAAGAGCTGGAGGAAGAGCGGCAGGGGCAGGTGGACGAGCGGAGGCGGGAGGATGCTCGAGCGCTCTCGCTCCGCCGGACACCCGGCCACCTGGCGGATGGCTTGGGAACCGTCGGTGCGGTGGCTCTCGACGTGCACGGCAACCTGGCGGCCGGAACCTCGACCGGCGGCCGCACCAACAAGCGCTACGGCCGGATCGGGGACTCGCCGATCGTCGGAGCGGGAACCTATGCGGACAACCGGGCCTGCGCCGTGTCGGGGACGGGGCACGGGGAGTTCTTCATCACGAACGCCGTCGCCTACGACATCTGTGCCCGGGTGCGATACCTGGGCCAGTCCATCCGCGTCGCGGCCGATCACGTGGTGCTGCAGGTTCTCGTCGCGCAGAGCGCGGACGGCGGCGTGATCGCCATGGATCCGGCGGGGAACGTCGCGATGCCGTTCAACACGTCGGCCATGCTCCGCGGCTACCTGCGGGCGGGCGGAACACCGGAGGTGGCGATCTTCAGAGACTGAGGAGAACTGACGAGCCGGCGGCGGTTCCCGGTGATCCGCCGGAGCGGCCAGGCTACGAGGCGATGGCGATCAGCAGCACGCCGACGAGGATCACCACCGTGCCCGTGAGCCGCTCGCGGAGTCGGGGCTCGCCGAACAGCAGGCTGCCGAGAAGGACGGTCACGACGGCCCCGCTGCGCTTGATCGAGATCACATAGGCGGCGAGCGCCCGCCGGAGCGCCTCCATCTGCGCCACGAACATCGCGGCGAACAGGAACCCCTGCACCGCGAGTAGCCATCCGCGCCGGCCGGACAGGGCACGACCGAACCCTCCATCCTGTCTCATCACGAGAGGCGCGAAGGCGAGGCCGAGAAGCCCGCACTCCAGCGTACCATAGAAGGCCGTCGAGGAGGAGACCGTGGCCACCTTGTCCACGACCGAGCTGATCGACCAGATGAGAGCGACGGCGAGCATGCGCCGGGCGCCCGGGTCACGGAAGACGGCAGCCAGGGGAGCCAGCAGCCCAGAGCGCCGCTCGTTGAAGTTGAGCAGATACACGCCGGCCACCACCAGCAGGATCCCTCCCAGGCCGCCCGGCCCGGGCACGTCCCCCAGCAGCAACCACTCGATCGGCAGGACGAGCGCGGGCGTGAGAGCAAGGAGTGGATAGGTGAGTCCCAGGTCGCTCCTCTGGATAGCCGACACGTAGAGGTAGAACGAGACGAGGTTGATTGCGACGTTGGTGATCAGTGCCGGCCAGAAAGCCGGCTCGATGACCGACGGCACGCCCCGAACGGCGAGGTAGACGGCGAGGAAGGGGAAGGCAAAGGCGAAGATCGCCCAGCTCGCGGCCGGGCCCGAGACGAGCCGTGTGATCCACTTGGTCCAGACGCCCTGCAGGCCGTAGAAGAGGGCCGTGACCAGGGCAAGCGCGAGCCATGCCAAGGGCGGGACTCAGGTGTGGGCTCGGGTCGCCACCGAAGGCACGCCCGACCCGCTCGCCGAGCTAGAGCGCCGGCTGATCAGCTGTCGTCCCGAGCTGCCGCTTAGCTGCCGGAGCCGTGGTCGTGCCCGCCCGCCTCATCCGGAGCGGACGGATGGGTTTCCGGCATCGCCGCCTCGTCCCCCGCGGGCATCTCCATGTCGCCCATCATCGCGGCGCCGTGGCCGTGACCGCCACCATGGCCGTGGCCCTCCATCCGCTCGGGTGCCGTGATGGTGTTCTCGAGGTCGAGTACGTAGTCGGGATCGTTCGGATCGTGCGGAGGCCATTCATCGTCGCCCATGAGCGCGACGATGCCGCCGATCGCTCCCATGCCCATGTCCGGGGCCGCCGCATCCAGCGGGTTGTCGTACTCGACGACGATCTGGTACTCGTGGTCCTTGTAGATCTTCTTGCCGAGCTGGAGAAGGAACTTGGAGCTTGGAAGGCCGACGACGCGTCCCGCCTCGTTGAGGTCGGGCTCAGCGCGCCACAGCACCTCGCCTGCCGTGATGTCCTCGAAGCGGAGCTCGCTGGCGTAGTCGTGGACGTGCCCCCCG
>CP070670.1:1878146-1881888 GCA_020351855.1 Gemmatimonadota bacterium
CGGGTTCGGGCCCTGGAGGCGGGCGCCGCGGACGTGCTCAGCGGCCACCCCAGCATCGTCGAACTCGAGGCGCGGATCGCCCGATCACAGATCGACGAGCCGAAGGCCGATCCCGCCGGATCGAGCCAAGCGTCGTCCGCGGAAGACGAGCCCGAGCTGCTGCCATGGGAGCGCTTCACGGGCGCGGTTCTCGGGCACCTGGACTCGCAGGCCATCTTCGCGCTGGTGCGCGTCAACGCGGGGAGGACGGCCCACGAGTCGCTGGGCCGCATCCTGCTGGAGCAGCTAAGGCACGAGGCGGGCGATCGCGTGGGCGTCTCCGAGCCGGGCTACGCGGTGCTTCTGATGGGCGTGCGGCGCGAGCAGGCGCAGGCGTTCCTTGCCAGGGTTCGCGCGTCACTTCCGGCGGCCGAGGGCGGCGAGCCGGGCGTGGCGGCGGAGATCCTGAGCAGCGTGACGGACGAGGCTCGCATCCGGGCCGTGCTGGGAATGACGGAGCCGAAGACGGGCACGTCCGACTCGGCAGCCTGACGCACCCCTTCTCAGACGCTATCCCGATGCTGGCGACTGCTGCGGCGAAGCCGGGAAGGCTCCCCTACTGGCTCTCGTTCGCCACCGTGACCGTGGCGCTCTGCGGCCTCACGATCGCCTTCGTGCTCGTCGTGCTTCGCCAGCGGTTCGTTCTCCACGCGGGCCTGCGCGAATCGGGCGTGAGCTTCCCGGCCGCGGCGCTGCGGCTCCCCTCCCGGGAGCGCGAGTGGGTGGCACCGAACCTCGCCATTGCGCCGCCGGCAGAGCCCGTAACGGGGCCGGAGCGTGTAGCGGGGCCGGAGCCGGGACCGTCCGAGGCCTTCTGGAACGCGGTGATTCCGTTGATCGAAACGGAACGTTACTGGGAGGCGCTGCCTCTCTTCCGACGGTACCTGGAGGATCATCCCGCTGACCTGTCGGTCCGGCGGGAACACGCGATCGTGCTGGCCCGCGCCGGGCGGCTGGCCGAAGCGGAAGCAGAGCTCCGGCAGGTCCTGGATCTCGGCGGGAGCGAGGACGTGCGACTGGAGCTCGCGCGACTGCAGCGCGACCGGCGGGCGTTCGATCGGGCGGTCGACACCTATGGCCGGCTCATCGCGGCGAGCCCCGATGACCCCGAGCTTCGACGCGAGCTGGCGCTCGCGCTGGCCTGGGCCGAGCGATACGAGGAGGCGCTCCAGAGCTACGAGCGCGCCCTGGAGCTGGCTCCTGACCGATCCGATCTCCGACTGGAGTATGCGCGCGTCCTGTTCTGGGCGGGGCGGGCGGCGGATGCCCGCGCCGTACTGGCCGGACTCCCGGCCGACTCGCCGGAACTCGAGCCGGCCGGTCAGCTGGCGATCCAGATCGACAGCCTGCAGGCATCGAGCGCAGCGGCAAGAGCTCCTCTGGCCGACGCGAGCGCCGTCGAGCGGGCGCGTGCGGCCAGCCTCGCGGGTGATCTGGCCGAGGCAGATCGGCTCTACGCGGAGGCCCTGCGCGAGGCACCGGACGATCCCGACCTGCTGCGGGAGTGGTCCGACTTTCTGCAGTACCGAGTCGGCGATCTCGAGCGCTCGCGCCTGGCCCTGATCCGAGTGGAGGAGCGGGATCCTCCGGACGCTGCCGGAAGGCTCCGGTTGGCTCAGCTGGCCGCCTGGACGGGTCGTGAGGACGAGGCGCTCGACCGGCTGGATCCGCTCGTCCGTGACAAGCCCGAGATGGTCGAGGCGTGGCTGCTCCTGGGCGAGGTGAAGCGCTGGCGGGGCGATCGTCCCGGCGCGGTGCGGGCCTACGACCGGGTCCTCGCACTCGAGCCCGCCGATGAGCGTGCCGAGACCGGCATTCTGGCCGTCAGGGAGCTCTCGCAGGCGGTCATCGACCAACGGGAGAGTCCTGGCGTGGGGCCGGTCGTCACCCTGTTCGACGACACGGATGAATTCCGGCAGCTCGATGTCGGGATTCGGGCCGCCCTGCAGCCCGGGGCGGACGGGTTCAGCGTCGAGGGCGGGTACCGACGACTGGAAGGCCCGAGCCTCGACCCCGACATGGCGGCCGGGCTCGGCACGAAGGACGGCGCGGTGGCTTCCGTCCAGTACGTGCACTGGTGGAACGAGGCGACCGTTCGGACGGCCGTCCGCGCCGGGGTCGAGGATCTGGGCGATCTGGGCGCCAAGCCATCGTTCGGCATCGACGTCGGCGTGCCGGATCTCAGCGGCATGGACCTGTGGCTGACGTACCGTCACGGCCCCGCCTACACGATCACGCAGACCTACGCGAGCGCCAGGGCGGAGCTGATCTCCGACCGGGTGACCCTCGGGGCCTACGCGCCGCTCGGCGAGCGCTGGTCCCTGTGGACGTCTGGAGACGGAGCCTCGATTCGGGGGACCGGTGCCGACAACTGGCGGCTCAACGGTCAGGTTCTGCTCACCCGGCAGGTCTCCGAGGTGTTCTCGGCCGGCGTGGGCACCAGCCTGCTGGGCTACACGGAGGCCGCACCCGGAGGAGAGGTCGGGCGGCTGTATTGGGATCCGCGGCTCTTCTGGGCTACGGGCGTCGTGCTGACCGCCCGGACCACCTCGCAGGAGGGACTGGGCGCACACCTGCAGGTCCGCCCGGGTGTTGCCGTGGTGGACGAACGTGCGACGGAGGGCGACGGGCTCGTTCCCCAGCTCGGCCTGGAAGGCGGGGTGGACTACCGGTTCGGGCGTTCGGCTCTTTACCTCAATCTGCGCTACGCCCGGGGACGTGAGGGCGGATACAGCTCGTTCGGGCTGGAGCTGGGCGCGACCATCCGGCCGTAGAGACGAAGGCGATGGCCTCCACGCGGCGCGTTCTGACGTCCCTGCTGCTCATCGGGAGCATCGTCGGCGGCACGGCCCTGATGATGATCTGGGCCCTCCGCTCACCGGAGCAGGTCCAGCAGTTCCTGGTGCGCCTCGTTCTCATCAGCCTGATCATCTTTCTGGCGCTTCTGTTCATCCGCTACTTCACCCTCCTCTGGTTCGCCTACCTGCAGCACGCGGAGCGGAACGTGTCGTCTCGCGAGGTGCCGGCCGAGTACCCGCCCGTCTCGATCATCGTCCCCGCGTTCAACGAGGGCGAGGTGATCGGGCAGGCGCTCCAGAGCCTCCTGGCGCTCGACTACCCGACCTACGAGGTGGTCGTCGTCGACGACGGTTCGACCGACGACACGCTGGAGGCGGCCGGTCGCTGGGAGGGGGCTGCGTCGGGGGTCGAGGTGCGCGTACTCACGAAGCGGAACGGGGGAAAAGCGAGCGCCCTGAACGCAGGGATTGCCAGCTCCAAGCACCCCTACGTTTTCTGCATGGATGCGGACTCCTGGTTAGAGCCGGGGACGCTCAGAGCGGCCATGTCCCACTTCCGCGACCCGACGGTGGGGGCGGTGGCCGGAAACGTGAAAGTCGCCAACCGCGACAACCTTCTGACGCGGCTCCAGGCCCTCGAGTACATCGAGGGGCTGAACATGCCACGTCGCGCGCAGGGGTTCCTGGCAGCCGTCAACATCGTGCCCGGGCCGGTCGGGCTCTTCCGCCGCGATGCGCTGGAGGAGGTCGGTGGCTACGACACGGACACCTTCGCGGAAGACGCCGATCTCACGCTCAAGCTGATCACGTCCGGCTGGAAGATCGTCTACGAGGACCAGGCGGTCACGTGGACGCAGGCCCCGCGCAGGCCGCTGGACCTCATCCAGCAGCGCTACCGCTGGACG
>CP070670.1:1881988-1893162 GCA_020351855.1 Gemmatimonadota bacterium
GGGCGGCGAGCCGCCGAGGCCGTGCACGCCAGGCTCAGGGCCTCGGGTCCAGGGCAGGAGGGGCGGATCATGAATCCTGTGCTCCCCACGGTCACGGGCGAGGGAGAGCCGATGCGGCCCGGTGTGCAGGCTTCTCCGATCGGTCCCGACCGGATACGCATGGATTACTTCGAGTCGACCCTGCCCGCCGTGTCCCGTCGCCTGCCAGCCGACGCGGCCCTCCGAAGGGCCAATGCCGAAGTGAACCTCGGCATCACGGAGGAGGAGTTCCTGGCAGAGGTCGAGCGGTGCATGTCCTGCGGCTCCTGCTTCGGGTGTGAGCACTGCTTCATGTACTGCACGCCCCTCTGCTTCAGCCGCGTCGAGGAGGTCGGGCCCGGATCCTACTTCGCTCTTGCGCTGGACCGCTGCGAGGAGTGCGGAAAATGCGTCGAGATCTGCCCGTGCGGCTTCCTCGAGCTTACTTGAGCTGAAATCCCCTCCATACCGCCACAAGTCCCATTCCTGGAGCTCAGCCCCCCTTTTGAGCTCCGTCTGGCAGGCCTCGCCTACAGAACGAGGCGGACGAGGCCGAGCAGAACGAGGCCGTGAGCGAGTTGGTCGAGCCCCAAGGTGGTCCAGAAGGCGCCATCGGCCGGATCGCTCAGCCGCGGGAAGCGGTGCATAAGCCGTCCACGGCCCACGTCGACCGTGAAGTGCGTGAGCAGCTCGACCGTGGCAGCCAAGACGATGCCGCGCAGCGACACACCCATGATCCCCACGGCCATCGCGACGAGTCCCGCATGGACTCCGGCATGCTCAAAGATCGGCCTCAAGGGCCTGCCGATGGCTTTCGCGCGCAGCATCCGGGCCGTCGAGAGCGGCGTGAAGTCGCCGAGAAAATGCCCCACAAGCAGCAGGACTAGCAGCAGGGAAGCCTCCGCGGTCACGCTGCCCTCTTCTCCCGGCGCCACCACGGTGACCCGGCTGCCCTCCAGCCCGTTGGATCCCGAGCGGGCCGGGAAGCACAGGGGGGCGGGGTCATGCGGGCACCTCGATCTCCAGGATCTCGCGGTTGGGGTGGACCTCCTCCAGGAAACGTCGCCGCACCTCGGGGTCCTCGATCCGCGCGGCCTTCGTCCGTATTGTCTCCTGGGCCTCCCGGAAGATCTCACCCGCCGCGTCGTGGCGTCCGGCCGCCTCCAGCACCCGGCCGCGAGCATAAAGCACGACCACTTCCGGGCCCTGGATGCTCCCGTGCGCGTGGAGCTTGCTCAGCGCCTCCTCAGACGCCCGATCCGCCAGGTCCATCTGCCCGGCTTCCAGGGCGATCTCGGCCAGGCGGGCCTGCGACAGGATGTCCACGTGCACGAGGCCCGTCTGTGCCGCAAGATCCCGAGCCCGCCTGGCGCAGTCCGCCGCTTCTTCACCCTCGGCGATCTCGGATAGCGTCTGCCAGATGCGCGCCTCCAGGGCCACCCGACCGATCTCACCCGACCGCTCGAGAGCGCTCATGAGCAGGGGGGCCGCATCGCTCTCGCGGTCCATGGCGGCGAGCACGAAACCGAGGGTCATCTCGGCGGTCGAGAGCGAAGCGCGTGAACCGAGCTCACGTGCCAGGGTCAGGGCGTCGCGCGCGGCAGCCTCCGCCTCGTGGTAGCAGCCGAGCCAACGCAGTGCCGTGGCGCGGTGCGCGAGCACGCGAACCTCCATGTGACGGTCACCCAGCTCTTGGCTCAGGAGCAGAACACGATCGAAGTACTCGAGGGCTCGGCAGAAATCGTCCAGGTCCACTTCGACGAGCCCCAGCCGATCGAGAATCTGGGCCTCTCCCGTCCGGTCGCCGGTGGCGCGCTGCAGGGGCAGCGAGGCCTCGTAGTGCTCCCTCGCCCGCGCGTGGTCGCCCCACAGGTGGGACACGCGACCGAGCAGCGAATGGGCGTCGGCCTCCCTGGAGCGGTTTCCCAGCTCCTTGAACTGCCCCAGGGCCTCCTTGCCCGCGAGCTTGGCTTCCGCGAGCTGTCCGGTAGCGAGGAGATAGGCGGCCCGCCGGTATCTGGCCTCGGCCGCCAGGGCGGGGTCATCGCTGGCCTGAGCGGCATCCTCCAGGCCGCGTATCGCGGCATCGCGGCGGGCGGCATCGCCCATCTCGGCCGCGACCTCCTCAGCCAGGCACAGGAGCTCGGTCTGCTCCTCTCTGCGGGCCGCGAGACGCAGCGAGCGCTCGACCAGCTCCGAGGCGTCCAGCAGAGCGCCTCGGCTCCGGGCGCGCTCCGCGCTCCTTTTCAGGTACGGGACGGCGTGCTCCGGTGTCGTCGAGCGCTCGTAATGGTCCGCGACCAGATCGGCGACGTCCGGCTCGGCTACGGGCAGCCGTTTCTCGAGCCAGCCCGCCACCGCCCCGTGCAGCTCGGCCCTCAGTCCGAGCAGGAGGCCTTCATAGGCCACCTGCTGCAGCAGCCGGTGCTCGAATGCGTACTCGTCGTCGTCCGCGACGAGGGAGCTGGGGAGCACCTTCACCATCTCGCTTTCCACCAGCTCCCGCAGCTCGCCTTCCACCGGACTCTGGATCAGCGCCTCCCTCAAGACGCCGGACCAGAACCTCCGTCCCACGATCGCCGCGTACTGGAGGACGCGCCGGGTGGACGAGCCGAGGCCGTCGATCCGTGTGCTGAGAAGGCTCTCCACCGTGTCTGGGACGGGGACCTCGCCAACGTCGGCCGCGGCACGCCAGGTTCCCCCGTCCTCCACGATGGCCCCTCCGGCGGCCAGCGACTTGAGCATCTCCTCGATGAACAGCGGGTTGCCCTCCGTCCGGTCGACGATTCGGTGCGTGAGGACGGCGGGAAAGTCCTGTGACCCGAGTATGCTCTCGATGAGGAGAAGGGACTCGGAGGACGACAGTCGGTCGACGTCGATCCGGTCGGGAACGGCCTCGAAGAGCCGAGCGAGACGCCTTTCCTCCGGCAACGGTCGTCGCGCCGCGAGCACGAGGAGGGATGGCCACTTCAGCTTGAGGCTCGGGATCCGGGTGAGGAAATCCAGCGTCGTGTGGTCCGCCCACTGCACATCCTCGACAACCAGAACGCGCGGCCCGGGCGAGCCGGCGCGGAGCGCCTCGACGACCGACTCGGCGACCCGTACCTGCAGCTCCTTTCCCTCGTAGCCGTCCGCCGCCGCTCGATCGGGGGCGGGGTCGCCGAGAGCGACGGCGAGCGCTGGCGTGAGCCCCTTCGTCCACTGGCCGGGAGCCCGGTCCGCAATGGCCTGTGCCGCCTCCGACGGGCTGAGCTTCGCAGGCAGGTCATGGAGGTCCCTGAGCAGCTCGGCCATGGGCTCCCAGGGGGCGCTGCGGGCGTACGGGTAGCTGCGGCCGCGCGCGAAATCCGACGGAGTAAGCTCTTCGACGGCGCGAAACTCCTCGATCAGCCGGGTCTTACCGATTCCGGGCGCACCGCAGACGAGAACGCAGGTGAACGGGCCGCTTCGAGCCCGCGTCCAGCTCTCGCGAAGCCTCTCGAGCTGCTCTTCCCGTCCGATGAACCGCGACTGCCGGCCCATGAAGCCGCGCGTCGTGCCACGTTCCTTGCGAAGCCCCGAGATCGGCCGCGCCCGCACGGGCTCCCGCTTGCCCTTCACCTGTAGGTGGCGCTCGTCGCCGAACTCGAAGATGTGGCTCGTCGCCTCGCAGGTAGCAGCCCCGGCGAGGATCTCTCCCGGCTCGCATGCCGTCTGCAGGCGGGCCGCGACGTTCACCGCGTCGCCCACCGCGGTGTAGTTGTGAGCGCCCCCCCCGGCAAACACGCCGGTGACCACGGACCCGGTGTTGATCCCGACCTTCAGGCGCAGCGGAGGGCCATCCTTCCAAGAATCCCCGTTCCGGCCCTCCATGCGAAGGCTCTTCCAGATCGTCGAGGCCGACTCGCTCGACACCCAGCGCTCCAGGGCTTCGAGCATGTCGAGCGCCGCCCGGATCGCCCGCTCCTCCTCGTTCTCGTATGCGACCGGCGCGCCAAACAGGGCCATCACGCAGTCGCCCATGAACTTGTCGACGTACCCGCCCCAGCGGGTCACGCAGTCGCTCAGGGGGTTGAGGCAGCCGGAGATCAGCCACCGCACCTGCTCCGGGTCCAGTCTCTCGGTGAGCGCGGTGAAGCCGGAAAGGTCGGCGAAGAGGACCGTGATGATCCGGCGCTCGGCGTCACCCGCCGAGCCGATCCGCGTTCCGCATTCCGAACAGAACTTGGCGGTCGCAGGGACCGGTGCCTCACACGCGGGACAGCGAGCGAGGTGTGCATCCGTCAAGGGGGTGGCGCACTGGGGGCAGAAGAGGGCGGCGGCAGAGGTCTCGGTCGCGCACCGCGGACAGGCTACGGAGTGGGACGGCATGGTATCCACGCTAGGCTCGACTCGTGGTTCGACAAGGACTCGTGACGCTCTGGGCACAGCCGGAGCGTCACCGAGGCTTCGCGGAAAGCTATCGTGTCGGATGCGGGTTGTCCCGTCGGGAAGGAGGGATGCACGGGACGGATGTCGAAGAGGCAGCTCGCGCCGCGGAGCGGATGCCCTACCGTGGTGTCAGTTGCAGCGAAGCACGCTGGTGCGCTTGATAAACCTCACCGGCTTTCCGCTGGAGGGGATCGAGATCGCGGCGAGCGGAGCGCTGAACCCCTGGGTCGTGAGGCAACCGGGCCCGGGCGACGTTTCGGTATAGACCGCATAGAGGCGCTCGCTGTCCTCGTACATCGAGCCCAGGTGAACGGAGAAGCCGCCGGTCGGACGCCGACCCAGAGCCACCACCAGCACCATTCGCTTCCCGAAATCCACGAGGGGCAGCTCGGGAGCCGGCTCCAGGCTTGCCGTCGCTGCACCCCACAGATCCTGCCACTCCGCACGCGTCTTCACGACCACGCTCGAGGGGTTGACCACGCTGCTGGTAGGAAGGTCGGCCAGCGAGGCGAAGGGAACCGAGATGGCAGAGGGCGGGATATCCGGCTCGGGGGGCGTGTCGCGGACTCCGCAGGCCGCCAGCAAGAAGGCCGCTGAAGCGGCTCCCCGTATGAGCAATGCCCGACCTCTCCCTGGGCCACTCGGGCTACAGGAAGCGGCAAGCCGAACGCCGCAGGCACGCCGCGGCCGGCTGGCGAGTGCGCGCAAGTTCAACCGTGCGAAAGCCTGGTCTGCAAACATCCGAATCGACCGCCTGGAACGACCGGTCCATCCCCCCTCGGCCCGCCTCTGGCATGGACATAGCACGGCCGTCCGAATCCATGCAAGCCCGGCCGGCCCGGCATCGCCGTCCCTGCCGATCTCCTCCGCCACCTGTCCCGGCACGTCATGACCTGCTAGCTCATTGGGCGTATAGTCAGTCCCGATCGGACGGAATGGACGTTCAGGCCTATGCCATCGAGCCTCGTCACCTGGGCACTGCTTGTCATCGGCGTTTCTCTGGCCTTCGCGGGCCTGCAGACGATCCACCTGCTGGCGGTGCTGCTGTGGGAGGACAGCCGGACCGTGGGACTCCGCTACTTCGGTCAGTCGCTCGAAGAGCGGCGGCGCTTCAAGCGAACCCTGCGGGCTCATGCGCGGCTGCTGCGGCCCATCCTGTCCGCGGCGAGCCGCCTCGCCCCGTTCGATTTCGAGCGTGCGAGCTTCTCCTACCGAGGGATTTCAGCTCCCAAGGGAAGCTGCAGTCCCGAAAGCTTCGAGCGGGCGGTGGCCTACGAGCCCCGGGCCGACGACGTCTTCGTCGTGACCCAGATGAAGAGCGGCACGACTTGGATGCAGCATCTCGTGTATCAGCTCTTCCTGCGCGGCAAAGGCGACCTGACCGAATCCGGCCAGGCGCTGTATGCGGTCTCGCCGTGGCTCGAGGGAAGAAAGAGCGTGCCTTTGGATGCGGCGGCCCCTCTCGGTGATGATCGCCCGTCACGACTGATCAAGACCCATCTGCCCGCTCGACTGTGTCCTTGGGATGCCCGGGCGCGATACATCTACGTGGCGCGCCATCCCGTCTCCTGCTTCGCCAGCTGCGCCGACTTCATCGCGGAGAACGCCGGTCGCTTCTCCCCGGATCCCGAAACGCTCGAACGGTGGTTCTGCTCCGAGAAGATGTGGTGGGGCTCCTGGCCGTCCCACGTGGAGGGCTGGTGGCGGCGCGCCCGGGAATCGGATCAGGTGCTCTTCGTTCATTTCGAGGAGATGAAGCTTGACCTCGCGGCGGTGGCGCGGCAGGTGGCGGATTTCCTCGGGCTGAGCCCGCCGGGCACCCAGGAGCTCCAGCGCATTCTAGGCAAGTGCGGGTTCGAGGAGATGCGGTCGCACGCAGAGAGCTTCGAGATGCACCCACCCCACATTCTCGCGACGCATGCTCGACTCTTCGTCCGGGGCGCTGCCGACCGGCACGCCGACGTGCCCGCTGCGGTAGGGCGCCGCATCGGCGCATGGTGTGCCCAGGAGCTGGAAGGCGCTTCCTACCCGCTCGAACCTATGTATCCGGATGTAGCCGCGTTCAGCGGAGAGTGCGGTCCAGCCGCCCCCGCAGATCGTCGATGACCGGCTCCGTCCCGGGCTGTCCGGCGAGGTTGCGATCCTCCTGCGGATCGGCCAGGAGATCGAACAGCTCCCGCGTACCCTTCTCGCTCTCGATGTAGTGGTATCGGTCGCTGACGAGCGATCTCAAGCTTCCTTCGGCGACCGGATACCAGTCGCGCAGCACGGGTCCGGCTTCCAGCTCCGAAAGGGCGGGTCGTCCCTCCGCTGCATCGCTCGCCCGCTGCCAGTGAGCGGCCAGTGACCGACCCGGCAGAACCGCGGCCCGTTCGCCGCTGCTGCCGGTCAGATCGAGGATCGTGGCGGGCAGATCGACCAGGCTTGCCGCGGCCGCCACCCTCACACCGGCGGGCACCGAGGCGGGATGGGAGATCAACAAGGGCACGTGGACCAGCGGCATATACACGCTGTTCACGTGCCCGATGAGCCCGTGCTCGCCGTGCTGCTCCCCGTGATCCGACGTGATGACCACGATGGTCCGTCCGAGCTCTCCGCGACGCTCCAATGCGCGAAGCAGCGAGCCTATCTCACGATCCAGCGAGGCGATGGCCGCCTCGTAGGACGCATGACCGTTGGCCAGCTGGTCCTCGTCGAGGTTCCAGCCCTCCCTCACCTCCGCGTGCATGCCGAGGAACGGGGTCACCCACTGCCGGATCGGTCGCTCTCCCGGTCTGGCCTCGAAGGCGCGCGCCAGGTCCGCCGGAGGAAGATAGGGCTCGTGCGCATCGAAGTAGTTTACGAACGCAAAGAAGGGACGTCGGGGTCTCTCGTCGAGCCAGGCGAGCAAAGCGCGATTGAGATCGGACGCCGATCTCCGGTTCAGGAGGTCGTGGTAGCCGATCCTCTCCCGCAGCCAGGTGGCGGCCGCGACGAACCGTCCCGGGGACGAGCTCACGATCAGCTGACCGATGGATAGCGGGAAATCGTCGTAGTGTTGGAAGCCACGGTCTAGACCGAAGTTCCGGCTCACGTAAACCAGGTTTCCCACGAAGCCCGCCGTGGCATAGCCACGGGACGAGAGGACCTCGGCGACCGTCGGGAAGGCTTCGTCGAGGGGCGTGTCCCAGCCCGTCGACAGCTCGTGTGGGTAGCGGCCCGTGAACATCGAGGCGTGCGATGGGAGGGTCCAGGGCGCCGTCGCGATGGCCCGATCGAACACGACGCCGGTCCGGGCCAGCCTCTCGATTTCCGGCGTCGTGGGAGCGCTGTTCCCGTAAAGGCCGAGGCTCATCGCCCGGACCGTATCGAGCACGAGGAGGAGCACGTTCGGAGCGTCGCTCGGTGCCGGGCTCGCGGGCCGGCTCCCCCGCTCGACCGCACGGAGGCCTACCTGGGTTGCGGCGATGATCGGAACCAGCGCCCAGAGGACGAGCAACGTCCTTACGGGCAGGAGCAGGCTGCCCGAGCGGGCTCGCGAAGTTCTCGCGACGGTGGTGGCAACGCCGAGCGCGAGGAGGAGGATCGCGAGGGGGTGAAGACCTCTCGGCTGTAGCACGCAAAGCGGACCGAGGGCAGCGAGGAATCCCAGCACGGCGGCGAGGCCGAACGGAGAGACGGGGCGCGGCGAAATCCGGCCGATCACGGCAATGAGCAAGGCGACGACCGCAAAGAACGTCAAATAGGAGAGAGGCAGCATCCAGATCAAGTACGGCGAGGCATGTACGATCGCTCCCAGGGCCAAAACCAGCAGAAGGATACCTCCCTCGAGCACGGCTGCGAAGAAAGCGGACTGAAGCGTCAACCACACGAAATCGGACCGCGATGCGGCGACTTCGGCTTCCTGACGCTTCTGCTTCGATCGGTTCATTCGGGCGGCCTGATAGTTGCTGGACGAGTACACGGTCCGACTAGTGATCGCGTCGCATCTCGGGCAATGTACGTGCCTCCCATGGGCTCGGGCGCACCCGGGCACCAGGGAGTCTACGGATGTGCGCGCACGGAGATTCCTGCGAACGACACACACGGCGGGTGAACCGATGTACATAGGTCCGGAATCCCTCATGCCCTTGGCGTCCGCCGCCGCCGCGCTGGTGGGCGGCGCGCTGCTCTTCTGGCGGCGGCTTGTCGCCATGGCAGGCACGGTCTGGAGGGCAGTCAGCCGGGCGGGATCGAGCCTGATGGCGAGCCTTCGGGTGCGCTGATCGTTCCGCGGGAAGTCCCCGGTTCGATCCCGGACGCTCCGCCAGCTCCGCTGCCCCGGTATGCGCGAGGTCGTGGACAGGTCCTGATGCGGATCGCGGGGCGGTGGTCGCCCGTTCTCGCCCTGGCTGTCGTGGGCGCCCTCTACTTTCCCGGCATCGTGGCCCCCGGGGCCGGGACGTTTCACGACGATGGCATCTACCTCGTCACCGCGCAGGGACTGGCCGAGGGTGACGGCTACCGGATCGTCAGCCTGCCCGACGCGGAGCTACAGACGAAGTACCCTCCGCTGTTTCCCATCTCCCTGGCGGCTGTCTGGAGGCTGGCCCCCGAGTTTCCAGCGAACCTGCCGGTGCTTCGCCTGCTCACCGTCTTCTGGATCCTGCTCTGGTGTCGCTTCGCGTACCTCGTTCTCCGCCGTGAGCGAGATCGTCCGACGGCGCTGGTGATCGCTCTGCTCACTCTGTGCTCACCGTGGGTCTATTTCCTGGCCACCAGCATGATGTCGGAGGGCCTGTTCGCGGTGCTCACGTGGGCCGCCCTGTGGGAGTACCTCGGATACGAGGATCGACCCGACGAGCCTGCCGGCCGGCGCCGACTCCTGCTGGCGGCGGTTCTGGGCGGGGCGGCGACCCTCACGCGACTGCTGGGTGTCTCTCTCATCGGCGCCTGCTTCGTCGCTCTCCTCGTCCGTCGCCGCGTGCGTGACGCGCTGGTTTTCGCTGCCGTTTCCGCGGCGGTGGTCACGCCCTGGATCGCCTGGACCACGCTGGCAGGGAGCAGCGGACCGGACGGTTACTACACGGCGGCGAACTACTGGTCGTGGAACCTCGTCACAGGCTTCTCCCTGGCGGAAGCGGCGATCGTCGCGGGACGAAACCTGTTCTTCTTCTTCTTCCTGACGCCCGGCTATCTGTTCGGGTTCTTCGGATCGCAGTCGACTCTCCTGCTGCTCGCCCTGGGCCTCCTCACCCTCACGGGTCTGGCCGCACGGCTGCGCAGGGGCCCGAACGTGCTGGATCTCTTCCTGCTGGTCTATGCGGTCATGGTCCTGCTCTGGCCGTGGCCTCCCACTCGCTTCTTCGCGCCCCTCTATCCTCTGATCCTGCTCTATGCGTGGAGCGGCGTCGAGACCGTTTGGCGGATACTGCAGGGAGGAGCGCCGCCGGGCGCTCTCCTGCGGAGGCTGATCGCGGGAACCGCGCTGATCCTGGCCGTGGCGATGCTGGGAGCGTCATCCCTGGCCGTGACGAGAACCGGGATGATCGCTCCCACCCCGGTGTGTCACGATGACTGGCGGGAGTTCGAGCGGCTCTTCGCCTGGGTCGAGGCCAGGACGTCGAAGGATGCGGTGCTGGCCGCCAACCTCGATCCCGCGCTCTTCCTCTACACCGGTCGGAAGGCGCTCAGACCGTTCGAGGCCGACCCGGCCGAACTCTACTACAGCCGAAAGGCCGATCGCGAACCGCTGGGTCCCCCCGCCGAGCTGGCGCGCCGGCTTCGCGCCGCAGGTGCGGACTATCTTGTCACAACCCCGGGCACCTGCTTCGGAGAGACCGCCTTTCTGAATCGTCAGGTCGACGCGTTGCTGGACCATGGGGGCGGCACGCTCAGAGAGGTGGCGCGGCTCTCCGCCGCGACCCGGGTCTACGCTGGGCGACCGGAGTAACCGGGCCAGCGGCCGACCTCTGTCACTGCTTCACTTCCTTCATAGCAGCACAAAAAAGTATCGCTCCCCCCGCCCCTCTCCGTGGCGCGGACCGTCGGCCGAGGAGTGCCCGCGCTCAGGCGCGGCGCGGCTCCGGGGCGGCTGCAGAGCCCGGCCGGACGCCGGGGGCCGGTGCGGCACGCCCGTCGCATCTGTTCCGGACCGATCGCGTGCCTTCGTCGACCTGCCGTAGACCGGCAAGGCGCGTGCGGGAGCTGTGAGTCAAGGAGCTGTAGATGTACCCGAAGCGAGCCGCCCTGTCCTTGGCGCCGGCCTTTGCCCTGCTCTGGATTGGCTGTTCGGATAACGCGTCGCTCACGAGACCCGAATCGCCTTCGACCCCGGCGATGTCTGCGTCCCGACCCACCGCTCCGGTACAGGTCCGGCAGGATTCCGTCGTTCCCGGCCAGTACATCATCCTCCTGAGCTCCGGGGCCTCAGATTCCGAGGCCGCGGCGCAGCAGCTCGTTGCACAGTACGGGCTCGAAAGGAGGCGGACCTACCGCTATGCCGTGCGAGGCTTCTCGGCCGTCGTACCGGAGGGGAAACGGCGCGCCCTGGAGGATCATCCCCTCGTTCGCTCCGTCGTGCCGAACACGCTGCTCTTCGCGGATGATCTCCTCCGGACTCCCTCGGCGGGGCTGGCTTCTGCTTGGGTTCCCGAGGTCGGTTTGCGGTTGCGGCTGGTGGCGGGCGAGCTGGGGGTGTCGGCGGTGGATGGTGATGCGGTCGGTGTGTGGCCGAACGGGGGCAGCGAGGCGGACGCGGTGCAGGGGGACGCGACGAGGCGACCGAC
>CP070670.1:1893262-1899921 GCA_020351855.1 Gemmatimonadota bacterium
CGGGGCCGATCGGGGCTGCTCGCACCTTCGTGCCCGACGCTGTCGCGGCTTCTCACGTGGCTCATCACGTCGTCAGACCGGCTTCCTGCCCCATGCGACGGGGAAGAGCGGACTCGTACACCTGGACGATCCGGTCCAGTTCCAGATCGATCCGGACGCCGCCTGCCGAGACGCGGAATCGCCCGTCCCGCGTGCCGACGGCGCCGATCACGGCGATCGGCAGCCCGAACTCCGCGGCAACAGACCGGATCTTCTCCACCTTCTCCGCATTGCAGCTCAAGACGACGCGCGACTGCGACTCCCCGAACAGGGCGGCGGCCGCCGGCACATCCCCGGCCAGGTCGGCTTCGACGCCGAGCGGGCCGTTGCGGGGCCCGATCGCGCACTCGGCGAGCGCCACCGCGAGCCCGCCGTCCGAGCAGTCGTGCGCCGAGAGTACCAGCTGCCGATTGGCGCATGCGACCAGGAAGTCCACCAGCCGCCTCGCCTCCTCCAGATCCAGGCCCGGTGGCGGTCCGCCCACGACGCCGTGACATACGGCAAGGAACTCGCTCGCGCCCAGCTCGTCCTTGGTACTCCCGACGAGGAGCACGGTGCTGTGCGCCTCCTGAAACGCGGAGGGTATGACGTGCTCGAGCTGCTCGAGGAGTCCCACCATGCCGACCACGGGGGTGGGATAAACGGGTCCCTCCGGCGTCTCGTTATAGAACGAGACGTTCCCTCCCGTCACCGGGGTGGAAAGGGCGCGGCACGCCTCCCCCAATCCGGCCACCGCCTCGCTGAAGTGGTAGTAGACACCCGGCTTGAGGGGATTGCCGAAGTTGAGGCAGTTGGTGATGGCGACGGGGCGGGCACCCGTGCAGGCCACGTTTCGCGCGGCCTCCGCCACGGCGATATGCGCTCCCCGGCGGGGAGCCAGGTAGACGTAGCGACCGTTGCCGTCGAGCGATGCGGCAAGCCCCCTGCCGGAATCCGCCAGCCGCAGGACGGCCGCGTCCGACCCCGGTCCGACGACCGTGTTCGTGCCGACGGTGGTGTCGTACTGCTCGTAGATCCAGCGGCGGCAGGCGATGGAAGGCGAATCCAGCAGCTTCAGCAGCGAGGCGCTCGCCTCCTCATCCGAGTCGAGGGTGCTGTACGGGGCGAGGTCGAGCTCGCGGCGCCGCCGCACCTCCGGATCCTCGATGCCCTTCCTCGTATAGGTCGGACAGCCGTTGACGAGGGGAGCCACGGGAATCTCCGCGACGACCTCCCCGCCGTCCCGGACGCGGAAGAACCCATCGTCGGTGACTCGGCCTACGACGGCCGCCTCCAGATCCCATTTGGCGAGGATCTTTTCGACGTCCTCCTCGCAGCCGGGTTTGGCCACGAGCAGCATGCGTTCCTGGGACTCGGACAGAAGGATCTCGTATGGCGTCATGCCCGGTTCCCTCACCGGAACGAGGGCCACGTCGATGTCGATGCCGGAGCCGCTTCGGGCTGCCATCTCCGTGCCGCTCGACGTCAATCCGGCGGCGCCCATGTCCTGGATCCCTACGAGCAGACGGCGCTCGATGAGCTCGAGGCTGGCTTCGAGCAGCAGCTTCTCGGTGAACGGGTCGCCTACCTGGACCTGTGGTCGGCTGTCCGAGCCCTCATCCAGCTCTGCGGAAGCAAACGTGGCCCCGTGCATGCCGTCCCGACCGGTCCGCGCACCGACGGCCATCACGGCGTTGCCCACGCCGTCTGCCCGGCCGCGCATGAGGTCCTCCAGCCGGAGGACACCGATGCACATCACGTTGATGATCGGATTGCGCTCGTAAACCGGATCGAAGATCGCCTCTCCGCCGACCGTCGGAACGCCCACGCAGTTGCCGTAGTCGCCCACGCCGCGCACGACGCCGTCCAGGAGGTAACGCGACCTGGCGGAGTCGAGGGATCCGAAGTGCAGGCTGTCGAGCACCGCGATCGGCCGCGCTCCCATCGTGAAGACATCCCGCAGGATGCCCCCGGAGCCCGTGGCCGCTCCCTGGTACGGCTCCACGGCCGAGGGATGGTTGTGCGATTCGATCTTGAAGGCGATGCCCCAGCCGGCGCCCGCGTCGATCACGCCCGCGTTCTCGCCCGGTCCCTGGACGACGTGTGGACCCTCCGTGGGCAGGGTGCGCAGGTGCGGTCGCGAGTTCTTGTACCCGCAGTGCTCTGACCACATGGCACTGAACACGCCGAGCTCGGGGAAGGTCGGCTCTCGTCCGAGGATCTCGAGAATCTGCTCGTACTCCTCGGCAGAGAGGCCGTGCTCTGCAACCAGCTCGGGAGTGATCTCCGGGGCGGCACGGGTCGCCGGCGCGCTCACGAGGCGGCTCCCGCGCGATCGTGCGTCTCCATCACCCGCGACTCTGCACCCGCCTGCTGCCGCGGTGCTTCCGCATCGGGACGCCGGTGAGCGAGCAGAGCCTGGAAGACGCCCAGACCATCCGTGCCCAGCAGCTTCGAGGCCGCCCGCTCCGGGTGTGGCATCAGGCCGACCACGCGCCGTCCCGCGTCACAGATGCCCGCGATGTTGCGGGCGGAGCCGTTGGGGTTGGCGGAGGCGGTCGCCTCGCCCTGCGAGTCCACGTAGCGGAAGATCACGCGCCCTTCGCCTTCCAACCGCTCGCTGACCGAACGGTCGGCGACGTATTGGCCCTCCCCGTGCGCGATCGGCATCACGAGGACGTCCCCTTCCCGGTAGGTCGTCGTGAAGGGCGTATCCGTCCGCTCTACCCGGACCCGCACCGGATGCGACCGAAAGCGAAGCGAGTCGTTGCGGACCAGCGCGCCGGGCAGCAGGCCGGCTTCGCAGAGGATCTGAAATCCGTTGCAGATCCCGAGCACGGGCCCCCCGTCGCGGGCGAAGGCGATGACCTCGCGCATGATCGGGCTGAACCTCGCGATCGCCCCCGCACGAAGGTGGTCACCGTAGGAAAAACCGCCCGGCAGGATGATGGAGTCGCAGCCGTCCAGGTCGTGCGACTTGTGCCAGAGGAACACCGCCTCCGTGCCGACCCCCTCCCGCACGGCGCGATAGCAGTCCTGATCGCAATTGGATCCCGGGAAGCGGACGATGCCGACTTTCACGGGGTCATCCCTCCGCCGGTTCAGGTGCGCGAATCGGTTCGGCAATCGAGATGTCGTATTGCTCGATGACCGGGTTGGCGATGAGTTCCTCGCACATGCGGGTCACCTGTTCGCGGGCGGCGCCCGCGTCTCCGGCTTCGAGCTCGAAGCGGACCAGACGTCCGGACTGTACGTGGTGGACGCCCCGATAGCCGAGGTTGTCGAGCGCCCGACCGATCGTCTGGCCTTCGGGATCGACGATACCCTCGCGGGGCGTCACGCGGATCTCGATCCGGAATCGCATCCGTTCCGCTTCTGAGGACATGGTCACTCCGGCAGCTCGCTTCCGGTGATCCGGCGGTAGGCGTCACGGTAGCGGTCCGTCGTCGCGTCCACGACGTCCTCCGGCAGATCGGGTACAGGAGGCCGGCCGTTCCAGCGGCCCGCCTGCTTCAGAGATTCCAGATAATCTCGCACCGGCTGTTTGTCCAACGACTCCTGGCCGCGCCCGGGCTCGAACGACGCCGCGGGCCAGAAGCGCGAGGAGTCGGGGGTGAGCACCTCATCGATGAGCAGGAGCTCTCCCGTGTCCCCCACCCCGAACTCGAACTTCGTGTCCGCGACGATGATTCCCTGACCGGCCGCCAGATCCCGCCCGAACCCGTAGAGTGCCAGGCTGATCTCCCGCAGCGTGTCGCTGGTCTTTCCGCCGAGCCGTCGCCGCAGCTCCCCGAACGTGATGTTCTCGTCGTGCCCCTCCTCTGCCTTTGTGGCCGGCGAGAAGAGGGGCTCCGGCAGCTTCTCGGATTCCCGCAGGCCTTCCGGCAGCTTCTCGCCTGCCAAGGTCCCGCTCTGCCGGTATTCCTTCCAGGCGGAGCCCGACAGGTAGCCGCGCACGACGCACTCGACGGGAAACGGGGAGGCCCGACGCACGAGCATGCCACGTCCCTCCCAGGCGGCCCGCGTCTCCGACAGCTCCGGTCGCACGGCCAGGATCTTCTCCGGATCGCCGGCGACGAAGTGGTTCTGGACGATGTGACGGGTGCGCTCGAACCAGAAGCTTGAGAGCTGCGTGAGCACCGTGCCCTTCCACGGGATGAGCTGGGGCAGCACGTAGTCGAAGGCGCTGATCCTGTCGCTGGCCACCATGAGGAGATGGGTATCCAGGTCGTACATCTCCCGGACCTTGCCTCTTCGCAGCAAGGGATAGGGAAGGCTCGTCATACGCGAAGACTCTCCGGTTTGGTGGATTGGACGCGCAAGGAGTCGAGCACGGGGTCGACCCGTACGGCGAGGAACGCGTCGACCTGCTCGGCCGCCCGCCCGGTCAGACGGACGGGATCGGCGAGGTCGCGCAGCAGCTCCTCGGAGAGCGGTATTTCCGCGTCCCGCGCGACCCGGTCGAGGAAATCACCCTTTCCGGCTCCTGCCTGCGGCTGCGCGCGGGCCGCCATGGCGTGCCGGCGAATCCGTTCATGGAGGTCCTGCCGATCGCCGCCCGCCCGGACCCCGGCGAGGAGCAGGCTCTCGGTGAGCAGGAAGGGGAGCGCCTCCTCGAGCCGCTCTCGGATCCTCCCCGCGTGGACGACAAGGCCGCTAGCCACGTTATGTGCGATAAGGAGCACCGCCTCGGCGCACAGGTAGGCCTCTGGCAGGACGATCCGCCTCGAGGCGGAGTCGTCCAAGCTTCGCTCCAGCCACTGCACGGACGCCGTCCAGGCCGCCTCGACCTCGAGGGTGCACAGATGCCGGGCCAGCGCGCACATGCGCTCCGAACGCATCGGGTTTCTCTTGTAGGGCATCGCCGAGGAGCCGACCTGCCGCTGCCCGAACGGCTCCTCCACCTCGCCCAGTCCCTGGAGCAGCCGGATGTCGGTCCCGAAGCGGGCGGTGCTGGAGCCGATGCCGGCCAGGACTCCGACGAGGCGCTGGTCCACCTTGCGGGGGTACACCTGCCCCACGACGTCGTAGACGCCGGGAAATCCGAAGCGCTCCGCCACCCTGCGGTTCAGCTCGTCGACCCGGTCGCCGCTGCCCAGCAGCTCGAGGAAGGTCGCTTCGGTCCCGGTCGTGCCGCGCGCCCCTCTCAGGCGAAGCCCGTCCAGCGCGGCGTCGATCTGCTCCAGATCGAACAGGAAATCCTGGAGCCACAGGCAGGCGCGCTTGCCGACCGTCGTCGGCTGGGCGGGCTGGAAGTGCGTGTATCCCAGGGCCGGGACAGCGCGGTGCTCCCGCGCGAACGCGGCGAGCGCGGCGATCACGGCCGCCGTGCGCTCCCGCAGGAGGTGCAGGGCGTCGCGCTGCTGGATGAGCGAGGCGTTGTCGCCCACGAAGGCGCTCGTGGCGCCGAGGTGAATGAAGCCCCGGGCCGCCGGGGCCACCTCGCCGAAGTGGTGAACGTGCGCCATCACATCGTGGCGCAGCTCGGCCTCCAACTCGGCCACTCGGCCCAGGTCCAGCGCGTCGCGTCCCTCGCGCATCCCGACGATCGCCTCTTCCGGTACGTCGACGCCCAGATCCCTCTCCGCTTCCGCGAGGGCAATCCAGAGGTCGCGCCATAGGAGGGCCGTACGCGTCGGCGAGAAGATGTCGGCCATCGCCCTCGAGGCGTACCGGTCGATCAGCGGATGCGGGTAACGGACGTTGTCGTTCGACATGGCGCCGGCCTATCGACGAAGGGGGAACGATGTGACCAACGTCGCCCCCTGACGGCTGATGAACAACTCGACCCAGCCGCGCTCCGCCGCATCCACCAGACGGTCGCGGGCTTCCTCGGCCGATCGCACCTCTCGACGGTTGATCGCAACGATGACGTCGTTCTCCCGCATGCCCGTCCGTCGGGCGAGGGACTGGTCGATCTCTACGATCAGGGCTCCGGCATCGACGGCGACGTCCCTCTCGATGGCAATGTCCGGCGTGACGGAGACGAGCCTCAACCCTCGCAGGGCCTCGACGCGCTCGGCTCTCTCCGACGGCAGCTCCTCGATCTGCACGCTGGAGTCGAAGCGCCGGGTGCCCCGCTGCACGTGAAGCGACACGCGCCGGCCCACGCCGGCATCCAGCAGGCCGATCTCCCAGTCGAGCACTCCGCGCACCGGCTTGCGGTCCAGAGACAGGATGATGTCGCCTTCCGCGAGGCCTGCCCGGGCGGCAGGAGAGGCTGGCGCAACGCGCCGCACGGTGGCCACCGAGACGAAGCTGTCGGAGGCGACCGAGGCGACGTCGAGTCCGACCCACGGCCGCCGGATGCGCCCGAAGTCCCTCAGCTCCGCGGCCACCCTCACGGCCCGGTCGATCGGGATGGCGAAGCCGAGTCCCTGGGAGCCGCCGGAGCTGGAGAAGATGGAGGAGTTCACGCCGATGACCTCGCCCCGGATGTTGACGAGCGGCCCGCCCGAGTTTCCGGGGTTGATGGATGCGTCGGTCTGGATCATGTCGGCGTAGAGGGCCTCCCTCTGGCCGGCCGACTGGATGTCGCGATCGACGCCCGAAATCACGCCGCGGGTCACCGTGGCCTCCGAGTTGGCCAGGTAAGAGCCGTACGGATTGCCGATCGCGATCGCGGGCTCTCCGACCATGAG
>CP070670.1:1900021-1902601 GCA_020351855.1 Gemmatimonadota bacterium
ACCATCCCGCTGCTGCCGCCCAATCCGAAGCTGCGGCGCACCGCCATGTCCGATTTCCTCGTCTCAGGCCGCGTGGTCCACCGGGACGTGCTGGAGGAGATCTACGCCGAGATTAACGAGCAGTTCGGATCCAACGCGCAGGTGCCGGAGTAAATCGGAGGGCCCTGGGGCCCTGGGGCCTTGATGTTCTGCGGCTATGCGGCTATGCGGCTATGCGGCTATGCGGCGAGAACGATAACCCGGGAGAAACCGTGTCAAGCCGTATGCCCGTCTGGCTGCATAGCCGTCGGGTGGACGGGCGGGGGTCCCGAAAAGTCGTCCTCCCGTATAGCCGTACAGCCCTTCCAAGTTTGACATCAAAGCATCAAAGTCATATGTTTTGATGCATGAGAACCACGCTCACCCTCGACGACGACGTGGCCATCGAGCTCAAACGCGTGTGCGCCCGGCGCGGCGTCCGCTTCAAGCAGGTGGTGAATCAGGCTCTGCGCGCCGGTCTCAGGGCACTGCAAGAGCCCGAAATCGGTGAACGGGGACCATATACCACACCTCCGGTTTTACTCGGACGGCCGACCTATCCCGACCTCGACAACGTCGCGGAGCTGCTGGCGGTGGCGGAGGGGGACGAGCACCGGTGATCCTGGTCGACGCCAACCTGCTGCTCTACGCCAAGATCTCGGACTACCCGCAGCACCAGGCCGCCCACGACTGGTTCGACGGCAGGCTCAACGGATCGGCCCGCGTCGGGTTGCCGTGGCCCTCTCTGCTCGCTTTCCTCCGGATCACCACCAATCCCCGCCTGTTCGAGCGGCCCCTCTCGGTCTCGGCCGCCTGGGAGCAGGTCGAGCAGTGGCTGGCGATCCCTCAGGTGTGGATCCCCCAGCCCACCAACCGCCACGCCGAGGTCCTGGGAGAGTTGCTCCGCGGTTCTTCGTTCGCCGGGCCGCTGGTCAGCGACGCCGATCTCGCCGCTCTGGCGATCGAGCACGGCTTGGTGCTGTGCAGCACCGACGGCGACTTCGCGCGGTTCCCAAGTCTGCGGTGGCAGAACCCACTCGCTGCAAGGGGCTGAATCCACGAACGAGCCACGGCGCAGGATGGCGTATCGGCTGTGGGGCTGTGCGGGAACACGGCTTGACGGCACTACGGGAGCACGGGATTAAGGCTATACGGCTGTAACGCCGAACAACCGCAGGGATGTATTGCCGATTGGCCGTACAGCCGTCGGGCGGACGGGCGGGGGACCCGCAAAGCCGTCTTCCCGCCAGGCCAACGCTCTCTGCCAGCCACGGAGAGTCACGGAGTTCGCGATGCTGACGCTTCCTCGGGATCGAATCCGAGCGTCGCGAGGCTTTCAAAGAGCTTGTCCGCCTCTCGTGGGTCCCGGAAGGCGCTGAGGAAGGCGCGCAGGTGGAACTCGTAGGGAAACGACGACGCCCTCTCGAGCTCGCGCCGGCCGTCCTCGACTCGTCCCAGACGCGCGTAGGTTGCGGCACGGTAGTACGCCATGTGGGGGCCGTCCGGCCCACCCACACGAACGTTCTCGAGGAGGACCTCGAGCGCCTCCTCGAAGCGGCCGGAATGAAAGAGCGTGAGGCCAGCAATATTGCGGTACGGAGTTCGAGCCGACAAG
Organism: Gemmatimonadota bacterium; assembly: GCA_020351855.1. Classification (GTDB taxonomy): domain Bacteria; phylum Gemmatimonadota; class Gemmatimonadetes; order Palauibacterales; family Palauibacteraceae. The sequence continues at coordinate 1,901,655 of CP070670.1, forward strand.
GGATCGAGGCGAATCGCCGACCGTGCCAGCGACGGCCCCGCCTCCAGCTCGCCCGCGTAAGCTTGAAGGAGCGCTGAAAAGGCGAGCACGTAGGGATCGTTCGGTGCGAGGGCAACGGCGCGCCGCGCAGCCCGTAGAGAACCGTCGTGATCACCGACCACGTTGAGGGCGATGCCCAGGCTCATGTGACTCCAGCCGAACTCAGGGTCCTTCTCGACGGCCGTCCGGGCGGCATTGAGGGCGTTCTGGGCGTCCGTGTCCGGCTGTTCACTCAGTCCCCACCAGGCGCGAGTGGCGAGCACGTACGCGAGCCCGGCGTACCCGCCCGCGAACCCGGGGTCGAGCTCGATCACCCGCCGATAGGCCGCCTCGGCGAGCTGAGAGCGGACCGGGTCCGAGGGTGGGTCGCGGAGCGTCGCGGCCTGGTAGTACAGGGCCAACGCCTCGGGGTCACGCATCCCGGCGGCTTCGAGTCGGCTTTCCACCGCCGGTGTCACGGTCACGGCCAGGGCGTCGGCGATGTCAACCGCCACCTCTGCCTGCAGGTCGAGAATGTTTTCGGTGAGCCCCTCGTACACCTTCGACAGTCGGACCAGCGAGCCCGATGTTTCGATCGCCGAGACGCCGACCCGCACCCGGTCGCGCTCCTGCCGCACGCTGCCACGGATCACGTAGTCCACGTCGAGCACCCGGGCAATCTCCTCCGGCGCGAGCTCGTCGTCGGCGGCCTGCGCCGCCGAGCCGAGGGCCACGACCTCGACTCCCGGCAGGGCTGCCAGGTTGGCGATCAGCTCCTCGACCAGGCCCGTGGTCATGAAGGGGTGGGGTCGAGCCGTGGTGTCATAGCTGAAAGGCATGACTACGGTGCGTATCGGGCTCTCTACGGGAGGGCCGGTCCCGTCCGCGGAGTCGGAGAGGCGGTCCGTCCTGAGCAGATGCCACGCGCC
>CP070670.1:1902701-1908393 GCA_020351855.1 Gemmatimonadota bacterium
AACTGGAGCTCCTCGCCAAGACGCTGCGTCCGCTGCCCTTCGGCAAAGAAGAGATCACGGCGGAGGGCGAGAGAGTCGTGCACAGCGGTTTCTCCAACCTGGAGACGCGGTATCGCCAGCGTTATGCCGACCTCGCCGTTAACCCGCCCGTGCGGGAGGTCTTCGAGGGCCGGGCCGGCATCATCAGGGAACTGCGGAGCTACCTGGACCAGCGGGGGTTCCTCGAGGTCGAGACGCCCATTTTGCAGCCGCTGTACGGGGGGGCGTTTGCGCGGCCGTTCACCACCTATCACAACGATCTCGACGCGGATCTGTATCTGCGCATCGCCGACGAGCTCTACCTGAAGCGGCTCATCGTGGGGAGCCTCGATCGCGTGTACGAGATCGGAAAGAACTTCCGCAACGAAGGGATCGATCGAACGCACAGCCCCGAGTTCACGATGCTCGAACTCTATCAGGCCTTCGCGGACTACGAAGACATGATGGAGCTCGCCGAAGGCATGATCGCGACGGCAGTCGGTAATGTCCTCGGGAAGACCGAGGTGGAATACGGGGGAGAGCGCATCGAGCTGGCGCCGCCGTGGCGGAGGATGACGTACCGTGAGGCGCTCCTGCAGTACGGCGGCGTCGACGCTCTCGAATCCGACACGGAAGCGCTGCGGCGAGAGGTGCAGGCCGATGGACGGGCGGACGCGAAGGTGCTGCCGAGGGAAAAGCTGCTGGAGGTGTTGTTCTCGGCACGCGTGGAGCCGGAGCTGCGGAAGCCGACGATCGTACACGATTATCCCATCGAGATCAGCCCGCTGGCCAAGCCCAAGCGGGGCGAGCCGCGTCTGGCGGAGCGGTTCGAGGTCATCGCTGCGGGTTGCGAGCTCGTTAACGCGTTCAGCGAGCTGAACGATCCGTTGGACCAGTGGGAGCGGTTTGCGGACCAGGCGCGTGCTCGGGAGGATGGCGACCTGGAGGCACAGCCGCTCGACGAGGACTACCTCCGCGCACTGGAGTACGGCCTTCCCCCTACTGGTGGCCTCGGGCTGGGAGTCGACCGGCTGGTCATGCTGGCGACGGGATCAGCCTCCATACGGGACGTCACCCTGTTCCCGGCGCTCCGGCCGGGCGAGGGAGTGGAGGCGTGAGCCGTCCTCCACGCGCCCTGGAGTGGTTTGTCGCCCGACGCTACCTGTCGGGCGGCAAGGGCCGCGGCTTCCTCTCGCTTATCACGCTCATCGCGGTCGGCGGGGTCACCGTGGGCGTAATGGCCCTGATCGTGGTGATCGCCGTCATGAGTGGCCTGCAGAAGGATCTCAGGGAAGCGATTCTCGGTGCCAGCCCGCACGGGATGGTGATCCGACTGGGCGACGACGTGTCGATGTCCGATTGGCAGCGCGTGGTCGATCTCGTGCAGGCGGATTCCTCCGTGACGGCGGCCGCGCCCTTCGTGTACACGGAAATCGTGCTGGCGCCGCCGGGCAGCTTCAACGAGGGAGCGGTCCTCAAGGGCATACCGGAGACCCCGGAGGCACTCGCCGTCGCACGGGTGGACGAGTACCTGGTTTCCGGCAAGCTGCCATTCGGACCGACCGATTCCGGTCATCCCGGGCTCCTGGTCGGCCGCGGGATCGCGAACAGGCACGGGCTCTTCCCGGGTCAGGTGGTCACGGTCGTGTCGGTGCAGAACGCGGAGCTCACGCCGACGGGCCTCCAGCCCCAGATGCGGCGGTTCGAGGTCACCGGGGTCTTCGAGACGGGTCTGTACCAGTACGACACGAAATGGACGTTCACCCCGATCGGGGCCGCGCAAGACCTGCTCAACCTGGATGATCGCGTCACCGGGGTGGAATTCGGGGTGAAGGACCCGTGGCGCGCCATGGACACGGCGGAACGGCTGGACGTGCAGCTCAGCTTCCCCTATGCCGTCGATGACTGGCAGCACCAGAATGCGAGCCTCTTCTCGGCCCTCAAGCTCGAGAAGCTCGCCATGACGGTGATTCTGCTTCTCATCGTGCTCGTTGCCTCGTTCAATATCATCTCGACCCTCATCATGGTGGTGACGGACAAGACGAAGGAGATCGGGATCCTGCGCTCCATGGGTCTCACGGCGAACGGGATCATGAGGATCTTCATTTTCCAGGGTGTCGTGATCGGCCTGATCGGGACCCTGGCGGGCGGCACGCTCGGGGGCGTCCTGGCCTACTTGCTGGACCGCTACGAGTTCATCACGCTGCCAGGCGATGTCTACTTCATCGATCGACTGCCGGTGGATCTGAACCCGCTCGACGTGGGTCTCATCGTACTCGCGTCGGTCTTCATCTCCTTCCTCGCGACGATCTACCCGGCCCGGCGTGCCGCCCAGCTCGCTCCGGTGGAGGCGATACGCCATGAGTGAGACCTGGTGAGCCAGGCGTCGGATGTTTCCCCAAAGGCAGCCGCAGGAGCGCCCGGCGACCCTCGTAATCGGCCGGACGACACCGTACCGGCGGTCCGCGCACGGGGCGTGTGCCGGTTTTTCAGAAGTCCGGATGGAAAAGAGCTGCGGGTGCTACGCGGCGTCGACCTGGAGATCGGCCAGGGCGAGATGATGGCGATCATGGGACCGAGCGGCGCCGGGAAGTCCACACTGCTGCACGTTCTCGGCGCGCTGGACCAGCCGACGAGCGGGAGCGTCGAGATTGCGGGCCGCCGACTCGACGGACTCGCGGACACAGAGGTGGCCCGTCTCCGGAACGAGCTCGTCGGCTTCGTCTTCCAATTCCACCACCTGCTGCGGGACTTCTCTGCGCTCGAGAACGTGATGCTGCCCCGCCTCATCGCCGGTGTCGACCGCGAGGAGGCCGAAGCCCGGGCCGTGGTCCTTCTGGAGGAGGTGGGTCTGGGCGAGCGCCTGCGCCACCGTCCGAACAAGCTGTCCGGGGGAGAGCAGCAGCGGGTGGCGGTTGCGCGGGCTCTGGTGAACGAGCCGCCTCTCTTGCTGGCCGATGAGCCGTCGGGTAACCTGGACACGGAGACCAGCAAGCGCCTTCACGACGTGCTGTTCGGGCTGGTCGAGCATCACGGGAGCGCCCTTATCGTCGTGACGCACGATCGGGAGTTGGCTGAGCGTGCCGGCCGGGTGCAACGTTTGGTCGACGGCGTCCTGGAGGCTCCCGCCTGACACCGTCGCACCCGCAGACCACGAGGCTTCCTGGCCATCGTGCCATGCCCGAAGGGGAGGAGGGGGGCTTGGCGTCGGGTGACCTGGGAGTGCAAGAGGCGGTCTTGCAGGAAGATGGAGTGTCGCGCACGGCGCTGGCACGGTCCGAGCGCCGAGGATGGCCGGGCGGGTCGATCCGGAGGTGTCGCTGCCTACTGGCGGGAGAAGGCTGAATGCTCTGCGAACGGTGTCAGGAACGGACGGCAGAGGTTCACCTGACGACGATCGAGAATGACGAGATGGCCACGGTGCACCTGTGTGCGAAGTGCGCCGAGGGTCAGGGTATCAGCTTCACGGCAGCCGCTTCCGCCCCTCTGGCCGATTTCCTAGCCCAGATCAGTGGGGGGGCCGAGGAGCTCCCGCAGGGCGTCCGCGGCGAGCCATGTCCTTACTGCGGGAACTCGTCTGACGACTTCCGGCGCACGGGGCGGTTGGGCTGCCCGGAGTGCTACGCTCATTTCGAGGGGCAGCTCCGTGGCCTCTTGCGGCGGATCCACGGATCGACCCAACACGTGGGCAGGCTTTACCTTGGCGCGGGCACGGGAGCGGAGGATCGGCACACGAAGCTGCGGAGTCTGCGGCTCCGCCTTGATCGGGCGGTCGAGCTGGAGGACTTCGAGGCAGCGGCCGAGCTCCGCGACCAGATCCACCTGCTGGAGGGGTCGGAACGGTGACCGGGGGCAACGGCGCGGGATCGACCCCTACCCGGGTCGAGGACCGCGGGACCAGCTGGCTGGACGCATCGGGTAGCGACCACGAGATCGTTCTCTCGACGAGGGTGCGCCTCGCCCGCAACCTGCAGGGCTACGTGTTCTCCGTACGCGCCGGTGCCGAAGACCGGCTCGGCATCCTGGATCGCGTGCGTGGCGCCCTTGCTGCGACGGGTCGGTTGGAAGAGGGCGGGGTGCTGTGGGAGATGGCGGATCTGGAGCCGGTCGACAGGAGGCTTCTGCACGAGCGACACATCGTGAGCCGGGAGCTGATCGGTCCGGACGATGGGACGCCGCCCGTGGGAGCGGCGCTCGCGATCACCTCCTCTGGACCCTGCGGACTGATGATCAACGAGGAGGACCACCTTCGGCTCCAGTCGCTTCGCAACGGCATGGAGCTGGAAGCCGCCTGGGGGGAGGTCTCGGCTTTGGACGAGGCTCTGGGCCGCGAGCTCCCGTTTGCCTTCCATCACGAGTTCGGGTTTCTGACCTGCTGTCCTACGAACGTCGGGACGGGGCTGAGGGCGTCCGTTCTCCTGCATCTGCCGGGCCTCGTGCTTACCAAAGAGATCAGCAAGGTGTTGCAGGGCATCTCCCAGGTTGGCCTTACGTACCGCGGTCTGTACGGCGAGGGGTCGGACATCGTCGGCAACTTCTTTCAGATTTCGAATCAGACGACGCTCGGAAAGAGCGAAAGCGATCTGGTCGATCACCTGCGCGAGATCGTGGGCCAGGTCGTCGAGTACGAGAAGCGCGCCCGGGCGGTGTTGCTTCGCGAAGCCCCCAACGTGCTCGAGGACAAGGTATGGCGCGCATACGGGATACTGAGACATGCACGCAGCCTGTCCTTCGACGAAACGATGAACTTGCTGTCAGGCGTCCGTTTGGGCCTCACTCTGAAACTTCTCAGAACACCTCGGGTACGGACGCTGAACGAGATCATGATCTTCGCGCAGTCGGCGCACCTGGAGCGGAGGGCGGGACGAACACTGGATGAAGGCGACGCCGATGTCTACCGTGCATCGCTCGTTCGGGAACGCCTCGCGGCCGAGAGCGGGGACGGGTCCTCTCCCGGAGAACCACGCCCTGACGCGGACAAATCTACCAGATGAACTACAACTTTACTGATCGCGTTCGGAAGGTACTCGCGCTGGCACGTGAAGAGGCGATCCGCCTCCAGCACGACTACGTCGGCACGGAGCACATACTGCTTGGTCTCATCCGGGAGGGCGAAGGCGTGGCGGCCGCCGTCCTGGCCAACCTGGCCGCGGATCTGGACGAGCTGCACCGTCTCGTCGAGGAGAATGTGCGGCGCGGCAAATCCGCCTCCAACATCCCTGAGCTGCCTTATACGTCCCGGGCCAAGAAGGTGCTGGAGTATGCCATGGCCGAGGCGAGAGACCTCAGCCACAGCTATGTCGGCACCGAGCACCTGCTCCTCGGACTGCTCCGGGAGGAGAAGGGCTTGGCTGCAAAAGTCCTCGGAGAGCTCGGTATCACTCTCGAGGAGGCGCGGGCGGAGACGCTGAAGCTTCTCGGCACCGAACTGCCGAGCACCGCGCCCGCGGCGTCGGGCACCAGCGCAAAGGCCGAGAAGAAGTCCAAGACTCCGGCGCTGGATCACTTCTGCCGCGACCTCACCCAGCTGGCGGGCGACGGGGCGCTCGATCCGACGATCGGACGGGAGACCGAAATCGAACGGATGATGGAGGTTCTCTCACGGCGGAAGAAGAACAACCCGGTCTTGATCGGCGAGCCGGGGGTGGGCAAGACAGCGATCGTCGAGGGCCTG
>CP070670.1:1908493-1919168 GCA_020351855.1 Gemmatimonadota bacterium
CGAAGTCGGCGAGAAGATCATGCTCTCCCACTGGCCGCCGTTGCCCAGCGGCTCGTTCTCGATGGTCACTCCCCAGATGTCGATACCCTGCTCCTGGTAGGCGCGGATGTACTTGGAGAAGTACAGCGCCCAGGTCGGATAGAGCTCGGGCTTTAGAGAGCCGTCGTTCCAGGCGTTGTTGTCCTTCATCCACGGCGGGGCCGTCCACGGCGAGGCGATGATCCGAAAGCCGGACCCGGAGACCGCCATGGCGTCCTTGATCAGGGGGACGATGTCGTCCAGGTCCTCCTGTATCGTGAAGTGCTCCAGCCGTGTGTCCCCCGGAACCTCCGCGTACGCGTAGTTGCCCAGGGAAAAGTCGGAGCTGTTGATGTGGGTGCGGGTCAGCGTGTAGTCCGCTCCACTCCGGCCGAAGTACGCCTCGATGACCTCTTCTCGCTTCTGCTCGGAGAGCTTGCCGAGCACGTAGGCCGTCGACTCCGTGAACGAGCCGCCAAAGCCCAGTATCGTCTGAAACTCGGTCGCCGGATCGAGGGCAATGAGGGGACGGTCGGTGCCGCTGGCGTCAGCGAACTTCAGGGTCGCGATCTCGGCTAGCTTGTCGCCACCCCTCGACGTCTGGATGACCGTGGCCGCGGTGTACGGGCGGCTCGCCTCGTCCGCTTGCCTGTCGACGCAGCCGGGCACGGTCAACGGCAGCAGCAGGAATCCGAGACGTCGATGAGTCTTCATGGTCAGGCGGGGTCCCTTACAAGGATGGTCTCGAGCTCCTCGAGGGAGCGGCCCTTGGTTTCGGGCAGAACCAGAACCACGAACCCGAGGCCGATGGCGGCAAACAGCCCGTAGATCAGGAAGGTGGTTCCGCTGCCGAAGTTGGCCAGCTCCCAGGGGAAAACGAGCTGCACGCCAAAGCTGACGGCGGAGTTGATCAGGCCCACAAAGGAGATGGCAAGCCCCCTGATCCGGTTCGGGAAGAGCTCCGAGAAGAGCACCCACATCACCGGTCCGATGGACACGGCGAACGACGCGACGAAGGCCAGTACGCCGAGGAGCACCAGCCATGGATTCATCTCGATCGCCGCGTTGATGAGGTCGGACTCGTACTGCGTGGCCAGTTCGTCTCCCAGAGCGCCCCTGAGGGCCTTTTTGAACTCCACATCGCTCCCGAAGGTGGCGTCCTGAAGATCCTCGATGGCGGGGGCGTTGAGCTCCGCCGGAAGGTCCGCGAGATCCTCACCGGTGGTCGTGTAGGTCGCCGAGTAGAAACCTCCTGCCAGCACGAACATGGACAGGGTGATACCGGACAGTCCCAGGATGAGCAGCGGCTTGCGACCGATCCGATCGATCACCAGCAGCGCGAGGACCGTGAACACCAGGTTGGTCAGGCCCACCAGCACCGCCTGTGCAAAGGACGCGTCCGTGCCGATGCCCGACTGCTCGAAGATGATCGGCGCGTAGAAGAACACGGCGTTGATGCCGGTGGCCTGCTGAACGATGGCCACCACGATCCCGATCGTGAGCACGAGCCTCATCGCGGGGGCGAAGAGCTGCGTCACGGCGACCTTCGCCTTGCCGGCATCCCTGTCCAGGCTGGCGTGTATCGCCGCGAGCTCCTTCCGGGCCTCGGCTTCCCCGACGGCCCGGGAGAGGATCTCGCGAGCCGCCGGCTGCTGCCCCCTGAGCAGCAGCCAGCGCGGGCTCTCCGGCACGAAGAAGAGACCGAAGAAGTAGAGGACCGCGGGCAGCGTCTCCAGACCCAACATCCAGCGCCAGTTGTACTCGTCGAACATGAGCGGCTGTGCCCATCCGGCGTCCGACTGGCCGAGCTGCAGGATCAGGTAGTTGGTGAAGAAGGCTACCGAGATCCCCGCGACGATGTTGAGCTGGTTGAACGAGACCATGCGTCCGCGCACGGTCGGCGGCGCGATCTCGGCGATGTACATCGGTGCGATGATCAGCGAGGCACCGACGCCCAGACCGCCGATCATGCGGGCGATCACCAGGATGACGAACGTCGGGGCGAGGGCCGACGAGATGGCCGAGACGGCATACAGGATGGCGGCCAGGAACAGCACCTTGCGGCGCCCGATCCGGTCACTGAGCGGCCCGGAGACCATCATGGCCAGGGTGGCCGTGAGCGTGAGCGAGCTGACGGCCCATCCGAGCTCGATCTTGCTCAGGGCGAATTGCGACTCGATGAACTTGACGACGCCGGAGATCACGGACGCGTCAAACCCCATGAGGAAGCCGCCCATCGCGACCGTAAGCGCAACGCGCCGCACGTAGCGGTACTTGCTCATGGGACTTCTAGACCGTCAAAGTCGTAGGGACGGGCCGACCGCACATCGAACGCGGGCAGACCATCGGTCCCCCTGCACGCCCACGGAGACGATGAATGAGAGAACCGACATCGGCTGCCATCATCGCTCTGGCCGTCGCCGGATGCTCCAGCCCAGAGGTGGAAAGCCTGAGACAGTCCCGCGAGGACTTGCTGGCCGGGCAGGTCATGGCCGTCGCCTATTCGGGGTTCCGGGAAGGGCAGCATCCCGATCGTGGCTTTGGGGCCGTGAATCCGAGTGCCGAGGAGATTCTCGAAGATCTCCGCATTCTGGTCGCTCATGACTTCAATCTGATTCGCATGTACGACTCGGGCGAGAACACGAGGCAGACGCTCGAGATCATTCGGCGACGCGATCTGCCGATCAAGGTCCTGCTGGGAATCTGGCTGGACGCCGAGTTGAGCAATCACGAGGGATGCCCTTGGCTGGACGAGCCGATTCCCGACGGGAAGCTAGCGGCCAATGCGCTCGAGAACGCGGCCGAGGTCGAGCGCGGCATCGAGCTGGCGAGGGAGTTCGCCGGCATCGTGGTCGCCGTCAACGTCGGAAACGAAGCGCTGGTCGATTGGACCGATCACAGGGTACCGCTGGAGCGGGTCATCGCTTATGTGCGCCAGGTGAAGGGCACCATCGAGCAGCCGGTGACAGTCGCGGACAGCTACGTCTGGTGGATGCGCGAGGGAGCGCCCCTCGCCGCCGAAGTCGATTTCCTCGGCGTGCACGCCTATCCGATCTGGGAAGGAAAAGCGATCGACGAGGCGCTCGACTTCACGGTCGACAACATCGAGGCGGTGCGAGAGGCTGTTCCCGCCAAACCCATCGCGGTCCTCGAAGCCGGCTGGGCCACCGTCGCGAGCGAGTTCCGCGACCGTTCCAGCGAGGCGAACCAGGCGCGCTACTACGACGAGCTGCGGGAATGGGCGGGCGCGACCCACACCACCGTGTTCTTCTTCGAGGCCTTCGACGAGCCGTGGAAGGGCGATCCGGACGACCCGCTGGGCGCCGAGAAACATTGGGGCTTGTTCAACGTCGATCGGACCCCCAAGCAAGTCATGCGCCGATCTTGAGCAGGGGCAGCATGCCCGTGCACCGCCTCGACGCCGTACAGCAGCGGAATGCCGAGCCTAGTCTGGGCCGCCTTTGCCTGATACATCTCGTACATCGCACGCCAGTCATCAAGACGGCTCGTCGCCGGATCCGGGCCGCCATCACTCAGAAGAGATCCCACCATGTGCTCGCGAACGTGGTCCGCCCCGTCCAGAAACTCCTGATCCGGCTTCGTCATCTGGCCGACCTTTTCGTCGAGCGTCATCCCCGCCAGCGGCTCGTCGAGCCGGTCGTCAAACGAAACGTAGGGGGCCTGACCGGAAGAGCGTCCGTCGCCGGTCTGCCCATAAGGCGGCCGATCGCGAAGGAAACACGATGAAAACAGACGGCACACGCCTCTCGGTCAGGGAGAAGCTCGGCTACGGCCTGGGGGACACCGCCTCGCACTTCGTGTGGGACATGGTGGGATTCTGGATCCTGATCTTCTACACGGACACCTTCGGGATCTCGGCCGCGGCGGCGGGCACCATCATGTTCATCGCGCGGTTCTGGGACATGGCCAGCGACCCGCTGATGGGGGTGATCTCCGATCGCACCCGCACCCGGTGGGGCAAGTTCCGCCCGTACATCCTCTGGATGGCACTGCCCTACAGCGTTCTCGCGGTCCTCGCCTTCTCGACTCCCGATCTCGGCCAGACCGGCAAGGTGGTGTACGCGGCGGCCACCTACCTGCTCCTGATGACCGCCTACACCGCGATCAACCTGCCCTATTCGTCCCTGGGCGCGGTGATGACGTCGGATTCCTACGAGCGCACCAGCCTCAACACCTATCGTTTCATCTGCGCGTTCGCCGGCCAGCTGATCGTCTCCGGCCTGGCCCTGACGCTGGCCGGCTACTTCGGCCAGGGCGACAGCGCCCGGGGCTATCGGCTCACCGTCACCCTGTTCGCGGTGATCGCCTTCGTCCTCTTCATGGTCACCTTCCTGTCCGCCCGGGAGCGCATCCAACCTCCGCCGACACAGCAGGATTCCCTCAAGGAGGATTTCAGGATCCTGCTGGCCAACCGGCCGTGGGTGATCCTGGCAGCCGTCGGGATCATCTCCTTCGTGATGTTCGCGCTCCAGAACCTCTCCCTGGCCTACTACTTCAAGTACTACATCGGCCGGGAGGAGAGCGTGCAGCTGTTCAACGTGGTGGGGAGCGTCGCCCTGATCGTCGCCCTGCCCCTCTCCAAGCCCCTCGCCCAGCGCTTCGGGAAGCGAAACGTGTTCATCGGCAGCTCGCTCCTCTCCGGCTCGTTCTTCATCCTGCTCTTCCTGCCAGGAGCCCAGAGCCTCGGCTGGATTTACGCCCTCAACATCCTGGGCAAGATGGCCTACGCGCCGGCGGTGCCCCTGCTCTGGACCATGATCGCGGATGCCGCCGACTACGCCGAATGGACGACCGGGCGGCGGGCCACGGGTCTCTTCTTCTCCGCCGCCACCTTCGCCCAGAAGGGCGGCTGGGGCATCGGCGGGGCACTGGCGGGCTGGCTGCTCGCCGCATATGGCTACGTGGAGCAGGCCACCCAACAGACGGCCTTCACCCTCACCGGGATCAAGCTCCTGATCTCGGTCTTCCCGGGCCTGCTCTACATCTCCTGCGCTTTCGTCCTGATCTTCTACACCATCGACGAGGCCACCTGCGCGACGATGAAGCGCGAGCTCGAGGAACGGCGCGGAGTGGATGCGGCAGAGCCGCAGGTGGGCTGAATGGCCGGCACACCCAGATCTAACACGAAGAGGGCCTCCTTGTCCGGTCACGAAGGGCACGAATGGTGGCAGAGCGCCGTCCTGTACGAGATCTATCCGAGAAGCTTCAAGGACACGACGGGGGACGGGGTGGGGGATCTGCAGGGCATCGTCGAAAAGCTGGACTACCTGAGCGACACGCTCGGGGTCGACGCCATCTGGATCTGTCCGTTCTATCCCTCGCCGATGGCGGACTTCGGGTACGATGTCGCAAGCTACCGCGACGTGGATCCGATGTTCGGCGATCTCGAGACGTTCGATCGGCTCGTGGCACGGGCCCACGAGTCGGGCCTCAAGGTGATCATCGACTTCGTGCCGAACCATACGTCGGACCAGCATCCCTGGTTCATCGAGTCACGGAGCTCGCGCGACAACCCCCGCCGTGAGTGGTACGTATGGCGCGACCCGAAACCGGATGGCTCACCGCCCAACAACTGGCTCAGCGTGTTCGGCGGCTCGGCCTGGGAGCTGGATGAGCACACCGGACAGTATTACCTGCACTCCTTCCTCAAGGAACAGCCCGATCTGGACTGGCGGAATCCCGCCGTCAAGGAGGCGATGTTCGACAACATGCGCTTCTGGCTGGATCGCGGCGTAGACGGGTTTCGCGTCGATGCGGTGCTGTTCTCCATGAAGGACCCCGATGAGCGCGTCAATCCGCCCAACACCGAGGGTCTCCAGCAGCTCCACAAGCCGCTCGGCGCATACGGGGCGCAACGGCACGTCCACGATCAGGGACACCCGGACATACATGGCGTGTTTCGCCAGATGCGGGAGGTCCTGGAGGAGTACGAGCCTCCGAGGACATCGCTGGCCGAACTGCACATCTTCGATCCGAAACAGCTGGCGGCGTACTACGGAGGGGACCTCGACGAACTGCACATGCCGACCAACTTCGGGCTCTTGAAGGCGCCCTGGAGCGCGGCAGGGATTCGCGGGGCGGTGGAGGGTCTGGAGGCCGCGATCCCGAAGCCCGGCGCGCTCAACTGGGTGCTGGGATCGCACGACGACCGGCGTCTGGCCACGAGATTGGGAGAGGACGCCAGTCGGCAGGCGGCGGTTCTGCTGCTTACGCTTCGCGGATCGCCCACGCTCTACTACGGCGACGAGCTCGGGATGCGAGAGGCAGAGATCCCGCCGGGGAGGCAGCAGGATCCCTGGGGGATGGCGGAGCCGGAGTTGGGTCGCGATGGCTGTCGCACGCCCATGCAGTGGTCGGCCGATCCGGGCGCCGGGTTTACGGACTCTCCGGAGCCGTGGCTTCCCGTCGGTAGGGATTACGCCGAGCGGAACGTCGAGGCGCAGCTTGCCGATCCCGATTCGCTTCTCAACCTGTACCGCAGATTGTTGCAGCTGAGACGGGGATCGGCGGCCTTACGGCGGGGTGCGTATCGCACCGTGGGTGGGGTGCCGCGTGACTGTTACGCCTTCGCTCGCTCCGAAAGTCTCGAGCGCGTCTTCGTGGCGATCAACTTCTCCGCCGCGCCTCTCTGTTTCGAGGCGACCGGTGTCTCCGGGCGGATCGCGGTTTCCACACACAGGGGGAACGAGGGGACCGAGGTCTCCGGTTCGCTCCGGCTGCAACCGCACGAGGGCGTCGTCCTGGTGTGACGCTCCCGCTGGCCATCTGCCGGCCAGTGCGGGACGACCGATCAGAGGCCGAGCTCGGCCAGCTCGTCCGGCGTGATGTCGGGCATCGCCCCCCTCTTCGTGGCGACGAGCGCCGCGTATCGATTCGCTGCGTGGAGGGCCTCCTCGGGTGTGGCGTCGCGGACGAGCTGATGGGCCATCGCGGCCGTGAACGCATCGCCCGCTCCCACGGCGTCGCCGGTCGATGCGTCGATCGAGATGCCGTCCGCAGAGAAGGTCCCGTCCGGGGTCGAGATCGAGGCGCCGTGCCTTCCCCGCGTGACGCACACGGCGCGTACGCCCACATCTTCGAGAAGCCAGGAGAGGAGGGACGGCTTCTCGAGCAGCCGGGAAACCCGAGTGACCTCCAGCTCGTTCAGCTTCACGAGATCCGCGCGGCGAAACGTGGCCTCCAGGGCTCCCGGATCCGTGAACGGGGGACGGAGGTTCACATCGAACAGGACGAGCGTATGGTTGCCGGCGTCCGACAGAAACTGTCGGATGGCCGAGCGACCGTACGAGGCTCGCTGCGCGAGCGATCCTACGCAGACCGCATCGGCGGCGCGCACGAGCGCGCGAGCCTCATCCTCCGCCGCGATGTGATCCCAGGCCACGTCCTCGGTGATCGCGTAGCTGGGCTCCGAGTCCTCGATCGTCACCATGACCGTGCCCGTCGGCCTGCGAGCGTCGCGCTGTATGTACTCGGTGACGACCCCCTGCTCGTGGAGGAAGGCGGCCAGCTCGATCCCGGGCGGATCGTCTCCCACGCGCGTGATGATGACGCCCCGATCGCCAAGCCGGGCAGTATGAAACGCGACGTTGCTGGGTGCGCCGCCCGGCAGTCGTCGATCCGGAAACACGTCCCACAGCGCCTCGCCGATCGCCACGATCGTCTTCGGCATCGAGCGGCTGTCTACCACCAAGCGATCACCAGGATCGCGATCAGTACCAGCATGCCCAGCGACTGATAGCGGTAGTTCTTGTACCACGGCAGTGCGGCGAGTTCGGGAGCCTCCGCCGCCAGAAGGGCTGGCGACCAGGTCAACTCGCGCACGGTTTCTTCGTCGGGCTTCGCCGTGGCGAGACTCACGACCACCAGTGTGGCGAGCGAAATCACGAGCAGGATCGGCGCCAGGTAGAGGAAGTGGATGACCGGGGTGCCGGCCGCCGCCATCTGGGCCTGCTCCGGGGTAAGCGGCTGGGTCTGCACGATGAGCGACCCCGAGAGCGCGAGTCCGAAGATGACGGCCGCCGCCAGGTGGCCGACCAAGAGCGCCGCCAAGGCGCCATGGCCGTTGGCACGCTTCCAGAATATGCCCGCGAAGAAGCAGGCGACGACCGGTGGGGACAGATACGCCAGCATCTGCTGCAGGTACGTCCAGATGTTCGGGAACTTGATGATCTGCGGCGCCCACAGGATCGCGAGCGTCATGAACACGAAGGTCACGATCCGACCGGCGATGACCAGGCTGTGATTCGGCACCTTGGGCTTGAGCTTCTTGATGAAGTCCATGGTAACGAGAGTGGAGGCCGAGTTCAGCGTCGAATCGACGCTCGACATGATCGCTGCCACCAGCGCCGAGATGATCAGCCCGCGGATGCCGACCGGGAGCAGGTCGAACATGAGGGTGGGGAAGATCAGGTCCGGGTTCTCGGCCAGGGCCGGGTACTCCGCCGCCGGATACAGCAGCCGCCCGAAGATGCCCGGCAGCACCATGATGAAGATGATCGGCAGCTTCAGGAACCCCGCGAACAGCGCGCCCCAGCGCCCGTGGTTGAGGTCCCTGGCCCCGAGGGCGCGCTGCACCATGAACTGGTTCGTACCCCAGAAATAGAACCCCAACAGGAAGACCCCCGTGAGCAGTCCCGGCCATGGCAGGACGGGGTCCGACGCCGGCCGGACAATCGACAGATCTTCGGGTGGCACGACGGCAGTGACGGACGACCAAGAACCGCCGATTGCCTCGAAGGACAGGGCGGCGACCAGGAAGGTCCCGGTCATGAGCAGGACGGCCTGCACCGCGTCGGTATACACGACCGCCTTCAGGCCACCCGCGATCGTATAGATCCCGGCGAGGATCCCGAGGACGACCACGGACTGCCACAGCGGGATCTCCGGATAGATGATCTGCACGACCAGGGCGCCGGCGTACAGCGCGGCGGCCGTGTCGATCACGATGTTCATCAACACGAGGAGCGCCGAGAAGTAGTACCGGGAGCGCTGGTCGAAGCGGCGCTCCAGGAACTCCGGCATCGTGAACACGCGGGTCTTCAGGTAGAACGGCAGGAAGAACACGAGGAACACGATGAGGACGAGCGCCGCCATCCACTCGTAGTTGTAGACCGAGATTCCCGACCCGAAGGCGCTCGAAGACAGGCCCACCAGGGTGCTGGAGGAGACGTTCGACGCGAATAGCGAGAACCCGATGAGCCACCAGGTCAGCGAGCGGCCGGCGAGGAAATAGTCATCCGTCGTGTGGGTCCGCCTCGCGAAGTAGAAGCCGAGCCCCACGATGAACAACACGTAGAGCAGGACCATGAGAAGGTCGAGTGTCGCAAGCTTGAACTCGGGGATGCCTACCTCCTGTGTCAGCCTGTGTCAGCGCGGGGGCAGTTTGTCGAGAAGAAAGCCGACGGCGAGGTCGGTCACGTTCCACAGCTGGATATCGGAGCTCGTGCCGTAGCGCACCGGGCGCAACGTGTCCCCTTCGATTCGGTAGCCCCACAGCTCGTTGTGGCTGAGCCCCGAGGCCTCGACGGCCTCCATGGTCGCCTCGAGGGCGTTCCACAGCTCGTCCACGTAGGAGCGCAGCGCGGCGCTCTCGCTCGGCAGTCCGCCCGCCGGGTGGTAGGCCGCCAGCAGCTGCCGGGCCAGGCCGAGAAGGAGGAGGTTCACCTCGCGCCCCCAGACCACGCGCGGCGAATGGTACAGATCCTCCCGGAATCGCTGCTGCACGGCGGCGCTCGCGTAGGCGTCGTTCACCACGACGGGTCCCAGTCCCGCGACGAACAGCCCGACGGGATACGGCCGCGCGAACGGGTCGACGAGCTCGAGCACCGCCGCCGGATCCGCCGCCCCGCGCAGGATCTCTTCGGTGTATTCTCCAAGGAAGAGTGCCGTGCCCGGATCGCTGTTGACGGCGGCGATCGGGCGGCCGTCGGCGTCCAGCGAGAGCGCCAGGAACGGGAGCGGCCTCAGGTCGGCGCCCGCTTCATCGAGGCGCCGGCGCCAGTAGTCCGCCTCCGGAATCGGTAGCCGCGACAGGGCCGCGCCGACTCGCCGCCGGATCTCGTCCGGGTCCAATCGGACCTCGAAATGCCGCCGCGCTCCCCGCCATGTGTCCAGCGCCGCGCGCAGCGTCTCGGGGTCGCGCACGTATGCGTCGAGCGCCGAGGACTCCCCGCTCACGCCGGACAAGGCCGCCGACATGTCCAGCGCCTCCAGCTCGCGCAGGATCCCCTCGAGGGCCGCCAGCGCCGCCGGCACCCAGATGGCGTTCACGTCCATGGCGAAGCGACCGCTGCCGTACCCCGCCCGGCTGTCGCGCCAGCTTCCCGGTAGCCACCCCGCATCGTCCCGGCGGAAGAAGCTCACCAGGTTGGT
Source organism: Gemmatimonadota bacterium (assembly GCA_020351855.1). GTDB lineage: Bacteria > Gemmatimonadota > Gemmatimonadetes > Palauibacterales > Palauibacteraceae. Next base: position 1,918,904 of record CP070670.1, read on the forward strand.
GGCCGCCGGCTCCTCGGCGTAGGGCCGCGAGAGCTCTGCCATGAAGGCGAGATTGCGCACGAGCGCGTCGAGGCGCGATCCGCCCGCTCCCGCGGCCTCCGTCAGGAAGCGGCGCTTCCGGACGGCCGGCACATCCGGGCGCGACAGGTAGCGATCGACGAGGACGGCGAGCTGAAAGTCGTCGTCGACCATGTGGTAGTTCTCCCGCACCGCCTGCAGGTCCTCGAGCAGCCTGCCCGCCCGGGCGAGTTGATCGGCCGCGGCA
>CP070670.1:1919268-1923065 GCA_020351855.1 Gemmatimonadota bacterium
CCTTCGAGTGGCCTGCGGAAGCGGGCAAGGTCGACACCCATCCGGCGGAGCTGCCTCCGATCGTGAAGCTCCTGCAACGAAACCCATGGCTGCTACCGAGGTTTCTGGCACGCGACGTACCGGACGCCCCGGATGAAGGGTGATCCGGAGGCGAGGTTCCGACATATCCGGCGACTGCCGGGAGCGACACGCCGGGACCACTTGCTTCGTTCTACTGATGAACGGCTTCTTCGCGGGTGCGCGTCAGCGACTGGAGAGTTGGGGCGACCTGCCAAGTCTTCGGGGCGGGAGGACGCTCGATGATGGGTGTAGCGGATGGCATGGAGATGGCCCGACGGCTCGGAATGTCTCGACGCGACTTTGTCCGCAGCGGCCTGGGCGCCCTGGCCGTATCCGTTCTCCCGGGTTGCGGGGCGGAGGCGCCCACGGAACCGCCTCCCGTTGCCGGCCCGCGGCTGACGGCGCGACCTGGCGAGCCCATCCTCGAGCCCACTATCGGCACGAGTTCGCTGGGACTCGGCACGACGCGGGACGGACTGCTCCATGTGCCTGAGGGCTACGATGAGAACACGCCGGCACCGCTGTTTGTCGCCCTCCACGGGGCTGGCGGCTCGGCGACCAACTGGGCCAGCTACCCGGGGCGCGCGGATGCCCGAGGGATGGTCCTGCTGATCCCTGATTCCCGTGCCTTCACTTGGGATTTGATTCGCGGCGGCTTCGGTCCGGATGTCGAGTTCCTCAACCAGGCCCTCGCGCACACGTTCGATCGCTGCCGCATCGATCCCGCCCGGATCGCGCTCGGCGGATTCTCCGATGGCGCCTCCTACGCGCTTTCCCTGGGCGTGTCCAACGGGGATTTGTTCAGCCACCTCATCGGCTACTCGCCGGGCTTCATCCAGCCTTCCGATCCCATCGTGGGGAAGCCCCCGGTCTTCGTGTCGCACGGCTCGCAAGACAGCGTCCTTCCAGTGTCGACGACTCGAAACGTCATCGTCCCCACGCTTCGTGAGAACGGCTACGACGTGACGTACGTCGAGTTCGACGGCGGTCACGAGGTCCCGGCCGTGATCTCCGAAACGGCGCTGGACTGGTTCCTCGGTGTAGGCTGAGCGGGCTCAGCGCACCGGACGACTTTAGCGCTGATCGCCCATAACCTACGGTAGCGTATGGACATATGGTGTCGCGTCCGGCGCGATGGCGTTATGATGCGTCCCGTCACTGGGGCGAATCGCTCCACGCCAGAGCGTTGGGCATGTGGACCACTGGCCCGAGGAGGTCTGGATGGCAGCCGTTAGCATCGAACTCAGCGTGAGCAGGAACGGCATCAGTTGGAGTCCGGGGGAGCCCGCGGCGAGTGAGGGCGACACCGTCCAGTTCAGCTGTGCCGACGGCCCGTGGATGATCGCCTTCAAGAAGGAGAACTCGCCGCTCGGTCAGTCGAAGCTCCACGGGCCCAGGGGACCCAATGGGCGCAAGGGCTCCAGGGTCAAGGTCAAGGTCAAGAAGAAGACTCGCTTCTGGTACTCGGTGGCCGTGTGGGACGCCCAGAACGGACGGGTCTGGCTGGTCGATCCGCCGCTCGACATCGTGCCGTCCGTCTGAGGCGTCGCGGTACCGGGCTGCGAGGTCTGACACTTCCTTCATGGCGTCGGACGTAAGAGCAAAAGGAGGTCCAGGAATGAGTGATGGGCTGGATCGACGCACCTTCGTGCGCGGAGCCGCCGGAGCGATAGGGGTAGGCGCAGTGGGCGGCTTCACGCCGGCGCTCGGCGTCGCCAGAGTGAGTTCGCGGGCGGGTCAAGAGGCAACCGATGTCGTCATTCCGGTGACTCTCGTGCAGACCGGGCGCAGCACTGGCAGAGGCAGGCCACGCCAGTGGAAGCTCTCCTGCCCGCCGGCCGAGGCCTCCCCCGGGGAAGTGGTCGAATGGCGGGCGCAGCCAGGTTTGACCATCGACCTCGTTCAATTCAAGGGAGGGCGGAGCCCCTTCGCGATGGTCGATCTGCCGGCCGCCGCCCTGGCCAACGCTCCGAATCGAACGGTCAGGACCGATGCCGCCGGTCGGTACGACTACCTGATCGTGGCATCGGACGCCGACAGGACGTACGCGCTGGATCCACCGCTGGACATCGTGCCGGCGACGACAGGCTGATTGCGGGACGGCCTAGCCTTCCTCCTCGAGGAGCGCCTCGAAATCGGGATCGCCGTGTAGCGGCTCCCACCACTGATCTGCGGCCACCTGCTGCCGGCGTTGTGGATAACGCTCCAGGTAGCGCGCGATGAGGCCTATCGCCGCGGCACGGTCGCCGAGGAGCAGGTGGGCCTGCGCCTCGTAGGCCCATGCGGTTGCATCATCGGAGCCGGAGGCTCGGGCGATCACAGCTCGTGCGCTATCCGCTTCTCCTGCCCGTACCAGGACGGAGGCCAGCAGCAACTGCCACTGGGCTGCGTACTGGGGCAGCTTGTCCTCCAGCGTGACGCTGAGCTGTGAGCCCCGTTCGATATCAGGTTCCACCGGGCCCTGCGTGGCCAGAGTGAGTAGCTCGATCGCGGGGAAGACCGGATCCTGCGGGTACGCCTTTTGCCCGCGCAGCGCTAGACGGATTGCCTCCTCGTGTTCGCCGCGCTCGAGTGCGCCGTACGCCAGGTTGTACTGGAGATCCGGGGCGATCTCCATGAAGGCGTCGGCCTCTTGGGCCCTGCGACCGGCGACGCCGGCCTCCTCCGGCTGTCCGCGCTGCAGCAAAAGCCTGCCAAGTTCCGCCCAGGCGCGGGCCGCGGTGGCGTCCGCGTCGACAGCGGCTCGAAGGTCTGCCTCAGCAGCCGTCCAGGCGGCATCGGCGTCCGTCGTCCTGCCGCCCCAGCCTTGATAGAATCGCGCCGTACCCCTCAGCTCGAGGGCGCGGGGATCGCCCGGGGCCAGCCGTAAGGCATCGTTGGCGAACGAGACGGCCTGGCCGAGAAACTCGCCATCGTAGGAGGCCGGACTGGCCCTGCCGAGCTTCGCCTTGTTGAAGGCGAGCCAGCCGCGTCTGATGGTCGGCAGGACCCAGGAGGGATCCGCCGACTCAGCACGTACGAGCGCGAGATCCGCCCGATCGAGGGTCTGCCGGGCCGCAGCGGTGTCAGAATGGGCCAGCGCCAGCTGCATCCCGTCATCCACAAGGAGATCCGAACGACTGACCAGCGTCCAGGCTTCCTGGCTCTCCGTGCCGGATCGGATCTCGCGGAAGCGGATCTCCTCGCCCAGTTGCTCCCGCAGGAACTCCTGGACCTCCTCTGTGACCTCATCGAGCAGCGCGAACAGCTCCGTCTCGGATTTCTCGATTGTCCGGCTGTCGATGTGCGTGTTCGAGAGGGCGTCGATGAGCTGAACGACGACCCGGAGCCGGTCCTCGCTCCGGTTGACGCTGCCCTCGACGATCGTGCCCGGCTCCAGAACACGCACGATGCTGTCGACTGTCACGTCCGTGTCGCGGTACGGCTTCACGCCGTTCCGCGAGATGACCTCGAGACCCTGCACGCCGCTGAGGTCGGTGATGAGGGATTCCGTCAACCCATTGGCTAGGTAGGCGAGGTCCTGATCCTTGCTGAAGTCGTCGAAGTACAGGATGGCGATGCGCCTGGGGTTTAGGTGCGTTGGCGTGGTGGCCGCCGGAGCGGTCGCGGCAGCCGGGGCGGAATCGTCCTCCGCGAACCAGGAGGCGACCCACCCGACGATCTCGGCGAAATCCGCGATCACGGCTGCGGCGGCGAGTGCCGCCACGAGGATCCCCACGCGGAACCGCCTCTTGCCG
>CP070670.1:1923165-1928172 GCA_020351855.1 Gemmatimonadota bacterium
CAGCTTCTCGTAGGCCTCGTGCACGAGGGCAGTCGTGTTGAGCGTGTCGGCGCCATGCCAGCCCCGCCGCTGCGCACCGGCGAGGTACTTGAGTTCCTCGTCGATTACTCTCGTGCTCAGCGGGCAGCCAAACGCGGCGGAGGACTCGCTCGCGTCTCACTCGACGAGCTTAGGGCACTCGACTCGGGAGCCACATTCTCGGGCCAGCATACCGAAACCCTGCTCGCCCTTGACGAATCCCTGACCCGGTTGGCAGCGATCGACGAACGGCAGACCCGAGTCGTCGAGTGTCGCTTCTTCGGCGGTATGACCATCCAGGAGACGGCCGAGTCGCTTCACATCTCAGCAGCGACGGTCCAGCGGGATTGGGCCATGGCAAAGGCTTGGCTGTACCGTGACATGCAGCGCGCATCGGGATCGTCCGCGGAGCAGCAGATGGGCGTGGACAAAGGCATGGGCCGCACGTCGCGAGGTGGCTCTCCACCTCTTGGTTGAGGCACGCCCGCACGCAGGATGATGACGCAAAGTCTCCCCTGCGAAACGCGAAGTGCTCGACGGGCACAGCCATTCCCCCACAGCGGAAAGCGAGAAACTCCCGACTGCGGCTGATCGGTCGCCGCCGCTAAATAATTTTGGGTTGGTGTGTCTACAAATGCTGATGTCTCGGCAGCTGCCTTCAAAGATTTGTAGCGCCCGCTCAAACCGGCCCCGGACATCCGTATAGAAGGGCACACACCCACAGGCGGGACGTCCATGGCCCGAGAGAGCAGGGAGACGCTCAGGCGCCTCTTCGGCCAAGCCTACGAGCTTCCTCCGGAAACACGTAAGTCTTTCCTTGAACAGCGTTGTACCGACCACCCGGAGACCGAGGCTGAACTCTCAGCACTCCTGGACGCCTCCCGCGCAGCTGATCCCTTTTTCGCGGAGCTGGGCAAGGTGGTGGTCCCCGTTGCCGATCGAATCGAGGAGGCCGGCAGCCGCTCCTCAACCGACAGGGCGCTCGTGGGCCGGACCGTAAGCCATTACCGCATCGATGCAGAACTGGCGCAGGGAGGCATGGGCGTCGTCTATCTGGCGACGGACATCAGGCTCGATCGGACCGTCGCGATCAAGTTCCTGCCCGCTCGCGTCCTCGCTCACGGGAACGGCACCCAGCGGTTCATCGCGGAGGCTCGAGCCGCGGCTGCACTGGACCACCCGAACATATGCAACATCCATGAGATCCGGCGCGACGAGGAAGGCCGCCTGTTCATGGTCATGGCCTTCTACGACGGTGAGACGCTGCAGGCAAAGCTCGAGCGGGGGCCTGTCCCGTTGGAGGAGGCCGTCGACTACACCGCTCAGATTGCCCGCGGCCTGGAGGCGGCTCACGAGCACGGCATCGTCCACCGCGACATCAAACCCGGGAACATCATCGTCACGTCGGATGGTGTCGTGAAGATACTGGATTTCGGGCTTGCCAAGCTGACCGATGTCACCGTGACGGCTGACGGCACGCGTCCGGGCACCGTCGCCTACATGTCACCGGAACAGTCTCGAGGCGAGCCACTCGATCGGCGCACAGACCTCTGGTCGCTCGGAGTGGTCCTATACGAGATGGTGACGGGACGGAGGCCGTTTGCAGGTGAGAGGCGCGGAGCGCTCATCAACGCGATCCGTCACGATGAGCCGACGCCGCCAGCGCAGCTGCGGGCTGGCCTGCCGTCTGACTTGGCCGAGCTGACGCTGAAGCTGTTACACAAAGATCGCGGTCAGCGATGCCAGAGTGCCGCTGCGGTGCTGGACGCGCTCCCCCCCTACTCGACGAGATCAAAAGCTGCCGGTGAGGGCATACTCCGAGTCGGGCGCCTCCAGACCCTGGCGCTGGCCGGCGCCGCGCTCCTGGTGGCCGTGCTGGTAGCTCTTGCAGCCTCCTACCTGACGGTGCGCACGGGCTGGCGCGGGGGAGAGCCGCCAGGAGTCTCCCTGGCCGGCAGCGAGAGCTCACGACCGGTCATCGCCTTGTTGGCCTGCGCCAATCTGAGCCCCGATCCCTCTGACGCCTATCTCGCAGTCGGGCTACAGGCGGAGCTTGTGCTGCGGCTGTCCGAGATCTCCACACTGACCACGATCGGAAGGGAGTCGGTGAGGCTCTTCAGGGAGCATCCGGCCCCAGCGCAGCGTGTCGCAAGCACGCTGGGTGCAGATTTCGTTGTCGAATGCAGCGTGCGCAAGGAACCCGGTGAGGAGCAAGTTCAGTTCGCCTTTCAGGTGCTCGATGCCACCGGCACCGAGATATGGGCGGACAGCCACACCGCGGATCCGTCGGTCGGAGGCCTGCAGGAGATGGAGAACTACACTGCACAGGAAATTGCGAGAGTCATCGGAGTGACGCTCACCGCCGAAGAGGAGAATCGCATCGCGCAACGATCGACCGAGCACGCCGATGCCTACGAGCTTTACCTCCGCGGCATGCTCTTCGCCGAGGGCAGGGACGCAGTCAGTCTGCTCGCCGCCGAACACCTGCTTCAGCAAGCCATCGCATTGGATTCGCAATTCGCCGCCGCTCACGCCCAACTCTCCATCGTGTACTCCACGCTTCCGCTCGTGGGACGGCCTGAAGACCTGCTCGCGACGCGTCGTGACCGCAGTTCCGAGCGCCTGGAGCTGGCACGGCAGAGTGCAGAGGTGGCGCGCTCGCTCGATCCGACGCTGGCGGATGTCCATCGGGCGCTGGGACGGCTGCACTACGCCGCCGGGGATTATGACGGTGCCCTCCAGGAGGCGAGCCTCGCGCTCGAAGCCAGACCTGACGCCCAGGTCTTTGCGGACGTCGCCGTCATCCATCGTCGCCAGGGAAACCTCGAGGAGTCGCTCAGACTGCAGCAGCTGGCCGAACAGCTCGAGCCCATCTCCTACCGTGTCGCGCGAGACCTGGCACACACCCTCACCATGCTCAGGCGGTTTCCCGAGGCTGAACTTCAGTGGAAGAAGGCCCAGCGCCTGGCGCCGGACAGGATAGAAACGTACACGGGGTTGTCGGACCTCTACCTCTCATGGGAGGGAAGAGCCGAACGAGCCGACTCGGTTCTGCAGGCTGCTGAGCGGGCCGGTCTTGCGTCCCCGGAGCTCGAAAAGGCTAGGATCGAGCTGGCGATCCTGAAGCGGGACTATCGAGTCGCGCTCGACCGACTCAATGCCTCCAGGCTGCGACCGATTTGCAGCGAGATCGAGTACGCGCTCCGGTACGCCCGCGTGCACCGACTTCTCGGAGATGAGGAGAAGGCCCGGGCCGTTCTGGAATCCGTCCGCGGCGAGCTGGAGACGATGGTGCGCGAGAATCCCGAGTATCACTACGTAAGGTGGCTTCTAGCGCAGGCATATGCCGGCCTCGGCCTGCAAGCGAGCGCGATCCGCGAAGTCGAACGCCTTGTCCGGATGCGCCCGGTGGAGGAGGACCTAGTGGCCGGCCAGCTCGAGCTGCGCCATAAGGCGATCATCTACACGGAGATCGGGCAGACAGACACGGCGATCGATCAGCTGAAGACCCTGCTGTCCCTCCCGGGTTTTCTGACGTCCTCCAGACTCAAGATCGACCCTCGCTGGGATTCCCTGCGGGACCATCCCCGCTTCCAGGCGCTGCTCAAGTCCGAAGGAGCCTCATCCTAGCGCGCCCACGCCGCGCTCCCCCGGCCGCTTGCCCTTCCGCTCCTCCGTCTCCAGCTTTTGCCGGGCCGAATTCGGCGATTGTCGTCTGCCGCCTAGGGCGGCGGGGACCGGTAGCAACTCGCCAGTCGCGCCCGACGAATGACGCGCGCCGAGGAGACCGAGTGGAGCCGACAGACGTCTCGAACCCGCAGTACTACCACAAGGTGATCGACTGCCAGTGGGCCTGTCCGGCCCACACGAACGTTCCCGAGTACATCCGGCTCATCGCGCACGGCCGCTACACGGACTCCTACTGGCTGAACCGCGATTCCAACGTCTTCCCCGGCATCCTGGGGCGTACCTGCGACCGCCCCTGCGAGCCCGCCTGCCGCCGCACCCGTGTGGACGGAAAGCCGGTCGCGATCTGCCGCCTCAAGCGCGTCGCCGCCGACCTGCGCGACCCGACCGAGAGCCGCCTGCCCGTCATCCCGGAGACGAAGAACGGCAAGCGCATCGCGCTGATCGGAGCCGGGCCGGCCTCGCTCACCGTGTGCAACGACCTCATGCCGCTGGGCTACCAGTGCACGATCTTCGAGAAGCTCTCCAAGCCCGGCGGCCTCATGCGCACGAACATCCCGGCCTTCCGCCTCCCGCCGGAGGTGCTGGACGGGGAGATCGACATGATCCTCGACATGGGCGTCGAGATCCGGTACGGGGCCGAGATCACGAGCCTGAAGGCGCTCCTTGACGAGGGCTGGGACGCGGTGTTCATCGGGTCGGGAGCGCCGAAGGGCAAGAACCTCGAGATCCCCGGACGTTACGAGAGCGACCGGATCCACATCGGGATCGAGTGGCTGGAGGGCGTTCATTTCGGGCACATCGAGTCGATCGGGGAGCGGGTCCTGGTGATCGGGGTCGGAAACACGGCCATGGACTGCTGCCGGACCGCCAAGCGGCTGGGCGGGACGGACGTCAAGGTGATGGCCCGGAAGTCCAAGCCCTACTTCAAGGCCTCAGCGTGGGAGCTCGAGGACGCGGAGGAGGAGCTGGTCGAGATCGTCGAGAACCACTCCCCCAAGCGCTTCCTCATCGAGGATGGGCGGCTGGTCGGGATGGAGTTCGAGCTCGTCAGCTGGCGCGAAGGGCCGGACGGCCGCCTTAAAGCGGAGGCGCACGGCTCCGTCGAGGTCCCCTGCGACGACGTGATCCTCGCCATCGGCCAGGACAACGCCTTCCCCTGGATCGAACGCGACGTCGGGATCGAGTTCGGCGAATGGGACATGCCGGTCGTGGATCGCACCACCTTCCAGACGACCCGCGACGGCGTGTTCGTGGGCGGCGACGCCGCCTGGGGGCCGGAAAACATCATCTGGGCGGTGG
>CP070670.1:1928272-1931631 GCA_020351855.1 Gemmatimonadota bacterium
CGAGGTGTGGAGGCGGGCGGCGTTCACGGCCGATTTCGTCCAAAAGGAGCCCGTCGAGGGCGCGCCGCCCTCCGAGCGCACCGAGGTGGCCTTCGCCTACGACGGGGCCTACCTGTATGTTGGGGCTCGCCTGTTCAGCTCGGATCCGGAGAGCATCCGGGCCGTGATGACCCGTCGAGACAACGACGGGAACTCCGAGCGCCTGATCGTCTCGATCGATGGCTACCAGGATCGGCGGACCGCCTACAGCTTCGCTGTCACGGCAGCGGGGGTACGGCTGGACTGGTACCATCCCAGCGACCGGGAGTTCTCCCGGGATCGCTCCTTCGACCCCGTGTGGAAGGCCAGGACGCACATCGATGAGGAAGGCTGGATGGCGGAGCTGGCCATCCCCTTCTCTCAGCTACGGTTCCGGTCGGGCGAGGTGCAGACTTGGGGCGTCAACATCAACCGGTACATTCCGACCAAGAACGAGGACGTCTTCTGGGTGCCCGTACCCAGGGACGAGTCCGGTTGGGCCTCCTGGTTCGGGGATCTCACAGGCATTCGGGCCGTGAACGCCCGCCGCCCTGTCGAGATCGTTCCCTACGCCTCCGCCGACGCGATCTTCACGAGCGAGGAGCTCGTGGATGCGGTCAATCCATTCGACGATGGCAGCCGGCTCGAACCGCGCTTCGGGCTCGACCTGAAGGCGGGGCTTGGCCCCAACCTGACGCTGGATGCCACGGTCAACCCGGACTTCGGACAGGTGGAGGCGGACCCTGCCGTCGTCAACCTGACGGCTTTCGAAGTCTTCTTTCCGGAGCGAAGGCCCTTCTTCATCGAGGGGGACCAGCTGCTGCAGGGCAGGGGACCGCGCTACTACTTCTCGCGCCGCATCGGGGCTCCTCCGGGTTTCGAGGCGGAGGGTGACTTCGTGGATGCGGCCGATCTCACGACGATACTGGGAGCCGCAAAGCTCACGGGACGCCTCAACTCGGGGCTGTCGCTCGGTGCTCTCGGCGCGCTCACGGCAAACGAGTACGCCAGCGTCTTCGACACGCTGAGCGCGGAGACCGAGAAGGTGCGGATCGAGCCGCTTGCCGGCTGGGGCGTTCTCCGTCTTCAGCAGGAGCTGGGGACCTCCGTGTCCACGGTGGGTCTGACGCTTACCGGCGTGGGGCGGGATGTGGGGCCGTCGATCCAGGACACCCTCGGGGCTCTCCTGGCGGAAAACGCGTTCTCGGGGGGTGTCGATTGGAACTTCCGCTTCGCGGGCGGCGAGTACGAGCTCGGAGGGTATCTGGGGTTCGGTCGCGTCGGGGGGGACACCGCGGCCATCCGTGCCGTCCAGGAGTCCAGCGCGCGCTACTACCAGCGGCCGGATGTGGACTACGTGAGCCTAGATCCGACGCGGACCTCGCTCTCCGGCTACACGGGCCAGCTGGAGTTCGAACGCGAGAGCGGAGAGACGTGGCTGTGGGAGCTGCAGGGAAGCTTCCAGAGTCCGGGCTTCGAGATCAACGACGTGGGTCGCCTCGAGAAGGCCGACCGGATCCAGGCCTTCGGCGCCCTGCGCTACCGCGAGAACACGCCGGGCTCCTGGTACCACGCGGCTGGTCTTGGCGCGGAGGTGAGGAGCGGCTGGAACTGGGGCGGAGACCGCCAGTACACGGCGTTCGAACTGGCGGGCGAGGCTACCTTCAAGAGCTTCTGGAGCGCGTCCTTCGAGATGGATTTCTTCACCCGGGCCCAGGACGACAATCTGACGCGCGGCGGTCCCTCGATGGGTACGGGCGTCCGCTGGAACGCGGATGCCTCGGTCCACACCGACCGCCGGAAGCGGACGCGCCTGAACGCGTTCGGACGGTACAACGGGGATGAGTTGGGGGGCTGGGGATGGAACCTGGAGGCGGGCATCGAGCTGCAGCCCACCGAAGCCTTCGAGCTCTCATTCAATCCGAGGTGGCGGCGGTTCGTGAACACCCGCCAGTACGTCGAGACGATCGAGGAGGGTCGGCCCGCCACCTTCGGCCAGCGCTACGTCTTCGCCTCCACGGATCGAAAGACGATCTCCGTCCAGACACGCTTCAACTATGCGATCACACCGGAATTGAGCATCGAGGGCTATGCGGAGCCTTTCGTCGAGACCGGGCGCTTCTTCGATTACGGCGAGCTCATGGCGGCGCGCAGCCGCGACCTGCTGATCTATGGGACGGCGGGCACGGAGATCGAGGAGATCCCGCCCGACGAGCCGGGTGACCCCGCGACGATCCTGGTCCGGGCCGGGGACGACGTGTTCAGCTTCGACTCGGGGGATTTCGTGGCTCTTTCCTTCCGCACCAACTTCGTCGTGCGGTGGGAGTACCTGCCGGGCAGCACGCTCTTCTTCATCTGGCAGCTGAACCGCGGCGATGACCTGGCGATCCAGAATCCGGATCCCGCCGACTTCGGCGATCTGGGCGATGCGATCTCGGCTCCAGGCCAGAGTTTCCTTGCGCTGAAGGTCACGTACTGGCTCGCCATCTAGGGAAAGGCAGCTCGGAGGGGCGTGCCTCTCGGCTGTGTGCGTTCTCAGCGGAGCGATAGGATGTTAGTACGATGGGCGGTGCGTTCGAGCTCGTCCTCTTCGGCTTCTTGCTGCTCTGCATCCGCGCCGTCGATCTGCAACTGCAGGGGCTCCGCTCTTGAATTCATTGATACCCGTGAGCGTAGTCCGGGCTTGGCCGGCTCGTGAGGCGTAAGGCGGCTTCCCGGGTGGCACCGGGGCTCACCTGAATGTGGGCCGTCGTACCCGTCGCGGGTCGTGCCACCCGACTGTCGGGCAACACGGGCGGTGAGCCGAAGGCGCTGCTCGAGGTCGGCGGCCGGACACTTCTGGAGCGCCTGCTGGAGAGCCTGGCGGGGACCGTATCGGACGCGTGCCTGATCGTGGATCGGCTCGACGGCCCGGTTTCCGAGCGATTTGGCCAAGCGGCCCGGGGGATACGCCTCCACTACGCCGTGCAGCCCGAGCCCGTGGGCGTCGGAGAGGCCATCATGAGGGCACGGGAGCACGTGGTCGGCGACTTCATCGTCGTGATGGGCGATGTGTACTACAGCGAACCGCTGGGTCGCTATGTGGAAGCCTGGCAAGGCGCGGGTGCGGATGGGGCGGTGCTGACCGAGGCAGGGAGCGAAGAGACGCGGGATCCCGTCGGAGTCGTGCAGCTGGACGGGGCCTTCGTGCGATCGATTGCCAAGACCAGGGCGGCATCGCAGGCGGTTCGCGTGTGCGGGATGGCCGTCCTGCCGGAGGCCGCGTTTGACGCGGCTGCCCGGGTGCGGAGACGGGCCGGCGCGGAGCTGGAGCTGGAGGAGATCATCAGCTGGCTCATCGC
>CP070670.1:1931731-1949541 GCA_020351855.1 Gemmatimonadota bacterium
ACGGATGAGTGGCCAGGTCTCGGGACGTCGGTCGCGGACGTGCTGCTGCGGGTGCACCGCTCCTACCTCGCCCCCCTGCGGGAAGGCTGCGAGAGAGGGAAGGTCAAGGGTCTGGCTCACATCACCGGGGGCGGGATACCGGGGAACCTCGCGAGAATCCTGCCACCGAACCTGGATGCCCGGATCGACGTGAGGAGTTGGGATCCTCCGCCCGAGTTCCGCTCGCTGGCCGAGGAAAGTGGGGCCCCGGCGGGGGAGATGTACCGCGTGTTCAACATGGGCGTCGGGATGGTCGCCGTCGTGGATCCCGGTGCTCTGGAGGAGGTTGCGGGGGAGGCGGCCGAGCACGGCTGCGAGGCCGTGTGCTGCGGTGCGCTCGTCGAAGGCACCGGGCGTGTCGAGCTGCTGGGCCTCGAGGGCGGGGTCTGATGGACGCCGATGACCGGTTCATGCAGAGAGCGCTGCGCCTGGCGGAGCGCGGCTGGGGGCAGGTGGCCCCCAACCCGCTCGTCGGAGCCGTGATCGTCTCGGGAGATGGCGTGGTAGGCGAGGCGTATCACGCGCGCTACGGCGAGGAGCATGCCGAGGTGCTCGCCCTGCGGCAGGCCGGGCCGCGGGCCGCGGGTGCCACGCTGTACGTCAACCTCGAGCCCTGCGTCCACGTCGGGAAGACGGCGGCCTGTGCGGAGGCCATCCGGGCGGCTGGTATCCGCGAGGTCGTGGTGGCCTGCCGGGACCCGAACCCGGTCGCCGCCGGTGGTCTGGAGGAGCTGACCGCGGCGGGGGTGAGCGTGCACGTCGGCACCGGAGCGGAGGAAGCCCGTCGCCTGAACGCGCCATTTTTCTGGCGCTTCACCCAGAACTTGCCCTATGTGGCCCTGAAGCTGGCCACCTCGCTGGATGGACGCATCGCGGCACGGCCGGGTATCCGGACGCCGATCACCGGTGAAGAGGCGGCCGAGGAGGTTCACCGGCTGCGGGCCGGCTACGATGCGATCCTGGTGGGCCGAGGCACCGTCGAGGCCGACGATCCCCTGCTGACGGCCAGGGGGAGCGTGTCACCCCGCGTGCCTCCCGTGCGGGTGGTCCTGGATGCCGGTCTCAAGCTGTCGCCGTCCAGCCGCCTGGTCTCCACGATTGCGGAGGCTCCGGTATGGGTGGTGGGTGTCCGGGCGGCCGATGCCAAGCGACGTCGGCAGCTGGAGGGTGCCGGGGTGCGGGTGCTCGAGGCGGAGCCCGCTGACGGAACCGTGGACATACGGTCGGCGCTGCAGGTGCTGAGGGAGGCCGGCATCGGAACCCTGGTCGCGGAGGGTGGATCGCGAGTCGCTTCCTCGCTGTTGCGGGCACGACTCGTTCACCGGCTGTACCTGCTCGTCGCGCCAGTGCTGCTTGGTGATGAGGGCCTGGCGGCGTTCAGCGGCCTGCCCGAATCGGCGCCAGGCGAGTGGGAGACGGCGTCCCGGCGTGGCTTGGGCCGCGATACGCTGCTCGTATTCGAGAACCGGCACGCCCTCGCTCGGCTGGCGGGGAACGGCGTCTGATGTTCACGGGGATCATCGTGGCTGTCGGCACGGTCACCGAACGCGCTGAGGTCGAAGGGGCGGTCGACTTCGCGGTGCGGGCGGAGGGTTTTGCGGAGGGGCTGACGGAGGGTGAGAGCGTCGCCGTGGATGGCGTTTGCGTCACCGTGACGCCCTCCGGCGGCCCGGATTTTCGATTCACGTCGGTTCTGACGACGCTCCGGCGCACGACGTTCGGCGAGATCGCTGTCGGTCGGCGAGTCAACCTGGAGCGTGCCCTCCGGGCGGGCGATCCTCTGGGCGGCCACCTCGTGCAGGGTCATGTGGATGGTGTCGGGGAGGTGCGTGAGGTCGAGCGGCTGGGCGAGACGGTGTTGGTGCGCATTGTCCTTCCGCCCGAGATCGCCGCACTGACGGTCGCGCGCGGCTCCCTGGCCGTGGACGGCGTGAGTCTCACGGTCGCCGGCCTGACCGGCGAGGTCGCGGAGATCGCACTCATCCCGTATACATGGACACATACGGCGCTGGACCGCCTCCAGCGCGGCGATCGGGTCAATCTGGAGGCCGACCTGATCGGGAAGTACGTGGAACGGCTCCTTGAGCCGTACGCGACGGAAGGCGGGAGCGCCTAGCCGGCCGGCGAGGAGCCGCAGGAGGGCACGCGGCTCCCGTGACCCGGAGAGTGCCCTCCGGCACCGATGTGGAGCAGCAGATGGAAGGCAAACAGAAGGCGCGTTTCGATTCGGTCGAGGGAGCGATTGCCCAGATCGGCAGCGGCGGCCTCGTCATCGTGGCCGACGACGTAGACCGGGAGAACGAGGGTGATCTCATCTGCGCAGCCGACAAGATCACGCCGCAGTTGATCAACTTCATGACCATTCATGGTCGCGGACTGATCTGCCTCACCCTCTCGCCGGAGATCGCCGACCGCCTCGATCTCGCGTTGATGTCGGATGGCCGCGAGCGAGATGCGATGAGAACGGCCTTCACCGTCAGCATCGACGCCACGCAGGAGTTCGGTGTGACCACGGGGATCAGCGCCCAGGATCGGGCACGCACCATTCAGGTGGCCGTGCACCCGCGCACGCGTCCCGCCGACCTGCTGCGTCCCGGACACATCTTTCCGCTCCGGTCCAAGCCCGGCGGCGTGTTGCAGAGGGTCGGGCAGACCGAGGCGTCCGTGGATCTTGCCCGCCTGGCGGGCCTGCAGCCGGCCGGAGTCATCTGCGAGATCCTCAACGCGGACGGATCGATGGCGCGCAGGGCGGATCTCGAGCGCTTTCGGGCCGAGCATGGCCTCCCGCTCGTGACCGTCGGTCAGATCGTTGCCTATCGTCTGAAGCACGAGCGGCTCGTCCACCGAGTGGCCGAAGCGAACCTGCCGACGCCGGAGGGCGACTTCAAGGTCGTCGGGTATCGCAACGACGTGAACGAGCGGGAGCACGTGGCCCTCGTGCACGGCGCGGTGGCCGGCAAGGAGGACGTGCTGGTCAGAGTGCATTCGAAGTGTCTGACGGGAGATGTGTTTGGCTCGGGTCGCTGCGACTGCGGTGCGCAGCTACACGCCGCGATGCGCCAGGTCGTGGAGGCCGGAGCCGGCGTGATCGTGTACCTGGATCAGGAGGGGCGGGGGATCGGCCTTCTGAACAAGCTGCGGGCGTACGAGCTCCAGGACGAAGGTCATGACACCGTGGAGGCGAACGAGGCGCTCGGCTTTCCGCCGGACCTGCGCAACTACGGAATCGGGGCCCAGATCCTGGCGGACCTCGGACTGCATTCCATCCGGATCATGACCAACAACCCCAAGAAGCTGGCCGGTCTCGAAGGCTTTGGCCTCAAGATCTCCGGCCGGGTCCCGCTCGTGACGGCGGCGACGGGATCCAACCGGGCCTATCTGGCGGCGAAACAGGACAAGCTCGGGCACCTGCTCGGTCTTCCATGAACGAAATCTCCGGTGGGCACGCGGCGACGGGCCGCCGCTTCTGCCTGGTTGTCAGCCGCTACAACCGGGTGATCACCGAGCGTCTGGCCGACGGTGCGCGGGCGGCTCTCGTGCGGCACGGTGCCAGGGAGGCGGACGTCGACGTCGTTCGAGTTCCGGGCGCTTGGGAGCTGGCGGCCGCCGTGCGCCACGCGTGCCGTGCGGAGTACGATGCCGTCGTGGCGCTCGGCTGCGTCGTTCGTGGCGAGACCCCCCACTTCGACTACATCTGCCAGGGCGCGACCTACGCACTGGCACATCTCGCGGTGACGGAGGAGACGCCGATCACTTTCGGCGTGATTACGGCCGACACCATGGAGCAGGCCAGAGAGCGGGTCGGCGGCAGGCACGGACACAAGGGAGAAGAAGCGGCGATCGCCGCGCTCGAGCTCTGCGATGTGGTCGAGAAACTGCGTCGGGGGGTGCGGTGAAGTCCCACCGGGAGCGCTCGCGAGCCCGAGCCTGGGTGCTGCAGCTCCTGTATGCATGGGAGATCAGCGGACGGGACTCGCTGGGACAGTTCGTCAGTGCCGCGTTGAGGCATCGGCGCGTGTCGCCCCGGTACCTGCCGTACGTGAAGCGGCTCGTCGCGCGGCTGGAGGCCCATCTGGGCGAGATCGATGCCGTCCTTCAGAGCCACATCCCGAATTGGCGCCTGGAGCGGCTGGCCGCGATCGATCGCAACATCCTGCGGCTCGGCGTGACCGAGCTGCGCTACATCGAGGAGATACCAGGAAAGGTGGCCATCACCGAGGCGATCAGGCTCGCGGAGCGATACGGGAGCGACGACAGCGGCAGCTTCGTGAACGGAGTGCTCGATGCCGTGTACCGCGAAGCCGCTGTCGCCGGCTGACGGCACGTACACCGGAGCGCGCGTCCTCGTCGTCAACTGGCAGGATCGCCGGAATCCCCAGTCCGGCGGGGCGGAGGTTCATCTCCACGAGATCTTCAGCCGGCTTGCCAACAGGGGCCACCGGATCACCCTGCTCGTCTCCGGCTGGCCGGGTGCGGTGTCGGCCGAGCGGCTGGACGGCATGGAGGTGGTACGGGTGGGCGGCCGGTACAGCTTCCCGCTGCACGCCCGTCGCGCCTTTCGCCGCCTGGGAGCGGGCCGATTCGACCTCATCGTGGAGGACATCAACAAGCTGCCGCTCTTCACTCCGGGCTGGAGCGCCCTCCGAACCGCTGCGATCGTGCCGCACCTGTTCGGCACCACTGCCTTTCGGGAGGCGAGCTTTCCGGTGGCCGCAACGGTGTGGATGGCCGAGCGGAGGCTGCTGCCCGCCTATGCCGAGACGCCCATTCAGGCCATTTCGGTCAGCACGCGGGAGGATCTCGTGCGGCGAGGCTTTTCGGCTGAGCGAATCACGGTCGTTCAACCGGGCATCGATCACGGCGTCTACCGGCCCGATGCGCCGGTGGCACGGTTCGAGCAGCCTACGTTTGTCTATGTGGGGCGGCTGAAGAAATACAAGGGCCTGGATGTGGTGCTGGCGGCGGCGGCACGCTTGCGGAGAGCCGGCTGGGGGGGACGCATCCTCATTGCCGGCAAGGGCGATCATGCCAGGCGGCTTCGCCGCCTGGCGTCGGAGCGGGATCTCGACGGGTGCGTGGAGTTCGTAGGCTTCGTCTCGACCGAGCACAAGGTCGACCTGCTGCGCCGGGCTTGGGGGAACCTTTATCCTTCCCCCAAGGAGGGCTGGGGCCTGACGAACATCGAGGCGGCGGCCTGCGGCACGCCCTCGATCGCGAGCGATTCGCCAGGCCTGCGCGAGTCCGTGGCGGACGGACGTTCCGGCTACCTCGTGCGCCACGATGATCCGGACGCCTGGGCGGCGCGCATCAGAGAGCTGTCCGAGCGGCCGGAGTTGCGGGACCAGCTCGGCCGCAGGGCGGTCGAGTACGCGAACGGCTTCTCGTGGGATCGAGCGGCCGATGAAACCGAAGCGTGGCTGGTGGCCGCGCTGGGCGACCACGGAGGTCGCGAATAGGCAGGAAGGAGGCAGGCATGCAGGTGATCATATCCGCACGGCACTTCGACGTCTCTGACGGGCTCAGGCAGCTGGTGGAGGAGCGATTCTCCCGGCTGGATCGGTTCGAGGAGCGTATCGGCCGAGTGGAGGTGACTCTGCTGGAGGAGAAGAACCGCTGTGAGGTGGAGGGTGATCTCACGATCGACGGCCGTGGCAGCGTCCACGCGCACGCCGAGGCCGGCGACTTCAGAAGCGCCCTGGATCAGGTCGTGGCCAAGCTGGCCCGCCAGCTTAAGAAGAATCGCTCGCGCTACAAGGATCATAACGCCGCAGACAAGGATCGCCTGATGCCGACGGAGGAGACCTCCCTTTGAAGACGTTGAGCGTCGGTGAGCTTCTCGAGCACAAGAAGGAGAGTCTCGCACTCCGCATCATAGCGGGCGAGAAGGGGCTCTTGCGGGAGATCGAGAGCGCGGAGGTCTCGAGCCCGGGCATCGCGCTCACCGGTTTCACGAAACGCTTTCCCACCGGTCGCATTCAGGTCTTCGGCGAGACCGAGATCGACTTCCTCCGCTCGCTCGAGGCGGAGGCCCAGCGGGAAGCGGCGGAGTTCGTCGTTCGCGCTGCGGTGCCGTGCCTCTTCGTCACCAAAGGCATGGATCCCCCGGAGGCCCTGAAGAGGGTGTCAGATGAGCATGGGATACCGCTCATTCAGACGGAACTGAAGACGGGCGAGTTCTACCGGCGCGTCAAGCCCTACCTCGAGGATGAGTTCGCGCCGACTACGGTCATGCACGGATCGCTGGCCGACGTGTACGGCGTGGGCCTGCTCTTCGTCGGGCGGAGCGGGATCGGCAAGAGCGAGTGCGTGCTCGATCTCGTGGAGCGTGGCCACCGACTCGTCGCCGACGACGTGGTCATCGTCACACGGCGTGGCCACGACGTGATCATCGGGCGCGGGCTCGAGCAGCAGCAGCACCACATGGAGATTCGCGGGATCGGCATCATCGATGTCCGGGCTCTCTTCGGGATCCACGCCACCCGGCAGCAGAAGCGGATCGAGGTCGTGGTGCAGCTCGAGGAGTGGAGCGACGCCGCAGATTACGATCGCACGGGGTTGCATCAGCCGACCACCACGATCCTCGATGTCGAGCTTCCGCTCGTGGTCATCCCCTTGAACCCGGGCAAGAACATCACCGTCATCGCGGAAGTCGTCTCGATGCGACACCTTCTCAAGTACTCCGGGGTCGACAGCGCGCTCGAGTTCCATCGCAACCTCCGGCAGCGCATGCTGCCCGTCCGGGAGTATCTGGAAGAGGACTATGAGTGAGGTGCGCGGCGTCGTGGTCGCGCACGGGGAACTTGCCTCGGCCCTCGTGCGGGCCGTCGAGGGCATATCGGGTGTCGAGGAAGCGCTCGAGCCCCTGTCGAACGAGGGCTGCACCCCCGACGAACTGGCCCGCCGCGTCAGGCGTGCGACGGGGCAGGGCCCCGCCATCGTGTTCGTGGACATGGCCAGCGGCAGCTGCGCGTTCGCCGGCCGACGGATCGCCCGGGAAGGAACCATCGCGGTCGTTTCGGGCGTCAACCTGCCGATGTTGCTCGACTTCGTATTCCATCGCGACATGGACCTGCGATCGCTCGCCGAGCGCGTCCTCGCCAAGGGACGGGCGGGTGCCACGGCAGACCTTCCGGGGGAGTAGGACGATGCCGATCGTGCTGTACCGCATCGACGAGCGGCTGCTGCACGGACAGGTCGTTGTCGGCTGGGGGCGCCGCCTGGGGATCCGCTTCTACGTCGTCATCGATGACCAGATCGCGGAGTCCACCTGGGAGCAGGAGCTGTACGGGAGCGCCGTTCCCGAAGGTGCGGAGGCGTTTTTCCTCGCGTTCGCCGAGGCGCTCGATCGTCTGGCCGAGCTGGATGCAAGGCCCGACCTCGGCATGGCCCTCACGGCGGGCACGTCGACGATGCGGCGGCTCGGGGAGGCCGGTCTGCTGGCGGAGAAGGAGGTGAACGTCGGTGGACTGCACGCGGCGCCCGGTCGAGAGCGCGTTCTGGACTACGTATTCCTGTCGCGGGACGAAACGGAAGATCTTCGGGTTCTCGCGGAGCTGGCGGGCTCGCTGTCGGCCCGTGACCTGCCCGGCTCGAAAGGGGTCAGCGGTCGCACTCTCCTGAGGACACGTGAGCGGGCTGGACGTTAACACCGGGCTCTGGCTCCTGCTGGCCGTGTGCGGCTCCGTTGTTGGCCTGGACGCCGTATCGTGGCCCCAGGTCATGATCTCGCGTCCGATCGTGGCTGCGACGCTGGGTGGCGCCCTGCTCGGGGATCCGGCAGCCGGCTTCCTCGTCGGGGCCGTTCTGGAGATCTTCGGCCTCGGACACACCCCCTATGGCGCCGCCGTGTATCCGGAGACAGGCCCGGCGGGTCTCGTCGCCGGCGCCGGATTGGCGTCCAGCGGCGACCCAACCGTGGGCGCGATCCTGATAGCCGCGTCCAGCGGGTGGGTGATCGGCTGGATCGGAGCGGCCTCCGTGCGCGTGCAGCGCCGGATCAACGAGCGGCTGGTGTTCAGCGACGCGCTGGCCACGGTGCCGCGACGGTTGGAGCGCAGGCACCGGCTCGCGATGGTGCTCGACGCCCTCCGCGGCGGGACTCTCACGGCGGCGTTCGCCATACCGGTCATGGTGCTGGTCCGATCCGTCGGCTCGCTGCCGGCCGGTGAGGAAGTCACGACCGCGTCGGCCGTGTTTATGGCCGGCATGGCCCTGGCGGGGGGTGTGGGAGCGGGCGTCATGCGGCGTCATGGGCGTGTCATTGCCTTCCTGCTCGCCGGCGTCGCGGTGGCGCTCCTGCTCATCCTGACCACGCATGGCTGAAGGCCGATGATGCCCACGAGATCGGACCGGATCGCGTCGTTTCTCCGCTGCTTCGCCATCCAGGGGTCATGGAACTATCGCACGCTGCTCGCCGGAGGGCTGGCCACGGCCATGCTGCCGCTGCTCCGGCGCGTGTACGCGGGGGATCCGGCCCGGTTGCGGATCGCGCTCGAGCGCCATCTGCGGCCGTTCAACGGGCATCCCTACCTCTGCCCCATGGCGGTGACCGCACTGGCCCGGCTCGAGTACGACGAGGAATCGGCCGAGACGATCGCCCGCTTCCGGTCTGCCCTCCGCGCGCCCCTGGGAGCGGTCGGCGACGAGCTGGTCTGGGCTACCTGGAGGCCGTTCTGCCTGCTGCTCGCGATCCTGCTGTTCGCGCTGGATGGGCGACCCTGGGTCGCCGTGACATTCTTTCTCCTCCTGTTCAACGTGGGCCATGTTTCCCTGCGTGCCTGGGCATTCCAGAGGGGATGGAACGACGGCCTCGCCGTCGGCCAGGCGCTCAGGAATCCACCGTGGGGTCGCGCGGTGGGCTGGCTGACCCAGGCGAATCTGGCGCTCCTGGGTGCGGGCGTCGCCCTGGTCGCGTGGATGGTGGATCCGGTCACCGTGGGTCATCCGGAGATCGCGCTGGCGCTGGCGGCAAGCCTGCTCCTGGGCTATGCGCGCCCGGCCCTCGGGGAGCGCGTCGCAGCCGGCCTCGTGCTGGCGGCTCCGGCCCTGCTCATCCTGCTCGCCGCCTGAGGGAGACGAGGTGACCGACGGCGCTACGGAGGTCTCGCGGCTGGTGAGCGTCACCAACCGGTACGGGCTGCACGCTCGGCCCGCGGCGGAGTTCGTCAAGCTCGCCTCGCGCTTCCGCTCCGAGGTGTGGGTGGAGAAGGATGGACTGGAGGTCAACGGGAAGAGCATCATGGGAGTGTTGATGCTGGCGGCCGAAGCGGGTTCCACCCTTCGCCTCAGGACCGTGGGTGACGATGCGCAGGCGGCGCTGGACGCGCTGGCCCACCTGATCGAGCGCGGGCTCGCGGAGCAGAGAGAGCCCGATGACCTGGCCGCATCAGATGGAGGGCAGTGAGCGGTGAGCTGGATGCTTCACGGAATCGGCGCGTCTCCCGGCAGGGCGCTCGGTCCAGCTCTGCGGGCGGCGTGGGATGTTCCGGGCGTTCCGCATCGCACGATCGCTGCGGACCGCGTCGGGGCGGAAGTCGAGCGCTTCGAGCAGGCGCGGAGCTGGGCCAGGCAGCGCATTCTCCAGATCCAGGCAGAGACGAGCGAGCGCATCGGGGTCGTGGAGGGCAAGATCTTCGAGGCCCAGGCGCTGATGCTGGACGACCCCGACTTGATTGCCGGGACGCTGTCGTACATCCGGGAGAACTTCCTGCCGGCGGAGCGCGCCTTCGACTGGCGCCTGCTCGAGATCCGCTCGCGCCTCGCGGACACGGCCCACGTCATGGCGCTGGATCGCCTGGCCGATCTGCGGGACATTCGCCAACGCGTGCTCAGCCGCCTGCTGCGGCTGGAGGAGCCCGACGTCGCGGCCCAGCTGCCCCCGGACGGTGCGATTCTCGTCTTCGAGGAGCTTACCCCCAGCCTGGCCGTCCAGCTCGGAAGCCATCCGGTGCTCGGCCTCCTCACCGCGACGGGGTCCCGCGCCTCGCACTCAGCAGTCATCGCACGATCGCTCGGAATCCCGTCCGTCGTCGGGATCGGGCCTCGCCTCGCCGACCTGCCCGACGGTCAGACCCTGATCATGAACGGAGCGACCGGGCGCGTGATCGTGGATCCAGCGGAGCCGGAGATCGAGAGCTTCCATCGGTCGGTCATCCACACGGCCGAGCGGGAGAGGCGTCTGGCAGAGCTTGCTTCCTCCCCGACGCAGACCCGGGACGGGGAGCGAATCGTCCTGCAGGCCAACCTGGATCAGCCGGACGATGCGACGGCCGCTCTCAGGGTCGGGGCCGAGGGCGTCGGTCTGTTTCGATCGGAGTTCCTCGTCATCGGGCGCAGGACGATTCCTGACGAGGACGAGCAGTATGAGGCGTATCGGCGGGTCGTGGAGGCGTTCCCGGAGCAGGGCGTCACCCTACGCACCTTCGATATCGGCGGCGACAAGTTCCCCATCTTCCTCTCGATGCCGATGGAGGAGAACCCGTACCTCGGATGGCGGGCCATTCGAGTCTGCCTGGATCTGCCGGATCTGTTCCGCAACCAGCTGCGAGCCGCGGTTCGTGCAGCGGACCACGGCTTCGTGCGAATTCTTCTGCCGTTCGTCGTCTCCCCGGACGAGATCCGGCGCACCCGCGAGATGCTGGACGAGGTCGTCGCATCGCTCGATGGCGGGCAGACGGCCGAAGTGCCGCTGGGGGTGATGATCGAGACGCCGGCCGCGCTCGAAACGGTCGACCGGCTGGCTCCGCATGTGGATTTTCTCAGCCTCGGCACCAACGACCTCACGCAGTACGCGCTCGCCGTGGACCGGGGAAATGCCCGCCTGGTCGATATGTTCGATGCGCTCCACCCGGCGCTGTTCCGCATGTACCGCCGGCTGGCCAGGTCGGCACAGGAAGAGGGAGTGGAGGTCGGCGTGTGCGGCGACCTCGCCGAGGATCCCGTCGGCGTGTCCGTTCTCATCGGACTGGGCTATCGCACGTTCAGCCTCGCCCCACCCAGTCACCCCGAGATCAAGGAGGTCGTCCTCGCCGTCTCCGCATCGGATCTGAGGACCCTCGCGAACGAGCTGGAGAACGGCGACCGGCCAAGCGACATCAAGCGGCCGTTCCGCCGCTATCTGGAGGAGGTGATCGGCGACCGCGACGGCCTGCTGGATCGCTTGTCAGTGGAATAGCGGGCGGGTACCTTCACGCGCGCTCTGACAGAGGAATCGATACAACCCACGTGAAGGCAAACATGGCTCCGCGCATTCATCTGTTTACATCCGAATCGGTTACGGAAGGTCACCCAGACAAGGTCGCTGATCAGATCTCTGACGCCGTGCTCGATGCCATGCTCGAGCAGGATGAGCTGTCACGAGTGGCATGCGAGACCCTGGTGACGACCGGTCTGGCTCTGGTCGCCGGCGAGGTGACGACCGGGGCGAGCGTCCACCTCCCGGACATCGTGCGGGAGACCATCCGGCGGATCGGGTACGATGATCCCGCGCTCGGGTTCGACTGCGACAGCTGCGCCGTCCTGGTCTCGATGGACAAGCAGTCGAAGGACATCGCCATGGGGGTGGATTCGGGCGGCGCGGGCGACCAGGGCATGATGTTCGGATATGCGACGGATGAGACGGAGAGCCTCATGCCGCTTCCGATCTCGCTCGCCCACCAGCTGACCTACCGGCTTGCGGAGGCCCGGAAAGCGGGCACGCTCGGCTGGCTGCGGCCCGATGGGAAGTCGCAGGTCACGGTCGAGTACGAGGACGGAACGCCGCGGCGCGTAAGGGCCGTGGTGATCAGCGCCCAGCACGACCCGGACATCACACGCGAACAGCTGGAGCAAGGGATCCGCAGCGAGGTCATTGAGAAGGTGCTGCCACCGCAGATGTGTGACCACGACTCGCTGCGCTGCTACATCAACCCCACGGGGCGTTTCGTGATTGGCGGCCCGCAGGGCGATGCCGGCGTGACGGGTCGCAAGGTGATCGTCGACACCTACGGCGGGGTCGGAAGCCATGGTGGTGGCGCCTTCAGCGGAAAGGACCCGACGAAGGTGGATCGGTCGGCCAGCTATGCGGCCCGCTGGGTCGCGAAGAACATCGTGGCCGCCGGGCTGGCTCGGAGGGCGGAAATCCAGCTCGCCTACGCGATCGGCGTGGCCGAGCCCGTGTCGATCATGCTGAACTCCTTCGGCACGGGTGTCGTGCCCGACGAAGAGCTCGAGCGCTGCGTGGCCCAGGTGTTCGACCTGAAGCCGCGGCAAATCATCGAACATCTGGGTCTCCGGAAGCCGATCTTCCGCAGGACCGCGGCGTACGGCCACTTTGGCCGGACGCCCGACGAGACGGGCGCCTTCAGCTGGGAGCGGACCGATCGGGTGGATGATCTCAAGCGGTGCCTTTGACGCCCTGGCCGGGTACGGTGACAGGGTCGTAGCACCTTGCGAGTGTCGAGTGCGGACAACGGCGGGATAGACGAGGGTCGAGATGAACAGGACGATGACCGTAGAGCATGATGTGGCCGATTTGGGGTTGGCAGAGGCGGGCCGGCTCAGGGTCGAATGGGCGGAGCGCTTCATGCCGGTGCTGCGGCAGATCCGCGAGCGCTTCGAGGCGGAGCGGCCGCTGGAGGGAGTGCGGATATCCGCTTGTCTACACGTGACGACGGAGACCGCGAACCTGATGTTGACGCTGCAGACAGGCGGCGCCGATGTGCTGCTGTGTGCCTCCAACCCCCTCTCGACGCAGGACCCGGTCGCTGCCTACCTGGTGACTGAGGGCATCCGCGTCTTCGCCGTGAAGGGGGAGGACAACGAGCGCTACTACGACCACATTCGTGCCGCTCTGGAGCACCGGCCGCAGATCACCATGGATGACGGCGCCGACCTCGTGGGATCACTCCACATGCTGGCGCTCGGCCGGTACGACGACGTGGCACCCGGGATCCGTGCGTGGGTCGGCAGCCTGCCGCAGGGAGAGCAGGACGAGATCATCGCCGGCGTCACAGGCTCCACCGAGGAGACGACGACCGGGATTATCCGGCTCCGAGCGATGGCGGCCGACGGAGTGCTGCGTTTTCCCGTCATTGCGGTGAACGACAGCTATACGAAGCACCTGTTCGACAACCGGTACGGGACCGGCCAGTCGACGCTCGATGGCATTCTCCGCGCCACCAACCTGCTGCTCGCGGGCTCGACGGTCGTGGTGGGCGGCTACGGCTGGTGCGGCCGCGGCGTGGCCACCAGGGCGCGGGGTGCCGGGGCGAAGGTCATCGTGACGGAGGTCGATCCGTTGCGGGCGCTCGAGGCGACGATGGATGGCTTCCAGGTGATGCCGATGGCCGAGGCGGCGGCACAAGGGGACCTCTTCATCACCCTGACCGGCGACATCGGGGTGATCCGGCGCGAGCACTTCCTGGCAATGAAGGACGGGGCGATCGTGGCCAACTCGGGCCACTTCGACGTGGAGATCGACATCCCGGCCCTGGAGGATGTGGCGGAGGCCGGACCTCGCGAGCTCCGTCCGTACGTCGAGGAGTACGTCGTGCATGGAAAGCGCATCGTGCTGCTCGGCCGGGGACGTCTGATCAACCTCGCCAGTGCCGAAGGCCACCCGGCGAGCGTCATGGACATGTCGTTCGCGAACCAGGCCCTGGCGGCGGAGTACCTACTGCAGAAGGGTCCGGCCCTCACGGCCGAGGTGCACCGCATCCCGATCGCGATAGACCGCGAGATCGCCAGGCTGAAGCTGGCGTCGATGGACATCGGCATCGACTGTCTGACGGACGAGCAGGAACGCTACCTCTCCTCCTGGGAGCAGGGAACCTAGCGGGGCGGCGCCCGCCCGCGGCGGGCGCCGAAACACAAGCGGGACGCAGCGCATGACCGACGCCAACGGGCTGATCGAAGTGAGCGTGGCGAGTCTTGGACTCGACAAGGCGTCCAACACCCCGGTCGTCATCCTCAAGGAGAACGACGGGGATCGGCTGCTGCCAATCTGGATCGGTCCCGGCGAGGCGAGCGCGATCGCGATGGAGCTTGCCGGGGTCAAGTTCTCCCGTCCCCTGACGCACGATCTGCTCACGACCATCGTGCGGGGCCTCGGCAGCGAGCTCGTCCGCGTCGTGATCACGAAGGTGGTCGAGAATACCTACTACGCCTCGCTGATTCTCCGACGTGATGGCGACTTCATCTCCGTCGATTCCCGGCCCAGCGACAGCATCGCTCTGGCGCTCCGGTCCCGCGCTCCGATCTACGCGGACGGCGAGCTGCTGGAGATCACGAGCATGGAGATCGAGGAGGCCGGATTCGAAGAGGCCGACTATGACAGCCCGGGAGCGTCGGGAGAAGGATCCGGCCCCGTCCGCGAGGACCCGACGGACGGTGAACAGCTGCGCGACTACCTGAAGGGTCTCAATCCGGAGGATTTCGGCCGCTTCCAGCCTTAGGGTGCCGCGCGACTTGCGGGCGTCACCCCTCGCGGTATACCCTGTTGCCGTACCTCGTACATGGATAGGCGGTAACGGAAGTCGGACGAGCCGACGCGGCCCCGCCACTGTGTGAGACAAGGCGCCTGACGCCGAAGCCCTTCGCCTGAGGCCACCGAGCGGGAGCGCGGGAAGGCAGCGGAGGCGGTCTCGAGCCAGGAGACGACCCCATCCATGCCCACGGGAAGCTCTTCGCGGGAAGGGCGTGGGCGGCTTGCGGTCGTCGAGCCATCGGTCACGCCGTTCCTGGAAAGGTCCGACTCGCGTGACCGTTTTGCATCTGGGCCTGGCTGCCGTTCTCGCCTTGCCGGTCGCGGCGATCCCGTGCTCCAACCCGGGAACGCCATCCGAACATGTCGTGCCCCGTTCGTCTCCCGGCCGCGACACCATCCGGATCACCGACGATGAGGGACGGGCGCTCAGCCTGGACCGCGCTCCCAAGCGCATCGTGTCCCTCGTCCCTGCGGCGACCGAAATCCTCTTCGCGATCGGCGCTGGCGGGGACCTCGTGGGCCGGACGCGGTTCGATTCGCACCCCCCGGCCGTCCGCGAAGTGCCGAGCGTGGGCGATGGGATACGACCCTCCCTGGAAACGATCCTCGCCCGACAGCCCGATCTCGTCATCCTGTTCGCCGGGCCCGACTCTCGGGCCACCAGCGAGGCGCTTCGGCGAGTCGGCTTGCCCGTGCTGGCTCTTCGGCACAACACCCTCCAGGACCTGAACCGCACCATCGGGCGTCTGGGTCGAGCCACCCAAAGAGATACGGCGGCAGAGCGGCTGACCCGCGAGATCGGCGAGGGTCTCGCGCGCTTCGGGAGGGCCACACGGGATCTCCCGCGGCGATCGGTCTACTACGATGCCTGGTGGCATCCGCCGATCACGGTGGGAGGGCAGAGCTACCTGGACTCTTTGATCACCCTGGCGGGAGGGCGAAACGTCTTCGGCGACCTGGCGAGTCCCTCGCCCCAGGTGAGTCTCGAGGCGATCGCTGCCAGGAATCCAGAGATCATCCTCTACCCGCAGCACCGGGGATCCATGGACCGGGCGCCGATCGCCGAGCGGCCGGGCTGGGAGGTGCTCCAGGCGGTGCGGGAGGGGCGCGTCCGCGTGTTCGATGCGGAAACGGTCGTGCGGCTGGGTCCCCGCGTCGTAGAGGCCGTGGAGGCGCTCGCCGCGGCGCTCCATCCGGAGACGTTTGCAGGTGGGGGCTCGGTTCTCGAGGCCCGGGAGGAGCCTTGAGATCGCCTCGCGGCCGGAAGGCCGGACTGGCGGGACTGGCGCTGCTGGCCGCGGTGGCCGTCCTGACGGGCCTCGCGGTGGGGCCGGCGGAGCTTCCGCCTCGGGATGTGTGGCAAGCGGTCTTGCCCGGCGGCGAGGAGTCGCCAGCTCGCGCGATCGTTCTGGCTGTGCGACTTCCGCGCGTCGTCGCCGCCGCACTGGCCGGCGCGGCGCTGGCCGTGTCCGGCGTTCTCTTCCAGGCGCTTCTTCGAAACCCTCTGGCCGAGCCGTACCTGCTCGGAGTGTCCAGCGGGGCGGCGCTTGGCGCCGTCGTTGTGCTGGCGCTCGGCTGGGCCATCGGGCCGTTCGGTCTGTCGATCGCCGCGCTGGCGGGGGCCCTCCTGGCGATCGGGACGGTGTTTCGCGTGGCCTCTGCCGCCGGACGGCTGGATACGCGGGTCCTCATTCTCGCAGGCGTGGTCGTTGCCTCTTTCTTCGGCGCGGGCGTCATGCTGCTTCTCACCCTGGCGGAGGGCCGGACGGTCCGGTCGGCCGTCCTGTGGACCATGGGGAGCTTCGGCACCGCTTCCTGGACTCTGAACGCGGCCCTGGCTTTCTATGCGATCCCGGCGTCCCTCCTGGCGTTCGGTTTGAGCCGGCACCTGAACGCGCTCGCCCTGGGCGAGGAGAGCGCAGCTCACCTAGGCACCGCCGTGGAGCCCGTAAAGAAGATCGCGTACCTCCTCGCATCCCTCCTCGCGGCGGCGGCCGTGAGCGTCGGAGGGGTGATCGGATTCGTGGGCCTGGTCGTTCCGCACGGCATACGACTCGTTTGGGGTGTGGACCATCGCTACCTCGTTCCCATGTCTTTTCTGGCCGGAGGCGCGCTCCTGACGCTGGCGGATGCGGCCGCTCGTACGGTGGCCAGCCCCCTGGAGGTGCCGGTGGGCGTAGTCACGGCACTGATCGGCGTGCCCCTGTTTCTCGTCCTGCTTCGTCGCGGTCACGCGCGTGGAATCCTGTGATGTTCGAGCTTCGCGACGCCTGGTTCACGTACGCGCGTGCCTCGGCACCGGCGCTGCAGGAGATCAGCCTGACGATTCCGGGGCGTACGCACACGGCGATTCTCGGCCCCAACGGTGCCGGCAAGACCACGCTGGCCAGGCTGCTGCTCGGTCTCCTGCGGCCGGAGCGCGGCGAGGTGCTCTTCCGGGAGCGCCCGGCGGCCGACTGGCCGCGGCGGCAGATGGCCAGGCTGGTAGGCGTCGTGGGGCAGGGGACCCCTTCCGGCCTGCCGATCACGGTCGCCGAGTTCGTGGAGTTGGGTCGCAATCCGTACGTTCGGGCCTGGGCCCCGCTCCGCTCCGAGGATCGGGAGCGGGTCGAGAGCGCGCTGCGGCGCACCGACCTGGCCGGGCTGGCGGAGCGTCCGCTGACCGAACTCAGCGGCGGTGAGGTTCAGCGCGCGAAGCTGGCCAGGGCCTTCGCCCAGGATCCGTCGATCCTCGTGCTGGACGAGCCCAGTGCCCACCTCGACGTGGCCCACGAGATGGAGATCTTCCGGCTCGTCCGGGAGTTCGTCGATGCGGGGGGATCGGTGGTGACGATCACGCACAGCCTCCACCTGGCGGGCCGCTTCTCCGACCGCCTTTGCCTCCTCGCGGAGGGTCGGCTCGCCGCGGCGGGAGCCCCGGCGGACGTTCTGCGGTCGGAGACCCTGAGCCGCGTCTTCGGCTGGCCGATCGAGGTTCTCGACGTGGAGCAGACGGGGGTGAGCGGGCTGCACGTCGTGCCTGTCGATCCGGGGGGGCGACGCGGCCCCGCCGCAGGGAGAAGGCCGGAGGCTAGCCGATGAGAGGCCTCGCAGCCCGCCCCGGCCCGGCCCATCGAGTCGGAGTGTGCGCCGCCGTTGTCCTGGCGCTCCCGGCCTTTTCGTCGGCCCAGGAAGCGTCCGCTGGTCAGGCTGGCGGCTTCGCGGCGCAGCAGGCGGCGGTGTCGGTGGTCGTGCGCTCGTAGTCGGGCGAGCCGATCGGCTCGGCGGCCGTGCGGATCGCCCCGCTCGACACGGCGGCGCGGGCCTG
>CP070670.1:1949641-2000603 GCA_020351855.1 Gemmatimonadota bacterium
ATGGTGGGGGGAGGATTCGAACCTCCGAAGGCATAAGCCGGCAGATTTACAGTCTGCTCCGTTTGACCGCTTCGGTACCCCACCATCCGGCCCGGCCGTCACCCGGGATGGATCGGGGTCCGACAGGGCGACTGCCCGGCGAACGACCCCTACGCTCCATTATGACGGAGCTGACGGTGGGACTCGAACCCACAACCTTCGGATTACAAATCCGATGCTCTACCAGTTGAGCTACGTCAGCAGCAGGCGACCCAGACCCACTGCACTCGCAATGGTCACGGCCGCACTTCGGCCTCCGACCAAAGTTAGTCTTCTATGATATCGGATATCAGAACGGGCGTCAATCCGGGCGGCCTCATGTCGGGAGTCCTGACGTCGTGGCCTTCCACCTCGTCCCATCAGGCGTATCCTCAAGCCGGAAACCCCGCTCCTCGACCTCCCTGCGAATGGCGTCCGCCCGCTCGTAATCGCGCGCCGCCCGAGCCTCATCCCTCGCCGCGATCCGCCCCTCGACCCACGCCCGTACGGCCGGATCATCCGGCGAGACCTCCGTCTCCCGAAGCGATAGCACGCCGAACACCGCATCGAAATCCTGCAGCACCGCAAGCGCGGCCTCCACCTCCCCGGCCCTCGGCCCGCCGGGGGCCGCGTCCAGCTCGCGGTTCGCCTCCCGGACGAAGGTGAAGATGGCTGCAAGCGCATCGCTCGCCGACAGGTCCTCATCCATCGCGTCCCGGAACGCCGCCCGGGCCTGGTCCGCCAGGATGGCAATCGGATGAGACCCGCCTTCCACACCCGGACTGGGTGAAGGTTCCCCGGCGACCTGATCCAGGAGACGCCTCCCGAACTCCGCCAGCCGCTCGAGTGCGCGCTCGGCCGTGTTCAGGCCAGGAAGCGTGAAGTTCAACTGGGTCCGGTAGTGCGCGCTCAGCAGCAGGTAGCGGATGGCGGAGGGCCTGTACCCGCGGTCGAGGAGATCCGGGATCGTGTAGTAGTTGCCCAGCGACTTCGACATCTTGCCGCCGTCGACAAGGAGGTGCTCGGCGTGCAGCCAGTAGCGGGCGAGGGGCCGTCCCGTGGCGCCCTCCGATTGAGCCATCTCGTTCGTGTGGTGCGGGAAGATGTTGTCGACGCCGCCGGTGTGGATATCGAACGATTCTCCGAGGTACTCCATTGACATCGCCGAGCACTCCAGGTGCCAGCCGGGCCGGCCGAGGCCCCACGGCGAGTCCCACACGGCGACGCTCTCCTCTCCCCGTTCCCCCCCCTTCCACAGCACAAAATCGCGCGGATCCTCTTTCGAGTACTCCTCGTCGCCCTCGACGCGCCCGGCGGCGCGGGCTCCCTCCGGGTCGAGGCGAGCGAGCCGCCCGTACTCGGGAGACCGGCTGATCGCGAAGTAGACGGAACCGTCCCGCTCGTAGGTCAGGCCACGCTCCTCAAGCCGGCGCACGAGCGCGATCATCGTGTCGACGTGCTCCGTGGCGCGGGGATGGTGCTCCATCGGCTCCAGTCCGAGGGTCTTCCAGTCTTCGAAGAACTGGGCTTCGACCGGCCGGGTGACCTCCTCGAGCGTCATGCCGCTCTCGATCGCCGCCCTGATCGTCCGGTCGTCCACATCGGTCACGTTCATGACCTGCGTGACCCGGTAGCCCCGGAACTTCAGAAACCGGCGCAGGAGGTCTTCCCAAACGAAGGTGCGGAAGTTGCCGACGTGTGCCCGGTCGTACACCGTGGGGCCGCAGCTGTAGATCCGCGCGTGTCCGGGCTCCAGCGGCTCGAACGGTTCGATCCTACCCGTGAGCGTGTTGTAGAATCGTGGCGCCATCGCTTCGGCTCTATGTCTCCCCGGCCTCGTGGGTCGAGGGGGCGGTGCCGGGCCCGGCCGGAGCCTCGGCGCTCCCCAGGAACCGGGTGTCACGCCAGGTTCTATAGGCCTCGACCTCCTCGGGATGCGCCGCGGCCCATTCGGACACACAGGCACCGAGCTGCCGGTCGCCCCGGGCCGCGAGCAGGCCGGCGAGCGATCCCTGCTCGCGCGCGAAGGCGATCTCGTCCAACGGGGTGAACGGCAGGCCGCCAAAGAGGAGGCGGGAGGCCACCCAACCGTCCACGAACGCGGAGACCGCCTCCACTTCTCGTTCCATGAGGCGATCGCATGGGACATCCGGATCGAGCGCCCGGATCTGCTGCATGCGGATGACCGCGTAGTTGTAGTAGGCTCGGTCCGCCTCGCGCAGGTTACCCGGCGTCAGGATCGTGGCCACCGAGTCGTTCCGGACCTCGATGGCATTCCACGGATAGGCGGCATCGAGGCTGTCGGAACGCTCCACTGGCGGGCCCACCAGGGTGAAATACAGGACCCGCGGGTCCTCCTGAAGATTCATCTCGAGGGCGCGCGTCGTATCGAGCATCGCCCGGACCCGTGTGGCGGAGAACTGGAGCTCCTGTCCGGAGGGCGCCCTCATCTCGTATTGGGCATGGAGGGGCTGTATCGCCGCGGCCACCCAGAAGCCGGCGAGAAGCAAGCGGGATGAGAAGAGCCCAGGCGGGCGGCGGCCGCCGCCTCGGCCGACGGCCGGAAAGGTCGCGGGCGGCACGGCGATCACGAACGCGAGGGCCGCGCGCGCTCCGGTTCCGCTCCCTGGGAGAGGTCGTCCAGTCCGGCGAACCTGAGAACGTCGTCGCCGGCGTACCCCAGCATCTCGTGCTCCCGTGCCAGCACGTTCTTCGAAACCTCCAGGGCGGAGCCTTCTCCGGTCCAACCCTCCTCGACGACTTCCCAGCCCAGCTCCTCGGCGATCCTGTTCGCCACGTAAGCGCAGCAGAAGATGTCGTCGACGTAGCCGTAGGGGCCCACCTCGTCCTCGGGAATCACGTCGTGCGGGCTGACGAGGTACCCGATCGCTGCTTCCACCCACAGCCGGTGCTGCGGCGCGAGGCGGGGGTCCTGCTGGAGGTGAAACATCAGCATCGCGTAGGTCGGGGCCAGGAGCACGACGTCTCTCAGGGTCCCGGCGTACTTGCTGACGTGCTCCTTGAGAAGCTGGAGATAATCGGCTGCCACGTTCGTCTCGCCGCTCAGTCGCTCTCCCTCAACGTCGCTCACCCGGGAGTATAAACCGCCGCTCGCTCTTCGATCCGCGCCCCGCGAGCCGGCGGACCCGGTCAAGATCTCGAAGTATGGGACCGCGGACGACCCACGCGCCAGAGCCCGCTCGGCCGGCAGCCGGCCTCTTACTCGACGGTTACGCTCTTCGCGAGGTTGCGCGGCTGATCCACCGGGCAGCCACGACGTACAGCGATGAGGTAGGCGAGCAGCTGCAGCGGCAGGACGGTGAGGATCGGCTGCAGCATCTCGATCGTGCTCGGCACGCTGATGACGTGATCCACTTTGTTCCTGAGGTGGGAGTCGCCCTCGCTCACGACCGCGATGACCTTGCCGCCCCGAGCCTTCACCTCCTCCACATTGGAGACCACCTTCGGGTACACCGAATCATCCGGCCCCAGAACGACGACCGGCATCGCCTCATCGATCAGGGCGATCGGTCCGTGCTTCATCTCCGCAGCCGGATACCCCTCGGCGTGGATATAGCTGATCTCCTTGAGCTTGAGCGCGCCCTCCAGCGCGATCGGGAAGTGGGCCCCGCGGCCCAGGTAGAGGAAGTTCGGATGGTCGGCGTACGCTTCTGCGATCCGCTCCAATTGCTCTTGTGACTGCAGGACGGCCTCTACCTTGCCGGGAAGCTCGCGGAGCGCGCTGACCACCTCTCGTCCCTGCAGAATGGACATCCCACGCCGCCGTGCAAGGAGAAGCGCGAACAGACTCAGCACCGTGAGTTGGCCGGTGAACGCCTTGGTGGAGGCGACCCCGATCTCCGGTCCCGTGTGCGTGTACACGCCGCCGTCCGTCTCCCGCGCGATCGTCGACCCGACGACGTTGACGATTCCCATCGTCGTCGCGCCCCGCCGCTTTGCCTCTCTGAGGGCGGCCAGCGTATCCGCCGTCTCGCCCGATTGGGAGATGGCGACTACGACCGTGTGCTCGGGGATCACCGGATTGCGGTAGCGGAACTCAGACGCGTACTCGACCTCGACCGGGATGCGGGCGTACTCCTCCAGCAGGTATTCACCCACCAGCGCCGCGTGCCAGCTCGTACCGCAGGCCGTGAAAATGATCCGCTGAGCCGAGTTGAGGCGATCGAAGATGCCGTGCAGGCCGCCGAGCCTTGCCGTGCCCTCTTCCTCGAGCACGCGGCCGCGCATCGCATCGCGGATCGTGGCGGGCTGCTCGAAGATCTCCTTCAGCATGAAGTGCGGAAAGCCTCCGCGCTCGATCTTGCCGAGATCCCAGGTGATTCGGCTGATTTCCTTCTCGATGAAGCGCGTGGGCTCCGCTGGATCGAGGCTGCCGACATCCATCAGGGCATAGCCGTCCCCGCGCAGCACGGCCAGCTCACCGTCGTCCAGGTACACGACCTTGCGGGTGTGGCCCAGGATGGGCGCGACGTCCGAGGCCACGAACATCGCCTGGTCACCATCCTCCGCGAGCCCCAGGAGAAGGGGCGCTCCCTGGCGCGCGACCACGATCTTTCCGGGATCCGCCGAGCTCAGCACGGCCAGTCCGTACGTGCCCTCCACCTGCGTCAGGGCGGCGGCCACGGCCTGCTCGAGGTTCCCCTCGTACAGGGTACCGATGAGGTGGGCCAGCACTTCCGTGTCCGTTTCGGTCTGGAACTCGCAGTCCAGCTCGGCAAGCTTGCGTCTCAGAAGATCGGCGTTCTCGATGATCCCGTTGTGCACAAGCGCCAGTTCGCCGTTCAGGCTGACATGCGGGTGCGCGTTGGGTGTCGTGGGGGCGCCGTGGGTCGCCCAGCGGGTGTGCGCGATCCCGACCGTTCCGTGGAGCGGGTGCTCGGAAAGCAGCTCCTCCAGGCGAACGATCTTCCCGGCCGATTTCCGAATGCCGATCCCGCTCGCGTTCTGCACGGCGAGGCCGGCGGAATCATAGCCCCGGTACTCGAGACGCTTCAGCCCCTCGACGAGAAGGGGCATCGCCTCCTGCGAGCCGATGTAACCGATTATACCGCACATACTTGTATTGTCACCCGTCGGTGGGCGCTGCCGCCGATCATCATGCGCACGATGTCTTGTTCCCCGACGTCTGCCGGGGGTTCCTGCCCTAACTGGAGAGGATTTCGGCCGCCCAGTCGCTCAGGGCGTGCGCCGCGGACTCCTGCGGCGCCTCCGCGATGATACGCACGATCGGTTCCGTGCCGGAAGGCCGTACGTGGAGCCACTCCCTCCGGTCCGGCCACGCGAGTCGCAATCCGTCCTGCCGATCGGCGCGCGAGCCGCTCGGCGCCTCGCTTTCGAGCCTCTGGTACACCGCTGCGAGGGGTTCGGAAGGGCGCCTGACCTTGCGCTTGGCGATCGCGTAGGACGGATACCGGCCCAGGATGTCGCTCAGGGACGCGTTGCGCTCCGACAACAACTGTACGGTAAGCGCCGCAGCTAGCGGTGCGTCTCGCGTGGGGTGCAGCGCGGGCAGCATCACGCCGCCGTTCCCCTCACCTCCCACGACGGCGCCCACCTCGGCCATGCGGCCAGCCACGTTCGCCTCCCCGACCGGAGCCCTATGAAGCGCCGCTCCCGCCCGGCGCGCCGCGTCCTCGATGCACTGGCTCGTCGAGAGGTTCGTGACGACCGGACCCGGGTTCCGCGAGAGCACGAGCTCGGTCGCCAGGGCGAGAGTCCAGTCCTCCCCGATCGCCCTGCCTCGGTCGTCCACCAGCGCCAGGCGATCCGCGTCCGGGTCGATGGCCATGCCCAAGTCCGCTCCCGTCTCCCGCACGAGCTCGCCCAGCTCGGCCAGGTTCGCCGCGCTCGGTTCGGGATCGCGGGGGAACCGTCCATCCGGCTCCAGGTGGATCCCGATGACCTCGCAGCCCATGCGCTGGAGGAGTGGGGGGACGATCAGGCCGCCGGTCCCTCGCACCGCATCGACTGCCACGTGCAGGCGGCGGGGAAGCACCGCGGTCGGAAAAAGCAGGGAGAGGCCGAGGATTCGATCGATGTGCCGGGCGATCGCCCCTTCCACGCTAACGCGGCGGCCGGTCCGGGCGGAGCCGACTGCCGAGGAACCTCCTGCTGCGCGGGGGGCAGCGCCTTCGGTGAGGGCTTCGAAACGCGCCTGAACCTCCCGCCCATCCTCCGGCGTGATGAAAGCTCCCGAGCCGGAGCCGAGCTTCAGGCCGTTCCAATCTGCCGGATTGTGCGAGGCCGTGACGATGAGCCCCCCCCGGGCGCGGTCGTCCTCCTGCACGGCAAGCAGGGCCGTGGGCGTGGGCACGATCCCGAGGTCACCCACGTCCCATCCGACAGCCATCAGACCGTCGGCCACGGCGTCGGCCAGCTCCAGCCCGCTGGTCCGGCTGTCGCGTCCGAGCAGGACCATCCCCGAAGCGGGCGTTCCGTTCCTTGCCGACAGGTGCTCGCCGTACGCGACTCCGTACCGGTAGGCGACCTTCGCATCCAGCCCGCGGCCCACGATCCCCCGGATCCCGGACGCGGACACGATGAGCTCGCTCGTCAAGCGCCCTCCTCTCTGCGGTACCCCAACCGGGCGATCAAAGAGAACGCCGCGCCCGAAAGAGGGAAAGAGCGACGAGGGTCGTTGGGAGGACTGTACCGCCTTATGGGATGCGTTATGTTGGGCGGAGCCGGGCCGGGATACCCGGCTCGGGCGAGACCACGGGGTCGACGGGTCGGCCGGCTCCGGGGGTGGACCCCAGGCCTGATCGGCACCACGCACACCGGAGCGGGGGCGGGCATGAAGGTGAGGCACGACACGGGCTTCGAGACGTTGGCCATCCACGCGGGGCACGTGCCCGATCCCATGACGGGCGCGGTCATGCCTCCGGTTTATCAGACATCGACGTACGTGCAGGACGGCGTGGCTGAGCCGCGCGGCGGACACGTTTACGCGCGCGTCACCAATCCGACGCGTACCGCCCTGGAGGAGAACCTCGCGGCCCTGGAGGGAGGGAGCGTCGGTGCGGCGTTCGCCTCGGGGCTGGCGGCCATCGAGTCTCTCCTGAAGGCGCTCCTGAAGGAAGGTGACCACGTCGTTTGCGGAGCCAACGTATACGGCGGCACCGAACGCATGTTCAGGACCGTCTGGGCTCGTTTCGGCCTCCGCTTCACGTACGTCGACACCTCGGACACGGAGGCCCTGGCAGCCGCGATCCGTCCGGAGACGCGCCTCGTTCACATCGAGACACCCACGAACCCGATGATGCAGATCTCGGACATCGCGGCGTGCGCGGAGATCGCCCATAAGGGTGACGCCCTGCTCTCGGTGGACAACACCTTCCCCACTCCGTTCCTCCAGCGTCCCCTCGCGATGGGGGCGGACATCGTCGTGCACTCGACGACGAAGTATCTGAACGGACACAGCGATGTCATCGGTGGAGCGATCGTGACCCGGGACGCCGAGCTGGGTGCCCGAATTCGAGATCAGCAGCGTATCAGCGGCGCCGTGCCGGGCCCACTCGACTGCTGGCTCGTACTTCGTGGGATCAAGACCCTGCACGTGCGAATGGAGCGACACTGCGAAAACGCTCGACAGCTGGCTGATGTCCTCGTCGGCCACGTCGGTCACCGAGCCGTTCTCTACCCGGGCCTGGCGACGCACCCGCAGCACCAGCTGGCGAGCCGTCAGATGGGCGGGTTCGGCGGCATGATCAGCTTCGATGCGGGATCGCTCGACCGCGCGAGGGCCGTGGCGGGATCGACGCGAATCTTCCAGCTGGCGGAGAGCCTCGGGGGCGTCGAGAGCCTCATCTCGGTGCCGGCCGTCATGACCCACGCGTCGGTGCCGGAAGAGGTGCGCCGGAAGATCGGACTGACGGACGGGTTGGTGCGCCTCTCGGTGGGAATCGAGTCCGCAGACGATCTGATCTCCGACCTCGAGCAGGCGCTGGGGAAGGCCTGACGGCGGCGGCACGGTCGTGACGGGGCGGCGGCGCACCGTGCGGACGGCCGGTGAAACTGCCGTCCAGCGCGCAGCGTAGGCCCACTCAGGGTCCCGCCGCGCCTATCCTGCCCGCGTCGGCGGTGACGGACCAGGACGAAGGATGCGCGGCTGGCGCGCGACAAGGAGGGCATCATGGAGAGTAACAGCATACAAGGCGGCGGCATCCAGCGAAGGATCCTCACCAACATCAGCCCGGTCGCCTGGGAACACCCGGCGGATCGCGCGGCCCTGAACGCGCTGCGGAAGATCCCCGGCTTCGACCTCGTCCTGCGCAAGGTGTTCGGCATGTTCGGCGAACGTGCTCTGCTGCTCGCCTTCAAGGCCAACGCCGTCAAGGTCACGGCTCATCAGTACCCGGGCCTGCACGAGAGCCTGGTGCGCGTGTGCGAGGTCCTGGACGTCGAAGAGATTCCTGAGCTGTTCGTGTCCCAGAAGCCGGTCGTGAACGCCGGTGCCGTGGGAATGAGTCGGCCGTTCATCGTCCTCAACTCCTCCCTGGTGGAACTGCTCGCCGAGGACGAGGTCGAGGCCGTCATCGGGCACGAGGTCGGACACATTCTCAGCGGCCACGTGCTCTATCGGACCCTGCTCGTCATCCTGCTCAGTCTCACGGTCTTCCGATATCCGCTGGCGGGCCTGGCGGTTCGGCCGGTGCTGTTCGCGCTCCTGGAGTGGTATCGGAAGTCGGAGCTGTCTTCCGACCGGGCCGGTCTGCTTGCCGTGCAGGACCCCGAGGCCTCGATGCGCGCACTCATGCACATGGCAGGAGGAATGCGCGGCACGACGCTGAACCTCGAGGAGTTCGTGGCCCAGGCGGAGGAGTACCGCGAGGGCGGAGACCTGCTCGATTCGGTGTACAAGGTCCTCAACGTTCTCGGCCTCACTCATCCCTTTGCCGTGGTCCGCGTCGCTGAGCTCAAGGACTGGATCGACGGAGGTACCTACGAGCGGATCCTGCTGGGCGAGTACCCGGAGCGCGGCGCTGAGGATGACCGGCCGTATCGGGAGGACCTGGCGGAAGCGTTGTCCGGCTACAAGGACTCCGCCCAGAAGATCATCGACGAGGTCGATGCCGCCGTCGACCGGGTCAGAAGCCGATTTGCCAAAACCTGGCGGGGGGACGCGGATTCATGAGATTCCTCGTCGTCGGCGGTGGCGGGCGCGAGCACGCGATCGCCGATCGGCTGAGGCGCGATGCGCCGGACGCCGAGATCCTCGCCGCCCCGGGGAACCCGGGGATGGCCGGAATCGCGGAGTGCGTGCCGATCGACGCGCTGGACCTGGAGGCGCTCGCAGCCCTGGCTGAGGAGCGGTTGATCGATCTGGCCGTGGTGGGCCCCGAAGTGCCGCTCGCTGCCGGAATCGTAGACCTCTTTCAAGCGCGGGGGCTGCCGATCTTCGGGCCCCTCCGAGCGGCGGCCCGACTCGAGTCGTCGAAGGCGTTCGCCAAGAGGCTGATGCGGGAAGTGGGAGTGCCTACGGCGGGCTTCGGCATCTTCACGGAGGCCGGCCAAGCGGGCGCGCACATCGAGGACCTCGCCCCCCCGATCGTCGTGAAGGCCTCCGGTTTGGCCGCAGGAAAAGGCGTGATCATCTGCGGCACGGCCGCCGAGGCAAGCCGAACCGTGGGGGAGATCCTCGACGGTGGGCGCTTCGGTGACGCGGGACGCGAGGTGGTGATCGAAGAGTACCTGGAAGGGGAGGAGCTCTCCGTGTTCTTCATCACGGACGGCGAGCGGGCGATTCCCCTCGTATCGGCCCGAGATCACAAGCGCCTTCTCGAGGGCGACCGCGGACCGAACACGGGAGGGATGGGAGCCTTCGCCCCCGTGGCGGAGGTCGAGAGCGGACTCGTCGATCGGGTGCAGCGGTCCGTGGCGGAACCTGTTCTCGAGGCGCTGGCGGCCTCGGGCAGCCCTTACCGGGGCTTCCTGTACGTGGGACTCGTCATGACCGCCGATGGGCCGAAGGTGCTGGAGTTCAACTGCCGGCTCGGCGACCCGGAGGCCCAGGTCGTGCTTCCCCTGACCCGGGCGGCGTTGGTCGAGCCGATGCTGGCGATCGCGCGAGGGGAGGGCCTTTCCGACTGGCGCCCTCCGGCACCTGACGCCTTCGCCCTCGTCACGGTGCTCGCCAGCGGCGGCTATCCGGATACCTACCGGACGGGGATGGAGGTCCTGATCCCGGCCGGGCTCGAATCCGATTCCCTGAGAATCTACCACGCGGGCACGGCCAGCCGGGACGGGCGACTCGTGACGGCGGGGGGGCGGGTGCTCGGAGTCACGGGAATCGGCAACTCGCTGGAGCAGGCCCGTACCCTCAGCCAGACGGCAGCCGAGGCG
Source organism: Gemmatimonadota bacterium (assembly GCA_020351855.1). Lineage (GTDB taxonomy): Bacteria > Gemmatimonadota > Gemmatimonadetes > Palauibacterales > Palauibacteraceae. Next base: position 1,960,022 of record CP070670.1, read on the forward strand.
ATCCAGTTCGAGGGGAAGCACTGGCGGCGGGACATCGGGTCGTGACCCGCGGGCGCTTTCCATGACTTCCCTCGTCGGTCCCTCCTGATGCCGGAGCTTCCCGAGGTCGAGGTCGTCAGGGAGACGCTCGACCGCGAACTGAGACAGCGCACGATCCGGAGGGCCCGCATTCGGCGACGCGATATCGTCCTCAACCTGTCCTCGGCGCGCGACCTGGCGCGGCGGCTCGAGGGGCAGCGGATCCACGCGGTCGAACGCCGCGGGAAGAACCTGGCCTTCCGCTTCGAGGGCGGTCGGGTGCTGCAGTCGCAGCTGCGGATGACCGGACGCTTCGCCCTGGGCCGCGAGCGGCCCGACCGCGTCCGCTACCGACACATCGTAGCCGAATTCGATCTGGACGACGGCAGGACGCTCTATTACGACGACATGCGTCGGCTGGGCGGCTTTCGCTGGCTGGAGAAGGAGGAGTGGGAGGCCGTGGCGGGCGCTCTCGGTCCGGAGCCGCTCGATCGCCGCTTCACCGCGCGAGACCTGGCCTCGACGCTCGCCGGCTCCCGCGCCCCCGTGAAGAACGCGCTCCTCGATCAGCGCCGGATCGCGGGAATCGGAAACATCTACGCGAGCGAGGCGCTGTTCCGGGCGCGCATCCATCCGGCCCGTTCCGCGGCTTCGCTCACCGGGACAGAGGTCGCGGCGCTCCACCGGTCGGTCCGCAGGGTGCTGCGTGAGGCATTGAGGTCGGCGGGCACGACCTTGAGGGACTTTCGGGCCGTCAATGGCCGGTCCGGCCGCTTCCAGCAGCGTCTCGCCGTGTACGGCAGGCAGGGCGCTCCATGCCGACGGTGCGGTGGAGCGATCGAGCGCATCGTGCAGGCGGGTCGGAGCACGTTCTTCTGCCCCACCTGTCAGGTGCCCACCCACGAGAAGCGTCGAGCGGCAGCATCGGCGGCGCGGCGGCGCTCCCGGGACGCCTCCAGGGGTCGTTAGAGATGAACGTGCCGGGCGCGGGGATCCCCCTTGCCTATTCGGAGAAGGGCCACCGTCACGGGGGCGCCCGGCCTCCGCGGGCCCGCGCTGCCCGGATTCAGGACGAGCGTCCCCGAGATGCGACGCCTGAAGGGCCGGTGTGTATGACCGTGCACGATGACCCGTGCCTCCGGAAAGCGCGAAGGGAGAGCGGAGTAATCGGCATACTGGTGCCCGTGGATCACCGCGATCGCCGTACCGGCAAGATCGATCCGCTGGACTTCCTTCGTCATGCCCCGTATGGCGAGGTCGTCCATGTTGCCCCATACAGCCGTCACGGGCGCCAGTGCGGACAGCTCTTCGAGGATCCGCGTCTCGCCGATGTCCCCGGCATGCAGGATGTGGGACACTCCGCTGAAGGCCTCGAACACCTCAGGGCGTAGGAGGCCGTGGGTGTCGGAGATGACGCCCACCAGCCAGCGGTCGCCGGCAAGGGGACGCCCGTGACGCGTTCTGTCGCACCCTTCGTCCATTGTCTACTGTTTGTTCACGAATTCGCCTTGGCGCGCCGCGCCCTGTTCCGGGCGGCCGCAATCCGCACGCACCGGGCCCGTGGACTACAGGGAAACAGGTGACCCTCAGCTCGTCGAGCTGTGCCGTCGAGGAGACGAGCGCGCCGCCGCCGAGCTCCTCAGACGCTTCGAGCGTCCCGTGTTCTCGCTCGTCTATCGCATGGTGCGGGATCGAGAGCTCGCCGAGGATCTCGCGCAGGAAGCTTTCGTCCGAGCGTTCAACAACCTCGGACGCTACGATCCCTCCTACAAGTTCTCCTCCTGGCTCTTCAAGGTGGCCTACAACCTGACCATCGATCATTTGCGCAAGAAGCAGCTGGACACGGTGTCGATTCACGGCTCGCCGTCCGCCGTGACGAGCGAGCTCCAGGAGGCCACGGCGATCACCCTCGAGTCGCGTGCGGAGCGGCCGGACGAGCTCCTCGTGTCCCGCGAGATCGGCTCGGAGATCGAGCTGGCGATCGCGCGACTCCGACCGGACTATCGTTCGGCCATCGTGCTTCGACACCTCGAGGGACGCTCGTACGAGGAGATCGCCGAGATCCTGGATGTCCCCCTCGGCACGGTAAAGACCTACATCCACAGGGCCCGAAAGGAACTTCAGGCAGAACTCGGCCACCTGCTTGAATGACGCCGGGCTGGAGCCGAGACGCTGAAACTTCAGCCTGCAGGTCTTCGTAAGGAAAAGCGAACGAAAGCTGGGAGCGTATGGGAAGCGCCATGGACAGAAGCTCAGTATACGGGAAACACCTGACGGCCGACGAGGTCGAGACGTTCGCGCTCGACCTTCCGGCACGGCCGCGTCGGGCCGAGGCGCATCTCGCCGAGTGCGCAGAGTGCCGCCGTGAGGTCGCGTCCCTGCGGGCGCTCGACAGCGCCCTGTCCGGCCTCGGGCATCTGGCTCCCGGTCTGCACTTCGCCGGGCGGGTCATGGCCCGTGTCCGGTTCCGGGCTCCCTGGTACGAGCGGGCGTGGGCGGTCACGCGCGAGCGCTGGGTCGCCCTGGCCGCTGCCAGCATCAGCCTTGTTGCCGCGACCAGCCTCATGGCCGTCTGGCTCACCAGTCAGCCGGAGCTCAGCGTCGGCGGACTGACCGGGCTGATGCTCCAGCAGGCGCACGATTTCTCGCTGCAGGTGATCATGGCAGTCGGCAGCTTCCTGTGGAGTTCGACCCTCGTGCGGTGGATCATCGAGGCGGCGGAACGCATTGGCGTGGAGGGAATGATTCTCATTCTCTCGGCGCTGAGCCTCGTCACGATCAGCACGGCTGGAGCCATGGTGCGGCTGCTTCAGCCGGCGCCGCTTCGGCTGCGCGATGCCAGTTGATCGCGGCGACACTGAAAACGAGTACGAGCGTGGATGACGGTCCGGAGGACGTCGGGGAGAAGGCATGAAGAACAGGATTCGTAAGCTCAGATGGGGACTCTATTCGGTCGGCCTCGTAGCGATCGCGGGAACGGCGGTGGCGTTCCTGTCGCCGACGCCGACGCGTGCAACGCAGGAGACGGCGAGTCGTCCGGCGCAGGAGGCGATCGTCGCCTCCGTCTCGATGTCCGGTCAGGGAGCGACCCTCACGCTGACCCTGGCGAGCGGCGCGATCCGTACGTTCCGGCTCGAGAAAGGCAAGCTCTGGCTGGACGGGATCGAACGGGCCACGTTCGAGCCCGGAGGTGCACTCGATGCGGCCTGGCGCGATCTGCTGCGCAGCCCGGCCGTCTTCTCGGCTGAGGACATCGCGGGTGCACTTCGCGATTGGACCCCTCCGGCTGGAGCGGATCAGCGGGCGGGAGAGATCCTGGAGCGCGCGCTCGACGCGGCGATCACGGACGAGGCCCTCGGCGAGGCTTTGCCGGCGCTTGATCAAGGGGTCGCCGCCGAGGCACCGAAGGTCGGCATCTCGATCGCGCCGGGTCGCCTGTCCTTCGAGGAACTCGGAGGACAGCTGCAGAGGCTGCGCGAATCGCTCGAGCGTCTGGGAGACGAGGCGGCCGAGGCACACGAGTCGCTCGCCCTCGTCGTGCACGACTCCTACGCCATTCCTGCCGGCCAGACCATCGAGGGGAACCTTGCCCTGCTGGACGGAGAGCTCCGGCTGTCCGGGACCGTGTCGGGCGACGTGCTCGTGCTTGACGGAACGCTCGTGCTGGAGCCGGACGCGTTGATCGAGGGCGACGTCCTTCAGGTCGGGGGGGATGTGACGCAGCGCGGCGGCCGAATCGACGGCGAGCTGCTCTCGATGGTCTCCCTCCACCCACGCCCGGAGGCGCGCGCTTTGGCGCCCGTGCCCGACGTACGGGTCAGGGCAGCGCCCCACGTGCGGGTCGTCCGAAACGGACCGCGCGGCTTCTTCGGCTCCGTGGCTCGGAACGTGGAGCGCGCCGCGGGCGGCCTTGGCACGACCCTCGGCTGGTTCATCGGTCTCGGCCTGGCCGGGCTGGGCCTCGTCTACTTCCAGCGGCCCCGTCTGGAGACGGTAGCCGACACGGCACGGAACAACGTGGCTCGTTGCTTCGCGGTGGGGCTGGCCGGCGAAGTCCTGTTCTTCCCCGTGTCGCTGGTCCTCGTGGTCGCGATCATCACGTGGCTCCTGATTCCCTTCTACGCCATCGCCGTCGCACTGGCGCTGGTGGGCGGTTATCTGGCGGTGGCACACGCCCTGGGCGAGATCTTCGCGGCCCGCCGATTCCGAAGCGAACTGCTCGAGAGGCTGCGCCACGCGAACTCCTACTACTACGTGCTCAGCGGGCTCGCCCTGCTTCTGCTCCCGTTCGCGGCCGAAGCGATCCTCTGGGTGTTCGGCGGACCGCTCTCCTTCCTGCGCGGACTCGCCGCCTTTGCGGGAGGTTTGCTGACCTGGGCGGCGATCACGCTGGGGTTCGGAGCGGTGATCCTCACGCGGGCGGGGACGAGAACGGAGTATTCCAGCGGATCTGCCGTCTTCTCGCATGCTCCGTTCGCCTCCAAGCGGGAGGACGTCGCGTGACCACCAGAGGTGTGTCCCGAAGCTCCGCCGCAGCGGCGGGGGGCCTCATCCTGCTGGTGGCCCTCACGCTGCTGCGTGCCGACGGCCTGTCCGCACAGGAGTGGACGGAGTTCCGCTCGGCCCGCCAAGCGCATGCGATCAGCGAGTCGCTCACGCTCGAGGTGGTGTACGGGGTCGGACGGCTCTCGGTCGAGCCTGCAGAAGGCGATCTGCTTTACGACATCCGCATGAAGTACGATGCGGAGCTGTTCAAGCCCGTGCGGAGTTGGAGCCAGGAGAACGGGCGCGGCCGGTTCACCGTCGGACTTACGACGCACGACGACGACGGCGATTGGATCGAGGCGCTGCGTTCGGAAGACGTCGATGTCGACCCCGATTTCTCGTTCGATTTCGGGGAGCTCAAGGACATCGAGAAGTCCGCCGGAACCATGGAGCTGAAGCTGGGCTCGCGGTTGCCGGTCGACCTCAAGCTCTCGGCGGGCGCGGCGGAGAGCGAGGTGGAGCTCGGTGGCGTTCCCGTCTCGCGTCTCGAGCTGTTGACGGCCGCGAGCCGGACGGAGCTCACCTTCGATCATCCGAATCCGGTGCGGATGGCCGAGCTGCAGATTCGAGCCGGTGCAGCCGAGATCGTGACGGAGGGCCTCGGCAACGCGCGATTCGACCACTTCGACCTCAAGGGCGGGGTCGGCGACGTCCGGCTCGATTTCACGGGTGAGTGGAACGGAGACGCGACGGGCACGATCAAGATGGGCGTCGGCTCGCTGACGCTCAGGCTGCCGGCGGACCTCGGCATCTGGATCCGCAAGAGCAGCGTCCTCACATCCTTCAGCGCGCCCGGCCTCGAGAAGGTGAGCGACGGGTACCGGTCGGCCAACTGGGAGTCGGCCGGGAACCATCTCGAACTCGAGGTGAGAACCGCCTTCGGGGCGATCGACGTGGAGCTCGTCCCCTGAGCCCTCTGCGCTCCGAAGGTGGCGTCGGAGCTAGGCGCGCGGAGCCGCTTCCACCTCCGCGTCGAGGGTGACGCCAAGGCGCCTGTCCGCGCGGCCGTCGCGCACGGCGATCTCCAGTGTGCCCCCTGACCCCCGGCTGACCAGAAGCTCGCCCCGCGGCACGGCGTCATAGCTGCGGGCCGGCCCGTGCAGCGTGACGCCCGCGATTCGGATCTCTACCTCAGCAGGCAGCCAGCCAACGGGCAGGTTCGTGATCAGATTGCCGAAGCGGTCCACGTGCACGACATGCCCGAGGAACGAGTCGCCGCGTCTGGCCGCGCGGGGCACCGGAAGGACAACGCAGGAGGACCGGTCGATCTCCGGTCCGATCGCCCGCGGATCGCCGCCGCCCGACAAGTGGGCGGCGGCGGGCGCGAACAGGTCACGGCCGTGAAACGTGTCGGATGGCGCACCCTCCCCTGTCGCGGCCTCGATCCGTCGTGCTTCCGCGACCGGATGGGATCGGATCGCGTGCGTGAGGAGCCCGTTGTCGGGCCCCACATACCAGCGATCGCTCAGCCGCGCGACAATCGGCATGCGCTCCCCTCCCACGCCCGGATCGATCACGGCGAGGTGGACCGTCCCGGCAGGGTATCGGACCCAGATGCGGCCGAGTATCCAGGCACCGCAGCGGATATCACCGGGTTCGACGTCGTGGGCGATGTCGAGTAGCGTAGCGTCGGGGGCACGGGTGGCAAGGACGCCCTTCACCTCCCCGACGTAGCCATCCCGAGTCCCGAAGTCCGTCGTCAGCGTGATGAGGCTCACCCGACCCTCCGATCGTCGCGGCGCTCAGGCGCTTGTCGTGCGCCAGGTTCCGGCCCGCCAGAAAAGGCTCATCGCGACCCCGCGTGCGATGGCCGTCACGCCGATCGTCGCCCAGATGCCGATGACGCCGACCAGCCCGGCAAGCCCGTAGGCCAGAGGAATACGCAGCCCGGTCAGCGTCATGGACGCGAGCGTGGGCCGCAGCGTGTATCCGGCCCCACCCATCGCGCCCTCCAGCACGAGCTCCCGAGCCATGAACGGCTGCGAGGCCGCGACGATGAGAAGGTACTGCGCGCCGAGTTCGATCACCGCGGGATCCCGCGAGAAGATGCCGATGAGCTCTCGTGGGGCAAGGAGAAGGAGCGCGGCAGCGACCAGGGTGACGTACGTGGCGTAGAGGGTGGCGCTGCGTCCCGAGGCCTCGGCCCGATCGGCCGATCGGGCCCCGAGATTCTGCCCCACGGCGGTCGCCGCCGCAGCGCCGAAGCCGAGGGATACGGTGTAGCTGACCGCCTCGATCCGATGCCCGACTCCGAGCGCCGCCAGGGCGGCGGTGCCGAACGGAGCGGTAATGCGGGTAAGCACCACGTAAATGAGCGAGAATACGACTCCGCCCAGAGCGAGCGGTGTCCCGATCCGCAGGATGGCGGCCATCTGCGGGCGGTCCAGCCGCCCGCGCGCGATGAGACCCCGACGGGCGAGCAGCGGGTAGCCGATCGCGCATCCGATCGCGCGCGACAGGAGCGTAGCCGAGGCCACCCCCTCGACGCCGAGCGCGGGAACGGGCCCGGGACCGAAGATGAGAAGCGGATCGAGGACGAAGTTGAGCGTGACCGACAGGAGGAGGATCCGGAGAGGCGTGCGGGTGTCGCCGGAAGCACGGAAGGCGGCCTCCAGCACAAAATAGGCAAACACGATCGGCACGCCGAGAAGATATACCCGCAGATATCCCGCGCCCTGAGAAGAGACTTCGGGGGGGGTCTCCATGAAGGAGAAGATCGGCCCCAAACCCGCCAAACCGAGCCCGGCCGTGAGCAGCGAGAGCCCCATCGCCAGAACCAGCGCCGAGTAGGCCGCGCTCGCCGCCGCGACGGGTCGCCTCTCGCCATGCCGACGGCTGGCTACGGCCGTCAGGCCGACGGCCGGGAGCGATGCCACAGCGAGGACCACCCATACGATGAAGCCGCCGGTCGCCACCCCGGCCAGGGAGGCCGGACCCAACCCCTGCCCGACCCAGAACGTATCGACGAGATTGAAGGAGACTTCCAGCAGGCCGGCGGCGACGGCCGGGCCCGCCAGACGAAGGATCGCGGGGCCGACCGGACCCCGGGTGGGGTCTACCGCCCCGTCGAACGCCTCAGGCGTGTTCGGGCTCCAACTGCCGCAGCCGTTCGGCCGCGGCCTCCGCCATCCGCTGGAACGCGAGGCCCTCGGGGGAGTCGGGTCTTCCGATGACCGTGGGGACCCCGCGGTCCCCCTCCTCGCGGACCGCGACACCGAGCGGTATCGCCCCGAGGAACGGGACGTCCAGCGCGGCAGCCAGCTTTTCCCCCCCTCCCGATCCGAAGATGTCGTGCGAGCTCTCGCACGTCGGACATACGAAACCGCGCATGTTCTCGACGATTCCGACAACCGGAACATCGAGCTTCTGGAACATCCGGATGCCCTTGAGCACCCCTCCGACGGCCACGTCCTGAGGCGTCGTGACCATCACCGCACCCGAGACGTGGACCAGCTGGCACAGGGAGAGCTGGGCGTCGCCCGTGCCCGGCGGCAGGTCGACGATCAGGTAATCGAGCTCGCCCCATGCCACCTGCTGCAGGAACTGCCGTACGATGCCCATGATGATCGGGCCCCGCCAAATCGCCGGCGTGTCCTCATCGACGAGAAAGCCGAGGCTCATGAGCTTCACGCCGTGACCCTCCAGCGGCTGCACCTGGTCGCCGACCATGCGCGGCCTGTCGAAGGCCCCGAACATGGTCGGGATATCGGGACCGTAGATGTCGGCGTCGAGCAGGCCGACCCGATGCCCCATCTGTGCCCAGGCCGCGGCCAGGTTCGTCGATATGGTCGACTTGCCCACGCCGCCCTTGCCGGAACTCACGGCAACGACGCTCCCCACGCCTTCGAGCGGTCCAGCCTCGCGCGGATGGCGAGACGCCACAGCCCGGTCGGCCTCCGTCGGCCGCATCCCTTCCGGCGCACCCCCTCGACCGGCCGTATCCCGATCGCTGGGCGGGGAGACGGGGCCAAGGATGGGCAGCCGCCGGCGTTGGTCGCGGTGAGGGCGCTCGTCTGCTCGCGTGTCATCCATGCGCGCTTTCCAGGGATTGCAGGGGAAGTGGGTCGGGTGGCGGCCGGCCACCCGGAACGGCCTCAGATCGCTTCGACGGACCGCACCCCGGGAACCTGCATTCGAAGGCGTTGCTCGATACCGGCCTTCAGCGTGAGCATCGACATCGGGCAGGCGTAGCAGGCGCCGACCATGCGGACCTGCACGAGCCCCTCCTCCTCGTCGAAGCCCACGAACTCGACATCCCCACCGTCCGATCGGATCGCCGGCCGAACCGAGGCGAGCACATCCTCGATCTTCTGTCGGGCATCCATCGTACTCGTGGAATCACTCATCTGACCAGGTTGTCTCTGGGCTCCTCGGCTCAAGCTAGCCGACCCTCCGAAAACGGGCAAAAGTCGCCCCCCGGCGTTCGCCGCTACCGGTGCCGGTCATACCTGTCGCTCGGGCATCGGGTTCCTGTTCCTTCGGCGGCGCGCCCCCGGTCATCGGTTTATCGGACTGCTCCTCCCAGTGCGTCGGCCCTCTCGCAGCACGCAGCGACCCTCTCTCAGCGCGCGGCGGCCCTGAGCTGCAGCCGTCCCATGGCCGAAGCCTCCACGGTCGCCCGATCGAGCGGCAGCGGAACGAGTCGCGGCTCGCTCCAGCGTGCCGCCATGTCCCGGTAGTGGACGCTGAACGGGTTGCCGCTCTGCCCCGTCGGGAGCAGCACGTACGCCATGGCGACTCCATCACCCAGCACGGCGACGAAACGCTCCGACGGCCCGTAGTCCCCCACGTACGGCGGCGTCCAGGAGGTCGAGTCCAGCGGGCTCCAGCGAGCATAGTCGTCCGGGCGCACCGTGTGCGGACCGCCGGCCGCTGGGTAAGGGCCGATGTTGAAGCCGAAGAGGCGTTCGAGCCACGCCGACCGGCCCAGCATGTGCACGGACCGCTCGAAGTGGAGCTCCCCCCATTCGCGCAGTCCGGTGACCGCCAAGGCGTCTCTCATTGCCCGCTCCTCCAGCCCCGGGAGGGTCTCGGTCGTGTCCGTCCGAACGTCGTCCACCCAGGGCCCGCCGTCCTCCTCGAGCGTTCTGACGAGCGCCATGGCCGGAAATTCGCTCCACTCCTCCTCCGCATACTCGTCACCCGCGACCAACTCACGCAGGCGATAGAACCACGCGTAGAACAGGCCGGCCGCCCGGGAGTCGACCGAGGCCCGCCGATCCCACGCCTCCAGTAACGCGGCGGCAGAGTCTTCGTCGGCGCGACGGGCGGCCGCTACGGCACGACGGCCGACCCGCTCGGCCAGGCCGCTCTGCGTGTCGAGCTGCAGGATCGCCATGTCCTGCCAGCTCCATCGCTGACTGGCCTCAAGCCGCTCACGGATTCGGGCCGCCCGGAACGGAGGAGCGTAATCCCAACCGATCGCTCCGAAGAGGTTCGGAGCCTGCAGGTTGTTCGCGGTCACGAGGAAACCCTCGGCCGGCTCCCGGATCGAGGGGAGTTGCTCGGCCGGCCAGTAGGATCGCTCCCCGTCACCGATCTGGTCCACATCGATCGGCAGCGAGCCCTCCCCCGACCGGTGCAGGGGAACCGTACCGCTCAGCCGGTAACCGATGCTCCCGTCCGACGCGGCGAAAACGACGTTCTGTTGGGGCGAGTCGAAGCGCTGAACCGCGGCATCGAACGCCTCCGGCCCGTCCGCCCGATTCATTCGCAGCAGGCCCTCGATCTCGTGCGTCGGGCGATCGGCGACCCAGAGCGCCGAGAGGGTGGCGCCGAGCGGGGGCAAGGCATCAGAGACCACGGGGCCGCGGACCGTTCGGCGAACGGCGAGCACGAACGGATCGTCCCGGCCTCGGACCCGTATGGTGTCGAGCACCACCTCGAACTCCCGCCACCCGTCGCCATCCCGGTAGACCCTCCCTTCCGGGTCCGTGTCCTCGATGACGAAGTCCATGTCGTCGGTCATCCCGTTGGTGAACCCCCAGGCCACGTTCCGGTTGTAGCCGACGACGATTCCGGGAGCACCGGGAAGCGACACGCCGGCCACGTGATAGGCCGTCTCCTCCGCGTGAAGCGCCATGACGTACCACTTGGAGGGCGCGTCCAGGCCGAGGTGCATGTCGCTTGCGAGGAGCGAGCCGCCGTGCGCCGTCCGGCCGCGACCGACCGCCCAGGCGTTGGACGCCCGAAATCCGATCCGGTTCAGGAGCGCGAACGCATTCGACCATGAGCTCCCCGTTCCGTCGTCGTCGGCCGGAGCCGGCACCGGCAGACCGGGCCCGGCCGGAAGATCGCCGGACCGGCGCCACCGCCCAACGACGGCCGGAACGGACTCGACGCCCCGCCGCGGTACCGGCACCGGTTGCCCGATGATCGTGGGAGCCCACTCCGGATAGGCAGGCGGCAGATAGGCTGCCTTCTCCGGAGGCAGGATGGCGTGCGCCCTGAAGCGGGCCAACTCCGTGCGCCACGCCGAGAGGTCGAGCGCCATCACCTTGCCGATCGCTACGGTGGCCAGCGGCTCCCAGGGCTCGGGCTCGATCCCCAGCAGAACGAACTCGGGCGGCAGGGGTCCCTTCCAGGTGGCGATCCGGGCGTTCACGCCGGCAGCATAGGCGGCGAGAAAGGCTCGAGACTCCGCATCCAGCGCACCGAGGCTCTTCTTCGCGGCTCTCCACAGATCCAGCGTTCGCAGCAGTCGGTCGGCCGGCAGCGCCGCCTCGCCGAACAACTCCGAAAGCCTCCCCTGGGCGACGCGCCGGAACATCTCCATCTGCCAGAGCCGTTCCGATGCGTGCAGAAAGCCCTGGGTGAAGAAAAGGTCGGTCTCGGCCTTCGCGTATACGTGCGGAATCTGGAAGCTGTCCACGACCACGGTCACCGGATCCCGGAGACCCGAAACGCGCACGGTTCCATCCAACGGCTGGACCGATGCGCGGAGGTACAGGTAGGCGAAGGTCGCGGCGCAGGCCCCGACGAACAGGACAAGCGCCAGGGCGGACAGCAGCTTGCCGATCAGGCCCTGAACGGTCACGAGAAGACGGCAGGCGGGAGCGACACCGGATCCGAGGCAACCGGCACGTCAGCCATCCTCGCCGCGGGTCTCGTCGGGCGTCGCTTGCCGTGGGGCCGACGGGCCCTCCATCGACTGGCACAGCACGCGGCGGAATGACACGTACGTATCCTCTTGCCGCAGCACCAGGCGGCGACGGTGCAGTGCCTCCAGGCGAGAGCGCGCCTCGGGCTCCGAGAGCCCGAGCTCGCCCGCGAGGGGCTCCGGGTCGACCTGTTCGTGCTCGCAGACAAGCCGCCATAGGTGCTCTTCCGGCTGCTCGACAGAGCCGACCAGCACGAGCTCGCCGTCCGCCCGTTCGGCCGCCACGGCCAGGTTCCTCCGGCGAAGCGCCGAATCGATCGGATCCCAGTGGTGATCCTCCAGGCCGCGGATCGCGACGAACCGGCGGGCCGGGGCCGGCTGCGTCGGGGAGGCGGAGGGAGCTCGCATCTCATCCGACTCCCTGTCCTCGCCCCTCTGCCCCACCAGCTCGCTGCCCGAGCCCAGCGCCGTGTAGGCCAGCTCGGCGACGACCTCGTCCGCGCAGCTGTAGTCGATGACGGCCACGTTCCGGAAATCCAGCACGGTGAGGACCTCCCCCTCGTGACGTGCCACCTGTTCCTCGATGCTCAGCCGCACGGCACGTCCGGTGGTCCGGGTGACCAGGTAGCTGTACAGGCTCGCCTCCGAGACGAGGGGCGGCCAGGTCCGGAACATGGTCATCGCGGCCCGGACTCCTCGACCCGGGCGGGCATCACGATGAGCACCTGGGCGCCCGGGAAGTACGGGAGGTTCGCGCGAAGCGGTGAGAGGTCATCCCAGTCCGGCACGCGGGCGATCATCGCGTCCCCGCTCCGGATGCGCACCTCGCCGTTCCACTTCGTTACCTGCTTTCGGATCGCCTGCAGCCCCTGGCCTCGACCTGGATCCCGGAAGCGCGACTCCCCGTTCAGGAACGCGGCCTCGAGGGCGGTCGCGGCGGACCACCTGTCCCCGTATCGCCGAGCATGCTCGGCCGCCAGCGATCCCTGAAAGCCCATTCCCACATCCATCACCGCCAGAACAAGCACATCGCGTCCGAGCCGTCTCTTCCAGAAATAGGTCTGAGCGCAAACCCAGCCGACCGCCTCTGCGTGCTCGAGAATGTTTTGGCAGACCTCAGAGAGCATGACGCTGAATTGAATCACCGCCGGCTTCGGATAATGAAGGCGGCTCTCGAGGATGAGCGCCGCACGTTCCCTGACCCGTTCGACGACGTGGTGCACATCGTGATGCGAACGGATCGGTGTGATCTCGAGCAGCGCGTCAGATCGGCCATGATGCCGGTCCGATCTCGCTCCGAGATCATAGACGTCCGACGCGTTCTGCCAGAAATCCATTCGGTCCAGATAGGTTCGGACGTCCGAGGACTCAGGCACCTCGATCGCCGGAGCGAGCCCGGTGCGTTCGCTTCCCACCTGCCCTGCGGCGAGCAGGCCGATGAGGCCGTAGGGCGATACCCAGCGGACGTGTCGTGCATCGAACAGAAGACGCTCGCCCTCGCGGGCCGCTTCCAGCGCGGCGACGACCTCCTCGAAGCCGGTCTCATCGAGCACATCGGGAAGCGGGATGACGCGGCTCATTCCCTGCCGGCTCCCGCCCGCGGCGTCCGAAGGACCCTCACGGCCTCGGTTCCCTCGCTTCCAGGATCCGTCTCTCTCCCGAGAGCAGCCGCCCGAGCTGAGACGCGCCCCGGTGTGCGGCATTACGTGCCGCCAGTTCGTTCGCCCGCTCCGCGGCTTGCCGTACGGACGCGCCCTGCAGAAGGGCCGTGAAGCAGGTCATGCCCCATACATCACCACAGCCCGTGGGATCGGCACCTGGAACCGTTCTCGGCGTCGCGGCGAAACCGCTCGTCGCGGGATCCTCCCCGCCTGCGCCGCTCGCCCGATCGACCGGTGGCAAGCTCGCGCCGCGCCTAGCGGCGCCGAGCCATCCGTCAAGAGTCGCACTCGCCACCCAGGCGCAACCCCGGTCGCCCAGCGTGACGAAGAGGGCCTTCGTCTCGCTGCCCACGACCTCGGCCGCGAACTCCCAGGGATCGCCCCATGTACCGGCCAGGATCTCGAACTCCTCCTCGTTTACCTGAAGCAGGTCGAAGCAGCGCAGCCACTCCCGCCATTCCTGGAGTGGCCTCGGCTCGCGAACGCCGCGCGGTCCGACCCCCAGGAATATCGAGTGGAGGTCGCAGTACAGGGGACCGGAATAGCATCCTCGCAGGCGCTGCGCCGTGGACAGATCCAGCTCCCAGCCCGCGATGAAGTTAACGTAGACGGCGTCGCAGGAGAGGGCGAGCGGCGCCAGCTCCTCCCAACGCCAGCCTGGAACCCCGCCCGTGAGCCTCTCGCAGCGTCGGGAAGCATTGCCATAGACGAGGTCGACGCGGTTGTTCACCTCCGGCACGGTCAGCACGCCGTCGAGGGATCCGATGCGTCTCAGGCCCCGCAGATATTCGTTCGCCCGCTCACGGAGATCCGCACCGACCTTGATGATCGGCATCAGCTCCCAGCCCTCGGGACCGATAGCTTCGAAAGCCGACAGGCCGTAGCAGATTCCGCCCCATTCCTCGACCGGCTCGCTCCGCCCCGGATCCCGCGCGCGGATGGTGTCCCATACCATCGTCCCGACCACCCCGAGCCGCTTCAAGAAGGCCTTCCTCCGCAGACCGGCTCCGGCCCACACAGCTCAGAGCCCGCCACAGCGCTCCACCTTGTAGGTGGCCACGGCACCGACCACCCCGGCCATGCCACCGAGCTCGCTCGTCACGATCTCGCAGCTCTCGAAGCCCCCGCGGAAGGCGCGTCGTCGCACCTCCGTGCGCAGGGGTCCGAGGAGGTGCCCGCCCGCCCGGGTCACGCCGCCTGAGATCACGATCATCTCCGGGTTCATCAGGTTGATCAGGTTGGCCAGGCCCGTGCCCAGGAAGTTGGCCGTCTCTCGCATCACCTCGCGTGCGTACAGGTCCCCCGCGACGATCGCCTCGTACACTGTTTCCGCCGTCACGCGTGTGAGATCGCCCTCCACGAGGGCCGGGAGCAGGCTGTTCCCGTTAGCTTCCAGTCCCTCGACCGCACGTGCCGCGATGGCCGGCCCGGAGGCGTAGGCTTCCAGGCAACCGTAGTTGCCGCAGTTGCACTTTCGGCCGGTGGAATCGATCGTCATGTGACCGATCTCGCCGGCCAGATCGGACGCCCCGTGAAAGACCCTTCCATCCACCACGATGCCCCCGCCGATCCCCGTGCCCAGCGTCACCCCCACGAGATGCCGAACGTGGCGGGCGGCTCCCTGCCAGAACTCGCCGAGCGCGGCACAATTCGCGTCGTTGTCGAGCACGGCTTCCAGCCCGATCGCATTGGCGATGAGGTCGCGGAGCGGGAAGTTGCGCCATCCGAGGTTGGGGGTCTCGAGCACGGTACCGGTGCGTCGATCCAGGGGCCCCGGCGAGCCTATTCCGATGCCGATGAAGCCATCGTCGGGGATCGCTCCTTCACGTCGGGCATCCTTCATGGCGGCCCGAATCAGTTCGATCATCCGGTCTACGACGAACTTGGCACCCCGCTGCGGCTCGGTGGGAAGCGAACGCATGCCCAGGACCCGTCCGCCGGCGTACGGCAGGACCCCCACGTTGATCGAGGTTCCACCGAGGTCCACGCCCACGATATACCGATCCGTCATCTCGCGGTCGCCGCGACCACCTTGCACTTCAGTCCCCCACCTGCCGCACTGCCAGGAATGCCTCCTGCGGGACCTCCACGGAGCCGACCTGCTTCATTCGCCGCTTCCCGGCCTTCTGCTTCTCCAGGAGCTTCCGCTTCCGGGTGACGTCGCCCCCGTAGCATTTCGCGGTCACCTGCTTCCGATACGGACGGATGGTCTCTCTTGCGATGACGTCCTTCCCGATTGCCGCCTGCACCGCCACCTGGTACTGCTGGCGCGGGATCAGCTCCTTGAGCTTGGCCGTCACCTTGCGGCCGTGCTCGTATGCATCGTCCCGGTGAACGATGACGCTCAGCGCATCCACCTGATCGCCGTTCAGCAGGATGTCCAGCTTCACGAGGTTCGACGCGCGCACGCCGATCGGCTCGTAGTCCAGAGAGGCGTAGCCGCGCGATACGGACTTCAGCCGGTCGTAGAAATCGAGCACGATCTCTGCCAGGGGTAGGTCGTACGTCAGCTCCACGCGCCGCGAGTCCAGGTAGTGGAGGCTCACGTACACCCCACGCCGGTCGTGGCTCAGTGCCTGGACCCCGCCGATGTACTCGGCTGGACACACGATCCTCGTGCGCACGTATGGCTCCTCGATCTTCTCGATCCGGCCTCGGTCGGGCATCCGGCTCGGGTTCTCGATCTCCGCCGCCGCCCCGTCCGTCGTCGTCACGGCGTAGCGCACGTTGGGGATCGTGGTCACGAGGTCGAGGTCAAACTCCCGCTCGAGACGCTCCTGCACGATCTCCATGTGTAGCAGGCCCAGAAAGCCGCAGCGAAAGCCGAAGCCGAGCGCCGTCGACGTTTCCGGTTCGTAGTGCAGGCTCGCGTCGTTCAGCTGCAGCTTCTCGAGCGCGTCCCGCAGGACTTCGAAGTCATCGGAATCGCTCGGATAGACGCCCGCGAACACCATCGGCTTGGCTTCCTGATATCCGGGAAGCATCGCGGCGGCCGGGTGGTCCGCATCGAGGATCGTATCGCCGACGCTCGTGTCCCCCACCCGCTTGATTTGCGCGGTCAGGTACCCGACCTCACCGGCGTGCAGCGCGTCCACCGGGCGGAACTGCAGCTGCATGTAACCGACCTCGTCCACCTCGTATGTGACGTCCCGGGCTCCGAACCGGATACGCATGCCAGGCCGAACCGCTCCATCCACGACTCGCAGCAGGGGGACGGCGCCCCGATACTTGTCGTACTGGGAATCGAAGATCAGGGCTCTCAGGGGCGCATCCGGATCGCCGGACGGTGGCGGAACGCGACGGACGATCTCTCCGAGAAGCCGATCGATCCCCTGCCCGAGCTTCGCCGACACCGCAATCACCTCCTCGGGTGCCACGCCGAGCAGATCACAGAGCTCCGCACCGATCGCCTCGGGGTCGGCCGAAGGGAGATCGATCTTGTTGATGACCGGTATGATCTCCAGCCCCGCGTCCAAAGCCAGGTAGAGATTGGAGAGCGTCTGCGCCTCGATGCCCTGGCTCGCGTCGACGACGAGCAGGGCGCCCTCGCAAGCGGCCAGGCTGCGGCTTACCTCGTACGTGAAGTCGACGTGGCCTGGCGTGTCGATGAGATTGAGCTGGTATGGCACGCCTTCATGCTCGTAGCGCATGCGGATCGCGTTCAACTTGATGGTGATCCCGCGTTCCCGTTCCAGCTCCATCGAATCCAGTACCTGCGCCTTCATCTTGCGCGGGTCGATGGAGCCGGTGACCTCGAGAAGACGATCCGCCAGCGTCGACTTGCCGTGGTCGATGTGCGCGATGATCGAGAAGTTGCGGATCCGCTTTTGCTCTAACACTCGACGACGAGCCCATCATAGGCGGGGAACACCCCCTGCGGCAGCTCCCGCTCGAGGTCAGCGTGGTCGAGCCGATGGGTGAGGTGCGTCAGATATGTTCTTTTCGCGCCGAGTTGGGCGGCCAAATCCAGAGCCTCCTCCACGTTCAGGTGCGCAGGGTGCGGATCTCCGCGCCACAGGGCTCCCAGAATCAGGACCTCCAATCCCTGCAGGCGATCCCGTGCATCCTCGGGAATCCCCTTGGCGTCCACGACCAGCGCGGCGTCACCGGCGCGAAAGCCGTAGCTGCGATAGTAGCCGTGCGGGCAGGCAATCGGCAGCAAGCCGAGGCCTGCCACCGCGACGGGAGTCCGGTCCTCGAACGTGCGCAGGTCCAGATCGGGCACCGCCATGCCCGGCTGATCCCGGGACTCCGCATCCCAGATGTATGCGAAGCGATCCCGGACCTCCGTCGCGTACTCGGCCGGCACGTACACCGGAAGTGGTCGCCGGGATCGAAGCGAGAAGATCCGGAGGTCGTCCATGCCGTGAAGGTGATCGGCATGCGGGTGCGTCACGTAAACGGCGTCGAGGCGCTCGGTGCCCGCCTGTAACAGCTGAAGCCGCAGCTCGGGCGGTGTGTCGACGAGAAGGCGCCCTTCTGTCGTTTCGATCAGGAGGCCGTGCCGCCCGCGCCGGTTTCGCGTGTCCGACGACGTGCACACCCGGCAGCGGCAGCCGACGACCGGAATGCCGAAGGAAGTCCCGGTTCCCAGGAAGGTCAGCTTCATGTCTCGGCGAGAGAACGACCCTGGCTGCCGGCAGGGCTCACAGCTGCTCGATCCTCATCATGTTCGTGGTCCCCTGCACATGAAACGGAACGCCGGCGGTCACGACGAACCGGTCCCCGGACCTGCCCAGTTCGAGGCGCCTGATCTCGGTCTTCGCGTGGTCCCGCATCCCGTCGTAAGCCGCCTCCCCGCGAAACAGAAGCGGGTGGACCCCCCAGACGAGGGACAGCTGGTTGTAGGTGCGCCATTGGTCGGTGACGGCCAGAATCGGAACGGGGGGTCGCTGTGACGCTACGACCCGAGCCGTGAATCCGCTGCGCGTCAGGGTGACGATGCAGCTCGCGTCGAGCCGCTCCACTGCCTCCACGGCGGCCGCCGAGATGGCGGCGGAGCTCGACTGCTGTACGGAGGACCGCTCAGAGCCGACGCGCCGGGCCCGCGAACGCGGTGTCGTCTGGCTCTCGATCCTCCTAATGATGCGGTCCATGGCCTGGACCGCCTCGACGGGGTACCTCCCCACGGCCGTCTCCGCAGAGAGCATGACGACATCTGTGCCGTCGAGCAGGGCGTGGGCCACGTCGGAAACCTCGGCCCGCGTGGGCCGCGACTGCTGCGTCATCGACTCCAGCATCTGAGTTGCCGTGATGACCGGACGCGCCAGCTCCTGGCCCAGCGCAATTATCCGCTTCTGTACCATCGGCACCTCTTCGAACGGGAGCTCAACGCCCAGATCTCCGCGCGCCACCATCACGCCATCGCTCAACCGTATGATCTCCTCCAGTTCCTTGAGCGCCTGATCCTTCTCGACCTTGGCAATGACCAGCCCCTCGCCCCCGACCACCTCGCGGGCCAACTCCACGTCGCGGGCGCGCTGCACGAAGCTCAGGCCCACGAAGTCGATGTGCTGGGAGCGGGCAAAATCCAGATCCCGCCGGTCCTTGTCCGTCACGAAAGGCGTCTCCACGTTGACGCCAGGCAGATTGATCCCCTTGTGCGCCTGGATCACTCCATCGGTGAGGGCGCACGCCTCGAGGGCCTGGCCGTCCGCGCCGAGTGCCTCGAAGGCGAGGCTGCCGTCGTCGAGTAGCAGGCGGCGGCCGGGTTCGACGCTGCTGGCCAGGCCGGCGTAAGTGGTCGGTATCGTGCCCGCCGTCGGCGAGTCCGCATCGGCAGCGGTCTCCCTGTCCGTGTCGTCCGTCGGGACGAACCGGTACGTCTCGCCCTTGACGACCCGTATCGGTGAGGACAGCGGCCCGACCCTCACGCGAGGGCCCTGCAGGTCGACCAGCACTGCCAGCGGACGGGCGAGCTCGCGCGCCAGATCACGCACCTGCGCGATGATCGGCGCCGCCTCCTCGTGGCCGGCGTGCGCGAAGTTGATCCGGATACCATCGGAACCGGCCTCCACCAGGGCCCTCAACGTGGCCGGATCCTGGCTAGCCGGTCCGACCGTGCTCAGGATCTTCGCGCGTCGCAACTGTCGGATCATCGGTCCTCGTAACGCCATGAAGCGCAGCAGCTCCCGGTAGTCGCCCGACCCACCGGAGCGTCCGCCTACGTGTTCCGCAGAGGGATGATATAAGCGCCCCCCTCGGCACCCGGCAGGCAGGTGCCGGAAGGGGGCGGCTCGCTTTCCGGGTGGTCCTACCCGTCAGGCGCTCAGTTGTTGATACGCCGCGGAGAGCTCCGGCCGATGCTCCGCGATCCACTCGTGGATCGTCCGGAGACTGGGCAGCGGGAGAGGCTCGAGCGCTCGCATCTGGAGGCCCGGAATCACGCACACCGCCGCGCGTCGGAGAAGGTAGGCCCTCTGTCGAGATCTCTGCTCATCGCTCAGGCTGGTACCGCCGGGCACGTCAGGTATGGGCTCGAGCAAACGCGTGTAACTGTAGACTTCCCTGGCTGAGAACTGGGCGGGGATCTGATACGCCCTGCCAGCCAACTCGAAGAGACCGTCCGGCTTGATGGACAGTAGATCCGACATGTCCAACCTCCATTCCAGCTTGCCACGCCGGTCCGGCACCGCACGCGAACGGTGAGCAGGGCTGCCAACATACGACGCCCCGACAGATGCAGCAAATAATCACAGAACGTCCATCCCGGTCGTGTGTATATGGCGTCGGCCGGGCTGTGTGGGGATGGTTGTAAAGGCCGGGATGACGGTGTAGGTTGCTGGCCCCGCGGCTCCGGACGTGGCTGTTCTTAGGGAGATTTGGCGCACCGCGATTCTCCGGTGCATGTGCATGTGAAGGAGATGGTTCATGGCTCGGGAGACGGGCACCGTCAAGTGGTTCTCGAACGAGAAGGGGTACGGTTTCATCAGACGGGCTAGCGGCGAGGAGGTCTTCGTCCACTACACGGACATCGTCGGCGACGGCTTCCGATCGCTCAAGGAAGGCGAGGCCGTCGACTTCGAGGTGGTGATCGGAGATCGCGGTCCGAAGGCGCACCGTGTCTCGCCGCAAGGACAGGCGGACTTTGGCACTCCCGCGGCGACGGACACGAACGGCCGAAGCCTGGCCTCGCAGCTCCGAGAGAAGCTCGGTCGTCTGTTCAACGTCGCATAAGCGAGTCGCATAAGCGAAAGGAGGCAGCTTGGAGTATCGTCTCGACGAGGGAGAAGAGCTCGATCGCGCGCTCAAGAAGTTTCGGCGGAAGGTTCAGCGCGCTGGTATCTTCCGCGACATCAAGAAGAACCGGTTCTACGAGAAGCCCAGCGAGGCCCGGCGTCGCAAGATGAAGGCGGCGGAGCGCCGGCGTAAGCGGCGAAAGCGCCGCGCCGCCAGCCGAAGCTAGCTCTCTTGGCGGTCGGGCCGGATCAGAGCCTGCAACCTACGAGCCCCGGGCGCGTGACGTAGCTCCGGGGCGGTCGCGCCTCCCCGCCGAAGACGGCGCACTCGTTTTCAGCCGTCGCGGCAATCGCCGAGTAGCCGCGACGATCTCCCTGCACGATGCTGACCTGCACGCCCCTGCTGGGCGAGAACTCCAGCTCCCCGAGTCGGTTCGTGTACCTGTCGTTGAGGGTCCGGAAGTGCTCCTGCGCCGATTGGAGGGCTTCGAGATCGGATCGCAAGTGCGTCTCGGGCGCGGACCTGTGCGGGGATTCGCGCGACCCGATGACCGCTTGCCGGGCGCAGGCGGCCAGCATTATCGAGCCGATGGCGACGACGGCCGCCGCGGAAGAGGACATGCCGGAAAACCTCCGATGCTCGCGAGGACTTCGCCGCGACGGGTCGGGATCGACCCGCGCCCCGGTCTATAGACGAAACTTCTCGACGAGTCGTTTCTCCGTCTCGCCCTCGATGTGGGCTTCGACTTCCAGATACTCCTCCAGGCCGGACCCACTCAACTTCTCCCTCAGCAACTGGTCCACCTGAAACACGCCCGCCGAGTTCGTCATGTCGATTCGGATCGTCACCGGAACGTCATCGCCACGCTCGATGTGCACTCCCTCCACCGCAGCCGCCGAGACGGCATGAATGCTCACGGAGCCTGCGCGGAACGGGATGCGGGAGCGGCCCTGTGCCATGTCGAGCGCGTCGGCGATCCGAAGGACGCCGGCTTCCACGGTGAGGGGACGTCCACCCGACCGATGGGCGATGATGGCGTGCAGCACCTCGGAGATCAGGATCTCGAGCGCTGGACCCTCATAGGAGGAAGCGAGGAGCTGTCTGAGGATCGGGCGGGCGATGAACAGCGAGAAGGCCTCATGTCCATCCCGGTGAATCGCGATGCCCACATCGTGCAGGAGCGCCGCGAGGCACACGACGACCTCCGCATCTTCCTGCTCCATGCCATAATCGGCCACGACGCTCGGAACGACCCCGCCCTCGACGAGGAGACGGAGAAGCCGGAGGGCGGAGTTCGCGACGATCTGCACGTGCACCGGCCCGTGATCGGACATGGCGAGCCGGTCCACGGCGTTGACGTTGGTCGCGATCCAGAGCGCATAGAGCTCGTCGCTCCCGTTCACCTCCTCCACGATCGCCGCTAGCCTCGGGTTGTGCCGGGCCGGCAGGCGGACCTTCACCCGGTTCTTGAAGCGCTCCTCTATGGATGCGCCTCGCGTCTCCTCGACCGGCTGTTGCGGCCCGGGACCTTCCGCCGAGGTCACGCAGCACCGCCCTTCAGGGCCGCCAGTCGCTCGCCGGCCTCCCCCAGCAGGTCGAGCGTCTTGGGGAACGCGAAGCGTACGAGGTGGCGACCATCCCCCGGGCGGGCGTAGAAGCTGGAGCCCGGTACGGGCGCCACCCCGATCTCCCGGGTCAGCCAGTATGAGAACCGGTCATCCGGCAGCGCGCTGATCTCGGAGAAATCGGCCAGGATATAGTAGGCTCCCTGTGGGGAAGCGGCTCGGAAGCCGGCTTGCTCCAGGTGACGATGCAGCAGGTCACGACGGGACCGGTAATCGGACGCCAGGCTGTCGTAGTATTCCGGGCCCAGCGTCTCCATCGCCGCCGCCACGCCCTCTTGCAGCGGAGCGGGCGCCCCGACCGTCAGGAAGTCGTGCACCTTCCGGATCGCTTCCGTGACTTCTGGCGGGGCGATGACCGTTCCGATCCGCCAACCGGTGACGCTGTATGTCTTCGATGCGCCGCTGATCGTGATCGTCCGCTCACGCATGCCGGGCAGCGTGGCGATCGGCACGTGCCGGCCTTCGAAAAGGATGTGTTCGTACACCTCGTCGGTGACCGCCCAGGCATCGTGGCGCTGGCACAGCTCGGCGACCGCCTGCAACTCGGCTTGCGACAGCACCCTGCCGGTCGGGTTGTTCGGGCTGTTGAGGATGAGGGCCCGCGTCCGCTCTGAGAACGCCTTCTCGAGCCGCTCCAGGTCGAGCTCCCAGGACGGTGGCGCCCAGATCGGACAGAACACGGGCTTCGCGGCGCAGATGATGGTATCGGGGCCGTAGTTCTCGTAGAACGGCTCGGGAACGATGACCTCATCGCCCGGATCGACGATCGCCAGCAGGACCGCCGCCATCGCCTCGGTGGCCCCACAGGTCACGGTGATCTCCGACTCGGGGTCGACCTCGATCCCGTAGGATGCGGCGTACTTGGCCGCGAGCGCGACCCTCAGGCGCCGTGATCCCCACGTGATCGCGTACTGGTTGATATCCTCCTGGATCGCCCGGGTCGCCTCCTGCTTGAGGATCTCGGGTGCCGGGAAGTTGGGAAAGCCCTGGGCCAGGTTGATCGCGCCGTGCTCGTTTGCCAGGCGGGTCATCCCGCGGATGACGGATTCGGTGAAGCCGCGCGTCCGGTGGGCCGTATGCATGGCGCAATGTGCGCGCGGACCGGCCGGGGCGGAAGAGCAATCCCCCACCGGCCGAATCCAGATTCTCCCCACAATCCGCCGGCGGGAGTCAACCGTAGTGTGAACGTTGCGCCCGGACGGTCTTGCCGAGCGATTCCGACAGGGAGGATTTCATGGCACGGTCCCGCAGGCCGCAGGTCTACCGGCCCGAGCGGGTCGACGGCTCTTACGACGCCATCGTCATCGGATCCGGGATGGGGGGGCTCTCCACCGCAGCCCTCCTCTCGCGCGCCGGCCGCCGCGTTCTCGTGCTCGAGCGCCACTACGCCATGGGCGGCTTCACCCACACCTTCCGGCGCAAGCCCTTCGAGTGGGATGTAGGAGTCCACTACGTCGGGGAGTTTCACACCGAAGGCACGCTCCCGAAGCTGCTCATCGACGACATCAGCGACGGCAGCCTCGCCTGGGCTCCGATGCCGGAGAACTATGACCGCATCGTCTTCCCGGATCGCTCGTACGACTTTTGGGCCGGACGAGAACGCTTCGTGGAAGGTTTGTCCGGAGACTTCCCGGCGGCCCGACAGACGCTCCAGCGGTACGTCGAAGTCGTCGATTCGGCCTACGCGGCCGCGATGCCGTATTTCCAGCACAAGGCCCTTCCGCCCATCCTGGAGCTGCCCGCTCGGCCCATCCTCCGCCGCAAGTTTCTGCGCTACTCCGGTCGCACGACCCTGAAGGCGCTCCAAGCGTTCACGGAGGATCCGAGGCTCATCGGGGTCCTGGCTGGCCAGTGGCCCGCGTACGGCCTGCCTCCCCGCCAGTCCAGCTTCGGCATCCATGCCCTTGTTGCGAGCCACTACCTGGGCGGTCCAGCATACCCGGTCGGAGGGGCGAGCCGCATCGCGGACAGCATCCTGCCCACCATCGAGACGAGCGGCGGCACCGTTCTCGTAGCCGGCGCGGTCGAGCAGGTGCTCGTCAGGAACGGCCGCGCCGTGGGGGTGCGCATGGCCGGCGGGCAGGAGATCCCGGCCCCGCTAATCATCAGCGATGCGGGCGCCGACACGACGTTTCAGAGTCTGCTCGATGACGACACGCGCGGCCGGCTCGGATGGACGGAGAAGCTGGCCGAGCTTGGACCCTCCACCGGTCATCTCTGCCTGTATGTCGGCCTGGCGGAGAGCGCCGAGAAGCTCGGTCTTCAACCCACCAACCTCTTCATCCATCCGAGCTACGACCATGACCGCAGCGTGCGGACGTTCGCGACGGACCCTGAAGCGCCGCTCCCGCTCGTGTACATCTCCTTTCCGTCGGCGAAGGACCCGAGCTGGACGGAGCGTCATGGGGAGACGGCCACGGTGGAGGTCATCAGCTTCGCCCCGTACGTGTGGTTCGAGCGCTGGGAGGATCGGCGGTGGAGGAAGCGGGGCGAGGACTACGAGGAGCTCAAGGCCCGGTTCTCCGAACGGCTGCTCGAGGCACTTCTCGAGCACGTTCCCGAGACGCGTGGAAAGGTGGCGTTCCACGAGCTCTCCACGCCGCTCTCGACCCGCCATTTCGCCAACTACCGCCGGGGAGAGATCTACGGTCTGAGGCCCAC
Organism: Gemmatimonadota bacterium; assembly: GCA_020351855.1. Taxonomy (GTDB): domain Bacteria; phylum Gemmatimonadota; class Gemmatimonadetes; order Palauibacterales; family Palauibacteraceae. The sequence goes on from CP070670.1 coordinate 1,984,810, forward strand.
GCCGGAGCGGTTTCGAGCGGCCTGGCTGAGGCCGCGCACGCCGATCCGCGGGCTCTACCTCACGGGTCAGGACGTCGTCGCCCACGGGGTGGTGGGAGCCCTGTACGCCGGCCTGGTCACGGCCTCGGCCGTGCTCCGCCGCGATGTGCTGAAGGGCGTCCGCCAGCGCGCGGGCTGACCGGGCGCGCCATGCTTCACGGCATGCGCATCACGCCCGCGAAGATCGAGATCCCGCTGAACAGGTTGCCCAGCCTCAGGTTCTCGTTCGGGCTGTGCTGGTTGTTGTCCGGGTTCACGATCGGCAGCAGAACGAAGGTGGCGCCCAGGTAGTCTGGGAACACGTGGCCGGGCACGCTTCCCCCGTGCGTGGGGATGACGACCGGCTCCTCCCCCGTCGCCTCACGCACGGCCTCGACGACCGCTCGAGCGGCCGGGTCATCGAGTGGCGTCCGAACCGCGGGATACCCGCGTGTGGACTCGATCTTGGCCAGCTTCGGGTGGCCCAGACGGGTAGCCAGATCCGGCTCCTCGGACACCACGTGGTAACCCTGCCGGATCACGTGCCCGACGAATCGTTCCACCTGCTGCCGGGGCTGGATATCCCGCACCAGCCGGAAGTCCAGGCTGGCGATCGCCCGATCCGGCACGATCGTCCGCGCCTGATCGCCCACCCAGGCACTCCACATGCCGCGCACGTTGAACGAGGGCAGCGTCACCATCTCCCAGCGCGAGCGGCCGCCTCCCTCGGGCAGAGCGATCCCCAGACGGCGCCGCTCTTCCTCCTCGTCCGGCAGGGCCGCCAAGGCTGCGGCGTCGGCGGGTCCGAGGGGCAGAACGTCCTCGTACCAGCCGGCGATCGTCACGCGGCCGTCCTCATCCTGGGCCGTGGCCAGCAGCTCCGCGAGTGCCTCGGCCGGATTGGGCGCCCAGTTGCCGTAGTGTCCGCTGTGCAGCGGCACCGTTGGCCCGTAGACCGTGATCTCGGCGGTCACGATGCCGCGCACGCCGAACACCGCAGTCGGCCGCCCGCTGGAGTGGCGAGGCCCGTCCGCGATCACGGCGAGGTCCGCGACAAGCAGATCCTCGTGCTCCCTCACCAGCCGGTCCAGATGGGGAGAACCCGCCTCCTCGTCACCCTCGAAGAGGAATTTCAGGTTGGACGTCGGCTGAAGACCCGCCGCCTCCAGCGCGTCTAGGGCCGACAGCAAGGCCACGATGGGCGACTTGTCGTCCGAGGCCGAGCGGCCGTAGATCCGCCAGTCATCCTCGATCGGCCCCTCGGCGGGAAGAGCGAAGGTCTCTGGCGAGCTCTCGAGATTGCCATCCCGCAGCACCGGATCCCACGGGGCATGCCCCACCCAGCGGCTCGCATCTGTCGGCTGGCCGTCGTAGTGACAATAGAAGAGGATCGTCCGGGTCGCCCCCGGCACCGGGAGCTCGCCGAACACCATCGGCGGCCCGTCCGTCTCCAGCAGCCGCGTGCGGATCCCGCGCGCCTCCATCATCTCGACGAGCCGCGCTGCGTTCCTTCGGATGTTCTCCGTGTCAGCAGCCACATTGGGCAGCGCCAGGAAGTCGAGCAGCTCGGCGGTGATCTCCCGCCGGTGTGCATCCACGTAGAATGCCACCGCCTCCGCTTCCGTGCGGGCCGCCGGCACCTGCGCCGGGAGCCCCGCCGGTCCCAAGACCGTTGCGAAACCGAGAACGCCCGAAGCGAAGGCCAAGCGGGGCAACGTGGGCATTATTCCTCTCCCATCTGTCTCTGGATGTAGCCGGGCGGGGTCTGGGATGGGGAGTGTGCGGAGCGGCGGTGCACCGCTCCGCACGGCACTAGAAGGCAGCCTATCTCTTCTTGGCCGCCGCCTTCTTCGCGGCGGGCTTCTTGGCCGCCGCCTTCTTCGCGGCGGGCTTCTTGGCCGCCGCCTTCTTCGCGGCGGGCTTCTTGGCCGCAGCCTTCTTCGCGGCGGGCTTCTTGGCCGCAGCCTTTTTCGCGGCCGGCTTCTTGGCCGCAGCCTTCTTCGCGGCCGGCTTCTTGGCCGCAGCCTTCTTACCAGCTGTCTTCGTGGCCATTCTCCACCTCTGTCGGCGGGTTTATCGTGCCCACTCCCGTCCTCCCCCGATCAGCCGCACTCGCTGTAGCCGCAGGCATGGCACTTCGCGCAGCCTTCCTCGAACGTGAGACCCGTCCCGCAATCGGGGCAGGTGCCGATGAACGTCTTCGCCACCTGCTCCTCGAATCTCGCGATGATCGGCCTCTCGGCCGTCTGGCTGCCGCCGTTCGACTTCTTTGCCGCGCCCACTTCCTGGATGGGTAGCGACTGCTGGACACCCTCCTTCTCAGCCAGGTAGCGCTCGATTACCTGCGCGATCGCATCGGGGCTGGAGAGCACCTTGTTGGGTCCGTAGCCGACCGCCCGATCGGATGAGATCCCTCGCAGCTGCTTGTGGACCTCCCGCATCGAGATCCCCGACCGGAGCGCCAGGCTGATCAGGCGTCCCACCGCCTCGGCATCGGCCATCGCCGGACCGCCCGCCTTGCCCAAAGCAACGAACATCTCGAACGGGCGGCCCTGCTCATCCTCGTTGATCGTCACGTACATCGAGCCCAGGGGCGACTCGATCTTCCGCGTCCGGCCGCGGAGCTCGTTGGGCCGCTGCCGTACGGCAGGCTGACGCATGAAACCGCCCTCAAGCTCGGCGATCCGGCGGTCCTTCTCCTCGATCACCTTGCCCAGCTTGATGTTCTCTCGATCCAGCGCTTTGTTCTCCTCTTCCGCGTGGCGCAGTCTCTCGAGCAGGGCCGCCAGCTCGTTGCCCACCCCACGGTCCTCGATCCTCTCCAGCCACCCCTCCGCGCTCTCGGCCGACGACGTGGCGCCCCCGTTCTCCTCCCTGACCTTCTTCGCCGTGCTGCCCGTGGAGAGGACCTGCTGGTCACGCGAACCATCCCGATAAACCGTCACGCCCTTGCAGTTGAGCTCGTACGCCAGCTCGTAGATCGCCTTCACGTCCGCTTCGCTGGCCGACTCCGGGAAATTGCACGTCTTCGAGATCGCCGAGTCCGTGTGAGCCTGGAACGCCGCCTGCATCCGGATATGCTGCTCCGGCGTCACGTCGTGCGCCGTCACGAAAGCCTCCTGCACATCGGACGGCACCTCGTCGAAATGGATGTGGCCCTCATCGGCGATGCGCCGCATCAGGTCCTCGCTGTGCCAACCGCCGGCCCTGGCCCGCTCCACGAAGTCGGGGTTCACATCCGGCATCAGCGTTCCCGCCTGGTTGCGCATGAACGCAACGGCGAACAGGGGCTCGATACCGCTCGAGCAGCCGGCGATGATCGAGATCGTTCCCGTCGGTGCCACCGTCGTGACGTTGCAGTTGCGAAGCGGGCGCAGCGGACGGATTCGCTCGCCTTGCTCGTCCCGGGCGCAGGTCTCGTCCGGCCCCCAGATGGACCGATCCCACTCCGGGAAGACGCCCCGCTGTTCGGCCAGGCGCTCCGACTCGCACTTCGCCTCGTCGTCTACGAACCGCATCAACTCCCGCCCCAGCTCGATGGATCGTCGGGATCCGTACGGCTCGTCCAGCTTCACGAGCATGTCGGCCCACCCCATGATCCCCAGGCCGATCCGGCGGATCCGCTTGGACAGATCGTCGATCTGCGGCAGCGGGTACTGGTTCGCATCGATGACGTTGTCCAGGAAGTGCGTCGCGGTACGAACGGTCTTGCCCAGCTCCTCCCAGTCGATACGTCCGCTCTCTACAAACGCGCCCACGTTGACCGAGCCCAGGTTGCACACATCGTAGGGCAGGATCGGCTGCTCGCCGCACGGATTCGTCGCCTCATAGCTTCCGAGATTCGGCACCGGATTGTAGCGGTTGGCCTCGTCGACGAAGAATATGCCGGGCTCGCCGTTCCGCCATGCGCCGTAGACGACCCGGTCGAAGACCTCGCGGGCACTCAGCCGGCCGACCGGCTCGCCCGTCCGGGGACTCCTCAGATCGTAGGGCTCGTCCCGCTGCACGGCCTCCATGAACCGATCGGTCACGGCGACCGAGATGTTGAAGTTGGTGATCTTGTTCTTGTCCGCCTTGCAGTCGATGAACTCAAGGATATCCGGGTGATCGACGCGGAGGATTCCCATGTTCGCGCCGCGCCGGGTCCCGCCCTGCTTCACGGCCTCCGTGGAAGCATCGTAGACCTCCATGAAGCTCACCGGACCGCTCGCCACACCCATCGTGGAACGCACGACGTCTCCGCGCGGCCGTAGCCGGCTGAAGCTGAACCCGGTTCCACCGCCCGACTGGTGGATCAGCGCCATGTGCTTCAGGGTCTCGTAGATGCCCTCGAGGCTGTCCGGGACGGGGAGGACGAAGCAGGCGCTGAGCTGCCCCAGCGGCCGGCCGGCGTTCATCAGGGTAGGGCTGTTCGGCTCGAACCTTCCGCTGGCCATCATCTCGTAGAAACGCAGAGCCGTGCCGTGCGTCTCCTCCGGGCCTGCGCCGTAGAAGGCGTCGGACTCGGCGATCACCCTGGCAACCCGCCAGAACATGTCCCTCGCGCCCTCGATCGGTTCGCCCGCCTCGTTCTTTCGAAGGTAGCGGCGGCGGAGGACGGTTGTCGCATTCTCCGTAAGCACCGGATCGGGAAGATCGGCCGGCACGTCTTGAACGGCTTGGGCAGGTGCCTCCATGGCTGCTCGGGGTGGGTGCATCGGCTTCCTCGGTTCTCCTTCATGTCTCGGGCTGGACGCCCTCTGCACGACCGCTCGACAGGCTGCGAGTGGCATGGTTCACAGCGAAAAAAATGCGGGGTGGACTGTTTCGTACACCCCTGACGTCTTCGAAATCCGCTACTTCTGGCCTGTGCTTGATTCAGACCCAGGTGGGAGATACCACTGGTTTTCCCCGTCTGTCCACACGCCAACACCACGCGGTGGAAAACTCAATATCTGGGGGCAAACCCAGTGTAACCCCACTATATGTTGTGGTCAAGTGTCTCGGCGGGATGGAAACCACTAATTCGAAAAAACGATTCGCTCACCGCGGCGCGCGATGCCAGCGCTGGGCTCTGTGTCCCTCCTTAAGCAGCCGATAGTCGGCCACCGTGTGCGCGATTCGACCGCGAAGTCCCTCGTCGACCTCGCGAACCACGCGACCGGGTAGACCGACGACCAGGCTGTCCGGCGGAACGATCATGCCCTCGGTGACCACTGCCCCCGCTGCCACGACGGACCCTCTCCCGACGACGGCTCGCGAGAGCACGATCGCGCCCATCCCGATGAGCGTGTCATCGCCGATCTCGCACGCATGGACGATCGCGCGGTGGCCGATGCCGACCCGGTCTCCGATCAGTGTGGGACGGCCCGGATCCACGTGAACCACGGTCAGGTCCTGGATGTTCGTCTCGCGGCCTACCTCAATGTGTGCGATGTCACCGCGGAGGACGCATCCGTACCAGACGCTCGCATGCTCTCCCACTCGCACATCGCCGATGACGTCCGCCGTGGGCGCCACGAAAGCGGTCGGATGGATGTCCGGTCGATCCCGGGTGGACAGCTCCTCGAGCCTCATTCGTCCTCGCTTTCCTCGGGTCTGGCGCTTGTCCGGAGGTATTCCTCCAATCCCCACAGCAGTCCGCGAGCGTAGGCCTCCTGGAACTCCGGCGTTCGAAGGGCAGCCTCGTGCCGCGGGAACATCATGAACGCCCCTTCGGCGAGTACGCTCGGCATCCACGTCAGCCTCGTCTGCGCGAAGTTGCCCCACCACATCCCGAGATCCCTCAGGCCCATCGAGGCGACCAGGCCCGTCTGCACGGACTCCGCGAGACGCCGGGAATGCGGATGGTAGTAGTACGTGCTCGTCCCCTCCTCGCCGAACGGTCGCGTGCCGTCCGGCAACGCGTTGTTGTGGATCGACACGAAGACCTCTGCAGCGAAGCGCACCGCGATGGCCGCGCGTCGGTACAGTCCGAGCGGAAGCGTATCCCGTCTCACCAGGATCGGCTCCGCTCCCGCCTCCTCCAGCAGTGCGGCGAGCCTTCGGGCCACGGCCAGGTTGGCGTCGCCCTCGAAGAGCCCTGTCGGCCCGAAGGCGCCGACCGGCGGATGGCCGGCATCCACGGCGATCTTCCGTCCTCTGAGCGGATCGCGCGGATCCACGTCGGGTGGGTGTCGAACCTCCAGCAGGAGTTCCGTGCTGCCGGCCGGTCCGCTTGCATAGGACAGGCGATGGCCCCATGCGGGGCGGCGCAACCGCAGGGTCAGTTCGTAGAGTCCTCCGGAACGCTGCGCCCACGCGAGGCTTTCGATCTCGCGGCTCTCGCTGGCCTCCGAACTCCCGTAGGCCATCCGCTCCGTATCCCCCAGCGCCCCGTAGAGGACCAGCCTGAGGATCCGGTCTCCGGGCTCCTCCACATGGGCCGGAACGGCCGCATCCAGGGGAATCCGCACGGCCGACACGCCTTCCGGTCCCTCCTCCGCTTCGATCCAGCCCACGCGCGCCTGCAGGGCGCCGTTCCCCGCGCCCGGCTCGACATCCTCCGCCGCCACCCATGCCGTGAGGTCCCGCGTGAGACGCAGTCGGACGCGGTCACCCGCGCGTCCGTCCGCCTGTGCCCACGCCCCATCGGGAAACAACCAGGCGTAGGGCCCGTAGGGCGTCGGCCTCCCGGGCACGACGCCGCTCTCTCCGTGGATCGGATCCGGCTTCTCCCGCAGGACCACGATCGGCAGAGCGTCCGGATCGAGCCGGGCGATCGGCTGCCTCCGCCGCTCGACCGCCGTCCGTCGCCCGTCGCTCGCGACCACCTCGAGATCGAGGGTATCCGGTACGCCGGGACGGCACATCGCCCTCTCCTGATCGACGCGCGACGCCGAGCAGCGGGTCCCCTCCATCACCCGCCCCGCGAGGAGCTCGCCGCGGTACAGACCCGGCCCGACCTCGCGCAGCCGGGCACGTCCCCCACCCAACTGCAGCTCCACCCGTATGCCCGGGGTGGCTCGCACCGCGAACTCCAGCGAGTCGTCCGGAAACAGCCAGCGCTCGATCGGCCGAGGCAGGCTTGACCCGTCGATCCAGACCTCGCCCGGTGGCCCTTCGTATGGTCCGGCGGGGAGGAGCACACGGTGTCGCACGGTGTCCGATCCGCCCGGGGACCGAGCGATGAGCCGATACTCCGCCGTGTCGCCGCGCGCCGGCGTCGGTACCGGAAGCCAGGCGAGGAAGGCCCCGTTCGCCTCGACGGGCACCGGCGTGCCGTCGATCCAGAGCTCTGCGTCCCCGCTTCCCGTCGTGCCGAACAGGAAGTTGCTGTCCCGAACGGCGATCCGCTGCAGCGGCCTCGGATACTGCACCCTGAGGGCCGGCACACCGGTCACACGCGGCACCGCGGGAAGACGGGTTGCTGCGGGAAGGGGCTTGGGAGCCGGCTGCGCGAGTGCCGGCGACTCCGCGTCAGGGCGGGGATCGACGGCGGGACCGGACGCCCCGTCGGCCGGCGGCGAGACGGACGGGACGGTCCCGCCCGTTGCGCAGCCCGTCAGGATGACACCGACGCAGAGACATGCCGGCAAGCGGACGCCAAGCGCCGCCCTCCACCCTGCAGCCGATCTCACGCGCTCACCCTCCTCGCTCTGAGCCTCAGGAGCCCGGTCAGGCCCACCGCCGCCAGACCGCCGGTCAGTAGAAGCACCTGCCACTCGGTCAGGAGGAGCGCACCGAGGGCCAGTGTCCCGCTGAGCAGCGCCAGAGCCGCCCAGGCCGTACGCACCAGGTCGCCCGTCAGCCCTGTCACGGCCTCCACTCCGACCCGCTCCCTGATCCTCTTCCAGCCGGGGCCGCCCGGCCGCACCCGCTCGTAGAACGCGCAGAGCGTTCGCTCGTCCTCCGGTGCCGTCAGGAGCATGACGGGAATCCAGATCATGGCCGCCCCTCCGGCGGTGATGGTCAGGCGCAGGCCGAAGCCGATCTCCCCCCAGAACGGAAGATAGGAGGTGACGGCGATCGCGAACCCCGCAATCATCGCCGACAGCTCTGCCCACGCGTTGATTCGCCACCAGAACCAGCGGAGGATGAGCACGGCGCCGGGTCCCGTTCCGATGGCGATCATGAACCGGAACACCTTGCCCACGTCGTCGGCGGAAAACGCGGCCGCACCGGCCAGCGCGACGATAACCACGGACGCTGCGCGGCCCAGGGCTACGAGCTTGCGCGGGCTGGCCTCCGGCTCGATAAAGCGGGCGTAGAGGTCGTTCACCAGGTAGCTCGCCCCCCAGTTGATCTGGGTGGATACCGTGGACATGAACGCCGCCAGAAAGGAGGCCACGACCAGGCCGAGCAGACCGGCCGGCAGATAGCGGAGCATCAGGAGGGGATAGCCGATCTCCGGATCGCCTCCCGGCTCCAGGAGCTCCGGGAAAACGACCACCGCCGCCAGGGCGACGATGATCCAGGGCCACGCCCGGACGACGTAGTGCAGAATGTTGAAGAGCCATGCAGCCCGCTCAGCCTCTCTCTCATCGCGGCAGGCCGAGAGCCTCTGCACGAACTCCCCACCACCGTCGGAGCGCCGGAAGGCCCACCACTGGATCCCGAGGTAGGCCAGGAAGGTGCCGAACGGCAGCTCGGCCGAGCCGGGCCGCGGAACCATGCGCAGGGCCTCCGATCGTCCGGCTGCGGCCAGCTGGTGCTTGAGCTCCGCCACTCCGCCAATCTCCTGCAGGGCAAAGGCCGCCACGATCAGGGCACCGAGCATGGCGAGCACGAACTGGAAGAAGTCCGTCGCCACGACTCCCCACAAGCCGGCGAGGCCCGCGTAGAGCAGCACGAAGGCGCTCAGGGCCACCACGGCCCACAGTCGTGGGTCGCCCGGCAGCCAGCCGGGAAGCTGGTCGAACAGCCCGAGCACCTCGATCACCTTCCGCATCGCGAGCATGACGTATCCGATCGCGATGCAGTTGATCGGGACGGCGAACAGAAACGCGCGACTCGCCCGCAGCACGGCGGCGGGCCGGCCGCCGTACCGCATCTCCGTGAGCTCCACATCGGTGACGACCTCGGCCCTGCGCCACAGTCGCGCGAAGACGTAGATGAGAAGCACGTGCGAGAGGGCGAACGCCCACCACTCCCAGTTGCCCGCGATGCCGCGTCGGGCCACGAGACCGGTCACGTAGAGCGGCGTGTCGACGCTGAATGTGGTGGCCGCCATCGAGGTTCCGGCCAGCCACCACGGAAGCGACCGCCCGCTCACGAAGAACTCGACCAGCCCGCCGCTGGCCCGCCGGGCGAGCCAGATGCCGACGGCGAGCGTAATCCCGAGGTACGCCGCTACGACTACCCAGTCCGTCAGTCTCATCGGCTCTCGCGGCTACGCTCCACGGCTGGTCGGGCGCGCTCGTCCAGCCATCGGGCGGCCGCCCGCTCCATGATGGGTTCGGGGGCCCAGGCACAGATGCCCGCCACGTCCAGCCGTTCCAGGAGGCGCGCATGGCCCAGAACGACGGGGATCACGCCCCCGCGTTCTCGACCCGATAGCGCCTCTTGCACTGCCGCCAGCGTCGCCGCGGAAAGTCCGGCACGTCCCTTGAACGCCCGGGGCGAGGCGGCCAGAAGCAGAACGGCCTGCTCCGCAGCTCCCACCCCACCGACCCCCTCCCTCTCGAGCCGCGCCTCCCAGCCCAGCTCGCGGAGGGCCTCCGCGAACGGGCGGCCGAGCTCGTGACCCTGCCCTTCCGGATCGTCCGACACGACGAGGATCACAACGGGTTCTCCCCTGCGTAGCGCGACCCGACCTGCCGTATCACGGGCGCCAGCGCTCGATCCGGTGACCGGCTCGCGGCACACCACGGTCCGCTCCGCGAGACGGCCGGGCTGGACGTCGTCATCCGGTCGCCGCGGTCGGCCGCCCGCGGCGGCACGTCGAGGCCCTTCGGCCCTCGCGACCCGGCTGCGGGAGTGTGCCGCGGCCAGCCGTTCGGCAAAACCCGGATCCCGGTCGGCCTCCCGGGCCAGCGCCGCCCCGGTCTGCACCAGGTCGTGCGGATAGAGCAGGAGATCGCAGCCGGCGTTGATGGCGGCCACGGCAGCCTCCCCCTCCGCCCCCCGCTCTGCAAAGCCACTCATGATCAGCGCATCCGATGCGACGATCCCCTGAAAGCCGATCTTGGAGCGAAGCAGCCCGCGGATCAGCCCGGGATCGCGGCTCGCCGGCACCGGATGCGGGTGCGCCGGCTTCGCGACGGAGCCGGACAGCGCAGGGTACGCCACATGGGCCGCCATCATGGTCGCCGCGACGTCCGCCACAGCGGCAAAGGGAGCGATGTCCTCCATCAGCTCCTCCGCCGGGGCCGTCACGACCGGAAGCTCCAAATGGGAGTCGGAGAGCGTGCGGCCGTGCCCGGGGAAATGCTTCGCACAGGCAGCCGGCCCCTCGGCCTGGCAGGCCTCGATCCAGGCCCGTCCCAGCCTCCCCACGTCGTCGGCGTCGGCGCCGAAGCTCCGGGTGCCGACAATCGGGTTGTCGCCCATCCAGTCAAGGTCGAGCACCGGCGCGAGAACCCAGTTGATGCCCAGCTCCGCGGCCTCTGCGCCCGTGATGGAGCCCGCGAGCCGCACTGCCGCCAGCGGGTCGGGATGGCGCGCCAGAGCAGCCGGCGGGGGAAGGGCGGTCGCGCCCGCAATCTGCTGTCCAACGCCCCGTTCCAGGTCCGACGCCAGCCAGAGCGGCCGGCTGCAGGCGTCCTGGATCGTTTTGAGGAGGCTCGCGACGTCCTCGCGCTCCCCCCCGAACAGAATGAACCCTCCCACTCCGAGTCCGATCGCGTCGAGGGCCCTCCGGAGCACGCTGTCGAGCGGCTCCCGGTCCAGACGCAGGGCCTCGATCAGGACGCCCATCGCGTGGTCGCCCGTCAAGCGGGCACCCACTTACCGAGAACGCGAGCCCCTCTGGCCCCCGTCGCCCACTCCAACGATACGGGAATCCCGAGACAATGCTGGCGCGCCAGCAGCGCGAAGGCTGCTGCCTCACGCGCATCGCCATCCCAGCCCAGTGCGGCCAGCGGTTGGACCACGGCCCCCGGAAGCCGGCTCGCCAGTCTCGCGCCGATCTCGGGGTTCCGCGCCCCACCTCCGCACAGGTACACCTCGTCCGGCTCGAGTCCGGCGAGACGGTAGCCGTCCACGATCGCGCGCGCCGTCAGCTCGGTCAGCGTGGCTACGAGGTCATCCGCCCGCTGCTCGCCGTGACGGCGCAGCCAGTCGCGCAGGCGAGGGGCACCGAACCTCTCGCGACCGGTGCTCCGCGGCGGCGCAAGGCCGAAGAACGGATCCTCCAGCCACTCCGCCAGGGGCTCGGCCAGTACCCGACCCCGCGCGGCCCGACAGCCGTCGCGGTCGAACCCCTCCGCGCCGGAGGTCAGCTCGCGCACGGCCTGGTCGATGAGGGCCACCCCCGGACCGGTATCGAAGGCGACTGGTGGGACCGGATCCTCCCGCCGCCTGGCTGGCAGCCACGTGACGTTCGCCATGCCGCCGATGTTCTGGATGGCCCGCGACGTCTCTTCCGCGCAGAGCAGGAGCGCGTCGAAGTAGGGGGTGAGCGGAGCGCCGTGCCCGCCGGCGGCCATGTCGCGCACGCGGAAATCCGCCACCACCGGTGCGCCGATCGCCTCCGCGATGACCGCGGCCTCACCGAGCTGCAGGGTGCAGCCCGGTCGATCCACGGGAGGCTCGTGCCAGAACGTCTGGCCGTGGCAGCCAACGGCCGCCAGCTCGGAAGGTGCCAGCCCGATATCGGCCAGGGCAAGCTGGATCGAATCGGCAAACCTCCGGCCGAGCTCGAAGTTCAGATCGCAGAGCTCGGCCGCGTCGGCGCCCTCCATTGCCGCGGCCAACCGCAACCGGAATGACGCTCCGTACGGCACGGTGCGGAAGCCGACGAGCGCCGCCCGGTCGGGCCGCTCCGCCTCTCCGGTGAGCTCCACGACGGCCACGTCCACGCCGTCGAGTGACGTGCCCGACATCAGGCCCCCGTACAGCATTCTTCAGCCGTCTCCCCGCACCGATCAGGCCTCTTCGGCGGTCGTGGCCCGTCCGCCCTCGCGCTGCGGCTCCAGAAGACCGGGATAGATCCGCTCCCGAATCCGGACGGCATGAGCCTCATCGTGGTGGGCGACGCCGCGGAGAAACTGGTAGAGGTTGATGGTCTCGTCCCCGATGTGGGCCTGCCGCGCCCACGCCTCCGCCGAAAGCGGCTCGAGCAGGCCGCACGTCTGCTGCCGCTCGGCCGCGAACGCCGCCACGAGCTCATCCGCCTCGCCCACCGTCGGCGGATCCGCCGACGGCTCCCAGTCGTCGAACCGGGGCGCGTCCGCCGCGAGCATCCGCTCGATGCGTGGCCGGAACGCCACCCGCTCGCACTCGATGAGGTGCGCCAGGTGCTGCCTGGCGCCCCAGCGTGACCGGCGACGCTCCGAGGGAGTCTTCTCCGCCACGGAACGCCGCAGAACAGCGGGAGCGCGGCGCAGGCGGGTGAGCAGTCGCTCCAGATCCGGCGGGGCGAACGCCGCGTCGTATCCCTCATAGTAGGGGGGCGGCGCCCCCGCGAAACGCTCGATCGCCAGACCCAGGAAGCCGTCACAGGCGTCGAGAACCCGCTCGGCTACCGCCCTGGACGCACCCAGCGCGTGCATCGCGATCGCCGTCTTGCTGGATCCTCCCGCCGCCACGAGCAGTCGCCGAGCCGGCTCGCCATCGAGGCCGCAAACCTCGCGCACGATGCGGACGCTGCGGTCCGCGAGCTTCATCGAGCTGGCCTGCAGGTCGACCATCAGGTTCCGGTAGACCTTCCCGAGCCGGATCATCACCCCCGTCGTCAGCATGTTGAGGATGAGCTTCGTGGCGGTCCCCGCCTTCATCCGCGTGGATCCAGCGATCACCTCGGGGCCGACGATCGGCATGATCAGAAGATCGGCCACTTGGCGGAGCCTGTCGGGTGGAGGGGTGAAGCTGAGCAGGCCCACTCCCGCCTTCCTTTCCCTGGCTTCCTCGAGCGCCGCCCGCACGAAGGGCGTCGTGCCAGACGCGGCGATCCCGAGCACGAAGTCCGCCGGCCCGACCCCGAGGTCCGCGAGGGCCGAGCGGCCCGCCTCCTCGCCGTCCTCGGCCCCCTCGCGGCTTCGCTCGAGGGCCGCGGCGCCTCCGGCGATCACGCCGCGGACCCGATCCGGCTCCGTTCCGAAGGTGGGCGGGCACTCCGCCGCATCGAGGACGCCCAGTCGGCCGCTCGTCCCGGCACCCACGTAGACCAGCCGACCGCCGAGACGCATCCGCCGCTCCACCTCCTCGATCAGCCGCGCGATCGCCTCCGACTCGAGCGCCACGGCCGGAGCGACCCGGTGATCCTCCGTGCTGATCAGCTGCACGATCTCGCGCGCCGAGGCCCCATCGATGAGGGCCGTGGCCGGGTTCCCGGCCTCTGTAAGACGCGGGTCGAGGTCCACGGCGGCGCCTCCTTTGCCGGTCGAGGACAGCTCTCTAACTTCGGTGGCGCGGCCTGCCTGCCGATGGGTCGCGACCGCGCCGGGCGGACAGAGGCGGAAGGTATGGAGCACGAGTGGGCACCGACAGAAGCGCGGGCGCCGTGAGCGAGAACGAAGCCGCGCGCCTCGCCGAGAGGGTCGAGTCCCGGTTGAGATCGGCCTACGGGGCGGCGACACGATCGAGCCTCGACCCCCTGGACGAGCTCGTTCAGACGGTTCTCAGCCAGAACACGTCGGACGTGAATCGCGACCGTGCCTGGGCGAACCTCCGCCGTGAATACGGCAGCTGGGAAGACGTTCTGGCCGGGGGGCGCGAGCGGCTCGAGCGGACGATCCGCCCCGCGGGGCTGGCTCGGCAGAAGAGCGCCACGATTCTGAGGGTGTTGGAGACCGTCCGCGAAGACGGCGCGGCCGGCCTCGACCACCTACAGGGGATGTCCGACGAGATCGCGCTGGACTACCTCACGGAAATCAGGGGCGTCGGGAAGAAGACGGCGGCATGCGTGCTCTGCTTCGCCCTCCACCGCCCCGTCATGCCGGTGGACACGCACGTCCTTCGCCTCACGCGGCGGCTGGGCCTCGTCCCGGCCGGCGCCACGGCTGGGCGGGCTCACGACCGCCTGAACGCGGTCGTCCCGCCTGAACTGCGGTTCTCGCTTCACGTGCAGCTCATCCGCCATGGCCGCGCGATCTGCCGTGCCCGACGTCCGGACTGCGCCCGGTGCGGCCTGTCCGACCTCTGTCCGCGAATCGGGTTGGAAGGGGCCTGATCGCATGCTCTGGACCCGACTTTTCCTCTTCGTCTACGCAGGGATCGTCGCCGGGTCCGGGTCCGCGGCGGGGAGCGGCGCCGGCGAGACCCCCGCCCTGTTTTCCCTAGGCGCCTGGGCACACCCGGCTTCCGCGCTGGCGGGCGGCGACACGGTGGCGACGGCCTTCCCCGCCGGCTGGCCGTTCTCCGCCCATCAGAGGCCGGTCACAGGGACCAACGGCATGGTGGTGACGGCAGACAGCCTCGCGAGCGCCGTCGGACTGGAGATCCTGCGGGCGGGGGGAAACGCGGTGGATGCCGCCGTGGCCATCCACTTTGCCCTGGCCGTCGTCTACCCGCAAGCGGGCAACCTCGGGGGCGGCGGCTTCCTGGTCGTTCGCACGGCCGATGGACGAGAGGCCAGCCTGGACTTCCGCGAGAAGGCACCTCAGGGGGCCCGACGCGACATGTACGTCGAGGCGGATGGCGAGGTCTCTCCGGCGAGCCGAACGGGTCACCTTGCCGCCGGGGTACCGGGATCGCCGGCCGGCATGGAGAAGGCGCATCGTCGATTCGGTCGACTGGCCTGGCCGAGTCTCCTGGAGCCGGCGCGCCGGCTGGCTGCAGAAGGCTTCGCCGTCCCGCCCCGGCTCCATGAGGCGCTGGCGAGCCAGGCCGCGCGGCTCGGCCGCTTTCCCTCCACGGCGGCGGTCTTCCTGCCGGGCGGGCGCCCGCCCGCAGCCGGCTCGGTGCTGCGCCAGCCCGAGCTCGCCCGCACGCTGCAGGCGATCTCCGACTCGGGCGCGCAGGTCTTTTACCGCGGCTGGATCGCCGACTCCGTCGTCGCCGAGATGGAGAGAGGCGGAGGCCTCATCGCGATGCGAGATCTCGCGGAGTACCGGGCTCTGTGGCGGCCCCCGATCCACATTCGCTATGCGGGAAGGCGGATCATCACGATGGGTCCGCCCTCGGCGGGCGGGGTGGTGCTGGGTTCGATGCTCGGGATGCTCGAGGGTTTCGACCGCCGCGGCTGGACCCCCCGCTCGGCGGAGGAGGTCCACGTCGTCGCGGAGATCATGCGCCGCGCCTACGCCGACCGGAACCGCTACCTGGGCGATGCCGATTTCGAACCGGTACCGGTGCGCCGTCTCCTGGATCGCGCCTACCTGGACTCGCTGCGCGGCACGATCCGCCCCCGCCAGGCCACGCCATCGAGGAGCGGATCGGCGCCGGACGCCGAATCGGGTGAGACAACCCACTACTCCGTGGTGGACGCCTCCGGAATGGCCGTCGCCGTGACGACCACGATCAACGGCCTGTTTGGCGCAGGGGTGGTCGTTCGGGGCGCCGGCTTCCTGCTCAACAACGAGATGGACGACTTCACCGTCCGGCCGGGCAGGCCCAACATGTACGGGCTGGTCCAGGGAGAAGCCAACGCGATCGCGCCCGGGAAGAGGATGCTGTCCGCCATGACGCCGACGATCGTGATCGGGCCGGACGGCCGA
>CP070670.1:2000703-2003349 GCA_020351855.1 Gemmatimonadota bacterium
GATCGCGCCGAGGTAGTTGCCGAGGTGGACTTCCCCGGACGGCTGAATACCGCTGAAGACGCGTCGTCGTTCGGTCGCCATGGCGTCGGAAAGGGATCGAGGTTCGGGGCTCGCCCGAGTGCTTGGAGGAGTCGGTAGAGCCCGGCTAAGTTATTCCGCGCCACCGAGCGGAGCAAGCAAGGACCCCGCTGGGGCAGCCAAGGACCCCGCTGGGGCAGGCAAGGACCCCGCTGTGGCGCCGCAGGCCGGCGAGGAAGCGTTCGACAGGCACCCATGGACTGGACACTCCCCCCCGACGACCGCGACCTGCTGGAGGCGGCCCGTGCGGCCGCGGAGCGCGCCGCCGCCGTCCATCGCGAGCGGGCACACGAGGCCGCGACCCTGCGCTGGGAGGAGAAGGGGACGGCCGACTTCGTCACCGACACGGATCGGGAGGCGGAGAGCGTCATCGTGGAGACGCTGCTGGGGCGCTTCCCGGATCACGCGATCGTGGCCGAGGAGGCGGCGACGGCGCCGATCGCGCCGGCGGGCGATCCGGTCGCGGGGTCAGGCCGTCCGGTCGCGGGGTCAGGCCGTCCGGCCGTCGCGGCGCCCACGCCGGCGGCAGCGCCGATCCGCTGGGTGATCGACCCGCTGGACGGGACGACGAACTGGCTGCACGGCTACCCCGAGTACGCGGCCTCCATCGCGGCGATCGACGCCGAAGGGCTTCGCATCGGGGTGGTCCTGAACTCGGCCACCGGCGAGACGTTCACGGCGGTGCGCGGCCACGGCAGCCGGCGGGATGGGGAGCCGATCGAAGTCTCCGCCGTCGCCGAGCTCCGCCTCGCCCTCGTCGGCACGGGATTCCCGTTCAAGAGCCTCCGCTCCCTCCCGCGATACCTCGACACCTTCGGTCGGGTGCTGCGCTCGACCAGCGGCGTGCGGCGGTCGGGCTCCGCGGCGCTCGACCTGTGCGACGTGGCGTGCGGCCGCTTCGATGCGTTCTGGGAGCTGGCCCTCATGCCGTGGGACTTCGCGGCCGGCATCCTGATCATTCGGGAGGCCGGCGGACTCGTGGAGCGCCTCCGCGTGCAGCTGGACGGGCCCGGACCGGACGGCGGCGAAGCCGCGATCGACCCGGGAGCGGGATGCGGGGAGCCGCTGTGGCCGGGTGGCGTCCTGGCGGCCAACCCGAGGCTGTTCGAGCCGTTCCGGGCGCTCGTCCTGGAGGCGGATTGAACCGGCTGGGCCGCCTCTGCGTGTTCGCGGGCTCGAGCCCCGGTGCCCGCGCCGAGTACGCCGAGGCGGCGGAAGCGCTGGGGCGCGCCCTGGCCGTGGAGGGCATCGGGCTCGTGTACGGAGGGGGGAGCGTCGGTCTGATGGGCGTGCTGGCGGATGCGGTTCTCGCGGACGGCGGATCGGTGACGGGCGTGATCCCGCGGGCGCTGTTCGAGCGGGAAGTGGGGCACGACGGTCTGACCGAGCTCCACGTCGTCGACTCGATGCACGAGCGGAAGGCCCGCATGGCCGAGCTGGCCGATGGCTTCATCGCGCTGCCCGGCGGGATCGGCACCCTGGAGGAGCTGTTCGAGACCCTGACCTGGGGCCAGCTCGGCTACCACGACAAGCCCTGCGGGCTGCTCAACGTGTCGGGGTACTGGGACGGCATGCTCGCCGCGCTGGATCGCGCCGTCGGCGAGCGCTTCCTGGCGGCCGAGCACCGCAGCATGCTGCTCGTCGAGGAGGAGCCGTCCAGGCTCATCCGGCGGCTGCGCACCTACGAGCCGCCGCGGGTGGAGAAATGGCTGGAGCGGGAGGCGCAGCTTTGAAGCAGGCGGGAGCCGCAGCTTTGACGCGGGCGCGAGGCCGCGTCGACCTCGCCCACGACAGCGCTCAGAGCCCCGATCCCGGAAGCGTCGACCGCGGCCGATGAGCCGGCACGCCATCCTGGCCGAGGGCCTGTTCGACATCGAGTGGGCCAAGACGGCCGCCTGCATTATCCGCTACCGGCCCGAGCGCGTCGTCGCGGTGATCGACTCCACGCAGGCGGGACGGGACGCGAGCGAGATCCTCGGGTTCGGCCTCGGGATCCCGGTGGTCGGGCGCCTGAACGAGGCGCTGGCCCTCCGACCCGCCCCGACCTCCCTCCTCCTCGGCATCGCGCCGCAGGGCGGCGAGCTGCCCGAAGACTGGCGGGCCACGATCCGGGAGGCCCTCGAGCACGGTCTCGACGTGTGGAGCGGCCTGCACACCTTCCTGGGAGACGATCCCGAGCTGGCCCGCCTGGCCGAGGCGCACGGCGCGGCCCTGCACGATGTCCGGAGGCCCCCCGCGGGCCTGCCCGTCGGCACGGGGCGGGCCCGCGAGACAGGGGCGCTCCGCGTGCTCACCGTCGGCACCGACTGCAACGTGGGCAAGATGACGGCCGGGATGGAGATCGTGCACGCCCTGCGGGAGTCGGGTCTGCGGGCCGAGTTCACCGCCACGGGCCAGACCGGCATCATGATCGAGGGGAGAGGGATCGCGGTGGACGCGGTCGTGACCGACTTCGTGGCCGGTGCGGCCGAGCGGCTCGTGCTGGAGGCGGATCCGGCCGCGGAGGTGGTCGTGGTCGAGGGCCAGGGCTCCCTCCTCCACCCGGGCTACTCGGGCGTCACCCTCAGC
>CP070670.1:2003449-2025120 GCA_020351855.1 Gemmatimonadota bacterium
ACCGCAAGCTCAAGGAGTACGACATCGATCTCTAGGCAGTGCCGGCACGATTCCGGGTACGCTTGAGGCCGGGGGTGGTCTGACCTGAACCTCCAGCTCAGGCCGGCCCGCCGAACCACCGCGCCAGCCGGTCCGCCTCGAAGCGGTGCTTCTCCCGGGCGTAGGCCCCCGAGACGTCGCCGAGCCGGATGCGGGGCTCGGGCGCGGCGAAGAAGTCGCCCTCGATCAGGGTGGCGGTCGCCTTGCCCATCTCCATGAAGCAGAAGCCCTGCCCATCGAAGGGTTCCGGCGGCTTTTTCCCCCGGAGCTCGGCGGCGATCGCCGAGGCCACGATGCGGCCCTCCAGCTCGGCCATCACGCCCGCCTTCGGAAGGGGAAGGCCGTTGGCGAGCGGGATCATCGTCACGTCGCCGATCGCGTACACGCCCTCATAGGCCGTTCTGAGTGTCCCGGGGTCGACCATCACCCAGAGGCCCTCGCCGGTCAGGCCGCTCTCAGCGACGACGGCAGGCGGCCGGTGGGGCGGGACACCGATCAGCAGGTCGAAGGGCAGCTCGCCGTCGGGACAGACGACGCGGTCGGCCTCCACGCGCTCGACCTTGCGGCCGGTCCGGTGCTCGATCTGCCGCGCGTCCAGCTGCTCCCCCAGCCACCTCGAGCCGTCCGCGCCCGCGTTCGGCATCAGCAGCGGCTGGACCGTGGCGACGGCGAGCCGTATACGGTCGCGCCGGCCCTGCTCCCTCAGATGGTCGTCCAGCAGCATCGCGCACTCGTACGGTGCGGGCGGGCAGGTGTAGGGGACCCCGGCGATGACGATCGCGATCGTCCCCTCATCGAGCCCATCCAGCGCCTGCTTCAGGGCCGGGACGGCCGCCGCCTCCCAGACGTTGTGGCCGTGCTCCGCCAGCCCGGGCACCAGATCGGGGCGAGGCTCCGCCCCGAGGGCGACGACGAGATGGTCGGCCTCGATCCAGCCCGAGTCGGTCTCGGCCGCCCGCCGCCCCGGCTCGATCGTCCGCACCTTCTCCTGGACGAAGCGGAGGCCTCGCCGGTCGAGTCGCTCGCGCGCACGGCTCCCCTCCTCGAGGCTTCCGAGCCCGACGAGCGCCCACAGCTTCCGCAGCCCCATCAGGAAGTCCGGACGCCGATCGACGAGCACGATCTCGTGCTCCGGGTCCGGGCCCAGGAGCTCCCGAAGCTCCGTCGCCACCGTGAGGCCGCCGAAACCGGCGCCCAGAATCAGCGTGCGTTCCATCGGTGTGTGTCCCTTGAGCCGTGACGCCGACATTCCCGGCTTCCAAGGTAGGGTGTCGCTCGTTCTGTCGTCGAGCCGTTCCCACCCAGAAACCCGCCCACCTGGCGGGACGACGCAACCCGCGAGACCTTCCTGCGCCGCTGAGGTTGTAGTAGTTAGAGGAGCGCGCGAAAGTGGCGGAATCGGCAGACGCGCCAGCTTTAGGAGCTGGTGGCCTTAGGGCCGTGGGGGTTCGAGTCCCCCCTTTCGCATCTCTGGAGAGCCCATGAACCGAACTGACACAACGATGCAGGACTGGCTGGACGTCGCCGTCGAGGAGCACGAGGCGTGGAAGAGGCGCCTCACGATCACCGTTGACGCGACTCGGGTGGCCCAGGCCCGAGGCAAGGAGCGGGACAGGCTCTCGAAGAAGCTCCGCGTCAAGGGATTCCGGGCCGGGAAAATCCCGCCGGCCATCGTGGAGCAGCGCTACGGCGACCTGGTCGACCAACGGACCATCCAGCGGCTCGTGGAGGAGGGGTATCGCGAGGCCGTGCGTCGGCAGGGTCTGGAGCCGATCGGTTCGCCCACGTTCGGGCAGGTTCAATACGGCCGCGGCGAGAACCTGACCTTCCAGGTTGACGTCGAGATCATGCCCGAGCTCAAGCTGAAGCGGCTGGGCGGGTTTCGCCTGTCGCGGCCGAAGGTGTCGGTCACGGCGGAGGACGTGGAGGAGGTGCTCCAGCAGCTGCGTGCGGAGCGTGGCGTATGGGAACCGTTCCCATCGGTCCCGCAGCAGGGCGATCTGGTCGCCGTGCGCATCACCAACCTGGATGGATCGGACGAGGAGTCGCCGGGGGCCGGCGTGCAGGATGCGTCTGCCGGTGCCGGCGCCGGGCCGGCGGCCGCAGCCGGGTCCGGCTCCGAGCTCTACCGATTCCCTCTCGGAGCCGGTTATGCGATCGAGGACGTCGAGAAGGCGGTCGAGACCCTGTCGCCCGGCGAGAGCGGTACGTTCGACGTCCGCTTCCCGGAAGACTTCGACGACCGGACGCTGGCCGGTCTCACCCGGGCGCTGCAGATCGAACTGGTGGAAGCGAAGCGTCGCAGGCTGGCCACGCTGGACGACGAGTTCGCGGCCGAGGTGGGCGACTTCGAGACACTCGACGCCCTGAGGGAGCGGATCGGCACCGATCTGCAGCGTCACCGCGAAGAGGAGGCGGAGCAGAAGCTGCGGGACGAGACGCTGGACTCGATCATCGAGGCGAACCCGTTTGAGGTTCCCGGTTCGCTTGTCGAGGGCTACCTGGACCGGATTCTCGGGGCGGGGTCGGATACGGGCGGAGGAACCGGGTCGGAAGCGCAGGGCGAGGCCCGGCGATCGGTGCGCCCGATCGCGGAGCAGCAGCTGAAGCGCGAGCTGGTGCTCGAGCACGTGATACAATCGCTCGGGCTCGAGGCGAGCGATGCGCAAGTGGACGAGCATATCGCGAGGGAGGCCGACCGTCGGGGGGCCGACCCGCGGGATCTCCGGCGCCAGTGGATGCGGAAGGGCGGGCTGGAGGCGGTGCGCCGGAGCGTCGTCGTCGACGCCGCCTTCGAGCACCTGAAGGGGCTCTCGAAGATCGATTGATCCGTGTCCCGCCCCCGTTGGAAACTCGCGCGGCGGAGCGGGTAGCAACCTTGGCGTCCGACGGCGGGAGTTGCCGGTGTGGCGCCATCCGACGGCGCGCCGGTTGCGCCGAACACGAGGAGGACCCCATCCTCAGGTCACGGACCTGAGCCGTAACAGGATACGCCATGCCACTTTACGCGCCGTATGTGATCGAGCGGTCCAGTCGAGGCGAGCGGACCTACGACATCTTTTCGCGCCTTCTGATGGACCGGATCGTGTTCCTCGGAACGCCGATCAACGACGATGTCGCCAACGTCGTGATCGCCCAGCTGCTCTTTCTCCAGGCGGACAACCCCGAGAAGGACATCAACATCTACATCAACTGCCCGGGCGGCAGCGTGTACGCGGGGCTGGCCATCTACGACACGATTCAGTTCCTCAGCGCGCCTGTGTCCACTATTTGCATGGGCATGGCGGCGTCGATGGGTGCCGTGCTGCTCTCTGCGGGGGCAAAGGGGAAGCGCTCCGCGCTTCCGAACTCGAGGATCATGATCCACCAGCCCTCCAGCGGGGCGCAGGGAACGGCGGCGGACATCGAGATTCAGGCGAAGGAGATCCTGTACGCGAGGGAGCGTCTGAACGCGATTCTGGCGCACCACACCGGGCAGCCGATCGAGCGGATCGCGGAAGACGTGGATCGCGACCGGTTCATGTCTCCGCAGGAAGCGGCGGATTACGGGATCATCGACCGGGTCATCGAGCGCAACGACGAGATGGCCGGAAACGGCAAACAGGGCGAGGCCAGAGTCGAGAGGATCGAGGTCGAGGCCTAGCCGGACCGGAGACAGCAGAGAGGCGAAGGCATGGCGGGCGAGAAGAACCTGCGCTGCTCGTTTTGCGGGAAGTCCAAGGAGAGCGTCAAGAAGTTCATCTCCGGGCCGAACGTCTACATCTGCAACGAGTGCATAGCGCTCTGCAATGAGATTCTGGCGGAGGAGGAAGAGCGCGAGGCCGCCGGCCGCTTCACCGAGATCCTCCCACCGATCGAGATCAAGGACGTCCTCGACCAGTACGTGATCGGACAGGAGGAGGCGAAGAAGAGCCTCGCCGTCGCCGTCTACAATCATTACAAGCGCATCAACAACCAGGGCCTCGTCGACGAAGTGGAGATCGAGAAGTCGAACATCCTGCTTCTCGGTCCGACGGGCGTGGGCAAGACCCTGCTCGCCCAGACGCTCGCCCGCATGCTCCAGGTTCCCTTCACGATCGCCGATGCAACCACGCTGACCGAGGCCGGCTACGTGGGCGAGGACGTCGAAAACATCCTCGTGCGTCTGCTGCAGGCCGGCGACTACAACGTCGGCGAATGCGAGCGGGGGATCGTCTACATCGACGAGATCGACAAGATCGCCCGCAAGAGCGACAACCCGTCGATCACCCGGGACGTCTCCGGCGAGGGCGTGCAGCAGGCGCTCCTGAAGATCCTCGAAGGGACGGTGGCCTCCGTGCCGCCGCAGGGCGGGCGCAAGCATCCGCAGCAGGAATACATCCAGATCGATACGAGGAACATCCTGTTCATCTGCGGCGGAGCGTTCGACGGTCTCGAAGACATCATCGAGAGCCGGCTCGGCCGGAAGCTGATCGGGTTCAGCGATCCGGACGAAGAGGCGCGCATCAGCGAGAACCCGTTCGAGCATTGCGAGCCAGAAGACCTGCTCCGCTACGGTCTGATCCCCGAGTTGGTGGGCCGCCTGCCCGTCATCGTCGCTCTGCACGAGCTGGATGAGCCGGCGCTGGTGGATATCCTGCAGAAGCCGAGAAACGCACTGGTGAAGCAGTACGCCAAGATGTTCGAGCTCGAGGGCGTGGGTCTCACCTTCGATCCGGAGGCCGTGCGGGCGGTCGCCAAGCGGACGATCCACCGAGGAACGGGCGCGCGCGGCCTGCGGGCGGTGCTCGAGGACGTGATGCTGGACGTCATGTTCGAGCTGCCATCCCGCCGCGACGTACGGGAAGTGATCGTCACCCGCGAGACGATCGAGGAGGGACAGCCGCCGCTGCTCATCCTCGAGCCCGATTCCGAGCGCAAGGAGGCCTGACCGGCCCCGAGCCGGCTGCCTCCCTCCTGGCTGGCCGCTTCTTGCCCGTACGAAGCGCGGAGTTCGCGGGCGCGATCGCCCAGCCCGGACAGCCCCCTCCCGACCTTCTACCGGAGATCGCCGTAGCCGGCCGGTCGAACGTCGGGAAGTCCAGCCTGATCAACGCGCTGCTCGGCCGGAAGAAGCTGGCCCGCGTCTCTTCGGATCCGGGGAAGACGCGCGAGATCAACTTCTACCGGATCGACGACCGATTCCACCTCGTAGACCTGCCCGGGTACGGCTACGCCAAGGTGTCGAAGGAGGTCCAGAGACGCTGGGCACCGCTCCTCGAGTCCTACCTGCTCGGTAATCCGCGTCTCCTGGGGCTGATCGTGCTCATCGACAGCCGGCATGGGCTGACGCGGACCGACCGGCGCCTGATCGCTTTCCTGGGCCGCGTCGACGTCCCCGTGCTCTTCGTGCTCACCAAGATCGACAAACTCAACCGCTCGGGGCGTCAGCGGGCCGTGGCAGCGCTGCGACGCGAGCTCGATCTGCCCGAGGACCAGGTGCTCGCAACGTCGGCCCGCACGAAGGAGGGCACGCAGGATCTGCTGGAAAGCCTGACGCACCTCATCGATTCGGCGGCCGCCTCGTAGGAAGCTGACATGCGGGCCGTCGACTGCTTAGCTTTTACGTCGAAGGGGCCTTGGCCACGATCGTCGGCAATCGAGACGGAGAGTCTGCCATGAGCGAGATCCGATCGCGTGTCTTCTTCGAAGGGCTCGTCGCAGGCCTGATCGGCTACGTGACGGTTGCCGTGGTTCTCGGGATCGTGGACCTCGCCACCGGCCGGTCCCTGTTCTATACGGTCGCTACCCTGGGTCAGGCGGTCTTCGGCGGCTTCGACCCCGCGGCGGGCGAGGTCGCGGTCACCCCCGGGCACGTGTTCGCGTACAACGGACTCCACGTCCTGGTCTTCGTCGGGTTCGGGATCCTGGTGGCCTGGCTAGTCGTGGAGACGGAGCTCCACCCGGTGATCTGGTACGTCGCCTTCATGCTGCTTCTGGGCGCGTTCTTCCTGGCTACGCTGTTCGCGGCCGGAGCCGGGGTGGCGCTCGAGGGGGCGCTTCCGTGGTGGAGCGTCCTTCTGGCCAACGTCGCTGCGGCCCTGGCGATGGGAACCTACCTCCATCGGGCGCACCCGCGGCTGCTCCGCACGCTGCGCGAGCACGGGGACCCGGAGTTGGAACGGGGCTGACCGCTCAGCCCCCGATGGCCGAGAGGGCCCGGCGTCGGCCGGGCCCTCTCTTTTTTTCGCCGGATGCTCCTTCGGGCGACCTGCTATGACGGTAGCCGCACGCTGAGTGTCAGGCGCTGCCCGGTGCGCGGATCGACGAGAGCGAGGTTCGCGATGTCGCCGGGCTCGAGTTCCTCGACGACCCTGCGGTACTCCGCCACACTGCGGACGGGCTGGCCGTTGATGTCCTGGATGATCAGGCCAGCCTGGATGTTGACGCGTCCAAGCGCCCCCGTCCGCTCGACGTCCGATATGACCACGCCCTCCACGTTTTCATCCACCTCCAACCCGGCGCGTCGTGCGTCCTCGAGGTCCCGCACCTGGATGCCGAGATGGTCCGCCGCATCCGGAGGCGCCGCTGCCGCGGCCACCCGCGTCTCGGCCGGCCGCCGCTGCAGCGTCACGGGGACCGTGGCCCGCTGCTTGTTCGAGCGGCGCACGATGCCGAGACGAACCGTCTCGCCGGGCTCGTAAGACCGCAGTTCCCGTTGCAGCTCGCTCACCGCGCTGATCGGCTCGCCGTCGAGCGATACGATCACGTCGCCGCGCTCCAGACCGGCCTCGCGCGCCGCGCTCTCGCCGGATCCGAGGGCCCCGAAGTCCTGAACCACCACCCCCGCCACCTCATCGAGACCGTAGAACTCCGCGTCCTCCGCTGTGACGCTGGTCACGGAGACGCCGAGGATGGCGCGGCGTACTTCCCCATAACGGATCAGGTCGTCCACCACCTCGCTCACCAGCTCGATCGGCACGGCGAAGCCGTATCCCTGGTTGAATCCGGTGGTGCTCGAGATCGCCGTGTTCATCCCGACGACCTCGCCTCGCACGTTGACCAGCGGGCCGCCGGACTTCCCGGGATTGATCGCCGCATCCGTCTGGATGAAATCCTCGATCGCGGCGTTGTTGGCGCGCGCCAGGATGTTGATGTTCCGGCCCTTGGCGCTCACGATCCCCGCCGTGACCGTCGTCTCGAGCACGTTGCCTCCGCCGAGGGAGAAGCCGGGACTTCCGATCGCCAGCACCCACTCGCCCACGCGCGTGCCGTCCGAAGTGCCGAACGGGATCGAGGGGAGATCCTCGGCCTCGATCTTCAGGAGCGCGACGTCCGTATCCGGGTCACGCCCGACGAGCCGGGCGTTCACGAAGACGCGTCGGTCCGCCAGCTCGACGGTGATCTCCTCGGCGCCCGCCACCACGTGGTTGTTCGTGACGATGTAGCCGTCCGGGCTCACGATGAAGCCCGATCCGCTCCCCTGCACGAGGCCGGGGTCCTGGGGCTGCCGGAAGAAATCGCGGAAAGGCTCCGGCAGGTCGGGGATGTTCTCGTGCGCGTTGCGCGCCTGGCGCGCCACCCGAATGGTCACGACGGCCGGCGAGATCCGCTCCACGATCGGGGCGAAGCCCTGCGAGAGGCTCACATCCCCGAGCTGTTCCAGCTGCTCCTCGGACGCTCCGAACTGGATCGCGGCCGGGCCCACAGCGAGCGAATGCGGTGTGAGGTCCAGCTTGGCCGCGAATCCCAGCCCGAGGGCAAACGCGAGCAGGGCCACCAGGATCAGGTTGAGCTTGGTTCTGAGTGCGTCGTTCATCTGCTGTTCTTCCGGCTCCTCGTTCTATCTAGCGATTCCGACTGTCCGGCATGGCTTGACGAGCCGGCGCACGACGCCGCCCGTTTCCATGCCCTCCTTTGATACACGAGATCGCCGTCGAGTTGCACCACGACGGCCTCGCGGCGGACGAAGCGGGGAGGCGACGGGCGTCGCCTCCCCCCGTGCGGCACGGTGAGCCGATTCGTTTCGCCTAGTCGTTCTCCTCGACGATCTCGTAGTCGGCCTCGACGACCTCCTCCTCCGCGCCGGTGTCTTCCTCCGGCGCACCGTCCGCCTCCTCGAAGCTACCGTCGCCCCCGGCGCCCGCGGTCGCTCCCGCCTTGGCGTACATCTGCTGGGCGGCGGCCTGCACGGCCTGGTTCACGCGCTCCGCGGCAGCCTGGATCTCGGAGTGCTGACCCTCCTTCAAGGCCTTGCGACCCTGCTCGAGGGCCTCCTCGATGTCCTTCTTGGCTGCCTCGTCGATGGCATCCTTCCAGTCCGCGAGGTTCTTCTCGGTCTGATAGACGAGGGAATCCAGCCGGTTGCGGGCGTCGACCTCCTCGCGCCGCTTGCGGTCCTCCTCCGAGTGCTCCTCGGCCTCGTGGACCATGCGCTCGATGTCGCTCTCCGAGAGCCCGGACGACGCCTCGATGCGGATCTTCTGCTCCTTGCCGGTGGCCTTGTCGAGCGCGCTCACATGAAGGATACCGTTGGCATCGATGTCGAAGGTGACCTCGATCTGCGGCACGCCCCGCGGTGCCGGCGGGATCCCCGTGAGCTGGAAGCGCCCGATCGTCTTGTTGTCCTGGGCCATCTTCCGCTCGCCCTGCAGCACGTGGATGTCGACCGTGTTCTGGTTGTCCTCGGCCGTCGAGAAGATCTCGCTCTTTTTCGTGGGTATGGTCGTGTTGCGGGTGATCAGCGTGGTCATCACGCCACCCAGCGTCTCGATCCCGAGCGATAGCGGCGTCACGTCGAGCAGGAGCACGTCCGTGACATCACCCGCGAGCACTCCGCCCTGGATCGCCGCGCCGATGCCGACCACCTCGTCCGGGTTCACGCCCTTGTGCGGCTCCTGGCCGAAGAAGTCCCGCACGACCTCCTGGACTTTCGGGATGCGCGTCGACCCACCGACCAGAATGACCTCGTCGATGTCGGACGGCTTCAGCTCGGCATCGGCAAGCGCCTTCTTCATGGGCTCGATGGTGCGCTGGATCAGGTCATCCACGAGCTGCTCGAATTTGGCTCTTGTGAGTGTCAGGTTCAGATGCTTCGGGCCCGACTGGTCAGCCGTGATGAACGGCAAGTTGATGTCCGTTTGCGTCGTGCTGGACAGCTCGATCTTTGCTTTCTCCGATGCTTCCTTGAGCCGCTGGAGAGCCATCGGGTCCTTTGAGAGATCGATCCCCTGATCCTTCTTGAACTCCTGCACCAGCCAGTCGATGACCCGTTGGTCGAGGTCATCGCCGCCAAGGTGCGTGTCGCCGTTCGTCGACTTCACCTCGAACACGCCGTCGCCCAGCTCGAGAACGGAGATGTCGTAGGTGCCACCGCCGAGGTCGAACACGGCGATGAGCTCCTCCGCATTCTTGTCGAGCCCGTAGGCGAGCGAGGCCGCCGTCGGCTCGTTGATGATCCGGAGCACCTCGAGGCCGGCGATCTTGCCCGCGTCCTTCGTCGCTTGCCGCTGCGCGTCGTTGAAGTAGGCCGGCACCGTGATCACGGCCTGCCTGACCTCCTGACCCAGATAATCCTCGGCCGTCTGCTTCATCTTCTGAAGGATCATCGCGGACATCTCGGGAGGGGTGAACGACTTGCCGGCGTTGTCGACCTTCACCTGGACCCGGTCCTGGGAGTCGCACTCGATCTTGTACGGGACCAGCTTGCGCTCCGACTCGACCTCGGAGCACTTGCGTCCCATGAACCGCTTGATCGAGGCGACCGTGTTCACCGGGTTGGTCACCGCCTGCCGCTTCGCGACCTGGCCGACGAGCCGCTCGCCATCCTTCGTGTAGGCCACGACGGACGGCGTCGTCCGGGAGCCCTCGGCGCTGGGGATGACCACCGGATCGCCTCCCTCCATCACGGCGACCACGGAGTTGGTCGTGCCCAGATCGATTCCGATAACCTTGCCCATATGTGCGTTTCCTTTCGCACGAGAGATTCACCGATGCGGCGTCGAGAGGGTGCAAGCGATGTGCCGGCTGCAGGGGCTCGGGACCACCGAAGATGGCGGGATTCCGGCCTCGAAGGCAGACAATATGACAAGCTTGGCGCTCTTGCCGGCCAGAACGGCAGGTGCGGCAACGCCCGGCGGCGGCCTCCCGACCGGCTGACCGCAGGCCGTCGTCTTATTGCGCCTCCTTCGGGCCGCCTCTAACCTGCGCCCATGTTTCCGCTGAGAGACGAGAACCCCACCGAGCTCGTTCCCTTACTCACCTTGGCCATCATCATCCTCAACATCGGCGTTTGGATCACCCTCCAGAACGCCGGGAGCGGCCAGACCTTCATCGATTCGCTTTGCGAGTACGGCTCGATCCCCGGCGAGCTGACTGGCGCGGTTCCGGCGGGTCGCGAGATCGCCCTCGGCGAGTACCGCTGCCTCGCGGGAGGGCGAACCTGGAGCACCGTGTGGACTTCCATGTTCATGCACGGAGGCTGGGGACACCTGATCGGCAACATGTGGTTCCTCTGGGTGTTCGGAAACAACGTCGAGGACTCCATGGGGCACCTGCGGTTCCTGGTCTTCTACCTCCTGGCCGGCGCGGCCGCGACGGCTGTCCACGTCTTCACCGGACCATCGAGCGCCGTGCCGACGGTGGGGGCCTCCGGCGCGATCAGCGGGGTGATGGGGGCCTACATGGTCCTGTATCCGAGGGTGCGCATCCTGACCCTCGTCCTCGTCTACCTCGTGTACGTGCCCGCGTGGCTCATGCTCGGCTACTGGTTTCTCATCCAGTTCGTCTCCGGATCGATGGCGGGTGGCGGTGCGGGGGTCGCGTTCTGGGCCCACGTCGGAGGCTTCGTGGCCGGCGTGGTTCTCGTGAAGCCCTTCGAGAGGAAGCAGCTCGTCCAGGCGAAGCGGGCGGGTCGGAAGCTGAGTCGGGACGAGCTGCGAGGCATTCGCTGGTGAGGCGCGCGGCCCGTCGGTCGCCGCGGCGGGGTGGTCCCCGCGGCATGCTGTGGGCGCTGATCCTGGCCGCCGCGACCGTCTGCATCCACGGCCAGCCAGCCGAGGCCCGGGCCCACCGGCCTGCCGGCCCTCCCGCCCTGACGACGCTCGCCGCGCCGACCACGCTTGCGGCCTCCGAGCTTGCGCCGTCCTCGGAGCTTGTCCTCCCCCTGGCCCCCCAGGAGGAGGATGCGGGGAAGGCGGATGCCCTAAAAGGCATCACCGGCCCCGACCGCACGCTGAGCATAGCGGAGCCGTTCGGAGTGCGGCTGCTTCGTGGCTGCCTCGGCCTCGCCTTCCTCCTGTTCATGGCGTGGCTGTTCACCGCGAACCGCGGGCGGGTGAACTGGGCCCTCATCGGCAAGGGCCTGCTCCTCCAGGTGGTGTTCGGGTTCATCGTCCTCCGCACCACCTGGGGTCGGTCGTTCTTCCGGGTCGTCAACGACGTGGTGGTCGCGCTCATCGGCTACACGAACGAGGGCGCCGCCTTCCTGTTCGGACAGCTGGTCAGCCGGGAGGTGCCGGTGAGCGGCGGCGAGGGCGTCGTGGAGATCTCGGCCAACTTCGCCTTCAGCGTTTTGCCGACGATCATCTTCTTCTCTTCCCTGATGGCGATTCTCTACTTCCTGGGGGTGATGCAGAAGGTGGTGAAGGGGGTGGCCTGGGCGATGCAGCGCACGCTCAAGACGAGCGGCGCGGAGACGCTCTCGGCAGCCGGCAACATCTTCGTCGGCCAGACCGAGGCGCCCCTCCTCATTCGGCCGTTCGTAGCCCGCATGACGATGTCCGAGCTGAACACGGTGATGACGGGCGGGTTCGCCACCGTGGCCGGCGGCGTCATGGCGGCCTACGTGGCGATGCTGTCCGGCTACTTTCCCGACATCGCGGGTCACCTGCTGGCGGCCAGCATCATGGCGGCTCCGGCGGGGATCGTGATCAGCAAGCTGCTGCTTCCCGAGACGGAGGAGCCGGAGACCCGCGGCACCCTCGACTTCCAGGTCGAGGAGACCCATGTGAACGTGATCGATGCCGCCGCCGGAGGCGCCGCCGCGGGCCTGAAGCTGGCCCTGAACGTGGGCGCGATGCTGCTCGCCTTCCTGGCGCTGATCGCCCTCGGCAACGGCATTCTCGGCTGGGTCACCGGCCATTTCGGGCTCGCCGACATCACGCTGGAGCGGCTGCTCGGGTACATCTTCGCGCCGGTGGCGTGGCTGATCGGCGTGCCGTGGTCCGATGCGGAGACGATCGGCAGCCTGTTCGGGATCAAGATGGTGGCGAACGAGTTCGTGGCCTTCCAGACGCTGGCCGACCTGCTGCGGGGCGGCGCGGGGCTTTCCGAAAAATCGATCATCATCGCCACCTACGCCCTGACGGGCTTCGCGAACTTCGCCTCCATCGCCATCCAGATCGGCGGCATCGGCGGCATCGCGCCGGAGCGCCGACACGACCTGTCGCGCCTCGGGCTGCGGGCGATGCTCGGCGGGACGGCTGCCACCTGGATGACGGCGACGCTGGCGGGAGTCCTGGCATGAACGGGGCCGTCCGGGCGTGAGCGGAGGGGGAGGGCCGGTCGGGGTCGCGTCGGGGCACGGCGTGGAGCTGGCCGTACGTGCGGTGCTCGAGCGGTTCGGCCCCTTCGAGCCGCTGTTGGGGGTCATCCTCGGCTCCGGGCTGGGAGGTCTGGCCGACCGTTTCGAGGGGGCGCAGGTCGTCGTCGGGTCCGATCTCCCGGGGTGGCCGCGCTCCACCGTGGAGGGTCACGAGGGGAAGGTGATCTGCGGGACGCTGGCCGGCGTGCCTGCGGTGGGCCTGAGCGGCCGCGTCCACATGTACGAGGGCCACGCTCCCGAGGCGGTGATCCTGCCCGTCCGCGTGCTGGTGGGGCTGGGGATCCGGGCGCTCGTCGTGAGCAACGCCGCCGGCGGGATCCGCCGCGACCTCCGGGCAGGCGACCTGATGCTCATCGCCGACCACATCGACCTCATGTACCGCAATCCGCTGGTCGGGCCGGTCGGCAGGGGGGAGACGCGCTGGCCGGACATGTACGGAACCTACGACGGGGAGCTCCGGGACGCCGTGCGGGCGGTGGCCCTGGAGCGCCGCATTCCGCTTCAGGAGGGGATCTACGCCGGGCTGCTCGGCCCGAGCTACGAGACGCCCGCCGAGGTCCGGGCGCTGCGTCGGCTGGGAGCCGATGCCGTCGGCATGTCCACCGTGCCGGAGGTGATCGCGGCCCGCGCGGCGGGAGTGCGCTGCGTCGGCGTGAGCTGCATCACGAATCTGGCTGCCGGGCTCTCGCCGGAGCTGCTGGACCATGAGGAGGTGCTCGAGACCACGAGGCAGGTTGCCGAACGGTTCCAGTCGCTCGTCCTGGGGAGCATCGAGCGGTTCGCGCCGCTGCTCGGCTGAGAGGAGAGGGGTCAGGGCTCCCGGTCCGCGTCGCTCGCTTCCCTGCTGCGTTCCGGGGCGGGCGCCCAGTGGTCGAGTGGCGGATGGCCCCTTCCCAGGGCCGGCGCGTGCTCGAGCGCGGCCCGCGTGTAGGCGAGGGCCTCGTCGACGGCGCGGAAGAGGCGCTGGCCGTGTGCGAGGCCGGCGGTGATCGCGGCCGACAGCGTACAGCCCGTTCCGTGCGCCGGTCCCTGTCCGATCCGAGCGGAGCGCCAGACGTTCCAGCCCCGGCCGTCGTGCAGCAGGTCGAGGACGCAGTTCCCGCTCAGGTGTCCACCCTTGATCAGCACGGCGCGGCAGCCCTGACCGACGAGCGCCCGGGCGGCCTCGGCCATCCCGCTGAGGTCCTTCACCGGACGGCCGCAGAGCAGCTCCGCCTCGTCCAGGTTCGGCGTGAGGAGGGTGGCGAGCGGGAAGAGCGACCGGTACGCCCGCTCTCCCGTCTCCTCCAGCAGACGATCCCCGCTCGAGGCGATCATCACCGGATCCACGACCAGGCGTTCGATCTTCGCCTCGGCGAGCGCTGCGGCGACGGCCTCCACGATCTCGGCGTCCGCGAGCATTCCGGTCTTTGCCGCGGCGGGTCTCAGATCCTCGGCCACTGCCAGGATCTGTCGGGAGACGAGGCCCGGCTCGACCCTCTGCACGGCGAACACGCCCGTCGTGTTCTGGGCGGTAACCGCGGTGATCGCCGACGTCCCGAAGACACCGAACGCGTG
Organism: Gemmatimonadota bacterium; assembly: GCA_020351855.1. Lineage (GTDB taxonomy): Bacteria > Gemmatimonadota > Gemmatimonadetes > Palauibacterales > Palauibacteraceae. Next base: position 2,017,608 of record CP070670.1, read on the forward strand.
GAACGTCTTGAGATCGGCCTGCACCCCGGCCCCGCCGCCCGAATCGCTTCCCGCGATCGTCAGGGCGACGGGCGGTCGGAAGGGCGGGCCTGTCGAGAGTCCGCCGCTCAACTCGCACCCCCATTCGCTCGTCTGGTCGGTCCAGGATCCGACCCTCTGGCCGAAGCCTCCACCATCCCCGTACCGTACCACCGCTTCGCCTGCGTGCTTACCCCAGAAGGTCGACGGTGCTTGGCTAGTCGCTCCGAGCTGAAGTTGTGGCGTTCGCTCCTCCGCTCGAAAGGCCGCGCGGCGACGGGTCTCTTCACGGTCGAGGGGCCCCGGGTGGTGGCAGAGCTGGTCGGGGCTCCGCTCCGCGTCGAGGCACTGCTCCACGTCGATCCCCTGCCGTCTGCTCTCGCGGATCTGGTCGCCGCGTTCGGGGGGCGAGACGTTCCTTGCCATGCGCTGCCCGACGCCGAACTGGCCCGGGTGTGCGACACGAGGACGCCGCAGGGGATCGTGGCGGTCGCCGAGATTCCGAACCCGAGTTGGGCGGACCTCGGGTCCGGCGACCTGCTCGTGCTCGACGGGGTGCAGGATCCGGGCAACGTCGGGACCCTCGTGCGAGCCGCCGAGGCGTTCGGGATGGGGGGCGTGGTTCGGCTGCCGGGGACGGCCGACGTGTGGAGTCCGAAGGTGACGCGCGCAGCGGCCGGCTCCACCCTGCGGCTTCCCGTCGTCGACCGCACCTGGTCCGAGGCTCGCCGGAGCCTGGCGGAGGCGGGCTGCGAAGTCTGGGCTGCGGATGCGAGAGGGGAGGTGCTGCACCGGGGCGGAACGGACCGGGCTCGGGTGGCCCTCGTGCTGGGGAACGAAGGGGCGGGGGTGGGCGAGGCCGTGCTTCGGGAGGCCAGCCGCAGGATCGCCGTGCCGCTGGAACCGCCGGTCGAATCGCTGAACGTGGGCGTGGCCGGCGCCATTCTCATGGATCGCTTGCGGGAGGGGCGCCGTGACGGTTGAGACCCTGTTCTACGTCACCGCCGGGCTCTTGGGGGCCGCCCTCGGATCCTTCATGAACGTCTGCATATACAGACTTCCCCACGGCGAAAGCGTGGTCCGGCCTCGCTCCTTCTGTCCCGGCTGCGGCAAGGAGATCACGGCGCGGGACAACATCCCGGTGCTGAGCTGGCTGTTCCTGCGCGGGCGCTGCCGGCAGTGCGGCGAGCGCATCTCCTTCCAGTACCCTCTCGTGGAGCTGGCCACCATCGGGATCTGGCTGGGGATGGCGCTGGGCTACGGACCGACGCTGCGGGCGCTCGCCGGCGCGATCTTCTTCACGCTTCTCCTGTCGATCGCCATCACCGACGCCCGTCACTACCTGATCCCGGACGAGCTCAGCATCGGGGGGCTGGCCAGCGGTCTCGCCCTCGCCGTGCTCACCGAGCTCGTGACCGGCGTGCCCACCATTCTGGCCTCCGTGGCCGGAGCGGCCCTCGGCTTTCTCCTGCTTCTCGGGGTGGGGCTGATCGGCGACTGGGTCTTCAAGAAGCCGGCGATGGGCGGCGGGGACATGAAGATGATGGCCATGATCGGGGCTTACCTGGGCCCGGTCGGAGCGGTCCTGACGATCTTCCTCGGAGCGCTGGCGGGCTCCCTCATCTTCGGCCCGATCAGCCTGCGCACCGGCAAGATGGTGCCGTTCGGGGTCTTCCTGGCGCTCGGCGGTGCGGTGACCTTCCTGCTGGGGGACGCGCTTATCGACTGGTACCGCGGGACCTTCCTGCCGGCCTGAGTCCACCGCCCGGCCCGGCGGAGTCGGGGCCGGCCGGAAGCCGGACGAGGCGGCAGCGGGTGACCTGAGTGTCCGTCGCCCCGATCACCTCGATGCGCACGCCTTCCCGCTCGATCGTCTCTCCCCGCTCGGGGACCCGACCCAGCTCGTGCAGGAGGTACCCGTTGAGGGACCGGTGCTCCTCCACCGGGAACGCCGTGTTGAAGAAGTGGTTGATGTCCCGCAGCTCGGCCGAGGCGTCCACGAGGATCTTGTTGCGCCCCAGCCGGACGATCTGCTCCTCCGGCACGTCCACCTCATCGTGGATCTCGCCCACCAGCTCCTCGAGGATGTCCTCCAACGTGATCAGTCCGTCCGTTCCCCCGTACTCGTCCACGACGATCCCGATGTGCAGGTGCCGGCTCTGGAACTCCTCCAGCAGGGTGGAGAGGGGCATGCTCTCGGGCACGACGAACGGTTCCCGGGCCAGCTCCCGGAGGGTGAGGTGCTGCTGTCCCGAGCTGAGGGCCTGATAGAGGTCCCGCAGGTGGACGATCCCGGTGATCCGGTCCACCGAGTCCTCGTAGATCGGGATCCGGCTGTACGGAACCGAGCGCAGCCGGCCGGCGATCTCCGCGAGCGTCGACGACTGCGGCCAGGCGAAGATCTCGACCCGCGGGGTCATCGCATCCCGGGCCTTCGTGGTGTCCAGCATGAAGGCCTGGTCGACGAGCCTCCGCTCGCGCTCATCGATCATTCCGGCCAGATACGCCATTTGGGACATTCGACGGATCTCCATTTCGGACACCCCGTGGCTGCCTCCCCGGCCCCTCGGCAGGACCCACTTCGTGAGCGCCTCGATCGGGCGCACGACCGGGTACAGCACACTCTGCAGCACCTGCAGCACGGGCGCGGCAGCCAGGGCCAGGCGCGTGGCATTCCAGACCGCGAAGCTCTTCGGCGTGACCTCTCCGAAGAACAGGACGAGCAGGGTCATGATGCCCGTGGCCAGCCCCACCCCGGCGGAGCCGAACAGCTGAGTGGCCGCGTAGGTCGCGACTGCTGCGGCACCGATGTTCGCGACGTTGTTCCCGATGAGGATCGTGATGAGGAGCCGTTCCGGATTCGCCTTGAGCCGCACGAGGGCGGACGATCCCCGGCGCCCGTCCTCCGCCAGGGAGCGTGCGCGAGCCTGCGAGATGGTGAACAGCGCGATCTCGGAGCCCGAGAAGAAGCCCGAGAGCAGGAGCAGGATGAAGAGCAGCAGGACCGTCCCGATCATCGGAGCGCTCCAGCCTGCTTTCGACGGGTCCACCGAAGGTCGTCCACGCCGCCAAAGTATGGTCTCCTCCGCGGACCGTACACCGGGGAAAAGGGCGCCCCCGGGCAGCCTTGCGATATTTTTCACAAGCGGGTATGATCGCCCCGCCGTCGCCCCGGTGGGACCGCTGACGCGGGCATGTCTCTGGCGGAAACGGGTCGAGGCTCTGGGTAGATGGGGAAAGATTCGTCGCGCTCGACGATCTCGCAGGTCGGTCGTCATGCGGGCTATGGCATAACGATCGCCGCGTCTGCCGCGCTGTTCGCCTGGCTGGGGACCCTGCTGGACGACCGGCTCGGGACGCGGCCTCTTTTCGTCATCTTCGGGGCGTTTCTCGGCTTCGGCGCCGGCTTCTACAGCATGTACCGGCGTGTCGTCCTCGACTCCTCCCATGAGCGCGATGAAGGGCCGCCCGCCGAATGAGGGTCGGGCGAGGCGGGCTCGGCTACCTGGCGGCCACCTTCGCCCTGCTCGTGGTGGCATGCGGGCTCCTTTGGGCGTGGGGGGTCGACGGGCGGGCGGGGCTGGCCGTCGGTGCGGCCGTCGCCTGGATCGTCCAGGCACCCGCGTACGGGGCGCTGGTTTACCGGCTCGACCGCGGGCTCGATGCGACGCGCGTGTGGATCGGGGGGATGGGGGCTCGCTTGGGCGGGTTCGCCATCCTGGCCGTGGCGAGCTGGCTGTCGGCCCTGCCGGTCGCCCCGGTAGCCGTGTCGTACGCGATCACGATGGTCGTGCTGCTGGTCCTGGAGGCGGCCTGGCTGGCCCGGCGTCGGCTTGCGTCGGGCGGGTGACCTGAGGCCGGCAGTCCGACACTAGGGTTCGATGCGAGAGAGATGCTGGGAGTGTTGAGAGAGACTTGGCTGCTCAGGGACACGTTCCTGGTCCGGGGCGCGATGCGTCTTCAGGAGCACGCGGCCGAGCATGCCCCGACGGTGGCCCAGGCCGAGGAAGCGGCGCACGCCGAGGAGTGGGGCACCGAGGCGATGATCCACCACATCGTGGACGCCACCACCCTCGACTTCGGCTCCTTCTCGATCGACCTCTCGCCGCTCCAGCTGCCCCCGATCCACGTCGGCGGCCTGGAGATCGACCTCTCGATCACCAAGCACGTCGTGTTTCTGTTCCTCGCCTCGGTCCTCACCGTCCTGACGATGTGGATCGCCGCCCGCGCCGCGCAGCGGCTCGAGCACGGCGAGCAGGCACCCGGAGGGCTGCTGAACGCGATGGAGGCGTTCTACCTGTATCTGCGGGATGATGTGGCGCTGGCCAACATCGGACGCGGCGGTGAGCGCTTCGTGCCGCTCGTGATCGCCCTCTTCTTCTTCATCCTGTACGCCAACTTGCTCGGTCTGGTGCCGTTCGGGGCGACGGCCACGTCGAACATCAATGTAACCGCGGCGCTCGCGCTCATCGCGCTCGTGGTGATCGAGCTGGCCGGCTTCGTCGCCCTCGGCCCGCGCGGCTACCTGCGAACGATCTTCTACGTGCCGCCCGGGCTGAACCCCGCCATGAGCGCGCTCATGCTCGTCATCATGACGCCGGTGGAGCTGATCGGGAAGCTGGCCAAGCCGTTCGCGCTCGCCGTCCGACTCTTCGCCAACATGACGGCCGGCCACTTCGTGTTGCTGGCGCTGCTCGGGCTCATCATCACGTACGGGAGCCTCACCACCGGGTCGGGCTGGATCGCGATCATCGGTCCGATCCTCCTCGGCCTGTTCGTGATGTTCCTGGAGATCTTCGTGGCGTTTCTACAGGCCTACATCTTCGCGATGCTGACGTCCGTGTTCATCGGACTGATTCGGCACGCGCACTGAGCCCCAGGAAGCGGGGCCCCCCGGCGACGGGGGATCGATCGAGGGAAAGAAAAGGAGGGATCGGATGTTGAGAATCCTTGCGCTGCTCCAGGAAGCGGGCGGCGGCGGCGATCTCGGCGCGGGGCTGGCGGTGATCGGTGCGGGGCTGGCGGTGATCGGGGCCGGCATCGGCATCGGCCGGATCGGCGGCAACATGACCGAGGCCATGGCGCGACAGCCGGAGGCCGCCGGTCAGATCCAGAACGGCGCGATCATCCTGGCGGCGCTCATCGAGGGAGCGGCGCTGTTCGGCCTCGTGATCGCCGGCTTCATCAAATAATGAGAGGCCTTCTAGCGCGACGGGCCGCGGGGGCTCGAGCCGCCAGACCCGGCCGCACCGCCTTTGGCGGGCTGTCGATCGCTCTGCTCATCGGAGGGGCGAGCGCTATCGCCCCCCCGGCGCTTTTCGGCGCCGCCGAGGGGGAGACCGGCGGAGCCATCTTCTCGCTCAACTTGGGGCTCGTCATCTGGACGTGGGTCCTCTTCCTCCTGACGCTCGGGATTCTGGTGTGGAAGGTCTTTCCGCTCATCGCCGGTGGGCTGGAGGAGCGGCAGCGGAAGATCCAGGAGGCGATCGACACGGCCCGCGAGGACAGGGAGGAGGCACGGCGACTCGTGGAGGAGCAGACGCGAGAGCTGGCGCGGGCCCGCAAGGAGGCCCAGCACCTGCTGGACGAGACCCGCGAGGCCGCCGGGCGGCTGCGCCAGGAGCTCGTGGCGGATGCGGAGGCGGAGAAAGCCGACATCCTGGAGCGGGCGCGGCGCGAGATGGAGCGGGAGCGCGAGCGGGTGCTGGAGCAACTCCGGGAAGACACGGTGGAGATCTCGCTGGCGGCGGCGGAGCGGCTGATCCGGACCCGACTGGACGCGGAGGCCGACCGTGCCATCGTGCGGGACTACGTCCAGAGTCTCGAGGCCTGACCGGTGCGCGCTTCCGTGAGCGCTTTCCGGCGGCCTGAGGTGGGTCCGTGAGATACTCGGCGGTGGCGCGGAACTACGCGGACACGCTGCTGGAGCTGGCCGCGCGGGACGGCGAGGAAGAGCGCTACGGGGAGCTGCTGGCGACGGTGGCGGCCCTGTACGGCGAGGTCGGGGACTTCCGGAGCTTCCTCGACACGCCCGGGATCTCCGTCGACGAGAAGAATCGCACCCTGCGGCAGGTGTTCGCCGAGCGCGTGCCGCCGCTCTTCCTGAACTTCCTGCTCGTCGTCATCGACAAGCGCCGGCAGCGCTGGCTGCCGGCGATCGAGACCGCCTACCGGGACCTGCTCGACCGGAAGGTTGGCCGCGTGCAGGCCACGATCCGCCTCGCCTTCGCGCCCGACGAGGCGCTGCAGAATGACCTCGTGGAGGCGCTCTCCGCGCGGCTCGGTGCCGAGGTCGTGCCCCACTTCGTCGAGGACGAGCGGATCCTGGGCGGGGTGGTCGTCCGGGTCGGTGACGAAGTGATGGACGGATCGCTCCGCCGGCGGCTGGAAGACATGCGATCGAACCTGGTCCGCGGGAACGCGGGCAGCCTGCAAGGAGACCTGTAGGAGAAGCGTAATGGCCAACGACAGCTCGCTGCGCGCCAGCGAGATCAAGAAGGCGCTGCTCACGCAGATCGAGCGCTACGAGGAAGACCTCCACATGGAGGAGGTGGGCGAGGTCCTCGAGGTGAAGGACGGGGTCGCCCGGATCTTCGGCCTCTCCTCTGCCGTCGCCAACGAGATGCTCGAGATCGAGTCCTCGGAGACGGGCGAGCTGGTGACCGCGCTCGCGCTGAACCTGGAGGAGGACAACATCGGCGCGGTGTGTCTGGGCGATTACCTGCTGCTCAAGGAGGGCGACCCGGCCCGCCGCACGGGCCGCGTCCTTTCGGTGCCCGCCGGTCCGGAGTTCCTCGGCCGGGTGGTGAGTCCCCTCGGCGAGCCGCGCGACGGGAAGGGGCCGATCCAGGCGGCGACCCGGATGAAGGTGGACCGGAAGGCGCCGGGCATCGTCTACCGGAAGCCGGTGGACACGCCCCTCCAGACGGGGCTGAAGGCGATCGATTCGATGATTCCCATCGGTCGCGGACAGCGGGAGCTGATCATCGGGGACCGGAGCACCGGCAAGACGGCCATCGCGCTGGATGCGATCATCAACCAGCGAGGCGGCGACGTCATCTGCGTGTACGTCGCGATCGGCCAGAAGGCGTCGACCGTGGCCAGCGTCGTCGAGCGGTTCACGGCCGAGGGCGCCATGGACCACACGATCGTGGTCGCGGCCAACGCCTCCGATCCCGCGACCCTCCAGTACATCGCCCCGTACGCGGGCTGCGCGATGGCCGAGTACTTCATGTACGAGGAGGGGAAGCACACCCTGGTCGTCTACGACGACCTCTCGAAGCAGGCCGACGCGTACCGGCAGATCTCGCTGATCCTTCGGCGTCCGCCGGGCCGCGAGGCCTATCCGGGTGACGTCTTCTACCTGCACAGCCGGCTGCTGGAGCGAGCCGCGAAGATCAGCGACGATGCGGACGTGATCGCTGCGCATCCCGATATAGAGAAGCCCGGCGGCTCACTCACGGCGCTGCCGATCATCCAGACGCAGGCCGGCGAC
>CP070670.1:2025220-2052558 GCA_020351855.1 Gemmatimonadota bacterium
CACGTCGAACATGATCGTCCAGTCGGCAACGGACGTGGTCGGGACCGAACACCGGTGGACCGACGAGTACGTCCGGCACAAGGCCGTAGATCTCATCGGGGATCTGGCGCTGCTGGGAGGGCGGCTGACGGCGGACATCGTGGCCGTCCGGCCGAGCCACCGCGGCAATCTCGCGCTCGCCAGTGCCATCCGCCGCTCCGACGGCCTGCGCGTGCCGCCGCTCATGGGGATCCAGGACATCCTCGGCGTCATCCCCCATCGGTACCCGATGCTTCTCGTCGACCGCATTCTGGAGGTCGAGCCCGGGAAGCGGATCGTCGGTTTGAAGAACGTGACGATCAACGAGCCATTCTTCGTGGGGCACTTCCCAGGCCATCCGATCATGCCGGGAGTGCTCATCGTGGAGGCGATGGCCCAAGCGGGCGGGCTGCTTATCATGAGCGAGATCGAGGACATCTCGGACAAGGTCGTGTACTTCATGTCGCTCGACGGCGTGAAGTGGCGAAAGCCGGTGGTTCCGGGTGACCAGCTGATCTTCGATGTGGAGCTCCTTCAGCTGCGGGGGCCGATCTGCAAGATGCGGGGCACGGGTCGGGTGGATGGGCATACCGTGGCTGAAGCCACGATGATGGCGAGGATCATGGATCGTTGATCGCGGCAGATCCATGCCGGTCGGGAGGCCAAGGTGTCCCTTCATAGGCTGCGTGAGCAGAGAAAGAAGCTCGGGGCGGGCGCGAAGCGAACGCCGCGTACGATCACCCTCGTCGTTTTGCTCGTCTTGGTGCTCGCCCTCATCTACTACCTCGGCCGTGTGTAGCGTCGGGCTCCTGCTCGTCATGTGCGAAGCGAAGCCTGGCCGCCTCCCCCGGCGAGCGGGTGGGGGGCGAACGTGAAGCGGATTGCGGCCGACGTGCTCGTCGTGGGGAGCGGTATCGCCGGACTGACCTTCTCTTTGAAGGCCGCCGATTACGCCCGCGTGCTTCTGGTGACGAAGAAGGGTCACGTCGAATCGGCCACCAATTATGCCCAGGGAGGCGTCGCGGCCGTGTTCGGCCGGGAAGACGCATTCGAGCTTCACGCAGGCGACACACTGCTCGCGGGCGCCGGCCTCTGCCATCAGAGGGCCGTGCAGGAGCTCGTTCGCGAAGGGCCGGAGCGCGTGCGCGAACTGATCGACTGGGGCGTGCAGTTCAGCCGGGCCGGGGAAGGACTTTCGCTTGGACGAGAGGCCGGTCACAGCACGCGACGGATCGTCCATGCGCAAGATCTGACTGGCAAGGAGATCGAGCGGGCGCTGCTCGCCGCCTGCGCGGCGCGGCCGGAGATCGAGATGCTGGAGGACCACTTCCTTTGGGGGCTTTCGGCCGCGACGGAGTCCGGGAGGCTCAGACCGCGCTGCAGCGGAGCGCTCGTGCTGGACGTCGCCGGTGAAGAATGGATCCAGGTGGAGTGCCGCGCCGTGCTTCTGGCCACCGGCGGGTGCGGCCGGCTTTACCGGCACACCACGAACCCGGAAATCGCGACGGGAGACGGCGTCGCCGTGGGCTGGGAGGCCGGCGCCGCAGTGGCCAACATGGAGTTCGTCCAGTTTCACCCGACGGCGCTGTATCCGACGGGGGACCAGGCCTTTCTGATCTCTGAGGCGGTGCGCGGGGAAGGAGCGGTGCTGCGCACCCGTGGCGGCGAGCCTTTCATGGAGCGGTATCATGCCGCCGGATCGCTTGCGCCGCGCGACATCGTGGCAAGGGCGATCGCCGCGGAGATGAAGCAGCGCGGCGACCCGTTCGTTCACCTCGATCTCAGCGGACTCGATCCGGAACGCTTGCGATCCCGGTTTCCCAACATCCTCCGCGTCTGCGCGGAGCGCGGCATCGACGCCCCGGACGAGCCCATCCCTGTTGTCCCGGCAGCCCACTATCAGTGCGGAGGCCTGCTCACCGACTGGGATGGCCGCACCTCGCTGGCGGGGCTGTACGCGGCGGGCGAGGTGGCGTGCACGGGGGTTCACGGAGCGAACCGGCTGGCCTCCAACTCCCTTTTGGAGGCGGTGGTGTACGCGGAACGGGCGGCCCGCCGGGTCGAGGCCGATCTCCATGTGAGCTTTTCCGTCTCGAGGCCCGCGGATCGCGGCCCGCCCCCGCTGGGTGCAGACGGCGAGGATCCGGCCAAGCTGGAAGAGCGCGTTCGGGACATCATGTGGGAGAATGTGTCGATCGTGCGAAGCGACGAGAGGCTGAGCGTGGCTCGTCAAGAGCTCGATCGCCTCTCGAAGCTCTCCGTAGGTCGGGACGGTACCGCGACGGGCGCCATGTATGCACGGCAGGTGGAGTTCGCCCGGGAGGTGGCCCGCCTCATCCTGCGCTGTGCTCAGCGACGACGAGAGAGTCGGGGCCTGCACTTCACCGAGTCCTACCCGTATCGCGACAGCGAGCGGTATCTGCGCGACACCGTTCTTGCGCGGTGAAGGTGCTCATCCTGGGCGCCGGCAAGCCGGGGCGGCTGCTCTCCGGGGCGATCCGCGAATACGAGGTTCGAGCGGGACGCTACTTCCCGCTGAACGTCGTTGAGGTGACAGGGGGCCGTTCCGCATCCCGGATCGAGGCTGAAGCGGACCGGCTGGTCGGCCGCGTGCCGGAGGGTTTCGACGTCGTCGCGCTCACCCGTCAAGGAAGGCGCTGGAGCTCCCGAAAGCTGGCCCGCTATCTGGCGCGGCTCGGGCTCGACCGGCGGCCCGGGGTCGCCTTCGTCGTGGGTGGCCCGTTCGGGCTTGGAGAAGCGCTGCTCGAGCGGGCGACTCATCGCCTCTCGCTCTCCGCTCTTAGTCTGCCGAGAGACATCGCCCGGCTGCTGCTGGCCGAGCAGGTCTATCGTGCCGGAACGCTCATTCGTGGCGAGCCTTACCACAAGGGTGGCTGAGCTCCAGGGTGCAGTGGGAGGATCGGGGCGCGAGGAGTGGTTCCGTTCCTGGTTCGGGGAGGAGTACCTCCGCTTGTATCCCCATCGGGATGAGGAGGAGGCCGCGCGGGCGGTCAAGTTGTTCCTCGACAACGCGGGTTTGCCGCGCGGACGCACCCTGGATCTGGCTTGCGGAGCGGGACGCCATCTGCGAGAGCTGAACCGTGCCGGTGTCGAGGCGCTGGGCCTCGATCTGTCGCGGCCTCTTCTTCTGCGAGCGCGGCGAGCGCTGCGCTCCCTCCCGCTCGTGCAGGCGGACATGAGAACGCTGCCTTTCCGAGCGGGTTCGTTCGCGGCGGTCACCAGCTTCTTCACGTCGTTTGGCTACTTCGCCGACCCACGTGATGACGCCCGGGTGGCGCGCGAGATCCATCGCGTCCTCGAACCGGCGGGATGGTTCCTGATCGACTACTTCAACGCGGCGCAGGTCCGATCAACGCTGGTTGCCGAGGAGACGCGCGTGCTGGCCGGAGATTCGGTTCACATCGCCCGCAGCATCGAGGGCGACATGGTCGTGAAGCGCATACGGATCGCGAACGAGAGTGCGAGGAAGAGCAAGGAGTACGTCGAGCGGGTCCGACTGTATACGCCGGACGGGCTTGAAGCCCTGCTGGCCTCGGCCGGGCTGGTAACGCGAGAGCGCTTCGGAGACTACCGGGGAGGGAAGTTTGCCTCCGGGGCGGGACGGTTCGTCGTGCTGGGACGGGCCGAATGACCCGGTTTCCGAGATTGGAACGCGCACCGTTCGGGGAGGCAGGCTCTCTGGGGGCGACTTACGCGGCGCGCGATCCGTCCGTTCTGGACCTGTTCCCGAGCTGGGTGGAGTTGGGAGAGCAGAGCCTCGCTGCCGTCCATGGCGTTCCTGGACCGCTGCGGGAGGGGCTCCGGTCCGAGGACTTCGGGGCCACGTCGTCCGCGAGCCGTGAGAAGCTGGAGGCCATCCTGGCGGGGCAGGGCACCCTGGTGACGACGGGGCAGCAGCCGGGAATGTTCCTCGGGTCACTTCTCGTTCTCTACAAGGCACTGACGGCAATCGCACTGGCGTCGACCCTCGAACGGCGTTTCGGGCACCCGGTGCTGGCGCTCTTCTGGGTGGCCTCGGACGATCACGACTGGCGCGAGGTGGGAGCGACCCGCGTGATCGACACGACAAACGACTTGCAGAGCCTTCGGTTCGATCCGCCTGCTGGCCGCAGCGACCGTGCGGTGGGCTCGACATGCCTGGACATGCGCGTTTCCGCGCTGCTTGCTGCGCTACGGGATGTGTTTCCCGAAACAGAGTTTAGAGATCAGCACTTAAAGTTGCTTGAAGCCGCATATCAACCCGGGCGGAGGATCGGTCAGGCCTTCGGCGAGGCACTGGCGGGCGTTCTGGCGGATCACGAGCTGGTGTGGTTGGACTCGGCGCGACCGGCGGTCAGCCGCGCGTTGGGCCCTCTGTACCAGAGAGCGCTGGAGGAGACGACGCAGGCAACCGACCGACTCCTCGAATCGACGGAGAGGGTCCGAGCTGCCGGATTCGACCCGCAGCTGCTGGTGCCGGACCGCGCCAGCAATGTCTTCTTCGACGACGCCCAAGGCCGGCGGCGCGTCCACGTGGAGGGAGGATCGGTGCGTCTCGGCTCGGACGGGGAGCCACGGCCGTTGGAGGCGCTCCTCTCGGAGCTCCGGCGCACGCCGGAGGCCTTCAGTCCCAGCGCTGCGCTCAGGCCGGTCGCCGAATCGGCGCTGCTGCCGGTCGCGGCCTCGGTCCTCGGACCGGCGGAGGTAGCCTATTGGGCGCAGCTTCCCGGACTCTTCTCCTGGGCTGGAGTCCCGATGCCGCGGGTCGTGCCGAGAACCGCCTGGACGGTGATCGAGGCAAAGATCGCCAGCGTGCTCGAGGATGTGGGTGCCTCCAGCGAGGAGCTGCGGGACGGCGGAGACCGTGTCATCGAGCGCGCCGTCCGACAGGAGACCCCCACGCTGGTGTCCGAGTCGCTGGAAGAGCTGGCGTCTACGCAGGAGGCGGCATTCGATCACGTGGTCTCGGCGTTGGGCGCTGAGCTGCCGGGCATCCGCGCCACGGGGGAGAAGGCCCGCGCGAGCGCCCGCAGGGTGTATCAGGATCTGGAAAAAGGCGTGGCGGCGGCCGTCCGCGATCGACAGCGGACGTTGACTCGGCGTGTCCGAAAGGCCGCAACGCACCTGTACCCGGGGGGGGGTGCCCAGGAGCGCGTCCTCAACCCGCTGTATTATCTCGTGCGGTACGGTCCGGGCTTCGTGGCCGACCTGGATCGGGAGGTACGGGCAGCGGTAGAAGAGTACGTTGCCTGTTTCAGCGAGGGACGGTAGTTCTGCTCACGGGATCGTCTCCCTTGCAACCTTACGGAGATCGATGACGCTCTTCTGGGCTCTCATGGTGGTCGTGCTCATCCTCCTGATCCCCCTGCTGGCGATCGTGATCGACTCGCAGATCGGTCAGGCTCTCGCGCGGCGGATCGCCCGCGAGACGCCGCCCGGCGAGCTCGAGGCGCGGATGGAGGCGCTGGAGGGAGAGGTCAGGTATCTAGCCGAGTCCGTTGAGGGGTTGCGTGAGGAGGCCGTGTTCATCCGGTCTCTCGTCGAGGGCCCCGGCGAGACTTCAGGAGTCCTGCCGCCCGCCGGGCAGCCCGAGCGACCCGAACTCGGTGACTGAGGGGCGCCGCCCGACCCACCGACGGGGGGCAGGCTCGGTGTCGGTGCGTCGTCGATGAGCGGCGACCGGCGCGAGGGCCGAAGCGCCACGGCAGTCGGCGCCGGCATCTTCCTCAGCCGGATTACCGGCTTCGTGCGCGATCTGATGATCGCGCGCTTCTTCGGAACCACGCTGGCAGCCGACGCCTACGCGGCGGCGCTCAAGATCCCCAACGTCATTCGGAACCTGCTGGGCGAGGGGGCGCTCTCAGCGGCGTTCGTGCCCGTCTACAGCTCTCTGCTGGCTGGTGAATCGGCCCGGACGACTGTCCCGAGTCTCCTGGCCCGCCGCGTCCTTGGCCGGCTGGTCCTGCTGGCGGGTATCCTTTCTGCCCTCGGGGTGGCACTGGCACCCTGGCTTACCCGGATCGTGGCTCCGGGCTTCGACGCGGACGCTTCAGCACTGACCGCCCAGCTCGTCCGTATCCTCTTCCCAATGGCCGGGGTGATGATCCTGGCCGCCTGGTGCCTCGGTGTCCTGACCAGCCACCGGCGGTTCTTCCTGCCGTTCGCCGCTCCGGTGCTCTGGAATCTCTCACAGGTGGCGGGGCTGCTGCTCGCCGCTCGCCTGGGCTGGGGCCCGTTGATTCATGTGCTTGCCTGGTCGACCCTCGCTGGTAGCATCCTGCAGCTGCTCGTTCAGCTCCCGACGGCGCGGGCGCTGGCGGGCGGTGTTCGGCCGCTGCTCGATCGTGGCTCGGAGCCGGTGCGGCGGGTCATGCGCAACATGGTGCCGGTGGCCGCGAGCCAGGGGATCTTCCAGCTCGCCAGCTTCGCCGATGTTCTCCTCGCCAGCTTCCTTCCCTCCGGGGCCGTTGTCGGTCTTTACTACGCCCAGCGACTGGCCTATCTGCCCCTCAGCCTGATCGGAATATCGGTAGCGACTGCCGCCCTTCCCGAGATGTCCCGCGATACGGACGCCACCGTGATGCGCTCGCGACTGGTGAACGGCTTCTTCCAAATCCTCTACTTCGTGCTGCCCGCCTCGATCGCCCTCATGCTCTTCGGCGATCTGGCGGTGAGAATCATCTTCGAACGCGGCGCCTTCGGCGAGCAGAGCACTCACCTGGTGGCCGGCATCCTCATCGCCTACGCGGTGGGCCTGGTTGCGACAAGCTCGCTGAAGCTCTTCGCGGGCGGGTTTCACGCCATGCAGGACACGCGGACGCCGATGAGGCTTGCTGCCGTCTCCGTGGTTACGGGCATCGCGCTCGGCGCTGCCTGCATGTGGATCATGCGGGGAGCCGGGTTCGGGGCGCTGGCCGCCGCAGGGCTCGCCTTCGGCGGCTCGGCCGGCGCCTGGCTGAACCTCGCCCTCCTCTGGTCGGGCCTGCGGCGTCGCGTGGGCGTTCTCTTCGATCACACGATGATAGGGTCGCTACTGCGGATCGGGCTGGCCTCCGTGGCCGGTGGGGCGGTCGGCGTAGGAGCGCGGCTGGTCCTCGCACGGCAGGTCGGCGAGGCCGGCACCTTCGACGCGGCGATCACCCTGGTCGGAACGCTCGCGGCGGCCGGTGTAGTGTACCTGTCCATCGTCCCGCGCCCTCCCCGACCGGTCTCCGATGTCTGAGCAACGACGAGAAGAGCTCGAGTGCCAGGTTGGCCGCCTGCCGGCACGGGCAGGCGTCTACCTGTTCCGGGACATGCGGGGGCGCGTGCTCTACGTGGGCAAGGCGAAGTCTCTCCGCGCCCGGGTTCGGAGCTATCTTGGCGTCCGTCAAGATGCCCCTGCCAAGGTGCGCCAGCTCGCGCGGCACATCGCATCGCTGGAGAGCTATGTCGTGGAGTCGGAAGCCGACGCACTTCTCCTCGAATGGAACCTCATCCGAGAGTATCGGCCTCGCTTCAACATCCAGCTGCGCGACGACAAGAGCTACCCGTACATCCGCGTTACGCTTGCGGAACCCTATCCGCGGGTCCAAGTGACGCGCCGCTTGGTTCGCGATGGGAGCCGTTACTTCGGGCCGTACACGAACGTCGGTTCGATGCGAAGCGCACTCCGAACGATCAAGGAGCTGTACACGGTGCGCAGCTGCCACTATGAGCTCCCGAAGGAAGTCCCGGACCGGCCTTGCCTCGACTACCACATCGGGCGCTGCAAGGCGCCCTGCGTCGGATACCAGAGCGAGGCCGACTACCGGTCCATGATCGGCGAGATTCTGGACGTTCTGGGCGGGAGGACCGGGGCTGTGCGCGCCGCCGTCGTGGGGCGGATGAAGCGGGCCTCCGCTGCGTTGGACTACGAGCGGGCAGCCGAGTTGCGCGACGTCCTGCGGGGCCTCGAGACCATCGAGCGCAGGCAAACCGCGATCGACCACCGCGGCGGCGACCATGATGTCGTGGGATTGCAGGTGGTGGACCAGCTGGCGTGCGGGGTCATCCTCAAGGTCAGGGAGGGGCGCCTGCTTGGTCGAGAGGTCCACTTCCTCCAGAACGTCAAGGGCGAGGCGAACCCTGACGTCATGGCCGCGCTGGTGAGCGGACACTACCTGAGGCGTCAGGACCTTCCCGGAGAACTGCTGGTTCCGTGCGACTTCCCAGATCGCGAGCTCATCGAGGAGCACCTTGCAGGGCAGCGTGGCGGGTCCGTCCACATCACGGTGCCGCAGCGAGGTCGCAAGCGCCGGCTGATCGACCTGGCCGACGCCAACGCGGCCGACCTGCTGAGGGAGGAGCGCTTGCGAGGGGCATCGCGGGGGGAGGGGGGCGATTCCGTTGGGCGGGAAGGCCAGCTGCCGGCCGCCGCTCGCTCTCTGGCCGAGACGTTCAACCTGAGTACTCCGCCCAGGCGCGTCGTCTGCTTCGATGTTTCCACACTCGGAGGATCGGACTCCGTCGGGAGCGCCGTCTGGCTGGAGGACGGACAGCCCCGCAGGGACCAGTATCGGAGGTTCCGGATCCGGGAGGTCCCCGCCGGAGAGAGCGACGACTACGCGATGATGCAGGAGGTGGTTCGCCGCTACTTCGATCGCCAGGTGAGGGAGGGCCGCGAGCTCCCCGATCTCGTCCTTGTCGATGGCGGGCGAGGACAGCTGGGGGCCGCGCTGCAGGCGATGGAAGCGGCCGGCGCATCGGATCTGCCGGCGCTGGCGCTTGCCAAGCGAGAGGAGGAGGTGTATCGGCCGGACGCAGTGGAGCCGGTTCGCCTCGACCGAAGGGATGCCGGGCTGCACTGGCTCCAGAGAGCACGCGACGAGGCGCATCGCTTCGCGCTCGCGTACAACCGCGCATTGCGACGCCGTCGGGTCCTCAGATCCAGGCTCGCCGAGATTCGCGGAGTGGGACCGACGAGAGAGCAGAAGCTCCTGCAGAGGTTTGGAAGCCTCGAGGCGATCCGGAGGGCGACGCTGGATGAGCTTGCGGCCACGCCGGGCGTGGGGCGCAGGACGGCGATGCGCATCCGTGCGGCACTTTCGGGGGAGCCGAACCGATGATTGATGCTGGACTGTGCCGCACTTGTGGGTACGCTCGGTGGCTCCGAAGCCATCGTGGGGCCCTCTTCCTCCTCTGTGGGCGGTCTCGCGAGGAGCGGCGCTATGCGCGCTATCCCCGGCTGCCGGTATTCCGCTGCCCGGGCTACACGGAGGTGAATGCTCGGGAGGCGGCCCCTCCCGCCTCGGAGGAGGTGGGTTGATGGTCCGAACGCGGTTTGCACCGAGCCCCACCGGCGCGCTGCACTTGGGCAACGCCCGCACCGCGGCGCTGAACTGGCTCTTCGCGCGCCACACGGGCGGCACCTTCATCCTGCGGTTCGAGGACACCGATGTGCAGCGGGAGGTCGAGGGAGCCGAGGAGCGGATCCTGGAGGCCCTCGACTGGCTGGGTCTGGATCGAGATGAGGGTCCGGAGGTGGGTGGACCGAGTGGCCCCTATCGGCAGAGCGAGCGGCTCGAGCTATACCGGGCCCACGCCGAGCGCCTGCTGGCGGAGGGGCAGGCGTACCATTGCTACTGCACCCCCGAGGAGCTGGAGGCGAGACGCTCCAGGGCGAGGGCCGCCAAAGGGGAGCTGCGGTACGACGGGCGGTGTCGGCGGCGGCCGAAATCCGAGGTGGACCGCCTCGTTGCCGAGGGCGTGCGGCCCTCCGTCCGCTTTCGCGTGGATCCCGGTACCGTTCGATATGTCGATCGCGTCCGGGGCGAGCTGACGGTGAACGGCGAGGAGCTGGGGGACCAGGTCATACTCCGCTCGGATGGTCGACCCACCTACAACTTCGCGGTCGTCGTTGACGACCTCCTCATGGAGATCACGCACGTGATCCGCGGTGCTGGCCACCTCTCCAATACGCCCAAACAGGTGCTGTTCTTCGCTGCTCTGGGAGCCGAGCCTCCCGAGTATCTGCACCTTCCGTCGGTGCTCGCGCCGGGCGGTGGCAAGCTGTCCAAGCGAGCCGGTGCACCCGCCGTTCTGGAGTATCGGGAGCTGGGATACCATCCCGACGGGCTGCTCAACTACCTCTCGTTACTCTCCTGGTCCAGCCCGCGCGGAGAGGAGGTGCTCTCTCGCGGGCAGCTGATCGAGGAGGTCGATCTGGATCGCATCGGAAAGGCAAATCCGGAGATCGATCCCGACAAGCTGCGTTGGCTCTCCGGCCAGCATTTCAGGCGAGAGTCGACCGAGCGGCTGGCAGCGGCGCTCTCGCTGCGGCTGGGGTACCGCTTCGACGTCGATGAGGCACAGCTGCGGAGGCTGGCGGAGGTCCTGCGCGATCGGATCCTCATTCTCGCGGACGCGGACCCGATCTGCGCGCTCGTGCTGCCCGAACCCTCCCTGTCGGTTCCGGGGGCGCGTGACGCGCTGGCGGATCCAACGGCCGGGCGAGTCCTGCGGGGCGTGGCCGATCGCTGGCGTGACCTGGACCGCTGGACGCGTGACGACCTGAAGACCGCCCTGGTGGCCGTTGGCAAGGAGGAGGACTTTGCGGGTCGGCGTCTGTACCATCCGGTGCGTGTTGCGCTGACCGGAGCCGTGCAGGGACCCGATGTGCCCGATTTGGCTTACATTCTTGGCCCCGTGAGGACGCTCGAGCGCCTCCTGGCCGGCGCGGCGATAGCCGCGGGACTCGCCGAAGGGGCATGACCTCGTTCCACCTCGAGTGCAGCAGGTGCGCGCTGGAAGCCTCGGGCGGCTTGCCGCCGACCGTCTGCATTGCCTGCGGCAAGCCGCTGCTGGTCCGGTACACGCTGCGCCGTAATAGGGCGGCCGGGATGGTGGACGCATGGAGTGCCCGTCCGTGCGACGAGGGCATGTGGCGGTTCCGCGAGATTTTGCCTCTTCTTCCGCAGGAAGAGCCCGTCAGCCTCGGCGAGGGGGCAACACCGCTCGTCGAGCTGCCCGCAATCGAAGGCCTGGAAGATCTCTCGGTCTTCGTAAAGGACGAGGGACGGAATCCGACAGGGAGCTTCAAAGACCGAGGACTTTCGGCAGCCGTCACGCGCGCCGTCCTGAGCGGGGTTTCCGCCTTTGTCATTCCGAGTGCCGGGAACGCGGGCGTCTCGCTGGCTGCCTACGCCAGTCGGGCTGGCGGGACCGCCCGGGTCTACCTGCCCGCGGATACGCCCGAGGCCGTGGTGCGCCGGACGCGGCTGGCCGGAGGCGAGATTCGCATGGTCGACGGTTTGATCACCGACTGCGGAGCCAGAGCGAAGGAATACGCCGCGAGGACGCAGGCTTTCGACGTCTCCACGCTTCGGGAGCCTTACCGGATCGAAGGCAAGAAGACCATGATGCTCGAGATCGTCCAGGCTCTCGGCTGGCGAGCCCCAGACGCGATCGTCTATCCAACCGGCGGCGGCACCGGCCTGATCGGAAGCTGGAAGGCGCTCGCGGAGCTGGAGGCGTTGGCCATCGCGCGCGCCTCGACGCGTCTGTACGCGGTGCAGGCCGAAGGATGCGCGCCCATCGTGCGTGCCTTCCGGAATGGGGCGAGGGAGGCCTTACGGTGGACCGAAGCGCGCACGAAGGCTTATGGTCTCAGAGTGCCGGTCGCCCTGGGCGACTTCCTCATTCTCGAGGCCCTGCGGGAGAGTCGCGGCGGGGCGGTCGCGGTATCCGATGAGGCGGCCGAGGCGGCGGCCGCGGAGCTGGGCCGACAAGGCATCAGCGCGGCCATCGAGGGTGGCGCCGCGCTGGCGGCCGCTCGCCGCCTCAAGGAAGCCGGCAGGCTGGCCGCGGGCGAGACGGTCGTCCTCTTCAACACGGCTCACGCCCTCGTGTATTGAAGCGGCCTCTCGTCGGATCCGGCCGGCGCGGCGTCGGGTAGGAGTATCCGCGCACGGGCTGCCGGACGGGGACTGGCGCGGGTCGGTAATCGGATCGAAGTTGCCTGTCGACGAGGGCGGGTGGCCAATCGGGAAACGACATGAATTGCAGAAAGGAAACTCCTTCACAATGAAGAACTCAGCGGCGAGGAGATGGCCGTTCGCGATCGTGCTCCTTGTGGCGGTTGGGGCCCTCGGTCCTGCCGAGCTGGCGGGGCAGGAAGGGCAGGGGGAGGACGAGTGCCGGCTCGTCTCCAACTCCCAAACAGAGGGAGCCGTCGAGAAGATGACGGAGGCGGGGGAGACCACCGACCCGCAGGTACGGGTGTCACTGTACCGTGAGGCCCTCGCCGATCTGGAATCCGAAGTCCGGGACGACGAGGACATCACGGCCCTGTGGCTGGCGGCCGAGGCGCACATTGGGGTCGGCGAATTCGAGGCGGCCGATCAGCTCTTGAAGCGCTTCGTCGCAGCGAACCCCGCCTGTCTCCAGCGCGCAACCGATACACGGTTCAACGCCTGGGCGGCGGCGTACAACGAGGCCATCCAGCACTACCAGGCGGGCGATGAGGAGGCCTCGCTGGCCGCTTTTCTGAAGTCGAGCGTCATCAAGAGGGACTCACGGGCCCTCAACAACGCGGGTCTCCTGTATCAGAATCTGGGCGATCCCGAGGCGGCGATCGCGCAGTTTCGCGGCGCGGTCGAGGCCGACGATCCGACGGACCAAGCCCGTGATGCCTCCCTCAACCTGGCGGAGGCGCTTCGTGCGGAGGGGCGCGAGGAGGAAGCGGTGGAGATGCTTCGGGTCTTTGCCGAAGCGCATCCCGACGATGTCATGGCCGAGATGAATTACGCGCTCGCGCTCGTGATCGCTGGTGACCCGAGCGCTGCGCAGCCGACCTTTCAGGCCCTCCTGGCGAGGGATGACCTGACCGTCGATCAGTGGAACCAGGTCGGCGTCGGGCTCTACGAAGCCGAAGCGTTCGCGGACGCCGTCACGGCATTCCAGAAAGCGCGAGAGCTCAACCCCTACGACCGGGACGCGCTCAACAATCTCGCCACGTCTGCTCTTGAGGCAGGCGATCTGGAGCTGGCAGCGGAGACGAGCCAGCTTCTCGTCGAGCGTTATCCCTACGACTACGACGCCTACACGCTCTTCGCGAACGCTGCCAGCCAGGGGGGCGACGCGGCCGGTGCCCTCGAGATGATCCAGAAGAGAGAGAGCCTGGCGTTCAGCCTCGAGAATGTCCAACTGCGCGAGCGCGGGGAGAACGCGTACGTCGTAGAGGGCATGGTCATGGGCCGAGGCGATGGGGCAGGATCGATGGTGACGGTGCCGATCGAGTTCCTGAACTGGCAGGGTGGGGTGGCGGCGACCGAGGAGCTGCCGCTGACCGTTCCGGCCAGCGGCGAGACCGAGCTCTTCCAGGTCGAGCTCACGAGCGAGACCCCGATCGCCGGCTTCCGTTTCCCGCAGAGCGCCAGCCCGTAGGCGACTTACGAGCCACCGAGCAGGTTCAAGGCGCATGAGGGGGGGAGGACGAAGCAGGGGCCAAGCGTGGCTCGATCGGGACGGGGCACGCGGATGTGAGACATGCGGCCGGGAGCGACCGGTGGCTCCTGGCCACTGCCCCTGGTGCGGCCGCCTCGACCGCCCGCTGAAGTGCGCGCGCCATCCGAGCCACATGGCGCTTCATCGGTGTGCCGTGTGCGGGGTCTCGCTCTGCAATGAATGCAGGCAGGGCGGACGGCACGCGGCTCTGTGTGCCGGGCACGAGCAGGTGCTTCTCATATCCGGCTGGGCCGAGGCTGCACGTGGCGTGGATGAGGCCGAGGCGGAGATGCTGGCCGGGCGGCTGCGAGCGGCGGACGTTGACGTGCAGGTCTTCTCCCAAAAGGACCACGCGAACGTCGTCGCTGTAGGTTCGCTCGCCCTCGTTCGGGTGCTCGTCCCCGTCTTCCAGCTCGAAGCGGCTCGGCGCGTCCTGGCCCTCGAGCCCTCCTAGGGGTCGTCCCGCCTCGATCGGCGGACGTCGCCCGGGCACTTCCAATGATTCGTGTCGAGAAGGTTCGAGGAGGCTCCATCGCGGCCGAACTGGAGATCGCGATCGGATCCCGGCTCCTGCGTCTCAACGGACAGGCACTGAGAGATGCGCTCGACCTGCAGTATCTGGAGGCCGCCGAGTTCGTGGAGCTCGACGTGGAAACGCCCGAGGGTGAGCGGCTTGTATACGAGATCGAGAAGGACGCCTCAGAGTCGCTCGGTCTTGTGCCCGAGCCGGACAAGATCAGGCGCTGCACCAACGCCTGCCCCTTCTGCTTCGTCAAGGGAAACCCGAAGGGCGAGAAGCTCAGGCACAGCCTGTATATCAAGGATGATGACTACCGCCTTTCGTTCATGTACGGCCACTACGTGACGCTGACGAACCTGCGCGAGGCCGACTGGGAACGCATCGCGGAGCAGCGCTTGTCACCCCTCTACGTGAGCGTCCACGCCACCAATCCGGACGCTCGAGCGCGCCTGCTCGTCAACCCGAGATCCCGTCAGATCAACGAGCATCTCGACCGACTGGAAGCATCGCGTATCGCTTGCCACGCTCAAGTGGTCCTCTGCCCAGGATTCAACGACGGGCTGATTCTGGACCGAACGATCCAGGACCTGTACGATCGCGGCGGCGCCGTGCTGTCCCTGTCGGTGGTGCCGGTCGGTCTGACGCGCTTCAACCGGCACTCGGGCATCCGCGCTCTGACACCGGCGGAGTCCCGGGAGGCGATCGGCAAGATCGAGGCGATCCGCGCCCAGGCAAGGTCCGAGAGAGGGTATGCCTGGTGCTATGCGGCGGACGAGCTCTTCCTGTCGGCCGGTCTGGAGGTTCCCGGCACGGAGTACTTCGATGAGGAGGAACTGGCGAGCAACGGCGTCGGCGCGATCTCGAGACTCAGAGGTGCCGTTCGGGCGGACCTGCCTGCCCTTCCGGAGCTTGGAGGACGGCGTGTGCTTCTCCTCACGGGTCGCGCGATGGGCCTTGAGCTGGAGCGTCTCGGCAAGGAGATCGAGGCGGCGAGCGGGGCGAAGGTCAGAACGGCTGTCCTGGCCAACTCGCTCTACGGGCCGCTCGTGACCAGCGCGGGGCTGCTTCCCGGAAGGGATTTCCTCACAGCTCTGCGCGCTTCGCCGTCGGTCGATTTGGCCCTCCTGCCGGACGCCGCCCTGAACGCACAGGGGCTCTTTCTCGACGACCTGTCGCTCGACGATCTCCGCTCGGAGCTGCCCGACATGGAGATCCGTGCGGCGGACCACGTGACGGATGTCCTGCAGGAATGGGGATGAGAGCCCCGGAGAACCGGCTGGCCGAGCTCCCGACGGTCGCCATCGTTGGGCGTCCGAACGTGGGCAAGTCCACCCTGTTCAACCGCATCATCGGGCGGCGACAGGCGATCGTCGCCGAGGAGCCCGGTGTTACTCGCGACCGCCAGTTTTCGACGGCCGAGTGGGGCGGACGCTCGTTCCTGCTGGCGGACACCGGCGGGGTGACGGACGCGCCGGGCAGCAGCCTCGACGCTGCGGTGCGGGCTCAGGTACTGGCAGCGATCGAGCATGCCCACGTGATCCTATTCGTGGTGGACGCGCGCGAGGGAATCACTCCGGTCGATCGGCATGTCGCCGAGCTCCTGCGCGGCTCGGGCCGTCCCGTTCTCCTGGCGGTGAACAAGGTGGATGAGCCGGTCGGATCCCTGGCGCATCTGGAGTTCTACGAGCTCGGACTCGGCGATCCCGTGCCCGTTGCGGCCCTGTCAGGGAAGCAAAGTGGCGATCTTCTCGATCGCCTGGTGGGGTTGCTGCCCGCGACCGGTGGCGATGCTCCGCCCGGCTACGACGTGAGCCTGGCCGTCATCGGGAAGCCCAACGTGGGAAAGTCAAGCTACGTGAATCGGCTCCTTGGCGAGGACCGCGTGATCGTCGCGGAGGAGGCCGGCACGACGCGGGATGCGATCGACACCTTCGTCGAGCTGGAGGGAGTGCGAGTGCGGCTCGTGGATACGGCCGGGCTGCGCCGGCAGTCGCGGGTGGAGACGGAGCTCGAGTTCTACAGCCGCCTGAGGGCCGCCCGCGCGATCGAACGGTCGGACGTCTGCCTGCTCATTGTCGACGTCGCGGCAGGCGTCACGAACCAGGACTTCCGCATTGGCGAGCAGGCGTGGGAGGCCGGATGCGGTCTGGTACTCGTGGCCAACAAGTGGGACCTCGGGGAGGACCGCGGTCCCGACGTCCATGCCGCCTTTGAGCGCGAGCTGCGGGATCGCGCGCCCTTCCTCCGCAAGGTGCCGATCATCACGACGTCCGCCCTCACCGGTCTCCGCGTGCGCAAAGCCGCCGAGCTCGCGTTGCAGGTGCATGGACGACGGCTGCAGCGCGTCGCGACAGCCGAGGTCAACCGTTACCTGGCCGAGCTGTGTGCCCGCCGGCAGCCGCCACAGGGGCCGCGGGGCGACGTGCGGATTCTGTACGGAACGCAGGCGTCGACGGCTCCGCCTCTGTTCGTTCTATGGCTGAACCGACCCAAGGACCTGCCGAGGCACTATCTTAGGTACATCGAGAACGGCTTCCGCGAGCGGTGGGACTTTCTCGGAACGCCGATCCGCTTCCGCCTGAAGAGAAGGGAAGAGTCACGCCGTTGAGGCCTGCGCTGCTCGTCCTCGTCGCGTATCTGCTCGGCTCCATTCCGTTCGGCTATGCCGCCGGACGCCTGACTCGGGTGGACCTGCAGGCCGTCGGAAGCGGGAGCACGGGGGCGACCAACGTCTTCCGAGCGCTGGGTCCGAGGTGGGCCGTGTCGGTCACCCTCTTGGACGTCCTGAAAGGGTTCCTTCCCGTGTGGCTCTTCCCGATGTGGGATGGCACGGCCTGGCTGCCGATGGCTATCCTGTACGGCATCGCCGCGGTGGCGGGACATGTCTGGTCCGTCTTCCTCCGCTTCCGGGGTGGGAAGGGGGTAGCGACGGCGGCCGGAGCGATGCTGGCCCTCGCCCCGATCGCCCTGATCATCGCGGCGCTCGTCTGGGTGGGCCTGACGCTCATCACCGGATACGTGTCGGTCGCCTCCTTGGTGGCGGCAAGCCTGTTACCGCTCCTGACCTTTCTGGAGGACGCCCCCATCCAGACCGTGATCTTTTCCCTCGGGATCGCGGCCTTCGTATGGTGGACGCACCGCTCCAACCTGGTCCGACTCGTCCACGGGGAGGAACTCGGCTTTCGGGCGGCGCGAAACGAGAATGCAGCGGGTGGGGGACCGCCGGACGGGCCGTCCCTATGAGCGAGCGGGTGTGCGTGCTGGGCGCCGGCAGCTGGGGAACGGCGCTGGCCCACGTCCTCACCCGGAACGGCCACCGCGTGACGGCCTGGGCTCGGCGCGCAGCCGTGGCGGAGGAAATCAACACGCGGCACCAAAACACCCGCTATCTGCCGGAGATCGGGCTGGCCCCGTTTCGGGCCACGGCAGACATGACCGAAGCCCTTACGGACGCCACCGTCCTCGTCTGCGTCGTCCCCTCCCACGTCGTTCGGGAGGTCCTCGAGCAGGCCAGGCCTCGACTCGAGGGAGGAATTCTCCTCGTGAGCGCCTCGAAGGGCATCGAGGTCGGCACCGATCTGCGCATGAGCGAGGTGTTCGCGGAGGTGCTCGAGGGCCGCGAGGCGGAGCGACCGGTCGTACTCTCGGGGCCGAGCTTTGCCGAGGAGCTCGCCCGGGGGCTGCCCACGGCCTGCGCTGCGGCCTCGCGCTCGCCGACGAACCGGGAGCACGTCCAGCGCCTCTTCCAGAACGAGCACCTTCGCATCTACACGCTGGCGGATGTCATCGGGACCGAACTGGGGGGCTCGCTGAAGAACGTGATCGCGCTGGCCGCCGGCATCAGCGATGGGCTGCGACTGGGCAATAACGCCCGCGCGGCCTTGATCACCCGAGGCCTGGCCGAGATCATCAGGCTTGCGACGCGCCTAGGAGCGGAGGAGCATACGCTGGCCGGCCTGGCCGGGATCGGGGATCTTATCCTGACCTGCACGGGCGACCTGAGCCGCAATCGGACGGTTGGCCTCGCCATCGGGTCGGGCCGAGCCCTGGACGAGGTGCTGGCGGGCATGCACAACGTGGTGGAGGGCATCCGGACGACCCGTGCGGCGGTCGAACTGGCTGAGCGGCACGACGTGGAATTGCCGATCGCCAACGCCGTGCACTCGATTCTGTATGACGGCGTCGCGCCCTCTGAGGCGCTGGCGCGGTTGATGGCGCGCGACCCGAAACCCGAACGCTGGAGTTGAGTGTGAACGACCGAATCGCGGCCAAGGAGTACTACTCTATCGGCGAGGTCTGTGAGATCACCGATCTGAAGCCCCACGTCCTCCGGTACTGGGAGAGCCAGTTTCCCGTTCTCAAGCCGACCAAGAACGCGGCCGGGAACCGCGTGTATCGCCGGCGCGAGATCAAGCTCGTTCAGCTGCTCCGGCACCTTCTCTACGGCGAGAAGTACACGATCGAGGGCGCGAAGCAGAAGCTGGACCAGCTGCGGAAGCAGGGGAAGTTGGGCACGGCGTCGCGCGTCGCCCTGGAGACGGAGACGCTACGGGATCTTCGTCAAGAGGTGGATTCGCTCGTCGAGGTGCTCGGTTCGGTTTGAATCTGTCGAACGACCGCCCCGGAGGTCCTGGCGCTGGCCCGG
Source organism: Gemmatimonadota bacterium (assembly GCA_020351855.1). GTDB lineage: Bacteria > Gemmatimonadota > Gemmatimonadetes > Palauibacterales > Palauibacteraceae. The sequence goes on from CP070670.1 coordinate 2,043,868, forward strand.
CTGACCGGCGGCTCCGCTTCCTCGTCACCAACGACGATGGTATCCGTGCCGAGGGGCTGGCTCTTCTGGCCGATGCGGCGGGCCGGCTCGGTCACGTCTCCGTGGTCGCGCCCGACCGCCAGCGCAGCGGTTCGAGCCACTCGCTCAGCCTGCATACTCCGTTGCGACCGACCCGGGTTTCGGATGAGCGGATCGCCCTCGACGGCACGCCGACCGACTGCGTGCTGATCGCGGTGAGCAGGCTGCTGAAACCGAAGCCGGACTTCGTGCTCTCCGGCGTGAACCACGGCCCCAACATGGGCGAGGACGTACTCTATTCCGGCACGGTCGCCGCGGCCATGGAGGGCACGATCCTGGGCGTTCCTTCGATCGCCGTGTCCTTCACGGGTCGGGATGACGAGCGGCTGTCGGGCTTTTCGGAACTGCTGGAGCATCTGCTGCGCGAGCTCGTCCATGGGCGGGATTTTCCGGACGAGACGTTCTTCAACATCAACCTCCCCGATGTGCCCGCAGCGGAGGTGGCTGGTTATCGGATCACGAGGCTGGGCAGGCGCGTCTACTCCGACTCGCTCACGAGCACGCGGGACGCGGCGGGCCGGCAGCAGTTTTGGATCGGCGGCGGACAGGTGCACTGGAGGGGCGGCGAGGACTCGGACTTCCGGGCCGTCGAGAGCGGGTACGTGTCCATCACACCGCTCCACCTCGATCTCACTAACTTCCAGCTCGTCGACGAGGTGACGAAGTGGTCCCTCAGGCCCTGAAGGGAGCGTATGCCCGAGACAGGCAGAGGCTGGTGGCAGAGCTCCAGGAGTCGGGCATCGAGGATCTGGCCATCCTGCACGCCTTCGCCTCTGTGCCGCGACACCGGTTCGTCCCCGAGGCCGTACGTCATCGGGCGTACGCGAACGTCGCGCTGCCGATCGGCTGCTCGCAGACGATCTCGCGCCCTGGCGTGCACGCCCTCCATCTGGCGCTGTGCCGGTTGACGGGTGAGGAGCGGGTGCTGGAGATCGGCACGGGATCCGGCTTCCAGACGGCTCTCTTGGCGCTCCTCGCCGCCGAGGTCTACAGCATCGAGCGCCTCCCGCAGCTGGCCGACACCGCCCGTTGCGCGCTCAAAGAGCTGAATGTGGGCAACGTGCAGCTGGCGACCGGCGATGGCAGTGCGGGGTGGCCGGAAGCCGCGCCTTTCGACGTCATCCTCGTCGGCGCGGCCGCCCCGGAGCTCCCCGCTTTCCTGTGTGAGCAGCTATCGGTGAACGGCCGTCTGCTCGTGCCGATCGGAGACGGCGAACGGCAGGAGCTCGTACGGGTCGTGAGAGGCGAAACCGAGTTCCATGTGGAGCCGATCGACCGTGCGCGCTTCGTCCCCTTGGTCGGCAGGCACGGCTGGTGAACGCGGGCGGGGGTAGCGGGGCAGGGGAGAGGTCGCAGCGGCGCGGCCCGATTCGCCGGCTCTATCACTGGGTTCTCGATTGGGCTCACCGCCCCGGCGGTCCCGCCGCGCTGTTCGGCATCGCGACGGTCGAGTCCTTCATTTTTCCGATCCCGCCCGACGTGCTCCTCATACCGCTCGCCCTGGGGAACCCTCGGAGGGCCCTGCGCTTTGCCGGATTGTGCACTCTGGGCTCCATTATCGGAGCCGTGTTCGGCTACCTCATTGGCCTTGGCCTGTACGAGGGGGTCGGCCGACCGATCATCGAGTTGTACGGGTACGCCGACGAGTACGCCCGCATTGGCGAGGCATACCGACGCAACCTGGTGCTTGCCCTTGGGACGGCGGGATTCACTCCCATCCCGTTCAAGGTGTTCACGATCGCGGCCGGTGGCTTCCAGGTTCCGTTCATCGCCTTTCTGGCCGTCACGGCCGTGAGCCGGGGCATGAGGTTCTTTCTCGTCGCAGTCCTGATCCGCCTCTACGGAGAGCGGATCCGCGACTTCATCGAGCGCTACTTCAACCTGCTGACCCTCGCGTTCGCCGTACTGCTCATCGGGGGTTTTCTGATCCTAGGCGTGCTCTCGGCGCGTTGACGCTTCCTTCCCCAACCCGGTAGCTTCTTGAGCCTATGAACGAGAACCAGTCAGCCGGCCACGCGCCGGCAGGACCCGAACAGGTCCAGGCGATCGATCGATCGGCACAGGTCGAGGAGGTGGCGGAGCGCGTCCGGCAGCAGCTTCGCGACTATCCCGACTTCCCGCGTCCCGGGATCCTATTCCGGGATGTGATGCCGCTGTTCCGAGACCACGGACTCTTCTCCGACGTCGTCGAGGTGTTCGCCGAGCACGCCCGAACGGTGGGCGCCGAGAAGGTCGCCGGAATCGAGTCCCGCGGCTTTCTCTTCGGCGTTCCGGTGTGCACGCGCCTCGGGATCCCGTTCATCGCCGTCCGCAAGCAGGGCAAGCTGCCGGGCGATACCGTCGCGGCGGAGTACGACCTGGAGTACGGAAGCGCCCACCTGGAGCTGCAGGCCGATTCCGTGGCCCCCGGCGAGCGCGTGCTCATCGTAGACGACCTCCTGGCAACGGGCGGGACGGCGGCGGCCACCGCCTCGTTGATCGAGGAGCTGGGAGGAACGGTGGCGGCGCTGCAGGTCCTGGTCGAGCTGGCCTCGCTGCCTGGGCGGGATGCGTTGAATTCCTACAATATATTTGCATTGCTTACGTTATAGCCGTTCACCTCTCATACCGTCGAGATACGAGACCCATGCCCGGAGCCGTGGCCAAGAAGAAGCGAAAGGATGAGCTCTCTCAGGAGGACCGATTACTTCGGTTCGTCGAGCACGGGGCGGCATGGGCGCAGCTGCACTCGCGAACCGTCGTCATCGCGTCCGTCGCCGTCGTGCTCCTCGTGGGCGGCGCCCTGTACTACCGCAGCTACCAGGAGAGCCTCCGGGCGCGCGCCGCCATCGAGCTCAATCAGCTCAGGGCGACGCTCACCGCAGCAGACGCCGTCCCGCGACTGACCGGTTTCGTCGCCCGCTTCGATGGCACGCCCTCCGCCCTGGAGGGCCGGCTCCTCCTGGCGAAGCTGCAGCTCCAGGCAGGGCAGCCGCAGGCGGCCCTCGATGTCCTGGAGCCCATCGCATCCAAGCCCGTCGATCTGCCCACCGGCTACGCCGTGAATCTCCTGTTGGCTGAGGCCAATAAGGAGGCCGGCGCCCCCGAGCGCGCCCTCGAGCGGCTCGACAACATCATCGACGGTGCCTACGTGCCCTATCAGCGTCAGCGAGCCCTGGCCGAGCGCGCCAGGCTCCTTGCCGAGCTCGGCCGCCTCGAGGAGGCCGCCGCGGCGTACCGCCGACTCGTGGACGAGGAGGGTGCCACCGGCGACCTGTACCGGGTCCGCCTCGGGGAGATCGAGGCGATGATCGCGGCCGGCGTCCAGCCGGCCCCCACGAGCTTCGCCGCACCGGCACCGGCGACCCCGGCTGGGCTGCCGGGGATGCCCGGCACCGGCGACAGCACGTCCTCCGGGGACGCACCACCGGCCGCCGTCTCCCCGACGACTCCGACCCCGGATTCCTCTCCCGACTCGGCGGTCGGCTAGACACCCCGTCACTCGTCCCGTCGTGCGGTTGCAGAGGCGCGTGAGGCGTATAATGTACATTATGTAAACTAGCAGCGCCGCACCCCTCTCCTCGTGCACCCCCCTACTTCCAGAAGCGGACGGAGGGTGGGGATGGAAAAGGAGAAGGCGCTCAGAGTCGGCGCAGAAGCCATCGCAGGCGAAGTGCCCAGACACGCCACACGGCCTCGCGAACGATGGTGCTCGACATCTTGCTCTCACCCTCGGCGCGCTCCACGAAGACGATCGGGATCTCCGCGAGGTCGAATCCGGCTTTCCAGGCCCGGAAGGCCATCTCGATCTGGAAGGCGTAGCCGGTCGATGAGACGCGATCGAAGTCGATCGCCTCGAGCACCTCGCGGCGGAAGCACTTGTAGCCGCCAGTGCAGTCCGTGAGGGGCAGGCCCGTGACCCAGTGCGCGTACTTGTTGGCGAAATAGCTCAGGAGCAGTCTCGACATCGGCCAGTTCACCACGTTGACGCCACGCAGGTAGCGGGATCCGATGACGACGTCGTGCGCGCGGACGGCCTCGAGAAACTCCGGCAGGTAGGCGGGGTCGTGCGACAGGTCGGCGTCCATCTCGAACAACAGGGCGTATCCCCGCTCGAGGCCCTCCCGGAAGCCCGACAGGTAGGCTGAGCCGAGCCCCAGCTTACGTGGTCGCTCCAGGACGAGGATGCGATCCTGCGAGGAGGCCAGCTGCGCGGCGATCCGTCCCGTACCGTCCGGCGACGCGTCATCCACCACCAGCACGTCCAGCCGCTCATCCTGCTCGAGGATGCGGGGGATGATCCTGGGCAGGTTCTTGGCCTCGTTGTACGTCGGAAGGACAACGAGCGCCCTTCCCTCCCCACTCCCGTGGAGGTCAGCGGGCCGGGACACGAATCAACCAGATCATTCGGCGCGTCTTCACCCTTGTGGCGGCTGCCCCCGCGAGGCTGCTCGGCTCGAAGTCCGGGACCGGATTCCCCTGGCCAGAGCGGCGAGGCCGAAAGCCGCCAACTCGGCGAGGACGGTCCACAGCCGGGCGACGATCGCGAGCACCGCGGCAGCGGCCCCGGAGATCGGCGTGACTGAGACCAGAAGCAGCGCCATGGCGCCCTCACGCACCACGAGCCCGCCGGGCGTCACCAGGGATACATAGCCCGCAACGTAGCTCGCTGCGAAGACTCCCGACAATGTCCACGGATCACCCGGCGGCGACTCGAAGATCCCTGCGGCGATGCACCAGAGCCCGAGCCCGTAGGCCCACCACACGGGCAGCACGGCCGCTCCGAGCAGCCACGTATAGACCCGGTGGCCGGAGCGATCCCGCCTCATGAGGTCGGCCACCGTCGTCCGGTCCTCACGCAGAAGCCCGGCGAGGATGGGGGCGGCACGCCGAATGAGCGCGGGATGGAGCAGAAGAGCCAGACCGCCGGCGATCAGTATCGGCACCACCGGACTTCCCCCGAACGCGGTGCCGAGCCGCTCACGCAGCGTCAGCAGCGCAGCGGCTATCCCGCTGATCAGGATGACGAGCTGGAAGACGACGGCCGAGACGAGCGCCACGGCGCTCGAGCCTCCCCGCCCTCGCACGTAGGCGGCCAAGCCGGCCAGCTGCCAGATCTTGCCTGGTATGTAGCGGCCGAGGTTCGCTCCGACCCAGGCCGTGATCCCCTCCGTGAAGTCGATCGGCCCGCCCCATCGTCGGGCCAGCAGGGTCCAGAGTGCGGCCATGCCGATCAGGTTGCCGGTACCCAGAGCGAGCGCGGCGAGCAGCCATGGCAGTCGCAGCGTCCAGGCGCCCTCCAGGCTCTTCCAGGGTGCGGCGAGGGCGTCCCACAGGCCGGCGACGGAAAGCAGAAGAAAGAGCAGCGCAAGAAACAGGAAGGAGGCGAGCATGAGCCGCCCCCGGCGGTCACCCATGACGGCTGTTCCTTCCTAGGCCTGGCCGGAGGGCCGCCGAACGGCCAACCAGCCGGCGGCCAACAGAGTGATGAGGAGCGTCCCCAGCGAGACCAAGCCTCCGACCCGGAGCTCTCGCGGGTTGTACCTGAACACGATCTCGTGCTCGCCTTCCGGCACCTGAACGCCCCAGAATGCCGTGTTCGCGCGAAAGACGGCCGTGGGCTCACCGTCTACCCAGGCTTCCCAGTTCGGGTGATAGACCTCACTGATGAATAGCAGACCGCCGCGCTCCGCCGAGGCGCTCAGCACGATCTCGTTCGGCAAGTGGGACCGGATCTGCGCCACGCCAGCGCCGGTCGTCAGGCGCCGGGCCTGCTCCGGCGTTGGCGCCCCGGGGTAATCCCAGGCCTCGACGACCGCCCGTTCCGTCGGCTCGATGATCGCCAGCGTGCTGTCCAGGGCGACCACGGTATCAGGGGCGATGACGATCCGGGCCGGAAAGAACGCGTGCGGCGTCGGGTCTGCCAGCCGGTAGATCTGGCCCCGCTGCCCGCGGGCCGCGAGCGACAGGAACGGGAGGTTGACCTCCTCGGACGTGATCAGGTACTTCAGATCGAGCAGGGGCCACATTCCGCGCCGGCCGCCGAGGTTCCTGTATTCGAGTCCACCGACGAGCCGCTCGTACCACTTGAGGCGGAAGTTCTGGCTCCCGGTGACCGCCGGTATCCCGAAGTACATGAGGTCGTTCGGGCGGTACGTGTCCGGCAGCGGCCAGGCTCGCTCTCCCACCCGGATCTCGCCTGCGAGATCCTCCAGCCCCGGATCGAGCGGAAGAAGCTCCTCCGCCGGCAGAGCGACGAGGTACCGGCTGCCCACCCGGCCCATGTCGAGAGCGCCCAGCACGAGCAGGCCGGCGCATACCCATTCGCCGACGCGACGGCGCTCCACACCACGCGCCGCAGCCAGCACCGCGAGCCAGGTCACAACTCCGAGCCAGGCGCCGAGACGGAGCGCGGAGAGGATCCGGGCGGGCGGCTGCCGCGTCCAGTCGTGGGGAAACCAGTCGTTGTAGTACCATCGGAAAAGGTCTTGCGGAGCCAGCGCGGCGGCGAGGAGCGGGAGCAGGAAGACGGCGGAGCCGGAGAGAATCAGGGCCCACGGCAGCGGTCTCCCCCCTTCGCGGGCGTCCGCGATGGCCTGCCAGCCGAACCCGGCCAGCAGGGACACCGCGAAGGCCACCGCACCCAGCATCATCGCCGGCGCCCTGAACCGATCGATGAGCGGGACGATGGCGTAGGCAATCCGATGCACCGGCGTGGCGCCACCCAGGGCGAACAGGATGCCGCCTACGGCCGCAGCCGCGAGGAACCATACCCGTGCTTCCCTTGGTCGGCTGGTCAGTCCGATCAACGCGAGGGCGACCGGCAGGGCCCCGAGGTATTCGGTGTGCAGCTTGAATGGATTCGTTCCCCAATAGAGATCGAGCGATCCGACCAGGTCGGGCAGCAGGAATGCCGAGAGCTCCTGGATGGGTAGCGCCCAGGATCGGGCGAACTCGTAGCCCCCCTGGCCCGGCACGCCGCGCACGGACATCCCCAGCAGGCCCGCGGTCGGCCAGAGCTGCACGGCACCCAGGAGAGCGGCAATCAGAAACGCGAGGACGTAGAGTCCCGCGAGGCGAAGCACGGTGGTCGCCGATCCTGACTCCCGGTATCGGAGCCAGAAGGCGAAGAGCGCGTACGCGGACAGAGCGAGCGACGAGAAGTACATCACCTGGACGTGCGGAGTGAAGATCTGGAGGCCCACGGTCAGACCGAGCAGGAGAAACCAGACCGCGCGGCCGCTCCGGATCCCGCGCTCCAGCAGTCCGAATGCGAGGGGGATCAGTACCATGCCGAACATGCGGCCGTCGTGCCCCCCGTAGAGGGTCGATACCAGATATCCGCTGAACATGAAGGAGGTGCCCACGACCGCTGAAGCCCACCGGCCAAGACCGAACGAACGCCCGGCGAAGAAGCCGAAAGCACCGGCCAGGAACGTATGCGCCACGAACGTCCAGCCGATCGCCCGGAAAAGGGGCATGACCAGGTAGAGCAGGCTCGTCGGATAGAAGACCGGGCCCGGCAGGATGGCGAGAAACGGTAGGCCCGAGTAGACAAACGGGTTCCAGAGCGGAAGGCCGCGGCCGGCGCGGAGCTCGTCCACGGCGAACTTCCTCAGCTGATAGGCTTGGTCCAGCAGGTCCGTGCCGAACAGCATCCTCTCGGGGTGCAGCACGAAATCCCTGTAGAAGAAGAGCGTTGCCGCCGCTGCGGCGAGCAGGAAGGCGGCAGTTCCCCAGCCGCGGCGCGCCCTGCCCTTCCCCGAGCTCATACGGGCCTTTCCAGCATGAAGAACCACTGGGGCGACAGCGCAGCCAGCAGTCCGTCGACGGCTCGATCGGGGAGCCCCCGCAGCAGCCCCCATACGCGCCCCCAGGATTCCCCCCAGGTTCGGGCAACGAGGTCGTCGATGGCCTGCCGGGTCATGTCGCGGACCCGGAATCCGGGCTCGGACATGGCTGCACGCAGACGGCCGTAACTCAGGTAGCGGATACTGTCGTAACGGTGCCCTCGCCCCGTCAGACGCAGGAAGGCGCCTGCCCCCCGCTCCGGGAGCCAGCTGAGGAATGGAAGCCGGTAGTGAGGCTCCATCACGGCATACCGGTTGCCGGCGGACACGTATGCACGGCCACCCGGCTCCAGGACCCGATAAGCCTCTGCGAAGAGGCGACGAGCATCGGGCACGTGCTCGTATACGTGATTCATGATGAGGAAGTCGAACGTCTGATCGGCGACCGGAAGCCGGAGGATGTCCGCCTGCGCGGTGCGCTCACGAGCGACGATGATGCTTGCAGCCAACTCAAATCCGTAAAGAGGCTTATCGAAGTCCTCCTCCAGTACCATCTTGATGATCCCGGTCCCCGACCCCAGATCGGCGACGCGCCTCGCTGCCGCCAGCTCGCTCTTGCACAGCGACGCGATCACCATGGCCTTGCGGCGTCTCTCCTCCAGGTACGACGCCTTCTGCAGCCGCTCCTCATACCAATCGCCTGACCGCCCGGCAACCCCCGCCGCGCTCAACCGTCACTCCCGGCAGCGATTCCACGCCGCGCAGCCTCGCGGCTCGTCGATGCGATCCCGTAGACCTCGTCCAGGTCGTTCACGATGCGGGGCAGCGAGAAGCGCAGGTCCAC
>CP070670.1:2052658-2064615 GCA_020351855.1 Gemmatimonadota bacterium
CTCGTCATCAACTCTCTGCGCATGCGGCCGGACCGGATCATCGTGGGTGAGGTCCGCGGCGCGGAGGCGATCGACATGCTGCAGGCGATGAACACCGGCCACGACGGGTCGCTGACGACCCTGCACGCCAACAGCCCGCGGGATGCGCTGGCCCGCCTCGAGACGATGATCTCGATGGCCGGCCTGCGGCTACCCGAGAAGGGCATGCGGCAGCAGATCGCGAGCGCCATCGACATCGTGGTGCAGGTCGCGCGGCTCGCCGACGGGACCCGCAAGATCGTGAACATCTCCGAGATCGTCGGCATGGAGGGCGAGGTCATCACGATGCAGGACCTCTTCCTGTTCGAGCGCGAGGGGATGGACACGGACGGCAACGTGGTCGGCCGATTCCGGGCCACCGGCATTCGGCCCCGCTGCGCCGACCGTCTTCAGCAGTATGGCGTCGATCTGGCCGGAACCCTCTTCTCGGAGGTCGATCCACGGCTCACGGCCGTTCGAGGTGGCGCATGAATCAGCCCGGCAACTGGTCTGGCGCGATCTTCGGCTTCATCGCCGTCTCCCTCGCGGTCGTCACGATCGCGCTCCTGTGGGAGGCGGTGCAGGAGTGGCGGCGGCGCCGGGCCGTCGCGGAGCAGATCAAGTCCCTGTCGCAGGGCACGCTCGGCTCCGCGGGATCCAGCGAGATCTCGCTCGCCCTTCTGCGCGGGGAGGACGGAGAGGATCCGAAATGGCTTCAGGCCCTGGTGGCCCTCATCCCGCAGCGCCGCGACATCGCGCATCTGCTGGAGCAGGCCAACATGTCGTGGAGCGTCGGCACCTTCCTCCTCGTGACGCTCGGCATCGGCGCAGCGTTCGGCGTCTCGGCGATGATCGTGCTGCCGGGCCGGTTGCTCCCGCTGCTCGCGGCAGCGGGAGGCGCGGCGCTTCCGTACGCCTACGTTCGCAAGCGCCGGACGCGTCGGGTAGGCGAGTTCGAGAAGCACTTCCCGGAGGCGATCGACCTGCTCGGGCGTTCGATCCGGGCCGGCCATGCCCTGAACAGCGGGCTGGAGGTCATCGCGGAGGAGCTTCCCGATCCCGTTTCGACCGAGTTCCGGCAGGTGTTCGAGGAGCAGAAGTTCGGCCTGCCGCTGCGCGACTCGCTCATGGCCATGGCCGATCGGATTCCGCTGGTCGACACCCGCATCTTCGTCACCGCGGTACTCATCCAGCGGGAATCAGGAGGCAGCCTGGCGGAGATCCTCGACAACATCTCCTACACGATCCGCGAGCGGTTCAAGATCCGCAGGCAGTTGAAGGTTCACACGGCGCAGGGCCGCATGACCGGCTATTTGCTCGCCGTACTGCCGATCATCATGGGCATCATCATGTACACGATGAGCCCGGAGTACATGAGCGTCCTGTTCGAGGAGCCGATGGGTAGGTTCGCGCTCGGGATGGCCGGCGTTCTCCAGGTACTCGGCTACCTGAGCATCCGCAAAATCATCGACATCGATATCTGATGATCTACTTCGTGATGGTTCTGTCAGCGGCCTCCGTGTCGCTCCTCGTTCTCGCGGTCGCGAACTTCGCGCCGTCGCGTCCCGCGGCGGTCGACCGGAGGATCGCCTCGATCCAGGCCGGTGGCCGGCAGCGCAACATGGCCGATCGCCGCCGCCGCCAGGTGAAGCGCGAGCGCCTTGCCGCCCTGGTGGAGGCGATGGGCAAGCGCATGGGGCAGATCAAGAACGAGCGCGATATGCGGGCCCGCCTGGTCCATGCCGGCTATCGACAGCCGAGCGCCCTGTACATCTACCTCGGGGCGCGGGTGCTGCTGGCGGCCGGCCTGTTCGTCTTCGTGCTGATCAGCTGGCCGCTGGCCGGCGTGGCGGGCGGACGCGTCGTGCTCGGACCCGCGATGGCCGCGGCGGCGGGCTGGCTGCTCCCGCGGATCGTGCTGTCCCGGCGCATCAAGAAGCGCCAGAAGGAGCTTCAGAAGGCGCTTCCCGATACGCTGGACCTCATGGTCATCTGCGTGGAGGCTGGCCTGGGGCTCAATCAGGCCCTCACCCGCGTCTCGGAGGAGATGGAGAGCCTCAGCGGACCGATGAGCGAGGAGCTCCACATCGTCAACCTCGAGATCCGCGCCGGCACGCCCCGCGAGGAAGCGCTGCGGAACATGGGTGACAGGACGAACGTGACGGATCTGCGTCAGCTGGTGGCGATGCTCATACAGACCGACCGGTTCGGGACCTCGATCGCGCAGGCGCTCAGGGTCCAGGCGGACAATCTGAGGACGGCACGCAGGCAGCGGGCCGAGGAGGCGGCGGCGAAGACCACGATCAAGATGCTCTTCCCGCTCGTCCTCTTCATTTTCCCGGCGATGTTCGTCGTGATCCTCGGCCCCGCCGTCTTCCATCTCATCGAACTCTTCACGAAGGCGCGATGAACAAACCAACGAATCTGGCCGAGGTGACCGAGACCCTGACGGCCCAGCAGACCGAAGCGGATCCAGCGACCGGGGTGCGGCGGACGGCTCAGCCCGCGGCTCTACGTGGGGCGCCATCCCGTTCCGGGGAAGAGCTTGTTGCCGCCCCCCCGGTCCCTGAAACGCTCGAGGACACGGGGCTCTCATCGGCCTCGCTGTCTGATCTTCTCCTGCGCACCCTGAACCAGCAGGGGGCCCGCACGGGAGCGCAGCTGGAGGCGTTTATCCGGCTGCCCTTCCATATCCTGGACGATGAGCTGCTCACCCTGCAGCAGCGCCGGTTCGTGGAGGTGCGATCGACGCAGGGGGTGGGCCGGCGCGGGTACGTCTTCGACCTTACCGGCGAAGGGCGCACCCGGGTGCGCGAGATCCTGCACTCCGCCCGCTACGTCGGGCCGGCCCCGGTCCCGCTCGATCAGTACTGGGCGGTGGTGGATCGACAGAAGGTGCAGGACGTCCACATCACCCGCAGCATGGTCCGCGAGGGCTTCGAGCACATGGTGATGAGCCAGGAGCTGATCGACAGCCTCGGGCCGGCGGTCAACTCGGGCAAGTCGCTCTTCCTGTACGGATTCGCGGGCAACGGCAAGACGACGATCGCCGAAGCGATCGCCGGCATGATGGGCGGCGCCATCTACGTTCCGTTCTCGATCGAGGTCGAGGGCCAGGTCATCTCCATCTTCGATCCGCTGCATCACCGGCCCGTGTTCGATGACGACCCGGTCGATGGGAACGGCTGGCTCAGGCCCGCGAAGGGTCACGATCCCCGGTTCATTCGCGTGCACCGGCCCGTCGTCATGGTGGGCGGAGAGCTCACGCTCGACCAGCTGGAGCTCCAATACGATGCGCAGAGCGGCGTCTTCCGGGCGCCGCCCCAGGTCAAGTCGAACGGGGGCGTGTTCATCATCGACGACTTCGGGCGCCAGCGCGTCCGACCGCGCGACCTGCTCAACCGGTGGATGGTGCCGCTCGAGAAGCACGTGGACTTCCTCACGCTGCCGACCGGTCCCAAGCTGCCGATGCCGTTCGAGTGCCTGTTGATCTTCTCGACGAACCTGGACCCCTCCGAGCTCGTGGAGGAGGCCTTCCTGCGCCGCATCCGCTACAAGATCATGATCGGAGACCCCAACCGGGAGCAGTACGAGGAGATCTTCCAGAGATGTTGCGCGGCTCGCGGCATCGAGTACGAGAAGGCCGCGGTCGACTTCATCTTCGAGAACTTCTACGAGCCGCACGGGATCTTTCCCCGTGCCTGCCACCCGCGGGATCTCGTCAACCAGGTGTGCGACGTCGCGCAGTACCTGGAGGTCGAGGCGTCCCTGGCGCTGCCGATGCTGAAGCTCGCGTGCGGAGCCTACTTCCTGGACACATCCGACCCGCAGAACGCAAGCGAGGAGACGGTCAATGTCGACTAGAATCGCAGACCAGCGACCGAGATGGCTCGCCGAGACGGAGGCCCACGCGGGCGCCGGGGCGAACGGCGACGGCGTCGCGGATCTGGAAGCGGTCGGGCCGTCCGCCAACGGGCACGGATCGATGGATGCGTTCGGCTACGATCCCCTGCAGGGCGGAATCGAGCGGCTGCGACAGGCCGCCGTCAGCGTTGCCCGGGAAGACGCCGAGGCCGGCCTGCCCGAGATGGAAAACTCGCGCGGCAGCGAGTCCGAGTTGGAGCTTCGCCAGCGGTGCAAGGCGTTCTTCCAGCGCTGGCAGTCCCAGGAGAGGCGGCGGCTCAACCAGCAGGTGGCCGACTGCGAGCGCGAGATCTCGAGCAAGCTCGGGATGGCCTCCCTGGAGATCGATCGCTTCGAGCGGTTCACCAACGACCTCTGTCGTCTCAAGGCGAAGGTGTCGATCCGCCGTCAGGAAGTGACGGAGGAGTTGCAGAAGGACAGCGGGAAGGCACGGGGCCTGCCGACCAAGGTCTATCTGCTGGCGATCTCCTTCCTCGGCGTCGTCGAGTTCTTTGCCAACGCACCGGTGTTCAGCGCCCTGCTGCCTCGCGACACGCTCACCGAGCGCCAGATCCAGTTGATCGCCGAGACGTCCTCCGGGTGGCTGGCGGGCGTCGAGCGGGTGTTCGCCCAGTTCATCCTGAGGCCGGATGCCGCGCTGCTGGCGGCCGGCGTCATCACCTTCCTCTGCGTGCTCGCCCACTTCTTCGGCCACTCGCTTCGCGACCTGGTGATGCACCGCGAGCGGGAGAAGCGAACGACGTCCGGCAAGACCTCGATGGAGAGCATCATCCCGATGGTTCTCTCCGGTCTCGGGCTCGTGCTCGTCATCGGCGTCCTCTACGAGGCGCGCGTCACGCTGGGCGAGGTCGGGGAGAAGCGCTTCCAGGAGGACATGGCGGTGGTCGAGGAGCTCCGCCGGAACGCCGGCTGGCTTCGGGTCGACGGCGACCTGCTGGCGGCGAACGATCAGGCAAACCGGGCCGACGACATGGAGAACGCCGCGGTTCACCTGCGCGAATACGCGTCTTCCATGAGCCGCCTCAGCTTCCCGATCCTGCTCCTGAACACGACGCTCGTGCTGTGCGCCATCTCCGCCGCGTACTTCCACCGGAGGGACCGGCGCCAGGAGGTGTTCAACGAGCTTCCGTTCGAATCGGAGCGGGACCGGCGCATCGATGCGGCCGAGGCCTCGGCGGGTGAGGTGAGCAGCCTGCTCGCCGACCTCGTCCGCCATATCCGGGAGCTGAAGAGCCTCGTCACGGAACAGCCCCTCAAAGACTGGCGAGGCGTCGTGCACCAGCTCGAGGCGGTCCTCGTCCTGTACCGCTCGGAGAACGGGCGTGCACGGGACGTCGACCCGCAGTCCATCCCCGCTTTCTCGAAACGGGTGCGGCTCGGACTGAAGATCGATGAGGAGGCGGAAGACCCGCACCCGGAGACCCGGGACCCCGAAGACTACGAGCGTGAAAGGCGCGCACTGAAGGAGCGCTTCGAGGACGTGCGCCGCCGGTTCACGGAGGAGGCACTGGCGTGATGGAGACCAGGCGCTGGGTACATCGGTTGACCGCACGGGCCGGGATGCTCGGAGCCCTGGCCCTGGGTTTCGGCATGGCGGGGTGCGGCGCGGAACCTGCCCTGGATGCGTCGGAGGCCGAGGGCCAGCCCCCGCAGCTGGTGATCTTCGTGTACGACCGCTCGGCCAGCATCTCGGACCACCAGCTGGAGCTCGCGCAGCAGCTTACCCGTCAGCGGATCAGCGAGCTGCATCACGGGGACCGGATCGCGGCGCTCCAGGTGCTGCAGCGCTCTCTGGAGGAGCCGCCGCAGCGCTGGTCGCAGGACGTGCCCAAGGCGCAGATGGAGGGTCGGGAGCTGAAGCGGGATTCGGTCACCCTCGCGCGATTCCAGCGCGATGCCGATGCCTACATGCGGGCCTTCACCGACGCAGGCGATCGAGAGGAGATCATGGGGACCGACATCCTGTCGACGCTGCACGATGCGGCAGCGGAGGTCGGCCCGTACCGCGACTACCGGAAGGTCATCTACCTCTTCTCCGACATGCTGCAGTCGGGATCGGAGATCGAGATGGAAGGCCTCCGCAGGATGCCCGGGGATGACTGGATCGAGTCACGAAAGACCTCGGGACGTCTGCCCGACCTGTCCGGGGTGTGCGTGGTGGTGATCGGCGGGCGCATCGACACCGAGACCGGCCAGCGCGTCAAGGGCTTCTGGTCGGAATACTTCAAGGCCACGGGCGCCAACCTGTACGATCACAACTACTCGTTGCGCCCGGTGACCCTGCCGACCGATCCCTGCCCCGGGGTCTGAGGCCGCGGAACCACGGTTCAGGAACCACAACTCGAGAACGAGCGGAGGAGAATCACCATGGCGGAGCGAGTCGACATGCTGCAGGCGAGCCACGAGGCCCTCAAGACCGAGCTTGCCGAGACCGAGCGTCAGATCCAGGGGTGCTACCAGCGGGCCGAGAAGCTCAAGACGGCTCTCGAGGCCCTGCAGCAGCTGCTCAGCGATGGGCCGGTCACGGGGCTTCCCCAGCCCGAGGTAGAAGCGGGCGCGAAGACAGCGGGTTCCGTCACCAAGGTGATGGACAAGCTCCAGGAAGATGGCGCGGGGAAAGACAAGACCGCCCCGAACGAGGAGGCGGTGACCGAGCCCACGCCTGTATGGCTCGAGAAGAAGGAAGCCTGAACGGGCCGAGCTCGTTCCCGGAACGCTCCGCCCGCGTGCCAGCCTAGGGATACACCGCCCGCGCAGCGGAAATCCCGACGTGCCCCTACCGGCCGGGCCGCCTACCTGCCGTCGCGAGATCGGCGGGGCGGTCCGGCCGGTTTGCTGTCAGGGCGGCACCATCGCCGCTGCTCCCCGTATTAGCTTCGGAAGGCGAGATCTGCTCGCGCTCGTCAGACGAACGATCCCTGCGCCGGAGCCGAACCATGACCAGCGACGCCACGCTGACCCCCCGGACGCCCTCCCCGGCGGCGGTCGGCGCCACGGAGATCCTGGGCCGATACCGGGCGGTGCGGGCCGCCACGGAGCGAATCGCGGCCCCGCTGGCGCCCGAGGA
Organism: Gemmatimonadota bacterium; assembly: GCA_020351855.1. Taxonomy (GTDB): domain Bacteria; phylum Gemmatimonadota; class Gemmatimonadetes; order Palauibacterales; family Palauibacteraceae. Next base: position 2,059,668 of record CP070670.1, read on the forward strand.
CTGCGTGGTGCAGACCATGGCCGACGTGAGCCCGACGAAGTGGCATCTGGCCCACGTGAGCTGGTTCTTCGAGACCTTCGTGCTGGAGCCCCACCTCGCTGCATACCGCCCGCTCGATTCCCGCTACGCCTACCTGTTCAACTCCTACTACGTGCAGGCCGGGGAGCGTCACTGCCGAGACCGGAGGGGTTACATCTCGCGGCCGACGTTGGAGGAGATCTATGCGTACCGGGCCCATGTCGATGAGGGGATATCGGAGTTGCTGGAGGGGGCGAGCGAGGGGCCGCTCACGGTCTGTGCCCCGCTGATCGAGATCGGTCTTCATCACGAGCAGCAGCATCAGGAGCTGATGCTGACGGACATCAAGCACGTGTTCTCCGTCAACCCGCTGCGGCCGGCCTACCGCGACGGGCCGGTCGACCCCTCGCCTCCGGCGCGCACGGTCGCGTGGGTCCCCTTCGAGGGCGGCCTCTACGAGATCGGCCATCAGGGCGACGGATTCGCTTACGACAACGAGACGCCGCGCCATCGCCACTACCTCGAGCCTTTCCTGCTCGCGGATCGTCTGGTGACGAACGGAGAGTACCTGGCCTTCATGGAGGATGGCGGATACGAGCGGGCAGAGCTGTGGCTGTCCGAGGGATTCGCGACGGCGCAGGAGCGGAGCTGGAGCGAGCCCTTCTACTGGGAGGAGCGTGATGGGCGATGGTGGCTCTTTTCCCTCGGAGGGATGCGCGAACTGGAGGAGCACGAGCCTCTCTGCCACGTCAGCTACTTCGAGGCGGATGCGTTCGCCCGCTGGGCCGGGGCGCGCCTTCCGACCGAGGAGGAATGGGAGGTCGCGGCGCGCGACCTCCCGGTCTCCGGAAACACCTTCGAGACCGGTCGGCTGCACCCGATGGGCGCGGCCGGTGCGGGTCCGGCGGGTGGGCAGGGCGACGATCAGGGTCCGCGACAGCTGTACGGGGACGTCTGGGAGTGGACTCGCAGCCAGTACTCGCCGTATCCGGGCTACAGCCCCCTTCCCGGAGCGCTCGGCGAGTACAACGGCAAGTTCATGTGCAACCAGTTCGTGCTGCGGGGCGGGTCCTGCGTGACCTCGGCGAGCCACATCCGGCCCACCTACCGAAACTTCTTCGTCCCGGACGCGACCTGGCAGTTCATGGGGTTCCGACTGGCGAGAGACGGCGGGTGAAGGGGGGCTGTCCCCGTTCCGGCGCGGTCGCCGCCCTCATGGGATGATCCGCAGACCCAGCCCGATGAAGTTCTCGTCGAAGTTGCGGAACTTGCCGATGGTAGACGGTCCGAAGTGTCCCCGGAGGGCGAGCTGGAGGCGCAGGTCGGAGATCCTGAAGCTCGCCCCGGCCAACGCGGTGCCGGCCACGCGCTCCGTCTCGTCCGTGATGCGGAAGTCCGCCGCGAACAGGGGGAAGACGTGGCCGCTGCGGTCCACTTCGCTTCGGTCCCACTCGAGGCCCCACTGGGCGGCGAGCTCCTCGACGCCGGGGTTGGAGTGGAAGTTGAAGTTGCCTCCGACATAGAGCCGCACCTCGCGCACCAGCCGCCGCGCAGCGACCAGCTGGAAGCCGTCGAAGGTGACCTGCGCGTTCGGGATGCCCAGGCGGTCGAACAGGTCGTCGCCGAAGTGCGAGCTCATGTGGAGGATCTCGAACCGCCCCTCCCAGCCCGACCAGGTGATCTCGACCGGCAGGCCGACCCGGAAGTCCGCACTCAGGAAGTCCTTCTCGGGGGTCTCGAGCAGAAAGCGCGAAAAGACACCGACCTCGAAACCGATGGCGATCGCCGGGCGGCTCGCCGTCTCGCGCTGGAACTGTACCACGTTCTGGCGGTACCCGATGGCCACTTCGGCTTGCGCGTTGCGGTCCTCGAGCAGCGCGACGGCCGAGGGATCGGCGTCCTCCAGCCCCTCGAGATCCAGCTCCGCCGACACGATCGACCCGCGGATCTGCGTTTCCAGCGGGTCGGCGATCAGCGGAGCGAACGGCTCGCTTCGCCCGAACCAGCGCACGCCGTCCTCGGACTCGTCCTCCTTCTGCTGGGCGGTGCACGGAGCCGGTAAGGCGAGCCAGATGGCCAAGACGGAGAGGGTCGCGAGGGAACAGCGTTGCGAAGTCGTCACCACCGAGTTCTCCTGTCCGAGGAGGGCTGATCGTAGCGAGCTCGCTCCGAGCCTCGTCGTCGGGGCCAAAGTGGAGCGAGCCGATCCCGCGCACAATGAGGAAGCGACAGATGACCTACCGGGATCTCGATGTGCGGCTCATTCAGGCGCTGCAGAGTGATGGACGCCGCTCGCTTCGCCAGCTGGCAAGCGATCTGGGCGTGTCCACAAGCACGGTGAGCAAGCGGCTGGACGACCTTCTCGAGCGCGGCGTCATACTCGGCTTTCGCCCGGTCGTGGATTACGCGAAGCTCGGCTACACTCTGATCGCCGTGACGAAGATCAAGGCCCGCGGCGAGGCGCTGCCCTCCATCGTCGCCGCGCTCGCCGCAGACCGGAGCCTCACCCACGTCTATGAGATCACGGGGGAGTTCGACGTGCTCGTCATCGGTCGCTTCCGCAACGAGACGGAGATGAACCGGGAGATCAAACGTATGCTGAGCCTGCCGGGGATCGAGGGCACCAACACGTCGGTCGTGCTCTCGGCCGCCAAGGAAGGCGCCGACGTGGAACTCATCGCGGAGCTGGTCGAGGGGAGGCGCGGTCCCTGACCGCCCGCGCCGAGCTCCACCGGCTGGACGCCCGCGTCGTGTCGTGCCGCCTCTGCGCGCGGCTGGCAGCCTGGCGAGAGGAGGTGGCACGCACCAAGCGGGCGGCGTTCCGGTCCTGCGACTACTGGGGACGCCCCGTTCCCGGTTTCGGCGACCCGGAGGCCTGGCTGCTGGTCGTCGGCCTTGCCCCGGGCGCCCACGGGGCGAACCGCACCGGCCGGATGTTTACCGGCGACCGCTCAGGCGACTGGCTCTACGGGGCGCTCCACCGTGCGGGCCTCTCCAGCCAGGCGAACTCGAGCTCCCGGAGCGATGGCCTCCGCCTGAACGGTGCTTACGTGACGGCCGCCGTCCGCTGCGCCCCTCCCGGGAATCGGCCGACGAGCGCCGAGCGGGACCACTGCCGGCAGTTTCTGGAGGAGGAGCTGGATCTCCTGACTGGCGTTCGGGTGATCGCGGCTCTGGGAGGATTCGCCTACGGCCAGGTGCTGCGGATCCTGGGCGATCGCGATCTCCCGCTGCCCCGCCCGCGGCCGCGCTTCGGGCACGGACTCGAGGTCAAGGTGGGCCCGCAGCTTGCCGTGATCGCGTCCTACCACCCCAGCCAGCAGAACACGTTCACGGGCAGACTGACGCAGTCGATGTTCGACGGGATATGGCGGAGAGCGCTCGAGCTCAGGGAGGCTTGACCGCGCCGTCGCGCCGGGACGGCGCGCGGGAAGGTCGGGCCGACTAGCGGGAAGGTTGGGCCGACTAGCCCCGGCCCACGTCCAGCATGCGCTCGACCGCCCGAAGAGCCCGCACCCGCACGTCCTCCGGCACCTCGACCTCGTACTTCATCTCGCGCAGCGAGGCCAGCGTCTTCCCGAGCGTGATCTTCTTCATGTGCGGACAGATGGCGCAGGGCTTGATGAACTCGAGCTCGGGATGGGCCTCCTGCACGTTGTCCGACATGCTGCACTCGGTGATCATGATGACCCGGTCGCTTCGCGCGGAGTCCAGGTAGCCGATCATCCCCGTCGTCGAGCCCACGAAGTCCGCCTCCTCGCAGACCTCAGGGGAGCATTCGGGGTGGGCGATGACCTCGATTCCCGGATACTGCTCCCGATAAGCGCGGATCTCGTCCACGGTGAAGCGCTCGTGCACCATACAGGTGCCGTGCCAAGTGATGACCCGGACATCGGTCTCTTTCGCCACGTTCCTGGCCAGGTATTCGTCCGGGAGGAAGATGACGGTGTCCGACCCGAGCGACTCCACGACGGCCTTGGCGTTGGCGGAAGTGCAGCAGATGTCGGATTCGGCCTTGATGGCAGCCGGCGTGTTCATGTAGGTGACGATCGGCACGCCGGGATACCGCTGCTTGAGGAGCTGGACATCCTCGACGGCTATGCTCTCGGAGAGGGAGCAGCCGGCGTCCGGATCGGGGATGAGAACGGTGCGGCCGGGGTTGAGGATCTTGGCCGTCTCCGCCATGAAGTGAACGCCGCAGAAGACGATGACGTCCGCATCGGTCTCCTTCGCCTCGCGGGCCAGTCCGAGGGAATCGCCCTTGAAGTCGGAGATCCCGTGGAAGATCTCGGGCACCATGTAGTTGTGTCCGAGGATGACCGCGTTCCGCACCTTCTTGAGGCGGTTGATCTCGGCGATAAGCGGTGCGGCGAGCTCCCACTCGAAGCGCGGGATGCTCTGCTTGACCTTCTCGTAGATGTGGTCGGTCGCCTCGGCGACCGATTCCGTGAACTCCAGCGTCTCCAGCACGGCTACCTCCGAACGCGCGCACCCTTCACGCGGACCGGCGCCTCGCCACCCACCGGCTTGCCACACCCCGCCGGGCGAGCGGGACCGGGAGGCCCGCTCGCCCTCTGTGGCAGGGGCTTCCCGGCAGTTGTGAGAAACCGAAACCGGCTCGAAAGTTCCGGCTTCGCGCGCGCGACCGGGGCCTCAGTGAGCGACGGCCGCCGCCGCGTTGACGCGTCCGTGGCTGAACATCGGGTCGACCCCGGGGTCACCCAGGTCGTCCGCCGACCTCTTCAGGATGCCCTTCAGCTGCTGAGGCCTCAACGCCCCCCCGTGCTTGCCGGCCACCAGGGCCGCCACGCCGGCCACCATCGGCGAGGCGAAGCTGGTTCCGGTGCCCCCGATGACGTAGCTGAACGGGTCGCAGGCGAACGGAAGCAGCGTCTGATAGGAGGAGCAGGCGCCGAGGAGCGCGCCCTGC
>CP070670.1:2064715-2068952 GCA_020351855.1 Gemmatimonadota bacterium
GCAGCTGGACGGATGCGTCGTGCGATCGATTGCCAAGACCAGGGCGGCATCGCAGGCGGTGCGCGTGTGCGGGATGGCCATCCTGCCGGAGGCCGCGTTTGACGCGGGTGCCCGGGTGCGGAGACGGGCCGGCGCGGAGCTGGAGCTGGAGGAGATCATCAGCTGGCTCATCGCGGTGAGGGACGCGCGCTTCGTCGCCCTTCCGTACGAAGGCTGGAGGCGAAACATCAACACGCCGGCGGACGTCGCCCGAGTCCGCCAGTGGCTGGCCGAGGTTGGCGGCGGGTGAGCTCAGTTCCGGAGGCATTGCGGCGGGTGAATCGTGCCCCGATGCTGTCGTTTGGTCAATGATTGTTGATTCGTGCGCTGGATAAGACACCGATGGTCCGCATATCGGCACGAACCGATTGCGGGGGGGCCACGAGCAGCGTTCTCAGCAGCCGGTCCGAGGTTGCATCGTGGTTCGTTCGCTGACAAGGGAAAAGGCAGGCTCGGAGTGATCAGGGAACGGTGGAACGCCCGGCGGATTCATTTGTGGTTTGGCACCTCGATTGGCGTCTTCTTCCTGGTTTGGGTGGGGTCCGGACTTCTTATGATCGTCGGGCCTCCGGCGCCGAGCGGTCAGCGCACTGGAGCTTTGCGACCAGATCTCACGCAGGCCGTCGTCTCGCCCAGAGAAGCTTTGGCACGGGTCGCTGCGGCGGCCGACGAAGACGTGGTCGTCCGGCGCGTGCAAATCCTCCCGATCGGTGGTCGGACCGCATACCTTTTCGCTACGAAGTCGGGGGATTACCTCATCGATGCTGAGTCGGGCCGTCCCCTCACGATTACTCCAGAGTTGGCACGACGTTTGGCCGCGGACAGGCTGGATCCTGGCCTGCAGGCGGATCCTATTGAAGAGATCCACTCGCACGATTTTTGGTATGTTAGCGGACAGCTGCCCGTTTTCCGTGTTCGTTTCAGCAACAGCACGGTGGCACACGTGTCACCAGCGACCGGAGAAGTGCAGGTTACGGATCTGAGCCGCCAGCTCTTCACGCTGCTGGCAGGAGGAATGCATACGTTTTGGCCGTTGTCGGTCGTCGTGGGACTGCCCGTTGGAAAGTGGCTACTGTGGGCCGCTAGCTTTGCGTCTTTGATTCTGATTGGCAGCGGATATTGGCTGGCTTTTCCGAGGTGGCGTGCCTGGAGGAGGGAGAAGTCCTAGTCCTTGCCCTCCAGCGTCGGCTGTGGCCGAGCATCGCTCAGTTCCGGAGGCTGCGGCTCGCTGGCGAGTGCGGCCGGGTGCCGCTGGCCGGTTCGACTGCTCAGCGTGGCTCGGGCGCCGAGTCCGGTGGCGGCTTCAGCCGCAGATACACGTCGCCGTTCCCGGCCCAGAACTTAGGTCCGGCGGGGGTCTCGCGGCCCGTAAGAGAGTTCAGATAGACGGCTGCCGCGATCCAGTCGCTCTCGCCCGCCAGCCTGAGCGCTTCAGCGGGATACAAGCCATCCCCCTTGCTGGACACCCGACCGGAACGGATGCGCTCGTGCAGCGACAGCAGCGACAGGCCGAGCTCCTTGTCCTCGCGCTGGATCCTGATCGTGGCGCTGTCGGTTCCGACCGAGATCCGGACAACCTTTCCGTCTACGTGAAGCGAGTCTGACGACCAGCGCTGCCAGCGGAAGGCGTACTCGTACTCGCCGATCGGCACGACGCGGCCCTGCGGATCGGCGAAGTAGCGGAACATCACGTCCGGGGCCGATTCCGAGCGCATCACATACGTCAGGTTGAGTCCCGCGGCGATCCTTCGCGCGGCCGCATCGGCGTCGTGGCGCTCCAGCGGCCCGGCAGCCGGGACGATCGTATCGAGCTCGGTCGTCAGCTGGCCGAGCAGTGGCGCAAGGGGGCTCGTGCCGTGGGTCTCGATCAGGTAGCGCAGGATGGCGCTGATCTCCGTGCGGTCCTCGAAGGAGACGTCCTCCGTGGCGGCCGCCGCGCCGGGGCCGTCGAGCATGCCGTTGGAGGCGAGCAGTCGCTGCAGCCGTGCGACCTGGCTGTGCCGCGAGGCGGAATAAGCGGACCAGGGGCCACCGAAGGTGAGGATGGCGACCAGAAAAAGGGTCAGCGGGATCACCAGGATGTTCCGGGAACGCGTGGTTACGTAGAAGAGCGCGACACCGGCCAGCCAAACGGCGAGCACGGCTAGGAAGTACCTCCTTTCCGTGACGCCGTACTGGTCGATCCGCTGCCAGATGGCCGCGAGCAGCATGGCGATGGAAGGCAGCAACGCCACGTAGTAGAAACGAGCGAACGTCTGGATCCACTGGTTCTCCGAGCGGTCCGCTACCGGATACAGGAGGAGCAGGCAGAGGATGCCGGCGGCCGCCACGCTCGACACCAGATACCCAATCCAACCGCTCGGCCAGGTGCGCGTGATGAGAATCCGACCGAGATAGAGCGTCAGGATGATCAGATAGACGGTGACCAGGGGAACCAGCACGTACTGCGCGAACACCTTGAGACCCGTCGGATAGCGTGCGCTGGCGGTTGTCGCGTCCCCTGCGTCGACCCGTCCGGCCAAGAAGAACCACGTGTTGAAGACGAACGCGATGAAGAGCCACAGCCTCACGTAGTGCACGTCGTCGACGTCGAACCCGAGCAGGTTGTCGATGCCGGCCAGGGCGACGGCGAGGCCCACGAACAGCACGAACGAGTAGAAGGCTGCGGTGAGGAACCGCAGGAAGAGGCTCTTGTTGTACTCCCAGAACGAAAGCTGATCGCCCCTGCCGACGTAGGGGGCGATGGCGACGAGCAGGTGGAGGGCGACCGCCGCTTGTACGAGCCGCTCCGCCCGCACCGGTTGCGACCAGACCGGCCAACCGAAGAAGAAGGCGACCAAAGCGCCGAGCGCGCCCAGCCTCGCCAGCCCGGCCTGCAGCGGCGACCAGCCTCTTTTCTCCGATGAGACGCGAACGGCGAAAAAGGCCGGAATGCCGAGCGCCGCGGAGGCGAGGAGCCGGATCCAGAAGTCTGGTTCGGACGCGTCGACGCCGATGCTGCCGGCCGTCGCCGCTACGACGCCCGAGCCGATGACCAGCGGGTATCGGGCAGCCGTGACCCCTGCGCTCCTGGCGAGCCGAGTGATCGACGGAAGTGTCATGGAAGACAAGCTAGGTACGACCGTCATCGGTGACGAGAGGATGTCGCCGGGTGTCTACCTGGATCCCGTGGACGGCGGAGGCCGGGGCTCGCGAGGCGAGCCGTTCTTCTTGTCGGCAGGTCCGCAGCTGGACATGTCACCGTGCCGAATGTGCAACGTAGATCGGCATGCCAGGTCGAGTCGGATGCACCTGGCGACCTGGTGCCTCAGCCCGGAGATCCGGCGGCGGGAGCCCGCTCGTTGAGTGGACGGTTTTGAGCGTGGGGAGCGGACCGCTTACCTAGCGACTAGTATATTCATGGGAGGCACGCGCCGGAGTGGCGGAACTGGCAGACGCGCCGGACTCAAAATCCGGTGGGAGCAATCCCTTGAGGGTTCGAGTCCCTCCTCCGGCACCTCCATCATCTTGCCTATCGTGAGCAGAGTAGTGTTCGAGCGGCCCGCTCAGCGCCCCGGCCTACTCCTGCTCGCTCTTGTGCTGGCGGCCGGCTGGGCGGCGCGGCCCGCCAGCGGGGGGGGCGATCCCGCCTCCGCTGCGCCGGCGTCGGAGCAGACGCTTCGCACGGACCTGCTTCGCCTACACCGCGATCAGGCCCTGCACCTGGCTCGATACGGCGCCTACGCATTCACCCTGCGGGAGCTGGACTTCCGAAGCAGCGATGGGGTCTCCATCACGTTGCGCTGGATCTCGGCTCGCTCCTATTACGCGATCGCACGAGGCGCAGGCGGAGAGTGCATGATCGGCCAGTGGGATGTGAGTTCGAACCTTCCGGTCAGCGTGCAAACGCGACTGACAGCACCGGGAGCGGTCAGCTGCGAGGCGGGCGGCTAGTCGCGGCACGCGCCGGGATCGCTGTGCCGTGCGCCTCGGAACCGGCATGCGCCGCCTGCGCGGGATGACGCCAAACACACGAGGGGTAGCGATGGATCTCGGAGCGTTCTCGATCAGTCTCGCCGTAAAGGACCTGCGCGCATCGCGCGCCTTCTACGAGAAGCTCGGTTTCGAGGTAAGGGGAGGGTCGGAGGAGGAACGCTACCTGATCCTCATGAACGGCGGGAGCACGATCGGCCTGTTTCAGGGAATGTTCGACAGGAAC
>CP070670.1:2069052-2083064 GCA_020351855.1 Gemmatimonadota bacterium
CTCGTCATCAACTCTCTGCGCATGCGGCCGGACCGGATCATCGTGGGTGAGGTCCGCGGCGCGGAGGCGATCGACATGCTGCAGGCGATGAACACCGGCCACGACGGGTCGCTGACGACCCTGCACGCCAACACGCCGCGGGATGCGCTGGCCCGCCTCGAGACGATGATCTCGATGGCGAGCCTCAACCTGCCCGAGCGCGGGATGCGGCAGCAGATCGCGAGCGCCATCGACATCGTGATTCACGTGTCGCGCCTCTCGGACGGCAAGCGGAAGATCGTCCAGATCTCCGAGATCGTCGGCATGGAGGGCGAGGTCATCACGATGCAGGACCTCTTCCTGTTCGATCGCATGGGGATGGACGCCGACGGGACCGTCCTCGGCACCTTCCGGGCCACCGGAATCAGGCCCCGCTGTGCGGATCGACTGCAGGCGTACGGGGTCAGCCTCGCCGAGACGCTCTTCGCCAACTCGGACCTCGGCTACCCGAAGGAGAAGGCAGTATGAACCGGTTGCTAGGCGAGAGCGGCCTCATCGCCCTTGCCCTGTTCGCGAGCATCGCCCTGGCGGTGCTCGCGATCGTCCTGGCCTGGGAGGGTGCGCGTCGCGTGATGCGCCAGCGCTCGATCATGACCCAGCTTCGCCGGCTGGAGACGGGTTCCGACGCGGTGACGCCGGGCGCCGGTCTCCTCCGCGCCGCGCGGACGGAAGGACCGGCATGGCTGGAGGCGTTGCTGCTCAGGGTGCCTCACCAGCGTGACCTCAAGAACTTTCTCGAGCAGGGGGACATGCGCTGGTCGGTGGCGACCTTCCTGCTAGCCACGGTCGGCCTCGCGGCCGCTTTCGGCCTGGCCGCGATGGTCGTGCTCTCGGGCTTCTTGCCGGTGCTCCCGGCGATCGTGGGCGCGCTCATACCCTACGTCCACGTTTCCCGGAAGCGAAAGCAGCGCTTCGCGAAGTTCGAGGAGCACTTCCCCGATTCGATCGACATCCTCGGGCGGGCCATCCGGGCGGGACACGCGTTCACCACCGGCCTGGAGGTCGTCGCGGAGGAGGCGAACGAGCCCGTTGCCTCCGAGTTCCGCCAGGTGTTCGAGGAGCAGAAGTTCGGTCTGCCGCTGGGCGAGACGCTGCTGGCGCTGGCCGACCGGATGGCCATCCTGGATGTCCGGATCTTTGTCACCGCGGTCATGATCCAGCGGGAATCGGGCGGCAACCTGGCGGAGATCCTGGACAACCTGTCCTACGTGATTCGCGAGCGCTTCAAGTTCCGCCGTCAGCTCAAGGTCCATACGGCCCACGGCCGGATGACGGGTTTCGTGCTCGCCATGGCTCCCGTCGTCGCAGGCCTCGGGATGTATGTCCTGAATCCCGACTACATGATCGTCCTGTTCACCGAGCCGGCCGGCCGCATCATGCTGGCCGTGGCAGTCGGCCTCCAGCTGTTCGGGTTCCTGGTGATCCGCCGGCTGGTCGACATCAAGTTCTGAGAATGCCGGTCCTGACGCTGCACACCAACCGCGCACGCCGGTTGATCGCGGCGCGCAGGGGCGAGTAGGAAGGGAAACATGGTCTATTTCGTCGTGTTCTTTGCGGCTGCCGCAGCGGGTCTGCTGGTGGTGGGTTTCGCCAACCTGATGCCCAACCAGACCCGCGTGGTGCAGAAGCGGCTTGCCGTCCTTCAGGCTGGAGCGGTGAGCTACCGGGAGCTGCAGGAGAGAAGGCGCCGGCAGCAGAAGCGGGAGCGCATGGAGGCGATCCTCGCCGGCCTCGGCAGCAAGGTGAGCCAGAAGCCGACCGCGTCCCAGACCCGCCAGCTGCTGATGCACGCCGGCTTCAAGAGCCCGCAGGCCCCGACGATGCTGCTGGGAATCCAGGTCACCGGCGCCGCGCTGGGCGTCATCGGGGGCCTCACCCTCGGAACGGTCGCGGGCGCCGCTTTGAGTCGGGTCCTCTTTCTCACGGCTGTCACCGGTTTGATCGGCTGGTCCATTCCTCGGTTCATCGTCAGCGGAAGGGCGCGGCGGCGACAGGACGAGTTACGGGTCGCACTCCCGGACACGCTGGACCTGATGGTCGTCTGTGTAGAGGCCGGCCTGGCGCTCAACCAGGCGATCGTGCGTGTGGCCGAGGAGATCGACCGCGTCAGTCCCGTCATGGCCGAGGAGCTGACCATCGTCAACCTGGAGATTCGTGCGGGCACGCCACGCGACGAGGCGCTGCGGCACTTTTCCGAACGGACGGGCGTGGAAGACATCAAGGCCCTGGTCAGCATGCTCCTGCAGACGGACCGTTTTGGCACATCGATCGCGGATGCGCTGCGCGTGCACTCCGATGTGCTGCGCACGAAGCGTCGGCAGCGTGCGGAGGAGGCGGCGGCAAAGCTCACGGTGAAGCTGCTGTTTCCGCTGATCCTGTTCGTCTTCCCGGCGTTCTTCGTGGTGCTGCTCGGTCCCTCGCTGTTCCTGCTGCGCGGCCTGTTCGGGGGAGGCTGAGCCGACGGTGAAGCCCCTGCCGGTCGTGGAGGTCCGGAACGCGAGGAGCGGAAGCTCGCTGGGTGGCAGGATCGAGATCGCCGATCGCTGGTGGACGCGCCTCCGGGGCCTGCTGGGGCGGTCCGGGCTGGAGGAGGGAGGAGGACTGATCATCACCGACAGCCAGGGGGTCCACATGTGGTGGATGAAGTTCCCCCTGGATGTCGCCATGCTGGACGGGGAGCGCCGGGTGATCGCTCTGTACCTCGATCTGCAACCGGGGAAGCGCACGAAGATGCACAGGAAAGCCCGATACGCCCTCGAGGTGCCGGTCGGAGTCCTCGAAGCGACCGGGACGCGTGAAGGCGATCCCCTGGAGTGGCACCGGGCGGGCTGAGAGCCGGTTGTCGGCGGCCACAGGACCAAGACGTGAGGCGTTGTCATGAATATGCCTGATGCAAGCCTCGAACTCCCCTCCCGGGAAACCGACGGGTCCCCGGGGCCGCCCCTCCCCGCCGCCTTGGCGGAGACGGGACTCTCCGCGACCTTCCTGGCCGATCTGGCGATCAAGACGCTCTACGTTCAGGGCGCGAGGACGGGTGACCAACTGGCTAGCTTCATCCGTATCCCGTTCTCCATCCTGGATGACCTTCTTCTGACGCTTCAGCAGCGTCGCCTGCTCGAGGTGCGCGGAACCCAGGGACGGGGGCGTCGCGGGTACACCTTCGAGCTCACGGGCGAGGGCCGAGCCCGCTGCCGGGAGATCATGGGGACCAGCCGCTACGTCGGTCCCGCTCCGGTGCCGCTCGCCCAGTACCAGGCGATCGTGGAGAACCAGAGAGTCGAAGATGCCGAGGTGGACGAGGATCAGGTGCAGGAAGGACTACGGCACCTCGTGCTCCAGGATGCCTTCCGGGAAGCACTCGGTCCGGCGATCAACTCCGGGCGGTCGCTGTTCCTCTATGGCCACGCCGGAAACGGCAAGACCATCCTTGCCGAGGCAATCGCGGAGATGCTCGGTGATGCGATCTACGTTCCCTATGCCGTCGAAGTGGACGGGCAGGTGATCGCGATTTACGACCCGGTCTTCCACGAGCCCGTCCACGAGGATCGGGGGGGCGACGTCGATTCTGCCTGGATCGATCCCGAACCGGACCACGACATGCGCTGGCTCCGGATTCGTCGTCCCGTCGTGATGGTCGGAGGCGAGCTGATGCTGGACGACCTGGAGCTGCAGCTCGATCGCTTGGCCGGCGTGTTTCGCGCCCCTCCCCAGATGAAGGCGAACGGCGGCGTGTTCATCATCGACGACTTCGGGCGGCAGCGCGTGCGTCCGCGGGACCTGCTGAACCGGTGGATGGTGCCGCTGGAGAAGCACGTCGACTTCCTCAGCCTGCCGATGGGCCACAAGCTCCCGGTGCCGTTCCAGTGCCTGCTCATCTTCGCCACCAACCTGGATCCCGCCGAGCTCGTGGAGGAAGCCTTTCTGCGTCGGATCCGTTACAAGATCCTCGTGGACAACCCGACCCGGGAGCAGTACGAGGAGATCTTCCGGAGGGAATGCGCCAAGCGCGGCCTCGAGTTCACGCCGGACGCGGTCGAATTCCTCTACTCCGAGTACTATTCGAACGGCCACGTCCATGCCCGCTCTTGCCATCCCCGCGACATCACGAACCACCTGAAGGACATCGCGCGGTACAAGCGTCGGGATCCGGAGCTGACGCCCGAGATGCTCAGGATGGCGTGCGACGCATACTTCCTCGACGTCGTCGAGCCCACCGAATACGGGTCGGCGAAGGCCGGGAAGTGGAATACCGGCTCTTCGCTGGAGGCCCAGCGAGAGAGCGCGGAGCCGACATGGCGTGATCAGGACCGTGTCGAACCGGGCGCGTTCGACGGATAGGCTGTCAACCGCTCTCGCCGTCGTACAACGGGAGCCACGGGGGGAACGGAGAATCGCATGAGCGAGACGCCGACCGGGCGATCCAAGACCTGGATGGAACGGATGGGCCTCTCTGTCGAAGAGATCGAAGGGTCGGGTCCGGCAGCGGAGATACGCGAGGCCGCCCGGGACCCCTCGATCGGCGCTGCCCCTCAGACTGGACCCATCGGGCACGCAGCCTCCCCGCCTGTCGGTCTAGACGGTGGCGGGGGCGTGGCCGACGTGCGCGCCACCTATAGCGGCTACCTCCTCGAGCGAGAGGGCATCATCGACGAGGGCGTGGCCGCGTTGCGCGACGAGGCCGTGCGGATTGCTCGCATCGACGCCGAGGCCGGCGTTCCCCAAGCCGATGGGGAGGGCCGATCCGAGTCCGAGGCGGAGCTCAGCCAGCGCTGTCAGGCCTTCTTCGAGCGCTGGCAGTCCAGAGAGCGCCGCCGTATCAACGACATCGTCGCCACCAACGAGGAGGAGATCGCCGAGAAGCTGGGCCTGGCATCGATCGCCATCGACCGGTTCGAGCGGCTCACGAACGACCTCATCCGCCTGCGGGCGAGGGTCTCGACCCGGCGCATGGAGGTGGCGAAGGAACTGGGTGACACCGAGAAGTCGACGGAGCGGGGCATCCCGACCAAGATCTACCTTGCGGCCATAGGATTCCTCGGACTTGTCGAGTTCTTCGCCAACGCCCCGGTGTTCGGGGCGCTGCTCCCGCGGGATCCGCTTACGGAGCGGCAGATCCGTTTGGTATCGGAGACCTCGCAGGGATGGTTCGCCGGGGCGGAACGCGTGTTCGCGCAGCTCATCCTCCGTCCGGATGCGGCGCTGCTGGCAGCGGGCGTGGTGACCTTCCTGTGCGTGCTGGCCCATTTCTTCGGCCACTCCCTCCGGGATCTCGTCATCAAGCGGGACCAGGAGGCGCGACGGCATGCTGTGACGACGCGCTCCGCGGTCGAGAACATCGTGCCCATGGTGCTGGCCGGCACGGGACTCGTTCTGGTGCTCACGGTGCTCTTCGTCGCCCGCGTCAGGCTGGGGGAGGTCGGCGAGCAGCAGTACGGACAGGACATGGCGGTCGTGGAGGAGCTGCGACGCAACGCTGGCTGGCTGCGCGTCGATGGGGATCTCCTGGCGGCGAACCAGCAGGCCAACCGAGCCGACGACATGGAGGCTGCTGCGACCGAACTTCGGGAGTACGCCGCGTCCATGAGCCGGCTGAGTTGGCCCATCCTTCTCCTGAATACGACGCTCGTGCTCTGTGCCATCTCGGCCGCCTACTTCCACCGGAGGGATGACCGACGCGAGTTCTTCAACGAGACCCCCTTCGAAGAGGAGCGCTCCGACCTGATAACAGCGGCGGAGCAGTCGGCCACGGACGTGACGACCCTGCTCGCCGAGCTGGTCCGAAGGATCCGGCTCCTGAAGAGCATCCTCGCCGCGAAGCCGCTCGAGGAGTGGCGGAGCGTGGCTCACCAGCTGGAGGCCGTCGTTGCCCTCTATCGGGCGGAGAACGGCCGGGCTCGGGGCCTGGATGCTCGCGCCATCCCGGCGTTCCGAGCGCCGGTCCAACTGGGGCTGCAGATGGACGGCGAGTTGGGGCGTGACCTGATGGCCCGTGACCCGTTAGAATACGATCGGGAACGTCAGGCACTGAAGGACCGCTTCGAGGGAGTCCGAAAGCGATTTGTCCAGGAGGGGATCGCCGGCCATGGCTGATATCGAGGGCAGGTTGAGAGGGAGGAGGCGAGCGACCCTCGCGGCGGCTTTAACGCTTCTCGTTACGGCGATCGCGTGCGTCGGCGGGGCGGCCGCGGACAAGGGCGGCTCGGGCGGCCCGCGCAGGCTTTCCATCTTCGTGTTCGATCGGTCCACCAGCATCGAGGACTATCAGCTCGATCTGGCTCGGGATCTGGCGAACCGAAAGATCAGCGATCTTCGGCATGGAGACCACATCGCGGCTTTCCAGGTGCTGCAGCTTTCCCTGGCCGAGCCGCCGCAGCGCTGGTCCCAGCCGGTGCCCGAGAAGGAGTTCGCGGACATGGAGCTGGCGCGTGACTCGGTGACGCTCGCGCGCTTTCTGCAGGATGCGCGCGACTACCTGCGCCCGTTCTCCGAGCCCGAAGAGAGGCAGAACATCACGGGTACCGACCTGCTGTCGACGCTGCACGATGTCGGCGAGGAGGTTCGGGCTCATCCCCACCATGCGGCCATTATCTACCTGTTCTCGGACATGCTTCAGTCGAACCGCATGATCGACATGGAGGGCCTGCGCCGCATGCCGCGGGGAGGCTGGGCGAAGGCCGCCAAGGCCAACGGAATGCTGCCCGACCTGAGAGGCGTATGCGTGGTCGTAGTCGGCGCTCGCGTCGATACGGAGGCTGCCCAGCAGGTCAAGAGGTTCTGGATAGAGTACTTCGAGGCCACAGGGGCCACGCTGCGCGAAGAGAACTACACGCATCGGCCGGTCGATCTTCCACGAGATCCCTGCCCAGGCATCCAAGAGTAGGACAAGCAAGGCCAGAACGGCTGGTATTGGACCTCCACGCAAGGAGCGTGAAATGAACCGAAAGGTACTCTACCTGATCGGGATCGTAGTCCTTCTCATCTTCCTCCTCACGCGCTGGCTGTAGCGTAGGCTCCGGCGGATCCGGAGCCCGCATCGAAAAGCCCTTTCTGCACTGCCCCTCGGGCCCCGGGGAGGCGGGATCGGGTGCTCGCTCGCCCGTCAGTGGCCGGGTGCGGGCAGTCGTCTGGCTGCGCCCGGCGACTGCGGGTGGCGCCTTGCCTACGCTGACTGGGGGCTAGGAGGACCAGGGTCGGCGCAGGCCCGGCCGGCCCACGGCAATCAGAAGCAGATTGATCGCGAGGGCGATCGCCAGCAGGATGGCCCCCAGGGCGATCGCCAAGCCGAAATTACCCCGCCGCGTCTCCAGCACGATCGCGGTCGTCATCACGCGCGTCTCGCCCAGAATGTTGCCGCCGACCATCATGACGGCGCCGACCTCGCTGATGATGGCGCCGAATCCCGCAGCGACGGCCGCCAGGAGAGAGGCGCGTGTTTCCCGGAGCGTCAGCAGAACCGCTTCCAGTCGGCTTGCGCCCAGGGCCCTTGCCTGGAGCCGCAGATCGCCCGGCACCTCGCTTGCTGCGGCGAGACTGACGGCCGCGACGTACGGTGCGGCGATGAGGGCCTGAGCAAGCATCATGGCGCCCGGGGAGTACAGCAGGTCGAGGCGACCGAGGGGTCCGGAGCGCGAGAGGAGGAGGTATACGGCCAATCCGACGACCACGGGTGGGAGGGCCAAGCCCGTGTTCACGAGCGCCACGGTGGGCTTCCGCAGGCGGAAGTCGGAAAGGCCGATCGCCGCGCCGATCGGAAGGCCTACCAGGACGGCCAGTCCGAGCGCCGTTCCGGAGATGTAGAGCGACCGGAGAACGATCTCCCACAGGCCCAGGTTGCCTGAGGTGAGGAGTCGCCAGGCCTCGGCGAGCGGGTTCATGGCAGCGCGGCGCCCATCGTCAGCCGCAGGCGGAGTCGGCGAACTCCGGCGGCACGGACCGGCAAAGGAATCGCTGGCGCAGCGTGGCCCGATCCAAGCGGTCGGACCCGGCTTCGTCCGCATCCGTGCCCGCGGGAGCCGATCCATGTGATTCGGGCGACGCGACGCGTTCCCGAGCCTGCGGCTCGCTTCGGCTTTCCTGATCGTGCATGCCCCCACGGGGCAGCAGCGCCTTGAACAGCGGTCGTCCGCGTTCGTCCTCAAAGCTTTCCACCGCCTCGCGTCCGTCCGGGGACGAGAGCCATGCCGCGAAGGCGCGTGCCTCCGTCTCCGATCGCGAGCCGCGCACGAGGATCACGGAGTACACGTTTCGCAGCAGCGGATCTTCCTCGTACAGCACCTGCAGCGCCAGACGTGGCTCCAGCGCCAGGAATGTCGCGCGATCGCTGAGCGCGTAGGCGCCTTGCTCGCTGGCCATCTGCAGCAGAGCCCCCATCCCCTGGCCCGCGTCCACGTACCATGGAGGCTCGGGGTGAATGCCGCCGAGGGCCCACAGCTCCCGTTCTCGACCGTGCGTGCCAGAATCGTCTCCGCGCGAGAGGAAGAGCTTTTCCGCCCCGGCTATGGCGCGAAAGGCTTCCACGACGCTTCGGGTGCCGCCGACCCCGGCCGGATCGCCCACGGGACCCACGATGACGAAGTCGTTGAACATGAACGGGGTGCGGCTCAGCCCGTGCTCCTCTGCCATGAAGGCTTCCTCCGCGGCGGGATGATGCACGATCAGCACGTCGGCGTCGCCGCGCCTGCCCAGCTCGAGCGCCTCTCCGCTGCCGACGGCCAACGGGCGGATCCGAGCGTCCTCCACCCGCTTCCCATATTCGTGGATAAGGTGCGCCAGCAGGCCGGAGTCTTCGACGGATGTCGTGGTCGCCAGCACGACCGCGGCCGGATCCGGCCGCGTGCAGCCGGCCAGCAGTGCCGGCCCCACGACCAGGACCGAACAAAGCTCCCGCCAGGCTAGAGTCCATCGGCGGTAGCCCCTGAAGGCAAGACGGCTGTTGGGGCAGGGGTAGGTGTACATATATTCGGAAGCTACGAGACTGAGCGGAGGCCAGGGTCCTGCCCTGCGCTCCGCCCGCAAACAGCGCTCGCCCCGACACAGCGGACATCTCCGGGAGCGGTCACATGGCCATCTATCGTGTGATGTACTATTCCTCGGTCACGGTTGGAAGCGGTGGGCGGATCACCATCCCGCAGGAAATGCGCGATGACATGCGGCTCGAAGACGGCGCCATGCTCACCGTGCGCTTGGAGGAAAGCGAGACCGGTCAGCGTCAGCTGACGCTCTGGAGATCCGCAGAGGATGCCTAGCGTCTGCGCGTTCATCCCGCTTCTGCCGCCGGACGCTCTCCAAAGTTGATTGCCATCGCTCCGAACACGAGCTCCAGGAAACCGCAGCGCACGAAACCCGAGCGCTGCATCAAGCCGACCAACTCCTCTTGGGCCGGGTATCGACGGAGGGATTCGGGGATGTAGAGGTAGGCGTCGATGTCGCGATGTAGCAGCCAGCCGATCGCCGAGCCCGTGGCTTCGAGATAACGGAAATACAGACGTCGGAGCCCCGGTGATCGCGGCTTGCCGAAGTCGAGCGACAGCAGCCGGCCGCCCGGTTTCAGGCACCGACGGATCTCTGCCAGCCCGCCCGCGAGATCGACGAAGTTGCGCAATCCGTATCCGATCAGCACCCGATCGAATGTCCCCTCCGAGAAGGGTAGGTGCAACGCATCGCTTCCGACCCAGAGGACGCGCCCTGCGCGGCGCCGCCGCCTGCCGACCGCCATCATCAGGGGCGTGAGGTCGGCGGCGACCACGCCTCCGTCCGCTGTCTCTGCCTCGCCCACGCCCTCGCCGAGGCTGCCTATTGCCAAGTCTCCCGTACCCGCGGCGAGGTCGAGAACGCGGAAGCCCGGCTTGAGCTCCGCGAGTCCCAGCAGGTAGCGTTTCCACCGGCGATGCTGACCGAGCGACATCACATCGTTGGTGAGATCGTACCGACGGGCGATCCGCCCGAAGAGTTGCCGCACGTACGGGCGCATGCTCGCCGGTTCGGCGATCTCGGCGCGGATACCGGCCTTACGGCCCGACTTGACGCTCAGGGACCGTCTCACGGCCACGAATCTCCGCGGGAGTCCATGGCGTGTCAAACCTCGCTCTGACGGGACCGGGGCTCGCCTGTTCGGAGACCTCTCCCTAGCTTCCCTCGCCCGTATTCCTGACGGTTTCTATCCAAGGAGGCGTGGCTGGCGTGGACGGGTCCATGACGACGATCGAGCTCGAGAAGGTCGGTCCCTTCCGGATCTGGGCGTGGGCCCTCCTGTGCGGGCTAGTCGTCTGGCTCCTGTACGTCCTGACGCTGGCACCCACCACGGGGTTTTGGGACACCTCCGAGTACATCGCTACGGCACACATTCTCGGCATGCCGCATCCGCCGGGTAACCCGCTGTTCGTCGTTGTGGGTCGCGTCTGGTCCGAGCTGCTGAGCTGGACGGGCCTGAGCGTTGCCATGAGGATCAACCTGCTGAGCGCCACGGTTTCGGCGGCAGCAGCCATCTTCTGGTTCCTGGCCGTGACCCGGATCTGGGCGCACTTCGCCTCCCGCCGGCTGGTGGTGCTTCTGGCAGGCGCGATGAGTGTCTGGGTGGGCGCCACGGCGTTCACGGTGTGGAGCCAGTCGAACGTCAACGAGAAGGTCTACACAGTGTCGCTTCTCGTTGTCGCCGTCGTCACGTACCTGGCCATGGTCTGGGAGGACCATGTCGGGACCCCTCGGGGCGACCGGATCTTCGTACTCACCGCGTTCGTCCTCGGGCTCGGTGCGGCCAATCACACGATGTCGCTCCTCCCGATCGGAGCGCTGGCCCTGTTCGTCCTTTGGCACGACTGGCGGACGCTTCTGCGTCCCAGGCTGATGGGAGCGGCGCTACTGTTCGTCGGGATCGGGTTCTCGGTCCAGGTCCTGTTCGTACCCATCCGGTCCGCGCAGAACCCGATCATCGACGAGGCCGATGCGGAGTGCGAGAGTCTCGTCGCTGCCGCGGTCACGCCCCTGGAGCTGTTGCCAGGCGTATCGACGGTCGTTCCGGACGGACTGGCTTGCGAGCCCCTGCGGGCCTCGCTGGCTCGCGACCAGTACGGGAAGCCTCCCCTGACTGAGCGACAGTCGCCGTTCTCGGCGCAGCTGGCGATGTTCGCTCAGTACTTCGACTGGCAGTGGGCGCACACCCTCCCCGGCCATCTCCGCTGGCTCGTCACCCTGCTGTTTGTCGCCCTCGGCGTGGCGGGGTTGCAGCGGCACTGGACCGGCGACCGAGACAGCTTCATCTATTTCTTCGCGCTCCTCGCCACGCTGACGATCGGTCTCATCATCTATCTCAACTTCAAGTTCGGATTCTCGCTCTACCCGGACGTCCCCATCGACTTCCACGAGGTCCGCGAGAGGGATTACTTCTACGTGCTCGGTTTCTACGTGTGGGGTCTGTACGCGGGCCTCGGCATCGTCGTCCTGTGGGAGCGCCTGGCCGCCCGGCTCGACGGCGAGCGGGGCGGCTGGGGCCGGGCGACGCCCGTGCTCGCACTGGCATTGTTCCCGCTCCTCTTCAACTTCGGCCTGGCCGATCGGCGGGGCGACTTCGCCGCCCGGGACTGGGCGTACAACCTCCTGCAGTCGGTCGAGCCCTACGCCATCCTGTTCACCAACGGGGACAACGACACCTTTCCGCTGTGGTACCTGCAGGAGGTCGAGGGTATCAGGCGGGACGTGACAGTCATCGTACACTCCTATCTCGGGACGGCCTGGTACCCGAAGCAGCTGCGCGAGCTCACGAAGCCCTGTCCCGAGGGGGTAGATCCCCTGGCGACGCCCACGGTGCGCGTCTGCCAGCGTCCCTTCGATCCGGCCGGCGCGCCCGCGGCCTACCGGGAGATGGCGGTCTCGCCGCCGACGCGGCCGATCCACACGCTCTCCGATGAAGAGCTCGACGCGCTGCCGGTGATACCGTTCGTCGTCCAGAACGACACCACCGTGCAGGTGACGCCGTGGATCACGGCCAGGCTACGTGGGGGGTCGGCCATCTACTACCCCGACTTGCTCGTTTATCAGATCATCCGTGAGTCTATCGATGATCGACCGGTCTACTTCGCGTCGACGGCGCCCCCGGTTTACGACCGCTGGGGGCTGCAGCCCCACATGCTGCGCCAGGGACTTGCACACAAGGTCATTAACGGCCTTCTGGAAGACACGGCGGATACGGTGCAGCTCCAGGAGGCCTTCGACGTGCGCTGGGTGGACGCCGAGCGCTCCCGACACCTGCTGTGGGATGTTTACCAGATCGACTACCTGCTCGACTGGGATCTCTGGCCCGAGAAGTCGACCCGGGCGAGCATCCCCGCCCAGTATTACCTCGCGTACGCGTCACTCGGGGAGGCTCTGAGGCTGCGCGACAAACCGGGGCTGGCAGAGGAAAACTACGTGAGAGCCGAGCAGCTCCTCAGGCTATCCGACGCCTACGAACCGTAGCGGGGACGGCTCCGACCCGCGCTCAGTCGACCAAGCCGGCGCTCGATTCGCCGCTCCCCTGGACGGCAAACCCCTGCCCCAGCCCGGGCACGGTCAGGTTCATCGTGAAGTCCTGGGCCCCACGCGCGGAGAGGAAATGCCCCCGGGTGATGTCGAAGCGGACGCTGTCCGCGCGGGAGCCGGTCATCTCCACGCGCACGCCGGGGAAGGCACCCGGGTCCGGCTCGAATTCGTAGACCGTCTCGACCAGGATGTCGGCGATCGTGGACGATCCGGATCGGCTCAGCCGCCGGAGCGAGATGTCGTTGATCAGAAGCAGGTTTCCGGGTGCTGCCATTCCCATGTCCGCGGCCCGAACGCGCACCGTGTCCTTCCACCGGTCGCCGACGCGGACGGGCCTGTCGGGAAGCGTCGGAAAGCCACCCTGGCGCAGCGCCGACTGGATCTGAGCGCTCGCCTGGGGAGGTTGGCCCTCGATCTCGATGCTGATCGGTTCGGCCCGTCGCGTGAACGCCGTCCTGAAGCGCTGGCCCAGCAGGTCCTCTGAGGCATCCGGGAGGATCTGCGCGCCCTCGGCCGATCTCAGGCTGAAGCTGGCATCGCGCACGGTCGAGTCGAAGTAGATCGTGTCGCCGCGTACCTGCCGGGTCGTCTGCTGGAGGACCATCAGCGACTCGAGCCGCTGCGACCCTCCGAGCTCCGGCGGGACGACGATGTCGAGGTCCAGCTCGAAGCGGTAGGTCAGCGACTCCCCTGCCTTCGAATCCAGTCTGAGCTGGACGGCATCCTGGGCCCGCCCCGGCGCAGGCCAGGCTCCGAGAGCCGTGAGCGCCATAGCGAAGGCGGGAATTGCCAGGGTCGACACCCGCTGCCTTGTGCCCATCCTGAAAAACGCCACGGAACTGCGCGAACGAATCATGGGTCTCCCGTTCATCTTTCTCGAACCGCGGGCTCGACTCCCGCGGACGTGTGCGTGCGATGTGAGCATCTAGTACCGGTGACCGCCTGGCGTGTGCCTGCGCTGCGGGATGAAAAGCAGGGCGGCCCGCATGGGCCGCCCTGTCGATAGATGTCGCGACGCGAAACGTTAGGTGACCCGAGGGCTACCGCCCCGCCTCGTCCGGCACGGAGACGTCCTGCACGTTCACGGTGAGCTCGGCGATCTTCGAATCGATGAAGGCGGGAACCTCCTGCTGTACGCGACCGCCCAGACACTCGGAGAAGAACATCTCCATGGAGCGATAGAGCGCCATTCGGTTGTCCGCGTTGGAGAATCCGTGCCCCTCGTTCTCCGCCACCAGGTACTTCACATCGATTCCGCGGTCCCGGAGGGCAACGACCATCTGGTCGGACTCTCGCTGGGTCACTCGCGGGTCGTTCGCCCCCTGCACGATCAGGATCGGGTCCTCGATCCGGTCCACGAAGAAGAGCGGCGAACGCTTCTTCATTTCCTCCCGGTCCGCCTCTACCGACGGATCCCCCACGAATCGATACCAGAAGCCCTTCAGGAACGGCTTCCAGTA
>CP070670.1:2083164-2087803 GCA_020351855.1 Gemmatimonadota bacterium
GCGATCCCGTGCACCCTGAGCGCGCGCCTGAACCAGCCCCGGGGTGAGCTCATCGCACCGATCCCGCCACGGTCAGAACGCCTGCCCAATGGCGAAGTGGACCCTCAGCCGGCGGAAGAACTCCTTGAACACGCTGGGGTCGTCGTAACCCGCCGGATCGTACACCACGGGGTCCTCGAGCTGCGCGAGCGAGCCGTCCCCGAGCTCGGCGACTACCTCCCGGAGGCGCGGACCCTGGGTGTTGTACCCGAGGTCCAGCCGTATGGGCCCGATCGGGCTGGAGAAGCGGACGCCCGCCCCCGGCGTGGCGGATGGCCCGTCGAGCGTCGTGACGTCGTCATACACGTCACCCCAGTCCACGAACCCGACCAGCTGCCACTGACGGGTCAGCTGATAGCGTAGCTCGATGCTCCCCTCGATCAGCCCGTTCCCGCCCTTCGGGCGCTGCAGGAACTCGTTCGCCGCCGTGTCCGCCAGGGCATCGGCGCAAGCCTGGAGCGCCGTGTTGCCGCACTGGGTCACCGAGTCGATCACCAGCACGGTGGGACCGAGCAGATTCTGGCGGAAGCCTCGCAGGCTGTTCGCGCCCCCGCCGTAGAAGCGCTTGGCCGGGTTCACGATCTCGTCCGACGTGCGGTCCTCGCCCCCGAACGAGATGCTCTGGGACGGCTCCACGATGCCGCCTCGCAGATGGAAGGCGAAGGTCAGCTGCGGGTTCAGCTTCTGGAAGGCTGCCAGCTCCAGGGCGAAGCGCGCGTAACGGTACTCCGAGCCGGTGAAGGAGGCGGCGAATTCGGCCTGCGGGACGACCCGGTAGCCGCGCGTCGGATTCAGGCGGGAGTCGGTCCGATCGTACACCCAGGTGCCGACGATCGGCGACAGCCAGCGGGGCTCGGTGAGCACCGCGATGTCATCCGGATCGCAGATCCCGAAGGAGGCGCAGAAGTAGATGTCCGTGGAGTTCTCATCGAAAGCGGTGAGCGCCGGCCTGTAGGAGAAGGTGGCCAGGAGGCGCGGGTTCATCCGGCGAGACACGCCGATGGCGCCGCCGAGCGACGTGCTCACGAAGATGTTGGGGACGCTCTCGCGCTCGAGGAAGACCTCGCCCAGCAGGCGGTTGCGCTCCGAGATGAAGTAGGGCTGGTCCAGCTGGGCCCCGATCCGCCAGGTGAACTGCTGGAACACCTTGGTGTCGCCCACGTCGCTGCAGGGGAAGGAACCGTTCAGGCCCTCCGCGCCGATGTTGCCGAGCCGTCCGTTGACCGTGAGCAGCCGGCCTCCACCCAGGAAGTTGCGGTGCGCGAAGTTGCCCTCCAGGACCCCGCATTCCGTGGTGCTGATCCCCGCGCCGGTCCGAAAGGCGTTGAGGTTGGCCTCGGTGACCGTCACGGTCACATCCACCAGCGTGTCCTCGCCCGTCCGCTGCTCTGCCGCGATGCTCGCGAAGCGGAATGCGGCGATGTCGAGCAGGCTGATCTGGCTGTCCCGGATCTTCTGCTCGCTGTAGTACTCGCCCGCATGGAAGCTGAGGAACTGTCGGGCCAGCCCCTCATCCACCTTCTCGGTCCCCTCGATGGCGACCGACCCGATGCGCGCCCGCTCCCCGGGCACCACGGAGACCATCAGCTCGGCCTCCAGCTCGGCCTGTGGAATGAAGTACTCATCGAGCACGGCGGCGTTGATGTACCCCATGTTGAGCAGGCGGCTCTCGATCTGCTGCTTTCCGCGCTGCAGCCTGAGCACGTCGAACGGATCGCCCTCCTCGAGCGGAAACCCGTCCCGGATCGCCGCGCTGTCCTGCAGGCCCGACAGGCCCTCGAAGGCGAGCGAGCGCACCCGCGTCGGGGCACCCTCCTCGATGAGGAAGGTGACGCGGAGCCTTTCTTCACCCGCGGCCTCCACCAGGGTGTCCACGCTCACCTGCCGGTAGCCGCGCTGCCTGTAGAACACGCGGAGACGGAGCACGTCGAGCGGCAGCTCCTTGGTGTTCAGCATCCGCCGGTTCCAGGCGATCCCCCAGTCGGTGAGCGGACAGAGCGGGATGGGCGCGTAGAAGAGGAAGGTCTTGCAGGAGGTCGCCTTGTTGACGATCGCGGCTGCCAGCTCCTTGTCGGAGAACGCCTCGTTCCCCTCGAAGGAAAGTCCCGCCAGCTCCGGCTCGACCGGCGCCTGGGCGAGCAGGGCGGCCGGGGCGGATACCAGGATGAAGAGGGCGACCAGAGGACCGCGCGATCTCTCGGCGATCACGACGACGGGAGATCCGCTCCTTGGGTCTGTTCCTCGCCTTCCGTCACGTCCAGCCCGGACTCGGGCCACGTCGATGGCCCCTCCGCGAGAGGGTCGCGCTGCAGCCAGATCCGTACAAGGTAGAAAGTGAGCGCTCCCACGGCTGCACCGATGGCGGCCGTAAAGGCCCACTCCCCATCCGTCAGGCTGCGCCGCCGGTAGTACGTCACGTCGCGCCTCCGTTGTGCTCGATCAGCTCCCGCTCCGTCCCCGCGGGCCGCAGCCATTCCGAGGAGCGGGAGCCGAAGCGGTGCTCGCTGTGCGGCCGGAACCGCCGCTCGGCATCCGCCCAAAGATAATGCCTGACGAGGATTTGCTCCCGTCCTGCCTCGATCCAGTTCAGGCTGTTCTTCAGCCTCTCCCGCCCCCGGCCCCGCGAGGTGGTGGTCGTGCCGCACTGGACGATGACGATCCCGCTGTCGCGCCGCTCGCCCGGGAAGAAGTCCAGCGAGTCGCCGATGTAGGCCCGATGGAGGTGGCCGGCCAGCACGAGGTCCACGCCGGTCTCGGTGAAGCTCTCCAGCGCCGCCCGCGCTCCACGCATCACGCGGCTCCGGTCGAAGTCGGGGGGCGGAGCGAGGTGGTGATGCGTGACCACCGCCCGCACGTCGGTTCGGGGTGCCTCGGCGAAGGCGCGGCGGGCGAAGGCCAACTGGGCCGGCTTGAGCCGTCCCGTCGTGGGACGGGACGGGCGGGTCGAGTTGAGGGCGACGAGCGTCAGGCCATCGAAGCGGTACACCTCGTCGAGGTCCGGCCTTATGTACCGCCGGTAGAGACCGTACGGCCACAGGATCCGCTCCCAGAAACGGTACATCGGAATGTCGTGGTTCCCGGGCGTGACGACCACCGGCACATCGAACGAGGCCAGGTACTCCGCCGCGGCCTCGTACTGGTGGCGCTTCGCCCGCTGCGTGAAGTCGCCGCTCGCCACCAGGATGTCCGGCCGCATCGAGGCCGCGAGCCGCCGGACGGCCTCGGCCCGGTCCGGCAGGAAGGGGGGACCGAAGTGGATGTCCGAGATGTGCAGGATGCTCGGCATGGCGCTCAGGCGTGCCCTTCGGCCGGCGCTTCGCGCGGACCTTGGTTCGTCGCTGCGTGGGGCCGCCGGCCGCGCGTGCTCACGAGGCCCACGCCGACGAGCAGGATCGCGAAGCTCAGGACCTGGTCGAGCGTGAACGGCCCGAAGAAGCGGTCGTCCTTGGCGCGCAGGAACTCCACGAGTATCCGCTCCGCGGAGGTGAGGATCATCCACAGGCCGAAGAGCCAGCCGGCGGCCCGGGGCGTGTTTCTGAGACGCCAGAGCACCAGAAAGATCACGAGGAGCAGCGCGCTCTCGTACAGCTGCGTGGGATGGACCTCGAGCACCGCGGAGTCGGGCACGTCCGCCGGGATGGCGGCACCGAAATCGCGCCGCAGGTTGCCGGCCGTCGATGGCGGATAGCCCTTCGGGAAGGCGACGCCGAGCCAGCTGTCGGTCGGCCTGCCGTAGTCGTCTCCCACCATGAAGCAGCCGAGCCGGCCGACGGCGTGGGCGAGGGCGAGGCCCGGGGCGGCCACGTCGGCGACGTGCAGGAAGGACTGACCCCGGCGGCGAATCACCCAGGCCACGGCGAGCGTGCCGCCGATCAGTCCGCCGTACCAGACGAGGCCGGAGCGCGAGAACACGGCGGTGACCGGGTCGGCCAGCGTGCGGTCCCAGGTCAGCAGCAGATAATACACCTTCGCGCCGAGCATGCCGCCGATCAGGGCGGCCAGCAGGATGTCGCCCGCCAGGTCCGTCGGCTCGCCGAGCTCACGGAGGCGTACGCGGATGGCCTGGTAGCCGGCCAGAAAGGCGAGCGCCAGAAGCAACCCGAACGACGTGATGGTGATCTGCCCGACGACGGGCAGGTTCAGGCGGAAGAGCTCGGGCAGCACGTTATGCCTTCCCCGCTCCGGCCCCGCTTCCGGCCAGCTCCGCCGGGCTCCAGGGCAGCAATCCCGGGAATGGCAGCGACGGGTCGGCCGTCAGGTCCAGATCGCTGCGCTCGCCGCTGGCCAGCCGGTGCTCCGCCACCCTGGCCACCATGGCGCCGTTGTCCGTGGCGAGGCGGGGCGTAGGCGCGAACATTTCCCCATCGGGTTCCAGCGCCGCGGCCATCCGCTCCCGGAGCCGTCCGTTGCAGGCCACGCCGCCGCCGAGGATGACCCGTCGGCAGCCGGTCAGCTCCGTGGCCCGGAGCGTCTTCGCGACCAGGACGTCCACGACGGCCTCCTGGAACTCCGCTGCCAGATCGGGCCGAGAGCGCTCGAGCTCGCCCTCCCCCGCCTCTTCGATCTCCGCCGCGAGGAGGGCGGCCGCCGTCTTGAGGCC
>CP070670.1:2087903-2118306 GCA_020351855.1 Gemmatimonadota bacterium
CCGGCGCCGAGGAAGAGACCGTCCTGGGAGAGGGCGCAGCGTGCCCCCCCGACCCCCGCCACATGCACCTCGAAGGTCACCGCGTCGACCTCGATCGTCTCGTCGTGGGTCACGGCCAGAGCCACCGGGGCCTGGGCCGGCTGGAGCTGAATCAGCTGGCCGTTGCTCGCCTCACCGCCGACGAGCGCGCGGACGCCCACCACGCGCGCGGGGAGGCAGCGGTCGAGGAAGGCCGGGACGACGAACGAAATCTCGGTCGGGGCCGCCGATACTATCTCGGCGACGACCCCCTCGACCCGGATCTCGTTCTCACCGATCGTTTCGCTGAAGCCGGCACCGAACATCGTGGCCTGCTGGCCCGCCAGCAGCGGCAGCGGGTCGACGAAGTCGACGATCACGCCCGTCTCCAGCTCCGCCCGCGCCGACGCGTTGAACCGGATCGTGTCAGAGGCGGTCGTGCGCGTCGCATAGGCGGAGACGGTGACCTGGCCCGTCTCGGGGCCGAGAGTCAGCAGGTTCTCCGCCCGGCCGTTGCCATCCGTGAACGTCGTGTCGGCGCTGAGTCGACCGCCGAGCTCGCTCTCCACCATCCAGGCGATCGGGATGCCGGAGACGGGCATGCTCTCCCCCACCGAGGCGTTTACGACGAACGGCAGCGGGAGCTGAGACTCGACCTCGGCGACCTGGCCGTCTCCCTCCTCCAGGGCGAGCTGGACAAAGGCGGACGGTACCGTAAGGACGTCGAACGTGACCGCCTCTACGTTGCTCGCGCTGGGGATGTCGGCTCGGATGCGGCTCTCGTCCGCCACCCCAACCGCCTCGAAGAATGCCTCGGCCACTCCCTCTTCGTCCGAGACCGCGAGGCTTGGAAAGACGCGACCGGGGCCGGACTCGAGCAAGAAGCGAACGGGGATGCCCTCCACCGGATCACTCGTGGTGGAGGCGACGCGGACGGCGATGGAGGGTTCGATGACCGTCCCCATCTCGACCGTGTCCGTGGCTGCGGAAAGGGCCTCGAGAAGGGCCGGCCCGACCCCCGGCTGGGTCGAGGCCGTCTGGCTGTCGGTGCAGCCGATGAGCGATAGCGCCACCACCGCCCCGAGCCACCGGCCGGAGCGTCTGGTGCCGCCTCTGTCACGGGCCGGACGCGTACCGGCGCCCGGTCCCTCGCACCCGTTCCGCATGCCTTCTCTCGAATCGCCGACCGGCGCGATCGAGATCGCCCGCACCCTGCGGTGCGACCGCGAACCGGCCCTGAACGGAATAACACCCGAAATCCCCGCCGAAACCGATCATCGCTCCAGCCGGGATTGAACGGATACCCGCACACCTAAACTATGCTCCGCGCACCGCTTGAGACAGTCCGCCCCGCGCGAGGAAGGCTGGTTGGAGCCCCCGTCCGCACGGCGGCACGCTCGGGGCGGGAGATCAACGGCGGCCACGCGGGGAAACCATTGGCGGCCGCCCGCTGTAGCACTTCCTGGCGGAGGGAGGGAGGTCGCGGGCCGGCTTCGAGCGAGTCTCGAGGTGCGGTTCGAGGAAAGTCCGGGCTCCGCAGGGCACGGTGCCGGGTAACGCCCGGGCGCCGCAAGGCGACGGAAAGTGTCACAGAGAGCAGACCGCCGATGGCGGCTTCGGCCGCACAGGCAAGGGTGAAAAGGTGGGGTAAGAGCCCACCGCGCCGCTGGAGACAGCGACGGCACGACAAACCCCACCGGGAGCAAGGCCAAATAGGGAGCGAGCGGTGGCCCGCCGCGCTCGAGCTCCGGGTAGGCCGCTAGAGGCGCCGGGCAACCGGTCGCCCCAGACAGATGATCTCCGCGCAGCGCCTACGCGTTGCGTCACAGAACCCGGCTTACGCCCCTCCGCCCTCTTTTCGCCGGGGCCGCGCCGTGCGGCGGCATCCGGCGCGCCACGCGCTTGAGCGCCACCGGCAGCGTCCCTACATTCGCCCGCCGTTCAGCCGCCGGCGGATCGCCGGCCTGCTGGACCCGCCTTCTCGTCGAGCGATAGGAGACTGAAAGCTTGAATCATGCGGACTCACCCCGTCCGGACTGGCCCGAGGTGCCCCCGGGGCGAGCCGAGGTGCGCTTCGACTACGAGGAGCATCGGCTCGACAACGGCCTGCGCGTCATTCTGCACGAAGACCGCGGGGCGCCGATCGCGGCCGTGCACCTGATGTACCACGTCGGCTCAAAGGACGAGCAGGCAGGGCGGACCGGCTTCGCCCACCTCTTCGAGCACCTGCTCTTCCAGGGGTCCGAGCACGTCGGCGACGATGAGCACTTCAAGCTCATCCAGAACGCCGGCGGAACGCTCAACGGGTCCACCTGGTTCGACCGCACGAACTACTTCGAGACCGTTCCGTCGAGCCATCTGGACCTCGCGCTGTGGCTCGAGTCGGATCGCATGGGGTTCTTCGCGCCGAGCATCACGCAGGAGAAGCTGGACAACCAGCGAGCGGTAGTGAAGAACGAGCGGCGCCAGGCGTACGAGAACCAGCCGTACGGACTGGCCTTCGAGACCGTGCTGCGTCTCGCCTTCCCGGAGGGTCATCCCTACCGCCATCCGACGATCGGATTCATGGAGGACCTGGACGCGGCCACGCTCGCCAACGTCCACGAGTTCTTCGATCTGTACTACGGTCCGAACAACGCGGTTCTGGTGCTGGCCGGCGACTTCGAGGCGGCGGACGCGCTCCGCCGGGCGGAGCGCTACTTCGGCGAGATCCCGAGCCGTCCCAGGCCCGATCCGGTGGAGGTAGAGCCGCCGGCCATGGACGGCGAGCGCCGGGAGGCGATCTTCGACCGGGTCCATGTCCCACGCGTCTACATCATGTACCATGCGCCCTCGTTCAACTCTCCCGAGTTCGAGGCCTCCGACCTGCTGGCCCACCTGCTGGCGGACGGGAAGAGCTCACGCCTGCACCACGACCTGATCTACGACAAGCGTGTCGCCGGCGAGGTGCATGCGTTCACCTGGCCGACGGAGAGCGTCGGCATGTTCTTCCTAATCGCTACGGCCCGCCCGGGCGTGTCGGCCCCCACCCTCGAGGCCGCGATGCTGGAGTCGGTCGCGGACCTGCGCGAGCGGGGCCTCGAGGAGGCGGAAGTCGCCGGGGCGAGGAACAGGGCTCGCCGGGCGCTGGTCCAGCAGCTCAACGGGGTCGGCGAGCGAGCCGATGCGTTCGCCCACGCGGCTGTGCTGCGAGGAGACCCCGGCTACGTCAACGACGCTTTCGGCCGATATCGCGCCGTAACGACCGAGGGGTGCGAGCGGCTCGCCGGCGAGCTCTTCACGAGCCGTCGGCGCGTCGTGCTGCACGTCGTGCCGGAGCAGGGGAAGGGAGCTTCCGCATGAGCGGGCCCGGAACGCTCGACCGGACGCGGCCGCCGCCCGCCGAGGCGCTTCGCCCCCTCGAGCTGCCCCTGTTCCATCGGTTCCGCCTCGACAACGGAATGCGGCTCCTGGTCGCCGAGAGCTCCAAGCTGCCCGAGGTGTCCCTCCGCCTCATCATCGAGGCGGGGGCGTCGGGGGAGCCGGCTGACCGGGGAGGCGTAGCGGAGCTGACCGGCCGCCTCCTCAGCGAGGGGGCAGGCCCGCGATCCGCCCTCCAGATGGCGGCCTGGCTCGATCGGCTGGGCGCCGCGTTCCGCGCTCGCATCGGCTACGACGTGGCCCACCTCTCGATGCACTTCCTCAGCGACGTGACGCCCGGGGCGCTCGACTACCTGCGGGCCGTGGTGCGCGAGCCGGCCTTTGCGGAGGCCGAGGTGTCACGGGTGCGCCAGGAGAGGCTCGACGAGATCGAGCGCCAGCTGGACCAGCCGGGCATTCTCGCGGACCACCGGTTCATCCGGGGCGTGTACGGGGCGCATCCCTACGGTCGTCCGGTCGGCGGGAGGCGGAGCACGGTCGCCCGGCTCGGCGAGAAGGAGGTGCGGGCGTTCCACGGGCGCCGCTACGTGCCCGAGGGCGCGGTTCTGATCGCCTGCGGCGCCGTGGAGGCGCCTGCGTTCCGGGACGCCGTGGAGCGCCGCTTCGGCGACTGGGCGGGTGCCGGGAGCGATGGCGCACTTCGGCCGCCGCAGGCGTCGGCCGGTCCGGGAGGGCCGATCCTCGTCGATCGCCGGCACGCCGCCCAGGCGGAGATCCGCGTCGGTCGGATCGGCCTTCCGTACGGTGGAAAGGACTTCTTCCCGGCGACGGTGGCGAACGCCATTCTCGGCGGCCTGTTCAACTCCCGCATCAACATGAACTTGCGGGAGGACAAAGGCTGGACGTACGGGGCGCGCAGCGTCTTCCACTTCCGGCGCCGGGCGGGACCGTTCGTCGTGAGCACGGCCGTGGAGAGCGGAGCGGCAGCCGGCGCGTTCCGCGAGATCCTCGCCGAGACCGAGGGCCTGGCGACCCGCCCGCCCGAGGAGGCTGAGCTTCGTTTGGCAAAGAACGCGCTCACCCTGTCGCTGCCGCGACAGTTCGAAACGCCCAGTCTCATGACGCGAAAGATGGTCACCCAGCAGGTGTACGCGCTGCCCGAGGACTACTGGGAGACCTACGTGGACCGCGTGGAGGCGGTCGGCAGCGACGAGATCGTCGAGGTCGTCCGGTCCCACATGACACCCGAGTCGATGCACCTCGTGGCGGTCGCGGCGGCGGCCGAGGTCGGTTCCGCGCTCGCGGAATTCGGCCAGGTGACCGTGGAGCCCGCGGAGCCCGGTGAAGAGGCCGAAAGCCCTTGATTTTCGGGAAACCTTCGGATATAATGGGCTTCGATCCACAGCCGGCAGCACCGAGGAGCCGAAGCTGAAGCGCCCCGATACCGGCCAAATCGGCAGTCGCGTCGTGTATCAGGGGGGCTTCTTTTCGGTGCGCCGGGACCGCGTTCGCCTGCCGGACGGCAGGGTCGGCGAGCTGGAGATCCTTCGCCACCCGGGCGCGGTCGCTATCCTGCCCGTTTACCGGCCGGGGGAGTGGCAGCGTGGCGATGGAGCCGCGGTCGTGCTGCTCAGGCAGTACCGGTACGCCGCTGGCGGCTACGTGTGGGAGGTGCCTGCGGGCAAGCTCGACACGGGAGAATCTCCCGAGGCGTGCGCCCGTCGCGAGCTGGAGGAGGAGGCCGGCCTGCAGGCCGGCGAGCTGTGGCCGCTGACGTCGATTCTCACGACGCCGGGGTTCACCGACGAGCGGATCGACCTGTATGCGGCGACCGGGCTCACGCCGGGCCGCGCGGCGCCCGAGAGCACCGAGTTCATCGAGACCGAGACGTTGCCTGTCGCGGAGGCGCTGGCGCTCGTGGAGCGGGGCGAGATCTCCGACTCCAAGACGATCTGCACGCTGCTCTACGCGAGCCGCTTCACTGCGCTGCTGGACGGGTGATGTGACGATCGAGGACGCTCGTGCGTCCTATGGGTAGAGGCGGAACACAGCCGATGTCGGACATAGATCCATCAGCTGTCGCTCGCGAGGAGGCCATCGGCGCACGGAAAGGTGCGTCCGGTGCCGGCGAATCGACGGGCGAAGAGGAGACAACGACAATGGCGAAGACTTTGGCCGCAAGGCAGCCGAAGGAAGAGCCGCGCTCCCGGCTCGAGCTGAAGGAGCTCGGCGACGCCGAGCTCGTCGCCGAGTACCTCGCGGGCCAGCGGTTCGCCTTCCAGGAACTGGTCGGTCGGTATCACGACCGCCTCCTGAACTTCATCTATCGCACGATCGGTGACCGGGACCGCTCGGAGGATCTCGTGCAAGAGACCTTCGTGCGCGTCTATCGTCACCTGCATCGTTTCGACCCCACGAAGAAGTTCTCGACGTGGATCTATACGATCGCGAGCAACCTGGCGAAGAACGAGCTTCGCAACCGGTCCCGGAACCCGATGGTCCTGTTCCAGGCCATCAAGAAGAACTGGGATGCGGACCATCGGCCGCTGCAGTGGGAGGATCGCTCGTATGCTCCGGATGACCTCTTCCGGAAGCGGCACCTGCGAGCCCAGGTGGAGAAGGCGGTCGAGGAGCTCCCGGAGCACCACCGCGTGGTCTTCGTCCTGCGGGAGATGGAGGGCAAGACGTACGAGGAGATCTCCGAGATCACGGGCGTGACGCTCGGCACGGTGAAGTCGCGTCTGAACCGGGCCCGCAACAAGTTCGCCCAGATCATCGCGCCGATGCTCGAGTAGCCGCGTCCCGCCGCGGAGCGGTCGGATGACGAACGAAAGGGCGGCCCCCGGGGGCCGCCCTTTTTTCTGGAACACCCCCTACCCAACCGAGTAGAATCCGCCGGTTCCCAGACCGCAGACATGTTCTCCGGATTCGCGGCGGATGGCCGTGCCGGTCAGGCAAGGCCCCGTCGTCCGGGAGGGTTGGCCGTGATGGATTGCGAGGAGTTTCTCAACGGATACTCCGACTACGCGGATGGCCTGAGAACGCCGGAACAGCTCCGGCGCTTCGAGCGCCATCTGCAACGCTGTCCTGCCTGCGCCCGCTACGATCGGGTGGTGAGGCAGGGCATCGACCTCTTCCGCAATCTTCCACGTCCCGACGCTTCACCCGATTTCCTCCCGAGGCTCCGACACCGCCTCTACCACATCGACGACCGGACGGTTCTTGGATCCCGCCCCGGCGGCAGCGCGGCGCTGATCGCGATTGCCGCGGTGGGTCTGCTGGCCATCGTGTGGCTGCCGTTCGCCGGCCGGATCCCGGTCGAGGTGGAGCTCGCGCCGGTTGCCGTCACGGCGCCGCCACCCGTTGCCCCGCCGGCCGCGGAGGAGGTCCCCTCGCTGTTCAGTCGGGGCCCGTTCGTGACGCCCGTGTTCTACGAGGGCACCACCCTGCGAGGCCCCCAGGTCACGCCGTGGGATCCGTGGTCGCGGTCCGGGGAGCTCTTCGGAGCCTCCGTCGTGCAGACGGGACTCGCGGTACCGGAGAGCGATCCGTCGCGCTAGTCGGCCCTTCCCCCCGGCGTACCGATGGCGCTGGCTCCGGATAGGGAACTGCAGCGGGCGCTGAGCCACGGCGATGTGGACGGCGCTTTCTTCTTGTTCGGCGACGCCCCCCAGCAGCGCGATGCGGCGGCGCGCGCGATCCTCGACCGCGCCCTCGAGCCTTCGACGAGGGAGTTCAACCTGGACCGGTTTCGCGCCGACGATGTGGATCCCGACACGCTCGCCTCCGCCCTGCACACGCCCCCGATGATGGGCGATCGCCGAGTCGTACTGCTGACCGAAGCCCAGGAGCTCGGGACCGCTGCCGCCAAGGTAGTGGAATCCGTTCTTGCGTCGCTCCCCGCCCAGCTGACGTTCGTGATCACGGCGGGGCCCGCTTCGGGGAAGGCCGGGAAGACGCTGAAGCGCATCGCCGGGCGCTGCCGCAGCTTCGAGTGGCGCGTGCCCCGCGAACAGGCCTTGCCCGGCTGGCTGATGGAGCAGGCGAGGGCGCGCCACGGCTACGAGCTGTCCGAGCGTGCGGCCCAGGCCGTGGCCGACGCGATCGGACCACAGCTGGGTCTGCTCGAGAGCGAGCTCGAGAAGCTGTCCCACGCCGCGGAGGATGGCCGCGTCACCCTGGAGGCGGTTCGCCGCCTGGTTCCGAACGTGCGCCCGGTGAACCGCTGGGAGTGGCTGGACGACGTGGCCGCCCGCCGATACGACGTCGCCCTCGCCTCCCTCCCGACCCTCCTATCGGACAGCCGCGAGAGTGCCGTCGGGCTCCTGGCGGCGATGATCGACCAGCACCTGTGCCTGGGCATCGCGCTGGAGGGCGGAGCGGGTCTGCTCGGACGCTCCTTGGGAGAGGCTGGCAAGTCGTACCTGCGCTGGAAGGCGCGGGTCTACGAGCGTCAGGCCAGGGCCTGGAGCTCCGACGAGCTGGATCGGGCGCTGCAGCTGATGCGGGACGCCGATTGGCGGTGCAAGTCGGGCGTCGGGGATCGCGCGGTGCTCGAGGAGCTCCTCCTCTCGCTGCGGCTCGGGGAGCGCGCGGCGTGACCGGCCGGAGTGGGCCCGCGATGGCGTTCGCCGCGCTGACGCTGCTGGCCGGGCTGACGGCTGCCGAGGCGGGCGGGCAGACGACGGAGACGGGCGGCGCCGAGGCGCTGGCGCGCGCCGAGGCGCTGGCGGACTCGGGGCGCACGGAGGAGGCCCGGCGCGCCCTGCGCGCGTGGTATGGCTCGCCGGGAGCCTCGGGCGGCGAGACGCTCACGCGGGCCCGCCTCCTGCGAGCCCGTCTGGCGTCCGATCCCGACTCGGCCGAGGCAGACTACGTCTGGGTGGCGATCGAGGGGGAGGCCGCGCACGCTCCCGAGGCCTGGCTTCGGCTCGCCCAGCTGCGGCTCCTGCGCGGCGAGCCCGAAAGGGTGCTGGCAGACCTGGAACGTCTGCGCGCCAGTCATCCGGACGATCCGCGCGCCGCGGAGTCCTGGCTCTGGACCGGCCATGCGCACGAGGCGCTCGGCGAGCTGGACGAGGCCTGCGCCGCCTGGCGGCGCGCCGAGTCGCGCGACCCCGCGACGAGGCCCGCCGTGGGCGAGGCGGTGGCCGCCTGCGACGGGAGCGGATCGTTCTTTGCCGTTCAGGTCGGGGCGTTCGGCGCGGCTTCCGGCGCCGAGACGACCCGGAGGCGGCTGGAAGAGGCGGGGTTCCGGGCCTACGTGGTGACGGGTGAAGGCGACGGGCTGCGCCGCGTGCGGGCCGGCCGATTCGTCCACCTGCCGTCCGCCGCGATGTTTGCGGAGCGCGTCCGTCGCCACGGTTTCGAGGCGGTCGTTGTCCTCGCCTCGCCGTCCTCCGGCTAGACGGCAGGGAGACGGCCCGTGTCCCTCCAAGGCTCGCCGCACGGCACCCATACCCCCCTCATTCGCCAGTACCTGGATATCAAGGCGCGGCATCCCGAGTCGATCCTGTTCTTCAGGGTCGGCGATTTCTACGAGATGTTCTTCGAGGATGCCGAGGAGGGAAGCCGTCTGCTCGGGATCACGCTGACGAGCCGGAACAGCGGTGCGAGCGCCGATGTGCCGCTGGCCGGAGTCCCTGCCAAGGCGATCGACGAGTACCTCCCGCGGCTCGTCAGCCTCGGGAAGAGCGTCGCCGTGTGCGATCAGGTCGAGGACGCGGCAGTCGCCGACGGTCTCGTGCGGCGCGAGGTCGTCGCGGTCATCACCCCGGGCACGGCGATCGAGGACAGCCTTCTGGATGCCCGACGGAACAACTTCGTGGCCTGCGTAGCGGGGGACGGCCCGCTCGGCATCGCGGTGGCGGACCTCTCTACCGGCGAGTTCGATCTTCGTGAGTGCGGCCTCGAAGAGCTGGCGGATGCGCTGGCCCGCGTGGAGCCCGCGGAGGTGCTCGTGGCCTCAGACCGGACGGACGTGCCCGGCGGAGCTTGGACGTTGACGCGGCGCGACGCCTGGCGATTCGATCCCGAGTTCGGGGAGGAGGCGCTCCGCCGCCGGTTCTCCGTGGCGAGCACCGAGGGCTTCGGTCTCTCGCCGGGAGCCGACGGTCACCTGGTGGCGGCGGCCGGGGCGCTGGTGGCCTACCTGGAGGAGGTGCGCCCGGCAGGCCTCGGCCATCTGGCGGTCCCGCGGGTCGAGCGACCCGGAGGCACGATGCATCTCGACGAGATGACGCGCCGTAACCTGGAGCTTGTGGAGCCGCTTCGGGCCGAGGGCGGGGCCACCCTGCTGGACGTCCTCGATCGGACGCGCACCGCGATGGGAGCGCGGTTGCTCCGCCGTTGGTTGCTTAATCCGCTGCTCGACCGGGCCCGTATCTCGGACCGGCAGGATGCCGTATCCGACCTGGTGAGAGACCGGACCTGCCGCGATTCGCTTCGGGAGCGGCTCGGGCGGATTCGGGACCTCGAGCGATCCGCGACCCGCATCGCGGCGGCGCGGGCGGTGCCAAGGGAGCTTCTGGGTCTCGGTCGCTCGCTGGGAGAGCTGCCTCACCTCGGGGAGCTGGCGGCGGGCCGGGGCGGACGGATCGGAGAGCTGGGTGGGGCCCTGGACACGCTGGAGGAAATCCGGGAGCTCGTCGACCGTGCGATCGCTACGGACGCGCCGGCATCGCTCGGCGACGGAGGCGTGATCCGAGCCGGGTTCTCGAGCGAGCTCGACG
Source organism: Gemmatimonadota bacterium (assembly GCA_020351855.1). Taxonomy (GTDB): domain Bacteria; phylum Gemmatimonadota; class Gemmatimonadetes; order Palauibacterales; family Palauibacteraceae. The sequence continues at coordinate 2,098,013 of CP070670.1, forward strand.
AGCTGCGGGAGCTCAGGGCCGGCGCGGTGGACTGGATCGCGTCCATGCAGGAGAGGGAGCGGCGGCGCACCGGGATCCAGAGCCTGAAGGTCGGTCACAACAAGGTGTTCGGTTACTACCTGGAGGTGACCCGGCCGAACCTGGAGCGGGTTCCTGAAGACTACCAGCGAAGACAGACGCTCACCGGGTCCGAGCGCTTCGTGACGCCCGAGCTGAAGGAGTGGGAGGAGAGGGTCCTCGACGCGCAGACACGGATCGAGGAGCTGGAGGCGAGGCTCTATCGCGAGGTGCGGCAGGAGGTCTCCGAGCAGGTTCCGCGGATTCAGGAGGCGGCGCGCCGCGTCGCGGAGCTGGACGTGCTGGCCGCGCTGGCCCACGTGGCCGAGCGGAACGGCTACCACCGGCCCGAGGTCGTCGATGGGTTCGGTCTGGAGATCCGGAGCGGCCGGCATCCGGTAGTCGAGACGATGATGCCCCGCGAGGACTTCATTCCCAACGATGTGGTGCTGGATCGCGAGGGATTCGTGATGGTGCTGACGGGCCCGAACATGGCCGGCAAGTCGACGGTGCTCCGGCAGGTGGGCCTCATCGCCCTGCTCGCCCAGGTCGGCTCCTTCGTGCCCGCCGAGCGGGCGCGGATCGGGCTCTGCGATCGCATCTTCACGCGGGTCGGGGCCTCGGACAGCCTGGCCCGCGGCCAGAGCACCTTCATGGTCGAGATGACCGAGACCGCGACGATCCTCAATGCGGCAACCGACCGCAGCCTCATCCTGCTGGACGAGATCGGGCGGGGCACGTCCACCTACGATGGGGTCTCGATCGCCTGGGCGGTCACCGCCTACATTCACGACCGGATCGGCGCGCGGACCGTCTTCGCCACGCACTACCACGAGCTCGTCGAGCTGGCGGACCTCGCCCCGGGCGTCATGGCGGCGAACGTCGCGGTGCGAGAGCGCGGCCACGAGATCGTTTTCCTCCGGAGGCTGGAGCGCGGCGGGAGCGACCGCTCCTACGGGGTGCACGTGGCCCGGCTGGCCGGCCTGCCCCGGGAGGTGATCGAGCGGGCCACCGTGGTGCTGCACCAGCTGGAGGGGGGGCCGAGCGGCGCCGGGAGCCGCCTCGCGGGGCTCCTGGATCGCGATCAGTACTCGCTGTTTGCCGGGCCGGACGCTGCGGAGGCGCAGCTGCCCGCGGATCCGGCCCTGCGGGAGCGCCTGTCGGCCATCGAGCCGGAGCGTCTGACGCCGATCGAGGCGCTCGTGGCGTTGGCTGAGCTCAAACGGCTCGCCGGCGGCGAGGCGGACGGCTCGGGAGGGGTGGCGGAGTGAACGGCCGGGCCGCGAGGGGCGGCCGGGGGAGGGGGCTTCCGGTGGCCGGACTCTGTGCGCTCGCCTCGCTGGCGGCAGCCGGCTGCAGCGAGACGATGCGGCCCATGCTCGGGGGTCTGGCGGTCGGCGAGCAGGGGCCCGCGTTCCACATGCCGATGCTGCTGAACGAGCGGCTGCCGTTCGCGTACCCGGAGGACGCCTGGGTCGACGGGATCGGCGGAGAGACGGTGCTGCGCCTGCGAATCTCCGCTGCCGGCGCGGTCGACTCCGTGCTCGTCGCGAAGACGAGCGGTCACCGAAGCCTGGACTCCGCCGCCCTGGCCGGCGCCCGACAGCTGCGCTACAAGCCGGCCCGACAGGGAGAGCGCCCCGTGTCCGTGTGGGCGACGCTGCCGGTCCGCTACCCGTTGCCCGAAAGGAGCGACGCGCCGTGAGGAACCACCTGAAGCCCTACGACGACGTCCTGCAGACCGCTTGCGATACCCCGCTGATCCGCCTCAGGCGGGTCGTGGACGGCGTGCGCACGCCGGTCTACGGGAAGGCGGAGATGTTCAATCCCGGCGGATCGGTGAAGGACCGCATCGGCCTGGCGATCATCGAGGCGGCGGAGCGGTCGGGCGAGCTCCGGCCGGGCGGCACCATCGTGGAGGGCACGTCGGGCAACACCGGGGTGGCGCTGGCGATCGCCGCGGCGGTGAAGGGCTATCGCTGCGTGTTCACGATTCCCGACAAGATGAGCATCGAGAAGGTCCGCCTGCTGAAGGCGTTCGGGGCGGAGGTGATCGTCACCCCATCCGCCGTGCCGCCCGATCACCCGGACTACTACAACAACCTGGCGAAGCGCATCGCGCAGGAGCGACCGAACGCGGTCCTCGCCGACCAGTTCTACAACCCCGTGAACCCGCAGGCCCACTACGAGTCGACCGGCCCCGAGGTGTGGGAGCAGACGGAGGGCCGGATCACACACTTCGTCGCCTCGCCCGGCACGGGCGGGACGATCACGGGGGCGGCGCGCTATCTGAAGGAGCGGAATCCCGAGATCCGCATCATCGCGGGCGATCCGATCGGCTCCATCTTCACGACCTACCACCGCACCGGGACGGTGGAGCCCGGTTCGCCCTACAAGGTCGAGGGAATCGGAAACGACAAGATTCCGAGCACGCTGGACTTCGGGCTCGTCGATGAGTTCCGCCAGGTGTGCGACCGGGACGCGTTTCACATGGCGCGCCGCATCACCCGCGAGGAGGGGATCTTCGTCGGCGGCTCCACCGGATTGGTCGTGAGAGTCGCCGTGGATGTGGCGCGGGAGGTGGATGACCCCGAGGCGCTCGTCGTCTGCATCCTGTGCGACACGGGGGAGCGCTACCTGTCCAAGGTCTACAACGACGAGTGGATGAGGGAAAACCGGATGTTCCGCCCCGAGCGCGTGACGGCAGGCTACCTGCTGGATTCGAAGCTCGAGGCCCCGCCGCTCGTCTCCGTCGCGCCCGGCGCGTCGGTCCGAGAGGCGCTCGACCTGATCGAGGCGCACAACGTCTCCCAGCTCCCGGTGCTCGAGGAGGGCCGGCCGGTGGGGTCGGTCACCGAGTCCGCTCTGCTGTCCGCGGTGATGGAGGATCCGGCCCGGCTGGCCAACCAGGTTCGCGAGGTGGCGGACGACCCGTTTCCGGTCGTCGACACGGAGGCCGACCTGTCGGAGATCACGGGCCGGCTCACGCGGCGCACGCCCGCCCTGCTGGTCACCCGGAACGGGTCGGTGTGCGGCATCCTGACCCGCTACGACGTCATCCACCACCTGATCCCGTAGCGGCCGGTGATGAGGGAGCGGGGCGAGGCGGAGGGGCGCGCGTGAGGATCGCCCTCTTCACGGGAGGAACGAGCGAGGAGCGCCAGGTCTCCCTGGCCTCCGGCCGGGAAGTGCTGCGGGCGCTCCGGTCGCGAGGGCACACCGTCCATACGGTGGACGCGGCGACGGGCTTCGTGCCCGCCGACCGGGAGGACGCCCTTTTCCCGGCCGCCGTGGGTGCCGATCCGCCGGACCTCGCCGCGCTGCGCATGACGTACGACGAGTCCGTGCTCTTCTCGATCGCGGGTTCGGACGTGGTGCGCGAGGCCGATGTCGTCTTCCTCGCCCTGCACGGGAGGCCGGCGGAGGATGGCAGGCTGCAGGCCGTCCTCGACCTGGCGCGCGTCCCGTACACCGGCACCGGCGCCCTGGGCTCGGCACTCGCCATGGACAAGCGCCTCTCCAAGGAGCTGTTCGTCGCGGTCGGCGTGCCCACGGCGCCCTGGACTCGGAGGGACAGCACGCCGGAGGAGATCCTGGACGTGCTCGGCCTGCCGGTGGTGGTGAAGCCGTCCGGTGGCGGATCGACGATCGGGCTCAGCGTCGTCCGCGACGCGGCCGATCTCCCGGAGGCGATCCGGCGGGCCGCGCTCTACGACGCGGACGTCCTGGTCGAGGGCTTCGTGCGGGGCCGTGAGCTGACGGTGGGCGTCCTGCTGGACGCGGCCCTACCCGTCCTGGAGATCAAGCCGAGCCACGAGATCTACGACTACGAGTGCAAGTACACCCCCGGGATGACGAGCTACGAGGTGCCCGCCCGCCTCGACGCAGGGGAGGCCGAGGAGCTGGCGCACCTGGCTCTCCAGGCCCACCGCGTGCTTCGGCAGGGCTCCTTCGGCCGCGTCGACTTCGTGAGGGGAGAGGAGGACGGCATCTTTTACTGCCTGGAGACGAACAGCCTTCCCGGCATGACCTCGACGAGCCTGCTGCCCAAGGCGGCAGCGGCCATCGGCATCACCTTTCCGGAGTTGTGCGAGCGCATCGCGCGGGCCGGCATGGAGGCCCGTTGAGCGCCTGGGAGAGGGGCGGGGGTGGCGGATTCCGCATGGGCGCCGGCGGCGGTGCCTTCGGGCAGGCCGTGCCGCCATGGGTGAAGCGCCTCCTGCTGGCGAACACGGCCCTATTCGTTCTCGTGAACCTCCTGGGCCTGATTCCGTTCGGGTGGGCCGTGGACGTGCTGGGGTTCTCGACGGCGCGGCTGCTCGTCCACCCGTGGTCGCCCCTGACCTACATGTTCCTGCACGGCAGCTTCTTCCACCTGTTCGCGAACATGCTGGTCCTCTTCTTCTTCGGCCCGCCGCTGGAGCGGTCCTGGGGCGGGCGCGAGTTCATCCGATTCTATCTCGTGGCGGGCCTGGGGGGCGCCCTGTTCTCGCTCCTCCTCGTCCGGATCATCGGCACGCCGACGGTGATCGGCGCCTCGGGCGCCGTGTTCGGCCTGCTTCTCGCCTTCGCCCTGCGGTGGCCCGACGCGCCGATCTACCTGTGGTTCCTCCTCCCCGTGAAGGCGAAGTACTTCGTGGGCTTCATGGCGCTCTTCTCCCTGTACGCGAGTCTGAGTGGACCGGGGGACGGCGTGGCCCACTGGACCCACCTGGGGGGGCTGGTGACCGGCTACGTCTACCTGAAGCACGGGGATCGGATCGCTGCCCGCGCGAGCGGCCTCCGGAAGCGGTGGCGTCGTCGAGGGCTCAAGCCGGCCCCGGGCGGCAAGGCGGAGCCGCCGCCGCGCGTCTCCGGGCGTCGCGGCCGGCGGGAGCGGGACAGCCTGGACGAGGTCGACCGAATCCTCGACAAGATTCGCGAGCAGGGTATCGAGGCCCTGACGCCCAAGGAGAGGGAGTTCCTCGACGACATGAGCCGCCGATACCGGGGGGCGGGCTGATCCCGAGGGCTTTCGCACCGTGCAGCCGGTTGGCCAGCGAGCGGGACGCGCCCTCTTTCCACCCCCTTCGCTCGCGCCTAGAATGCCGTCCCCCGGAATCTTCAAACGCACTCCGACGAGCCGAAGGAGGAATAGATGGCGCCGTCCGCCCCCGAGTATGAAACCTCTCAGATCCGGAACGTCGTCGTCGTCGGACACGGCGGGTCCGGCAAGACGACCCTCGTCGACGCGATGGCCTACATCGGCGGCGCGACCCACCGCCGGGGGTCCGTCGAGCGCGGCAACGCGCTGACGGACTTCACGCCGGAGGAGACCGAGCACGGGATGTCGATCAACCTGGCCGTGGCGCCGGTACCCTGGAAGGGCGCCAAGCTGAACCTCATCGACACGCCCGGATTCACGGACTTCTTCGGCGAGGTCGTGGCTGCCGTGCGTGTCGCGGACGGCGCGCTCGTGGTCGTGAGCGCCCAGGACGGCGTGGAGATCGGCACGGAGAAGGCGTGGGAGGCCTGCGAGGCGCGCGGCATACCGCGCGTGATCTTCGTCTCGATGATGGGTCGCGAGACCGCCTCCTTCGAGGACACCTTCGAGCAGGTCAAGGAGGGGCTGTCCGGCGCGGCGATCCCGGTGGAAGTGCCGATCGGGTCCGGAGAGGAGTTCAAGGGGATCGTCAACCTGTTCTCGGGGCGCGCCCATATGTACAAGGCCGGGGCGACCAAGGGCGAGTACGATGTGGCGGACATCCCGGAGGAACTGCAGTCGACCGTCGATCGGTACCGCGAGGATCTGATCGAGACGATCGCGGCCGCCGACGACGAGCTGCTGGAGGCCTACCTGGAGGGAGAGGAGCTGGACCGCGAGCGGGTGCTCGAGGTCCTGGCGGCAGCCATGCGGCGCGGCGAGCTGTTTCCCGTCTTCTGCGGATCGGGCGACACCGGCTGGGGCGTGCGCGCGGTGATGAACAAGCTGGTCGAGCTCCTTCCGTCGCCGGCCCAGGCGGGGCCGTTCACGGCCAGGGGCCGCCGGGGGGACAAGGCGGAGCTGGCGGGCACGGACGACGAGCCGTTCACGGCGGTCGTGTTCAAGACGACCTCGGAGCCGCACGTCGGAGAGCTCTCCTACTTCCGGGTGTTCACCGGCACGGTGGACAACGGGGCGACCGTCTACAACCCCGCCCACACGACGCCGGAACGGATCTCCCATCTGGCCGCGCCGGCCGGCTCGCAACGGGTGGAGACCGCCCGGCTCCACGCCGGGGACATCGGGGTCGTGGCGAAGCTCAAGGATACGCACACCGGGGACACCCTGTGCGCGGACGGCCGACGGCTGCAGCTGGAGGCGATCGAGTGGCCGCCGACCGACATCTCGATCGCCGTGGCGCCCAAGCACCGGGGTGACGAGGACAAGCTGGCCAACGGCCTCAACAAGCTGCATGAGGAGGATCCGACCTTCCGCTCGGGCTACGAGGCGGAACTGGGCCAGACCATCGCACGGGGCTGCGGGGAGCTGCACCTGAACATCTGCTTCGAGAAGCTGAAGCGGAAGTACCAGGTGGAGGTGGAGACGGAGGAGCCACGGATCCCGTACCGCGAGACGATCACCAGCGTGGCGGAGGGCCAGGGGCGGCACAAGAAGCAGACGGGCGGCCGGGGCCAGTTCGGGGATTGCTGGATCCGGCTCAAGCCGCTGGAGCGGGGTGAGGGCTACGTCTTCGAGGACCGCATCAAGGGCGGCGTCATCCCGGCCAAGTTCGTGCCCGCCGTGGACAAGGGCGTGCAGGAGGCGTCCGCGCGCGGCGTGCTGGCCGGGTATCCCATGGTCGACTTCGGGGTGGAGTGCTACGACGGCTCCTACCACTCCGTGGACAGCTCCGAGCAGGCGTTCAAGGTGGCCGGCTCCATCGCCTTCAAGAACGTGGCCCAGAGTGCCGGGCCGGTGCTTCTCGAGCCGATCATGGAGCTCGAGGTGCGCACCCCGGAGGAGTACATGGGCGAGGTCATCGGAGACCTCAACCAGCGGCGGGGCCGGATCCTCGGGATGGAGTCCAAGGGCCGCTGGCAGGTCGTGCGGGCCCGGGTCCCGCTGGCGGAGCTGCACAAGTACGCCGCGGCGGTTCGCTCTCTCACGCAGGGGAAGGGCACCCATACCCGGAAGCTGCACAGCTACGAGCCGGTGCCTCCCCACGTGGCGGAGAAGGTGATCGCGGAGGCGAAGGAGGAGCGCGAGGCGGCTGCCGCCGCGCGCTAGCGGACCCATGGCAGGCCACAGCAAGTGGGCCCAGATCAAGCGCCAGAAGGCGAGGAACGACCAGGCGCGGGGCAAGATGTTCTCGAAGCTGGCGCGGGAGATCACCGTCGCCGCCCGCCAGGCCGGAGGCGATCCGGGGTTCAACCCGCGCCTGCGCACGGCCATCGACAACGCGAAGGCCGAGAACATGCCCAACGAGAACATCGACCGGGCGATCAAGCGCGGCACCGGTGCGCTGCCCGGTACGAGCTTCGAGGAATGCACCTACGAGGGGTACGGCCCGGGCGGCGCCGCCCTCTTCCTCGAGTGCCTCACCGACAATCAAAATCGGACCGTCGCCGAGATCCGCCACATCTTCGACAAGCGGGGCGGCAATCTTGGCCAGAGCGGCTCGGTGGCGTGGATGTTCGACCGTCTCGGGCAGATCCACGTCGACGCGGCGCGCTACGACGAGGAGGCGCTGCTCGAGGCCGCCATGCTGGCGGGCGCGGCCGACATGCGGCGTGAGGAGGATGTCTTCGTCATCACGTGCCAGCCTGCCGACTTCCACGCCGTGCAGGAGGGACTCCGAGAGGCCGGCATCGAGATCCGCGAGGCCGAGCTGGGCATGGTCGCCAAGTCGGACGTCCGGGTGGAGGGACGGGATGCCGAGAGGCTGATCGGGCTGCTCGGGGCGCTGGAGGAGCACGACGATGTGCAGCGGGTCTACTCGAACATGGACGTGGACGAGGAGGCCCTGGCGGCCGTCGCCTCCTGACGCTCGGCGGCGCGCCCCCGCCCCGCCTCCGGCCACCTGAGCGGCCTTCTCCCATCCGCCGAGCGCAGCACAACGTTATCTTGCGCAGCGATGAGGGTTCTAGGAATCGATCCCGGTACGCGGGGGACGGGATACGGCCTCGTAGATTCGGCGGAGGGGAAGCTCCGGCTCGTCGAGTGCGGGGTGATCCGGCCGCCGGCCGCCGCATCCCTACCCGAGCGGCTGCGGGAGATCCAGGAGGGCCTGGCCGAGGTCATCGAGCGGACCGACCCCAGCTGCGTGGTCGTGGAGGGCGTGTTCTACGGGCAGAACGTCCGAAGCATGGTGGTCCTCGCCCACGCCCGGGGCGTCGCCGTTCTGACGGCGGCGCAGCGCGACCTCCCGGTCTTCGAGTACCCGCCGGCCGAGATCAAGAAGGCCGTGGTGGGCACGGGCGGCGCCACGAAGGAGCAGGTGGCCTTCATGGTCGGCAAGCACCTCCGCCTTGCGACACCTCCCGAGCCGGCCGACGCGGCGGACGGCTGCGCGGCGGCTCTCTGTCATCTGCTGGGCGGCCGGGCCCGGGTGAAGGGCGAGCCGCGGGCCGCGGCGGGCCGATGATCCGTCGCGTCGTGGGCCGATGATCCGTCGCGTCGTGGGCCGCCTCCTCCACAAGGCGCCCGACGGGGTCGAGGTGCTGACCTCCGGCGGCGTGTCGTACGAGCTGCTCGTGCCGGCGACCCTGCTGGACCGACTTCCCGACGTCGGCCAGGAAGTGGAGCTGCACTGTGCCCTCCTGTCGCGTGACGACTCGCTGGAGCTCTTCGGCTTCGGCTCTTCGCGCGACCGCACCCTCTTCCTTCGCCTGCTCAACGCGACCGGCGTCGGACCCCGCCTCGCGCTGGCGCTCCTGGGCCACCTTCCGGGGGATCGCATCGTGCTGGCGATCCGGAACCGGGATCACGAGGTGCTGCAGACGGTGAGCGGCGTCGGACGGAAGACGGCCGAGCGGATCGCGCTGGAGCTCAAGGACAGGCTGGACGACCTGGCGGTGGAGGAGGTGGCGCCGCTCACGGCCGGAGCATCGGCCGTCGAGGCGCTGCGGGCGCTGGGCTACGGCCAGACGGAGGCCGAGGCGGCGGTCGCACGGGCGCGGCGCGAGGTGGACGAAGAGGCGGGGACGGAGGCCATCGTGCGAGCCGCGCTGCGACATGTCTGAACGAACCGAGATCACGACGCCGCGCCCGCTGGAGGGGGAAGCCGGCCTGGAGCAGTCGCTGCGCCCATCGAGCCTGCGGGAGTTCGTGGGGCAGCAGAAGGTCAAGGAGAGCCTGGAAATCTACGTGCAGGCCGCCCTGGGCCGGGGCGAGGCACTGGACCACACGCTGTTCTTCGGTCCGCCCGGGCTGGGCAAGACGACCCTGGCGCTTCTCCTGGCCCGAGAGCTGGGGGTGAACATCAAGCTCACCTCCGGGCCCGTGCTCGAGAAGCCGGGTGATCTGGCCGCCTACCTCACGAACCTGGAGCCGCGGGACATCCTGTTCATCGACGAGATCCACCGCCTCAGGCCGGCGATCGAGGAGTTTCTCTACCCGGCGATGGAGGACTACCGCATCGAGATCCGTCTCGGCGAAGGGCCGCGTGCCCAGACGATGTCGATGCGGATCGAGCGCTTCACGCTCGTCGGAGCCACCACGCGCTTCGGCCTCCTCACGGCGCCGCTCAGAGCGCGGTTCGGTGTCGTCGAGCGGCTCGGCTTTTATCCCGAGGAGGAGCTGGATGAGATCGTGCGCCGCTCCGCAGGCATCCTCGACGTACCGATCACCCCGACCGGGGCGAGGGAGATCGCCCGCCGCTCGAGGGGGACGCCCCGGATCGCCAACCGCCTGCTCAAGCGGGTGCGCGACTACGCGCAGGTGAAGGGCGATGGCCGGATCGACGAGGAGATGGCGGCGGCGGGGCTCGAGATGCTCAACGTGGACGAGTACGGCCTGGACAGGATGGACGCGCGCATCCTGAGGCTGATCATCGAGAGCTTCGATGGCGGTCCCGTCGGGCTGAACTCGCTGGCGGTGGCCGTCGGCGAGGACGCCGGCACGCTGGAGGAGGTGTACGAGCCGTATCTCATCCAGAACGGCTACCTGCAGCGCTCGCCTCGGGGACGGGTGGCGACCCGGAGGGCCTACGAGCGCTTCGGCTACCGGCTGCCGGCAGGACGGGAAGATGACCAGGCCGGCCTGTTCGAGTGACGCCGACACGGAGGCGTACGCCTACGACCTGCCCCGGCACCTGATCGCGGAGCACCCGCTGCCGGAGCGCGATGCGAGCCGGCTGCTCGTCGTGCGGCGCGAGAACGGGGCACCGTCCCCCCTCGAGGATCGCAGCTTCCGCGACCTTCCCGCATACCTGGATCCCGGCGATGCCCTGGTCATCAACGATTCGCGCGTCTTCCCCGCCCGGCTGGTGGGCCGTAAGCCGACCGGCGCGGCGGCCGAGGTTCTACTCGTGCGTCCGATCGATCCGGCGGCGTATCGCTGGGAGGCCCTCGTTCGACCGGGCGCGAAGCTGAAGCCCGGGCGGGTCGTCGAGGTCGCGGAGGGCCTCGCCGTGCGCGTCGAGGCCTCGCGAGAGGGCGGCCGCACGGTGTGCCTGGAGACGGATGAGGATCCGTGGGCCGCGATCGAGCGGCACGGCCGCGTGCCGCTGCCCCCGTACATCCGGCGCGACAGCACGACGGCCGACCGGGAGCGCTACCAGACGGTGTATGCCTCCCGGCCAGGGAGCGTTGCGGCGCCGACCGCCGGACTCCACCTGACGGAGGCGATGCTGCAGACGCTGCGCCGGGCCGGCGTCCGGCTCGTGCCGATCACCCTGCACGTGGGTCCCGGGACCTTCCGGCCGGTCGAGACGCCGCGCCTGGAGGAACACCGGCTCGAGGCCGAGCGCTACGAGGTGAGCCAAGCGTCGGCCGCCGCGCTGAACGAGGCGCGCGCGGCGGGCGGCCGCGTGGTGGCTGTCGGCACGACGGTCGTGCGGGTGCTGGAGAGCACGATCGGCGAGGACGGGATGTTCGAGGCGGGGGGAGGCTACACCGACCTGTTCATCCATCCCCCCTTCCGCTTCCGGGCCGTGGACCGTCTCGTCACCAACTTCCACCTCCCCCGCTCGACCCTTCTCATGCTGGTCGCAGCGTTCGCCGGCCGGGCCCGCGTCATGGAGGCCTACCGCCACGCGGTGGCCCGGCGGTACCGCTTCTACTCCTACGGCGACGCCATGCTGGTGACCTGATGACCACGCGCGGCACGGACCCGCCCGAAGCCTTCCGAATCGAGGCGTCCGACCGGGCGGCCCGGGCGGGGCGGTTTCCGCTGAGCCGCGGCACCGTGGACACGCCGTGCTTCATGCCGGTGGGCACGCTCGGGACCGTGAAGTCGCTGGCGCCCGAGGAGCGGGTGGCGTCGGGCGTCCAGATGCTGCTCGCCAACGCGTACCACCTGTACCTGAGGCCGGGAACGGAGGTCGTCGAGAAGGCGGGCGGGCTGCATGGCTTCATGGGCTGGACGCGCCCGATCCTCACGGACTCGGGCGGCTTTCAGGTCTTCTCGCTCGCCCGCATCAACGAGATCGACGATGGCGGCGTGACGTTTCAGAGCCACATCGACGGCTCCCGGCACCGGATCACCCCCGAGCGCTCGATGGAGATTCAGACGGCGCTCGGCTCCGACATCCTCATGGCCTTCGACGAGTGTCCTCCGGGCGGGGCCGCTCGGGATGTGGCGCGGGCGGCAGCGGAGCGGACGCTCCTCTGGCTGGAGCGGTGCCGTGGGCATCACGCCCGGCTCATCGAGGAGGGCAGGGACCCGGGGATCCTGTTACCGATCTTCCAGGGCGCGGCGTTTCCCGACCTGCGGCGGGAGTCGCTCGAGCGCACGCTGGCGCTGGGCGACTGGGCCGGTCTGGCGATCGGCGGCCTCTCGGTCGGAGAGCCGAAGGAGGTGATGCTCGAGATCCTCGAGGCGTGCGAGCCGACCATGCCGGCCGGGCTTCCCCGCTACCTGATGGGCGTCGGATACCCCGAGGACGTCATCGAGGCCGTGCGGAGGGGCGTGGACCTCTTCGACTGCGTGGCGCCCACCCGAAACGGAAGGAACGGCACCGCCTTCACGTCGCTCGGCAGGGTCAACGTGAAGGTGGCCCGCTTCGCCGACGACACGGGGCCGCTCGACCCCGCCTGCGACTGCGCGTGCTGCACCCGCTACTCGAGGGCCTATCTCCGCCACCTCTTCGTGTGCGATGAACTGCTCGGGCTGCGGCTGCTCTCCCTCCACAACGTGCGCTTTCTCGTGTCACTCACCGACCTCGCCAGGCAGGCGATCCTGCGGGGCGAGTTCGAGCCGTGGGCCGCGCGCTGGCTCGCCACCTACCGGAGCGGAGGGATCTGAGGCGAACCGCGGTCTCACGGTACCGTTCGGGCTCCTCCCGCCGTACCATTCGGATTCCTCGCCGTGCGATTCGGGACGGTCGAGGCAGGGGGCAAGGCTCGCGCCCGACCGTTCGGTGTATGGACGGCCGGGCATACCCGGTCTGCCCTGCGGAGGAGCGGACCACCCCGGAGCACGGGAGAAACAAGGTGATCGCAAACCTGCTGATGATGGCTAGCCCCGAGGGCGGCGCGAACCCCATGGGCACGCTGTTCATGCTCGCGGCGTTCTTCGCCATTCTCTACTTCCTTCTCATCCGGCCCCAGCGGCAGCAGCAGAAGGCGCACCAGGAGCTGGTGGCCAGACTGCGGCGAGGCGATGAGGTGGTGACGATCGGCGGGATCGTCGGGAAGATCATCCACGAGGAGGGCGACCGGCTCACGATCAAGACGGCCAACGACACGCGGCTCGAGATCGAGCGGAGCAAGGTCGCGCGCGTTCTGGAAGGCTCGGAGGCCTCTTGAGCGTTCGCCGCATTCGCCTGCTCGGCGATCCCGTCCTGCGCGAGGTCGCCCGGCCCGTGGAGGACGTGGACGAGGAGGTGCAGGCGCTCATCGATGACCTGCTGGACACGATGTACGACGCGGACGGCATCGGCCTCGCGGCCCCGCAGATAGGCGTTCCGCTGAGCGTCTTCGTCTACGATGTGCGGGAGCCGGAGGTCGCGCCGGGAGCGCTGGTGAACCCGCGCCTCGTCGAGACGAACGGTCAGGTGAAGGAGGAGGAGGGCTGCCTGAGCATCCCGGATCTGAGGGAGATCGTTCCGCGGGCCGAGCGCGTGGTCGTCGAGGGCCTCGACCGGGACGGGCATGAGGTGCGGCTCGAGGCGGAGGGCCTGCTCGGCCGCTGCCTCCAACACGAGCTGGATCACCTGGCCGGTGTCCTGTTCATCGATCGCGTGAGCCCCCTGAAGCGAAAGATGCTGCTGAACAAGTGGTCGAAGAGGGAGAGCGACACGTCGGCCGCCCGGGCCATGTGAACGCCCCTCGCCAGAACGCCTGAGCATACCTGCCGCAGACGGTCGATCGACCCCGCGGCGGCAAACGACGGATCGGAACCGTGCGCATCCTCTTCTGGGGCTCTCCCGAGTTCGCTCTTCCCTCGCTCGAGGTCGTCGCGGGGCACCACGAGCTGGTCGGCGTGGTCACGCAGCCGGATCGTCCGGCCGGCCGGGGTCGCCAGCTGCGCGAGTGCGCGGTGAAGCGCGCGGCAGCCGGACTGGACGTGCCGGTCCTGCAGCCGGAGAGGGCGCGTGGCAGCGAGTTCATGGACGCCGTCGCGAGGCTCCGACCGGAGCTTTCCATCGTGGCGGCCTACGGCCAGTTGCTGCTGGACGAGGTGCTCGCGTTGCCGCCGGGAGGCTCGATCAACGTCCATGCTTCCCTGCTGCCCGAGCTGCGCGGCGCGGCGCCGATCAACTGGGCGATCATCCGGGGATACGGTCAGAGCGGCGTCACGATCATGCGCATGGTGCGGGAGATGGATGCCGGCCCGATCCTGCATCAGCTGTCCGAGCCCATCGGTCCCGCCACCACCGCCGGGGAGCTGTCGGACCGCCTGTCCGTGCTGGGCGCCGAAGCGCTTCGTGAGGTACTGGAGCGGCTGCAGGACGGCGGGTTGGAAGAGCGGGAGCAGGATCACGAACGGGCCACTTACGCGCCCAAGCTCAACCGCGAGCTGGCCCGGCTCGACTGGACGCGTCCGGCCGACGAGGTCGCCTGCTGGATGCGGGGCTGTGATCCCTGGCCGGCGGCGTGGAGCGAGCTTCGAGGCGCGACGATCCAGCTGTTCGCTCCGAGCCTGCCCGGCCCGGAAGAGCATGCCAGGCGCGATGCGTCCGCGGACGCCGAGCCCGGCACCGTCCTCGAGGCGGATCCTCGGCAGGGACTTCTCGTGGCGGCGGGATCAGGGGTCGTTCGGGTCGGGCAGGTGAAGCCGGCCGGCCGCGCGAGGATGGATGCGGCTGCCTGGGTCCGGGGGCGCGGCGCCCGAAGCGGTGACCGGTTCCGGTGAGCCTCCCTCCGCTCCACATCCTGGTCGGCGACGAGCAGGCGGTGCGCCCGGACTTCCCCGAGGTCGCGGACGAGTTGCTGGACGCCTGGGGCGCCGACCTCGCCCTCCACCTTCGCCTGCGGCAAGCGGCCGGGGCCCGCCTGTTCGAGCTGGCGTCGCGGTTCACGGCGGCTGCGGAGCGCACCGGCGGCTGGTGCGTCGTCAACGACCGCCTGGACGTTGCTCTGGCCGCGGGGGCGCAGGCCGTCCAGCTCGGCCGGACGGCCCTGCCCGTGGCCGCCGCGCGCGAGGTCATCGAGACGTGCGCAGGGAAGGGGGGTCCGTCGCCGACGGGCCCGGCCCTGGGGGCATCGGTGCATGGCGAGGAGGAGGCTCGCTCTGCGGCCGCCGACGGAGCCAACTACCTCGTGCTGGGTACGATATTCGCCAGCCGGACCCACCCTGGCGTGACACCCCACGGGATCGCGATCGTGGAGCGGTGCTGCGCCGTCGGCCTACCCGTGATCGCCATCGGCGGCATGAATGCGGCGCGCGCGCCGGAGGTGCGGCGCGCCGGAGCCGCCGGCCTGGCGGTGGTGCGGGCGGTGTGGGACGCGGGCGAGCCGCGCGAGGCCGCCGGCCGGCTGATACGCGCCTGGAAAGAGAGGCCGGTTCAGGCCGCGAACCCGGAGGTCGAATGACTGCGCGGCGGTCGGACCCCAAGGAAACGTCGGATCCCATGGAGATCCTGGTGAACGGCGAGCCGCGCATGGCGCGGACGGGACAGACCGTCTCCGAGCTGTTGGCGGAGCTCTCGCTCGATGCGCGCCTCGTCGTCGTCGAGCTGAACCGCGAGATCCTGCGCCGCGGAGAGCTTTCCAGGGTGAGGCTGGAGCCCGGCGATCAAGTGGAGCTGGTGAACTTCGTAGGTGGAGGCTAAGGGCATGAGCACGACCGCCGAGGCGGTGGACGCCGACGTGCGCGACGAGCCGCTCAGGATCGGCGACCGGACGTTTCGCTCCCGACTCATCGTGGGGACGGGGAAGTACAGGGACAACGAGCAGATGGTGCAGGCGATCCGCGCCTCCGGCGCCGAGATGGTGACCGTGGCCGTACGGCGGGTGGACCTCGATGCGTCCAAGCAGGAGAGCATCCTCCACTGGCTCGACCCCGAGGAGTTCTTCGTGCTCCCCAACACGGCCGGGTGCTACACGGCCGAGGAGGCCGTGCGCTATGCCCGCCTCGGGCGCGCGTCGGGCCTGACCGACTGGGTGAAGCTGGAGGTGATCGGCGATCCGAAGACGCTGCTCCCGGACACGGCAGGGCTCCTCGAAGCGACCCGCACTCTGGTCGACGAGGGATTCACGGTGCTCCCGTACACGAACGATGATCTCGTGACGGCGCTGAGGCTGCAGGAGGCCGGCGCCGCGGCGGTGATGCCGCTGGGCTCGCCGATCGGCAGCGGCCTGGGGCTGCTGAATCCGGTCAACGTGCGAATCCTGAAGGAGCGGCTCGATGTGCCCCTGATCGTGGATGCGGGAGTGGGCACGGCCTCGGATGCCTGCATCACGATGGAGCAGGGGGCCGACGGCATCCTCATGAACACCGCGCTGGCCGAGGCGCAGCGTCCCGAGGTCATGGCCGGCGCGATGCGGCTGGCCGTGGAAGCGGGGCGAAGGGCCTACCTGGCGGGGCGCATGCCGCGGCGCGAGTGGGCGGTGCCTTCGAGCCCGCTGGAGGGCATGCTGAGCTGATCCCGCCCCGGGTCGCCGCCTTCCGGATCCTCGAGGATGTCGAGAAGGGGGCGTACGCCGACCGGTCAGCCGAGCGCCGGCTCGCCTCCGCCAAAGGCGCGGACCGGGCGCTCGCCCTGGAGCTCGCCTACGGCTGCATCCGGCTCCGCGCCCGCCTCGACACCGAGCTCGCGCGGCTGGCGGAACGACCGCTGCGGAGCCTCGACCGCGCGGTGCTCCTCTGGCTGCGGCTCGGCCTGTATCAGCTGCGGGAGACGCGGGTCCCCGACCATGCCGCGGTCCACGAGGCGGTGCAGGGCTTGAGGCGCTGCGGGGTCGCCCGGGCCGCCGGCTTCGTCAACGCCGTCCTCCGCGCCGCCGCCCGGCTGGGCCCGGAAGAACGCCTCGCCCTCTTCCCGCCGCTGGAGGCGGATCCGGTCGGCCACCTCACGAGCTGGGGCTCGCATCCGGAATGGCTCGTGCGGCGCTGGCTGGATCGCTGGCCGCTCGAGACGGTGGCGCGGCTGGTGGAACTCGACAATACTCCGCCGTCCGTCACCCTCCGGACGCTGGGGGAGGAGGCGGCGCGAGCGGCAGCCGAGGCGAGGGAGGGCGTCTATGGGTTGGCACCCGTTCCGGGCTTTCCCGGCTCCTGGGAGCTTTGCCGCGGCGATCCGTCCGGCCCGCTCGGTGATCTGCCGGCCGTCGTCCAGGACCCTGCGGCATCGGCCGTGGTAGAGTACGTCGGGCCGGCGGCGGGACGGCCGTTGGTCGATCTCTGCGCGGCGCCGGGCGGCAAGGCGGTGGCCCTGGCCGCGGGGGAAGCGGCGGGGCCGGTCGTGGCGGCCGACAGGAGCACCGTCCGTATCCGGAAGGTCGCGGAGACGGGCGGGGCGCTGGGTGCGGACCTGCTCCTCCTCGTCGCGGACGGGCGAATGCCACCCCTGCGTTCCGCCGGGACCATTCTGCTCGACGCGCCCTGCCTCGGCACGGGCGTGCTTCGGCGGCGGCCCGATGCGCGCTGGAGAGTGGGTCCCGAGCGGCTTGCGGCCGTGGTTAGGTTGCAGCGTCAACTGCTCGATGCGGCGGCGGATCTGGCGGAACCGGGCGGGACGATCGTATACGCGACCTGCACGCTCGAGCCGGAGGAGAACGAGGGTCAGGTGACGGATTTTCTGAGCCGACATCCGGACTTTTCGCGCGGGCCGGCGCCAGGCGGCTGGGCGTTTCCGGAGGACCTCCTGGGTCCGGAGGGCGAACTGCGCGTCTGGCCCTGGCAGCACTCGACGGACGGAAGCTTCGCCGTTCGCCTCCGGCGGTCGGCGTGAGCCCGTCCGACTTGCGGGGCGGCGATGAGCTTCGAGCGTAGGAGGGGATTCGGCGGCACGGCCGCCGGCGAGGCGGGTTCCTCTGCTCGGAGTGGCGCGGATCGTTCTGGCGGCCGTGGCGGGGCGCGGCGCGGCCTGACCACGCTGGGGCTCGCCGCCGCGGGCTTGGCCGCCGGCTACCTGGTCGCCGCGACGGTGCTGTTCTCTTCGCCCGACCCCGGTCCAGAGACGCTGGTGGCGGTGCCGGACCTCACGGGACGGTCGCAAGAGGAGGCCGGGAAGCGCGCTGCGGATGCCGGCCTCACCTTTCGGGTGACGGGCGAGATCTTCCATCCGGAGGAACCGGCCGGTCACGTGGTCGCCCAGCTGCCGCTGGCCAGGCAGTACGTGGTCCCGGAGACGGAGATCGCGGGGACGCTCAGCCTGGGTCCGGAGACCGTGACCGTGCCGGACGTGACGGGGCTGAGCGAGACCCAGGCAGCGTTCGTGCTCGGGAGGCTCGGACTCGGCACGGCCTCGCAGACGACCCCCTCGCACCGCCGCAAGGGGCAGGTGATTCGCACGGAGCCCGAGGCAGGACAGAAGCTCCCCGCCTCCTCGGAGGTCACGCTCGTGGTGAGCGAGGGGAGGGAGGTCGTGGCCGTTCCCGATCTCGAAGGGCGGCACCTCGACGACGTCGAAGTGCTGCTCGCCCGGCTGGGGCTGGAGATCGGGACCGTCACCTTCGAGCCGGGCGCGGTGGGGGCGCCGGGGCGGGTGATCGGCCAGGCGCCGCCGCCCGGCTTCGCGCTTCGCGAGGGGGGGGAGGTATCGGTGAGGGTGGCCGGCAGCCCGTCGGAGGTGATGGACCTGATGCAGAGGAGACAGGACGATTAGACGAATCCGCTGGCGGGCCGCTCTGTTCGACAACTGGGGCTACAAGCTGGCCGCCTTTGCGCTGGCGGTCCTGCTGTGGTTCAACGTCACGGCAGGGGAAAGGCAGGACCAGCCGGTGCGGACCCGGCTCGAGTTCGAGCTGGCCGACAGCACGTGGGTGCCGATCCAGCTGCCCGGCGAGGTCACCACGATCTTCCAGGGCCGCCGCGCCGCCGTGCAGAGCCTGTTCCTCGACGTGCCCCGCATCCGGTACGTGATCGAGACGGTCACGTCGCCCACCATGGACGTGTTCCTGCAACCCGAGATGGTCGTCTACGACCGTTCGCTGAGCGTCCGTGCGGTCGACGTGCGACCCTCGAGCGTGGAGCTGCGCTTCGAGCGCCGGGTGACGCGGGAGGTTCCGGTCGACCCGATCATCGAGACGTCGCCGGCGCCGGGCTTCGTGATCGTCGGAGAGCCGATCGTGGACCCGCCGACCGTCACCGTGCGGGGGACCGAATCGGCCGTGGACACCCTGCCCTCCATCCGTACCGAGCGCCTCTCCCTGCGCAACGTGATGCGGAGCGAGACGCACCGACTGGTCCTCCTCCTGCCCGCCGGACCCTCCCAGGTGAGCGTGGACCCGCGCAGCGTCCAGGTCACGATCGACGTGGACTCGCTCGTCGAGCGCACCCTAGACGTGCCGCTGCGGGCGACAGGACGTGCCGCCGATCGGGTGCAGCTCGGCCAGGAGCAGGTGTCCGTGCTTCTACGCGGTCCCGCGCGGGCCGTCCGGTCCCTCTTGCCGGGATCGGTAAGGGCCACGGTCCGCGTGGACGCCGTGCCCAGTGCCCCGGTCGATCTGACGGTCCAGGTCGAGCTGCCGGAGGGAGCGCAGGCAGACCTGCTCCGCTCGATCCGGGTCCAGGTCTCGCCGCTACCGGGGACGCCCGAGCCGACGGATGAGGTGGGCGCGACCTCCGAGGGCGATCAGCCGGGGTCGCCCTCCGAAGATGGGCCGACGGAGGGTCCGGCGGCGGGGTCGGCGGGCACACCTTGAGCTGGAGCGGCGGCCCCGTCCTCGGCATCGAGACATCCTGCGACGAGACATCGGCCGGCATCGTGCAGGACGGGGAGATCCGCGGTCACGTGGTCGCTTCGCAGGACGCCCACATCGCGTTTGGCGGGGTGGTGCCGGAGATCGCGGCGCGGGCCCACATCCGCCAGCTCGATCCCGTCGTGCGGGCGGCGCTCGAGGATGCCGGCCTGGCAGCGGATGAGCTGGCCGGGGTGGGCGTCACCACCGGGCCGGGACTCATCGGCTGCCTGCTCGTCGGCGTCAGCTGGGCGAAGGCGGTCGCCTTCGGGTTGGGGCTCCCACTCGTCGGCGTGCATCACATGGAGGCTCACCTGTTCGCCAACTCCCTCGAGAGCCCCGACGCGAAGCCGCCGTTCGTGGCGCTCCTGGTGAGCGGCGGCCACACGCTGCTCCTCTGGGTGCCGGAGTGGGGTCGCTACGCTCTGCTCGGGCAAACGCGCGACGATGCGGCGGGCGAAGCCTTCGACAAGGTCGCCCGGCGGCTCGGCCTGCCTTACCCTGGCGGGCCGGAGATCCAACGAGCCGCCGTCCGGGGGGAAGCGGGACGGTACGTCCTCCCCCGCCCGATGCTGAAGTCGTCGAGCGGTCCCGAGGACGCCGCCTGGTTCGACTTCTCGTTCAGTGGCCTCAAGACGGCGGCCGCCCTCCTCGCGGCGGAGATCGAAGAGGCGGGGGAGGGCGAGCTCGAGCGCTCTCGGCCCGATCTGGCAGCGGAGTTCCAGGAGGCCGTCGTGGACGTCCTGGTCGCGAAGACGCTCCGGGCC
>CP070670.1:2118406-2121361 GCA_020351855.1 Gemmatimonadota bacterium
GATGTCGTGACGGTGGCCGCCGCAGAAGTCGTCGAAGCAGGGGCAGGCGTTTGCCCCCTGCCCATCGCCTTGCCCGATCGGTGGATCGATCAACCCCAGAACCCTGACCAACGCTTCGATCCCGATAGCGACAAGTACGCTCCGTACAATGACGGAGGCGGCCAGTGCTCGGTCTATAATCCTTGTCAGCCAGGTGACGCGGACGGAGACGATTTCACCGGCTTCGCAGGGGATGACATCGCTTACAACCTAGGGGATGTCATCGAGGTAAAGACTCAGGCCGGCCAACCGAACAAGAACCAGCAGAGCACCTATCCAGTGCTCGAGGATGGTGATCCTTCTTCGCCGGTGGGTCAACTGGAACCCTACAACTCCAGTCCTTGTGTGGACTCGAGCGGCTGGAGCTGCTGGTTTATTCCGAGCGGTCAGGGAGGCGCCTCGAGCATCGCGGAGTGGATTAACGGCTGTCCGGACCGAACACCGATCCCGGAGGGCTCCGATATAGACCAACATACAGGGATCATTCAGAGCAATGTGCTGAACGCTATGTACGAGCTGGTCGAGAACAACGGCGGTGGCGATCCGACGGACTGGTACTGGGACAGCACTCAGGAGTGCATGGCGTCCACGCCTTCGGGTGGCGACTGCATGGACGTCGTCAACCAGGAGTGGTTCGATGCGCGCACGCGTCCGATCCCGGTCATCGATCCCAGGACCTCGACCACTTCAAGCGGTTCCGCTACGATCGACCACTGGGAGTGCGTCTTCATCGAGAAAGTGGCCGAGACCTACTACATGAACGGCAACCCCAGTGCCGGCAAGACTCGAAACGGCTGGGGGCCGCCGGGGCGGTGGAACGTCTATGTCCGTTTTGTCCGGTGCTCGGACGGCCAAGCGGAGGGTCACGACACCGGGCCGACGCTGAAGACACTGCGCTTGGTGGAGTAGGGAGCCGGTGGGGCGGTAGTGGCATGAAATTGGCTCAGCTTCGGCATTGTTTGCTGGCTGGCAGATAGAAGACTCGGAAGCGCGACAGCGCAGGGATGTGATGAAACAGATCGGGATACAGGACGAGAGCTCGGATTCGCGGGCGCCGGTGACGGCGGCGGTCATATCGGCCGATCCGGCATTTCGCGATGCTCTGACGACCATCCTAGCCTCGCGGGAGATCGGGATTCGCCTGGCCGTGGAGATCGATTCGCCGCTCACCGAGATCGCCGATCCGGAGCTGGATGAGCTGCGACGGGCGAATCCAGGGATCGTCTTTCTCGACCTCGAGGAGAACCCGCACGTGGGTCTCAAGTTCGCGGAGTTCCTCGTCGAGTCGTCGATCTCCTCCGCTCTCATCGGCGCCGGGGCCAGCGCATCGCCCGAACTTCTTCTGTCCGCGATGCAGGCCGGCGTCTCCGAGTTCCTGACCAAGCCCGTGACGCACGAGGCCGTCGTCTCGGCCATCGAGCGGATCTGGCGGAAGAAGGGGAAAAAGCTCGACCTCACCCGACGGACGCCGGGCCAGCTCCTCGTCGTGTTCGGCGCGAAGGGCGGCTCGGGCTCGACAACCATGTGTGCCAACCTGGCGGTCGAGCTCCACCGCCTCACGCGGAAGAAGGTGCTTCTCCTCGACCTCGATCTCGAGCTGGGCGAGACAGCCCTGCTCTACGGGGTGGAGCCGCAGTTCAGCGTGGTGGACCTCATGCGCAACTTCCACCGGGTCGACACGGGCCTCCTTGCTTCGTATATCGAGCGCCACGAATCCGGTGTGGAGCTTCTGTCGGCGCCGTTCGAGCCGGCAGACTTCGAGGCCGTGAGTGGCGATCGCGTGCGGCGCGTCCTGGAATTCCTCAAGCAGCACTACGACTACATCGTCGTGGACGCGCCGAAGACGTTCAATCCTGCCACCACCGCGGCCTTCCGGGAGGCGGACGAGATCTACCTGCTGGTGACGGCGGATCTGCCCTCGATTCGCAACCTGACCCGGAGTTTGCCCCTTCTGAGGAACCTGCGGGGCCGTAAGGCGCTCGAGGACTGGCTGAGGCTCGTCGTGAACCGTTTCGAGCCGGATCTCGAGATTCCCATCTCGGATATCGAGCGCACGCTCAGCATGAAGGTCTACGGCACCCTGAGAAACGATTACAGCGCTGTGATGACGTCGATCAACCACGGCCGTCCCGTCGTCACGGATGGGAAGTCGGCCTACGCGAAGGACATACGGAGTCTGGCGGCGCAGATCACGGGCGTGCCCGTGGAGAAGCCGTCGAAGTCGTTCATCAAGGGGCTTTTCGGATCGTTTCGCAGCAACGGTCGCAGCCCGGGCGCCGCTCCACTCGACGTGGGAGCGCCAACGGAATCGAGGGTGATAGCAGATGAGTGAGATGGATCGGTTGTCCGACAGGAACGGCAGCGCCCCGGATCCGGAGATCGGCACGGAGCTGCCGTGGGAGCGAGCGGCGCGAGCAGCCCTCGATCCTCGCCTGAGAGTCGTCGAGCCGGACGAGGGGAGCTCCGAGTTTCAGGAGATCCGCACCCGCGTGCACCGGAAGCTGCTTGAGCGCCTCAACCTGAGCACGCTGAGCTCGCAGGATGAGGAGGAGGCGGTATCCGAGGTCCGCAAGATCGTCCGCCACCTTCTCGACGTGGAGTCGACGCCGCTTAACATGGAGGAGCGGGAAGAGCTGGTCGAGCAGGTGCTCCACGAGGTGTTCGGCCTCGGGCCGCTGGAGCCGCTGGTCATGGATCCGAGCATCTCCGATATCCTGGTCAACACGCATGACCAGATATACGTGGAGCGGAACGGCCGGATCGAGCGCACCGACGTCCGGTTCAAGGACGATCGCCACCTGCTGCAGGTGATCGACCGCATCGTGTCGGCCGTCGGCCGCCGGATCGACGACTCGTCGCCCATGGTGGACGCCCGGCTGCCGGACGGCTCGCGCGTCAACGCCATCATCCCGCCCC
>CP070670.1:2121461-2125827 GCA_020351855.1 Gemmatimonadota bacterium
AGAAGCGCAGGTCCACGGTTCGCCTCCCCTCGGCCGCGACGCCGCGAGCGCCCTGGGGATCGGCCGCGACTTCCAGGACCGCGGTGGCCAGCGCCTCCGGATCGCCGGGCGGGACGAGCCATCCGGTGGTGCCCGGTTGCACGACATCAGGGATTCCGCCCAGCCGGGAGGCGATCACCGGCCGGGAAAAGCGGAGCGCCTCCAAAAGCACGACGCCGAGCCCCTCCGTGTCCCCCTTCTCGTCGACCACCGCTGGCAGTACGAAGATGTCGCACCACTCGTAGTATCCGCCCAGGTCGGCCTCGGGCACGTAGCCGACCATCCTCACGTGCTCGGTCACCCGCGCCCGCGCCACGGCCTGCCGGATGACGTCCCGCCACTCTCCATCCCCCACGATCGTCAAGACGGCCGGCCGGGACCGTCGCACGATGGCGAGGGCGTCCACCAGATGCTCCACCCCCTTCCGCTGGACGAGGCGACCGACGAAGAGCAGTCGCAGCGGTTCTCCGGATGAGAGGGCCGGCCGGAGGGTCTTGCCAGGGGGCCCGCTTACGGCCGCCGCGAACGGAATCACCCGCGCTTCCCGACCGGCGAGACCCCGCACGCTCACTGCGGTCCTCTCGGAGATCGCGGTTACCGCATCCGCCGTCCGGATGCTCCAACCCAACAGCGGCAGCAGCCACGGGAGCCGGTTCTCGATCCATCGGATCTCGACACTGTAGTACGTGCACACCAGCGCCGTCCGTCCCCCTGAGGCGAAGCGCACGGCCGCACCGAAAAGGGCGTGCGGGAGGGGCCAGTGGACGTGCACGATGTCCGGCCGGCTCCGGCCGGCGCGGAGCGACGCGACCAGCCCGCCGGCAACGTAGAACGGGATCAGCATGAGGTAACCGGGCGAGCGCCTCAGCCGATCGGGCACTGTCTCCTCGTGGGTCAGCCGCTCCCAACGGGCTGGTGCGTACCGAAAACGCCGTACCGGAATCTCGCCCACCCGTACCGAGCCTCCACCCCGGTAGGAGGGCGCGAGGACAGAGGCATCGACGCCCTCCGCGCGCTGGGCAGAGATCAACGCCGAGAGCCATGGCGTGATCACGTCATCCGGATGGCGTTGGAACGCGGTGACGATGTGGATCACGCGAAGCGGCCTGCCGGAACGCTGCCTCATCTCAATCGGCCGCCACGGGTTGCGGATCGAAGCGCAGGACGAAGGTTGGCGGGTCGCCTCCCTCGTAGACAGTCTGGAAGCGGGCAAGGTGCGCCCGGAGGGCGGGCACGAGATAGCGGTCCGTCGTGCCGGAGATCGCATCCACCACCACGTAATCCGCGCCGATGCGCTGCATGCCCGCCACCACCCGATCCGTGTCGCTGGAGTAGGGGTAGATGTCCCCGCGCCGCCCGGATATCCAGTAGAAGATTCGGGGCTTGCGGCTGACCACGATCGACTCCGGCGCCGTGCTCCTGGCCGTCCACTCGGCCGCCTCGTAAAAGCTGGCGAAGGCGGGCGGATCGCATGCTGAACCGGCCCGGTAGGCCGCGAGGCACTGGATGCGATCCGGCATCCGCGTGATGGACGATACTGCGGCCCCGATACCGAGGACGGCCGTCAGCGCGAGGGCCGGCAGGAGACCTGCCCAGCCTGGCTCGCTCCGGCGCCGCAGCCACCTTCCCGCACCGAGGGCCCCGGCCGAGGCGTAGAGCAGGATCAGCGGCAGGAGCGGCAGGAGAAAACGCTGATCGGTCCAGACGGTTGGCCAAAGGAGAAGCATGAGGCCGTACAGCAGGGCGAACAGCTCGGCCGGCCCCACCCGCCTGCCCGACCGCCGCGCCCACCCGGCGAAGGCGAGCCCGGCCAGCAGCAGCCCCAGCGGCATGAGTGCGGCGGACAGGGCGGTGCCTTCAGCTGGACTGCCGGCCACGGCACGAGGAAGAATCTCGGAGGCGTATCTCCAGGCGTTGTCCGTCGCCCGCACAACCAGGTCGGCGGGGGCCGCCGTGCCAGCCGCCGGGTCGTAGGGGTTACGCAGCAGCATCTCCTGCAGGTAGGTGGGCTGGCTCCCGGCTCTGCCGCTGGCGGAAAGAACGAGCCTCTGATACGTCCACCAGCCACCGGCCGTTACGGCGGCCGTCCCGATGGCCGCCGCCAGTCGCCAGGGCTTCCGCTCCAGGGCAAGGAAAAGCACGACCGCCGCGAGGAGCGGAAGGCCGGCCGTGCGGGTGAGGAAGGCGCCCCCGGCGGCGGCGAGCCCGAGCGCGAGCGGAAGCGTCGTCCCATCGTGCTGCAGCCACAACAACGCCGTCGCGACCAACAGCACGAACAGAGCCTCGGAGAGGACCCAGTGGGAGTACTCCAGGAGGACGGGGGAAAGCGCCAGCAGAGTCGTCGCGAGGATCGCCGGGAGGCGTCCGACCAGCCGTGTGCCGAGCCGGTACGTCATCCAGACGGTCGACGTAGTCAGGCCGAGCGAGGCGAGCTTGAAGAGCTGCAGGCCGCCCAGCGGCGTGAGCGCCGCGAGGAGAAGCGGATACAGCGGCGGGTACTTCGTGTGAAGCGGAGCGGCCGGCAGGTAGATGTCCCGATAGCCAGTGCCCGAGATGAGGGCCTCACCCAGGATCATGTACCCGGCGTTGTCGCCGCCGGTGAACAGCGTCGGGTCGAACAGGAGCAGTCCCAGCAAGAGGTGGACACTGGCCAGCACGAGGCCGGGCCAGCTTCCGCCCCCCACCGGGGCCGGTGAGCTCACCGGCGGAGATCCCGCCTCAGCGCCTCCACTTCGCTCCGCAGCCCTGCGATGAGCTCGGCGAGAAAGCCGAGCACGAAGAGCCCGAGGCCGACCAGAACGAGCAGCAGCACGAGGGTAAGGAGCGGCCGGTAACCCTGTCCCAGTCCGAACCGGAGATAGAGCGCCAGCGCACCCGTCAGCGCTCCGAGGCCGAGGAGCGCCAGCCCTGTCATGCCGAAGAACAGAAGCGGCTTTCGGCCGAAGACCAGCTGGAACCACACGGCAACGAGGTCGAGCGAACCGATCAGAATGCGGCTCCGCCCCGAGTACTTGGAGTGGCCGTGACGTCTCGGGTACAGCGGGATATCGATCTCCCCGAGGCGGAATCCCCGCTCGTGAGCAAGCACGACCAGGTAGCGGTGCCAATCCTCGCGGAGCTCCAGCTCCTCGATCACCTCGCGGCGAAAGGCCTTCATGGAGTTCAGGTCGTGCACGGGCACCCTGAAGATGAGACGCGAGAGGCGATTGTACATGCCGGAGACCAGGCGCTTCTCGTAACGCCCGATCTTCCGGCCGGTGACCAGGTCGTAGCCGCTGTCCAGCGCCTGTACGAAACGCACGATCTCCGCGGGAGCGTGCTGCAAATCGGCGTCGAACAGCACGAGGTAGTCGCCGCTCGCCGCTTCGGCGCCGGTGAGGAGTGCCTCTGTCTTCCCCCGGTTGGAGCGATGGGTGAGGAAACGGACATCCTCGAGCCCAGAGGATGTGGCAGCTTGGCGGGCGGCCTCCAGCGTTCCATCCGTCGATCCGTCGTCGACGAGGATAATCTCCGCTTCCAGCGGTGCCTCGTGGAAGGCCTTCGCCAACTCGGAGAACAGATCGGGCATGTTCTCCGCCTCGTTGAAGGCGGGTACGATGACGGAGGTTTTCCTGCCTATCGAGGTTTGACTCACACCCGCTTGCGCATGCGCGCGGAGAGAATGCCCAGCTGATCCCGGTACTTCGCGACCGTTCGGCGGGCGATCTGCACGCCCTCGTTCTTCAGAACGTCGACGATGGCCTGATCGGTGAGCGGACGCCTCGGGTCTTCCTCGTCCACCAGCTTCTTGATTCGGGCCCGGATCCCGCGCGCCGAGACATCTTCCCCGTAGTCGGTCGAGAGACCGCTCGAGAAGAAGAACTTGAGCGGAAAGACACCGCGCGGCGTCTGGACGTACTTCGCGTTCGTTACCCGAGAGACGGTCGACTCGTGCATGTCAATGTGTTCGGCCACCTCGCGCAGCGTGAGCGGTCGAAGGTACTCGACTCCCTTCTCGAAGAACTCGCGCTGCCGGTCGACGATGAAGTTCATGACCTTGAGCATCGTCTGCCGGCGCTGCTCGATCGCCTGTATCATCCACTGTGCACTGTTCAGCTTCTTGGCGATAAAGGCCTTGTTTTCGCCCGTAAACTGGTTCTTGTCGCGGGCGACTTCCCGATAAGCCTGGGAAAGCTTGAGCCTCGGGAGCGTCGTGTCGTTATGGAAAACGTAGTACTGGTCGTCGATCTTCTCCACGACGAGGTCGGGAATGACATAATCGTCGCCCGTCTCGGCATGCTTCAGTCCGGGCTTGGGATCGAGCTTCGCGATCTCGTCGGCCGCTGAC
>CP070670.1:2125927-2128856 GCA_020351855.1 Gemmatimonadota bacterium
CACTCAGCCGACCGGCACAAGAAACGGCCCGGCCACTCGCGAGTGACCGGGCCGCTGCGGCGGGCCCAGCAGGAGTCACGGGACCCCGGGTCGCGGTGGTCCCGTGCGCTACACCGCCGACTTTAGAACTCTCGCTGCTTCAGCACGGGGCTGATCCGGAACCCGTTTCCGTTCCAGCGGATCGATGACACCGACGCGTTCGAGAGCACCTCGATGATCAGCGTCTCGAGCTCACCCGCCTCGACCTGAAACGCGCCGAGCGGGACCTTGAGCCCGGTCTGCTCGCCGCTCGGGATGAGCAGGTCGTAATCACCGGCCGGGATCTCCGTTCCGCGGACCGTGATCGCAGTGCCCAGGCGCAGGATGGCGCTGGAGTAGAAGAAGCGCAGGTTGTTGTACCGGCCGGCCGGAAGCTCGCCGCCGGCAACCACGAGGCCGCTCGACTCGGGCACGTTCACGAGGTCGATCGTCCCTCCGTCGCTCAGCGTGAGGGTCTGCCAGCCGGCGCCGGCGTCGCCCTCGCTTTCCTCACCGCCTTCCTCCTGACCGCCCTCTTCCTGACCGCCCTCTTCCTGGCCGCCTTCCTCCTGGCCGCCCTCTTCTTGGCCGCCTTCCTCGCCGCTCGTCTCCTCCTCCTCCTCCTCCTCCTCGCCGGCTCCGGTGAGGTGGAGATCGACGCGGGTCAGCACGAGCTCGATGCCACTGATGGCCTCTGCCGGCACGTCTCCGCCGGGTGCTACGGCCGCTGACAGGCCCGGTGAGATCGAGGCGCTGGCGGCGTCGCCCGCGGTGAGAACCAGCGAGGCCTCACCCATGGGCACCGGGCCGGTTCCATCGCCGCACGATACGAAGGACAGGGACATGAACGAGAGAAGGACGCCGAACACGGTGAAGCGGACTACGCGGGACATACCGAAACCCTCCTGCCGGTCTCTACCAGTCTACGATGCAACAGCCTACCCGCCACGCCTGCCGCAAGTTGCGTTCCCCGGAAAGCGCCTTTTCCGATGATCCGGAAAGCTTCATACAACAACACGTTATGGCCGTACGGAGGTTCAAGAGCCAGCCCGGAGTGTGAAAAGTGTGCACTCAGCGCGGCAATGCCGCCGCTGCGTGGCGGCGTCTACTCGGCCGGGTGCGGACCGGCTTCGGACGGGACCTCCGGCGACGGGCTAACCGACGAGCACGACCGGGCAGTCCACACTCCCCAGCAGCAGGCGAACGGACGTATCCTCGCCGTCCTCGCCTTCTGCGGCCGGTCGGGGCACGATGAACAGTCCGCAACCCTCGGCCCGCACCGTATCGGCCAGGCGGAGGGGGGCGCCGTGCTGCACCAGGCGCAGCTCCGCGGCCACGTTTCGTGGCGCCAGGTACGCCTCGACTTTCTCCCGCCGAGCCACGGCCTGGCCCTCATCCTCGGCCAGGATAAGCACGGTGAGAGGCAGTCGGGTGGCCCGCGTGAGGGCGGTTGCGAGCCCCAGCGCCTGCCCGCTGTTGGGCGAGTCGCCGACCAAACAGTACATGGAGCGTCCGAACCGGGCCTCACGGCCCATCACCATGACCGGTGTCGACGGCTCGCGGAGCAGCGACCAGACGGTCGAGCCAGGGCCCCTGCCCGGCGACCAACCTCGCACGCCCAGAATCACGAGGTCGGCTCTTTCCGCGGCCGTCCGCAACTCGGGAATCACACGGCCACGGGCCGTATGGAACGACCACCTCAATCGTCGGCGCTCGGCGGCCCGCCGGAGAGCCTGCCGGGCCAGGGCCGCCTGAATGCGCAGGTGACGCTCCATCTCGCGCTCCTCGAGTCTCCGGACCTCCGCCGACAGGAGATCCACCCCCTGGGTCAGCGACAGGCCGGCAACACGCAGCAGCTGGACATCCTCGACGAACATGCCCTCCAGCTCGGCCTCGAGCTCCGAGGCCAGCTCGACGGCGGCCGCGAGGGCGGCGAGGCTGTCCGCGGATGTATCGATCGCGACCAGGATGCGCCGGATCGTCGCCTCCGGCTCCGCCGTGTCAGCGCCTTCGCTCTTCACCTGCCTGCCAGACTCGACCATCAGATCTGAGACTCGTCCGTTCCTTCCATTGGAGCGCCGTATTCCTTGCGCTTCTCGGCCAGCTCGATGAGCCGGCGTTCGACGAGGAAGTTGATCGTGTCCTCCGGGTACGCTCCCTCCTCGTCTCGTTCACCCATCGCTCGCCCCGTGAGGATCTCCATTCCCTGGTCGACCGTCTCGACCGGATAGATGTGGAACTCGTTGCCCGCGACGGCCTCGCGCACATCCTCTCGCACCATCAGATGCTTGACGTTGGAGGCCGGGATGAGGACGCCCTGCGCTCCTGTGAGGCCGCGCGCCCGACACACATCGAAATAGCCCTCGATCTTTTCGTTCACGCCTCCGATCGGTTGGATCTTGCCATGCTGGTTCACCGAGCCCGTGACCGCGAGCGACTGACTGAGCGGAACCTCAGCGACGGCCGAGAGAAGAGCGTACAGCTCGGCAGAGGAGGCACTGTCTCCGTCGACCCCCCCGTAGGACTGCTCGAACACCAGGCTGGCGGAAAGGGCCAACGGGCGATCGACGCCGTATCGCCCACCCAGAAAGCCGGACAGGATGAACACGCCCTTCGAGTGGATCGGACCGCCCAGCTCCACCTCGCGTTCGATGTCGAGGACGTGGCCGCTTCCCAGCTGCACGCGTGCCGTGATGCGGCTGGGACGGCCAAAGGCGTAGTTCCCGAGCTGCAACACGGAAAGACCGTTGATCTGGCCAACGCTGGAACCGTCCGTGTCGATATAGATCGTGTCGCGAAGGATCTGCTCCACGACCTGTTCCCGCATGCGGTCGGACCGGTAGATCCAGTGTTCGATCGCCTGTCGTACGTGCTCGGCCGACACGACATCGGAGCCATCTTCGGCCGCCCA
>CP070670.1:2128956-2132117 GCA_020351855.1 Gemmatimonadota bacterium
CTGGACATCCCGTCCTCAGCCAGGGCGAGGAGTTGAGCTCCCTTCAGGCGCGTGAGACTGGCGGGGTCTTCAGGATCGACCTCGACGGTGACGACGCCCTCGGTACCGTGGCGCCGTGAGGCGACGTAGAAGCCGGGTGCACCTTCGCCCTGCAGGTACCGCATGAGGGTGACGAAGAAGTCGCCGTAGTGGGGCCACGTGAGGAACGTGCGCCCCCAGTCGCCGTCGGCTTGTGCCGTCACGGCGGCAACGCGTCCCAGGCCCCGCGACCAGAAGGCGACCACGGGCCCCTGGTACGCATCCGTGGCCCTGATCCCGCAGCTCGCGCCGGCCTTCAGGTACGTCATGTTGTAGCCGTCGAGCTGGGGAAGCGGCCTGCGCCCGTAGAGCTCACCGAGCAGGTTGATGTCGGGGAGCACCTCCGTCCCGGTCGCCTCCTCGATGAAGCTCGATCGGGCCACGGTGATCGTCTCCATGGCAAAGAGCTGGGGCAGGTCGCTCGCCTTGTCGCTGAAGTAGACGCGGCCGCTGGTTCTCTCGGCGATTCTCTTCAAGAGGCCGGCGTCTGCATCATGCTCGGACCCCAGACCGATGACGCTGACCGTGGCGCCGAGGTTTTTGAGGTCCTCGACGAGCTCCACGCACCGTCCCGCCGTGGCCTCTTCCGCATCGGCCGCATCGGCAAAGAGGACGAGGTGCCGCGTCGATCGATCGGTTCTGGCGAGGAGCGCCGCCGCATGCTCCATGGCCGTGTCCGTCATTATGCCGCCGCCCATGGACTCGATCCCGCGGACGCGAGAAACGAGATCGCCGGGATCGTTCACCTCGGTGAGGTCGACGATCAGGTGAGCCAGGCTGTCCACGGCGAGGACCGCCACCTGATCCAGCGGGCTGAGGAGCTCGATCGCGGCGCAGGCACCCAGGTTGGCGAGATCCATCTTACGCATCCCGTCGGGTGTTGGCGCCTGCATGCTTCCGGACCGGTCCAGGGCGATGACCATGGCCACGGATAGGGCGCGGTGCTCCTCCTTGAGCTCCATGGAGACGGGCAGGATCGGATCGATCCTCGAGAGGTAGTAGCCGCCCACACCGAAGGACGCGCGCCCGCCTGAGAGGAGAAGTCCCCCGCCCAGTTCGGTGACGAAGCGGGCGAGCTTGCCGAGGGCACCGCCGGGAAGCTTCGTGGCCGGCACGTTCTCGAGGATGACCACCCGGTACGGAACGAGCCGGACCAGCGATGCGGGAAGCCCATCTGGCCCGCGGACGTCAACGGGCAGTGAGCCCGCCTCCAGGGCCCGCGCCAGGTTACCCTTTCGTCCCTCCTGATTGATGAGCAGGAGACGTTTCGGGGCCACGACCTCCACGGCGCCCAGCGCCCTGTTGTTGTCGGGGATCGGATCGCCCTCGACAGCGGCTTCAGCGCGGTACGTGAGGATCCCCGGTGCCCGCGGCAGATCCCTGAAGAAGACCTGGTTGAGCCCCTTTTCCAGCTGGACCGTCTTTCGCGCGACCAGCTGGGTTCCGCGCCGGAGAACCACCTCGGCCCGCGCAGCTTTCTCTGCGAAGACCGGAAGCTTGACCTGGAACGGCGTTCCCAAGGGCACCTCGCCGGGCAGGAGGAGGTCTTCGACAGCGATGTCTGGGCCCGGCTTCCTCCCCAGAAAGCGGAAGTCGATGGGAACGTCGCGTTCCAGCGCCTCGAAGGCCGCGGGAAGCGGTGAAGAACCGGTGAAAAGCCCGTCCGAAAGGACGAGGAGCCGTGCCGGCCGGTGGCGCGGCACCGCACTTACGGCCAGCCGGATGCCCCCTGCAAGGTCACTCGCCTCGGCATCAACGGCCGCCTGCCCCA
The DNA here is from genome assembly GCA_020351855.1 of Gemmatimonadota bacterium. GTDB lineage: Bacteria > Gemmatimonadota > Gemmatimonadetes > Palauibacterales > Palauibacteraceae. The sequence continues at coordinate 2,130,806 of CP070670.1, forward strand.
CGCTCGGTGATCCCGTCGCCGCGGGCTTGCCGGCGAGATGCGCACCCCGGCCGAAGACGACGAGCCCCAACCGATCGCCTGATCCGCGCCGCTGCGCCAGGGCCTGTACGATCTCCTCCTGTTTCTGGAGAGTTTCGGCAGGCAGTGAAAGCGATCGGTCCGCAACGACAAGAAGGTCGCTGCCCGGCTCGCCGCGCCGGAACGAAAGGCCGGCCATGGCGAGGGCCAGACAGAGGAGGATCGCCGTGCGCAGCACCATGACTCGTAGGTCGGATCGGAGGTACCGCCAGAGGATCACGACGAGAGGTATCGCGGCGATGAGGACGGCGGGAAGGATGATCCTCACGGCGCGGCCCTCCGCTGCGTGATGTACCAGTTGCAGAACAGCGTTGCGGCGAGCACCGTGCCAAGGCTCCAGAAGAGCGGATCGGCCCATCGAGAGTACCTACCGACCTCGGGACGTCCGGGAACTCCGGCGCGCCGGATGCCGGATCCGAGGCCACGGAGGTTGCTCTCCTCAGGATCATGCCAGTTAACGCCGAGCGTGTAGAGTTTCGTCTCCCCCGCGCGTATCTCCATGAGCTGCGGCAGCGGCGGAAGATCCAGGTAGATCTCCTCCCGGTAGTCGAGGGTCTTCTCCCCGTCGCCGCCCTTCACGCTCACGGTCGCGCTGTCGAGAGACGGCAACCGAAGGGTGACCATGCCCCCTGCCGGGACGATGGTCCGATCCGGTCCGGGCAGCGTCGTTCTGCAGAGCCCCACGAGGTTGTAGAAGAGAACAGGCCACGATTTCGTGCGGGGCAGGTTCGTCCGCTCGAGGTCGAGGTTGCAGACGTACCCTTCGTGGGGCGCCTCGGCCGGGAGGAGGAGCGCCGTGGCGCCGCAGGATATGAGCGGCACGGCGTCGCTCGTGAGCTCAGCCGGCGCATGCCACGCCACACCCTTCAGCGACACCGATTCGAGGAGCGGGTGGCGGGCGTCGATGGTGTACGGCCCCAGGAACGTTGTACCCGATCCTTTCCCCTCATCCTCCTCGAAGGGACTGAAGGCGAAGATCCACGAACCGTCCGGCAGGTTCCTGAGCGCCGTACTGGGACCAATGGAGAGGTCTGCCGGCGGCTCGCTCACCACGACCACGTGATCCAGGCAGGAGAGGACGCGATCGACCAGCGCCCGCGCCGTTCCCGTGTGCAGGTTCAGGCAGCGGACCGGCTTGACCAGAGGCGGCGGCAGGAACGCGCGGTTGTCCAGATCGAGGGCATCCTCCGGGAGCTCGGCCACGAGTGTCCCCGTGCCAGCCGGAACGGTGAAG
>CP070670.1:2132217-2146144 GCA_020351855.1 Gemmatimonadota bacterium
AACCCCGGCCGCTTCTGGGAGCAGGTGTGCGGCGTGTGCAAGATCGGCCAGGACACGATCGCCGATCCGTTCGCCGCGATCAGCGCCATCCCCGCCGGCACGAGCACGATCCGGGACATGACGGACATCCGGTTCGAGGTCCCCGACTTCGTTCCCGAGCTCTGCACCGGCTGCAGCCAGTGCTGGGTGCAGTGCCCCGACGCCGCGATCCCTGGCGTCGTCAACACGGTGGAACAGATCCTCGACACCGCGATCGCCGCCGCAGCCGACGGCAGGCCGCTCGACCGCATGAAGCAGGTCTCCAAGAGCCTCGCCGCCGAATCGAGGAAGATCCTGAAGGGCGTCCCGTTCTCGACCTTCGGCAACGTGGTGTCCGACGCGTACAAGAGCCTGGTGGAGAAGCTGAACTGGGACCCCGAGAGGCGGCGGGCTCTGGATGAGGAGTTCGGGGCCGTCTACTCCGTCCTCGCCGAGTTCCCGCTGGCGAAGACGGTCCCGTTCTTCGACGTGCCGGAGCGCACGGAGAAGGGCAGCGGAGGGCTTCTCTCCATCACGGTGAACCCGGAGGCCTGCAAGGGCTGCAACATCTGCGTGGACGTCTGCCCGGAGAACGCGCTCGTCACGGTCCGGCAGGACGACGAGATCGTGAACCGGCTGCGGCGGAACTGGAGGGTGTGGGAGCGGCTTCCCGACACGCCCGATCGCTACCTCAACGTCAGCGACCTCGAGGAGGGCATCGGCGTTCTCCCGACGCTCCTGCTCAAGAAGGGGATCTACCGCTCGATGGTCGGCGGCGACGGGGCCTGCATGGGGTGCGGCGAGAAGACGGCCGTGCACCTGGTCGTGTCGGCGATCGAGGCGCTCATGCAGCCCCGGGTGGAGGCGTTCGTGCAGGAGCTCGACGGGTTGATCGGCGATCTGGACGCGCAGGCCCGCGAGCTGCTCGCCGCGGACGCGGACCTCGACCTGGCCGCGCTTTTGGAGGGCGACCGAGTGGACGTGCCGCTGGACGAGGAGAAGCGAATCCGTATCAAGCGGTACACCGACACGCTGGCCACCCTGCGAGATCTGCGCTGGCGTTACGTGGAGGGGCCGAGCGGCCAGGGCCGCGCCAACACCGCGATCACCAACGCCACCGGCTGTTCGTCCGTGTGGGGGAGCACCTTCCCCTACAACCCGTACCCGTATCCGTGGGTGAACCACCTCTTCCAGGACGCGCCCTCGATCGCCATCGGGGTCTTCGAGGGGAACATGCGCAAGATGGCCAACGGGTTCACCGCGGTGCGCCGGGCCAAGCTCCTGAGGGATGGCACGTACGATCCCGAGGAGCACGAGCCGTTCTTCACCCGATTCGACTGGCGGGATTTCTCCGACGACGAGTTCGGCCTCTGTCCGCCGATCCTCTCGGTGGGGGGTGACGGGGCGATGTTCGACATCGGCTTCCAAAACCTCTCGCGTCTGCTCGCCTCCGGGAAGCCGATCCGCGTCATCGTCCTGGACACGCAAGTCTACTCCAACACGGGCGGCCAGGCGTGCACCAGCGGCTTCACGGGACAGGTCTCCGACATGGCGGCCTACGGAAAGGCGCACCACGGCAAGGAGGAGACCCGGAAGGAGATCTCCCTCCTCGGGATCGCGCACCGGGGAGCCTTCGTCCTGCAGACCTCGCAGGCCCTGCCGTCGCACCTGATCGGCGGCGTTCTAAAGGCTCTGCAGACGCGCAGGCCGGCGCTCATCAACATCTACACGCCCTGCCCGGTGGAGCACGGCCTGGCGGACGACTGGTCGCTGCACGCCGCCAAGTTCGCGCTCGAGAGCCGGGCGTTCCCCTTCCTGACCTACGATCCGGACGCGGGCCCGAGCTTCTCGGACTGCCTCGACCTGGACGGGAATCCGGACGTGGAAGAGACCTGGCCGAAGTACGAGCTCGAGTACGTGGACGACGAGGGCGCGGCCCAAAGCCTGGAAGTCCCGCTGACCGTCGCTGACTGGGCCGCGACGGAGGGTCGCTTCAAGAAGCACTTCCGGCCCACTCCAGCCGACTTCCCCGAGGACGAGCTGCTGCCGTTCCACGAGTACGTGTTCGCCCCGGCGGAGGACCGCGAGGGCCGGACGCCGTTTATCCAGGTAATCGATGCCGAGAAGCATCTGGAGCGCCTGCTCGTCTCGCGGGAGATCGTGGAGCTGGCCGAGGACCGGCTGCACTTCTGGTCGCAGCTCAAGGAGATCGCCGGGCTGGCCGTGTCGCCGGCCGGGCACGACCTGGTCGAGGAGGAGCTCGCAGCGGAGCTGGAGCAAAAACTCGAGGCGCTTCGGGAGGAGTACGAGGCAAAGCTCACCCGGCTCCGGGCGGCTTATCCGCCGCTCATCGCGCGGCGGCTGGCGGAGGGACTTCTCAAGGCGAACGGGAACTCGACGGTGACGGAGCTCCTCGCCCGAGCCGAGGCAGCGCCCGACCTCGAACCGATTCGCTTCGACGAGTCGGCTCTCTCGGGCCTCCGTGCGGCACCTTCCGTGGCGCCCGCGACGTCCTCGGCGGCCACGGCAGCGCCGGCCGCGACGGCGGAAGCGGCGCCGGCCGCGGCTCCGCAGGAGGTTGCGGTCGCGGAGGAGGAGGAAGCGGAGGAGGAAGGGCTCGTGCTGGAGCCGTACATCGACACGGCCCTCTGCACCTCCTGCGACGAGTGCATCAACATCAACAAGAAGATGTTCGCCTACGACGAGAACAAGCAGGCCTACATCAAGGACCCGCGGGCCGGCACGTTCCGCGAGCTCGTCCTGGCCGCCGAGAAGTGCACGGCCCGGATCATCCACCCGGGAACGCCGCTCAACCCGAAGGAGAAGAACCTGGACAAGTGGCTCAAGCGAGCCGAACCGTTCAGCTGAGCCGGCCGGAAGAACGGTGCGCGCGCGCCTGAGCTTTCGGCACGGCGTTCACCCGCCGGAGCACAAGGAGCTGACGGCGGGCGTCGCCGTCCGCCGGATGCCCTACCCCGACGAGATCATCCTCCCCCTGCGCCAGCATACCGGCAAGCCCGCCCGCCTGCTCGTAAAGGTGGGGGACCGGGTGGAGCGGGGCGACAAGATCGCGGAAGCGGACGGCTTCGTCTCCGTGCCGATCCATGCCTCCTCGGCGGGCAGCGTGCGAGACATCGGACTGTGGCCCCATCCGGACGGCAGCATGGCCGAGGCCGTCCGCATCACGGTGGACCGCTTCTCGCCCCAGATCCCGCGGCCCCGGATCATCCCGCACTGGGAGGGGCTGACGCCCGATCAGATCGTGAAGGCAGTGCAGCGAGCCGGCGTGGTCGGTCTCGGGGGCGCCTCCTTTCCGACCCACGTCAAGCTCCTGCCGCCGGACGATGTGACGGTCGACACGCTGGTCGTGAACGGCGCCGAGTGCGAGCCGTATCTCACCACCGACCATCGCGTCATGGTGGAGTATCCCGAGCGCGTGCACCACGGGATTCGCATCATGCTGCACACCCTGGGGGTGAGCCGGGCCATCATCGGGGTGGAGCGGAACAAGCCGGATGCGATCGAGGCGCTCGACCGGACGCTCCCCGCCGATCTGGACGTGACGGTCCAGGGGCTCACGGTGAAGTATCCCCAGGGCTACGAGAAGATGCTCATTCGGGCGCTCACCCGACGGGAGGTGCCGCCGGGCAAGCTGCCGATGCACGTAGGGGTCATCGTCCAGAACGTGGCTTCGCTCGCCTGCATCGCGGAGGTCTTCGAGACCGGGCTTCCGCTCCTCGAGCGCGTCGTCACCGTCACCGGTCCCGGCCTGCGGAAGCCCTCCAACCTGATCGTCCCGGTGGGCTCGAAGATCCGGGACATCCTCGGCTTCTGCGGGGGGCTGGCGGACGGTGCCACCGAGATCGTGTTCGGCGGCCCGATGATGGGCGCCTCCCAGCCCGATCTGGACGCGCCGGTCATCAAGAGCACGACGGGGATCGTCGTTCTCACCCGTGCGGAATCGAGACCGCGACGCACCTATCCCTGCATCCGTTGTGGCCACTGCCTGGATGCCTGCCCGGTGTTCCTGAACCCATCGCTGCTGGGCGTGCTCGCCCAGGCGGGCCGCTACGAGGAGATGGAGGAGGCCGACCTGGCGACCTGCATGCTCTGCGGCTGCTGCTCCTACGTCTGCCCCTCCAACATCCCGCTGTCGCAGATGTTCGCCCTCGCCAAGGCGGGGCTGCAGCGCAGAAAGCAGCAGGCGGCGTGAGCGAAGCCACCCGCGATCCCATCTCAGCCGGCGACCCCCTGCTGCAGCTACGGGCCTCGCCCCACCTGAAGGCACCCGATTCCACTCCGAAGATCATGTGGAACGTGGTGGGCAGCCTTATCCCGGTGATCGCGGCCGCAACCTGGTACTTCGGGCCGAGCGCGCTCCTGGTGATCGGAGCGGCGACGCTCGGAGCCGTTCTCACCGAGCGGGCCTTCGGCACGCCGGGCAGCCTGGCGGACGGGTCGGCCGCGATTACCGGGATCCTGCTCGGGCTCTGCCTGCCGGCGGGGGTGCCTCTCTGGATCGCGTTCATCGGCGGCGCGTTCGGGATCGGCTTCGGGAAGCTCGTGTTCGGGGGCCTGGGGCAGAACGTCTTCAACCCGGCCCTCCTGGGCCGGGCCTTCCTGCAGGCGGCGTTTCCGGCGGTCATGACCACCTGGCCCGGCTCCCCGGGCGAGATCCCGAGCTGGAGCCAGCTCCGGGGCGACAACCTCGCGATCCCGTTCGCGTCACCGAGCACCGATGCGGTCACGGGGGCGACGCCGCTCGGCCTCATGAAGTTCGAGAGCACCCCTACCGACGTCACTCGGCTGATGATCGGCGACATCAGCGGCTCGGTGGGCGAGACGGCGGGGGTCGTGATCCTGCTGTGCGGCATCTATCTGGCGGCCCGCAACTACCTGAACTGGCGGATCCCGGTCAGCATCTTCGCCGCCGTGGCACTCTTCTCGGGCATCCTGCACCTGTTGGATCCGGCGCGCTTCGCCAGCCCGCTCTTCGCCCTCTTCTCGGGCGGTCTGATGCTCGGTGCGCTGTACATGGCCACCGACATGGTGACCTCGCCCGTCACCAACGCGGGTGCCTGGATCTTCGGCATCGGAATCGGAATTCTCGTCGTGGTCATCCGGACGTGGGGCGGGCTGCCGGAGGGTGTGATGTACGCCATCCTGCTGATGAACGCGCTCGTGCCGTTCATCAACCGGGCCACGCAGCCGCGGCCGTACGGGAGCCGCGGCCGCCGGGCGGGACGCGAGGCCCCGGCATGAGCAGGCGGGGCCGCAAGCTGCCCATCGCCGGCCAACCGTCGGGTGAGGCGCCGAAGGCGGACGAGGCTGGGAGCACGGATGTGGCAGAGTCGAAGACCGCACCGGCGGAGGTCTCGGTCACGGAGGTCCCCTCCTGGCGGCTGGTCACGACGCTCGCCGCGGCGGGGGCGCTGGCCGGCCTGGCGATCGTGCTCGTGTTCAGCTGGGCCGAGCCGAGGATCGAGGCCCACCGGGCCGAGGCGCTGCGGGCCGCAATCGGCGAGGTGCTGAGAGGACCGGAGCGCTACGAGACGCTGTTCGTGGTGGAGGGAGCCCTTTCGGCCTCGCTCCCCGTCGGCGCGGACAGCGCGGGCCTCGACCGAATCTACGAGGGCTTCGACCCGACCGGCCGGCCGATGGGTTTCGCCATCGCGGGCGGGCTGCCCGGCTATCAGGACATCGTGCGGCTCATCTTCGGCTTCGACGCGGAGCGGGGGGAACTGCTGGGGATGAAGGTGCTCGAGAGCAAGGAGACGCCCGGCCTCGGCGACAAGATCGAGAAGGACAGCGCCTTCGTCTCCTCGTTCCGGGGGGTCGTCCCGCCGATCGAGGGAGTGAAGGCGGGAGAGGGAACCGGTGGCGAGCACGAGGTGGACATGATCACGGGGGCGACCATCTCCTCGCGCACGGTGATCGCCGTCATCAACCAGCGGCTCGAGACGTTGCGGCCGATCATCGAGGCGTACGTGAGGGAGCGGGCCGCAGCGAAAGCGGCCGTGGGCGCGGAGGCGGGCAGGTGACCGGGCCCGAGAACGCGACCGAGCTCGTTCGCCACGCCCCCGGCGCCCACGAGGCCGGTGCGGCGATCCTCCCGGGCCGCACGACCACGCCCGGGTACGACTTCCTGCGCGGCGTGTGGCGGGAGAACCCGGTGCTCGTGCAGATGCTCGGCCTCTGCCCCGCTCTGGCGGTCACCAACACGGTGGCGAACAGCCTGGCGATGGGGCTCGCCACTTTCTTCGTGCTCACGGGGTCGAGCCTCCTCGTGTCCACCTTCAAGAACTGGATCCCGAAGGAGGTGCGGATCGCCTCCTTCATCCTGATCATCGCCACCTTCGTGACGATCGCCGACCTGACGCTGGCGGCCGTGGTGCCCGACATCCACAAGGCGCTCGGGGCGTTTATCGCCCTGATCGTCGTCAACTGCATGATCCTGGGCCGGCAGGAGGCGTTCGCCTCGAAGCGGCCGGTGGGCCGGGCCCTGCTGGACGCGTTCGGCACCGGCTTCGGGTTCATCATCGCGATGGTGATGATGGGCTCGATCCGGGAGCTGCTGGGCAACGGCAGCCTGCTGGGCTACAGCGTGTTCGGGGATTCCTTCGAGCCGTGGATCATCATGATCCTGCCGCCGGGCGGCTTCCTCACCCTCGGCCTCATCCTGATCGTGTTCGGCTGGTGGCGGGGCCGGAAGGCGGCCGAGGTGCCCCGCGTCCGTCGCTGGCCGCACGGCGTCGCGTCGCGGAGGGCGGCATGAGCGCGGACCTCTTCTGGATCCTGGTCTCGGCCATGCTGGTGAACAACTTCACCCTGCACCTCTTCCTCGGGCTCTGCCCGTTCATGGGGGTGTCGGCCAAGATCGCCACGGCGCTCCGGATGGGCGCGGCCAACATCTTCGTGCTCACCATCACGTCGCTCGTGGCCTCGTTCCTCAACGCGTACGTGCTCCCCCATGCGCCGTACCTGAGGCTGATCTCGTTCATCGTGGTGATCGCCTCGCTCGTCCAGATCGTGGAGATGACGATCAAGAAGGTCAGCCCGACGCTGTTCCGGGAGCTCGGGATCTACCTGCCGCTCATCACGACCAACTGCGCGATCCTCGGCCTCGCGATCTTCCAGACGAACCGCGGCTACGGCTTCCTGGAGGGCCTGGCGTTCGCCCTCGGGGCGGGGCTCGGCCTCACCCTGGCGCTGGTGCTGATGGCCTCGATCCGGGAGCGGGCGGAGCTGGCGGACATCCCGGCCCTCGCCAAGGGCATGGGCCTCGTGCTGATCGTGGCGGGCAGCCTGTCGCTCGCCTTCATGGGCTTCGCAGGGCTCGCCACGCCATGAGCGGTCGGGCGGTCGCCACCGGCAGGAGGTTGACGGCGGGATGACCGAGATCCTCGGTGTCCTGGCGTTCGCGGGCCTGTTCGCCCTGTTCGGCGCTCTCCGTCCGCGCGCCGGGTGCTCCGGCGATCCGGCCGGCTGCGACCGCTGCGACGCGGCCTGTACGATAGACATCCCAACGGACGGCGAACGGGAGCGCTCCGATCCGCATCTGGAGGTGCATCGATGAAGCTTGACCGCCGGCGGTTTCTGTCCCTCGGCGTGGGGGCCTTCGTCCTCCTCACCCTGCCCGCCTCGTTGCGTCGGCTGAGCCGGCGGTGGCGCCGCAGCGTTCCCGTGATGGGCACGATCGCGGACATCGTGGTCGTGGATTCCGATGAGGCGAAGGCCCAGGCGGCGATCGACGCGGCGATCCGGGAGCTGCGCTGGGTGGAGCGCACGATGTCGCACTACACGGCGCACTCCGACATCGGCCGGGCCAACCGGCTGGCCGCCGCCGAGCCGGTTTCGGTAACGCCCGCCACCGCGACCGTGCTGGCGGAGGGGCTCCGCTGGGCGGAGCTGAGCGACGGGAGCTTCGACCCCTGCCTGGGTCGAGCGACGGCGCTGTGGAACGTGGGCGAGCGCCGGACGCCGCCCACCGCCGGGGAGATTAGGCGGCTGGCCGGTGGCCGGCCGTGGCGCGACCTGGAGCTGGGCCGGCGGCGAGGAAAGCCCGTGGTCCTCTTCCGGAGCGACGAATTGGCGATCGACCTGGGCGGGATCGCCAAGGGCCACGCCGTGGACCGTGCGGCACAGGCCCTGCGCCACCTCGGCATCCGGGGTGCCCTGGTCAACGCCGGCGGGGACCTGTACGCCATCGGCCTGTCCGAAAACGGCGAACCCTGGGAGGTCGGAATCCGGGATCCGGCCGACCCGCGGCGGCTCACGGCCTCGCTTCCGGTGACCGACCGGGCGATCGCCACCTCGGGCGACTACTTCCAGTACTTCGACCACGGGGGACGGCGCTACCACCACCTGCTCGACCCGTCCACGGGCGAGCCGCGGCGTTCCCGCCTCCACAGCCTGACCGTGGCCGCAGACAGCTGCATGGCCGCCGATGCCGGTGCCACGGCCGCGTTCGGGCAGGACCTCCCGGACGCCCGCAGGCTGGTGGCCCGCGGGTCGCCCGGAGCCGAGATCGTCCATTCGGCCTAGATTGAGGATTGGCGCCGGGGCTCTCGAGCGGGACCCCTGGTCGTCCAGCCGGGTTCGAGGGGATGATGAGCGACGAGAGAGAGCGCGAGGAAACGATGGGCGGCGAGATTCGGGTCGCCTACTGCTCGGCCTGCGACCGCGAGGTCCGGCTACAGGTGCCCGCGGCCCCCGTGGCAGACGAGTCGAGTCAGGAGTCCGCCGGGGCATCCTCCCATCTGAGGGGCGTGTGTCTCGACGTCGGGGACGACTGTACGGGCGCCTTCTGCCCGTTCGGCGACCAGCCCCCGATCGAGAAGCGCTGACTCCGTTCCTCGGCCAGCGGGCGTCCTACCTCCCCTTCCCCTCGCCCTTTCCCTCGCCCGAACGGTTCAGGTAGGCGTCGAACCAGCGGACGATCTCGGTCGTGGCCGTGATCCGGTTCTCCGTCTTACGGAATCCGTGGCCCTCATCGGGAAACAGAACGTACCTCACCGGCACTCCGCGGCGCTCCAGGCTCGCGACGACCTGTTCCGCCTCCACCACGGGCACGTTCGTGTCGTTGGCGCCGTGGAGCACGATCGTGGGCGCCCTGACGCGGTCGACCCGGTGGATCGGCGACAGGTCCCGCAGCAGCTCGGCCTCTGACTCGGGGTCCCCGTACTCCACGGTCGAGATCGCGGCCATCCAGGGCTCCGTGTCCCGGAAGAAGGTCTCGAAGTTCACGACGCCGAACAGGTTGGCCCCGGCCGCGAACAGCTCCGGGTACCAGGCCAGCCCCGCCATGGTCATGTAGCCGCCGTAGGAGCCGCCCATGATCCCGATGCGGTCGGGAGCGGCGATCCGGTTGTCCACCAGGTAGGCCGCGCACGCCTCGATGTCCTCGATCGCGCCGTAGCGCAGCGCGCCGTTGTCGAGGTTGACGAAGCGCTTCCCGAAGCCGGCGGACCCCCGAACGTTGGGGGCGAACACCCCGATTCCCGCCGCCAGCAGAGCCTGGTAGTCGCTGCGGAACCGCGGCCGCTCCTGTCCCTCCGGCCCCCCGTGGAAGCTGATCACGTACGGCGCCGGGCCGCCCGCACCGTCCGGGCGATACAGCCAGCCCGAGAGGCGGAGGCCGTCGGCCGCCGCGAAGTAGACGAGCTCGGGCCGGATCAGGGCGTCGAGACGGACGCCGGCGTGGGGGCTATGCGTGATCTGGCTCAGCGTCCCGGCGTCCCGGTCGAGGACCCAGATGTCGGTCGGAGCGGCGGAGCCCGAGAGCGTCATGGCGAGCCGGCGCCCGTCCCGGCTGAACACCGCAGCGCCGGCGATCTCCGCGGGAAGCTCCGGTCCGGGCCGAAGCGCGAGGCTGGCGAGATCGAGAAACTGCAGCTCGCTGCGCCCGGCCACGTTCCAGATCAGGGCCGCGGTCGCGCCATCGTCGGTCAAGGCGAAATCGGAGAGCTCCGCGTCCTCCCGCGCCGCCAGGTATTCGACGGGCCCCACCGTCCCGCCCGCTCCGACCGTCAGGCGGGCGAACCCGCTGAGATCGAGGCCGGCGTTGGCCGACAGGTAGATGGTCGAGCCGTCCGGCGAGAACCGGCCGCCGCCAAAGCTGCCCGGGCCCTCGTGCGGCGTGAGCAGGGACTCCGCTCCATCCTGCAGGTCGAGGAGGAAGAGGTTGTCGTCGCTCCGGCTCTCCATGCGCCACAGCACGGCCCGCCGCCCGTCGCGGCTCAGGTCGGTCACCGCGCCGATCCCCGGGTTGGCGGCGATCTTCCGCAGGGCCTCCGCCCGCAGGTCGTAGGCGTAGGCGTCCATCGAGACGGAGCCGCCGCGGTTCGAGGAGAGGACGAGCAGGCGACCGTCATGGCTCCAGTCGCCGAGCCAGTTGTTCTCCTCCCCCCCGTCCGTCAGACGCCGCAGGTCTGTGCCGTCGGGGCGCACCAGGTAGACCTGCGCGTTCATGCCTCCGCCCGGGGCGAGCGAGAACGCCAGCCACTCGCCGCCCGGCGACCAGGACACCCCGCCCACCTGGTCGTCGAGCCCCGTGACGAGCTGCGGCCAGCCGCCCCGCGAGTCCACGACCCACACCTGGGGCACGCCGTTGAGATCCGAGACGAAGGCCAGCTTGTCTCCAGCCGGCGAGAAGCTCGGTGACCAGGCAGCACCGATCTTGGCCATCAGCGACACCGTTTCGTCGACGTCCTGGGCGCCGAGGTGCGAGGCCAGTGGCGGGCACAGTGCGAGCCAGCCGATGAGGACGGCGATGGAGCGAAACTTCATGGGAGGCCTCCGAGCTGGACGGTTCGAGCCGGTTGGCTGCAAACTGCCCGTCCCGATGGAACGGAGGCAAGAGATGCCCGGGTCATCGCCCCGCAGCCCTGGAGCAGCATGGCGCATGGCCCTCGAGGATCATGGCACCCCACGACCCTCGGCCGCCGATGGCGCCCGCCGCACATCCGACGCACATTGAATCACGGCATCCGGACTCGTGCCTCGAGCCCGGCCGGTCAGGCAGCAGAGCGGGAGCCTCGAAGATGAACGATCGGCCCGATGCGGTCATCATCGGCGCGGGCGTGATCGGCGCCGCCATCGCCCTCGAGATGGCCAGGGAGGGCTACCGGACGCTGAACGTCGACAAACTGGCGGCGGCCGGCGATGGATCGACCGGCAGCACCTGCGCGATCGTCCGTACGCACTACTCCACCCGGGACGGCACGGCCCTCGCCTACGAAAGCTTCCACCATTGGAAGGATTGGGAATCCTACCTCGGGGCGCCGGACGAGCGAGGCTACGCCCGGCTCATCCAGACGGGGATGGTGGTGATCCGCTCCGAGGGCCACGACTACCGCCAGCACCTGCGCCTCCACGACGAGCTGGGGATCCCCTACGAGGAGTGGGATGTCGCTACGCTCAGGGAACGGATGCCGTTCTTGGACGCGACCGCTTACTACCCGGCGCGGCGGCCGGATGACGAGAACTTCGGAAGACCCTCCGGCGACGTGGTCCCGGGCGCGATCTTCGTGCCCTCCGCCGGCTACATCAACGATCCGCAGCTCGCCACCCACAATCTCCAGCGGGCCGCGGAGGCGAAGGGGGCCGAGTTCCTGTTCCACGCCCAGGTCACGGACGTCCGCCGGCACGGGGGACGCGTGCGCGGCATCACGCTCGCCGATGGGCGCGAGATCGATGCCCCGATCGCCGTCAACGCCGCCGGCCCCCACTCCTTCATCATCAACCGGCTGGCCGGGGTGGAGGGCACGATGAACGTCAAGACCCGAGCGCTCCGCCACGAGGTCCACTACCTGCCCAACCCCGCAGGCGACCGGCTCCCGTTCGTCTCCGACAGCGACATCGGGGGCTACTGCCGGCCCGAGGTCGGCGGCACCCTCGTCGTGGGCAGTCAAGACCCCGAGTGCGATCCCCGTGAGTGGATCGACGACCCGGACGAGTTCGACCGGCAGGTCACGCCGGACCAGTGGCGGGCGCAGGTCTATCGGCTGGCGCTTCGGATGCCGAACCTGAAGATCCCGAACCGACCCAAGGGCATCGCCGACCTGTACGACGTGAGCGACGACTGGATTCCGGTTTACGACCGGTCGGATCTGGGCGGGTACTACCTCGCCGTCGGTACGAGCGGCAACCAGTTCAAGAACGCGCCCATGGTCGGCCAGCTGATGGCAAAGCTCATCGCGGCCTGCGAGGCGGGACACGACCACGACCGCGATCCGGTGAGCGTCGTCGGCCCCTACACGGGGCAGAGGCTCGACGTCGGCTTCTTCTCGCGAAACCGGGAGGTCATTCGGGACAGCAGCTTCTCGGTCCTGGGCTGACGGCGCAGCCAAGGCCCCGCTTCCCCCCTCATCGGGACGCCCTCACGCCGCAGCCGGGTCCCTTACCACACCCGTGAACAGCAGGGCGCCCGACAGGCGCTCGCGGATCGCGAACAGGAACGGCCGGTCGGCACGGAACATCAGCGGTGCCGAGGTCACCTTCATCTCCACCGACGTCACGGCGGCGGCTCGCGTCCCCTCCTCGTCCACATCGACGAACGCCTTCTGTTTCACCCGGCTGATGTGCAGCTGCAGGTCGATCGCGTCACGGTGCATGCGGGAGAAGTCCGCCGCACCGGGGTCGAACGCGACCTCCATCCCGAGCGCCTCGAGAACGTCGTTCAGGCTCTTCTCGTACTCGAGGGTGAATCTCGGAAGCTCGACGAGCAGCTCTCTCTTGAGCAGACCGGCGATGATGCCGCTCCAAGCCTCGGCGTCGAGCGACTCGACGAAGGTGTCGATGCCGACCGCCTCGGACGGCAGCACCACCGTCATGGCGAACGCCTCGCCGCCGTAAGGCAGCTCGATCGCCTGGTAATCCGGCGTCTCCGCGTACGGGAACGCCTCGTCGCTCATGGACATGAACGGCACCGACACGGTCGACCCGTCGGAGCGCCGGAAGTCGCCGAGGGCGGTGCGCTCCGGATCGAACTGCAGGGTCCACGCGCCCTCGAAGTAGATCGCGTTGATCAGGAACGCCACGGTGAGCGGATCGATCGGCGGATCCACGATGCCGTCGATCAGCCCGTCCGTCGCCTCGCGCACCCAGGCGTTGATCACGTCCGCGGCGCCCGGGTCGTCAAAGTCCAGCCCCCGGACGCGGGCCAGGAAGTCCCGCTCCACCTCGCTCACATAGGCGGCCTCGAGCGCGAAGCCGTCCCGATGCCACACGGAGTTGCCGATCTCCAGACGGACCGTGGGGTCGAGGCCGGAGAGGAGGTCGATGAGGCTCCGGTACGAGACGCCGATCTGCGCGCGGTCCAGGGCGCCCAGACGGAGGGCGGCGCGCATCGCCTCGAACGTCCCGCCCTCGGCTCCGGCGAGGGCCATGCCGAGCGCCATCGATGCGCTGAGCGGCGAGACGAAGATGTTCCGCGATGGATCCTCGTCCCGCGCGACCTCCCGGAGGAAGTCGAACGCGAACGCCTCGCCGGCCTCCGCCAGGGCAAGCTCCGCATCGGTGAGGGGCCGTGGCAACGACTCGATGTGCTCGACTTCCTGGGGACCGGCGGGCGAGCTGCACGCCGACAGCCCGAGCGCGAGGCAGAGTAGGTTCGCCAGGGGACGTTTCGACGCTGGATAAGACATCGGATCCATCCGCGGAGATGGGAGTGTATCGTCCTTTTCCTACCCTTTGCAGCGAAGCCGGTTCGGGTCCCGGGAGTCGTCAGCGCCGGACGGCAGGAAGGCCGGACAGCGAATCTGCCGAACGAGGCGGCCTTGCGGCCCCTCGGAGCGGCGTGCCAACCTGGGAACAGGTCCCGAACAACCACCCAGCACCATCGGAGGAACGATGAGCAGCAGACTCGTGACCGCCGCGCTTGGCCCCCTCGTCCTCGCTCTGGCGATTC
>CP070670.1:2146244-2151943 GCA_020351855.1 Gemmatimonadota bacterium
CCGCCAAACCCTGCTTCGACAACACCTCCGTGATCGCCGCCGTCAACGTCGTCTTCCCATGGTCCACGTGCCCGATCGTCCCCACGTTCACATGCGGCTTCGTCCGCTCAAACTTCTGCTTCGCCATCTCTGGACCCCGTATCGCTTGGAACGCCCCGATTTTCGATTCGAGCGCCTTACGGCGCCGTACGTGTCACTTGCTCCCGTTGGCCGAGAGAATCTCCTCCAGCTTCGACTTCGGCACCTCGTCGTAGTGCGAGAACTGCATCGTGTAGACCGCGCGCCCCTGGCTCAGCGATCGTAGCACGGTGGAGTAACCGAACATCTCCGAGAGCGGCACGGAGGCCCCGATCACCTGGGCCGATGACCGCTGCATCATGCCGCCGATCTTGCCGCGCCGGCTTGTCAGGTCCCCCATGACATCCCCGAGATACTCGTCCGGCGTGACGACCTCGACGTCCATGATCGGCTCCAGCAGCACGGGATTGCCACGCCTCACGCCGTCCTTGAAGGCCATAGAGCCGGCGATCTTGAACGCCAGCTCGCTCGAGTCGACCTCGTGAAAGGAGCCATCGATGAGGGTGGCCTTGACATCGATCAGCGGGTAGCCGGCCAGCACGCCCGACTCCATCGCCTCCTTGATGCCCTGCTCGACGGAGGGGATGTACTCCCGCGGAATCGCGCCGCCCCGGATCTCGTCCTCGAAGAGGAACCCGCCTCCGGCAGCGGTCGGCTCCAGATTGATCACCACGTGGCCGTACTGTCCCCGGCCCCCGCTCTGCCGCACGAACTTGCCCTCCACCTTCTGCACCGCCGTGCGAATCGTCTCGCGATAGGCGACCTGAGGCCGCCCCACGTTCGCGTTGACCTTGAACTCCCGCTGCAGGCGGTCGACGATGATCTCCAGGTGGAGCTCGCCCATCCCGCTGATGATCGTCTGCCCGGTCTCCGGATCGGAGTGGACGCGGAAGGTGGGATCCTCCTCGGCCAGCTTCTGCAGCGCCTCCGCGAGCTTGTCTTGGTCGACCTTCGTCTTCGGCTCGATCGCCACCCGGATCACCGGCTCCGGGAAGCTCATCGATTCGAGCACGATGGGCTCTTCCGGATCGCTCAGCGTGTCGCCGGTCTTGCTGAACTTGAGGCCGATGGCTGCGGCGATGTCGCCGGAATAGACGATGTCGCGCTCCTCGCGCTTGTTCGCGTGCATCTGCAGAAGGCGGCCCACCCGCTCCTTCCGATCCCGCGTCGTGTTCCGCACGTGGCTTCCCGCCTCCAGCTGACCCGAGTAGACCCGGAAGTACGTCAGCCGACCGACGTAGGGATCGGTGGCAATCTTGAACACCAGCGCCGAGAAGGGCGCGTCATCCGACGGATCCCGCGTCTCGAAGTGCTCGTCCTTCTGTGGGAGGTGCCCCCGGATCGGAGGCATGTCGCTGGGCGCCGGCAGATAGTCGACGATCGCGTCGAGCAGCCGCTGCACGCCCTTGTTCTTGAAGGCGGATCCGAGCAAAACCGGGGTGAAGCTGCCGGCCAGCGTGGCCTTCCGGATGGCTCGGCGTACCTCCTCTTCGGTCAGCTCCTGTCCGTCGAGGTACTTCTCCAGGAGCTCCTCGTCGTACTCGACGGCGGCCTCGATGAGCTCGTGCCGGAGCTCGTCGATCCTCGGGCGCATGGAGTCCGGGATCGGACCTTCCTCCCAGTTCGCCCCCAGGGTGTCCTCATCGTAAACGATCTCGACCTGACGAACGATGTCGATGATCCCGGTGAACAGCTCCCCCTCCCCGAGCGGCCACTGGATGGGGTGGGCCTTCGCCCCGAGACGGTCCCGCATCATGCGGACGACGTTTTCGAAGTCCGCCCCGACGCGATCCATCTTGTTGACGAACGCGAGGCGGGGTACGGCGTAGCCGTCTGCCTGTCGCCAGACGGTCTCGGACTGCGGCTCGACGCCGCCGACGGCACAGAAAAGCGCTACGGCGCCATCCAGGACGCGGAGGCTCCGCTCGACCTCGACGGTGAAGTCGACGTGACCCGGAGTATCGATGATGTTGATGCGGTACTGCTGGTCACTGCGGTTCCAGAAGCAGGTCGTGGCGGCGGATGTGATCGTGATACCGCGCTCCTGTTCCTGCTCCATCCAGTCCATCGTGGCGTCGCCGTGATGGACCTCGCCCATCCGATGGACCCGCCCCGTGTAGTAGAGGATCCTCTCGGTCGTAGTGGTCTTGCCGGCATCGATGTGCGCCATGATGCCGATGTTCCGTAGCCGCTCGAGCGGCGTGCGCCGTTCCATGATCTATGTATCCGAGTCTCTCTCGCGTCTTGCGGTCCTTCCGTTGCCCCGCTCTCCGACTGTTCGCTCGCGCCTACCAGCGGTAGTGAGCAAACGCCTTGTTGGCCTCCGCCATCCGGTGAACATCTTCCTTCTTGCGCACGGCACCGCCATCGCCGCGGCTCGCATCGAGCAGCTCCGCGGCCAGCCGATCCGCCATCGTCTTGCCGGGCCTCCCGCGCGCGAACTGCACCAGCCACCGGCGGGCCAGCGCGTCCCGCCGGCTCAGGCGGACCTCCATCGGCACCTGGTAGGTCGCTCCACCCACCCTGCGGCTCCGCACCTCGAGAACGGGCCGGACGTTGGAAACCGCCTGCCGGAACACGTTCAGCGCCGGCTGCCCGGTGCGCTCCTCGATCTTGCGCAGCGCATCGTAGAAGATCGCTTCCGCCACCGACTTCTTGCCGTCCAGCATCAGCGTGTTGATGAACTTCGAAACCTCCACGCTTTGATAGCGGGGATCCGGCGGCACCCTCCGAACTTCGGCTCTCTGTCTTCGCGCCATTCGCTCTTCGACTGCTGCTACATCCGCACCTCGACCTCGGTCGGGGCGGATGAGCCCGGTTGCTGGTAGACGGGACCGTCCCCGAGGGGACCGGTTCGCGAGTGTCGCCCGGTCTGCCGGGCGGCGGTCCGCGACGCGACCGCTGGACCCGCCTCATGGCGGGCAGCAGGGTGGATTACCTCTTAGCGCCGTACTTCGAGCGACCCTGCTTTCGGTCCTGAACCCCCGACGTGTCGAGGGTACCGCGGATGATGTGGTACCTGACTCCGGGAAGGTCTTTCACCCGACCACCGCGGATCAGAACGATGCTGTGCTCCTGGAGGTTGTGCCCCTCCCCGGGGATGTATGCCGTGACCTCGTAGCCGTTCGTCAAGCGGACGCGCGCCACCTTGCGAAGGGCCGAGTTCGGCTTCTTCGGGGTGGTCGTGTATACGCGCGTGCACACGCCGCGCTTCTGCGGATTCCGCTCCAGCGCGGGCGCCTTTCTGCGCTTTTCGACCTGCTTCCGGCCCTTCCGGACCAGCTGGTTGATCGTGGGCATCGTCCTCCGGTTCGCATCGCCGATCTACGGCATTCTGTCCGCCCTCGCGACGCCGTGCCCCGACCGTTCGGAGCAGAGCGAACAGCGGGCGGAGACGAGAATCGCCGCCGCCCGAAGCCGGTCCGTTTGATGGTCTGCGGACCGTCCCAGCCAAAGACTGGCCATCTTACGCCCTAACTGACGGGCTGTCAACCAAAAGCCACTAGTCCGTCGTGCTCGAAATACACCTTCCCTGTCGCCAGGGATCCCCGTCCTGCTCGCTGCACGGACCGGCTACGACACGGCGGCTTCCTCCTCCGCAAGCGACGGCTCACCGCCTCCATCATCGGCTCGCAGATCGGCGAACAAACCGCCCGTCACCGGCTCGGGCTCCGGCGTCACGCGCCGCATCGCATCCAGCTCCCGCTGAAGCGGCTCGCCCACGAGGAAGTCCACCTGATGGTAGCGATGGATCCCGGTGCCTGCCGGCACGAGGTGGCCAATGATGATGTTCTCCTTCAGACCGCGCAGTTGATCCTTCGCGCCCCTCACTGCGGCATCCGTCAGCACCCGGGTTGTCTCCTGGAAGGAGGCGGCGCTGATGAACGACTCCGTCGTCAGGCTCGACTTCGTGATCCCGAGGAGGATCGGCTCCGAGCGGGGCGGCTTGCCTCCGGATGCGAGGATCTCCTGGGTCCGCTCCCGGAAATCCATGCGGTCGACGTGCTCGCCCTCGAGGTACTCCGTGTCGCCCGGATCGGTGATCCGTACTTTCTGCAGCATCTGTCGCACGATGACGCCGATGTGCTTGTCGTTGATGCGCACGCCCTGTAGGCGGTACACCTCCTGGATCTCGTTCAGGAGATACTCCTGCACGGCCCGCGGGCCCTTGACGCGCAGGATGTCGTGCGGGTTCACGGGCCCCTCGGAGAGGCGGTCGCCGGCCCGCACGAGGTCTCCCTCGTGCACCCGGAGGTGCTTGCCGACCGGGATCTGGTAGACCATCTCCTCGCCGTCGTCCATCGTGACGACCAGTTCCCGCTTGCCGCGCTTGATCCCCCCGAAGGAGACACGACCGTCCACCTCCGTGATCGTGGCCGGATCCTTCGGACGGCGCGCCTCGAAAAGCTCGGCGACGCGGGGCAGACCACCGGTGATGTCGCGGGTCTTGTAGGCCTCGCGGCTGATCTTCGCGAGGACGTCGCCCGGGCTGACGGCATCGCCGTCGTGCACCAGGAGCTGTGCCCCCACCGGGACGATGAACTCCCGGAGCTTCTTCCCCCTGCCGTCGACGATTTCGATGCGCGGGTGCAGCTTCTTCTCCCGGTCCTCGATGATGACCAGCTGACGGCGGCCCGTTGCCTCGTCGAGCTCCTCCCGCACCGTCTCCTCGGGCACGATGTCGCCGAATCGCACCTTGCCCTTGTGATCCGCCACGATCGGCTCGGAGTACGGGTCCCAGCTGAAGAGCAGCGACCCGCGATCGACCGTCTCGCCATCCTCGACATGGAGGGTTGCGCCGTATGGCACGGCCAGCCGCGAGCGCACCCGGTCCTCCTGCGTGCGCATGAGAATCTGTCCCTCCCGGCTCGTCACGACGCGGCTCCCGTCGGGTCCCTCAACGACCGTCACCCGCTCGAAGCCCACGGTGCCCGGGATCTTCGACTTTCGCTGAGTCTGGGCCGCGATACGCGCGGCGGTGCCGCCGATGTGGAAGGTCCGCAGCGTGAGCTGCGTGCCGGGCTCGCCGATGGACTGGGCGGCCAGAATCCCCACCGCCTCTCCGATGTCGACCATGCCCATCGTGGCCAGGTTACGACCGTAGCACTGCTGGCAGATGCCACGGCGGGACTCACAGGTCAGCACGGAGCGAATCCGCACGGTCTGGATGCCGGCATCATCGATCGCCTCGGCAGTCTCCTCCTCGATGACCTCGCCGGCATCGACGATCTTCTCGCCGTCGATCGGGTCCACGACGTCCTCGAGAGCCACGTTCCCGACCACGCGGTCCTTCAGCGGCTCGATGATGTCCTCCCCCTCCTTGAGGGCCGAGATCTCGAGCCCCAGAACCGTTCCGCAGTCGGCCTCCGTGACGGTCACGTCCTGCGCCACGTCGACCAGGCGCCGCGTCAGATAGCCGGCGTCGGCGGTCTTCAGCGCCGTGTCCGCCAGGCCCTTCCGCGCCCCGTGGGTCGAGATGAAGTACTCGAGCACGCTCAGCCCCTCGCGGAAGTTGGAGCGAATGGGGCTCTCGATGATCTCGCCGATGCCGCCGGTCAGCTTCTTCTGGGGCTTGGCCATGAGGCCACGCATGCCCGCCAGCTGTCGGATCTGGTCCCGCG
>CP070670.1:2152043-2154659 GCA_020351855.1 Gemmatimonadota bacterium
CGAAAGCGGACCTCTACCCCACCTTCTCCATCGCCGGCTTCGTGGAAGCGGTGGCTGGCAGCTTCTCCGGCCTGTTCGATGGGGGCGAGAGCATCGGCTGGGGCGTCATCCCCGGCTTCCGCTGGGACATCTTCAAAGGCGGCAAGATCCGCAACAACATTCGCGCCGAGGAGGCCAGGACCGAGCAAGCCCTCCTCGGCTACCAGCAGACGATCCTTCTGGCCTTGGAAGAGGTCGAGAACGCGCTGGTCGCCTACGACCGGGAGATCGTTCGCCGCGAGCGTCTGCGCGAAGCCGTAAACGCCAGCCAACGGGCCGTCGACCTGGTGCGAACCCAATACGTCTCGGGACTCACCAACTTCCAGAACCTCCTCGACACCCAGCGCTCCCTCTTCCAGCAGCAGGACTTGCTCGCAGAAAGCGAAGGCCGAGTCGTCCAGAACCTGATCGCACTGAACCGTGCTCTGGGCGGCGGCTGGTCGTTGGAGCCGCAGGCGCCCGACCGGATGAGCAGATCGTCGGTTGGGGCAAGCGAGGAAGGCAGCCCTGACGATAACCAGGAATCCCCAGCGCGGGACAACGGGAACCAGGAGTGAGTTAGATGAAGCAGCTGAGCGGATTGGCGATAGCCGCCTTGGCGACAGTAGTGGTGAGCGCCTGTGGCGGCGGAGCCTCACAAGGTCCGCCGCCACCTCAGGTCACGGTGGCGACGCCGGAGCGGCGGGACGTCCAGACATACGGTGAGTTCACAGGCACCACCCGCGCCATCGAGAGATCCGAGATCCGAGCCCGGGTCGCCGGCACGCTGGAGGAGATGCGGTTTACACCATCCTCTCTCGTGAACGCCGGCGATGTGCTGTTCATCATCGAGCCCGAGCCCTATCAGGCCGCGTTCGACGAGGCCCAGGCGGCCCTCGCCAGCGCCGAGAGCGAGCTGGTACGAGCCGAATCGGACCTCGAGCGTATCCAGCTGGCGATCCAGTCCAACGCCGTCAGCCAGCAGGACCTGGATCGAGCCCAGGCCACCCGAGATCAAGCCGAGGCCGCCGTGCTGGGTGCGCGGGCCCGGCTCGACAATGCCAGAATCAACCTCGGCTATACCCGGGTCGCCACCCCGATCTCGGGTCAGGTCAGCCGCAACTACCCGGACATCGGGAACTTGGTGGGCGCCGGCGAGCCGACTCTCCTTACGACCGTGACCCGCATCGATCCCATCTACGTCTACTTCAACGGCCCCGAGCAGCTGGTGCTCAATTTCCTGGCCGCACGCAGGGACACCACGCTGACCCAGGAGGAGCTTTCGCAAGTTGGCCGTGTCTTCGTCGCCACCGCCGCTGACACGGACTACCCCTATGAGGGCGAGATCGACTTCATCGACAACACGGTCGACCCCGCGACAGGCACCATCGAGCTCCGGGCGGTCGTTGAGAACTCCGAAGGCAGACTGTTTCCGGGGCTATTCGTGCGCGTGAGGGTCTTGGGAAGAATACAACCCAACGCCATCCTCGTAGCGGAGCCCGCGATCGGTACAGACCTGGGCGGCAAGTACGTGCTCGTGGTGGGCGACGATAACGTGGTCAAGCAGCGCTACGTCACCCTCGGCCCACGACAGGACGACGGCACGTACGTCGTCCCGTCCGGACTGGACGGCAGCGAGCGCTATATCGTGAACGGGATGCTGCGGGCGCGACCGGGGCTGCCCGTGACACCCATGACGGAGGCCGAAGTGGCGACGACCATTGAACCCGCTTCCGTCGAGGGGAACTGAGCCATGGGCGCCTTCAGCTCGATGTTCATCAACCGGCCCATCTTCGCGATGGTGATCTCCATCGTGATCGTGCTCATGGGCACGCTCTCCATCCCGCTCCTCCCGGTGGCGAGCATGCCGGATATTACGCCGCCGACCGTGAAAGTGACGGCGAATTATCCCGGCGCCAACGCCCAGGTAGTCGAGGAGACGGTCACGAGCCCGATCGAACAGGAAGTGAACGGTGTGGAGGACATGATCTACATGTCCTCCAAGAGCTCCAGTGACGGAAAGATGGATCTCACCGTCACTTTCGAGATCGGCACAGACCCGGACATGGCGGCGATCCTGACGCAGAACCGCGTCGCGATAGCCGAGCCCTTGCTCCCGGAAGACGTCAAGCGCCAAGGCGTAAAAGTGGAGAAGCAGTCCACCTCGATGGTCATGGCCGTCGCGCTGAATTCGCCCGACGGGCGATACGATGACGTCTATCTCAGCAACTACGCGACCACCCAGATCAAGGACGTCCTCGCCCGCACACCCGGCGTCGGTAGCCTCACCATCTTCGGCGCCAAGGACTTCGGAATGCGGATCTGGATCGACCCGGCGAAACTGAAGTCCCGCGGGCTCACTACCGACGAGGTCGTGATGGCTCTGCGTGAGCAGAACGTCCAGGTAGCGGCGGGCCAGATCGGTGCGCCTCCCATGGCGACCGGCCAGAATTTCCAATACAACATCACGACCCTGGGACGCCTCGCGGATCCGCAACAGTTCGAGAACATCATCCTCAAGGTGGGGAGAGATGGCGAGCTGGTACGGGTCCGTGATGTGGCTCGCGTCGAGCTGGGCTCACAAAACTACTCGTGGTA
>CP070670.1:2154759-2157816 GCA_020351855.1 Gemmatimonadota bacterium
GGGCGGCGGCCGACCAGCATCCAGTGCTGGCGCCCACGGTCGTCCCGGGTGAAGCGGGGCTGGCGGTCGAGGATCTCGAAACCGGCGGAGCGGAGGTCCTGCTCGGCCAGGCTCATGGCGAGCCGGTGGCCCGCGTGCTGGCGCTCGCGTGCGAGCGAGCTGTCGGCCGGCGCCCGGTCGAGGATCACCAGGCGCCCCCCCGGCCTGAGCGCACGGTAGAAGCCCGCCAGCATCGCCTCGTACGCGGTCATCTCGTGGTAGGCATCCACCACCAGCACGGCGTCCATCGATCCCTCGGGGAGACGGGGATCGTCCACGCTCCCGCGGACGACCTCGACCTGGGCGAGTGCCCCCGCCAGCCGGGTGAGCTCGGTCAGCGCGGCCTCGCTGATCTCCACGGCGAACACCCGTCCGGCCGCTCCCACGGTCCGCGCCAGCCGCTCGGTGAAGTACCCGCTGCCGGCACCGACATCCGCCACCCGGCTTCCCGCCTGGATGGAGAGGGCCGCGATGACCTCCGGGACGCGCTGCCAGGTGTCCCGGTCGCGGCTCTGAGCCGCGACCGGGGACGAGAGGCCGACGGAGGCGAGCAGAAGGCCGGCGGCCGGGCGCCAGCCCCGCCGGCGCAGCTCAGCCATCGTCATGAACGACGCGCTCCAGGATCTCGCGCATGATGCCGGTTCCGCGCCGGACGTTCTCCACCGAGATCCGCTCGTTGTTGCCGTGGACGCCCGCCGCGTCCTGGGCGGGCACGAGAAGGGGGGAGAAGCCGTATGCCGCGATCCCCAGGTCCCGCAGGAAATGGCTGTCCGTGAAGCCGCTCGACACGGCCGGGATGATGGCGGCATCCGGGAAGCGCTCCTGCATCACCATCTCCAGGGCGGCGTAGACCCGGGTGTCGGTCGGAGAGACGGCTGGCGTGAACGCCATGATCGTCTCGATGCGGGTCGTCCCGCCCGCGATGTTCTGCAGCTCGCCGACGAACGCTCCCACGTCCTGGTCCGGCAGGACGCGGCAGTCCAGCTCGGCCGAGGCCGTCGGGGGGACCACGTTGATCTTGCCGCTTCCCTCCAGCCGGGTGATCGAGCAGGTGTTACGGGTCAGCGCCGCCAGGGTGGCGTCGTAGGCCTGCAGGCGGTCCAGGAAGCCCGGTTCGCGGACGGCGGCCGCCATGTCGAGGAAGGGCGCCGCCCATTCCTCGTCCGCGTTGACGGCCATGCCCCGGAAGTAGCGATCCACCACAGGCAGGATGCGCGGCTCGAACTCGTGCGTCCGGATCCGGCCCAGCGCGTCGAGCAGCGAGGTCACCGAGGACTCGGCGCGCGGCCGCGATCCGTGGCCCGGCAGGCCGCTGGCCGTGAGGCGGAGCCAGACGGGCACCTTCTGGGTCACCTCGATCCCGATCTGCCGGGCGCCCGTGGCCGTGACGAGGGAGCGCCCGCCCTCGTTCAGGACCACCCCGACCCCGTCGAACGCGTCGGGCCGGTTCTCGACCAGCCACCCGACGCCGAAGTAGCCGCCCGCCTCCTCGTCCGCAGTCGCCATGAAGATGACGTCCCGGTTCAGCGCTCGTCCGGAGCGGTGGAGCGACAGGAACGCCTGCAGGTGCAGGATCCCGAGCGCCTTCGTGTCCAGCGCCCCGCGGCCATACAGGTGGCCGTCCCGCAGCGCGCCCGAGAGGGGGGGAACCTCCCAGAACTGCGGATCGGCCGGCACGACATCGCTGTGATGGAGGAGCAGCAGGGCGGGTCCGTCGCCTCCCGCGAGGCGTGCCCAGATGTTGCCCCGGCCCGGCGCGGACTCGGCGGTCTCGTAGGGGATGCCCTCCCGTTCGAAGATGCGGGCGAAGAACTCGACGGCGCGCGTCTCGTTGCCCGGAGGGTTCGTGGTATCGACCTGCAAATACTCCTGCAGGAGCGTGACCGACTCTTCGGCCAGCTGGTCACCGTCGGCCCGGACCTGGGCCCAGGCGTCGCCGGTCGCGAGGCCGAGCGCGGCGACGATCATGATCCCCGGTCGGGACCTCATCATCAGCTCTCCCGGTTGTCGTTCCTGTTGTCGTTCCGGTTGTCGTTCCTTTGGTCAAGCCTCCATGACTCTGCCACGGAGGGCCGGGGAACGCCAGCAGGCCGGCCAGGTCGCCCGGCACCGGGGTGACTTCGCGAGGCGATCGGCCGTCATCCGAGTGGGATCGGGAGGCAGCTTCCCTGCTCGACAAGCGGTCGTTCGTCAGATCTCCGGAGGGCTTTCGCATGCCACGCCGTTCGTTCCGCCGAGTGGGCGCTCGCTCTGCGCCCATCCATGCTCACCTGCTCGGGTGCCTGCTGGTCAGCGGATGCGCCAGCGTGAACGCCAAGGTCGATTACGATCGGAGCGTGACGTTCGGCTCGCTTCAGAGCTATGCCTGGCTCGCACCGGTGCAGGATTCCGCCGCGGCGCCGGTCGCGGATCCGTTCCTCGAGCGCCGGCTCCGGCGGTCGGTCGGCCGTCTGTTGCAGGAGCGGGGATTCGAAGAGGGAAGCGGAGCCGGTGAGGTGGACTTCCTTGTCCGTGCCTACGCGACAGGGGCGGATGTCCGCCGGGAGGGCAGGGGCTACCGCAGGGCGCCCTCGGTCTCCTTCGGCGTGGGCTTCGGGTTTCCGGTCGGCGGCTGGTACGGCTACCCGTACTGGCGTTGGCGCGGCCACCGCCACTGGCGCTATCCCTACTGGGGTTATCCGACCTGGGGCTATCCCTTCGGGTGGGGCTATCCGTTCTTCGGCTACCCGTACTTCTATCCCTGGGTCGGGGTGGCCTACGCCCCGATCCCGGCCGATTACGGTCCGCTCGAGGGACAGGCGCCCGGTACGCTGGTCGTCGACATCCTGGACGGCCGAACGGGAGAGCTGATCTGGCGTGGGTGGGCGGAGGGGGCGCTCGCCCTGGCGCCGGATGATCCGGCCGAGCTGCCCTCGTTCATCGACGAGACGATCGGCAAGATCATGAAGCCGTTTCCGCCTCCGGGCTGACGGCGGGCGGCCCGTCCGTTCGGTTCAGTTCGAGGGCGGGGCGGCAGAC
>CP070670.1:2157916-2184392 GCA_020351855.1 Gemmatimonadota bacterium
ATCGCCTCGTGAGCCTCCTGGGCCGCCTTCGATTTCGTTTGGTAACGGCGGGGCTTGTCGCTCAGGAACTGATCCCCGTACCGCTCCTTCACGGTCCGCCGGATCGCGTCCACCGCCTCGCTCGAGATCTGGACGGAATCCGTGCGCATATACGTGATGTGTCCGGCCTCGTAGAGCGTCTGAGCGGCACGCATCGTCTGCCGCGCTCCGAGATTCAGCTTCCGGTTGGCCTCCTGCTGCAGCGTCGAGGTCGTGAAGGGGGGGTAGGGACTGCGCTTGGAGGTCTTTTGCTCGACGGAGCGCACCTGGAACGGAACCGTCGCGAGCCGGTCGCGAAGCGTTCCCGCCTCCTCGGAACCCAGGAGCCGAACCTCACGGCCCGCCTTGAGCTTGCCCGTCGTCTCATCGAAGTCCCGGCCCGAGGCTATTCGGTCCTCACCGATCGAGATCAGAATCGCCTTGAACTCGTGACCGTCGCTCGCGAGGCGGGCCATGAGGTCCCAGTACTCGGCAGAGCGGAAGGCCCGGCGCTCGCGCTCCCTCTCGACGAGAAGCCGGACAGCCACCGACTGGACGCGGCCGGCCGAAAGGCCGCGAGAGATCTTCTTCCAGAGGAGCGGCGAGAGCTTGAAGCCGACGAGGCGGTCGAGGATCCGCCGGGCCTGCTGCGCCTCCACCAGCTGCATGTCGAGCGCACCGGGGTGCTCCACCGCCTCGAGCACCGCTCGGCGGGTGATCTCGTTGAACCGGACACGGCGGAAGCGGCCGCCGTTCTCCTTCCACCCCAGCTGCTCGGCGATGTGGAAGGCGATCGCCTCGCCCTCTCGATCGGGATCCGTGGCGAGCAGGATGTCGGCGGCATGCTTCGCGGCGGTGCGAAGCTTCTTCAGCACGGGCCCCTTGCCGTGAATCGTGACGTACTCCGGCTCGAAGCCGGATTCCACGTCGACGCCCAGCCCGCTCTTCGGCAGGTCCCGCACGTGCCCGACGGTGGCCTCGACCTTGTAGCCATCGCCCAGATACCGTTCCAGAGTCCGGGCCTTGGCGGGAGACTCGACGATTACCAGCTGCGTCTCCCTCTCCCTGCTTCGCTTCGTCACGTCATTCCTCGGCAAGTCCGCTTGTGCTCCTCCGGCCGACCTTCGGCTCGGATAACCCGCGAAGCACGGTCAGGATCCCGGCACCGCAGAATCCGTCGGTGCGGGGCGACCGACGAACGGTATGAGCTCGAGGATGAAGTCCACCGTCTCCGCGACCGTCGCACCTCCGGTCGGGACGCTGATCTCGGCCTGCTCGTACTCGGCCTCTCGCTCGGCCAGGAGTCGCTGGAGGGCTTCCCGGGGCCGGGCGGGATCCAGCATCGGGCGGTCATCCGCAGCCTCGGAGATGCGGGCCCACGCCTCCTCTGGACTGACCCTCAGCCACACGCGCACGGCGTCGGGCCAGCGGTCGCGCAGGCCCGGGCGCGCCATCCACCCGCCTCCGGCGGCCAGCACCGTGCGCCTTGCGGCATCCTGACGCTCGCTGACGGAGACCTCCAGCTGGCGGAAGGCGCTCTCCCCGAGCTCGGAGAAGATCTGCGGTATCGACCGACCGGTCTCTCGCTCCACCTCCTCATCCAGGTCGACGAAGGCGTAGCCGATGCGTTCGGCGAGCGACCGTCCGACCGTGGACTTCCCGGCACCCATGATGCCTACGAGAACGATCTTGTCGGGGTGGGTGAGGCTCATCCCGGTCTGCGCTCCGTCAGGCGCTCGAGGTAGCTGTCGTAGGCATCGCGCATCTGGCCCAGGGAGTCCCCGCCGAACTTTTGGCGCATCGCATCGGCGAGCACCAGGGCGACCATGGCTTCACCGACCACGGCGGCCGCCGGCACGGCGCAGACATCGCTGCGCTCGCGCACGGCCCGGGCCGGCGCTCCGGTGCGCAGATCCACGGTGCGCAGAGGGCTGCCGAGCGTGCTGAGCGGCTTCATGGCCGTTCGAATCACCAGCATCTCCCCTGTCGTGATCCCGCCCTCCAGCCCGCCGGCGTTGTTGCTCCGTCGGCGGAAACCACCCGCCGCCAGACGGGAGGGATCGGTCTCGATCTCGTCGTGGACCGCGGACCCCCGACTACGGGCGGCCGCGAAGCCCGCGCCGACCTCCACTCCCTTCATCGCCTGGATCGACATCAAGGCAGCGGCGAGTCGGCCATCCAGCCGCTCTTCCCAGGAGACATGGCTTCCGAGACCGACCGGAAGGCCCGAGGCGACGACTTCGAACACGCCGCCGAGCGTGTCCCCATCGGCCGCGGCGTCGTCGATCGCCTGCACCATCGCTTCGGAGGCCGCTGGCTCCAAGCACCGCACGGGCGAGGCATCGGAGCGCTCGTTGACCCCGGCGACGTCCCCCTGCCGGAGACCGGCGGCCGCCTCCACCGGTCCGATCCGCACCACGTGGCTCCCGATCTCGATGCCGAACTCCGCGAGCAGCCGCTTGGCCAACGACCCAGCAGCAACCCGCGCCGCCGTCTCCCGAGCGCTCGAGCGTTC
Organism: Gemmatimonadota bacterium; assembly: GCA_020351855.1. Lineage (GTDB taxonomy): Bacteria > Gemmatimonadota > Gemmatimonadetes > Palauibacterales > Palauibacteraceae. The sequence continues at coordinate 2,160,450 of CP070670.1, forward strand.
CAGGATATCCCTCGCATCCTCCCGTTCGTACTTCAGCATCCCGACGAGGTCGGCATGGCCGGGACGCGGCGCGCCGACCCGGCGAAGCACCTCCTCAGCGGCACCGGCCACCGGATCGACCGCCATGGCGACGCGCCAGTTCTCGTAGTCTCGGTTGGGGATCAAGACGGTGATCGGCGAGCCCATGGTCTCACCATGGCGCACCCCGCTCATGATCTCCCCGAGATCCCGCTCGATGCGCATTCGTCCCCCGCGGCCATGTCCCAGCTGCCGACGCAGCAGCTCGCGGCTGACATCCTCCGAGCGCAGGCGCAGCCCGGACGGCAGACCCTCCAGGATGACGATCATGCCGCGGCCATGCGACTCGCCGGCCGTGGTGAAGCCGAGCACCCTCAGCATCTTGGACCCATGTGCCTGATCCCTCCGGTTGGGGGCGGAGCGAATCTAAGGGAGCGAGCCCCGAGCGCGAGAGCGCCGGCCTCGGGTCGGACCTGTACCGGTCCCCGGCGGGCCTAGGGCTGAACGGCCGTGGGGCACCGGCCGGAGGACGGCACCAGCTGTGGCCGCTACCTGGGCTCCATGATGTGAGGGGTCACGAGGATGATCAGATCGACCTTGACCTCCCGCTCCCTGGTCGTCCTGAAGAGCGCGCCGAGGAGCGGCAGGTTCATCAGACCGGGGATACCGCTCATGCTCCGGGAGACTTCCGAGAGCGTGAGGCCGCCAATCACCGCCGTCTCGCCGTCGTCCACGAGCAGCCGCGTCTCGCCGATCTGACGCTTGATGACGAAGCCCACGTCGCTCGGAGCCGCCTCCACCCCGGACCGCTGTGCCGAGAGCTCCATGAGCACCTGGTTGTTGTTCGTGACGTGTGGCGTCACCTCCAGGATGATCCCCGTGTCCTCCCAGAACACGTTGATCCGCGCGTCCTCGACCTGCGCCCCCTCCTCGAGCACGCGGACGGGAGTGCGCTCCCCTACCTGAATGTAGGCCCGGTGGTTGTCGAGTACCTGTACGGAAGGGGCGGCCTGGACGTCGGCCAGCTGGTTGGTCTCGAGCGCCTCGATCCAAGCGAACAGCGAGTAGCCGCCGAAAGCCAGCGTCGTGAGGAGCGAGAGGGCCGGCTGGGCCACGCGGTCGTTCGCGTTCGCCAGCGTCGCGACGGCGTCCCCGGATACGTTGACGATGTTGTTGTTGGTCAACTCGAAGAACTGCTCGTCCGGCGTGATGATGCCGTCCCCGTTCAGGTCCTGGACCTGAGGCGGCTTGGTCGGATCGATGGCCGAGATCGCCTGGTTCAGGCCCTGGGTGACGAAGTCCGTTCCGTCCGCCACCTGCTTCAGGTCGTACACGATCCCCAACTCGAAAACATCGGTGCGATCCACGAAGACGATCTTCGCCTCGATCGCCACCTGCGGGATCCTCCGGTCCAGCACGGAGACGAGGCTGTCCATCCGGTCGACCACGGGGGGGATATCCGTGACGATCACGGAGTTCGTGCCCTGATAGGCCACCACCTGACCGAGATTGGGCGTCGCGAGCTTCTGCAGCGTGCCAGCCACCGTGTCCGCGTTGGCGTAGTTGATTCGGATCACCCGCGTCTCGCTCTGCAGCGACTCGCGCGCGATCAGGCTGTCGAGACGGTCGACGACGATGATTCCCCCGCGGGTCACCCTCCAACCCAGTCCCTGGGCTGCGAGGATCGCGTCCAGAGCCTCATCCCACGGCCGGTCCCGGATCTCCACGCCCCGCACCGACTGGCCAGCCACGCTGGCGTTGGGCACGATCGAGATGTCGGCGAACTCCGCGAAGCCGGCGATCACGTCCAGCACGCTCGCGCTGTCGTAGGTGACCGTGATCCTCGGCTGCTGGGCCCCGGCCGAGACCGATGGCAGTGACGGACCCGAACCGATCCTCACCACGTCCGGATCCCCGGACGCGAGGCGGGCGCCATCGGGTGCCGAGAGCGCCATCTGGCTCTCCACGCCGTCGAGGCTGGTGCTCCACGGCTCGAACGGCGGACCCGGATTGTCGAAGCGCACCGTGACCGTCCCGCGGTTCGCATCGACGGAGTAGGTGGGAGCGAACGTGAGATCGATCACCAGGCGCACGACATCTTCCAGGAACTGACTGCTCCGCAGACGAATCACTCCGCCGCGGCCGATCTCCTCGTAGGCATACCGCGGCAGCGCGTGGCGGGCCCCTCGCAAATCGAGGATCAGGCGCGTCGGCTCGTCGAGCAGAAAGTCGCTGACCTCGATCTCGCCCTCGGCGATGACCACGATCTCGGTCTCCCGGCCCACGGCCGCGATCTTGATCTCGGTCACCGCTTCCGAGCCGGGTGTGCTGTCCGCGCTCAACGACACGGCCGCCAGGATGGTGGCGAGCAGTTGCTGGAAGATCATTCTCCCTGACCTCGTTGCTTTTTGACGAGCAGGATTTCCTGTCTACTCACGCCGAACGTGGAGATCAAGAACACGACTTCACTGGCGCGGATCTCGAGGACTCGCGCCGTCCCGATCCGCTCCCCCTCGCGAAGTCGATATCGTCTTTCCGTGGCCCGGTCGGCGATGACGGCCACCGACCCGACGGAACGGTTGAACACGATGCCCGTCACCTCGAGGTCCTCGAAACGGGGACCGCCACCACCGAACGCCGTCAGGGGGCGGAAGGGATCCCGTCTGGCCCGGCCGGGATACTCGAAAACCTCTCGCTGATATCCGAGAATCGAGTCGGGCACCTGGCCCGCAAGCGGATCTCGCGCGACCTGGCCCGCGGCGGGCGGGGGCAGGGAGAGCGCGGTCACCGCCAGGACCGAGATGGCAAGGAGCCGGCTAGCCACCCTCCCCTCCAGCGTCGGGCGGCGTCCGCGGGGACGGCGCAGGGAGCACGAACGTCTCCAACTCGAAGTACGCCGTGACAGGATGCCGCGCCGGATCCATCCCCTGCACGGGACGAATCTCCCGAACCTGGGGGCGCACGATCCGATCCAGGGAGGCCACGCGGGTCAGGAAGTCGCCGATGTCGTGGTAGGCGCCCTCGATCTCCATCTCCCAGTTCTGCCTCAGGAAGTAGGCGCCGGAATCAGCTTCCGCCTCGATCGGGATCACGTTACGCAGGTCCAGACCGAGCGCCTCGCTCTCCGATGCGATCGCCTCGTAGATCTCGGGGATCTCCGCCCCCGTCGGCACGAGTCGCTCGAGCGCGGCGAAGCGTCGCTCCGCGAGGACGAGGTCCTCACGCAACCGGTCCAGATTGTCCGTGCGTGCGCGGGCGATCCCGTTCTGCGTCTCCATGTCCAGGATCCGCTCCTCCATCTCGTCCAGCTCGGCGGAGCGAGGCTTGAAGACGTAGAAGAAGAAGAGGACGGCAAGGGCAACGGGAAGGATGATTCCGAGCAGCCGCTGCTGGTCCCGGGAATCCTGGGGGAGTATCGCCACGTCAGGCGCCCGACTCGCCGGCCGCGGCGGGCGGCCCGACCGGCGTGTAATCGACCAGCAACGTGAAGGCATGCACGTCGAGGTCCGTGCCCTGCGCCTGCTGCTGCTGGCTGCCGAGGATTCGGACGAGCCCGAGATAGGGCGAGCTCTCCAGCCTGCGCACGTACTCGGTCACGGCCAGCGCCGTCGCGGCCATCCCCCGGATCTCGAGGGTGAGGTCGGGAAGCGGTGCCGTCTCCTGGATCGCGGTCAGCCATACGAAATCGGGGAGCGCTCGGCTGACCTCGTCCAGGATGTGCGGCCACACGAAACGGTCGCGATCGAGGGTCCGGATGAGTCCCATCCGTTCGCGCACCAGGCTCTGCCGCTCCGTCAGGCTGTCGCTGAGCGCCCTCAGATCGGCCAGACGGGTCGAGTCGGTGACCGCCGCCTGCAGCCGCTCGTCGAGCTCGCCGGCCCGTGCACGCTGCAGGAACCAGAGAAGGGCCACGGCAAGTGGCGCCGCGACGAGCGCTCCGACCATGGCCGTCTGCCAGGCGCTGCCCCGGCCACGCCCGACACGGGCCGGGCGACCGCGAGCCAGCCGGCCCGCGGGACGTCGTCGTCTCGCCTTCGCCCTCTCTCCAGCCGGGTGAAGATTGACCTCGATCATGGCCGCGTCACGCGTCTGCTCCCCGGGCGCGCCGACCCACCGCTACCACAGCCGCCGCAGCGCCAGCCCGACCGACAGCATCATGATGGGCGCCACGGCATTCAGGTCCAGGCCGTTCGCCGCCTCAGGCTTTATCTGGATCTGCTCGAAGGCGCTCGTAATCCGCGTCTCGACCCCGAGGCGCTCGGCGAGCACCTCCGCGAGCCCCGGGACGTGCACGCCACCGCCGGACAGATACAGACGCCCGATCCCGATCCCGATCTCGTGGGTGTCGAGGAAGGCCGCCGCGCGCTCGACCCCCCTTGCCACCTCCTGCGCCCGGTGGGCCAGAAAGTCGGCGAACAGGGCGCTCGATCCCTCGCCGCGCAGGACGCCCCTCGCCTCCTCGGGCGTCATGGCGTGCTCGGCCTCGAGGTCGGACGCGAGGCGCCGGGTGCCGAAGCTGAGATCCCGGGTGAGGAGCGGGATCCCGTCGTCCAGCACGTTCACGGTGGTGGTGTCGTGCCCCAGGTTGATCAGGGCCGTCAGGCCCTCCATCGCCGCGGGATAATTGACCTCGAGCGCGTTGTGCAGCGCGAAGGCGTCCACGTCCACGATTCGCGGCGTGAGGCCCGCCTCCTCCATCAGAGCGACCCGGCTCTCCACGACCTCCTTCTTGGCCGCGACCAGAAGAACCGTCATCTGGAGACCCTCGCCCTCGGGGTCGGTGATCTCGAAGTCGAGCTGGACGTTGTCCATCTCGAAAGGCACGTGCTGCTCGGCTTCCCAGGGGATGACCTCGCGCGCCTCCGTCTCGTCCATCCGGTCCATGCGGATCAGCTTGATGATGACATCGCGGCCACCCACACCGGCGACGACATCCCGCACGGTAATCTGTTCCTCCTCGAAGAGGCCGCTGAGCAACTCGACGACGAGGCCGGGCTGCGCGATGTCACCATCGACGATCGCATCGCCCTCGATCGCCCGGATCGCCAGCTTCTCGATCTGTGGGAGCTCCTTCGAGTGGTCGATCACGGCCACCTTGATGTAGCCGCTCCCGAGATCGACGCCCACGGTCTTCTTCTTTCGGCCGAGGCCCAATGAAAGCATGTGCGATTTCTCTCAGCGGCCCACTCCCCGGTGGCCGCCAGACGAATGGGAAGGCAGGTCGGGCGAAACGTAAACGGGCCGTAGATGGCTGTCAAACAGCAGGTTTGAGGCGCGGAATACCCCTTAGTTGCGCAGGTAAACGAGGTATTCGGCAGGCACCGCGACCGGGGGTCGGAACCGTCTCTCGCCCGTGGGGCCGGTCGCCTTGAGGCGGAGGCGGACCGCGCGGATCTGGTTCAGGGAGGCCGCCTCCACCGCGGCGCGCTCCTCTCCGCCGACGAGGAGGTAGCTGAAGCTCGCTGCCGCATCGAACGGCCAGGCCGCCTCCTGGCCGTTCCTCCACACCGCGACTCCCGATCCGAAGGAGGTCGGGGCGTATCGGTACCCCAGCCTGCCGTACACCCGCACGAGTGAGCCTGGCGCGGGAAGGCGCCCGTACCGTGCGCGCCACCCCCGGGCCGTCCGGAATCGCCTTGCCGGAAGGCCGGCATCTCCACCTCGGGCGGCGCAGGCCTGGCTCGGCATCACGCCCGTGCCGGAGGGCTGAGGCACCCAGTGGTCGAGGAAGGTTGCAGCCGCCTCGAAGGGTGCGGCGACCGCGGTCCCTCGAAAGGCAGCGGGCACGTTGGGAGCCTGGACCGAGTCGAACAGGACGAGCGCCACTTCATCGAAGCCCGTCGAGTCGCAGACGACGGAGCGCGACACATCGAACCGAATCGCGAGCGAGTCGGACGCGGCCGCAAGGAAGTCCGAGGAGGAAGCAGCCCGAATCTCTGCGGTCATCATGTCGAGGGTCGCCCGCAGGCCCTGTCGCGCATCCACCGATTCCGCGTTGCGGTCGTAGAAGCGGGCGTTGCCCAGGAACAGCCACAGGACTCCCGACAGTATGATGCCCATGAAGGCGAGCACGATCATCGCTTCCACCAGGGAGAAGCCGTCCGCAGACAGCCGGTGCTTGCCAGCGGGGAGCGGGGCGGCCGTCCGCTCTCCGAGTCCCGACCGGGCGGCAGGATGGCTCACGGGTCGGCGGGAAGGCGGTGGCTCACGGGAGGGCGGGCGGAAGGACCGGAAGCGGCAGTCGCCGCCGCCAAAGGGTGACGTACGACCGCGCGGGCAGATGCCGCGCGCCGTAGCCCGGGGAGCCCGCCTCGGCCACCTCGACACCGATGCGCTCCAGGGCCGGGCCGACGGAATCGGAGCGCATGGTCAGCACATAGTCTCGACCCGCGAACCCCATCGTGTCGGAGAGCGCCGAAGAGGCGACGTCCCCGGCCAGGGCCGCCTCGAGCACCTGCTGTGCCGCAAGGGCCGCATCGGCCGCGGCGCGGGCCTGGCTCGATTGGTGCGAGACGGCCCGCACAAGAGCGGCGGCGCCCAGCAGCCCGACCGCGAGGACCGCGAGGGCGACGGCCACTTCGACGAGGCCGAAGCCCTCCTCGCGAGGCGCTCCGGTCACGGCAGGGGCTCCACGCGCACCCGGCCCAGGAAGTTGACCACCAGGCGGACCCCGGCCGGACCGTTGTGAAGGTAGAGGCTTCCCGGCGCCGCATGGCCACGCGCGTTGAACCGCAGGATCCGCGGACGGAGCCGGATGGAGTCGAGGCGAAAGCCAGCAGAACCGAGGAGCGGCGTGCGGCGGATCACGGAGCCGCTGGCATCGGCCAGCACGAGCTCGCCGCTAGCGTTCAGCGTGAGGGTCACCGCGTCGCGGCGAGCGATCGCTACGACCCGCCCGTAGGCCAGGTGGCCGCGCGCCACCCGCGCGGCAGACGCGAGCTCCGCGCTCCCGGCAAGGGCCCGGACCCCCGAGAGCGAGGAGCCGAGCACCAAGCCCACGAGCGTGATGGCCAGCAGCAGCTTGACGAGTGCGAAGCCCCGCCTTCTCGACCTGCCTTGCATGGCCCAAGGATGGCCGGACGCTTCATGCCGGAGTCAATCGGCCGGGCTTTCCTGCTGCCTCTCCATCCGGTGACGTCAGGTTGGCCGCGACCGCTTGCGGCGCCGCAGCAGCCCCGTGAGACCCACCCCCCCGACCAGGGCGAGCAGGGTCGCTCCCGCGATGCGACGACCCTGCTCCAAAGGACGGGACCGGTAGCGGAAGACGACTTCCTTGTCACCCGGCCGTACGGGGACGGCCCGGTAGAAGTAGTTGGCCAGGAGAATCGGGCGCTCCTCACCGTCTACCCAGGCACTCCACCCGGGATAATGGGCGTCCGTGAGCACCAGATGGCCGGAGGCGCGGGGCGAGATGGAGATCCGGATCAGCGATCCCTCGTCCGCCACGATCCGCGCGCCGAGGCGCGCGGGAAGCGGCGGCGCCGCGCGAGTCGCTTCGTCGGCGCCGGCCGGGAGGGCCTCGCGCGCGAGGAGCGCCACCTGGCGGCGGGGATCGAACTCGCGGGTGATCGTCTTGTTGAAAGCGTCGATCTCCTCATCGACGAGGATCGCCTCCTCGGCCAGGTAGGCCCGCGGAACCGGATCCTTCACCTCGTAGACGAAGCCCGGTAGAGAATCCAGCCGGGTCCGGCTGCCGTACAACTCGGGGGCAAAGCCGTGGAAGCTGTAGACCCAGCGGACACCGGCGAGCCGGAGCGTGCGCCAGCGGCTCTCGTCGGGGAGCATGGCCAGCCAGGTGGACTGCTCCACGCTGCGCCTCAGGTGGATCGCGTCGCCCGAGTCGTGCGTCAGGATGGAGTGTAGGGCGCCGAGGTTGGGCTGCACCGTTTGCTGCCACATCCACTTCTCTGATTCCAGGGACAGACCGGGGAGCGAGTGGAATCGGGTGATGTCCTCGTCGAACGGGCTCGCCCGGTAGCGGTGCTCGGTGCTCAGTTCATCGAAGGAGATCAGGCGGGCGAGCGCGGGGGCAGCCTCGTAGAAGGAGCGGTCGGCCACCGGAGTCAGCTGACGGTGGGCCATCCACAGGTCCAGCGCCAGCAGGCCGAGCAGCCCGCCCGTGAGAAGCGATTCCCTGAGGACGCGACGCCGGTACAGCGTCACGACCAGAAGCGCCACTGCCGTCAGCACGGCGGTGCGCCACAGGTTTCGGGCCCAGAGCGCGTGAGCGAAATCGAAGTTCTGGAAGAACGGGGCCTCCGCCATGTTGGCTTCGCCCCACGCGCGGATCGACTCGACTCCCAACGTCCAGGCGATCGGAACTCCGATCGCCAGGCCGAGCGCGACCGTCCCGAGCGCTCCATCCAATCGTACCTTCCGACGCGTCCGCCGCAGCGCCGACAGGCCCGTCGCCGCCAGCATGGCGGCCGAGAAAGCGGTGAGGAAAAGAAACCGCTCGGGAAAGCGGAAGGAGGAGAACCCGGGCAGGGTTCGGTAGAGGAAGCCGAACACCGGGGTCGCGTCGCCCAGCGCGAGGACCAGCCCGACGATGCCGGCTGCCGCCCAGAAGAGGGTCTCCGCGCGGCGGCCTCGCTCCAGTCGGGCGGCCACGACGAGGACGAGGGCCACGACGCCGAGGTACACCGAGAACAGCCAGGGCTCCACGGTGACGAGCAGCGCCTTCCTCCCGAAGCGGTAGACGGGATCGCCGTACTCGGGCGGGACGGCGAGGTGGATGAGCCGGATGGGCTCGAGGTGATAGCGGATCGCCTCCGCGTAGGCCAGCCCGCCCGCGCGGTCCGATTCCGCAATGAACTCGGCGGTGGGAAGCACCTGGGGTGCGGCAAGGCCCGCGACCGCCACGGCTGCGAGGAGGAACGACCCGACCAGGAGGACCGCTCCCCGCCTCGGCCTTCCCCACGATCCTCGCCTGCCGTGCCTCAGCGCCGCGTAGCCCCCGCCGAGACCGGCCGCCAGGGCGAAGGTCAGGGGCTCGCCGGCCATGAAGGCCAGCCAGATCACGGCGATCAGAAGGACGAACGAGGCGAGCGATCGAGCCCTCACGTGCCAGAGGATCACTCCGCACACCGCGGGCGCCCAGGCGGCGGCCTGAAGCACGTTGAGCAGGTTGGTGAGCGAGACGAAGTATCCGCCCAGCATGTAAGCCAAGCCCGCAGCGGTCGCGGAGGGCCAGTCGAAGCCCGCGCTGCGGGCGAAGAGCGCCATGCAGGCGCCGCCCAGAGCGAAGTGAAGGACGAGGAGACCGTTGAAGGCGCCGTAGAACGGCAAGATCGCGTACAGCCAGTTGGGCGGGTAGAGGGCACCGGACTGGAAGTTGGCGAGCAGCGGCACCCCGTTGCCGAGGTAGGGCGTCCAGAGCGGCAGGTGGCCGGCCTGGAGGGCGCCCCACAGCAGCCGACGCTGTGGCACGAAGAAGAGCTGCATGTCCCGGGCGATCGGGACACCGGCCAACCAGAGCACCTCCCACAGGAAGGCGGCTCCGATCAGCAGCAGCGCGCCGAGCGCGAGCGCTCCTCCCAGCCCGTCCGATCGCTTCAAGGTCAACCTTCCGCTCCGTTCGGGTCTTGCCCTCAGCGGCGAACCGGACCGCGCGCAGAACTGCCTGGGAACCGATAAAGAAAGAGGCGCGGCGGTCGCACCGCCACGCCTCTGTTGGAACGGCCGGCCCCGCATCGGCCGGCCTGCTCCCCACCGCCGCCCTGCGAGAGGAGGCTGCGCCTGCGCTTCAGGCTAGCACTTGTGGACGCTGGCGTTGTTGCCCGGAGTCGTGTCCACGCACCAGCTCTGGCCGGAAGCGCTGTGCTGCGCCTCGATTTGGTAGCCGTTGGTGGCAGAGGTCGCCGTGATCGCCACGTTCGGGCTCGCACGGAAGGCATCGCCACCCATATCGGCGGTCCCGCCATCCGTGGCGGCGCTGATGCTACCGCCCCAGTAGACGTTGTTGTTCGAGAAGTGCCCTTCCTGGGCGGCCATCATGTTCCGTACGTCGGTCTTGGCGGACGCGTCGTACGCCTTCTCCTTCGTGCTCGCGAACTGCGGGATGGCGATCGCGGCCAGGATCCCGATGATCACCACCACGATCAGCAGCTCGATGAGCGTGAAGCCTTTCGAGTCTTGGAGTTTCTCGCGGAGCATGCCTCTTCTCCTCTTGTTGTCTGCCCCTGCCGATCGCGGTGTTGGCGGCGGGGAAGCGTCTAACCGCCGCCCTGAAAGGGCAACTGGCATGCCCCACGACGACCGCATATGCAACCTGTTACGAGACAGTAGCTTACGTGTCATCAAGCGGCTCACGGCGCCCCGGAGCCGGCGGCATTCCGTTGCATGATGCAAGGAGGCTCGTCGCTCCTGCAAAAGTATCCCGACCCGAGCTTCCGTAGCCGTGCCGACAGCTCCGGACCGGTAGCGGATCGACTCGCCGGGCCAACTCGACGGCGCCGCCAGCTCAGGCCTCCAGCTCGTACCGCTTGATCTTGCGGTACAGGGTGCTCGGGTCGATGCCGAGAACCTCGGCCGCGCGCGTCTTGTTCCCGGCCTCCGCCTTCAGGACGTGCTCGATGTAGGCCCGTTCGATCACTTCCAGCGTCGGGTTCGCCGGGGACTCCTCGCGGACGAGGGGCACCGAGGGCGGCTCCCGCAGCCGATTGGGCAGGGCATTCACCCCGATCGTCGATCCGGAGGTCAGGACGACCGCTCGTTCCACCACGTTCTCCAGCTCCCGGACGTTCCCCGGCCAGTTGTACTCCTGGAGCACGGCCATCGCGTCGGACGAGAACTTAGTCGGCGCCGATGCGTCCTCCTCCGCGTGCCGCTGAAGAAAGTGCTCGGCCAGGATCGGAACGTCCTCCTCCCGCTCCCGCAGCGCCGGAAGTTCCACCGAGATCACGTTGAGCCGGTAGTAGAGGTCACGGCGGAATCGGCCCTGCTCGATGTCCCGCTCCAGATCACGATTGGTCGCCGCGATCAACCGCACGTCAACGGGCCGGGCTTTCGTCGAACCCACCGGAATGACCTCGCGCTGCTGCAGGACCCGGAGCAGCTTCACCTGGGTGGAAGGGGCCATCTCCCCGACCTCGTCGAGGAAGAAGGAGCCCTGCGACGCGGCGACGAAGAGGCCCTCCTTGTCGCGCACCGCGCCGGTGAACGAGCCCTTCACGTGGCCGAACAGCTCCGACTCGAGAAGGCCCTCGGGAAGCGCCGCGCAGTTGAGCGACAGGAACCGCTGGTCGGCGCGGTCGGACAGCTCGTGGATGTAGCGAGCGAACACCTCCTTTCCGCTCCCGCTCTCCCCGCGGATCAGGATGGTGGAATCGCTACCCGCCACCGACTCCGCCAGCTCCAGGGCCTTCCGGAAGCTTGGACTCTCGCCGATCGGTCGCAGGACCTCGCGCGTGTCCCGCCTTCGCAGCTCCTTCTTGAGACGCGTGTTCTCGCGAGCCACCACACCGTAGGAAAGCGATCGGTGCAGGACGGCGACAAGCTCCTCGTTCACCCAGGGCTTCTGCACGTAATGCGTGGCACCGAGGTTGACCGCCTGGATCGCGGACTGAAGCGAGGCCTGGGCCGTGAGGAGCACGACGGGCGTGTTGGGATCCCGCTCGCGGATCTCCTGCAGCACGTCGACGCCGGTCATCTTCGGCATCCGGATGTCGCTGAGCACGATGTCCGGCCGGGATTCCTGGAACCTCTCCAGTCCCTCCGCCCCGGTAAGAGCCGAGATCACTTCGAACCCCTCCTCTCTCAGGAGGACGCCGAGCGCGTCGTGAACGCTTTGTTCATCGTCGATCAGCAGGAGTACCGGTTTGTCGCTCATGGGTCACTCACGTTCGTTGTGGGCATCTGGACCTCGGAGAGTCGGTTCTCCAGGTCGCGGCGTGGAATGATGATGGAAAAGGTCGCGCCCTTGCTGGGCTCGGAGCTTGCCAGCAGCACGCCTCCGTGGGCCTGGACGGCCCGGAAGGCGATCGCCAGGCCCATCCCCGTACCGCCCTGACGGTTGGTGAAGAACGGATCGAAGATCCGCCCCATGTCCTCGGGATCGATGCCCGGCCCGTCATCGATCACCCGCACGCGCACCGGATGGCCGAGCTCCGCCTTGCCGGGGATGAACACGGGACCGAGCGTGTCCGCCACCACCCGGACCTGCACAGGGTCGGCGGCGCTGCCGACCTGGACGGCGTTGAGCAGCAGGTTGACCAGTACGCTGTGCAGCAGATCGGCGTCGCCCCACACGTCCTCCAGCGGGTCCCGCACCTCCACCTCGAACGCCGCGCGACCCGCGGACTCCGGCCGCTGTGCTACGACGTCGACAGCCTCTCGGATCATCCGCTCGAGATCGATCTTCCGCCGCTGCACGACGTCCACCCGGGCAAAGTTGTTGAACTCGCCGAGCAGGCGGTTAAGCCGGTCCGACTCGCGAACGATGAGACCGGTCAGCAGCTGCTCCTCCTCCCCTTCCTTGGCGCGGCGGGACAGTTGCTCCGCAGCGCTCCGGATCGAGGCCATCGGGTTCCGTATCTCGTGGGCCAGCGACGCGGAGAGCTCCGCGACCGCCTCCAACCTGCCGGTGCGGAGCCTGAGGTTCTCGAGCTGCCGGACCGGACGCATGTCCTGCAGGACGACGGTGACGGACGGCGGCGCGTCCGACGGGGCATGAAGGGCCGTGCTCACCGACACCGGGAGCCCGGCCGAACCGTGCGGCGGCCCATCTCCTGGGTTCCCATCGCCGGGCAGCGAGCCGGTCTGAGCACGCTGAACCTGCTCTCGCCTCGAGGCCGGCGCGGAGCTGTCGATCCGCGCCTCCCGGTTTCGGATCACCTGCCTCGTGCGGATCGTCTCGCGCACCGTGCGCGCGATCTCGGGAGCGCGCTCGTTGAGCTCCGGCAGGAGATCGCGACCCAGCCACAGGTTGGCCTCCACGCCGAGCAGCTCGGCGGCGGACGGGTTCATGTAGGCGACCTGCCCGGATTCGTCGAGGGTGATCACGCCGGAACTCAGGGTCCGCAGCACGTCCGCCGTCCCGAGCCTCAGGCGACGAAGCTCCCCTTCCAGCGTCCGGAGCTCCTGGCCGACCTGCCGTAGCCGTCCCCCGATGATGCTCGCGACCATCGCCACGACCGCGAACACGGCGACCTGGAAGAGCACGGCGCCCGACAGCTGCTCGGGATACGCGGCGACCAGGTCGGCCAGATAGGCCAGGCCGACGAATACGGCCAGCAGCAGCGTGTACGGGAACGGGAAGATGAGCGCGTAGCCGGACACGAACGCGATGTAGAGGAGCGGCGGGAAGAAGCTCTGGCTCCCACCCGTGATGTGAACGATGGCGGTGATGAGCAGCAGGTCCAGAAGCGCCTGTGAGAAAAGGAAGGCCTTGCCGGGGACTCGCTCTCCGAGGTGGCTGTACCAGTAGGCGATGGGCGTGACCAGGGCCGCCGCCCCCAGACCGGCGACGGCGATCGCGCGCAACCCGGGGAGCGTGACCGTACCGGCCTCCCGCCACAGATCGCCGACCACGATGGCGCTTCCGAACACCGCCAGGCACGCCACCAGACGTCCCGCATAGATCCAGTAGAGCACGCGGGTCGTGCGCAGGGGGGCGGCTTGCTGGCTCGATGAGTCGGTCAAGTGGGATCCCGTCCGGCTTCCGTGCCGATGTCTTCCTCGGCGCTCCGCTCGCGCGGAGCCCCTCATGGATTGCCTTGGACGGGACCCTACAATTAGACGACGGGGGCTCGCAAAATGCAAGAGGGGGGGCGGGAGAATTGCAAGTCGGGAGGCTGGGCCTTGGCGTTCCGTTCAGAGCCACTCGGGAGGTTCATCGAACAGGGCAACCGTTCGGATCCGTCCCCCACGGATGCTCGCGGTGAAGGAGCAGAGGCCTCCGTCCCCCCCTCCGGGCACGGCCCTCAGAAGCAGAGGCTCGTCGTCTCCCCCTTCGGCCGCTTCGGGCCCGCAGGCCGGCCAGAGCCCCAGGGGCTCCGTCGCGGCGCGCAGCGTGACCGGGCCGTTTCGGAAGGTGAGGCTCCACGACGCCACGGTGGCGCCTCGGGAGCCGACCCGGCCCCGCACCCGCAGAATGCCGTCGGGAGCGTCGAAGACCAGCCAGAGGCTCTCGCCCACCCGGCGACGGGCAGCCGGCTCGCCCAGCGAGGCGACCAGGAGCTCGACCGGTCGTCCGATCGCCCGGCCGAGGATCGCCCATCCCTCGGCCTCGGGGCTCACGTGGCAGGAATCAGCTGGAACAGGACGCGCCGCGTCCGCGGCCCATCGAACTCGCAGAAGAAGACTCGCTGCCACCGCCCCAGCTGCAGGCGTCCCGCCGATACGACCAGCGTGAGACCGGGACCGACGAGGGCGGTCTTGATGTGTGCGTCGGCGTTCCCCTCCCGGTGGAGGTACCCCGGTCCTTCCGGTGCTGCCGAGGCCAGCCAGGCCTCGATGTCCCGCGCGACGGCAGGGTCGGCCCCTTCGTTCACGGTCAGGCCGCCCGTGGTGTGCGTCGACCAGAGCACGCAGACGCCCTCGACGAGGCCGGACGAGGCAACCCGCTCCTCCACATCCCGCGTGATGTCGACCAGCTGCTCACGCCGGGCGGTTCTGAGCTCGATGCTGACCATGCCCTCGAAACTAGAGCGACGCGAGGCGAAGAACCACCGGGAGTCTGGGGTCTGTGAAGGCGGGGGAATGCGCGATGAGGATCCGTGTGGAAGGAGAGAAAGGGGGGGAACGGTGAGCGGGCAACGATGCTGGTGGAGCCGGACCAGCGGGCTCGCTCACCGTTCGAAGGTCGTCTGTCCTAGGGCGTGCCGAAGCTTATCCAGAAAAGACAGCGGTTGTCGCCACGCCCCGTGCACTTGAGCTGAATCACGCTCACGCGCTCGCGGAAGTAGTCAGCGGCTCCCTCCACCAGGCCCTCGACCAGGGCACATGGATGCCGGGCCGACCGGTAGCCGAGGAAGAAGTCGCCATCCGGGGCCGGCAGGATCCGGAAGTCCGAGTCCACCGACGGCCAGCGCACGATCCCCCTTGCCGTGTCGATCACTACGCCGCCTGCCAGCGCCAGCAGAAAGAGCCGGGTGTTGTCGGCGTTGGCGAAGAGCTGCGGGTGCATGTTCGCCAGCAGCGGGATCGCCCGCCTGCCCGTCCGACGGAGGGCCGACCGCGCATCCAGGTCTCCGGATCCGTTCGAGCACGCGGCCCGTGACAGCGACCCATGCTCGGAGGGTGTCCAAAGCTCCTGGGTTCCGCCGGCCAGCGTCACCAGCTCATCCCACGCCTCATGCCCCATCTCTCGCTGGGCCACGTTCTCGAGCAGCTGGAAAACGACTCCCTTCATCGGCTCTCTCTCCCCGCAGGGGTTTCGGAGTCTGCTTCCCCGCCCGGCGACCTCCCGCCTGCCGTGTCGTCGGCGGAATCAAGCCTGGTCACTCCGCTCAACCGGGCTCCAACCGCTGCCGGCCCAAGCCGACGGGAGCCCGTGTCCACCCGAGCGTGGTGCAAGCCGTCTGCCGGGGCCGCCGAAGTCGGTCGATGAGGTACAATCCCTTGTAAACAAAGGGGATCAGGGGTACGGACGTGGATCGGCCGGATTCGTACCGCCGGGCGGGATGGTGCAAAAAACCAGAGGTTTTGCACCTGAGGCCAATGGCGGCTATCCCTGGATGGCGCTCACCATCCCGAAGATCGGCAGGTACATGGCGACGATCATGCCTCCCACGATCGTTCCGAGAATGACGATCATGGCCGGCTCGAGCGCCTTCAGGAGACTCTCGACCGCAACATCCACCTCATCATCGTAGAAGTCCGCGATCTTGTTCAGCATGCCGTCGAGGTCGCCCGTCTCCTCGCCGACATTGATCATCTGCGTGACCATCGGCGGGAAGGCACCGCTCTCCCGCAGGGGCTCCGCGATGGACTCGCCGCCCGCGATCGCCGCGCGGCTTCCCATGACGGCATCGTGGATTACCCGGTTACCGGCCGTGCGGGCGGTGATCTCCAGGCCCTCGAGGATGCTGACTCCTGAACTGAGCAGCGTGCCCAGCGTTCGGGTGAACCGGGCAATCGAGGCTTTGCGGATCAGGGACCCGAGCAATGGGGTGCGAAGCATCGTGCGGTCGAAGACGAGCCGTCCGCTCGGGGTCGAGATCCACCGCTGGACGAGCAAGCCGCCCCCTGCGGCCCCGATGAGAAGCCACAGCCAGTTGCCCTGCAGAAACTCGGAGACGCCGATCACGATCCGCGTCGGAAGAGGCAGCTCTTGGTTGAAGCTCGCGAACATCGTTTGGAAGGTCGGGATCACGAACAGGAGGAGGATGATGATCGCCGCGACGGCCACGGATAGGACCACGCCCGGGTAGATCATCGCACCCTTCACCTTCCGGCCGAGCGCTTCGCTCTTCTCCAGGAAGGTGGCCAGGCGGAGCAGGATCGTGTCGAGGATGCCGCCGGCCTCGCCCGCGGAGACCATGTTCACAAAGAGCTGCGAGAAGAGCTTGGGGTGGTCCTTCAAGGCATCGGCCAGAGTCCGGCCGGACTCCACCTCGTAAACCACCTTTTCGATCGCCTCGCGGACCGTCGGGTTCGTGGCCTGTCGCGCCAGGATCTGCAGCGCCTGCACGAGCGGAAGGCCCGCATTGATCATCGTGGCGAACTGCCGCGTGACAACGACCACCTCGCGCGTCTTGACCTTCCGCCGAAGGCCCAGCCGGATCTGCTTGGGCTTCTCGCGGACGTTGATCGGTATGAGGCGTCGCTTGCGCAGATACTTGACGACATCCGCGCGCGTCGGAACCTCGACCTCATCCCGCTGGATCTCTCCGCCTACTGTGCGAGCACTATACGTGAAGACCGGCATGTTCTCGTCCGCTGGCTGTCCCTGTCTGTCGGATCACCCTGTGGCCTACGGTCGCCGGGATGCGGCGCCGGGCCGAATCACCTCGCCGGGCCGAATCACTTCGCCGGGCCGGATCCCCTCGGCAGCCCCGGGAACGGGACCCTCGCCGTCGCCCGCCTCCGGCTCGCCCAGCATTCTCCGCAGCTCGGCGGGGTCGGAGCTCACGCGGAGGCACTCGCCGATCGCCACGTCCCCCTGCATGTAGAGCTGATAGAGGGAGTCGTTCATGGTCTGCATCCCGAGCCTTTTCCCGGTCTGCAGGGCCGAGTAGATCTGATGGACCTTGTCGTCCCGGATGAGGGCCCGGATCGCCGCCGTGGCGAGCATGATCTCCAGGGCGGCGACCCTTCCCTTGCCGGTCACGCGCGGTAGGAGGGCCTGCGTGACCACCCCTTCGAGGACGAACGCCAGTTGGGCGCGAACCTGTCCCTGCTGATGGGAGGGGAACGCATCGATGATCCGGTTCACCGACTCGGCGGTGGAGTTCGTATGCAGGGTCGCCAACGCCAGGTGGCCCGTCTCCGCGATGGTCAGGGCGGCCCCGATCGTCTCCAGGTCCCTCATCTCCCCGACCAGGATCACGTCCGGATCCTGCCGCAGCACGTACTTGAGGGCCCGCGGGAAGCTGCCGGTGTCCGCTCCCACCTCTCGCTGGTTGACCAGGCACTTCTTGTGCGTATGCACGAACTCGATCGGGTCCTCGATCGTGATGATGTGGCCCTCCCGCTCCGAGTTGATCTTGTCGATCATCGCGGCGAGCGTCGTCGACTTGCCCGAGCCCGTCGGGCCGGTGACCAGCACGAGCCCGCGTGGCTTCTCCGCCAGCCTGGCTACGGTGGGCGGAAGCCCCAGCTCCTCGAAGGAGCGGATCTCGTACGGGATCATCCGGATCGCCATGGCCACGCTTCCCCGCTGGCGGAAGACGTTCCCGCGGAAACGTGACAGCTTGGGCACGGCGAAGGAGAAGTCGAGCTCCGAATCCTGCTCGAATCGCTTCTTCTGCTGTTCCGTGAGGACCGAGTAGGCAAGCTCCTGCGTGTCCTTGGGCCGCAGGCGTTCGGTTCCGATCGCCAGCATCCGCCCGTCAATGCGTAGCTTAGGCCGCTCGTTCACGCTGATGTGGAGGTCCGACGCGCCCTTATGGATCATCTCCTCCAGGAGGACCCGCATCCCGACGCCGGGTGTCTGGTCCGTCGCCAGCTGGTTCGCCTGTGGCCGCTCCATGCTCATTCCGGTATCCCTGTCCCTCGGTTCCGCCGTGCTCAGACGGCCGTTTCTTTGAGGACCTCATCCAGCGTCGTGACCCCTCTCTTGACCTTCAGGAGTCCGTCGTCCCTCAGGGTGAGCATCCCATCCCCGATCGCCTCGGTCTTCAGCTCGTCCGCCGAGGCCCCCTGAAGCACCATGCGCCGCAGCGTCCGGCTCATACGCATGACCTCGTACAGGCCCTGACGCCCGCCGTAGCCTGAACCGCCGCAGGCGTCGCACCCCTCGCCCTTGAAGAAGGTGATCTCCCGCAGGAGCTCCTCAGGAATGCATGCGGCGGCGAGCACCTCGGGCGGATAGGCCGTCTCCGTCTTGCAGTTCGTGCAGATCTTCCTCACGAGCCGCTGAGCGGTGATCAGGTTCACCGCCGCCGCCACGTTGAACGGCTCGATTCCCATGTCCACCATGCGGGTGATCGTGGAGGCCGCGTCGTTGGTGTGCAGGGTGGAAAGCACCAGGTGGCCGGTGAGCGCCGCCTTCACCGCGATCCCGCCCGTCTCCAGGTCACGGATCTCTCCCACCATGATGATGTTGGGGTCCTGACGGAGGAACGCTCTCAGTGCGGCGGCGAAGGTGAGACCGATCTCGGGCCGCACCTGCACCTGATTGATGCCGCTCAGGTTGTACTCGACCGGATCCTCGGCGGTCATGATGTTGACCTCATCCGTGTTGATCCGGGTCAGGGCGCTGTAGAGCGTCGTCGTCTTACCGGAGCCGGTCGGCCCCGTGACAAGCACCATGCCGTACGGGTTGGCGATCGCCTGGAGCATGTCCTGCTCCGCCCGGGGCTCCATGCCGAACCGCTCCAGATCGAGCGTGAGGTTGCTCTTGTCGAGGATCCTGAGGACGATCTTCTCGCCGAACAATGTTGGAAGGGTTGAGACGCGGAAGTCGATGACGCGGCTGCCCAGCTTCATCTTGATCCGGCCGTCCTGAGGGATGCGGCGCTCGGCGATGTTCAGGTCCGCCAGGATCTTCACGCGCGAGATCAGGGCTGCCTGCATGCGTGTCGGAGGCAGCATGATCTCCTGCAGCGCCCCGTCGACTCGGTAGCGGACGCGCAGCTGCTTCTCGTAGGGCTCGATATGGATGTCGGAGGCGCCGCGCTTCACCGCGTCGGTCAGCACGCCGTTGATCAGCCGGACGACAGGCGCATCCTCGACCTGTGCCCTGAGCTGAGCGGTGTTGATGTGCTCCTCTTCCTCCTCCTCGACCAGCTCGATCTCCAGCTCCTCGAGCTCGTCCAGCAGCTCCCCCAGCTTGGCCGTCGTGACGTCGTAGTGCTTCTCGATCAGCGAGCGGAGGGAGTACTCCCCGGCGACGAGCAGCTCGATATCGAGCCGGGTGATGAACTTCAGCACATCGATGAGGGTCGGGTCCGACGGGTCGCTGAGCGCGACCGTCAGCGTGCGTCCGCTGCGTTTGATCGGAAGCAGGGAGTGCTTGCTGGCAAAGTCGGCAGGCACCATCGCGACGGCCCGCTCATCGACCTCGACCTCCGTCAGATCGACCGCGGGAAGATGGTATTCGGTCGAGATCGCGGCCGTGACGTCAGCTTCGCTCAGGTAACCGTTCGCCACCAGGAGGTAGCCGAGGCGAGCTCCCGTCTTCTCGCATTCCCCTTGGGCGGCCTCGAGATCCGAAAGCGAGATCCGCCCCCCCTGAAGCAGCAACTCCGCGAGCCGTTTCTCGGCAGACGTCAGCGCCTCGGCGGGACTCTTGGCGGTGCGAGCTGGCATAGATGGCTTTCTTCGAGCTCGGTTCGGTTTGCCTCCCCCGGGGGAGCGGCACGCGACGATCGCGCCTCCCGATCGGCCTTCTCGTGGGAGCAAGAGTCGGTCCAAGCGGCTTCGCGCATACGGAGAAGCACAAGACTCGCAACTACAACATGTTACGACTTCACCGCGACGTCAGCGGATCACCGCCCGTCCTTGCAATCCACGGAGAACTGCCGCGCCTATCCCGGGAACCTCCAGCAGCTGTTCGAGACGCCCGAAGCCACCCTGACGCTCCCGATAGGCCAGGATGCTGTCCGCACGGGCAGGCCCGATTCCCGGCAGGGCCAAGAGCTGGCTCCTGTCCGCCCGATTGATGTCCACGGGCTGGGGAGTGTCCGTCGGTCCGCCTGCGGAGACCGGGCTGCGCCGCAGCGTCAGGTACGGGGCCAGCCGCGCGACGAGCGAGGGGCCGATCCCGGGGACCCGTGCGAGGTCCTCCGGAGTGCGGTATGGACCGTGGCGGTCTCGCTCCTCCACGATGGCGAAGCTCTTGGCAGGGCCGATCCCGGGCAGTCGCTCGAGTTGCTCGGCCGGCGCCGTGTTCGGATCGATGCGCTCGCCCGGGCCGAGAGGGCTCTCTGCGACGGCTCGTGCCGCCAACCCGTCCGCCACTGCCTGTCGCGTCTCGGCCAGCGTGGGCGTCGGGTCAGAGGAAGCAGCCGGCATCCAGGTGACCTCGGCCGCCTCGGGATCGATCGCCAATCGGACGCCGGAGCCGATCAGTACCAGCAGCGTGGCGACGCGAAGGGATCGGCGCTCGGATCGGTTCAGGCGAGGAAACATGACTCGTCCCCGTCGGTACATGGTGGGCGGCAAGACAGGCTCGGGCTCTCCGTCAAGGGACTCTCAATCGTTGGCTGGTGCACGGTTTCGGCAGGGCGGAGCCCCTCGTATATCTCCAGCCGGACGGAGGAAAGTTGGCCGAACCACCCCTGCTCGTGCTGCTTCGACACGGAGAGACGGAATCCAATCGGCTGAAGCGTTTCGCCGGTTGGAACGACGAGCACCTCACGCCGGAGGGTCGCCTGGCCGTCGGCGAGCTGGCGGACGCGCTGGACCTGCGCGGTGGGCGGCTCTACACGAGCCCGGTGCGTCGCGCCGTGGAGACGGCGGAGATCCTCGCGGATCGGCTGTCGCTGTCGGTCCACACCGTGCACGACCTGCACGAGATCGAACTCGGGGAGTGGAAGGGCATGACGACCCGGGAGGTTTCCGAGCGTTGGCCGGTGGCCTACCGGGATTGGCTGGCGATCCCCGAGCGCGTCCGTGTCCCGGGCCGGGAAAGCCTCGGCGAGGTCCGCGAGCGGGCGATGAACGCCATCGACCAGATCGGGAAAGCGGAGCTGTCGGAGAGCGTGGCGGCCGCCCTCGTCGTCACCCACCTCGCCCTCATCCGGGTCCTCTGGCTCGCGGCGGAGAGGCGTCCCCTCTCCGACTACCACGAGGTCTCGGGCGACCGCGCCTGGGTGTACCCGCTGCGCTGGGAAGGCCGGGGGAGGGTGCGGCCGGCCGGTGGGGGACCGCGACGCCCCGCGGAGGTCGCCACGCTGCTCTCCTGAACCGCCGCGCCGGGCGCGTCCTCAGAAGACGAAGGTGATCTCCGCCCAAGCCTCGACCGGCTCGCCATCGCGCCGCGCCGGGATGTACCGCATCTGCATCACCTTCTCGGCAAGCCTCCGGTTGAACGAGGGGTCCGGAGTGGGTGGAACGAGCTCTACCTCCCCGATCGGCTCTCCCTCCGCGTTCACGCGCACCCGAGCGGTGATGCGCATCCCTCGCACCTCACCCGGCGGATCCCACTCGGGAACGAGGGAGCGGGGAACGGGACTGGAGGTCCGGGAGCCGGGGCCCCCGAGTCCGCGCCCCGGCGAGGAGCCGGAGCCGGAAGCCTGCCCGCCCGCGGATTCGGGCGCACCCAGCGTCACCGAGAAAGAGCCCGACAGCTCGGGAAGCTCCACGACGGGCTGATCCGTGACCTCCGTGACCACCGGGGGTGGAGGAACCTCAAGGCTGCGGGGCGACGCGAGAGCGACCGCCTGCAGCGCCCCCTCGCCGAACGCGGGGGCGACGACGACGCGCGGGGGGGCCGGGCCGCCGACCCGGCCGGACGAGTGTTCGGTCCAGGCGACGAAGAGGATCCCGTGCAGGGCCACCGAGGCAAGGAGCGACCATCCGAGCACCCGTCTCTGCTGCCGGTCCCAGCGCTCGGATGGCAGCGCGTAACGCTGGTTCACGGCGGAACGTACACCGGCGCAAAACGAGGTTTCCCCTCGGCCCGCTCCCGCCCGATCGTCCGCCAGTCGAGGGCGCGGGCGCCTTGCCGCTCCCGCGCAGCCCGGGCAGTATTCGCTCAGCGCCCCCGCGGAACGAGGCGGAATGAAGGCGAACGTCGAGACAGGCCGGAAGCGGTCGAGCCCGGCCCGGGTCCTCGCCCTGACCGGGACGCTCGCCGCCGCGTGCTGGCGAATCGGGGAGCCGACCGCCGACGAGGCCATCGTCAGCTGGGCGGCGTATCCGGACACGGTCGTCGTACGGGAGAGCTTCTCTCTCGAGTTCGCCGGTCCGGTCTCCCCGACCACGTGCGGAAGGCTGGACACTGCGGTCGTTACCCTCACGGACGAGGAGGTCGTGCTGTCGGCCGAGCGCAGCGTCTTCGATGCCCGATGCCCGGGTGAGCGCGTGAGCTTCTACCACGCGAGACCGTTCGCGATCGAGCGGGCCGGCAGCTACCGACTGCGGACGCGGCGCGGTCTCGATCTCGGCACGATCACGGCGATCGACTCCGGTCGCTTCTCCCCCATGGTGGCGGTGGGAGAGGGAACGGTGCGAAGCGTGGGTGGCTGCTGGCTGTTCGGCCCGGGGTGGGCCTCGAACCAGCGGCCGTTCGCTCTCCGGGATGCGCCGCCAGAGATCACGGCCGAGGCCGGCACCGATCGGGTCGTGTTCATCCGGGGGGCGTTCGCCGGCTTCACGCTGTGCGGGAGCTGGGGTTCGAGACCCAGCATTCGCGTCGAGATCGCCAGGGTCACGGAACGGTACGGACGCGACTACTACGATTAGTACGATTGAGCCCATGACGCTGTATTCAGAACGGATCGGAGGAAGAACGGTGAATCAGGGCCTGAGCGAGCGGCTCGCTCGCGAGCTGGGCGAGATGCGGGAGCAGGGCGTGCTGAAGACCTTGCGCCACATCGACAGCGCGCAGTCCGCGGTCGTCCGTCTGGAGGGGTACGGGGATGTCGTCAACCTCTGCTCCAACAACTACATCGGTCTGTGCGACGAGCCGTCGGTCATGCGGGCCGTTCAGGAGGGTGTGGACCGCTACGGGGCAGGGACCTCGTCGGTCCGCTTCATCTGCGGCACCTTCACGATTCACCGAGAGCTCGAGGAGGGAATCGCCGACTTCCTGGGCACCGAGGCTTCGATCACCTACACATCGTGTTGGAACGCGAACGAGGGCCTCTTCGCCCCCCTGCTGGGCGAGGAGGATGTGCTGATCAGCGATGCCCTCAATCACGCCTCCATCATCGACGGCATTCGCCTGTGCAAGGCGCAGCGCAGGATCTACCGCCACATGGACATGGACCACCTCCGGGAGCTCCTGGAGGCTTCGCGCAGCGCGCGGCACAGGCTCGTGGTGACCGACGGCGTGTTCAGCATGGAGGGAGAGATCGCCCCGCTGCCGGAGATCCGCGAGCTGTGCGACCGTTTCGACGCGATCATGGTGATCGACGACTCGCACGCCACGGGAGTGCTGGGAGAGACGGGCCGAGGCACGCCCGAGCACTACGGGATGCACGGCGAGGTGGACATCATCACGTCGACTCTCGGCAAGGCGCTGGGGGGCATGGCCGGCGGGTTTACCGCGAGCACGAGCGACGTGTGCGAGTACATGACCCAGATGTCGCGCACCCAGCTGTTCACCAACGCTATCCCACCCCACTCGGCGCACGGGGCGCTCGCCGCGATCCG
>CP070670.1:2184492-2188998 GCA_020351855.1 Gemmatimonadota bacterium
GAGAGATACCGCTGGACGCGCAGGTCCACTGCACCGACGGCCCCGCCGGCCGTTCGACCTGTCTGATCGTGGATCCGATCCGGGAGGCCGTCACTCAGGTGGTGGTCTACGATGGAGCCCGTCCTATCGAGAGGGAGCGCGTCGTGCCGGTCGAGCGTGTCCGGGAGACGACGCACGAGTCGATC
Source organism: Gemmatimonadota bacterium (assembly GCA_020351855.1). GTDB lineage: Bacteria > Gemmatimonadota > Gemmatimonadetes > Palauibacterales > Palauibacteraceae. The sequence goes on from CP070670.1 coordinate 2,184,678, forward strand.
AGCCTGGATTGCACGCGCGAGGACCTACGGGAGATGCCGGCCTTCGACTCGGTCGAGTACATCCCGCGGATGGACGATGAGGGCACGAGGACCTTCTTCTGGCCCTTCGCCCGGCCGGAGGCGGTGGGCCTGCCGCTCGAGCACGAGCGGGTCGCGCTCGGGGAGATCGCGCTTCGTCGCGGCGCCGATATCGAGGCCTCGGACGGGCACGTGGGCAAGCTCGGTGAGCTTCTTCTCGACAACGCGGGGCGGATCACGCACCTCGTGCTCATGGAGGGACACCTCTGGGGGCGCCGCGACGTCGCGGTGCCCATCTCCTTGGTCGAGGAGGCCGCAGACGATCTCATCCGCCTGAGGGTCGACAAGGGCAGCGTGGAGGAGCTTCCTGAGGTTCCGGTGAAGCGGCGATACTATGTGCGTTGAGGCCGGCGGCAGAGGAGAGGGTCGATGAGCGAGGCAGCTGCGAAGCATCAGTTCGTTCTGCGACGGATCCGGACATTCGTGCTCGGCGTGACGGCGTTGCTATCGTCCGTGTCGCCCTTGCTGGCGCAGGGCGCGCCGCAGGACAAGGAGCCGGGCGACTGGTGGCTTCAGGTCACGCCCTACTTGTGGGCGGCCGGGATCGAAGGGGGTGTCACGACGGGCCCGTATACCGTGCCGATCGACGCGAGCTTCGGCGACCTCTGGTCGAAGCTCAAGTTCGCCTTCTCTGCCCACGCCGAGTTCGGCAAGGGACGGGTGCTGGGCGGCATCGACTTCCTCACCATCAAGGTGGGTGAAGACTCCATTCCGATTGCGGCTCCCGAGCTCGGCACCACGGGCGACTTCCGCTTCACGACGATCCAGACGGAGCTGTTCGGGGCGTATCGCTTCGGCGGCTTCCAGCGGCCGACGCGTCTGGATCTGCTCGCTGGCGTGCGCTACACCTACCAGGACCAGGATCTCGTGATTCGGGCCACCCCGATCGACCGCTTCCGGGGCTTCTCGGAGGCGTGGGTCGATTTCTTCGCGGGGGCCCGCTTCGGCGCCGACCTCGGGCGTCGCTGGTACGTGTCGGCTCGGGCGGATGCCGGCGGCGGGGGAGCCAAGTTCACCGCCAACGCTGCGGCGGGCGTCGGATTCCGTGTCCTGAGCTGGTTCGACGTGGATCTGGGGTTCCGGTACCTCTTCCTCGATTATGAGGATGGCGTTCCGGGGTCTCCAACCTTCTACTCTTACAATGCGGACCAGTACGGCGCGCTGCTCGGCTTCAGCTTCCGGTTCTGAGCGGGTCTGACCCGGTGAGCCTCGGCCGCCCGCCGTGGGCGAAAGGATCGCTCACGGCGGGCCGCCCCGCTTTCATCGTGTCCCGCAGCGAGCTGCCCGAAGGACGCCCTTCCGTATGACGAGTGTCTGACATGATCCCGAAGATCGGTGAGGATCCGACCATGGTCGATCGGCAACGCCTTCACTCCCAACCGCATCCTTGGCGGCGATATCCGATCTGCCGGCTGCTTTTGCTCGCGGCCGCGGCGCTCGCCAGCACCGTCACGGGGCCGACGCCGCTGCTGGCCCAGAAGACGGACACGCTCGTCGTGCGCAACGGCGACGTGATGACCGGGGAGATCAAGGAGTTCGGGCGCGGGAAGGTGAAGTTCAGCACGGATGCGGCCGGCACGATCTATGTCAAGTGGACGCGGGTGCTGACAGCCAAGACGGACAAGACGTTCGAGATCACGCTCGAGGATGGGCGGACCCACTTCGGGTCGCTCTCCCCGGGCGAGCAGCCGCAGCAAGTCCGCCTCCTGATCGGCCGCGACACGCTCGTGGTCGCCACGCAGCGCATCGTCCGCATGCAGCGGATCAAGGAGACCTTCTGGAAGCGGCTGGATGGAAGCGTCGATCTCGGCCTCGACTTCACGCAGCAGAATGCCAAGACGGATCTCAGCTTCAGCACCGAAGTCCAGCTGAAGAGAAGACTGGACGCCTTCAAGTTCGATCTGTCCACGTCGTTCAGTCGCCAAGACGACGCGGACAACATATCGCGGCTCAACACGAACTTGGTGTACCTGCGGGAGTTTGCCCCGCGTTGGTTCTACGCCGGACTGGTGGCAGGGGAGCAGAACTCCCAGCTCAGCCTGGACATCCGAGGCTCGGTCGGCGGGCTGGCGGGACGCTTCTTCGTTCAGTCGAACAAGATCATCCTCAATTCGGGCCTGGGGGTGTCGTACGCGCGCGAGCGTTTCACGGATCAGGAGGGCGACAACGCCGTGCAGGTCCTCTTCCTGACCGACTTCGAGTTCTTCAGCTGGGGTTCGCTGGACACGGACCTTTCCAGCCGGCTGATGGTGATGCCCGTCATCAACCAGGCAGGGCGCTGGCGAATCAGCTTCATCACCAGCTTCAAGCGGGAGATCGTGAGCGACTTCTACTTCAATGTGAGCATCAACGAGGTCTTCGACAGTAAGCCGCCGACGCAGATCACGGCGGAGACCAACGACCTCAGCCTCACCACCTCCTTCGGCTGGTCGTTCTAGGCCGGCTCCGGCACGACCTGGAGCGGCGGCGTCCGGTCGCGGGTCAGACCCTGGACGTCGGCAGGCCGAATCGCGCGGCAGCGGCGAGCTGCCGTTCATCAGCCGAGACGAAGAGCTGGGCTCCCCATTCGAGCGCTGAGCCCAGGTGGAGCGCATCCACGGCGGAGAGTTCGTGCGCCGCCTCGAGGAGCTCGGCCGCCCGCTGCACGACCGGGGGTGACACGGGCACGATGAACGCGTCCGTCACATCCTCCAGCAAGGCGTCCTTGGCCTGCTGGTAGCCGGTAGAAGACAGGGCACCCTCCCGTCGCCTGCGGCAGAGGGCCGAGAGGATCTCGGGGATGGAGAGGACAGAGGTGCCCATCGAGGATGAGTCGCGCAGGATCGCTTCCACTCGACCGGTGCTTCGCTCCCTCACGTAGCGTCCGGCCAGCGCGGAAGCATCCAGATAGGCTCGCACGGTCCGGCCCTAGCGGCTGCGCTCCCTCAGAATGGCGGCGCTCACGGCGGCCCCGGCAATCGGCAGCCGCGGACCCGCCCGCTTCCACGCGGGCTCCACGGAGCGGGCGGGAGGAGACAGCTCCGCGACCACCCGGCCGTGCCGGGTCACGAGGACCCGCTCTCCGTTCTCTACGTCGCTGAGGAGGGAAAAAACGTTTTGCCGGAGCTCCGTGGACGTGACGGCTCTCATCGGAACGGCTCTCTGTCTGCGGTATGGGCTGTACGGGACGAACGTACACGTATGTACGTTCATGTACGCTCGCGCAAGAGGGTCTCCAATCGAAGGCCATCCCCGTAGATTGCCTCGCTCGCGAAATCTGGACGCCTCGCGGGCGAACCTTCACGGTCGAGATGCGTAGCAGGGACCGGATGCACCGGACTACCAAGAGAATTCCGCTCGTCTGCTCGCTCCTGGCGCTGAGCGCCGCCCTGCTCGTGCCCCCGGGCGGGCTGCTCTCCGATCCCCTCATCATCGTGCGGGCGATGAGCGCCACGACGATCGCCGAGGTGTACGTGGAGCCGGACTCGGTCGTGGTGGAGCTCGAAATCGGTCTGGCGGATCTCGACGCCTTCCGAAATCTGATGCCCGACCGGATCTACGAGCGGCTGGGCCACGAATCGGAGCCCATGGGCGAGCGGCTCGCTAGGTTCTTCCGGCATGATCTGAGGATCGCCACCCCGCGCGGCGGGGCGCTGCCCGGCCGGATCGCGGAGCTGACGGCCCGACCTCGGCTCCAGAGAGACGAGATCACGGGGGAGGCGTTGCCGGTCCAGGATGAGGAGGCCGAGCCCACGGTATTCGCCCGGCTGGTCTACGACCTCCCCGAAGGCGTGCCGCCCGAGGCTCTCGTCCTTTCCCCGCCGAGCGTCGAGGGTGCGGGAGCGGCCGCCAACGTGGGCTTCGTTCTGTATCACCGAGGCGTTCCGGTCAACGATTTTCGCTATTTGGGACGTCCGGAAACGCTGAGGCTCGACTGGTCGGACCCCTTCTATTCACGGTTCGAGAACCGCAACCTCCGGCGCCAGTACTACACGCCGATCTCCGCCTATCTGTACGTGGAGCCGTACGAGGTACGGCGCGAGATCGTCGTCCGGCCGAAGGACCTCCAGCGGTGGGTCGATCTCGGTCTCGAGGGCGAGGAGGTCATCACCCTGGCGGTGCAGGACGAGGTCAAGGCGCGGGCCGCCGGATTTCTCGCCGCACACGGCTCGGTGCGCATCGACGGCCGACGGGCAGAGGGGAAGCTCGACCGGATCAACTTCATCTACCGGACGCTCAGGACGAGCGGCGTGATCGATCCACC
>CP070670.1:2189098-2203340 GCA_020351855.1 Gemmatimonadota bacterium
CGGGGCTGAACCCGAGGTCCTCGCAGAGGCCGTGCCGCATGTTGTCGCCGTCCAACACATAGGTGAAGTAGCCCTCGTCGAAGAGGCGCTGCTCGACGTGGGTCGCCAGCGTGCTCTTCCCGCTCGCCGACAACCCCGTGAACCAGAGCACGCAGCCGCGATGGCCGCGTCGCGTTTCGCGGTCCGCCCGCGAGATCGCGCCCCTCTGCCAGAAGACGTTCTTGGACTCCTGCCCTCGCTTGCGCTCGCTCACATCACACCTGCTCTGTTGCCGTGTTTCCGCCGCGGGCTAGCAGGAAAAGAGGCCTCGGGCGACCTGCCGGACGATCGGCCCGACTCGCTCGTGCACGTCCGGGCTGCCGCAGAAGATGCCATGCTTCTGGACCGCGTCCGGCTTCCCGTAGCGCAGTGGCGCTCCCGCACAGTCCGTGACGCGTCCTCCCGCACCACGCAGGACGGCCTCGGGCGCGCACGTGTCCCACTCCTTGAGGTAGGGGACCGGGTGCACGTAGAGATCCGCCTCGCCTCGCGCGATGCGCGCACATTTTATGCCCACGGAACCCGAGATGACCACCTCCACCGGGCCGATGCGGGATTCGAGCTCCGTCAGGGCCGGGTCGGGATGGGAGCGGGAGCGGATGAAGCGCAGGGGCTGCGCAGTCACTCCGGTGAGGTGAAGCGGCGCGGCGACGCCGTTGCAGAGCGGCGCGTCGACGACCCACGCCCCGCCGGCCGCGAGACCGAGATACAGGCGGTCCACGGCCGGCTGGTAGACGGCGCCCAGGACGGACCCTTCGTGCTCGGCCAGGCCGACCATCACGCTGAACTCCCCGTTGCGGGCGATGAACTCCTTGGTGCCATCCAGCGGATCCACGACCCACAGGCGAGCGCCGGGATAGATGTCGCTCGGCCTGCTCGATTCCTCGCTCAGCACGGGGTAGGCGGATCGAGAACGGAGGAACTCGAGGATGGCGTCGTTCGACGCGTGGTCGGCCAGAGTAACCGGATTCTCCGCTTTCGGGCCGGCGACCGGGGTCCCGGCAGCGTTCTTGTCGCGAACGACGAGCTCGTCGCTCGCGTAGTGGGCCAGCGCTGCCCGCCCCCCGGCGAGCGCCGCTCCGGCCGCGATCTCGAGGTGCCTTGCGGTCTTACTCGCCGCAGCCGGGAGGCGGACTTGCCATGCCCTGAGGGACAGTTCTTCGGGCATCGTACCTTCTCCTCCGCCCTCGGGTCGAGCCATCAACCGACTAGGTGCGCACTCGCCTCAAGAGGACGAGTCCGGCGGTGAGGAAGAGGGCGTTGGGCAGCCAGGCGGCCATCGAGGGCGAGACGATGCCCCCGGCTCCGAGCGCCTGGGAGATTCGAACGAGCATCAGGAAGAGGATCGTCGTGCCGAGCGCTATGCCCAGGGAGACCGGGGTGCCGCCCCGTCTCGTGGTGTGGGCGAGGGGCACGCCGAACAGGACGATGATGAAGCAGGCGAACGGGTAGGAGATCTTCAGGGCTCGCTCGACGATCAGCTCGCGAGCCGTGCCGCCCGAGCGCTGGATCGCATCGATGAACCGGCCGAGCTCGGCATACCGCATCTCGGCCGGGTCCTTCGGGTCGGCCAGGAGCTCCTGGGGCCGCTCCCGCAAGTCCACCTGCAGGAGCTCATTGAAGGCGAAGCTCCGGTCCGCGCCTGCGCCGCCGAAGAACCGAATCCTCCCCTCGCCCAGCCGCCAAACCGTGAGAGCCGAATCCCAGCGGGCCTCCCGCGCCGTGACTAAGTAGGTGGGATACCCGAAGTTGGTGCCCTCCCGGCTGATCTCCAGCTCGGATATCTCGCCACTCCGGGCGTCCAGGTAGTGGATGCGGTATACGAGGCCCTCGTTTCCCCTGAACACGAAGTTTCGGCGCACGTTGGCGGCTCGCGACTGGTGCTCCCCTATGACTTCGGCCGCCCGCCTCGTCGTGATCGGGACGATCTCCGTCAGGCCCAAGGCAACGAAGCTCAGGCCGAGGGAAAGCCCGAGAAGAGGTGCCGTCACGCGATAGAAGCTGACCCCGCTGGCCTTCGCGGCGGTGACCTCGAAATGTCGCGAGAGCGTCGCGACCGTGAACACCGCAGCCAGGAAGGAGGCAAGGGGAAAGGCCAGGAGCGTCTGGTTCGGGAACTCGTAGACATAGTGTAGCAGGACATCGAGCCGGCTGAGCCCGCGTCCGAGGTACACGTCGAGGTTGTCGACCAGATCGACGACGATGAACAGCAGGGGAACGCCGAGCACGCAGGCTCCGAAGATCCGCGCGAAGTGCGTCATGACGTAGCGATCGAGGATTCGCAGCCGTCGCAGCGGCATCTACCGCTCCAGGTGGATGGCTCGCCACAGGGCGACGAGACCGAGGATCGCAAAGAGCACGTTCGGTGCCCACATGGCCCAGAACGGCGACAGGATGAGCCGGTCGGCCAGCTCCTCTCCCCCTATCATGGCCACGTAGTAGGCGCAGAACACGGCAAAGCTCACCGCTACGACCATGCCCATCCCGCCACGCGGATGGCGGACGGCAAAGGGTGCGCCGATCAGGACGAAGACAAGGCAGGCCGCCGGGATCGAGAACTTCTTGTTGATCTCCACCATGAAGCGGTTCTGCCGCTCCCAGCCCGTCGTAGCCTGGGTGTGGTAGACTTCGAACTGGCGCACGGCATCATCGGCGGACTCGAAACGCTGGGCGCGCTGCAGGGCGGGGGACTTTACCTCACGGTCGGCGGCCATCGTGTCCTCCGCCGCCAGCCCCAGGAGCTCGGGCGGACTCCGCGCGCCGAGCAGGCGTTCCACGAGGGCGATCGCGTACTGGGCGCTGATCTCCGCGGCCGTGTCAGCGATTGCCTGTCCTGCCTGCGCCTCCACCTGCATCCGCGATACCGACATCTCGCGGTCGCTCCGGCCGACGTCGTCCAGCTCGAGCTCGTTGGTCACGTCGGAGACCCGCATGATGAGCTGGTCGAAGTAGAGCCGCTCGTGCTGATCCTCCTTGTCCGGCTCCCGCTCGTGCGTGACGCCGGAATAGAGCGTCAGGTAGAGATCCGTCTGGCTGGGGTTGTAGGCCATCGATCCGCTGTCGGCGTAGATCAGGCGGGGATGGTCCCTGTCGCGAGCGTCGAACAGCGCAACGTCACCCAGGGTGCTCCGGTCGCGGTCGATGCGGGCGACGCGGAGGAAGAGTCGTCCCGAGATCACCTCGTTGATCGTGCGCTCGCGAAGGACGAAGGTGGGCTTTTTCCTCGAGATGCTCGTGAGAAGCACCTGCAGCTGATGATTGGACTCGGGGAGGAGGCTGTTGTTCAGCCACACCATTCCACCCGCCAGCACCAGCGCCGCGAGGCACAGGGGCAGGAGCAGCCGGGTCATGCTCACGCCGCTCGCCTTCATGGCCGAGATCTCGTTGTCGGATGCCAGGCGGTTGAAGGTGTAGAGGACGGCCACGAGCACCGCCATCGGAAGGGTCATCGCCAGGATGAACGGGATCGAGAGCACGAACACCTGGGCGATGACCGTCCAGTGCAGCCCCTTTCCCACCAGGTCTCCGAAGCGCTTGGCCACCTCGTTCAGCAGCATCAGCGTCGTCAGCAGCAGCGTGGCGAAGAGGAAGGGCGCCGCGTGAAGCTTCAGTAGGTAGCGGCTCAGGATGCGAGGACGGACCCCTTCCAGGAACCGCCGGGAGCGCGCTCTCCGTCCGGATTCGCGGCCGCTGCTCGCTGCTCGGGTGGGGACGGCATCGGCAATCCCACCGGGGGGCGCTGGTGTCATGCGTGTCCTTGGTAGAGTCACCCGTCTCCGGCTGCTAGTCCCCGCGGGGAGGCTCGAAGTTCCCGATCAGTCTACCGTCTGCCCATGGTCGGGGGGATCCCCGGTCCCGGCGGTCGGGTAAGGGTTTCTGCGGGACAGACCCCGCGACGCTTTGCGCATCAGGCGCAACGGGAATCGCGACGCCGAGCATTCGAGAAGATAGCCGATGGCAGTGGAAGACCGGGCACGCTTTGCCAAGCCTCCGAGGCCGACGGGCCCGGCGAGGCGGGCGGGCATCCGGTCCGACCGGATCCTGTGGGTTGACGACGAGGTCGACCTGCTGAAGCCCCACCTCATGCTGCTGAGGGGCGAAGGATACGAGGTCGACGCGATCATGAACGGCAACGATGCGTTGGAGCTGCTTCGCACGGAGACCTACGACCTCGTTCTTCTCGATGAGCAGATGCCCGGACTGCGGGGCATGGACGTGCTGAAGGAGCTGCGCCGGCGAGCCCCCCGCCTCCCCGTGGTGATGGTGACCAAGAGCGAGGCCGATTCGACGATGCACGAGGCGATCGGCCAGCGGGCGGACGACTACATCGTGAAGCCGACGAGTCCGCGCCAGGTGCTCTCGGTCGTCACGCGCCTGCTGGCTGGACCGGCCCTGCGCCACGAGCAGATATCCCGTGACTTCGCGGTGCGGTTCGGGGAGCTGCGAGAGAAGGTCGCGCAGGCGAGCGGCTGGAAGGAATGGGCCGAGCTCTACTCGGAGATGGTCGATTGGGAGCTGCGCCTGGAGGAGTCCAACGAGCGCGGTCTCAAGGAGATTCTGGAGTCCCTGCTCACCGACGTGCGAAGGGGCTACTGCGATCTGGTGGAGAGCCAGTACGAGGAGTGGGTGCACGCCGGTGGGGAGCCGGGGCCCACCCTGTCGGTCGATGTCCTGCGGCGCTTTCTGCTGCCGGTGCTCGGGGACGAGTCCGCCCTGCTCGTGATCATGGACTGTATGCGGCTCGATCAGTGGCGCGCCATCCTGCCGCAGATCAGCGAGTACTTCGAAGTCGAGGAGGCGCTGTACTCGTCCGTGCTTCCCACCGCCACCCCGTTCGCGCGCAACGCTATATTCAGCGGCCTGTTCCCCGATGAGCTGGCGGAGCGCCACGAGAGCTGGTGGGGGGGTGGAGAGGAATCCGGGTACAACTGGTTCGAGGACGAGCTGCTCCAGCGGCACCTGGAGGAGCTGCTCGGCGCACCGGTTCGCACGCATTACGAGAAGATCTTTTCCAGCGAGGAGGGTGGGGCGATGCTCGGGCGCCTGGCCAGCTACCTCTCCGAGGCTTCGGTTACCGCCCTGGTCTTCGGCTTCGTGGATCTTCTCACGCACGGCCGCAGCGAGTCGAAGCTGCTATGGGAGATGGCGCGGGACGCGAGCGCTCTGCGTCGCCTCACGGTGACCTGGTTCGAGCGCTCGGCCGCCTTCGAGGCCCTCCGGCAGGCGGCGCGGCAGGGCGTCCGGGTGCTGTTCACCACGGACCACGGCTCGCTCCACTGTCACCGGCCGGCCACCGTATATGCGAAGAGGGATGCGACGGCGAACCTGCGCTACAAGTTCGGCGACGACCTGAGGGTGGAGAACCCGTCCGCCGTGCTGGCACGGTCGGATGCGGATGCTCTCCGGCTCCCTCCGGGCGGGCTCAAGACGAACTACCTCATCTGCCGGGAGGACTACTTCTTCGTCTATCCGACGAAGTTGCGTGAATACCAGCAGCGGTACCGCGACAGCTTCCTGCACGGCGGGATCAGCCCCGAGGAGATGATCCTGCCTGCTGCGCTGCTGACCCCGCGTTGAGCGCTCCGGGTCCGTGATCTACGTCGGGGTGCCGAGCTATAACGAGCGCCGTACCATCGGTCTGCTCCTGTGGCGCGTGCGGGAGATCCTCACGGAGCTCGAGCGGGATTTCGAGATGCTCGTGGTGGACGATGCCTCCACCGACGGGACGGCGGAAGCACTGGAGCCGTACCGCCGGGTGCTCCCGCTCACGGTGGTAAGGCAGCCGAGGCGTCTCGGCTATGCGGCCGCCGTCGAGCGTCTGATCCGGGAGTCGGTCATGCGCTCCGACTACCCGAAGCGCGACGCCCTCATCTGCATGCAGGGCGATTTCACCGACCCGCCCGAGTCTATTCCCGATCTCCTGAAGCGCTTCGAGGGAGGGGTGGATATCGTGGCAGCTGCCTCACCGGGCGAGGCGGACGCACCCCGAGGGGTGCGGATCGCGCGCCGGGCTTCGGCGGTGTTGGCTCGCGGGCTGCCGACGCCGCCCGAGATCTCGGATCCCTTCGCCAGCTACCGGCTCTACCGACTCTTCGTGTTGAAGAGGGCGCTGGGCCGCGTGGAAGAGGGGCCGCTGCTCAGGCACCAGGGGTGGGCTGCGAACGCCGAGCTGCTCATCTCGGTGTGGCCCCACGCCAGGCAGATCGAGGAGCTGACGTCGGAGAGGGACTATTCCCGTCGCTTCCGCCGCAGCCGGTTTCGCACCGTCACGGAGGTGCTGAGCCTGCTCCGGGCGTCCCGCGATCGGCGGCTCAAAGGGCCGCGACTCAGCGCCGGGGGGGAGGCCTGAGCCGCTTTTGCGGGAGGGGAAACGCCCGGGTAATATGGTGATTGGGGAGGGGTGCGAGCGAACGGTGGAAGCACGACGATAACTACGGAGTCCCGACGATTAGGCCCGCAGTTGCCCGAGAAAGCAGCTGGGGCGCAACCGATCATGGAGGTGAGCCGTTGGCAGCCAACAGCTACAGACCGACCTCGCTCGAGAGAGCCAGAGATGAACTTTTCAGCCACATCCAGCGCTGCGGGGTGCTCGAGGCCGAGCTCGACCAGCGCGAGGAGTGGCTTGCCGATACCGTAGGTTATCTGGCCGAAAGGTACCCCGACCTCAGCAAGCCGGAGCTCTCTGAGTTGCACGAGATCGGGCAGCGCTACTGCATGCCGCCGATTAAGCATGGCAACAGCAACGCGCGTGATCGCGTGCCGGAGGAAGGCGCGGACGACCACGAAGGCGAGCGAGACGAGGTGAACGCAGCCTGAGCCCGATTCCCTTACCCCCGGGCCGTCGGTCAGCCGGGCGGCCCTCGCCGTGATTCCGCGCCGAATGTCGCGGACCCGCGCAGGAGTCCGTTTCTGCTCTTCCTGGCATGGATACTGAGTTTCTCCTGAAGCTGCTGGCGGTCGCGGCGCTCGTCGCCGCTAACGCCTTCTTCGTCGCCGTGGAGTTCGCACTGGTCAGCGCCCGGCGCTCCAAGGTCCGGGAGCTGGTCGAGCAGGGCGACCGGCTTGCGCGGACCGTCGATAAGGCACAGGAGGACATCGACCTCTCCGTTTCCGGGGCGCAGCTGGGGATCACGGTGGCCTCGTTGGGCCTCGGGTGGATAGGAGAAACGGCCATCGCCGACACGATCGGGCGGCTGTTCGTTCAGCTACCCGGCGCCTGGGCCTCCATCGCCACGCACGCCACGGCGATCGCCATCGCCTTCCTGCTCATCACCTATCTCCATGTTGTCCTCGGCGAGCAGGTGCCCAAGATGGTGGCCATCATCCGGCCCGTTGCGGTCGCGAGGTTCGGCTCCCCGCTCCTCAACCTGTTCAACTTCGTTGCGCGACCCGGGATCTGGCTCATCAACGGATCGTCGAACCTCGTCCTGCGGATGGTCGGGATCCAAGGCGTGGAGGCCCACCAGCGGGTCCACAGCCCGGACGAGATCCAGATCCTGCTCCAGGAGAGCCTGCGGGAGGGCGCGGTGGAGCAGGATGAGGAGGCGATGATCCACGGCGTGTTCGAGCTTACGCATACCGTCGCGCGGGAAGTGATGACGCCGCGGCCCGATATCCAGGCCGTGCCGGCCGACGCCACGCTCGAGCAGGTGCTGGAGGTCGTGACCCTGACGGGCCATTCGCGGCTCCCCGTCTTCGAGGATTCGATCGACAAGATCGTCGGCGTGCTCATCGTGAAGGACCTGCTGCCTTGGATCCAGAAGGAGGACTGGTCCGGCTTCAAGACGTCCAAGGTGGCACGCGATCCCTACTATGTGCCCGACAGCAAACGCGTCGACGATCTGCTGGCCGAGATGCGCCGCCAGAAGGTCCACATGGCGGTTGTGGTGGATGAGTTCGGCGGTACGGACGGGATCGTCACGCTGGAGGATCTGCTCGAGGAGATCGTGGGCGACATCTATGACGAGCATGACATTGGGGAGCAGCCGGCGATCACCGTCAAGCCGGGTGGTCGGGTGGAAGTGGACGGTGGGATGTCTCTCTCGGATTTCGTCGACGAGTTCGGACTGCCAGCCGTAGAGGAGGACTATGACACGGTGGCCGGATACGTGATCGGCACGCTGGGACGCATTCCGGAAAGGGGCGAGCGCGTGCAGCTCGGCCAGGCGGAGTTGGAAGTGAAGGAGGTGGCCGAGAGGCGAGTGACGCTGCTGGAGCTGCATTCTCCCGCCCCCGACGTCGGAGAAGGAGATCAGGTGGGCGAGGCTGCGGCAGATGAGGGATCGGACGGCAGGAGGCGACCGGCGTGAACGGAGATGCCTGGAGCAGCGAGAGGTACGACCGCGAGGCGCAGGACCTCTACGAGCGAGGAGAGTGGGAGGGCGCAAGACGGCTTCTGCGCCAGGCGGTGCTCGAGCATCCGGAGAGCCTCGAGCTGCGGGTATCCCTGGCGTATGCCGAGCTTGCGTGCGAGGAGTATGCTTGGGCGCGCCGCGCCTTCGAGGAGGTTCTGACGGCCGATCCCGATCACGTGGATGCGCTCATCGGTCTCGGCGAGGCGCTGCTCAAGATCGACCGCGCCCGCGCCTTCGCCACATTCGATCGAGCGCTTCGTCTGAGCTCGGAAGTCGAGGCGGAGGTCACGCTCGCGATCGGTCGTGCCCTGTACCGCGAGGGACTGTACGAGCGGGCGCTCGCGCTGTTCGAGCGCAGCCTCGGCTCGCGGGACGCCGCGGATGCGGCGGCGGAGATCGCCTACACGCTCTACAACCTCGGTCGGGCCGGCGAGGCTCCGCCCTACCTCGAGCGGGCGCTGGCGGCGGATCCGGGCCACCACGAGGCAAGGGTGTTCCTCGGTACGGTCCTCTACGAGGGTGGGGAGTTCGAGCGCGCGCTCGAGACGCTGGAGCGCGTGCCGGCGGCGGAGTTCTGGGACGCGCTGGCGCTGTGGCGCACGATCGAGCTGCTTCGGAGCATTCGGAGGGTGCCGGAAGATTCCCCGTTGCTGGATCCCTACCTGCTGCGGCTCAGCGAGCTCTCCGTGGAACCCACGCCGGAGGAGCGTCTGCTCGCGGCTCTCGAGATCGGACCGGAGGACGCGGATGACCCCGGCCAGTTGGATCTCTTCGGGATGCCGCGCCAGCCCGCGCACGTGGTCTACGGGCGGGACGGCCGGGTCTACTTGGGCGATTGGGAGGAGATCGTGAGGGCGATGCGGGATGACGGGCCGGACCCCACGATGACGGTCCAGGCGTTCATGCGAACCGCTGCGGGCATCATTCTCCGGACGACGGGGATTCGGGTACCCGACGACAGCCCCGAGGACTTCCTGCGGGGCGCGGAGAGGGCCGGAGTGCTGAGGATAGGGCCGTGAGCGTGTCGGCCCTGGCGGAGCTTCTGGCCCGGCGTCTCGATGAGGCCGGACGGTCCGGTGACGCGGTGGTATCGGTGGCCGAGCTTCACCGGACCCTGCTTCCCTACCACGTCTGCCGCGGGAGCCGGGGGTACGCGACGAAGGCGGAATACGACCTCGAGCTCCTGGAACTCCTGGCTGACGAGAGCTGTCTCGTACCGGCCGAGCGGGAGTTCCGCGCCGCGGTCCGCGATGAGCGGAGCTCGCCGGAGCCGGGCCTCGGCTTTCTCAAGAACTTCGCCGCGGCGCAGCTCAGGATCCAGCCCGGCCTGTCCCAGCGTGGGCCGGATTCGCGGAGCGCGGAGGGCGTTCCACCCCGATCGGCTCCGGCGGCGGATTCTCTGGAGGCGATCGACGCGGCGCCGGCGGTCGCGGTCGCCCGTGAGGTGCGGTCGCCGGCAGGATCGTGCTGGAGATGCGGGCGCGAGCTGCCAGGTCGACCCGACCTGCGTTATTGCGTGTTCTGCGGATCCGATCAACAGCGGCCCGCCTGCCTCGCGTGTGACGAGGAGCTGGAGGGTGGTTGGGCCTTCTGCCCCCGGTGCGGCACGGAGCGGTCCGCGAGCGAAGACCTGACCACGTGATCCGGATCGCCCTTCTTCCGGGCGACGGGATCGGGCCGGAGGTCCTTCAAGAGGCACGCCGTGTTCTGGAGGCCGCCTCGGCGGCGGGCCTGCTGGACGCCTCCTTCGAGACGTTCCCGCACTCGGCCGACCATTACCTCCGGACGGGCGAAACGCTCGGCGAAGAAGCCTTTGCCCGGTTGCGGGACGAGTACTCGGCCATTCTGCTCGGAGCGGTGGGGGACGCGAGAGTGGCCGATGGAGTCCACGCGAGAGACATTCTTCTCGGTTTGCGGTTCGGTCTCGACCTCTTCGTCAACCTGCGGCCGGTTTGCCTGCGTGCTCCCGATCTGACGCCTCTTCGCCTCCGTGAGCACGAGACGATCGATCTGATGATCGTGCGTGAGAACACGGAGGGATTCTATACGGGTTCCGGAGGGTCGCTTCGCCCGGGCACACCGCAGGAGGTGGCAATCAGCGAGTCGCTCGCGACCCGCTATGGGGTCGAGCGCGTCGTGCGGGCGGCGTTCGATCTCGCGCGCCGGACGGGACGGCATCGCGTCACCCTGGGTGACAAGGCCAACGCCGTTCCCCACGTGTACGGCCTGTGGCGGAGGACCTTCAGGGAGGTCGCCGAGGAGTACCCGGACTTGGAAGCGGAGACGCGGTACGTGGACGCCCTCGCGCTGGAACTCGTGCGTCACCCGGACCAGTTCGATGTGATCGTCACGGAGAACCTGCTGGGCGATATCCTCTCCGATCTTGGCGCGGGCATTGTGGGCGGCCTCGGCCTCGCCCCGTCCGCAAACCTGGACCTACGTGGAAAAGGTCTCTACGAGCCGGTGCACGGCAGCGCGCCCGATCTGGTCGGCACGGGGGCTGCGAACCCGATGGCGGCGATCCTGAGCGCCGCGATGCTCGCTCGGGAGAACGGTGCCCCGCTGGCGGCGGAGCGAATCGAAGCGGCCGTGGACCGGGCCCTCGCCTCCGGAGTGCGGACCCCGGATCTCGGGGGGCGCAAAACGACCGAGGATGTGGGTCGCTGGATCGCGCGCGAGGTGGCGGGCGGGGCCTGACCAGGCGCGGGCGGCGGTTCAAAAGCCGCGCTGGAGTGTACGCACACGCTCCGGCTCTCGGACCGCCTTCGCTTCACCTCGCTGAGGCATACCGGCGGGCGGCCGGGAGCGCTCGACATCAGCGGCAGTAATGGCTTCGGCGGATGCGAACCATGGAGGGTGACGTGGAGGTCGTCTTTCTGTCTGCGGTGCGGACGCCGTTCGGTGCCTTCGGCGGCAGCCTGCGAGACCATACGGCCACGGACCTCGGCGTGCTCGCCTCTGTCGAGGCCGTCCGGCGCGCCGGTGTGGATGCCGACGCGTTCGATAACGTGTTCTTCGGCAACGTCATTCAGACCTCGGCCGACGCCATCTATCTCGCACGGCACGTCGGCCTGCGGGCCGGACTGCCCGTGGAGGTTCCTGCCGCCACCCTGAACCGGCTCTGCGGTTCCGGCTTCCAGGCGGTGATCGACGGCGCGGAGGCCATCCTGCTCGGTGACAGCAAGCTCTGCCTGACGGGTGGAACCGAGTCGATGAGCCAGGCACCCCACGTCGTGCGGGGCGTGCGATGGGGCAAGCTGCGGCTCGGCCCGGCGGCCCCGTTCGAGGATACCCTCTGGGAGGCGCTCGTCGACCCCTACTGCGGCTTCTCGATGGCGGAGACCGCCGAGAACCTGGCGGCCGAGTACGACATCACCCGTCGAGAGGTGGATGAGTACGCCCTGCGGAGTCAGCGGCTTGCCAAGGCCGCCTGGGATCAAGGGCGCTTCGACGACGAGGTGTTCCCGGTCAAGCTCACCGTCAAGGGGCGAGAGGTCGAGTTTCGCGCCGACGAGCACATGCGTCCGGACACGACCCTCGAGGCGCTCTCCGCGCTCAAGCCGTACTTCAAGAAGGACGGCCTCGTGACCGCCGGCAACGCGAGCGGGATGGGCGATGGGGCGGCCGCGCTCGTCATCGCGGACGGCTCCTATGCTCGCGCCGAGGGGCTCGAGGCGATCGGTCGGCTCGTAGCGTGGGCCGTCGTCGGCGTGCCGCCGCCCATCATGGGGCTGGGACCCGCACCCGCCGCCCGCGCTGCGCTGCGGCGCGCGAAGCTCACTCTGGACGACATGGCCGTCGTCGAGGTGAACGAGGCCTTCGCTCCCCAGTATGTGGCCGTGGAGAGGGAGCTCGGGCTCGATCGCGAGAGGGTGAACGTCAACGGTGGCGCGATCGCGATCACCCATCCGCTCGGGGCGAGCGGAGCGCGGATCACGACGCATTTGCTCCACGAGCTCCGAAGAAGGGGTGGCGGGCTCGGGCTCGGCTCGGCATGCATCGGTGGGGGGCAGGGGATCGCGGTGATCGTGGAGGTCTGACGAAAGAGCGATAACCCGCTTGCATCTGGCGCTTTACGATAGCGCTTTACCATGCGATGGGCCGGGCGTGGGGCGCCGCGCACCGGTCCGAGGCCTTCGACGGGCGTCCGAGGAGGGGGTGTGACATGGAACCGATACTGGCTCTGGTGGCGATCGGGGCGGCCGGGGCGCTGGCCACCAGCTTGAGGATCCTGAAGGAGTACGAGCGGGCTGTGGTGTTTCGCCTCGGCCGGGTGCGACCGATCCGCGGCCCCGGGCTCATCTTCCTCGTCCCCTTCGGCGTGGAGCGGATGCAGCGCGTGAGCCTCCGGATCATCGCGATGGACATCCCCCCGCAGGACGTGATCACGCGCGACAACGTGTCCGTGAAGGTGAACGCGGTGCTGTACTTTCGCGTTGCCGATGCGAGGCGCGCGGTGCTCGAGATCGAGGACTACCTCTTCGCCACCTCCCAGCTTGCCCAGACGACCCTGCGCTCCGTGATCGGCCAGGCGGAGCTCGACGAGCTGCTCGCGGAGCGCGAGAAGTTCAACGAGATCCTGCGGCAGATCATCGATGAGGGAACCGATGTCTGGGGGATCGATGTCACAGCGGTGGAGGTCAAGGACGTCGATCTGCCGCAGGAGATGAAGCGGATGATCGCCCGGCAGGCCGAGGCCGAGCGGGAAAGGCGCGCCAAGGTGATCAACGCGGAGGGCGAGCTGCAGGCGGCGGACAAGCTCCGGGCGGCAGCAGCCCTCCTGAGCTCGCAGCCGGCGTCGCTGCAGCTGCGTTTCCTGCAGACCGCCGCCGAGATCGCCGCGGAGAACAACTCGACCACGCTTTTCCCGCTCCCGCTGGATTTTGCCCCGTTCCGCCACTTCATGAAGGCCCTTTCGCCTGAGGGCCACACGGAAGTGCAGGAGGTCGGCGGCGCACCGGCCGAGCTCGGGGCGTCCGATGCGCCACCGGAGCTCGAGGGCGACGGGGATGCCCGACGGAGGCTGGGTTCGGCGGCAGGCCGAGCCGATGCGGCGCGGGGGCGCGGGCCTGAGAAGGCGCGGGTACCTCGCGACGCTCCGGATGACTGAGGCGGGAAGGGAAGGCTCCGGTCTTCCCGCTCCGACCCGCGTTTCGTCTGCCGAGCTGGAGCGGGTCATCCGGCGCGCTGCCGAGCTCCAGTTCGATGAGGGCACCGACGTCGCCGACCTGGATACGCACGAGGTTCTGCGAATCGGGGAGGAGGTCGGCCTCGAGCCGCGCCACGTGCGTCGCGCTCTCGCCGAGGTCCAGGCCGAGTCCCTCCTCCCCGCTCTCCCTGCCGACGCCGGCCTTCCGGCGCGACTCTGGGGACCCGGTGTGGTGCGGCGAAGCCGTGCCGTGCCGGGGGCGCCGAATGAGGTCCAGGAGCGCGTGGAGCGCCATCTGCGCGAGAGGGAGAGCCTCCGCTGCGTTCGTCATCAGGCCGGACGGTCGCTCTGGGAGCCGGCGGCCGGCCTCTTGAGGCAGATGCAGCGGGCGCTGGATGTGGGCGGACACGGGTACGAACTCGCCAAGGCCCGGAACCTCCAGCTGAGCGTCGAGGGGCTCGAGCCGGGCTGGTCGCTCGTCACGATCTCCGTGGACCTGCGCAACCTCCGGCAGGAGCAGGCCACCGGCTGGCTGGTCGGCATGGGCCTCGGGGGCAGCGCGAGCGCAGTCGGGCTCGTGGTGCTGGCCGGCTCCGGCGCGGGCATCCTGGCTGCACCCCTCGTGCTGGCCGGGTTTCTCGGAACGGCGGCGTGGGCCGCCGGCCGGACCATCGACAAGACACGCTCCCGCGTCGAGCTC
>CP070670.1:2203440-2207020 GCA_020351855.1 Gemmatimonadota bacterium
GGATGACGCAGTTCAAGGACAAGTCGGAGCGGGTCGAGTCGGTGAGCGCCGGGCTGCTCAACTACCCGGTGCTCCAGGCGGCCGACATCCTCCTCTACCTGGCCGACCTCGTCCCGGTGGGGGAGGACCAGCGCCAGCACCTGGAGCTCACGCGGGAGATCGCCCGTCGCTGGAACGCGCGCTTCGGCGAGTTCTTCCCGGAGCCGGAGGCGCTGATCATCGGGCCCGGTGGCCGCGTGCTCGGCCTCGACGGGGTGGCGAAGATGTCGAAGTCGCAGGACAACATCATCCCGCTGCTCGCCACGCCGGAGGAGCTGCGCGCCGTGGTGCGCACCGCCGTGACCGACCCGGCGCGCCAGCGGCGTGACGATCCCGGCAACCCGCACGTGTGCAACATCTTCGCGCTGCACGGCGCCTTCTCGTCGGTCGCCGAGCGGGAGGAGATCGAGGCGCGCTGCCAGACGGCGACGATCGGCTGCGTCGACTGCAAGCTGAAGCTGGCCGACAACATCGCGGCGGACCTCGCCGAGGTGCGGGCGCGGGCCGACGAGCTGCGCGCCAAGCCCGGGCTGATCCGGGAGATCCTGGCGGCGGGGGCCGAGCGGGCGCGGGGGATCGCGCGGCCGGTCGTCGAGGAGGCGTACGAGCGGATGGGCCTCCGCCGGATCGGACCGGAGTAGGAGCGACGTCATGGAGGGGTTCTTCGACCAGCTGCCCGCGTGGATCGAGGCGTTTCGCCTGCCGGTCCTCGGCCGCCTCGCTCTCGCGGCCGTGCTGGGGGCCCTGGTGGGTCTGGAGCGGGAGCTCGCCGGGAAGCCGGCCGGCCTGCGCACAAACATCCTGATCTGCGTGGGTGCCGAGCTGCTGACCGAAGCGTCGCTCGGCATCGCCTCCGGCTTCGCGATGCACGACCTCGTCCGGGCCGATCCGGCCCGCATCGCGGCGCAGATCGTCTCGGGCATCGGGTTCATCGGGGCCGGGACGATCCTGGTGGCGCGCGGCAGCGTGCTCGGGCTCACCACGGCCGCCACCCTCTGGGTGGTCGCCGCCATCGGGATCACGGTGGGCATCCACGCCTACGTGGAGGCCATCGGCGCGACCGTCCTCGTCCTGGTGGTTCTCCTGGTCATCGGGGCGCTCGAGAAGCGGGTCTTCCAGGCCCGGGCCGAGCGCACCCTGCGCGTCAGCCTGGAGGCCCCGCACGTCGCTCCCGACGCGGTGCGCGACCTGCTGGCCGAGCTCGAGATCCGGGCCCAGCCGCTCAGCATGAAGCGGAGCGCGGAGGGGGCGGAGTACGTGTAAACGATCACGGGCCCGGACGCGGCCCGCCGGCAGCTCCTCCAGCGGCTGGCCGGCACCCCGGGCGTCGTCGGCTACTCGATCGAATGAGTGCCCGCCGTGCGTAAGCTGCTTGTCTGGATGTACTCGCGGACCCAGCCGCACTGGTCGATCCCGCCCGAGGACGTGGACCGCATCCGCGCCGAGCTGGGCCCGGACTGGGAGGTTCTCACGATCGAGCGGGACATCGATGCGACGGGGGACGGTCCGCCGGGGGTTCCGCCGGCCGTCCTCGAGGAGATCGCCGATGCCGAGGTCTACTTCGGGTTCGGCATCGCCCGCGAGGCCTTCCTCGCCGCGCGCCGGCTCCGCTGGGTCCATTCGGGCGCGGCCGGCGTGCGGGGCTCGCTCTTTCCCGAGATGCGGGCGAGCGACGTGCGGCTGACGAACTCGGCGGGCGTGTACGCGGAGCCGATGGCCGACCAGGCGCTCGCCATGATGCTGCACTTCACGCGGGGGATCGACGGGGCCGTCGTCGGGATGCGGGAGCGGCGGTGGCGGCGGGAGGCGATCGTCGGTCCGGAGGGCGGGGTGGGGGAGCTGTCGGGGGCCGTGCTCGGGATCATCGGCTACGGAGGGATCGGCCGGGCGCTCGGCCGGCGGGCGAGGGCGCTGGGGATGCGGGTGTGGGCGCTGCGGCGCGGCGAGCCCGAGGCGGGCGATGGGCCGGAGGAGGTGGAGCGGCTTTGGGGGAGCGGCGGGCTCGACGAGCTGCTGGCCGGAAGCGACTACGTGGCCCTGACGGTGCCCGAAACCGCCGAGACGACCGACCTCATCGGCGCCCGTGAGCTGGCGCTGATGAAGGAGTCGGCCGTCTTGATCAACATCGCGCGCGGGCGCATCCTGGATGAGGAGGCGCTGGTCGATGCCCTGCGGGCCGGCCGTCTGCGCGGTGCGGGCCTCGATGTGTTCCGCACCGAGCCGCTTTCTCCGGACAGCCCCCTGTGGGCGCTCGACCGGGTGCTGCTCACGCCGCACATCGGCGGCACGTCGCCCCGCTTCTGGGAGCGCCAGACGGAGCTGATGATCCGCAACATCCGCAGCTATCTGGACGGGCGACCGCTCGAAAACCTCGTCGACAAGCAGCGGGGGTACTGAGCGTGCTTAGAGGCCGCCCGGAGCCCGTGATCCTGTTCGAGGGGAGCATCTCATGATGGAGAAGCTGATCCGCGCGGCCGTGGACCGGGGCAGCGAGTCCCTTCACATCAAGGCGGGCGACGTCTTCCGGGCGCGCATCAAGGGCGAGCTGGTGCGGCTGTCCGAGGAGCCGTTCACGAACGAGGAGATCCGCGGCATCGCCATCGGCCTGCTCCCGGACGAGAGCCTCCGGGAGTCCGTCGACGGCCTGACGGACTACGACTTCGCCTGGGAGCTCGAGGACGTCGCGCGGTTTCGCGTGAACATCCTGAAGCAGCGGGGCTCCTTCATGATCGTCATGCGGGTGATCCCCTGGCAGGTGCCCAACTTCGAGGAGCTCGGCCTGCCGGCCGTGCTCGCCGACGTGGCGGACCAGCCCGACGGGCTCGTGCTCGTGTCCGGGGCGACGGGGCAGGGGAAGAGCACGACGCAGGCCGCGATGATCGACTGGATCAACCGGAACCGCGCCAAGCACATCATCACCCTCGAGGACCCGATCGAGTACTGGCACGGCAACGTGCAGAGCACCGTGACGCAGCGGGAGATCGAGCGGGACACGCGCTCCTTCCGCTCCGGGCTGCGGGCGGCGCTGCGCCAGGATCCGGACGTGATCCTGATCGGCGAGATGCGCGACGTGGAGACGTTCGAGACCGCCTTCGAGGCCAGCGAGACCGGCCATCTGGTGATCTCGACCATGCACTCGAACACGGCGGTCGGCGCGATCACGCACGTGCTCGCCATGTTCCCGGATTTCAAGGAGGCGCTGGTCCGCCGCCGCCTGGCCGACAGCCTCCGCGCCATCGTCTCGCAGCGGCTGCTGGGCGGCCTGGACGGCCGCCGGGTCCCCGCGGTGGAGGTGCTGATCGGCACCCCGGCCGTGCGGGACGCCATCCTCCAGGGGGAGGTCCAGCAGGCGATCCTCCGCCTCATGCGGGAGGGCGATGCGTACGGGATGCAGACGTTCGACCAGCACCTCATGCAGCTCGTGCGCGACGGAGCGGTCGATTACGAGGAGGCGAGACAGGCGGCGAGCAGCCCGGCCGACTTCGAGCTCTTCATGCAGACGCTGGCCGACACCGGAGGTGAAGAGGAGGGTGGCGCGGAC
>CP070670.1:2207120-2210900 GCA_020351855.1 Gemmatimonadota bacterium
CCGCGGCCGTCGAGCACCTGCTGGACAGGTCCGTGGATGCGGTGGAGTTTCACTTTCCGGCGCGCCGGGGAGAGCACGCCTGCTACCGCTACGACCGGCGCTCGTACGGTTCGGGCTGGGCACTGATCGACCGGCTGCTTGATGGCGTGGCCGCCGGCCGTTTCCCGCCGACCGATAGCCCGGGAGACTGTCGGTTCTGCGACTTCCGACCGATCTGTCGGGTGCCCGACAAGCTCTCCGCGGAAGAGGAGCCGCCGCTCCTGCACTGGGCGAGCGCTCACTGGGCCGAAGCGGAGGCGTTCACGGAGCTCCGGGCAGCCCGCACCTGGGAGGGGGCGTGAGCGGCTCGCGGCCCGCTCCATCCTTCCCGTCGGGGCCGCTCGAGGATCAAGAGGCGCGGGACCGGATACGTGCCGATCTGGACACCAACCTCCTCGTGGAGGCCGGGGCCGGAGCGGGGAAGACGACGGCCCTCACGCATCGCATGGTCGCCCTGATCCGAGGCGGGAAGGCCCGCATCGAGGACATCGCGGCCGTCACCTTCACCCGGAAGGCGGCGGCCGAGCTTCGGGAGCGCTTCCAGGCGGAACTCGAGCGCGAGCTCAAGGATTGCGCTGCCAACAGCCCCGAGGCGAAGCGGCTCGACCAGGCCCTGCGCGGCATCGACCGCGCCTTCCTCGGCACCATCCACGCCTTCTGCGCCCGCCTCCTGCGCGAGCGGCCACTGGAGGCCGGCATCGATCCCGGCTTCGCGGAGACGCCGGAGGCGGAGATGGTCCGACTCCGCAGGCGATACTGGCACGGCTTCCTGGAACGTCTGGTGGCGGAGGGCGACCCGATGCTCGAGGAGCTCGCCGCGGTGGGGCTTCGCCCGGACAGGCTCGAAGTGGCGTTCGAAACCGCCACGGACAATCCGGACGTGCGGTTCGCGGCCGAGGAGGGCTCGGAACCCGACGCCGCCTCGGTCGATGCCGTGCGAGAGGCGTTGACGGAACTGCTGGACCGCGGGCTCGGCCTGATGCCGGAAGAGGAGCCCTCGAAGGGCTGGGACAACCTTCAGAGCCGACTGCGGGCCCTCGACTATCGCCGGACCGTGCAGGACTGGACGGATCGGCGTCTGTTCCTCGAGAGCCTCGCCCTTCTTCTCAGGAAGAGGGCTTACGGCATCACGCAGATCCGCTGGTCCGAAACGGCGGCGGGGAAGGCGGAGGCGGTCCGCTTCCAGGATGCCGTCAATGCCTTCATCGGCGACGATAGTCCGGCGAGGGCCTTGCACGATCAGTGGCTGGCCTACCGCTACGGCATCGCCGTCCGATTCGTGGCGAGGGCTGCCCGCGAGCTGGCGGAGCACCGGCAGCGCAGCGGACGGCTCGACTTCCAGGATCTGCTCCTCCTGGCGGCCCGGCTGCTTCGGAGCAGCCCGCAGGCCCGACGGGACCTCGGGTCCCGGTACCAGCGCATCCTGGTCGACGAGTTTCAGGATACAGATCCGCTTCAGGCGGAGGTGCTGTTCCTCCTCGCATCGGAACCGTCCCCCCGGGCAGATGAGGAGAGCTGGCGAACGGCGGTCCCTCGTCCCGGTTCCCTGTTCGTGGTAGGCGATCCGAAGCAGAGCATCTACCGCTTCCGCCGCGCGGACATCGTCGTGTACGATTCCGTCAAGGACCGTTTCCGTCGGTTCGGGGACGTCCTCCAGCTCGTGACCAACTTTCGGTCCCGCCCCGCGGTCGCGGAGTTCGTCAACCGGACGTTCGGCGGACCGGAAGGTCTGTTCCCGAAGCGGGCCACGCCGCAGCAGGCCGGCTTCGCCCCCCTGATCACGGTCCCGAAGGAACTGCCGGCGCCGCGCGAGGGCGTTTTCTGGTATCCCCTCGAGGGCGGGCGTAACGCGCGGGACCGGGCGCGATCGGAAGCGGGACTTCTTGCCGAGTGGGTGGCCGGGCGCATCCGGGACAGCGAGCGTCGGGCAGGAGATTTCCTCATCCTGACCCGGAACCGGGCGAACCTCGATCTCTACGCCCGGGCTCTCGAGGAGTGGAATGTGCCGGTGGATGTCTCGGGCGCCCGGATTGGCGTGGAAGTGGAGCTCACCGAGCTCATGGCACTGCTTCGCCTGCTCGCCGATCCGGAGGATCCGGTGAAGACGGTCTCGGTTCTCACGGGGCTGTTCTTCGGACTCGACCTGGAGCAACTCACCGAGCACCGGCTGAGCAAAGGGCGCTTCTGCTGCACGGACCGGCGGGAGGGGAGGCCCGGGGGGACGGTGGAGGTCAACCGCGCCCTCGCACGGCTTCGAGGCTGGTGGCGCCAGAGCATCGTGCTTCCGGCCGATGTCCTGGTCGGCCAGCTTGCCGCGGAGCTCGGCCTGCTGCCCTTCGCCGCCACCGGCCCGCTCGGACGCATCCGGGCGGGCGCCATGGGATACGCCCTCGACGCCGTCCGCGCGTGCGCACTGGCCGGCGATGCGTCGCTGGTCGGAGCGCTCGAGGCCCTGGAGACGGCAATCGCCTGGGAGGACGCCGAGACGCCGTTCGAGCCGGGTCGGAGCGATCTCGTTCGGGTGATGAACATCCACCGCGCCAAGGGACTGGAGGCTCCCGTCGTCGTCCTCACCGGTGCGGAGGAGGAAACAACCCACCCGATAGCGCTGCACGTGCAACGTCCGCCCGGCGGAGAAGCTTTGGGGCACCTGGTCATCCGGGAGCCAGAAGGTTGGGTGCACGTCGACCTGGCGCGGCCACTCGACTGGAAGCGGTGGGAAGAGGAGGAGCGCGAGTTCGACGCGGCCGAAAGGAATCGTCTGCAGTACGTCGCCGGGACCCGGGCGGAGGAGGAGCTCGTGATCGGCTGCCGGGAGCGGGGGAAACCGTCGCCCTGGAGCGGCTACCACGCCGCCCTGTCGGAGCTGGCCACCGAGATCTCGCGCGCCCCCGGATCGCCCCCCGTCCGGCAGACCCTGGACATGGCGCCGGACGAGATCGGCGGGGCGGCGGAAGCCGCCCGCCAGGCCCGGCAGGCGAGCGGCCTGCCCACGTACCGTATGGAGTCCGTCACCGCGCTCGCCAAGGGGACCCCTTCGCCTCCATTCTCCAGCCCCTCCGGGGAGGCTGAGGGGCCGGCCCTCCCGTTGCCGGAGGCCTCCGGGACGCCGATCGGGCCCCGAGGCTACGAGTGGGGCTCAGTGGTCCACGGGGCTCTTGCCGCGGCGGCCCGCGGCGTCGAGGGAGAGGCCCTCCGTCTGCTATGCCGCTCGCTACTCGTCGAGTACGAGCTGCCGGTCGACGAGAAGGGAGGGCCGAGGCACCTGGAGGAGCTCCTCGAGCTCATCGCCCGGGTCTCTCGGTCCGACCTGTGGCGCAGAGCCCGATCGGCGGAGGAGCTCTACGTCGAGACGCCATTCGCCGGACCATATCCGGCCGGCTCCCCTGTGCCGACGACCGTTGAGGGCGTCGTCGATCTGGCGTTCCGCGAGCCCGACGGCTGGGTGATCGCGGACTACAAGACCGACCGGGGGGACGATCCGGCGTTCGAAAGTCGATCGGAGGCGTACCGGCGCCAGGTGGAGATCTATGCCCGGTGCTGGGAGGAGCTGACGGGAGAGCCCGTGAAGGAGCGGATCCTCCTCTTCACGGCCCGCGGCCGGTCGGAGAGGTGGTGAGCGGTGCGGCTCGGACCCGGAACCTAGTCGTCCCGAGCCCTCGGGCCCGGAGCACCGACTAGCGGTCGCCCGTCCAGATCGGCCGGAAAGGGGATGCCCAGCAGCTCGGCAAGCGTCGGGAC
>CP070670.1:2211000-2215527 GCA_020351855.1 Gemmatimonadota bacterium
AGCAGGGCGAAGCCGCCCTCTCCTTTCCGGCCTGTTTCGATCGGAGGCTGGCAGCCCTTCCCACTTGCGTTCGTTCCAGCGCTCAACTGCATGCGACTCGGCTCCTCGCCTTGGCCCGGTCGGCTCCAATCCCATCGGTGACCGGCTCTTTCGGCAACTAGCGAGCCCGGCTGCGGCCTGCCCGGCCTCAAAGGCCCCAAGTTGCTGTGGTGTAGACAGTTATATGCATGCGTCGACAGGTCGGACCGGGGGGTGTAGCGGGGTGGCCACGGGGAGGCCGGCACTTTTCGGCGCATTGTGCAAGAACTGGAGGCGCCGCATGGCCTTTGCTTGCTTCACGGCGGCACTTCGCCTATCCCTTCGGGGTAGGGCTGCACGGAAAATCCCCGGTATGGATCGGAGCCCCGGCCTTCGGCCGAACGGGCTCGCTTTTTTCGGGGCAGGTGCCCGTAGCTCAGCCTGGATAGAGCGTCGGCCTCCGGAGCCGAAGGTCACAGGTTCGAATCCTGTCGGGCACATTGGGGCAAGAAGAAGCCACGCCGCGCGTTGCGGCGTGGCTTTGGTCTGTCTGGGGGCGGACCCGGCAGAACCCGGGCGGTAACCTACTCCTGGATGTAGCCGAGCGCCCGCAAGGTAGAGAGCTGTTCAGCCGTCAGGAGCACCCCCTCCGCGCGGCTGAAGTGTTGGGCCAGGGTCTGGTGCGCCTCCCACTGTCCCTCCAGGAACTCCGTGTAGCGCTCGACGAGGTCCGGCCGTTCCTCGTGGAGGCTCTGGAGGGCGGAGGGGTCCTTCCAAAGATCGTACACCAGCAGCGGTACGGGCCTCCTCTCCTCCGGCTCCTTGTCCGGGTCCGGATTGATCTCCAGCGACGCCCCCCAGCGGCCGTCGATCACCTCGAGCAGGCCGCGGTACTCTCCGGTCGGATGGTTCACCACCAGTTCATCCAGGATGACGGGCCTGGATTCCCAGCCCTCCTCTCCGCGCAGCAGGGGAGCCAGGGACTGGCCCTGCAGGATCTCCGGTGCCGGCAGCCCGACGAGGTCGAGCACGGTCGGCAGGACGTCGATCATCGACACGGGCTGGTCGAAACGCTGTCCGGGCGCGATGTGGCCGGGCCACACGAAGATGAGGGGGACGCGGCTGATCGAAGGCCGCAGCATCGGCTGGTTCCAGCGCGGCGGCAGCGAGTCGAGGATCGCGACGCCCATGTCGTCCATCGCAGCATCCGTGCTGTGGTCCGAGCCGATGATCAGCAGGGTGTTCTCCCACTGCCCGTCGGCCTTGAGCCGCTCCACGAGGCGGCCCAGCTGGTAGTCGTTGTGCGCCATGGTCTCGTCGTACATGCCCTGGTGGAGGGCGAAGAATGCGGGCCGGTTCAGCCCGGTCTTCTCGTACGCGTCCGAGTAGACGCCGTGGCCCCCGGCCTCACGAAGCCGGTCGTTCCACTCCCTCCAGGTCTCTTTCTGCTGGGGGCCGACGAACAGCCCGGAGAAGGGCGCCACCGCGGGGAAGTCCTCGTGAATGTCCGTCGTCTGGAAGTGCGCCCAGTAGGGTTTGCCCGGATAGGTCTCCCGCCAATCGAGGAAGGCCTCGTGCAGATGACGTGAAGATTCCTTGTAGTTCTCTCCGCCGAAGTAGGTGAACTCCTCCCAGCTCTCCTTCATGACATCGACCGAGCGCCCGAGCCCGCTCAGGGTGCCGGCGTTCGGGTTGGCGGTGAACACGCCGGTCTGGTACCCCGCGCGGTGGAAGTGCTCGGCCATCGTCGTCGCCTGCTCCGGAACCGGATCGGTCCAGTTGAGCCCACCGAGCACGCTGAGCTGCAGGGAGGTCATGAAGGAGGCCGTCGAAGGCTTGGTCCACGAGGCGTTGCTGTAGGCGCGCTCGAACAGGGCGCCCTCCGCCGCCAGCCGCGTGATGTTCGGAGTCGTGCGGCGGGTATAGCCGTAGGCGCTCATGTAGTCTGCCCCGGCACCGTCGATGACGTAGAAGATCACGTTGGGCCGCCGATCGGCCGCGGCTCCGGTCAGCGTGGGCGCGGCCCACAGGGCGACCGTGCCTTCCCGATCCGACTCGGCTTCCAGCGTGAGGGCGACCTCCCGGCCGGCAAACTCGGACAGGTCCAGGCTGCGCTGTGCCCACCGCTGCCGGTCCGCGTAGGCTTCTTCGAGCAGGACCCGGGCGGTCCCCGCATCGGTGCCTGCACTCACCCGGAAGGTGACGGGGGCATCCTCCCGCAGGACACCCAGGCCGAGGTCGAGGCGTGCGCCCTCGGGAACGCGGATCCGGTACTCGATGCGGCCCGGCGCGTGGGTGTACAGGGCGCGCCGGTAGGCCCGGTCTCGCACCTCCGCCCGCACTCCCCACGGCTCGCTGCTGTAATCCGCTTCCTTCGGGATGACCTGCACGGACAGGACGTCGACGTTGGCCGCGGAGTCGGCCCAGAACCACAGGCCCAGCTGCTGCCACGGACCCTCCCAGTTCCCGCCCGACCAATCGGCGCGCAGGAGATAGGTCTGCACGGAGCCGTCGTTGAACGCGTCCACCTGTTCACCGAAGAAGCGAAACGGATACGGGGCATCCGTCGCCTTGCCCGGCCCTTCCTTGAGGTTGAAACCGAGGCCGATGTCCTTGACCGCCTCGGAGGCGCGGGCCCGAACGAGCACGTAGGACCAATCCTCGAGCTTCCAGTCCGGCACGTCGACATAAATGCCGCCCATCAGCAACCGTCGGTCGTCCCACGGGCGCACGAATGCGTTGGCGTCGCCGAGGCCGACTCGCACCGCATCTTCGACCTGGGTGAGGTTGGCCGGTGCCATCTCCGCCCTGTAAGGCGGGGCCGTTTTCCATGCCGGCTGCTGCTCGGCGAAACGCCACTCGACGGCGGTCGGCGGATCCGCCGGAGGCTCCGATCCGGTGACCTCGGCGGATGCGACATGATCCTCGAGATGCAGGGGCAACTGGCTGCCCAGGATCGGCGAGCTGCCGTTTCCTCCCGAGCAGGCGAGGGCCGGAATCGTCAGGGTGGCGAGGAGCAGCCGAGTGACCCGGGGGAATCGCATGGTCCACCTCGTTCGATGCAGTGGCAAGCAGTGGGGAGGCCGTAACCTCCCGCGCGGTGCGACGCGGTCAAGACGCCGCTTGCTTCAGGCCCAATCTAGAGAGTGGAGGGGGCACCGGTACCTTCGGTGGCGTATGGCGTGATCTTCCGGCCGTGGCGCTGAGGCTGGCGCGGCGCCAGGCAGCCGCCTCCTCAGAAGGGCCGGAATGATGGCTCTGTGGCGTTGGGGTCGGGCACGAGGCTGGCCAGGGCCGAGCAGACCCCCAGCACGTAGCTTTCGATTTGCCAGCGGCGGAGCTCGGACGGTCGCACCTCCAGCACGGAGAGCGGCGCCATCAGGCACAGCCCGATGTCCTTCGCCACGCCCAGGCTTTGCTCGACGGTCCGGGAGGCGTCCGAGGAACCCCTGCCGCGAATCCACTCCTCACGGTGCGCGGCGTCCGCGGCGAGGCGCTCCCAGGTGCGCCACACGGCTGCGGCCGCCAGGGGTGGCAGGTCGGCGAAGAAGATGAACTCCTCCTGTAGGGCTTGCTTCACCCGCTGGCGCAGCTCGGCCCAGTCGGCCTCCTGCGCGAGCTCCTGGACCGCCGTCCACGCGGCGGCCTCACCCGCGTCTCCAGCCGCCTCCTCGCCCGCCGCGTTCGTGCGGGTCGGCTGCCCGGAGCCCTGCACGAGCCAGGCGGCATTCACCTGCAGGGCCTCCGCGGTCGCGAGGAGGAACTCCAGCGGAGGCACGGCGCGGCCGTTGACGTAGCCATGGATGCTCGCGTAGCTGCTGCCTCGCACTCCCTCCTCGTGCAGTTCCAGGTGCAGGGAGCGCATGCTCCGGTCGCGCAGCCCCAGGGCCCGCTCGAGGCGTGCTGCAACGCCGGGTGCGATCTTCATCTGCCGGTCTCCAGTCGCAAAGGCCAATGGGCTGGGAGTGTTCCGCGTCTTATCACAAACTAAATATATGATCGCATACTGCCAACCAGCACCACCCTGAGTTCGGTATTATCGGTAAAGGATATACATATCGTTCTGCGGGAATCCGCGAGGGTGGCTGGTCGGACGGGTCCTGTTGGAAGGTGGAGCCGAGGTGCTGACCTGCGGCCGGAGTTCCTCCGCAGCCCCGCGGGTTGCGTTGTCCGTCGATCGGGGTAGATTGTCGGGCCC
Organism: Gemmatimonadota bacterium; assembly: GCA_020351855.1. Taxonomy (GTDB): domain Bacteria; phylum Gemmatimonadota; class Gemmatimonadetes; order Palauibacterales; family Palauibacteraceae. The sequence continues at coordinate 2,215,217 of CP070670.1, forward strand.
GCTGCGATCTCCATATGACGGAGATAGACTTCGCCCCTGTCCTCGGACGGGGGTGTTTGGTCTGGGGAACAATCCCGTCCGCCCGTGGTCCCAACAGGAGCCGGGCCGGCGAGTGACCCCCGGCGGATGCTCGGGTGGCGGAATTGGCAGACGCGCTAGCTTGAGGGGCTAGTGCCCGTTTAAGGGCGTGGAGGTTCGAGTCCTCTCCTGGGCATCCGCCGGCGGTAGCATCCGGGCAGCGGCCACGTCCTTACGGCGCTGTCCCCGGCGCCGGTCTGCGCCCGTAGCTCAACTGGATAGAGCACCTGACT
>CP070670.1:2215627-2224649 GCA_020351855.1 Gemmatimonadota bacterium
GGCGAGGAAGGGAGCGCTCTGATGCGGCAGCTGCCGATCTGGGTGGCACGGCCCGCCGCGCGCTCCGGGCCCACGCCAGCATCCGGGTCCACGGGGAGGCCGAACGGCGTGCCGCCGCTGACCCGGCGGCGGTTCCTGGCCCGTAGCGCGCTCTGCGCGGGGACGGTGTGGCTCCTTTCCGGCCTGCCCCACCCCCTCGCGCTCCGGGCGGCCAGACAGTCCCGAGAGCGCCTCGTGCTCACCGAGGAGGAGTGGGAGCTCGTCGAGGCCATCACCGGCCGCATCATTCCGACCGACCATGAGCCCGGCGCGATCGAGGCCGACTGCGTGAATTTCATCGACAAGGCGCTGGCTCACGAGGAGGCTGCACTCCGGGAAGCGTACGCCGCCGGTCTGCAAGGGGTGGACGGGGTGGCCGTCCAGCGCTTCGGTCAGCGCTTCCTCGATCTCGAGACGGATGAACAGGACGCCGCGCTACGGGCCATCGAGTCCGGCAACGTCCAGGAGTGGCCGGACCAGCAGATCGCGCCCCGGGATTTCTTCCACATCCTCTGCACGCACACGGTCATCGGCTTCCTCGCCGACCCAAGCTATGGCGGGAACCGCGACTATGTCGGCTGGAAGGTGATCGGATATCCAGGTCCGATGCACGCGTCGGGCGGCTACACGACCGAGCAGATGATCGGCACGGAGAGGATCCGAACGGTCTGGGGAGCGGAGGTCGACTGAGCGCCGCCCGTCGCGTCGGGCGGCGGAGCCTACCTGCGACGAATGCCCCGCGTCAGGCCCGTCCGGACGCGAGCCGGTTCGGTGGCGACCGTCAGCTCGCCGGCGTGCGTGGCCGGAATCGCTACGCTGGGCTCGAACCCCTCGACCGTTTCCCGGTGGATCGGTTCGCCCATCAGCCGCTCGATGTCGCGCACGAGGTGCCAGTCATTGGGCGACATCAAGGTGATCGCCTCGCCCGTGTCGTCCCCGCGGGCCGTCCGCCCCACACGGTGCACGTAGTCACGCGGGTCGTCCGGCACGTCGAAGTTGACCACGTGCCGTATCCCGCGCACGTCCAGCCCACGGGCCGCGACGTTCGTGGCCACAAGGACCCGGGTTTGCCCGTTCCGGAAGCCCTCCAGGCTGACGTCGCGCAACCGTTGAGGTTTCCCGCCGTGCAGGTCGTCGACGGAGACGTCCCGGCTCAGGAGGAACTCGGTCAGGTAGGTCGTCGTATCGCGCCGGCGGGTGAAGATCAGCACCTGGCCGGACGTGCGCTCCTCGAGAAGGTGGAGCAGCAGCTTGTGCTTCGCGGGCCAGTCCACCGGATAGAGAACCTGGCGGATCCCATCCGCCGCCCGCTCGAGGCCGACCTCCACCCGAACCGGGTCCCGCATCATCTCGTTCGCCAGCCAAAGCACCCCGTTCGGCATCGTGGCCGAGAACAGGAGCGTCTGGCGGCTCTGCGGCGTGGCGGCCACGATCCGCTTCACATCGTCGATGAACCCCATGTCGAGCATGCGGTCGGCCTCGTCCAGGACCAGCACCTCGACCTCTCCGAGGTCGACCGTGCCTCTCCGCAGATGGTCCAGAAGCCGTCCCGGAGTCGCGACGAGCACGTCGCAGCCATAGCTGAGCTCGCGTCCCTCCGAGCGTACGTTCGTGCCCCCATGCACCACGACACACTCGATGTCGGAGGTTACGCCGTAGGACTCCACCGCGGCACCTACCTGCTGTGCGAGCTCCCGCGTCGGCGTGATGACGAGGCCGCGCGGGCGGCCGTGAATCGCATCCTCGCCGAGCCTCTGGATCATCGGGAGGGTGAACGCGGCAGTCTTTCCCGTCCCGGTGTGCGCCGTGGCGAGCAGATCCCTTCCCTCCAAGGCCGCGGGCACAGCCTGGCGCTGGACTTCTGTAGGCTCGCTGTAGCCCGAGTGGAGAACGGCGTCGACCAGCCGCGGTGACAGACCCAGGGCGGCGAACGCGGCGCCCTCTGAAGTTAACTCCTGAACGCTCGGGCCTTGTGCCGCAGGAGACTGGGTGCGCTCGGAGGGATCGGAAGTGGCGGCGAGATCGATGGTACGGAACCTCTCGGACGGGGCCAGAATGTGAAGCCGCGGCACAGGGCCGCAGTGGGATTCGGCTAGGTTACACCGCACACCGCCTGCGGATCCGCCGCTCGCCGCGTCCGGCGCACACGCCGGGCCCTTTATCGCGCCGACCGGGCCTGGCGGCTAGCACACCAGCCGGTACGTTCTCAGGTCGAGCTCGGCGGCGAGCAACTCCGGAAGCCGCACCAGAGCGCCCCGGATGTGCTCGGTCTCGAAGTGGGCCTGAAAAGCGTCCTCGCTCGCCCACTCTTCGACGAAGGTGAACCGTGCGGGGTCCTCCGTGCTCTGCAGCAGCTCGTAGCTGATGCAGCCGATCTCCTGGTGGGTGGGGGCGACGAGACCCTCGAGCACCGACTTCAGGGCGTCCACCTTGCCGGGCAACGCCTCCAAATGTGCGACAACCCTGAGTGCCATCTAGTCCTCCTTCCTTGCAACCTTCGGGCGGTAGCCGATGGTGAGGAACAGATTGAAGGACGAGCCCATGTTGTCCGAGGCGATGATCAGGAAGGTGTAAGGCTCGACGGCCACGAACCAGTTCCCTACCTGATATCCGAACGCCACCCCGCCCGACAGATCGAGCCTCGTCTCGCTGATTTCCCCGGCGATGTCGGAGCGATCCGTGGTGATGAACGCCGCCGCGATGTTGCCGGCACCCCGGATCATGAACGGCTTGTCGAGAAACACGCCTCCGCCCTCGATTCCGACGAACGTCGCCTCCTGGTCAAAGGTCTCGCCGGCACGCTCGAACGTGCCCCCCGCGTTGTACATCGCCCATGGCCCCACGTAGGCCGGTTGGCCGAACAGGAGGGGAAACTCGAGTCCGATCGAGCCACCCACCATCGCTCCGTAACCGTCGGCGAAGCCGTATCCGCCCTGAAGGCGGCCGGCGAGCTGTGCCGTCGACGCGCCGGGGGTCAGTACCAAGACAGCCAGCACCAGCAGGGCCAGCAGCGGGAGCGGGACGACCTTCCGGCTTTTCACGGCTCCACCTCCTTGGGTCTGACCGCTACAGCGGGTGGTGTCGGACGCGACACACCGGTGAATACTTCACCCCTTCCGCCACCGGCGCCAGGACGACCCGGCAACCCGGCGCAGCACACAGCCGGGCTCAGCGCAGGTCGAGGTTGAAGAAGATGGCGGACTGGAGCCGCCGGAGCGTCCGATCGCTGAAGATCTGCCAAAGGAATCCGGTGTGCACGCACATGTTCCGGGTCACCTGGTAAGCGAGCGCGGCATAGACCCGGTCCTGATCGAATACGGCCTCACGCCCGCTCGTATTGACGAAGAGTTCGTTGTATGAAGCCAGAAAGAGCGTGTTCGGCTCGATCGTCCTCCGGGTGAGGGGAAGCTGCAGGAAGAGCATGTACCGGAGGCGAGTCGAAAAATCGGTCTCCGTCGCCTCGTTCGCTCGGATCCACCGCTCCTCGAACCGATACCGGTGGTACAGTCGAAACCGCCACATGGGACTCCGCAGGATGAGCTGCTGGAAGAAGTGGTTCTGGGTCGTCCTGGCGCCCTCCTCGTGGAAAGGCCAGCTCTTCACGTAGGTGTATCCCAGGCTGAAGAAGGGTCCGTCATTGAGGTGGAAGTTGACGGCAGGCCTGAGAATGAGGACCTCCGGATTGGAAGCGGCTTCCCACAGCCAGTACTCCGCCTCCGTGTGGATGCTGACGTGGTCACTGATCCGGTTGTCGCCGAAGTACTGCAGCCAGGTCCCCAGCTGCTCGCTCGGATCTTCCTGAGCGGCCAGGGGAAAGGGACGAGCACACAGAAGGAGCGCGGAGGCGAGCCAGGCCACCGCGGTGCGCGGGAGGACCACGATATTCTACTTCCCCACCCCGCCGGCCCTCCCGGTCCGGGTCGGACCGACCGAGTGACATCCGACAATCTATTCCAAACCGAGCCCCCACCTGTGACGGCGGGCGGGCGCGAACCATATATGCTGAATGATGGTGATGGTCGGGGACCGGGGCGAGTCGGGAGCTTCTTGTATCCACCTGTGGTGGAAAAGCTTACGCGGGAGATCCTCGGTAGAGGATCCCCCGCGTGGACCGTGGTGCGAGGCGGCGAGACCTGCTACGGCAGCGCAGCCACCCAGGCGCCGTCCTCGAGCCATGTCTTGCGCAGCTGGTCGAGGATGCCCGTCTTCTCGAAGGCCTCGAGGTAGTTGTCCACCAGATTGCGGAATGCCATGTCGCCGCCCGGAACCGCCACCCCGATCGGCTCTACGGTGAATGGCTGCCGGAGGGTGGCCAGCCCCTCGTTGGGGAACCGCAGCAGGGAGAGCACGCAGATCGGCATGTCCGCCACCAGCGCGTCGATCGTGCCGGCCAGGAGCATGTCCACCGCTTCGTCGTACTCCGCCACGGGGACGAACTGGGCGTTCGGCAAGTACTTCTGGACGAACTGCTGGCTCGTCGAGTTGGACAGGGCTGCCAGCTTGACGCCCGGCTTGTCTAGATCGTTCGTCTCCTTGGCGGCCGCCAGCGTGGTGGACTTGGTCAGGATCGACTTGCCCGAGAGCATGTAGGGTCCCACGAAGGCCGATTTGCGGGCCCGATCCGGCGTGATCGCCATCCCGGACATCACCATGTCCACCGCGCCGGCGTCGAGCGCCCCGAGCAGCTCGCCGAACGGGCGGTTCACGATCTGCAGCTCGACCCCCATCGCTCCCGCCAGCAGGTTCGCGAGGTCCACCTCCAGCCCGATCATCTCCCCCGACCGACTCTTCGCGTTGAACGGCGGCTGGGTGGCCGACATGCCGACCCTCAGCGTGCCGCTCTCGACCACCCGGTCGAGAACCGGCGACTCCTGTGCCTCGATTGGGGGGCTCGAGGCGAGAACTGCCGCTCCCACCGCGACGCCCAACGCGAGGTTTCGTAGCTTGTTCACTGGCATCTCCTATGGCTTTCTTGGTTCAAACCGCTCAGTATGGCGGGCCGATCCCGCCGGCGCCACCATCGGGCGGACCAACCCAACCACTAGAAGCCGAAGCGCAGTCCCAGGTCGATAAACCATTCGTTCCGCTTCACGCTGTCAAAGCTCACAGCGAAGATATCGCCCAACCCGAAGTCGTAGCCCGCATCGATCGACAGGATGACCAGGTCCACGCCGAGACCGGCCCGGCCCGCCCACAGGGTACCGTTCAGATCCTCTTTCACGATCCCGAGGTCGTTGTCGGATACGCTCGTCGGGAAGGATGGAACGACGCCGGCGAAGATCCGGAAGGCTGCCGGGCGGCTCTTGATGATCTTGTAGCCGATCACTACCGGGATGCTGATATCCTGGATGCGCAGCCCGTCCGTCGTCGCATTGCCGTCCAGGTCGGTCACGTCCGCACTGGCCGTCGACCAGAAAAAGCCCGCCTCGACGAAGAAGCGGCTGCCCGCCCGGATCTTGCCGCCTGCCTCGAAGCCGACTCCGGTATCGGAGTCGATGAGGTCCCCCGAATAACTTGTGAAGGTGACGCCCACCTGTGGAATGATCAGCTCGACGACCTGTGCCTGCGCCGCAGGGGCCCAGGCCAGGGCGCACAACCCGAGCATCATGCTGGTATACACCGTGGCTTTATTCATCATATCCTCCGCAGGTCAAGCGGCTTGATCACGTCAGGCGCAGCGGCTTTGCGAAGTCGGTCTTCCCGCTGTCGGACAACGGCATCCAGCTTGCCCGGCGGGGCCGATCCTGCTACTGCCTGAACGTAGTGACGGGGCTAGAACGCGAACAGGGAAGGAACGGCAGACATGTGTCGATGGCTCGGATACTCCGGCGCCCCCTTGTACCTGGACGAGTTGCTCTTCAAGCCCAAGCGCTCGCTCATTCAGCAGAGCCTTCAGGCGCGTGGCGGCTCGACGACGAACGGGGACGGCTTCGGCATCGGGTGGTACGGGGAGAAAGAGGAGCCGGGCCTTTTCAAGGCCCTCCGCCCCGCCTGGAACGATGCGAACCTCCGCAGCATCGCCGCCCAGGTCCGATCGCCCCTGTTTCTCGCCCACGTACGCGCGGCTACCGGCTCGGCCATCCAACGGACGAACTGTCACCCGTTCCAGCACGGGCGTTGGCTCTTTGTTCACAACGGCGAGATCCGTGGCTTCCGCGACATCAGGCGGGACCTCGTGCTCTCGGTCGACCCGGCGCTGTTCCCGGAGATCGAGGGCACGACCGATACCGAGGTGATGCTTCACCTAGCGCTGACCCTAGGTCTCGAGACGGAGCCGGTCGCGGCCATGGAGCGGATGGTCGGCCTCGTCGAGGAAATCGGGGGCAGACACGGCGTCGAACACCCCATCTCCATGACCGTCGGCATCACGGATGGCGACCGCATCTTCGCCTTCCGGTACTCCTCGGAGCGCGCGTCCTTCACGCTCTATCACAGCGTCAGCATGCAGGCGCTGCGGGAGCTCGATCCAGGTGCCGACAAGTTCTCGGACGACGCCCGTCTGGTCGTCTCCGAGCCGCTTACCGAGCTGTCCTCGGAGTGGATCGAGATTCCCGAGAGCTCCGCCCTGGTCGTCGAGGCGGGCGAGGTGGAGCTGCAGGGCTTTACCCCGATCCCGCCGGACTAGCGATCCCCTCGGCTTCGGTTACGCTTTCGGCGGAGTGAGTGGCATACGGATCCGGGTCGGGGGCGACCGCCTCCTCCGGCTGCCGGCGCCGGCCACCGGTGGCTGACCCGTGATCACAAGAGACGGCTCGGCCTGGTGCTTCGCGGGTGGCCGGACGTCCGACTCATAGCATGTCGCCTCCAGCAGCTCCTGCGTAGGAGACCGGACGGGTCCCTCATCCTCCTCTTTCATCGACCATTCCTCAGCGCGTTTCAGGTTGACGCGGGTCGCACAGACACTTCGCGGAAAGGCAGAGCGCGTGCCAGGAAGCCGAGTGGAGACGAACGTCGCGGCAGGACGGAGCAGGACAACTTGATATATCGCATAATACGGCACGTCTTAAGCTATTTACTGCCAGATTGTTATACTATATTTGCATCGGGGCGAGCGGAGCTGGATGATGGAGGAAGAGCGGACTATTCGGGCTCGCCTACGGGCACGAGGTAGAGCGGCCGGTGGTCGCCGGGCAGGGACAACGCCTCGGATAGCCGCAAATCCTCGAAGGCACCGATCGGTACGGCACCGAGACCGAGTGCCGTCGCCTCGAGCAGGATGTTTTGGGCGGCGTGGCCCGCCTCCATGTGGACGTAGCGCTCCGTCCGGGAACCGTACTTCCGGGCCGTCCGCTCGTACACGGCGGCGATCAGGAAGATGGCCGGCGCGTCTCCCAGGGCCTCCTGGTTCAGGCCGGCCGCCTGCACCGCGGACCGCAGGTCACCGGCCCGCCGCAGCGTCAGAGCATGCTCGTCCGGATCGTAGTGGAAGAGACCCTCACTCGTGCACACGTACAGCTCGAGCGGGTACAGCGCCCCCGCCGAGGGAGCGGCCCGGAGACCCGCGTCGCTCGTCACCCCCTGCGCGGCCCAGGCGAGCTGGCCGATCTCTTCCCTGGTCAGAGAGCGCGGCGCGAAGGCCCGGACCGACCTGCGCCGCGCCAGCGCCCCCTCCACCGAGACATCGCCCTCGGTGCGGACCGCTGGAAGGGCCTCTCGCTGCCCTTGCCCGCTCATCTCTGCACCCCCCTGCTCTCGCCTCCCGTCTCCGGCATCGGCAGTCCGCCCACAGCTCCATGACAAGGCGACGACGGCCGCTGCACACGTCGGGAGCGCTCGAAGCGGCATCATGGCGATCCGCTCGCCGCCCCCTCCTCGTGCGGGAACTCCTCGGCCAAGACCCGCAGGCGCTCGAAGCGTTCCCGGCAGATCCGCCGCGTCGCCTCCAGATCGATCTCGTCGTCGCCGAACCGCCGTTGATGGTGGAAGTACTCGGCCGGATCGAGCCAGGTCGGCTGGACGTTGATCCGGTAGGTCCGCCCGTCCCACACCTCGTACAGGGGGAACAGACCACTCGCCACGGCGATCCGCACGAGCTCCACCGACTCCGCAGGCTCCGACTTCCAGCCGGTCGGACAGGGAGAGTGCATGAGGAGAAAGCGCGTGCCCGGAATGGCGAACGCCGTGTGGAGCTTCCGCCGGAAGTCCTCGGGATGGGCGATGGAAAGCGTGGCCGCATACGGGATGCGGTGAGCGGCCATGATCGCCAGGATGTCCTTCTTGTCCTCCCGCTTCCCCTGCGGCGTCGTCGACGTGCGGGCCCCGGGCGGCGTGGCCGAGGAGCGCTGCCCGCCGGTGTTTCCGTAGATCTCGTTGTCGTAGCAGATGTAGAGGATGCTGTCGTTTCGCTCCGCCGCGGCCGACAGCGTGGCGATCCCGATGTCGTACGTGCCCCCATCCCCGGCCCAGCAGATGACCTGGCCCCGCTCTTCGTTCAGGTCCCGCACCGATGCGAGACCCGCTCCGACCGCCGCGGCCGACGCGAAGGTCGTGCACACCGTGGGCACCCCATAGCTCGTCGTGGGAAACGCGCCGGCCGTGACCGCTCCGCAGCAGGCGGGGATGGCGAGCGTGCAGGTATCGCCGACCTCCGCCAGGGCACGGCCGAGCATCGTGAGGCCGACGCTCATGCCGCAGCCGCCGCAGTTCGTGTTGCCCGGCCGCAGCAGGCACTCCTCGGTGCAGGTGATGCTCGGCATGCTCGGCAGCGCCGGCTCCGGCCGATCGCCGAGCCCGATCTGCTCTTCGCGGCTCAACTCCCGGCCCTGCGGCCCGGCCTCTCCGGGGCGCGCCATCAGCCCGCCCCCGCCGGACTGCCCATCCCCATCCACACCGGACGCTCCGCCTCGGTCCGGGCTTCCAGATCGGCGAGCACGTCATCGATCATCGCGGGGGTCACGTCGCCGCCGCCGACGCCCGTCAGGTAGTCCTGAATGAGCAGTCCGTCTCCATCGCCCTGGAAGATCGAGCGCAGCTCCTGCCAGAA
>CP070670.1:2224749-2241707 GCA_020351855.1 Gemmatimonadota bacterium
ATAACTCCTATGTGGTGATAGCACTCGGTATCACCGCAGGCATGGGGCTGATGGGCTTCATCGACGACTACCTGAAGGTCGTGCAGCGCGAATCCCGTGGACTGGTGGCACGTAACAAGCTCATCGGCCAATTCATCCTCGGTTTGGCGCTGGGTTTCGTGCTCTGGCGCTACCCACTCAGCGACTACCCGGTCAACCACACGATGCTGCCTTTCTTCAAGGACTTCTACGTCGTGTTCTGGCCGGCGCTCTATCCTCTCTTCGTCGCCCTGGTGGTGACCGGCAGCTCGAACGGCGTCAACCTGGCCGACGGACTGGACGGACTCGCTGCCGGCCTCAGCGGGATCGCCGCGCTCACCTTCGGTCTGTTCGCCTACGTGATCGGCCGCGTCGACACGTCGGCGTACCTCGGCACGTTCTACCTGCCTGGCGCGGGAGAGCTGGGGGTCTTCTGCGCCGGGATCACCGGAGCCGCGATCGGCTTCCTCTGGTTCAACGCCCCTCCCGCAGACGTGTTCATGGGGGACACCGGAGCCCTCGCCCTGGGTGGAGCCCTGGGCGTCACCGCCGTGCTCCTCAAGTCGGAATTCCTGCTGCTTCTCATCGGCGGGGTGTTCGTCGCGGAGGCCGTATCCGTCCTTCTGCAGACGAGCTGGTTCAAGTTCACCCGTTGGCGCACGGGCGCCGGCCGACGGCTCTTCAGGATGGCTCCGCTCCACCATCACTTCGAGAAGTTGGGGTGGCCGGAGACGAGGGTGGTGGTGCGATTCTACATCCTCGCCATCCTCTGCTCGCTGGTCAGCCTGGCCACCCTGAAGATCCGATGAGCGCGCACGGTGCGAGCTTGAGCCCCCACCCGACGCCCGATCCGATCGCCCGCGGAGGGCGCACCCCGCTCGTTCGACCGGGGGACGCGGTGGCCGTTCTCGGATTGGGCCTCTCCGGCGTTGCGGCAGCCCGACTGGCGAAGGCGCGCGGCGCGGAGGTCTACGCCAGCGATGCCGTCTCGGGCGAACGCCAGGACGCGGCCGCCGGGACGTTGCGCGAGGAAGGGATCGTCGCGGAAACCGGAGGGCACGACCTCAGCCTCATCCGAAACTCCGACCTCGTCGTGGTGAGTCCGGGGATTCCTCCGACCGCGGAGGTGCGCCAGGTCTTGCGGGAATCGGAAACGCCCTGCGTGGCGGAGATCGAGCTCGCCTATCGGGATCTCACCTCTCGCGTCATCGGCATCACCGGCACCAACGGCAAGACGACCACCACGGCTCTCTGCCACCATATCCTCGAGGTCGGGGGAATCGACGCCGTGGTGGGCGGAAACATCGGCACGCCGCTCTCCGAGATCGCTCTGAGGGCGGAGCAGCCGGATTGGGTGGTCGTGGAACTGAGCTCCTTTCAGCTGGCGGACACCGACGCGTTCGCTTCGGACATCGGCGTGCTCCTCAACCTGGCCCCGGATCACCTGGACCGGTATCCGGATGTCGCGGCCTACTACGCCGACAAGAGGCGCCTTTTCCGCAACTCGGGGCCGCACAGCCGGTGGGTGCTCAACGCCGAGGACCCGGCGGTGATGAAGCTGGCGCAAGGTGCCGAAGGCACGGCCTACCTCGTCTCGACAACAAGCCCGGCGTCGCCGGGAGCGTACCTGGATGCGGAGGACAACCTGCGGCTGGACCTTCCGGAGCGAAGGGAGTCGTGGCTGTCGGCCCGGGACCTCCGGATCCTGGGCCGGCACAACGTCGTCAACGCCCTGGCGGCCGGCACGGTGGCTGCCCTGGCCGGGTGCGAGGCGCCGGCGATCGCGAGCGCCCTGGCGGGCTTTCCGGGCCTGCCACACCGGTTGGAGCCCGTCGCCTCGATCGGTGGCGTGCTCTGGGTGAACGATTCCAAGGCGACGAACGTGGCGGCGACGCTGGTTGCCGTGCAGGCCTTCGAGCGGCCCATCGTGCTTCTGCTCGGCGGGCGTCACAAGGGCGAGCCGTTCGCGCCGCTGATTCCCTGGGTGCAGCGTGGGGTGGGTGTCGTGGCGTTCGGGGAAGCAGCCCCTCGGGTGCTCGCCGAGCTCGGTGGTGCTCCCTCGGCCGTGACCTTGGCCGACAGCTTGGAATCCGCCGTGCGGGCGGCCCGTAAGATCGCCCGGCCGGGGGATGTGGTGCTGCTCTCACCGGCCTGCTCCAGCTACGACATGTTCCGGAACTACGAGGAGCGCGGGAACGCGTTTCGCGAGATCGTGCAGGCTCTCCAGCGCGAGGACCGCGGGGCATGAGTCTCGTCCAGGCGGTTCTCGGCTCTCGCGGGTCGTCGGTCCGTCGTTCCCCGGGCGGTGCGGGGACGGTCTCGATCCCGCTGCTGCAGGCGGAGGATGTCGCCCGAGGTGCCTACCTGGCGCCGGCCCTCGTCGCCATCACCGTGCTCCTTGTCGGCTTCGGGCTGCTGAGCGTGTACAGCGCCAGCTCGTTCACGGCACAGGCGGAAGGACTGCCGGACAGCTACTACCTGGTGCAGCAGGCCGCTCGAGCGCTCGTGGGCCTGGCAGTCCTGCTCGCCGCGGCGTTCGTGGATTACCGGGTGTACCGGCACCTCGCCTGGCCCATGCTGGCCCTCACGGTCGCGCTTCTCGTGCTCGTCGTCCTTCCGGCCACGGAGGCGATCGCACCCCGCCTCAACGGAGCTCGGCGGTGGCTGATCGCGGGCGTGACCTTCCAGCCCTCCGAGCTGGCCAAGATCGCCATCGTCGTCTGGACGGCTGCGCTGGCCGTGAAGAAACAGGATCGCCTGCGGAGCCTGCGGCAGGGCCTGCTCCCGTTCCTCGTCGTGATCGGGCCGGTCTGCCTGCTGATCCTGCTCGAGCCCCACCTGTCGGGCGCCATGCTCGTCGGTGCGCTCGCTTTCATCGTCCTGTTCGCGGCGGGCGGACGCCTCGGACACTTCATGTTCCTGGGCGCTCTGGGCGTGCCGGTGCTCTGGGACCAGGTGGCGAACACCGGCTATCGCATGAACCGGATGATGGCTTTCCTGAAGCCCGGAGTCGGAGCCGATGACATCGGGTACCAACTCAACCAGTCACTGATCGCCATCGGATCCGGCGGTCCACTCGGAGTCGGATTCGGTCAAAGCCGCCAGAAGCTCCTCTACCTGCCCGAACCGCAGAACGACTTCATATTCTCGATCATCGCGGAGGAATGGGGCCTCGTGGGCTCGGTGGTGCTGATCGGACTCTTCCTGGCCTGGTCGATCATCGGGCTGCGAATCGCTGCCTGCGCCCCCGATCTCTTCGGGCGTCTCCTGGCGATCGGCCTGACCTCCATGGTGGCGGTCGGTGCGTTCGCCCACATCGGCGTGACTCTCGGGGTCTTCCCGACCACCGGCGTGAACCTGCCCTTCATCAGTGCGGGCGGTACGGGACTCGTCCTTGCCCTGGGCGTCGCCGGCATCCTGGTCAATATCGCGAAGCAGCGGAGATGCTAGGCCGTGGCGGGCTTCCGGATCCTTCTGGCGGGTGGTGGCACGGGCGGGCACCTCTATCCGGCTCTCAACCTGGCCCGTGCTCTGAGGCGGCTCGACCCTGCCGTCCGGCTCTCCTTCATCGGAGCGACGCGCGGGATCGAGGCGAGGATCCTGCCCGAGGCCGGTTACGAGTACCGGCTGCTTCCGATGCAACCGCTCCACCGGAGCCGGCCCTGGCGGAACTGGAGGCTCCTGACCTCCACGCCGGCGGTGCTCCGTGGGCTTTCCGGAGCCTTCGCGGACTGGCAGCCGCAACTGGTCGTGGGGACGGGCGGGTATGTATCGGGGCCGGCTCTGCTCCGCGGGATACGAAGGGGCACGTGCACGGCGCTGCAGGAGCAGAACGCCCAGCCGGGGCTGGTCACCCGTCTGCTTGCCTCACGGGTGGACCAGGTGCATCTGGGCTATCCGGAGGCGGAACAGCGGCTGAGCGTGGGGAGCCGCACGCGGGTCTTCGCCTACGGGAACCCGGTAGCAGCGGGGCCGGTGGGCGAGCGCTATCCCTGGCCGGAGGGCAAGATCCTGTTGGTGACGGGTGGAAGCCAGGGAGCGCTCGGCCTCAACGAGCGACTCCTGAGGGACCTGAGCGCAGCCGCCGAGTGGCCGGCGGGGCTGACCCTGGTGTGGGCCACGGGGCCGGCGCACCAGGGTCGGGTGTCGGCTGCGGTGGCGGGGCTGCCGTTCGCCGACCGGATTCGGGTGGAGCCCTTCATTCCGGACCTCGGAGCACAGCTCGACCGGGTCGCTCTGGCCATTTCACGTGCCGGGGCGATGTTCCTGGCGGAACTGCAGGCGGCGGGAGTTCCGGCCGTACTGGTACCGTTCCCCGGCGCGGGGGCCCACCAGGTGGCGAACGCGGGGGCCGTGGAAGCCGCCGGTGCCGCCGTGGCCCGGGTGGAGTCGGAGTTACGACCCGGAGAGCTTTGGGACACGGCGTGCGCGATCCTGGCGGACGAGACGCGCCGACAGCGGATGGCGGCGGCGGCCCGGGCGCGCGGCGCTCCGGAGGCGGCGGACCGGATCGCGTTCGAACTCCTCGAGCTGGTCGGCGCGGGAACGGGCGGGGAGCGGCTCTCACCCCTGCGAAGGGGCAAGCCTTCGGGGAGGACGACCTGATGCAACGGCACGCCGCATCAGGCGACCTCCCGAGGCCCGGCGCCCACATTCACCTCATCGGGGTCGCTGGCGCCGGGATGCGGGGCCTCGGCCTGCTCCTTACGGAGGCCGGATACCAGGTGAGCGGGTGCGACCGCGTCGGCACGCTGGACCTGCCCGAGCTGGCGGCCGTTGGTGCTTCGCTCGCCGTCGGCCATGACCCGTCCCACGTCGAGAGGGCAGCGCTGGTCATCCACACGTCGGCGCTGCCGGCGGACCATCCCGAGCTGTTGGCCGCCCAGCGTCTCGGCATCCCCGTGCTGAAACGGGCCCGAGCGCTGGCTGCGCTTCTCAACCATCGGCGCCTGGCGGCCGTGGCCGGCACGCACGGCAAGACATCGATCACGGCGCTCGCCGGTCTCGCCTGTACGGCGGCCGGCCTGGATCCGGCCGTGGCCGTGGGTGGCCACGTGCCGATGTGGAGCGGGTTCGCCCGGGTGGGGGCAGGGGACGTGGCGATCGTCGAAGCGGACGAGTACGACCGATCTTTCCTCGAACTCGATCCGCAGCTCGTGCTGATCAGCTCGATCGAGGCCGAGCACCTGGACACGTACGGAAGCGTCCAGGATCTCGAGCAGGCCTACCGTGAGCTCGCGCTGCGGGCGCTGGATCGCGACGGACTGGTGTACTGCGCCGACGACTCCGGTGCCCGGCGCATCGGCGAGCGACTGGGCGGGGCGAGCTACGGCTTTGCTACCGAGGCCGATTACCGGGTGGAAGTCTTGCACCGGGCGGGTCGGAGCCAGCTGTGTCGCCTGTTCGCGCCGGGCGGCGAGCTGCAGTTCGGCCTGGACGTGCCGGGCGACCACAACGCGCAGAACGCGGCCGGGGCGCTGGCCGTCGCCCTGCGGCTGGTCGGGCCGGCCGGGGTGGGAGAGGGCTTGCCCGGAGTGCCTCCGCCGCACGAGGCGGAGGTCCTGTCCACCTCCATGCTGTCGACCGCCTTTGCCCGGTTCGGTGGCGTGGACCGAAGGCTGCAGCTCTTGGTGGACGAGGCCGGCACGGCCGTGCTGGACGACTATGCGCACCACCCGACGGAGGTTGCCGCCTCCCTCGCCGCCCTGCGCTCCGCGTATCCAAACCGCCGGCTGATCGTCGTGTTTCAGCCTCATCTGTTCAGCCGCACGCAGATGTTCGCAGCGGAGCTGGCCGAGGCGCTGGCGACCGCGGATGACGCCCTGGTCCTTCCCGTCTATCCCGCCCGCGAGGAGCCTATCCCGGGCGTGGATTCCGGCCTCATCTCGGCGGCGGCTGCCGGAAAGGTGCGGTTGGCAACCGAGGAGGAGGCTCTGTTTGCCGCAGGCAGCCTCCAGAGCCCGTCGGCCGTGGTGTTCATGGGAGCGGGCGATGTGACCGAACTGGCACACCGCGCCGCCGAGGAGCGGGTCGATGCGGTGGGAGGCTGATGTGTCGCTGGCGCCCCTCACGCGTCTGGGTGTCGGCGGGCCGACGCCGCGGCTTGCCCGGCCCGACTCGGAGGGAAGTCTGCGCGCCGTCGTGCAGAGCCTTGCCGGGCAGCCGTTTCTCGTGCTCGGCGGCGGAGCGAACACGTTGGTCTCGGACGCCGGTGTCGAGGTTCCCGTGCTCATCCTGATCGGCGGGTTCGACCGGCTGGAGCTCTTGGAGGGGGAGATACGCACGGGCGCGGCGACCCAGATCCCCGCGTTTGTCAACCAGGCCCGTCAGGCAGGCCGTGATGGATTCCTGTTCTTGGAGGCGGTTCCGGGGACGATCGGTGGAGCCCTGCGGATGAACGCCGGCTCGGCGGATACCGGGCTCTGGAACCGCGCTCTCTGGGTAGAGGCGATGACGCCATCCGGCGACACGCTTCGTCTCACGGCCGCGGAGGCGAAGCCCCGCTATCGCGGCGTCGATGTGCCCGAAGAGTGGGTGTTCCTCGGCGGCGTCTTCTCGGCTCCGGCGGGAGATGCGGAGGCGATCCGCAAGGCCCATCTCGAGAGGCGGCGCCAGAAGGTCGAGACCCAGGTCTACGATCTCCCCTCGTGCGGGTCCACCTGGAAGAACCCCGGTCCGCCCTTCGGGACGGCATGGGAGGTCGTGGACCGGGTCGGCATGCGCGGTGCCCGGCGGGGCAATGCTCTGATTACCGAGAAACACGCCAACTTCATCGCCAACCTGGGTGGGGCGCGGGCGGAAGACGTTCTGGCGCTGATGATCGAGACCCGGCGACGTGCGCGGGACGACCTGGGCGTCGAGCTGGAGCCCGAGATCCGGTTCTGGGGCTTCACTGAAGACGAGCTGTGCGCCGTAGGAGCGACAGCATGATCTGCGGAACCGGTCTCCGCGGGCGTGCCGCTCCTACGGCCCGCAGTCATCCATCGGTCGCTGCGGGCGAACCATGGGCATGACGCGGCGCGCGAGCCGAAGGCTCATGGTGATCGGCACAGCGGGAGCGTTCGGGCTGGGCGCGCCGCTCTGGGCGCCACCCCTTCTGGGCACCCTGCCCGCATTTCGGATCGAACGGGTCCAGATCTCCGGCACTGCGTTCGTGGATTCGGCCGAGATACGCGAGCTGGCAGCGGTCCCTCCGAACGCCTCGGTGTGGGATGACGGCGCAGAGTGGGAGGCGAGGGTGCGGGCGCACGAGATGGTCCGCGAGGCGCGAGTGCGGCGCGTCGGCATGCGGGCCATCGAGATCAGGGTGATCGAGGTCGAGCCCCTGGCCCTCGTTCCAGACGGCACGCTGGTGCCGTTGGATGAGAGTGGACGCCGACTGCCGCTGGATCCGTCCGCCGAGGGGCTCGATCTCCCGATTCTGTCGGGCGACGGGTGGATGGAGGAGGGACGGATCTCGGATACGCCCGCACTCACGGCGCTACGCGCGCTGGGTGCGCTACGGGAATATGACGACGCCTTCTACGGCCTCATCTCCGAGGTCCGGCTCCTGGGGGCGGCGTCGATCGAGATAGAGCTGAGGGAGTCCGGGCGAGCGGAGCGGGTGCTCCTTCCCGCCGTCGAGCCCGTAAGGGGGCTGCGGCGGGTGGAGATGGCTCTGGGTCACGCCGCGGATTCGGCACTGACCATCGCGGATGCTCGCTTCGAGGGACAGGTGATACTGCGCACGAGGGAAGAAGGGTGATTACAGGAGAGCGGTTCGTCACCGGGCTTGACATCACGACGACGCACACGTGTGCCGTCGTCCTTGGTGAATCGGCGAAGTACGACGGCGAGGTGCCGGCATCGCGCGTGCTGGGGGTCGGCCTCTCGGCGACGGAGGGGATGTCCAACGATACGGTGACCAATCTGGAAGCCACTCGGGAGGCGGTTCACAGCTGTCTCAGGGAGGCCGAGCTGATGGCGGGTCGCGAGGTGAGTAGCGTGTTCGTCGGGCTCTCCGGCCGGCACGTCGATCTCACGTACTCCACCGGGATCGTGGCGATCGCCGGTGCCGAGGTCGTGCCGACCGATGTGCGGCGCGTTCAGGAGGTGGGACGCGCCGTGCCGATCTCGCCGGACCGGGAGCTGCTCCACGCGATTCCGCAAGGATACTCGGTCGATCACCGGGGCGGCATACAGGATCCGCTGGGGATGTCCGGAACGAGGCTGGAGACGGAGATCTGCATTGTCACGGCCGCCAGCCCCGCCTGCAGGGACCTCAGAAAAGCCGTCGATCGGGCCGGATACAGGATTCAGGAGATCGTGCTTCGCCCCATCGCCACGGCGCATGCCGTTCTCGAGGAGCGTGAGCGGAAGGGAGGAGTCGCCCTGGTCGAGATCGGTGGCGCGTCGACCGAGGTCGCCGTCCTGGAGGGCGACAGGATCCGGCGCCTGTTCACCGTGCCACTGGGTGCGAAGAGCGTGTCCAGCGACATCGTCAAAGGTCTGGGCGTTCCTCCGGACGAAGCGGAGCGGGTCAAGGAGCGGCATGGCGTCGCCCTGACCAAGCTGGCCCAGCCGGAGGAAAAGATCGAAGTGTCGGGTCCGATGCCGGGGGCGAAGCGGCGCGTCTCCGCGGAGCTTCTGGCGCACATCATCGAGCAGCGGATGGATGAGATCTTCGGTCTGGTCTACGACGATCTCGAGGACCAGGGACTCCTCGACATCCTGGGCAGCGGGGTCGTGCTGACCGGCGCCGGCGTCTCGCTGCCCGGAACGCTCGAACTGGCCCAGGGAGTCTTCAACCTTCCCGTGCGCATGGGCGAACCGGGGATCGGGATGAGCGGGCTGGCTGATGCCGTGCGGCGTCCGAAGTTCGCCACCTCGGTTGGGCTGGCGGCCTACGGCGGACGGCATGGACGGAGGAACGGACGCGGACCGCTGCGGCGGGTCGCCACGAAGGCCAACGCGTGGCTCAAGGATTTCTTCTAGTCGTGGATTATCTGGTGTAAGCGAAGGAGCGGCGGCAACCTATCAACCAAGGCGGGGGGCGCACATGATCTTTGAGTTCGAGGACCGAGACGCACGGAACGCACGCATGAAGGTCGTGGGTGTGGGCGGTGCTGGCGGCAACGCCGTGAACCGGATGATCGACGAGAATCTGGATGGGGTGGAGTTCGTCTCCATCAACACGGACGCGCAGGCGCTGCGAAATGCGAAGTCCCACCTGAAGATCCAGATCGGCAAGCAGTTGACGCGGGGGCTGGGTGCCGGGGCCCGGCCGGAAGTTGGAAGGCAGGCGATCGCGGAGAATCAGGAGGAGGTGCGGCAGGCCCTCGAGCACGCGGACCTCGTCTTCATCACCGGCGGCATGGGCGGTGGGACGGGTACCGGAGCCGCGCCGGTCATTGGCCACATGGCCCGCGAGCTCGGTGCGCTGTGCATCGCGATCGTCACCCGACCGTTCCGGTTCGAGGGCAAGCGCCGCATGCGCCAGGCCGAGGCGGGCCTGCAGGAGCTGCGCGCGGCCGTGGACACGCTGATCGTGGTTCCGAACGAGCGGCTGCTCGCCGTTTGCGAGGAGGGGACGAGCTTCCGAGATGCCCTCAAGAAGGCTGACGAGGTGCTTCTGCATGCCACTCAGGGGATCTCGGACCTCATCAGCGTCACGGGCGAGGTGAACGTCGATTTCGCCGATGTGCGCACCGTGATGGCCAACCGCGGTGAAGCGCTCATGGGCACTGGCGAGGCGCGAGGGGAAAACCGGGCGGTCGAGGCGGCTCAGCAGGCGATTTGCTCGCCGCTGCTCGAGGACGTATCCATCAACGGCGCCACCGGAATTCTGGTGAACATCACGGGCGGTGCCGACCTCGCGATCGACGAGGTGACGACGATCAACTCCATCGTGCAGGAAGCGGCAGGTGATGATGTCGAGTTGATCTTCGGCACGGTCCATGATCCTGCGATCGACGGAGCCGTGCGGGTTACCGTCATCGCGACGGGATTCGGCGAGGCTCCGGAGGCGGCCGTTTCGATCGCCACCGACGATGTGCTCTCGATGCCGTTCGCAGGTCCGCGGCTGTTGGAGGAGGCGCAGCCGGCGCCGGTGGCCGCCGACTCCACCGAGTATGGGCTGGAGCTCGGACTCGAGGCGGGGATCACGCTGGGGACCGATTCCTTTGCGCTGCTGGGCGAGGGGCTGGACGATCTCGAGATCCCCACGTTCATCCGGAGGCAGATGGACTGACCGAAGCCGGTGTTCGCCTGTCGGCACGTCGATCCGCGTTCCTCGCCGTGGTTGCCGCCGCGCCACGAGGCAAACCGTGATCGCACCGAGGTCCGGCATCATCACGCTGGTCGCTGGGGGAGTTCAATGAGGGAAGACGTTGCCAGGTAAGGGGCTTTCGTTCCTGCTGGTCGCCGCCGTCGGCCTGTCGGTCCTCGCGGGAGCGGCGCGCCGTTCGGGAGTGGTTGACGATCCGGCGGAGGGATCGCCGGCGGCCGTGCGGACGATCCACGTACCGTCCGGGCCGCCGGTCCACACGGTGGTCGATACGCTGCGCAGCGGTCAGACGCTCGGGGAGCTGTTCGGCGAGTACGGCTTCACGGGCCCCGAGGCCGTCGAGGTCTTCAACCTCCTCAGGCGATACAAGAGCCCCAGGTCCCTGCGGCCGGGAACGGTGGTCAAGCTGACCGCACCCGTGGCGCAGGGTCCCACACCGAACGGCGAGCCGCTGCTCGACGGCGCCCCGCGCCGCGTTTACCTGCAACCCGATCCCGATTCACGCCTCGTGCTGGACGGAACCCGGGGCAGGTGGCTCGGCAGGCTCGACTCGGTGCCGGTCAGCCGCGACACGATCCGGCTCGGAGGTCTGATCGAGGCCAACATGTACGACGAGCGGCTGGTCGGAGACACGACCGGTCTGGAGCGCCGCGACCTCAGGCAGCTCATCTGGGCTCTCTCCGAGGTGTACCAGTGGCGGATCGATTTCTATCGGGACGTGCAGCCCGGGGACGCCTATCGAATGGCCGCGGAGCTTGAGGTGCGGCCGGACGGCTCGGTGCGCGCGGTCCGCGTGCTTGCCGCGGAGTTCCGAAACCGCGATCGGGTCCTATCGGCCATCCGCTTCGAGCCCCCAGACAGCGAGCCGAACTACTACGACGAAAATGGCGAGTCCGTGCGGCGGGCCTTTCTTCTGGCGCCGCTCGACTTCCGTCGCGTGACCAGCAGCTTCAGCCGGCGTCGTTTCCATCCGGTGCTGCGTCGTTATCGAGCGCACACGGGCACGGATTACGGTGCGCCCGTGGGTACTCCCGTGAGGACAACCGGCGATGGGGTGGTGAACCGGGCGGGCTGGTGGGGCGGCTACGGACGGGCGATCGAGATCCGCCATGCCAACGGGTTCGTCACGCGATACGCGCATCTGAGCCGAATCGGCGTACGCCCGGGACAGCGCGTGGTTCAGGGCGAGGTGATCGGGCGGGTCGGGTCAACCGGCATGGCTACGGCCCCGCACCTTCACTACGAGTTCCTCCAGCGGGGCAGGTACCGAAACCCGACGGCGCTGAACCTGCCTCCCGCCGAGCCGGTCGAAGAAAGGCTGATGCCGGCCTTCAGCGTCGAGCGCGACCGATTGCTGGCCGTCCTCGAGCCCGTCGCCCTTCCGACGACGTCGAGGCTGGCGGACGCGAGCTCGGAGCGACGAAGTGTGTCCGGCGAGACCGAGTAGCCGCAGACCGCCCTCCTTGCAGCCGTAGACATGCCCTGGCGGGCTCGCGCCACACCGATTTGGCCAGCGCAGTGTAGGAGAGATCGATTGCCCAGGCACCGGATCCGGTCCTGGCTGAGAGAACGGCCATAGTCGTGCAGCGGAGAACACGGATTTGCAGTCAAGTCGCCTCGACCTGAGGAGCGAGCGACCGAAGAGGTCGCTGTGGCAGAGGATCGTCGATCTGGCCCTCACGGACGCGCGGACCCTCGACCAGGGGATCGATGCCGCGTGCATCGAGGGGCTGGAGCGGACCCTGTTGGAGAGCGACTTCGGGGTGCCGGCCACGATGGAGCTGGTGGCAGAGCTCGAGCGGGCAGCCGAGCGCGGCCGGGTGGCGACGGAAGGCGATCTTCGGAGCCTCCTGGCGGGTCGCGTCCGGGACATGCTGGAGGCGGGAGGGGCGGAGGTCGCGGAGCTGAGCCGCCCGGCGGAGGGACCGGGGATCGCGCTGATCCTCGGCGTGAACGGCACCGGGAAGACCACGACGGCCGGGAAGCTGGCCTGGCGTTTTATCCAACGTGGCGAGACGGTGCTTCTGGCCGCGACGGACACCTTCAGGGCTGCGGCTCAGGAGCAGCTTCGCCAGTGGGCCCGACGAACGGGGGCCGATTTCGTCGGGGGCCGCGAGGGCGGAGATCCGGCCGCCGTCGCCTTCGATGCCGTCGAAGCCGCGTTCCACCGGGGCGTGGACCGCCTGCTCATCGACACGGCAGGCCGGCTGCACACGCAGCGGAACCTGATGGATGAGCTTCGGAAGATCGACCGGGTGGTCGCGCGCCAGCATCCCGGAGCCCCGCACGAGCGCATGCTGGTCGTGGATGCGACCTCCGGACAGAACGTGCTCAGCCAGGCGTCGGAGTTCGGAACCGCGCTGGAGCTCACCGGCCTGGTGGTGGCGAAGTTCGACAGCTCGGCACGGGCTGGCACCATCGTCTCGGTTGCCCGAGAGCTTGATCTGCCGGTCCGTTACCTCGGTGTCGGGGAGCGGCCGGAGGATCTCGAACTGTTCGAGACCGATCGTTACCTGGAGAAGATCTTCTCCTAGCGCCTCGCGCGGCGCGGGGAGGGCACCGAGCGAAGTGGGAAGTCACCGAGGGAACGGCGGTCAGAGCGGAGGGACCTCTCTGTACCGGCCCGTGCAGTACTTGCGCGGGGTCGGGCCCCGGCGGGCGGAGACGCTCGGTCGCCTGGGAATCCGCACGGCTCTCGATCTCCTGTATCACCTCCCCCACCGGTACGAGGACGCGACGACCGTGGCCAGGATCTCCTCTCTGGAGCCGGGTGACGATGCCACGATCATCGGCCGCGTCGTATCGAAGGGCGTTATTCGGACCCGCAAGGCGCTACGCGTCTTCCACGCGGTGCTGCGTGACGGCACCGGGCAGATCGAGTGCGCCTGGCCCGGCCGGCCGTGGCTCGAACGCTCCATCCGGAAGGGGCAGCTTCTGCTGGCCAGCGGTCCCGTTCGCTTCTATCACGGACGCCAGATGCAGCCCCGCGAGCATACGATTCTCGCCGATGAGGAAGACCCGGCGCGCGAGGGGACCGCCGGACGCGTGTTCCCAGTCTATCCGGCCACGGAGGGGTTGTCCCATCGCCAGATCCGGGCGCTCATCCACGTGAACCTGCCAGGGCTGCTGCGTGAGGCGCAGGCTCTGGAGTGCTTCGATGCACGCTGGCGATCCGCGCTGGGTCTGCCTGCGCTGCACGAGGCTCTCGCGACCCTCCATGATCCCGCCTCGCTGGCCGACATCGAGCCTGCTCGCCGACGTCTGGCCTACGAGGAGCTCTTCTACCTTCAGCTCCTGCACGCCCGCTCCCGGCACCGCCAGCGCCGCTGCAGGGAGGGAATCCGATTCACGGGGGAGAACACGCTCACGACCCGCTTCGTCGAAGGGCTGCCGTTCAGGCTGACCGGGGCACAGGAGCGGGCCTGGGCGGAGATCGAGACCGACATGGAGCGCGATCTCCGAATGTACCGCCTGCTTCAGGGCGACGTGGGCAGCGGCAAGACGGTCGTGGCAGCGCTTGCCATGCTGAAGTCGGTGGAAAACGGCTATCAGGCGGCGCTGATGGCCCCGACGGAGTTGCTGGCCGAACAACACTTTCGTGGCCTGACCGGGCTGATGGCGGACCTCGGGGTGAGGCCGCGGATCCTCACCGGCTCCATGGCAGCCCGGCACCGCAGCAGGACGCTCGCCGAGATCGAGAGCGGCGGGGCCGCGGTGGTGATCGGCACCCATGCGCTCATTCAGGAGGCTGTCGGCTTCCGCGCGCTGGGGCTCGTGGTGATCGACGAGCAGCATCGCTTCGGCGTGGAACAGCGGAGGCTGCTTCGCGAGGCCGGCGAACGGGCCGATGCGCTGGTGATGTCCGCGACACCGATTCCCCGATCGCTCGCGCTGACCCTTTACGGCGATCTCGACTTGTCGGTGTTGGACGAGCTGCCGCCGGGCCGCACGCCGGTCCGGACGGGCGTCCGCGGCCCGCGAAGCCGGGAGGCCGCCTTCTCCTTCCTGGGCGAGCAGCTGGACCAGGGACGCCAGGGATACGTGGTGTATCCGCTTATCGACGAGTCGGAAGTCCTGGACGTAAAGGCGGCCACTCTGATGCACGAGGAACTCGCCCGTCGATTCGCCGCACACGAGGTGGAGTTGATCCACGGCCGTCTGACAGCGGCCGAGCGGGAGGGGGTGATGCGGAGGTTCGTGGACGGCGAGGTGCAGCTCCTTGTCTCCACCACGGTCATCGAGGTCGGGATCGACGTGCCCAATGCGACCGTGATGCTCATCGAGGATGCGGAGCGGTTCGGGCTTGCCCAGCTCCATCAGCTACGGGGTCGGGTGGGGAGAGGACCCTACCCGAGCTTCTGTGTCGCTTTCCATTCGGGGAAGGAGCCGCCGGAGCGGCTGCAGGTCTTCGCGCGCACGAACGACGGATTCGAGCTGGCGCGGGCGGACCTCCGTCTGAGAGGGCAGGGCACCTTTTTCGGAGAGCGTCAGCACGGAGTGGCCGAGCTGCGCTTCGTGGACCTCGAGAAGGATGGCGACCTGCTCGAGCACTCGTGGCACAGGGCGCGGGAGATCGTGACGGAGGATCCCGAGCTGAAGAAGCAGCCGCATCGCCCGCTGGCCCGGGCCCTGTCGGAGCGCTACGGGCGCCGCGAGGCGCTCTACGAGGTGGGCTGAGACGTCACGCGGGCGCTCAGAGCTGCGTGGAGGAGACCGGACCGCCGGGGTTGACCTGCGGTCGGCTCTCACGCAGAGTGGACCGTCTCGTATCCTCATCCCCTTTCGAGCAGGCGCGATGTCGTCCGACCGATCCAGCTCCGAACCGACTGTTGGCGTCAGCGTCGCCATCGGCGAGCTCAACCTTCACGCCGGTCGCACGGTCCGGCTGCACGGCTGGGTTCGAAACCTGCGATCCAGTGGCAAGATCCTGTTTGTCATCCTGCGGGACGGGACGGGAGAGGTCCAGGTCGTGGTCGCCCGAGATGAGGTGGACAGCGACAGCTGGGAGACTGCCCAGGCACTCACCTACGAGTGCAGCGTCATGGTCGACGGCTTGGTGCGGGAGGAGGCGAGGGCGCCCTCCGGCTACGAGGTCACCGGTCGAAGGCTCCGGCTCGTGGGTCCGTCCCCCGACTTCCCCATTCAGCCCAAAGAGCACGGGACTGACTTTCTCCTTCAGAATCGTCATCTGTGGCTCCGGAGTCGCCGGCAGATCGCCATCATGCGGGTCCGCGACGAGGTCGTTCGGGCGATCCGGGATTTCTTCCACGAGAGGGGATACATTCTCGTCGATACGCCGATTCTCACGGGTGCCATCGGCGAGTCGGCCGGCACTCTCTTCGAGACCGAGTACTTCGACCTCGGTCCCGCCTACCTTGCGCAGACCGGACAGCTGTACTTGGAGGCCGCTGCGGCGGCGCTCGGCAAGGTGTACTGCTTCGGGCCGACCTTCCGCGCCGAGAAGTCGAAGACACGGCGCCACCTGGCGGAGTTCTGGATGGTGGAGCCCGAGGTTGCCTGGCTCGACAGCGAGGGCAACATGGCGCTCCAGGAGGAGTTCGTCTGCTTCATCGTCGACCGCGTCCTGGAAAACCGTCGCGGCGAGCTCGCGGTGCTCGAGCGCGACATCGAGAGGCTGGAGGCGGTGCGGCCGCCGTTCGACCGGATCAGCTACACGGAGGCCGTCGAGGAGCTCCGGCGAAGGGGGAGCGAGATCGAGTGGGGTGCGGATCTCGGAGCGGAGGAGGAGACCCTGATCGCCGAGGGCCGCTCCGCGCCGGTGTTCATCTACGACTATCCCCGGGAAGCCAAGGCCTTCTACATGAAGGAAAGCCCGGAGGATCCGCGTACGGTCAAGTGCGATGATCTGATCGCGCCCGAGGGATACGGTGAGATCATCGGAGGGAGCCAGCGCGAGGACGATTACGACCGGCTTCTGACCCGGATCCGGGAGGAAGGCCTCCCCGAGGAGGCCTATGACTGGTATCTCGACCTCAGACGGTACGGGACTTTCCCCCACAGCGGCTTCGGGCTCGGGTTGGAGCGGACCGTGGCCTGGATATGCGGCGTCCCCCACCTCCGGGAGGCGATTGCCTTTCCGCGACTCATGACACGCCTCAAGCCCTGACCTCTCCGGTCCGGCCTGCACTCTCGTCCGGCAGCGGCCGGACGTGCTCTCCCCATCCGCATGGAACCGAGATTGCATTCTTGACTGTGGACGACTGATCCATAGCGGGGCGATCCGCGTTCCGTTCGGGCTTTCGGGCCCGATCTCCGGGGCGCTTGGTCCCGAACCGCGCGGCAACTCGCACGGATCGCGGCGAAACGCTAAGGCAGGGGCGCATCGAGCGGATGGGTAAGGAACGAAGGACTGCCACAGCGAAGGATGCAGATCCTGACGTCGGCGCGGACGGGTCGGCCGGCGGAACGTCCGGGGCTCCGGTCGCAAGGTCGGATCGTTCGACTCGCGAGTCCAAAGGACGGGATGTTGCGAGCCGGGGCCGCAAGACCGGGGAAACCACGGGGGCCGGTGCCGCGTCAGGCGTTCCCCGGGCCGGTCGCTCGGCCGCGGGGTTGGCGGCTTCCGATGGATCGGCGGCCTCGGACTTCGACGAGCAGGCTGCCGAGATCATCAGCCTGTATCGCCGGGTTGCCGAGGCGGTGACCAAGGCGGAGG
>CP070670.1:2241807-2245038 GCA_020351855.1 Gemmatimonadota bacterium
CTCGTCGGGCGCAGACCCGGCACGGCCCCGCTCCGACTGCGCCTCTGCCGGAAGCGGGAGGCACACGGCGAGGGCAAGCAGGGTCGGCAGCGATCGTCGCTTCATGGACCCAAGCTAGTCAGAGGTAATCCGCCTGCCAGCACCGGCTCTGGCCGCCCGTGGCGGACAGCACGCGCGCCTCGAGCGCGCGCAGTCGCTCCGGGCGCCGGGCCCTGGCTAGCCGGTGTTCCGGCGGCTCTCCCCGTTCCACGGTGAGGGGCGTGTCTCCGGCCGCCCCGAGGATCCGCTCGAGGAGGCTGGATGCCTCGTCCGGCGCCCGGTCGTACACGACCCGCAGGCTGCCGGAGCGGGGCAACAGCTCGACGTGGGCGCTCCGCCCCGCCAGCAGCGGTTCGAGGCGGCCCGGAAGCTCCCACTGAGAGCCGTCCCGGGGGGTCAGCCGGATCGCGCAGGAGCCGAAGGACCTACCATCCTCCGGCTCGGACGTGTCCGGCCTGATGCATCCGGGCACACGCGCAGGCCCGGGCAGCACTCCCCCGGAGCGGGCGTGGGTCTGCAGCTCCTTGCCGAGTCGACGGACCGCCTGCCTCAGGGATTCCTCGCGGGATCGGACGGACCGCTCCGATCCGAGGAGCCACAAGACGAACTCTTCCTCCGCCTCGGTACCGGGTCGGCAGGCCCTGGCCCAGCGGATCCCTTCTACCTCGAGGCTGCGCAGCGTGCCTTCGCCCAGCTGGCGCGCCACGTCGAGCGTGTGCCTGCCCCGCACCGACAATCGCAACGCGGCGGGCGGCAGCGGCCACAGCCGGAAGGAGGCCTCGAGGATCACTCCGAGCTGTCCGAAGCTTCCGCACACGAGCCGCGGCATGTCATACCCCGCCACGTTCTTCATCACCGGCCGGCCCCAGCGCACAAGCTCCCCGCCACAGGACACCATCCGCACACCGAGCAGCTGGCGGCGCAAGGGCCCGAAGCTTCCGTCGAACGGACCGTTCGGCGCCGTGGCCAGCGCCCCGCCCACCGAGAGCTCCAGGGTCGGGCCCTCGATGGGGATCCACTGCCGCTGTCGCTCCAGAGCCGCGAGCAGATCGCTCATGCGCGTTCCCGCACCGACCGTCACCGTCAGGTCGTCCGCCCGGTGGTCGATGAAGGGCGGCAGGTTCGCAGTGGACAGGACTACGGTTCCCGCGGTGGGAGGGCAGGAGCGCCGTCGTTCGGATGCACCCGTGGCCAGCAGCGGCGTGGCCGCCGGTCGGCCGAGCACCAGCTCCCGGACTGCGGCCGCCGTCTCCGGCGCCTGCCAGGGCTCGCCGTTCGCCTCCGGACGGCCGGGCGAATGCCCGGCTCGATGTTTTTCCCGCGCCGAAGCCGGGGGAGGCGCGGCAGGGGGGAGGGTCGCCGGGGGCTCGTCCGGCTCCACGGCTGCACGAGGCACGGCTTTCCCCGTATTGCACAGCTCTCGCGGGTCGAACGCCCGGCGAACGGCACGCAGCGTCTCGAGCTCCTGTCGCTCGAAGATCCGACGGGCGGAATCGAGCTTGTCGAGTCCCACCCCGTGCTCGCCCGTGATGGTCCCTCCGGCTCGGAGGCAGAGGTCGAGGATCTCGTGACGCGCGGACTCGACGCGCCGGGCCTGATTCGGGTCCGAGGCGTCGAACACGATGTTGGGGTGAAGGTTGCCGTCTCCGGCATGAAAGAAGCTGGCGAGCGTGAGGTTGTGTCGGGTGGCCACCGCGTCGATCTGGGGAAGCAGTTCGGGAAGGGCCGTCCGCGGAACGACCGTATCTTCCACGAGGACGTCGCGTCCGAGCCGCCCCAGGGCGCCATACGCTCCCTTTCTGGCACGCCACAGGCGTTCGCGCTCCTCTTTCGAGGATGCGTGCGAGATCTCACGCGGGCCGGCACGGCCCACCGCTTCCATGGCAGCGGACATCTCCTCTCGGGTCCCCTCCGCTGCGCCCTCACATTCGATCACCAGAGCGGCACCGACGTCCGTCGGGAGGCCGGCTGCGAAGGGGGAGCGCTCGACGACGCGGATCGTGGTCTGATCGATGATCTCGAGGGCGACCGGGATGATCCCCGCCGCGAGAATCTCGGTCACGGCTCGTCCTGCATCGGCCACCCGGTCGAACAGGGCCAGGGCCGTTAGAACGGCCTCCGGCCGAGGGGCCAGCCGCACGGTGGCGGCGGCGACGATACCGAACGTGCCCTCCGAACCGACGAATAGGCCTCCGAGATCCAGTCCCCCCGACTCGCCCCGATCCAGCGTCTGCACCTCTCCGTTCGGAAGGGCCACCTCGAGCCGAAGCACGTGATCGCTTGTCACCCCATGCTTGAGACAGTGCGGTCCGCCCGCGTTCGTCGCGATGTTCCCCCCGATGGTGCAGGCCGAGGCCGATCCGGGGTCGGGCAGGTACCGGAGGCCGTATGGGAGGGCCCGTCGCGATATCTCATCCGTGACCACGCCGGGCTCGACGACAGCACGCCGAGCTTCGGGGTCCAGCTCGAGCAGTCGATCGAGGCGAGCCGTGCCGACGAGGACGGCGCGGTGGGCCACGGATCCGCCCGTAAGGCCGGTGCCGGCGCCCCGCGGAACAAACGGGATCCCTGCTTCGTACAGCCTGCGTAAGGTGCACTGCAGCTCGGCGCGTGTGGCGGGAAGAGCCACCGCGAGCGGAGTGCCCTTGATGCGTCTAAGGGCGTCGGATTCGTAGGCGAGCACACGATCCGGCGCCTCGATGAAGCCGGCGTGCCCGAGAAGGCGGCGAAGGTCGCGCGCGAGGCCCCGGGGGAGGACAGCCGTCGACCCGGCGCCGTCGCTCTCGGAATGCGCGGCGGAGTGCGGGCGTGCAGGTACGTTCACGGCGGCACAGTAGGCAGGCATGCAGAGGTCGGCAAGCCGGCGAAAGGCCGCGTCCTTCGGGCCGATCCGGCCATCGGAGGTCGGGCCGGCGGGTTGACACACTGGGGGGTCTGGCTTACCATATTTCGTTCATTGCGGGGTGGAGCAGTCTGGTAGCTCGTCGGGCTCATAACCCGAAGGTCGCGGGTTCGAATCCCGCCCCCGCTATCAAGGCCCTGCCGCGCGTCGCGCCTGGCGGGGCGTTTTTTACGTATCGGCCGATTCCCGCCCCCGGTGCGATCGTCGCGGGTGGGGACGCCAGGACGTTCCGGGGTAGCTCAGAGGCCAGAGCGGGTGGCTGTTAACCACTAGGTCGTGGGTTCGAATCC
>CP070670.1:2245138-2249388 GCA_020351855.1 Gemmatimonadota bacterium
CCGATCGATGCGCCATCTTAACCGAAACCCAAGAAGATGTCCCGAGGAGGGAGGAAAGACCACGACGCTGCAAGACAAGTCGCTCAGGGAGACCACCTTGGAACCCGCACCGAACGCAAGGAGCCCACTCACTACGCGGGCTCTTTCAATCAGGTGGGCGAGCTCCGAGGGCGGACGACGCGCTTCGCTCGCACTCCGCGCTCCAGATACTGGGGCAGGGCGCGAAACGGTTGAGACCGCCTGAGGAGGACTTTTCTCGAAGGCCAGAAGGTCGGGCTCCGTGCCATCCGGTAGGCGTGTGACAGTGGCACAGAACGCGGTACACCTGTTTGGCGCTTCCACTTTGGAAGGCACAGGGACAGCTGGAAGAACCTTGGAAATGCTGACTTGCAGCAATGACCGGGGTGGGGATCGAACCCACGACCTACGGATTAAAAGTCCGTTGCTCTACCAACTGAGCTACCCGGTCGCACCGAGGCGGCAAGTCTCGGCTCTCACTAATTCTATGCTCAGGCGCGGCTTCCGGAAGCGGGAGCCTCGCCCGCCGCGCCCGCGCCCGACCGCCCAGCGGGTTCTTTTCCGCTCGCTTCAGCCTACCTGAGGCCGTGCTTCGCCTTGAACTCCGGCCACTTCCGCTTGAGCTCCAGGAACTCGGCCAGATCCCCGCACAGCAGGAAGGGGTTGGTGATCCTCTCCAGCGCGATCGTCGAGGACGGACGGCAGCCGTAGTCGTGTCCCGGCCAGATGCTCGTCTCGTCGGGCAGGGCCTCGAGCACACGGCCCAGGCTCACGTATTCCAGGCGAGCCGCCGCATCGTTCGCGGTGCCGCCGATCTTGCCGACGAACAGCAGATCCCCCGTGATCGCCACCCGCTGCTCCGGCAAATGAATGAGCAGGTGGTCGTCCGCATGCCCCGGCACGTGCATGAACCGTAGATCAAGGGATCCCAGGCTCATGGACTGGCCGTCATCGATCGGAATCTCGGGCCCCTCAGCCGACTCCCGGTGGGCGACGAGCGGTGCCCCGGTGAGCTCGATCGCCCGGGCGTTGCCGTTCGTATGGTCGACGTGCCCGTGCGTGTTGACGATCGCCTCCACCTTCAGGCCCTGGTCCGCGGCCCGGGCCACCAGCGCGTCGGGATCGTACGCGGGATCGATCAGAGCGGCCACGCCCGCAGCACGGTCCCCGAGGAGATAGCCGAAGTTGCGATCCCCCCCGGTGCGGATCTGCTCGAACACGAAGTTCATCGACGAACCTCCTCGTCTCCTCGCCCTACTCCACGCGGACGGGCGCGTACCGGTATCCCAGCCACGCCCCGGCGATCGCCGCCGCACCCTGCACGAGCAGCGCCACGGCGAAGGTCCGGACGGAGAGGCCTTCCCAGGCGCTCAGCCCGGTCGTGAAGCCGCCGAAGGTCAGGTTCAGCAGGAACCAGACGACGAAGCTCAGGCCCGCCATGGCGCTTCCGTGGAGTACCGGCGCCGCAGCCGTCTTGTAGCACATGATGAATCCGCCGAACGCGAATCCCGCAGCCACAGCGAGCGTCACGAGCACGGCGACGGTCGTCTCGCTACCGCCGAACGCGCCCGCTGCCTCCAAGGCCAACAACAGCGCGCTGGCGGCCGCTACACTGGCGAACCAGCCAAAGGCCACCCAGGACCACTGGACGTTTTGCAGGTGCTCTGAGTGCATCGCTCAACTCGCGTTCGTGAAGCGGGTCGTCTCCTCCGTCGGCGTCGCAGGTTCCTCCAGAAGAAGGTCGACCTGCAGGACGCCCGCGAAGGTCCTCCGATGGTGGGGCGTCGGACCGTGGTCGCGGATCGCGGCCCGGTGCTCCGCCGTCCGATATCCCTTGTTCGCACCCCAGCCATACTCGGGATAGCGCCGCCCCAGCCGTCGCATCAACCGGTCGCGGGTGACCTTGGCCAGGATGGAGGCGCAGGCGATCGAATGGCAGCGCAGGTCACCCTTCACGACGGGGGTGTGCTCGGGGAGTCCGGGAACCCTGCGGCCGTCGACGAGGAGGAGGTCGGGCTCGAACGGGAGGCCGTGAATGGCCCGCCGCATGGCGAGGGCGGCCGCGTTGCGGGCGTTCAGCCGCTCCACCTCCCGGCACGACGCGGCGCCGATACGATACGCCAGGCACCCCTCACGAATCAGGCCGTCCAGCCTCTCCCGACGCCTCGGAGTCAGCAGTTTGCTGTCCAGCGCACCCTCGAAGCGCTGGCCTTCGCGCAGGACGACCGCCGCGGCCACCACAGGCCCCGCCAGAGGACCATACCCTACTTCGTCCACCCCGGTGACGTACCGACACCCATCGGCCCACCCCTCCTCCTCGAAGGTCAAGGGAGCGGTAGGCCGGGTCACGCTATCTGTCGACCTGCGCTTTCTCGGCGTCTTCTTCGTCCGGCTCGGGTTCGCTGGCGTCCGAGGCATCTTCCAGCTCTTCCGCGGGAAGGTCCGCGGCGGCCTCTCCGGCCAACTCGGCCCCCTCCGCCAGCCGGGCCTCCTCGGCCAACCGGGCTTCCTCGACCAGCGCCGCCTCTTCCTGCTCGTCCGCCGGAGCCTCGGCCTCGGGCGGCCCGCTGGCCGCCCTCATCGCCATCATGGCCTCCCTGTGCTTCTCGGAAAGCCACCAGCGCCGCTCCCGCACGCGGGCCCGCTTGCCCACGCGCTCCCGCAGGTAGTAGAGCTTGGCGCGCCGCACGTGACCGCGCCGGACGATCTCGATGCCGGCAATGGAGGGCGAGTGAACGGGAAAGATCCTCTCCACTCCCACGCCCCCGGAGATCTTCCGCACGGTGAACGTCTCGCTCATGCGCGATCCGCTGCGGGCGATGCAGATCCCCTCGAACGCCTGCACGCGCTCCTTGCCGCCCTCGACGACCCGCACCCGGACGCGCACCGTGTCACCCGGATCGAAGGCGGGCAGGTCGTGCCGCAGGTACTCGCTCTCGATTTCCTGAATCCTGGGATCCATATCCCCTGCTCCTTACGGCGAACCTATTCGTTTTCCTCGTGTTCCGCTGCCCGGTACGCCCGCCACAGGTCGGGCCGGCGCCACCGCG
Organism: Gemmatimonadota bacterium; assembly: GCA_020351855.1. Lineage (GTDB taxonomy): Bacteria > Gemmatimonadota > Gemmatimonadetes > Palauibacterales > Palauibacteraceae. The sequence continues at coordinate 2,248,207 of CP070670.1, forward strand.
TCACGCGCTCCGATTGCTCCCGGCGCCACTGCGCGATGCGAGCGTGATCCCCCGATCGCAGGACTTCGGGCACCTGTAGACCCCGGTACTCGGCCGGTCTCGTGTACACCGGCGGCGCCAGGAGATCCTCGTAAAACGAGTCCGTCGCCGCCGACTCGTGATTCCCTAGTGCTCCCGGGAGCAGCCGGACGACGGCGTCGATCACGACGAGCGCCGCCGGCTCCCCACCGCTCAGCACGTAGTTGCCGATCGACAGCTCCTCGGTCGCGACGACCTGCGCCACCCGCTCATCCACTCCCTTGTAGTGCCCGCACAGGAGCGTCAGCTCTGGCGCGAGCGAGTATCGCACGGCGGTCGCATGGTCGAACAGCGCCCCGCGTGGCGTGAGCAGCGCCACGGGTCCTTCAGGCCCGAGATCGTCCCGGGCCTCGAAGAACGGCTCAGGCTTCATCACCATGCCCGCGCCGCCGCCGTACGGCTCATCATCCACCGTCCGGTGCCGGTCGTGCGTGTACCCCCGCAGATCGACGACCCGGTACTCGACCAGGCCTTCGGCCGCCGCCCGCCCGAGAATGCTCGTGGCGAGCGTCGCCTCGAAGAACTCCGGGAATATCGTCCAGATGTTGATCCGCAAACGCCGCCGCTCCGCTGGGCCGGCTCCCGTCTCCCGGGGCCAGCTCCCGCTCTCTCCGCCGCCGGCGGTCTAGATGTCGAGCAGCCCCGGCGGGGGGTCGATCCGAACGACGCCGGCGTCGAGGTCGACACCCCTGACGATCTCCGCCGTAAACGGGATCAGCCGCTCCGCCGAACGCCCCTCACGCTCTCCCACCACGACGAGCACCGCCTGTCCGGGCCTGTCGAACACCCAGTCCACGGTACCCACGAGACCGCCCGACACGTCTCGAACCTCCAGACCGACCAGGTCGTGGAGAAAAAACTCGTCCTCCTCCAGGTCGGCCAGCAGGTCCCCGTCAAGCTCGAGCGCACAGCCGACGCACCGCTTCGCCAGCTCACGCTGGCCGATTTCGCGGAAGCGCAGCCGCCATCCCTTGGGGCCCGGGCCTGCCGACTCGAGCGTCAGCCGTTCGGGACATCCTTCCGGCGCCTCGCGGACCCCGAAGATGCGGCCCGGCAGAAAGACGCCCTCCGGATCGTCGGTCTCCGGGTGAACGAGCAGGCCGC
>CP070670.1:2249488-2274691 GCA_020351855.1 Gemmatimonadota bacterium
AATGCCGATGGGCTCACGGGCAACGGTGCGGTGTACCGGCTGGGTCGTTTGGCACGGTGGTCTGGTCGAAAGGGTGATTCGGTCGGGAGGACGCAGCTCATGAGCGGTGACAACAGGATGGGGAAGGCGGCGCTCCTGCTCGCCCTCGTGGCGGTGGGAGCTTGCGGTTCGAAGCAGCCGGCGGCCTCGAGTCCCGGTACCCCTCCGGCGGTGGCCGAGCAGGAGGCCGATCCCGCCTCCGTGCCGGCGGGGTCCGGGGCGATGACATCCGGCGCTGCGGAGGCCGATGGACACGAGCCGGCCTCCGCCGACCGCGGTCCCGCGGCGGGCGAAGCGGGCGAGGCGGAGATCGACGCCGCCGAGGGCCCGACGGTGGAGCAGGTGGCCGATGCGGCGGAGGCCGAGGGCCTGGATGCCGCCGCCGTCGTGGAGAGCTACCTGCAGGAGCGGCAGACGGTCGAGGCGATGGAGGAGGCGACGCGCCGGGAGTTCCTCGAGCTGTTCGGCCCCGACCCGCTCGGCCTGGCCACCCGCCCGGAGAACCTGAAGTACGAGCTGCCGCTCGACGTGAACGAGAAGGTCGAGCGCTGGGTCCGGTACTTCGAGAACGACATCCACGAGCGGTTCGCCACCTACCTGTCCCGCCTCGGACGGTACGGCCCGATGATCCGGGAGCGGCTGCGTACAGCCGGTCTGCCGGAAGATCTGCTCTACCTCGCGCTGATCGAGAGCGGCATGAACCCCCGGGCCTACAGCCGGGCGCGGGCCGTCGGGATCTGGCAGTTCATCCGCGGCACCGGAAGGCTCTACGGCCTCAAGGTCGACTACTGGGTGGACGAGCGGCGTGACCCGTTCAAGTCGACCGACGCGGCGATCGCTCACCTGTCGGACCTGTATGACGAGTTCGGCTCCTGGTACCTGGCGGCGGCGGCCTACAACGCCGGCGCAGGCCGGGTGCGGCGGGCGATCGCCCGGACGGGGAGCGACGACTATTGGGCCCTGACGCGGAACCGCACGCTGCGGCTCGAGACCCGGAACTACGTGCCGAAGATGATCGCGGCCGCCCGGATCGCCAAGAATCCCGAGGCCTACGGCTTCGCAGACGTGGTGCCGGAGCCGCCGCTCGAGTTCGAGATCGCGGAGGTGCCGGACGCGACCTCGATGGATGTGCTGGCCGAGGCCGCGGAGGTGGATGAAGAGGTGATGCGGGAGCTGAACCCCGAGTACTTGCGAAACGTCACGCCGCCCGACCGCCGGGTGACGATCCGCGTTCCGGTCGGGAAGGCCGGGGTATTTCGGACGAACTACGCCAGCATCCCGGCCGACAAGCGGGTGACGTGGCTGATCCACGTCGTGACGCGCGGCCAGACGCTGGGGCAGATCGCTGCGAGGTACGGCACCTCCGTCGAGGCGCTGCGTGCGGCGAACGGCAACGTGAACCCGCGACGGCTGCAGATCGGCCAGAGGCTTGTCGTGCCCCGTGGCGGCACCCCCACCCGGCTCGCCAGCGCCTCAGGCCAGAGCACGACGCGCACCTCCGCTCCTGGCCCGGCGACGGTCACGGTGCGCCGGGGCGATACGCTCTGGTCGCTGGCGCGGCGACATGGCGTCTCGACGACGGACCTCATGCGCTGGAACAACCTCAACTCGACGACGATCCATCCCGGCGACCGGCTCACCGTGCGGCGCTGAGCCTCTCCGCCTGTGCGGGCCGGGGCAGCAGGCGCGCCGGCCCATGACTTGCAACACGGATCCTCGACCCCGGCGACCGCCGATCACGCGTGCGGTCCGCGGGTAGGAGCCGTCCTGGCAAGGCGCTCGACCACCCTCGAGACATCCGCAGGGCAGTTCGGGAAACGTCGCGATCTACAAAGGCTTAGATGACACCCCACCGAAGGCCGAGCTCAAGGACCATACGCGTCGATCTCCACGCGCACACGCGACACTCGCCGGACGCCAGCCTCAGCCCTGCCGAGCTGGTGCGGCGCGCGCGCGACGCCGGCCTGGACCGGATCGCCGTGACGGACCACGGGGAGATCGAGGGGGCTCTCGAGGCCAGGGAGCTCGCGCCGGACCTCGTGATCGTCGGCGAGGAGATCCGTTGCCGGGGCTGGACGGAGGTCATCGGCCTCTTCCTGAGCGAGCGCGTCCCGATGGGGCTGCCTCTGGAGGAGGCGGTCGAACGGATCCGGGATCAGGACGGCGTCGTGTACGCGCCCCACCCCTACGCCTACCCGTTCCGACCCGGTTGGCACCTGCAGCGAGCGGTGGCGGTCGCGGACGTGGTGGAGGTGTTCAACGCGAGAGCCTTTCTGGCCGTATGGAACCGGACGGCGGATTCGGCCGCCCGAAGCCGGGCCCTGCCGCGCGCGGCGGGCTCGGATGCCCACTTCCCGTGGGAGGTGGGACGGGCGCATACGGAGATGGCGACCTTCACCAGCGCATGCGGCTTCCTGGAGGCCGTTCGCGGTGCACGGCCCGTCGGTCTTCGCCGAAGCCATCCGGCGGTGCACGTCGCTTCCATGAGCATGAAGGCGGTTCGACTGGCGGGTGCGGCCTCGCGTCGCCTCCTGGAGGATGGCCGCCGGGCGGAGCCCATCCGGGCGGACGCCTGAGCCGGGCCGCGTCTCGCCCCAAGTCTCAATATCTCGAATCCGAAGTCTAGCGCGCAGGCACGCCCACCAGGACGTCCTGGCGTCGCCTCAGGACGAGGTGGTGCTGCCGTCTCCGGCTGCCGACTGCGCCTGACGCGCCGGTCCGGCCACGGGGTAGATGGTGGCGCGGCCGCTGCGCCCATGGAGGGCGTTTCTCGGGTCGACGACGATCTTCGAGCGTTCGAGGACGAGGGCGTAGTCGACGTCCCGGTGGTCGGTCGTCACCAGCACGGCGTCCGCCTCCTCGAGGACCGGGGCGGTGAGCGGAACCGATTCGAAGGACTCTCCCTCGATGCTCACCTCGGCCACGTGCGGGTCGTGATAGGAGACGTTCGCACCCATCTCCCGGAGCAGCTTGTGCACGTCGAGCGCCGGGCTCTCGCGCGTGTCGTCCACGTCGGCCTTGTACGCGAGCCCGAGCAGCAGCACCCGGCTTCCGTTGACCGCCCTGCCGGCCTTGTTGAGCGCTTCGGCCGTCTTGGAGACCACGTAGCGCGGCATCTCGGCGTTCACCTCGGCGGCGAGCTCGATGAAGCGGGTGCGATAGCGTAGGGAGCGCATCTTCCACGCCAGGTACTGCGGGTCGACCGGGATGCAGTGGCCGCCGAGGCCGGGGCCCGGCGTGAAGCGCATGAACCCGTACGGCTTGGTGGAGGCCGCGTCCACGACCTCCCAGATGTCGATGCCGAGCCGGTCGGCGATGACGGCCATCTCGTTCACGAGCCCGATGTTCACGGCCCGGAAGGTGTTCTCGAGCAGCTTGGCGAGCTCGGCCGCCTCGGGGCAGGAGACCTCGACCACCTCATCGACGAACTGCCGGTAAAAGGTGACCGCGAGCTTGTGGCTGCGCGCGGTCAGCCCCCCCACGATCTTGGGCGTGTTCCTGATCGTGAACTCCAGGTTGCCGGGATCGACGCGCTCGGGGCTGAAGGCCAGGAAGAAGTCCGTCCCGGCGACCAGACCCGTCTCCTCCAGCGTCCTCTGGAGAAGCTCCCGCGTCGTGCCGGGATAGGTGGTGGACTCGAGGACGACCAGCTGACCGGGGCGCAGCCGCGCCTTGACCTGTTCGGCGGCGCTCACGATGAAGGACACGTCCGGGTCGCCGACCTTGGAGAGCGGGGTGGGGACGCAGATCAGGACCACGTCCACTTCCGCCAGGCGGTCGAAGTCGGCGGTCGCGTCGAGCGTGCCGGCCGAAGCGAGTGCCGCGACGCGGGCGGAGCTCACATCGCCAATGTGCGAGCGGCCGCTCCGGACGCCATCCACGACCTCGGGCTTGATGTCGAGCCCGAGGGTCGGAAAGCCGGCCTCCGCCGCGTGTACGGCCAGCGGGAGGCCGACGTATCCCAGCCCGAGGACTCCGATGTGGGCGTCCCGGTTCTCCAGGCGATCCAGCAGTCCGAAATCGTCGGTCACTCGAACCCGACTCCGCTCCGCGTCCTCATCCGTGTCCCGGCTGGCCTCCTCGACCGCCCGCTTCCGGGCCGACCGTGCCCGCTATGCTGCGCGGCCCACCGGCCCCGCCGGGTCGTCAGTTGGTGGCCAGTATGCGGCGCGCGTACCCGTTGGCGGGGTTCGTGCCCGTCGCCAGCAGCTCCGCGACCCTGCCCGGTCCGCGGTTGTAGGCCAGCAGCGCCAGCCGCTCGTTCCCGGCGTACTGGTTGAGCAGGATGCTCAGGTAACGGAACCCGATGCGCAAGTTCGTGCCCGTGTCGAAGAGCATCGGGCGCGTGACGGTGGGGTCCACCCACTGGGCCGTGCTCGGCCGGAGCTGGGTGAGCCCGATGGCGCCGGCAGCGCTCACGGCGCTTCGCCGGAAGCCGGATTCGATCTTCACCAGGCGGAAGGCCAGCTCCGGACGGAGCCCCTCCGCCATGGCGGCGTCGTAGATCGCGGCGGCCAGATCGGCCGGAAGCTTGTGGCGCGTCGACAACCGCTGCACGGTGAGCAGCCGCTCGCCCTGGCGCTCGCTGATGGCGAGCTGCTCACGCAGCTGGGCCAGCTGCGCGGACTGGGCGAAGACGGCCGACTCGAGGCCGTCGAGCTCGGCGCGGGAAGGGGCGCGATAGGTCGTGGCCAGCGCGCCGATCAGCAAGGCGACCACTCCGACCACCGCGAGCCCCCACGGGGTCAGGGCGCGCCGGCGGACCGCCGCCGTCAGCGGGGCGAGCTCGGGGAGGTTCGGCACGGCGCCGATCGTGCCTCGCCCGAGTCTGGCTTCCTGGGCTGCAACAGACATCTATATGCGACTCCTTTTCGATCTCCCTCTCAGGTCCCTGGCGTCCCGGGTGTGACAGAGGCGGGCGCTCAGGGCCGGACCGGATCCGCCGCCAGGCGCTCGGCCGATCCGCCTACGGTTCGCTGCGTGAACCCCACACGGCCGCCAGGCGTTCCAGTGCAGGCGGAACCCGGCCGCGCCCATCTGTGCTAAGTATATGTGATTGATTCCGTTAGGATGAACGGCCTCCCCGCGCCCTAAGACCGTCACGAGGAGCGGAACGGCCTCGCCAGCCGGCGGATCAGGTATGAAGGCGCAACCGTCGTGCCCGGCCGGTCCGCGGGGCCCTCGGGAGGGTTCTGATTCAGGATCGAGGCTCGGACGCCGTCCAGTCGCCGCTGCGTCCACCCCGCTTCTCGAGCAGGCGGATCGGGCCAATGGACACGGCGCGGTCGATCCCCTTGACCATGTCGTAGACCGCGAGCGCTCCGGCGGCTGCCCCGCACATCGCTTCCATTTCCACCCCGGTGCGGGCCTCGGCCGACGCGCGGACCCGCAAGCACAGTCCCGGCAGGTCGTCTTGGAGATCGATCGTTACATCCACCGCCTCGAGGGGCAGGGGGTGGCAGAGCGGGATGAACTCGGCCGTCCGCTTCGCGCCGGCGATCGCGGCGAGCCTGGCCACCGTGAGCACGTCTCCCTTCGGCGTGCTCCCGGCGCGGATGGCGGCCAGCGTTGCCGCCTGCATGCGAACCCGGGCCTCCGCCAGCGCCGTGCGGCGCGTGACGGGCTTGTCGCTGACGTCCACCATGCGGGCGCGTCCCGCCTCATCGAGGTGGGACAGCCGCGCCGCCCGGTCCTCGCCGCCCGACGGCTGATCGCTCACCGGCCGGCTCCCAGAGCGGACGCGAGCTCGCTCAGCAAGCCGGCGGAGACGGCCTGCGGGTTCACGTTGCCGGTCGCCGCGATCCGGGCCCGCTCGAGGCTCGCCAGGCCGGCCAGGATTCCGTCCGCATCGAGCGGCATCGGGCTGAGGGCCACGGCCCGCTCCGCGTCCAGCGTTTGCTCCGGGCTGCCGGTCGCCAGCGCCAACTGGTCGCGCAGCAGCTCGCCGGCCGCGTCGAGCACCTGGAGGAATCCGCCGCGGGCGCCGCGGGAGGAGAGCGCGAGCGCGTAGCGCAGCCGATCGGCGCGATTGGCGCTCAACGCGGCCCGGATAAGCTCCTGCGCCTCCTCGTACCCCCCCTCCGCGCCGCCGAGGATCTCGAGCGCCCGGCCGATGGATCCCTGTGAGAGCCGGGCCGTCCGGCGTGCCAGGCGCGCATCCGCTCCGGCTTCGGTTCCGAGGAATCCTGCCACCTCCTCCTCCGACAGCGGGAGGACCCGGATCGAAAGGACCCGCGAGCGCACGGTGGGGAGCAGGGCACGCGGACGGCTGGAGGTCAGGAAGATGTGCACGCCGTCGGGCGGCTCCTCGAGGAGCTTGAGGAACGCGTTGGCCGCTTCGGGGCTGGCCCGCTGAGACACCATCTGCTCGGCCCGCCCGATCACGAAGACCGAGCGGGGGCCCATGGCGGGGCGCTGGACGGCCCGCTGACGCAGGTTCTCGACCGTGCCGAGGTGGATGCCGGTCGGGGCGTCGTCCGGCGGTCGCCGCAGCGGCTCGGTCCGTCGCGCCTCCAGCTCGTCCAGCCGGGCCTGTTCCAGCTTCTCGCGGAGCTTGTTGGCGGCGACGCGCGTCGGCCGCGCGACCGGGAAGTACCAGTGGATGTCCGGATGCTGCAGCTTGGCGGCGAGGCGACAGGAGCGACACTCGCCGCATCCCGTCCGCCGTTCGCACTGTAGCAGAGCCGCCAGCCAGAGCGCCAGCCGCTGCTTGCCGACGCCCGGCGGTCCCCGGAAAAGCAGCGATTGGGGCAGGCGGCCGGACCTGGCCGCCGCCGCGAGCCCGTCGCGCAGGTGCTCGTGGCCCGCCATCGGAGGGAGGCTCACGAGCGGTCCCTCAGCCAGCGGACCGGGTCCACGGGGCGGGGCTCTCCGCTCGAGCCCGGCTGCAGGATCTGGAACTCGATGTGCGGTCCCTCCGGGGAGCCGGCACCCCCGACCGAACCGAGGATCTGCCCCGCGTCCACGGCGTCGCCCTCGTCCACGGTCAGGTTCTGCATGTAGAGGTAGAGCGAGTAGTAACCGCCGCCGTGGCTCAGGATGACGGAGGGTCCGTACAGCCCCCACGGGCCGGCGAAGGCGACCCGGCCCGACTCGATCGCGTGCACCGGAGTTCCCGTCGGGGCGCCGATGCCGATCCCATCACGGGCCAGCGTCGTCCTTCCATTGCGCTCGGGTCCGAAGGAGTAGACGACGCTCCCCTGGACGGGCCAATCCAGGTTTCCGAGGTCGGCGGTTCGGAGGGTGGGCGTGCTCGCCTCGCCGGCCAGCCGCTCCGCCTCGCGGCGTGCCGTCTCGAGCTGGACGAGGAGCTGGCGCAGGCGTTCCTCGTCCCGCGCCAGCTGCGACAGCCGGTTCTGCGCCGCGCTCTCCTGCGACCGGATGCGGGCCAGCCGGCGCTGACGCTGCCGCTCCAGGCTTTCCAGCTCGTCCACCTCGCTCACCTTCTCTCGCCGCAGCCTCGTGATCCCGGCGAGCTCGACCGCCTGCCGCTCCCGCTGCTCGCTCAGCCGGCTCTCGAGCTCCTCCACCTGAGCCAGGATCATGCGGTCCTGGAGGGCGACGAGCCGCAGGTACTTGTAGCGGTGGATCAGATCGGTGAAGGAGCGGGCGCCGAGGAGGACCTGGATGGTCCCCAGCGGGCCCCGCTTGTAGATCTGCCGCAGGCGCTCCCGCATCACGGCCTTTCGCAGCGCGAGCTGGTCCCGTGTGCCGATCATGTCCGCCGTCATACGGTCCACCTGGGCGTTGACGCTCGACAGCTGCAGGTCGAGCTCTGCGACGACGCTGCTCGAGGTCCCGATCTGCCGTTCGAGGTTGGCAATCGCCTCGGTCTCGTTGTGCACCTGGCCGGCCAGCTGGCCCATCTCCCGCCGCAGCCGCTCCCGCTCCGCCCGGATCTGCTCCAAACGGCCCTGGCTCTCCTCGATCCGGCTCTGGATGGTGTCCTGCGCGAGCGCGGCGCTGACGGCGAGCGGGCCCGGCACGCCTGACGGCCACGGCACGGCGCCCGCGGCGATCAGCAGGCCGAGAACGGGTCCCCATGCCGGGCGGACTCGGGTCTCAGATCGCATAGAGATTCCGAAGCTCCCGTCGCACGGAGCGCTGCGCGGCGACCATGCCCAGGATGCCGCCGGCCAGGATCCCGGCCAGGATCCAGGGGTCCGGCAGCCACAGGACGGCAAAGACGGCCCGGTCCAGCAGCCGGTAGGCGACGTACGTCAGCGCCCAGGCCAGCAACCCTCCCAGCACCCCCGAGATGAGGCCCTCGACGAGGAAGGGCCGCTGGATGAAGCCGGAGGTGGCTCCGACGTTCTCCATGATGGCGATCTCGGTCGAGCGCGCGTGGATGGACATGCGGACCGTCGTTCCGACGAGCAGCATGGCGACGATCGCGAAGGACCCGCCGAGCACGAGCGCCGTCCCTCCGGCGATCCGGCGCAGCGTATGGATGCGGTCCACCCACTCCCGACCGAAGCGTACGTCGTCTACGAACTCGTAGCTGCCGAGACGGGCCGCCACCTCCTGCACCGCGCCGGGGGTGCGGTGGCCCGGGCGCAGCCGGATCTCCAGCGAGGCGGGCAGGGGATTGATCTCGAGGTCGGGGAAGACATCCGAGAACTCCGTGAGCTCCCGCGAGGCGTTGTACAGCGCCTCCGTCTTGGAGACGTACTCGACGGATGCGACCTCGGGGTAGGCGCCGATCTCGGTGCGCACGAGCCGGAGCTGGTCCTCACCGATCTCGTCCGTCAGGTAGGCCACGATCTCGACCTTTTCCTCCACGGAGGCCAGTGCCCGGGAGATGTTGTGCGCGGTGAGACCGAACAGGCCGACGATGAACAGGCTGAGCCCGATGGCCGTGACGGAGAGCGTCGCGAGAACCGGCCGTCGAATCAGGGAGACCAGCGCCTCTCGAAAAGGCCTCATGGCGCCGAGCCTCCGGGTCCCTCGGGGCCCGCCTGACGCGTCTCGCTCCGGCCGGGCGCATCCGCCGCATCGGCCACGAACTCGAAGATCGGGGAGGCGCCGGCGCTCGGCCGCGCGGGCCGGGCGGCGGCGTCCGAGGCGGAGTCGTAGACCAGGCGGCCGCTCTCCAGCTCCAGCACGCGGGTCTCCGGCGAGCGGCGGAGCAGCGTCGTGTCGTGTGTGGCGAGGATCACCGCCGTCCCCAAGGCGTTCAGCTGGCGAAACAGCTCGAAGACGCCGATAGAGGCCCGCTCGTCCAGATTGCCGGTGGGTTCGTCCGCCAGAAGCACGAGCGGGTCGGTGGCCAGCGCCCGCGCGATCGCCACCCGCTGGCGCTCGCCTCCCGAGAGCTCGCCGGGGTATGCCTTCGCTCGCGACGCGAGACCGACGTGCCCCAGGAGACGCATGACCTTGGGCCGGATCTCCGCCCGGGGGGCGCCGGTCGCCTGCAGAGCGAAGGCGATGTTCTCCGCCGCCGTCAGGCGCTCGAGCAGCCGGAAATCCTGAAAGACGAAACCGACGCGCCGGCGGAGTTGAGGGATCTCGCGACGCCGGATGCGGCTGGAAGAGTAGCGGGAGACCGTCACCTCGCCCCCTGTCGGGGCGGTCTCCATGTGGACGAGGCGGAGCGCGGTGGTCTTCCCGGCCCCGGACGGGCCGATGAGAAAGGCGAACTCCCCCTTCCGGATGTGAAAGGAGATATCCTCCAGCGCGTTCCCGCTGCGGGGGTAATGCTTCGTGACGTTCCGGAACCGAATCAATCCGCTATCTCCAGGACGCGGCCGGCGCGGCTCGCTCGGCGAACCGGGCGCACAGCTCGATCGCCGCCTTCATCGACCCCGGGTCGGCCAGACCTCTTCCCGCGATGTCGAAAGCCGTGCCGTGGTCGGGAGACGTGCGCGGGAACGGCAGGCCCGCCGTCACGTTCACGCCCGTGTCGCGGGCCAGCGTCTTGATGACCGCGAGCCCCACGTCATGATAGGGTAGCACGACGGCATCCACTTTGCCCGCGATGCACCTTCCGAACACCGTGTCCGCCGGGAAGATTCCCGCCACATCGATACCTTCCGCCTTGAGCTGCTCCACGGCGGGCGCGATGAGACGTTCTTCCTCATCGCCGAAGCGGCCGTCCTCCGACGCATGCGGGTTCACGCCTCCGAACGCGAGGCGCGGCCTCGCGATCCCCCACCACTCGCGGAGCGCCCGTTCGGCGATCCGCGAGCGCCGTCGTACGAGCTCGGGCGTGAGGGCCCTCGGCACTTCCCGGAGCGGGATGTGCGCGGTGAGAAGGGCCATCCGAAGGGGGCCGCCCAGGGGGGTGCTTTCCGCCGCCATCATCATCGTCACTTCGGCCGTTTCCGTTCGGTCCCGCAGGAACTCCGTATGCCCCGGGAAGGGGTAGCCGGCGGCCCCGAGCGCCGCCTTGGATATCGGAGCGGTGACGAGGCCGTCGATGTCACCCGCGAGCGCTGCCGCGATCCCGCGCTCGATCGCGCGCCCGGCCACCTCTCCGGCCGACCGATCGCCGATCCGCGACGGGTCGGGTAGCCGCCCCACGGCCTCGAGCCGGACCCGATCGCCTCCGCTCAGGGTCCCCGCTAGCGCACCCTCCCAACCGAAGACGGTGAAAGAGACGGCCTCGCAGAAGTGCCGATCCGAGAGGGCGGCTCGCACGACCTCGAGGCCGATGCCGCGCGGGTCTCCCAGCGTGATCCCGATCCGGATCGGCTGCGCGGGCAAGGTCTTCTCGAACGCTCGCGTACGACGGAACCGGCCGTCAGATGAGGATCCGGACGTAGACCTCTTGCTTCAGCTGGTCCACCAGGGCCTCGTACTGCTTCTTCTGCTGAAGCTGGTCGCGGATCTGGTCCCGCACTTCGTCCAGGACGTACTCCCCCTGCGGCCGGAATCGCGTGACCGAGATGACGATGAACGAGGGATGCGGCCCGTTTCCGGGAATCTCGAACGGCCCCACGACATCCCCTGTCTGCACGTTGCGGAGCGCGTCCGCGAAGGCCGGACCCATCGCGCCGCCGATCCGGTCCACCCGAGCGTTGTCGATCCGCGAGTCCTTGGGGTCCGCGCTGTAACGCTCCGCCATGACCGTGGGATCCGCTCCCTCCCGGATGCTGTCGGCCACCGCCGCGGAGAGTTCGCGGGCCTCCTCGACCTGCGTGGGCGCAATGTCCGGCTGAATCAGGATGTGGCGGACGTGCCGCTCTCCACCCCGGACGTTCTCCACCTTGATGATGTGGAAACCGAAGCGGCTCTCCACCGGGCCGATCGCGATGCCCGTGCGAACGGCCCAGGCGGCGTCCCCGAAGGCGGGCACGACCTCGCTCCGCCGGATCCAGCCGAGGTCGCCACCGTCGGCCCGGGTGCCCTGGTCGTCGGAGTATCGGCGGGCCGCCACCTCGAAGTCCTCTCCGGATCGGACCTCCTCGAGCGCGGCGCGGGCCTCCTCCAGGGCGCTGTCGCGGGCCGCCTCGCTCGGCTTGGGATCGATCACCACCTGCACCATGTCGAGCGTCGCCGGCCGCACGGCGCCGGCCGCCCGCGCGTTGAACTCGTCCACGATCTCCTGCTCGGAGACCCTGACGGAGCTCATCGATCCCATCCGGCTGCCCACGTACCGCTGACCGAGCATGTCCTTGCGCGCCTGCGACCGGAGCATGCGGCGGAACTGGAACATGTTCTGGCCGGACTGCTCTACGCGCTGCAGCATCTCCTCGTCCGAGCTGAAGCGCGAGCGGATCGCATCGAACCGTCGCTGCACCTCGTCGTCCAGCTCGTCCTCCGTGACCTCGATGCCGGCGAACTCGGCCTGCTTCACGATCATCAGCTCCTCGACCATGCTTTCCAGCGTGGCGTAGGCCAGCGAATCCACGCCGGCCGGATCGGTCGGCATCTCGAGTCCCTGCGCCCGGAGCTGGAAGATCGTCTCGCGCACCTCGCTCATCAGGACGGCCGTGTCTCCGACGATCGCGACGACCCGGTCGATGAGTTCCAGCGAGTCCGGACCTGCCGGCAGACCGGCCGCCAGGGGCTCGGCCGCCCCGCCGAGGGGCAGGCGAAAGCCCGGCGCCTGCTCGGCTGCCGCCGCGTCCGTCGGCACGCCGTCTGCGGTTCGGGCGGGACCTGCGGGCATGGCGGCGGGAGTCTCGGGCACGCCGGCGGGAGCGTCGGGCAGGGTGGCGGGAGGCTCGGCCCCCTCCGTGGGGACAGCCGCCGTGGCCTCCGGCTCGCCGGTCCTTCCGGCGGGCGCCGTCTCGGGTGGCGGACCGCCTCCGCACGCGACGGCTGTGAGCAGCAGGGCGCCGAGGACCGTCCCACGCCATCCGGAGGGGATGTGCGGGAGCTCCTGGACCCGCCAGCCGTTGGATGGCCGCCGGCCGTTCGCTGGCCGCGAGCTAGTCAATGGCCGCCGGCCGTTCGCTGGCCGCGAGCTAGTCAATGATCGCCGGCCGTTCGCTGGCCGCGAGCCGGTCGGACCTACGCTCCAGCGGTTCGTTCCTTCGAGCATCATCCGTTCACGCGGTGAGGAGGGTTTTCGATTCGGGAGCCGCGAGCAACGTGAGCACATCGATCAGCGTGTCAAGCAGCGGCTCGGCTCCGCCCCGGCGGAGGACCAAGGATAAGGGTTGGGGCCGGCGCACTTCAACGCGCAGTTGGCGGTCGGCGAACGCATCGCTCAGCAGCGCAAGCCGCGGCACGGCCTCGTCCCGGAAGACAATGCGTGCCGAGCTCTGGCCCACCCGCACCCACTCCACCCCCAGCCGGCGTGCCACCAGCTTGAGCCGGATCGACGCGAGCAGCCGAGCGGCGGCCCCGGGGAGTGCTCCGAACCGGTCCTGCAGCTCGGACCGGAGCTCCTCCACCTCTTCGAGGGTCTCGATGCGCGAAATGCGCCGGTACAGGTGCATCTTCTGCTCGTCGTCGAGGATGTACTCGTCCGGCAGGTAGGTCTCGCCCTCCACCGCCACCTGCGTCACCGCCGTCTCCTCCTCGGAGCCCTCGCCCTGTAGTCGACGCACGGTGTCCTGGAGAAGGCGCTGGTACACATCGAGGCCCACCGCCTGGGCGAAGCCCGATTGGTCCGTGCCCAGGAGATTACCGGCGCCACGGAGCTGAAGATCCCGCAGCGCCACTCGGTATCCGGATCCGAGCTCGGTGTGGTGCTCGAGGACGCGCAGCCGCCGCTCGGCTTCCGGGGTGACGTTATGGGGCACGATCAGGTAGCAGTACGCCCGATGGTGCGACCGGCCGACGCGCCCGCGGAGCTGGTAAAGCTGGGCGAGGCCGAAGCGGTCCGCCTGGTGGACGATCATCGTGTTGGCGCGGGGGACGTCCAGGCCGTTCTCGATGATCGAGGTGCAGACGAGCACATCGATATGCCCCGCCATCAGGGAGCGCATCGCCTCCTCGAGTTCCGACTCCGGCATCTGACCGTGCCCGATGGCGACCTCGGCATCCGGGACGAGCCGCCGCACGCGCGCGGCGAGTGCCTCGATCGTCTCGACCCGGTTGTGGACGAAGAAGACCTGCCCTCCGCGGTCCAGCTCCCGTCGCATCGCCTCCTGAATGATCCCGTCGTGCCATGGGAGGACGTGCGTGATGATTGGCATGCGGTCACGCGGCGGCGTCTCGATGAGCGAGAGATCCCGCAACCTGCCGAGCGACATCTGCAGGGTGCGCGGGATGGGCGTGGCCGTCAGCGTGAGCACGTCGATCGAGCGCTTGAGGTCCTTGATCCGCTCCTTGTGACGCACGCCGAACCGCTGTTCCTCGTCGATCACCAGGAGCCCGATGTCGTGGAATCGGACATCGGGCGAGAGAAGCCGGTGCGTGCCGACCACGACATCGACAGTGCCCGATGCGATCCCGTCGAGGACGTCCTGCTGCTCGGCCCGGGAGCGGAATCGTGAGAGCGCCTCGACCCGCACCGGGAAGCCTGCCAGCCGCTCCCGGAACGTGTGCAGGTGCTGCTCCGCCAGCACGGTCGTCGGCGCGAGGACGGCGACCTGCTTCCCGTCCTGCATGGACTTGAAGGCCGCGCGCATCGCGATCTCCGTCTTGCCGAAGCCGACGTCCCCGCAGACCAGCCGCTCCATGGGCCGCGGCTCCTCCATGTCCCGTCGCACGTCTTCCCAGGCGCTGAGCTGATCGGGGGTCTCCTCGTACAGGAAGGCGGACTCCATCTCGCGCTGCCAGCTCGTGTCGGGCGAGAAGGCGTATCCGGTCACGACCGAGCGGTGGGCGTACAGCTCCACCAGCTCCGCCGCCATGCGCTGGATCTGCTCCAGCGTTCGCCGTTTGAGCTGCTTCCACCGCTTCCCGCCGAGCTTGTGGACCTGAGGGGGCCGCGTCTGCTCGTCCCCGTCGGCCGCGGTCCAGCGTTCCAGGAGATCCAGCCGGTAGTGGGGAACTCGGAGGACCTCGCCATCGGCGTACTGGATCTTGAGGGTTTCGATCGCCTCACCGCCGACCTCAACCCGTTCCAGCCCCATATAGCGGCCGATCCCGTGATCCAGATGGACGACGTAGTCGCCCGGGCCGATCGAGGCGATCGAATCGAGCGTCGCCACTCCGCGGTATCGGCTGCTGCGCCGCAGCCAGTGGGAGCGCCGGAAGATCTCGTGGTCCGTGAGGACGAGCAGCGGAGTTGCGCCGCCCGGTCGGTCGGGCAGCCGGAAGCCTCCGCTGAGCGAGCCGATGGCCAGGGCAGGATGGCGGGCCACCTGCCGGCCCGCCCGCTCCTCGAGAATCTGCTCGAGCCGCTCGAGCTGGCCGTCGTTGTCGCACAGGATGAAGACCCGCTCACCCGCGGCCTGCGCGCTCGCAATGGTGTCCACCAGACGGTTCATGTCCCGGTCGATCGCCGGGGGTGGCTCGACGGTGAGGGCCTGATCCGCTGCGTCCGGGTAGATGCCGAGGCGCCGGTGCCTGTCCAGGATCCTGGCGGCGAGGTCCGGGGGCAGAACGAGATCCGGGGGCTCCAAAGCGTCGGGGTCCGCGCCTTCGCGGCCGCTCACCGTCTCCTTCCAGAGCCGCTCCATTCGATCGAGCGTGTCCTCCGGGCTGAGCTCGAGCAGGATCGCGGAGTCTGGAAGCAGCTCGAGAAGGGCGAGGCGCCGCGCGGAGGCCGACTCTCCGTTCCCCGTCAGGTCGACCGGGAGAACCTCGATCGCCTCCAGCTCGGCAACGGAGCGCTGCGAGAGGAGATCGAAGGCACGGAGCGACGCGATCTCGTCGCCCCACAGCTCGATGCGGACGGGCAGTTCCTGGCCGAACGGGAAAAGGTCGACGATCCCTCCCCGCACCGCGAACTCTCCGAGCTCCTGGACCGTGTGCACGCGCTCGAACCCCATGCCTGCCAGCCGGTCCGTGAGGTCCGAGTGCGGGACCTCCCCGCCCAGGCGGAGGGGGAAGAAGAAGCCCTCGGGCGATGCGGGGATGGGGGAGCGCTCCGCGAGCCCGCGCGCCGTCGTTACGAGCAGGCGCGAACGGCCGCCCAGCAGGGCCGCCAGAGCGTCGACCCGCTGACCGGCGATCTCGACGTGCGGATCGGCATCCTCGTAGGGTAGGGTTTCCCGCTGCGGGAAGTAGCGGGCTCCGGCGGTGCCGAGGAGGAACTCGAGATCCGCGTGCACGGCCTCGGCCGTTCCCGGCGTGTCCGCCACGACGACGATGGCCGCGGCATCCAGATCGAGCAGCGAGGCGGCGAGGGCGGCCCGCGAGCCGCCCGGCAGGGCGGCGAGGCGTTGCGGTCTCCCCGCGGCGAGCTGGTCCCGCAGCCCCGCTGCTCGAAGGCGGGGCCCGAAGGCCTGAAGAATCGGGTTTCCTCTTCCTGTCGCGCCCATCCCCCTCTCCGTGCTCGCGCGGTCGGCAGAGGCTTACACCTGTGTTGCCGCGGGGTGCGCACCGGCACTCCGCCCGACCTGCCGGGTACGCAGCGCGGACGATCCGAGCGAACGATCGATCGCGGACCGGACACGGGCCGGCGGAGCCTTCGGGCCGTGCCGATCCCGCCCCGAGCCGCCGACCCGCACACGAGGGAATCGATGCCCACGATACGCATGCTGCCCGTCGCGGTCGCCGTGACGCTGACGCCCGCCTTCGCCGCCCGACTGGCCGCCCAAGCGCCCCCCGAGGTCGGCGGCGTGGCCGACCGCGCGGCGACGATCACGGCGGTCGACATGCAACGCCGGATCGGGATCCTGGCCCACGACTCCAGGGGGGGGCGCGACACGCCGAGCCCCGGCCTCGAGAAGACCGCCCGCTACATCGCCGGCGAGTTCGGGGCCTTCGGCGTCAAGCCGGCTCTCGGGACGGACTTTCTCCAGTGGTATCCGCTCACGCGCGTGGGGCCCGGCAGCCGGTCGGGCCAATCGCTGGTCCTCCGGCAGGGTGGCAGCATGTATCAGCTGGACCCGAGCAGCGAATACCTATCCCTCCCGGTGGGCGAGGCCGTCCGGGCCTCGGGCCCGCTCGCGATCCCCGAAGCCGAGGGCCGCGCCGAGGCGGGCTCGGTGTTGGTGCTCAGGGCGACGGCCCAGAACCTGGGCGAGCGGCTCGGCGAGCTGCGGGGCATGTTGGCCGGTGGACCGGTGGGGGCGCTCATCGCGCTGGACGCGCCGGATCGCTACCTGAGCGGCGTGCGGTTGTTCTTCGAGTCCGATCGGCTCACGCTGGGCCGGCCGGAGACGCTGGACGTGCCTGCCGCCATCGTGCCTCTCGCCTCTCTGCCTGGAGCCCTGCGGCGGTCGGTCGAGCACGGCGAGGTGCCCGCGGGCTGGACGGCCGATCTCCGAAGCAGCGCGACGGTCCGTGTCGACAGCGCCATGAACGTGGTGGGCTGGCTGGAGGGCTCGGATCCTGCCCTGCGCGACGAGTATGTCGTGTTCACGGCCCACATGGACCACGTCGGCGTGGGTCGGCCCGTGGAAGGGGATTCGATCTACAACGGGGCCGATGACGATGCCTCCGGCACGGCCGGGATTGTCGAGCTCGCCCAGGCTTTCGCGAGCGGTCCCCGTCCGCGACGGTCGCTCGTCTTCATGACCGTGAGCGGAGAGGAGAAGGGGCTGCTCGGCTCGGAGTGGTACAGCGAGCACCCCCTGTTTCCACTCGACCGGACCGTGGCGACCGTGAACATGGACATGATCGGTCGCAACTGGGAGGATACGATCGTCGTCATCGGCAAGGGAGAATCCACCCTGGGCGCGCTGGCCGAGCGGGTTGCCTCGGATCACCCCGAGCTCGGCTTGGCCGTGATCGATGATCTGTGGCCTGAGGAGCGCTTCTACTTCCGCTCCGACCATTACCACTTCGCCCGGAAGGGGGTGCCGATCCTCTTCTTCTTCAACGGCGTGCACCCCGACTACCACCGGCCGTCGGACGAGCCCGACAAGATCAAGGCGGAGAAGGCGGCACGGATCGTCCGGCTCGTTTATCTGATCGGGATCGAGGTGGCCAACGCGGACGATCGCCCTGCCTGGGACCCGGCGGCGTACCGCCGGGTCGTCGAATCGGGGGATCACTGAGGCTGCCGGCAGGTCGCGCTTCGTTGTAAGCCGCGGGCGATTCCCGTAGATTCCGGCAGGTCGCCGGCCCCGGTGTGAGGCCGGCCCGCCCGGTCCTCCGTGAAGGGTTCGGCCGCAAGACCTTCGGGCGAGGACGACGCCGCGGCGCAGACGGTAGGGAGCGTCAAGATGTCCAGAGAGAGTGACATGCCACAGATCGTGATCGAGAGAGGGGGCAGCATCGGCCCCTTCCTGTGGGGGCTGGCCACGGGCGCCGTGCTGGCGCTGCTGTACGCGCCGAAGTCCGGCGAGGAGACGCAGCGCGAGCTCAAGGAAGGTGCCCGCCGGCTCCGGCAGGGAGCCGAGGAGAAGCTGGCGGAGCTGAGAGAGTCCGCCGAGGAGACCTACGATCGGGTCCGCGAGGATGTCGGGACCCGACTCGAGACCGCCAAGGAAGAGCTCGGCGAGCGGAAGCGCCAGGCGGAGGAGGCGCTGAAGGCTGGCCGCGAGGCCGCACACAAGACGCGCGATGACCTGGAGCGCCGTGTCGCGGAGTCGAAAGCCAGCTACAAGGCGGAGATGGAGCGCGTCGCGCTCGAGAGGTCCAAGGCGGGCGCCGAGCCCGATAGCTGAGCGCGCCGGCCGGCGTTTCGCCTAGGCTGCTCCCGGGAGCCGGTCGTCGGAACGCGACCGGCCCGCGGGGGCTTTTTGTTCCGGTCGGGTGAGCGGTCGAGCCGGCGGTCTGGCGAAGCGCTTCGGTCACTTCGTGGCCGACGTGTACCACCGTGCCGGTGACGACAACATCTTCTTCCTCGCCTCCGGGCTGGCCTTCGGCTCGCTCCTCGCGGCCATCCCGTACCTGCTGCTCCTCGTCTTCGTCGCCAGCCTCGTGCTGGGGCCCTACGTCGGGCCCGCTGCCGCGGAGAACGAGGTGCTTCTCGCCCTGTGGCGCATCCTCCCGGTGTCGAGCCCGACCGTCATCGAGACGGTGCGTGACTCCATCAACCAGATCATATCCAGCGCCGGATCGATCGGCCTGATCGGCGGCATCCTGTTCGTCTGGTTCTCCACTCGGCTGTTCGGCGCGCTGCGCACGGCCCTCAACCAGGTGTTCGACCTGCAGGACACGCGGGGGATCGTGCGGGGGAAGATCGACGACATGCAGATGGTCGTCGTCAGCACCATGCTGCTGTCGATCAACATCGCCGTGAGCTCCACCATGAACGTGCTCGGCGACCGCGGGATCCGGTTCCTGGCGGAGGTGGGGCTGCGCGCCGGGTCGCCGCAGCGGATCTTCGCCTTTCTCACGGCCTTCATGTTCGTCTTCGTGATGTTCCTCCTCATCTACAAGTACGTGCCGGCCCGACGTCTGCCGTGGCGAACGGCGGTCATCGCGGCGCTGTTCGCGGCGGCCACCTTCGAGCTGCTCAAGATGGGGTTCAGCTGGTGGGTGTCGAACTACGCGGATTACTCTGCGGTCTTTTTCGCCTTCGCCACCCTGGTCGTGCTGGTGATCGCCACCTACTACGCGTCGATCCTCTTCGTCCTGGGTGGTGAGGTGGCCCAGGTCTACGAGGTCCGGCGGAAGCTCCGCAGGCAACGGGAGTTCTTTGGCTAGCCGGGCGAATTTGCCCGAAGCGCGAGCGCGACTAGCTTTAGCCGGTCCGTAGCGGCACGGGGACGACCCGAGGGAAAGGCTAGGAGGTCGTGTGCGGGGAACGGAGGAGAAGCGGCGGGTCGTCATCCGCAACAAGAAGGCGCGGCACGACTACGAGATCCTCGAGCAGTTCGAGGCGGGCATCGCGCTTCGGGGGGCGGAGGTGAAGTCCCTGCGGGAAGGCAAGGCCAGCTTCGCGGACCCGTACGCCCGGGTCGAGGGCGGGGAGGTCTGGCTCTACAACCTCCACATCACGCCGTACGCGGCCTCGACGATCGATCCGCCGGACCCGATACGTCGACGGAAGCTGCTCCTCCAGCGCCGACAGGTCGTGAAGCTGGCGTCGAAGACGGCGGAGAGGGGCCTGACCCTCGTCCCGCTCGATCTGTACTTCACTCCCCGCGGCCTCGCCAAGGTCACCCTGGCGCTGGCCCGCGGGAAGCGGGTCCACGATCGGCGCGAGACGCTGAAACGGGAGGTCGCGAGACGCGAGATGGATCGGGCCGTGAGACAGGCGAGCCGGCAACGGTGAGCGAGCGGCGGGCGGTGCCGGGCCGGATCGGGCAATGTCTCATCCTGCTCTTCGTAGCGCTGGCACTCGGGGCGGCGATCCCGGCGTCGGGCCAGGACCTCGGGGCCGGGATCTCCCTCACGTCGGCCGAGATCGCGGCGTTCGAGACGGATCGCCGATTCGGGTACCCGGCGGTCTCGCTGGACGACCTGGGGCGGACCGGGCTCGCCGATGTGCGGGGCCGGGCCGGCGTGGTGACGGCCATGGCCGGCGGTGCGATGCTCGAGCTGTACGTCGGGTCTCCGTTTTACCGGCTGGGACGGACGGTGGGCCAGCTTCCGAACCCGCCCTATCACGCGGATGGGACGTACTGGATCCCCGCTGCCCTGATCAGCGGCCCGGCCGAGCGGCGGGTGGCGATGGCCGAGCCGGGCCCACGGGACGGGACGGCGGCTGCCTCGCCGGCGACGCCGGGCCCCGCGCGGGCCCTCCGGGTCGTGATCGACCCGGGTCACGGCGGACGCGACCCGGGGACGATCGGTCGGCGCGGGACGCGCGAGAAGGACGTCGTTCTGACGATCGCCAAGCTGGTGCACGCGAAGCTGGGAGCCATGGAGGGCATCGACCCGATGCTGACCCGCGACCGTGACGTCCTCATTCCGCTGCAGCGCCGCTCGCAGCTCGCCGTGGCGCAGCAGGCCGACCTGTTCGTGTCGATCCACGCCAACGCATCGAAGGACCGAAAGGCGCAGGGGTTCGAGACCTACTTCCTCGGCGAGGCCCGGACGGAGCTCTCGCGCGAGGTGGCGATGCGGGAGAACAGCGCCGTTCAGTACGAGGAGGAGGGAGAGGCGCCTCGCCCGGAGGATCTCCAGTTCATCCTCGCCCGACTGAACCTCACCAGCTTTCAGCGCGAGTCCAGCAGCCTCGGCGGCCACGTGCAGAACGCCCTGCGGACGGTTCTCCGGACGCCGGACCGGGGCGTCAAACAGAACGTGTTCTGGGTGCTGGTCGGATCCACCAGCAGCATGCCCTCGATCCTGGTGGAGATCGGCTTCCTGTCCAACGAGCAGGAGGAGAAGCTCCTGCGAAGCGAGGCCGGACAGCAGCGCGTGGCCCAGGCGATCGTGCAGGCGATCGCCGCCTATCGCGACGACTACGCCCCGCGGCTCCATGCCGCCGGAGCGCGCTGAGCCCGGGAGGTGCAGGCCGACCTCGAGCCCCGAGTGGGCGAGAGCCCGGCGCCCGTTCGCCATCGCGCCCCCGTCGTGTCGAACCGTCGGGTGGCGGCGGACACCTGGTGGCTCGAGCTCGAGAGCCCCGAGATCGCCCGCCGGGTCGCGTGGGGACAGTTCGTGATGATCGGGTTCGGCCTCGAGCACCTGGCGCCGCCCTTCCTGCCCCGTCCGTTCAGCGTCGGCTGGCGATCGCCCGACGGGCGGATCGGCCTGCTGGTCCGGCGCTTCGGTGCCGGCAGCGCGGCGCTGGCCGCGCTCCGACCCGGGGAGCGGGCGCTTCTCCTCGGCCCCCTGGGCAGGCCGTTCCGGCTCGAGGCGGCCCGCCGGGTCGTGTGCGTCGCGGGAGGCGTCGGCCTGGCTCCGTTTCTCATCCTGGCGGGAGAGGCCCGCCGGCAGGGGCTCGCGGTCGAGCTGCTGTACGGCGAGCTGTCGGCGGAGCGCGTCTTCGATCCGGTCCTCATCGAGCAGCTCACCGACGCGCCGCCGCAGATCTGGACGGAGGACGGGACCCTCGGACGTCACGGACGGGTGACGGACGGGCTGGACGCGAGCGGGCCCGTGACGGTTCTGGGATGCGGGCCCACCGCCATGCTGCGGGCTCTGGCGGGACGGGCGGCCCGGGAGGGCTTCGAGCTGCAGGTCTCCGTCGAGGAGCACATGGGGTGCGGGGTCGGCACCTGTCAGGGCTGCGTCGTCCGCAGCGCGGACGGCCGCTGGCTCAAGGCCTGCACGGAAGGGCCGGTATTCGACGCGAGCGACCTCTCGTGGTCTCCGGGCTGAGCCAGTCCGTCTTCGGGACGGAGTTCCAGACCCCCGTTCTGCTTGCCTCGGGCACCTGCGGCTACGGGAGGGAGTACGCCGGCCTGATTCCGCTCGACGAGCTCGGGGGCCTCGTCACCAAGGCGGTGAGCGTGGAGCCGCGCACCGGGAATCCGCCGCACCGGGTGGCGGAGACGCCCGGCGGGATGATCAACGCGATCGGCCTGGAGAACGTGGGCCTGGACGCCTTCATCGAGGAGAAGCTCCCCTGGCTGAGGGAGAACCTGGCCCGCGCGAAGGTCCTCGTGAACGTCATCGGACGGACGACCGACGAGTACGCGGCCGTCGTGGCGGGCCTGGACGAGGAGGAAGGCTTCCTCGGGTACGAGATCAACGTCTCCTGCCCGAACGTGAGGGGCGGAACGCTGTTCGGCACCGACGAGGCCGCGCTGGGCGAGCTGGTCGCGCGCCTCCGGCGGGAGAGCGAGCGGCCGCTGATCGTCAAGCTGACGCCGAACGTGCCCGACATCGGCGTGTACGCCCGGATCTGCGAGGAGAACGGGGCGGACGGCCTGAGCACCATCAACACCTTCCCGGGCATGCTGATCGACATCCGTCGTCGGCGTCCCGTCATCGGCAACGTGTCGGGCGGGATCAGCGGCCCGGCCATCCTGCCCATGGGCGTCTACCTCACCTGGCGGGCCGCCCGGAGCTGTTCGATCCCGGTGATCGGGATCGGCGGGATCCGCTCGGCCGATGATGCCCTCCAGTACATCCTCGCCGGCGCCACGCTCGTGCAGATCGGCACCTCCTCGTTCGTGGATCCGGCCGCCGCGGTCACCGTCCAGCAGGGGATCGCGGCGTTCCTGGAGAGCGAGGGCGTAGAGGCGGTCTCCGAGCTGGTGGGAGGACTGCGGACCTCGGATTCGGCGGAGGGCTCGGCCCCCGCTCAGGGCTGAGCGGGGGCACGGGTCCGCGACCGGGGCTCGGCGGCGTCGGGCCGCCGCCTCTCAGCCGGCACGCCGGCCGTCGGCCGCCCGTTTGCGGCGAAGCCTCCAAAGGACGATGGCGTACACCGCGAGGTTGATCAACACGACCGCGGCCGCCAGATATCCCTTGATCGCGTGCCAGTTGGCCGGATACAGGAGAAGCCCGGCGTAATGATCGATGAACCCTCCTTCGTAACCCGCGCTCCCGGCCAGCCTTCGGAAGTGGTTTTCCAGGGGCGTGAGCGGGCACACCCACCCGATGAGCTCGATCGCCGCCCCGTACAGCGCGACCGGGAGATGGAGCCAGGCGAGCGCCGGCCTCCGAAGGACGAGAAGGCCTCCGAGCACGACGAAGAGCACGAAGACGAGGTGAGCGAGTACGGTCGCGTCGGCCGCCACGCGGTAGACCATGGACTTCCTTCTCGGGGCTCGGCCATGGAGGACGACGGCAACCTGCCGATCCCCGGCAACCCGCCGTCCGCCATCGGACCAATCTATCCGGGGATCGGCGGCCGGGCGCGGGGCGATGGCTGACGAAGCGGCCCCGCTTGCGATCCGGGCCGTGCGGATCACGGAGCCCGGAGGCCCGGCCGTGCTCGAGCTGCAGCCGCTTGAGCTCCCTCCCCCAGGTCCGGGAGAGGTTGTGCTGCGCGTCCGGGCAGCCGGCGTAAACCGGGCCGATCTCCTGCAGCGGCGAGGTCTTTACCCCGCGCCCGCCGACGCACTGCAGGATGTCCCCGGTCTGGAGGTGGCCGGAGAAGTGGAGCGGCTGGGTCCCGGCGTGCGGGGGGTGGCGGAGGGCGAGCGGGTCATGGCCCTGCTTCCGGGCGGGGGCTACGCGGAGCGGGCCGTGGTCCCCGCGGCGCTGCTGCTGCCGATCCCCGAGCGGCTCTCCTTCGCCGAGGCGGCGGCGTTCCCGGAGGTGTTCTATACGGCACACGACGCCTTCCTGCAGGCGGAGCTGAAGGCCGGAGAGCGGGTGCTCGTGCACGCCGCAGGCGGGGGCGTCGGTACGGCGGCGCTGCAGCTGGCTCGTCTTGCCGCCTGCTCCCTCATCATCGGGACGGCATCCCGTCCGAAGCTCGAGGCGATCGCCCGAGCGGGGCTGCCGCTGGATGTCGGGATCGACTACAACCGGGGGGGCTTCGCCGACCTCGTGCTGGAGCGGACGGGAGGGAAGGGCGCCGACGTGATCCTGGACGGCGTGGGCGCATCCTATTGGCACGACAACCTGAGGAGCTTGGCGACGTGCGGGCGGCTGGTCGTCATCGGACTGCTCGGCGGCTCGCGGGTGGAGCTCGAGCTGGGGGTGCTCATGACGCGGAGGGCGCGCGTCATCGGCACCGTTCTGCGATCCCGCTCCCTGGCCGAGAAGGCGTCGCTCACCGAGCGCGTTCGCACCGACCTCCTGCCTCCGCTGGAGCGGGGGGAGATCGGGCCCGTCCTCGATCGCTGCTATCCGCTCGCCGAGGCGGCGGCGGCGCATCGCTACATGGAGGAGAACCTCAACGTCGGGAAGATCGTGCTCGAGGCGGATTGAGTGGACGCGCGGACGCACACCTCATGGCACGAGGAGGGCGGCTTCACCAGCCCCGATGGCGTGGAGCTTTACCATCAGAGATGGGGGCCGGCCGCGCCGGCCCGCGCGCAGGTCGTGCTCGCGCATGGCCTGGGCGAGCACGGCGGCCGCTACGGCCGACTGGTTGCCGCGCTCGTGGAATCCGGCCTGGCCGTCACGGCGCCGGACCACCGCGGTCACGGCCGGTCACCCGGGCAGCGGGGTCACGTGCGTCGCTGGGGGCAGTATCGGGGTGACCTGGGCGCCGTGCTGGCGGAGGTCCGCGGCGGCTCGGAAGGCGCTCCTCTCTTCCTCTACGGCCACAGCATGGGGGCGCTGATCGCCCTGGATCTCGTGCTCGAGGCTTCCGGTGGCGAGGACGCGGGATCGTTCGGATTGGACGGCCTGATCCTCAGCGGGATTCCGCTCGAGCCGGTCGGGATCGCCAGCCCGTGGCTCATCGCACTCGCCCGGGTCCTCTCCGTGATCCTGCCCCGGATGCCGCTCAGCCCGGGCATCGGAGCCGATGCCCTTTCACGGGATCCCGAGGTATGGCGCGCCTACGAGGCGGACCCGCTCGTTCACCGGCGGGCGACGGCGCGCTGGGGCGCGGAGGCGCTCGCGACCATCGAGCGGACGAAGCGGGATCTGGGACGCCTGACGCTGCCGGTGCTCGCGGTCCACGGCGGAGCGGACCCCCTGAACGCGCCACGGGGAAGCCGCGAGGTCATCCGGCGAGCGTCCTCTTCCGACAGAACGCTTAGAATCTACGAGGGTGCCCGCCACGAGCCGCACAACGACTTCGGATGGGAAGCGGTCGTGGCCGACGTCGTGGCCTGGATCGAGGCCCGCTGCCTCGGGACCGGACGGTAGAGGCTTCGGTCCGCCCCGGTTGGCCCCGCTACCCGACGTCGGCCGTCGTAGCGCCGATCTCGCTCTCGAGCCGCTCCTCCGGCCCGGGTGTCT
>CP070670.1:2274791-2310182 GCA_020351855.1 Gemmatimonadota bacterium
CATGGGCAGAACATCGGCGACTACCGCATGCAGGCCATGCAGGGCGTGACGACCATGCTTGAGCTCGAGTCGGGCGTCCTTCCGATATCGGATTGGTATGAGGCTCAGGCAGAGAGAAACCTCCCCCTCAACTACGGCGCGTCGTCGGCATGGACCTTCGCGCGCATCGCCACGTTCACGGGCACCGACCCGGAGCCGACCTCCGCCTACTTCCAGGATGCGCAGAGCCGCACCGATTGGGAAACGGAGCTGGCGACGCCGGAGAAGCTGGCGGCGATCCTCGATCTGGTCGCACAGGGCCTCGATGAGGGCGGGCTGGGCATCGGGATCAATGCCGGCTATGCGCCGGGCTACGGTCAGAAGGAGTACTTTGCACTGGCCGAGCTGGCCGCCGAGCGAGATGTCGCGACGTTCACGCACGTGCGCTACGCCAGCAACCTGGAGCCGCAGAGCTCGTTCGAAGCGGTCAAGGAGCTGATCGGCAACGCGGCGATTACGGGCGCGCACATGCATCTGTGCCACATCAACAGCACGGCGCTGAAGGACATCGACTCCATCCTCCCTCTGGTCAATGATGCGCGGGAGCAGGGCATCAACATCACGGTGGGCGCCTACCCGTGGGGCGCCGCGAGCACGGTCGTCGGCGCGGCCATGTTCCGGGGAGACGGATGGCGGGAGCGGATGGGCTCCACGGCCGAGAACTTCCAGCTCGGAACCAGCCGCATGACCGAGGAGGAACTGGCGGATTACCGGCAGAACAAGCCCGGTACCTTCATCACCTGGCATTTCCTCGACGAGGAGAATGAGGACGATCTCGCCCTGCTCGACGCGTCCGTTCTGCACCCGGCTGTACTGATTGAGTCCGACGAGATGTTCTGGATGTTCATGGACGACCAGGGCGACGTCGAGAATTACGAGGGAGACGCCTGGCCGCTGCCGGAGGGGACGTTTTCGCATCCACGGTCGAACGGGACCTTTGCCAAGATCCTGCGTTCCTATGTCGGGGAACGCGGCCTGCTCTCCATGCAGGACGCCCTTCGCAAGATGAGCCTGATGCCGGCCCAGACTCTGGAAGGCTTCGTGCCCCAAATGGAGAAGAAGGGACGCATGCAGGAGGGCATGGACGCCGACATCGTGGTCTTCGATCCCGAGGTGATCAGCCACGTCGGAACGTATCAGGAGCCGAACCAGCCAGCGGTTGGCGTGCAGACCCTGCTGGTCAACGGCGA
The DNA here is from genome assembly GCA_020351855.1 of Gemmatimonadota bacterium. Taxonomy (GTDB): domain Bacteria; phylum Gemmatimonadota; class Gemmatimonadetes; order Palauibacterales; family Palauibacteraceae. The sequence continues at coordinate 2,276,021 of CP070670.1, forward strand.
GCCGGTGGTGGCTCAGGGGGAGTTGATTCTCGATGCGGCCCCGGGCCGGCCGATCCGACGCGAACCGACGAACTAAGGCGACAACCTGCTCTTAGTCGGCAGTATTGGACCACGCCGCTGGACCGGCGCTCATCGATCAAGCCGCGCGATCAGCAGCCGATCCAACGACCACTTTCCACCACCGCCGAGGATGAGCGCGATGACCATGCCGAGCACGAGAAGATGGAACTCGTATCCCTCTCCCCGGGGCTGGGAGTACCAGTTCATGAAGAACCCCCACTGGCCCACCACGTAATGGATCGCCCCCAGCATGACCAGTCCGATCGAGGCTGCCATGAAGCGGGTCGCGAGGCCGAGGATGAGACAGAGGGCACCCACCGACTCGGCGAGGATGACGAGGAAGGTCACGACGGGGGGGAAGCCCCAGTACTGACCGAACGATTCGATGGTTGCCGCGACGCCTTGGCCGCCGAACCATCCCACGAGCTTCTGCAGTCCGTGAGCGATGATGACGAGGCCCACCGTGACCCGGATGATGGCCAGGGTTCGATCGTCGGAGGTCGCGAGGAACTTCACGAGCATGCCCACTCCTTGTGGTTGCGGAACCCGGAGCGTGGGAGCCGGGACGGAGCACGGGAAGAGTGTACGTTCACACCGCATATGCGACTAGGGGGTTCACAGCCCTGGCTGACCAGGGGGTCTTGGGGGGCTGTCGGCGGCCTGCTGACCGAGAGAACGAACCAGGGGAAGGCGGGGGCTAGTTCGCTCCGGCCAGCTCACCGGGACCGAAGAGGATGACCTATAAATGGCGTTTCAAGGGTCCATCGGTCCAGAATTGGTCCAAAACGGGCAGGAGGGGCCTAGGGGTGATGCTGTACGTCTAGCGGAGGGGGCGGGATTCGAACCCGCATGTCCTTGCGGACGCCGGTTTTCAAGACCGGTGCATTGCCGTTCTGCCACCCCTCCGAGCAACTGGACGAGCCGCCGTGAAACCGCCTGCTGCCCCCGTGCGTAGGATCCCCCGCAACCGTTGACCACCGAACGGAGGTCCCATTGAGAAAGATCGCCGTCCTGCTCGCGCTCGAGGTGCTGCGCCGGCTCATCCGACGCCTCTGATTCTCGGAGCCGGTGGCGCGCACCGAAAGAGTATACGCCGCAGGCTTATCGGAGGCTCCCCCGCGGCTTCTCCCTCCGCTACGCTCCCCGGACTTGCGCACGCGGCGCAGCCCTCAGGCCGGCCTCCCATGGCTTGTATCCGTGAGACCTCAGAAGATCCCCGCCTGCCGCTGAAGCCAGCGCACGTAGGCCACGATCGCAGCGACCTGGTCGCGCGTGATGCCTTCCACCGCCGGCATATCGCCGAATCGCCAATGGTGAGCGCGCACTCCCTGTAGGGGGGCGAGAAAGAACGCCGGATCGGCATGATGGCCTGGACGGTACACGCGGTGCACTAGCGGCGGCCCCTTCTCGGAACCCGTTGCGGCCTTCCCATGGCATTCGTGGCAGAAGCGCTCGAAGTGCGCCCGGCCGGCCGACAGGGAGTCGGGCAGCACGGCATCCGCCTCCAGCGCCACCATCGCCTCGGGCGAGATGCCGACGGAAGCCGGACGCTCCTCTTTACAACCCACGGCGCCGACCGCGGCGGCCGTCGTCAGAACACACATGGCCGACGCGTTCGTCAAACCGCGAAGCCGTCTGCGAGCAGCCATCAGGGGGGGCGGCTGTCCGCACCCACCTGCGGTCACCCCGCTCCTTTACGGCGACAAGGCAGCATGCGGGACTCCTTTCGTCCAGGGTGTCAACGCGAACCGATGAAGCTAGCGCGGGTCGTCGGGCAAGGCATGACCTGACGGAGCGGACACCCTAGTATTCGTGTGGCCATGCGGAGCCCGCCCACCAGCGGACGCTGCCACAAAACGCTTTAGCATGATAGGAGTAAACATCTTTTTTGCAGCGTTTTACAATATGACCGATATCGAGTCGCTTCCACCTGACACCCGCCCTCCCCCGTCCCCCGGATGAACTCGTGCGCGCATCAGGAGTCACCATGAGCCAACAGTCCGTGTTCCAGAGCCGCTCGCCCACGGACGGCCGTGTGCTGGAGACGTTTTCGATCATGGAGGATGGAGGGATCCGCGACCTGCTCGAAGACGCGCACCGGGCCTTCGGGCACCGGCGCGTGACCTCCCTGCCGCAGCGGGCAGCCCAGCTCCAAAGGATGGGCGAGATCCTGCTGCGCGATGCGGACGAGCTCGGCCGGCTCATCACGACGGAGATGGGCAAGCCGATCGCCGAGGCCGTGGCCGAGGTGGAGAAGTGTGCCCGCGTCTGTCGCTACTATGCCGAACGCGGCGCGGGATTCCTCTCCGATCGGGAGGTGAAGACGGAAGCGGCCCGCAGCCTCGTCCGACACGAGCCGCTCGGGATCATCCTCGGCATCATGCCCTGGAACTTCCCCTTCTGGCAGGTCTTCCGCTTCGCGGTCCCCACGCTCATGGCGGGAAACGTGGTGATCCTCAAGCACGCCCCCAGCGTCCCCCTCTGCGCCCTGGCGATCGAGGAGCTCATCGGGGAGGCGGGGGTCGAGCCGGGCTCGTTCCAGAACCTGTTCGCCACCCCGAACCAGCTGGAATGGGTGATCGCGGACGACCGGGTTCGCGGCGTCTCCCTTACCGGCAGCGTCGCCGCTGGCCGTGCCGTGGCCAGCCACGCCGGCTCTGCCATCAAGCGCTCGGTGCTCGAGCTGGGGGGCAGCGATCCGCTCATCGTGATGCCGAGCGCCGACCTCGAGGCGGCGCTGGATACGGCCGTCACGTCGCGCACCATCAATAGCGGTCAGTCGTGCATCGCGGCGAAGCGGCTGCTGGTCTCCCGGGACATATACGACGAGTTCGTTCCCCGTTTCACCGAACGGATGGCTGCCCTCCGGGTGGGCGATCCGCTCGACCGAGAGACCCAGATCGGACCGCTGGCCAGTGAATCGATCCGGGCGGAGCTGGATCGTCAGGTCCGCGAAACCATCGATCTCGGGGCTAGGCCGCTCGTCGGTGGAGAGCCCCTCCCCGGACCCGGCTTCTTCTATCCGCCGACCGTGCTCGCCGATGTGCCGAGCGGTTCTCCGGCGGATCGGGAAGAGCTGTTCGGGCCCGTCGCGTCCGTGTTCGCGGTCGAGGACGCCGGCGACGCCATCCGCCTGGCGAACAGCACGAGGTACGGCCTCGGAGCTTCCGTGTGGACCCGCGGTGCCGAGGAGCAGCAGCGGTTCAGCGAGGAGCTCGAGGCCGGACAGGTGTTTGTCAACGCGATGGTCGCGTCCGACCCGCGCCTGCCGTTCGGCGGCGTGAAGGACTCGGGTTACGGTCGGGAGCTGGGCCGGGAGGGCATCCTCGAGTTCGTCAACGTGAAAACGGTCTGGATCGCCTAGGAATCGGGGGCCTCGAGGGCCGGTGTATCGCCGCGCAGCTCCTGGTGCTCGATCTGGCCTCCGAGGTTGGCGGCCCTCAGCAGAAGCGCACCCGCGGCCAGGGTCCCGATCAGCACGAGCCCCGTGAACCAGCCGGGCAGCGCCCGCGCCCGAAAGCCGACAAGGCCGAACAGCGCGAGTACGCCCAGGGCGTAGGCACCCCACACGGCGGGCTCCGCTGCCTCCTCGTGCTCGTGAATGAAGGTCTCGGGGGCATCGACGCGCTCCTCCACGATCTCCTCCGCCTCCTCCCCGCTCAGGGACACTGGCACCGTCGCGACGGCAGAAAGCACGAGGAACACCAGCCCGACCCGCAGCAAACCTTCGCGACGAGCCGCCAAGCCGAACACGATGAGCCCGAGGGCGAACAGCGTCGCCAGCACGGGGACGTGGTTGAGCGCCAAGTGGACTTCGATCGGGTTCATCCGCGGCATCCTCTGCTTTCGGTGTAGTCGTGAGTCCCGGTCATCCCTGAATCGAGAGGGCGTAAGAGGAGGAACAGTGGCATCGGCCGCAACCGCCCACCCTGATCGGCCCGCTCCGCGACGAACTCAACCGGTCTGCCGTCGGAAGATGCCATCAGACCCGCAGCACCATCTGGAAGGCGAGCATCGCGACCAGCGAGATCGTGATCGCAAACGCCACCGCGTCCCGCGAAGCGGTCTTGAGAGCCTCCGGGACGAGCTCCGCGAACACGAGCCAGATCATCGCCCCGGCGGCGAAGCCGAGGCCGACAGGCAGGAAGGGCTCGAACGCCTCCACGAAGAGGAAGGCCGGGACGGCGAGCAACGGCTGGGGGAGGCTCGAGAACACGCTCCAGGCGGCGGCCCGCCACACCGGCGTGCCCTTCGGCACCATGACGAGGCTGATGGCCAGACCCTCCGGGATGTTGTGGACGGCGATCGCCGTCGTGATGAAGATCCCGAGCGCCCGGCCGCCAGCGAAGGAAACGCCCACCCCGATGCCCTCCGTGAACGAGTGGAGCGTCATGATAGCCAGGACGAGCAGCGCCTTCTGGGCATCCGCCCCTCTCAGGCTGCCGAGCGAAAGCCCGGGGCGCGCCTCGAGGGCACGCTGACTGCGCGCGATGAACACGAGCCCGACCATTACGCCGGCGAGCGTGCTGCCAATGCCGTAGTCGAAACCCTCGTGAATCAGCCCGGCGCTGGCCGCCCCCATGAGGCCGGCGGCGATCGCGTTGGAGAGCCCCACCCACTTGAGGGACATCTGGCGAACGAACAGGAAGGGCACGGCGCCGAGACCGGTGGCGAGCGCCGTCAGGAGCGCGAACCAGAAGACGGTCTGGGCACTCACGGGGTCAGAGGAGCCTCAGCGTCGAGGGGGAGGCGCGTCCGACCGCCCGTCAACCCAGCATCTGACGCAGGACGGTCTGGAGGATGCCGCCATTTCGGTAGTATTCGACCTCCATCGCCGTGTCGAGCCGGACGATCGCTTCGAACGCCACCTCATCCCCTCCATCCCGCCGGGCAACGACTGGCAGCCTGGCACCGGGCTGCAGGCCCTCCTCGATGCCGAAAACATCGAACAGCTCCGTGCCACTCAGGCCGAGCGCTTCCCTCCCCTCGCCCGAGAGAAACTGCAGCGGCAGCACGCCCATCCCGATGAGGTTGCTGCGGTGGATGCGCTCGTATCCCTCGGCCAAAACCGCCCGCACGCCCAGCAGGCTGGGTCCCTTCGCAGCCCAATCGCGCGAGGAGCCCGTGCCGTACTCGCGGCCGGCGAGAACGATGAGCGGCACGCCCTCCTCGGCATAGGCCATGGCGGCGTCGTAGATCGACATCTGCTGCCCGTCCGGCAGGTGAACGGTATAGCCGCCCTCGACTCCCGGCACGAGGCGGTTCCGCAGTCGAATGTTGGCGAAGGTACCACGCATCATCACCTCGTGGTTCCCCCGCCGTGAGCCGTAGGAGTTGAACTCGGTCGGCTCGACGCCGTGCTCGATCAGGTACCGCCCGGCCGGCGAATCCGGGGAGATCGAACCAGCCGGGGAGATGTGGTCGGTCGTCACCGAGTGGCCGAGCACGGCGAGAGCCCTCGCCCCGCGAATGCTTTCCGGCGGCGAGCTCTCCCGTCGCATGCCGCTGAAGAAGGGAGGCTGCCGGACGTAGGTGGATCCCTCGTCCCAGGCAAACCGGTCGCCGCTCGGGACGGGAAGAGCCCGCCAGTTCTCATCTCCCGCATACACGTCGGCGTACTGCTCCTCGAACATCTCCGTCTTCACCGCCTGGCGCACGGCGTCGCGCACCTCCAGCTGGCTCGGCCAAATGTCGCGCAGGAACACCGGCTCGCCGTCCCGGCCGAGCCCGATCGGCTCCTCGTAGAGATCGATGTCCATTCGGCCGGCGAGCGCGTATGCCACCACGAGGGGCGGAGAGGCGAGGTAGTTGGCGCGCGTATCCGGATTAATCCGGCCCTCGAAGTTCCGGTTGCCGCTCAGGACGGAACAGGCCACGAGGTCGTGCTCGCGGATCGCCCGGGAGATCGGTGCGGGCAGCGGCCCGCTGTTGCCTATGCAGGTCGTGCACCCGTAGCCCACGAGGTTGAAGCCGAGCGCCTCCAACGCCCGCATCAGGCCCGCCTCTTCCAGATACTCGGTGACGACCTTGGAGCCGGGGGCGAGGCTCGTCTTCACCCATGGCTTCCGGGCGAGTCCGCGCTCCACGGCATTCCGGGCAAGCAGTCCGGCGGCGACCATGACGGACGGATTCGACGTATTCGTGCAGCTCGTGATCGCTGCGATGACCACGGAGCCATGGCCAAGCTCGACCCGCTCCGTCCGGGAGCCCGACACGCCCTCTCCATCGCCCCGGATCGGGGGCAGCTCGATCTCGACGGACGCGCTGGGCCGTGCCTCGGTCGCCACTGCGGCCCCTTCGGCGTCGCTTCGCTCGGACTTCCCGGGGCCCGCCACCCTCGAGGCCGCCTTCCGTCCTCCGTTGCTCAGGAAGCCCTCCAGCGCTTCGGCAAAGGCGGTTCGGGCGTGGGAGAGCCGGATGCGCTGCTGCGGCAGCTTCGGGCCGGCGACACTCGGCTCGACCGTCTCCAGATCGAGCTCCAGGCGGTCGCTGTACACGGCCTCGGGGCTGCCGGCCGTGTGAAACAGGCCCTGCTCCTTCATGTAGGCCTCCACGACCCGGACCCGCTCGGCCGAGCGGCCCGTGAAGCGGAGGTAGGCGAGCGTCTCGTCATCGACCGGGAAGATCGCGCAGGTCGCCCCGTACTCGGGAGACATGTTGCCGATCGTGGCACGGTCGGCCAGAGAGAGGCCGGCGAGGCCGGATCCGAAGAACTCCACGAACTTCCCGACTACGCCCTTCTCCCGCAGCAACTCCGTGACGCGGAGCACCAAGTCGGTGGCCGTTGCCCCCTCGGGAAGCGTCCCGTGCAGCTTGAAGCCGACAACCTGCGGGATGAGAAGTCTGAGCGGCTGGCCGAGCATCGCGGCCTCGGCCTCGATGCCGCCGACGCCCCAGCCGAGCACGCCGAGTCCGTTGATCATCGTCGTGTGGCTGTCGGTGCCCACCACGGTGTCCGGATAGAGGAGGCGACCGGAACCCGCTCCCGCTCCCTCGACCGATGCGGACCGGGGATCCAGTCCACCGGCATCGAACACCACCCTCGCCAGGTACTCCAGGTTCACCTGGTGGACAATCCCGGTGTCGGGCGGCACGACCTTGAGTCCCTCAAAGGCCATTTGTCCCCAACGCAGGAAAGCGTATCGCTCGCGATTGCGGTCAAACTCCTTCTCGGCATTGATCGAGAACGACGCCCGCGTACCGAACGAGTCCACCTGGACCGAGTGATCGATGACCAGTTCGGAGGGAAGGAGCGGGTTGATCTTCGCCGGATCGCCGCCCAGATCGGCCATCGCGTCGCGCATGGCCGCCAGGTCGACGAAGGCCGGCACGCCGGTGAAGTCCTGGAGGAGCACGCGAGCCGGCATGAAAGCGATCTCGCGTTCCGGCGGTTCGGAAGCCCGGGCCGCCCAGCCGGCCAGGGCCTCGACGTCCGCGGCCGTGACGCTCCGGCCGTCCTCCCGGCGCAGCAGGTTCTCGAGCAGTAGGCGAATCGAGTACGGCAGCTCGTTCACGCCGCCTAAGCCTCCCCGCTCGAGGGCACCGAGATCGTAGATCGTCGCGGCTTCGGAACCGATGTGCAGCTCGCGCCGCGCGCCGAAGGAGTTCATGCTCTGTCCTGCCCCCCTGCATTGTGTCTGTTGCAGCTCCGGCCGCCGGGCATGCCGGCGGGCGCCGGGCGAGCGCCCGGTGCGGTCATTCGGGACGACGCAGGTCCTTGCCGAAGGGCTTCACCGTGAGCACGGCGCACTTGGCACGCCGGACGGTCCCCTCCGCCACGCTCCCCAGCAGCGCTCGCTCCAGACCCGTCCTGCCGTGACTGGCGATCACGATGAGATCGATGCTCAGGCGTTCGGCGTACTCCGCGATGTTCTGGGCCGGATGGCCAAGCTCGACGTGCAGCTCCGTTTCGACCGCGGGGCCCAGTCCCTCGACGCGCTTGCCGAGGTGTTCCAGCGCCTTCCGTTTGAGCTCGGGCATGTCGAACATCTGCGTGGCCTGCACGGGGAAGTAGAAGTCGGGATAGGTCCCCACTTCCAGGACGTGCAGGAGGTGCAGCCGCGCCCCCTCCTTCGCCCCGATCTCGGCCGCATGGCCGAGAGCCGCCTCTGAGCTCTCCGAATAGTCCATCGGAACGAGGATGTTCTGGAATCCCACGGCGGAGAACTCGTCCTCGTGAACGGTCACCACAGGGCACTCCGACAGTCGTACCACTTCCTCCGCCACGCTGCCCAGAAGAAGGTGACGGAGCCCCCGGCGACCGTGGGTCCCCATGACGATGAGATCGATGTCCTGTTCCTCGGCATACTCCAGGATGACCGGTGCCGGCGAGATGCCTCTCACCTGCGCCTGAACGACCTTCAGGTCGGGCATCTCGTCATTCTCTGCCGTGGATGCCATCCGGGTGGCAGCCGAATCGCGCATGCGCTCGTACAGCTCGTCGGGTTCCGGGAAATGATGCGCCGGATCATGAGGATCGTCGGCGTGCAGCACGATGGCGTGCAGCATGTGAAGCTCGGCATCGTAGAGCGAGGCCAGTCGGACGGCGACCGGGAACGCGTTTTCCGAGCACTTCGAAAAGTCCGTCGCGTAGATGATCTTCCGGATGTTCAGCATTTCGCCCTCCCCGGAGCGACATTGCTTCGACGACCGAGTTCCGACAGGCGGGCTCCGCCCGGGCCCCTCGATGGACCTGCTTCTGCTTTAAACTAGTGCCTGAGGCGGGCGCCCGCCGTGGCCTGAACAGCGGGCCTTCCAACCGCCGGGCGCGAGCCCGGCTACGCGGCCGCGGTGAACGCTCGTCGACCGGCCAGATAGCCGAGGAGGGCCCATGCGGCGAGGCTTCCGCTGGCGGCCGCGATCAGCCCTTGGCGGCCGAGGGCGCCGATGAGCGCAGCGCCGGCCGGACCGAGGAGGCTGGCATCCGGCTCCAGCATGGCGATCATGCCCAGGCGGAACGATTCGATCGGATTGACCAGCGACCATACCTGCAACAGTCTCGCGGGAAGACCCCACCGGACAAAAGCGGACATCAGGCCGAGGCTTCCCAGAGCAAGGAAGACGAGCCAAAGCGTGAACACGACGCTCGTCGCCCTGGCACGGGTGGAGGCGACCGCGGAGACCCACAGCCCCAGCGAGACGAACGCGGCGGAAAGGATGACAGTGAAGAGGAGCAGCACGGCAATCGGCAGCCCCGGAACCCCCTTCGCCGCGGCAACGGCGCCGGTGGCCCCGTATCCCACGACGATGGATGCCACGACCGCCGCCGCGACACCCAGCCATTTCCCGGCGAAGACCTCCCGGCGGGTCACGGGCTGTGCCAGCAGGTACTCGAGCGCACCGGTCTCCCGCGCGCCCGCGATCGCGGCAGCCGATGAGAGGAGCGACATCAGGGGCACCACGAAGAGCGCGAGCTGCATGAGGCCGGCGAGAGCCCGCCCATAGCTCCGGTAGCCGAGAAGAAAGACATCGACCTGGCCGAACAGCATCAGCAACAGCCCACCCGCGACGAAGATGGCCGCATTGAGCCAGAACCAGTAGGCCCGCATGGAGTCGCGCACGCCGGCGCGAGCCAGGAGACGCAGGGTCATTCCCGCTCCTCCGTAGCCGGCTCCGCCGGACCATCCGTCTGCAGTCGGGCCAAGACATGCTCCAGGGACGGGGGGCGGGCCCGGAACTCGACCACGGGCAGGCCCTGCTCCCGCACCGTGAGGAGGACATCCAGCGTCGTCTCGCCGACGACATCCACCTCGAGGCCCGCCCCGTCCGGTCGCAGGGCCGACACGCTGGGGCATGTCTCGAGCGCCGCCGTCACGCTCCCGATCTCGCCATCCGGGACCCCCAGCCATAACCTCGGCCTGGCCTCCGTGGTCCGCCACAACCCGTTCAGCGTGCCATCGAACGCCAGCCTCCCTTCGTGCAGAACGAGCACGCGCGTCGCGAGGAGCTCGATCTCGTCCAGCCTGTGCGAGGCGAAGAGGAGCGTGGCATCCGAGGCCAGCTCCCTCAGGGTGCGGAAGAAATCACGCCGCGCACCCGGATCCAGATTCGCGGTCGGCTCGTCGAGCAGCAGCAGGGGCGAGCCGCTCCCCAGGGCGAGGGCGAGCAGCGTCTTCTGGACCATGCCACCCGAGAGCTCCGCCAGCGCCTTGGCACCCGTGCGTTCCAGAGGCATCCCGAGGTCAGCGAGAATGGCGGCAGGCCCTGCGATCCCGACCCCCCTGAGGCCCGCGAAGAAGGCGACGAACTCGCTCAGCGTCATGTCATACAGCGGGGCCGCTTGGGGAACGTAGCCGATCTTGCGTCGGATGTCCTTGCAGCCCGGCGTCACCGGCTCGCCGTCCACCCGCAGGTTCCCGTCGAACCCGGTGAGAGCCAGCAGGCAGCGAAACAGCGTCGTCTTCCCCGCTCCGTTCAGCCCCAGGAGGGCGACACGCTCTCCCCGCCCGACATGAAAGTCGAGGCCGGCGAGGACCGTATGCTCACCGTAGCGTTTGCCGAGCCCCCGCGCCTCGATCACGCGCCCCTTCTTCCGGCTGCCCGCCAGAGGACCCCGATGGCTCCGAGGGCGAGAAGCAGCCATGCGGCGCTCTGCCAGGTGGTCGGCCCCGCTGGCCTGGGCGACCCGGCAACGCGACTCCGGGCCGCGGGATCGCTGGACGGCCCGTTCGTCTCCGCGACCCAGCGAGAGAGCAGCCGACCCCGGACGAGCGGGGCCTCGTCGACGACCACCGGCTCGGGCTTGAGAAGCGGAAAGAAGCGGCTTATGACCTCCAGGACGCCGAGCGCCGGGCTGCGGTCGAACAGACCGAGCGCCGGGTGCCGGCCGATGAGGTCGTCGGCCAACCGGGCGTGCACGAACGGCGTGTCCCCCTCAGCATCGCCATCCTGGTCGAACCCCGCATACTCGCTCCAGTAGTTGGCACGCCACAGGTTGCGGGCGGCCTGGCCCGTGTCGGAGCCCCCAGCCACGATCACGGGGCTCCCGTTGTTCACGAACTCGTTGTGCTCGAACACGTTCCCGGTGACGGACGGCAGGAGCCGCACGCCCGCGTCGTTCGCTAGCAGCAGGTTGTCGTCGAAGCGGTTCGTGCTGTCCAGCGAGTGGGGCGAGTTGTCGAGATGAATCCCGATCACGTTGCCCACGATGAGGTTCCCCGACGCCTCGATGAGGTCGGAATCCTTCAATCCGATGCCCATTCCGGTCAGGCCCGCCGCATTGGCGAACACGTTCCCACGAAGCCGGATGCCGACCGAGTACATCAGGAAGGCGCCGACCTCGTTGCCGTCGAACCGGTTGCGCTCGAAGACATTGTGGTTGCTGTACATGTAGTGGAGGCCGTAGCGGCCGTCCTCGATGACGTTTCCTCGCACCAGAAGGCTGTCCGAGAAATAGATGACGACGTCCCGGGTCCCGATGACGACGTTTTCGAGTATGCCTGATCCGGAACTGTACCACAGGCGGATGCCGTCCCCGCGGCGCGGCGGCGTGAACGGCTTGCCGGTGATCGCGTTCCGGCTCACCAGGGATCCCGGCGAGTTCTTCAGGTACACGCCGTAGAACACGTCCTCGAGACGGTTGCCCTCAATGCGCGTCCCCGGCGCGTCACGCACCATGACGCCGGCATGCTCCTCTTCGACGCCGTCCCCCGATCCGCGGATCACGAAGCCCTCGAGGCGGAGCGGGGCCAGCACCTCGACCACGTGGCCGTCGCCTCCTCCGTCCACCACCGGCCACCCCTCGCCCCGCAGCGTCAGGGGCACGGTCACCTGGATCCGCTCCCGGTAGAGTCCGGCGGTCACCCGCACCGTGTCGCCCGGCTGCGCGGACCGCACGGCTTCGGCGATCGTGGCGAAATCGGCGCCCGGGCCCACGGTGATCGCCTGTCCGCCAGCGGAGTTCGCCGAGATGGGCAAGGCAGCCGCCGCGGCGACGAGCGATACGGCGCGCATCAGCCCCGAGGCCGGTGCCCGCCGTGCGGCACGGGTCGTCCCTCCGCCCGATTTGCAGCGCCTAGGCAGCGTGTCGTCTCCGCCGCCATTCGAGGAAGAGGATCACCGGACCGAGGGCGCCGGCGACGAACATCAGGGTGGCACCGGCGCTCGGATAGCTCGTCACGGTGAAGTTCGCGACCTCCGTCGTCCCGAGGAGGTTCGGCGTGAACGGCTCCATGCGGATCGGGGCCGAGGGGGAGAGGTTGTGCCCGAACTCGTAGAGCCAGTTCTTGAAGTCGTAGAGCATCACCGCCCCGAACACGACGAAGTCGATGTAGCCGATCGCCGCGATCGCGAGCCGGCCGACGAGCGCCGCCAGGACGGCGAATCCAAGAAACCGCAGGATGAAAAAGGGGATGAACATGAATTCTGGGAACTCATCCGGCTCGATCTCGGCCATCCCGATGTAGTGGTTCAGGATGTTCACCTCGGAGAGGTCCCCACCGACGGTGTGCGGATAGATCACGAGGCTGAGACCGCCCGGATACTGCGGCGCGATCAGGCCGATCCGCCATACGGGCAGGAAAATGCTGGGCAGCAGGGCCAGGGCGACGGCGACGAGCAGAATCCGGCTCGTGCGCGACAGGTCTCCCTGGAAGAAGCTCGTCACTCGATCCATCCGTCTCTCCGATCAGCTGCCGGAGGCCGCAGCGGTCCCCGGTGACAGGTCAAGCGGGGGCGTCGGGCCGGGGCTCGACCCGTTCAGGTCGACCCCCGATCACCAGACTAGACTACGGCTTGACGAGCAGGTAGCCCACCATCTCGAGGTGGAGGGCCGAGCAGAACTCGGTGCAGTAGTAGGGGAAGACGCCCGCCTGATCGGCCGTGAAGCGGATCACCTGCGACTCGCCGGGCTCGATGCTCACGTTGATGTTGTGCTTGTCGACGGCAAAGCCGTGCGTTGCATCCAGGGCCTGCTCCACGTTCGTGAGATGGATCACGACGTTATCGCCCTGGTTCACCTCGATGTGCTCCGGCGTGAAGTGGCTCCGGATCGCCGTCATGTAGACGTGGACCTCGTTTCCGCGGCGCTCGATCCTCTCCTCGCCCGGCATTGCCGGATCCTCGGCCGGCGCCATCCTGCGCGGATCGAAGCCTATTTCCGGATAGGTCTGCCATACGTTCAGCTTGTCCGCCTTGATCATCTGCGCGTAGTGGGGCTCCCCGATGCCGATCGGCGAGTCATAGAGCAGCTGCATCTGCGGTCCGGCCACATCGATCAGCTGGAAGTTCTGCGGCAGCAGAGGTCCGACTGGCGTGAAGCGGTCGAGCGACCACTTGTTCAGGGACACCAGGTAGTTCCCGTCGGGCGACTTCGTGTCGCCCTCCGCCGCCGCCAGGTGACCCACGTTGTAGTGCACGGGCAGCTTCTCGATCACCTGCATCTGCTCGTAGTTCCACTTCACGACGGACGGCTCGAGAAACAGGCTGGTGAAGGCGACCCCGTTGCCGGCGAACTGGGTGTGCAGGGGGCCGAGCCCGAGCTCCACCTGTCCGTCGATGATCGCATCGAAGTTCAGGATCGGGATGCCGAAATCGTCCGTTCCCGAGAAATCCTGATTGGCGATCGCCTGCTGGATCTTCTCCCACGAGTAGATCGTGGCGTGCGGATCCAGCTTGCCGGAAACGATGATCTGGGTGCCGTCGGGCGTCACGTCCGCCCCGTGCGGGCTCTTGGGTTCGGGGGCAAAGTAGAGCAGGCCTTCCTCGACCGCGGTCTGGATCGGGATGACCCGGCGACCCTGGATCTGCACCGTCTTCCCGGGCTGTGCCGCCACTTCGGCGGCGGCCTGCCAGTTCACGATGGCCAGGTAGTCCATGTCGTTGGCCGAGCAGCCGGCCTCGAACGGGGGATTGCCCGACTCGATCCCGCCGGTCGCCATTTCGCTGCAGAAGCTGTTGAGGAACGCCCAGCCGAAGGACGGGCCCTTACCGGCGTCCGACAGATCCTGCCAGTAGGGCGGCAGCTCGATCACGAAGGTCTGATCGAGATCGAGCCGACCCGCGTCGCGATCGAACTTCCAGAAGGTGATCGCACCTCGGTACTTTTCCTCGTACTCGCTGAGCGGCGCGTAGCTGCCGTCCAGTGGTGCGGCATACTGGGCGGCCTCGATCACGTACTCGGTGTTCGGCGTGACGAAGGCGCCACCGTGGTTCGAGGCCATCAGCGGGTCGGTGACGATCTGCTTCGTCTCGAAGTCCCGAAGGTCGATGACCGCGATCCGCGGGTTCGCCTTGTCGTTGATGAACAGGTACTGGCCATCGTAGTCCCCGTCCGTCTCGGACAGCGCCGGATGGTGGGTGTCCGCCCAGGTGATCGGGCGGTTGTTCATCTCGCCTTCGGCGAGCACGAGGTGCGTGTCCTCCGCGCCGTAGCCCCAACCCTGCCAGGGCTCGGGCGTGAAGACGCCGATCACCTTCAGGAGCCGCATGGAGGGGACGCCGATGACCAGCACCTGCCCTCCGTGCCCGGCGGAGGAAAACAGAAGGTACTCGTCCATCTTGCCGGTCGGGACATAGGTCTTCAGCGCCGCCGTCACGTCGGCCTGGCTCAGTCCCCGGGCCTGCGCGATGTCGCCGACGTCTCCGCTCACCTGCCCGCCGCCATCGGCACACGACATGGCCAGCAAGAAAGCGCCCGCCACCACGGCCAGCGGGATGCCCACCCTGTACAGCTTCCGGTCTCTCATGAGGCGTCTCTCCTTAGAACGAGGTGCCGTGGCGCTGGTGCCGACGACAGGAGCCGCCCCGACAGGGGCCGGCTCGGGAAAGCTGCTCCCCCGATGGCTCTGCGGCTGGGGAAGCCGGATTGACCGGGACGGGACGTGCCCGGGGGCCATGCCCCGGCGCGGGGCCGCGGCCCGCCGGGAGACCGCCCCTTCCGGCCGCGCCCATGGCGGCGCCCGGGCGGTGCCGGTGACGGTCCATCGCGAACCCCGTCTCCGGAACGGCTCGCCCGGAGCTCTCCATGACGCCTTCCGTGCGCGCCCGAAGGTACTCGTAGAGGGCCCTCCCCTCCTCGGGCTGGACCCTCTGGTTCGGCATCGGCGTCAGGTACTCGGCAAATAGCTGTTTCGCGACCGGATCCTCCCGAAGCATCGAGTCCGGAGCCATGATCATGGCGTAGATCCAGTCGAAGCTGCGCCGCTCCGTCACCCCCATGAGATCGGGTCCGACGAGCCGTCCGCCCCCGATCTTGTGGCAGGCCACACACCCGCGGCGCGAGAAGAGCTCTTCGCCTCGACTCGCGAGTTCCATATCCAAGGGCTCGGCAGAACGGCTCGCCGCGTCCTGCGACGGTGACGATGCCACCGCCTCGGGCGCGGGAGCCGGCTCCGCGCCGGCAGGAACCGCTTCCGCACCGGAGGTTGCCGCACCAGAGCCGCTGTCTCCACCGTTTGCGCAGGCGCCCACCGCCGCCGAGGCTGCGAGAGCGATCCACAGAGCCACGCGGATGCCGCCTGCGCCGCTGTCCGTCCTGTCCATGGGGCGCAAGCTAGGCGTCCCCGCACCCACCTGTCTGTCGGATAAATCTTGTCCGGATTTGTCGGGTTTTGGGGGGGTGTCCTGTGGGGAGCTTCCTTACACCTGAAGCGCGCGGAGCCGCTCCAAGGACTACGGGCGTGCCTTCCGTCTCAGGTGGAGCTCCAGGTGAGCCGAGTCGGCCACGTAATCGGCAAGGGTCACGTCCTTCAGCAGATCCAAGAGAGCCGGTCGGATCTCCTTCAGGCAGTGGTGGAGAGGACACGGATCGTCGTCCGCGCAGTGCTCATGCCAGAGAATGCACTCCTGCAGCTTCTCCGGCCCCTCGACCGCCTCGAGGACATCGCACATCGAAATCTCCTCGGGGCGGCGCGCCAAGGCATAGCCCCGGCCGCGGCCTCGACCGGAGATCAACAGGCCGTGCCGCGCGAGCTTCTGGAAGATCTTGGAGAGGAACTCGCGGGGAATCCCGTGCGACTCGGCGATCGTCGCCAGAGGCTCCTCCACGCCGGGAGGCCGGCCCGCGAGGGCCGCGAGACCGATGAGCGCGTACTCGCTCTCCCTCGTCAGACGCACGCGCGGAATCTCCGGATGATCCGGACCCGTCCGGTCCTGTATGTTCGGACACGATCCGCGCGCGAGACCCCCACCACCCGTCCCACCGCTACTTCTCCTTGAGGAGGCCGACCTTGAGCGCGAAGCGGACGAGCTCGGATCGGTGCGTCAACCCCAGCTTCTGCATGATGCGAGATCGGTAGGTATCGACCGTCTTGCCCGATATGAACAGCTTTTTCCCGATCTCGCGGGAGCTGTATCCCTCCGCCGTGAGGGCGAGGACCTCCTGTTCGCGGGAGCTCAGCTGCCGCAAGCTCGGCGCGTCGGGATCCGACTCGGCCGCCTTGTACTCCTGCAGCAGGAGCTTCGTTGCCTGGGGCGGCAGATACACCTCGCCCCGCGCCACGACCCGTATGGCCTCCATGAGGTCGCGATCGGCGCTCGTCTTCGTCATGTAGCCGCTCGCACCGGCTTGGATCACCGGCACCAGGTACTCCTCCTCGGCGTGGACCGTCAGGACCAGCACCCGGCTCTCCAGCTCGAGGGCAGCGATCCGGCGCGTCGCCTCGAGGCCGCCGGAACCGGGCATCGAGAGGTCCATCAGAACGACATCGGGCCGGAGCGTGCGGGCCTTGTCGACCGCCTCGTCGCCGGTCGCTGCCTCGCCCACGACCTCGATGTTCGATTCCGCTTCCAGCAGAGCCCGAAGCCCCGCGCGAAACATCGTGTGGTCGTCCGCCAGCAGAATCCGAATCGGCTCAGGCATCGATGGCCTCGTCCACCCGTTCAGCAATTCGCGCGACCGATTGCGGCCCGGCGTCCGACCTGTCCCGGTCGCGGAGCGGCAGCTCGACGCCGACTCGCGTGCCGGTGCCGAGCTCGCTCTCGATCGAGATCGCGGCGCCCACGGACGCGGCTCTCTCGCGCATCCCGAGAATCCCCAGCCGGCCCGACATCACGTCGACCTCCTCCACAACGAAGCCGCGCCCGTCGTCGCCGACATCGGCGAGGACGCGCTCGCCGTCCCGGCGAATCTCCACGGTCAGCGTCGAGGCGTCGGCGTGACGTACCACGTTGGAGATGGCCTCCTGCAGGATTCGGTAGAGGACGAGCTTCTGGTCCTCATCAAGCAGCTCTCCCACCGCGTCCAGATCCAGCTCGACATCCAGGTCCGTCTCGGCCAGGCGGCTCCTCACGTCGGCGCGAATCGCCGCCTCCAGGCCGGCCTCGCTGAGCGCGGGCGGGCGGAGCCCTCGGGCGACGCGGTGGAGCGCCGCCGCGGTGTCCACGAGTTGCTCCCTCAGCTCCGCGAGGAGCGCCTCGCGCCGCTCCGCCGTCTCGGTCTCGCTTGCCAGCCGAACCCGCAGCAGGAGCGCCGCGAGCCGCTGGGCCACATCGTCATGGATCTCGAGCGCCAGCCGCTTACGCTCCTCTTCGGCCGCGCGCAGCGCTGCCCGTCCGAACTCCCGGTAGCGCTTCTGCTGCGTGACATCCCGGACCGTGCATATGACGCGCAAGCCGTCGGGGGTCTCGAGCGGGCTGAGGCTGATCTCCACCGGGACCTCCCGTCCATCGGCCCGGATACCCCTCAACTCGAGGCCGATGCCCATCGGTCGCGGCCGAGGGTCGGCGGCGTAGCGGGCCCGGTGCTCGGCGTGATCGGCGCGGTATCGGTCCGGAATCAGCAGGTCGATTCTCAGCCCTTTCAGACCCTCCGGCTCGTAGCCGAAGAGCCGGCCGGCCTGCGGGTTGGCTTCGAGGATCTGCCCCGCCTCATCGACGACGAGGATCCCATCCGGGGCAGCCCGGAAGATCTCGAGGCATTCTGACGGCGAAAGCTGGTCGGTCACATGCATCCCGTGGGTTTGCACCACGTTCCCGATAGAGGAATTCCCCACACCGCCCGTGCGTTTTCCTTACGACGCCATTCCACCGGCGCCCGACAGACGCCGCGCGAATCACCAACCACATTGTGCTCACTAACCCTTTCGCACGAAAGGCGCCGCCTGGGCGGCCCGTTTCGGTCCACCGGGACCTCGACCCGAGGGGACCGGCCCGCGCCGCCTGCCCGTGCGGCGCGTCGGGGGCTCGTGGCGACGGTGAGCTCGGTCAGCGAACACCTCATTGCCCATGGCTCAGAAGCTCCGCCGAGACCCGCGCTCGCGCGCGAGAACGGTGTCCGCGGGCAAGCAACTGCGGAACCGCCACGCCGCGGTCCGGCGGACAAACTCCTGCGCGTGCCTCTGTTTTACAAGATCCTGATCGCGAACGCCCTCGTCCTGGGGCTCGCCGTGCTGATCGGCGGCCTGCTCATCGGCAGCGTCTGGAGCGCCCCGGCCGCGGGTCCGGCCCTCCGGTGGACCGCGATCCTCGGCAGCTCGGCCATTCTCGTGGGAGCGGCGTGCAGTGCCTTCCTGACACGTCTGGCGCTGGCCCCCCTGCACGAGCTCGAGACGACGGCCAAGCGCGTGGAGGAGGGCGATCTCCGCACCAGGGCAGCCATGTCGCCCCTGGCCGATGCGGATATGCGCCGGCTTGCCGCCGTCTTCAACCGCATGCTGGACCGCATGGAGTGGTACCGTCAGCGCCAGCGGGAGGTGACGATCCGCTCGCTCGAGGCGGAGGAGAATGCCCGCCGCTGGGTGGCGCGGAAGCTGTACGATGAGTGCGCGCAGTCGCTGGCCGCCGTTCTGCTGCAGCTTCGGGCAGCCGGTCTGCGCCTCGGCGAGGCGGAGGATGCCGAGTTCCAGCGTCTTCGGGTGGCGCTGCTCGAGGCGCTCGAGAGCGTCCGGCAGGTGGCCCGCGAACTGAGACCGCCGGAGCTGGACGAGATCGGTCTTGTCCCCGCCCTGGCGGCCCAGGTCCGCACGCTGTCCGCACGTACGGGCATCGAGATCCGCCTCGCCGCTGACCGCCTTGACGCCGACCTCACGGCGGAAGCCGAGCTGGCGCTCTACCGGATCGTGCACGAGGCGCTGGCCAACGCGGCGCGACATGCGGGAGCGGGAACGGTCAGCGTGCGCATCTCGCGCCATGACGGGCTCGTCATGGCCGAGATTCATGACGACGGGATGGGATTCGACGTCGACGACGAACTGGAGCGGGCTGGTCGCGGCCTCGGCCTCCTCGAGATGAGGGAGCGAGCCCTCAACGTGGGAGCGGACCTGTCGATCCGCAGTTCGCCCAGGCACGGAACCACCATCATCGTCCGGATGCCGGTGACCGTGGCAACCCGGCTAGAACCCGTCAGCGCCCCGGCCCGGACCCCGGAGCCAGTGAGTTGAGCCCCTCGAAGGCAGCGGATCACGAGGATGGATAGACCAGGAACGGCGGGCCCGGTTATCCGGGATGAGCTGGACTGTCTGCAGCGCGAGCTCGAGGCGCTGCGCTCGCGCCTGGACGCTCTGGCTCGTCGAGTGGATGACCTCGAGGCCCGTGAGGACCTGCTGGAGATGCCCGAGGCTGGCGGAGACGAGCCGGTCTCCGATCTCTAGAGGCTGCCCGTAGCGCGGAGCAAGGGCCGGATGGACGCCATGGTCCTCAAGCGACAGGGACGGCCGCTCGAGCGCGTCCAGGTCCACCGGCCAGCCCCAGCCCCTGGCCAGCTCCTCGTCCGCGTGCTCGCCTGCGGGGTGTGCAGGACGGACCTCCACGTCGTCGATGGCGATCTCGCGGACCCGGCGCTCCCGCTGATACCCGGACACCAGATCGTCGGTGAGGTAGTCGAGATCGGACCTCGGGTCGAGGGGACGGTGCTCGGGAGCCGAGTGGGAATACCCTGGCTTGGCTGGACGTGCGGGAGCTGCCGCTTCTGCCGCGGTGGGCGCGAGAACCTGTGCGAGAGCGCCCGCTTCACAGGGTACCATATCGACGGCGGTTACGCCGAGTATGCCGTCGCGGACTCCCGCTTCTGCTTTTCGATCCCGCCGGGCTACCCGGACCTCCAGGCCGCCCCGCTCCTCTGCGCAGGTTTGATCGGCTACCGATCCCTCGTGATGACCGGTGACGCCCGGCGTCTGGGGCTTTACGGCTTCGGCGCCGCGGCACACATCATCGCGCAGGTGGCGGTCAGCCAGGGGCGGCGCGTGTTCGCCTTCACGCGCGCGGGCGACGCAACCGGTCAGGAGTTCGCCCGGCGGCTCGGAGCCGAATGGGCCGGTTCCTCCGAGGACCTGCCGCCCGAGCCGTTGGATGCCGCCATCATCTTCGCGCCGCTAGGGTCGCTCGTTCCCCTGTCGCTTCGCGCCGTAGAGCGGGGAGGAACCGTGGTGTGCGCGGGTATACACATGAGCGATCTTCCGTCGTTCCCGTACGAGCTTCTGTGGGGCGAGCGGGTCATCCGGTCGGTCGCCAACCTCACGCGGCGGGATGGGCAGGAGTTCCTCCGGCTCGCTCCGCTTGCGGGGGTGCGCACCGAGGTTCAATCGTACTCCCTGGAAGAGGCGAACCGGGCGCTGGACGACCTTCGGTCGGGACGCGTGCGCGGCTCGGCCGTCCTGGCGATCGGCTAGACAGGCTCGCCGGAGGAGGAGCCTCGGGAAGCCGCCGCGCAGCGGTCGCCGAGGAGGCAGGAGAGCATGGTCAGGCTGCACGACATCATGTCGGTCCGGATCAAGACACTCACGCCCAACATGACCCTTCGGGATGCCGCCGAGTTCCTGGCCTCCGAACACATCGGCGGTGCGCCCGTTCTATCGGGCGACAGGGTCGTCGGCGTCGTGTCGGCTACGGATCTCCTGGACTTCGTGTCCTCGAACCCGGGCCCTCCCACGCCGCACGACGAGCAGACCGAGTGGACAGAACCCGAGGAGGACGAGAACTGGTCGAGGGAGGAGGAGGCGAGCGCCACCTACTTCGAGGAGTACTGGGCCGACGCCGGCGCCCAGGTCGACGAGCGGTTCCGGCAGACGAACCGGCCGGAGTGGGACGTTCTCGAGGAGCACGTCGTATCGGAGATCATGACCCGGCGCCTCTGCGAGCTTCCGCCCGAGACCGACGTGCAGACGGCGGCGGAATTCATGCTCAAGTCGGCCATCCATCGGGTGCTCGTGACCAAGGACACCCGGCTCGTAGGTGTCGTCTCGAGTACCGATGTCGTGAAGGCTGTGGCCCGCTACGGTTTGGGAGGCTGACCGATGTACCGCGACATCCCCAGAGAGCTATGGGCAAACGTCCTCGAGGCCTTCACGGAACGGAACGCGCAGCGGCCGACCCTGATCCAGATCGACAGCCCCGAGTTCGGAGCGCAGGAGCAGGAGCGCGGCTTTCCGCTTCGCGGCATCGCGTACGACCGCCGGGACGACCGGATCTCGATCATGCTGGGCGAGCTGGAAGGGGCAGAACCGCACCTGACCCACTCGATCTCCGACATCGAGAGCCTGTCGATCGGCTCCGGAGGGGCGGGAGAGGGCCGCGAGGTGATCCGGATCGCGCACGACGACAGCCAGACCTTCGTCTGGGTGAAGTAGGGGCACCCTTCAAGACAGGACGTCCGCCATCTTCCGCTCGATCAGGCTTCGCAGGGCGGGACGGGTCGCCCTGTCGAGCACGTTGACCGCCGGCACCCCTGCCAGCTTCTCGACCAGCCTCACCCCGGCCTCGGTGTTCGATGCGGGGCCGGTGACGAAGTCCGGCGTCGTCCCGTAGGCGTTCATCACGCCGACCACGGAGTAGGGATCGGACGCGCACAGCACCATGAGCCGGGCGTTTCCGCGCAGCGTCTCCAAGGCCAGAGCTCCGTTATAGGGCTCGAGGGGCGATGCGCCGAGCTCGATCACCGCCACGTCGGCCTCCAGCGCCGCCATCCGCGACAGGAGATTCGTCAGGCGGGATTGGAACAGGTCCTCCGGGCAGACGGTGGACGGCAGTCCGGCATCGACGAAGTCGAAGATGAAGTCGGCACCCGCATCCTTCATGCTGAGAGCGTCGCGGTAGCGCGCCGCGCCGGCCAGCTTGGCTCCGATCACCCGAAGGGGGGCGATGAGCTTGAGCTGGCGGATGAGGATGCGGGCCGTCGTCGTCTTTCCCGCCGACATCGACGTACCGACGATAAGCAGCACGGGCAGATTGAAATCCCTCGTCTCCACCGGCGGCACGAAGTCGTGCATGGTGACCTTCCGGTCACCTCGGCTCACGTGGCCGCGGTAGGAGAGCCGGATCAGCGGTGACAGGAGAAGCGAGCGTGAGATCTCGCGCCCGATCAACCCGCCGCCGGAAAGGATCTCGCACCGCCCATCCTCCCCGATGCGGCTCCAGTCCCCGGTGGCCTCGAGGGTGGCCTCGCGGCGCCCGAACGCGCCGATCAGCAAGTCGCCCTCGGTAACGTCGATCACCCGGCCCGTGCACAGCTCGATCAGCCGCCGGCTCGCCGTCTCCATCACCTCGGCGAGCACGTAGTCCCCCATCTCCCAGCTCGCGCGATCCAGCGTGCGGATCGAGAACGGCACCTCCTCCAGGTCGGCGATCCGCGCTACCGACGTGAAGAACAACCTCTCCCTCACGACGGTCCCCCGGTCTGGCTCGATGCCGTACGGCCCTGCACGAACCGCTCGAGATCGACCGGCAGCAGGAGAACCATGGCCAGCAGGGCCGTCCGCTCGACCAGGCCATCGATCGAGATGAACTCGTGCGCGGCGTGAGCTCCGTCGCCGATCGGTCCGAGGCCATCCAGCGTCGGGGCGTGCAGGCTGGCCGTGTTGCCGTCCGACATCCCCCCCACCGCCGTCTCGTGCAACGTCAGCCCAAGCTCCGTGCCCGCGAGGCGGGCGGCTTCCCACAGGGTGCGGCTGGCCGCCGTGCGCTCCATCGGGGGACGGCCGATGCGCCCCGTCACCTCGAGCCGGGATCCGGGCGTCACCGGCCGGATCGTCCCGATCGCGTACTCGATCCTCGCCGCGTCCCGCGCCGAGGGTACGCGCACGTCCACCACCGCGCGGGCCCGTGCCGCGACGACGTTGGGGCGATATCCGCCCTCGATCACCCCGACGTTCACGGTGACGCCGCGTTCGGGATCGTTCAGGGCATGAAGCTTCTGGATCACGTGGGAAAGCTCCAGAATGGCGCTCGTTCCGGCCTCCGGGTCGAGTCCGGCGTGCGCGCTCTTCCCGATCACCACGACCTCGAACCGGCCGCCACCCTTCCGGGCCGTCTTGAGCCGGCCGTCCGGCCCGAAGGCAGGCTCCAGCACGAGCGCCCTGGAGGCCCTGCGGGCCAGCATCTCGATGTACCGGCTGGACTCCCTGCTGCCCATCTCCTCGTCGGAGTTCACCAGGGCCACGGGCCGGACATCGGGCTCGAGCTCAAGCTCCGAGAGGGCACGCAGCGCGAACACGAGCTGCGCGAGACCGCCCTTCATGTCGAACACGCCCGGACCGCGGATCAACTCCGCCGTTGCCTCGACCGGCATCTCCTGCAGCGTCCCGGTGGGCCAGACCGTGTCGCAGTGCCCCAACAGGAGCTGGAAGGGCCCGCCCCGCTGCTCGCCCGGCCGGGCGAGCAGCATCCCGCCGGAAAGGCGTCCGCGCTGGCAACGCACCCTGAGACCGACTCGCTCCAGCTCCGTCTGCAGAAGCGCCAGCACGGCGCGCTGCGCCCCGGGCTCGGCCGTGGGGGATTCGGCGCTGGCCAGACGACACACGTATTCGACGAGCTCCTGGCGATGTGCCCGTGCCCAATCCAGCAGCTGCCGGGCGCGCGCGCCGACCATGCCAGCGCTAGCGCTTGAAGTCCGCCGGGAAGGGGAAGGCGAAGCTCTCCCTCACGGTCGCGTAACGACCCGGACTCAGGTAGGCCAGGAGGGGCGACTCGTAGATCAGGTCCTGTTCGTCCCGCTCGTCGGACCGTAGCGCATCAGGCTGGACGTGAGCGGCAATCACGCGCCCCACGATCAGGCTGTTCAGGCTGAACCCATCCAGGACCCGGTCCAGCCGACACTCGAGGAAGAGGTAGCCGTCCTGAAGGAACACCCCATCGATCTCCGTGGCCGGGAAGGTTGGCATTACGGACAGCATGGGCTTCGGCTCGTCGAGGTCCTCCCGCGGCTCCGCCGTCAGGCTGGCCAGCACGACCTGCGTCGGACGCGGGTAGGTGACGGTGAACTCGCCGGTTGTCAGGACACTGCGGTAGGTCTCGTGGCGCGGCGTGCAGACGAAGGCGAAGTAGTTGTCCCAGCCGAGCGGAAACGCCATGTGCTTGGGAGCCAGGTTGTACCGGTCCTCCTCCCGGGTCCCCACCACGACCAGCGGGGCCACGGTGAAGAACCGATCCCAGATGGGACGGCCGGTATCGAGCGTGACCAGGTCCGGTGAATCCGTGCCGTCCATCTCTCACCCTCCGTGCGGCAGGCCGGGTTCGTCCACCGATCGGGATGCATCACTTCATGGCCAAGGTCTTTCCCTGGCGACGGCCGTGGCCAGTCCGGCAACGGCCGACGAGCGGGTAGGGAGATCGCCGCGGCCGGCGTGGGGAACCTCCCCACGCCGTTGGGCAGCCGACGCCCCCACCCGCGCTTCGGGCGTTGCCTGCCTGCAAGGCAATGCCGTACTGACGATTACGTGCCGAAGACCACCGACGCCAGAGCGTAGGCCGTCACCGTGATCAGCCCGATGAAGACGAGGTTGAGGACGATGCCCGCACGCGCCATCTGAGGGATCGTCACGGCACCGCTCCCGTAAACCACGATGTTCGGACCCGTTGCAACCGGAAGCATGAAGGCGCAGGTGGCGGCCAGCGCCGCGGGCACGGTCAGCAGGAGCGGGTTCTCGCCGATGCCCACGGCGACGGATCCCACTAGCGGCAGGAACGCCGCCGCGGTCGCCGTGTTGCTCGTGAGCTCGGTCAGGAAGATCATCACCGCCGTGACGGCGAGCACCACGAGGATCGGCGGCCAGGCCGCAAGCCCGTCCAGCGCGGAGCCGATCCAGACGGTCAGACCGGTGCGTTGAAACGACGACGCGAGGCTCAACCCTCCGCCAAACAGGAGGAGCGCGCCCCACGGTAGCTCGCGCGCCTTATCCCAGCTGAGCAGCATCCTCCCCTTTCCTTCTCCCGAGGGGAGTGCGAAGAGCATCAGGCCTGCGCCCACGGCGATTCCGGCATCGGAGAGCCCGGGGACGACGGCCGTCAGAAGCGGTCGTCCGATCCACAGCAGGGCGGCGAGGCCGAAGACGACCGAGACCCGTCGCTCGGGCGCCGACATCGGGCCCAGCTGCGCGAGCTGCCCTCGGATGAACTCACGACCTCCGGGGATGCGGAGCGCCCCGGTCGGAAAAACCCATCGCGTAAGAACCAGGTAAGCCAGGGCCACGCCCACCACGACAACCGGCAGGGCCAGCAGCATCCACTGCGCGAAGGCGACGTCGATGCCGTAGTTCTCCCGCAGGAACCCGACGGCGAATGCATTCGGCGGCGTCCCGACGATCGTCGCCAACCCGCCGATGCTGCACGCGTAGGCAATGCCGAGCATCAGCGAGGTGGCGAAGTTGGCCGCCTCTACATCGGTGGCCGGCTCGCCGTCACTGCCTCCACCGGCGTTCCTTCCCGCCACCTCGCGTCCATGCCTGGTATCACGGCGGGAGAACTCGAGGACGGAGACGCCGATCGGCAGCATCATCATCGCGGTCGCCGTGTTGCTCACCCACATGCTGAGGAACGCCGCTGCGATCATGAAGCCCGCGATCACGGCCGGCGGCCGGTGGCCCAGCGCCCCGATCGTGCGGAGCGCGATGCGTCGTGGCAGTCCCCACCGCTCCATGCCCAGCGCCAGCAGGAAGCCGCCCAGCAGGAGAAAGATGATGGGGTTGGCGTAAGGCACTGCGGCCTGCTCGATCGCGCCCACGCCGAGCAGCGGGAAGAGGGCGAGCGGCAGGAGCGATGTCGCCGGGATCGGAATCGCCTCCGTCACCCACCAGATCGCCATGAGCAGGGCGACGGCAGCCGTGCGCCACCCCTCGACCGGCAGGCCCGCCGGGACCGGCGCGAGCAGGAGCGCCAGGCAGGCGACCAGACCGACGGGCAGGCCGATCCTCTGCCGGCTCCCTCGCCGGCCGGGCTCCGGAACGGAGAAGCCGCCGAAGCTCAAGGCGGCCCGTCAGAAGAAGGTGTAGCCGGGCGAGACCAGCCTGGCGGGCAGGTAGGTCAGGAAGAACGGCGCGTAGGCGATCAGGACGAGCACGACCGCAGCCACCGTCCAGAGACCGATCCGGTCCAGCTTGACATCCCAGCCCTCTCGCGAGGCAGGGATCAGCGTCTCGGCGAACGGGATGTCCTTCGGCCCCTCGCCCTTCTTTCCGAAGAAGATCGTCATGACGATGACGAGGAAGAACATGACCGCGCCGACCGTCATCAGCGTACCGCCGATTCCGGTCAAGGCGCCCGCGAGCTCCCACGACTCGGCGCCGTAGTTCGCCTCCGCCCGGAAGATGCGTCGAGGCATCCCATCGAGGCCACCTGAGATCAGACCCCGCGCCATGATCAGGACGCCGACCGTGTAGACCCACGACTGCGCCACGGCGAGCTTCCGGCCCCATAGCTTGCGCTGCGTCAGGTAGGGGATGGCCCAGTAGGCGACGCCCATGAGCGTGAGGGCGACCGCGCTGCCCACCGTCATGTGGAAGTGGCCCGGAATCCAGGCGGTATTGTGAACGATCTGGTTCACGAAGTAGCTCGCGTTGATCAGCCCCGTGATGCCTCCGAACACGAAGGTGATCATGGCCAGGACCTGAGCCGTCAGGGAGGGATCGTCCCACCGGAGCTTGCGGATCCAGCCGAGGAGCCCGCCGCCGCCGTTGCGGCGACCACCGATCTCGAGCGCCGCCACGACGGAAAAGGCCGTGGCGAGGCTCGGATAGAACACGCCGAAGGTGAGTAACGCGTGGAACGCCTTGAAGGACGTCGCGATTCCCGGGTCCGTGTACTGGTGGTGAAACCCGGTCGGAATGGACAGCAGCAGGAACATGATGAACACGACGCGTGTCAGCGGATCGCTGACCAGCTTGCCGTTCGTCTGGCGGGGGACCAGCGCATACCAGGAGATATACGCGGGAAGCAGCCAGGCGTAGACGATCGCATGTCCGGTGAACCAGAAGAGCGTCCGGTTCAGCAGGGGGTCCGTCCTCTCGAGGATGCCCAGGGACCAGGGGAGGAGGAAGCCGACGAAGGAGACGGCGATCCCGATCGATGCGATGTCCCACATCACATAGGTGAGAACGGAGATGAAGGCGAGGAGCGGGATTCGCTCCCCCCGGTTGTCACGTCGCCAGCGGGCCAGCAGCACGTACAGGTGGGCGGAAGCGATCCAGGTGCTCACGACGAGGAGCACGAGGCCCAAGTAGTACGCCCAGTGGGCCTGCAACGGAGCGTAGGCGGTGAAGAGCACCGAAGCGCGGTTCGTGGTCACCGACCAGATCACCATGACGTTGGCAGCCACGAGCGTCCAGAGGGTCGCTTGCAGGAATCCCTTGATCATCGGCCGGCTCAGGGCCCGCGCCGTCATTAGCGGCAGGAAGGCGTTCGAGAAGGCGAAGGTGAAAAAGAGCGCATTCGCCACCCCGTGCGCCGTAAGGCCCTGATAGTAGCTGCGCAGGGCGGGGAAAAACCGGAGAATGTCGATCTTGGCGTAGGACAACCCCTGCGCGAATCCGTGAGCCACGCCGGCCGCGAGCGCGAAATAGCCGATGTAGATCGTCCACCTTACGAGCCGCCGCTGATCGTCGGGGAGGTCGTAGCCGCTCGCGTGGAGAACGACGGTCGGGTTGCTCGTGCTCGGGCTCATTCGACGATCACCTTGCCTGACATGAGATGGTGCCCCGCACCGCAGTATTCGTGGCAGACGAGGATGTGCTCGCCCGGCTCCTCGAAGCGGTACGTGTTCCGGGAGATCTGGCCCGGGATCAGCATCATGTTGACGCGCGTCCCGGTGATGTGCAGTCCGTGAATCACATCCGTCGCCGCCGCCAGGAACGTGACCTCGGAGCCAGCCGGCACCCGGATCTCTGCCGGATTGAACACCCACGCGCTGGCCAGGAGCACCACCTCGTAACGTCCTGGAGCGACCTCACGCACGCCCGGATTGTCGAACGGCTCCACGCTGTTGATCGTCAGCGGATCGACCTCACCGGCCCTTCCGGGAAGGTGCATGCTGGCCGCAACGGAAGTGATCACGAGCGCGACCATGAACACCACCAGCATGATCGCGCCGAGCCAGAGGAACGCCTTCTCGTATTGATGGACTCTCATCGTCGCTTCCTAACGATCGAGCAGGGTCAGATACATGATCGCCCACATCGCGGCGAGCGCCATCAAGAAGACGAGCATGATGAAGAGGGTACCCGTGGTGACGGGTTCCTCTTGAGGCTGGAGGGGCTCATGCCCGCCTTCCGGGGATCCAGCGGCCCCCGGTGGCATGCCGGACTCTTCTGCCATCGTCGACCTCCCGAGTGTACGGCGGTGTACGACCCTGTGAACTTCAAGCCGCTGGGGTGCTGCCCTGGGCGGCGTGATGCCTGCCTATCCCGACAGCCGCGAATCCCAAAGACGGACCCGGCCCGCCAGCACCTTCAAGAGCCCGCTGAACACGATCAGGAACACGGCCGCCAGCAGGGCATCAAGCAGGACAAAACGTCCAGTCAGGATCTCGTTCACGAAGCGCCAGATGAAGAAGACCATCGGGATCCCGAGGAGCACGAAGCCGCCCATCCCGACCAGGAGGCCGCCAATCCCGTGACCGTCGGAACTCTCTCGTTGCGTAATCAATGCCTCCCCCAGGACCGAGTGACCGTTCTTTCTAAGCGGATGATCGCCTGTCAGCAAGTCGCGCCGGCATGCTGCCCCGGCGAGGGGAGGAAGGGGAGGACCGGCAGGAGGGCGCCGCGCGCTTGCCCGATGATCGGGCATCACCCAAAATACCGATAATCGAAACGCCCTGGCCGTGAACTCAACAAAGGAGGTGATCTGTGTCTGATGGGAGTAGATCCGAGTCTAACTCGGCACGGGCAAGCGATCGCCTCTGCGCGGGCTGAGCCGGCTTCCGGCTCGCCATGGCAGGAGAGATTGACAACGCTCGCCTAGCACCGATGTCGTAGAAGGCGTCGCGCCGAGTTAGGACGGAGCGTACCCCGACGGGTCGCCGGCTCGAAGAGCTGGCGACCCGTCTTTTCTTTCGCCGTTTCTGGTGCCGCGGCAGCCCGCGTCTTTCTCGAGGTTGGGCACGCACAGCGGATCTGCACAGGCGGCGCGGCGGCTCCTCCTCAGGTCGCGGGCTCTTCTCGCCCGTCAGGCTGCCGCCAGTACGGCACCCAGCCGATCGCGACGACCTCGACGTCCACGTCGGCCCGCCGCGGGCTGAGCTCCACCTCCTCGAACTCCTCTAGCGCTTCCTCCCACCGCGCCCTGATCTCGGCGGTTTCCTCGCTCAACTCCTCGCGCAGCTCCTCGATCTCAGCCTCCAGCTGCTGCACACGGGCCTCCGCCTCCTCGGCGCTAAGTCGTGCGCTGGCCTGCTGCCGGTACTTGCCGAGGCTGGTCGAGGCCCCTCGCATGCTCCGGCGTCCGAGGAAGACTCCGAGCAGGGATTCCCCCACCGAGACCATGGTCTCACGCTTCCGAGCCGACGCGGTCTCCTGCTTCTTGAGCAGGGTTAGCTCGGCCCTCCTCAGTCGATCCTCCAGCTGGCGAAGCCGCTTCTCGAATCGGTCCCTGACCTTGTCGGTCTCGCCGTCTCGAGCCTCCCTGACTCCTTGGCGCAGCTGGAGCGCGAATTCCGACGCGGAGGCCCCCGGCGCCGAGTATTCCCCGAGCGACGGGCACGCCAGAAGGGTGAGCCTCCGGGTCCGGTAAAGATGATCGGATAGCTCCCGCGCGGCTCGCTTCAGATCCCGCTCGTCGTTCAGGCTCGCCGGCAGGGGGCTGTAGGTCGCCTTCCCGCCCGGCGCGCTCTGCAGGGCGGCGGGATCGAAGCCCAGCTCGGACGCTTCGGCCCAGTCCACGCCCCCGCCCGAGTCCGGCACGGCCAGGAGGGCAACGGACTGCACCTCGTCCGTCCCTCGCTTTCGATCCACGAAGCTCACGCTCGCCATACCGAGCACCGCAGGGCGATAGGCGAGTTGAGCGGCGCCGGCCCGCTCTGACACGCCGGGGATGGCTCCCCCTGTGCCATCGCCCGGGGCACGCAGCGTCGGGAGGAAGTACTGGCGCACCGCCGCGGCGACGGCGGGGGGCCCGGCCGCCGGGGTCTCCCGCTGCGGCGGCGGCCCTTCCGTTCCAGCCGTTTGCCGCGTGACCTGGGCCGCGACCGGCTGCATAGCGGCTTCGCCCACGGCCTGCTCGCCCATCAGCTCTCGCACCTGCGGTCGGGTCAGGGGCCCACGCAAATAGCTCATCGCCCACCGGGTATGGAAGGTCGTGGGCCCCGTTTCATGGACGTTGTGCAGAAGGAAGACACGCTTTCCGAGAGCAGAAATAATATTGTCTAGCTCTTTTCTTGGTAGCGACTTGCCTGCGTTACTTGAAGCGCCTTCAAGGCCATCGAGGACTCGCAGCTTGTCCCGCTCGGTCTGCATCCGCCCGATGAACCAGGTGCCCGCGTTGCTCAGCGCCTTGTAGTCCAGATCGACCGGATTCTGGGTCGCGAGGAGCAGGCCGACGCCGTAGGCCCGCGCTTGCTTCAGCAGGGTAAGGAACGGACGCTTGCTCGGGGGCTCCGCCACCGGCGGCAGGAATCCGAACACCTCGTCCATGTAGAGGAGGGCGCGAAGGCTGGATGTACCGGGCTGGGCACGCATCCAGGTGATCACCTCATCCAGCAAGAGCGTCACGAAGAACATCCGCTCGGCCTCGGAGAGGTGGGCGATATAGAAGATCGAGTGCCGCGGCTTGCCAGCTGGTGTGGAGAGGAAACTAGGGACGTCCAAGGGGACCCCTTCGAGCCACTCCTTGAAGCTCGGCGAGGCGATCAGGGTGTTCAGCCTCATCGCGAGCTCCAAGCGCTCCTTCTCCGGATAGAAGGTGTCGATGTCGAACGCGCCGAGCTGGCGGATCGGGGGCTTGGCGATCGCCCCGATCAGGGTCGGTAGATCCAGGGCGTAGCCCTGCCGCCAGTAGTGCTCGATCAGGTTCGCCAGCAGCACGTGCTCGCGGGAGCGGGCCGGATCGGCCTCGACGCCGACGAGTCCGAGAAGCCCGCTTGCCAGCCCGGCGATCCGCTCGCGCAGGGGCTCCGCATCAGTGGCCCAGGAGGCACGAGGCGCGGCCAGTGATCCGAGAACCGATACCGGTATCCCCGCCGGGCTTCCCGGCGTGTAGACGGCGAACTCGGCCGCAGCGCGGAGAGCCTGGATTCGC
The DNA here is from genome assembly GCA_020351855.1 of Gemmatimonadota bacterium. Taxonomy (GTDB): domain Bacteria; phylum Gemmatimonadota; class Gemmatimonadetes; order Palauibacterales; family Palauibacteraceae. The sequence continues at coordinate 2,307,449 of CP070670.1, forward strand.
TCCCCTCCCTGCCCCCAGTCGGCGAGCCCCCGTCGCCATAGCTCCGCTTGGCTCGCCGCGAACGCCTCGATCTCCAATCCCTGCCGCCGCGCGTCATCCGGATTCACCCACGGAAGGAAGTCTTCCGGCCGCAGCTCGGGAAAGGTGAGCAGGAGGTTCGTAATGTCCCCCTTGGGATCGAGGATGATCGCTGGGACTCCGTCCAGCGCCGCCTCCTCCAACAACCCTATGCAGAGTCCCGTCTTCCCGCTCCCGGTCATGCCGACGCACACCCCGTGGGTCGTCAGGTCCCGCGCGTCGTACATGACCAGCGGATCAAGCAGCTCGGTAGACCCCACGTCGTAGAGCCGTCCCAGGTAGAACACGCCTAGCCTCTCGAACTCCATGTCGACCTCCGGCCTGGTCTCGGCTTGGATGGACGGGGCCCAAAATAGACAGCTTAGCACGCATCCCCGCATCGGGGGAACGAAGCGTCCGAGTGTCCGTACCACAAGGCGTGTTCACGGGTTGAAGGAGGTCTGTGTGCTCGATCCGCTCTCGACCAGCCGTCGCGTTGCGCTGGGCTCGCTGGCGTGGGTGGGAATCCTGCTGTCGGGCTTGTCCGAGGTGGCCCTGGCGCAGGACAGCCACGAGCTGGCGAACGTGCTCGGCCGGGTCGTCCAGGCAGGATCGCGAGCCCCCCTTCCCGAGGCCGAGGTCGGGCTGCCCGACCTCGACATGGGCACCGAGACCGACGAGGAAGGTCGATTCTGGTTCCGGAACGTCCCGGCCGGCGAGCACGTCTTCGTCTTCCAGTACCTCGGATTCGCCGACTCCGCGACCGTGTATCTGGCGCCGAACGAGCTCAATCAGCTGGAGGTCGCCATCGACCTCCTGGTCGTGCCGGTCGCCGACTTGTTCGTCCGCGTGGAGGCCCTGGAAGCTCCCGGCAAGCTCAGCGATTTCAACCGTCGACGCGAAAAGGGCCAGGGCTACTTCATCACGCGCGAGGACATCCTGCGCCGAGACCCGGTGCGAACCACGGACATGCTACGAACCGTGCCGGGCGTCCGCATCGCGCCCACCACCGCGGGACGCTCGACCGTTCGCATGCGGGGCAAGGGGTGCCGCGTCGCCTACTTCGTCGATGGCATCCGGGCGCCGTCCTTCGACCTGGACAACGTGCAGCCCGCCAGCGTGGCGGGGATCGAGATCTACAAGGGCTCGGCCTCGGTCCCGCCCGAGTTTCGGGGACCGCTCACGCCCTGCGCCGCCATTGTACTCTGGACTCGCGACCCCAGCCTGCCATAGAGTCAAGGTCAGAAAACAACCCGAACCCTGTGCGAGATGACTGAGCGCTCGAGATTACCCGGACCCCTCGTTCTTCTCCTGGCGGGGCTCGCCGGCATGCTGCAGCCCGCCGAGGCGAGAGCCCAGGCGGAGGATTCACTGGCGACCCTCACGGGCCGGGTCCTGTCGCGTAGTCGAGCCGAGCCTGTGGAGCAGGCCTTCGTCTTCCTCCTCCGCAACGCGCTGGGGGCGATGACGGATGCGGAGGGCCGGTTCTCCATTGATCGGGTCAGCCCCGGTCCGGATACCGTCCAGGTGCGGTACTTCGGCTTCGAGCCGAACACGACCGAGGTCGACCTCAAGGCGGGGCACGTCACGGAGGCAACCCTCCTGATCAGCAACTCCGTGCTCGAGGTAGCGGACCTGAAGGTGGAGGTGAGACGCACCTACGCGGGCAAGCTGAGAGGGTTCGAGGAACGACGGAGGAAAGGGTTCGGGGACTTCATCACGCCTCAGCAGATCGAGCGGCGGCAGCCGCGCGTCCCCAGCGACATGCTGCGGGGGATCGCCGGCGTCTCTGTCGGAAGCGAGCAGCTCGGCCGCACCGAGGTCTACTTCACGAAGGGAAGCGGATCCGGGCGCTGTAACCCGACCATATGGCTGGACGGGCAGCCGATGCGCGAGATGAACATCGACGACATCACCGCTCCGGATCTTCTGGCCATGGAGATCTACAAGGGCGCGACGGAGATGCCTCCGCAGTGGGCTCGCAACGCCTGTGGGCTGATCGTCGTCTGGACCAAGGAGGGGCCGATTCCCGAGGAGGAAGGCTGATTCGGGCGCGGCCGCGAGCACACCCGCCCTCACGCCGTACGTCTCGGCTGCTCGGGCGATCTCAAGGCTCCACGACCACCTCCCAGCGCGTCTCCACATCCTTCCGCAGCGTGTGGTAGACGCTGCAGTATTTCTCGAACGACAGCGCTGCCGCTCGCTGCGCCTTGGCCTCCGAGACATCGCCCTGTAGGACGAACCGAACGTGTAGACGTTCGAAATAGCGCGGAGGATCCGGCCGGCGGGTCCCGCTGACCGTCACCCTCAGCCCGCGCACTTCCTGGCGGCCCTTTTCGAGAATGTCCACCATGTCGATCCCGGCGCAGGCGCCGAGAGCACCCAGGAGCATGTCGGTGGGCGCCGGTGCCTCGGCTCTCCGGCCGTCGATCAACCCGGCCATGCCGGCTGAGCGGACCTCGAACCGGAAACCCTCCTGCCACTCGAGCTCGACTTCCTGCTGGTTCTTGGACATCGCGGCCCTTTCCTCGATAAGGTGCGGACCGGAAGCGCTTGTGCCCGGCCCTCCCGTGCCGGCCCTCGGCCTTCGTCGTCCAACTCTACCGATGCTGGCGCGGCGACGCGATCTTCCCGCCCATGAACGGTGCGAGCGGAGGCTCATCATGGGCCCTGGCGC
>CP070670.1:2310282-2320733 GCA_020351855.1 Gemmatimonadota bacterium
CGGCATAACGCTGGCGATACCGCGTCTCCAGGTTGGAGAAACCGCTGTGCACGACTCTCTCGCCCTCCGCCGTGATCTCTTCTTTGCCGAAGGGCAGCGGACGCAGCGTCTTGGCGAGGAGCTCCAGTTCCTCCACCCGCACCGTCACCTCTCCCGTCCGCGTGCGGAAAAGCGGACCGGCCACCCCCACCCAGTCGCCCAGATCGAGAAGCTCGAGCAGTCGGTTATCCGACTCGGAGAGGATGTCCCGCCTCAGATAGACCTGGAGCCGTCCGTATCGATCTCCGAGGTGTGCGAAGGCGCTCCCGCCGAGATCCCGAAAGGACAGGATGCGCCCCGCCACCCTGACCACGGGGCCCTCTTCCCCGTCTTCCCGGTCGTAAGCTGACAGCGCCTCGGACAGGGCGTGGTGGGTGCGCTCGAAGCCGTAGGCGAAGGACGTCACGTCCAGATCGTTGAGCCGGGCGAGCTTCTCGAAGCGATCCCGGACCGGCTTGGGCCGCTCGGGTGCCGCGTACCAGCACGTGGGACAGAGCCCGTCCCGCAGCGCGCTCGGCCGGCCGCAGCGCTCACAACCGGCGATCCCTGCCGGCTGCAGGCTCCCTACGCGACCCGTCACCGTGCCTTCATCAGCGGATACGGCCGGCACGCCCGCCTCACGCGCCCCCACCTCCCGTCTCCCTCAGATAGGCCTCGATGAACTCATCGATCTCCCCGTCCAGCACCGCCGTCACGTTTCCGATCTCCACTCCCGTCCGGTGATCCTTGGCCATCGTATAGGGCTGAAGGACGTACGACCGGATCTGGCTTCCCCAGGCGATCTCCTTCTTCGTGTCCTCAAGGGCCCGACGCTCCTCCTCCCGGGCTTCCACCGCCCGCTTGTAGAGGGCCGCCCGGAGCATCTTCATCGCCTTCGCCTTGTTCTTGTGCTGGCTCCGCTCCTGCTGGCACGAGACGACGATGCCCGTGGGCTCGTGCGTGATGCGCACGGCCGAGCTCGTCTTGTTGACGTGCTGGCCTCCGGCTCCAGATGCCCGGAATGTGTCCACGCGGAGATCTTCCTCATCGACCTCGATCTCGATGTCGTCTTCGACGACGGGGTAGACGAACACTGATGCGAAGGAGGTGTGGCGTCGACCCTGCGAGTCGAAAGGCGAGATGCGGACCAGCCTGTGCACTCCTCTCTCCGCGCTCAGGTACCCGTAGGCGTGGCTGCCCCGGATCTCGGCGGTCACGGACTTGATCCCGGCCTCCTCGCCAGGCAGAAGGTCGAGGACATCAACCTCGAATCCCTTTCCCTCGGCCCAGCGGGTGTACATCCGCAGAAGCATCTCGGCCCAGTCCTGTGACTCCGTTCCCCCGGCTCCCGGATGAATCGTCAACAGGGCATCGCGGTGCGCGTCCGGTCCGCTGAGCATGACCTGAAGTTCCAGCTCTTCGAGCTGCCGCTCGATCTGGACCGTCTCGGCCCCGAGCTCCGCCCGCAAATCGCCGTCCTCCTGCTCATCCAGCAACCCGGCCAGCTCCAGCAACTCGTCCACCTTGCCGGCAATCGTCAGCCAGGGCTCGGTCCACTCCTTGAGACGGTTCGCCCGGGCGATCGTCGCCCGCGCCTCCTCGGGCTGATCCCAGAAGTCCGGGCGCGCCATCTCGCCTTCCAGTGTCTCGAGCTGCTTCAGCTTCTCCGGGATCTCAAAGATACCTCCTCAGATCGTCCAGACGCGTCTTCTGCGCCTCGAGATCTTCGACCCTACCGACGACGTCCGCCATCATGATCTCCTGTCCGAAGGTTCGTCCGACCGCCCGCGCCGCAACCGGCGGGCACGGCCGACTTCCCTACACCCCGCGCGCCGTCCCTGTGCCCCGGTGCCGCTTCGGCCGCCGCAGCAACTACGCCGACGCCTCGAGCAGCTCGAAATCTACCCTTCGCCTCTCACGGTCGACTCGTACGACCCGCACCCGGACGGCGTTGCCCAGCTGGTATGTCCGCTTCCGACGCCGGCCGACCAGCGCATGCCTCGCTTCGTCAAGTCGGTAGTAGTCATCGGTGATCGAGCTGACGTGCACGAGACCCTCGACATGGTAGTCATCCAAGAGCACGAAGAGCCCGAACGCCGTGACGCCGCTGATCGTTCCCGCGAACTCGTCGCCGACGTGGCGTGCCATGAACTCGACCTTCATGGCGTCGACCGAGTCGCGCTCCGCCTCCACCGCTCGCCGCTCGGCCTGGGACGAGGCCTCGGCGACCTCGGCCAGCTGCTCCGGACTACGGGCACCGGCCCGGGCAGAGTCACGAAGGAAGATCTTCAGTTGGCGATGGACGACGAGATCCGGATATCTCCGAATAGGAGAAGTGAAATGCGCATAGGCCTCCGAGGCGAGGCCGAAGTGTCCGATGTTGCTCGTGTCGTAGCGCGCCTGGCTCATGCTGCGCAGCGCGACCGTGTTCACGAGCTGCTCCTGCGGCGTACCCTCGACGGCCTGGAGGAGCGCCGCGATGTCCCCGGGACTCACGCCGCCTCGCGGCAGCCGGTAGCCGAAGGTGCCGACGAGCGTGCGCAGCCCCTCCAGCTTATGCTCGGCCGGCTCATCGTGGACCCGGTAGATGATCGGGATCTCCTCACGTTCAGCCAATGCGGCGACCGCCTCGTTCGCGAGGATCATGAAATCCTCGATCAGCATGTGCGCCGGAAGACGAAGGACCCTTTGAATGTCGGTGGGTTCGCCCAGGGCGTTGAGCACGACCCTCGATTCCGGGAGGTCGAAATCGATGCTGCCGCGGGACCGCCGACGTCGCCGGATCGCCCGACTCAGCCGACCCAGCTCGCGGAGGGCGCCCCGGAGGTCGGGAGGTGCGTTCCGCCCGCCGTCCAGGATCTCCTGTGCCTCCTCGTACGACAGGCGGAAGCGGCTGCGGATCAGCGTCGGTGCGAAGCGCACCGACTCGACCTCAGCGTCGGTTCCCAGTACGAAGATGGCCGAGAAGGCAAGGCGATCGAGGTCTGGAACCAGCGAGCACAGATCACTCGACAGCGCGTGCGGAAGCATCGGGATGACGCGATCCACCAGGTACACACTGGTTCCGCGCTCGGCCGCCTCCTCGTCGAGCGCCGAGCGCGGCGCCACGTAATGCGACACATCGGCGATGTGCACGCCAACCTCGAACCGCCCGCCTGCGAGCGGGCGGACCGACAGCCCATCGTCGTGGTCCTTGGCGTCCGCCGGATCGATCGTGAAGACCAGAAGCTCGCGCAAGTCTTCCCGTTCCTCGACGTCCTCCGGCCGAATGGCGCGACGGTGGATCCGATCTGCCTCCTCCTCCACGGCGGCTGGAAACCGGAGGGGAAGCTGGTGTCCGTGCAGGATGCCAAGCACGGTGGCCGCCGGGTCATCCGGCGAGCCGAGAATCTCGAGCACGCTACCGACCGGGCCGGGGCCACCCTCCCCCCAATCCTCGATCCCGACGAGAACCAGGCGCCCGTCGGCTGCCCCCCCGTCGCTGCCCGGCGGCACGAAGACCTCCACGTCCAGCGGTGGCTCCTGAGCCGTCACGAAGCCGTAGCGGCGGCGCTTCCTATACACAACGACGATGCGATCCCGCGCCCGCTCGATGATGCGGATGACGCGTCCTTCCGGATTTCGGTGCCGCGGCCGCCGCTCCACCCGAACGAGCACGCGGTCCCCGTCGACCGCCGTGTTCCGCTCGCGCGCCGGGACATAGACATCCGGCTCGTCATCCTCGGAAAGAACGAATGCGTCGCCGGATCGGGTGACCTGGAGCACGCCGCGGACGAGCTCGAAGTGCCCCGGGACGGCGTACCGACCCTTTCGCTGCCGGACCACGCGGCCTGACCGCTCGAGATCGCGCAGCGCCCGCTTGAAGCGGACATACTCGTCGCGGCCTCGGACGCCGAGGGCTCGAGCGATCTCCTGCACACGCAGGGGTCGGCCGGCCTCCTCCCTCAGGAAGGCGACGATCCGATCGGGACCCGGGCGGTCTGCGGCGGTCCGGGGATTCACCGCGGGAGCGGGAAAACGGACGAAAGGGGAGCGGCTCTCGGAGGAGCGGGCGATGCGACCCGAATCAGAAGCTCTCGGCCTCGTCGATCAGCATGATGGGAATCTCCTCTTCGATCCGGTATCGAAGGCGGCAGGCGTGGCACAGGAGGGCGTCCTCGGGCTCCCGGTACTCCAGCTCACCTTTGCACTTCGGGCACACGAGGATCTCCAGCAGTCGTTCGTCCAATGACATCTCGCCTCCGAGGCCGCCCGGCGCCCCGCGCGGGCGCCGGAACGAGTCGTGCTCTCAACCGGGACGCTGCAACCCGAGCAGCTTAAGTGCGCCCTCCCTTCGCCGCCAGTTGCGCAGCACCTTGGCCCGCAGCTCAAGGTAGACGCGCTGGCCCGTGAACGCCTCGATCTTTTGTCGCGCCTCCGTGCCGACTTGCCGGATCATGCGGCCGCCCGCTCCGATCACGATCCCCTTTTGCGACTCCCGCTCGACGTGGATCGTCGCCGCGATGAAAAGAAGGCCCGGTTTGTCAGAGGCATCGCGGTACTCCTCAATCGTCACCGCCGTGGCGTACGGGACCTCGTCGGCCAGGAGCTCGAACACCGTCTCCCGGATCAGCTCGGATACGAAGAACCGCATGGGGGCGACCGCCACATCCTCCGGCGGATACAGCGGCGGCGATGGAGGCAGTCTCCGAAGAACCTCCTCTCGAAGGGCCCGCACTCCCTCACCGGTCGTGGCGACCGTCGCAACGACCGCATCCCATGCCGCACCGGAGAAGCGCGCCACCATCTCCAGGCGTGCCTCCGGGTTCACGCGGTCCATCTTGTTCAGGCAGAGAATCCGCGGGTATGGCGCCTCGGTCCCGTCCTCGGGCCCGCCCGGCTCGGACGGTCTGACGGGTCGAGCGTACCGTGCGGCGTGCTCCAAGCTCGGGGCGAATCCTGCATCCACGACGTATACGAGCACGTCGGCGTCGGCCATCGCGCCTTCCGCATCCTCCCTCATCCGCTCCTGCATGAGATAGCGCGGCTCCAGCAGACCCGGCGTATCCACGAATACCGCCTGGTGGCTGTCGTCCGTGTAGATACCGAGCAGACGCTGCCGCGTCGTCTGTGCCTTCGGGGTCACGATGCTCAGCGGCTGGCCGAGCAGCTGGTTTAGGAGCGTGGATTTGCCGACGTTCGGAAGTCCCGCGATGGCGCAGAATCCGGCCCGAAAGGATATGGTGCTGCTCAGGGACCGCACACCCGGTTACGGCCCCGGCTCTTCGCCACGTACAGCGCCTGGTCCGCGTGGCTGATCAACTCCTCGTACGTGGAGCCGTTGTCCGGAAAGCAGGCCAGGCCGGCGCTGATCGTGATGCTGCCTCCGGGCTGGATCTCTTCGTCCGGGAAACGGTGCGTTTGGATGTGACGCCTCACCCTCTCCATCACGTCCAGCCCATCCAGACCGTGCGTGTTTACCATGACGAGGGCGAACTCCTCTCCCCCGTATCGGGCGAAGAAGTCGCTCTGCCGCATCTGCCGCGTGATCACATCGGCCAGTTCGCGTAGCAGCGCATCCCCGGCCGGATGACCGAGCGTGTCGTTGTAGTTCTTGAAGTAGTCGACGTCCATCATGGCCACGGTGCACGAGCCGCCGTATCGGCGGATCCGATCGAGCTCCGCGAGCATGATCCGCTCGAACTCCCGGCGGTTGGGAAGCCCGGTGAGCGGATCGGTCAGCGCCTGCTCCGTGAGCTCGCGGCGAAGCTCGCGCGCTTCGGCCCGCTCCTGTCGCAGCCGCTGGAACACGAAGGCGGCGAACACGCAGACGCCGAAGAAGACGCCCGCCACGACGACCTCGAACGCGAAGGAGGTGAGCAATCCGCGGCTGGCCAGCAGGCGGGCCGCCACGAGATAACCCGCCGCCATCATCCCGCTCAACACGGTCACCTCGATGAAACCGGCAAGCCCCGCCGTGAACAGGAGCGCCACGAACCAGGCCATGAGGATGAGAAGCCGCGACGCGGGCTCGACCGCCAGGTACATGTACAGGCTCAGAAGCAACGCCGCCGCCAGCATCGGGATATAGGTGTAGTGCCTGTCCCACCGCAGTCCCTCATCGAGGTAACGGTGCGGGAGGTACCACACGACGAGCTGTACGAGGCCCGTGACGACGAGCGCGAAGACCCACTCGGCAAGCGAGATCGGCGAGATGTTCAGCAGCCTGAGGCCCAGAACGACCGCCAGCGCGAAGAGCAACCCGCCCGTCGCCAGCCGGACGCCGTGCGTCCGGACGCGGCGACGCTCTTCCGCCGTGTGCCCGGGCCCCCCGGCCGTCGGCATGCTCACGGGAACCCCGGCGGCCGCCTCCACGCGTGCCACCCTCGGCGCCGGATGCGGAGCCACCGCCGGGACCGCCTCCTCCCGGGCTTCGGCGGCAGGGGTCGCATCCTCCACCCGGCTGGCCGTCTCGGCACCCGCGGCCGTGGCCCGCGGCGCATGGCCGGGCTCTGCCGGGGCGACTCCGGCCTCCTGTGCTGGCCCGCCGGTCCCGGCCGGCGGAGGCTCGACCGAGGGGGTCGCGAGCCCCGAGGAGCGCTCGCGCTGGCGGAGGATCTTAAGCCACTCCGGCTCTCCGCTGTGGCTCATCGAGGCCGGCGCATCAGATTCCGATGTTGAGTCCCACGAAGAACTGGTTGCGCCCCACCGTCCGATCTCGCGGCAGCTGATCGGCGGTGACGCCCAGCAACACGAGCGACTCGATCGGCAAGGTGGAGATGTCGAGGCCGAGCCCGTTCCAGGCCCGCACGTACTCGGCGATCAGGCTGAAGTCGAGACCCTTCGGTGGGGCGGCGGCGCTACGGTTGAAGAGGAACTCGAAGCCGAGGCCCACACTCCAGGTGAACTTGACGTTCCAATCCTGATCCGGGTTCGTGATCGGGCCCAGGTTCGTAGCGATGTTCTCGAGCCGGAACCAGCTGATTCCATAGCCCGGCTTGAAGTAGGGCTGGAAGCCGCCCGAGAGCATGCTGAAGCGAAGGAAGCCGGTCCACTCGTTCCAGTTCATGTCTGAGGTGACGAGAAACGGCTCCTCGACATCCCGGAACCCGAGCTCGAACCCGATATCGCTCTTTGAGAACCTGAACCGGTTCTGGCTGGCGAACTTGCTCCCGACGAAGAAACCGACCTCGTAGTAAGGCGCAAACGCCGTCTTGGTGAAGGTGGAGTCCGACACGACGACGGCGTCGCCCTCCCCGACCCCCGCATCGAGCAGGAAGACGACCAGATCAGCGAGTATCTCGGTGAAGTACGGGTCCTGGACGAAGAGGTCCTGGTAGCCCTCCGTGAAGCTGTTCCACCCTACGCCGCCCTGCACGCCGATGGCCCGGATCGGAAGCTTCTCCGTCGGAAAGAGGGACGGATAGTTGGACTGCGCGGCGGCGCGAAACGGTACCGCGACCAGCTTCCACACCAAATCCAGCGGCGGCAGCATGATCAGGCTGGGAAAGGTGAGGTTGAAGAACCCCCAGTCGTTGATGAACCCGTCCTGCCAGCCCAGCTGGTAGAACCGCGGAAAAACGTTCGGATCGTAGAGCGCGTACTGCGCTGTGGCACCCGAGCGGTTCCAGCCGTTGTTGAAGGCCGGCCCGACTACCGAGAGGTTTCCCGTCTCGGCATGGGCGACGATTCCCGCAAACGGCGACTCCACGGCGGGATAGCCCCAGCGAATCGGGAGGAAGAGCCAGCTCCACTCCGCCCGGACCTGTACGTCGTTCTTGGAAAGCTCGTGGATCCGCTCCCAGTCGGGGATGATCTCCACACGGTCCGACCGACCGAAGAACACGACCCCCTCACGCTTCCAGGTCTCCAGCGCCTGACGGCCCGCCTCGTCGGCCGCGAACCACTCCCAGTGGCGGAAGAAGTGGGCGATGTCCTCGGTCGCCCCGCCTGGCCCGACGTCCTTGTACATGGCCGGGCCGGGAAACGTCCCGTGCGAATCCCGGTTCGTCCCGCCCGGCGGCTGGAAGATCTGGTCGGTGCCCTTGTTGTCGGCCCCGATGTAGCCGATCGGATGCGTGTTGACGCGCGTCTCCTCGAGATCTTGGTAGGCCATCCTTCGGACATAGCGCCAAATCTTGTGGACTCCCTGCCGTGGATGCTCGCTGGCGTCGACCACCGTCTGCCACTCGTCGCGCGGGAGATAGACATTGGGAGAGCTGAAATCGAGCTGCATCACCTTGCTGTGGAAATAGTAATCCACCCGCTTCATCACGAGCTCCTGATCGCCCGTGGCGTCGCTCCACCCTCCGTCGATCAGCGACAACACCTCCTCTTCCGTCAGATTCCGCGTCACCCGGTCCCGGGGAGAGACCACCACGTTGATGTGCTCCCAGTCGCCCGAGTGGTTGTTGCCTCCGTCGTTCGTCGGATAGAAGAACCAGTACTGGAGAATGAACTCGTAGCCTTCCGGCCCGCCCGGACCGACGACCTCGCGAAGGAAGGGATGGGAATAGATCTTCGTGTAGCCCCGCCATTCCTCCCGCAGGCTCTGGGTGACCGGGTTCTCGAATATCTCCCGCCACTCCTGCGGGCCGCGTCCCGGCAAGTCGAACCAGAGGACCTGGAACCAGTCGTCGAACACCTCGACCGCTTCGGTCCGCAGCGGTGCGGTCGCGGGCCTGAACGGATCGTACTCCTCCATGAGTTGTTGCACGCGGCAATCCGCGGTTCGCAACCGGGCGATCTCGGCAGCCGACAGGTCCACCGCGGGATCCGCGGATCCCGTGCAGGGGACCGCCGCGATCGGGAAGAATGGGACCTCCTCGATGCTTGTGAGGCTCTTGGGCCGGCTCATCAGGTTCCACGTGTCGATGTGGAGACGGCCCGCCACGCCATCCTCACGGAACTTCTTGAGGTCCATTGGCACGCCCCAGGAGTTCTGAACGAGGAAGGGGGCGAAGCGGATCGAGAGGTCGTTGAGTGCGGCGAAGCGGCGGTCGTCGATCCCATCGACGGGATCCACATCGCGGTACGCCGGATCCGCAACGTCGCCGTACAGGTGCAGCCGCTCGCTCGTCGGTGTCGCGCGGATCACCCGCGGGACTTCGAGCGGCACGAACCGCAAGTACTCCTCGCGCGGGATGGCCTGGCCAGTGGCCTTGGAAGGCACCGCCAACGCTACAAGCGTTACGGCCACACCGATGAGGGCTCCACGGGCACTTGCTCTCGCCATGTATCTCTCCGTTCGTTCCCAGGGCGCTCGCGGCTCTCGACGTTGTCCTACTGACCCGAGTTGCCTTCACGCGGCCACCAGCTGGCATCCGTCAGAAGCGTAACGTACTCGGGCTGGTGGGCCGATGCGACTCGCGCGTGCCAGGTCTGTCGGAAGGCAGGTCTTGCCTCCCGGGCCTGTCTAGCTTCCCATCATGCTCAGGGGTGAGACCACCCGTGCTGACGAACGCGGTTCGATCATTTCGTATTCATGCCGGTACCGCCTCGCGAACCGGCCTCACACCGGGACCTGCACCATGAGCCCCTTAATCGACAGGATGCTCGACCCGTCGATGTCTATCCGCTTTCAGTTCCTCTTCTCGGCTCTGATCCTGATGCTGGCGACTCCCGTACTCCTACCAGACCGCTTCATGGAGCACGTGGTCCCCCCGCTGTTCACCTTTCTGGCGTTGGCAGCACTGGTCTCGGTGGCAACACGCAAGCGCACTCTTGTCATCGGGATTCTTCTTGGGGCTCCCGCGCTCTTGTTGCAGTGGATTGCACCGCGTGATCCCAGCCTGATGGTGAACAGCCTAATGGGAGAGATACTGGCAGACCTCTTTCTGCTCTGGGTGACCGTCGCCATCCTCGCGCACGTGCTTCGCGCAAGGACCGTTTCGACGGAGGTCCTGTTTGCCGTCGCCTGTGTCTACCTTCTCCTCGCGCTCATTTGGTCGATGGCCTATGGGATTGCGGATGCCTTTCAGCCAGGCACGCTCACCGGGAGCGACCTCTCGGGTCGAGGCTACCACACGTACTTCAGCTTCGTCACGCTGACGACGCTCGGCTACGGCGACATCACACCGGTCACGGACGCAGGGCGCTTGCTGGCGATCCTGGAGGCCACCCTCGGCCAGCTCTTCCTCGTCATTGTGGTCGCCCGCCTCGTGGGGATGCACACGGCGCAGCGGCTGGCCTCCGCACGCGAGTAGCTGGAACGGATCACAAAAAAAGGGCCCGCCGCAGGACGGGCCCGATCTATGTCAAGAAGTGTGCGTGGCGTGCGGGGTTGACCGGGATATCTCCCCCGAAGGGAAGATCGCTCCCTAGAAAGGAGGTGATCCAGCCGCAGGTTCCCCTACGGCTACCTTGTTACGACTTAGCGCCAGTCACTGAGTTTACCTTCGACGGCTCCCTCCCGAAGGTTAGGCCACCGGCTTCGGGTACCCCCAGCTTCCATC
>CP070670.1:2320833-2331252 GCA_020351855.1 Gemmatimonadota bacterium
CGATCAGTGCCCAGCCCGAACCGTACGAGCGCCGGTCGTAGCGGTAGCAGGCGTGCTCTCCCCGGCGCGCCGGAAAGTGAAACTCCACCGCATCCACGGACCTGTCCAGCAGGTGCTCGACGGCCGCGGTGTACACGACATGCTGCAGCCTGCGGCCGCCGGCGAACGTTCCGGCGTCGCCGCCATGGTTGTACGGCCTCCCCGTCTTGTAATCGACCACCACCAGACCCGACGCGCTCTCGTCGACCCGGTCCACGGCCCCCCGGACGAAGATCGTGCCCCCCGGGATGTCGATCGGCAGCGGCGGATCGTCCCCCCGCCCGAACTCGAGCTCCAGGGCCAGGGGGCGCGGCGCCGCGCGTGTCATGCGGAGGAACGACCGCACGTCCTCCGCGAGCTCCTCCACCTCCCGCCGAACCACCGCCCCGCTCGGAGCCGGCACCTCACGCCGCTTCCTCTCCACCTCCTCTTCCAGGATGCGCCGGGCCGCCGCCTCAAGCGCCCCATCCTGCCATCCGGCTGCCTCGTCGCGCTCGCGGAGTATCCGTTCGAACACGACGTGCAGCAGGCTTCCCTTCTCCCGCGGATCCAGCCAGAGGTCTGGATCCCGCACCGGGTCGTCCGGCGGTCTGAGGCCGAGGACCCTCGCGAAGAGATAACGTCGCGGACAGGAGCCGAGGTCCTCGAGGGCGCTCGCGGACAACGTGCGGGAAGGATTGCGGCGGGGGTCGAGCTCCTCGGGCCGCGGTCGAATCACTCCGTGGTGCGCGTTCGCCTGCGGTGCCTCGATCGCCTCCCTGGCGCGGAGTCCTGCATCCAGCTCGCGGAAGGCGGCGCGCACCTCCGCTCGGCCGGCCAGCAGGCGTCCCTGCCGCTCGAGGGCGCCGAGCCAGACGTCCTGGGTGTCGAGGCCGGAGACTTGGCGCGGCACGGGCCCGGCCAGCGGACGGAGCGCGGCGTGCAGATCCTCGAAGGTCAAAGACGGCTGGCCGCGACCGAGGCGGAAGGCATCGAGCATGACCGCGGCAGGCCCGATCTCGCGCGCCTCGTTCGGGCTCCACGCGGCGTAACTCAGCGTGACGCTCCCGCGAAGGCGCGCCAGAAGCGCGGAGAGCTGGAAGTGGCGCTCCTCTAGCCGGTCGGCCGAGACGGGCAGCCCCGTGCCGGCGAGCGCCTTTCGGTCGGCATCGAGAAGCAACGGATCCAGGAGCCGCCCCGCAGGAAACCGGTCCGAATCCAGCCCGACGACGAAGGTGAGGGGCCTGCCGGTCACTCCGCCATGTTCCAGGTCGCTCAGGTGGAGGTGCCCCCCTGCGGAGCTCCAGGGAGCCCTGCCCTCCGAGCGGGGCGCGGGCACCCGAATTCGGAGATGGGACCGCACGATGGCCGCCGCCGCCGCGTACTCCGTGGGGCGCGTCAGGGTCGCCGCGATCCGCTGCAGGATGCGCTCGATCCTTTCCTTGGCCGTCGCATCGACATCGTTCCGGGTCCGCACGAACTGCAGAAACGCCGCGAGCCCGCGGGCGACCGTCGCCGGCGAGGCGGGCGGCGGGTCGTCCTCAGGGCGCTCGGGCGTCTCCGGTGCGCTCCGGAGCACCGGGGCGATGATCGAGCGGAGCGCTTGCAGCTCCCTGCGCTCCTCGTCCAGCCGTCTCTCTCTCGCTCCAGGGTCGGTCGGCCTTGCTGGCTTCGCTCGCAGGACCTTGAGACGATCGTCGATCGCTCGCAGATAGCGCTCCCGCCCCCAGCCGATCCGCAGGGCCCGGAGGCGCCTCGCCAGGGCGACCCCGTGCGGAGGGCGTCGCGAAGGCGGGCGCAGGTCGTCCGCCTCCAGAAGCCGTCGGATCTCGCCCGCCTCGAACCCCTCATCCAGCCAGCGGAAGTAGGCGGCGACCGCTCGCCCGGGAGAGGTCCGGTCGACGGGGAGGCCCACGGCGAAGGTGACCCGGATCGACAGCTGTTGGGCGAGCGCGTGGAGGGCAGAGCCGTAGGCCTGCGGGTCTGTCGTCACGATCTCGACCTCGTGCCAGCGGCGCCCCTCCGCGACGACGCGACGGAGCACCTCCCGAAGCTCGTCCGCGATGCTGCCGGCCGCGAAGAGCCGGGGGACCTCGTCCAGCGGGGCAGGCGAGGAGGGCGGTGCGTGCAGGTACGACAGGGGGCTGTGCGCCCGGCCGGGCCTCCAGAGGACGGCCCGCGGGACGGCCAGGCCGACGACAGGATCGGTCTCCAGCACCTCCGCGCCGAGCTGCTCGAGGTGGCCGACGAATCGGCCGGCCAAGCCTCGAAGGTGCAGGCCAGGCAGCAGAAAGATCCTGCGGTCGTCCAGTGGGCTGGCAGTCCCGACCTCGATCGCGCTGCGGAGGCCCCGCAGCGCCCGGGCGAGCACCGCCGCATCGTCGGCTCGCCTTGCCGAGCGCAGCTGCCCTTCATACTCGGCGAGTATGGCCGCGAGCACGCCGATCTTCTCCGGATCCGCCACCCGCGCGTCACGCATCCGATCCGGTTCGATCCCTACGAGGCGCAGCGTACGGATGCTCTGCGCGAGTGCCTCACGGAATCCGACACTGTCCACCAGTCGTTCGAACCGTCGCGGTGGCTCCGGCAGGAGCACGCGATCGACCGCCTCGTCCAGGATGGCCCTCTCCTCGAACGCATCGAGCACGAGGATGCCGTCCGCGGCCAGGGACGGGCTGGCGATCTCCAGCGCCAGGGGACGCAGCGTGGTCGCCTCGAAGCCGATCCAGGAGGAATGGAGACGGGCTAGCTGCCGAAGAAGCTCGTGCGCTTCCCCGCGGGTCCGTCCAACGATCAGCTTGCGTGCCCGCGGGTAACGGCGGCTCACGGAGACCAGCGATTCGATGAGCCGTGCGGCGCTCAGGGCTGCCGGCTCCCCGTCGCCGGAGGTCGGTTCGCCGCTACCGGCCTTCGCGTCCGACTGGCCAACGGCCCGCCCACTGGGCGGAGAGGGGGGCGGGAACGCGAAGCCGAGCTGCTCTTCCATCAGCGGCGCCCCCCGGCCAGGCGGACGGCCTCGGGCCGTCGCCGGAGCCGGATCATGGCCACCGTGCCGATCGCCGGTCCGATCGCCAGCGGAGCGAACGCCCAGGTCCACCCCCAGCTCGCCTGCCACACCGGCAGGAGACGGATGGTCAGGTTCGTGAGGAGAAAGCCGACCGCCGTCTGCAGCGTGAGCGCGGTGCCCAGGTATGCAGGCTCCGCCAGCTCCGTCACGCAGGTCGAGAACTGCGCCGAGTCCGCAACGACGGCAAATCCCCAAACGAGGCAGAACGGGACGACCAGCCACCCGGGTGCCGCGAAGAGGAGGCCGGCCAGGAGGCAGCAGGCTCCGCTGACCAACATGCTCAGGCTGGTCACGGCAGTTCGGCCCCGACGGTCGGCAGCGAGCCCTGCTGCCCATGCGCCGGGACCTCCGATAGCGATGGTGGCAAACGCCACGATCCCGGCTGCGGCCGGGCTGGTCAGGGCGCTGCCATCCTGCTCGAATCCGGCGGCCAGGAACAGCGGAATCCACGTCCAGACCGCGTACAGCTCCCACATGTGGCCGAAGTACCCCACGTTCGCCAGCATGGTCGGACGGTGGCGCAGGACCCGTCCGATGGCGTGCGGGTCGAACGGAGCCGATGAGGATTCGTAGGGGCCGGTTCGCAGCCCGAAGAGCGCAAGCAGGCCGCCGATCGCCGCGAGCAAAGCCGCCAGATAGAGAACGGATCGCCAGTCGCCCATCCCGCCGACGACTCTCAGCAGGTGCGGTGCGGCCGACCCTACCGTGAGCGCGCCGACCATCGCGCCGATCGCGAGGCCGCGCCGCTGCCGAAACCAGCCTGCCATGATCTTCATCCCAGGCGGATACACGCCGGCCAGGGCCATACCCGTCACGAAGCGCAGTGGTACGGCGGCTCCGGCCCCCTCCGCGAACGCCGCGATCGCCGCGGTGGCCACGGCGCCCAACATGGCCGAGCCGGCAACCAGCCTCCTGGGGTCGACCAGGTCGGCGAGCGTCGTGGCGGCGGAGAGCAATCCGCCGGCCACGAAGCCGAGCTGCACGGAGATCGTCAGCCACGCCGCCGCGCCGGCATCCAGCCCCCACTCCGCCGTGAGCTCGGGGGCCACCGCACTGGCGCTGAACCACAGCGACATCGCCAGCAGCTCGGCCAGCGCCAGCCGCACGAGGACCTTCCGCTGTTCGCGGCGATCGGGAACGACGGTGCGCGCCGGCCCGTTCACAGATAGGGGGCGGCCAGGCGAGCCAGACCGTCGCGAAGCCGCAGGGGCAGGCTGCGGGAATCCAGGTCCTCGGGCGTGAGCCGGCGGCTCCCTCGAATCTTCTCGTCGGTCAGGCGAAGCAGCTCCCGGGCAAGTACCTCATCGTAGCACTCCACGTTGTACTCGAAGTTCAGGCGGAGGCTGCGGGCGTCCCAGTTGGCCGATCCGACCATCGACCAGACCCCGTCCACCACCATCAGCCGCGTATGGTCGAAAGGCGGAGCGGTGAGCCACACGCGGACCCCGGGGCCTAGTACCTGGCGCAGCCCGACCCAGCTCGCCCATTCCACGAACCGGAGGTTGCTCTTCTCCGGCAGGAGAATGTCTACGTCGACACCCCGGTATGCCGCGAGACGGAGCGCCGTGACCAGCGGCAGCTCCGGGATGAAGTAGGGCGTTGCCACCCGAACGGAGCGGCGGGCAGCCTCCAGAGCCGCCAAAATCGTCCAAAGGATGTTCTCCAGGTCCTCATCTGGCCCGTCGGGTATCCCACGCGCCCACACCTCGCCGCACGGGCGGGTCCCGGAGCGCCAGGCCGGGCCGCTCAGCAGCTCCCCCGTGGTGAAGTACCAATCTTCGTGCGCAGCGGAGAACATCTGATCGACGATCGGTCCTTCGAGCAGGAAGTGCAGGTCCTGCACGGAGCGCCTCGAGGGCCGGTCGAGCAGACACCCCTCCCGGATGTTGAGGCCGCCGGTAAACCCGATCTTCCCATCGACGATCAGCAACTTCCGGTGGTTCCGAAGGTTGAGATAAGGATTACGGAACGGCAGCCAGGAGGGGAGGAACTCGGCCACCGGCACGGCCCGCTTCTTCAACATCCGCGTGACGGCCGGCCGGCTGTACCGTTTGCCGATCGAATCGACGAGGACGCGCACCTCCACGCCCCGCTCCGACGCGGCGGCGAGCGCATCGACGAACAGGCGGCCCGCCCGGTCGACATCGAAGATGTAGGTCGTTAACAAGACACTGCGCTCGGCCTGCGAGATCGCCTCGATCATCGCGGGGTAGGCCTCATCCCCGTTGACCAGCGGGCGGATCGCGTTGCCCGCCAAGAGGTGCGAGCCGGTGGCCCGTTCAACCGTCTGGCTGAGGCGGCCAAAGTGGCGGCCGAACTGGCGGGGCGGCCCGGCGACCCGGTGGGGCGCCGTCTCGCCTGCGTCGAGCTCGGGTCGGAGCGCGATCAGCCGGGCCGCGCGCCTCTGAATCCGATTAATGCCGAAGAGATAGTAGGCGAACGCGCCCACGTACGGGCTGAAGAAGATGAACGCCGTCCAGCCGATCGCCGCCCGGACGTCGCGCTTGTGGAGGACGACATGCCCCACCGCCAACGCGGTAACGGCCACATGGGCTGCCCCCGCGAGCCACGGCCAGGGGACCCCTTCCGTCAAGGCCCGGCCCGCTGGCCCCGTGCCCGGGTCAGCCCTCGCTGTCCGAGTATCGGCTCTTCAGTTGCTCCACGACGGCAGGGTCGGCGAGGGTCGTGGTGTCGCCGAGTGCCCGTCCCTGCGCGATGTCGCGCAGGAGGCGCCGCATGATCTTCCCGCTGCGCGTCTTGGGCAGGTCCGCCGTGAAGATGATGTCGGCCGGTTTCGCGATCGGCCCGATCTCGCGGGCGACGTGATCCCGAAGCTGACGCACGAGGTCCTCCGAGCCCACCGTTCCATCGACCAGAGTCACGAACGCCGCGATCGCCTGTCCCTTGAGCTCGTCGGGCCGGCCGACCACGGCCGCCTCCGCCACCGCCGGATGGCCGACCAGGGCCGACTCGACCTCCATCGTGCCGATCCGGTGACCGGCCACGTTGAGGACGTCATCAACCCGACCGGATATCCAGAAGTAGCCATCCTCGTCGCGTCTCGCCGCGTCGCCCGTGAAGTAGACGCCGCCGTTCCACTTCGACCAGTATGTCGTCCGGTAGCGCTCTTCGTCTACGTAGATGCCCCGCAGCATCGCGGGCCAGGGCGAGGTGATCGCCAGCAGGCCGCTCTCCGCCTCGGTGCCCCCGTTGTCGAGGATCGCCGCCTCGATGCCCGGGAAGGGCACGGTGGCGGAGCCGGGCTTCGTCGCGATCGATCCGGGGAGCGGGGTGATCATGATCGCCCCCGTTTCGGTCTGCCACCACGTGTCGACGATCGGGCAGCGGCCGCCGCCGATCTGCTCCCGGTACCAGATCCAGGCCTCGGGGTTGATCGGCTCGCCGACGGTACCGAGCAGGCGCAGGCTCGACAGGTCGTGCCGGGCCGGCCAGTCGGGACCCCATTTCATGAAGGCACGAATCGCCGTGGGCGCCGTGTACAGGACCGTGATCCCGTACTTTTCGCAAAGGGCCCAGAACCGGCCCCGGTCAGGCCAGTCGGGTGCGCCCTCGTACATCAGCTGGGTCACGCCGTTGGCCAGCGGCCCGTATACAATGTAGGAGTGCCCTGTCACCCAGCCGACGTCGGCCGTGCACCAGTAGACGTCCTCGTCGCGCAGGTCGAAGACCCAGCGGGTCGTGGCGAGCACCTGCGTCAGGTATCCGCCCGTCGTGTGGACGACGCCCTTCGGCTTTCCGGTGGTTCCGGAGGTGTACAGGATGTAGAGGATGTCTTCCGAGTCCATCGGCTCGGCCGGGCAGTCGGCGTCCTCCTCGGCCACCAGCTCGTGATACCAGTGGTCCCGGTCTCCCAACGTCGCATCACCCAATACCTGCCCGTTCGGATGGCGCCGCACGACGACGACGTGCTCGACCACGTCGAGCTCCGCGACCGCCGCATCGGCGTTCTGCTTGAGCGGCACGATGCCGCCGCGACGATACCCACCGTCGGCCGTGATGAGCACCTTGGCCCTAGCGTCCAGGAGCCGGTCCCGGAGGGCGTGGGGGGAAAAGCCTCCGAAGACGACCGAGTGCGGTGCGCCGATGCGGGCGCACGCCAGCATCGCGATCGCCGCCTCCGGGAGCATCGGCAGATAGATGGCCACCCGATCCCCCCTTCCCACGCCGAGGCGTTTCAGGGCGTTGGCGAAGCGGCCGACCTCTGCGTGGAGCTCCCGGTAGGTGTAGGTTCTGACATCACCCGGCTCCCCCTCCCAGATAAGGGCCCGCTTGTCCGCTCGAGGGCCCTTCAGGTGCCGATCGAGGCAGTTGTACGACGCGTTGAGCTTGCCTCCGACGAACCACTTCGAGAACGGGGGCCTCCAATCGAGCACGCGCTCCCAAGGCTCGAACCAGTCCAGCTCTCGCGCCCAGGACTCCCAGTAGCCCTCGCGATCGCCGTCGGCCGTCAGATAGGCTTCCTGGCCCACGACCTGGGCTCGCTCGCGAAAGGCGGGGGGCGGCTCGAAGACACGATCCTCGCTGAGGAGGACATCGATTTCCCGATGCCGAGCATTCATCATCTACACCCCTAGATCCTGGCCATGGTCCTGGTTATCGATCAGCAACGGTGTTCGAGCGGCGTGTCGGCAGCGGCTCGGAGGCTGGCTGACGCTTGCCGGACGCGATCCAAGGGCTGACAGATGCGTCCCGGGTGCAGACATTGGGCAGCATGGGAAGCACGCGCAAGCAGTCCGGGCGCCTGGAGGCGACGTGAGCGACGAGGTCCTGCTGATCCTGATCGTGGCCGGGATGGTCCTGGCCTTCGCGGTGGGGATCTGGATCGGTCTCGGCTATCCCGGCCTGTACGACAAGTACGAGGCGACCGGCAAGGCGTCGAGGAAGTCTCCCTTCGCGATGCTGATCGACTGGCTGGCCGGCGGCTTGGGTCGTCCCCGTCCCCCGGGCCGCCACTCCGCCACTCGGCGGCGTCGCTTTCTCGATCGAGACCGCCGGAGCGGTCGGCGCTGAGGGGCAGGTGAGCGCGTACACCGTGGAGACGGCGAACTGGATCGACGGCCGGCGGCTCCAGGTCCGTCGGGTCCTGTGGTGGGTGCTCGTGGGCAACATCCTGGTGATCATCGCCAAGCTGGCCGTCGGGCTCCGCTCCGGATCCATCGCCATCCTGGCGGATGCGGGCCATTCGGGGGTCGACGCCTTGAACAACGTCGTCGCGCTGCTCGTCATCCGACTGGCTTCCGCTCCGCCCGATGCCGAACATCCATACGGGCACGGCAAGTTCGAGACGCTCGGCGCTCTGGCGATTGTCAGCTTTCTCT
Source organism: Gemmatimonadota bacterium (assembly GCA_020351855.1). GTDB lineage: Bacteria > Gemmatimonadota > Gemmatimonadetes > Palauibacterales > Palauibacteraceae. Next base: position 2,329,258 of record CP070670.1, read on the forward strand.
CCATCACCTGCTTCGAGCTGCTGACCGGCGCGATCGGCCGCCTCGCGGCCGGCGTGTCCCCGCCCCGCCTCGAACCGCTCACGTTTGCGGTGCTGGGGGCCACGATGGTGGTCAACGTGGGAGTCGCCTCGGCGGAGCTGACGTACGCACGCCGCCTCGAGAGCGAGATGCTGGCCGCGGATTCCCGTCACACGATGTCCGACGTGCTCGTCACGGCTTCCGTGCTGGGCGGGCTTCTGCTGGTTCGGCAGGGCTGGACGGCAGCGGATGCCTGGCTCGGCATCGTCGTTGCGCTCGTGATCGCCTACAGCGGATGGGGGATCCTCAGGCGGACGGTGCCCGTGCTGGTGGATCATCGTGCGATGCCCCCCGAGGCGATTCGACGGGTCGTGACAACCATGTCGGGCGTGGAGGGCGCCTCGGACATCCGGTCCCGGGGGCGACCGGGCGAGGCGTTCGTGGAGCTCACGATCCAGGTCGACCCGACGACGAACGTCCGAGAAGCCCATGAGATCGCCGATGCGGTCGAACAGCGGCTGAGGGGGATTGAGGGTTTCTACGATGTGATCGTGCACGTGGAGCCCCGGGTCGATTGATTCAGTCGGACCCGGCCCTCCACAGGCACTGGCGGTCTCCTCGTCCCTCGCACTCGATGTGGAGTACCGGGCCTGCTACTGCGGCGTAGGTTTCCATGGAGTGCTCGAAGGCGGAGTTGAGCAGGAGGCAGCCCGCGTCCGATCCGCAGGCACGGGCGATGAGGCCGCCTTCCATGGCGAGGCTGGGAGGGCGCAGCTCGAGCCGCACCAAGCCCCCCGGAGCCAGCTGCCTGGCCAGTCGCAGCACGCTTCTGAGTCCCAGCCTCCGTCGCGCTGCACTGGGAAGGCCGCGGGCGATCGAGCGTGCCTTGCGGCGGTGGCGCGACAGGGAGTCGTGCGCGAGATGCCGACCGGCATCAGCGAACACCGCTCTGGCGTCGGGCCTGCGGCTCACGAGTTGGAAGAGCTCGCCGACCTCCTGCGCGCGCAGGGATCCCCCCTCCCGGCGGAGCGCCAGGTAGCGGCGAATGTTCGCATCGACCACCGGGCTGAGCCCCAGGCGTCGCGGCAGGGACTGCTGGAGGTCCTCGTCCTTGAGGTGCTCGGTCGGGATGTCGGCGGCGCGCAGGGACTCGAGGAGCGCCAGCGCCACCTGCGGATCGATCTCGGCCTCGGCCCACGCGACGTTGTTCATGCTGAGGCGCAACCCTACCGAGGCGGAAACGGGACGGCAAGGATGAGCGGGATGGCCGCCGTTCTCCTCGGTGGGATGGTGCTGGTGGCTGCACGGCGGTTTCGGTGGCTCACGGCTTCCGGGGCGCTGGCCGGCGGCCTCGTCGGGCTCGCCGTTGTAGCGGGCACGGGCTGGTTCGGCCTCCTCCCGCTCCTGTTCTTTTTCGTGAGCGCCTCCGCGCTGAGCCGACTCGGGTCCGACCGGAGGTCACGGAAAGGGGAGCGGACCGGCCGCCGTGCCGACCAGGTGGCCGCGAATGGTGGCATGGCGGCGGTGGTGGCTCTCGCCGCCCTGGCAGGTTGGGTCCCCGCGGGCCACTATGCCCTCGTCGGCGCCGTGGCGGCTGCCACGGCGGACACCTGGGCCACGGAGATCGGGTCTTCCGGCTCCTGGGCCACGTGGTCCGTGGTTGGCACGGGGAGGGTGGAGCCCGGGTGTTCGGGTGGTGTCTCCGTGCCCGGTACGTTGGCCGGCATCGCCGGGGCGGCGATCATCGGTGCGATCGCAGCCGGGCTGGACCGACCGGTCGCGGGGTCGGCGATTGATGGGCCGGCAGGCTGGCTCGCCGTTGCGGTGCTGGGCGGGACAGTGGGCATGTTCGCCGACTCCGTGCTGGGTGCGACGCTGGAGGATCGCCTCGGCATTCTGGGCAACGAAGAGGTCAACGTCGTGTGCACCCTCGTCGGTGCGGCGACCGCCTGGGGCCTTGCCGGCCACCTCGGGTAG
>CP070670.1:2331352-2334724 GCA_020351855.1 Gemmatimonadota bacterium
AGGGCTCCGACCGGGAGCGATCGTTCCTTCTCGGAGTAGGTTTCCTACTTGGCGAGCGCCAGGGAGTAATCTCCCAAACGCTTCGCCCTGATCTCAGCCTTCACGTCGGAGGGCAGGTACGGCGAAGTCAACAGACGTTCGAGGCGGGCCACGCGTCGGTTGACGTCGATCTTGTCGCCGGCCTTCCAAGCAACCCAGGCGGCGTCGGCCAGGGCCCAGGCCTCGGTCTTGAGGTCGCCGAAGGCGGCCGCTTCCTCAGCTAGCTTCTCGAGGGTCTTTCCGGCGGTCTGATAGCGGCCCTCGTAGTACTGCGTGTAGGCGATCCGGTGCAGAGCCTTGGCGGGAACCTGGCCGTTCTCACGGATCATTTCCGCCGCAGCTTCGTACTCCGTGCGCGCGGCGCTGAGGTTTCCCTGAAAGAAGAATTCATCTCCGCGGTCGAGGTGTGCCCTAATGTCGGGATCGGGAGGGACCGGGACGTCGTTCGCGAAACTGGGCGACGGCGCGGTCATGACGAGTACGACGGCTGACAGCAACGATGTGAGTGCGGCGGCTCGCTTCATGGGTTGCCTCCCTTTGATCGACGTGACCGGTGTCACGACGTTCTTGCCTTGGTCCCTGTACGCCTGCCCTTAGGCTGCATGACGCAGCGTCACCGGATTTGGTTTCCCGGATGTGGCGGTTTCTCGGGCCGTTTTATCATGTAGGAGTCAGGTGGCGATCATGTCCTATCATGTAACGGTCGCCACCCGATCATGTGGCTATCATGTGGTGCTGCGCGGGCGGTGCTCGAAGGAGTCAGCGCACGCGTTCTGCGAGGGCTCTCAGCGAGTCGCTGCTCACATCTGCGATCAAGATCAGGCGATACCCGCGGCCGTCGAGCCAGCGGTACGCCAGCTGGCCGTCGGGATCGACGGTAAGCACAGGCTCGGCTTCCTCGAACTCGAGCGTTGCATCCGCCACGCGCTGTTGGACGAGGATATACTCGTGTCCGGCGGCGTCTTCGTAGACCAACTTGACTGCGGGTAGTCCCGGTAGTCCGCCCTGGACGGCGCTACCGGGCCCAACCTCGACCCGCCTGAGTTGGAGGTCTGGGAGCCGGCGCAGCTCTGCGTCGAGCCACAACGCGGCGTCCTCGGGCTGGACGCTGAAGAAGGCAGCGGTTTCGCCTGCCTCCGACTGGAGTACGGACCTCTGGGCCGCGAAGTCCGCAAGTGGCTCGGTCTCGGGCCTGGCCTGGTCGGCCGGAGCATCCCGGCGGACTCGAAGTTCCGGTTCCGCACGATTGGCCTCGACCCCAGCCACGGTAGGGGGCGTCGCCGCCACCACGTCCTCGGCTGCCTTCTCGGCGACGGGCTCCGCTTCCTGCACACGCTTGCGCGCCACGGCGCCGAGAACGCCCTCCCGATCCGTCTCTCTAGCGGCGCCCTCGGCCAGCTCGGTCCGACCCGGCTGCAGCTCGGCTGCTAGCCGCTCGTCGGCGGACTTCATCCGCAGGCGATCTAGATCCTGAATCTCTGCCTGCGTCTCCGGCGTCGTGGTCTCGGCCGAGCGTTGGCCGGCTGCCGCTCCGGGCAGCTCCTCGGCTGGGGCCTGCTCGAACCGCTCCTGCTCGAGAGCATCTGCCGCGGCGACGGGCGCCTCAGCCTGTCGAGAACCGGTGAACAGCCGCTCCGGGGCCCGTGTGTAGTAAGTGTTTGACAGCCAGCCGACCCCAAAAGCGATGGCGATCATGGCCGCCCAGGCCAGGCTGGGCCTCACCCAGCTACGGCTTGGCGCCGAACGCGACCGGGTCGCGGCGCGCTCCTCGATCTCGCGCCATGGCGGCGCGTGAACCGGCTGCGGCTCGATCTCCGCCAGTAGGTCGGAGGCGATCCGGCTGGCGGCGACGGCCGCTGCGAGCTGCGCCTGGCATTCGCCGCAGGACGCCAGGTGCGCCTCGATCCGCTCGAGCTCCCGCTCGGCGCAGGCGCCGTCCAGGTAGGCGTGGAGCTTGGCTTCTTCAATGTGCGACATCTGCATCACTTCCTTCGCTCGCTAGCTCTTTGTAGGCGGCCGCCAGCCTGGTCCGGGCCCTGGCCAGCGTCGTCCCGATAGAGCCCCTCGACAGACCGAGTATTCCGGCGATCTCGTCGTACGAGAAACCTTCCTCCCACAGCAGCAGCGCCTCGCGGTCGCGTTCGGCCAATTGAGCCAGTGCACTCTGAACGCGTCTTACCTTCTCGCGTCGTTCCAGAGCCACATCGGGCCCCGGTTCCGGCTGCCGGGTCTCCGCCTCGGCCTTGATCAGCGTCAGGTGGCGGCGTCTTATCGACGCCCGGCGTCCCTCATCCCTCGCCAGATTCGCCGCGACCGTGAACAACCAGGCCCTTGGCCGCATCGGCTTGTGCTCGATCGCGCGGACGAACGCTTCCTGAGCCAGATCTTCGGCGCGAGCCTGGTCGCCGATCCGCCTGTAGAGGAAGCGGACCAGCGACCGGTAGTGCTCGCGATACACCTGAGAGAGATCCACGCTCTCCCTTACCCTCCAGGTAACGAGCCGCTCGGGCTACAGGCTCCCCTCGAGTGCCCGAAGGACCGATTTCAGCTCGCCCGACTTCCAGGTCGTCGCACCGTCCGGCGTCAGCCGGAGCGCCAGGCCTTCTCCTGCGATGACCACCTGGTCACCCAGCGCGAAGTAGGGCTTGACCGCCGGCAGTCTCCGAATCAGCTCGAAGTAGGCGTCGCTGAACGGCGCCAGCTCTATCACGTTCAAGCTGGTCACGAAGTTCAGATCCGTCCAGGCTCCGTCGCGGAAGACGAACAACCTCCGGCCGACGTGGCGGATCGCCTCTACGGAACGCGCGTCACCTGCCTCCAGATCGGCGCGGGCTGCCTTTGAAGCCACGACGCCGGCCACCAGCATCTCCGCCTCCTCCAGCTTGTCCGCCTCGCGTAGGCGGCTGCTGGCCTCCGCTCGCCTGAACGCCTCTGCGCCGGACTGCTCGTTCGGAGCCGCGGCCAGGTTGCGGGCCTGGTCCATGGCGGCCTCCGGCCGTGCGAAGGCCAGTTGCGGCTCCTCGACCAGGTAGGAGGTGTACTCGGTGAGGATTCCGTATCGCAGGCCTAGCTGGCGGATCTCCTCGACCACCTCGGGGTCGGCGCCGTGCAGCCGCACGTGAGCCGTCAGAGCGCCAGCCTTGCGGGCCGCCCATAGCCGGGGGATGAAGTCGTTGCCGAAATCGCGCCGCGGCAATTCGACGCGGAAGGTGTGCCGCTGCCGCCGACCGGCCTGCGATCCCTCCAGCACCAGCTCGCCGCTGCCGTCGCCGCGATAGCGGCCGAAGAGCACGAGCTCCTCGCCGTAGAAGAGATCCGGCAGCGGGTTTGGAT
>CP070670.1:2334824-2358519 GCA_020351855.1 Gemmatimonadota bacterium
CGCCGCCGCTTGCGCCGTCGGGGCTGGGCGCGACGGCGTCGGGCTCCAGCCGGAACGATCTCGCGTGGCTGGACGGCTCGGCGGACGAGCAGGGATTCGTGGTGGAGCGTCGGCTGGGAACGGACGGGGACGAGGCCTTTGCCGAGGTGACCCGGGTGGGGACCGACGTGGTGGGCTACTCCGACGGCGGCCGCGCGGCCGAAACGGAGTACTGCTACCGGGTGGCCGCCTTCAACGGTAACGGCATCTCCGACTACTCCAACACCGCCTGCGCCATCACCGAAACCCCTCCGCCGCCCGGTACCTGTGTCGACGCCGGAAACCATGATACGGAAGCCGGAGCCCTCGATCTGTGGCACATCACGCAGGTGAAGGCCGACCAGAACCCGAAGTGGCAGGCCAGCCAGATTCCGGGCTGCGAGCCAAGGCCCTGGCTGTTCAGCGTGGATTCCGGGGTGGACGGCGATCACCCCGACCTCAACGTGGCCGAGGTGCGAAACTTCGTCTCGGCCGAGCCGGGTCACGACGGCGAAGACGGGCGAGGGCACGGTTCCCATACTGCGGGCATCGCGGCCGCCAAGGACGGCAACGGAGGGGCGGTCGGTGTGGCTCCTGGGGCACCGATCTACGGCTTCCGCGTGCTGAACGACGACGGGGCGGGGACCATCGAGGACGCGATCGCGGCGGTGGACGAGATCATAGCCCGGAAGATCGGCGATCCGGCCCAGCCCATGGTCGCGAACATGAGCCTGGGCGGCGGCGTCAACGAGGCGCTGGACGCGGCGGTACGCAACGCCGTGAACGCCGGAATCGTCGTCACGATCTCGGCCGGCAACGGCGTACTGGGTGCATGCTTGCTGCCGGGCGATGCGCAGAACGTGTCGCCCGCTCGGGTCGGCGACGACGAGATCACGGCGAGCGGAGGGAGCTCGGGGGACGGGCAGAGGGTGAACGGCGCGGTCACCGTCACCGCGAGCGACCGCAGCGACCGGGACATCAACTGCAACTACGGGAACCCGGTCACCGTGGCCGCGCCAGGGGAGGGGATCGCGTCGACGTGGCTCAACGGCGGCTACGCCACGCAGAGCGGCACGTCGATGGCGGCGCCTGTCGTGGCCGGCGCCGCGATCCTCTATCTGATGGATCGACCGGACGCCTCACCGGCCGAGGTCGAGCAGGCGATCATGGACGCCCTGGAAGCCTGGAGCGCCACGGAGCAGCCGAACGCGGCGGGACGGGTCGCCGCGGACGGGCTCTAGCTCTGGCAGCTGTAACAGGAGAGGCCGCCCAAGCGTTGAAGCAGTAGACGTGGTCGGTCGGCTTGGGACACCGCCGGTCACGGCTACCTACCGAGCCGAGCAAGAAAACCCAAAGGGGGAGGTCAACGCCGCTCCACCTCAAAAGGGACGGTAAAGCGGCTGGTGTCCCACGAGAGCGCCAGGACGCCGCCTCCCCCCTCGCTCGGCTCCATCCGGGGTGAAGATCCTCCGGCCCCGAGCCGCTGGCCTTCTTAGTCCGCGGTCAGACTTCGCCGTCCACGACCGTTTGCCGTGCGGCGCGGACTCAGGGCCGAGCCGGCAGGTCCATCGCGGGGTTGCGGTCGAAGAAGTCGTACGGCCGGAGCTCGAAGGACTTCTGCGCCGTCGGCATGACCGGCCAGTCCTCGGCCCGCGGCACGTGGTGGAAGCCGACGGTATACCACGCGACGATGTCGGTGTCGACGATCGGCCGGTCCTCCCGCACCCACTCCGGCAGTCCCCGTCCCGGCTCGCTGAGCGTCGGATAGAGGCCGGCCGCGAACCGCTCCCCTGCGGCGTAGGGCGTGACCCACAGGTGATGGTCGGTGAATCCGGCCCGCCGCTGCGGGAAATCGTCCGGATCCATCAGCGACACCGCGTTCGCGCCCGGCACGATCTGATAGCTCACCGGATAGCCGAGTTGGTTCCGGACGAGCGGATTGACGAACCGCCACAGGGCGGGGCGCTCGAAGCTGATCCGCAGCTGGGCCTCCGATTCGGATCCGGCGATCGACGGTTCCACGACCCAGATGCTGCTGCGCGGGTGGGATTCGGGCAGGCGTCGCTTGACCAGCCGGTCGATCCGTAGCCTGTTGGCCGGTCCATCGACGTCCAGGTCGAGGCGGAAGCTGAAGAAGTGGTCGTGGTTGATGCCGATCAGGTTTTCGGCGATGAAACGGCCGTAGGCGTCAGCGGCCTCCGAGGATCCTGCTTCCGCGTCGCCCTCGCTGGCCGTCCGCTGCGCCACGGGCTTGGTCGCGTCGATGCCGGTCGCCCCGACCACGACCTCGATCGTGCCATCCTGCCGGAATACCCAGTCGAAGACGTAGTCGTAGTTGCCGAGGACGGCCATCATGCGGAGCACCAGGTCGCGTCGCGGACGGCTCTCCATCAGGTGATCCGACCGCTTCCGCCAGGCGACGTCGCCGGCATAGCGTTCGAAAAGGCACGAGACGTTACGCTTCACGCTCGGCCTCCCGTCGTCGCCGGCGACGATCATGTCGAAGTACACGGCGTTCTCCGGGCAGTCGAGTCCCGGCTCCATCGGCGCGGCCAGACCGCCGGCGCTGTACTCACCGGCGTCGAGGAAGTTGTAGGCGTAGAATGGCGCCGCCGGGTCCATGTACGGGACGAAGATCTCGGACAGATGCCCCTGGTAGAGGATCGAGCGATCGCGGCCGCCGTCGCGATAGCGCACGTTCGACACGACGGTGCCCACTCGGGGGTCCACGCGGTGGCGAAAACTCCACTTCTGCCAGCGGACCTCCTGTCCGTCCCGTACGAAGCCGGGCCCCAGCGGCTGCTCGATCGAGATCGGCGTCCCCGTGTCCCGTGTCTGGCCCAGCGAAGCCGCATCGAACTCCGCATCCGCCCTCGCCACAGGGATCGCCTCACCGTCCACGACCTCGACGACCTCGCGAGTGTTCATGTCCACCAGGGCGTGCAGCCCGCCGATCAGACGCGGGAACGTGTTACGGGCGCCCCATGCATCGACGCACTCCACCGTAGCCAGCCGACGCCCGCGCTCGCGCGGCGTGCCGAAGAAACCCAGCGGCAAGCCCCAGCACTCGATTCGGGAGAGATCCGAGAAGCCCCGCCGGCGCAACGCCTCGCGAAAGGCAGCGTCCTCGAGGGCGATTCCCGCCGCGATGCCGAACTCCTCCTCCAGCCAGGTCGGCTGAACGTCCGGGACGGCTGTCCAGCTGCTCAGCGTGGCGTTGTTCAGGTCCACCACGGCCTCGAATGTCCGCGCGCCGAGCTTTACGATGGCGAAGGCGCGACGGTCGCTTGCCTTGCCCGGAGACCATGCACGCACCACTTCCTTCTCCGGCTCATGCAGGGTCACGAGGGCATAGCGCGTCGAGTCGCTCGCGTACCCGGCCTTGGCGATCGCGTCGAGCACGATCCAGTGTTCCTGCCAGGTCAGGGGATCGAGCGGGTGAGTCGCGGACTGGGCGGCGGCCCGTGAGGCCAGGGAGAACGCCACAGCGCTGGCCAGGAGGAGGGGAACGGTCCGCCTGAAGACCGGCCGGGCATGGTCGAATCGCATTTCGTGCTCCGTCAGAGGTGATGGGGAGTGAAGGAGCCGTGGGCCGTCACAGCCCTAGGCTCGCTGTTGCTTCTTCGCGCATCCGGTACTTCTGGATCTTGCCGGTCACAGTCTGAGGGAACTCGTCCACGAGCAGCACATAGCGTGGGATCTTGTAGTGCGCGAGGTGTTCCCGGCAGAAGGCGCGGAGCTCCTCCTCCGCGGCGGCCGCGCCCCGCCGCAGCTTGACCCAGGCGCAGACTTCCTCGCCGAGCCGCGGGTCCGGTACGCCGACCACATGAACCTCGGCGACCGCCGGATGTGCGTGAAGGCACTCCTCGATCTCGCGCGGATAGATGTTCTCGCCTCCCCGGATGATCATGTCCTTGATGCGGCCTGTAATCCGGTAGCAGCCGTTCTCGTCGCGCCTTGCCAGGTCGCCCGTGTGCAGCCAGCCCTCCGGGTCGATCGCCTCCGCGGTCTCCGCCGGCATCCGGTAGTAGCCGAGCATCACGTTGGGCCCGCGTACGCAGAGCTCGCCCTGCTCGCCCTCGGGCACCTCGCGACCGTCGGCATCGACGATCTTCACCTCGACACCCGGGAAGGCCCGCCCCACGGTCTCGACCCGCCAGGAGTCCGGATCATCCAGACCGGTCAGGGTCACGCCCGGCGAGGCCTCGGTCAGCCCGTAGCCGATCGCGATCTTGGCCACGCCCATCTCCCGGATGACGCGGTTGATGACCTCCACCGGGCAGGGGCTCCCCGCCATGATGCCCGTCCGGAGGGAGGAGAGGTCACGCCCGGCGAAGGTGTCGTCCCCCAGCTCGGCGATGAACATGCTGGGCACGCCGTATATCATCGTGGCCCGCTCCTTTTCGATACAGTCGAGCGTAGCGGCGGGGTCGAAGTACTGGCTCGGAACGAGCATGGTCCCCCGCGAGATGAGCGACACCAGGGTGCCGAGCACGCAGCCGAAGCAGTGATAGAAGGGCACCGGGACGCAGATGCGGTCCGCTGGCGTCGCCCGGAGTCTCTCGGCGAAGCAGAAAGCGTTGAGAAGCAGGTTGCGATGCGAGAGCAGCGCCCCCTTCGGGAAACCCGTGGTGCCGGATGTGAACTGCAGGTTGATCGGATCGTTCGGTGAGAGCCGCGAAGCCAGATCAACCAGCGTGCTGCGGTCGACCATCTCTCCCCGGTGCAGCATCTCCTTCCAGCTGATCATCCCGGCCGCAGGTGTCTCCCGCAGCGAGACGACCCAGCGGAGCTCGGGAAAGCGGTCGGAGCGCAGCTCGCCCGGGGCCGAATCGGCCAGCTCAGGACATGCGGTACGCAGCATGCCGAAGTAGTCGGATGTCTTGAAGCGGTCGATGAGGAAGAGGGTATGCACGTCGGCCTGCGCGAGCACGTACGCCAGCTCCTCGGGCCGATACGCCGGGTTGATCGTCACGAGGACGGCGCCCAGTCGGGCGCTCGCGAGCTGCAGAATCGGCCACTGCGTCCAGTTCGTCGCCCAGATCGCGATGTGGTCTCCCGGGCGAGTGCCCAGGGCCAGTAGGCCGGCCGCCGCCCGATCAACGAGCCGATCGTACTCACGGTACGTGCAGCGGAATCCGGCTTCCGGGAAGACGAGGGCCTCCCCTTCCGGGTTCCGGGATGCGGCGGCGGACAGGACCTGGCCGATGGTCATGCCCTCCACCCACGGGGTCGCTGTATCGTTCATTTCGTCCTCGCATTCGCGCTTGCGCAGAGTCCAGGCGACGGAGAATGTGGCGTTGCGGGGCGTCCGCAAAAAGAGGGGGCGGCCCGGTCGCCCGGCGGGCAGCCCTCACGCCGTTTGCTGCAAGCTTCAGCGGCTGGATTCTCGAATGGTTCTACACCCGATCCCGGTCCTCGCGGCGGCGCTCGCGATCCCGATCCTCGGTCTCGCGGTCCCCCTCGAGGCCCAGCCGTTCAGCCAGCAGCCGGTCATCCGGCTGTCCGCGACGGAGATCCTCATCGACGAACCCCTCGAGATCACCGTGTCGGGGCTTCCTCCAGGGTCGCGCGTCCTCCTGCGCATGATGGCGTGGTCCCAGCTCGGAACCTGGACCTCGAGCGCCGAGTTCGCGGCGGGACGCGACGGGACGGTCGACCTGGACAGCGACGCGCCCATCGCGGGCACGTACGAGGGAGCCGACTCGATGGGCCTCTTCTGGTCCGCCGTCCCGGACTCGACCGCGGCCACCGAGTCTGCGGTTCCGCCCAACACCGAGCGGGTGCGGTTGATCGCCGAGCTCGAGGGGGAACCCGTGGCCGAGGCGACCCTGACGAGGCAGGTGATCCGCCCCGGCGTGCAGGTCCTTCCCATCCGGACCGACGCGCTCATCGCGACCTTCTTCCTGCCCTCGCCGGCGGCCGGGTCGGGCCCGTACCCGGGCGTCCTCGTACTCGGCGGCTCCGAGTGCGGCCTGCAGAGCGCCGAGGCCCATGCGGCAGCCCTGGCGTCCCACGGATTCGCGGCGCTGGCGCTCGCCTACTGCGCCTGGCCGGACGAGTCAGGCCGGCCGCTGTCCGGCATGGAGGCGCTTCCGCAGGGGCTATGGATGGTCCCGTTGGAGGCGGTGGAGCGTGGGCTGGAGTGGCTGCGGGCCCGTTCCGAGATCGATGCGGAGCGGATCGGGGTGTGGGGCGCCTCGAAGGGCGCGGAGCTTGCCCTCCTCCTCGCTTCGGCCAACCCGATCGTACGCGCCGTCGTGGCCTACTCGCCCAGCCACGTCGTCTGGCAGGGCCTGGATTTTCGCGGGGAGCGAAGGTCGTCCTGGTCGCGAGACGGGTATCCCGTGCCCTTCGTCCCGTTCACGCAGGACGAGGCGCGCATCCGCGACTATACGCGAGGCGGGCCGCGGTACATCACGCACCTCTACCGGGCGAGCCTGGATGATGAGGCCGCGGTGGCGGAGGCCCTGATCCCGGTCGAGAGGATCAACGGGCCGGTGCTGATGGTCTCGGGTGGCAACGACCTGCTGTGGCCCTCGACCCTGATGGCCGAGAGGATCGTCGACCGGCTCGAGGGCTCCGGCGGACGCGCGACGCACCTTTACTACGAAGGTGCCGGACACGCCATCGGCCGTCCTTTTCGCCCCACGACCGGCCTCTCGGCGACGCCGAACTTCGCCCTGGGCGGCGACGCGGCCGCCTACGCCGCGGCGGAGCGGGATTCGTGGCCGCGTGTCCTGCGCTTCCTGAGGGAGAGTCTGGCTGGCCGGGGACCCCTTTAGAGCGTGGCGCAGGCCTCAGAGCTTGTCGCAGGCCTCGCGCAGGAGCCGTTCCGCTTCCTCCGCCACCGGGAGCAGCTCCGCCTGCCCCGCCAGATCAAGCATCGATTTCGGGCTCGCGAACGCGACCTCGGCGCCATCCGTCGCCTCCGTCACGACCACGTTACAGGGCAGCAGGAGACCGACGCTGTCGTCCGTGGTCAGGGCCCGGTGGGCCAGCCGGGGGTTACAGGCTCCGAGGATGACGTACGGCTTGAAGTCGACGTCGATCTTCTCCTTCAGCGTGTCGTGCACGTCGATGCGGGTGAGGATGCCGAACCCCCTGTCCTTCAAGGCTCCCTCGACCCGCGAGATCGCTTCCTGCAAGCTGGTTCCCTCCAGGGTCTTCCCGAAGGCGTAGCTGACGTCCTGCATCCATGAACTCCCGAGTTCTCTACGCTGCTGGCGCACGGTCTTTCGGTTCCTTCTCCAGTCTAACGCGGGCGCCGCTGGCCGGCACGTGGGCACCTCGAGCGCCCCTGTACGGTTTACGGGGGGCAAGGCGTTGTTCAGTGCGGGCCGACGCCGTAACCTCGATGCATGGGATCCCGGCCTGCCGAATGTAACGCGCAGCGCACCCCTCCCGTCTTACGGGTATGGACCAGAGGATGCACGAGACGACGAGTGGCTCGCCCGGTGCGGCTCCCGCCTGCCGGCGGCGTACTGTCAATGGAGGTCTGATGCGGTTTCTCTCCTCTCGCGGACTCCTTCTGCTCGGAGCCGCCGCGCTCCTGAGCCTCGGGCCGGCGGCATCGACCGCGAACGCCCAGTACTTCGGCCGCAACAAGGTCAACTACGACGCGTTCGATTGGGAGGTCATCCGCACCGAGCACTTCGACCTCTACTTCTACGAGGAGGAGCGCCAGGCGGCCCTGATGGCAGGCCGGATGGCCGAGCGTTGGTACTCGAGGCTGTCACGAATCCTGAATCACGAGATCCGCGCCCGGCAGCCGCTGGTGCTCTATGCCGCGCACCCGCATTTCGAGCAGACCAACACGACGCCCGAGCAGGTCGGCGAGTCGACCGGCGGATTTACCGAGATCCTCAAGCGGCGCGTCGTGCTTCCGCTCCAGAACACGATGTCCGAGAGCGACCACGTGCTCGGCCACGAGCTCGTGCATGCCTTCCAGTTCGACATCACGGGGCAGGGCCCCAACGCGGCCGGCGTCGACATTCCCGGCGCGATCCGGCTTCCCCTCTGGTTCATCGAGGGCATGGCGGAGTACCTGTCGGTCGGCCCCATCGATCCGAACACGGCGATGTGGCTTCGGGACGGCGTCGAGTGCGATTGCCTGCCGACGATCAGCCAGCTCAACGATCCGCGCTTCTTTCCCTATCGTTACGGCCAGGCCCTGTGGTCGTTCGTCGCCGGCACGTACGGCGACGAGATCATCGGCCGGATCCTCAAGGTGGCGGGTCGGACGGGAAGCGCGATCGGGGCCTATCAGGCCGTGCTGGGGATGACGATCGATTCGCTGTCCACGAACTGGCACGAGGCCACGCGCGAGGCCTATGAGCCGATCATCGCCGCCACGGATCCGCCGGAGACCTACGGAAGGCTGATCATCGGCGGGGAGGACGGACCGGGGGGCCGGCAGAACCTGGCGCCATCCATCAGTCCGGATGGCGACCAACTGCTCTACCTTGCCGACGCGGGACTCTTCTCCATCGATCTCTTCCTCGCGGATGCGAACACGGGTGAGACGATCGACAAGGTCACGAACGCGGCCGTCGATCCCCACTTCGAGGCGCTTCAGTTCATCCTGTCTTCCGGATCTTGGAGCCAGGACGGACGCCGCTTCGCGCTCGCCGGCGTGAACAAGGGCAGTCCCGTGATCTCGATCATCGACGTCGAGCGGAAGAAGCGGGTCGAGGAGTACAAGTTCGACACGCTGGACGAGATCACCAACCCGACCTGGTCCTCCGACGGACGCATCGCGTTTTCGGCCATGCAGGGGGGCTTCTCGGACCTCTGGGTGTTCGACATCGAGACGGGTGAGACCCGGCGGCTGACCGACGATCCGTTCACGGATCTCGAGCCCGAGTTCTCGCCCGACGGCCGGACGATCGCTTTCGTGACGGATCGCTTCGACAGCAATCTGGGGTCGCTCGATTTCGGAGCGTACCAGCTGGCGCTTTACGATCTGGACACCGACGAGATCGAAACGCTGCCAAGCCTGGATGGGAAGAATATCAACCCCTCTTTCACCCCCGACGGGCGGTACTTGCTCTTTCTCTCGGATGAGACCGGCATTCCCAACATCTACCGGCTCGAGGTCGCGACCGGGCAGATCGATCAGCTGACGAACGTCCAGACCGGCGTGGCCGGCATCACGGCGCTCAGCCCTGCGATGTCCGTGGCGAGCCGCACCGGGAAGATCGCGTTCAGCTTGTATCGGCACGGCCCCTTCCGGTGGAACATCTACACAGCGGAATCGCACGAGGCGCTGGCGGAGGCGTTCGACCAAGCGGTGCGAGCCCGCGAGGAGGAGCTGGCCGCCGAGGATCGCGAGGTCGGCGTCTACCCGGCGATCCTGCCGCCCGAGGAGCGAGCCACCGACCTGCTCGCTCTCATCGACAACCCGCGGATCGGACTGGCCGACGCCCTGACCTTCGATTTCGCGAACTACAAGCCCGGCCTTTCCCTCGACTTCGTGTCGCAGCCCTCGCTGGCCATCGGCGCGGATCAGTTCGGATTCTTCGTCGGCGCCGGGGCCCAGCTCTTCTTCAGCGACATGCTGGGGAACCGCAACCTCGCGGCCGCCATCCAGGTGAACACGGGGGCCGGCAGCATCGACCGCTCCACCAGCCTGGTGCTGGCCTACGAAAACCGGCGGGGCCGCTGGAACGTGGGCGGGCAGCTCTCGCAGGTGCCGCTGATCAGCGAGTTCGTGGGGTTCGCGGTCGGAACGACGCCGGATGGCGTGCCCGTTCAGGTGCTGTCGACCGACCGGTTCTACCAGATCAACCGGCAGGTGCTCGGCACGGTCACCTATCCGCTCAACCGGGCCCAACGCCTCGAGTTCATCGGCGGGCTTCAGAGCATCGACTTCGCCCGCACCCTGAAGACGGAAGTGTTCACCCTGACCGGACAGAAGGTGTTCGACGAGACGGTGGACCTCGATGCGCCCTCCACGCTGAATCTGGGACGGGTGGGGGTGGCGCTCGTATACGACAGCTCGATCTTCGGAGGGAACGGGCCGGTGCTGGGGCAGCGTTACCGGCTTGACGTCTCGCCGGCCATCGGGTCCATCAGCATCTTCAACTTCACCTTCGACTACCGAAAGTACTTCATGCCCGCCTTCCCGTTCACCATCGCGTTCCGCGGCATGACGACGGGACGCTACGGGCCCGATGCGGACGATCCACGCCTCTCGTCGATCTATGTCGGCTGGCCGTCGCTCGTTCGGGGCTACGAGTCGAACAGCTTCACCGTGAACGAGTGCACCTTCCCGGGGATCGAGCCAGGCCAGATCAACCGGTGTGCGGCGATCGACAACCTGCTGGGGAGCAAGGTCGCCGTGTTCAACCTCGAGCCCCGGCTGCCGCTTCTCGGCCCGCTCGGGGTGCTGGCCCGCGGAGCCTTCCCGCCGGTCGACTTCATCACCTTCTTCGACGCCGGAGTGGCCTGGACGAACGACTTCCAGCCGGCCATCTTCGGCTGCGAAGACGAGTTCACGGGTGGCGTGCTCACCGGCGCGTGCAACCGAACCTTCAACACGAGCATCGGCTTCGGGCTCCGGCTCAACCTGTTCGGGCTCATCCTGCTGGAGGGGGACTTCGTGAATCCGCTCCAGCGGTCGGACAAGGGCTGGTTCTTCCAGTTCGTGGCAAACGGGGGATTCTGAGCGAAGCCGCGGCAGGCCGCCCGGCCTTCAGGACAGATCGAGCCGGCCCAGCACGCGGGAAAGCTCCCGTTCGTGCGCCTCGAGCGCAGCGGCCCCGAAGAGAGCGAAGCGTACCCGCCGGACCCGTTTCAGGCGCGGCGCGACCTCCGCAGTCGCCTCCATCGCCACTCGAGCGGCTGCCGGCAGCGGGTAGCCGAACGCGCCGGTGGAGATCGCGGGGAAGACCACCGATTCGATCCCGTGCCGCTCCGCCAGCTCGAGTGCGCCCCGATAGCACCTCGCGAGGATCTCCGCCGCCGGCTCGTCCCTGCCGTAGACCGGCCCGAGGCAGTGGATGACGTATCGATTAGGCAGGTGGTGTGCGCCGGTCAGCACCACCTCGCCCGGCGCGATCGGCCCGAGGGGTGCGGCCTCGCGAGCGAGCCCGGGGCCGGCCGCGCGGTGAATGGCTCCCGCGACACCGCCGCCGGGAAGGAGGCGCGCATTGGCGGCGTTGACCACGGCCACGAACTCGGGCTGCCGCGTGATGTCACCGCGGATGCAGTCGATCGTTACCGTTCCGATGTGTCCCTGCACGGCAGCCTCGTCGCCGGAACCCTCGTTGCCTGCGGCCGAATGCCCGGCAATCTTCCATCAGACAACTTGTTCTCCGGTCGTTTTCCGCGCAGCTTGAGGAGGCAGAGGGCTTGACGGTCCTGGGACGGTGGGTGCTGTGCGCGTGCGCGGTCGCGATCGCGGCGTGGATCGCTCCCGGCTTCGAGGGAGGTGATGTGCGGATGCTCGGCCTCGCAGCTCTCGGTGTCGCCGGCGTCGTCGTGCTTGTCCATGCTGTCCTCCCCGCCTTGCCGTTTCCCGTTCCCCTGGTCGCACTCGCCCTTCTGTACCTGTTCCTGAACGCCCTGCTCTTGGAGGTGGCGGCGAGGTTGCTGCCGGGGTTCGGCTTCGCCCATCGAGGAGGACTGGTGGTGGCTGCCTTGCTGGCCACGGCCGGTCTCGTTGCCGTGCTCGCCGTTTCCGGCCGCCGTCGTCGAACGAAAGAGGCCTGAGTTGGATTACTTCGGAAAGGAAAGCCTTCGCGAGCTGCTCCTCAGCGATGGCGCCCCGGCCGTCTCCGTCTACCTGCCCATGGAACGCTCGAGCACGGGCCGGGAGGCCAACCGCCTGCGGTTTCGGGCAGCGCTTACGGAGGCTCGCCGGCTCCTGGAGGAGGACTATCCGGCGGATCTCTACGCCCCGCTGCTGCAGCCGCTCGAGCGTCTCGTCGATGACCAGGATTATTGGCTGTACCAGACCGACGGGCTTGCCCTGTTTGCCTCGCCGGCCATGGAGCGTCGCTACCGGCTCCCGGTCCCGTTCGAGGAGCTCGTGGTCGTGGGTCCTACGTTCCACACGCGCCCGTTGCTCGATCTTCTGCAGGGGCCAGAGCATTACTGGCTCCTCGCCGTCAGCCAGAAGGAAGTCAGCCTCATGCATGGAACGGCGAGAGGGCTGACGACCGTCGACCTCGCCGGAGTTCCCCAGAGCCTGCAGGCAGCACTCGGCGCCCAGCTGGTGCGGCCCTCGCTCACCTATCACAGCCCGAGCGCCCGCTCCGGACCGGTCTTCCACGGCTACGGAGTCGGAAAGGACGACTCGAAGCCGGAGCTGGAGAAGTTCTTCCGACAGATCGATGCGGGGCTCCACGAGCTGCTGGGCGACGACGTCGCGCCCCTAATCCTGGCGGCCGTCGACTACTACCACCCCATCTACCGCTCCATCAGCCGGCTCGACCACCTGGCCCCGGAGGGAATCCAGGGGAACGTGAGCTCGTGGAGCGACGAGCGTCTCCACGAGGCGGCCTGGCCACTGGTGCGGAGAGAGGTGGAACGCAAGCAGCAGCTCGCCAGGGATCTTTGGGAAGCGGCGTACAAGAAGGACAAGACCGAGTCCGACCTCTCGGTGACGGCACGTCTGGCCGTCGGCGGACGGGTCCGGCTCCTGATGACCGAGCGGGACCGACGGTTCTGGGGGATGATGGATCGCCACACAGGCACGGTGGAGGTTGTCCGGGAGTCGGGCACGGATCCGGGCGAGAACGCGGTCGAGCTGCTCGACGAGCTGGCTGAGATCGTCATCCTCCGGGGAGGCAACGCGCTCGTTCTGGCCTCCGATCAGATGCCGACGACGACGGGCGTCGCGGCGGTGCTCCGGTAGGCTTGGTCTCCCGCAAGACGCGATCTGCCGCCGCGTTTCGCCCGGGTTCTCCGGACCTCGCGGCCGCTGATCGGCTCTCCATCTTCCACACGCAAGGGTACTTAGAGGCCGAGCGCGCAGCGGAACGCCGGTTGAGAGCGGGATATGATCCAGACGGAGGGTTCGCGTGATTCTACCCAACGTACGGATGTCGTTTGGACGGAACGAGGCCCGCTGGCTCATCCGACTGCTGGCCGGCTGCGACGCGCGTCGGCAGCGGCACTGGGAGGGGGTGCTGGCCGATCAAGGGATCGATGCCCTGATCGACGATCCGCGGGCGGCCGAGGCGGTGGCCCGATACGAGGGCCTGCTCCTCGCACCGCCGACGCTGGTGCTGTACGTCCTGATTCGACGGGCCTTCCTCGAGAGGGGGCTCTCGAGCCGCATGCTCGCCGATTACACGACCGCGCTCGTCCACCAGTTCGGCCAGCGCGATCGTTCCCTTCGTATCGCGGACCACGATGACAAGGAGTATCGGTATCTCGTGGATGTGCTGGCCGACCTGGCCGAGGCCGAGGGTCAGCGCGCGTTCCTGCTCCGGGCCCACCTGGGCAACTTCGCGCTCTGGCTGTCGGGCCTTTTCCCGGACCACATCGTCTCCAGGGTCCACCGAAGGGGTGGTCCCGGGCTCGATTACTACGAGGAGATGGGAAGGACGGGCTTTCGCCTCGCGGCCAGCGATCCGTTTGCCACGGGCCGGTCGCTCGATGGGCTTTACGAGAACGCCGCCGAGACCTTCCCCGCGGTGCGGCGGGCGTTGAACCATTTCTCGGACCAACGTCTCTTCCCGATTCCGACCTCGCCGGTCGATCGTTTCCTCCGGCAGGCGGCGGACGGCTTTGACCCGCACGATTCGGCCTGATTCGGACAATTGAAGCAGGGCCTCCCCGGGCCTATCTTCTTCTCACCATGGTGAGAATGAGCACGGCGCGCATGACCTTGCGTTACCGTCGGGACCGATGAGGGGCGTCGAGACGCGGCCGCCGCTGGGGTGTGCAGCCGTCATGCTGGGCGTCTTCCGCGCCGTCCTCCAGGAGCACCACCTTCCGTTGACACAGCAGCGGGAGGCGATCGCCCAGATCCTGTTCGAGTCGGGCCGTCACCTCTCGGCTGAGGACATCGTCGAGACTCTGCGGGAGCGGGGTGAGGGGGTGGGCAAGGCCACGGTCTATCGAACGCTCAACCTGCTGGTGCAGGTGGGGCTCGCCCTGGAGCACGATTTCGACGAGGGATTCAAGCGGTACGAGATGAGTGCCGGGCCCTCGCGGCACGATCACCTCATCTGCACCTCCTGCGGAGCCGTCGTCGAGTTTCAGAGCTCGGACCTCGACACTCTCCAGGCGGCCGTGGCAGACTCTCACGGCTTCCACATCCTGACGCGTCAGGTCAAGCTCTACGGTCTGTGTCCGGTCTGCGAAGAGTCGGCCGACGCCGAGCTTCTCACAGCCCGCTGAGGAAGGGAGGCCTTCCCTGAGTGCCCTAGAGCGACTCCGCGAACTCCTTGCCGAGCGATCCTTCCGGACCGGCTCGTTCACGCTCGCTTCGGGTGCGACCAGCGACTACTACATCGATTGCCGCGCCACGACGATGCACGCCGAGGGTCTGGCCGTCGTCGGGCAGGCGGGCCTGCAGGCCATGGAGGAGGCGGGCTGGGAGCCCGATGTGGTCGGCGGGCTGACGATGGGTGCCGACCCGATCGCCTACTCGATGGCCGCGGAGAGCTGGCGACGCGGCCGACCGATTCACGCGTTCTCGGTCAGGAAACAGCCCAAGCGGCATGGGACCGGGCAGCGGATCGAGGGTTGCTTCGAGCCAGGCGCCAGGGTGGTGGTCGTGGAGGATGTCATTACCAGCGGCGGCTCGGCCCTTCAGGTGTGCGAAGTGGTCAAGCAGGCGGGTGGCGAGGTTCTGGGCGTCCTCGCGCTCGTGGATCGCCGGGAAGGCGGCTACAAGGCGATCGAGGAGGGTGGTTTCCCCGTCAAGGCCCTGTTCACGCCCGACGACCTCCGCGCCGGCTCCGCCTCGTGATTCGCAGAGCGCTCCTGTTCCTCAGCGAGCAGGATGGGCTCAAGCCACTCATTTTCGCACTTCCTGGCTCGCGCGCGGTCTCCCTGCGCTTCGTGGCGGGGGACACGCTGCAGGATGCGGTGCGCGCCGCCTCGGAGCTCAACCGGTCGGGCTTCCGCGTGACGCTCGACTTTCTCGGCGAGAGCGTGACCGATCGCGCTGAGGCGAGGACCGCCAGCGCGGCCTATCGTGCGAGCCTGGACGCGATCGACGGGAGTGCGGCGACCTCCACGATCTCCCTGAAGCTGACCCAGTTGGGTCTGGACATCGACGAAGCGTTCTGTGAAGGGAACCTCCGTTCGATCGTGGAGCGGGCTCAGGAACTCGACAATTTCGTTCGCATCGACATGGAAAGCTCGGAGTACACGGAGCGCACGCTGCGCATCTTTCGACGCGTATTCGTGGACCATTCGAACGTGGGGGTCGTCATCCAGTCCTACCTGCGGAGGAGCGAGGAGGACGTCCGGGAGCTCGTGAGGCTCGGCGCACCCGTCCGGCTGTGCAAGGGTGCTTACCAGGAGCCCGCCGAGATCGCGTTCCAGGACCGTCGGGAGGTCGACGGGAACTTCGTGACGCTCATGCGCAGGCTGCTGGACGGAGGCGCCCCCACGGCGATCGCCACCCACGACGACCGGATGATCGAAGCCACGCTAGAGCACGTGGCGCGCTCGGGGATCGCCGATGACGCCTTCGAGTTCCAGATGCTGTACGGCGTGCGGCGTGACTATCAGCGCGAGCTCGTACAGCAGGGATACGGGATGCGGATCTACGTTCCCTACGGCTCGCAGTGGTACTCCTACCTGATGCGCAGGATGGCGGAGCGACCGCAGAACCTGCTCTTCGGAGTGCGCGCCGTTCTAGGGCGTTGACCCCTCCCGTGTTGCCCGCTAAACAGAAGGTGCGGACATGGAAGTGCCACCGGGGTACCTCACGGGGCGGGGCGAGCCGAAGAGGTCGGCGGGTAGGGTGGTTGTGCCGGAGCCGCTTGTTCGCAGACGTGCCTTCGGAGGCGAGGTGAGCGGGATACACGATCGAAGTTGGCGGCTGACGACAGGCCTCTTCCTGGGAATCGCCATCGGCATTCCTGCGTGCGGAGAGTCGGGGGATTCCGAGCCGGCGCGCTCGGCACCCGCGGTGGTGGCGCAAGACAGGGTGGCCGACCAGGAAGACGGGATGGCCGCGGATACCGAGCGCGCCGGCCTCGCACGCCAGACCCGGATCCGGGTGGCAGGCAGGGAGGTGACGGTCGAGGTGGCCGACACGCCGGATGCGCGCAGTCAGGGGCTCATGCACCGCGACTCGCTTCCCGAGGACTACGGAATGCTCTTCGTCTACCCCGAGGAGCAGATCCTGTCCTTCTGGATGCGAAACACGCGGATCCCGCTCGACATCGCCTTCATCGACCGCAGTGGCTTCATCCTGGAGATCCAGCACATGGAGCCGCACGACGACACATCGCACGCTTCCCGCCAGCCGGCCATGTATGCCCTTGAGCTCAGGTCGGGCTGGTTCGAGGACCATGGCGTGGAGCCGGGCGACAGAGTGGAGTTCTGATGGCCATGACGACAGGAACAGCCGACTCGCCGGCGGCGCCCGCGCCGCCCGCAGGGCGGGTCGAGAGGGACTCGATGGGCGAGGTCCGGATACCGGCCGGGATGCTCTACGGAGCGCAGACCGAGCGGGCCCGCCAGAACTTTCCGATCAGCGACCTGCGCTTCAGCCGACGGTTCATCCAGGCTCTGGGCGCGATCAAGAGGGCGGCTGCGGATGTGAATCTTGAACTCGGGCTTCTCGATGCGGAGAAGGCCGATGCGATCCGCCGGGCGGCTCAGGAGGTCACGGACGGAGCGCTCGACGGGCACTTCGTGCTCGACATCTTCCAGACCGGCTCGGGCACTTCGACGAACATGAACGCCAACGAGGTGATCTCGAACCGGGCGATCCAGTTGCTGGGTGGCGAGGTGGGATCCAAGGTTCCCGTCCATCCGAACGACCACGTGAATCTCGGGCAATCCAGCAACGACGTCATCCCGACCGCTACCCAGGTGGCTGCCGTCATCGCCATCCAGGAGGAGCTGATCCCGGGCCTGCGCAGGCTGGCGGCAGCGCTCAGCGCCAAGGCCACCGAGTTCGACGACGTCGCAAAGGCCGGTCGCACGCACCTTCAAGATGCCACGCCCGTCCGGCTCGGACAGGAGTTCGGGGGTTACGCGCGGCAACTGGAGCTCGCGATCCGGCGCGCCGAGTCGGCCGTGCAGGCTCTCGAGGAGCTGCCGCTCGGGGGAACGGCTGTCGGGACCGGGATCAACACGCACCCCGAATTCGCGCGCCGTGTCATCGAGCGCCTCTCGACGGCCTTCGGCGCGTCGTTCCGCGAGGCGGAAGACCATTTCGAGGCCCAGGGCTCGAGGGATGCGGTCGTCGAGGCGAGCGGCCTGCTCAAGACGATCGCGACGAGCCTGATGAAGGTGAGCAACGACATCCGGCTGCTGGCCACCGGGCCCCGTACAGGCTTCGGAGAGATCAACCTGCCGGCGGTGCAGCCGGGGTCCTCGATCATGCCGGGGAAGGTGAATCCGGTCATGGTCGAGTCGGTCAATCAGGTTGCCGCCCAGGTAACGGGGAATGACGTCGCCATCACGATCGGCGGCCAGTCGGGGCTGCTGGAACTCAACGTCATGCAGCCGATGATGACGCACAATCTCCTCGAGTCCATTCATGTCCTCGGGTCTGTCAGCCGGGCCTTCGCCGAACGGTGCGTGGACGGGATCACGGTGAACCGCGAGCGCTGCCGCAGGTTTGCCGAATCGACCGCCGCCCTGGCCACCGCGCTCGCTCCCTCCATCGGCTACGATCGGGCGGCCGAGGTCGCCAAGAAGTCGCTCGAGGCGGACAAGACCCTGCGTGAGGTCGTCCTCGACGAGGGCTTGTTGACCGAGGAGGAGCTCGATCGACTGATCGACTTCCGCGCGATGACCGAGCCCGGAATCCGTTCATAGAAAGGACCTGGGGCCATGCGACTGATCGTGGGAACGGACAGGGGGGTCCGGGTTCTTCGCTGGGTGAAGGGGGAGCGGGCGGCCAGTCCGCTCGTCCGGACCCTCGAGGCCGAGCGGATTCGCGCCGGTAGCGTCCGGGACGGCCTCGTCTATCTCGGCACCGCGAGCGGAAAGGTCTTCGTTTCGGCCGATCGGGGCTCCTCCTGGGAGTCCCGGCACGAAGGCCTGGAGTGCGAAGCTGTCTGCAGCCTGGCCACGGGGCGGGGCGCGGGTGCCGGCCTGTACGCGGGTACGGAACCGGCCGCGATCTTCCGGCTCGACGAAGGCGCGGCGTCGTGGCACGAGCTCGAGGCCTTCGGGGCGCTGGAGGAGGGGGAGGAGTGGCGCGGCTACGCGGACCGCCGGGCTCATGTGCAGACGCTGCTCGTCGACCCGCACGCCGATCGGAGGCTCTACGCGGGGGTGGAGGTCGGAGGCGCCTACGCGAGCGAGGATTACGGACGCAGCTGGCATGTGATCGGTGACGGACTGTACGAGGACGTCCACGTGCTCGCCGTCGACCCGCAGCGGGGATCGCGCGTCTACGCGGCCACGGGGGGCGGCCTGTACTGGAGCGAGAACCGAGGTCTGACCTGGACACAACACGCCGGCGAGGTCGGGTCGCTCTACAACACGGCGCTGCTTGCCCGCGCGGACCGAACCGGCAGGACCGTGCTGTATCTGGCGACTGCAGGCGGGACGCCCGCGACCTGGACCCGCACCGGCGCTCAGGCCCGCCTGCACGTGAGCCGCGATGGCGGCGTGACGTGGGAGGAGGCGACGATCGGGGCGCAGCGATTTCGCCGGAACGCCTACCCGGTGATCGTGCCCGATCTTGAGGATCCGGAAGGTGCCTTCGTGGCCACGGGTGGAGGCAGCGTGTACCACGGCACGCGCAGCGGCGAGTTCTGGGTGCGGATCTACAGGGGCGGCGAGACGATCGGGACGCTCCTTGCTGTCTGAGCGGCGTAGGGCCGCGTCGACGCGGCGGACGGGATCGGAGGCGCTGCGAAGGAGGACCGGGGCGAGACGCGCGGGGCGCTCTGCGGGTGCGTTTTCACGGCACGCGCTCGCGGTGTTGCTGTGGCTGGGCCTCGCTCCGTCGTCCGTTCCCGGCCTGCACCGCGGGATGGCCGGAGCGGGCGACCTGGTGGCGCAGGAGGGGAGCCGGTCCCTCGCCTCGGCGATCCCAATGCCCCCCAACGCCGACCGGCAGCTCAGCGTGTCGGCGATCTTCGGAACCAGCCGCTACATCCCGTCCCCATACCCGGCGTCATGGCGGGCTGACGGGCAAAGCTGGACCCTGGTGCGGCCGGACGAGAACGGACAAGACGAGCTCTGGTCGGTCGATGCCGCGAGCGGGCGCGAGGAGCGGCTGGTCGCAGCGGGCGAGCTCGTGCCCGCCGGATCGTCCACGCCGATCGCGATCGACGGTCATCAGTTCTCGCCCGACGGAACGAAGCTCCTCCTCCTGTCCGATGCCGAGCCGATATGGAGGCGGAGCGAGCGCGGCCGCTACTGGGTGTTCGATCTGGGAAGCCGCCGGCTGCGGGCCCTGAGCCGTGCGGCGGGCTATCAGATGATCGGGAAGTTCTCTCCCGACGGGCGGTACGTGTCGTACGTCCGCGACCAGAACCTGCACCTCGTGGATCTCGGGACCGGGGAGGAGAGGCCCCTCACGACGGACGGTGGCGGCGACATCATCAACGGCACGACCGACTGGGTGTACGAGGAGGAGCTCTCACTCGTGGACGCCTACCGGTGGAGCCCGGACGGCCGGAGGATCGCCTTCTGGCGATTCGATCAAAGCCCCATACGTCCGTTCTATATGATCGATGATCTGGAGCTCTATCCGGAGCTCGTGCCCGTCCGCTACCCCAAGGCCGGGACGCCGAACTCCCGCATCCGGGTCGGCTCGCTGGAGATCGCGACAGGGCAGAAGACCTGGTTCGACGTCGGGCCGGATCGGGAGGCCTATGTCGCCCGCATGGACTGGGCGGCCTCCTCCGATGAGGTCGCCATCCAGGTGCTCAACCGCCATCAGAATCACCTGGAGCTCCGCCTGGGCAATGCCGCGACGGGCGAGACCCGCGTCGTGCTGACGGAGCGCGATGCGGCGTGGGTCGACGTGGCCGACTACCTGACGTGGCTGGACGATGGGCGCCGCTTCGTCTGGGCGAGCGAGCGCAACGGCCATAATCACCTCTACCTGTACGAGCGAGACGGCACGCTCGTGCGCCAGCTGACGCGGGGCGAGTGGGAAGTCACGTCGCTCGACGCCGTGGACGAGGACCGTGGGCTCGTCTACCTGACGGCGGCCGTCCCCAGCCCGCTGCTGCGGTCGATCCTCCGGGTCTCGCTCGCGGGTGGAGAGCCGGCCGCGGTCCTCGGTGGCGCGGGCGTGCACTCGGCCGATTTCGCTCCCGGCGCCGACTTCTTCATCAACAGCCACTCGAGCATCGGAAGGCCGCCTGTCATCGACCTCCGCCGCCCGGACGGCAGCCTGATCCGGGAGCTCGAGTCCAATGCAGCGCTTGCGGCGCGGTTGGACTCGGCAGAACTCGGGCTCCCGGAGTTTCTCGAGGTCCAGGCGGCCGACGGGACCCCGCTCAACGCCTACATGATCCGGCCTCCCGGGTTCGACCCCTCCCGCGCCTATCCGCTGCTCCTGTACGTGTACGGGGGACCGGGATCCCAGACGGTCGTCGACCAGTGGGGCGGTACGCGGTATCTCTGGCACCAGCTGCTCGCGCAGCGGGGCGTCATCGTGGCGAGCGTGGACAACCGAGGAACGGGCGGTCGGGGCCGCGACTTCGAGAAGCAGGTCTATCTCCGCCTCGGCCAGCTCGAGACGGCGGATCAGCTGGCAGCCGCGAGGCAGCTGGGGGCGCTGCCCTACGTGGACGCCTCCCGCGTCGGCATCTGGGGCTGGAGCTACGGCGGGACGATGACCCTGCTTACCTCCATGCTGAGCGGCGGCGAGCTCGCCATGGGCATCTCCGTGGCCCCCGTGACCCACTGGGGGCTGTACGACACGATCTACACCGAGCGCTTCATGCGCACGCCCGCAGAGAACCCGGACGGCTACCGGGACGGGTCGCCGCTGACCCACTCGGCGAGGCTCGAGATCCCGCTGCTGGTCGTGCACGGGACGGGCGACGACAACGTGCACTTCCAGAACACCGTCCAGCTGGCGGAGGCCCTGCAGTCCGCCAATCGCCAGTTCTCGCTGCGCATCTATCCAAACCGGGCCCACTCGATCGCAGGCGCGGAGGCGCGAGTCAACCTCTTCGACCTGATGACGGGCTACGTGATGCAGCACCTCGGAGTAGGGGCAGCGCGGGAGTCCTCGTGAGGATCACCGAGATCTTCCACTCCATTCAGGGCGAGTCCACCTTTGCCGGGCAGCCGTGCGTCTTCGTGCGCACGACCGGGTGCAACCTCCGGTGCGTGTGGTGCGACACGGAGTACGCCTTCTACGGGGGCCGGGATCTCGGGGTCGACCAGATCGTGGCCGAGGTCCGCCGCATCGGGGGTGACTGCCGCCTCGTGGAGCTGACCGGAGGCGAGC
The DNA here is from genome assembly GCA_020351855.1 of Gemmatimonadota bacterium. Lineage (GTDB taxonomy): Bacteria > Gemmatimonadota > Gemmatimonadetes > Palauibacterales > Palauibacteraceae. The sequence goes on from CP070670.1 coordinate 2,356,420, forward strand.
CGCTGCTCCAGCACGAGATCGGCGAGCTCGCGCAGGCCCTTCTCGACGGGGGCTACACGGTGCTCTGCGAGACGAGTGGCAGCGTGCCCGTGGATCGGGTGCCCGGGGGGGTAATGCGGATCGTCGACATCAAGTGCCCCGGGAGCGGCGAGGCGGGATCGAACGACTGGCGGAACCTCGACCTGCTGAGGCCCGGACGGGACGAGCTGAAGTTCGTGATCGCCGGACGGGACGACTACGAGTGGGCCGTCCGCCAGCTGCGGGAGCGCGACCTGGGCCGGTTCACCGTCCACTTCGCCCCGGAGTTCGATACGCAGAGTCCGCGCGAGCTGGCGGAGTGGATTCTGGCGGATGGCCTACCGGTACGGCTCCAGCTCCAGCTCCACAAGTTCATATGGGAACCCAGTGCGCACGGGGTCTGAGGCCGATCGCATGAAGAGGCGGGCGGTCGCCTCCTTCGCGGCTCTCCTGTTCTGCACCGCATGCGGCATCCCCGATCGGAATCCGTCCCGGGAAGCGGACGGGCCGGTGCCAGGCCGGCTCGTCGTGCTCCTGGTCGTCGATCAGCTTCCCCAGTACCTGCTCGAGCGTTACGACACGCTGTTCAGCGGCGGCTTTCGCCGGCTCCTGGACGACGGCAGGGTCTATGCGCGCGCCCTGCACGAGCATGCCCGCACCACCACGGCCCCCGGCCACGCCTCGATCGCCACGGGCATGTTCCCGTTCCGGCACGGCGTCCCCGACAACGGCTGGCGCGAGCCGGATGGAGATCGATGGGTGCCGGTCGACAACTATGCCGACCGCGACGAGCTCGTCGTGGGGCTCTCCACGGGAGACGGCTTCTCTCCGCGCAAGCTTCGCGCCTCGGCACTGGCGGACTGGCTACGGGACGCGGATCCCGAGGCGCGGGTCTTCGCCGCATCCGGCAAGGTGCGCGGCGCCGTGCCGCTGGCGGGCCACGTCAGGGGGCACGTATACGTGCTGAGCTACGAGCACGGCCCCGCCTTCGTGACGTCCACCTACTATCGCCGCCGCCTTCCTTCGTGGGTGAGCCGCTTCAACGAGGGACGGCTGGCGGAGCTTCTCGCCGATTCGGTATGGGAGAGCGGCGTCCCGGCAAGGGTGGCGGCTGCCTCGCGGCCGGACAGCACCTCCTACGAGCGCGGCGGTCGGCACTTCACCTTTCCGCACGCGTTCGCCGAGGAGAAGGCCGCCTGGGAAGACCGTGCACACGGCTTCCTCCATTGGTTCTGGCGCACGCCGATGCTGGATGTGGCGACCCTGGACCTGGCGGCCGAGGCCGTTCGGGAGCTCGAGCTCGGGCAGCGCGGAAGGCTTGACCTGCTGGCGCTCGGCCTGTCTGCCACCGATCCGATCGGGCACGCGTACGGCCCGCACAGTCGGGAGCAGCTGGCCAATCTCCTGGAGCTCGACCGAGGCCTGGGGGAGCTGTTCGCCTTCCTGGACGCGACGGTGGGCCGCGATGGATACGTGGTCGCACTGTCCGCCGACCACGGGGTGATGGAAGCGCCGGAGCACCGGGTCGAGCTCGGACAGGTCGGCGTGCGGATCAGCCCGGAGGAGGTGCGGGCGGCCCTACGAGCGGCGGAGGCGCTGCAGGCCCCGCCCGGTCCCGAGCTCGAGGCGCGGAGGGCGGCTCTCCTGGAGGGCTACGGATTCGTGTCCGATGCCATGACCCGCGAGGAGCTCTTGGCGGTCGATCCGGAAGGCGCGCCGGGGGCGGGAGCCGACAGCTTCACCGTGCTCTACCGGCGATCTCTCCTGCCGGATCGAGTGATCAGTCCCGGGCAGTTGGGAATCCTGGTGCGCCTTCGCGAGGGGTACATGGTCGATGAGGCAACGGCCACGCACGGCTCGCCCTACCTGTACGACCGCCATGTCCCGCTCATTCTCATGGGTCCCGGCGTCGAGCCTGGATGGACGGAAGAGCGGGTGGCCACGGTGGATCTGGTCCCGACGCTTGCCGAGCTGCTGGGCATCCCCTTTCCGGCCGATCTGGACGGGCGACCGCTAGTCGGTGCTCCGGGCCCGAGGGCTCGGGACGACTAGGTTCCGGGTCCGAGCCGCACCGCTCACCAC
>CP070670.1:2358619-2362368 GCA_020351855.1 Gemmatimonadota bacterium
ACCTCCTGGAAGCAGCCGCACCTCACGGGCGAGTTCACGCCCCTCGGCGAGACTCGCAAGCACGAGGCGATCCGTCACGTCGATCCCTCGATCCGCTTCTACCAGGCGTCCTCCTCCGAGATGTTCGGCCGGGTGAGCGAGACGCCCCAGAACGAGCGGACGCCGTTCTACCCGCGGAGTCCGTACGGAGTGGCCAAGGTGTACGGCCATTTCATCACCGTGAACTACCGCGAGAGCTACGACCTCTTCGCCGTGAGCGGCATCCTGTTCAACCACGAGAGCCCACGCAGGGGGCTCGAGTTCGTGACCCGCAAGGTGTCGCACGCCGCAGCGGAGATCCATCTCGGGCGTCGGTCACGGCTGCGGCTGGGCAACCTGGAGGCGACCCGGGACTGGGGGTTCGCCGGCGACTACGTGAAGGCCATGTGGCTGATGCTCCAGCAAGAGCGGCCACGAGACTACGTGATCGGGACGGGCGAGACCCATTCCGTGCGGGACCTGGTCGCGACGGCGTTCTCACACGTCGGCCTGGATTGGCGCGAGCACGTCTCGGAGGACGCGGAGCTGTTCCGGCCGGCCGAGGTCGAGCACCTGTGTGCCGATGCGAGCAGGGCACGGCGCGAGCTCGGCTGGGAGCCCCGGGTCCGCTTCGAGGAGCTGGTTCGGATGATGGTCGATGCCGACGTCGCGAGGCTGTCTAAAGCCCGATCCGTGTCCCTGGGCGAGCAAACGGCCGAGGCAACGGCGAAGTAGCGGATTCGACAAGGAGGCAGGGCAGGCGATGCGGATCCTGATCACCGGGGCGGCCGGCTTCATCGGCAGCCATCTGACGGAGCGCCTCCTGGAAGGCGGAAGCGATGTCGTGGGTCTGGACAGCTTCGACGACTTCTACGACCCCTCGGTGAAGCGGGCGAACCTCTCACGCGCCCTGGAGCATGCGGCCTTTCGACTGGTCGAGGGCGACATCCGGGACGGTGAGTTCCTGCAGGAGGCGCTGCCGGAACCGCTCGACTGCATCGTGCATCTGGCGGCGCGAGCCGGAGTCCGGCCTTCCATTGAGCAACCGGTGCTCTATCAGGATGTCAACGTGAGGGGGACCCAGGAACTGCTGGAGTTTGCCCGGCAGCACGAGGTTCCGCGCTTCGTCTTCGGCTCGTCCTCCTCCGTCTACGGGAACAACCCCAAGGTGCCCTTCGCCGAGGACGATCCCGTCGGTCGGCCGATCTCGCCCTACGCCGCCACGAAGCGCCAGGGAGAGCTCCTCTGCCACACCTATCACCACCTGTTCGGAATCGGCGTCATCTCGCTGCGCTTTTTCACCGTGTACGGCCCCAGGCAGCGTCCCGACCTGGCCATCCACCGGTTCACGCGCCTCCTGAGCGAGGGCCGACCGATTCAGCAATTCGGCGACGGGACGACGAGCCGCGACTACACCTACATCGATGACATCATCCAGGGTATCGAGGGTGCCATCCGATACCTGGAGGTGACGCCGGAGACGTACGAGATCGTGAACCTGGGCGAGAGCCAGACGATAGAGCTCTCCCGCCTCATCGAGATCATCTCGGCGGAGCTCGGGGTCATCCCGGTGATCGAGCGACTGCCGGCCCAACCGGGCGACGTGGAGCGGACCTTCGCCGACATCTCCAAGGCGAGGGCGCTTTTCGCCTACCGGCCAGCCACCGCCATCGAGGAAGGGGTCCAGCGGTTCGTTCGCTGGTACCGGGAGACGAGCTGAGGCTCCGCTAGGACTTCCGGAACGCCTCGATCAGGATATCGGCCACCTCCGGCCGGGTGAACTCGGCCGGAGGCCGCTCCCCCCTTGCCAGCATCTCGCGTACCCGAGTGCCCGACAGGAACACCCGCTCCTCGGGCTTCGACGGCGATGTCTTCGAGGTGGCCATCTGCTCGGTGACCCTGCACCAGAAGGCGTGCTCGAACTTCAGGGGCCGAATGCCGAGCAGCTCGGGGTCGATGCCGTCGAAAATCCGCTGGGCATCGAACGTCCCGTAGTAGTCCCCCACCCCGGCGTGATCCCGGCCCACGATCATGTGCGTGCAGCCATAGTTCTGCCGGATGATGGCGTGGAACACCGCCTCCTTGGGGCCGGCGTACCGCATCGAGAGCGGCAGGGCGGACAGCACGACGCGGTCAGGCGGGAAGTAGCGGTCGAGGAGAACGCGGTAGCACCTCATGCGAAGGTCGGCCGGAACATCGTCCTCCTTCGTCTCGCCCACCACGGGATGGACCAGGAGCCCGTCGACCACCTCGAGGGCGCATTTCTGGAGGTACTCGTGCGCCCGGTGGATCGGGTTGCGGGTCTGGAAGGCCACGACGGAAGACCAGCCGAGTTCCCGGAAGCGGGCGCGCGTCTGCGCCGGCGTCAAGAGCTCGTCATCCGCGATGCCCTCCCCCGGCGCTTCGGCGCCCAGGGAGTGAACCGGTCCCGCCACATAGAGGTCGCCTTGCCGCTGCAGGGCCGCCACGCCGGGGTGTCGGGTGTCGGTCGTCCCGTACACCGCCAGGCTCTCCCGCTCCACATCACGGCGAAACACCTCGGTGATGTCGATGACTGCGGCGAGCCGACCGCCGGCCGTCGTGAGCGCGGCCCGGTGGCCGGGCCGCAGCCGGGCGGCCTCCTCGCTCCTCGCGGGGAGGACGACGGGGATCGACCACGGCAATCCCGACGGCAGCACCATTCCCTCCAGCACTGCGTCGTACGCCTCCCGATCCATGAAGCCCTCGAGCGGCGAGAGCGCTCCGACGGCGAGCAGGTACAGATCGGTCGCCACGCGGTGTGCCAGGCGCAGGCTCGGAAGCTCTGCAGCTTCGGCCGTCACCTCGGCGGCAGCCTTCTCGGACAGGACGCGGTCGACGAGCGCGCCACCATATGGCGCGATGGGGTCGGCCGTTGCCGACTCGCCGCCGTCCAGGCGAGACCCTTCCTGCGTCCTCACGCGCGGGCGGAGGCTTGGGGGACTGCCTCGGCCTCCATGTACTCGATGTATCCGTTGGCGCGCAGGAAATCGACGATCTGCTCGACGCACTCGGCTATCTCGCGATCCTGGGTCTCCACCACGAGCTCCGGTGCCTCCGGTGCCTCGTACGGAGCGTCGATGCCGGTAAAGTCCCGGATCTCGCCGGCCCGGGCCCGCCGGTAGAGGCCCTTGGGGTCCCGGCTCTCGCAGACCGAGAGCGGACAGGAGACGAAGACCTCCACGAAGTCGCCCTCGCGGCTCATCAGCCGGCGAACACGATCCCGGTCCTGCCGGTAAGGCGAGATGAAAGCGGTCGCGACGATCGCGCCGGCCTCGGCGAAGAGCTTCGCCACTTGGCCGACCCGGCGGATGTTCTCCGTGCGGTCCTCCGGGCTGAACCCGAGGTCCTCGCAGAGGCCGTGCCGCATGTTGTCGCCGTCCAACACAAAGGTGAAGTAGCCCTCGTCGAAGAGGCGCTCTTCGACGTGGGTCGCCAGCGTGCTCTTGCCGCTCGCCGACAACCCCGTGAACCAGAGCACGCAACCGCGGTGGCCGCGTCGCGTTTCGCGGTCCGCCCGCGAGATCGCGCCCCTCTGCCAGAAGACGTTCTTGGGCTCCTGCCCTCGCTTATGCTCGCTCACAGCGCTCCTGCTCTGTTGCCGTGTTTCCGCCGCAGGCTAGCCGGAAAAGAGGCCGCGGGCGACCTGCCGGACGATCGGCGCGACTCGCTCGTGCACGTCCGGGCTGCCGCAGAAGATGCCATGCTTCTGG
>CP070670.1:2362468-2369506 GCA_020351855.1 Gemmatimonadota bacterium
CACCAGGGCCGCCACGCCGGCCACCATCGGCGAGGCGAAGCTGGTTCCGGTGCCCCCGATGACGTAGCTGAACGGGTCGCAGGCGAACGGAAGCAGCGTCTGATAGGAGGAGCAGGCGCCGAGGAGCGCGCCCTGCAGGAAATCCGGAAACGGACACTGTGGCAGCGGCGGGCTCGCATTGGGGAAGTCCCCTCCGGGAGCCCCGACCCAGGTGGCGCTGACCCCGTAGTTCGAGTAGCTGGCAAGGCCGTCCGCGTTGTCCGTCGCGTAGACGGAGACCCCCGTCCCAGCCTCGGCCGGAAGCGAGATGAGGTTCCACGAGTGCTGCAGATCGAGCCCCTCGTTGCCCGCCGCCGATACGGAAAGCACGCCTCGACTGGCCGCGTAGTTGATCGCGCGGTTGACGTATGCCACCAGCAGCCCCAGCCCGGCGGGCGGCTGTCCGGGCAGGGACTTCGGGAAGATGGCCCCGAGGCTCATGTTGATCACCGCGACGTCGTCGAGCCCCGCCGCATAGACGATCCCGGACACGATGTCGCCGAAGGCGCCCACGCCATCGCAGTTGTTCGTCTTCAGGGCCACGATCTGGCTGTTCGGCGCCACCGAGGCCATGCCGACCCCGTTGCTGGCGATCTGGCTCGCCACGAAGGTGCCGTGGAAGTTGTAGTCGAGGATGGTGTTCTGGTCCGCATCCCCGCACGGCGACGGCAGGATGTCGATGAAGCTCCGGCTGTTGGCCAGATCGACCTTGCCGCTGAGGGACAGGTGGGTCGGGTCAATACCGGTGTCGAGGACGGCGACCTTCACGTCGGGGTCGCCAAACTCTCCTGCGCTCCAGGCGCCGGGCGCGTCGATCTGCCACAGGTTCCACTGGCAGCCGTAGAACACGGCCCCCTCCGGCGGAAGCGGAGGCGGATCGCCGCTGATGTCCGCCCTGACGGCCTGGATCGGGCCCACGGGTCGCGGGATCCACTGCACGAGCAGATCGCGCACGACGTGCCGGATGTTGCCCTGCCTCTGGAGCCGCGTCGCCTGCCCCTCATCGATCCCTCCGACGATCGCCAGGCTCACCTCCGGATGGACGCGAAGCAGCTCGCCTCCCACGGATGCCACGGCCCTGGCCAGTCCCGTCTCGGGACCGGACCACTCGACCACGAAATGGGCGGCTGGAGTCGGCGCGGTCGCGGCGGCCACCGCCGCTTCAGTAGACGATGACGCAGTCCGAGTCTCGGGCTGGAACGGGGCGGGCTGGTCAGCGTCCGAGCAGGCCCCCAGCGTGACGACCCCTGCCACGGCGGACAAGGATGCGAGGTGCCGAGCATACTTCATCATTGCGGCCTCCGGCGTTCTCGTTTGCTCCCGCTAGACCTTCGCGTGCAACTCCCCCGGCTACGGGGCTCCTCCTCGCCGCGTGGCCCGGAAAGGCTAGCGGCGGGCGGGCCCGACGTCAACGCGCTCGTCGGCCCGCCTGGGGACCTCTAGATTCCGGTCGGCCTGGGGGTGTTCCCCCGGCGGGGGCCAGCGCGTTTGGTGCCGACTGGGGCGCCGCCGAGGAACGGTTGCCCGCCGTCGGCCTGTCGAGGCACGTGGCTCGCGGAAGGAGCGATAGGCCCTTGAGCGACAAGGCTGTGGAACGGCGGATCGAGGAGCTGCGGCAGGCGATCCGCCACCACGACTACCTCTACCATGTGCTCGATGCTCCCGAGATCTCCGACGAGGAGTACGACCGTCTGTTCCGGGAGCTGCGGGAGCTGGAGGGAGAGCACCCGGAACTGGCCACGCCGGATTCGCCCACCCAGCGGGTCGGGGGGCGGCCGCTCGACAGTTTCACGACCGTCGATCACGTGGCTCCGATGCTCAGCCTGGACTCGGCCCAGGATGAGGCGAGCCTCCTTCGGTTCGATGCGCGGATCCGCCGCGGCCTGGCGGACGCCGAGGTCCGGTACGTGCTGGAGCCGAAGCTCGACGGCGCTTCCGTCGAGCTCGTATACGAGAGCGGTGTGCTGGCGCGAGCCGCGACCCGCGGAGACGGTCGGGTGGGAGAGGGCGTGACGGAGAACGTCCGGACGATTCCGGCCGTGCCCCTGCGGTTACGGGCGGCTGAACGGGCCATACCCGCAATCCTGGCCCTGCGCGGCGAGGTGATCATGCGGATCGGTGCCTTCGAGGCCCTGAACGAGCAGCTGCTGGCGGCCGACCGCGCGCCGTTCGCCAACCCGCGAAACGCGGCGGCCGGTTCCCTTCGGCAGCTGGACTCCGCCATCACGGCGTCGCGACCGCTGGACCTGTTCGTCTACGACATCCTGGCGAGCGAGGGGGGCGGCGAGATGCCCGGGACCCAGTGGGACGGGTTGCAGGCGATCCGGCAGTGGGGGCTACCCTCCCCCGAGATGACACGGCGCGCTTCCACGGTCGATGAGGTTCTCGAGTATCACGCCGAACTGATTCGCGAGAGAGACGACTTCGACTACGAGATCGACGGCATCGTCATCAAGCTGGACGACCTGGACGCACGTCGGCGGTTGGGGGCCACGTCACACCATCCACGCTGGGCCTTCGCGTACAAGTTTCCGGCCCGCAAGGAAGTCACCCGGATCCTCAAGATCGTGCCGAGCGTGGGGCGAACGGGCGTGGTGACTCCGGTGGCGATGATGCGTCCCGTCGAGCTGGCCGGCGTGACGGTGAGCCGGGCGACCCTGCACAACCGGGAAGAGGTGTCTCGGAAAGACGTCCGCGAGGGCGACCGGGTGCGGGTGCAGCGGGCCGGGGACGTGATCCCCCAGGTGCTCGAGCGGGTGGACGAGCCCGGCCGGGAGCGCGCCGCCCCGTGGCGCATGCCGGACGCCTGCCCGTCCTGCGGCTCCGCGCTGTTCGAGCGCGGTCCGTTCACCGTCTGCCCGAACAGTTTCGACTGTCCGGCCCAACTGGCTGGGAGGATCGAGCATTTCGCGTCGCGCGGCGCCCTCGACATCGACGGCCTGGGGGAGGAGACTGCCCGGCTCCTCGTGTCGGAGGGCCTGGTGCGCCATCTGCCCGATCTCTACGAGGTGAAGGCCGCTCAGCTCGCCGATCTCCCGGGGTTCGCCCGGAAGTCCGCGGAGAACCTCGTGACGGCGATCTCCGAGTCGTCATCCGTGGAGCTCCGCCGCTTCCTGTTCGGTCTGGGGATCCCCGAGGTGGGCACGTCGGTGGCGGGCGACCTGGCGCGGCACTTCGGCACCCTGGAGCGCCTTCGTGCCGCTTCCGAGGAAGAGCTGCAGGAGGTGGCCGGAGTCGGACCGAAGATGGCAGAGCGGATCACGGCCTTCTTCCGCAGCGCCGGGAATGCGGAGATCCTGGACCAGCTGGTTCGAGGGCCGCTGCGGCTGATCGAGGCAGCGGACCAAAGCGGGCAGGCTGAGGAAGAGGGCGGGCGGGCGGCGGCGGGGGCCCCGCTCGCCGGCCTCAGGTTCGTGTTCACCGGGGGGCTCGCGGGATGGACGCGCGAGGAGGCGAAGCGGCAGGTCGAGTCGCTCGGTGCTCGGGTCACATCGAGCGTGAGCCGGAGCACGGACTACCTGGTGGCGGGAAGCGATCCGGGCTCGAAGCTCGGCAAGGCCACGGAGCTCGGGGTCATGGTGCTCGACGAGCGGGAGTTCGCGGCGCTCCTCGCGAGACACGGCGTCGAATGATCGAGAACATCGAGATCGCGAAGCTGCTGGACGAGGTCGGCGACCTGCTGGAGATCCAGGAGGCCAATCCGTTCAGGGTCCGTGCCTATCGAAACGCGGTTCGGACCGTCGAGGACCTGGCGCAGCCGCTCCAGCGGATGGTGGCGGAAGAGGCGGACCTCACCGAACTGCCCGGCATCGGCAAGGAGCTGGCGCGCCACATCACGGAGCTCGTGACGACCGGCGAGATGAGCGTGCTCGAGGAGCTGCGCGCCGAGGTGCCCAGCACGCTCGTGCAGATCATGCGACTGCCCGGAGTGGGCCCGAAGAGCGCCCGGAAGCTCTGGGACGAACTGGGAATCGAGACGGTCGAGGAGTTGAGGGCCGCGGCCGAGGAAGGCCGCGTCGCCGAGCTGAAGGGATTCGGGGAGAAGAAGCAGGCTCAGATCCTGTCCGGGATCGAGCAGTTTCACCGGCACGCCGCCCGATACCGCCTGGATGAAGCCGACCAGTTCGTCGAGCCGCTCGTTGCATACTTGCGGGAGCTCGAGTCCGTCGAACGACTCGAGGTGGCCGGGAGCTACCGACGCCGGCGGGAGACGGTCGGGGACATCGACGTCCTCGTGCTGTCGGAGGAGCCCGAGTCCGTGATGCAGCACTTCGTGGGCTACCCGTCGGTCGACCGCGTGCTGGCAGCCGGAGGCACGCGCGGGTCCGTAGTGCTCCGCAGCGGGCTGCAGGTGGACCTGCGCGTGGTCCCGGAAGAAAGCTATGGAGCCGCTCTGGTCTACTTCACCGGATCGAAGGAGCACAACATCGAGCTTCGGCAGCGGCGCTGGATCGTGGCCGCACCCTCTCGGAGTACGGAGTGTTCGAGCTCGTCGCGGGATCGGAGGATGAGCCGGGCCCGCACGCGGGCCGACAGCTGGCCGGAAGGACGGAGGAGGAGGTGTACGCCTCGGTCGATCTACCCTTGATCCTCCCGGAGCTCAGGGAGGCGAGGGGCGAGATCGGGGCGGCGGAGAGGGGCGAGCTCCCTGATCTGCTCGACCTCGGCGATGTGCGCGGCGATCTGCAGATGCACAGCACCTGGTCCGACGGGAAGAACAGCGTCGAGGAGATGCTGGAGGGGTGCGTGGCGCTCGGATACGAGTACTTCGCCATCACGGATCACAGCAAGGCGCTCGCGATGATCGAGGGTCTCGATGAGGAATCCCTGCGGCGACAGCTGATCGAGATCGAGGAGCTGTCGGAACGGCACCCCGAGATCAGGATTCTCCGGAGCATGGAGGTGGACATCCTGGCCGATGGAACGCTGGACCTGTCCGACGAGATGCTCGAGGCCCTCGACCTGGTCGTCGTTTCGATCCACTCGCTGTTTCGCCTTCCGACGGCGCGCCAGACGGCCCGCGTCCTCAAGGCCCTGCAGCATCCCGAGGCCGATGTCTTCGCGCATCCCACGGCGCGTCTGATCAACAAGCGCGATCCGGTCGACTTCGATGTCGAGGAGGTGCTCGCCTGCGCGGCCGAGGCGGGTGTGGCCCTGGAGCTGAACGCCAACCCTCACCGTCTCGATCTCCGGGATACCCATCTGCTGCTCGCCAAGGATCTGGGGGCGAAGATCGTGATCAGCACCGATGCGCACCGCGTCGAGGACCTGTCGTTAATGCCCTACGGTGTCGAGCAGGCACGGCGAGCCTGGCTCGAGCGGGACGACGTGCTCAACACGCTTCCGCGGGACCGCTTGCTTGCCCACTTCGGGATCGAGTGATGTAGAAGCGAGGGAGGGGCTCGGGGGCCGTGCGCTACGCCTGCCGGCTGCCGCGGTGCCTAGCCCTGCTCTTCCTCGAGCGTGATTCGGACCCCTCTTCTTGCCAGCTCGTCCACCAGCGGCTCGTAGGGGATGCCCTCGTCCGGGGCCAGCACCCCTCGCTCGGCGATGACGCCGCGGCCGATGAGGAGACCCGCTATGCTCAGGGTGAATCCCGTGCAGCGCATCATCGCGCTGATGCCGGTGAGAGGGTCCTCCCGGTCGATCAGGTTCCAGGTCAGCGACCTCGCCTGTCCGTCCCTGCTGCCCCGGACGATCACCCGGAGCACGACGAGATCCGCTTCCCCCGGCCGCATCAGATGAGGGGTGGCCGCCTCGATGAACAGATCGCGCGGCACGACCTCCTGGTCTCCCACGGCGACCGGTTCCTCGGACAGCAGTCCGAGGTCGCGGATGGCGCGCATGATCTCCGCGTGACCAGGGTAGCGGAGCGTCTTGTAGAAGAGGTGACCGACCCGGTTCTGGTACTGCCACGGCAGCGTCGAGGCCCCGCCGGCCGTGTGGAAGGCCTCCAACGTGCCGATCCCGGCGAACTCCAGACGCTCGATTCCTGACAGCGGTTCCTGCTGTCTGAGCTCGCCCTCCGACAGGATCCAGGAAGGCGTCGTCATGTAATCGATCGCCCCCTCGAGAGAGAAGACGATCTGGTAGTTGAGGGGCGGCTCCGGGTGGGCCGGAAGCCCGCCCACGTACATCCTCACCTCGTCGATCCGGTCGAGCCGACGGACCCCCTCGGCGGCGAGCACGTTGGTGATTCCGGGCGCCAGGCCCACGTCGGGGATCACCGTGCAACCGGCGTCGCTCGCGCGGTCGCTCATCGCGAGCTGCTGGAACACGATCTCGGTGTTGCCGCCCAGATCGCTGTAGTGGCAGCCGCACTCGATCGCCAGCCGGGCCAGGTCGACGTTGAACGGATACGGCGCCGCGGAGAGCGCGATGTCCCGTCCGGCCATGGCCTCTCGAACCTGCGATTCGTCCGAGAAATCGGCCTGGAGGAGCTCGATCCTCTCCTCCTCGGCGGGGATCGCCCGCGGTCGCTCCGGCTGGAGATCGGCGATCGCGACCGACTCGACGTCAGGTTGCCCCAACAGGTCTAACGCGCAGGCGGACCCCTGAAGCCCGCCGCCCAGCACGAGGAACCTCATCGGTAGTCCCACCTCCGCCCAGAGCGCAGTTCCGCCCGCGCGTTGAGCACGCGGTGACAGCGCGACCTTACCGTTGCCGGGCGCAGCGCACAACGGGACGGCCTCTGGACGCCGCCGGGGCGGAAAGAGCTTCCCGTCGAGCAGACGCGGGAGGGTGAAAGACGGCGAGGGAACGCAAGGACGGTGATCTCCCGGTTCCGATCGCGTTGGCTAGACCGCACCGGACCTCCGTTCGGGCCCAGCTGGTGGCTCAGGTGGGAGCCGCCATCCGCTCCGGAGAGCTGGCGCCGGGCGAGCGGCTCCCGAGTAGCCGTCGCCTCGCGGCGCACCTGGGGATTCACCGCCACACGGTGAGCAACGCCTATGTCGCTCTGGGCCGGCTGGGTCTCGTTCGCCGAAGGCCCGGAAGCGG
>CP070670.1:2369606-2378137 GCA_020351855.1 Gemmatimonadota bacterium
AGCCATCCCGATCGGGCTCCGCCGCTCCGAGCTGGGCTTCCGAGTCGGGGGCAAGCGGGTTTGGGGCGACGCCCCGTGGTTCGACCTGGCCTACATCGGTGGCGCGGAAAACCTGCGCGGCTGGCCGACCCAGCGTTTCGCGGGTGACGCCTCCCTCTACGGAGGCGGCGAGCTCAGGCTCGACCTCTTCGACTACAGGCTCCTTCTCCCCTCCAGCTTCGGCATCCTCGGCCTCTTCGACCTGGGGCGCGTGTGGCTGGACGGCGATTCGCCCGGCGGTTTTCACATCGGCTACGGAGGGGGGATCTGGATCGCCATCCGCGGGACCCGCTCGGTGCTCTCCTTCGCGCTTGCCACCAGCGATGAAGAGACCGGGCTCTACGTCAGTATGGGCTTCGCCTTCTGAGCGAAGCGGGCGGGATCGGGTCAACGGCCGGAGAAGGACGAGCATGAGGTCGTGAGCGCCGGTCGGTCAGCCGCTCCCAAGGTTGACTCGGCACCCGGACGACTTGCACCGTCCAGCCGTCTGGATCAGACTTGCCTGCGGTGTTCTCAGCCGCGCGTCTCCTGGAGGTGCCGCCATGCTTTCACTTCTCGCGCTCCTCGTGCACGTGGCGATCCCCGTGCCGCATGCGTCCGACGGCGAGTTCATCGGCCGGGTCGTCGTGGAGTGGCTGACCGAGGAAGACGCCGACCGCACGATGCGGCTCGTCGAGGACTTTGCGTTTCGAGATCCCGACGGGAGGGTCTGGAAGGTTCCGGCGGGAACCGAGGTCGATGGCGCGTCCATCCCCGAGACGCTCTACTCTATCATCGGCCCTCCGTTCGTCGGGGACTACCGCCGCGCATCCGTCGTCCATGACCACTTCTGCCAGGAGCGAACCGAAGACTGGAGAGCGGTCCACCGGATGTTCTACGACGCGGCCCGCGCCGGAGGCGTGCCGCTGCCGCTGGCAAAGGCGATGTATGCTGCCGTCCGCGGCTGGGGACCGCGGTGGGAGGCTCGGGTCACCCGCGACGGTGCTGCACGCATCATCTCGATCCCCCGCCCCACCGCCGAGATCTCCGAGCTTCAGGATCTTGGGGCGTGGATCGCGGAAGCCGACCCGACGCTCGAGGAGATCGATCGGCACGTGACGGCGCTCCTGGAAGGGACCGAGGGTGATTCGGCTTCCTAGAGGCCCCCTTCGGAGCGGAGCCCGGCCCAGAGCATGGAGCGGGCTTACCCTTCCGGCCGTCCTGGCCGCCACCATGGGTACCGCCGTCCTGGCGGCCTCGGTGACCGGGCAGGAGGAGCGTGGCAGCGAGCTGGGTTACGTCTCGCACGTCGCGGGCACCTGGCTCATCGCGGGCGACACGGTTCGCCTCTATCGGCGGATCAGCGAGGAGGACTCCCTCTCCGTGGTGTTCGGTTCCGCCGTGGCCCCGGCCGCCGCGACCTCACTTGACGTGACGCCCTCCCTGGCCGTCGTGGCAATGACCGGCCAGAGAATCCGGTTTCTCTGCGACGCAGCCGAAGCGTGCTCCCGCCCGCTGGTTCCCGCGGACTCGCTCGAACGGTCGTCCGGCCTCCTCGCCTTCGCCGGCAGAATCGTGCAAGCAGTAGGCTCGCTGATCGAGCGGGAGAAGCCCGACGTGGTCTCGACGATCAGTCGGGGCGGGCCGCAGATCCAGGAGGCCGTGGTCGCCACAGAAGACGGGACCCTGAGTCTGCAGCCGGTTCTGGCCGGGCTGGCAAGCGGCACCTACCGGATCGTGGCATACCGACTGGTAGAGATCGACAGGCCAGAGAGCGATCCGAGGCTCTCGGCCGAGATCGCCTGGGATCCCGCGCGCGCATCCTCATCCTCCATCCAGGCGCCCCGCGTAGACCCGGGTCTCTACCAGATCGACGTGTCGACGGTCTCCGGTCTTTTCTCGCCGGTGTCGACGGCCTGGGCCCTCGTCGTTGAGGCCGTTGAGGCCGAACCGCTCCAACAACGGTTAGCGGAGGCCGTAGCGATCACCGAGGGCTGGTCGGGCGAGCCGCCGGACAGCGAGGTCAGGGCCTTCCTGCGGGTGTACCTGCGGCACTTGGCCGATTCGACGTCGCCGGATAGTGACTGAGCTGCCGCAGCCGCCTCGGGGCAAGCATCTCGCCAAGGGTCTATCGATCGTGGTGGTGCTGCTCGCCGTCGCCTTTACGCTCTACGAGCAGGCCACCATTCTCCAGCAGCTCGAACGCTCGGCCCGCGACTTTCACACGCAGCTGCTCCCGCCGCGTCAGGCCACGGAGATCCTCGTCGTTCGGATCACCGACGCGGACTACGCGTCGCTCTTCGCCAGTACGAGCCCCCTCAACGCGGACAGCCTGGCCGAGCTGCTGAGCGCGATCATCGCGGGACGCCCGCGATTGATCGTCGTGGACCTGGCCACGGCGGAGAGCCAGTTCCGCCCGCTGGCTCGGCTGGAGGACGACGTGCCCATTGTCTGGGGCCGGGAATCGGCCTCCTGCGACGTGCGCGGCGCGCCGCAACCGGAGTGCACCGACGGGGACCGCACGGGCCTTCTGGGCTTCGCGGGACTCGATCGTCCGGACACGCGCTACGGCCTCGTCGAGATGGAGCGCGACCCCGACGGCGTGATCCGGCGCTATCAGCGCTACCGGGCAGCGGACGGGACGCTGCGGCCCAGCCTGGCAGCTGCCGCGGTCGAGGCGCTCGGGGACGGACTCCACGGACCATCGGACGATCCTCTCTACATCCGGTACGCACCCCTTCCTCCCGGAGCCTTTCTGGAGGCATCCGGGGTCATCCGGGCCGCCCGCTCACCCGATTTCGGCGAAGCCGGCATCCTCCGCGACCAGATCGTGTTGCTGGGCGGTGCCTATCGGGAGGCGCGGGACGAGCACGCGACGCCGGTCGGCCGGATGTTCGGGGTGGACCTGCAGGCCCAGGTCATCCAGACCGAGCTCGAGGGCGGCGGCCTCCGGCCGCTTGGACGGGGCCTTATCGGAACGCTCGTGTTGCTCAACAGCCTGGCACTGCTGATGCTGTTCCGGCTGGTCAGCCTCCGGCGAGCCTTCTGGATCGCGATCGTCGGGATCCCGCTGCTCGCGACGGCATGGAGCATGATCTCCACGGGTTCTCCGTTTGCCCTCTGGCCCTATCTGGTGCCGGTGCTTGTTGCCGTCCTTGTCCAACAGCTGTACGCGCAGGCAGCCCACTACCGGGACGCGTTGATCGATCGTCTCGGCAAGAGGCTGTCGTCAAAGCCTGTCGAGGAAGGCGTGACTACATCGGCGGAGGGCAGCGCGACGCGTGAGTGATCTTCCGCTCCTTCGCTACGCGTCGAGAGCTGAGACGGACCGTGGGGCCCGTAGCGCGCTTCTCATACTCGGGCTCGCGGCCGCCTTGACCGGACCGGTCTGGAGCACACCGCTGCAGGCCCAGGACCTGTCCCAACAGGGCCTGAACGCGGCGCTGTCCTTGGCGGACAGCCTTGCCGGCGCCGGCCGCTGGGAGGAGGCCGAATCCCACTACATGCAGGCCCTGGCGCTGGCCGAGGAACACGCCGTCGGCGGCGTGTCCTCTGAAGTCCTGGAGGTGCTCCACAGGCTCTCCCTCTTTTACCGGGACGCCGGGCGTCTCGCGGACGAGGCGGCCACCCTGGAGCGTCTGGTGGAGAACGCGGGCCAGTATGACAGCCCGTGGAATCCGGGGATCGCCGAGTATCTGTTCGGGCTGTCCTTCTCCCTATACCAGCAACGCCGGCACGCCGAGGCCGTGCAGGCGGCCGCCAGGGGTCTCGAGATCGCCGAGTTCCACTGGGAAAACGATTATCGGGTTGGCCAGCACCTGAATGCCTTGGCGGTCAACTTGGCGGCTCTCGACAGGTGGGGGGAAGCGGAGCCGCTGTACCTACGGTCGCTTGCGATCTTCGAACGGCAGCTCGAGCCGGACGACCCCCGCACCGCGGCTGTGCTGGACAACCTCGCCCAGCTCTACGTCAATCTGGGTCAGGTGGCTCGTGCCGAGAGCGCCTTCCGTCGTGCGCTGGACATCCGCACGTCGGCCTTCGGCCGGTCGCACCCGAGGACCGCCGTTACGATGCTCGGTCTCGCGGGTGTGCTCGCTCCTGGGGACGAGCAGGAAGCGCTTCTCCTGGAGGCGGCCGCCGTGCCAGGCGAGACGGCGCCCGGGGCGTTATTGCAGCTCGGAAGCCTCTACCTGAGCCGCTTCGATCTCGAGGCAGCGCACAAAGCCTATGAGCGAGCCGACAGCATGATCGAGGCTGCGCCGGGTTCCCAAATGGCGTTTCACCGCCCGGACGTGAAGGCCGCTCTGGGCGCGGTTCGATTCGCCCAGAACGACCTAGAATCTGCAGAACGTCTGACGAGAGAGGCCCTTGCCCTGCACTCGTCCGGCGGCCAAGCGGGCATGTCGGTCATGGTCTCGAGTTTCCTGGCCACGGTGCTTCACGCACAGGGCAGGATCGACGAGGCTATCGACGTCCTGACCCGTGCGCTCTCCTCCCTGGAAGAACTCCGACCCAGGGTGAGCGGGAGCGATCTGACCCTTTCGCGTTTCTTCGGCACCTTCGGCGATGCATACGACGACATGGTGGCCCTGCAGCTGGAGCAGGGCGACGTGGCAGCCGCACTCGAGTGGTCCGAGCGTGGCCGCGCCCGCACCCTCCTGGATCAGCTGGCAGCGGCCGACGTGGACCCGCGGACCTCCATTCCGCCGGCGCAACGCGCGTGGCTGGAGGGGAAGGAGCAGGAGACGGCCGCCCGCCGAGCGGAGCTCGAAAACCGCATCACCGTTCTCCAGGGACGGGACCACCTGACGCCGGAAGAGCGGGAAGCCCGGCTCAGCGTACTGCGAGACTCGCTCCGCCTGGCCGACGAGGCATTCCTCGATGTCTACCGGCACATCAAGAACACCAGCGCAGTCTATCGAGCGCAGGTCACGGACGCCGGGTCGGTGGTCACCCTGGCCGAGGCCTCCGCGCTCGTACCGGAGGGCGGGTACCTTCTCGTCTATCAGATCGGAGAGTCCGAGAGCCATCTGATCGCGATCCCGTCGTCCGGCGCGGAGCCCGGCCACTGGCCGCTGCTGGTGGGTGAGCCGGAGGCACCGGCGATGGGAACGGAGGCAGGGCCGCTGACGGAGGCGACGCTGGCCGCCGTTCTGGGTGGCCCGGCTGAGAGCGCCGGTGAGCGGAGCCGCGGACTCGTCGAGCGCACGCGTGGGGCCGATGCCGGCGCGGCGGCCAGAGCGCTTCATGCCCTGTGGCGCAGCCTGGTGCCGGAGGATCTTCGGCCTGCCCTCCTCGGCTCCGGCGAGGTGGTGATCGTGCCCGACGGGTGGCTTCACCAGCTACCGTTCGAGGCGCTCGTCGTGCGGAAGGAGGAGACCGGCGGCCCGATCTACTGGCTCGACGCGGGCCCGGTCATCCGCTACGCCCCATCGGTCACGGTCCTCCACAACCTGGAGGCACGCCCTCCTAGCGCGTCCCGCGACCTGCTCACCCTCTCCGACCCCATCTTCGACCCGGCCGAGGTCCCGGCCATGACGACCGGGGCCGGAGCCATGGATCCCGAAGAGACTGCCGGAGCCGCCAGCTCGCCGAACCAGGTGAACCGGGCCGCCTTCGAGCGCGGGGCCGGCGCTCTGGCCCGGCTGCCCGGCACGGCGAGGGAGACGGAGGCCATCCTCGCGAGCTTCGCGGCGGGCGATGACCCGGGCTCGATCGCCGTCCTGCAGCGAGCGGCGGCGCGGGAGCCCGCGGTGCGGGCCGCCACAGCCGGAAAGCGCTATGTGCACCTCGCGACACACGGCCTCGTGGACGAGCGCCGCAACGACATGTTCGTTTCACTCGCCCTCACGCCGCCTCCCGGCGCGAGCACGGACCCGGGCGACGACGGATTCCTGCAGCTGCACGAGATCTACGAGCTCCCGCTGCAGGAGGCGGATCTGGCAATCCTTTCGGCCTGCGAGACGAACCTGGGCGCGCAGCCGCAGGACGGCGAGGGAGTGTTCGCCCTGTCGCGCGGCTTCCTGGCTGCCGGCGCCAGGCGCGTGATAGCAAGCCAGTGGGCCGTGGACGACGTGTCCACGGCAGAGCTGATGGGAGCGTTTTTCCGAACGATCGCCGACGAGGAGTCGTCGGGCACGGTCAACTATGCGCGCGCGCTCCGGGACGCGAAGCGCGTCGTACGAAGCGATCCTCTCACGGCCGACCCGTTCTTCTGGGCTCCGTTCATCCTGACGGGTCGCCGTTAGCCGCGCTCCTCGAGACTCTGTTCCTCGGGACTCTGTCCGTCCGGCGCCCTACGCCGACCCGCCAATACCTGAAGTCGGGAAGCGCCGCTCCAGGCCCACGGTGGCTGTCACCCGCCGGGCGCCGAATCGAGGTTTTTCCGACTTGCGGCCGGCCGTCGTCGCCCTAGCCTGAAGCAAGAGGCGGCTATGCTCCCGGTACTCGCGGGCGCCTCGGGGCAACGCAAGACCGATGGAAGCGAGCGGACGACTTTCCGACCACGACCACCCGCTCATCCGGGCGAAGGCGGAGGAGCTCACGGGCGGCCGTCACGCCGGACGGGACAGCCTCGCGAGGATCTTCGGCTTCGTCAGGGACGATATCCGGTTCGGCTTCCCGCCGAAGTGGGATGCGGTGCGGGCTTCCGAAACGATCGGCTACGGGCTGGGAACCTGTAATACCAAGGCGACCCTCCTGGTGGCCCTGTGCAGGGCATCGGGAATCCCCGCCCGCATCCACGCCGGCCTCATAAGCATCGAGATCATGCGCGGGGTGTTCCCTTCCGTCGCCTTCCCGTTTCTGCCGCGCGCCGGCAGTCATTCGTGGTCGGAGGTCCAGCTCGACGACGAATGGAACCCGATCGACTCCTACATCAACGACAAGCCGTTCTATGACGCCGCCCTGCAAAGGCTGCGACAGAGCGGGCGGGCCACGGGGTTCTCCATATCCCAGGCCAAGGGGCCGAGCAGCTGCGAGCTCAACTTCGGCGAAGAGGGCTTCGTCCAGATGGGGGCAGTCGTGGAGGACCACGGCACCTGGAACGATTTCTCGGAATACATGTCCTCGACCCGCTACTTCCGCATGAATCGCATGCAGCTGGCGTCCTATCCATGGCTCGCCTGGATGAGCAACCTGCGAATCGCCAGGATCCAGTCAGGCCCCGGCGCGACGCCGAGGTGAGGGAAGCGGCGGGCGCGGAACGCCGCCGAGCCGCTGAGCCCCGAGGTGCGCGATGCTGCACAAGGCAGAGTCCCTATTCCGCCGGCAAGCCGACCGGGGTGCCTTCCCCGGCGGCCAACTGGTGGTGCGGGGAGGGGGACGGGAGCTCCTCAACCTCTCGCTCGGAATCGCCCGCGGTTTCCGAGGCGAGGAGGGAGAACCGGTTCCGGTTACGGAGGACACGCTCTTCCAGGTGATGTCCACGTCGAAGCCTCTGGTGGCGTTCTCGATCGCCGTGCTGGAGGACCAAGGGATCATCGACGTGGAACGCCCCGTCGCGCACTACATCCCGGAGTTCGCTCGCCAGGGGAAAGGGGAGATCACGGTCCTCGAGGTCCTCACCCACCGGAGCGGAGTCATCGTACCCCGTCTTTGGCACGAGCACGGGCTGTGGCCGGACTGGGACCGTGTGCAGGAGGTCATCTGGGATGCGGCGCCCCGCTACCGTCCCGGAACCCTGGCCTATCATCCCTACGAGTTCGGATGGATCCTCGGCGAGGTCGTGCGACGCGCGTCGGGTCAACCGCTCGACCAGTTCCTGGCCGGAGTCCTCCCCGAGTCGCTCGGACCGCTGCGCCTGCGCCTGACGGAAGACGACCGGACGGTCGTCGCGCACAGCTACTGGCTCGGTGCGAAGCGGTGGAAGCTCGGAGGGCAGGACATGGCCGCAGGCTTCGAGGAGAGAAACAACGCGCCATCCACGCTCAAGAGCCTCGTCCCCGGCGCCTCCATGATGGCGACGGCCTCGGCCCTGGCCCGGTTCTACGAGATGCTCCTGGCCGGAGGTGCGACGTCCGACGGGGCCCGGCTCGTGCGGTCGGAAGTCCTGGAACGCTACCTGACGGCCAACGTCAGCGGCTTCGATCCCATGCTTCGATCGTTCCTCGTCGTGGGGAGGGGTTTCCTGCTCGGCTGGCGGGGCCCTCATCCGTACGGCTGGTGGGACTCGCGGGCGTGCGTCGGCCATGGGGGCGGCCTGTGCACCGTGGTGTTCGGCGACCGCCGCATCGGGGCGGCGATCGCCATGGTCACGAACGGCAACCGGAGCCTGTGGGATGTGCAGCGCAGGTTCGCCCCCCTCAGCAGCGCGATCAGAAGGGAGCTCGCCGCGTCCTCGCTCTGACCTTTCGAACCCTGGCGTCGAGGAGTTCGCCCGGATCGCCACCGAGCACCCGAAACCCGCCTCCGCGCAGCGCCGTACGTAATACCGTAGCGCACCCTCGCTCAGGGTTCGCGCTCGGCGCGGGAGAAGAGCCACCAAGGCAAGCGAGCGATCACATGGGGGACGG
>CP070670.1:2378237-2407806 GCA_020351855.1 Gemmatimonadota bacterium
GCGTAGTGTCGTTATGGAAAACGTAGTACTGGTCGTCGATCTTCTCCACGACGAGGTCGTGAATGACATAATCGTCGCCCGTCTCGGCATGCTTCTGTCCGGGCTTGGGATCGAGCTTCGCGATCTCGTCGGCCGCTGACTGTACTTCCTGCGGCGAGATCCCATGCTCCTTCGACAGCTCGCTCCACCGATGATTCACCAGCTCGTCAAAGTGGTCGCGAACGATTCGGAATGCCAGCGTATCCGTTTCCTCGCGATCCCGCAGCTGCAGGAGGAGGCATTCCCGGAGATCACGTGCCCCGATACCGCTCGGCTCGAAGCTCTGGATCATGGCGAGAAGGCGCTCGGCCTCCTCGACGGTGAACGGCTCCGTCCTCTCCTCCGGATTGGTCTCGACCTCGGCCAGGTACTCGTTGAGGGAGCGAACGACCTCCTCCAGTGAGCAGGAGAGGAAGCCCTCCCTGTCGATGTTGCCGATCAGCTCCTCCCCCAGGATCAGCTCACGTGACTGAAGGGGAAGAAGCTGAAGCTGGTCTCGCAGGAAGTCCCACAGGTCACGAGAGCTGGCCGGGGTAGGCGTGTAGTATTCGCGGTCTTCGAACTCCGCCCGTCGGCCGCCGACGTCGAAGCCGTTCAGCAGGATCTCCTCCCAGTCGATCTCCTCCTCGGGCGTCTCCTCCTCGGGCGTCTCCTCCTCCAGCTCCTCGGCAGGCTCCGTGAGGTCGAGGAACGGATTGTTCTCGAGCTCCTGCTTCAGGTGCTGCTGGAGGTCAAGCAGGGGCATGTACAGGAGATCCATCGCCTGGTAAAGGCGTGGGTTGACCTTCATCTCCTGTCGGAGGTGCGGTAGCTGGCTCAGGCCTGCTCGGGGTTCGGCCATCGTCTCCGCTCTGGCACCTTGGCGGTGCTGTCGTGGGCCTCGGTCTCTCGGCGCGAGAGCCGACTCGAGTTAGCGTGCCCCTGCCGTTCTCTGCGGCAAAATATGGCATTCCGCACGGCGCGGCACGCCCCTTGCTAAGCAATGCGGGATAATTGGCAAGTCCGGTGCCATGTGGGCCGAACGGTGGGATGGCCTGGGGTCCGGCGTGGCAGACTCGCCTACAGCCGGAAATCCTGACCGAGATACATCTGGCGGGCTTTGGGGTCGTTCACGAGACGCTCGGCGGAACCCTCGATGTGGATCTGGCCATTAAACATGATGTAGGCCCGATCCGTGATCGACAGGGTCTCGCGGACGTTGTGGTCCGTAATGAGGACGCCGAGGCCTCGCGCCCGTAGTTCGGCGACGATTCGCTGGATGTCGTCGACGGCGATCGGATCCACACCCGCAAACGGCTCATCCAAGAGCATGAACTTCGGGTTCGTGACGAGCGCGCGGGTGATTTCCAGGCGCCGCCGCTCTCCTCCCGAGAGCGCGTACGCCTGCTGGTCCCGCAGGTGAGACAGGCCGAGCTCATCAAGCAGCTGCTCCAGCCGGCTCTCTCGCTCTTCCTGATCGAGATCGAGCGTTTCCAGGATCGCCATGACGTTGTCTCGCACCGAGAGTCTCCGGAACACCGAAGGCTCCTGCGAAAGGTAGCCGATCCCTTCACGTGCTCGGCGGTACATCGGCACCGATGTGATGTCGCGCTCATCCAGGAAGACCTTCCCTTCGTCTGCCGCGAGCAGCCCGACGATCATGTAGAACGTCGTCGTCTTCCCCGCGCCGTTCGGGCCGAGAAGCCCCACGATCTCTCCCTGCTCGACCTGGAGATCCACGTCGTCCACGACACGGCGCCGCTTGAACGCTTTCACCAGTCCCTGAGCCCGGAGCACGCTCGCGGGTGCAACCCGCTGCGCGGCCCGCAGCTCGGCGGCGGGCACGCCCTCCTCGGCCGGCGCGACGGCCAGCGGGGCGCGGTGCCGCAAGGGTGGCCGCCGGGACGGGCGCGGGGCGCGCGCTTCGTCCCGGTCCTCCGGCGGAGCGCTGTAGGGTTCGGGCCTGAATGGCGGAGGCTCGGCAACCTCCGTCGCCGCTCCCGGCCGCTTCGGGTCGAGGGGAGCGAAGGGATCGAAGGGGAAGGTCATCCGTCCTCCTCCCGATCGGTCGTGGAGCGCTCCTCAGAGGACGGCGTCGGTGGCTCGCTCTGCTGTCCCGGAAGCGGCGGTGCCGCTCCGGGCTCCAGATAGACGCCGATCGCGCGCTCCGCCCTCACCCGGCGCGCCTTTCCATCCACGAACTCGACCTCGATCCGCTCGCCGATCAGGTAGTTGCGCGAGGGAGGTGCGTTGGGCTCGGACTCCTGCTGCACGAGATACAGCGACCGGGCAGCGCCGATGGCGAGGAGGCTTTCGATCTCCTGCCTCCCAGCAGAATCCGCAGAATCGGGTGGGGCCGCGGGGGCCCTCTCCGCCTGCGCAGGCTCGGCGGGCGCTCCCTCCCCGGAAACCACGCTCTCGGCCCTCTCGCCCTCATCTGGCGTCTCGCCGGCGGGCGTCGACACGTGCTCCTCCTCCGGAAGGGGCGGCGGGGCGAAGACGATGAACAGCGTGTCGCCCACGACCCAGTTACCGTCCTCCCTCGTTTCCGGTTCGCCGGCCGACAGGTCGGGATTCTCGACCTCGATAGCGCTTCCCTGCCCGACCGCGATGATCGTATCGAGCCGTCCTGCCGTCGCGATGATCCGCAGAGAATCGGCCCCGAGGACATACGACCCTGAGGCGGCGATGGAACGGCCGGGCCCGAACGCCCAGACAGCATCGAGCTCCGAGTTCTCCAGATGGGCCCGGATCTCCTCGGCCACGATCTCGAACTCCTCGCCCAGAGCGCGGCCGGCACCCAAAGCACGCACCTCCTCCAGTTTCTCCTCGCTGAACGCGAGCCGGATGCTGTCCCCTTCGAGCTCGAGATCCTCGCGCCTGGCAAAGGCGGAGCCGTAGAGGATTCCCTGACCCCCATCCATGTCGAAAAAGGCGCTGTCAGCCTCCGCATACACGTCGGGCCGTTGGATCACCACGCTGCCCCACGCCCAGGATACGCGCTCCCCGAACATGTCGACCCGATCGGCATCGACATCCACCGGCTGCCCTTCCCTGTCGGGCTCCGGAAGGAGAACCATGTGGGGGCGTCCCGTCGCGGCCGTGCGTTCCGCGATCCCGGATACGGCCCGCAGAAAGGTGACATGTGGGCCGCGGAGGGTGGAGCCGGAGGTGAGTCGGGTGAGGAGGACGTTTCCGATCGCGATCATCCGGTCTTCGTCTTCGAAGAAGTCCAGACGATCCGATTCGAGGGTCCGAATGGTATCCCGGTAGCGAACATCGCCGAACATCTCGACCCGCCGCTCGAGGTCGTAGCGGACGGCGCTGTCGGCGGTCATCACCGCCGTTCCACAGGTCCAGCGCATCCCTCCCCAGACATGCGTCACATAGGCATCCATCTCCTCCGATACGCGCAGGCTGACGCTTTCGGTCTGGCCCGTTGGCTGCATGACCAGCGTGCACCCCCCCCCGACGGGCTGGGCGACGAGAGAGGAGGGACAGAGGATGCCCGCCAGGATGAGCGTCCGGGAAAACCGGAGCCCATTCATGGGACGGCGCTGCGGCGAGACGTGACCGCCGAAGGCCGGGTCACGTGCACCGTGTCGAGGCCCGGGTCGGAGACGAAGCCCTGACCACGGATCGTGTTGGAGCCGCGGTAGAAGGTGAAGTCCACGTCGCTACGCAGCTCATCCGATGCGGCGTGGTACTCGAGCGCGTCCGTCTCCAGTCGCTCCGACTGTTCGCGATCGACCACCACGACCTCGCCCGTCGCCTCCATATCCTCCGTCTGCAGGTTGATCACACCGTTCTCTGCGGTGAGGACGGATACCTGTTCGCCGATCTCGCCGAAGAAGTATACCCGTACGCCGCGGAAGCGGACGAGCGATTCCTCCTCGAGAAAAAAGGCCGTGTCGGCCTGCAGCCGGGCCCGCAGAACGCCGTCGGAGGTCAGGATGTGCCGCACGCCGATGGCGACCTGCTCCGCCCCCAGCTCGAGTAGCTCGGCTCCGGCTACGGCGGCGGGCTCCTCGCCACCGCAGCCGTTGGACAGGAACGTCAGGAGTCCGATGATTCCCGCTGCGCGGCGGTGCAAGCTCCGTTTCGGACAGCACCGCACGGGTACGGGACAAACCGGGAATGCTGCACGATGGGGCGACGTGATCAAGGGGCCGCGCCGACCGCCTCCTCGGAGGCCGCGATCTCCGGAGCTGCTTCCCGCCGTGTGCCCCCACGGGCTTCCCTACGGGCAGCGGCACGCACGAAGGCCGCGAAGAGCGGGTGGGGCGACATGGGCCTGGAGCGCAGCTCCGGATGAAACTGGGTCGCGATGAAAAACGGATGATCCGGCAGCTCGATGATCTCGACCAGCCCTCCATCGGGAGACAACCCGCTGAAGCGCATTCCGTGCCGGGAGAGGTCCTCACGGTACTCGTTGTTGACCTCGTAGCGATGACGATGCCGCTCGGATACTTCGCTGGACCCGTAGGTCTCCCGTGCCAGCGAGCTCTCCTGCAAGCGGCACGGGTACGCCCCCAGCCGCATGGTTCCGCCCATTTCGGTGACGTTGTACTGCGCGTCCATGAGCGAGATTACCGGGTCAGAGGTCTCCCGATTGAATTCGTGGGAGTGGGATTCCTCGAGGCCACACACGTTTCGCGCGAACTCGATAATGGCGCACTGCAGGCCGAGGCAGATGCCGAGAAAGGGCACCCCGTGCTCGCGAGCATACCGGACGGCGTTCACCATTCCGTCCGTTCCCCGGACGCCGAAACCGCCCGGTATCAGGATCCCTCCATAGCCTTCGATGAACTCCGGCCCCCGCGCTTCGACCTCTTCGGACGAGACCCAGTCGATCTCCACGCCGACCTCGTTAGCGATGCCGCCGTGGACGAGCGCTTCAGCGATCGACTTGTAGGCATCCACTAGCGCGGTGTACTTGCCTACCACCGCGATTCGGATGCTGCCGCGAGCCGGCCTCTTGATCCGCTCGACCATCGCGACCCAGTCGGACAGATCCGGCTCCGGAGCCTCGAGAGCGAGGAGTTGGAGGATGTGGTCGTCCAAGTGCTGTTCCCGATACCGGAGCGGCACTTCGTAAATCGTCTCGACATCGCGCGACTCGATCACATGCCCCACATCGACGTTGCAGAAGCGGGCGATCTTCCTGCGAATCTCGTCCGTCAGGGGATGCTCGGTCCGGCAGATCAGGATGTCAGGCTGTATGCCCGTCTCCATGAGCTCACGGACGGAGTGTTGGGTGGGTTTCGTCTTCAGCTCGCCGGCGGCGGCGATGTACGGGACGAGGGTCAGGTGCACGAACAGCGTGTTTTCCCTGCCTACGTCCTGTCGAAACTGGCGCAGCGACTCCAGGAACGGGAGAGACTCTATATCTCCGACCGTTCCGCCGATCTCCGTGATGATGATGTCGTTGTTGGGCGCCAGTCGGCGCAGGTAAGCCTTGATCTGGTCCGTGACGTGCGGGATGACCTGTACCGTGGATCCGAGAAAATCTCCGCGGCGCTCCTTCGTCAGGATATCCTGGTAGATGCGCCCTGTTGTGACGTTGTTGGACTGGGAAAGCGACTCGCCGATGAACCGCTCGTAGTGACCGAGATCCAGGTCGGTCTCCGCACCGTCGTCGGTCACATAGACCTCGCCGTGCTGGAACGGAGACATGGTTCCCGGATCGACGTTGATGTAGGGATCGAACTTCTGGATCGTAACAGCCAGCCCACGTTCGACGAGGAGGCGACCTATGGAGGCAGCTGCGATCCCTTTGCCGAGCGAGGACACGACTCCCCCGGTGACGAAGATGTACCGTGTCGGCGACGCATCAACCATGGATGCTTTCCTCTCGAGTGGCTGCGCTTGACGAACGTACTACCACCAAAGGTGGACGGCGTGCCGGTCCGGTGCGCGGCGCACAGCCGGAGTGGTGAGAGATGACGCCCCTTCTCGAGCCTCGTCGGAAGGGGCCCGGTGTCGGCACGAAACCTAGACGGCGCAGATCGGTCGTGGAGGGCTCACGCGCGGCAAGTTAAGAGGCGACGCACGATCGTGTCAAAGAACGCCAGCGAAGCTACGGAAGGACGATTCCTCCCTTCCGGTCGCCGCTCAGAACGAGCTCCGCCACCACCCGGCCCGTGCGGGGGTCGATCGCCACGCCGGCCTCGGCGAAGAACACCCGTACGCCAAAGATGAGGTTGGTCTGGAACTCCGCGGACTGACCCTCATTCCAGGCCGAGCCGGTCCTGGCGTGGGTTACGAAGTTGACCGCGGCCGACTCGGATGCCCACGGCAGGAGCGGCACGAAGTACGAGACGCTTCCGAACAGCAGCCTCGGTCCGCGAAACTCGAGCGCTTGGAAGGTCGGCAGCGTCCCCACCCCGCCGAACGCCGACCAGCGCTGTCCGGGCAGCTGTCCCGCGAGATCGCCACGCGCCTCCAGGAAGACCTTCACTTGCTGTCCTGCCACCGTGGGCTGCTCCCAACGCGCCCGCAGCTCGGCGAGGAGAAAGGAGAAGTCCCCGGCCAGGTCGCTCGTGGCTCCCTCGAAGAGAACCTGCGCATCCAGGCCCGGCTCGCCGCGTCGGCTCCGATGGGCGAGGGCAAGGATGCCGCTCACCGTCTCCCCGGGGTCGATCGGCGGGTTCGGCCGCACCGAGTCGTTGGGAAAGACGACGAAGTAGTCGCGGGCTGACAGGGTGTCGGCTTTCTCGTACTGGAAGGTGAAGGAGGGCACGAGCCCTGGGCCCGCAGGTCGCCCCACCGTGAGGGCAGCCCGATCGGCAAGATAGTAGTCCCGCACGTCCTCCTCGGCGAAGAAATAGGAGAGGGAGTTGACGAGGGTGCCCCATATCCACTCCTCGTTGTTGCGGGTCGCTCTTTCCAGCTCCCAGCCGAATTGCAGCTTTTCGCTCGGATGCCAGAGCTGTCGGATCGTGCCGTCGAACTTTGCAGGCCCGGTCTTGAAGCGGCCGTCGAACGACAGGTCTGGCCTCCAGGCCCAACCGGAGGCCCTGAGCGTTGCCCCCCAGGACAGCGTGACGGCATCGACCCGCTGGTAGGTGGGCAGGCCGAACCCGTACAAGCCATGGAACTCGAACGGTGGCAGGGGCTCCCGGGCGTAATAGATCCGGTACGCGCCATCCTCCGGAACCACCGCGTAGGTGAGGCTGGGTCGGTAGTCAACCGTCCCCTCCACCGTGGCCCGGGTCGAACTGTAGAAGCCGCCGCCCAGCACGACCAGGTTCCCGTCAATCCGAGCACCGGGTCGCAGAATCAGGTCGCCGTCAATGACGTAGACGCTGCCGCCGACTGACCCGGAGAGCCTTACCGAGGCTTCGAGAATCAACAGGTTCCCGTCCACGCTCTGATCCGACGACAGCACCGTGTCCTGCGTCCACAGCGTGTATCCCTGCTCAAGAAAGGCGGCGAGGCGCGCCTCCACCTCCTCGCCGCGCCGTGGCTCGAAGCGCACGTCCCGCACCTGGGCCAGGGCGCCGTCGGGCAGCAGCAGCAGGATCAGAAAGCCGGCGCCAAGCCACGAGATCCGGTTCATGACCGAAACCTAGTCGACGGTTCAGCCTCGCGGGTGGTATGTGCGGTGCACATCTCGAAGATACGTGCGATCGACATGCGTATAGATCTGGGTCGTCGAAATGTCCGAGTGCCCGAGCATCTCCTGGACCGAAGCGAGATCCGCTCCTCCCTCGAGCAGGTGCGTAGCGAAGGTATGCCGCAGTGTGTGCGGAGAGACCGGTCTGTCAAGCTGCGACCTCTGGACGTAGCGCTTCACGATCTTCCACGCGCCCATCCTGCCGAGGGGTCGCCCGTGCCGATTCAGAAACAGCACACCACCGCCCTCCCCGCGGTCCAGCTCCGGTCTCAGCGCGCCAAGGTAGCGCTCTAGAGCTCGGCGCGCACGGCCGCCCAGCGGTACGACGCGCTCCTTGGACCCCTTGCCGACGACGTGGACGAACCCTTCCTCGAGATCAAGGTCCCGCAACGTCAGTCCGATGAGCTCCGATATCCTCAGTCCGGCGCCGTACAGCACCTCCAGGAGCGCCAGATCGCGCATGCCCAGCGGATCCGTCGTGCGCACGGCGGCGATGAGGCGCTCGACTTCATCGTAGCTCAGCACCTCGGGCAGCGGTCGGCCCAGGTGCGGCGCCTCCAACTTCTCCGTCGGATCGAGGCCGATAATGCCCTCCGAGAGAAGAAAGGCGAAATAGCCGCGCAGGGCGGATAGCTTCCTGGCGATGGTCGAAGGTGCGAGCCCCCGCTGCGCTAGATGGGAGACGTGTTCACGCAGCAGGCCGTAGGTCAGGCTTCCGGGACGGTCGATCCGGCGGGCTGCGGCGAAGGCAACGAGCTCCCGGCAGTCGGACAGATAGGCATCGTGGGTGGTGGGCGACAGGCCGCGCTCGAAGAGCAGGAAGTCCGAGAATCCCTCGAGCCGGAATTCCCGCGCATCGTCGGCCTGCCCGTCACTCATGGGGGATCCCGACGCTCGCGACGGCTCTGCCACCACAGAAAGCCCACGCCTCCCAGGAGCACCGCCGCCGCGACGATCAACCCGACGTTCACGGCGGAGACGGCCGAGACGACCCTGGCCAGGTTGCGCGAGGCGTAGATGCCGACTAGCAGGAGCACGCCATACCAGATGGCCGACGCGATGGCGAGCGGGATGGCTGTTCTCCAGAGGCCGAGCCTGCTGATGCCCGCAAACGCCGGAATCAGGACCCTGAACACCGGGAAGAAGCGACTGACGAGGATGGTGACCGTCCCGTAGTCGCTGTAAAATCGCGCCAGCCGGTCGAGCTGGTGGGGCCGCAGGAGCCAGCGTCCCCAGCGGGTTCCGAATATCGCGCGCCCGTAGCGTCGGCCCATGTAATACACAAACAGGGCGAGCAGGATGTTGGCTCCCCACGCTGAGGCGAAGACGAGGTCCGCCCGCACCACTCCCAAGTCGGCAAGGACTCCCCCGAACAGGACGATCATGTCGGAGGGGATCGGCGGGAAGATATTCTCGACGGCCGTACCTACGGCGACAAGGAGGTAGAGCGTCTCGACGGGAAACACACCGAGCAAACGGACCAGACTGTCGAGTTGGGAGGGCATTCCGAATCCTCCGCGTACCCGCGACTAGCCGCCAGAGCGGATACTGGCGTGGAGCATGTCGAGATCGGCGATCTGGTCCAGCAGGGTGATGGCGATCGCGGTCGCTTCCTCGCCTCCGGCACCGGGCATTCCGGCACCCGGCGCCGACTTTACGACGACGTTGGCCGGTCCAACGTGCGCAAACTTCGCCAGGCCTTGGCGAATCCCCTCCATCCGGTTCGCGGACAGCTCGGGTACCGAGACCGTGATGTCCAGGCTGACGATCTGGTAGTTGTGTCGCTCGATGTGGAGAACAGCATCACGGAGCGCTGCCTCTGCCCTCTCCGCGCCCTCCCCGTCATGCGTCAGCGGACCGACCTCAGAGCCCAGCCACAAACCGGAAGCGCCGCGCAGCGCCTCCGTAACGGCCCGAAGAACCGCGGGTTCGAGCGCACCCTGCAGGGCAGCATGAGAGAGGCCTAGTCCAACTCGCATCCGAGTGACTCCGAGATCGATGTCCCTCGCACGGCCACCGGGCAGCGCGGGCTATGTGAGGCCGGCCGTACGCAGTATTCGCAACGCCAGGTGCGCCGCATTCTTCGCGTTGTCGATCCCGACCGCGGCCACGGGAACGCCGGATGGCATCTGGACGGTGGACAGCAGCGCGTCGAGACCTCCGAGCGTGCCCGCGGATATCGGCACGCCGATGACCGGCAGTCTTGTGTGGGCAGCCACGACGCCGGGCAGCGCGGCGGAGAGTCCCGCCCCGCATATGACGACCGAGTACCCCTTCTCCTCGGCCCCGGCTGCAAGCTCCCGGGTCCGGTCGGGATCCCGGTGGGCACTGGAAACGACAAGCTCCGCCTCGGCGCCCGCGTCGCGCAGGATGTCGAGCGCTCCCTGCACCTTGGGTACGTCGGATTCCGATCCGACCAGGATCAGGACCCTTGGAACGGCATCCATCATTCAGACCCCGGCCACTGGCGAATCACCAAGGTGACGTTGTGCCCGCCGAAGCCGAAGGAGTTGCTGATCGCCACCTTCACGTCCCGTTGCACCGGTCCTTGGTGGGCGTAGTCGAGATCGCATTCGGGATCGGCAGCCTCGAAGTTGATTGTCGGCGGGATGATCCCACGCTGGCAGATCAGAGCACATATGGCGCCCTCTACGGCACCGGCCGCCCCTAGCGTGTGACCCGTCATGGACTTGGTCGAGCCGACGACAAGGTCGTACGCATGCTCGCCAAACACATGCTTGATGGCCGCCGTCTCCGTGGCGTCGTTGTGCGGGGTGGACGTGCCGTGAGCGTTGATGTAGTCGATGTCCCCCGCAGCGGTTTCGGCATCAGCCAAGGCGTTGCGGATGGCCACCTGCGCACCGGCTCCCTCCGGCGCCGGCGCCGTGATGTGGTAGGCGTCGGCACTCTGCCCGAAGCCCAGCAGCTCCGCGAGGATGGGCGCACCGCGCCCCTGGGCGTGCTCCAGCGACTCGAGGACAAGCGTGGCCGCGCCCTCGCCGAGCACGAAGCCGTCTCTGTAGAGATCGAAGGGACGGGATGCAGTGGCGGGATCATCATTGCGAGTCGAGAGCGCCTTCATGGAGGCGAAGCCAGCCAAGCAAAGCGGGGTGATCGTCGCTTCGGTGCCTCCCGCGATCATCACGTCGGCTTCGCCCGAGCGGACGGACCGGTATGCCAGCCCGAGCGCATGGGCGCTCGAGGAGCAGGCCGAGACGGTGGCATAGTTGGGTCCTCGCGCTCCGTACCTCATCGAGATGAGCCCGGCCGCCATGTCGGCAATAAACATCGGGATAAAGAACGGTGATACGCGCCCGGGACCGCGCTCCAGCATCCGCAGGTGCTGGTCCTCGAGGGTCATCAGCCCCCCGATTCCGCTTCCCACGATCACGCCGAACCTCTCCTGCGGCAGCGCCGGCAGTGCCTGCTCCAGCCGCGCCGCCCGGACTGCCTGATCGGTCGTTGCGAGCGAGAACTGGACGAAACGGTCGCTGCGCTTGAGCTCCTTGCGGTCCATCGCCACAGTCGGATCGAAGTCCTTGACCTCGCAGGCGAACCGGACGTCCTGGTCGGCGGCATCGAACAGGGTGATCGGGCCGGCACCGCTCCGGCCCCCGACCAGGCTGTCCCAGGTCGACTCGACGTCGTTGCCGACCG
Organism: Gemmatimonadota bacterium; assembly: GCA_020351855.1. Taxonomy (GTDB): domain Bacteria; phylum Gemmatimonadota; class Gemmatimonadetes; order Palauibacterales; family Palauibacteraceae. The sequence goes on from CP070670.1 coordinate 2,389,531, forward strand.
GAGTGACGAGCCCCAATCCGGTGATGACCACGCGTCGCCGCATGGGGCTCAGTCCGTCGCGCTTGTAGCCGTGCAGATCGGTGCGGACAACGGTTCAGCCCTGCTTCTCTTCCAGGTACTGGATAGCGTCTCCTACCGTCTGCATCCGCTCCGCATCCTCGTCGGGGATCTCGACCTCGAACTCCTCCTCGAACGCCATCACCAATTCCACCGTATCGAGCGAGTCCGCTCCGAGATCGTCCACAAACGAGGCGTCCTCCGTCACCTTCTCGATCTCTACGCCCAGTTCGTTCGCGATGATCTCTTTCACCCGCGCACTGAAGTCAGACATAGACCCTTCCTTTCGTTCGACTGCTGTCGTTATCGCGGCGGCATCGTCGCACGCCATGTTGCCGAGGTCACATCACCATTCCCCCGTCCACCACGATCACCTGGCCGGTGACGTACGAGGCGAGGGGCCCCGCAAGGAAACGGACGACGCCCGCCACATCCGCTGGCGTTCCCATCCTTCCGAGCGGTATTCTGTCCAGAAGGGCGCTACGCGTCTCCTCGCCCAGGGCGGCGGTCATCTCCGTCTGGATGAAGCCCGGAGCCACCGCGTTGACGAGCACGCCCCGACTCGCCAGCTCCTGTGCCACGGACTTCGTGAGGCCGATAAGTCCCGCCTTGGACGCCGCATAGTTGGCCTGGCCGCGATTACCCGTCAAGCCCACGACACTGGCAATGTTGATGATCCTCCCTTCGCGCCGCTTCATCATCCCGCGCGCTACACGGCGCGTCAGGTAAAAGGCGCCGCTCAGGTTGACGTCAAGCACCCGCCGCCAGTCGTCGTCCCCCAGCCGGAGAAGCAGGTTGTCGCGCGTGATGCCGGCATTGTTGACCAGGATATAGGGCGACCCGAGGTCCTCCTCGACCTCTGCCAGCATGCGTTCGCAGGCCTCCGGGTCACTCACGTTGCAGGCGTAGCCGCGTTCGGCCCCCCCCAACCCGGTCGACGCGCGGGCCGCTTCCGCCTCGTCCAGATCGACGATCGCCACGGACGCTCCCGCATCCGTCAGTTCCCTCGCGATCTCGAGCCCGATGCCGCGGGCCGATCCGGTTACGATCGCCACCCTCCCGTCCAGTTCCGGCATCTCCGTACCTCCCGTTCTGATCATCAACCGGGTGTCAGACTACTCAGGGCAGCGACGCCTCCCACCGCCTGTCCGCGCAACGCCGGGTCGATGCGCCGCAGGAGGCCGGTCAACACCGAGCCCGGCCCGGCCTCGACATACCGAACCGCCCCAAGTGACGCCATGCAGCGCACGCCGTCCGACCAGCGAACCGCTCCCGTGAGCTGGGCGACGAGGAGTTGGCGGGCGCGCTCGCCGCTACGTACAGGCTCGGCCGACACGTTCGCCACCACCGGAAAGCGCGGATCGAGAATCGCCGTCTCGTTGAGGATGGCCTCCAGGCCCTGGCGAGCGCTCTCCATGAGCGGCGAGTGGAAGGCACCGCTGACGTTCAGCGGGACCACGCGTCGGGCACCGGCTTCCCGCAGCCGCTTCCCGGCTTCGGCCACCGCCTCCTCCGCGCCGCTGATCACCACCTGACCCGGAGCGTTGTCGTTGGCCGGCACGACGATACCCGGCGTCTTCTGGCAGACGGAAGCCACCGTTTCCGGGTCCAGGCCGAGAACGGCGCTCATCGCTCCGGGTCGTTCGCGACCGGATTCGGCCATCAATTCGCCCCGACGCCGAACGATGCGCAGCGCGTCTTCGAAGGCGAGCGATCCGGCGATCAGGTATGCCGTGAACTCGCCCAGCGAGTGACCGGCAGCAACCGTGGCACCGTTTCGAACCTCGGCGGGCAGGGCGATCCAGACCGCGTAGCTGTGCAGGAGTATGGCCGGCTGGGCGTTCTCCGTCCGTCGCAGCCGCTCTTCCGGCCCGGACCAGCAGATCTCGCTGAGCCGGAACCCAAGCAGATCGTCGGCCTGCTCATAGAGCTTCCGCGCCTCGGGGAGGGCTGCCGCCAAGTCAGCTCCCATGCCTACGTACTGCGCTCCCTGACCGGGAAGCTGGAAGGCCGTTCCGCTCCAATCGTCCATTGTCCTAGGTCCCTGCCGCCAGTGCGTCGAGGGCCAGTGCCATGTCCCGCACCATGCCGGATTCCACGCTTCGTACGGCCACCCGGATGGCGTTCTTGATCGCGCGCGGCGGCGAGGCGCCGTGACAGATGATCGTGACGCCCCGTACACCGAGAAGCGGCGCCCCGCCGTACTCGGCGTAGTCGAGTACCCGAACGATCTGCCCGACTCTCCCACCTCGCCGGAACCGGCGTGTCGGTCGCTGCAGCAGGCCGACGACGAAGGCTGCGATCGATTCGTAGAACTTGAGGAGCACGTTCCCCGAGAAGCCGTCGCTCACCAGAACGTCGCACGCGCCCTCGATGATTCGATGACCCTCGATGTTGCCGACGAACTCGAGCTCGGCGTCGGCTGCAAGCAGGGCATGCGCTTCAGCCAGGACCTCGCCCCCCTTCTCTGCTTCCTCCCCGACATTCAGCAGACCCACCCGTGGTCGCTCGATGCCTCTCAGATCTCGCACATAGACCGAGCCGAGTCTGGCGAACTGGTGCAGGTGGTAGGGCTTGGCGTCGACGTTGGCTCCCACGTCGAGCACGAGTACCGGACCCGAGACGGTGGGGAACGTGGCACCGACCGCCGGTCGAGCCACTCCCGGAAGTGATCCGAGCTCGAGCAGGGATGCGGCCATGACCGCTCCCGTGGACCCTGCCGAGATGAAAGCATCGGCCACGCCTGAGCGGACAAGTTGCAGGCCGACGACGATCGAGCTATCCCGCTTGCGCCGCACCGCGAGAGCGGGAGCCTCTTCCATCCTGATCGCCTCGGAGGCCGAGACGATCTCGACGCGCGCCCGGGCAGCGAGCGGAAGAACCGACTCGATGCGGTCTGGCTCTCCGACCAAAGCGATCCGGATCCGATCAGGCAGCTCCGCCAGAGCGGCAAGCGCACCGGCGACGGGCACTTCGGGCGCTCCGTCGCCGCCCATCGCGTCGAGGGCGATCGTCTGCCGAGCGGCGGAGCGATCCAGCCCGTCGAATGCCATGGATCCGTCGGCCTCAGACGGCGGTACGCCGGTCAGTACTCCTCGACCGGCATGACCTCCCGATCATCGTAGTAGCCGCAGTTGGGGCAGACGCGATGCGGCCGCCGCGGATCCCCGCACTGCGGACAGGCCTGGGTAGCGATGCTCTCCGCCTTATGGTGCGTGCGGCGCTTCCGTTTGCGCTGCTTCGAGGTACGCTTCTTGGGAACCGCCATTCTGTTCTCTCCTTTATCTCTCCGAACCTCCGCGAGTCATTCTTGCCTGCGGGCGACCGCGACGAATCGACAGCCGCCGGCTCAGACGCGCAACTTTCGCAGCGCTTCCCAGCGGGGATCGACCTCCGACACCGCGCAATCACACTCGGCAGTGTTGAGGTTGATCCCGCAGCGAGGACACAGGCCCCGACAGTCGTTCCCGCACAGCGGATACTCGGGCACGGTCAGCAGCAGTTCCTCGCGAACGATCGGGCCGATGTCCACGCGATCCACGCCACGCGGGAGCGGAAAGACGCCCTCGTCTTCCGAACCGGGCTCCAGCTCGGGCTCGAGCAGGAAATCGAGCGGTATCTCGAACCGCCGAACGCTCTCCGCAAGGCAGCGTCGGCAGCTCAGGCGGATTGGGACCTCGACGGTCCCATGGACCTGGACGGCGCCAGCCAGGTTCGCCTGCGCCGTGAACGACACGGTCGGCGCCTCGGCGAAGCGAAGCGCGGAGCCCGTCCACGAGACAGACTCTGGCGCGAGGCGCGCCGTCCGCTCCAAAGGTCCTTCGGCAAGCCTCGCAAGGTCGATCGTGAGAGGATTCGACATCGGCGGCCGCTGCGCTTGTTCAGGCGAGCTCTACGCCCGCGAAGAAGAATGCGATCTCCGCCCGCGCATTGTCGAGCGAGTCGGACGCGTGTATGGCGTTACGCTCCTTGCTCTCCGCGTACAGCGCGCGAATCGTCCCGGGCGCGGCTTCGGCCGGATCCGTGGCGCCGATCACTTCCCTCAGCCGCGCCACGGCGTCCTTTCTCTCGAGAGCCAGCGTCAGCACGGTCCCCGAGGTCATGAAGTCTACCAGTGATGCAAAGAAAGGTTTCCCCCGGTGCACCGCATAGAACGCCTCTGCCCCTTCCTGATTCAGGCGGACGGTGCGGGCGGCGACAAGCCGGAAACCCTCGGACTCCAAATGGGCGACGATCTTGCCAGCCCGCCCGCTGCCGAATGCATCGGGCTTGATGATCGCCAGGGTCCTTTCGCTACCCATCGTTAGGCTCCCTTGAGCGTCGGAAAACGCTACACCACAGGACATCAAACAATGTGCGAGGAACGTACTTCAGCGGCTGCGCAGGTGTCCACGCAGCAGTCGTCGAATGATATCGCCCTTGCTGAGGAAGCCAACGAGCCGTCCCTCCGTGACCACGGGCAGGCGCTCGATGCCCTTCCGGATCATGCGATCGGCCACCGACTCAATGGTCTCGTCGGCTCGCGCCGTGAACACGCTTCGCTGCATCACCTCCCGCACGGCCAGCTTTGCGGGATCAGTTCCTTCATTCCCCGTCGCTTCATCCCCCCGGATTCGGGGCAGGAACATCTCCATGACATCCGCGTCGGTCACGATGCCGAGCACCACCCTGTCCTCCCCCACCACCGGAATCGCGCGCAGCCGCCGCCGGATGAGCAGCTCAGCCACGTCCGCCATCGGCGTTTCCGCAGATACGATCACGACGTCGCGGGTCATCACGTCGCGCACCAGGATCTCCGTGCCGAGTATCGGCTCGGCCATCACGCTCAGACCGAGCACATCTGCAGCGGTCTCCACGGATGCGAGCTGCTCCGCCACTTCGCTCTTGCCGAGCACGCGGGCCAAAGCCGCCATTGTTTGCAGGTAACGGCGACCTCCGCTCGCCGGCGCGATCACCAGAATCAGCGTTCGAGCCTCAGGCGCCGTTGCCGGCGAGAACGGCAGTGCGCCCTCCGCGAGGCCGATCATCATGCCGAGTCGGTTCGCGCCTTCGGTTCGCAGATGGGCCATGAGCGCGTGGGATCCGAGCGGGATGAGATCCTCTTCCGCGAGCGTGTCCAACTCCTGATCCAGGCGGTCCTGGTCGGCCAGACCGTCCGCTACGGCGCCGGCCGCCAGCTTCCCGAGGGCCTCCCGCAGCGTGTCCGCGCGCAGCGGTGCGATGACGCGCCTCTCGCTCAGCAGGTCGCCGAGCACCGCCGTCTCCGCTCGGTCGCCCGTCACAGCACGGAGCGGATCGCGTCGACGATGTCCACCGGACGCTCCGCCACCAGGATCCCGTTCTCCTGGAATGCCCGTATCTTCTCGGCCGCCGTTCCCTCCGAGCCGGAGATGATCGCGCCCGCGTGGCCCATGCGGCGACCCGGGGGAGCCGTCTGCCCCGCGATGAAGCCGACAACGGGCTTGCTCATCTCTGCGCTGACGAAGCGGGCTGCGACCTGCTCGTCGGTGCCCCCTATCTCGCCGATCATCACCACGGCCTCGGTCCCGGAATCCCCTTCGAATGCGCGCAGGCAGTCGACGAAGTCGGTGCCGATGATCGGATCCCCTCCGATCCCGACCGAGGTCGACTGTCCGACCCCCGCGTTGGTGAGCTGGAAGATGACCTCATAGGTCAACGTGCCCGAGCGACTGACGATGCCGACCGGTCCGGGACGCACGATCTGGCCCGGGAGAATGCCTACCTTGCACGCTCCCGGGGCGATTAGCCCGGGACAGTTTGGCCCGATCAGACGTGCACCCCGCTCCCGCACGTAGGGCATGACGCGCATCATCTCCGCGACGGGAATCCCTTCCGTGATGCATACGATCAACCCGACGCCCGCGTCGGCAGCCTCCAGGATCGCGTCACCCGCGAAGCGTGCAGGCACGTAGATGATCGACGTGTTCGCCTCCCGCTCGACCACTGCCTCGCGAACCGTGTTGTAGATCGGGATCTCTCCATCGAACGGCTGCCCACCCTTCCCCGGCGTGACGCCGGCCACCACCTGCGTGCCGTACTCACGCATCTGGCGCGTATGGAACGAGCCATCCCGTCCGGTAATGCCCTGGACGACGAGTCGGGTTTGCTCACCTATGAAGATCGCCATCGGTCTCCCATCTCTTGCAAAGCCCCGCCGCGGGAGCGCCTGCCTATCTCCTATGCCGCGCGCCCGGCCGCTGCCACGGCCCGCTGGACGGCGACGTCCATGTCGGTGTTCGCCTCGAAGCCTGCCGCCTCGAGAATGCGGACGGCTTCGCGCTCGTTCGTTCCGGTGAGGCGGATTGTGATCGGCACCTCCAGCTCGAGCCGGCCGGTGGCTGCGACGATTCCGTTGGCAACGTCGTCGCAGCGGGTGATGCCTCCGAAAATGTTGAACAGGATCGACCGAACGTTCGGGTCCTCGCTGATGATCTGTAGCGCCGCGATGACCTTGTCTGGGCTGGACGAGCCGCCGATGTCGAGAAAATTCGCAGGGTTCCCGCCGTAGTACTTCACCAGGTCCATGGTCGCCATGGCGAGGCCGGCTCCGTTCACGCAGCAGCCGACGTCCCCATCGAGCTTGATGTAGCTGAGCCCCGCATCCCTTGCCCGCCGCTCAGACGACGCTTCCGCGTCCACGTCTCGCAGGGCCGCGAGATCCGGATGCCTGAAAAGAGCGTTGTCGTCGATGTTCATCTTGGCATCGATGGCGAGCACCTCGCCCGCCGGCGTGGAGACCAGCGGGTTGACCTCTGCGAGCGTCGCGTCCGTCGAGGCATAGGCCTTCCATAGGCCGTTCAGCACACGGGCAGCCTGCCCGGCCAGCGCTGGGTCGGAGAACAGGCGGTAGCCGAGGCCGGTGGCCTGATGAGCCAGCAGTCCGTATCTGGGGTCGATGGTCTCCTTGAAGATGGCTTCCGGCTTCTCCGCCGCGACCTGCTCGATGTCGATGCCTCCCTCCGGCGAGACCATCAGAACCGGCCGTTGCGAGGCCCGATCCATGACGACCCCCGCGTACGCCTCTGTGGCGATCTCCACAGCCGGCGCTACAAGCACCTTTCTGACGGGGAGCCCCTTGATCTCCAGGTCCAGAATCGCGACCGCCGCTGCCCTCGCTTCCGCAGGATCCGCCGCCAGCTTCACTCCGCCCGCCTTGCCCCTTCCCCCGGCGTGTACCTGAGCCTTGACTACGACCCCCCCGCCGAGCCTCCGGGCGGCTTCCGCGGCCTCCTCGGGGCCGGTGGCGACCTCGGAGTCGGGGACCGGCATGCCGTGCGACCGGAAGATCTCTCGTGCCTGGTACTCGTGAATGTTCATCGTCTCTCTTCGCTCGGATCTAAACCTGCCCCTTGGCCTGGGCCTCCGCCTCAACGGTGGTGCCTGTGGAGCCGGTCAAGGCAGCGGCCCCTTGCTGGAGCTCCGCGATGACGGCCCGGCGGCCGCCCTGTTCCACGAAATGGATGGCGGCCTCCAGCTTCGGCGCCATGCTTCCCCTCCCCAGCCGCTCGGTGGCTAGGACCGCCCGGCCCTCAACCGGTGTGAGGTGCCGGATCAGCTGCTCCGCCGGCGTTCCGAAACCTCTGTATACCCCCTCCACATCGGTGAGGATGAGGAGGAGGCTGGCATGGATCTTCCGCCCCAGGATGGCGGCTGCGCGGTCCTTGTCGATCACCGAGTCCAGCCCCTCGAGTCCCAGCACCGGATCGCGGAACACCGGCGTGCCGCCGCCACCGCAGGCAATCACGATCGTGCCCTGCTCCACCAGCTGACGGACCGTGTCCGCCTCGACGATGTCGAGCGGTTCGGGACTCGGCACGATGCGCCGCAGATGTCCGCGCTCGTCCGGCCGGAGGTTCACGCCCTCGGCGAGCAGCTCGCGCGCCACGGCCCTCTCGACGCGCCGCCCGACGAACTTCGTCGGCTCTCGGGTGGATGATCGGTCCGGATCGACCAGCACCTGGTTGATCACCGAGACCACCGGCCGTTCGATACCCTCCCGGGCCAGAGCGTTCTGCAGGGACTGCTGGATCATGTAGCCGATCCAGCCCGCCGTGCCAGCGACCAGGACGCCCAGCGGGAGTTCGTCCACCACCGCCCGGGAGCGCTCGTTGCGGAGGATCGCATCGCCAACCTGCGGCCCGTTGCCATGGACGATCGCCATCCCCCAGCCATGTCTCGCGAACTCGACGATCGGCTCGAGGCTCTCGCGGGTGTGCCGGAACTGTTCCGCGATCGCCGCGGATCCCCCGGCCGGCGAGAGGGCGTTCCCGCCGATCGCAATGACGACGCGCTCCCCGTCTCGCGATTGACGCTCTTCCACGACAGGTTCCCCGCGAGCCGCCGGCGCGCTCAGACGTCGGGGAGGGACACACCCTCGGCCGCCAGGTACTCGCTGATCTCGCCGTGGATCTCCCGCAGGCGCTCCGGCGAATCAGCCTCCAGTCGAACGACCACGACGGGCTGGGTGTTGCTCGCCCGGATCAGAGCCCAGCCGCCCTCGAACTGGACGCGAGCGCCGTCGATGTCGACCACGTCGTGTGCCTGCTTGTAGTGTTGCACTGCGCGTCGCACGAGCTCGAACTTGCGCTCCTCCGGACAGTCAAGCCGGAGCTCGGGCGTGGAGGGATAGGCCGGGATGGTCCGGACGATCTCGGACAGTGGGCGGCCGTCCCGAGCCACCAACTCCGCCAGGCGCGCTGCATCGTAGATCGCGTCGTCTATTCCGAAATACCTGTCGGCAAAACAGATATGACCACTCATCTCACCTGAAAGCGGAGATCCTAATTCCCTCATCCTCTCCTTGATCAGGGAGTGGCCCGTCCTCCACATCACCGGGTTCCCGCCGGCTTTCGAGATCATCTCCGGGAGTGCCTTCGAGCACTTCACGTCGAACACGATGTCCGCGCCGGGGTGATCCTGCAGGACGTCGAGCGCAAACAGCAGCAGCAGGTGATCCCCGCGGATGATCGCGCCCTCCTCCGTTACCGCGCCGATTCGATCCGCGTCTCCGTCGAGCCCCACGCCGAAGGCCGCACCGGTCTCTATGACGCGCGCGATGAGGTCTTGGACGTTTTCGTCGACCGTTGGATCGGGATGATGGTTTGGGAACGTCCCGTCGGACTCGCAGTAGAGCGGGTCCACCTCCGCCCCTGCTGCCCGGAGGGCATCCGCGGCAACGATGCTCCCGGCGCCATTTCCGCAGTCCAGAACGAAGCGTATCGGCGGATCCACCCGGGCCCTGCGACCGATCTCCTCGACGTATCGGTCCAGGATCTCGACTTCCGAGGTCGTGCCGCCACCCAACAGGAAATCGTCCGCTTCGATCCGGAGCCGCAGCCGCTGGATCGCCTCCCCGTAGAGGGCACGCTCGCCCCGCGTCAGCTTGATACCGTTGTATTCGGGCGGGTTGTGCGATCCGGTGATCTGGACGCCGGCAGCGGTCCCCAGCTCGTAGGCGGCAAAATACAGAGCAGGGGTCGGCACGGTGCCGACGAAAAGGACGTCCACGCCCGAGGCGTTCAGCCCCTCGACCAGCGCAGAGGCGAGGGTCGGCGAGCTGGGACGGTTGTCCTGGCCGACGGCTACGGTCGCGCCCTGCCCCAGTTCGCTGCCAAAAGCCAGTCCGACGGCGCGAGCGAGCTCCGGATCCAGCGTCTCATCGACGATGCCGCGGATGTCGTACTCGCGGAAGACGTGCCGCGGCGCCCTCACGGCCCGGAACCTGCAGCCTCGGCCCCAACGGTCGGAGCCCCGGTGGCTGCCGCGGGAACCTCGATCGCCTCGCTCGTCGCCACCTCACTGCCGGCCCTCTCGAAGGCGCGGAGCGCCGGACCCGGCAGGAGGCCCAGCAGGAGCACGCCCCCCGTGCAGACCGCCGTCGAGAAGCGGAAGGCGCGGCCGGGCGATGCGATCGCCTGCTCCGCACCCTCCTCGAAGTACATCTTCCATACGACGCGGAAGTAGTAGTAGTAGGAGATCAGGCTCGTCAGCACGAGCGTGACCGCCAGGGAGACCTGGTCGGCGTCGATCGCCGCCCGCAAGAGGAACAGCTTGCCGACGAACCCCCCCGTCGGCGGGAATCCTGCCAGCGAGAGCAGGAAGACGAGCAGCGCAAAGCCGAGTGCAGGGCGGCGCCAGCCCAGGCCGCGGAAGTCCGCGAGGGTCATCCTTCGGTCCCCCTTCCCGGCCACCGCATACACGACCGCGAACGCTCCCAGCGTCATGAGCGTGTACGCGGCGAGATAGAAGAGCGAGGCGGCGCGGCCGAATGCCGTGCCGGCCGCAACCCCGACGAGCAGGTATCCGGCATGCGCCACGGAGGAGTACGCGAGCATCCGCTTGACGTTGTTCTGGACCAGTGCGACGAGATTCGGCACGATCATGGTCAGCATGGCCAGCCACCACACAACGCCGCTCCAGAAGTCGGCCGCGGGCGCCAGCTGGACGGAAAACACACGCAGGAGGGCGACGAAGGCCGCGGCCTTCACGCCGACCGCCATGTAGCCGGTCACCGACGTCGGAGCGCCCTCGTAGGCGTCCGGCGTCCACATGTGGAAGGGCACCGCCGCGATCTTGTAGGCAAAGCCGATGAGGAGCAGCAGGACGCCCCCCGCCAAGAGGACGCTCCCCTCCGCAGTCCTGGCCGTCACGACGCCCATGACCTCAGAGAGGTTCGTGCTTCCCGTGGCTCCGTACAGCAGCGCGATTCCGTAAAGCACGAAGGCACTCGCGAACGCCCCGACCAGGAAGTACTTGAGGCCGGCCTCGGCCGATCGGGGATCTCTCCTGTTGAACCCGGTCAGTACGTACACGGCAATCGACATGAGCTCCAGGCCCAGGAAGACGAGCACCAGATCCTGCGCACCGACCAGGACCATCATGCCGGCCGTGGCCAGAAGCAGGAGGGCGTAGAACTCTCCGATGTGCAGACCCTCCCTGTGTCCGTAATCGACGGCGTACAGCACAGCGAGCAGGCTGCCCCCCAGCAGGATCAGGTTGCCGGAGAGCCGGAAGCCATCGACCGCCACCAAGCCAGGTTCGGCCTCGACCGCGAAGCCGAGCCACAGGGAAGCGGCGACCGCGCCGAGCAGGCTCAGGACCGAGATGCGCTCCAACCACGGCCCCCCGGGGCCGGAGTCGCGGCCGCGCGAAAACACATCGACGAGCAGCACGGCAAAGGCGCCCAGTGTCACGATGCCTTCCGGCAGGAGAGCGATCAGGTAGTGGCTCTGTGACGCGTAGTCGAGGGTCACGGGCCGACACCTCCGTCAGGATCCGGCTCGGGGATAGCACGCTCCCCCGTGGGGGCTAGGCGCAGCTCGTTCGCCCCCAGGTCCGGCCCACGCGAAGCCTGGCTCGGGAGTCTTCGGGTCTGGACGTTCTCGATCAGGCCATCGACCGATGCGGACATGCGGTCCAGGAACGGCTGCGGAAACACGCCGATGAGCAGGATCAGCGCGAGCAGAGGCCAAAGGATCCACCGTTCCCTGGCGTTCAGATCGTCAAGCTCCCGGTTCTCCTCCTGCGTGAGGGGATTCAGGATGATCCGCTGGACCATGGGAAGCATGTAGGCCGCCGCGAACACGACGCCCGTCGTGGCCAGCACCGCTACGAGCGGGTAGCGCTGGAACGCCCCGACCAGAATGAGAAACTCGCCGACGAAGCCGTTGGTCCCGGGCAGTCCGATGGAACTCAGTGCGACTACCGTCAGAGCAAAGGCGAAGAACGGCATCACCTTCGCCAGTCCCCCGAAGTCAGCGATCAGGCGAGTATGGCGACGCTCATAGATCATGCCGACCAGCAGGAAGAGCGCGCCGGTCGAGATCCCATGATTGACCATCTGCAGAATCGCCCCTGACACCCCCTGGGAGTTGAGGGCAAACAGCCCGACCATCACGAAGCCGAGGTGGGCGACCGACGTGTAGGCGATCAACTTCTTCGCGTCCGGTTGCACAGCCGCCACCCAGGCAGCGTAGATGATCCCGACCAGGCCAAGCAGCACGATCGTGCCGATGACGGGCAGGCTCGTCGCCGCCACGGGAAACAGCGGCATCGCGAATCGAAGAAACCCGTACACGCCCATCTTCAGCAGGATGCCGGCCAGAATCACCGAGCCCGCCGTGGGCGCTTCCACATGTGCGTCCGGCAGCCAGGTATGGAACGGGAATAGCGGCACCTTGATGGCGAACGCCAGGCCAAAGGCAGCGAACAAGAGCAGCTGGAGACCCGGAGCGATCGACGTCTGGATGAGGTCTGCGTATACGAACGAGGAGACGCCGGTCTGCTGCTGGTGCAAGTAGACGAGGACGACGATCGCCACGAGCATCAACAACGACCCTGCTGCTGTGAAGAGGAAGAACTTCACGGCGGAGTAGATTCTCCGCTTGCCGCCCCAGATCCCGATAATCAGGTACATCGGGATCAGCATGATCTCCCAGAAGACGTAGAAGAGAAACAGGTCGAGCGCCACGAAGACGCCGAGCATCCCGGTCATCAGCACCAGCATGCTCGCGTAGAAAGCCCTCTCCTTCGTCTTGATGTAGGAGAACGACCCCGCGATCGAGATCGGCATGATCACCGTGGTGAGCAGGATCATCAGGAGGGAAATGCCATCCATTCCGATCGCGTAGCGGATTCCCCAGCGCTCGATCCACGGCAGGGAGACTGCATTCTGGAACTCCGCCGTTCCGATGCGGAAGGTCCAGAACAGGGGCAGCGAAAGCGCTAGCACCAGCAGCGTGGTGAGGAGGGCGGTCCAGCGGGCGCGGCCTTCCCCCCCGGCAACGCAGGCCACGGCGCCGACGAGCGGGATCGCCAGCAGGAGCGTCAAGATCCAGTGGCTGCCGTACAGGGCTTCCATGGTCAGAACGCCAAGCTGCCGAGGATGATGAGCGCGCCGATCATGAACACGAGCAGGTACGTGGCGACGCGGCCCGACTGAAGCTGGCTCCCGGTCCACCCGGCCAAGCGGGCCACTCCGGCGAGCCCGTTTACCGTACCGTCGATGATCCGGTCGTCCACGATTCTCCAGCAGCCTCTCCACAGCGCGAGCAGCGGGCGGACCACGAGCCGGTCGTAGAGCTCATCCACATACCACTTGTGGTAGAGAACGGCGCGGAATCCCGTCGGCTCCGCCGCTTCGGCCGCCGGTCGATAGCGGCGGGCCGCAAGGCCGCGATAGACCAGGAGGATCACGATGACGGCGAGCGTCGTCGACAGGGCTGCCCACAGCGCCTCTCCGCCTCCCAAGGGCGCGGTGTGGCTCGCCTCGCCGTGCTGTCCCGCCACCCCGGCCGCCACCAGCAGCGCGGGCTCGAACACCGGCTCGAGCCAGGAATGCAGCAGGTCGACGTGCGGCAGAGGAAGGGCATCGGGTATCTGCACCCAGCCCCCCACGACGGAGAGCGCCGCCAGAATGGCCAGCGGCATCCACATCACCGCACCCACCTCGTGCAGATGGCTCCCGGCGCCCTCGCCGCTGCGGTTCTCTCCGTGAAAAGTCATGACCATGAGGCGCGTCATGTATCCGGCGGTCAGCAGGGCAACGACCAGAGCGAGGGCCCACAGGACGGCGTAGCCGCGTACCCCTGCCTGCCAGATGATCTCGTCCTTCGAGAAGAAGCCGGCGAACGGGATCACGCCCGCAATCGCTAGCGTCCCGATCCACATGGTCGTGCCGGTGACCGGCATGAGGCGCCGCAGGCCGCCATGGTTTCTCATGTCGTTCGGATCACCGTGGGCACCGGTGGCCGCCCAGGCGTCGTGCACCGCGTGGATCACGGCACCGGCCCCGAGGAAGAGCAGTGCCTTGAAAAAGGCATGGGTCATCAGGTGGAAGATGCCGGCCGTGTAGGCGCCGATGCCCACGGCCACGAACATGTAGCCGAGCTGGGATATCGTGCTGTAGGCGAGCACCTTCTTGATGTCGAACTGTTGCAGCGCGATGGTCGCCGCGAGAAGCGCCGTCGCTGCCCCGACCGATGCCACGACGGCCTGCGAGACGGGGGCCAGCGCGAAGAGGACCCCGGAGCGGGCGACGAGATACACGCCGGCCGTCACCATGGTCGCGGCGTGGATCAGCGCGGATACGGGCGTCGGGCCGGCCATCGCGTCGGGCAGCCAGACGTAGAGCGGGATCTGAGCCGACTTGCCGACGCACCCCAGGAAGAGGAAGAGCGTGATGGCCGTGACCAGCGCCCCATCGGCGAGGAGCCTCTCCGGGGCCTCCCTGAAGATCGCTGGCATGTCCAGGGTGCCGAAGGTCGAGAACAGGAGGAACATGGCGACGAGGAAGCCGAAATCCCCGATCCGGTTCACGATGAACGCCTTCTTCCCCGCGTCGGAATACTCCCGGTTCTCGTACCAGAATCCGATCAGCAGATACGAGCAGAGGCCCACGCCCTCCCAGCCGACGAACATGAGCGGATAGTTCGCGGAGAGCACCAGGATGAGCATGAAGAAGATGAACAGGTTCAGATAGGCGAAGTAGCGAGAGTAGCCCGGGTCATCGCGCATGTACCCGACGCTGTACACATGGATGATCCCGCCAACGCCGGTGACGACGAGCGTCATGAGCAGCGAGAGCTGGTCGAACATCAGCATCACCGAGATGTCCAGCTCGCCCGAACGCATCCAGGTCCATAGCGGCACGAGAGCGGGCTCGTGCGGCATCACGGCTCTCATCGCGAGGAGGTTCGCGACGCCGATCGCGAATGCCGCGAGGACCGTCAGGGGGCCCACGAGCGACGGGATCGTCTTGCTGTCCCTCCAGGCGAACGCCCCGATCCCGTTGAGCACCGCCCCGAGTAGCGGTAGACCAAGGATCAGACCAGGCAGGATGGGCTGGAAGGCCTCGTTCATGCTCGACCCCTCGTCCGGATCCGCGGGCTCGACGGTGCTACCATCTGAGCCTCCGGAACGCCTCGAGATCTACAGTCTCGTAGTGCCGGAAGATGGCCAAGATGAGCGCCAGCCCAACCGCCGCCTCCGCCGCTGCCACGGAGATGACAAAGAAGACGATGATCTGGCCGTCGATGCCGTGCAGGCGAGAGAAGGTCACGAGGCTCAGATTTACCGCGTTCAGCATCAGCTCCACGCACATGAAGACGATGATCGCGTTCCTGCGCACCAGCACGCCGCCGACGCCGATGGCGAAAAGCACGGCGCTGAGAACGAGCGCCAGATCGGCTAGATATCCGGCGTTCACGGCGCACGCCTCCGCGCCAGCACAACCGCCCCGACCACCGCGACCAGCAACAGCACGGAAGTCACCTCGAACGCGACCAGATACCGAGTGAACAACGGCTCGGCCACCGCCGCGACGGCTCCCTGAGCTTCGAGAAGCGGATCCAGCGCCGATGCCTCGGGCACCGCCGGGTCCGTTTCGACCAGAAAGAGCCGGGCGAATACGGCGACAAGTGCCACGGCCACGGACCCGGCCAGTAACTGGCTCAGCCCGCGACGCAAGTCGCCAACCTCGGCGCTGCCCAGGTTCAGCAGCATGATGACGAACAGGAAGAGGACCATGATCGCGCCGGCGTAGACGATCACTTGGACAGCCGCGATGAAGTGGGCGTCGAGAATCACGAACAGCCCGGAGAGCGAGAAGAAGGTGACGACGAGGTAGAGGACACTGGCCACCGGGTTGGACTGCATCACCATGAAGATAGCGCTCAGCACGGCCATCGCGGAGAACAGGAAAAACAGGAAGTCGGTCATTCGGATGCCGGGTCCGCCGGGTCCCACAGCGCCGTGTAGGGATGCTCGAGCTCGGTCAGCCGCTCCAGGTCGTACACCCAGCGCTCGCGGCTGTATTCAGCGTTCTCGTAGTGGACCCCGAGGTGGATCGCTTCGACCGGGCACACCTCCTGGCAGTACCCGCAGAAGATGCAGCGGAACTCGTCAATCTCGTAGACCGCGGCGTACCGCTCTCCGTTCTCGTCCTCCGCTGGGATCAGCTTGATGCAGTTGACGGGACAGATCGTAGGGCAGAGACCGCAGCCCACGCATTTCGCCCTTCCATCCTCATGCACCGCCATGCGGTGCGTGCCACGGAGACGGGGTGCCAACTCCCACTTCTCGTCGGGGTACTGCTGCGTCACCTTAATCGGGCGGATCATGTGCCTGAACGTCAGGCCGAGTCCCTTCGAGGCCGCCCGCACGTAAGATCCCTCCGTGCCCGGACGCCGCATGACCTTGACATCTCCGGGCATGCTCTAGCCCCCTCCCCTTTCGGCATCCTCCGCCAGGCGCGCGGGGAGACCCCGCTCGGCCGTGGCCCTCGTCAGGGCCTCCCCCCTGCGTCGGGCTCGCGCCTGCAGGAGCCGCCGCCGCGCCTCGGCCTCGCCCACCCGACTCGCTCCGCGGATGAGACGTCCGCGGTCGAGCACGAAAAAGAGCAGTATGGCGAGCAGGACGTTCACGCCGAACAGCGCTGCGGCGTATGCCGGGCCAAACGGCAGGTTCGATCGATCGAAAATGTAGATGGCCAAGGCGATGACGAGGATGTAGACGGTCACGAACTCCAGGATGAACTTCCAGCCAAGGTCCATCAGCTGATCGTACCGGAACCGCGGCAGGGTCCAGCGAATCCAGATGAACGTGGCGAAAACGAGGGATCCCTTGACCGTGAACGCGACCAGCGTGAGGAGCGTCGTCAGCCAGCTCGCCTGTCCGATGAGCGAGCCGTCGGCCGCCACCCGGACGTTATCTCCACGCCAGAACGGAATGTCCCACCCCCCGAGGAAGAACACCGTGACCAGACCGGCCGTCGTGATCAGGTGCCCGTATTCGCCCAGCATGAAGGCGCTGAACTTCATCGAGGAGTATTCAGTGTGGTATCCCGCGACGAGCTCCGCCTCGGCCTCCGGAAGGTCGAAGGGCAGCCGGTTGGTCTCGGCCAGGCTCGTCACGTAGAAGAGGAAAGCGCCGACGAGCAGGGGAAAGACGAGCCACACCCCCAGCGTGCTGCCCCCTGGGTAGTACTGCTGCAGCGCCACCATCTCCGGCACCCGAACGTCCCCCGTCAGCATGAGGACCGGAACGAGGCTCAGGGCGAGACCGACCTCGTAGCTGACCATCTGAGCGGACCCCCGCAGGCCGCCGAGGAAAGCGTACTTGCTGCCGGACGACCAACCGGCCATCACCACGCCGTACACGCCCAGGGAGGCGATCGCGAGCACGTAGAGCACGCCGATCGGAACGTCGGCCACGAGCATCTCGACGTACCCCCACCGCGTCGGGGCCGGGGCGGCGAACGGGATCACAGCGAAGAGAATCGTACCCGGAATGAGCGCCATCGCCGGCGCGAGAAGGAAGAAGCCCTTGTACGCTGCGACCGGGAGTGTCTCCTCCTTCAGCAGGTTCTTCAGTCCGTCCGCCACGACCTGGAGGAGGCCGATCGGCCCCACGCGGTTCGGTCCACTCCGGTCCTGAATGAAGGCGGCGAGGCGGCGCTCCACGTAGGTGCCGAGGGCGATGCTCAACATGAGCAGCGTGAAGAAGACCACGACCTTGATGAGGGTCGCAACCACAAACGCGCCTCCCCCAATGGGACTCATGGGATTTCCGCCGCTACGCGGCCCGCCCTGTCCGGAAGCGCACCCTTCGCCCCGAGCGCCTCCCAGGTGAGTCCGGCCAACTCCGGCGTTGCGGCGCCCATGGTGCGAAACGCCTCTTGCACCTCGAGCGGCACCGTGCCGAGGGGTGACGGCCCCGTTCGGGCATCCAGCTCGGCGACCAGCCGTGCCAGGACCAGCCAGGCCGGGCGCGCGAGGCCGGGTGGCCGGAGAGCCTGCCCGAATCGCTGCACGCGCCCCTCGAAGTTGGTGAAGCTGCCCTCCATCTCGGCAAAACCGGTGACGGGAAGGATGGCGTCTGCGGCCCGGGCGGCGGGCGGAATTCGGCTACCGGCATAGAGGAAGAAGGAGGCGCTCTCGGCCCAGGATTCCGGCTCCTCGTCCAGCAGTTCCTCCAGGACGACGAGGCAGCCTCCATCCGGCACCTCAAGTGGTCCGGGCGTGCGCTCGAAGCCGAAAAGTTCGGCGCCCGTCGCGTTCGGGGCGCGCTCGGAACGCAAGGCCAGCTTCGGAAAGCCGGCCAGCACTTCCTCCTCGCCCGTCGGCGCGCGGAACACGCCGCCCGGCGCGTCGATGCGGTTCAACAGCTCGCGCAGATAGAACAGGCTCTCGTTGGCCGCCC
>CP070670.1:2407906-2412499 GCA_020351855.1 Gemmatimonadota bacterium
AGCTCGGAGGCCGTCATCGAGCGCCTGCTGGAGACCGTGCCCGTGCCGTGATCGGCCTGTGGCGCAGGAGCCCGCCCGATCGTGGGGGCTGGCCGATCGGGAGCGCCGAGTTGGCGGCCCGGGCGAGACGGCTCGAGCTGAAGGCGAGGCGCCTGGTGGACGGTCGGGCGCTCGGCGCCTACGACTCGGTGTTCCGTGGACACGGGATCGAGTTCTCGGAGGTCCGGGCATATCAGTCGGGCGACGCCTTCAGCTCGATCGACTGGAAGGTGACGGCCCGCATGGGCCGCCCTTACGTGAAGCGGTTCGTGGAGGAGCGCGAGCTCACCGTTCTCCTCGTCATCGATGTCTCCCCGTCCTTCGATTTCGGAACGCGCCGCCGGCTCAAGCGGGAGCTGGCTTACGAGGTGGCGGGCGTCCTGGCGCTGGCGGCCGCCCGGAACAACGACCGGGTCGGACTCCTGCTGTTCACGGACCGGGTGGAGCACTTCGTCCCCCCCCTGAGGGGTCGAGGGCGAGTGCTCTCCCTGCTGTACGAGCTCCTGCGCTTCCGTCCGCAAGGGCGGGGGACCGATTTGGCAGCCGCGCTCGACGCCGCAACCCGGTACCTCAAGGTGCGGTCCCTCCTCTTCGTCATCTCCGACTTCCTCGGCGAGCGCGCCGAGCAGGCGCTCCGCGGAGCGGCTGCCCGGCACGACGTGGTGGCGATCGAGATCCACGATCCCGCCGAGTTCGATCTCCCGCGGTCAGGACTGTTGGAGGTGCGGAACCCGGAGACCGGGGCGCGCGAGGTCGCCGACCTGGCCGATCCGCGGACCCGGCGGCGGCTGCGGGAGATGGCGGCCGATCAGCGCGAGGAGACGAGGAGGGGGATCCGCCGTTCCGGGGTGGATCAGATCGAGCTCCGCACGGACTCGTCCTACGGGGCCGAGCTCGCCGCCTTCTTCGGGGCCCGGGCGCGCGCCCGACGCCGCTGAGGGAGGGAGCATGAACGGCTTGTCTCGCTCTTCCGCAGGGCACCGGGCGCTCGCGGCGGCCCTCGCCTGCGGTGCGGCGGCCCTGTCGCCGACGGATGCAGCGGCTCAGGTATCCGACGTGCGCGCGGCCGCGGCGCTGTTTCCCGACACGGTCCATGTCGGCCAGCCCTTGCGCCTCGGTGTCACGGTCTCGGTTCCACGCGGCATGCGGGTCCGCTTCCCCTTCGCCCTTTCCGCGGGCGAGGATCTCGAGCAGGTCGGGGAGGCCGAGATCGGCAAGCGGCGCACGCGGAGCGGCACGGCACGAGCCTACTACCGCTTGGTCGCCTGGAGAGCCGGCGAGCATGAGGTTCCGTCCGTCCGCGTGGAGGTGCTGCCGGACGGCGGGGAGAGCGAGGCGTTCGAGATCGTCGTGCCGGTCCCCACGCTGGTGGTCGAGAGCGTTCTGCCCGCGAACATAACCGGGCTGGAGCTCCGGCAGGCGCTTCCGTTCCTCACCCCGCTTCCGTTCCCGCTCCTCCTGCTCATCGCGCTTGCCGCGCTGATCCTGGGCTGGTGGGCCTACCGACGGTTCGGCAGCCGTGCGGCGGAGGGCGAGACGCCGGCTCGCGAGCTGACCGCATGGGAGGCGGCGCTCGAGGAGCTGAAGCGACTGGTCGAGGAGTGGCGGGCCGGCGTCCTCTCGCCGGCCGCCTTCTGCGACCGCCTGGAGGCGATCCTCAAGCGATACCTGGTGGTGACCGAGGCCTGGGTGCCGGGCGTTCCGGCGCGAGCGGTCGCCAACGGGGACGGTCGGCTTAGGCGGGCGCTGGAGTTCTCCGCCCGGGTGCGATTCGCTCGCCTGGGGGCGGGCTATGGAGGGCCGATCGAGGCCTCGGACGCATGCGGTGCCTGGATCGCCTCGAGGCACCCGCGCGACGAGGACGGTCCGGCGGAGCCCTCCCCGGCTTCGGCGGCCGGGCCGGCGGGGGAGGTGTCGTGAGCGCTCTGTCCTTTTCGGGCTGGGGCTATCTGCTCCTGCTTCCTCTCATCCCCCTCGGCTGGTGGCTGGCCTCGCGGCGACGCATTCGCGTGCCGTACACGCGCACGAGGTTGCTGCGCACGGCTTCGAGCCCGCTACGCTGGATCTGGTGGTACTGGCAGCCCGTGCTGCGGAGCGCCGCCCTCGTCCTGATCTTGCTCGCCCTCCTCCAGCCGCAGCGGCTGTTCCAGAGGGTGGAGGAGGTGACCGAGGGCGTGGCGATCATCTTGGTGGTCGACATCTCCTCTTCCATGCTTGCCGAGGACTTCAGACCCCAGAACCGCCTTGCGATCGCCAAGCGCGAGGTGACCCGGTTCATCGGCGGCAGGGAGGCCGACTGGATCGGTCTCGTCAGCTTTTCCGGCGAGGCGCTCACCGTCATTCCGGGTACCCTGGATCACGATCTGGTCCTGGCCGCCGTGGAGGAGCTGGATGTCGGCCAGCTGAGGGACGGCACCGCCATCGGCGTGGCGCTGGCGACCGCGGCGAACCGGCTGAGGGGCCTCGAATCCAGCTCCAAGGTCGTCATCCTGCTTACGGACGGAGACAACAACAGCGGCACGATCGCCCCGCTCGACGCGGCCGGGGCCGCTGAGGCGCTGGGCATCCGCGTGTACACGATCGGGATCGGCCGGGATGGCGTGGCGCCCGTGCCGATCGCCCGGACGGCGTATGGATACCAGTACGCAAACGTCCAGGTGAGGGTGAACGAGGAGCTCCTCGAGTCGATCGCGTCGGGCACGGGGGGCCTCTACTTCCGGGCCACCGACCCCGAGGCCCTGGCGCGGATCTACCGGCGCATCGACGAGCTGGAAACGGCGCCCATCCGGGAGGTGCGCACCGTCGAGAGCGTGGCGCTCCGGCCGGAGCTTCTGTGGCTCGCCGTGGGGCTGCTTCTCCTCGAGCTGGTCGGCGCGGCGACGCGCGGGCTGCGCGTGCTGCACGCATGACTCCCGTGGTCGTCGTTCTGGCCATCCTGCTCGCTCTCCTCCTGCGTGCGGTCGCCGTATGGCGCGGGCGGCGGGAGCGGGCGCGGCTGGCGGACCCGCGCGTCATCCGCCTGTTGGTGGGCGAGCCGTCGCCGATCTTCATCGCCCTGCGCGGGGTGGCGCTGGCGGTCGGCATCGTGGCGCTCGGCCTCGCCGTGCTCGGAGGCTCGGAGGCGGACGAGGACCGCGAGGATCCGGCCGCGCTGGAGACCGTCCTGGTGCTCGACGCCTCCAACTCCATGCTGGCCGAGGACCTGGTGCCCAATCGGCTCGCCGTGCAGCAGCAGCTGGCTCGTCAGCTCATCATGCAGCTGCCCGGCCGGATCGGGATCGTCTACTTCGCCGGGCGCGGGTACGTGCTGTCGCCGCTCACCACGGATCGCGACGCGGCGCTCATGTATGCGGAGAGCGTCCACCCCGCCGTCGTCGGTCGTGGCGGGTCGGCCATCGCATCCGGTCTGACCCAGGCCCTCCAGGTGCTCGAGGGAGGGGAGGAGGTGGGCACGCGGAAGTCGATCGTTCTGTTGAGCGATGGAGAGGTGACCGAGGGGAACCGCGAGGAGCTTTTCGAGGCGGTGGATCGCGCGGCCCGGGCGGGGGTCGAGGTTCACGCGATCGGGCTCGGGACGGCGGATGGCGGACGGATCTCGGCGGCGGCTGCCGTTGGTCTGGCCGGGCGGCAGGCGGGGCCGCCGGGCAGCTTCCTGCGCGGGCCCGACGGGGAGATCGTGATGAGCCGTCTCGAGCACGAGTCGCTCGAGGCCATTGCCCGGGAGACCGGGGGCGCGTACGAGGAAGCCGGCGACGATGCCGTGCGGCGGATCGTGTCGCGGATCAGCCTGGCGGGGTCGGAGGATCGGCCGAAGAGCGCCGGCGCGGCCAACCTTTTCCTGCTGCTGGCCTTCCTCGCCCTGTGGGCCGAAGGCTTCGTGGCGACGAGGGCCTGATGTCCCCGAGGGTTCCTGCGGTGCTCGGTCTGGCGCTCTTGGGCGTGCTCATCGCCGCCGCCGTGCGGGCGCCCCGAGCGGCCCGGGCGCAGGAGGAGGCGGCGCCGCCGGCGGAGGAGCGGGGGGCACCGGACGGGCAGTTGGCTCGGTTCCAGGAGCGGGCGGAGGGCTCCGGCGACCCCCGTGACTGGTACAACCTCGGCACCGCCTACCTGGCGGCGGAGCGCTGGCCCGAGGCACGCCCCGAACTGGCCCGCGCGGCGGACGAAGGCGGGGGCAAGGTGCGGCGCTTCTCCCGATACAATCTGGGGGTCGCCAACGCCATGGAGGGCCGGCCGGAAGGGAGCCCACCCGAGCAGGAGCGTCGCGAGCGACTGATCGCGGCGCGGGATGCCTTTCGCGAGGTCCTGCGGGAGGACCCCGAAGACCCCAGTGCCCGCTGGAACCTCGAGCTGGTGAACCGCTGGCTCGAGGAGATGTCGTCCGGGGGCGGCGGCGCGAACCAGGACGAGGAGGACCCGCAGGGCGGGACGAGCGGTTCCGCCGGCCAGCAGGGGCCCGCCGAGCCGGGCGGACAGGCGCCCAGCCTGAGCCGCGAGGAGGCCGAGCGTCTTCTCCAGCAGGCGGCCGGGGCGGAGGACGAGGTCAGGGACAAGACG
>CP070670.1:2412599-2431763 GCA_020351855.1 Gemmatimonadota bacterium
GAGCCAGACTTCCGACCACGGCGTCGTTGCGGCGCTGCCTCTCGAGGAGCAGCGCGCGAGGCTCAGGCGGAGCTGGAGTGAGCTCCGGGGCTGGACGGGCGATTCAGCGGTCGGGTTGCGGCCGCCCGAGGAGCGGTTCGACGAGAACACGCTCGCCGCCTGGCGATCGATCGGCGGCACCTACGTGGCCGGCCTCAATGACGCGCGAACCGGATCTCCCGAGATCTTCGAGACGGCTGCGGGCCGCATCGTTCTCCTGCCGCGCATCATCAAAGACGACTACAACGTACTCGTGCAGGAGAGCGCGTTCGGCTCGCGGCGTCTTCGCGAGGCGTACCTGGAAGGCGTACGGAAGGTGCGGGGACTGGGCGGGCTCGCCTTCGTCTCCACGCACAGCCAGGTTGCCGGGACGGCCGGACGCGTGCCGGTGCTCGGCGAGGTGATGGACAGCGTCCTCGCACAGGGCGAGGATTGGTGGATCGCCACGGGGCGTGCCGTCGCCTCCTGGTGGCTGGCGCGGCGCGAAGCCACGACCGAGCTGTCGCGAGGCCCTGCGAGCGGCTTGGAGGTCGCCGTGCGGGCCTCCGACGCGGCGGGCCTCGAGAACGCCTGGCTGCGGCTCGTGTCACCGGACGATGCGGGCTTGCTCATGCCCTGGATCGACGGCGAGCCGGTGGCGTTCGTCCGGGATGACTGGGGCGTCTCGGTGCCGGTCGGGACGATCGCTGCCGGACGTACGCGCCGGATCATCCTGCTGCCGGAGGGTGCGGGCGAGGACCACACTGCGGTGGCGGCGAGAGAGGTGGCCTCTGGAGCGGAGCCGAAGCCTGGCGGAGAGAGGTCGAGAGAGGGAGAGGACTAGGAAGGACTCGACCGAACCCGACACCGACGTCGTGTGGGAGCGCGTTCCCGTCGTTGTCGAGCCGCACTTCCGAATCGACGAGCGTCCCGACCGCTGGTGGGAAACGCTGCTCTACGGCTGGCAGCACACCCTGGTCGACATCTCTCCGTTCGTGCTGCCGCTGGCGGTCGCCGCGGCGATCGGGCTCTCCCCCGATGAAGAGGCCTCCCTCATCAACTTCGGCCTCTTCGCGATGGGTATCGCGACGCTGATCCAGACGACGATCGGCAACCGCCTTCCGATCATCCAGGGACCGTCGGCCACGCTGGCCGGCACGCTGGCCCCTGTCGCCTCCCAGCTGGGCGCCGGCGCTATGTGGGGCGCGGCGTTCATGGGCGGTCTTGCGGAGATGGCCCTGGGTGCCGGACGCGGGCTCTCCGTGCTGCGCCGCTTCTTTCCGCCGGTCGTCGCGGGAGTGGTCGTGATCACGATCTCCCTCGCTCTGGGGCAGGTGGCCGTTCGCCTCGCCGTCGGCAACGGAGAGCCGCTGAACCTCGCCCTGGCCTTGACGGTGCTGGGTTTGGTGGCGCTCCTGCAGCTTCGCTTCCGCGCGGTGCTCGGCGGCATCCTGTCCCGGGGCGCGATCTTCATCGCGATCTGGGCGATCGGCATCGGGCTTGCCGGCGCGCTGGGCCAGGTGGACTGGGCTCTGGTCGGCCGCAAAGAGTGGATCGCCTGGCCGGCCCTCTTTCCCTGGGGTGGCCCGGGGTTCGGATGGACCTTTGTCGGCGCGGCCTTCCTGGCCGTGCTGGTCGGGTACTTCGGCTCGATGGTGGAGTCGCTCGGGGACTACGCTGCTACCTGCGCGGTGGCGGGAGAGCGCTACACGGTGCGCCACATGAACCGCGGGATCTTCGCGGAGGGGCTGGGCAGCGCGCTGGCGGCCGTGCTCGGCGGGCTGCCCTGCACGAGCTACACGCAGAACGTGGGGATCATCGCCGCCACCCGGGTGGCCAGCCGGACCGTCGTCCAGGTCGCCGCCTTCATCCTCATCCTGTACGGCCTCAGTCCCAAGTTCGGTGCGCTGCTGGTGGCGATGCCGCGTTCCGTACTGGGAGGCGTCTTCGTCCTGGTGTGCGGGATGATCGCCATATCCGGCATCAGGCTGCTCGGTGCCGCGCGGAAGACTACGGGCAGCCTTCTGGTCGTCGGGCTCACCCTGGTTGCCGCCGTGGGGGTCCCCGCCTACGCGCGCTTCGGCCCGGGTGAGGTCTGGCTGGGGGGGCTGCCGCTGCTTCTCCGGCTGACGCTGACGAATCCGGTCGTGCTCGCCGTGGTGGTGGCGGTGGCACTCAACGCGATCGTCGTGGCGGCGGCCGGCCGCGAGGGCGAGCCGCCACCCGACCCGTCCTAGGCGGTCGGCGTCCTCGCGTCGTCGAGCATGGCTTCGATCGCCGGGCGCGGTACGGCTCCCGTCTGGCGCGACACCGGCTTCCCGTCCCGGAAGAGAATGAGGGTGGGGATGCCCTGGATCCCGAAGGCCCGGGCGATCTCGGGGCTCCGGTCCGTGTCCAGCTTGACCACCAGGAGCCTGCCCGAGCGCTCTCCGGCGATCTCATCGAGCAGGGGCGCCATCATCTTGCAGGGGCCACACCAGTCGGCGTAGAAGTCGACGAGCACGGGAACCTCGGCGTCGGCGATGAGCTTCTGGAAGTCCTCGCCCTCCACACGGACCGGCCGGTCGACCAGGATCGGCTTGGAGCACTTCCCGCAAACGGGCCGGCCGGCCGCCTCCAGGTCGAGACGGTTGAGTGTCAGGCAGAACGGGCACCGCAGGTTGACCTTCATCGCGGCAGCTCCAGCGGCTCGAGCGCCGGCAGCAGCTCGAGTCCCGATGCTTCCACACGCTCCCGGAACGCGGCGACGTCCTCGGCGAAGGTCCGGTTCAGCCGCACGAGCGCTTCTCCGACCGCGTTCTCTGCG
Source organism: Gemmatimonadota bacterium (assembly GCA_020351855.1). GTDB lineage: Bacteria > Gemmatimonadota > Gemmatimonadetes > Palauibacterales > Palauibacteraceae. The sequence continues at coordinate 2,415,424 of CP070670.1, forward strand.
GAGGCGAGGAGCCGGAGCTGCGCCTCCGTCGGCGCGTCGTTCGAGGAGGCCAGGCCGAACAGGGCACGACCGGCCATGCTCCACGGCTTGTCCTCCTCGTAGGGGATGCCCTTGGCGTCGGGCGGCACCCACAGCGTCTTCTCGAGCTCCGTAAGCGTCCTCTTGAGCGTTCGGCCGCCCTCCTGCAGCTCCTCGAGCGGGCTCTTCGTCTCGCCCTCCGCCTTGCCCCCGGCTCCGTCTCCGGCCTCTTCCCCGGCATCGTCCAGGGCCTGCCGCGCCTTGCCGAGCACGACGTCGACGTCCTCGCGGGTCCGGTAGAGCCGGGTAATCCCCTCGGCCAGCGCGTCCCGCACCGCGCCGGCGCGCAGCATGGCCTCGTGCTTGGCCTCTCGATCGGCGCGGGAGATCTCCTCCCTCGGATCGGGCAGCACGCGCAGCGTGCCCTCGGCTCGGTGCTCTCCCAGGGACAGGCGCACGGTGTACGTACCGGGCAGCACGGCGATCCCGGAGGGTCGCCACGGGGATTCCTCCTCCGGCTCTCCGGTCTGCGGTCGCTTGAACGGGTCGCGCCGGAGATCCCAGAAGATCCGGTTCAGCCCGAGCTTCGCGGGACGCTCCAGGCTGCGGACGACCTCCCCGTCCGAATCCACGAACTCCAGCTTGATCTGCGGTCCCTCGTCCGCACCGCCTCGGTCCTCGCCCCAACCGCGACTGCCGCCGGAGCGTGCCGCGTCGTCGTCCTCTCCCGGCCGGGGCAGATCGGGCTGGTTGGCCGCGAAGGAGATCATCGCCCCGTAGGCTCGGTTGCGGCCCCGGAACTCCCCGTCGCCGGGGAAGCGGGAGGCGCCGGTCTGCTTGACCTCGTGCTGGATGGCGTCCGGGATCGCGAACAGGAGCAGCGGGCGGTCCATGCGCTCGGCCGTCAGGCCCCGGAGCGGGCTGATGTCGTCCAGGACGTACGCGGCGCGGCCGTGCGTGCCGAGCACCAGATCGTGCTCCCGCGGCTGCACCACGAGGTCGCGCACGGCCACCGTCGGGACGCCGTGGGTCCACTTGAACCAGGTCTCCCCCCCGTCGAGCGACACGTGGAGGCCGAACTCCGTACCGAGGAACAGGAGGTCGGGGTCCACGGGGTCCTGGGTCACGGAGAGCGCGTACCCTCTCACGTCGTCCTCCCCTGCCACGCGCCTCCAGCCCTGCCCGAAGTCGGTCGTCTGGTAGACGTACGGCGTCCAGTCGGAGCGCCGATGGTTGTCGAAGACGACGAATGCGGTTCCTGCGGCGAACGGCGAAGGCTCGATGTGCGGGATCCAGGTGTTGGCCGGCACGTCGGGGATGCTTTCCTCGATGCTCGTCCACGTCGCGCCGCCATCCCGGGTCACGTGAAGGCGGCCGTCATCCGTGCCCACCCAGATGATGCCGGCCGTCACAGGGCTGGGTGCGATCGCGACGATCGAGGTGAAGTTCTCGGCGTTGGTGACGTCCGGTGTGAGACCTCCGCTCTCCGCCTGGCGCTGCCATTCCGGATTGTCCGTCGTGAGATCGGGGCTGATGATCTCCCAGCGGTCGCCGCGGTCGGACGAGCGGTGCACGAACTGGCTCCCGTAGTAGATGGTGGCGGCATCGAACGGGTCCTGTGCGAAGCCGGCGTTCCAGTTGAACCGGAGATCCTCTCCCTCCGGAGCCGGCCGGATGTTCTTCCGTTCGCCGGTCACCAGATTCCAGCGGAAGAGATTGCCGCCCTGGCTCATGGCGTACCCTTGCATCGGGTCGTCGGGGAACGGGGACGTGTCGAATCCGTCGCCGAATCCGACCTCCTCCCAGTGGTGGTTTCGGATTTCCCCGTTCTCCCAGACGGCGCTCGGGCCCTTCCAGGAGCCGTTGTCCTGCATGCCGCCGTACACGTTGTATGGCAGCTCGTCGTCGACCCGGATGTGGTAGTACTGCGCGAGGGGAAGGTTGGAGATGAACCGCCAGCTTCCGCCCCGGTCCCGGCTGATTGCCACGCCTCCATCGTTCCCGATGATGATGTGCCGTCCGTCCTTCGGGTCGATCCACATCGCGTGGTGATCCGGGTGGATGTCGCGGTACGAGACCAGCTCGCTCCACGACTCTCCCCCGTCGTCGGAGACGCTGATGCGCGACCACAGGCTGTAGACCCGGTTCGGCCGCTCCGGATCGACGCGGAGGTCCGCGTAGTAGAACGGCCGATTTCCGAAGTCCTTCTTGGCGCCCGTTGACCTCCAGCTGCGCCCGCCATCCGTCGAGCGGTAGATCCCGTTCTCCTCCGCCTCGACGAACGCGTACATCAGGTCCGGGGAGGAGGGCGCGATGGCCAGCCCGATGCGTCCCAGCTCCCCTTCCGGAAGGCCATCCTCGGCCGTGAGGCGCGTCCAGCTCTCGCCCCCATCCCGGGTTACGAACAGACCGGAACCGGGACCACCCGACCGGAAAGACCAGGGCCAGCGGCGGTAATCCCACATGGCGGCGAAGAGGACCCGCGGGTTGTCCGGGTGCATGACCAGATCGGCCGCTCCGGTCCGCTCGTCCACGTAGAGCACCTTCTCCCAGGTGCTCCCTCCGTCACGGGTCCGGAACACGCCACGCTCCGGGTTCTCGCCCCAGGCGCGGCCGAGCGCCGATACGTAAGCCACCTCGGGATCCGAGGGGTCCAGGAGGATCCGGGTGATCCGCTCGGTGGCCTCGAGTCCGAGGTGGTCCCAGCTCGCACCTCCGTCCCGCGTTCGGTAGACGCCGTCACCGACTGACGCGCTGTTCCGGGGATTGCCCTCGCCCGTTCCCACCCACAGGACGTCCGGATCCGAGGGATGGATCGCCAGGGCGCCGATCGCCGCCACCGGCTGATCGTCGAAGATCGGCTCGAAGGAAAGCCCCGCGTCCACCGACTTCCAGACGCCGCCGGTCGCGGCGCCGACGTAGATGATCGTCGGGTCGGAGGGAGCCGCCGCCACGGCCGCCACCCGGCCGCTCATCCCGGCCGGCCCGATGGAGCGGGCTTCTAGGCCCGCCAGCAGGTCGGGATCGACTTGCGCCGCGGCCGCCGCCGGAAAGAGGAGAATAGCGAGGGCAGAGAGCAGGCGGGTCATGCGTAGGAAGAGATCGTTCATGGTTCGCGCTCGTGTTGGGCGTCCGTCGTTCGAGGAGGCCCAACATATCGCGCCATTCCCCAGCCCGACACATTCAGGCATGCGCAGACGACCCGAACGACCGGCAGGGCCTCCGCCGCGCGGCTCGCCTGGACGACTCGGCGCCGCGCTTCTCCTCTGGGCCGCCACTGGAGGGCTGGCGGTGCCGAATGCCGGCGCGCAGGAACCCGATCCCCGTCCGCGCTCCATCGGCCGGGCCGACACGCTCTCGGCCGATACGGTGCAGGCCGACACGCTGAGGAGAGCGCTCCAGACGCTCGTCGTAAAGGTCCCTCGCCCGCTCGTCGTGGGAGGGGCGAGCGCGTTCGAGGCCGATCTCGACTCGATCGCCTACCTGCCGCCCTCCGCCGATCTGGCCCGGCTGTTGAAAGAGATGCCGGTCCTGCGCGTGCGCGAGAACTCGCGGGGCGAGACGCACGTGTCGCTGCGCGGGTCGGAGTCCCGCCAGGTACCGGTGCTGCTCGATGGCATCGCCCTCACGTACGGCTGGGACAACCGGACGGATCTTTCCCTGATCCCGCTCACCGGGGTGCGACGGGTGACGACCGTGCGAGGGCTCTCATCGCTTCTCGCCGGGCCGAACGTCCTGGGTGGCGTGATGCAGCTCGATGTCGCGACGGAGCCGTTCCCGGCGGACCACCTGGAGCCGCTGCGCCTCCGCACCGCGATCGATGCGGCAGGGGGACAGGCCGTGGACGGAGGGTTCGGATACGTCGCAGGAGACCGGACGCAGCTGCTCCTGCGCGGCGGGGTCGGCTTCCGGCGGCGTGATGATGTCCCGATTCCCGAGGGCATCGAGCAGCCGTCGCCGGGCGTGGCGGGCACGAGGCTGAACAGCGACAGCCGGCAGGTGAACGGCTTTCTCTCCGCTCGCCTGCAGCTCGAGGACGGTGCCACGGCCTCGCTCTCGTCCGTCGTCTATGCGGCAGAGCGGGGAGTGCCGCCGGAGCTGCACATCGGCGAGCCTAGGTTGTGGCGGATCCCCGAGGTCACGCGCTGGTCCACCGTCCTCGGCGGCAGCTCGGCCTGGCTCGGGAAGGGGAAGGATTGGCGGATCGGCGGCCGCGTCGGGGTCGATCTCGGTCACAACGAGATCGACGTGTACGCGAGCCCGGAATACGAGGGCATCGTCGGCGGCGAACAGGGTGATGACCGAACCGTGACCCTCCGTCTCTTCGTCGACCGTTCTTTCGGTCCGGGCCTTCTGGCCTCGGCATTCACCTTCGCGGATGCCGACCACGATGAGCTCATCGAGCCCGCTGACGCGCAGAGCTACCGACAGCGGCTGTGGAGCGGAGCCGTGGAGTACGAGCACGGTTTCGCCCGCCAGGGCGATGGCTCCGGGGGCGCCATCACGGTGGGGGGGAGCCTGGACGGCTCGGACACGCCGGAGACCGGCGGACAGCCGGCCCGAACGGCGCTCTGGGATTGGGGCGCGAAGATCGCCGGCTCGTGGACGCTCGCGGGGGGGATCACCCGCCTGCACGCCGGCGTGAGCCGCAGGACCCGGTTTCCCTCCCTCAGGGAACTCTACTCCGGGGCGCTGGGTCGCTTCGTCCCGAACCCGGAGCTGGGCACCGAGGTCCTGTTCGTCGGCGAGGCGGGCGTGACCGCGGCGGGCCGGGACTGGACGGTGCAGGGAGTGGCGTACCACCAGCGACTGAACGACGCGATCGTGCGAGCCGGGCTGGGGGACGGCAGGTTCACGCGCGAGAACAGGGATCGCATCCTCAGCACCGGCGTGGAGCTCGTCGGCTCCTGGCGCTGGCGGTCCTTCTCCGGCTCGGCCGACCTGACCCTGCAGCACGTCGAACTACAGGATGCGCTGGCGCCGGAGAACCAGAGGCGGGCCGAGTATCAGCCGGCGGTGAGCGGGAGCCTGGAGCTCGGCCTTCTCGTGCCGCTGGCGATCGAGACGCGGCTACTCGTCGACCACGTCGGTACCCGATACTGCGTCAATCCCGACCGAGGGGAGGACGAGCGGCTCGCTGCGAGCACGGAGCTGGCGTTCCAGCTCTGGCGCGACTGGGGCCTGCGCGCCGGCCCGCTGCGCCGATTCCGGGCGCTGGCCGCGGTCGAGAACCTGGCGGACGCCACGCTCTACGACCAGTGCGGTCTGCCACGGGCCGGTCGGATCTTCCGCCTCCAGCTGGAGATCGGCTAGCGGCCGGCGCCCGCCCCGTCGGCCTCCTCCTGATCAGCTCCCGCCGGGGACGATGATCGGCGGAGCACCCGCCTGCGTCAGGGCGTCGTTGAACGCGCCCACATCGGCCTCGAGCACTTCCCGGAGCTCGGCCTGCACCGTGTCGAGCTCGCGGCTCAGGTCGGCGAAGCGCTCGTATGCCCCGTCCGTCGGCGGGGCATCGGCGCCGCCGACCACGGAGTAGAGGTACACGAGCTGCGCGTCGAGCCGGGGCGGGAAGTTGAGCGGATCCTGGCGGCTCTGGTTCTCCGTCTGCATGAGCTGCTGCTCCACCGCGGTCAGCTTGGCCTCGACCTGCGCGGCCATCTCGGAAAGCGACTCGCCATACCCCGCCTCCTCCGCCAGCTCGGCCTTGCGCTTCACCTGCTCCCGCACGGATCGGATCGTGCGGATGGCGTCGTGGGCCTCCTGCAGGCGGTCCCGAACCCGTCTCGTGAGCTCGTACTGGGCTTCCCGCTCCGCCGCGCTCAGGGTCACTCGCGGATCCGGCAGGAGCTCGAACGCCCGGACCTGGCTCCAATCGCCGATCGTCAGCCGGGCCTGATAGGCTCCGGGCGGAACCAGCGGCCCGCCCGTCCCGCCGAAGTAGACCGCGTCCTCCACGAGCTCGGGGGCCTGGTCTCGCAGATTCCACACCGCCCGATTCAGGCCGGGCCGGACGGCGAGCGAGTCGCCTGGCCCGCTGCGCTCGAAAGCCGGCTCGGCTGCGTCTTCTTCGTCCTCCTCCCCCTCCGTTCCGCTTTCCTCCGGCGGCTCCCACGTGTAGGTCCGCACGGCCTGCCCGGATTCGTCGAGGATCTCCAGGGCGACGGGATCGCTCGGCGATTCGGCCAGATAGAAGTGAATGAGGGCGCCGCCGGGGACGGTATCGGGCGAAAAGCCGAAGTTGTCGTTGTGGCCGAACCTCGCGCGGTGGGCATCCGCCGGCTGGTACAGGTGAACGGCCGCCCCGGCCACGTCGGGTCCGAGCTGGCGAAGCGGCGACAGATCGTCGAGGATCCAGAAGGATCGACCCTGGGTGGCCACCACGAGGTCCCCCTGGTGGACCTTCAGGTCCGTGATGGGCGTCACGGGGAGGTTGAGCTGCAGCGGTTGCCAGCGCGCGCCGTCGTCGAAGGAGACGTACATGCCGTACTCGGTGCCGGCGTAGAGAAGGCCCCGGCGCTCGGGGTCCTCGCGGACCACCCGCACGAAGTGGCGTGCCGGGATGCCGCTGCCGCGGGTGAGGAGGCGCCAGGAGGCGCCGTAGTCGTCGGTCCGGAAGATGTACGGTGCGAAGTCGTCCTGGCGGTACCGGTGCACGGCGAGGAAGGCACGGCCCGGCGCGTGGGGCGAGAGCTCGATGGCGTTCACCGTGCCCCACTCGGGCAGGTCCGGAGGGGTGATCTCCGTCCACGAGGCGCCGTCATCGCGCGACAGGTGCACGCGTCCATCATCGGTTCCGGCCCACAAAAGCCCGCGCTCGTAGGGCGAGACCTCGAAGGCGAAGATCGTTCCGTACACCTCCACGCCCGTGTTGTCGTTGGTGATCGGTCCTCCCGAGTACTCCTGCTTCGTGACGTCGTCTCGCGTCAGATCCGGGCTGATCGTCTCCCAGCTCTGGCCGCCGTCGGTAGAGCGGTGCACGAACTGGGAGGTGTGGTACAGCACGTCGGGATCCCAGGGGGAGAGCCGGATCGGGGCGTTCCACTGGAACCGGTACCTCAGGTTCTTGGCCGCCTCTCCGATGGCGAGCTGGGGGTAAAGGAGGACGTTGCGGTTCGTGCGGTTTCCGTAGTCCCGGCGGGTGATGGTTCCCCCGTAGGAGCCCGCGTAGGTGATGTCCGGATCGCGAGGGTCGATGGCGATGTGCCCGCTCTCGCCCCCGCCCACGGAGCGCCAATCCTCGTAAGGCGTGAGGCCGCCGAGCCCACGGCTCGGGAGGGAGATCGTGCTGTTGTCCTGCTGTGACCCGTACACCCCGTAGGGAAAGCGGTCATCGACGTTGAGGCGATAGATCTCGGCGGTCGGCTGGTTGTACATCGTGGACCAGGACGCCCCGCCGTTGTAGGTGATCTGCGCCCCCCCGTCGTCCCCGATGATCATCGTGCGGGGATCCTCCGGGTTGATCCACAGGTCGTGGGTGTCCCCGTGGAGGACCGGGATCTGCTCGAAGGACTTCCCGCCGTCGATCGATTTCCAGAAACGGACGTTGAGCACGTAGACGGTGTTTTCGTCGGCGGGGTCGGCGTAAACGTGCGTGTAATACCAGGCCCGCTGGCGGAGCTTCCGCTCCCCGTTCACCCGATTCCAGCTGTCCCCGCCGTCATCCGATCGATAGAGGCCGCCGGCCTTGCCCGGAGCCTCGATGAGGGCCCACGCGCGGTCGGGGTTGGCCGCTGACACGCTGACGGCCGTGCGGCCGACCAGGCCGTCCGGCAGCCCCTTCTCGAGCCGGGTCCAGGAGTCCCCGCCATCCGCGGATCGCCAGATGCCTCCCTCCCGGGCCCCACTGATCATCGTCCACGGCTTGCGCTCCGCTCTCCACATCGCCGCGAACAGAATGCGCGGATTGTCGGGCCGCATGGCCAGATCCACCGCCCCGGTGGAGTCGCTGATGAAGAGAACCTTCTCCCAGTTGACACCGCCGTCGCGTGTCCGGAACACGCCGCGCTCCGGGTTGCGCCCGAACGGGTGACCGAGCGCCGCGACGAATGCGACGTCCGGGTCGCGCGGGTCCACGACGATGCGGCCGATCTGGCCGGCCTCCGGCAGCCCCGCGTGGCTCCAGGTCTTCCCTCCATCGACGGAGCGGTAGACCCCGTCGCCCATCGAGGTATTGCCCCGTATGCAGGCCGAGCCCATCCCCGCCCAGATGACGCTGGGGTCCGAATCGGCGACGTCGATGGCGCCGACCGAAGCCGATGCGAGGTACCGGTCGGCGACGCTGGTCCAGCTGCTTCCGGCGTCCTCGGTCTTCCAGATCCCGCCGCCGGTCGTGCCCATGAAGTAGACGAGGGGGCGCTCCGCGATCCCGGCAACGGCCGTGGCGCGGCCGCCGCGGTGCGGCCCGACGAGGCGGTAACGCATCCCGTCGAAGAACGTCGTGTCGTATCCGGCGCTGGGCGACTGGGCGGCGAGATCCCCGGAGGCGGAGAGCGCCAGACCGAGGCCCGCGACGAGCATGGCAAGCCGGGGAGGGGTGCGGGCGAGCGCGGCAGGGTGCGTCCAGCCTTTCATGATGCAGACTCCTCGGGTGTCGGGCCTGATGGGGCAAGCGCCGTCCGGGCCGCCGTGCGAGGGCCGTGCGTGGCGAGCCTACAGTCTGCCAAATAGTCTGGCCGCGGCCGGGTTGCAACCGGGAGCCGCTCCGCCCCCGTTCCGGGATGGACTACGGGAGCGGTTCGGATCGCCAAAGGTCGATGCCGCCGGGCTGGTGGTGCAGCTCCGTGGAGGCGACGATCTCCAGCGAATCGAGGTCGATGACGTCCACGGTACCGCGGGTCGCCCCGACCGCCTCGTTGGAGACGAAGGCGTACCGGTTGTCCGGGCTCACGACGACGCCGTGGGTGATCGGCCGGGTCGTCGGGACGCGAGCAAGCTCCTCTCCCGAAGCCAGGTCGAAGACGCTCACCGACTGGTCACCCTTGTTGGTGGCGAGCAGCAGTCGCCCGTCCGAGGAGACGGCCAGGTTGTAGGGTCCTTTGCCCGTCCTGAATCGCCGCGTGACGCTAAGCGTTGCGGCGTCGAGCTCCAGTACCTGCCCGTTCCTGTTGCAGGTGACGTAGACGCGGCGGTCGTCGAACGACGGCACGACCCAGCTCGGTCCACACACCGGGGTGTCGGCCCCGCCACCCGGGGCGGCAGCCTCGCCGGGCCCCGCCAGGACGCGCTCCGAGCCAGGCGTCAGCTTGACGATCCGGCTGATCTCGAGCCGCTCGACCGAGATCTCCACGAGGTGATCGTCCCCGGCGCACACGGAGTAGTGGAGGGTTCCCGCGTGGTTCACACGGCTTCCGTGCGGCTTGATACACGTCTCGATGCGGGCCACCTCCACCATCTCGGGCAGGAAGACGGCGGAGACGGAGGAGGGGACCGGGTTTCCGTGCAGGTTGAAGTTGACGACGAAGCCCAAGCTGCCGTCCGGAGTGATCCCGATCGTGGCGGGAAAGAGCCCCACCGTCACGCTGTCCGTGAGCACGCCGTCGGCGGTCCTGTAGCTCCACAGCTTGCCAAACGGGGTACCGTGCGCCAGCGACACGTAGACATGCCGTCCGTCCGGCGAGACGCTCACTCCGTGGGCTCCATCGAGGTCTGCCGGCATGATCCCCACCTCGATGTCGTCCTCGAGCGCCGCTCCTTCCGGGCCGAATCGGACGCGGCTGACCAGGTCCGAGGACTCGTTCGCGACGAACAGCCAATAACGGGCCGTCGGCAATCGCGCTCCGGGCTTGAGCGTGTCGGGCGCGGCCGATACCGACGCCGCGCGAGCGGGCAGGCCAGCCGCGGGGTAGGCGAGGGGCGCAGAGGCGGCGATCGCCGAACGCTCCGAAGTCAGCGCTGCCGCCTCGTTCGCCCCGAGCAACCCGGCCCCCGCCGCCACTATCGAGAAGACGAATATTCGGCCGAGCGCGCTTCTGTCCATCGGTTGCCTCTTCGGGCTGACGGTTCTACGGAGCCAGCGGGGCCGTCTGCGGCTCGATGCGGACCACCCACAGGCCGCTGTTCATGTCCGAGACGAAGACGTTGCCCTTGTGCGGCTGCGGTCCCCAGGCGAGCGGGGAGTTCGGCACGATCGCGTCGCCCTCCGAGCCGGTGGACTGGAACCAGGCCACCTCGCGTCCCTGCCGGTAAAGGTCTCCGCGGAGCTCGCCCGACACATCGACGACCCGCAGCCCTCCCTGATAGTAAGCGATGTACAGCAGCCCGTCTTCAACCCAGATGTTGTGGGCTCCCGCCTCCGGCACCTCGTACCGGGCGACCTGCATCGGGTTCTCGATATCGCTCACGTCGATGACGTGGATGTATCCGCGCGGCCCGTTCACGCAGTCGCCGCAGCCGAAGATCTCGTCCCCGGTGAAGACGTAGTCCCCGTAACGGTACGCGGTGTGTGTGTTGCCATACTCCTCCGGCTGGTAGGTCCGGTAACGGTACTGGGAGACGAACACGGGCCCGCGTGGCGTGCCTCCCTTCAGGCCCGCCCCCACGTCCAGCACGATCAGACCGTCGTCCCAGTAGGAGAGGTAGGCGAGGCCGTCCCGAGCCCACACGTCGTGCAGCGTCTTGTCCTGCTCGCCGGGGCGCACCTCCCACCGCCCGATGTGGGCCGGCTTCGCCGGGTTGGCGAGGTCGATGATGTGCATGGCGCTGGTGCCGTCGTTGACGGCGTACACCACGTCGCCGTTGATCCAGACGTTGTGGATGCCGGCCGTCAGGCTGTCCGTAAGCTCCGCCAGGACGCTCGGATGCGCCGGATCCGCCAGGTCGAGCACGATGATCCCGTTACGGCGGCTGCTGGCGCCTTCGCGCGTGATGACGGCCCAGCGGGCGTCGTCGCTGACCTTGACGTCGTTCACCACCCTCGCGTCCACGACCACCGAATCCGTCAGCACGGGGGACGCGGGGTCGGTCACGTCCCAGGCGTACATGCGCTCCCCGCCGCCCTGCGCGTGCGTGCCGGTATAGGCGTAGTCGCGCCCGTCCCGGCCCTCGAACACCCACAGATCGCTGGTCGTCACGTGCGCCACGGGCCCGCGGCCGACCAACCGGGCGGGACGGCGGACGTCCCGCGGCGCCGCCCTCAGAATGACGGTGGCCGACCGTCCCCCGGCCGTGGCCATCACGCCGTAGATCCCCGGCGCGTTGGCCACGAACGTCCCATCCTCGAAGATCTCCGCGCCGTCCGGCGTGCCCTGCACCATCGAGATCGAGTAGTCGACCCTGACATCGGTCAGGCGGCGGTTTGCATCGCCCGACACCATCGTCCGCAGGTGCACCACGTCGCCGGTCCGCACTTCGCTGCGGCTCGCCTCGAGCTCCACCGAGCGCACCGGGTTCGGCTGCACCCGCACGGCGAGCGACCCGTCGATCCCCTCAGCCGAGGCCGTGAGCACGGCGTCGCCGGAAGTCCGGAAGGTCGCGATTCCGTCGCGAGTCACCGATACGACCTCCGGATCGGAGCTCGACCATTCCACCTCCGCGGTCTCGTGCACCGTGCCGCGCGTCGTGATGGCGCGCGCCTCGAGCCCGAAAACGCTGCCGGCGTAGGCGCCGTAGGGCATGGGCTCGAGGTCGATGCGGGCCACGGGCCAGTCCTTCACGAGGACAGGGAAGCTCGCGATGCGGTTCCACTCGATGGCGCCTCCGACGACCCTCGGCAGGGAGACCGGCACCTCGTACCGTCCGGGCCGCGCACCGGAGAACAGATACGCGTCAGGGACGCTGTCCTTGATCGATTCCACCTCGAGACCGTTCGGCACGAGCACGGCCCAGCGTGCCCCAGCGACCCGGGTTCCGGACCCGTCCAGGAGGACGCCCTGGACGAGCGTCTGCTCGCCCCGCGCTATGACCACGGGAGAGGGGGAGATCCGAATCTCCGCTACGCGAGCCGAGGCGGCCATGTCTCCGGGGATGTGCGGGTTCGGATCCCCCGGCCTGCCGTCGGGCGTCCCGGTCGCTTCGGGTACCGGTGCCTCAGCGGCAGACGAAGAGGTGTCCGCCGGTCGATCGGGTAAGGCCCCGGCCGGCGGCTCCTGGGAGGTGGAGGCCGAACAGGCCGCCAGCAGAATGGCAAAGGTCGTCATGGTCAGTGTACGCACGTGGCCCGGCTCCTTGCTCGTGGTCGGAATTAATGCGGCTGCGGCGGCCTGAAGACCGATAGGTTACGGGAACCCGTACGAGATGCCGAACAGGATGCTCGTATCGAACTGGGTCGCCGTGCTGTCTGTCGCCTCGACGCTGAACGGAGACACGTACCCGCGCAGGTCCAGGCGGATGGCCCAGTGCTTCGCGACGAGCACGAAGCTGCCGGCCCCGAAATTGAGAACCCCGTTCGTCTTGTCGACGGCCTGTGGGGCGGCGATCGGATCGACGTCCAGGTTACGGATCCCGCCGCCCACCAGGACGTAAGGCTCGACCATGCCGGCCGGCCCTTTCAGGTCGACGCGGTAGAGGAGGTTGGCCGTGATCGTGCTCCACTTCGCGTCGCCGAGTTCGGGTGGCGTGGCGATCGGGACGTCCTCCGGGACGATCGTCAGCTCGGCTGGCGCGTAAAGCCCGAAGAGGCCGAAGCCGAGTCCGTTCTTCAGGAAGTAGTCGAACTCCCCGCCGACGCCGATCGAGACGCTCACAGCCGTTCCGAAGGTCTCCGGGTCATCCGTCAGGTCGGCAAGCGGCGCCAGGACGCCGAAATAGCCGCTGACCACCCCGACGCTCCGGGTCCGCTCCCGCTCCTCCCGCCCGGCGATCTCGGGCAGGTCCTGCGCGTTCGCGAACGACGGGGCCAGCGCGAGGCAGGCACCCGAAACGAGGGCGAGGCGAGAGAGCCTGTGCATTGCCGTCCTTCTCATCGGTCTCGATGACGAGCAGAGGGAGCGGGAAGTTTCGGCCTGCGGGTCCGCTTGTCCAGTCCGGCCCGCCGATCAGCGTGTGCGAAGGATCAGAATCTGGGCGCGGGAGGTCGCCGGAAGGGGCTCGCCTTCCTGCCCGAACAGCTCGATCGCCACCGCCGGGGCGTCCGGTCGGCCCTGCAGCGAGAAGTGGGCCTCCGTCGAGGCGTTCAGATCGAAATCGAGGGCACGGGTCTCGAAACCGAGCGGGGTGAGCGCCAGGGGGTAGGGGACCCTGAATCGGCGCCCCGCCGTCGGGTTCTCGCTCAGGGCGGCAAAGACCTCCCGGAGGTCCCAGGTCGCGATCTGGAACGCGTCCGCCAGCCCGGTCACGCCCGTGTCGTCCACAGCCAGCGCCATCGCGAACTCGGCGACCAGGTCCTCCCAGGCGCGGCCACTGACGTTCTCGATGTTGGCGATGCCCTGTCGCTGCCCGCCCCCGCCTCCGGCGATCGCCCGGATGAAGCCGGCCGGGTCGTCGCCTCCCCGAAGGTCGAGGAGCCAGCGCAGGAAGAAGAGCCCGAAGCCGCGCATCTGCTCGCTCCCGAGCCCTCCCGGGTCGACCGGTGCGAGGACGGGGGCGATCCCGGGAGCGCTCATGAAGAGCCCCAGGCTGAAGAAGTTCGGTAGGTGATAGATGTTGAAGATGTCCAGAAGATCCCGCTGGCCCGCGATCTGGTCGAAGGTGAGGTTCCGTCCGCCGGGCAGCTCCATGAGACGCAGGCCCACCAGCTCCTCCGCCAGATGGGAGAGCCCTTCATCGAGCCAGCTGTCTTCCACCGAGGCGAACTCGCCGCCCCCGAACACGACTCGCTGCTGGGCGCCCAGCAGGTGCTGGAGCTCGTGCGCGGCGGTCCGGCGGGCGGCTCGCAGCGCCTGCGCCTTCGTGAACGGGCTGCCGAAGGCCCCGTCCGGATCCGCCACGCCGATGTAGAGGATCTCTCCCTCGTTGCTCGTCGGACAGGTCGCCTCTCCCTCTCCGGCCACGCCGCCGCCCGGCCGCCCGCTCGCCGCCAGGTCACTGAGCAGGAAGAAGCCGTTGACTCGACCGCCCCCGGGCGGCGACAGCCGGTTCACCTCGGGAGTGAAGGCCAGCACGATCCTGCCGTTTCCGTCGAGGTCGGCGGCATCGCCGAAGTAGGCCTCCTCCGTCGGGTAAACCGCCGCATCGAACTCGTCGCGCAGCAGCTGCCAGTCGGCCTGGGCGAAGCCGGCCGCCGGTGCCGAGGGGTCCTCGACGAGGATCACCCGCTCGCCGACCGCTCGAACGATGCCGTCGATGATTCGGGCCGGCGCCTCGCAGGAGACGGTGAGATCGGAGCCCACCGCGAAGCGAAGCGGGAGCACGTCTCCCTCTGCCACGTCGGCAGCCACCACCGAGGGACGGACATCGGGCCGGACGGCGCGGAGCGGCTGTGCGCCCCGCTCGACCAGCTCCACCAGCGCGGAGGATGACACGAACGCCGCACCGGCCAGCGATCCGGCTCCGTCGATCGGCGCGACCTCCGAAACAAGCCGCTGAGCCGAACCGAGCTCGCTTTCACCGGGCACACGGATTCCCATCCGGATCGAAGCGATCTGCGCCGGAGACCGGTCGGCGCTCTGCACATGGAAGACGTAGTCGGCCCGCTGCGTGGCCGGCGGGATCTGCACGCAAAGCGCTTCCTCGCCCCTGAGAAGGCTCGACTGGCCTACGGCGAGCTCCAGCGAGGGCTGGACGGGCAGGAGGCGTATCAGCTGGCCGTTGCTTGCCTCGCCGCGGACGAGCGCGCGGATCCCGACCTCGCGCTCGGGCAGGCAGCGGTCGAGAAACGGAGGCACGATGAAGCGGATCTCGCCCGGCGTCGCGGACACGATCTGCGCGGCGGTTCCCTCCACGCGGACCTCGTTCTCCTCAACCACCTCGCTGAAACCGGCTCCGAAGAGAGACGCCTCCTCGCCCGCCTCGAGCGGAAGCGGATCCACGAAGTCGATGACGACGCCGGTCTCCAGGACGGCCCGGGCCGTGGCCGTGAAGCGGATGGTGTCCGACGCCGTCCCGCGCGTCGCCTGGGCCGACACGGTTACCTCGCCCGTTTCGGTGCCCAGGGTCAGCAGGGTCTCCGCCCGGCCCTCTTCGTCCGTGAAGGTCGTGTCGGCGCTGAGCCGGATGCCGCCCAGCGGGCTTTCCACCGCCCAGGCGATCGCGATGCCGGAGGCGGGCACGCCCTCGCCCACCCACGCGGTGATCGCGAACGGCAGGGGAAGTTGCGACTGGATCTCCGCTACCTGACCGTTCCCCTCCGCCGCGACCAGATCGACGAAAGCAGAGGGCACGGTGACGACGTCGAACGTGACGGCCTCGACGTTGCTGGCGCTCGGGATGTCGGCGCGGACGCGGCTCTCATCCGCCTCGCCGGCCGCTTCGAAAAACGCCTCGGCCACGCCCGACTCGTCCGAGACGGCCAGGCTGGGGAAGACGCGGCCGGGACCGGATTCGAGAAGGAAGCGGACCGGGATGCCCTCGACGGTTTCCCCGGTCGCCGAGAGCACACGCACGGCGATGGGCGGGTCGATCTCGGCTCCCATCTCGACCGTGTCCACCGCGGCCGAAAGGGCCTCAAGGCGCGCCGGGCCGACGCCTGGTTGCGTCGTTCCGGTCTGGCTGTCCGTGCACGCGGCGAGCGACAGCGCGACCACAGCCCCGAGCCACCAGCTCGAGTGCCTCACGTGGCTTCCACCTCGCGCCGAGCGAAGGCCGGCACCTCCAACCTCTCCAAGCGCCCGCTCACGAACTGCCGCTGAAGTTTGCGGGTCATTGCCACGGCTCGGCAGCATCGACCGTGACGAGACCCCGGCGCTCCGGCGCTTCCTGCCGACGGAGGACACAATTCTCTGAAGGCAGCGCACCGGAACGGTCCGGCTACCCGAAAAGAGCGAATACCCGCACACCTAACTTATGCTCCTCAAGCCTCTTGAGACAGTACGCGCCCGCATGGATGGGCGGCGTAGAGAGGAAGGTCATGCTCGGCGCCGAGGGAAACCATCTGCCGGGCGCCGCGGTACCAGGAGTGAGCGGAGGGGCAGGAGATCGCGGGCCGGTCGCGAGCGATGCGCGCGCGACACGGCTCGAGGAAAGTCCGGGCTCCGCAGGGCACGGTGCCGGGTAACGCCCGGGCGCCGCGAGGCGACGGAAAGTGTCACAGAGAGCAGACCGCCGATGGCGGCTACGCCGCACAGGCAAGGGTGAAAGGGTGGGGTAAGAGCCCACCGCGCCGCTGGAGACCGCGACGGCACGACAAACCCCACCGGGAGCAAGGCCAAATAGGGACGGCGGTCGCGCTGCGGTGTGACGGAACTGTTCCCGGTTCGCCGTCCGGGTCGGCTGCACGAGGTGTTTGGCAA
>CP070670.1:2431863-2475737 GCA_020351855.1 Gemmatimonadota bacterium
GGCGACGATGTGCGGGAGGGGCTCACGGCGATCCTCTCGGTCAAGGTTCTCGAACCCCAGTTCGAGGGACAGACCAAGACGAAGCTGGGGAACAGCGAGGTGAGGGGCATCGTCGAGAGCCTAGTGAACGAAAAGCTTTACACGTGGCTCGAAGAACACCCGGCCGCCGGCCGGTCAGTGATCGAGAAGGCTGTTCAGGCGGCGAGGGCGCGCGATGCCGCAAGAAAGGCGCGGGATCTGACCCGCAAGCGCTCCGCCCTGGAAACCGGCATCCTACCGGGGAAGCTGGCTGACTGCTCGATCACCGATGCCTCGATCTCCGAGCTGTATCTGGTCGAGGGAGACTCGGCCGGTGGAACCGCGAAACAGGGACGGGACCGCAAGTTCCAGGCGATCCTTCCCCTGCGGGGCAAGATCCTGAACGTCGAGAAGGCGCGGATCGACAAGGTACTGTCGAACGAGGAGATCCGGGCGATCATCACCGCGATCGGCACCGGTATCGGCGACGACTTCGATCTTGCGCAAGCCCGTTATCAGAAGACGATCGTCATGACGGACGCGGACGTTGACGGAGCCCACATCCGGACCCTGTTGCTCACCTTCTTCTTCCGCCAGATGAAAGAGCTGATCGAGGCCGGCTACGTCTACATTGCCCAGCCGCCGCTCTACCGCATCCAGAAGGGCAAGCAGGAGTTCTACTGCTACTCGGATGCGGAGCGGGAGGAGATCCTGGCGAAGCTGGACGGAACGGCAGGCACGGTGAACGTGCAGCGCTACAAAGGACTGGGCGAGATGAACGCGGACCAGCTCTGGGATACGACCATGAACCCGGAGAAGCGCACGCTCCTGCGCGTCACGATCGACGAGGCCACCGAGGCCTCTCTGCTGTTCGAGAGGCTGATGGGCGAGGACGTCGAACCTCGCCGGGAGTTCATCGAGAAGAACGCCCGCTACGTTCGCAACCTGGACGTCTGAGTGGAGACGAAGCGGCCCACCGTACCCGCCGCCGAGGAGATTCTGGGGCTGTATCACCCCGTGCTCGACCACGGCTTCGTCGCCCTGATCGACTACATGGGGTCGGATGATAGCATCGAGCGCGCGGCCCGCGTCAGCTACGGCTACGGGACGCGGAAGCGGAGCCAGACCCGGGGTCTGATCCGCTACTTGCGACGTCACCTCCACACGACCCCCAGCGAGATGGTGGAGCTCAAGTTCCACTGCGCGATGCCGATCTTCGTGGCCCGTCAGTGGGTGCGCCATCGAACGGCGTCGATCAACGAGTACAGTGGCCGGTACAGTCTGATGCCGCTGCTCTTCTACCGTCCCGACTGGCGTCAAGTGGCTCCGCAGACGGAAGCGAACCGGCAGGGCAGGGAGGCGGCGGCCGTTTCAGAGGAGATCTACCGGCTGGCACTCGAGCGCTGGGAGGAGGCGCGCGCGGCGGCGGCGGAGGCCTACGAATGGCTGCTGGCCGAGGACGTGGCCCGCGAGCTGGCCCGCATCGACTTGCCGCTATCCACGTACACGCAGTGGTACTGGAAGATCGACCTCCACAACCTCATCCACTTCCTTACGCTGCGCGTCCATCGGCACGCTCAGTGGGAGATTCAGCAATACGGCCGAGCCATGGCCGGGATGCTGAAGCGCGTCGCGCCCTTGAGCTACGAGGCCTGGATCGACTACGAGGTGTGCGGCAGCCGCTTCAGTCACGGCGAGCTGGAGACCCTGCGTCGTCTCCTCGTGGTTCGCGACGGCCGCATCGGCGCCCGCGCCGATATCGCGCTGGGGTCTGCCGAGCTGGCGGAACTGGGCCTCTCGCCGCGCGAGGTAAGGGAGCTGCTCGAGAAGCTGGAGCCGGCGGAGCGGCCCGACTTCGAGCTCGATCTTGAGGCCTTCGTCACCGCGGAGGAGTTCGAGGCACGACTGTCGGGCGCGGTCCCTACGGAGCTCGGCTGAGGTCGGATTGCGGTGCGGCGGGTCCACGGACCCGGGCCGCGATCAGCGGTAGCAGGCGGGCGCCAGCTGGCGCGGGGTGAGCGAGCACGTATAGAGGTTGAGCAGGAGCGCCACCGGTGCAAGGATCGGTTGGGCCGCCATTCTCGGAACGTAGTAGTGCACGAACGATTCGATGGCGGCACGCTCGCGCTCCTCGCGACGCGCCGCCGCGCCCGTCTCGCCGTTGAACCCCATGCTGAAGCTGATCCGGGCGTAGAAGCGCGTAGACTCGAGGACGCTCCGTGCGTCGGGCGACACGACGACGCGCGAGTCGACCTGCTGGGGCATGCTTCCCGGCGGGACGAGGTCCGGTAGGAAGTAGGTCACCCAGCGGCCGTCGCTCTCGCGGAACACGTGCGGATAAAAGGTGATCTTCGGCGGCTCGAACGCGTTGAGCGCGGTGATCAGGGCCAGCGCGGCTCTTGAGACGAACTCGTCCGCGGGCTTGTCCCGCGGATGGCTCGTCACGACGAATTCCCTGCTCCCCGGCGTCGCCTGGACGGCCTCGTAGGCGACCATGAAGCGCTGGCTGGTGAAGTCGAGCGAGCCGAAGTAGACCCGCCACAGATCGTCCTCCCGCCGGTCGGTGACGTACAGGTTGACCCGCCCGGGCTCCGGCTTCACGCGCTGGAGGGCCTCGAGCGCGTATCGGAGGGCGAAGTTCTGCTCTGCGATACGCCGGCCCTCGACGGCCGGGCGCTGGACCGTCTCCGGGACGGTGGCATCCCGGACTTCCTGGCCGCTCACCCGCGCGGTCGGACAGAAAGCGGCGGCCGCCGCCAGAAGGGCGTACGCACCAATGCGCCGATGCGGTGAGATTCCGGTCACCATCACCTGGCTCTTCGATCGCCGACTCGTTTCGAGGGCGTGTGGGCTACGTCACTGCGGCTCCGGCACGCCCCGGCTGCCGGGAAAAGAATAGGCACCGACCGGCTCCAAAACAACGTATCGTGGCGGAGTTCCGAGCCCGGCGGGGCGCTCCATCACCGCTCGCTGCCGAGTCCCAACTCCGCCTGGACCTCGCCGCCTTCCGGGCTGGAGGTCTCGCCGGTCGCCGCCGAAGTCGCAGGTCCGTCTCCGTCCGGTGAAGCGTCGCGCCGCTCCCCCGCGCGCACGCTGCTCCGCTCCGCCTCGGCGGCCTGGGGCCCGGCGGCGGGGAATAAAGCTCGAACGAAGCCTCCCTGCGCCATGTCGCGCAGGACCAGAAGGCTGGCATCGCGTCGCCCGCGCGGCTTGAGATCGTCTCCGTCGGTGAACACGAGCTCGCCGGACTCGAGCTCCCAGGCGAGGCGATCGTTCCCATGGAGCTCCACGAAGCCCACGATCTCGCCGGCTTTGTGCAGGTCCGCCAGCACGGCCACTCCCTTCCCGGCGCGCGACTGGGATCGCAGCTCGGTGAGCGGAACCCGCTTGGCATGGCCACGCCGGGTGGCAAGGCCGAAGCTCGCGTCGCGGCGAGGGGCCAGCGCGGCGACCACGGCGTCGCCGTCCGCTAGATCGATGGCACGGACGCCCCGGGCGGCGCGCCCCATCGGCCGCGCGTCGCGCTCGGGAAACCGGATCACCTGACCGAGGCGGGTAGCCAGCACCAGCTCGCCCTGTCCCTCGGTGACCAGAGCCGAGACCACCTCGTCGTCCTCCGACAATCCCGTCGCGATGATCCCGCCAGCGCGCGCGTTGGCGTACTCCCCGAGCGCGGTCCGCTTGAGCTGTCCCTGGCGCGTGACGGTGACCAGGTAGCCGTTCGCCCAGTCGTCCACGGGCGTGACCGCCACCACGCGGTCGCCCTTCTTCAGATCGACGACCTCGGTCAGCGAACGGCCGCGCGAGCTTCGGGTGTCGAGCGGGAGCTCGGAGACCCGCAGCGTGTGGGCTGCTCCAGAGGCCGTGACGACGAGCAAATGGTCCTCGCCGCGGCAGAGAAAGGCATGGCGGGCGAAATCGCCCGACCGGCTCTCCAGGGCCTCCGCCCCGGAGAGGCCCGCGCCCGCTCGGAGCGGCAGCGCCTTCACGAAGCCCAGCCGGCTGACCAGGACGAGCACGGCCCCGGAGGCGCCTCCGGAGGGCAGCGGGAACCGTCCACCGTCCAGGATCTCCGTCCGCCGCACATCCCCGTACCGGCTGGCCAGATCGGCCAACTCGCCCCGCACATGGCTCTTCCGCACCTCCTCATCCTCCACGAGCAGGCGCAGCTCCTCGATCCGCCTTCCCAACTCCTCCAGCTCGGAACCGAGCTTGCGTTGCTCCAGGGCCGTGAGCCGGGCGAGGCGCATGGCGAGGATGGCCTCGGCCTGCGGCTCGGTGAGCCTGAGCTCCCTTCTCAGCTTGTTCGATGCGGAGCCCGCGTCGCGGGATCCCCGGATGATCTCGATCACCCGGTCGATCTCCCGCAAGGCGATGAGCAGTCCGCGCACGATGTGGGCGCGCTCCTCCGACTGCTTCAGCTGGAAGGTGGCGCGCCGGCGGATCACATCGAGCCGGAAGTCGATGAACGACTGCAGGACCTCCTTCAGGTTCATCTCGACGGGACGCCCGTCCCTCAGCGCGAGCATGATGACCCCGAACGTCGTACGCAGCTGCGTCTTCTTGAACAGCGTCTCGATCACCTTTCGCGGATCCGCATCCCGCTTGAGCTCGATGACGAGGCGCACGCCGTCGCGGTCCGATTCGTCACGGAGGTCGCTCACCGCATCGGAGCGACCCTGCTTGACCATCTTCGTGATCTGCTCTATGACCCGCGTCTTGTTCACCTGGTAGGGCATCTCCGTGATCACCAGCAGGCTCTTGCCGTACGCGCCTTCCTCCACGTGCATGCGGGCCCTCATCTCGATCAGGCCTCGCCCCGTCTCGTACGCCTGCCGGATCCCGTCCCGTCCCCAGATGTAGCCGCCGGTCGGGAAGTCCGGACCCTGCACGAAGCGGAGAAGATCACCCGGCTCGCAGTCCGGACGAGACACCAGAAGTTCGGTGGCGGCGAGCAGTTCGCTCAGGTTGTGCGGCGGGATCTTGGTTGCCATTCCGACGGCGATGCCGTCCGAGCCGTTCAGCAGCAGATGCGGAAGCCGCGCCGGCAGCGTCTCCGGCTCCTCGAGCCGCCCGTCGAAGTTTGGCCGCCATTGTGCGGTGTCGAGCTCGATCTCGGATAGCAGCTCGAGCGCGATCGGTGCCAGCCGGACCTCCGTGTAGCGGTAGGCCGCGGCGCTGTCCCCGTCGAGCGAACCGAAGTTGCCCTGGCCATCGAGCAGCGGATAGCGGAGGGAGAACTCCTGCACCATCCGGACGATCGTGTCGTAGACGGCACTGTCCCCGTGCGGGTGGTACTTCCCGAGAACATCGCCGACCACCGTCGCGCTCTTCTTGTACGGACGGTCCGGTCGCAGGCCCAGCTCGTGCATCGCGTACAGGATTCGCCGATGAACGGGCTTGAGCCCGTCGCGAGCATCGGGGAGAGCGCGCTGCACGATCACGCTCATCGAGTAGTCGATGAAGGAATCCCGCATCTCCTGCTCGATGAACCGGGGGAGGATTCGTTCCTGCTGCAGGGAGGGTTTGACCACGTTTCTTGGCTCGGCGTGGGGGTGACGGTTGCCTTCGGTTCACTTTCGGTATAGCGCCCGGTCCGACCCCACGCAAATCTCATGGCGGGCTCGCTCGATCGTGTGGCCCTTGCCGCGACCGGTTCGGAGCCGTAATGAGGGCGGCGCACGGGTCGCGCCGAACGCAGGTGGTCGTCGCGCCCTGTCGAGGCGCCAGTCGCACGGGATGAGAAGGAAGGAGCACCGAGGTGGCCGTTCGTTATGACCTGCCGCTGGTCAAGTCGGTCCTGCACCCGACGGACTTCTCCGCGGAGAGCCAGCAGGCGTTCGCCCACGCGCTGGCCATTGCTCTGATCAGGAAGACGAGCCTGACTCTGCTCCACGCCGGGGGGGACCGCTCGCGCAGCTGGGAAAGCTTTCCTTCCGTGCGCGGCACCCTCGAGCGCTGGGGAATGCTCGAGCCGGGCAGCCACCGCTCCGCCGTATTCGACCAGCTCTCGGTGCGAGTGAAGAAGGTGGTGTCCAAGGAGCGGGATCCCCTCGCGGCCTGCCTGGGCTACATGGAGAGGCACCCGGCGGATCTGATCGTGCTAGCGACCCGAGGGCGGAAGGGCCCCGTCAACTGGCTCAAGAAGTCCGTGTCGCAGAACGTCGCGCGGCACTCGACCGCGATGTCGCTCTTCGTGCCGGGCCGCGGACGGGGCTTCGTGTCGCTCGGCAATGGTCATCTCGATCTGCAGCGCATTCTCGTGCCGATCGCGCACAAGCCGAGTCCCCAGCCATCCATCGAGTTCGCCGCGCGGGCCGGGCGTGTTTTCGGATCAGCGTTGGAGATCACGCTCCTGCACGTCGGCGACACGAATGGCGTGCCGGAGGTGTCCCTGCCGGATGAGCCGAACATCGAGTGGCGAAGCGAGGTGCGGCAGGGAGATCCGGTCGACCAGATCGTTGCCGAGGCGGATCGCCTGTCGGCCAACCTCATCGTCATGACCACCGACGGACGCGACGTCCTCATCGACGCGCTGCGGGGCAGTCACACGGAGCGCGTGCTCCGCCGCAGCTCGTCGCCCGTGATGGCGCTGCCGGTGACCTGGACGGACGAGTTCGTCCAGGGCCGACATCTCGCCGACGTCGTGTCCGAGGAGGATCGGCGGCAGAGGCGGGCGCTGAAGGATGCCTTTCGCAGCGCAGCCCGGGATCTCCATCCCGATCGGGCCGTCTCGGCGGATCGAGCGGGTCGCAACGAGCTGATGGCCAAGGCGAACGAGGCCTACCGGCGGAAGGATGTGGCGGAGCTGGAGCGCCTGAAGAGGAGATCTGCGAATTCCGAGTAGCAGCGGCCGCGGCGACCGCGCGGCCGGTGCTCGTGACGGCACCGTCATCGGGATCGCGCGAAGGGGTCTGGCCCTCTTTCTGCTGCTGATCCTTCTGCCGGGTTCCGGCGAGCCTCGCAGCGAGGTCGGGCCCCGGCCCGCCCCGGAGTACCGGCAGGGCGTTCGGTACACGATCGAGGCCATGCTCGACGAGGACGAGCAGCTGCTGCGGGCGGCTGGCCTCCTGGAGTACACCAACCGTTCGCCCGACACGCTGCGGGCGCTCCATTTTCACCTTCACCTGAACGCCTTCCGGCCCAACAGCCTCTGGGCCCGCAACGAGACACGACCCGAGTACGACTTTCAGGCCCTGGACCCATCCGAGACCGGATACGAGCGCCTGCTCGGCGCAGAGGTCGCCGGCCGCCCGCTCGCGCAGCGTTACCCGGTCGCTCCGGACTCGACGGTGGTCGAGCTCCTGCTGCCGTCTCCTCTCCCTCCCGGAGGCGTGATCGAGGTCGGGCTTCGGTGGGAGGCGCGCCCGTCGACGCTGTGCCGGCGGCAATGTCGGAAGGGACGGCACTATGACTTTGCCCAGTGGTACCCCCGGATCGCCGTCTACGAGAGGGGCGGCTGGCAATCACACCCGCTCTATCCGCAGGGGGAGTTCTATGGTGAGTTCGCCACGTACGATGTGACACTGGAGCTCGCCGGGGACCAGGTGATCGCCGCCACCGGTGTCCCGCTCTCCGGCGATCCAGGGTGGGAACGGGCCGCTGCGAGGGTCAGCGGGAGGGCTGCCGAAGGGGCTGTCGACCGGCGCTCCTTCTACGGCCCGGCGCCGGAGCGGGAGTCACCCGGTCCGCTTCGACCCTCGACGGCGCCCGGGCGCAAGCGCGTGCGCTTCTACGCCGAACAGGTGCACCACTTTGCCTGGAGTGTCGATCCGGAGTTCCGTTACGAGGGCGCCCTCGTTGGACGGACGAAACCGGAGGCCGGCGGCGACGTGGCGCTGCACGTGCTCTATCGTCCCGAGGCCGTGGCGAGCTGGGGCGGGGGCCTGGTCCTCGAGCGCACCGCCGAGGCGCTTCGCTGGATGGAGGAGGTCTTCGGTCCGTACCCATACCCGCAGCTCACCAATGTCCAGCGGCTCGAGAGAGGCGGCACGGAGTTCCCCATGCTCGTGATGAACGGCTCCGCCGGGGCGGGCCTCATCCTGCACGAGGTCGCGCACCAGTACGCACACGGTATCCTGGCGAACAACGAATGGCGGGAAGCCTGGCTGGACGAGGGCCTGGCGGACTTTCTGACGACCTGGCACCGGGAGCAGGAATCCGGTCCCGGCGTCTGGCTGGGCACGATGCAAGGCCTGGAGCGGCTGGAACGGTTCGGGCTCTCCGAGCCGGTGAGCACTCCGGCCAAGGACTTCTCCAGCTTCCAGATGTACGGTGCGATGTCTTACGCCAAGGCCTCCGTGGTCTTCCGCATGCTTCGGGAGCTGCTGGGCGAAGAGGACTTCCGGCGCCTGCTGCGCGAGTACTACGCGAGGTACCGCTTCCGTCACGTGACGGAGGTCGATCTACGCCGCGTCGCCGCCGAGGTCACGGGCCGCCCGCTGGACTGGTTCTTCGACGGCTGGCTGCACGGCACCGAGACCCTGGACTACGCCATCCGCGATGTCGAGCTCGAGCGGCTTCCCGATGGTTCGTGGCGCACGACCGTGATCATCGAGCGTCGGGGGAGGAACTGGATGCCGGTCACGGTGCGGGCCGATGCGGTGGACGCGCTGGCGGAGTCACGGGAGCCGATTCAGACGGTCGTGTTCGTCACGCCCTCCCGCCCGCGCGTCATCGAGATCGATCCGCACTTCGTCCTGCTGGACGCCGATCGATCGAACAACCGGGTAGAGGTGGGCTAGCCGGAACGGCCGCCGCCCGGCGCGGCGCACAGCAGCTGCCGAGCCGCCTCCTGCGCCGCGCTCGGCTCGGCGGGAACCGCGATCGGCATGGCGCGCTCGCCATTCTCCTCCGGCAGGTGCAGGAGCAGCGGGCCCAACGGCGGCGTCCCCCCCGGTTCGATGGCGCGCCCATCCCGGTCGATCGACACCAGCCGGCCGGGCGCAAGAAGCTGGGCCAGCCACGCCCCGTACTCGACCCAGCTCCGTAGCGGATCTACGTCCTGCCCGCCGGCTGCCACGTCGGACTCGTAGCGCCCCACCGCCTCGTTGTACTCTTCCGCGTCCCGCATCTTGAGACGACGAAGGAGTTGGCGATACAGCGGCTGCACATCCGTAACGGCGTGCCTGAGCAGAGAGGCCTGGTATCGCTCGTCGACGTCGCGGGGAGGTTCGGTGTCCGACACCCTTTCGATCCGTTCCGGCCGTCTATTCGCCGCCGGTCATCGAGTCTAGAAACTCCTGGTTGTTCTTTGTGCGGTTCAGTCGCTCGATCAAGAACTGCACGGCCTCGGCGGGAGGCATGTCCGAGAGGAAGTTGCGGAGCAGGTACATCCGGTGGAGCTCCGTATCCGTGAGCAGCAGCTCCTCCTTGCGCGTGCTCGATCGGTTCAGATCGAGGGCAGGGTAGATGCGCTTGTCCGCGATCTGGCGATCCAGGATGACCTCGCTGTTCCCCGTGCCCTTGAACTCCTCGAAGATCACCTCGTCCATCCGGCTGCCCGTGTCGACGAGCGCGGTCGCGCAGATGGTGAGGCTCCCCCCTTCCTCGATGTTGCGGGCCGCGCCGAAGAAGCGCTTGGGCTTGTGCAGGGCGTTCGCGTCCACGCCTCCGGAAAGGATCTTCCCCGAGTGGGGCACCGTGGTGTTGTAGGCGCGTGCGAGCCGGGTGATCGAGTCGAGCAGGATCACCACGTCATGCTGGTACTCGACTAGGCGCTTCGCCTTCTCCAGCACCATCTCCGCCACCTGGGTGTGCCGGTCGGCCGGCTCGTCGAACGTGGAGGCGATGATCTCTGCCGCGACGTTCTCCTCCATGTCCGTGACCTCCTCGGGGCGCTCGTCGATCAGCAGGACGATCAGCTTGCATTCCGGGTGGTTGTACAGGATGGAGTTCGCGACCTTCTGGAGCAGGATCGTCTTCCCCGCCTTCGGGGGAGAGACGATCAGGCTGCGCTGTCCCTTCCCGATCGGTGCGATGAGGTCGAGGATGCGCATCGAGATGTCCCCGTCCTCGCGCTCGAGCCGCAGGCGTTCCTCCGGGTAGCGGGGGCGGAGATTGTCGAATCCGATCCGGTGCTTCGCCTTCTCGGGGTCCGCCCCGTTCACTGACTCGACCTTCAGAAGGGCAAGGTACTTCTCACCCTCCTTGGGAGGCCGGACCTGACCGAGGACGGTGTCCCCGGTGCGCATGTCGAACCGCTTGATCTGGGACGGTGAGACGTAGATGTCGTCGGGGCCGTACAGGTAGTTCCAGTCCTGGCTGCGGAGGAAGCCGTAACCTTCCGGCAGGATCTCCAGCACGCCCTCGCCTCGCAACACCACGTCGGAGTCGAGCAGGTTCTGCTCGATCCGGAAGAT
Source organism: Gemmatimonadota bacterium (assembly GCA_020351855.1). GTDB lineage: Bacteria > Gemmatimonadota > Gemmatimonadetes > Palauibacterales > Palauibacteraceae. Next base: position 2,442,243 of record CP070670.1, read on the forward strand.
CAGGTCCTGCTTCCGGAGGCCGGAGTAGTTATGAATGCTCAGCTCCTCGGCCATCTGATGAAGGTCGGCAATGGACTTGGACTTCAGCTCTGCAATGTCCACAGGTAAGAACTCCGAATTGATTTGAAGGCCCGCTGCGGGTTCGTCGCTCGCGTCAGGATATCCAGGATTGTATCAAGAGGTCGCGGAAGCGGGGTGGATTCGTAAATATGAATAACCACGGTCGAGAAACGGGTCAAGCCGGGAGGAGCTGATGGCGCGCCACAATCGTGAAGCTCGCGGGGTCGACCAGCGTGGCGAGCTCTGGATCATCGGGTACCAGCCCGACTGGTTGAGCAGGGTCAAGATCTCCCGCAGGCTCGGGCGGGGCAGACGCCGCTCCAGGCTGACCATCTTCCGCAACCCGGCCCGTCATGCGGAGTCCAAGCCCGGCAAGGTCGTGCGGACGCGGATCACGGCGGCTGATGGGTCGGCCGAGTTCAGCATCGCGCTCGAGGACCGGATGGATGTCGTCGAGTCGATCCACGTGGTGACACGTCGAGGCGGGAGGAGGAAGGAGAAGGTCGAGTTCGTCTTCCATGGCCGGCTTCCTCCCTCGCCGGACAGCTGAGCGCGCCGGGCGGCCCTTCGCTCCCCACGCGGGCGACGTCAGCCTGCCGGCGCGCGAAGCCGGCCTAGAAGAGACGAAGCCGCAGCCACCTGAAGGGCGCGCGGGCCAGGTCTGCCCGCACCGAGTCGGCGCGGGCCCGGAACAGACGGGCCTGGTTCTGGATCTCCCGATCATGCAGCGCCCGTCCGACCGTGCCCCGCGCGGCGTCCAGCTCCAGACCGAGCCGCTCGAGCCTCTCGCCCAGAGCGTGAAGCTCGGCGGTGGCGCGCTCTCGCCCGTCTCTCCGCGCGGCAGCCGCCGCGAGGGTGTCGAGCCGATCCGACGAGCGCCGCAATCCGCTCGCCACGGCGGTGTCGCTCAGCAACCGACCGAGCGACCCGGATCGGGCCTCCATGCCCTCCAGCGCCGCGAGATCTGCGCGCAGCTGCGCGAAGGTCTCCGCGGCCCGGGACAGGCTCGCGAGCGTCCCCTGGGGAATGGCGAGGTCCCGCCGGATGCGTTCGGCGACGGGCCCGAGGTCCTCCGCGATCCTCCGGAGGCTGTCGCCAAAGGCCTCCAGCGCCCGCGTCGTGATCGACAGTTCGGCCCGCAGCGTGTCGCCGCGGTCGAACGGCGACGCTCCCGGGCTTCCCGGATCCAGGTCGATCACGAGCGGCGCCAGCAAGCCGGACGGCTTGATCGTGGCGCGCGCATCGCTGCGAAGCTCCCGGGCTGCCTCCCGGTCCAGAACGATGCGGATCTCCAGGTTGGGAGTCGCCCGTCCGCCGTCGCCGAGGAAGCGGATGCCGGTCACGTTTCCGGAGTGGACCCCAGCCACCCAGACAGCGGCTCCCGGCCTTAGCTCACCGGCTTCATCGGCGAGGAGCACGAGGGTCGCCCCGCTCTCGACGGCGAGTCGCGCCTCGTCCATGAAAAAGATCGCTCCGGCGAGGAACGTCAGCACTCCGACCTGGAGTGCTCCTCTCCTCACATCCGGCCAGGCAGGTCGCCTTCTGTCCGCGCGCATGTAGGGATGTTGGCGGTCGCGGCGGGACTGGGCAAACGTCGGTCCCACGGCGGGTGTGCCGGTTCACGAAGTGGCATGCCGAAAGTGGGCGGGAACCCGGCTATGACCATACTGGAGCCGATCGCGCCTCATGGGCGCGGCGGGTCGGGCGCCGCGGCTCGGCCGCGAAGGGTAGGCATTCGACGCATGACGAGGAGCATGGCGATGGCACGATCCGTGAACCGAATCATCCTTGTGGGCAACGCGGGCTCCGAGCCCGACCTGCGCGAAACACAGGCCGGCACGTCCGTGGCTCACCTCTCGCTGGCCACCGACCGGTACTTTCGCCAGGACGGCGAGCGACAGCGCAAGACCGACTGGCATCGCCTCACCTTCTGGGGCAAGAGCTCGGAGATAGCGGTGCGCTACGTGCGAGCGGGCAGTCGCCTCTACGTCGAGGGACGTCTCGAGTACGGTTCGTACGAGCGGGACGGCGTGACGATCCCCACCGCCGACATCGTCGTACAGGATTTCGTTCTCCTGGATAGGGCCGCTGCGCCTGCCGATTCCGAGCGCGACTGCCCGGACGAGGAGGCCGCTCTGCTCGAGTAGGGCGCCCCGAGTTCCAGCCGGCCATTCCCCCGAAGCCCGTTCCGTCGGAGGGCTTGATCGGTTGCGCCCCTGGGGGAAGGCCTCGATCTTCCTCCCATCGTGATCCACAAGCCGAGCGCGGGTCCTCCCATGGGCCCGCTATTCGCATGGGGGCCGACCTCGGTCGAGGAACGGCGGACCGAGCCGCTTCTCGATCCCCTTCTGGCCGGGCTGGGCCGACCCCGGAGAGTCCTCGTGGCCGGAGCCACGGGATTCGTCGGACAGCACCTCGTGCGCCGGTTACTGAGCCGCAATCACATCCCGCGGGCTCTCGCCCGCCGGCCGCCCGTCGCGGCCTGGCAGGAGGGTGTCGAGTGGTTTCGGGCCGACGTGACTGCCGCCGGCTCGCTGCACGGTGCCGCGACGGGGTGTGACGCGGTCGTTCATCTGGCGGGAACCGCGTGGCCGGAGCGCGATCAGGGATACGACGAGCTGCACGTGGGCGGTACGGAGAACCTTCTCCTCGAGGCCTGTCGCGCCGGGGTGGAGAGGTTCGTGTTCGTTAGCACTCTGGGAGCTTCCCCGACGGGAGGGGCGTATTTTCGCACCAAGTACGAGGCCGAGCGGCGGGTGCGGGACTCCGGGCTGGATTTCGTCATCTTCAGGCCTTCCGTCATTTACGGACCGGGCGACCACTTCACGACGGCGCTTGTGGAACTGCTGAGACGCCTCCCCGTCTTTCCGGTTCTCGGCCTGCGCCGATCGAGGTTGCAGCCCGTCGCCATCGAGGACGTCGCGGATGCCCTCGTGCAGGCAACCGAGCGCTCCGACGTATCGGCACGGACGTTTGAGATCGGCGGCCCCGAGCGTCTCGAGTTTGCCAAGATCGTCAGAATCGTCGCGCGGGCCGCAGGCATACGCCGTCCGATCCTCAAGCTGCCGCATGCCGTGAGCCGCCAGGCGCTCTGGCTGGCGGCCCGCTTGGGATTGCCCCAGCCGATCACCCCGGATCAGCTGGCGATGTTTCGCGGTGCGAGCATCCTGCGGAGGCGCATGAACCCGCTCCGGTCGGTCTTCCAACTGGAGCCGCTGCCCTTCGCGGCGGCAATCGAGGATTACCTGTGAGCGGCCCGCACGGCGCGGCGTCCGAGCATCACGATGCCGGCTTCCTAACCGTTTCCAACCTCTTGTCGCTCAGCCGCATCCCGCTCGGCGTGGGCTTTCTCGTCACCAACGATCCGAAGGTCCTCGCGATGATCGTGCTGGCCGGGGCCCTCAGCGATCTGCTCGACGGGGTCATCGCTCGCATCAGCGGCACGGTCTCGGAGATCGGCGTCCTGCTCGACCCGTTCTGCGACAAGATCTTCGTGCTGCTCGGGGTCGTTTCCTTCCTGCCCTCGGGACGCCTGGACTGGGCAGGCTTCGTCATTTTGATCCTTCGCGACGTCTTCACGGGCGGCTCCTATCTCGTCACCCGCCTGGTCGGCAGGGATATCCACCCTCGGTCGCGGATGGGGGGCAAGGTGACGACCTTCTTTCAGCTCCTCACGCTTCTCGCGCTCATCAACTGGCCGGCTTACGTTCCGATACTGATTCTGGCCGTCGGCGTCTCGTCGGTGTACGCCATCATCGACTACGGTGTGTTCCTCACCCGACAGGAGCAGCTCGCCCGGTACGCAGGTGCGCGCCTGGCCGGCGCGAGCCATTGAGGCGGGAGCGCGGTCGCGCGCGGGCGCCCTCGCCGTCGGCTGCTTCCGACTGCTCATGGTGATCCGCACTTGATTCGACTGCTTCACATCGCGGATGTTCACCTCGGCGCCGCCTACTCCGGCTTCGGTTCCATCGCGGACGAGCGGCGGCGCGAGGTCGTCGCTGCCTTCCGCACCCTCCCCGACGCAGCTCGGGAACTGGAGGTCCACGCCGTGCTCGTGTGCGGCGATCTGTTCGACGGCCCCCGGCCGGAAGAACGGATCGTCGCGGCCGTCCGGGAGGTGGCGCGCCGGCTGGGCGAGGTGGGCGTGCCGCTCGTCGCCATCCCGGGGAATCACGATTCGACCGCCCTCAACGCGTCGCTCTACGAGGACGCGCTTCCCGGCGCCCACGTATTCTCGGAGCCCCTCTTCGGGCCGCCCATGCGTCTGGACGTCGGCTCGGAGTGCGGTCCCCTGTTCGTGTACGGCCTCGCCTACGACCGGTCCGTCGAGCCGGATCCTCTCCCATCCTTCCATCGCGCGGACGACGAGGGCCTGCACGTCGTGCTCCTCCACGGGGCGGTGCCCGATGCGCCGCACTGGGGAGAGCCCTCGTCCCTCAGCCTCCCGCTCGAGCAGCTCGCCGCCCTGGAAGCTGACTACGTCGCGCTCGGCGACTACCATCGCTTCCGACCGCCCGGCGCGTTCGGAGCTGCGGACCGGGCCTGCTATGCGGGCTCCTTCGCGGCCGTCGATATCGCAGAGGATGGGCCCAGGGGGTATGCCGTCGTGGAGCTCGAGGCCGGCGCTCCCGTCCAGGTGCGTCACCGCTCCTCCGGGGTGCGCCCGGTGATCCGCCTGGGTGAAGTGGATGTGGGCGCCTGTCCCGACGAGCTGGCCGTGGCCGAACTCCTGCGCGGCCTCGCTCCGCAGGAGAGCATACCGGTCGCGACGCTCACGGGGGAGCCCGCGTTTCCGCTCGATGCGGAGAAGGTGCAGGTGGATCTCGAGGAGCGGTACGGCTGCGTGCGCCTCGATGATGCGACCCGGTTCTACGCTTCGAGCCGCCTGTTCGAGATCGCCCGGGAGCCGACCGTCGCCGGTCACGTGGCCAAGCTCGGGCTGCAGCGCATCGGCGAGGCCGACGATCCGGACGAGCGAGTGGAGGAGGAGCGCGCGCTCCGGGCCGCCCTGCGCAGCCTCGGTGTGCGATGAGCGACGGACCGCGCTTCGAGTCGATCCGCCTCGACTACGGCTGCCATCACGGCACCTACCGGTTCCCGGAGAAGCGCGAACCGGTCACCATCGTCGGCGCCAACGGGAGCGGCAAGTCGACGCTGGTCGAGGCGCTGGTGAGGACGCTGTTCGGATTCAATCGCAGGGAGCCGGAGGCGCGGGAACAGCAGGATCACCGCCGGCCTTGGAAGGGCGGGTCTTTCCGCGCGCTGCTCACCCTCCGGGATGCCGCGGACCGTATCACCATCGAGCGGGATTTCGACACGCACCAGGTCGTGGTAGGCAGGCTCCCGAAGGCCGAGGAGCTCTACGGCGGGGAGGCGAACCCGGCCGCTCCGGCCAGCGCGGATCAGCGTCGGTATCGGGAGGTGCTGCAGCGGATCTTCGGGCTGGATGAGCTGGCGGACTACGTGCGGACGGCCTGCGTCCAGCAGGGCCACATGCTGGAAACGGCACTCGCTCCGGACCTGCTCGCCATCGTGGCTGGAGGGCACGCCGATGTGGAGACCGCCAAGTCGGAGCTGCGCGAACGGTACCACGAGTTCACGCTGGAATCGATCGGCCGCGGAGAGCGTCGCAGGAGGAAGAAGGGCCGGATCGAGCAGCTCGACGAAGAGCTCGAGGAGCTGCAGGGACGCATCGCGCGGGTGAGGCGGGGCGAGGCCGAGCAGAGGCCACTCCAGGAAGGGGCCGCCGAGGCCGTCGCCCGGATCGACGAGCTTCGCCGCGAGGCTCGGCGGCTGGAGGCCGATCATGCTGCGCTGTCCGGGTTTCAGGTGCTCGAGGAGCGGGCGAAGGGCATCCGCGACCGGATCCAGCGGCTCGAAGAGGTGGGGGCCGATCTGAGACAGGCGGTCGAACGGACCGAGGCGGTCTCGCGCCACGGAGCGGTAGATCGGCACCGGTACCCGGAGGACTACCTGGAGCGTCTGGCGGGGCTGGAGGAGGGTCTGTGGCCTCGTCTTCGCGCAGCCCAGGCTGCCCGGGCCGCTCAGGCGGAAAGGCCCGGGGCGGCGCCGGCGTCGCCGGCCCGCGCCCGAGCCCTGCTCGCGCTCGCCGGCGTGATCGGGCTCGTCGCGGCACTCCTTCTGGTCCTCGGCCAGGGCGCGGTGCGGCTCGCCGGGATCGCGGTCGCCTTGGCGGCTGTCGCCCTCCTCGTCGTGGGGCGCCGTGGGCTCGATGTCCAGCGGCGCCGCACCGAGGCCGCGGCTGCGGCGGTCGCGGCTGACTCGGAGATCCAGACGATCGAGGCGCGGATCGCGGCCAAGCTGGAGGGGCTTCCCGATCCGCACCGGATCCTTCCCGAGACCCTTGCGGAGAGGCGGCGGGAGCACGCCGAGTGGCGTTCGGCGGGCGATCGCGTGACCGAGGCGACGCGGAGGCTGGAGGACTCGACGCGGCGTGCCGATCGAGAGCTGGGCGCCCGGGAGGATGAGGTCCCGGGGACCGGTCCGATCGAGCGACGGGACGACGCGGTTAGCCTGGAAGCGGCGCGGGCCCTGATCGACGAGCTAGGACTCGCGCTGTCGAGGGAGCGCAACGAACGGCTGGCGCCCACCATCCTGGAGCTGAAGCAGGCCACGGTGGCCATCGGCGATCTTCCGGAGAACGTGCCGGAGGCGCTCCGGGAGGTGGGGGAGCGGTTGGGGGAGAACCGCCGCGAGCTGGAGGCTGCCGAGGAGGAGCTCCGGGAGCTGCAGCGGCGTCTTCTTGCGGTGAGACGGCCCGAGGAGAGCTCCGTGGCGCTCCTCGCCGAGCGGGGGGTGCGGGAGGTCGAGCTCGAAGCGGCCAGGCGCGAGGCCGGCGTGTACCGGCGGGCCCATGCGCTGCTGGAGGACGCGTACCAGGAGTTCCGCGCCACGGACCAGGACCGCCTCGTCGCTCGCATCGAGGCACACCTGTCCACCCTCGGAGACGGCGACATGGGGCCGCTGGTGATCCCCGACGATCTCGGGTCCGCCTGCCTCATGTACAGGGGACGGCCCCTGGCGCTCGCTTCGCCTCCGCTCAGCTACGGCGAGCTGCACATCGCGCTTTTTGCCGTGCGTCTCGGCGCTGCGGACTTCCTGGCCGGAATGGGCGTGAACCTCCCGCTTCTGGTCGACGATCCCTTCGTTCACCTGGATGCCGAGCGGGCGGGCGAGATGTGGCGGGTGCTGTGCAGGATCGCTCGGGACCGGCAGGTGCTGCTCACCACCCAGGACCGGCTGGTTCTCGCCCACCTCGGCGTCCGTCCGGACCTTGATCTGGATGGCCCGGGCCGGGAGAGCTCGCTCCAGATGGAGCTTCCCGTCGGACGGTCGGCCCCCGGGTAGAGCGGTGGCCGCGTCCCGCCTAGGCGGGCGGCGTTAGACCTCGGTCGCCTCTGCCCCCGAGCAGCCGTGCGTGCCAGCTGGCGCGCGCCGGCAGCTCCCAGCGTCCGGCGCGCAGCTCCCCGAGTCGCTGCACGGTCAGATCGAAGACGACGCTGTCGCCGTCCACGGTGCCCTCGGCGGCGAGCTGCCGGAACTTCTCCCGGCCCACGCGTCGGATCTCCCCGTCCGATCGAAACCAGACCGCCGAGCCGTCCACGAGCTCCACACCGAACTCGCGCTCCAGCTGGCGCAGGTGACGGACGAGCGCGTCGATCGAGCAGCCCGAGGGCGGCGCTCGCCGCTCATCGACGGCGATGACGAGGAACCGGTCGTGCAGCCATTCATGGCCTGCCGCTAGCTCCTGACCGTGTGCAGCCCAGCCCTCGAGAAACCGGCCCACCGAATCGGACAGTCGGCTCGCCTCGCTTCCCGAGAGGAGTCGGTCCGCGCCGAAGATCCAGATTCGCGCGTCCTCGGGCAGGTCCGGCAGGGCGCGCCGCTCGTCGCTCGGGCCGCTCATGCTATTCGTAGCGCAGGGCGACGATCGGATCCAGCCGCGCGGCGCGCCGCGCCGGCCAGATTCCGAAAAAGAGACCCACGGAGGCGGAGAAGACGACGGCGAGCAGAATCGCGCTCCCCGAGACGGCCGTGTTCCAGTTGGCCAGCTCGGCGAGGAGGTTCGATCCCGTCACGCCCACGACGATGCCGAGCACCCCGCCCACGAGGCACAGGACGAGCGCTTCGAGCAGGAACTGCATCAGGACGGCCCTTCGGGTGGCGCCCATTGCCTTGCGGACCCCGATCTCGCGGGTCCGCTCGGTTACCGACACCAGCATGATGTTCATGATGCCGATGCCCCCGACCAGCAGGCTTACGGTGGCGATCCCCGCCAACAGGAAGGAAAAGGTGCGCGTGGTCTCCTCCTGGGTTCCCATGAGCTCCGCGCGGTTCTGGATCCAGAAGTCGTTCTCGTCTCCCACTCGCAGCCGGTGCTGCCTCCGCACGACCTCTTCGATCTGGCTCATCGCGACGGACATCGACGTGCCCTCCGCCACCTCCACGTTGAAGGAGGAGAGGCGATCGGTGCCCATGAGCCGGAAGCGGGCCGTCTCCAGCGGCACGTAGACCTGCTCGTCGTAGTTGAACCAGCTGAAGCTGCCCTTCTCCTCCAGCACACCGACCACCTCGAACGTGATGTTCCGTATCCGGATCTGCTGGCCGACGATCTGCTCGGCCGAGGAGGACAGCATGGCGGGGATTGCGCCGCCGAGCACCGCGACGCGGCGACGGCCCTCGTTCTCCTGATCATCGAAGAAGCGGCCCAGCGCGACCGCGTATCCGTTGATGTCCGCATACTGCGGGCTCGTGCCGACGACTCGCATGTTGGCGTTCGTGGCCCCCCACTCGACCTGCAGGCTGGAACGCATCTCCGGGGCGATCGCTATGACGGAGGCGGCTCTGTGGAGAACGGCCTCGGCGTCCTCGGGCGTCAGCTCGGCCGCATCGCCGGAACGCACGCCGCGAAACCAGAGCTGGCCGGGTCTCACCGTGAGTACGTTCGTGCCGAGCTGTGAGATCTGCTCCTGCACGGCGCGTTGCGCGCCTTCGCCGAGGGCGACCATAGCGATGACCGCGGCCACGCCGATGACGATCCCGAGCATCGTCAGAAGGGATCGCATCTTGTGAGACCGTATGGCCTCGAGCGCCACTCTGAGTGTTTCGAGCAGGAGCATCGGAAGGTGATCCTCGCGAGCCGTGGGCTGCTAGTTGCTGCGCTGCACGCCGGGAACACCGGAGCGCGATCGGATCCGCTCCAGGAGCTCCCGCTGCTGCACGAGCGCCATGGGCACCTCGAGCACCTGGTCTCCCTCCTCGAGTCCCGCCAGGATCTCGGTGTACTCCCAGCTGCTCAGCCCGATCGTGACGGGCTGCAGTGTCAACGTGCCCGCATCGTCCTCCGTGAAGACGAAGGCGGGCCGCGGCCGGGCCGGATTCGTGCGGTTCGCCAGCTCCTCTTGTTCGCGGGCCTCGCGCAGCAGCGCGAAGATCCGCTGCCGCTCCCCCGACTCGAGGTTCTGGAAGTACGCTCGCCTCTCCTCCTGTGACATCGTGCGGAGCTGCTCCAGCACCGACGTCTCGCCTTCCCCGGCCGCCTCGCCCCCCTCGCCTGCCTCGTCTCGGCCGCTGGCCGGCTCGTCCGTCGCTACCTCGACCCGCTGCTGGAGGAGGGACGGATCGAGACCGAGAGCCTCGACGAGCTGCGTGGCCTCCTCGACGGTCTTGATCGCCGCGTTCTTGAGGGTCAGAGCCTCATCGCGCCGACCGATGACGATCTCCACGTCCGCGTTCATCCCGGGGCGAAGGAGGTTCTGCTCGTTCACGATCCGGGTGAGGACGGCGAACATCGTGACGCTCTGCTCGATCACCGCCTGGGGCTCCACCTTGAGGACGCTTCCGCGAAACGTCCGGTCGGGATAGGCTTCCACCGTGATGTCCGCCGTGAGCCCGGCATCGATGCTCCCGATGTCGGTCTCGTCGACCATCGTTCGGACCTGCACCTCCGAGAGATCGGCCATCCGGAGGAGGAGGGTGCCACCCGTCACCTCGCGGGTGGACGTGACGATCTGTCCTTCCTCGATCTGCCGCTCCACGACCGTGCCCGAGATCGGTGCACGCACCACGACGTCGTTCAGGCGATCGGTCGCGAGCTCCAGACTCGCTTCAGCGCGCACGAGGGCGGCCCGGGCGTTGGCGTGCTCGAGGATCTCCGTCTCCAGCTCCTCCGCGGTCACGATGGAGGAGTCGTGCAGCGCCTGGGTCCGCGCCAGCCGGCGCTCGGCCACCTGAAAGCGGGCGCGCGCCACCTCCAGGTCCGCCTCGGCCTGCTCGAAGTCGTTGCGGACGTCCCGCGGGTTGATCCGAACGAGCACCGTCCCCCTCTCGACGAAGTCCCCCAGCTCGGCGGTGATCTCGAGGATCTCGCCCGAGGCCTGTGACTTGACGTCGATCACGCGGATCGGCTCGATCGTGCCCGTCGCCACGACGCTGGAGACGACCCTGCGCACCTCCGCGACGGCCGTCCTGAACTCGGGGACGGACTCGGAAGCCGGGCTCTGCCCGCACGCTGCGGCGAGCAGGGCGGCCAGCATCGACAGACCTTGAATGCGCGTGTCTTGCATGGCGCAGGATGGTACCATCACGGGAGGCGGAGGTTCAACCGTCGACCGTCACCGTATCTCGGCGGCGTGCCGAGGGCCCCGCTACTGGTGGTTGGACAACTCGACGGGGATCCTCATTCCCTCTCAGGTCGGTCGGCTGGAGCCCGGTGTCAGGGAGCGCCGGCCTGCAGCTCCTGCAGGGTCCGGCCGAGCAGCGACTCCAGCGACGCGACGCCGATCTGGTACTCGAACCGGCGGCGGATCAGATCCACCTCGGCCTGCGACACGGCGATCTGAGCGGTCTGAAGGTCGAGGATCGTGGCGAGCCCGAGCCGATAGCGCTCCGAGCTCACCCTGAGGTCCTCACGGCTCAGCTCGACGCTCTGCTCGGCCAGCTCGATCGACGCCACCGCGACCTGGATCGCGTTGTAGGCCGCGTCCAGGTCCACGACGAGCTGCAGCTCCTCGGCCCGCAGCTCCGATGCCGCGGCGTCCGCCGCCGCCTGCGCCCGGTAGACGTTGCTCTCCCTCTGGAATCCGTTGAACAGGGGATAGGAGCCGGTCAGCGCGATGCTCCAGCTGCGGCTCTGGGGCGGGAAGTCCTGATTCGCCCAGGCCCAGCCGCCCCGAAAGCTCAGGTTCGGCAGGTAGGCGGACTTCGCCGTCGACACTCGAGAGGCGGCGGCCTCGGCGCTGGCCTCGGCGCTCACGACGGCCGGAGCGGTCCGGAGACCGATGCGGTAGATCTCCTCCCGGCTCAGTTGGAGCGGCAGCGCGTCGAGGGTGGCCTCGGGCGCCGGCCCGACGCGACCTTCGAGACCGAGCGTCCGGCCGAGCGCAAAGGTGCTCGCTCGAAGCTGGTTCTCCGCATTGAGCAGCGCGATTCGCGCGTTGTTCAGATCGACCTGGGAGCGGAGCACGTCGGAGCGCGTCGAGCGACCGAGCTCGAGCTGCTGGGTGACGAACTCGAGCTGCAGCTGCTGGCGCTCCACCCGATCCTGCTCGACGGCCACGAGGTCGCGGAACGCCAGCGCATCGTAGAAGGCCTGCCGCACGGCCAGAATGAGCCCGAGCTCGTCCTGCCGATAGCGGGCCTGCTGGGCGCTCAGGTCCAGCTGGGCGCTGTTCAGTTCCGTGAACTTGCGGAATCCCTCGAACAGATCGTAGCTGCCAGTAAGCTGGAAGAAGTAGCTGGTGGTCGTGATGGCCTGGCCCGTCTGGTCTAGCCGGCCCGTACTCGAGTTCGAGTAACCGAACCCGGCATCGAAGCGGGGGAGAAAGTTGCCCCAGGCGTCCAGTCGATTGTACTCCGCCACATCGATGTTCGTCTCGGAGATCCGAAGCTCGGGGTTGAGGGCCCGCGCGATCCGGATCGCCTCACCCAACGTGACCTGGCGGACGGAATCCGAGGCGGCCGCGGTGAGTTCGGTCTCTTGGGCCGCTGCCGGCAGCGCCGAAGCCAGAAAGGCCGCCGCCCCGATGACGGGAACGCACCACACGCGTTTCATCGCTTCCTCTCTTTGCTCATCCTTCGACTCGGCCCCTCGCTGGGACCGAGGCCATGCGCCCCGATCGCCGTCGGCCGACCCGACACTGGATGTTCGGCCGCTCCGACCGATTGTCAACTTTCGGGTTGTCGCCTCCATGCCGCGCTGCCGCATCCGGCCGCTGGCGAGACGCCCGGCGCCGTGCAATGCTGTCTGCGATGTCGATACCCGACGCGACTCACGGTCGGCGGGTCCCCACGCTCGCCCCTCCACCGGCGGCCGCGCCGGGCCACCGGACGGCTGCGACAGATGCTAGAGGAACTTGGAGCGGTCCAGCAAGCGCGCGAGTGTGAGGCAGCGCCGCGCTTTCTCTACGATGGCCGCGCGGATTTTGTTTTCCGCCTGGCCGTGAGCTGATGGGGGCCCCGATCGTCCCTTCCGCCGGCCTCCCTCCGCTGGGGGCCCACGTGTCGATCGCGGGCGGGCTTCACCGGGCGCCCGAGCGGGCCGCTAGGATCGGCGCGGACGCCCTGCAGTTGTTCACGAAGGCGCCCCAGCGATGGGCCGAGCGTTGCGTCACGGAGGAGGAAGCCGCGGCGTTCCGAGCCGCTCGGGAGACTGCCGGAATCCGCGTGGCGGCCTCGCATGACAGTTACCTGATCAACCTTGCCTCCCCCGATCCCGGGCTGCGGGTTCGGTCCGCCCGGGCCTTCCGCGCCGAGCTGGCTCGTTGCGAGATTCTGGGCCTGGAGCTTCTCGTAACCCATCCCGGGAACGCGACGGGTGGCGATCGCGACCGGGCTCTTTTCCAAAACGCCGAACTCGTCGCCGAGGCGATGCGCGCCGTGCCGGGGAAGACGCGCGTCCTCCTCGAGACGACCGCGGGGAGCGGCCGCTCGCTCGGCTGCTCCTTCGAGGAGATCGCCGTGTTGATCGACGGCCTGCCCTCGGAGGCACGCGATCGAATCGGGGTCTGCCTGGACACCGCACACGTATACGCGGCCGGATACGATCTGCGCGGGGAGTACGACGCGGTGCTGGGCCGGTTCGATCAGATCGTCGGGCTCGAGCGCCTCGCGCTCATTCACTGCAATGATTCCGCGGCCGCGCTGGGCAGCCGGCGCGACCGCCATGCGGAGATCGGGAAGGGCAAGCTCGGCGAGAGGGTCTTCGAGAGTCTGATGCGTGACGAGAGGCTGGCGCAGGTACCACGCGTGCTCGAGATCCCCAAGGGCTCCGACCCGGCCGCGACCGACCGACGCAATCTTGCCTTGCTCCGACGGCTGGCCCGGTCTTGAGGCTCGCCGCGTCGGCTTGTTCTCCCGCGTCAGCGGCTCCATTATGCTCCCCTTATTCGATCGATGTCGCGAGGAGAAGCCGATGTCCGAAGAGACCCAACTCTCGGCTCCCCAGGAGCCCATCCTGCCGGAAGGCCCGATGAGGATAGCCGCCGAGACCCTCGTTCTCGAGCGCCTGCGTGCCTTGCGCCGCGCCCTCGGTCGGAACGTCGGCCCGCGCGACGTCGTCGTGAGGCACACCAGCCCAGCGGCCCGACGGCATCTGTTCGAAGAGGCGTGCGAGCTCTACTGGAACGAGCTCAGCTGGGAGGAGACGACGGACGAGGAGATGATCGGGGACCAGGAGCTAACCGAGATGGTGTTTCCAGGTCTCCTGGCCTTCATCAACGCCCTCCTGCCGAGCGGGGAGAGCGGAGAGCCGGATCGGAAGCGGGAACACCGCGACGTCGCGCATGACTTCCTGCTCTGGCTCGCCGCCCGGCTCGTGGAGCTGCGCAACGCCAAGGTGGCAGGGGACGGCCACCACGCTCGCATCCGCCGCGAGGTGCAGGTGACGGACGAGCTCATCGATCTCGTCGCCTACCGCCTCTACTCGCTGACTTCGGATGAGATCGAGGAGCTGCAGATTCGCTGATCTCTCGGCCACCGACTCGGACACTACCCGAACACGAGCGCCTGGAAACGTGAAGTCCATCGTCTGCATCAAGCGTGTCCCCGATACCGAGGCGCGCATACGCGTTGCTCGGGACGGCGCCGGGATCGACCCGGCCGGCGTCAAGTACGTGATGAACCCGTACGACGAGTTTGCCCTCGAGGAGGCGATTCGCCTCAAGGAAGCGGCCGGGGAGGGATCGGTGACGGTTCTTTCTGTAGGCTCGGGGGAGACGAGCGAGATCCTGCGGACGGCCCTCGCCATGGGAGCCGACGAGGCGGTTCTGCTCAGCTCGACGGAGTCCACGGACGGGCTCGGCATCGCACGCGCTCTGGCCGACGAGATCCGAGGCCGCGAGTTCGACCTCGTTCTCTGCGGCAAGCAGGCGGTCGACGACGACGACATGGCGGTGCCCTCCATGCTCGGCGAGCTGCTCGGACTTCCATGCGTTACGGTCGTCGTGGCGCTGGCGATCGACGGCCGTCGGGCTGTCGCCCATCGGGAGATCGAAGGGGGGCACGAGGTCGTCGAGTTCGACCTGCCAGCCGTGGTCGGGGCGCAGAAGGGTTTGAACGAGCCACGGTATCCCAGCTTGAAGGGAATCATGGCCGCCAAGAAGAAGCCCCTCGAGGTCAAGGAGGTGAGGCTGGCGGAGCCGAAGCTGCGCATCGCGTCCCTCGAGGAGCCGCCGGGGCGGGCGGAAGGCGAGATCATCGGCGAGGGCACGGAGGCCGTGCCGGAACTCGTGCGCCGACTTCGGGAGCGGGCGCTGATCTGAGCCCCACGGCCGCACGATCGCTGTGCTCGCACGATCGCCGCGCCGCGCCGGAACCGACAGTCCGAAGAGGTCGAGGGCGAGATAGAGTCGAGGTGAGATAGAATGGGACGAGTACTCGTATATGCGGAGACCCGCCACGGCGAGCTGCGCGCCGTCGCACGTGAGGCGGTGACGGCGGGCCGGGACCTCGCGGAGGAGTTGGGTGGAGGCGTGGACGCGTTTCTGCTCGGACCGCCCGGAACAGCGGACAGGGTGGCAGAGCTCGGTCAGTACGGCGCGGAGCGGGTGTTCGTGGCCGAGGATCCCGCCTTCGAGGCCTACGCTGCGGATGCTGCTCTGCGCATGTGCGAGGATCTGCTCGGCCGCGATGCCTACTCGGCCGTCGTCTTTCCCGCCTCGGCGCAGGGAAAGGACCTGGCACCCCGGGCCGCGGCGCGACTCGACCGCGGGCTGGCCACCGAGGTGGTTGCCCTGGGAGCGGATGGGGATGGACCGATAGCGACCCGGCCGATGTACGCGGGCAAGGCGATGGCACGCGTGTCGTTTGCCGAGTTGCCGGCGCTCATCAGTGTCCGGCCGAACGTCTTCCGTCCGCGCGAGCGACCGGCCGCCGGCGCCGTGGAGCGGGTGGTGGTGGCTTCCGAACCGGCCCGGCAGAGGGTCACCGGGATCGAGACCGGAGACCGTGTGGCGCTCGACGTCACGGAGGCGAACATCGTCGTTTCCGGCGGTCGGGGCATGAAGGATCCCGAGAACTGGTCCATGCTGGAAGACCTCGTGGACGCGCTGGGGGATGACGCGACGCTCGGCGCGAGCCGCGCCGTCGTGGATGCGGGTTGGCGTCCCCACGCGGAACAGGTCGGGCAGACCGGCAAGGTAGTCTCGCCCAGCCTGTACTTCGCCATCGGGATCAGCGGAGCGATCCAGCATCTGGCCGGGATGCGCACCGCGAAGACGATCGTGGCGATCAACCGCGATGCCGAGGCCCCTATCTTCTCGGTCGCGGATTTCGGAGTGGTCGGTGATCTGTTCGAGGTTGTCCCGGCGCTCGCCGCGGAGATCCGCCGCGTAAGCGCGGAGGTTTGACCCGAGGCACCCCGATGCCGGGGTCCTGCCACGCTTCCGCGCGCCGCTACCCCTGGGGCCACCCATGAGCAGAACGGACCTGCTCGAGGTGCTCGAGCCGCTGGAGCGCTGGACCCGCGATGGTACCGCCGCGGGTCTCGCCACCCTGATCGGGGCACAGCGCTCCGCTCCCCGCCGGCCGGGTGCCCGTTTCGCCGTCAGTGAGGCGGGCGAGCTGGCCGGCTCCGTCTCGGCGGGCTGCGTCGAGGGAGATCTGCACGAGCATCTGCGCCAGATCCTGGGCGGAGCGGAGGCCCGTCGCTTGACGTACGGGATCACCGACGAGATGGCGGCGGAGGTCGGGCTCGCCTGCGGTGGCGAGATCGAGGTCTTCGTCGAGCGCTTCGATGCGGACGATCCCGCCTGGAGGGCGGTCCGCGAGGCAATCGAGCAGGGTCAGCCTGCCGTTCTGCTGACCGGAGTGTCCGGCGGGGTCGAGGGTCGGAGGCTTCTGGCGGTCGAGGGAGCGCCCCCGGTCGGCCGGCTTGTCTCCGGACCCGAGGACGCCCGCCTGATCGAGCGCGCCAGACCGTCGCTGGACACGGGGTGCGCCGGGATCCTCGAGCTGACCGGCCCGAAGGGCACCGTCCACGTCTTCGTGGAGCCGCTGCTTCCGCCCGCGCGGCTCGTCATCGTGGGCGCCTCTCAGGCGGCGGCCGCACTGTGCCGCCTGGGTAGCTTGCTGGGTTTCGAGGTCTGCGTGGTCGATCCCCGCTCCATCTTCCTGACGCGGGATCGGTTCCCCGACGCTGCCCGGCTGATCGAGGCCTGGCCGGCCGAGGGCCTGGGTGAGATCGGGCTCGATCGCTTCGCGAGCGTCGTCGTGCTGGCCCACGACCGGAAGCTGGACGTGCCCGCCCTGGAGACGGCACTGGAAGCCGGCTGTCGTTACGTCGGGCAGATCGGCGGACGGCGCACGCAGCGCCTGCGACGCGAGGCGCTAGCCGAGCAGGGCGTTGGCGCCGCAAGTATCGCGCGGGTTCGGGGGCCGGTCGGGCTGGACATCGGCGCTGAAACGCCCGCGGAGATCGCGCTCGCCATCCTGGCCGAGGTCGTAGCGGTGGCGCACGGTCGGGCGTGACGGCGGGCGGCCGTATCGCCGGACTCGTTCTGGCGGCCGGCGCCTCGACCCGGTATGGGGGTGGGGACAAGCTGCTGCTGCCGTTCGACGGCGGCACGGTCGTGGGCGCGTCCGTCCGTGCAGCGTTTGCGGCCAGGCTCGATCCCGTGCTCGTCGTGCTGGGCTTCCGGGCGAGGCAGGTGCGCGAGGCCCTCGGCCACCAGGCGGCGAGGTTCATCGAGAACCCGAGATACGCTGAGGGGATCGGCACGTCGCTGGCGACGGCGGCCGCCGAGCTGATCCACGATCCGAGCGTGGCTGCAGCAGTCATCCTCCTGGCGGACGAACCCGGTGTCTCATCGGCCGTCGTCCGCGTCGTGATCGACGAGTGGCGGGATACCGGCTCGACCGCGGTCCGGGCCGTCTACCTCGATCGTCCCGGACACCCGGTCCTGGTGGATCGCTCGCTCTTCCCGCTGCTCCTGCGCTGCGAGGGGGATCGGGGGCTCTCCGCGGCTCTCCGCCGCGAAGGTCTGCCTTTCCATACGGTGGCGATCGACGACCGGGCGCCGGTGGACATCGACACGTCCGAAGACTACGAGCGCGCCGTACGCGGCAGGGGCGCGTGAACGTCCGACGGCTCGTCCTCGCCGCCCTCCTCGGTGCCGTTCTGCCGGCCTGCCGACAGGTGGCCGGCGAGGGTGATCCGGTCGATGTGACCTATGCCGCGTCGCTCACGGCTACCATGCACGAGCTGGCCGTGCGGTTCGAGGCCAGGGCAGGCCGTGCCATCCGGGGCGACCCGCGGGGATCGGTGGCGGGAGCCCATCTCATCCGTGAGGGCGTGTTTCTGCGCGATGCGTATATCACGGCGGATCCCGCCACGCTGCGTCTGCTTGGGCCCGAAGACCCGGGTTGGGCGGTCGGGTTCGCGCGCAGCGAGGTCGTGATCGCCTACTCGTCGACCAGCCGTTTCGCGGCGGCCCTCGACTCGGTTCGAGAGGGGAAGCTCGAGTGGCCGGACGTCGCACTGCGGACCGGGTTTCGCCTTGGCCGCACCGACCCGGATCTCGATCCGAAGGGATATCGGGCCCTTTTCCTCTTCCAATTGGCCGAGCGCCACTATACCAGGCCGGGTCTGGCGGCGGCGCTGCTCGGAGGGCCGTCGCGGGCACAGGAGGTCTTTCCGGAGGAACACCTGAGCGCCAGGGTAGAGACCGGCAGCCTGGATGCGGGCGTCTTCTACCTGGCGGAAGCGAGGGCACACGGCCTGCGAGCGCTTCGACTGCCCGGTCCTCTCGCTCAGAGCGATCCAGGCGATGCGAGCACGCTGGCCGCACTGGAGTACCGGGGGCCGGATGGTCGGTCCTTCCGAGGGGCTCCTGTCTCGTATGCGGCAACGATCCCCTTGAACAGCCCGGATCCGAAGGCTGCAGGAGCTTTCATCGCCTTTTTGCTGAGCGAGGAGGGTCGTGCGGTGCTGGCAGAGGATGGGTTCGCGCCCGTCAGGGTCCTGATCGGTCGGCCGGAGCGGCTGCCGCGGATTCTCGCTTCGAGCTTTTCTGGCCCCTAACGCTGGCAGGGCAAGCGGACCGCGGCGCTGCGGGGACGAAGCGGTGGCGAGGGCTACGTTGCCGGAGAAGCAGCCCTGCGCCGGTAGGCCTCCAGGCTCATCCGGGCTTCCTGGATCTCGTCGTCCGTGAACAGTCCGGCCTGTTGGGCCGCAAGAAGCTCCTCCAGCTGGCTTTCCGTCATGTAATCGAGCTCGACGGCGATCTCACCGAAGCGCTTCTTCGGGAACTTCCGCTGCTCCTCGAGTACGCGAGCCACCTGCTCCGGGTCCAGGGCCCGTCGGATGATCGCGACCGTACCGAGGGCGAACTTTCTTGGGATAGGCACGTCAGAAGAGACCCCTTTCTGGACCGTGAAGTCCGGCTGGTCCTCGTCACCTTCGGGAGTGAGGAACTCGGGTTCAGCCTCCGATTCGGAGATCTGAACCATCCAGGCCCGGTCATCTCCGGCTGGCATCTGGCGGTCTGCTGTCGCCTGCTCGAGCCCGCTCACCGAGCCGGTTGGCGCGGCAACGACGTCCGCACCATCGTACGGCACGGGTCCCGATTCGGCACCGAACGGGGAGTTTCCGGGCGGCACCGTCTCTGCCGCCGCCCCCGCTGGCCGGTTGGCGGCACGCGCCGACCGGACCTGCGACCGCAGGCTCAGCAGGTGCAGCACGTACAGGCCCAGGACCCCCAAGGCGAGCGTGACGGTCCCATCCTGGCGCACGAGCGCCAGGATGCCCACGATGACCGTGATCGACAGGAACACCAGTGAATAGGGCCCGCCGTCCGTCGCTCTTTTTTGCATAGCGCTGCCCGGAGCATGTCGCTGCAATGCCGCCGCGCAGGGCAGAATCGGCCTCGAACGGCGCCAGCTGGCGGCTTCGCGGCCGATGCGGCCCTGCACTCGCGGCCTCGGTCGATCCGGGCAAGGCAGCAAGCCGTATGCCTGGACCGACGACCGCTGCCGGGAGAGCCGTCTCTGCGGGCGGCGATCCGCGCAGGGCGGGCGAGTTCGGCGGTATGTTGGCGCCGAGATGGGGGCGAGCGCGACGGCTCCCGCTGCCCCGGCTGCGCTCTACCGCGCCCGTGCGGGAACCACAAGTGTCTATGGTAATGTCGCTTACCTCACTCGAAGCCACAGGGGCGTTCCCGTGCTGATCGTCCAGCGGGGCGGCACTGGCCGCCCGCCGGACGTCGCGTGCGGCTCACCGCCCTGCGCCGGTGCGAAGGCCGGGAACCGGCTCCGGCGCCTGACGTTCCGCCGTTTCGGCAGCTGTCGCTCCCCGATCTCCACGTCCTTCGCGCCCTGATCTCTTGGAAAGCGCCAGAGGCCTCGTCCCGAGGGAACGGCTTGCCTCGGTCCGTTGCGGGCAGTCGGGGTGGCTACGGAGAAGCCGGCGCAGCATCGTCCGGAGATGACCGGACAAGCGGGCGGGAGCGTCAAAGGCTGGGCCTCGCTGCAGGCCGTCTTCGCCATTCTGGCGGCCGCGCTGCTTGTCAGCTTCCTCCTCCCCCTCCTCGCGTTCCTTCCGGAGGTGGATCGCGTCGAGCTGGCGCGCCAGGTGGAGAGGGCCGGGCTGGTCCGTGCGGTCGCCGTATCGGGCGCCAGCGCGACGGTCGCGACCCTCCTGGCGGCCCTGGGCGGCATCCCGCTCGGCTACCTGCTGGCGCGCGAGCGGATTCCACTCTCCTGGCTCGTCCGCACGCTGGTGCTGATCCCGCTCGTTCTGCCCCCGGTGGCGGCCGGCGTGCTCCTGCTGAACGTCTACGGGCCCGGCGGGCTCGTCGGCAGCCTGCTGGAGCAGGCGGGCTGGACGCTCGTCAACGCGGTGGGTGGCATCATCGTGGCCCAGGTGTTCATCACGGCGCCGTTCGTGATCCTGACCGCTGAGGCGGCGTTCCGAGCCGTGAATCCGCGCCTCGAAGCGGTGGGCGCCACGCTGGGCCGCGACCCGGGCGAGGTCTTCCGCCGCATCTCGCTGCCGCTGGCCCGCTACGGTCTTCTGGCCGGACTCGCGCTGGCCTGGATGCGAGCCGCCGGCGAGTTCGGGGCCACCGTAGTCCTCGCCTACCATCCCCGATCCCTGCCGGTCCAGCTCTGGGTGGAGCTCACCGGCCGGGGGCTCCGTGCCGCCCTGCCGGTGGCGCTGGTGGCCCTGGCGCTGGCCGCGGTCATCCTGATGGTCGCGCAGCGTCTCGCCGCGCGATCGCGAGGCGCACCCTCGGAGGTTCGGCTCCGCGGGCCGGGCCGCCGGGAGCCGGACGCTCCACGGCTCACGATCCCGACCCCGTCAGAGCGGCCGGCGGGGGATGGTTCCCTGATCGAGGCTCGATTCTCGGTTCGACTGGGCGAGTTCGTCCTCGATGCCGATCTGGAGGCCGGCCAGGAGATCCTCGCGCTCTTCGGTCCTTCCGGGGCCGGAAAGAGCACGCTGCTCAGGGTGATCGCAGGACTGCTCGAGCCCGACTCGGGCCGCCTCGTGCTGGCGGGTGACGTCGTGTGCGGGGCAGGCCGCCGCGTCCGCCCCGAAGGGCGACCGGTCGGCCTGGTGTTCCAGGAGCCCAGCCTGTTTCCCCACCTCTCGGTTCGCGAGAACGTGATGTTCGCCGGGAACGGCGAGGGCGCCGAGACGTTCTTCCGTCAGCTCCTCGGGGTCACTCGCCTGGAGGGGCTCGAGAACCGATATCCGGCGGAGCTCTCGGGGGGACAGCAGCAGCGCGTAGCCCTGGCGCGGGCCCTCATGCGCCGGCCGAGGATCCTCCTGCTGGACGAGCCGTTCTCGTCCCTTGACACCAACATGCGGGAGCGGCTTCACCGGGACGTGAGGCGCATCCAGGCGGCGTTCCGGCTCTGCGTGGTGTACGTGACGCACGAGCTGCGTGACGCCTGCGCGCTGGGCGACCGGATGGCCGTCATCGGAGACGGACGGATCGAGCAGATCGGCGATCCGCTGAGCGTGATTCGCCATCCGGCGACCTTCGATGTGGCCCGGTTCGTGGGGGTGAGGAATCTCCTGGAAGGGAGGGTGTCACGCGTGGCGGCGGACAGGATCAGCGTCGAGGTCGGCGGGCTGGCTCTCGAGTCCCGGCACGGAGGGGGGCTTCGGGTGGCCGATCGCGTGTACGTCTGCGTGCGTCCCGAGGAGTTCAGCGTCGGACGGAGTGCCCCGGAGGCGCCGGAGGCCGGGCCGAACCACATCCCGATCGTCATCCGGGATCGACAGCTTCGGGGTGCGACCTACACCTTGGAGGGCGAGGGGTCCGGGCCGGGTGACCGCATCCGGCTCGAGATCGAGCTTCCCGTCCGCGACCTCGAGGCCATGGACCTGGAGATCGGGGAGGAGGTCGTGGCGAGAGTGCGGCCCGAAGCGATCCATCTGATCCCGATCGAGGCTGCGGACGGGCGTCGCCCGGCTGAACGTGTGACGGCGGCCCCGCCCGGGTCGTCTTAATGGCGGAACGGAGCGTTCGATAGACCGACACGGCGACGAGCGGCCAGGCGGCGAAGCGCGCCGCTCGGAACGGCTCTCCGGCGTGCCGTCCGAGCAGGGTTCTCCCGACGACGCTGAGGTCGTGCGGGCCGTGCTCGATGGCCGGGAGGATCAGTATGCCGTGTTGGTGCGTCGGTACCAGGACGTGCTGTTCCGTTACGCCGAGCGCATGACGGGAAGGGCCGACGAGGCGGAAGACATCGTGCAGATGACCTTTGTGCGGGGGTACCGCCGTCTCGCGAGCTGCCGGGATCCGGAGCGTGTCGGTGGTTGGTTGTTTCGGATCGCCGCGAACCTCTGCAAGGACCAACTGAAGAGCCGGCGGCGACGCGAACGTCCCCTGGAGGAGGTTCGGGAGCTGGAGACCAAGACGCGGGGTGAGCACGACGCGGCCGTCCAGGCGGAGATCCGCGACCGCGTGGGCCGGGCGCTGGACGGCCTGCCCGTCGACCAGCGGGAGGCGTTTGTCCTGAAACATGTCGAGGGCTGGTCGTACCAGGAGATGTCGCAGCTCCTCGAGGTCTCGGTGCCCGCGCTGAAGATGCGGGTGCACCGGGCCCGGGAAGGGCTGCAGCGCCTTCTGGACGGCTTCTACATGCAATGAGCCTGGCCATCCGGGTTTCCGGTGCCGGGAAGGTCATGGGAAATGGGATCACGTGAGATGAGAGAAGAGCTCCAGAAGTACCTGGATGGGGAGCTGCCCGCCGAGCTGCTGCCCGCCGAGCTGCAACAGGAAGCGGCCGCATGGGACGCGCTCATCGAGGATGTGCGCAGAACGGCCGCGTCCGGTGCGCCGGCGTGGCTGGAGGCCCGCATCCTGAGCGCCGTGAGAGCTCCGGACGACCCCCGCTGGCGGCGTTGGCTGGGTTGGCTCACCAGCCCCCGGACGATCCGCGTCGCGCCGGCCCCCGCCGTTGCCGTCCTGGCCTTGCTGGCCGCGGCCCTCGCTCTGCCGTGGATCGGCAGGTCCGCCGGCCCCGCCGAGGATGGCACCGTGTACGTGCAGCTCTTCCTGGAGGCGCCCGCGGCGTCCTCCGTGGCGATCGCCGGCGACTTCAGCCGCTGGGATCCGATCGAACTGGAGGACCAGGATGGAGACGGCGTCTGGTCGGCCCGATTGGCGGTCCGGCCGGGGGTCTACGAGTATATGTTCGTATTGGACGGCTCCCGATGGGTCACCGATCCGCATGCGGAGCGGTACTCGGACGATGGATTCGGGAACCGCAATGCGGTGCTGGCCATCCTCCCCGAGGGGACCGGCACCTGAGCCTGGAGTTCTCGTGATGAGAGTGCGCTCGAGAGCAATCCCGAATCGCTCGATTCCCCGGCGCCGACGTGCTCGTTGGCTCGCCTGCGCGTGCGCTCTGATCTGCCTCGCTGTGGCGTCCGCCCGTCCACTCGCTGCTCAGGACGGCGAGCTCGGGGAGGCTCTGTCGGCGTATGCGTCGGCCGATGCAGCTCGTCTGGAAGCGTTCGTCCTGCAGCCGAGGTGGGAGGGGTTCCCGACCGAGCTGCTGGTGGAGAGAACCGCGGAGGGGGCGGTGAAGGGCGTCGAAGCCTCGGTCCTGCTGGCCGCTCTGGAGGACTACGCGGCCCGTCTCGATCAGTCTCACCGGATTCTCGGCAAGCGGGCGACCCGGACCTCGCTGAAGGCCACAGCGGACGTGCTTGGACGGGAGGTTCCAGAGGATATCGTTCGGACGGTCGCCGCGGCGAACCCGAAGGACGCTCAGCTCACCGCGGCGATGGTGGCGCTCGGCGACCTCGTCGCGGCCGGAGTGCCGCCGCGCGAGGCGGAGGAGCTTCTTCTGGACGCCGCCACCCGCAGGCCGGACAACGAGGAGGTGCTGCGGCTCCCGGCTCGCGTGCGACGGTGGATTCGGCAGGGGTACCAGCCGACGGATGCGGCCGCGGAGGTGAGGCGCACGATGGGGCCGCCGCCGCGGCCCGGAGGCGGCATGCTCGATCGCTACACGAAGCCGCCACCGGACCGTCCGTTCTGATCAGCGCGCTGGGCCGCGGCCGATCGGATCCCGCGGCTCGCCACTGCGATTCCCTCCAGGTGCTCGCCCGTATTTCCCCCGCGGACCCGGCGTCTCATTGAGCCGGCAGGGATCCGCCCCTATAATCGCACGCATTCTCTGACGGAGTTCTCGCAGCGCGGATCGCAGCCGCGCTGCGATCCACGCGTGCGGGAACAAGGGCCGCGAGTGAAGAGCAACCTTCGTGCAGTTAGGGTCGTGGGCACGGGCAGCTATCTGCCCGATCACGTCCTCGACAACTTCTCGCTTTACGAGCAGGCGGGGATCCGGAGCGCATTCGACGTGGAGCGGGCGCGGGCCGCGCTGCGCGACGTCGAGGATCCGGCGGCCTTGAGCGACGCGGAAGTCTTCCACGCCTGGTCGCTCCAGGTGACGGGGATCGCCGAGAGGCGGATCGTGCCCTGGGACGATGATGCCACGACGGAGGTGCTGAGCGCCGAGGCGTGCCGACGGGCGCTGGACGATGCCGGAATGGACCTGGAGGATGTCGATCTGGTGATCGCCTCGTCCGTTTCGCCGTCCGATACGGTGCCCAACATGGCCTGCACGATCGGGGCGCTGCTCGGGATTCCGAAAGTGGCCGGCTATACGGTCAACGCGGCGTGCGCCGGATTCGTCTACCTGATCGCCAACGCCTGGGCGATGATCCAGAGCGACATGTTCCGCAACGTTCTGGTCGTCTCCGGCGACGCGCTCTCCAGGGTCACGGATTACGATGACCCGAAGACGGCCGTCCTGTTCGCCGACGGGGCCGGCGCGGCCGTCCTGACCCCGGCATCCCCGGGCGACAACGGGTTGGTGCTGGCCGCCCCCTTCCTGGGGGCCGACTACTCCTACGAGCACCTGAACATGCGGAGCGGTGGCTGGGAGTGGGACTGGGAGGGCAGCCCGAAGCTGCGGATGGGGGGCGGGCCGCACGTCCTGCGGGCGGCGATCAACGCGATGTCTGGGGCGGCGCGGCGGGCGATCGAGCGCACGGACCTCGATTGGGGCCAGATTCACTATGTCGTTCCGCACCAGGCCAACCTGCGCATCACGCGGGGGCTCGAGAGGCAGCTCGATCTGCCGAACGGCAAGGTCGTGCAAACGATCGACCGGTACGGCAACAACTCTGCGGGTTCGGTCGGGATCGGCCTCGACGAGGTGCTGAAGGGAAGGCATGGTCCGCTGCCCGATCCGACGCACGTGCTCCTCACGGCAGTGGGCGGCGGCTACACCAGCGCTGCCGCCATCATGCGCTGGCACCCGGCCGTCAGCCGGTCGACGTCGCCGTGACCGAGAGGATCTTGGGCAGGTGGGCGGCGATCAGCGTCCACTCCCGCCCGTCGCGGCTGGCGTAGAGGTGGCCTGTCGAGGTGCCGAAGTACACGCCGCAGGGGTCGAGCCCATCGGTGTCGAGCGCCTCCCGCAGGATCGACACGTAGGCGTGCTCCTGCGGTAGGCCCGCCGTCCGTGCCGTCCATGTCCGCCCGGCGTCCGAGGTCTCGTAGACGCGAAGCCGCGCGTCGCACACCGATCGCATGTGGCTGCTCGCCTCCGGAACGACCCAGCAGCGGTCGGGATCGCCGGGATCGAGCCCGATCACGTAGCCGAAGTCGCTGGGCAGTCCGCGGCTGATCTCCTCCCAGCGCGCTCCCCCGTCGTCGCTGCGGTAGGTGCCGCAATGGTTCTGCTGATAGAGCCGGTCGGGCCGCGCCGCGTGCATGCGCACGCTGTGTACGCACTGCCCGGCCTCCGGGTAGGGATCCGGCAGGAATTCGGCGCGAACGCCGCGGTTTGCCGCCAGCCACGTGGCGCCTCCGTCGTCGCTCCGATAACAGCCACCGGCGGAGAGGGAGACGAAGATCCGGCTCCGGTCGCGCGGGTCTACAAGCACCGAGTGCAGGGCGAGCCCCCCCTTGGCCGGCTGCCACGAGGCGCGGGTGGGGTGGTTGTCCAGCGCCTCGTTCCACTCCCAGGTGACGCCGCGATCCGGGCTGGTGAACAGCCCCGCCGGCTCGACCCCGGCGTACAAGGCGTCCGGTGTCTGCGCGTGAGCGGGCGCCACATGCCAGATCGCCTTCACCTCGTAGCCGCTGTCGGCCGGGAAGATGGGTCGGTGGGGGGCCGGGGCCCAGCTTCCCCCTCCGTCTTCGCTGCGGTAGATGTGGCTTCCCCACACGATGTGATTGGCGGCGGCGTAGCCGCGCGACGCATCACGCGGGTCGAGGATCGCGTGATAGACCTCATACCCCTCGATGCGGGGGCCGTCGAGCCGCCAGCGGTCCCGGGCCGCGTCGGACGTCGCCCGGAAGAGGCCCTTCCGGGTGCCGACGAGGAGCGTGACCCGGCTCACGGAGTGCCCGCCTCGGTTCGGTAGGGGGGGCGCAGCGGGAGCGCCTCGGCCACCTCCCCCCGCTCCAGCGCCGCCGCGCCTTCCGGCACGATCAGCAGGGCATCCGCCGCGCTCATCGACGACAGGATGCCCGATCCCTGCGGGCCCGTCAGGAGGGCGCCGGGGAGGTCGTCAGGCGATGGCACCAGGCGCACCCGCAGGAAGTGGGTGAGGTCGGCGCTCGAAGCGACCGGCTCGTGCAGCCGCACGGCGGCACGAGCCTGGAGCCTTGCATGCCCGGCGAGCTTGCGGACGGCCGGGCGAAGGAGGGCCTCGAAGGTGACCATCGCCGATACCGGGTTTCCGGGCAGAGCCCAGAACGGCTTCCCGCCCAGGAGCCCGAAGGCGATCGGGCTTCCCGGCCGGATGCGGGCACGCCAGAAGACGCGCTCCATGCCCAACGCCTCGAGTGCCTGCTTGACCCGATCGTGCTCACCGACGCTCACGCCGGCCGTCGTGACCATGCCATCGCAGTCCAAACCGGCCTGGAGCTTGGCCATCGTGTCCTCGAGGTCGTCCCGCGCGATGCCCAGCAGCACGGGCTCGGCGCCCGCCGTCCTGAGCTGGGCCGCGAGCGCGTGGCTGTTGGAGTTCACGATCTTTCGGCCCGCCACGGCCTCCTCGATCGCATCGAGGTCCACCAGCTCGTCTCCCGTCGCCAGCACCGCGATGGATGGGCGGCGGCCGACCGTCACGCGATCGTGGCCCGTCAGCGCCAGCAGCCCGATCGCCGCCGGCGTGAGCTCCTCGCCCTCCCTCAGGACGGGCGTCCCGGCTCGCACGTCCTCGCCTCTTCGCCGGATGTTGCGTCGGGCATCGGAGGCCTCCCGAATCTCCACCACCCCACGGGCCCCGCCATCCGTATGTTCCACGCGGATCACGCCGGTGGCTCCCTCCGGCACCGGGGCCCCGGTCATCACCCTGGCCGCTGTGCCGGGGCTCAGCGGTCCCGACGGAAAGGCGCCCGCGGGCACGTCGTCGGATACGGGCAGGATGACCGGTTGGCCGGCCTCCAGCTCCTGCAGGTCGGCGGCCCGCACCGCGAAACCGTCCATCGCACTGTTGTCCCATGGTGGATGGTCCACCCGGCTGTTCACGTCTCCGGCCAGGGCGCGGCCCAGCGCCTCGTCGATCGGCAGGCGCTCCACCCCCAGGCGCGGGCAGCGCTCCAGCATCGCGGCCAGGGCGGCCGGGTAGGGCAGCCAGTCGGCGCCGCCGCTCTTCATCGGCGGATCCCCGGCATGTCCCGCTCTGCCTCGGTATCGAGGAGCGCCTCGGCCCGGTCCCGATCCGCCGGACGGTTGACGTTGAGAAACAGGACGTCGGGGTCGCCGTACCGCTCGATGGTGCTGCGCGGAAGCCGCCGAGTCGGCAGCCTGGCCAGGGCCGAGATCACCGCCCGCTCGCCCGCCGCCAGGGTCCGCTCGATCGCCTCCCGGCATTTCACGCCGTACGCGGCACAGAGTGGCTCGATGCCGCGCGGGCCCCTGCTCTCGGGGGTCCACACCGCGTCCGACTCGGCCCGTTCGGCCAGCAGGGCGAGCAGCGAAGGGCTCAGGAATGGCATGTCGCAGGCGACGACGAGCGCAGCCCGGCACCCCTTCTCGTCGGCCCAACCGACCGCCGTGAGGATGCCTCCGAGGACCCCGGAGTCCGGAACGATGTCAGGTCGCACATCGAGCCCCAGGCTTCCGTAGAGCCCGAGGTCGTTGGCGACGATCACGCTCTCGCACACCGCTCCCGAGAGGGCCCCGATCGCGCGGTCGATGATGCGTTTCCCGCCCAGCATCGCGAGCGCCTTGTGCTCCCCGTACCGGCGGTTCTGTCCCCCGGCCAGCACGACCCCCAGCACATCCTGCACGGCCCCCACGGCCGCCCCGAGGCTGAGCGGAGCCCTCCGCACGTCGCTCACCCCTCCCCCCCCGGCTCGTACACAAAGGCCGATTCCTTGAGCGAGCGCCCGATCAGCCACACGCCCGTTCGCCGGGCGATGTCGCGGGCGAGGGAGGTGGGCACGGATAGCGTGGCGACGCCCCCGATTCCGGCCCGCCATGCCTTGACGGCGATCTCGGCCGAGACCCTCCCGCTGAGCAGGATGAGGCGGCCCTCGCGCGGCGTGTCGGCCATCATCGCCGACCCGATCACCTTGTCCATCACGTTGTGACGTCCCACGTCCTCGACGATGTGCGACACCCCGGATTCCGTGAGCAGGCCGCCCGAGTGCACCCCGCCCCCCTCGTCCCGCAGGGCGCAGCCTGCGAACAGCTCCCGGAAGGCGGCGCGCAGCCGGCCGGAGGCCATCAGCTCGTGCGGATCCGGGATGGGCCGGACCGGTTGGAGCGGCACCCGGCGCTCGAGGTCGAACCGCTCCCCCGCCGGGCCCGTGGAGAGCGGGCGCCTGTCGAGGGCCGTGTGGGCAGCCGTGCGGGCAGCCGTGCGGGCACGGACCCGAAGCTCCGCCTCGAACGCCTCCAGCTCGAGCAGCTCGCCGAGATGCCCGATGAGCCCCTCGCCGACGAGCCAGCCGCAGGCGAGGGCATCCAGTCGCGTCGGCGTGCAGAGCCAGCTGCAGGCCGGGCTGCCGTTCAGCTCCAGCCACACGGGAGCCTCGGGGGGCGCTGGGAGGTCGGGTCGGGTCATCACGAAGGTACGACGGCAGGCAGCTCGGGCCCGCGGCCGCCGCTTGGGTTTGTCAGGGGTAGATCCAGAACGTAAGAGCGAACTCGATGTTGTTCGTCCACTCGCTCTCGCTCGGGGCCGGTGCGCCGCTTTCGATGATGATCTGCAGCACTTCCGGGTCGAAGAAGCCTTCCGGCGCCTTGAGGCGCCAGATGTGGTCCCTGGCCTCGAAGCTCAGCCCCAACGTGCGGGAGAGGATCCACTCAATGCCTCCGGCGGCGAGGAAGGCGGGCGCCGATCCGATCTCGTATATGAAGCGGTCGAGGTCGAGCGCCTCGATCAGCGGGGTCGTCTCCTCTCCGAGGCCGAAGATGCCGCCGCCTCCGAAGATCAGGTACGGCTGGATGCCGTGCCACGTCCTGGAGCCGGTGAACGTGAACTGGACCGCCGCCTCGGCGAGAAGCCAGTTGGAGCTCAGCGTGTCCACGAAGGCCGGGCCGCCGGGAGCGAACGGATTCAGGATATGGCGATCCGACTTGCCGTACGTCAGATCGACCTCGAAGGAGAGCGGATTGCTCACCCGGATCCTGAAGCGTCCGGCCCCCGTCGGCGTCGATCCGGGGCCCACGCCCAGGCTGCCGCGGCTGGTCAGGATGTATCCCGGCGAGACGCCGAAGCGGAGTCCCTTCTCGATCCAGCGGTACGGCGTATCGATGCTGGGTTCCTGCGCGCGAAGCGGCGTTGCCACAGCCGCCCACAGCAGGACGAGCAGGGGCACGGCCTGCCACGCGTTGCAGCAGGGGTCGCCGCACTGGCGTGTTCTCAACCCCGTTCCTTTCCGTGTGGCCGCCCGTCGAGGCGGCGCGAGGGTCGCATGAGCGATAACTTGGGGCAGCCTTGCCCGGCTCGTTTGATCGACACGAGGGCCGGCCTTGAAGATGAACGCTCGCCCGCTGCGAGCCAAGCCGGAACGCGAGGACCTCGATTCGAACCAGGCTTTCCCTTCGGTGCCCGCGGCGTCAGGTCCCGGGGGTCGTCCGGACGGCGGCCACGGCGATCTCGTCGACGGCGGTCCTGTCGGCAGCCGTCCTTCTTCCGCCGGTGTGCGCGGCACGGCCCCTGCACGCTCAATCCGCGCGCGTGACGTCGAGCACCAACTTCCTTCAGACCGCGGGGGGCCGCAGGCTGGGCACGGTCCGGCCGGGAACCGCCCTCCGGCTCACCGGGGAGCGGTCGGGCAGCTGGAGCCAGGTGGTCCTGGAGGGGTGGATCTGGTCCGGCTCCGTCGTGCGCACGAGCCGAGCAGGGTTCGATCTGTCGGTGTCCGTGGCGGGTGGGGAGAACTTCCGGGATGCGCCGAGCACCAGGGGGGCCGTCCAGGCGCGGCTGCTTCAAGGCTTCCTGCTCGAGAGGCTGGGGACGTCGGGCCAGTGGATCCAGGCGAGGCGCACTGGCTGGGTCTCGACCTCGGTGCTCTCCACGGCCGCCGCCCAGACGGAGGACGAGACGGATCAGGGACCGGCCGCGGGAAGCCCTTCGGCAGACGCGGATTCCGGCGCGGAGGACTCCGGGGCGGAGGCGGAGGGGAGCCTGGTTGTGAGCGGAGCGCCGGCGCGCCTGTACGTCTCTCCCGAGGGGGACACGATCGGCAGCGTCAGACCGGGGGCGGATCTGACCGTGCTCGCACGCCAGGGCGCCTGGGCACGCGTGCGGCTCAACGGCTGGGTGCGCGTGGCGGACCTGCTGCCGGCGGACCCGAGCGTCGGGGGAAGCGAGGTCTCCGCCGCTGACCTGAAGGCCAATCCGGACGAATACAGGGGGCGGCAGGTTCGCTGGGTCGTCCAGTTCGTGGCGCTGGAGAGAGCGGAAGCGGTCCGCACGGACTTCTACGAGGGGGAGCCGTTCATCCTGGCGCGGGCTCCGGATCCCTCGCACGGCTTCGTCTATCTGGCCGTTCCGCCTGAGCTTCTTGCAGCGGCGCAGGAACTGGCGCCCCTGGAGATGATCGAAGTGCAGGCCCGAGTTCGGACCGGTCGGTCGGCCATCATGGGGGCACCGGTCCTGGATCTGCTGGCGTTCCATTGAGATCCGCGATCCGCCCCGGCCGTAAGCCGGACGCGGCCCCCGTCTTGCGGCGAACGTCCAGGTTGGGATCTCGGTTTCCGATCGAGCGTACGGCGAGGATCTACCGGTAGAGATCACGGCGAATGTCGAAGTGGCGATGGTCCCGGTTCCTCACTGGCTCCCGGCCGGCGCGTAGGGAAAGTCCCGAAGCCGAAGCCGCGGCACGTCTGCACGCGCCGGACGCCGTGAGCGACCTGGAGGTGGCCAAGCGCCCCCTGGAGCGGTCGATCCTGTGGCTTCCCGCTGGCTGGGGCGAGTTCGAGCGAGGGGAGCCCCAGGGCTACCAGATCTTCGTCGACCAGACGGTGCTGCGCGAGGTCGCCATTCATGCTGGGGCGGGCCTCGAGGGTGCGTACGGCCTGTTCGCCGGCAGGGTGCTCGCCTGCCGGGCGACGCAGGCTCCGTTCGTGTGGATCCAGTCGCTGCACCCGTCCGAGGGGGAGCTTCCGGAGGGCGAAGACCTGTCCGACTTCCGGGACTTCGTCTCGGAGATGCGGCTCGCTGCCGGGCGACAGGGCCGGAGGATCGTCGGCTGGTACCATACGCACACTCTCCTCGGTCTCCAGCTTTCCCGTCATGATCGCCTGCTCCACGTGACGTACTTCCCCGAGGCGTGGTCCTGCGCGCTGGTCGTGACGGGCCGGGGAGGCAAGGTCGAGGGCGGCTTCTTCCAGCGGGATCGCGGAGAAGTCCTGTTCCAGCGCTCGACACATCCCTTCCGCGAGGTGATCAACCAGCGCGTACGCGCTGGGGGGGGACCCTACGCCACCGCCGTCGGCTGGACCAACTACCGGACGTCGGAACCCGTGATCTTCGCCCAGAAGCCGGGTGATCCGACGGCGACCCGGCCGGGCTGGCGGACCCTGCAGGAGCGCCACATCAGGGACCGGCGCGAGAAGGAGCAGGCGCTCTCACAGCGACTCCGCGAGCAGCGCGTTCGACCGAGTCCCGGCTCGACCGACGCGGTCGAGCCCACCGTCGACCGATCGGGGCGGGAAGGCCTCGCCGGACCACCCGAGACTCCCGCGATGGAACGGCCCGAGCCAACGGATCGTTCCGCGCCCACGCCCGCCGGCGATGGGAGCGACGAGGCCGTGTCCGGTCCAAGGGATGATGCTGCAGCCGCGGGTTCGAGGAGCCGTGCCACCCAAGAGGCTTGG
Source organism: Gemmatimonadota bacterium (assembly GCA_020351855.1). Taxonomy (GTDB): domain Bacteria; phylum Gemmatimonadota; class Gemmatimonadetes; order Palauibacterales; family Palauibacteraceae. Next base: position 2,474,637 of record CP070670.1, read on the forward strand.
GTGGAGTGGAGGAAGTCGCGGGCAACGCAGCCGGGTCGGGTCGTCCCCGAGGAGGCCGCATCCGCGGAGGCGGAGGCGAAGGCCCAGGCGGAGGAGAAGGTGCAGAGGCGGCTGGCGGAGGAGGAGGTGCGGAGGCGGCTGGCGGCGCAGGTGAAGGCGGCGCGGGCGGCGCAGGCGGAGGCGGAGGCGAAAGCGCGCGCCGAGGAAGAGGCACGGGCGCGGGCGGAGGCCGAGCTGAAGGCGGCGCGGGCGGCCCAGGCCGAGACGGAGGCGAAGGCCCGAGCCGAGGAAGAGGCGCGGGCGAGGGCGGAGGCCGACGCCACGGCGGCGGAGGCGGCGCGGGCGGAGGCGGAGGTGCGGGCGCGAGCCGAGGAGGAAGCACGGGCGCGGGCGGAGGCGGAGGCCAAGGCGGCGGAGGCGGCGCGGGCGGAGGCGGAGGCGAAAGTGCGGGCCGAGGAGGAGGCGCGGGCGCGGGCCGAGGCGGAGGCCAAGGCGGCGGAGGCGGCGCGAACGCAGGCGGAGGCGCGAGCCCGAGCCGAGGAGGAAGCGCGGTCGCACGCGGAAGCCGAGACCGTGGCGGCGAAGATGTCGCGGGCGGAGGCCGAGGCGCGAGCGCGAGCCGAGGAGGAAGCCCGCCACGAGGCGGAGAGGGCGCACGCAGCGGCGGAAGCGGCTCGCGTGTCGGCGGAAGCGGCGCGGGCGGAGGCGGAAACGAAGGCAAAGGTCGGCGAGGAGGCGCGGTCGGAGGCCGAGGCGGCACGGACGGTGGCCGAAGCGGCCCAGGCCCAGGCCGAACTGAAGGCGCAGGCGGAAGAGGAGGCGCGAGCCAGGGCCGACGCGGCGCGCTCGGCGGCGGAGGCCGCGCGGGTGGAGGCCGAGGCCAAGGTGGGAGCCCAGGAGGCGGCGCGGGCCGATGCGGAGGCCGAGGCGAAGGAGGCCGAAGCGGCCCAGGCGGAGGCTGAGGCGAGAGCCAGGGCCGAGGAGGAGGCGCGGGGGGAGGCCGCACGGTGGGCCGCGGAGGTTGCCGAGGGGGAGGCTGACCAGACGGAGGCCGAAGCCGAGGAGGCTGCCCGGGAGCGAGAGCGTGTCGGAATTGGTCGA
>CP070670.1:2475837-2510605 GCA_020351855.1 Gemmatimonadota bacterium
AATAGCGTGGGACCCCGTAGCGGCGTATCCTTCTCCGCGCGTCGCGCACCCCTGTCCAGACATCCGTTTGCCCAAAGGAGGATTCCCCCATGTCCCGACGTCTTCTTATGGTTTTCAGTTTAGCCCTGGCGGCCGGCCTTGCGGCCTGCGGGCCGGCGGACCGCGCGGAGGTCGAGGATGCGGCGGACCGGGCAGCGGGCGCGGTGAGTGCCGGGGCGGGCGTCGTCGACGTGGTGGCCCGCGAATTCGCCTTCGACGCACCGGACAGCATTCCTTCGGGCTGGACGACGTTCCGCATGGAGAACGCCGGCGAGCAAGAGCACTTCCTGGTTCTGTGGCGCCTTCCGGATGGGACGTCGTTCGAGGACTACAGAGTGGAGGTCGTCGAGGTCTTCGGCCGGGTGTGGGAGCGCTACACGGCGGGAGAGATCGATCGGGAAGGGGCCGGACGGGCGCTGGGGGAGGAGCTCCCGGCCTGGTTCTTCACCGGCGTGACGCCCAGCGGCGGCCCGGCGCTCACGGAGCCGGGCGAGAGCGCGCAGGCCACCGTCCGGCTCGTGCCCGGCACGTACGTGATGGAGTGCTACGTCAAGACCCCCGATGGGCGATTCCACAGCGAAGTCGGCATGCTGCGGCAGCTCACCGTGACCGACGAATCGACCGACGCCTCGCCGCCGGATGCCGATGTCCGGCTTACGCTCTCCAACTACGAGATCGCGTCCTCGGGCGAGCTCGCGGCGGGCACCCGTACGGTGGCCGTCGACGTGCAGGAGAACCCTGAAGGATTCCTGGCACACGACATCAACCTGTTCCGCCTCGAGGCGGGAGCCGACGTCCAGGAGATCGTGGACTGGATGGACTGGATGGACCTCGAGCAGTTCCGGGCCCCGGCGCCGGGATACTCCCTGGGCGGGATGGAGCATATGGCTGCCGGCGCCACGGGTTACCTGACCGTCCGGCTCGGGCCGGGCCGGTACGCCTGGGTGTCGGAGGGCTACGGCGCCCAGGGCATGGTCCGGACGTTCGACGTGGAGTGAGTGCGGGAGGCTACTCCAGGCGCGCCTGCCAGAAGTAGGCGAACCCGTCGCAGCAGGGGTCGATGAGCACCAGCTCGCCGGCGAGCTCCAGTCCGACCTCTTGCTCCTCCCGGCCGAGGAGCGGCTCCTCGTAGCGCAGCCGGGCCATGACCGAGATGTCACCGAGGTCCTGGGCGGGAAGGAACTCGAAGCGCGTGTCGGTCTCCACGGTGCCGTCGCGGGTGAGCTGGATCCGGTCAGGGCGCGTGATGCGGAGCACCATCTGGTAGCCTTCGCTCTCCGGCGTGATCGTGATTCCCGAGATGCCTCCTTCGGCCCGCACCCACTCCCAGGAGCCGAAGAGCTGATCCTCTAGCGTCGGCTCGGTCGGACCCGAGCAGGCCGGCAGTAGGAGCGCCACGGTCGCTGCCAGCGCCAACCAGGCCCGCCAGCCGGAGTCGCGGATCAGGCGTATCCTCAACATTGGTCGAAGGCCTCCATCAAAGGGCGCGCGAGCTCCAATGATCTCGCTGCTCGGCAGTACATACCCTACAGATGACGGGTCAGCGGCTCCATTGGTTACAGGGGCCACCCGGTCACACCCGACGCTCGTGCCAGGCGCCGATCCTCCGACCGATGAACGCCTCCAGGCGTTCCACGTCGCGCTGAAGACGGCTGAGGATGGGGGCGGGGAGGCTTTCGCTTCCCCCGAGCGAGCTCCTGTGTACCGACACGCAATTGAGCCTTGGAAACGGTGAGGGTTCGACGACCGGGATCCGGAGGAAGCGGCAGACGCTCTTCCAACCTTCGATTGGGTCGCTCAGGAGCTCCTCCAGCACGATCAGGTGGATTGCATCCGGGTGAAAACCAGAATTGAGGAATCGGGAGAGCTGTTGATGATAGAGGCTCGTGCTAACGACGTCGCAGGAGGAGTTCAAGTAGTCGGCGAGTTCGACCGGAGGCCTGTTCAAGGGCTTCAATTGCTCGAAGCGGAACTGCGAGAGGATCCGATCGCCCGGATGCCGCACCAGGTACATCAGCTTCATGTCCGGGTTGGTCCGGAACATCTTGCTCGGCACACCCGAGCTGATGGCAGGAAAGCGCGTGTACAGGTCGGTCGCCTCGCCGAAATGCCGTTCTCCCGCATAGCGACGCGTCATTTCGGCGATCAGCTCTGCATCGCTGAGGTTTCTCCTCTTCTGAACAAGGCTGACGTACTTGCTCGGGTACCGAATTGGCTCTGCCGGATCCACGAACAATGCGGGCCCCTTGATCGGGGACATGTAGATGTCGGGGTGGCCCGACAAGAAGGCGTGGAAGCTCGTGGTGCCGCACCGCATCGCCCCGATCACCACGAAGGTGGGACAGCAGGGCAGGGGACTAGTCATCATCGCCGGCATCGTGCGGGGCCTGGCGCGGTCCCGACGGAAAGTAGGGGTGATCCTGAAGCACCTCTGGAAGACTGCGTGGGTCGATTCTCACCGCGCGTCTCCAGCGTGATGCAGGGTGCTTCCTGAACAGGTCCGTTGCGTCCGGCGACCACCGAAGCCATTTGGCCTCATACCAATCCGGAAGCACCTCGTGGGCGTGCGAGATCGTATGAATCTTCTCCCACATGCGCTCGTCGCTCAACACATAGCCCATGTGCCAGTAGTAGATGTCGTCAGGAAGATCGAGCCGCTGGCCAGTCGGCCTCCGCGGAAGCCGCTCGAATACTGTCCTCTCGTCGATATGGACGGCAATAGCCATCCGATGGTCGGATTCGACCACATAGTCGAAGCGCCGGTAGCAGGTCATGTACCGCGCATAGTAGACCGCTCCCGGACTGGCCCGCCGACAGACCTCGTCAACCACCCTCTTGACCATGCCCGTGGGATAAACTTCGTCGGCATCGGTGATCAGGCAGATCTCGCAGCCGATCTGCCTGAGACGTTCGAGTGCCGCCTGCCGCACCTGCGGCGCAGAGTCCCAGGTGCCTTCAATGATTTCGACGTTGGGGTGATCGGCTCGGAACGAGTCCAAGATCTCCCGGGTGCGATCGGGCCCGCCAAACTGCTCTCGCGCCTTGGGGTTCGAGGCGATCCAGGGACGCTCCGAGTACATGACGACGACATGATCGATGCTGGGGGCAAGGCAGCGGAGGGCGTAACCGATGTACTCCTCCTGCTTGTAGGCCAGCATCATCGCGCCGGACCGAAATCGACCGGCGTCACTCATCTCAGGACTGTGGGAGAAGTGACTGCGGCGGCTGGTCGTCGCAGTCAAGACAGCGATCCCGTAACGACTCGACCACGTAGCGGTGCAGGTCGGGCCTGTCACTGGCCCACCGCCAGGCTCCGCCCTCGTCGATGGCTAGGTCGGCTTCCGGATCGAAGTTGAACCTGCTGAGCCCCGCGTACGGAGCGCGCCTGGCCCTGCGTTTCGCATCTCCGTGCCAGAGGTGGGCAAGCGCCACGTCCGCGTATCCAACCCGGCCGGACACCCTGCTATGGAAGCGGCGAGCCCACTGCCGGTAGTGGCTCGCGTGGGGCTCGCTCATCTCATAGACCGCTATCGTATCATCGAACCGTCCGTACGCTGCTGAAGCCAGGGCCTTGTCTCCGCAGCCGAGTATGAACCCATCGGACAGCCCGATATCTTGGATCACTTCCCTTCTGGCTGCCCAGGCGAATCCGGGCAGGTATCCAAACCGTTGGCTGGACCCGATGCTGCTGAAGATCGAGAATGGCAGGGAGGAGTCCTGCATCCTCTTTCCGAGCGACAGGAAGGAGGTCGGTGCAGGTTCGAGCCCAATGCGGGGGTCGCTGCCGTCGGGCAGCGCGACTTGGCTGAAGCTGGAAAACGGTTGAACGATCGGCCATGTCTCCAGCGCCGACATCGTCAATTCCGGCCAGGCGTCATCGAAGAAGGCCACATCGCAGTCCAGCCAGACGATGGCCTGACACTCCGGCGGCAACTCCTGCATGGCTCGATTGAGAAGGCGTTCCTTCTGCCATAGCACGTCTCGACCCGGGATGGTTACGAGTACATCGGCGTCGGCGTGATCGAGCTCGTGCTCTCCGAAGTCCAACTCCACCGCCACGAGCGGGACATTGAGTCGGGCGCGAAAGACAGCGTAGTTGAGCCGCCTGCGGCGGGATCGTGCAGGGTTGAAGTAGGACGTGATCGCCCACAGCTGGCCGGGCTTCCGTTTGGTCATTTCCTCCCGCCGGCGCAGAGGCCGGGTGCGTCCGCGTCAGCTCTTTGCGGCTAGCCGAAGCACTGCTGGCCCACCCGGCTGCGGCTTCTACCTGCTTCTTCCCGAAAGGAAAACACTGCGCCGGCAGCTGGCCGCTAGCAAGCCACAAGGGCGACGATCTAGAGCAAACTCTGGACCGAGAAACATCAGCAGATCGCGAGGCAGGTAGCGAGAGCGGCGATGGATGAGTAAAGGAAGATCGCGCTGGCCGTCTTCTTCCCATCGTGCTGTCTGATCTCGACCCACACGACGTCGCGGGACGGTATCTTGACGACGCACTCTCCCCCTTCGGCGGGGCAGGGCCCCACCTCGTAGCCGCTTGCAAACGCTACGTTGCGGGTGAGTCCCATCACGCTGTCCCCCACCATGGCTGGCGAATCCAGCACCCCCTGGCGGTCCCGCAGCACGACACGGAGCCGTTCCGGCCGCTCTGCCGCACCGAGGCTGGAGCTCAGATCCTGCGGTTCGCTCCATTTCGTGCAGGCGGCCGTCCCGGCGACGAGGAGCAGGAGAATCATGATGCGGCGTGACATCATCTTGTCGTCCTTCAGGCCGTTCCAATGATGACGGCGAAGAGCACCCAAAGCCCGAGCGCCGAGAGGGCCGCGGCTGCGATGGCGCGCGGCCAGGCCTCGCGGCTCTGTGCCCGCAGGAACAGAAGAACGTAAACGCCGGGGCCCCAGACGATCCCCAGCAGCTCTACGAGAACGGGAACCAGGAGGATCCAGGCCAAGGCGGACGGCCGGCTCTGCTGCTCCGCCCGACCCGATGGCGGCCCGGCCGCTGCAGGGTGGAGGACGGCCCGAACGTCTCGACCCGCCTGGGCGATCAGCAGCACTACGAGCGGCGCGACCACGAGGAGCGGAATCTGGCGTGCCACGGCACCCATTCCCAGCGTGAGGTGCAGCATCGCGCAGGCCAGGGCGAGCAGGGCAAGGGTGAAGCCGGTCCGGCCGCGCTTGCTCATCGGTCGCCCGACCCGCGGGCGTCCGGTCCCGCGCTCGGCCTGCCGCGTCCAGGGGTCCGATCCGGCCCCTCCTTCGGGTACCGGATCGCCGCTGCGACCCGGTCTCGCCGGAGCCAGACCGTGGACACCAGAAGGATTCCCAGCGCGATGACCACGGGGCGTGACCAAAACTGAATGCGCCCGAGGCGCTGAAGGCTCAACGTGAGGTGCAGGTTGAGCTCGAACATCGGTCCCAGCACGAACGCGATAATGAAGGCGACCCTCGGCCAGCCGAATCTCTTCATGCCGTATCCGGCAACGCCGAATCCGAAGGTCAGCCAGACGTCGCCGATCCTCCCCTGATAGGCGAAGGCGCCTGCGGCTGCGAGGACGAGAATCGGCAGCACCACCCGGTGCGTCGGCACCACCGTGAGCCGCGACAACGGGCCCACCAGCGAGAGCCCGACGAGCGAGGTCATCCAGTTGGAGAGGAAGAGCGACCAGATAAGCACGAAGGCGAGGGGGAGCTGCGTGGTCATCAGCTCCTCTCCCGGCCGGATCCCGTGGAGAGCGAGCACGCCGATCAGGATGGCCGTCCCGGCGCTCCCCGGGATCCCGAACGCGAGGGCGGGAAGGAGAGCGCCGCCGTCCTTGGCATCGTTGGCGGCTTCGGGAGCGATCACGCCCCGAATGTCTCCTCGACCGAAGGTGCCTCCAGGCCCGGCGGACCGGGCGGCTTCCCCGTACGCGACGAACGCGGCGGCCGTGCCCCCGACCCCGGGGATCACGCCGACGATGGTTCCGATGACGGAGCTCTTGAGGAAGAGGCCGAAGTGGCGCAGCACGGAGCGCACTCCGGCGGTGGCGCTGCCCGTCAGCTGCTCGAGGCGCGTCGATCCCGAGATGGTCGAGCGGCCGCTGACCATGAGGTCAATGACCTCGGCCACGGCGAATATGCCCAGAAAGACGGGGACGAGGCTCAGGCCGTCCTGCAGGTAGAGGGTGTCGAGCGTGTAGCGGAGCTCGCTCGTGCGGGGGTCGAACCCGACGAAGGAGAGCAGCAGGCCGAACAGCGCTACCGCCAGCCCCTTCAACACGGAACCGCGGATGACCGTCACGATCATGGCGAGGCCCCAGATCGCCAGCATCAGGTTCTCCGCCGGACCGAAGAGCATGACGAGCGCGCCGACGACCGGGATCAGCAGCAGGAGCACGAAAATGCCGAACGACGAGCCGAGGGCGGAAGCGGCGGCCGAGCAGCCGAGCGCCGTCTTCGCCTGGCCGGCCTGGGCCAGCGGGTAGCCGTCGAGCATCGTGGCGGCGTTGGGAGCCGTTCCAGGGATGTTGAAGAGGATCGCCGTGGCGGAGCCCATGAACGTCGCGCCGCCGACGAGCGCCCCGAAGAGGAGCAGGACGGGAACGGGCGCCCACTGGTAGGTCAGGGGAACCATCAGCGCCATCAAGGCCGCTCCGCTGAGGCCCGGCAGGATGGAGAAGGTCATGGCCAGCAGCGTGCCGGCCACCGGAATGAGGATGTTCGGCCAGGAGAGAACGATCAGGAGGCCTTCCCAGGCTGCCTGTCCGATGAGATCCACCGGCTAGCCGATCCTCCGCGCTGCGTCTTCCACGATGGGCAACAGGGCGGCCACTGCGGCGGACGCTTGGGCTACCTCGCGCTCCACCTCCGGGGCGGAAGCCGTATCCAGGGAGCGCCTTGCCCGCGCGGCGGACGCACGGAACTCCGGATGGTCGAGCGCGCGACCAAGGGCCTGCTTGATGCACGGCGCGAGCCCCGGGTCGAGACCCCGCGGGCCGACGAGCAGGCGTCCCAGCGACGTGAACGCCACGAGTCCTTCCGCCACCTCCCGCAGGTGCGGACCGCCCAGGGCGAAGATCTCCGGTCGGCGTGTGGCGACACCCGCATCGCCGGCCAGGTGCGGGACGCCGTCCAGGCGCGAGCCCGAAGCGGGCGGCATCCGCGAGAGGTGGAGGATCGGAGCGAGCCGGCCGGAGGCGACCTCCTCGCGCACCGAGTCCGCATCGGCAGTCGCGTAGTCGACATCGCCCCGGGCGAGTGCCAGCATGACCTCGGTGCTTCCCGGGAAACCGGCGACAAAGCGTATCTCGAGCCCGAAGAGGTAGGCGCTCACGGCGCAGTTCACGAAGTTCTGGCTGAACGTGCCGGTGATGCCGGCGACGAGGGGCCCGGAGCGCGCGCGCTCGATGAGCCCGTCGATCGTCTTGATGCCTCCGTCCCCCGACGTGACGAGCATCGGGTGCAGGCGCGCGATGCGCGCCAGAGGCATCAGGTCGTTCTCCAGATCGGGTGCGCCGGCAAGGCCACGACGGTTCGCCAGGAGAAGACCGGGACCATCCAAAATCCCGAGCGTTCGGCCGTCCGGAGCGGAGCTTGCCAGTGTTCGGGCCGCCACCAGGCCGGCGGCTCCCGGAAGGTTGTGGACGACGATCCTGGCTTCGAGCTCGCGTTCCAGGACGGGTTCCAGCAACCTCGAATACGCGTCGTAGCCGCCGCCCGGCGAGTAGCCCACCAGCCAGCGGACCGTCTTCCCCCTCAGCCGATCGCATGCCGGCCGGCGCGCATAGCCCGACACGGCGTCCGCCCCGCGGGCCCCGGTGAGCAGCCACCCCAGCAGCATGCCGGCGAGCGCCTCCCGGCGCGTGAGGACGATTCCGCCGTCCGGGTCGCGCAGCGGATCGGGCAGGTCTTCGCTCGGGCCTCGCGGCGTCGTCAACAGCCCCTCTCCTTCATCCGGCCTCGCGTCGATCGGTGACACCGACAATCAGCGGCAGCTGCTTCCCCCTTGCCGTGACCCGTGGATCCTCGCGGCGCACCTGGAACGTTCCCGCTCCCTCCCAGAAGGATCGCGCCACGTCGGCCGCCACGCCGGACCGGGCCAGCGACTCGAGAACCGCAGCTACGACTGCCGGCTCATCCGCCAGTTGGACCCGCGGGCTTATGCGGAGCGTGAGGCGCGTAAAGCCTTCAGCAGTTTCCTCTTCCACGAGCTGGTAATCCAGGGCGCTACCTCCGAAGCGGGCCGGCAGGACCTCTTCCAGGATCCTCACCATGTCACTGCCGACGAGCGTGACGCCCTCGCCGGTCAGCTTCCGGAAGCTCCGGATGTCGAGAAGATGCTGCGTGAGCCCCAGCGCGCCCAGTGGACAGCCGCAGTCGCGGCGTTCGACGAGGCCGAAGTCGTCGAACTCCACGTTGAGAAGGAGTTTCGGTGTCGAGGGGGCGAGCGACGTGATGTGAAAGGACGTCACCGTTCCTCCCGACACCGGGACCTGTCGCGGGTACGCGATGACGGCGTAGGCATCCATGAGAACGTGGACGTCGCTGTTCCCGCGCGGCTGCGCGCAACCCGCACCGAGGCGTCCCGCCTCCGCCATGCCGTAGTCGGGGAAGTGGGTGGCTCCGGAGGCTCGAATGCCCTTCACCTTGGCCGGCGTGATCGGCTCTCCGGCGATCATGAAGGTGGCACCCGACAGGTCGAGTCCCGCCTCGCGGGCTGCCAGACCCACCCGCAGGCCGCAGCTCGCCGGCGTGTTGAGCAGGGCGCGGCCCTTTTCCTCCAGTGCCTCCGCCACCCAGCAGGCGATGCGAGCTGCCTCGCTCAGTCCGACCGGTTCGGGCCAAGGGATGCTGCCCCCGAGCAGTCTCGCGAGCGCGACCGTCGCGTCGTTGGCGAGCGAGAAGCGGAGCGGGGGCTTGAGCGATCCGGGGATCAGCGGCGTGAACCAGCGGTCAAGGGGCCGGCCGATGTGGGCGGCTCGCAGTGCGGCGTTCAACCCGCTGCCGGGGAGCGGCGGCCTCCAGATCGCATACGGCGCGCCCAGCACGCCGTGCGCATCGAGAAGGAGCATGCGATGCTCCGCCTCCAGGGCCAGGTGATCGAGGTCGGTCGAGACTCGGGTGCCCACTCCGGTCGTGCCGCCGCTCGACCGGTTGTAGTAGGCGGAGAGATGCGGGTTGTCGAAGGTCTCCGGATCGAGCGGCAGCTCGCGTCCGTCCCGAACGACCGGCTCTCTGCCCTTGAACTCCTCGAAGGTGAAATAGACGCCGGATTCCCTGAGCTTGCCGAGTGCGCCGTCCACACCTTCGTTCAGAACGAGCGCACGAAAATCGCCGAACTCGCAGCCCGCGAGGCGCAGGAGCGGACGATAGGGGCTCTTCTCGTAGGCGAAGAAACCGCGCTCCGCGATGCGCAGCAGCCGCTCCTCACGGCTCTCGAGGCGGCGACGGAGTCGGTCCCTGGCCTCAGCCACCGAGACGGAGGCCCGCAGGAAGCGCGGCAGCCCGAGCAGGAAGCGGCGGTACATGGCCAGTTCGCTCAGGAGCCCCACGTCGGCCTCGCTCCTCGACTCCGTCCTGTTGGCGGGTAGCCGCCGGTGATAGCGTGGCTCATGAGGTTCCGCTCGGGCGCACAACGGAGGTGGCCATGCCTGCACGACTGACGATCACCGGCGTCGGTGTCCTCGCCTTCCTGTCGATGACGGCACACGGGGCCTCCCCTGCCGTTGCCCAGAGCGCCGTCGATCGCGTGACCCTGCCGGAGCCGATTCCGCTCGGGACCACGAAGGGCGAGCGCTACGAGCGGCTCATCGTCCGCAATGCTACCGTCCTGAGCGGTCGGGGAACACCTCGGTCGAACCGCGCCGTGCCGCCCGAAGGGCCCGTCGACATCGTCATCGAGGACGGGCGGATCGTGGACATGATTCCGGTCGATCCCGTCAACGTGGGGCAGTACGGCGAGGAGGCGGGCGATGCGGGGCAGGGCCATGTCCTCGATGCCACGGGGATGTACGTCCTGCCCGGCCTGGTCGACATGCACGTGCATCTGCGCGGCGACGACGGCCTCCTCGGTCCCCGCGCTCTGGATTACCAGTATCGGCTCTTCCTGGGCCATGGCGTCACGACGGTGCGTGATGCGGGCACCGGCGCCACGCTAGAGGTCATGACGGAGCAGCGCCGGCGATCCGCCGAACACCAGATCGTGGCACCGCGACTCGTACTCTGCCAGCGCTGGCCGCTTCCCCTGAGACGCTGGAATGTGGGGAACACGCCGGAGGCGGCGAGGGAGATGGTGCGCCGATTCCGCGAAGCGGGCGCCGACTGCGTCAAGATCAGCAGGAGTCCGGGGCAGTATCCGGACGTGCTGAACGCCGCCGTCGACGAGGCCAGGAGCCTCGGCATGCCGGTCATGGTGGATCTCAAGGTCTCCGAGACGGATGCGGTAACCGCATCGCACGCCGGCGTGTCCAGCATAGAGCACTGGTACGGCGTGCCCGACGCGGCACTCCCGCACACCCAGCGCTTCCCCGCCGACTACAACTACTGGAACGAGCTCGATCGATTCCGTTGGGCCGGAGCCCTCTGGGCCGAGGCGAACGAGTACCCGGGCAGACTGCGCGCCGTGCTGGATACGCTGATCGAGAACGGCACCGCGTGGAATCCCACCATGGTGGTCTACGAGGACAACCGGGATCTCGCGCGAGCCCTGACCGCCCCGTGGCAACCGGCCTTCCTGCATCCGGCAGCCGTCGCCGCGCAATGGCCCGATTCCAGCCGCCATGGTGCCTTCCACACCGAGTGGAAGACATCGGACGAGGTGCGCTGGAAGGAGAACTTCCGCATCTGGATGAGCTGGGTCCGAGAGTTCCACGAACGAGGCGGAGTACTCACCGTCGGCACGGATGCAAGCCCCTGGGGAGGGTTGGCGATCGTTCGCGAGATGGAGCTGATGCAGGAGGCCGGGTTGCACCCGATCGACATCATCCGCCTCGCGACGACGAATTCGTACGGTGTCCTCGGGATGGGCGACCACTGCGGCGTGCGGGTGGGCTGCGTGGCCGATCTCGCAGTGGTAAACGGCAATCCCATCGACAATCTGAAGGTCATGTATGGTCTGGGCTACGGCTTTTTCGGCACCGTCGCACCGGCAGAACAGTGGAAGCTCGGCGGCGTCCGATGGACCATCAAGGATGGGGTCGTCTACGACGCCCGGGCGCTGCTTCGGGAGGTCCTGTGGTACGTGGAGCAGGAGCGCGAGCGCCTGCTTGCAGAAGGCTAGCGGCCGCTGGAGCCCGCAGGCTGCGGTAGCAGGCCTGCCCGCGAGAGTAAACGCTCATAGACCGCCTCCACCTGAGCTGCCCTCGCATCCCAGGTGAACTCGTCGGCGGCCTGCTTCCTCGCCGCACGCGCCAGCTGCCCTGCGAGATTCCGGTCGTCGAGCAGGCGCAAGATCGCCGCGGCCATGGACGGCACGTCAGCGCTTTTCACGACGAGGGCGGTCTTCCCGTCTCGGAGGTGACAGGCCGAGCCGTCGAACGACACGATGGGCCTCCCGGACGCCATGTAGTTCAGGAGCTTTTGCGGCAGGCCGGCGGCTTCCGGTCGGGGGTTCACCAGAACATCCGCCTCGGATAGGTTTCGCGGCAGTTCCGAGAAGTCGTCCACGCGCAGGCTGATGGATCCGCGGATTCCGAGCTCGCGGGCGCGCGCCTCGTAGGGTGCGAAGGATGATGTCGTGATGATCAGGAGGCGCGTGTCCGCTCTCTCCCGCAGGACTTCGGAGAACGCCCTCAGGAGGTACTCGATGCCCTGATAGGGGCCGAGGTTGCCCGCGAAGCCGACGGTGCCTTTCCCCGCTGCCGGGTTGGGGGAGCCTGCCGCGGCCAGCAATGCGGGCTCGAGGCCGCTTGGTATCACGTCGATTCTGTCGGGATCCACGGCTCCGAGATCGATGAGCCGGTCGCGGATCCTCTCGCTGACGGCGATCACGTGCGCCGCTTTTGCCGGGAGGAGTTGGTCCAGCCTTCGACCGATGATGCGCTTGAATCCTGCGGGCAGCCCGAGCCGATAGAACGGGAGCTCCGATTCGAGGGTCGTATGCGCATCGTAGACCACGGGACACGCGGGACGGGCCCAGCGCGCCGCGAGGATGCCCTCGTAGTGGTGGGCGTGTACGATGTCTATCGTCTGCTGTCGAAGCACTCGGCGGAGCGTTCGCTGAAGCAGCGGATCCAGAACGAGGAACTTCGCGTAGGACGGACCCGGCGCGTGCTTGCGGTACCAGCCCACATTTCGAATGCGGTGCACACGAAAAGGATCTCCTTCGGTGGATTCGCCGAGGTGATAGGTCACGACGTGGACCTGGTGCCCGCGCTGCGCCAGTGCCTGCGCAAGGCGGCGGATGCGTATCGGCGTGCCCCGCCTCCATGGAAAGGGGCAGGCGGCGACGACCGCTATGCGAAACCGGTTTGCCGGTCTCATCGGTCTCGGGGGACGAGGGCGAGCGGGCGTTCGAGTGTCGAGCCTGGGTGGCCGCGGTGAGCCGCGACCTTGAGGAGCTGATGGCCGAGCCGGATTTCTCCGAGCTGGCGGCGCGCCTCGGCTCGCCCGTCGTGAGCGCCATCTCCCTGACGCAGCTTCCCATCGAGGGCCGCCGAAGAGGGTGCTACCGACTGCGACTGGCCAACGGACGAACGCTGAAGTACCGGCAGATGCCGAGCGCCGAGCGTGCCGAGACCGTCGAGAGGCTCATTGCCCTGATCGACTCTCCCCGCATTCCGCGGGTGCTGGATCGGCATGGCGCGGGGCTGCTCTTCGAATACGTGCACGCTCGATCCATGGAACGGCGCGACCTCACTCCGAAGCTTCTCTCCGAGGCCGCCTCCCTGCAGGCGCGCATCCACGCCATCGATGTGGCCGGCCTGCTTCCGACGATCGCGCCTCAGGCCATGGACCGGCGTACCGCCGGCTTGCGCTCGAGCATCGAGCGGCTGGTGTCGCAGGATGCCCTGACGCTTCGAGAAGGAGAGGACCTGTGGGAGCTGGCGCTGAGCCACGCGCCGGCTGTGCTGCGGAGCGACGTGACACACAACGATTTTTGCTCGCGAAACATGCTTCTCACGCCCGAGGGCGGCCTGGTCATCATAGACAACGAGACGATCGGCGTCGGCCCGTACGAGTTCGACCTGGCGCGGACCTGGTACCTGTGGCCGATGAAGCCGCCCGAGAGGGCGGCATACCTCGAGGCCTACGCGCGACATCACGATCCTTCCGCCTTCACAACCCGAGCCCTGTTCTGGCTCATCGATGCGATGGCCCGATCGGCCCTGTTCCGACTGCGCGGTCAGTCCCCGACGGCGGCGGTTCCGATTCGGAAGCTGAGGCTTCTCCTCCAGGCCGGACCGGACTCGCCGGATCCGCACCGTCTCTGACGCGAGTCGTCGGGCAGGCCTGGGGCCCGGGCACGCTCAGAGTCCGTGCCCGGAAGCCAGACTGCTCGGAGTCCGCATGCGCTCGTGCAGGCCGTACAGCGCCGCGTACACCCCGGCTCGGCGGACCAGCTCGTCGTGCGTGCCGACTTCGACGACCCGTCCCTCCTTCAAGACGGCGATGCGATCGGCGATCGCGAGGGTGGAGAAGCGGTGGGAGATCAGGATGGTCGTCTTGCCGCGCGCCAGCTCCCGGAACTTGGAGAAGAGCTCGAACTCTGCCGAGGCATCCAGGTTGGAGGTCGGTTCGTCGAGGACCAGGAGAGAGGCATCCCGGGCGAAGGCCCGCGCCACGGCGATCTGTTGCCACTGCCCGCCCGACAGGGAGTACTCGCCAAAGGTCCGCCCCACCCAGGTTTCCGCGCCTTCAGGCAGGGCGGAGATCATCTCCCCGATGCCCGTGCGCTCGGTGATCTCCTGGATCCTCTCGGGCTTGTCCAACAGGGCCTGCCAGTCGCCGTAGGCGATGTTCTCCGCCACGGTCGCCTCGTACCGACCGAAGTTCTGGAACACGAAGCCGAGCCGGTCCCAGTGCGCTCGCCGCGGGACTCTGCGGATGTCGACGCCGTCGAACAGGATCTCCCCCTCGTCGGGCTCGTACAGACCGGCCAGCAGCTTGACCACCGTCGTCTTACCGGCCCCGTTCTCGCCGACGATGGCCAGAGTTTCGCCCGGCCGGATCTCGAGCGACACGTCGCACACCGCGGGGACGTTCGAGCCCGGATACGTGAAGCTGACATGGCTCAGCCGTATGTGCGCCGGAGCCCGGCTCGGGGGCGACGCTCCCGCCACCGCCGGGCGCACCGGCTCGACGGACAGGAAGTCCAGGAGGTGCCCCACGAAGAGTACCTGCTCGAGGGAGGTGGTGAGGGAGCGGATCGCATCATCGACGGCGTTGCGCAGGCGGGCCGTGGCACCGCCGAATATCGCGAGGTCTCCCAGCGTGACCGCTCCCTCGAGCACCCGAACGGCGACCCTGAGGAACGTCAGGTAGAGGGCGACGACGGTCAGCGTGCCCGCGATCGCGCTGCCTCGGAAACCGCGCCAGTGGAGCTTGGCGCTCCGATCCCGGAAGTCCTCCAGGACGCTGCGGAACCGCTCGAGCAGGAGGGCTCCGAGGTTCAGCAGCTTGATCTCGGCGACGGACTCGCTCTGCGTGAGCTTGGAGATGAAATAGCGCGTCCACCGCTGAGGGGTGGCGCGGGAGTACTCGTCCCGATATCGCGCTCTCGCCAGGCGCCACTGGAAGAACAGGAAGGGGAGCGCGAACGGGGCCACCACGAGCGGCACCAGTGGCTCGATCGCGGTCAGCACCGCGAGCAGCGATGCGATCACCAGGAGGTGCGTGATCGAGTTCTGTCCCGCGGTAAGCAGGATGGCCAGGCGGTTGCCCAGGTTCTGCTGCGTCCTGGCCAGCATGTCCTGACTGCCCGGATCCTCGAAGAAGGCCAGATCCAGCGTCGCGGCGTGCGCCAGGACGTCTCCCGTGACCCTCAGTTCCAGATCGTCCCGGAGGCGGGCGCCGAACAGTCCGTTGGCGAGCCTGGACAGGGCATCGGCCGTCGTGAGGGCAAAGCCGAGGATCAGCCACGGCACCAGCGGTCCAATCTCGATGGTCCCGCTCTCGGTCACTCCGACGGCGGCGTTGATCAGTCCCCGTATCGCGAGCGCCAGCGATGCGGGGAGGAATCCCCGGATGATCGTCGTGAAGGCCAGACCGCAGAAGAGAGCGGCATTGGTGGACCAGATGAGACGCAGGCCCCACACGGCCACGGTCCAGGGTCTCCGCTGCTCGCCGTTCGGCAGCCTCACCGGTGCTGCGCTCAATTGCGGAGGACCGTTCGGTGGAACGGTTCGGCAAGAATCCGCCAGCCCACGGCACGAACCAGGCCGGTCTCGTGCAGTCGATAGCTGCGAAGGTGATTACGGATCTTGTCGGATGCCCGGTCAGAGAACTCGATGCACTCCAGCGGATCGCCGAGCGCGTTCGGCCGACCCCTGTCTCCAGTCAATGCCAACGCACGTGTCAGGTTCGGAAACTCCTCCCGGGCGTCGAGCAGCTCCAGAGCCAACCCGAGCACCGCGCCGGTGATCCTGAGGACGCCCTCGCGCTGCCTGCGCCCGCAAAAAGCGGCCCAGTCGGTGTCGTCTCCCATGAACTGCAGGACCTTGTAAAGATCCACCAGGAACTTCATGCGAAGGCGGGCCTTTTGGTAGTCCCCGAGGATGGAAACGACGAGGAGAAGCACGTCGTACTCGGGGGAGAGCACCGGGAACTCCCGATCGGCGAGTCGCTCGGTCTCCCTCTCACTCCACAGCCTGCCGTAGTCGATATCCCATGAGAAATGGCTTCGCAGAGCCCAGTGCAGGTCGACCTTGCCCCGCTCGCTGCGGTAGCTGAAATGGTACGCAAAGCGCATGGCGGCGCCATAACCGAGCAGCGGGATCGAGAGGCGGTCGTATCCGCTCGTCCGTAGCACCCGATCCGTCGCGATGAGATCCTTCCGCCCCCGTACGAGCAGATCGATATCGCCGTAGTGCCGGTGACGAGGATTCCCGTAGAATCGCTTGGAGAGGAACGGGCCTTTCAGAAAAGTCACGTCGAGGCCCGCACGCTCCAACCGCCTCTTCAGTCGTTGGATCTCGCCGATCAGACGATCGCACTTCTCCATCTGGCGGCTCCCGGCGTCGGCCAGCCCGGACTGCAGCCGGGATGGGAGCAGCGCGAGGTGTCCCTCCTCCGCGAGCACGGCGTGCACGTACCCTGCGACGTTGTGGGCCTTCGCGAACGAGAGGAACGCGTCCGGATCGAACGTACTCCGGGAGATGGCAGCCCGGAGGCCTTCGATGTCCTCCTTGAGGATGGGGCAAAAGACAGAGAGAGCGGCCGCGCGCCCTTCAGCTGCTCGCCCTATCGCGCCGGACATGGCTACGTGCGATCCGCCCCGCTGGGGGAGACGGCGGTTCCCGCGCGATGCCGCCGGATCGCCTCATCGATGATGGCCTGCAACCGGGCGATGTGGAGGTCCATCGAATAGTGCCGTGCAACGTGTTCTCTCGCCCTCCTTCCCAGTGCGCCCGCGGCGGGAGGATCGCGTGCGACTCGCAGCATGTAGGATGCCATTCCTTCCACGTCGCCCTCCTCCACCAGCAAGCCGGTCTCGTCGTGCAGGACGGCATCGGCAATGCCGGCGTGTCTCGTGCCGACCACCGGCAGTCCCGAGGCCCCTGCCTCGAGCACGGCCACGGGCGTACCCTCGGAGTCTTCGTCGTAAGCCACGACGGAGTGCTGCACGAATGCCCTGGCACTCTGCATGAGCTGCATGACCTCCCGGTGCGAGCATGAGCCGGGGAACGATATCCGGTGCTCAAGCCCCAGGGCCGTCGCCAGCCTTTGCGCGCCCTCCCACAGCGGTCCATCGCCGACCATGATGAGCCTCGCGTCCGGAGCCTCCTCCAGCGCTCGACTGAACGCGAGGATAGTGAGCAGCGGTCCTTTCTTGTTCACGAACCGTCCGACGGAGAGGAACCGGGGCGGCGCCAGGGCCGGCTCAGCCTGGTCGAACAGTGAGACATCCACGCCGCACGGGTTGCAGTGCACCTTGGCGCGCGGAGCGCCGAGCTCGACCAGTCGCCGTTCCATGTGCGAGGACACGGCCACGATGGCCGCAGCGCTCTTGAACAAAGAGCGGTATCGGTCACCGTAGGCGCGCAACGTCCCCTCACGATAGACATCGAATCCGTGAAAGTGGACGATCAGGGGCACACCCGCCGCACGGCAGGCCCTGGCCACCCGCACGCCGTTCGGGCCGAACTCCGCCAGGACGGCCTCAGCTCCCTGCCTCTTCAGGAACCGCCCGAGCGGCCTCGACTCCATCGCCTCGACGTGGGTCCGAAACTCCCGCGCCCCGGCGAGCAACGCCCGGTCAAGGACCGAGCCGATCCGAAACTCGTCCACCGTCAAGAAGCGGCCGCGGTCGCGTCGATCGGGCAGCAGCAGGACCGGGTGTGCGGAGAGCCGCTCGATGTGAGCCCGGATGAACGTCTGGGAGTAGGCCGTCCGGTTCCAGCCCGCGATGCACAACCTCTGGCTGGAGCGGGGCACCGGAGTCGGGGTGGGAGGGCGCGGCCGTGGTCGTGCCGGGCTGTGGGGCGTGCGGGCGAGCTGCCGGACCACCTCGAGTAGAGAGTCGTGAGCGTCCCGTGTCGCGCGTGACAGCCTCTCGATGCGGTATATCCAGGCCGGGGCGCGCGTGATGTGCGCGTGCGGACTGAAGCGTCCCGGTAGATCGACCGAATCGACCGCGAAGCCCCAGCCGCTCAGGGTGGTGCTGATCCGGTGCGTTCCGGGCAGGTCGAAGTCTTCGGGCGCCCGCAGGCACAGACAGCGCTCGGGTCGGCTCCGCGCGAACTCGGTGATGCGCAGAGCGAGTGACTGCCATATGCGGAAAGCGGCCGTCGCCTGCCGGATCGGGCTTGCCGCGACGTGATCGAGTTCCCCCCCAGCGATGAGGGTCCATGCGAAGAGCGCCGGTCGGCTGAACACGAAGATCCAGCGAGCCTCCGGTGCGATCTCTTCCCACAATTCCATGAGCAACGGCGCACGGGGATCCGCGAGAAGCGGCCACCCGTCCCTTTCGGGCGGCCCCGCGAGGATCGCCGCGGCCCGCTCTCGCTGGGCCGGCGAGACCGGCGGCCTCGAGAGCTGCTCGCCAGCGGGCCACGGCCCTCCCGCCGGCCGGAACAGCTCGTCATGCAGGGTGCCGAACCCCGCGTCGGGGCCCGGCGGACGACAGCGTTGCCCTCCCGAGCCGGCGATTCCGATGCCGTTCGCGGCCAGCGCGTCGATGACCACCTGATCGAGGGTGCCCGCGGGGCCGGCGATGATGAGCGGCTGCGGAGGGGGACCGTGCCTCGCGACGGGCTCCGAGGCGCTCATGGGTTCGCCGCCCGGGGGTTCGCGGGCCGGCGCCCCGGAACGCCCCAGCGGACGAGCTCCTCGCGGTACCGGGGCTCGAGCGCAGCGCCCCTGGCCACGTTGGCCGCGATGACCGCCGCGAGGTCGCGCGAGTAGTTGGCCAGTGGATCGCGCTTGCAGAACTTCAGATGCAAGTAGGCCGGGGCCGGCACGGTCCGGGAGTACCGCTGTTTGGTCGCGCTTCCGTAGAAGGGGCTGTGCAGCGCCTGCGTCCACCGCATGTCGCTCGTGTAGCGAGCGAACAGCTTCGGGAACAGCCTGGGCTCCGGGTAGTCGTGGGTCAGCCGCGTCACCCACAAGGGAAGGCCCGGAACCTCCAGCTGCTCCAGAAGCGATACCCGATCCGGGTTCTTCGCCACGACCACGTGCTGGAGATCCGGATGGACGTTGACCCCCTGCATCACGAGCACCGGGCGCGATCCTCTCTTCCAGAGCTCGAGGTCCCTCCGCAACCCGTCGAGCGCGATCATGTCGGCGTCCCACTTGAGGACGTACGGACCGCTGCAGCGCTCGAGGCACCAGTTGTAGTAGTTGGCCGTCAGCCGGGGCGACCGCGACCCGTCCGGTTCGGTCGCCAGCTTCCAGGTCTCGGTGCCTACCCGGGCCACCTCGTGATCGTAGCGGTACGCCACGGTCTTGTCGGGAAAGCTCGATCTCAGACGGGCTATGATGGCGGCCGTGCCGTCCGTGCTCCGATTGTCGATGAGCACGACTTCGTCGACCGAGGCTGCGAGCGATCGGACCGCGGGTTCGAGGAACTCGGACTCGTTCCGGATCCGTATCATCGCGGAGAGCCGCCTGTCCCGTCCTCCGCCGGTGCGGGCCCAGAGGACCGCGTAGGCGATCCGCGCCGCCCGGCGTTCGCGGCGCGCCGCTCGGTTGGGCGCGTGTGGGTCGGGATTGCCGTCAGCCGGCGCAGGCACCGTCAGCCTCCCTATCCGATCGTCAGCTTCTCGGCCAGAATCCTCGCCCCCGAGCTCGTATACGCTGCATCATGCCCCAGCTCGCACCTGAATCCCCGCACGGAGCGCGCCAGGTCCTGGCATGCCGCGGCGAGCTCTTCGGGGCTCCTGTCAGGCTGCCCGGGACGGCCGAAGAGCCGGGAGCGGGCGCCCGCGTGTGCCGCCGCGAACAGAGAGGCCTGCAGGCGCGAGGCGGTCTCTTGCGCCGATAGCGGCTCGACGCTGACGCCGCCTTCACTCAGGGTGATCTCCGGGAAGACGGCCACCCGCGGAGTTGCCGCCTCGACAGCCGGCCGCGAGACGAGTGCGCACAACTGGGATGGCGAGATGCCGATCCGGCCGTCTGGCCACGGGCTCGGGGGCGGCGGCGGTTTGGCGGAGCACTCTTCCAGGGTGAGTAGCCAGCGATACCAACCGTCCATGAGGCGTTCCCGCATCCCGGGGAAATAGTCGAACAGGGCATCCCGAATGCACACGATGGTCGGCACGCCGCGCACGATCACGGACCCGTTCTCCGAGTAGACGAGCAGACGGTCGTTGGTCACGTACCGGGCAGCTTCGGCCCCGAGGAGGTGCAGGAGGAGAGTCGTCTTGCCGGCGCCCTTTGGCCCGGCGATGATCAGCCCGCCCTCGCCGAGCCGCAGACACGCGGCGTGGAGTATGGTGTCACCCCTGTCCAGCGCGTGGTTCATCGCCAGCTCCCGGACCACGCGCATCAGGCCCCCTCTCACTTCGATGCCGGTGCCTCCGTGGAGGATTTCGACGGGGGAGTCGAGCTCCTTGACCCGATAGACGGCACGATAGCTCTTGTCGAAGGCCGACCACCGGCCGTGAGCCTCGACCGCTGGAAGCCGCACGACACTGGCATCCTGCACGAACACATCGATCTGCCCGTCCGTCCCGGACGCCTCCGAGGCTCGCTCATATCGCTCACTGTCCACAACAAGCCGGACCGCGTAGTCGCCGTCGCTTCCGGCCTCGGCTCCGAAGGAGGGCGTCAGGAACTCGTCAAGCCAGTCGAGGCTCGCCGCGTCGGCGCACTCGACGGCGATCCGGAGACCCGGCCACGCGTACTGTCTGTGCATTACTGCTTGGGACATCACTTAGCCGCCGTAAGGCTGCAGTGGTCGGCGCGCCAGAAACCTGACTGCATACCCAGCAAAGAGACTCTTCGCCAGCCTTCGATCCCGATCCGCACGCTGCGCTTGGCCGCGTCTTCCGTCAACAGCCGTCTGATGCAATAGCCAAGCCGCACGCGGGCGTGAAGTTTGCCCGGTAGCTCGGCAATACTGCTCGTTTCGAGATAGAGGGTGATCCCGGCCGACAAGCGCACAGGATTGTCAGTGATGTCCACACGCTCGTGCCGCCTCCACGTCCCGGCGGGAGTCGTATTGGCCCGGTCGGGGGGTGCGGTCGCCCTCGGGCTCGATCCGACGGTGGCGGACGGGGACAGGGAGGTCGACGACCTGTCAGGGCTGCTCGGAGCGTTCCTGCGGCTCGACGGCGGGAGGCCGAAGAGGTTTCTCTCCTTCGCGCGACGCTATGGTCTTCTGTACCTGTGCGAGCACGACCTGCCCGCCACGCATCCGCCGCTGGCGCTCGAAACGGCCGAAGCGAGGCGCGACACATACCCCTGCTTTCCCCTCGTCCTCGAATCCGACGGCCGGGAGCGGATCGATGCGTGGCGGGTCTTCCCGCGTGCCGCCCGCGCCTTCCTGGCGATTGCGGCGAAGCTCAAGGATGGAGAGCCCGGGCACCCAGAGGACTGGTGGGCGCTGGCACGGGTTCCCTTCCGCGACGGCCACGAAAGCGAGATTCAGCCTCACCGTTCCGGGATCGAGCAGCAGGCGTCCCTGCTCGCACAAGAGCTGGGCCGCTGGCTGCGGCTCGGTCGCGTAGGCCCGGTCGCTCGTGGCTCCGAGGCGCCTTTCAACGTCGGCCTGCAGGCGAGCGGCCTGTTCCCCGCCATCGCCACGCTGCTGTCCGTCCACATCATCGGGCTGGGGCTCATCGAGCCCTGCGTTCGCTGCAGCGGACCCTGTGCCGTCCCCGCAGCAGGCGGCTCGGGAGGCGGACCTGCACTCTGCGGGCGCTGCGCGGAGGGCGGCGTGCCGGGCGACACGGAGCGGGCGCCGACTTGTTGAAGATTTAGACAGCGACCGTCGAGTTTTTGGACACCCGGGAAACGCCCGGCCCGCAACGCTTCCGTAGGATTTCTCCCCAAATGCCAGACGCACACTGTCGAGCATCTCAACGCTCCCGGGCCGGATCAGCGCCGCTCGAGCCGTGTATCCGTGCTATCTAACCGTATGTAACAGATCGGCTTACGAAATACCGCCTCCCGGCTTTCCGTCGTGGCATCCTCGTTGCCATGCATCGGGTCGGACACCTCAACTGGGAGGCCATCATGCTCGGGGTGCTCTTCGGCGCGCTCGTCGTCACCGCTTTCACCGTTCATTACTTCCTCCTCGAGCGTCCCCGCCGCCGTGCCGTGGCCGCTGGAGGGCCTCATCCAACGCCACTTCCGTTATCCGACATCATCGGCCGGCTGCCAGGAGGCGTGTTTCTGCAGCCCACCTTCACCTGGAGCCGCCTGCGGCCGACGGGAGAGGTGGATGTGGGGATCCATCCTCTGCTGCTCGGCCTGGTCGGGGATGAGCCCGAGCTCAGGCTGAAGCGAGACAGGGGCCACATCGAGAAGGGCGAAACCATCGGCACGATCGGGTCTGACGGGCGTCGGCTTTCGCTTCGCTCTCCGGTCAGCGGCCGCATCCTGGAGGCCAATCCGAAGGCCGCCCTCGAGGGGGGGTGGGAGGATGCGAGGCGCGACAACGGCAGCTGGGTGGTTCGCGTCCGGGCCGAGAGGCTCTCGGATGAGATCGGGAGCTGGATGCTTGCCGAGCGAGCCCTGGACTGGACCCGGCGCCGCTACGGGGAGATCCGGGACTACATCCTCGCGCGCGCCCAGCGCGCCGAGCCGGCGCTACTGCTCGCCGACGGCGGCGAGGTTCCCGTCGGGATCCTGCACCAGTTGGAGGATGCCGATTGGGTGCTGTTCGAGGAGACGTTTCTCGCGAGCTGAATCCGAATCCGACGATTGAGGGGGGAGGCGGGTTGACGTGATCACCCCGCGTCGGACCAACCGCCGGAGGATCCATGGATAGGAGAAGCGCCGTCAGGACACTGTGCGTGGCCACCGGGTCCGCGCTCGTCGGCCGGAAGCTGAACGCGCAGGAGGCCGATGCGCCCGCCGCCGCAGGAGAGCCGATGGCCATCCTGGTCGACACGACGGTCTGTGGCGGGTGCCGCGAGTGCGAGTTCGCGTGCGCAGCGGCCAACGGGCTTCCGGAGCCGCCGGAGGAAGTCGACTTCCAGGAGACGCGCACCACCTCGGAGAGTCAGTGGACGGTGGTGAATCGCTACCAGACCGACGCCGGGGAGGTGTTCGTCAGGAGGCAGTGCATGCATTGCCTGCGTCCGGCCTGTGCTTCGGCCTGCCTCACCCGGGCCATGTACAAGACGCCCGAGGGACCGGTGGTCTGGCGCGAGGACAAGTGCATGGGGTGCCGCTTCTGCATGATCTCCTGTCCGTTCGACGTGCCGAAGTTCGAGTACGACAGCGCGAACCCGCGGATCCTCAAGTGCCGCATGTGCTGGGAGCGCCTGGAGCAGGGGGAGGTGCCGGCCTGCGTGGCCAACTGCCCCTACGAGGCCGTCACCTTCGGCCCCCGCTCGGAGATGATCGAGCTGGCCTGGAAGCGCATCTACGAGAACCCCGACGCCTACGTGCACCACGTGTACGGCGAGCACGAGGCGGGCGGGACGTCTTGGCTCTACCTCGCCGCGGTTCCGTTCGAGGAGCTCGGTTTCCGTACCGATCTGGGGACCACGCCATATCCGGACCTGACGCGTGAGTTCCTGTATGCCGTGCCGTTCGTACTCACGATGGTCCCGCCTTTCCTGCTGGCCCTGAACAGGGCCTCGGCGAACCGCGAACCTGACGAAAGCGAGGAGTGACCATGGAGCGCGATCCTGTTGCCGCAGAGAGCCGGCGGACGGCTCCCAGCCCGTCGATCGTTCTCCGGGAACTGGGGCGCTTCGTCCGGTTCATGCTGGGCGAGATGCGTCCGAGGGGACGGCTACTCACGCCTTTCAACGTGCTCACGGGCGCCATCGTTCTGGTCACGATCGGGCTTCTCGTCATCCGCTTCACGCATGGGCTCGGCTCGATCACGAACCTGTCGCAGGACAGCCCCTGGGGGCTGTGGATCGGCTTCGACGTGATCACCGGGGTGGCGTTTGCCGGGGGCGCATACGTGCTGAGCTTCATCGTGTACGTCCTGGGTCAGGAGAGGTACAGGCCGATCGCGCGGGTCACGATCCTGAACGGCTTCCTGGCCTACGTGTTCTACGCGGGCGCCCTGTTGTTGGACCTGGGAAGGCCTTGGAAGGTGGTGAACCCGATCATCGGGAACTCGTTCGGCGTCAGCTCGGTGATGTTCCTGGTGGCGTGGCATTTCCTGCTCTACATGATCGCGGAGTTCGTCGAGTTCTCTCCGACGATCGCCGAATGGGCCGGCTGGCCGCGGCTGCGCCGCCGTTTGCATGCCCTCACCCTGGGGGCGGTCGTGTTCGGGATCACCCTTTCGATCCTTCACCAGTCGGGTCTGGGGGCCCTGTTCCTGATGGCGCGGGACAAGATCCACCCGCTCTGGTATTCGCAGTTCATCCCGATCCTCTTCTTCGTGTCGAGCATCTTCGCCGGGCTCTCGATGGTCATCTTCGAGGGAACGATCACGCACAAGGTCTTCCACGAGCGGGTTGGCGATCGGCTCGAGCAGACATACCCCGATATCCTGACCGGACTCGCCAGGATCTGTGCGGCCACGATGTTCGTCTACCTCTTCCTCCAGCTGCTCGTCTTCGTGCACGGGCAGCGCTGGACGTACATGCGGACCGGGTGGGGTGCCTGGTACCTGCTCGAGATGGCCGGCCTGGTGGCCCTGCCGATCGCGCTCTTCCTGCACGGCCATGTCCGCCGAAACCTCGCGGTCATCCGGGCTGCCGCCATCCTGACCCTGGCCGGAATCGTGCTCAACCGCCTGAACGTCTCGGTGATCGCGTACAAGTGGTACGCTCCGGTGCCCTACGTACCCAGCTGGCAGGAGGTCGTCGTCACGCTCGGTGTGATCTCTGCCGAGATCTGGGTGTTCCGCTGGATCGTCAACCGCATGCCGGTGCTCGATCGCGCGCTTCCGTCGCCCGCGCCGCGGGCCAGGGGGCGAGCCGTTCCTGCTCCGGCCACGAGGTGAGGTGATACGATGGAAGGCATCGTCGATCCGTTTGCCACCAAGGGCGTCGAATACCTGATCGCCGTCGCGTTCCTTCTGCTTCTCGTCGGCTTCTGGCGGCTGGTCGGCCGGCCGCGCCCGGTGTTGTTGAGGCCGGTCAGTGCTGGGGCGAGCGGGTTTCGCCCGGCGCCGGAGGGTTGGTTCGCGCTGCGGGGCGGCCACTTCTTCCACCAGGGACACAGCTGGGCGGTCCCGGAGTCGGCGGACGTGGTCAGGGTGGGCATGGACGATTTCGCTCAGAAGCTCCTCGGCGACCCGTCGCGCATCGAGCTGCCGGCGCCGGGGACGGCCCTGCAGCAGGGCGAGCACGGCTGGACGGTTCAGGTCGACTCCGGCTCCGTATCCATGCTCTCCCCGGTCGATGGCGAGGTGGTGGCCGTGAACGCCGCGATCTCGAGTCGCCCCGATCTGGTCAGTCGTGAGCCGTACGACGACGGCTGGTTGCTGAAGGTGCGCGTGCCGAACCCGAAGAGTCTGGGCATAAACCTTCTGTCGGGGCGGCTGGCGAGGGCGTGGATGGAGGAGACGAACGAGCGGTTGAGGACCCTGTCCAGCGACACGCTCGGAATCCTCCTGCCGGACGGTGGTGTGCCGGTGCAGGGTTTTGCACGGGCGCTCTCGCCGGAGGACTGGGTGGCGGTGGCCGAGGAGTTTCTGCTCAGCGGATAGGTCGCGGGTGGGTCCGCGACCGGAGCGATAAGGTCATGCGGAGCGCAACGAGATCCTGCCGGGGCGAGGGGCCGCTGCCCTGCATCTGGGTCCTTGCCGGCGTGCTCAGCTACCGTCTCTGCGATCGGGCCTACGAGTGCGAGGGCTGCGAGCTCTTCCACGCGCTGTCAGGAGGTGGCTCCCGGCCCGGGAGCCGGAAATCGACGGCGCCCCAGTCCGCCCGGGAATTCGGACGCGAGGCCACGATCGCCTGGCGGGAGGAGCAGGTGGCCTCGCACCTGCACCACGTGCTTCGCGACTGCCCCTTGTATCTCGACCGATACTACCGCCCACCGCACTTCTGGCTCGAAACCGGGAAGGATGATGATCTGACGGTCGGGCTCGCGGGACACCTGCTGCGAATCCTTCATCCGATCGACCGGATCGTGACGCCCGATGTCGGGCTCCGCCTGGACCGGGATCAGCCGTGCGGTTGGATCGCCCGCCGCGGCATGGCCATCCCTCTCCTGATGCCGGTCTCGGGGGTCGTTCGTGCGGTCAATGAAGCTGCCTGCGGCGATCGCGCGGGGCAGGAGACCGGGCCCGATGACTGGCTGTTCCGGCTGCAGCCATCCGAGGCGCTCGAGTCGGTTGCAGGACTGTTGCGTGGGGAGGAGATGCTCCTCTGGCACCTGGACAACATCCGCACGCTCAAGTCGTACCTGCGCGAGGCCGTGGCGTCTCCGTCCGAGGAAGCGCTTGGCCCGCTGCTGGCCGATGGCGGCGTCCGGCAACCCGGGCTGGAAGACGTGCTCGGCACGTCCCGGTTCCGGGAGCTGGTGGAGGCCATCGCCTGAGGTGAGTCGGTCGCGTTGTCTGGCCCGGTTCCCACGGTCCGCGGCTGCGTGATACGGGGCTTCCTGCTACCATTAGTCCAGGACCGGGTGCGGACGCGGACCTGCGAGGTCGCAAAGATGGCGGATCGGTCCAGGCTTTCCTCGGTAGGCTCCTCCCTGAGCTTCCGGCTCTTCCTCATCCTGCTCCTGACGATTCTCGGCGTCTTCCTCGTCTTCAGCGGCCTCACGTTCCGCTACGAGAGCCGGATGACCGAAGATCTCGTCACGGTGGAAGCCTATCGAGCGAGCGACTTCATCCGGCAGAGCCTGCAGGCCTACATGCTGGAGAACGACCGGGAGCACCTGAGCGAAGCCGTGGATCTGCTCGGCAGCGAGCCCGGCATCGAGGTCATCCGCATCTACAACAAGCGGGGCATCATCGCCTTCTCGAGCGTCGAGGGGGAGATCCACACGCAGGTGGACGAGAGCGCCGAGGCGTGCCAAGCCTGCCACGCCACCGATGTCCCCCGCTCGGAGGTGCCGACGGAGGCGCTGGCCCGCCTCTCCGTGAACGAGGATCCGCACGGCCACCGCGTCGTCAGGCTGGTCAACCCGATCCGGAACCTGCCGGGCTGCTCCGGGGACTGCCACGCGCACACGCCGGACCAGTCCATTCTGGGGGTGCTGGACGTCCGGCTATCGATGGAAGTGGTCGATGATGCGATGGCCATGGCCTCGCGACGCCGGCTCGCGGTCGCGGTCACGCTCATTCTCGTGGCCACGCTTCTGACGGCCGGCATCATCTACTGGTCGGTCTATCTGCCGACCAGGCGCTTGCGGGCCGGCACCGAGGCGCTAGCAGAGGGCAACCTCGATGTGGAGATCACCCTGGACCGGTCGGATGAGCTGGGAGCGCTGGCCCGCTCGTTCAACCTGATGGCGCGGAACCTCAAGTCGGCGTACGAGGAGCTGCACGACTGGTCCGAGACGCTGGAGAGGCGGGTCCAGGAGAAGACCTCCGAACTCGAGGAGATCAACCGCCAGATGATCCAGGTCGAGAAGGCGGCCTCGGTCGGCAAGATGGCGGCGACCGTGGCGCACGAGCTGAACAACCCCCTGTCGGGCATCGTCACGTATGCGAAGCTGCTCGCCAGGAAGGTGCGGAAGAGGCTCCCGGAAGGTTCCGAGAAGGCAAAGATCCTCGAGGACCTGGACCTCATACGCTCCGAGTCGATGCGCTGCGGACAGATCGTGCAGGACCTGCTGACCTACGCGCGGGGCGGGAGGCACGAGCTCCGACCGGCCCGGCTGCACGAGCTGGTGGAGCGCGGCCTCAAGCTGACGGCGCACCACATGAAGCTGGGGCACGTCAGCGTGAAACGGGAGCTCGAGCTTCCCGATGATCGGGTCGTCTGTGACCCGGACCAGATTGTCCAGGCACTGCTCGCACTCCTCATCAACGCTGTGGAGGCCATGCCGGATGGGGGGCAGCTGACCGTTCGGACGGCAGACAAGCCGGGTGACCCGGCCATGGTGAGGCTGATCATCAGCGATACCGGTGTGGGCATGACCCGTGAGGTTCAGGAGCGGATCTTCGACCCCTTCTTCAGCACGAAACGGGAGGCCAAGGGAGTGGGCCTCGGCCTGGCCGTCGTCTATGGGATCGTCCAGCGTCACGGCGGAGCCATCGCCGTCCGTTCGGTGCCGGGCAAGGGTGCCACCTTCACCCTCGACATTCCACGCCAACCCCTGATCCCGGTGCCGGTGGGGTCCGGGGAGGCGGAAACGAGCGAGTGGCAAGCATGACCAAGAAGCGGAAGATCCTGATCGTGGATGACGAGCTGTCCGTCCGTAACTCCCTGCGGGAGTGGTTTCTGGAGGATGGCTTTGACGTGGCGACGGCAGAGGACGGCGAGTCGGCCTTGCGCGAGATGCACGGGGCCGGACCGTTCGACGTGTTCGTGATCGACCTGAAGATGCCGGGCATGGACGGGATCACGCTGCAAAAGCGGGTTCAGGAGGCCGACAAGGATGCGGCCATTATCATCCTCACCGCGTTCGCTTCCGTGGATACGGCGGTGGAGGCACTGAAGCTGGGCGCGTTCGACTACATCACGAAGCCGGTGGATCCGGACGACCTCTCCAACGCCGTGCGGAACGCGCTCCGGCAGCGGGAGCTGAGCGAGGAGAACATCCGTCTGAGGGACAAGGTCCGCGAGATGGTCCTGCCCTCTCCGATCATCGGGGAAAGCTCCAAGATGAGAGGGGTCATGGGGCTGATCGACGCCGTGGCCGAGACCGATGCGACCGTCGTGATTCGGGGGGAGAGCGGGACCGGCAAGGAGCTCATCGCGCGAGCCATCCACGCGCGCAGCCCCCGACGCTTCTTTCCGATCGTGGCCGTCAACTGCGGGTCCATCCCGGAGACGCTACTTCAGAGCGAGCTGTTCGGTCACGAGAAGGGCGCGTTCACCGGTGCACAATACAGGCGGAAGGGAAAGATCGAGCTGGCGAACGGCGGCACGCTCTTCCTGGACGAGATCGGCGACATCACCCCGCAGATGCAAATCGACCTGCTGCGCGTCCTGGAATCGAAGCGATTCACCCGGCTGGGCGGCACCCAGGAGGTCACCTCGGACTTCCGCCTCGTGTGCGCGACCAATCAGGATCTGGAGAAGCTGGTCGAAGAGGGCTCCTTCCGGGAGGACCTCTACTACCGGGTGAATGTGTTCACGATCGATGTACCGCCGCTGCGGGAGCGCGCGGAGGACATTCCGCTTCTCGCCCGCTTCTTCGTGGAGAAGTACGCCCGCTCGATGTCCAAGCCGGTCAAGGCGATCTCGCCGGCTGCGGAAAGCGTGCTCGCCGAGTACGAGTGGCCCGGCAACGTTCGCGAGCTGGAGAACGCCATCGAGCGCGCCCTGGTGATCGGCTGCGGCGAGCTCCTGGAGCCGGGAGATCTGCCCCTTCGGGTGGAACGCCGGGCGGAGGAACGGGCTGGCCGGCCGAGCCGTAGCAGTCTGGCCTCGCTGGAGGAGAGACACATCCAGCGCGTCCTGGAAGAGTGCGGGGGCAACATCACCCGCGCGGCCAGCGCCCTCGGCATCGACCGCGGCACGCTCTACAACAAGTTGAAGCGCTACGGCATCGAGCGCCCCGCGTGAGCAGGACGATCTATGTTGCCTTCCTGGAAGGATTCAACCCGTCTTGGGGCGAGAACCTTCCCGCACGGCTCACCGAATGGGTCCCGGGGCCCATCGAGCCCCTGTCTTCCCTCGCTCTCGGCATGGATCCGTACTACGCGCCGGAGCGGGGCCAGTACAACGCGACCCTCGTGCTCGCTCGTCTGCTGCGCTATCTGCCCGAACCGCAGGCCAAGATCGTCGGCCTCACCAACGTCGACCTCTTCATCCCGGTCCTGACGTTCGTCTTCGGACAGGCCCAGCTCGAGGGTCCCGGGGCGCTCGTCTCCACCTATCGGCTGCGCAACGAGTTCTATGGTCTCCCGCCGGACGCCGGGCTCCTGCGCGATCGGACCATCAAGGAGGTCGTACACGAGCTCGGGCACACGTTCGGGCTCGTGCACTGCCGCGACTACGAGTGCGTGATGCATGCCTCCACCTATGTGGAGGAGATCGACTTGAAGGGACCAGGGTTCTGCTCGGCGTGCCGCGGGGGGCTGCACGCCGCCACGGGCACGAACGCCACGCTGGGCGCGGGCGGCTGAGCGCCCCCGCCCCGCTCTGCTCGCCCTCGGTTGCCTCGTCGGCTACCGCGGGCAGCGACGATCCGTCGCGGCTACCAGACCACGGCGATCTTCCTGCCGAGACGCTGGTGGCAGTCCGCACAGGTGGCGATCAGTTCGCCGTAGATCCGCGCCCTCGCGCTGGCACCGCTGACCAGCTGCGCTCTCGAGCCGAGACCGTGGCAGCGCTTCTCCAGGTAATCGGCGGCTTCCAGGTCGTCGGCCGCCACGGCCTCCGGCGGCAGGCGCTGGCACTCGAGTGCCCGCGCCCCGGCCATCCAGGACTCGTCCGCCGGCACGACGAGGCCCTCCCACATGCGCCTCACGGCCCACGCGTGGCCGACCATGTGCGCGGCCACGTCGTCTCCGGATGCCGCGCCCGGTGGCAGCACCGGGACAGGACCACGGACGTAGGCTTGGTGGCACTCTCCGCAGGCCTGGGCAATGCGACCCGTAGCGTACGCGGCATCCTCCAGGTTCCGGGCGTCCGCGGCGCGCGCGGCATACTTCTGCAGTTCTGCAACGAAGGCCTCCGAGCCCTCCGGGAGGTCCGGCGGAGCATGTTCGGCCAGCCAGCCTGCCGGCGTCCTGACCCCATCGAGGTCTCCGAGGATGACGGCCGTGTGCACGCCGGCTGCGGCGTCGAAGTGCGAGGTCATGGTGGGATCGGGCCGATCCGGAGAGGAGCCCGTTGCGCAGCCGGCGAACGCCAGGGAGCAAAGCGCCATCCAAAGCTGCCGTCTCATATCATCACCCTCCTGAGCGCCGCCCTTGCCGCTCGTATGGCGGATCTGCCGCAATTGCGGCAGCTCGATCGACCCCGACGCGGCAGGTAAGGGCGCTCCTCCATGAACGCTATGTGCGTCCAGGTGATCGGACTATCGGGAGTTGCTGGACTGGACGTGTAGGGAGGTTTCTGCGATGGGCCCGCATCGCGCGACGATCCCCGACGGTTCCGCCGGTATTTCGCCGTGTCAGGCCTGCTGCGAGCGCCGCCGATTGTCGTTCGTCCCCACGGCCCGTAACGTGATGGCCCCCGGGGATCGTGGATAACCCGGACGGCCCGCAGCGACGACGGCCCTCAGCCCAGAAAGGCAGTTCCCGCATGAGCAGGAATCCGGTTCGATCCGTCCGGCAGCGGCGCTGGCTGGCGCGCGTTGCCGTGCTTCTCTTTATCTCCGGCCCATCGATGACGGTGCCTCCGTCTGCCGAGGCGCAGATGGTGCCGCAAACGGCGTTCCACGGGCGGCAGACCTCCTCGCCCGGCGGTACGTCTGCGACGGCACGACAAGCCGCCGCCGTCATGACGCCCGAATTGGTCGCCGATCTACGCAGCGTTGCCTCGGCCGTCGTCTCGCCCTCCGGCACACACGTGGCCTACCAGCTCGTCGTGCCGAGAAGGCCCTTCGTCGATGAGGACGGGCCCGCGTGGGCGGAGTTGCACGTCCTCGACCTCGCCACCGGAAAGACGCACCCCTTCGTCACCGGGCGCGTAAACGTCTCGAGCCTCCAGTGGATGCCCGAAGGCTCTGCGATCGCCTATCTGGCGAAGCGGGAGGGAGATGAGGCGCGGGCACTGTACGCGATTCCGCTGGCCGGCGGCGAGTCGCGAAAGCTGCTCGAGCACGCAGGCGGGATCAGCGCGTACAGTTTCAGCCCCGACGGCTCGCACGTGGCCTTCCTGTCAAAGGAGGAGCCCGACCCGCGCAAGAAGGAGCTGGAAGGCAAGGGCTTCAAGGCAGAGATCTTCGAGGAGGAGCTCCTCTACACGAGGCTCTGGATCGCCTCGTTGCCGGCGGGAAGCGCGAGGAGGCTCGAGGTCGATGGGCACCTGAGCAACGTGCTCTGGTCTCCGGCCGGCGAGAGGATCGTCGTTACCGTCGCGCCGACGCCGCTGGTGGATGACTCCTACATGGAGCGGCGCATCCGGGTCGTGGACTCGCGGACGGGCGAGGTGGTCGGCCGGATCGACAACCCGGGCAAGCTGGGCCAGATCGTCTGGAGTCCGGACGGAAGCCGCATCGCCTTCATCTCGGCCGAGGACATCAACGACCCGCTGCAGGGCCGGTTGATGGTCGTCGCAGCGCAGGGTGGCCAGCCGACGGATCTGTTGCCAGGCTACCTCGGTCACATCGCCGGCGTGGCATGGCGGGATGAGCGCACGCTCGTGTACACGGCCGACGAGGACCTGCACACGCGGGTTGGGGAGATCGGCGTCGACGGGGACGGGCTCCGCACCCTCGTGGCTCCCGGCGGATCGATTCTCCACGGGCTGACGGTGTCGCGCGACGGCCGGATACTCGCCTTCACCGGTGATTCGCCCGCCCATCCCGACGAAGTTTTCGTCTCCTCGGAAGAGGGTGCCGAGCCCAGGCGCATGACGGACAGCAACCCCTGGCTGGCCGACCTCGCCCTCGCCCCGCAGGAGGAGGTGACATGGAGGGGGCGGGACGGCCTCGAGCTCCGGGGACTCCTGATTCGCCCCCTGTCCGAGGAGCCCGGGCGAAGGTACCCGCTTGTCGTTCAGGTGCACGGCGGCCCGGAGTCGAGATACGATGACGGGTGGCTGACCGGCTACTCGGCCCCCGGACAGGTGGCGGCAGCGCGGGGCATGGCTGTGTTCTATCCGAACTACCGGGCGAGCACGGGGCGGGGAGTGGAGTTCAGCAAGCTCGACCACGGGGACATGGGGGGCAAGGAGTTCGATGACATCGTGGACGGCGTGGATCACCTGATCGAGAGCGGCCTGGTCGATCCGGACCGCGTCGGCGTGACGGGCGGTTCGTACGGCGGATACGCCACGGGGTGGCTGACGACGCGGTACAGCGAGCGCTTCGCGGCCGGCGTCATGTTCGTCGGGATCAGCAACCAGATCTCGAAGGTGGGGACCAGCGACATACCGAACGAGATGTTCCTCGTGCACAACCGCATGCGACCGTGGGAGGACTGGCAGCTTTTCCTGGAGCGCAGCCCGGTATACTGGGCGGGCAACTCGAGGACGCCTCTCCTCATCCTGGCGGGCAAGGATGACCCGCGGGTACACCCGGCGCAGTCGCTGGAGATGTACCGCTACCTGCGGCTGCGCGGCGGCGCACCGGTCCGGCTCGTCTTCTATCCCGGAGAGGGCCACGGGAACGCCAAGGCGGCAGCGCGCTATGACTACAGCCTGCGCGCCCTGCGGTGGCTGGAGCACTACCTGTCCGGTCCGGGCGGCGACAAGCCGCCGGCGCAGATGAAGTACCCGCTCGAGCACGGCACCGGGGTGCCACGCGAGCAGGCGATGCACACACAGAGAGAAAGGGAGCCCAGCGCACGATGAGCAACACAACCAAGATCGCTCTTCTGGTTTTCGGCGCCGCCCTCGTGGGGGGTGTCGGCTACATCCTGATGGACTCCGGGGCCGAGCCTGCCGGCGCCACGCCGCAGCCCGTGCTCACGGGAGAGCGCGGAATGCCCGATGGGGGGTCTGCGGATGGCCAGGAGGTGGCCGGGCCCGAGGTCCTCGTCTACAAGACCGCCACGTGCGGTTGCTGCGGCAACTGGGTGGAGTACATGAGGCGAGAGGGCTTTACGGTGCGGGCAGAGGATGTCACGGATCTGACCGCCGTGAAGGTCGAGTACGGCGTGCCGCCTGAGCTGCAGTCCTGCCATACGGCGATCGTCGGGGGCTACGTGATCGAGGGGCACGTGCCCGCGGAGTCGATCCGGCGGCTGCTCGACGAGCGGCCGGAGGTCGCGGGGCTCGCCGTGGCCGGAATGCCCACCGGGTCGCCGGGGATGGAGATGCCCGGGCAGGATGCGGATCCGTACGATGTCCTCGCCTTCGACGCGGCGGGCACGACGACCGTGTACGAGAGCCGCTAGCGATTCCCGGGACTCGGGACTGCGGTTCGACCACAGCCGAGCCTTCGGCCCCAAGAGGCCGACGGCTCGAATCCCGCGCCACATCTGGCGACAGGGCTTGCGCAATCGGCGCAAACTGTGGAGGATTGCGTATCTGGCCCGCAATTGTGCTTGAGACCACCAAAGGAGGCGGCGATGACGAAAGACGAATTTGCGGCGAAGCTTGCTGGAAAGACCGGGCTCACGAAGGCGAAGGCAGCAGAGGCGATCGACGCGATCTTCTCCACGGAGTCGCGCCAAGGAATCATCGCGGTCGAGCTCGACGCGGGCCGAGACTTCACGATTACCGGTTTCGGGACCTTTGGCACACGGAGGCGGAAGGCCCGCATGGGGCGTAATCCGCAGACCGGCGCGACCATTCAGATCCCGGCGATGACCGTTCCGACCTTCCGGGCGGGCAAGGGTCTCAAGGATCGAGTTCGGCGCTGACGCTCAAGGCTCGGAGATCCGGCGCCTCATCAGCCGCTCCTGAGCTTTGCCATAGCGGCAAACCAGACCACGGGCCGGAACGGCGCATGCGCTGACCGGTCCGGCTTCGCCGCAGTTCTCCGGTCGCACGAGTGCCCGTCCCAGGTGACGGGCACTCGCGCTTCCGGCCTACCCTCACGTTTGGCAGGTCTCGCCGGGCACTCCGGCTGACGGCGGGAAGGCCGATCCACCTGCGCGTCCTCTGCCGGCGCACGAATCCCGAGTCATACGGTCGGAGCCTACGTCTCGCTGCACTTCAGCGGCGCACGGGTGTACGCGACATGGACAGCGCTCACTCGCACCACAAGATCCCCTCGCGCCTGGCCGGGGAGAGTGGGGAAATCTTGCCGAAGTAGAAGGCGCACTCGATCGC
>CP070670.1:2510705-2515449 GCA_020351855.1 Gemmatimonadota bacterium
ACCGAAGCGGGATGAGATGCTGCAGTACG
The DNA here is from genome assembly GCA_020351855.1 of Gemmatimonadota bacterium. Lineage (GTDB taxonomy): Bacteria > Gemmatimonadota > Gemmatimonadetes > Palauibacterales > Palauibacteraceae. Next base: position 2,510,735 of record CP070670.1, read on the forward strand.
AGTACGCGCGCACCGGGCTCCAGCTAGGCCTGCAGCTGGAACGCGAGGTCGTGGTGAACCCCTACAAGTTCGGCATGATCGGTTCCACCGACAGCCACACGGGGCTTGCCACGGCCGAGGAGGAGAACTTCTTCGGCAAGCACTCGGGCACGGAGCCCAGCCCGGTGCGCTACAAGCACCCGATGGCCGCGACCTCGAATGGCCGGTACGAGAGCTGGGACATGGCGAGCTCGGGCTACGCTGCCGTGTGGGCGACGGAGAACACGCGTCAGGCGATCTTCGACGCGATGTTGCGCCGGGAGACGTACGCTACGACGGGTCCGCGGATGATCGTGCGCTTCTTCGGCGGCTGGGGCTTCACGGCCGCGGACGCCGCGAACCGGCTTCCCGCCAACATCGGCTACAAGAGGGGCGTCCCGATGGGCGCCGACCTCCCGCCGGCGCCCCCGGGGGCGGACGTGCCGACCTTCCTCGTGATGGGGCTCAAGGACCCGCTATCCGGCAACCTGGACCGGATTCAGATCGTAAAGGGGTGGCTCGACGGCGAGGGCGAGCGCCGAGAGAAGGTCTACGACGTGGTCTGGTCGGGTGACCGGGAGATCGGCTCGGACGGGAAGCTGCCGCCCGTGGGCAACACGGTGGACGTGGCCAATGCGAGCTGGACGAACACGATCGGCGCGCCTGAGCTGATCACGGTGTGGAGGGATCCGGATTTCGATCCGGGCGTGCCGGCCGTTTACTACGCGAGGGTGATCGAAATCCCGACGCCCCGGTGGACCGCGTACGAGGCGGCCCGGTTCGGCATCACGCTGCCCGACGGAGTCCCGATGACCACGCAGGAGCGCGCCTACACCTCGCCGATCTGGTACACGCCGTAGCGGGTCGGGCCGCGCCCCGACTTCGCGGTCGAGGCATGGCTGGGATGCAGCGCTCAGGTGTGGCTTCAGGCACCGCGTGACTGCCGGGCACGAGGACGGTTGATCGGGAAGCGCAGCGGGTTCGCGGGCTGGCCGCTCGTCGGAGCGCTCGGTGCGGCCGTCGCCGCGGCCCTGACGTTGGCGGCCCTCGGTCCGGAGTCTGCCCTGGCGGATGTGGGACCGCCCGTCCACGTGCAGGTCTCGGAGCGCGAGCCCGGCCTCTACGCCGTAAGCTGGAGGGTGCCCAAGGCTCTGCCGGCCCGTGCCGTGCCAGTACCGCAGTTTCCGGAGATCTGCGCGCCGGCCGGCGAGACGACGGTCACGGAACAGCCGAACGCCTGGCTCCTCACCCGTGAGTGGCGGTGCGACGGCACGCTGGCCGGCCAGTCGCTGGGCATGCGGTACCCGTTCCCGGACCTGGCCGTCAACACGGTCGTGCGGGTCAACCTCCTGTCCGGGGATCGCTTCGCGCACGTGCTCACCCCGGGGGAGGGCCCCTGGCAGCTGCCGGCGGGAAGGGCGACGGTCGACCGGCTGCGGGGTGCCCGGAACGCCGTCCTGGCTGGCGTCGCCCATGTCACGGGCTCGTGGGTACATGCGGCCTTCATACTCGCCCTCGTCCTGCTGGGCGGGACCGGAACGGTGGTCCGCGTGGTGTCCGCCTTCACGATCGGGCAGGTCGGCGCGGTCGCGGCCGGCGCCGTCCTCGGCTTGGCTCTGCCCCCGCGGCCCGCCGAGATCGGCCTTGCCCTGGCGATCGGGCTGCTCGCCCGCCAGGCGCTCGGGACACCGGAGGGACGCCAGCGTCTCGCTGCGCTTTCCACCGCTGCGGGCGTCGTGCATGGGCTGGGCGTGGCCGGTTTCACCGTCGGCACCCTCGGTGATGCGGCGCCCGCCGTCGGAATGCAGATCCTCGCGGTCCTGGGCATGGATGCGGCCCACCTGGTCGGGGCGTCGGTCTTGATGGCACTCGCGGCGTGGGAAGCCAGGTCGCTGCGGTCGCCGGCTCGAGACCGGCTCCAGCGCCTCGCCGCGTACGCCGCCGGCTCGGTCGCCTTCGCGCTGGCCTTCGGTTTGGCGCTGGGCGGTGACGTGGGCCGAGCCGACGCCGCTGCGGCCCCGAATCCCGTCGGCGCGACGGCTGCCGGGCTCGTGACGAGTCCGAGTTCGGCGACTGCGGGCTCACGTCGAGTCGCGCCCGCCACGCCGGACGCGGCGATCCAGAGCTTCTTGTCGGTCGAGCCGTTCGAGGTGCGGCACGAGGTCATGGTGCGGCTCGCGGGGCTGGCGGACGCGCTGGCCATCGATCCGGGATCGAGGCTCGAGATCGAGGCGCAGCCCGGCGTGGTCGAGCGCATCACCGCGCTCGTGCTCGCCAGCAGCGCCATGCGAGCAGACGGCACGGCGCCGGACGCCCTGGTGCGCCGAGCCGACTTCATGACCGTCGATCCGACCGGTGCGCGGCCCCGTCCGTCGCCCGTACCGGAAAGCGTTCCGCATGCGGTCGTCGGGCTCGTCATCGCGTATCCGCTCGATGGGATGCCCGACCAGATCTCCCTCACGTGGACTCCGATGCCGGCGGGCCTGGAGAGCATTCCGGTGAGCGTGATCGATCCCGAATCGGCCGCCTCGAGCGTAGTCGACGCCAGCCGTCCCACCGTGACGTGGGAGAACGCCCTGGTCGAGGACCCGATTCCGACCGTCGAGGCGGTCGCCGTGGAGCCGCTGAGGCTGCCCGTGCCGCTGCTGTCGCTCCCCCTGCTGGTCTTGTCCGCCGCCCTCCTGATCGGCTGGGCGCGCGGCCGTCGCTCTGCCATCGCCATGGCGGCAGCCCGGGTGGCGCTGGCCCTGGCCTTCCTCGCCGGGCCCGTTGTCCGGCCGGCAGTCGCCCTGCCGGGATCGGCAGGCAGAGTGCCCTCGGAGGGCCAGGCGGAGCGGGTCATGGCGGGTCTGTTGCCGAACGTCTACCGGGCGCTCGAGTTCCGCGAGGAGGGGCTGATCTACGATCGGCTGGCCGTCAGCGTGACGGGGGAGACTCTGACGGAGACCTACCTCGAGCAGCGGCGAGGGCTGCAGATCGAGGAACGGGGTGGCGCCCAGGCGAGGGTCGAGACCGTGGAGGTCCTGGGCGCGGCGGAGATCGAGGCGCGGGAGCCGGGCTTCGAGGCGCGCGTCACCTGGACCGTGGGTGGGATGGTGACCCACTTCGGGCATCGGCACTTCAGGCAAAACCGCTACGATGCGCGGATCGCCGTCGTTCCCGTGGCCGGGAGCTGGAAGATCCGTTCGATCGAGGTGCTCGATCAGGAGAGGCTCCGATGAGGCTGCTGCGCGATCCGCTGGTGCAGTTCGGGCTCCTCGGGGCGGCCCTGCTTCTCGTATACGCCTTGACCGCCGACCTCTATTCTCCCGACTCCTCGCGGCGTATCGAGATCAGCGCGGCGGAGATCGAGTTCCTGGCAGCCCAGTGGGAGCGCCAGTGGCAGCGTCCACCGACCGGACAGGAGCTCGAGGCGCTCGTGGAGGCGCGTGTGCGTGAGGAAGTGCTCTACCGCGAGGCACTCGCCGTGGGGCTCGACCGGAACGATGCCGTCGTGCGGCGCGCCATGGTGCGGAAGATGGAGCTCCTATCCCAGGATCTGGCGCTGCTGGCGGATCCGACGGACCGGGAGCTGCGGGCGTTCTTCGAGGAGCGCCAGGAGGAATACCGGATCCCGCCACGCATCAGCTTCAGCCACGTGTACTTCAATCCCGACCGACGTGGATCGTCGATCGAGGATGCGGCACGGCGGGTGCTGGCCGATGTCAGGGCAGAGGTACCGCCGCCCGTTCGGGCCCCCGAGCGGGGAGACCGGTTCATGCTGGCCTACGATTATGCGCTCCTCTCCCCCCAGGAGGTACAGCGGCAGTTCGGCAGCGATTTCGCCGGGGCCCTATTCGAGTTGGCGCCAGGGTGGCAAGGGCCGGTGCCGTCCGGCTACGGCATCCACCTCGTGTACATCGGAGACCGCGTGGAGAGCCGACTGCCGAAGTTCGCAGAGGTCCGCCAGGAGGTCGTGGCGGACTTCAACCGCATGCGCGCCGATCGCGCCAGGGATGCCCTGTACGAGGGCCTGAGGGAGCGCTACGAGGTAGTGATCGACGCCGAGGCCCCGAAGACGCTATTCTAGAGTAGCATCCCAACCATCCGCAGCGCGCCGACCCCGTCTCACCAACCGGCCGGCGTGGAAAGGAGGAGTCCCATGAAACGGCTTGCGCTTCTCATGCTTCCGGGCCTGCTTCTCGGGGCGGCGGCCGCTCCCCTCTCGGCCCAGGAGGACAAGCCGCCGCCGACCTACTTCATCCACTCGGAGTTCGTCAAGGCATCGATGTTTGAGCAGTACGAGGACGCCACCAAGGAGCTGATCGGGCTGCTCGAATCCTCCGACGTCGATCCCGCCGCCGTGGGCTGGATGGCGGTGTGGGGGCCCCAGACCGGCTACGCGTACGTCATGCCCGTCGAGGGGATGGGGGGCATCGGAAAGCTCTATGCCAGCTGGGAGAGCGCCGTGGCGAAGGTGGGGGCCGAGCGCTGGCAGAGGGTGGCCGCCCGAGCCGAAGAGGCCATTGACCATGTCGAGTCCTCGGTCCTCGTGCTCCGACCAGACCTGTCGTACAAGCTCGAGACCACGGCGCTGACGCCGGAGATGCCGTACCGCCACTATTACTGGTGGTACGTGATCCCCGGGAAGGGGGAGGGGCTGGAGTCCGTCGCCAAGGAGTTCGCCGAGCTTTATGCCGCCAACGGCATCGAGACCG
>CP070670.1:2515549-2571485 GCA_020351855.1 Gemmatimonadota bacterium
CCCCGCGCAGAGCGCGCTGCGGGCCAGGAACCGCCGCCGGGTCAGCGGTGGCACGCCGGTCGGCCTCCCCGTGGACCCGGATGCTGGCGTGGGCCCGGAGCGCGCGACGGGGCCTCCCACCCAGATCGGCAGCTGCCGCATCAGAGCGATCCCTTCCTCGCCTCGGCGACGAAGTAGTCCGCCACGCGGTAGGCGGTGGCCAGGATGGTGAGCGTCGGGTTGTAGCCGGCCGACGTGGGAAACACGCTGCCGTCCACGATCCACAAGTTCGGCACGTCGTGGCTGCGGCACCAGCGGTCCACCACGGAGCGCTCCGGGTCGTCTCCCATGCGGCAGGTGCCCATGAGGTGGGAGCCGCCCTTCATCGGCTGGTCGGCCGTGACAGTGAGCGGAATCCAGCGTTCCTGGGCATCCGCCGCGTCCGCGATCTCCAGCAGCTTGCCCTCGAACCACTTCGCCATCGCCAGATCGTTCGGGTGCTGCTGGTGGGTGATCCGCGGAGCCGGCAGGCCGTAGGCGTCCGTGACGTCCGGATCGAGATCGATCCGGTTCGTCGCCATGGGGAGGTCCTCGAGAAGGGCGGCGATCCCGGCGACGCGCGGAAACTTTCGCAGGTACGCCTTGAGCTCCGGGCCCCAGGTCGGCCGGCTGTCACCGTAGCCCTCGCGGCTGACCAGGGCATAGCTGAGCGGCTGCTTGTGCGGGAAGTTGGCCTCGATCACCACGCCACCGCGTATGAAGCCGCGGCTTGCATCGCTCGGGTGCAGGTCGTCGATCGCCCGGTGGGTCTCGAGCCCCGCGAAACCGTGTGCCGGCTCGTCGATGACGTACGAGGCCTGCACGAGCGCATGGAACATGAGGTTGCGCCCGACGAGGCCGCTGTGGTTCGACAGGCCGTCCGGATACGGCCCGGACATGGACATGAGAAGGAGGTGAGGGGTTCCGATGGCGTTGGCGGCGAGCATGACGTGACGTGCGTACACCTCCCGTGCCTCCATGCTCGCCTGATCCAGGTAGCGGACGCCGCGCGCCTGACCGGAGCGGTCCAGCACGATCTCGGTGGCGAGGGTGCCCGGCCGCAGGTCGAGCCGTCCGGTGGCCTCGGCCCTCGGAATGGCGACGGACAGCGCCGTGGCCTTGGCGTTGATCGGACAGCCGTATCCGGAGCAGGCGCCCCCGTACAGGCTGCCGGGGCGGTTCCCGTACGGCCGGGAGTTGATCGCCATCGGCGTCGGGAACGGGTGGTAGCCGACCCGTCTTGCCGCCTGGGCGAACCTGCGGCTGGCCGTGCGATCGGGGACCGGCGGATTGGGGAAGCCGCGCCTGCGAGGAGCGGCGAACGGATTGGCGAACGCGTCCCCCGACACCCCGTAGTCCCACTCGGCGCGCTCGTAGTAGGGCTCGAGCTCGTCGTAGTCGATCGGCCAGTCGGCCAGGTTGGCACCGGTGACGGGACCCTCGGTGGACAGCACCCTGAACTCGTCGGGGCGCAACCGCCAGTTCCAGGCGCCCCAGATGGTCATCGTGCCGCCCACGCAGTGCGCCACGTAGTTGTAGCGTCCGGGTTCGGCGGGCGTGTGGGCGTCCGGTCGCCACGTCTCGGTTTGGTCCGGGGAAAAAAGCCGGACGGCCTCGAGCTCGTCGTCGCTACCGAAGTCCTTGGGCCGGAGGTACGGGCCTCTCTGGAGCGCGACCACACGGAAGCCGGCCGCGGTGAGCTCCTGGGCCATTACGCCGCCCGCGGCCCCCGTGCCGACCAGGCAGACGTCGAAAACGTCCTTGTTCATCGCATCCCCGCCGGGCGATCAGGTCGGCTGTCCCGCTCCTCCCCCCGTTAGACGGCCCGCGGGTCCATCGGGCCACCAGAACGGGGGGCGCCGCCCCGCCCGGGCCGCTGGCGGCCCGCGCGGACGTCAGCGGATGAGGGCATCCAGGCGGCCGAGGTCGAGACCCTTCGAACCGTAGTGCTCGCGGGCCAGCTCGAGCAGGGTGAAGCCGTCCTCGTAGGCGGCAAAGTTGCCCTCATCGTCAGTGAACACGAGCCCGCCGCTCACGATGAAGAGGATGATCGCCGGTTCGTCGGCGTCTTCCGGTACGACCAGCGTGTGGGATTCGCCGGAGGGCTCGAAGATGAACGTGCCCGCCCCGGCGAGCCAGTCGTGCTCCCGGTAGCCCCAACTCCCCTGGAGCGTCCAGCCCTGCACGGTGCTGACGTGGTAGTGCTTGGGCACGACCGTTCCCGGCAGCGCCTTGAGCACGGCCGTGAAGCCCCCGGTGGTCACATCGAATCGACATGGCTGAAACCACGCCGTATCGCCGTAGGGGATCCAGAGACGGTCATCATCCAAGTCGAGATCGGTGATGAAGTGGTCCCGCCTTCGGTCCGAGGTGGCGAGGCCGTCGTCGTAGCTTGCGAATGCGGACACGGGCATGGAGCGACTCCTTGTTCAAGGAGAGCGGGTGCAGCGCGAGCGTCAAGTGGCGGCTTCCGTCAACGCGCGTCAATGCCTGGTGAGCGGGGATGACTCCGCCTGACCGCTGAGCGATGAATACCGAGGTGGGAGATATCCTTACAGTGGCAGTCGGAAATCACCGCGGGCGCCGTCAACCGATTCCCGACTGCCAGACCGCAGCGTGCGCCGTAACGTGCTCTTAGACCGCACGTTGCGGGGTCGGGCCGGTGGTCGGGCCCGCCCGGCTGCCGTGTACAGAAAGGTGGGGATTCAGCCGTGAGCACACCGCTGTGCGAGCCGCACAAGATCAAGACCGTCCGACTGCTGTCGTTTCCGACGCGGGAGGAGCGCAAGAAGCACCTCGCCGAGGCGGACTTCAACGTCGTCAGGCTCACGCCCTCGCAGCTGAGCTTCGACATGTGTTCGCTGGGAACGAGCGCCTTCAGCCAGGAGCAGCTGGCCGGCCAGCTGGTCGGCGACGAGGCGTATGCCGGAAGCCGCAACTTCGAGCGTCTCCAGGGTGCAGTGCGCGATGTCCTGGGACACGGTTACGTATGTCCGACCCACAACATCCTCGGCTGCATCAAGCTCGTCGTTTCCACCCTCGTCCCGCGGGGCTCCATCGTGCCGAGCAACGCGCGGGGCAGCATCGACGTCCTCACGCCACGTGGGATCGAGGTGGCCGACGTTCGGGATCGCGAGGAGCGAGTGTTCACCGGGAACATCGGCCTGACGGCGCTCGAAGGTGTGCTGGCCCGGGGCGGCGTTCCCATCATCGACTTCCGTGCCTTCGCGGACGGCCAGCATCCGTTCAGCCTCTCCAACCTCCGGGGAGTCCGGTCCCTGGCGGACCGGCACCACGTGCGTCTGGTGGTGGATGGCTCGCGGGTGATCGAGAACGCCTGGTACATCCAGCGTCACGAGCCCGGCCAGGCGGACCGCTCCATCGCCGAGATCGTGCGACAGATCGTCAAGACCAGCCACGTGCTCATGCTGGATGGAGCCCAGGATCCGAAGTCCAACACGGGCGGGCTGCTGAGCACTGACAATCCCGACGACCACGAGAAGTTCATGAACGAGGTCGTCGTGTACGAGGGGCTCCACACGTACGGCGGCATGGCCGGACGGACGATGGAGGTGCTCGCGCGTGGTCTGTGCGAGATGTGCGATGAGGCGGAGGTGCGTTGGGTCATGCACCAGACGGAGCGCTTCACGCAGCGCCTCCGGGAGGCCGGCGTGCCGCTGGAGCGCGGGTGCGATGGCGCCTACGTGATGGCGGACGAACTCCTCCCCCAGGCGGAGGAGACGGCGCAGGACACCTTCTCCGCGGCGCTCTATCTCATGTCGGGCGTCCGTGCCGTAGCGCCCCATCCGACGATCAGCCGGCGGATCGTCCCGGTGCAGATTCCCCGTCTGGCGATGACGAACGAGCAGCTCGACCAGGTGGCGGATGCGATCATCAGCCTATTTCGCCAGCGGGAGGCGGTTCCGCCGCTCAAGGCCACCGTCTCCGGCCGATGGCGCGACGAGCTGGCCTATCACTGGGTTCTTCCCGATCTCGAGCCCTACCGCTTCGACACCTTCTCCTACGAGATCCACACGATCGAGCGCGTCGGCGAGCTGTCCCGGCGAAGACGCCAGGAGGCGATCCGCGCCGCGGGCTACAACACCTTCCTGCTGCGATCGGCCGACGTGACGATCGACCTGCTCACCGACTCGGGGACCTCGGCCATGAGCACCGACCAGTGGGCGGCGTACGACGGCGTGCGGGCGAGTCCGAAGGCCACCGACGAGTACCACCGTCTGGTCGACACTCTTCGTGAGACGCTGGGCTACGAGCACATCATCCCCACGCATCAGGGAAGGGCAGCCGAGCACATCCTGAGCGAAATCATGATCCGCCCGGGCCAGTTCGTGCCCGGGAACATGTACTTCACCACGACGAAGCTCCACCAGGAGCTGGCCGGCGGGGTGTTTACGGACGTCATCGTGGACGAGGCGAAGGACCCCGAATCGGCCTATCCGTGGAAGGGCGACATCGATCTCTCGAAGCTGCAGACCCTCGTCGAAGAGCATGGGGCGGAGAGGATCGCCTACGTCTCCTTCGAGCACTCGGTCAACATGGCCGGCGGACAGCCGGTCAGCATGGACAACATGAAGGAGGTGTACGCCTACTGCGGGGGCTTCGGGATCCCCGTGTTCTTCGATGCCACGCGCCTGGTCGAGAACGCCTACATGATCCAATGCCGCGATTCCAGGTACGCCGATATCCCGATCAGGGACATCTTGCGCGAGATGATGCTGTACGGCGACGGAGCCACGGTCAGCGGCAAGAAGGACTTCCTGATCAACATCGGCGGCATCCTGGCCTTTCGCGAGAACGACGAGTGGAAGCAAAGGGCCGAGGAGCTGCTTCGGGTCTACGAGGGAAGCGTCACGGACGGGGGGCTGGCGACCGCCGACCTGGCAGCGATCGCCTGCGGCGTCCGGGAGATGGTGGACGACCGCTACATCCGGGCCCGCGTTCGGCAGACCCAACTCCTGGGCGAGATGCTGCTCGAGGCAGGCGTGCCGATCGTCGTTCCACCGGGCAGCCATGCGATCTTTCTCGATGCCAAGCGCTTTCTGCCCCATGTCGACCAGGATGAGTTTCCGGCCCAGCGGCTTGCCGCAGAGATCTTCGTGGAGACGGGGGTCCGGGCGATGGAGCGGGGCAACGTCTCGAAGGGCCGTCACCCCGAGACGGGGCAGAACTATCGGCCCGAGCTAGAGTTGGTCAGGCTGACGATCCCGCGCCGCGTCTACACGAACGACCACATGCGCGCGGTCGCCGACGGGATCATCCGCGTCTTCGAGCGCCGGAAAGAGATCAACGGCCTCCGGTTCGTCTACGAGCCGGAGAAGCTGCGCTTCTTCCAGGGTCGGTTCGAGCCCGTCTAGCCTGAAGGTTCCGCGCCCTTGGCGCGACGCCTGGCTCCGTCGACCGAGAACGAGCCGGCGCCGAGGGCGGCCACGAGCAGGAAGAAGAAGGCGTAGAAGGCCGCTTTCTCGCCCCCGTTCTCCCAGGGCCAGAAGCTCCCGCGCGGTACGTGCATCCAGAAGTAGGCAACGGCCATCTGGCCCGACGCGATGAACGCGGCCGGCACGGTGAACAGCCCCAGGATGATGAGGAGCCCCCCGACGAACTCGACGACGCCGGCGGCCCCGAAGCGGGACATGAACTCGGCCGTACCGGCCTCACCGAATCCGCCGAACCAGCCTAACAGCTTTTGCGCGCCGTGGACCCAGAACAGGAATCCGATGGCGATCCTCGTGATACCCAGCACGTTTGCCTGCAGCGGGGCAAGTCCTGGCTTCATGGTGACCTCCTGGATGCCGCTGATCGGTCCTCTATGGCCGAGGCCAAGCGATCGATCAAGAACGGGTCAGGCTGTTCGTTGCGCAAGTGATTCCGCTCGTCAGCCCATCCACCGCTCGTCCTCCGTGAACACCGTGTCGATCACGAGCCTCGGATGGAGATCTTCGAGGGCGGCGTGAATGTCGGCACGGATCGCGTCCAGCTCCGCGACCCTTTGGATCCGGAAATCACGGTCCACCCGGATGTGGTTCAACAGATAAAAATACCTGCCGGCCGCGATCATGCGCAGCCGGGTGTCGCGGAACCCCCGTCCCTCGACCGACCGAAGAAACCGGCTTCGGACCTCGGCCTGAACGTCGGGCCCGGGGGCCACGCGGAGCAACTCGCCCATGTTCTCACGGATGATCTTAAGCGGCACCGGAAGGACGAGGAGAACAAGGAGGATCACGAGCGCCGGATCCACGTAGCTCACCCAAGGCTCCCAGCGGGTACCCTGGACGAGAAGGGCGCCCAGGAAGGTGGCGGCCACGACGAGGCTCAGAAAGCCATCCATCAGCCACGCCTTGGCGTCCACGTCCAACAGCGGCGTTGCGGCGGCCCGGGCGGCTCGTCCCTGGATCCAGGCCAGGAGAAGACAGCCGGCCAGCGCGATGACGGCGTAGACCAACGCCCACTCGGGCACGATGTGCCGACCGCCGTGCAGAAGCGCCGTGATCGCGCTGAACAGCGCGTAACCGGTAACGGCGATCAGGATCAACCCGCGCACGGAATTCAGGACGGGCTCGAAGTAGGCGTAGCCGAAGTGGAACCACTCGTCGTCGGGGCGCTCTACGAGATCCGAGACCTTCAGGGTAAGCAGGGCGAGAGCGAACCCCGCAAAGGAGAAGATCCCGTCCAATAGAATGGCTCCCGACTGCGTGACAAGCGCGAACCCGATACCGAGGAGGCCGAAAGACAGATTGGCGCCAGCCGAGATCTTGAGTGCCGTGGATTCATGCTGGGTGGACTTCATGAGCCCCTTTCGCCTGTTCCTTTTCTGTTCTCAATCCGGGGTGCGCGAGAACCGGCGCTCAGCAGCTGCCGGGCTGCCGAACACACCGACGGGCGCGCCGCGGCGCGCGTCGTGCTTCCCGCGCCTTGATTCGGCACAGCCGATCAGGGAGTATTCCGGGGTGGTCCGGTGACCCCAAGGCAAGTCGCGCGCTGGCACGCCTCGCCTACCCCAACTTACCGATATGGCGGTGCCATGGCCCGATACCAGACAAGTCGGTCGCTTCGCGCCGCGGTTCCGGCCGCGCTGCTGCTCCTGTCGGTGGGTGTCCAGGACGCATCCGCTCAGGACTCGCACTACTGGACGACGCAGTACGGCAACCGTTCGCGGCTACTCGCGGGTGCAGTGATCGGGAGCGTGGACGACGTGAGCGCGGTCTTCTACAACCCGGGGGCCTTGGCGCTCATCGAGTCGGCGGAGCTCCTCCTCTCGGGTAACGTGTTCGAATACACGGCGGTGAACTACGAGGGCCTCGTGGCCGGTGGTGGGGAGTTTGACTCGAACCGGTTCAAGTCGCTGCCATCGATGGTGGCGGGGGAGTTCCCGTTCGAGTTCCTGGGCGAGAACCGGTTGGCATACTCGTTTCTGGTGCGGCAGGATTTCGATTTCCGGATACGCGAGCGCGGGGTGTTGACGGGGGAGGATTTGGGTCTGCCGGACGTGGAGGGGTTGGCCGGCGATGTCCGAATCGACCAGGACCTGACGGAGTCGTGGGGCGGCCTGACGTGGGCCCGGACGGTGGGTCCGCTCTCCGTGGGGGTTACTCAGTTCATCGCGGTGCGCAGCCAGCGCACGGAGTACCAGATCGCCGCGCAAGCGGCCCTGAACCCGGGTTCCATCCTCGCGCTCCAGAACCGGGATCTCCGTTATACCGCGTGGCGGATCCTTTGGAAGGCGGGAGTGAGCAAGAGGCTGGGACCCTGGCAGCTCGGTCTGAGCCTTACGACGCCCAGTGTTTCGCTGGGCGGCAGCGGCGACATCGGCTTCGATAGCACGTACGTGGTCTCGGGGGGCGAGATGCCGGACGGCAGGTTGGTGACCTCTACGCAGGAGGATCTCCCGGCCCGCTACAAGAGCCCGCTCTCGATCGGGGCAGGTGGGGCCTACCTGTTCAACGGCGAGCGCACGCGGGTACACCTCGCGGCTGAATGGTTCAACCGGGTCGGCGAGTACCGGGTGATCGACTCGGAGCCGTTCCGGGCACCCGAGGGTGGGGATCCGATCAACTTCGATATCACGCAGGAGCTCGAGTCGGTTTTCAATGCCGGGGTGGGGGTCGAGAACCAGTTTAGTCAGTTGCTGGGCGCTTACGCGGGCTTTCGCACGGACTTCAACGCGGGACTGGAGGAGCCCCGGGGCGGCGGCCAATTCGCTGCCAACGTATCACGCTGGGACCTCTACCACCTCGCCCTCGGGAGCACGTTCACCATCGAGCGCTCCGACTTCACGCTCGGAACGGTGTTCTCATTTGGTCAAAGCGAGCCCTTCGACCCGTTGGATTTCCTGCCGGGCATCCAGCCACCCGATGACAAGCTTGCCGAGGCGAGCCTGTTCCGAATCACCGTCATTCTGGGATTCGGCCTGGCCGGTCTCTGAGTTTTCGGATGGGGCGACATCCGCATCCTCATCGTGATGGCAAACGACGAAGGCCGCGGAGCTGCCCCGCGACTACGCACACCTAGACCCCCGCATCGGAGTGTCGCTATGCGCCGATCGTGCCGATCCTGCTCCCGAGCGCTGGCCTTCCGCAGCGTCTTCGGCCTCTCAGCGATCTTCCTCTCGATCGCCCCGGCGCACGCCCAAAAGACCGATGTGCTCATCCTGAGCAACGGGGACCATGTCACGGGAGAGATCAAGGAGTTCAACCGTGGCAAGGTACGCTTCAAGACCGACCCGATGGGAACCGTCTACGTCAAGTGGCAGGACATCGTCTCGATCACCAGCGACAAGACCTTCGAGATCGAGCTGACCTCCGGTCAAAAGTTCTTCGGGTCGCTTCAGCCCGCCCCGGAGACCGGGCAGCTGGAGATCGTCACGCGCGAGGCTACGGTCGACGTGCGCCATCTCTCGGTCGTTCGGGTGACGCCGATCAAGAGCACCTTCTGGTCGCGCCTCGACGGCTCGATCGATCTCGGCCTTTCCTTCCTGCAGCAGAACTCGCAGTTCGACTACAACCTGGGGGTCGAGGCCAGGTACCGGGCCGCCAATTCTCAAACCACGCTCAAGGTCAGTTCCATCGTCCGCTTACAGGACGAGGCCGAGACGACCAACCGACAGAGCGTGACGCTCGCCCACGTGCAATCGTTCGCCCCCCGGTGGTTCTGGGCGGGGCTGGGCGCTTTCGACAAGAACGCGGAGCTGAGCCTGGCTGGCCGAGGCAGCGCTGGTGGCGGGGCGGGCCGCTTCTTCGTTCAAACGAACAAGGTGAACCTGCTCATCTGGGGCGGGGTCATCTACGCGCACGAGCAGTTCGAGGATCAATCTCCAGACAACCTGCTGAACGGGATCGTGTCGACTCTGTTCGACTTCTTCGTGGACCGGGACCGGAAGTCCGACATCACGGCCAACGTGGATATCATTCCGAGCTTCACCCAAGGCGGACGGGTGCGCATCGAGTCCAGTCTGGAGGGGAGGCACGAGTTCGTTAAGGACTTCTTCTTCAAACTCTCGCTGCTGAACAGCTTCGACAGCAAGCCGCCCACGGAGGGCACGACGAGGAAGAATGACCTCGCTCTCACGACGTCCATCGGGTACTCGTTCTGAGCTGGGGGACGCCATTCTGCGGTTCGAGGGTGCTAGGAGGTAGCGATGGAAGTGTCGAGTAGCATGCTCGTCGCTGTCATGTTCGTCATCATCCTCAGCATGGGGATCGGCCACATTCTGGCTGCGGCCGCTGCGATGGTGGATCGCCGTCGCGCAGGGCAGATCGACCGCCTACACGTGAGCTGGATGCTTCTCCTGCTGCTTTGGTACTTCAACCTCTTCTGGCACACGCTCGATCTGCTGTCGACCGAGAAGTGGAGCTTCGCGACCTTCCTCTTCATCATGACCGGCGCGATTCTCCTCTACTTCGCGACCTACATTCTGATCCCGGAGCAGTCCGACGTCGAGTCTCGGGATATGCGGGCCTACTACTTCGAGGCGAGCAGCCAATTCTTTCTCATCCTCGCCATCCTGCAGGCGTGGATCATGGGCGTGGATTGGCTCCTTCGGAGCGGCTTCACGTCCGCCGGTATCGTGAACCTGATCGTTCTGCTCTTGGCGTTGCTTCTCGCGATCTCGCGCGCGCCGGCCGTTCACATAGGAGGAACGGTAGCGGCATGGATCCTCTTTCTCGGATCGATGGTCCTGCGCGGCCTGGGAGTGATCTGAGTCCCCGACCTCGAACGGATCCGGCGGCTGCTCAGTCACCCGGCTCCGGCTTCAGCTCGCCGACGCTGTACAGCCACCAGGTCCAGTGGGCCTTGATGTGGCGAAAGGTGAGGAGTACCGAGACGATGGCGCAGCCGACGGAGACCCAGGTGACCCAGGCGGAGTAGCCCATCCACAGGAAGAGCACCGCGAACGTCCCCAGCCCGGTGATCCCCCCTACGGCGTAACCCAGGATGATCGGACCGCCGTAATGCGCGCCGTGCTGCCCCTGCAGGTCCAGGCCGCAGTCGGGGCAGCGGTCGCGGAGCGCGAACCTCGAGCTGAAGAGGGGTCCGCGTCCACAGGCCGGACACCGGTGGCTGAACGTGGTGCGAACCATCCCTCCGAGGTCGACGTGCATCTTCGCGGCGGAGGTTAGAGGGCGAGCCGCCCCCGGACGGCCTCGAGCGTCGGCGGGATGGCCCTCGGCAGACGAACGGCCTGGCCTGCGGCGGGAATGTCCTTCAGCCCGCTCCCGGTGACGAGGAGCACGATCCGTTCATCCCGCCCTACGAGCCCCTCTCGGAGTGCGGCATGCAGCCCGGCCAGGGCGGCCGCGCCCGCCGGCTCGGCGAAGACGCCCGTCAGCCGGGCCAGCGCGGGGATCGCCTCGAGGATGGCGTCGTCCGAGACCGCCACGGCGCCACCGCCGGACTCCCGGATCCGCCGCAGGCAGAGGAGCGCGTTGCGTGGGCTCTCCACGGTCAGGCTGTCGGCCACGCTGGCCGCGCCGCGGTGGGGCGTGACCTCGTTTGCCCCCGCGCGGAACGCGGTGACGAGCGCTGCCGATCCCTCGGGCTGGACGGCGACAAGGCGCGGGGGGCGGGCGAGCAGTCCGGCCCGCTGCAGGTCCAGGAAGCCCTTTGCCACCCCGGCCAGAATCGCCCCATCCCCCGTCGGCACGAGCACGACATCGGGGGCCTCGGGCGACATGGCGGCGGCGATCTCGAGGGCCGCCGTCTTCTTGCCCTCGATGGTGAAGGGGTTGAGCGCCGTGTTGCGGTTGTACCACCCGAACGTCTCGCAAGCGGTCCGGCAGAGCTCGAAGGCTTCGTCGTAGCTCCCCTCCACGACCACGACCTCCGCGCCGCAGCAGAGCACCTGGATGAGCTTGGCCTCCGGGGCGGACGCGGGAACGAAGACGATCGTCTCCACGGCCGCCGCCGCGCCCACGGCGGCCAGGGCGGCCGCAGCATTGCCCGTGGAGGCGGTAGCGACCGTTCCGAGTCCGTACTCACGGGCCTTCGCGACGACCAGCAGGGAAGCGCGGTCCTTCGTCGATCCGCTCGGGTTGCGCGTGTCATCCTTCACCCAGAGCCGCGGCAGCCCCAGGCTCTCGCGCAGCCCCGGCACCGGCAGGAGCGGCGTGCCGCCCACCTCCAGCCGCGCCAACGCGGCCGGATCTTCGAACGGCAAGAAGGCGGCGAGGAAGTCGGGGTCGGAGGGGCGTGAGGGCGGCCAGGCAAGGGGCAGGGCGTCCAGCTCGACCTCCAGGACGCCGCGGGTGGCCCCTCCCGGTTCCTGAAGCGCAGCGCAGGCGGCACATACCAGGCGGCCGCGCTCCTCGGGGTACTCCCGGGCACACTCGGTGCAGCGGAAGCGGAAGGCGGTCACCCGGCAGACCTCCGGATCGGGTCGGACGGGCTCATCCCCAAACTCACATCACGAGCGCCATGAGCGCCTTCTGGACATGGAGCCGGTTCTCGGCCTCGTCGTACACGGCCGAGTGGGGGCCGTCGATTACCTCGTCCGTCACCTCGCGCCCCCGGTCCGCCGGCAGCGGGTGCATGTAGACGAGGTGCTCCTTGCCGAGCGCGATGCGCTCGGCATCGCAGCGCCACCGCGGGTACTTTTCGATCAGCCGGAGTCCCTCCGCGACGTCCCGCGTGTGAACGAGCGGGCCCCACGACTTCGGCACGACGACGTCCGCGTCCTCGAAGGCGTCTTCGAACCTATGGGAGATCTGGAAGCGGCTGCCGGCCGCCTCCGCGTTCGCCCGCGCCTGCTCCTCGATCTCCGGCAGGAGGCGGAACTCCGGCGGATAGGCGAGGGTCACGTCGAGCCCCAACCGCGGCATCATCAGAATCAGGCTCTGCGGCACCGAGAGAGGGCGCACGTAGTTGGGGGCGCTGGTCCAGGCCACGCCGAGCTTCAGTCCCCGCGTGCTCGGGAACCGTTCCCGGATCGTCATGTAGTCGGCCAGCACCTGACAGGGATGATAGACGTCGTCCTGCATGCTGAGCACGGGGATGTCGGCGTGCTCGGCGACCTCACGAATGTACGCGTTCCCCTCGCCGTACGTGCAATGGCGAATCGCGATCCCGTCCCCGTAGCGGGAGAGCACCTTGGCGGTGTCCTTCGCGTTCTCGCCGTGGCTGATCTGCATCCTGTCCGGCGAGAGGTAGATTCCGTGGCCGCCCAGCTGGGTGATGCCGGTTTCGAAGGAGTTGCGTGTGCGCGTCGAGGCATCGAAGAAGATCATGTAGAGCGTCTTCGCCGGGAGCAGGTGGGTCGGCTCGGCCTCGCGTCTGGCCTTCTTGAGCTGACCGGCGAGGATGAAGAGCAGCTCGAGCTCCTCGAGCGACCAGTCCTGGGTCGAGATGAAGTCGCGACCGCGCAGGCGATCCGGGACGACGACCGAGGGGTTCACGGAAGGAGCTCCTCCTTCCTCCGGGAGAGGGACGCCGGAATGAGGCTGTAGACAGCGGTGGCGCGGACGAGGTCCTCGATGGCCACCCATTCGTCCGTCGTATGGGCCAGCTCCTCGAGTCCGGGCGCGAAGCCTACCGTGGGGATGGCATGACGGCCCATCGTGGCGACCCCGTTGGTCGAGAAGGACCAGCGGGAGATCGAGGGCGGCGAGCCGAGCACCGCCTGCACCGCCTCCGCGACGGCCCGCACTAGGGGATGATCCTCCGGGAGAACCCAGCTCGGAAAGACCTTCTCCTGGCGGGCGCGCTGGCCGCGCCAGCTCACCTCGTCGTACTCGAGCAGCGACACGATGGCGTCCCCGATGTGGGGCAGCGATCGAAGCTCCTCCAGGGCACCCTCCGGGGACTCCCCGGCGGTCAGGCGGCGGTCGATGTAGACCCGTGCGCTGTCCGGCACCGCGTTCAGGGACACGGTCGTACACTCGATGTTCGAGGCGACCACCGTGCCCTTTCCGAGGAAAGCGTCTCGCGGAAGCCGCTCGTTCAGCTGTTCCAGATCGAGGATGATGGGCGCGACCCTGTACAGCGCGTTGACGCCCTCTTCGGGATGGGCGGCATGCGAGGAACGTCCCCGGGTCGTGATCGTGGCCTCCACACGGCCTCTCTGGCCGCGGTAGACGCCGAGGTCGGTGGGCTCGCCGAGGATCACGACGTCCGGCCGGATGCCTTCGTTCTCGATGAGGTGCAGCAGGCAGTAGCCGTCACAGTCCTCCTCCATGACGGATGCCGTCAGATGGATCGTGACGTCATCGGGCAGTCCCTCCGCCTCGCGCGCTACTGCCATGCCGTATGCCATGCAGGCGATCGCCGGAAGCTCGTCGACGGCGCCACGGCCCCAGATCCTGCCCGCCTCCAGCTTGCCCTCGAACGGATCGTGCCTCCAGGCGGCGGGATCGCCGATCCCCACGCAGTCGACATGACCGTCCATGAGGATCGTCAGGGGCCCGTCCCCCAGGGTGGCCACGACGTTCCCGAGGCGATCGATGCGGACGTCGTCGAAGCCCAGCCGCTCGTACTCGGTCCTCACCCTCTCGCAGCGCTCGCCCTCCCGGCAGCTCTCCGCCGGGATCGCGATCATGTCGCGCAGGAAGCGGACGATCCTCGCTTCGAGCGCCCGCGCCGCGTCCAAGGCTGCCCTTCCGTCTCCGGTCATCATGGGCTCAGGCCCGTCTCCGCGTTGAAGGCCTCGATCGCCGCGTCCCACTCGGGCAGCCGCGCCGACAGCGCACTCCAGAATCCGGGGTCCCAGAGGGCGTCCAGCTCCTCCACCGTCTTCCCCTGCTGCTCCACCCAGGTGAAGTACTTGAGGTTGTGGATGGCCTTCCGGTCGGTGAACCGAAGCTCCCGCAGGTGGTCGGTCGTCGCGCCCAGGAGATAGCGCTCCAGCTCTACGGCCGCCTGTCGCTCCGTGTACTCGCCGTGTGCCGTCCGGAGCTCGCTCAGCCGGGTGCGGTACAGGTCGATGGAGTCCGTGAACGGGGTGAGGACGATGTCGTGTTCGTCCAGCTCGTAGTATCGGGCCGTCTTGATCGCTGCCAGCAGGTTGCAGACGCTGGAGATGCCGAGTAGCGGAAGCCGCTCGATCAGCTCGGCCGCGACGCCGCGGGCGGTCAGCACCGGCCGGGCGGCGGGCTCGTTGAAGAGTCTCAGGAGGCGCAGCGTCGCCTCGTCGTCGATCGCGGTCACCAGATCGGTATTTCGGACATTGTGGATCCAGGGGACGTGCTTGTCACCGATCCCCTCGATGCGGTGGCTCCCAAACCCGGCCATCAGCAGGGTCGGGCACTGCAGCGCCTCGGCGGCCGTGATGCGGCAGGAGGGATGACGACCCTTAAGCCAGTCTCCGGCGCCCAAGGTGCCCGCCGATCCGGTCGCTCCGACCCAGGCCGCGCATCGATCATCCTCCGACGCGATCTCTTCGAAGACGGCTCCCGCGGCGGGCCCGGTGACGCCATAATGCCAGAGATAGTTACCGAATTCCGCGAACTGGTTGAAGATGATCGCGTCGGGCCGGGTCCGGCGGATCTCCCAGCAGGCATCGAAGATCTCCTTGACGTTGCTCTCGCCGCCGGGCGTGCGGATGATCTCGGCGCCGACCCGCTCCAGCCAGTCGAACCGCTCACGGCTCATCCCCTCGGGAAGGATCGCCACGGCCCGGCATCCGAGCAGGGCGCTGTCAAACGCGCCTCCGCGGCAGTAGTTGCCGGTCGACGGACATACGGCGCGGTGCACCGTGGGATCGAATGCTCCGGTCACGAGGCGGGGCACCAGGCAGCCGAAGGCGGCCCCCACCTTGTGGGCCCCGGTGGGAAAGTGCGTGCCGACCAGGCCCACGATGCGGGCCCGCACGCCCGTCAGCGCGGTCGGTAGTTCGAGGTGGTTGATCCGGCCGAAGCCGCCGGTCGCCGGGTCGTTGTGCCAGGTGATGCGGAAGAGGTTCAGCGGGTCGACCGCCTGCATGTCGACGGCGGCGATCCTTCGCTTCAGGTCCGCGTCGAGGGCGTTCGGGTCGCGCATCTGGGCAAGCGTCGGGATCAGGACGCCCCGCTCGCGACAACGGTCGATCGCCCTCGACCGCGCATCCCCATCGACAACTGATGTCAGGTGAATCGATCTATCTCCTTGCCTATCCAATGAATGGCGTCGACCAATCAAGGGCGTAAAAGCGATCCCACAAGGCCGGCGAGACCTCCCGGGCCCGGGCGGCCAGGCGCTCGGGATCCAGGGTCGTGAGGCAGAAGTCCTCCAGCAAGACCGTGCCGCGCGCGATCGTGTGTCGGACCGGCGCCTCGCTGGCCCCGTACACGAGCTGCGCGAACGCGTTGTCGTCCTTGATCGGCGTGGGTGGGGGAGAGTCGAGCGCGATGAGGTCGGCGGGAGCGCCCTCCGCGAGCTCCCCCAGCCGGGGCTCGTCGAAGAAGCGGCGCGCGATGGTCAGGTTCGCGGGCAGGAGCGCCGGCACGCCCTCGAAGCCCGCCGACGGATCTCCTGTCGCTCCACGGTGGCTCAGGAAGGCGAAGCGAAGCGACCGCAGCATCGAGGACGACATCCCATCCGTGCCGAGACCGATCGTGCATCCGAAGCCGGCAGTTCGCGCGACATCGAGACGACCGACCCCGTTGTTCGCGTTCGATTCGGGGTTGTGGATCAGCACGGATCCGGCTTCGGCGACGCGCTCGTAGTGGCGGTCCTCCAGGTGAATGGCGTGCGCCAGCAGCGCCTGTTCGTCGAGGAGGCCGAATCGGTCGAGCCGCTCGATCGGTCCGAGGCCGAAAGCGTCGTGGGAGGCCTCGACGTCTACCGGATCCTCGGCCACATGAATGTGACAGCCGGCGCCGGCCGGTCTGCGGTCGGCGACCTGGGCCAGCGTCTCGTCGCGTAGCGTGAAGCTGGCGTGAAGTCCCACCACGCCACGGATGCGCCGATCCTGCTGTCTCGCTTGCAGGAAGCGGAGGTTCTCCCCCAGCCCGGCCCACGCCCCGGCGCTGCCGTTGCGGTCCGAGATCTCGTAGCAGAGCAGGGCCGAGATGCCGCCTTCCTCCACAGCCTCGGCGATCCAGTCGAGACTACCCTCGATGCATGACGGAGAGGCGTGGTGGTCGAATACGGTCGTGCACCCCTGCCGGATGCACTCGGCCACCGATAGCTGCGCGCAGATCCGGATGCACTCCGGGTCCAGCGCCCGGTCGAGCCGCCACCAGAGGCGCTGCAGCACCTCGGGAAAGCTGGCCATCGGGACGGCGGGATCCAGTCCCCGGGCAAGGGCGGAATAGAAATGGTGGTGGGTGTTCACGAGGCCCGGCAGGATCAGGCCGCCTCCCGCATCCAGGTAGCGGGCTCCGCGGTGTCTCGCCATCAGGCTGGCCTCGGGGCCGGCTTCCAGGATCCGCTCCCCCCGCCACGCCACCGCGCCCTGCGGCACCACCTGCGGCGCCGGTCCGCCGGTCACCAGGGTCCCGTTTCCCAGAACCTGCGTCTCGGTCATGACGTTGTCCGCGATTCCCGCTCGATCCGCCCGCCGAATCCCGGCTTTCCGAAGCGCTCCGATCCATCGGATGACCGGGAGTAGACGGGCTCGGCGCGAACGTAGGTCTGGCAGATGCGGCCCTTGAGCTCGTAGCCCTCGAGCGGCGTGTAGCGATTTAGGTTGTGGAGGCCCTCCGCGCGCACCGTCCAGCGCTCGTCCGGCTCCAGTACGGCCAGGTCGGCGTCGAGTCCCGGTGCGAGCCGACCCTTGCGGTGCTCGAGGCCGAAAAAGCGCGCCGGCTCGGAGGCAGTGACCTCGGTCAGCCGCTCCAGCGTGATCCGGCCGCGGCCCACGCCTTCCGACAGCAGGTAGGGCAGGGACAGCTCGACGCCCGGCACCCCGCCGTAGTCGGTCCAGATGGACCCGGTGCGCTTCTCCTCCGGCCACTGTCCGGCTGCGTGATCGGTGGCCACGAACAGGAGCTCGCCGGACGCCAGCCCTTTCCAGAGCCGCTCCCGGTCGGCCGGGTCCTTGACCACCGGGGCCGTCTTGAGCAGGGCGCCCTGCTCGCGGAAATCCGACAGAGTGAACTGGAGGAAATGCGGGCAGGTCTCGGCCGACATGGGCAGTCCTTCGTCGCGCGCCGCGCTCACGATGTCGAGTGCACCTCCGGAAGCGACGTGCACGATGTGCACCCGGGCGCCCGTCTCCCGGCAGATCTCCCGCATCGTTTCCACGGCCGCAATCTCCGCCGCTGCGGGGCGCGAGGCGGCATAATCCGCCGGTTCGTCGCGCCCCTCCGCCCTCAGCCGGCCCGTGAGCTCGCGCACCATCTCCCGGTCCTCGGCGTGCACGCCCACGGGCACGCCGTGCCGGGCGACCTCCTCCACGGCGTCCCGCAGCTGAGGTCGGGAGAGGTCCCGGAAGCTGTCCATCCCGGAGAGCATGTACACCTTGATCGCCGCCACGCCCGCCGCGACGATCTCCGCGAGGTCTCGTCGCCACTCCGGGCTGGCCAGCGCGTTGTGCGACAGTCCGCCCCACAGCATGTAGTCCACGTGCGCCTTCGCCTCGATGACCGCCAGCTTGGCCTGGAGGTTGTGCAGCGATGTGACCGGCGGCAGGGAGGTGCAGGGCATGTCTACGACACAGGTGACGCCGCCGGCGGCGGCGGCCCGGGAGCCGGTCTCGAACGTCTCGCGATGCGTGAAGCCCGGGTCGTCGAAGTGGACGTGGCCGTCGATGGCCCCCGGCAGAACGAGTCGTCCCCCCAGGTCGAGGGACTCGACGTCCTCCTCGGCCGGCTCCGCGGCAGGGGAGGTGATCTCCTGGATGCGCCCGTCCACCGCGAGGATCGTGGCAGGCCTGGTCTCGCTCCCACCGGCAGGGATCCGGAGGTTCGTGAAGCGCCGTCTCATGACGGTGCCGGGTTCACCGGGTTGGGGTCGGGCGAGCGGAAGATGGCATACCATACGGCCCTGGCGCGCCACACGTCGAGCGGTCCCAGCCCGGCGTCCTCGAAGCGATCCTCCCGCTCGGTGTCGATCCGGTACTCGCGTCCTCCGAGCCGCGCCAGCAGCAAGCCGTCTTCCCGGCAGAACCCATCCAGGGCGGATGCTTCGTAGGCCTCCCGCGTGAGGAAGACCATCTCCTTCTCCACTAACGGAGCGCCGGCTTCGGGGCAGTAGACCTCGCAGTTCGAACACTCGTTGCAGGCGCCCTCGAAGACCGCGAGTTGGTGGGCTTCCCGCACCGCGAAGCCCTCGCCGACGGCCGGTTCGACCTCGTAGGCGAAGATCGCGTCGTTGGGGCATGCCTGGATGCAGAGATCGCAGCTGATGCAATCGTGAAGGCCGAGGACGCTGTCGATCTGGCGTGGCGAGCGCGAGTTGTGCAGGGCGTGGTAGCGTGAATCTCCCGCCACCGCCGGGACGATGTCGCCCCCGTTCAGGCGGCCGGCCACCCGGCTGGCGTGGAGCAGCAGAGCGTCGCCGTCCAGCCGGGCCTCCTCGGCGGCCCGGCGCAGGGCACGCGGCGCTTCGTTCGGCGACTGAGCGGCGGTGTGGAGCAGCTTCTCCCTCGTCCGGGACGGCAGGGCGGTGTGGCCGGGGAAGGTCGCCAGCGCCTCCTCGATCGCCCGCGCGGCGTGTCCGCGCGCGGCCAGCACGTAGGCTTCGCGTGAATCGACGCCGCACCGTTCCAGCGCCCGCGAGAGCGCCCTCAGATAGCCGGGCAGGCGGCCGAATCCCCCCTGCTTCAGGAGGTCCGTGCAGGTGGTGACCGGGACCATCCCGCAGGCCACCGCGTCGGGAAAGTTCCGGACGTCGATGCCGGCGGAGAAGGAGACGGGCAACTCGAATCCCAGGTCTTCCCGCACCCGCTGCATCAGGTTCATCGCGAGCACGTGCAGGGGCGCGCCCGACACATACATGTACGGATCGGTCTGCGTCGGGAAGAGCGTGGGGTCGTTCTCCACCACGAGCGTGTTCGTGAACTTCGCCCCCACGATCGATCCGAGCCGCTCGGCCGCGGACCGGAGGCGACGCAGGATGTCGAGCCCCTCCTGGTACTGCAGGTCCGTGTCGAACGCCGCGCGTCGCAGCCTCAGGTGCCGGTATCCGAGGCGGTCGATCAGGAGCTCCCGCACCCGCTCAAAGCCGAGCAGCGTGGGGTTCAGCTTGATGATCGTGTGGACGCCGACCTCCTCCAGCAGGTAGAGGCAGATCGCCTCGATCTGGTCGGCCGGGCACCCGTGGAAGGTGGAGAGGGTGACAGTGTCCGAGATCGGCGTGGGCGGCTCGATGTCGGCGAACGGCTCGAGGTCCCCCGTCAGCTCCGACCGCAGGGTCCCGTACACGCGGCCCGGGTCCTTCAGCGTCTCGATGAACCCGGTGACCTTGCGCGTGCGGATCCCCTCGAGGTCATAGCCCACGCTGATGTCGAAGACGGTGTGCAGGCCGCGGTCGGAGGGCAGGAGGCCGAAGGCGCGCGTGGCCTTCAGGATCTCGATCAGATAGGCGGCCTTCGCGTACTCCAGCACGGACTGTTCGACGCGCAGCTCCTGAGACCACTCGACGTTGTAGCCGATGTTCGGGACGTGGATGCAAGGTCGAGGGATGTGCAGGCGGTCGTTCGCCTGGACGGTCTTGAGCTCGATGATGCGTCCCCCCGCCAGCCACGCCAGCACGATGTTCTGGGCAAGCTGCGTGTGGGGCCCGGCGGCCGGCCCCACCGGGTTGGAAGCGCGATGACCGAAGTGAAAGGCCGAAAGGTCGATACCTTCGTCGGCCCGCCACCACTTTCGCACCGGCAGGTCGAAGATCGCGCCGCGACGTTCGGCTTCCCGCCGCATCCGGCGCACGAGGTCGGGGAAGGGGATCGGTTGCAGCTCCATCAGCGGACGCCGCCGAGGGCCGCTGCAGCGGCTGGGTCGATCATCGCGTCTATCCTCCGGGCCGCCTTGCCTTCGGGACGGAGGGCACGGCCGCCGGAGCGTCGCTCATCGGCAGGCTGAACCGGCGCTTCCCGTCATACGCGAAGAGGGCGCCCGCCACCGCACCGGCCGTGGGCACGAGGCCGATCTCGCCCACTCCCTTCGAGCCGTACCCCCCTACCTCGTCCGGGACCTCGATGAGGATCACGTCGATCGGCGGCGTGTCCTTCGCCTTGAGGATGCCGAGGTCGCGAAGGAGCAGGGAGTCGGGATGGCCGCCCGTGCATGGAAGGTCCTCCGACAGCGCGTAGCCGAGGCCCATGTGCACGGAGCCCTCGATCTGGCCGCTGCAGAGGAGAGGGTTGATCGCCCGGCCCACGTCATGCGCGGCGACGACGCGCGCCAGCCGCCCCCGCTCATCCAGGATGACGACCTGCGTCGCGTAGCTGAACGTCATGTGCGTGACCGGATCCGCGTCCCTCTCTCCCGGCTTCGTGGTGAAGTCGCACACGTACTCGCCGAGGTACTCCTGCCCGGCAAGCTCCCCGAGCGGCGCCCCCTGCAGATCCGCAGCCAGCTTTCGGGCCGCGATCCGGCCGGCTTCCGTGAGAAGCGCGGTGGCGCGAGAGGCGGTGGTCATTCCGCATGGCACCCTGGGATCGCTGCTCGTGCGGACGGACATGCACCCGGGCGGGAGGGCCGTCTCTTCCTGGACCACCTGCCGGAGCACCGTATACAGCCCCTGTCCCATCTCGGTGTAGCCCGTGAGGATCTCTAGGCGCCCGCCCTCCAGCACCCGCAGCAGAAGGCGTCCGCTGTCGTCCATCCCGTTTCCGATCCCGGTGTTCTTGATGCCGCAACCGATCCCCGCGTAGGTGGCACCCTTGTACACGTCCCGCACGGCCTCCAGCGTCTGCCGGATGCCGCAGCTCTCGGTCAGCCGCTGCCCCGTGGCGAACCGATCGCCCGGCCCCAGGATGTTCCGCTCGCGGATGTCGTAGCCATCGACCCCCACCCGCTCCGCCAGGAGATCCATCATCCCCTCGATGGCAAAGGCGGCCTGGTTGGCGCCGAAGCCACGCATGGCCCCGCAGGGCGGGTTGTTGGTGTAGACGGTCTTGGCCTCGACCGTCACGTTCGGCACCCGGTACGGGCCGCAGGAGTGCCCGGCCGCCCGCTCGAGCACCTTCATTCCGACCGACGCGTAAGCGCCCGTATCGCCCACGATGCGGGCGCGTACAGCGGTGAGCCGGCCCTCCTCGTCGGCGCCCACGACGTAGTCGAGCGTGATCGGGTGCCGCTTGGGGTGCAGCCGGATCGACTGCTCGCGGGTCAGCACGGTCCGGACGGGCCGACCGGTCACCCGAGCCGCCAGGGCGGTCTGCGCCTGGACCGACAGATCCTCCTTGCCGCCGAACGCACCACCGTTCGCCACGAGCACGACCTCGATGGCGGTCGGCGGCAGGTCCAGCACGGCGGCGATCTGAGCCTGGTCGTCGTGCACCCCCTGGCCCTGGGTATACACCTTGACGGCGTCGTCCCCGACCGGCTCTGCCAGGCAGGCCTCCGGCTCCAGAAAGGCATGCTCGACACGCTGCGTCGTGAACCGCTGCTCCACGACGTGGGCTGCCTTGGCGAGGGCCGACTCGACATCGCCGCGGGTGAAGGAGCACACCTCAAGCAGGTTGCCACCCTCGTGCACCGGCGGCGCCGAGGCCTCGAGTGCCTCGAACGGATCGGTCACCGGCTCGAGCACCTCGTACTCGACCGACTCCTCGAGCGCTTTCGCCGCCCCGCGGGCACGGAACGGCGTGTCCGCGAGGACGAGCGCCAGCAGATCGCCCACGCAGCGGGTGAGCTCGCCCTCCGCCACGAACACGGGCCAGTCCGGCCGGATCAACCCGACGAAGCGCTGGCCCGGCACGTCGCGGGCCGTGATCACGCGCTCCACACCTGGAAGGGCGAGGGCGACGCCGGGATCGATCCTGAGCACTCGGGCCCGCGGATGTTGGCTCAGAACGGCGGCGCCGTGGAGCATTCCCTCGGCCAGCATGTCGGCGACGTACGGCTTCTCGCCCAGCGTGAGTGCACGCCCCCGGAAGCGGGGGCTGCTGCTTCCGATGCCGGTCGTGGCAGCCGGAGAGGCGCGGGTGAGGCCGAAGCGCTCTCCGAAGAACAGGCTGTTCCGGGGCGCGCTTCCCGACCGCGTGGCCCCGTCATCCCAGGCCTCGCCAGCGGTCAGGATGGCGTCCACGATGCGATGGTAGCCCGTGCAGCGGCAAAGGTGGCCGGAGATAGAACGGGCCACGGCCTGGGCGTCGGGTTCGGGACCGTGACGGAGGAGCGAACAGGCGCGGACGGCGAGGCCGGGCGTGCAGTAGCCGCACTGCAGCGCGCCCTCGCGAACGAAGGCGTCAGCGATGAGAGCGCGCTGCTCCACCGGCAGGCCCTCGAGGGTGGTGACGGCGCGCCCGGCGACCGACGCGGGGTCTCTGAGGCAGGAGAGGGCGGCCCGGCCTTCGATCAGGACGGTGCAGCAGCCGCAATAGCCCTGAGGGGCGCAGCCGTCCTTGGGCGAGGTGAGGCCGCACACGTCGCGCAGCACTTCGAGCAGATGCATCCCCGCCTCGTACTCGATGCTCGTGTGTTCGCCGTTCAGCGTGAACTCGAGGTGCGGCATCTCCGCCTTCCCGAAGGAGCCAAGGGCCTGCCTAAAGAATGGGTGTTCGGGCCCAACTGTGCCACGGGTGCCACACCAAACTGGGGGCGGGGAAAAGGCTACTGGTGGCCAGGTCAGCCGACACGTTACTCTAAACGGTGGATTATCGTCCCGCTCAACAACGGAGAGGTCACATGCTCGCTCGGCCCAAGCTGCCGGCGGCCGTGATGTTCCTGCTCGCCGCGCCCGTGCTCGCGTCTCCCCACCTGTTCGCCCAGACCTCTCCGCCCGGGGAAACACCCGCGGGCCGCGAGGCCGACGTCGCTGGGGGATCGGTGGTCGCGGCGGCGGATTCCGTCGATGTTTCCCCTTCCGAAGAGGAAGACCGGCCGGGCTCCAGCGGACCGCAGGAGATCGTGCAGGATCGGAAGCTGCCGGTTCTGAGCGGCCACCGCTTCATCCCGACCTCGACGGTGCCGGATCCGTTTATCACGAGCTATCTGCGCAGCCAGACCGGGTTCGGACTGCTGCTCGACGCGCGGCTCCCGGTGCTCACGGAGGCCGATACCGTTGCGGTGCTGGAGGGTGACATCGCCTTCGCCATCCTGGGCTTCGAGTACCAGCAGGCGATCGTGGACTTCCTCGCCCTCAGGATCGGCTTCGGAGGGGCGGTGCGCACCGGAACGAGCGGGGAGTCCCTGCTTGCGGAGGGGCTGAACGCGAGCTACGCGTTTCAGGCCGGCCTCACGGGTCGCGTTCTTCAGACGAGACGCGTCGTGCTCTCGGCCGTTGCCGATTTCCAGAGCAACAGACTGATCGCGATGGACCCGTTCGGATTCGCGCAGCGGGTCGCCGACGAGTGCGCGGAGGCGCCCGACGTCAGCCAGTGCATCCTCGATTCGGAGGAGGAGCTCCTGAGTTCCGGGAGGAGCAACGCGTTCACGGGCGGGCTGCGGGCCGCCTGGAGCCCGATCGATTGGTTCGGCCTGCGCGGGCGGACCGAGTTCGGGGCGGGTGACGCCTTCGATCCGAACTCGGATTTGGGCACGACGATCCTCAGGGTGGGTGCGGTGGCCGACGTGGACCTGATCGAGGTGACCCCGGTGCCGATCGGCTTCCTCCTCGGATTCGATGCGCAGCTCTTCGGGAGCCGCGGGTCCGATATCGCCGAGAGCGCTACGCGATTCAGTCTCGGCTTCTTCTACACGGGTCGGAAGGAGTTCAGCGTGGGCCTGGAGTCCGTCTTCGGCCGCGTCGCGCTCGCCCAGGTGGACGACAGCGTCGACAGCATCTCGTTCAACCTGCGCCTCCGCTATTTCTTCTAGCTGCTTCGGGCGCTCCGGCGCTGCCGCGTCGGGTCCGCGGCGCTCTCAGCTCCCACTCTGCAAGGGATTGGAACAGCCCGGCGTGCCGCCCGAGCACGGAACGTGCGAAACAGATCCGGCCTTGGAGCGTAACAGGGCGGCTGTGGAGGCGAGAATGGATCCGAACGAGCGTCTGACACTGGGAAGGATGCAGAATCCCGTGAGGGGCATCCTGCATGGTGCTGCCGCGGTCTTCTTCGCGGCCGGGGCCGTGCTTCTCTGGCTCCGTGCCGCGCCCGACACCTCGCACAAGGTCGCCCTCCTCGTCTTTGCTCTCAGCCTCATCCTGCTCTACACGGTCAGCAGCCTCTACCACTCCGTCCCCTGGCGGGAGGTGTGGAAGCACCGGATGCAGAGGCTTGACCACGCCATGATCTTCGTTCTCGTCGCGGGCACCTACACGCCGTTCGCGATGATCGCGCTGGACGGGAACCTCCGGCTCTGGACGCTTGCCGTCGCCTGGGGGATCACCCTGGTCGGCATCGCGCAGAAGGCCTTTCTGCCGCAGATCGGCAACTGGTTTTCCATCACCCTGCAGGTTTTTCAGGGTTGGATCGGCCTGCTGCTCGTCATCCCGCTTGCCCGGGCGCTACCCGATCTGGCGATTCTCCTGATGGCGATCGGGGGGCTGCTCTACACCACGGGCTCGCTGTTTCTCGCCGTGAAGCCGAGGCTCTGGTACAGGGTCTTTTCCTACCATGAGGCGTTCCACGTCTTCGTCGTCGCGGGAAGCGCCGCCCACTACGGGCTGGTCTTCTGGTACCTGGCGGCCTTTCCGGGGGCGTGACCTTCGGAGGGGAAGGGGAGACGCCGCGAAGGCCGAGCAGAGACCGGTTCCGAAGAGCGAGGCGCGAAGCTGCCTTGCCAGGTCCCGGCTGATCGACGGGATCACCGCGGTATCTTTCTCGGAGGCTCGCCTCAGCTCCCCCAGCCGCGGGAAGCGCTCGACCAACGCCTCCCCGCGGCGCGGTCCGAGACGCGGTTTCGGGTGTCCGCCCCGCGGTGCGTGGTCCGTCTTCGTCCGGTCTTGCGCGGGCAGGAGTTCCCGTGTCATTTGCTCGGCCGCGCGGCGAGATTCAGTGCGCTCGTTTCGGTTGTATCGCTTTCCCGTAACAGCTTTCCATAAGCGCAGCGTGCATCGGTCATGACGGCAGCCGAGCTCAGAATACCGTACCTGCCCGAGCGCATCGAGGGACTTCGCGAGCTGGCGATGAACCTCTCCTGGCGCTGGCACAGACGTGCCTGGAAGCTGTTCGAGGAGATCGATCCGCCCGTCTGGGCGGACACCCGGTACAACCCGATCGATCTGCTGCGGCGGACCGGCCCGGCGCGACTCGCTGAATGCGCGAACCATCCGGCGTTCCTCGAGCTCTATGAGGCCGCGCTGCGTGACGCTCGTCAGGAGCTGGCCACCGCGGACACGTGGTTCCACAATCGGTTCCAACTCTCGGACGATCGTCCGGTGGCCTACTTCTGCGCCGAGTTCGGGGTGCACCACTCCGTGCCGATCTACTCGGGTGGCCTCGGTGTCCTGGCAGGGGATCACTGCAAGTCGGCCTCGGACCTGGGCGTGCCGCTGATCGCGGTCGGGCTGCTGTACTCCAAGGGCTACTTCGACCAGATCATCACCCTGGATGGCTGGCAGAAAGACTCCGACGCGACGCTCAACCCCGACATCACCCCGCTCGAGAGGGTGATCGGCCGCGATGGCAGCGTACCGCTGGCGTCGGTCACGACCTCGGGGCGCGAGGTCAGGATCGCGGCCTGGAAGCTCCGAGTCGGGCGTGTGCCCATCTACCTGCTCGACACCGGGCTGGAGGAGAACGACCCCCTCGACCGCGAGCTGACGAGCAAGCTGTACGGGGAGGGTCTCGAGCTGCGACTCAAACAGGAGTGGATTCTGGGTGTCGGCGGGGTCCGCGTGCTCCGGGCCCTCGGGATCGACCCGGGCGCGTGGCACGCCAACGAGGGACACGCGACCTTCATGCTCATCGAGCGCCTTCGCGAGTTGCATGCGGAGGGGCTGAAGCTCGAGGATGCGATCCAGCAGGTTCGGGCCCGTAGCATCTTCACCACTCACACCCCGGTTCCGGCGGGGCACGACAACTTCTCGCTCGAGCTGATCGAGGACTGTACCGGAGATTACTGGGAGGGGCTGGGCGTGAATCGGGAGGCCTTTCTTCGCCTGGGCTTCAACCCCGACACGAACCATGGCTCGTTCCACATGACGGCGGCGGCGATCCGTCTTTCCGGTAGGGTCAACGCCGTGTCGAAGCGGCATGGCCAGGAGACGAGATACATGTGGCGCAAGCTGTGGCCGGGGAGAGATCCGTCCGCGGTGCCGATCGGCGAGATCACGAACGGCGTTCATCTCGCCAGCTGGATGTCCCATGCGATCCTCGATCTCCTTGACGGGCGCCTGGGTGATGATTGGAAGCTGCGCCGCGATGACCCGACGATGTGGGATCAGGTGCTCGATCTGGACGATGCCGCCCTGTGGGAGGTCCACGTCCAGCTGAAGCGGCTGCTCATCGGCTTCATTCGCGAGGATGCCCGGAGGCGCTGGCGGGACCAGTGGCGCGAGGCCGTGCACCTGGTGGGTGCCGGGACCCTACTGAGCCCGCAGCCGCTGACGATCGGCTTCGCCCGCCGCTTCGCTACCTACAAGAGAGCCGACCTGCTGTTTCGGGATGAGGAACGGCTGCGGCGGCTTCTCACGGACGTGCGGCGGCCCGTTCAGGTCATCTTCGCCGGCAAGGCCCATCCCTCGGACGGGCCGGCGAAGGAGGTCTTGCAGCGGGTCTACTCGTTCACCCGGGAGCCTCGCTTCGAGGGCCGCGTGGCCTTCCTTGAAGACTACGACCTGCTGGTGGCGGCGCGTCTCGTTCGAGGGGTCGATCTGTGGCTCAACGTCCCGCGCCCCCCTCTGGAGGCCTCGGGAACGAGCGGGATGAAGGCGGCGCTGAACGCCGTCCCCCAGTTGGGGACACTGGATGGCTGGTGGGCCGAGGGGTTCGACGGGGAGAACGGATGGGCGCTGCCGCTATCCGAGAAGGGTGCGGATGCCGATGCCGCCGATGCGGAGGCGCTGTTCGATGTTCTGGAGGGCGAGATCGTCCCGCTGTACTACGATCGTGATATGCGGGGCATCCCCCTGGGCTGGGTCCGTAAAATGAAGCAGGCGCTGCGAGTAGCGGGATCCCGGTTCACGACGTGGCGCATGGTCGGCGACTACTGCACGGAGTACTACGCTCCGGCTCTGGAGGGCCGGTTGGATGGAGATGACCCCCCGACCGGTTAGGGTGTGGGGCCCGGAGTTCGGGGCTTGAAGTAGAGCACCGCCTGCGGCGGCAGGGTGAAGTCGAGGTAGGCCGGGCGACCGAGATAACTCTCACCTACGGCCTCCAGCGTTCCCGACACCAGCACTCCGGTGCCCCCGTACTCGGGCGCATCGCTGTTCAGGATCAGCCGATACTCGCCGGGCCATGGCACCGCGAGCCGAAAGTGCTCCCAGGCTACGGGGGTGAAGTTGGCGGCCACGACGACCGCCTCCCGCCACCCGGCGGCCCAGCGCACGAACGAGAGGGTCGTTCGGTCGGCATCGTGGCAGTCGATCCACTCGAACCCCTCGGGGCTGAAGTCCGCCTCGTGGAGGGCAGGCTCCTCGCGGTAGATCCGATTCAGGTCCCGCACGAGCTGCTGGAGCCCGCGGTGCGTGTCCCATTCCAGGAGCTCCCAATCGAGCGTCCGATCGGAGCGCCATTCCTCCCACACCCCGAACTCGCCTCCCATGAAGAGGAGCTTCTTCCCCGGATGGGCATACTGGTAGCCGAGCAAAAGCCGCAGCCCGGCGAACTTGTCGGCGGCTTCGCCCGGCATCTTGGATATCAGAGAGCGCTTTAGATGAACGACCTCATCGTGTGAAAAAGGAAGAAGAAAGCGCTCCGTAAATGCGTAGAGCATGGAGAAGGTCAGCTGGTTGTACATCCAGCGACGGTATACCGGATCCTTGCCCATCACGGCCAGCGTATCGTGCATCCACCCCATGTTCCACTTCATGTCGAAGCCGAGTCCGCCCTCCCAGCCGGGGTGCGAGACCTTGGGCCAGGCGGTCGACTCCTCGGCGATCGTGAGGACGTCCGGCTGTTCGGCGTGCAGGATGTCGTTGAGCCGACGGAGGAACGAGATCGCGTCCAGGTTCTCCTTTCCCCCATGTACGTTGGGCACCCACTGACCCGCCTCTCGCGAGTAGTCGAGGTAGAGCATGGACGCGACGGCGTCGACCCGCAGTCCGTCGATGTGGTACTGCTCGATCCAGAAGAGGGCGCTGGAGACGAGGAAGGAGCGGACCTGCGGACGGCCGTAGTCGAAGATCGCCGTCCCCCAGTCCGGATGGATGCCCTGTCTCGGATCGCCGTGCTCGTAGAGGTGGGTTCCGTCGAAGTAGATGAGGCCGGGGCCATCCGTTGGAAAGTGCGCCGGGACCCAGTCGAGGATCACGCCGATCCCCAGCTTGTGAGCTCGGTCCACGAAGTGCCGGAAGTCATCGGGCGCACCGAACCTCGAGGTCGGGGCGAAGTAGCCGACGGTCTGGTATCCCCAGCTCTCGTCGAGCGGGTGCTCGGAGACCGGTAGCAGCTCGACATGGGAGTAGCCCATGTCGGCCACGTAGGGGAGCAGCTCATCGGCGAGCTCCCGGTAGCTCAGCCAGCTTCGGGTGCCCTCGCCGCCGGCGGAGCCCTCCGGGCGCCGCCACGAGCCGAGGTGCACCTCGTATACGGATATCGGCGCCTCGGGACGCTGCCGCTCGCCGCGGCGTCGCAGCCACTCCGCGTCCGCCCATTCGTAGGTGCCCAGATCGACGACGATCGAGGCCGTGGCCGGCCGGAGCTCCATTGCAAACCCCACGGGGTCGGCCTTCTCGAGCCTCTGCCCGTCGATCGTCCGGACCTCGTACTTGTAGATCGTCCCCGCGGTGACCCCGGGAACGAACAGCTCCCAGATGCCGGTCGTGCCTCGAGGCCGCATCGGATGGCACCGTCCATCCCACCCGTTGAAGTCGGCGAGGAGATTCACGTTGTGCGCGTGCGGTGCCCACACGGCGAAGGAGGCTCCCGCCACGTCTTCGTGCACCCGCAGGCGCGCCCCCAGAAAGTCCGAGATCCGGATCTCCTCTCCACGGTTGAAGCGCTCGAGGCGTGCCTCATCCAGCACGGGAGGGAAGCGGTACGGATCGTCGACGATCACCTCCTGTCCGGCAGCCGAAAGGATACGGAAGCGATACGGGAAGAAGGTTGCCTCGGCGGGAAAAGTCGCCTCGAAGAGGCCGCTCTTGCCGGCACGCCGCATCGGGCACTCGGCGCCCTCGCGCAGCACGCTGGCCTGCCTCGCCCAGGGGAGGAACGCCCGCACCACGCGCCCCGGTCGGTCCGCGCTCGTCACGGGATGAATGCCGAGCAAGTCGAACGGGGCGGCGCACATCCCGCGGGTGAGCTCCTCGATTATCCGCGCGGCGCGGCTCACGGCGGATCTGTCCTCAACCGTCAGATCGCTGCGATCGTTGGCGAACCGATTCGTGGCGCCTAGCTTCCTGTGGATGACGCATCAGGGATCCTCCGCAGAATGAACGGTTCGTACACCGCGGTTCACCTCGTGGCCGAGTACTGGCCCTTCGCCCAGGCCGGCGGGCTAGCCGAGGCCGTTCGCGGGATGGCGCGATTCCAGAGCGCGGCCGGGCTGCCGACGGTGGCGATCCTTCCGCTCTACCGGGTCGTCCGGGAGCGTTTCCCCAAGATGGAGGCATACGGCGAGCCGTTCCAGATCCCGATCGGTTCCCGCAAGGAGGAGGCCCGCCTGTTCAGGGCCGACACGGATCCGGGCGCGCCGGGCGGTGAGGCGCCCGAAGTCTACTTCATTCAGAGCGACGCGCATTTCGACAGGCCGGGCATCTACGGCGAGTCGAGCGGAGATTATCCCGACAACCATCGACGCTTCGCCCTGTTCAGCCGGGCCGCTCTCCATGTCCTGCCCCGTATCGCCCCGAACGGTGCGCTGCTCCACGCGCATGACTGGCACGCGGCCTGGGCGATCGTCTACCTGCGCACGGTGCTGGCCGGAGATCCGTACTGTGACGCCGTTCCGACCGTGATGAGCGTCCACAACGCCGGTTATCAGGGCCACTTTCCATTCGAAGTGCTGGCCGATGTCGGTCTGCCTACCGACCTGTTCCACTTCAGCCGCATGGAGTGGTACGGGCGCGTCAACGTTCTCAAGGGCGGGTTGAACCTTGCGGACATGGCCACGACGGTGAGTGCCGGCCACGCTCACGAGCTTCGGACGCGGGCGGGGGGGTTCGGGCTAGACGAGACCTTCATCGCGCTTCAGGATCGCTTCGCGGGTATCCCCAACGGCATTGACGAGGGCCTCTGGAATCCGGCTCACGATACGGAGATCGCGGCCCGCTACGATCGCGACCACCTGGCCGGGAAGGCCGAATGCAAGCGCTGGCTCCAGGATGCCTGCGGGTTCGCGGTCCGGCCGGAGATCCCTCTAGTCGCCATGGTGGCGCGCATGGTGCAGCAGAAGGGAATGGACCTGATCCTGGCCGCCGACTTTCTCCACGCCGCGGGCGGCCAGTTCGTCTTCCTCGGCTCCGGGGATGCCCGGTACGAGGAGGCGTTGGCGAAGCTGGGCATGCAGTTTCCGGAGCGGATCGCCGTCCGGTTCGATTTCACGCATGCGCGCGAGCGACAGCTGCTCAGCGGCGCCGACGTGCTGCTGATGCCTTCGCTGTACGAACCATGTGGACTCACGCAGATGCGGGCACAGCGCTACGGCACCTTGCCCGTCGCTCGTCGGGTCGGCGGCCTCGCGGACACGATCGAGGATCAGGTGACCGGTTTCCTGTTCGATGCCTTCGAGCCGGCGGCCCTGGAGAGGGGACTGCGACGCGCCTTCGGTCTGTTCACCGACCGGAATGCATGGGAATGGCACATGCGCGAGGCGATGAGTCGCGATTTCAGCTGGGAGCGGTCCGTGGCGAAGTACATGGAGGTCTACGGCCGCGCACGAGCGAGGCGATCTCGGGCCGCGTGAGGCGCAGGCCGCTCTTCTTCGTCCTCCACGGGCATTTCTATCAGCCGCCCCGTGAGGACCCGTGGTTCGAGACGATTCCCAGGCAGCCATCCGCCCTGCCGTTCCACGACTGGAACGCCCGCGTGGAGCAAGAGTGCTACCGAGCCGTGATCGCGGCGCGCCTGCCCGGCGACGACGGACGGATCACGAGGATCGTGAACACCCTTGCCTGGATCAGTTTCGACTTCGGACCGACGCTGTTGAGCTGGCTGGAAAGGGAAGCCCCTCGGACCTATCGGGGCGTCCTCGAGGGCGATCGCCTGAGCCGGGTCCGCCTTCGCGGTCATGGAGGCGCCATCGCCCAGCCCTTCCACCACACGATCCTCCCGCTCGCCTCGCGGCGGGAGAAGGTCACGGAGGTCCGGTGGGGCATCGCCGACTTCCGGCGGCGCTTCGGACGCGAGCCGGCCGGGATGTGGCTTCCGGAGGCTGCAGTGGACGACGAGACGCTGGACGTGCTGGCGCAGGAGGGGGTGGCGTTCACCGTGCTGGCGCCTCGTCAGGTGGAACGGGCACCCGAGGGCGGGTTGCCGGGCCTCTACCGAACGCGCGCAGGGGGGAGAGAGATCGCCCTGTTCGTGTATGACGGCGGGTTGAGTCACGATGTCGCGTTCGGCGGACTGCTGCAGGACGCGCACGCGTGGGCGGATCGGGTGGTAGACGGATCGAACGGGACCGGGGAGGTGACCCTGGTCTCGATGGCCACCGACGGGGAGACGTTCGGCCATCATCACGGATTCGGCGAGATGGCGCTGGCGGCGCTGATCGACGGGCTGGAACGCCGCGGCGACGTCGGGCTGGAGAACTTCGAATCCTTTCTCGCGCGCCACCCCGCGCGGGAGCCCGTCACCCTCGTAGAACCCAGCTCCTGGAGCTGCGACCACGGCGTGGAGCGCTGGAGATCGCACTGTGGCTGCAGGGTGGGCGAGGAGGCGACAAGCCAGGAGTGGCGACGTCCTCTCCGGAGCGCCATGGACAACCTGGCCGAGGGACTGCATGCCGTGTTCGAGCGGGAGGGCGCCGCGCTGCTCTCGGATCCCTGGGAGGCGCGCGATGCATACGGCGCGGTCGCGAGCACGATCGGCACGGAACGCTTCGCGCCGTCGCTCGATGGGTTCTTGGAGATCCACGCCCGCGAGGCGCTGGCAGGGGAGAGCCGCGTGCGCACGCTCGAGCTGCTCGAGTTGGAACGGAACGCCCTCAGGCTGTTCACCTCCTGCGGTTGGTTCTTCGACGACGTCGCCGGCATCGAGGCGGTTCAGCTCCTGCGGTACGCGGCCCGGGCCATCGAGCTGTCCGGGCAGGCGGCAGGCCGCCTGGAGGAGGCGTTCATGGCCGATCTCGCGCGCGTCCTGAGCAACGACGTGGCCGCCGGCGACGGGGCCTGTCTGTATGCCGAAGTGGCGTTGCCCGCTCTGCCAGCCGATGTGGGCGCCGCGGCGGCACTCACCATGAGCGGGGCGATCGGCGCGTCGCAGGTGGACTCGATCGGTGCGTACGGTGGTGTCGCGCAGGAGGGTCATGTAAGCGTGACGCACTCGATCACCGGGTGCACCTCCGAGTTTCGAGCCGACGTCAGGCGGTCGGTCGGCAATTCGATCGAGGTGGCCATCAGGGCCGCGACCGGAGGGGACGTCTGGCGGCTTTCGCCGCTGGACCTTCCCGATCCGGGCCTCGATCGACTCGGCCGCGGTCTGTCCCAGGTCGTGATCGAGCGGTGGCTCGGCGAGGAGGAGTCTTGGCGGTTCCGCGAAGGCTCGGAAAGCCTGCAGCAGGCTGTTGTACAAGCCTTGGAGAGAACGATCGGCGATCTGGCATCTCGGCGGCGGTCCGCGACGGCCAGCCGGCTTGAGGATCTGCTCGACTGGCTCGATGTGATGGGGGTACAGGCACCGTTCGATGCCCAGACGGCGTTCTGGGAGGCCTGGGAGGGTGCAAGCGGGAAGAGCGAGCGGGAGGTCCTCCGCCCGCTCGGCCGCCGCCTCGGGTTCGCATGCAAGGAGGCCGGGTGACCTTGGATGGGTCGAGGTTCGTCTGTCGGGTAAACTCCCACGCAGGGAAGCGAAGATCTCCCCCTAGGCGACCGGCCGTCGACATCGTAGCCTGAGGGTGTAGGTGGATGACATCGGTCTCGGCCATGGCGGCGCCCCGGCCGAAGCACGGGATCGGAGCCGAGGAGGCAGGCATGAAGAACTACGTGGCTTACTGCGCGGCCTGCGATTGCGAGGTTCTGGTGAAGGTGGACCCGGACTCGGAGCGTCCCGTCGACCTGTCGGATGTGGTCTGCCTCGAGAGGGTCGATTCATGTGACGCGGTCGAGTGTCCCCTGATGGGTGCGTCCGGCGAAGAGCTGCTGGAGCGTCTCGAGTTTCTGCCGCTCGAGCTCCACGGCCAGGGCGAGCGCTCCCTCGATGAGTCGGAAGAGCTCGTCAAGAAGGCCCGGATCTCTGCCCTGCGAAGAGGGACAGGGCGTGGGCACGAGGGCTGAAACCGGCAACACCGGCAAGGCGGCCGGCCCCCAAGCGCTTTGCGTCCGCAGGCGCCTCCCGTCCTAGCCGGAGGCTCGGTCCTCCGGCGTGTCCCCAGTGAGGAGTGATTCGACGAGGCGCTTGCGGAACCGGGTGCCTGGCGCGAAGAAGCTCGGAATGCTGGCCCGCCGGGCCTCGGCTCCCTCGGCGTGACGATCCAGGAGCACGCGCCCATCCAGCGTGCGGAATACCGTGCGGAGGCTGTCGCCGCGAACCGAGAAGAGGATCTGATCCCCCTTCTTGACGCCCGTCTCCTCGAGGAAACCGAACCAGACCGGAAGGTTTTCCGAGAACTGCTCGTAGTACCCCTCGGTGATGTACTCGGCTTCCGCCGCCTTTCTCGCCGTTTCGCGCATGCCTCCGAGTAGCCTCCCGAAACTCACGTCCCTCATGAAGACCTGGCGAGCCCAGGCGCGTTCCGCGTCGAGCAGCACGGAGGCGACGGAGTCGGCGAGCGCCTCGCTGTACTCGTGCCCCGCCGCTAGCGCTGCGAGACGGGCGGCTCCCTCGGGGCCCACGCGGACGGTGAGCGTGAGCACGTCGATCTCGAAGATGGTCACCTCGAGCAGCGCGCTCATCGTCGAGTAGGGACCTTCCGCGAGGCCGGAAAGCTCCTCCGGGTCCTCCCCGTCGGCCGAGGGAGAGGTTTGAGAGCGGGCGTGCTCGATCGGCTGAGACAGTCCCGGAGAGGGAACCGCCCCCGCGAGCAGGACCACGGCCACGAGGTGGCGTAGACTGGCTTGTCGCATGTTCGTATCCCGGTGAAGGCCTCCGGAGCGCTGGCGGTGCAAGCGCCACCACTCCAATAAGCACCGACGGCCACGGTTGGTTCCACCGGGGCGAGGCCCCATCATAATCCGATGGACCATTTCGACTATATCCTCGTAGGCGGCGGCCTGCAGAACGGCCTCATCGTGCGGGCCCTCCGGGCGCGCCGTCCCGCGGCACGCATCCTCCTCATCGAGCGGGCCGCCAGGCTGGGCGGCAACCACACCTGGTGCTTCCACGAGGAGGATGTGGAAGCGCGTTCCCGCGAATGGCTGGAGGCCCTCGTCGTTCATCGCTGGCCCGGCTACGATGTGCGCTTCCCGAGGCTGCGACGAACCATCGAAGGGGTATACTCGGCCGTGACGAGCGAGCGGCTGCATGCCGTCGTCGGGGCCGAGGTCCAGGACCACGCCGCCTCCAGGCTGCTGCTGGAGAGCGAAGTGTCGGACGTCGAAGCGGGTCGCGTGACGTTACGCTCCGGCGAAACGGTGGAGGGAGGCGTGGTGGTGGACGGGCGGGGACCGCTGCCGCCGGCGAACGGCAGCAGGGCAGGGTACCAGAAGTTCCTCGGGCTGGAGCTGCAGTTGGCCGATGCGCACGGTCTGGAGCGGCCCCTCCTGATGGACGCGACGGTGGACCAGTCGGAGGGTTTCAGGTTCTTTTACGTGCTCCCCCTCGCTCCGGCGGGGCTCCTGGTCGAGGACACGTACTTTCACCAGTCACCCGCTCTCGAGCCCGACGCCTTGCGCAGGGGGATCCTATCTTATGCGGCCTCGCGCGGGTGGGAGGTCCGTCGGATCGTGCGGGAGGAAGTGGGGGTGCTGCCCATGCCGTGGTCCGGGCGCTTCGTTCCACCGCGCCGCGGCCCGCTGGCCGCGGGCTACCGAGGTGGCTGGTTTCACCCCGGCACCGGCTATTCCTTTCCGGTGGCCGTGCGGCTGGCGGAGTTCATCGCGGGCCGGCCGCCGAGCGCGCTGTTCGGTCCGCAGCTTACGCGCTTCGGCCGCCGTCACGCTCGACAGGTGCTGTTCACGCACTTCCTGAACCGGTTTCTTTTCCGTTGGTATCCCCCCGCTGCCCGTCACTCCATCTTCGAGCGCTTTTACCGCCTGCCGGCGGCGACGATTGGCGATTTCTATGCCCTCCGTCTAACTTCGGCCGACCGTTTTCGACTCTTGTCTGGGCGGCCGCCGAGCGGTCTGTCCCTGCGCTACCGCCTGGGAGGAAAAGATTGAGCGATGAGCGTTAAGGCCAGGGTGCTGGCGCCTGATGAGGGACTGGCGCGGTCTCTGGCCGAACTGTTCGACGAGCTTCCGGATTCGCTCACGGGGGAGGGGGCGTTCGACTCCCGGCTATGGGACGCGGCGCTCCTGGATCCGGCACGGGACATCCTCGGCCGAAGCGGAAAGGGGTTGCGGGCCCGTCTGCTCGAGTACGCCTGGCAGATGGGCGGCGGCGATCCGGATGGACCGCCTGCCCTGCTGCCGATGGTCATCGAGCTGCTGCACGTGGGCTCCCTGGTGATCGACGACATCGAGGATGACTCCGCCTCGCGGCGCGGGCAGCCTGCCCTGCATCGACGCTACGGCCTGCCGCTCGCCCTCAACACGGGGAACTGGCTGTACTTCCTCGCGCTCGCCCTGCTGCCTCGGCTCCCCGTCGCGGCGGAGCGGCGGCTGGACCTCTACGAGGACATCAGCACCGCCCTCGTGCGATGTCACCGGGGACAGGCGCTGGATCTATCGGTGCGCATCACGGCCGTGAGGCGATCGGACGTTCCCGGCGTGGTCGCTGCGACGACGCGGCTGAAGACCGGGTCGCTCATGCAGCTCGCGGCAACGCTCGGCGTGCGCGCCGCGGGCGGTTCCGCGGCACAGATCGAGGGCATTGGCCGCTTCGGCTCGGAGCTGGGGGTCGGCCTGCAGATGCTGGACGACTGGAGCGGCATCGGGGTCGATGCCCGGAAGCAGAAGGGCATCGAGGACATCAAGCTGGCCCGGCCGACCTGGCCCTGGGCATGGCTCGCGCGGGCGGATGACGAATTCGGGTATGCGGAACTCGTCCGCCAGGTGCGCGGCCTGTCGATCGACTGGGAGGCCGAGCGGATTCTCGAGCGCATGAGGGCGGCCCTCGGTTCGACGGCGCGCGGCAGGATACGCGCCCATCTGGATGCTGCGGTGGAGGGGCTTCGCGACACGGCTGGTGACGATCCGTTACTGGAGGCCGTTCGAGAGGATGTCGACCGGCTCGAGCGTGCCTTTGGGTGACGTCCAGGCCGCTCCGCGCGCCGCCGTCGTCGGGAGTGGCTTCGGAGGACTTGCCGTGGCGGCGCGGCTCCAGACTGCCGGAATCGAGACCACCATCTTCGAAGCCAGGGATCGACCGGGCGGCCGGGCCTACGTCTATGAGCAGGACGGCTTCATCTTCGATGGTGGTCCCACCGTGATCACGGCGCCGCACGTCTTCGAGGATCTGTTCGCCGAGGCGGGTCACTGCCTGGAGGATTACACGGAGCTCCTGCGAGTCGAGCCGTTCTACCGGCTGTACTGGGAGGATGGGGTCCGCTTCGACTACAACGGCGACACGGACTCGATGGTGGAGCAGATCGGAGCGCTCGATTCGGGCGACGTGGACGGGTATCTGGACTTCGTGAGGTATGCCAGCCGCGTCTTCGAGGCCGGCTACAGCGAGCTCGCCTCGAAGCCGTTCCTGCGATTCTCCGACATGGTGCGCGTTGCTCCGGATCTCATCCGCCTGCGTGCCGACCGATCCGTCTACGCGACGGTCAGCCGGTTCGTGCGCAACCGGCACGTGCGTGAGGCGCTGAGCTTCCACTCCTTGCTCGTGGGCGGCAACCCGTTCGAGACGAGCTCCATCTACACCCTGATCCATCACCTCGAGCGGGAATGGGGTGTCTACTTCCCGAGGGGCGGGACGGGAGCGCTCGTCAAAGCGCTGGTCCGGCTGCTCGAGGAGCTGGGAGGCGAGGTCCGGCTGAACACGCCCGTCGAGCGCATCGAGATCGAGGAGGTTGCGGGGCGCCCGCGGCACCGCGTGCATGCCGGCTCGGAGGATGGGGAGATCTTCGACCTGGTGGTGTCCAACGCCGACATCCATCATACGTACGCCAAGCTCTTTCGGTCGGTTCCGGCCGCCGACCGCATGCGACGGCGACTCGAACGGATGAAGTGGTCGATGTCGCTCTTCGTCCTCTACTTCGGTACGGACCGGCGGTACGCGGACACGATAGCCCACCACACGATCCTCTTCGGACGCCGCTACCGCGGACTGCTCGACGACATCTTCCGCGGGGACCGCCTGCCGGACGACTTCAGCCTCTACCTGCACGCTCCCACGGTCACCGATCCGTCCCTGGCGCCCCCCGGCTGCGAGGCCTTCTACGTACTCGCCCCTGTTCCGCATCTCGGCCAGGCTCCCATCGACTGGGATTCGGCCGCGGAGGGTTACGCCGAGCGAATATTCGAGTACCTGGAGCGCTACCTGCCCGAGTTGAGGCGTCACCTGGTGACGAAGCGCTGGCTGACGCCGGCCGACTTCGAGAGCGTGCTGAACTCCTATCACGGATCGGCCTTCTCGTGCGCGCCGAGCCTGACGCAAAGCGCCTGGTTCCGCCCGCACAACCGAGACGATCGTATCCCCGGCCTTTACCTGGTCGGGGCGGGCACGCATCCCGGAGCCGGGGTGCCCGGCGTGATGAACTCAGCCAAGGCGACGGCGCGCCTGGTGATCGACGACTTCAGACGATGAGCACCGGCGTAAGCGTGTGCTACGAGGTCATTCGGGCACACTCCAAGAGCTTCTCGCTTGCCTCACGGCTTCTTGCGCCCGACGTGCGGGACCGGGCCGTCGCCGTGTACGCCTGGTGCCGAAGGGCGGACGAT
This sequence comes from Gemmatimonadota bacterium, assembly GCA_020351855.1. Lineage (GTDB taxonomy): Bacteria > Gemmatimonadota > Gemmatimonadetes > Palauibacterales > Palauibacteraceae. Next base: position 2,554,289 of record CP070670.1, read on the forward strand.
GCGATCGACCTGGCCGGGCCCGCCGGGCCCCAGGTGGCTCTGTCGGTTCTCCGTTCGGAGTTGGACGAGATGTACGCCGGTCGAGAGGTGGGCGAGCCCGTGCTTCGCCAGTTCCAGCGGACGGTGTGGGAGCGGGGCATCCCGCGCCGCTACGCGGACGACCTGCTGGCCGGAATGGCGATGGATGTCGCCGGACAGCGATATGAGACGCTCGAGCCGCTGCTGCAGTACTGCTACTGCGTTGCGGGCAGCGTCGGCCTCATGATGTGCCACGTCATGGGCGTAAGGGACGAGGGCGCAATGCGAAACGCCGCCCACCTCGGAATGGCGATGCAGCTCACGAACATCTGCCGGGACGTGAAGGAAGACTGGGAGAGGGGGCGGCTCTACATCCCTGACGCGGTGCTGGCGAGCTTCGGGATCCCCCGGCTTGCCGGCCGGCTGGGGGAGCCATTCCCGCCGTCTGCCCGCCTGCCTGTGGCACGGGCCATCGGCTGCCTTCTCGATGAGGCCGATCGTTACTACGCTTCCGGTGACGAGGGCCTTGCGGCGCTCTCGTGGAGATCCGCCTTGGCCATCCGAACGGCGCGCACTGTTTACGCGTCCATCGGGGACCGCATCCGGCAGGTCCGATGCGATCCCCTGGCCGGCCGGGCCTTCGTTCCGCTCTCGCGAAAGCTGGTGCTGCTGCTGTCGGCCGCGGCTGCTGCCGGGGCGGACATCCCGCTGCGGCTGCTTCGACTGCAGGTCGGCGGGGCCTGCGCACCGGCGCGCCTCGTGCGCTATCCGGAAGATGTGCTGCCCGTCTGAGCAGTGATGAGAACGGGGGGCGAGTGGGCCCCGGCGTCCGAGAAGGACTCCCTCGCCATGCGCTTCGACCGGGTGGCCGCTCGCTATGACCGGTTGAACGCTCTCAACCCCGGCTATACCAAGCACCTGCGGTGGAGCGCGGAGCGCCTCGCGCTCCCGGAGGATGCCCGCGTCCTCGACCTCTGCTGCGGGACGGGGCTTTCGACGTCGGCGCTGCGACGAGCCTACCCGCGTGCCCGGATCACAGCGCTGGATGCGTCCGCCGGCATGCTTAACGTCGCGCGGCGCAAGCCCGAACTAGGGGGCGTGACCTGGCTGCTCGGGGATGCGATGGATCCGGCATCGGCAGGCGCAGAGGGGCCCTACGATGGGATCCTCATGGCCTACGGCATCCGGAATGTCGTGGACCTCGACGCCTGCCTCCGCCGGCTGCGTGATCTTCTGGCCAGCGGCGGCGCGCTCTGCCTCCACGAGTACTCCGTCGCGGGATCGCGCCGGGCCCGTACCGTGTGGAAGTTGGTCACGTCCCTCGTCATTATTCCGGCGGGCTTCGTATTGACCGGCTCGACGGCCCTGTTCCGATACCTTCGGCGGAGCGTTCTGGAGTTCGATGACGTGAGCAGCCTACAGGACCGGCTTCGGAGGGCAGGCTTCGTCGACGTGCGGACAGAGGCGATGGACGGCTGGCAGCGGGACATCGTGCACAGCTTCATGGCGTGGCAGCCGGAATGAGATCGAGGGGCGTTGAGCAGATCTGCCTGCCGCTGGCGCAGGGTCGGGAGAGAGTCGAGGGAGAGCGCTCGGCCGTTGTGGTCGGCGGTGGCATCGGAGGGATCGCTGCCGCGACCGTACTGGCGGAACGCGGCGTCCAGGTCACGCTCCTCGAGCGGGAGGCGTACCTCGGAGGGCGGGCCGGGGCTTGGACCGACAGACTGTCAAACGGCGAGCCCTTCGAGATGGAGCGTGGCTTCCACGCGTTCTTCCGACAGTACTACAACCTGCGCGCGCTGCTTCGCCGCGTCGATCCCGAGCTCGAGCTGCTCGTTCCGCTGGAGGACTACCCGATTCTCGGGCCGGGCGGGGAGGAGCAGAGCTTCCGCGACCTACCGGTGCGGACCCCTTTCAACGTGATCGCCCTGACCGCCCGATCGCCCGCCCTCGGTCTCCGCGACCTGGCGCGCGTGAACGCGCGCCGGGCTCTCGAGATGGTGGCCTACGATCAGGACCGCACGTACGACCGACACGATCACGCCAGCGCCGAGCGGTACCTGGACTCGCTCGGCTTTCCGCCCCGGGCCCGCAGTCTCCTGTTCGATGTATTTGCCCACTCCTTCTTCAATCCGGAAGGGGCGATGTCGGCCGGCGAGCTGCTCATGATGTTTCACTTCTACTTCACCGGGAATCCCGAGGGGCTCGTCTTCGACGTGGCAGCCCGTCCCTTTTCGACGGCGATCTGGGACCCGTTCGCCCGCTACCTGGAGGGCAGCGGCGTGTCCATCCGGACCGGCGAGACCGCGCGTCGCATTCGGCGAGAGGGGAAGGGGCGCTGGCGCGTGGAGACGGACGGCCCGACGTTCGCCGCGGACGGGCTCGTGCTGGCGTTGACGGTTCCCGCTCTGCAGGATCTGGTTGCACAGTCGCCCGATCTCGCTGACGAGGGCTGGCGAGCAGCGGTGCGCGGCCTCGAACTGACGAACCCGTTCGCCGTGTGGCGTCTCTGGCTCGACCGACCGACGCGGCCTGGCCGGGCGCCGTTCGTCGGCACGACGGGGCTCGGGCCGATCGACAACATCTCGCTCTACCATCTGTTCGAGGATGAGAGCCGGGAGTGGTACGAGCGGCACGGAGGCGCGGTGGTCGAGCTGCACGCCTATGCAATCGAGTACGATCAGGACGATGCGGAGCTCCGGGATCAGCTTTTGGGGGCGCTGCACGGGCTCTATCCGGAGACGCGGGACGCGCGCGTGCTGGAGGAGCGCTACTTGATCCGGCAGGACTGCCCGGCGTTCTCGCCGGGCTCTCATTCCGATCGCCCCACGGTCCAGACTCCCTTCCGCGGTCTGGCGCTGGCGGGCGACTTCCTAAAGCTGCCCATCCCGAGCGCGCTCATGGAACGAGCCGCCGCGTCGGGGTTCCTCGCGGCCAACCACCTGCTTGCCGCCGACGGGGTCCGGTCCGAGCCCCTTCGTTCGGTGCCGCGACGCGGACTGCTCTCCTCGCTACCCCTGCGACGCCTCATGGAACGGAAAGCCGACTGAGATGAGCGAGACGCGATTCCTCAAGATCGGGCGGAGGCTTCCCCCGGCCGACCTGTTCTCGGAGGCTCCAGACTGGCAGCAGGCTCAGCCCGCATGGATCGAGGGCGCGTTGCGCCATGCGCTCTCGCTTCCTTCGGGCGGCTGGTACGTCGTCGATGCCGCTCGGGCGATCGAGCGGCGCGCGCGCCGATACCGAATAGCCGGAGAGGACTATGTCGTGTGGCGGACCGACCGAGGCCCGGTCGTCGCGCCCGACAGCTGTCCGCACATGGGGGCACGGCTGTCGGACGGCGTCGTGCGCGAGGGGCGGGTCGTCTGCCCCTGGCACGGTCTGGCGCTGGGCCAGGAGCCGCACGGAACCTGGCGACCGCTTCCCGTGCATGACGACGGAGTGCTGCTCTGGGTGCAGGCGAGCGGAAGCGAGGAGAGGACGGCCACGCCGCTGCTCCCCGTCCGGCCGGAGCGGTACTTTGCCGCCGTGATGCGCCTCGAGGCCCGCTGTGATCCGCGGGACGTGGTGGCCAACCGCCTCGATCCCTGGCATGGCGTCCACTTCCATCCGCACTCGTTCGGCCGGCTCAGGGTGCTGGAGAGGGATGAGACGACGATCACCGTTCGGGTGGTCTACCGGATCGCGCCGTGGCTCGGAATGGAGGTCGACGCCCTCTTTGACTGCCCGGACCCGCGAACCATCGTGATGACGATCATCCGCGGCGAGGGCGCGGGCTCCGTCGTGGAGACGCATGCCACACCGATCGAGCCGGGCCGTTCGGCGGTCATCGAGGCGACCCTCGCCACATCGGAGCGTCCCCAGTTCCATGCCTTCTTCAGAGCCTTCGGCGGACTCCTCCGGCCCGTAGTGGAAAAGCGGGCCCGCCGCCTATGGGTGGAGGATGGGGCGTATGCCGAACGGCGATACGAATTGCGGCAGGGGAGCTGACGCTCGAGCCAGAGACCGGAAGTCGGAGCGGAGCGTGCCGGTCAGAGGAGCAGACTGCTCAGGTACGCGGTAGCCACGCCCAGGTAGTTGCCCAACGCGTAGCCGATCAGGGCCAGCATGATGGAGATCGGCACGAGTTCCTCCCGATGGTATCCGGCCGCGACGGGCGCTGATGCCGCGCCGCCAACCGCGGATACGCTGGACACCGCCGCCATGCTGACATCCATGCGGAAGATCCGGGCGCCGGCCACGATGAAGACGAGGTGGATCGTGATGGCGAGGAATCCGGCGATGAGAAACCACTGTGCTCCACCGATGTTGGACAGGTCGGCCTGCGCACCGATCATCGTCATGTAGATGTAGACCAGCGTCATGGCGAGCGGCTCCGTTCCGGGCACGTTCTTCAGGGGCGTTCCCGACAGCCCAATGCCGATCGTGGTCACGAGCAGGATGGCCCACGTGCGGACCGTGAGGACCGGCCGCAACTCAGGGAGAAAGCCGGCCACGATCTCGGCCACGAGGATGGCCGTAAAGGCGATGCCGACCAGCGTGACCAGGTCCTTGAAGTGGACCTCGTGCGTCTTTTTCTCGACCTCGGCCGCCGCCTCCGCGATATGATCGATCTGCCCCTGGGAAACCCGCGTGAACCGGTTGAACGACGCCGCCCAGCGCTTGCAGGTGAGGATGAGCGGGAAGTAGGCCACGTAGACGAAGTTGTCGACGATCACCACGATCCCGACCATCGCCTCCGGGGTGTCCAGGCTCTCGGCGACGGCCGCGAGATTGCCGGTGCCTCCGATCCAGCTGCCGGCCAGTGCCCCGAAGCCAGACCAGGAATCCGGAGGCAGCGCCTCACGGAAAAGGAAGAATGCGACGACGCAACCGATCACGATGCCGATCGAGCCGAGCGTCATGACCGCGGCTCCGCGCCAGGCGACCCGCATGGTTTGCCGAATGTTGATGTCCAGCAGCATCAGCACGATGAACATCGGCACGGCGAATGATCGGAAGGTGCTGTAGATCGGCGAGGACTTGGGGATGACGTTCAGGTTGCTCAGAAAGATCGGCGTGAGAAAGATCCAGATGATGGCGGGGAGGATGTCGAAGATCTTCCACCGCGTCCGCTTTTCCAGCCAGAGAAAGAAGACCGGGATCATCGTGATCACGGCCATCACGCCGACCAGGTCGTTGAAGAAAGGCTCGGAGCTCACGGTCGATCCCCTCAGTCCTCGAGGAAGTACTCGATGGTCGATACGACGCGTACGGTCTTTTCCAGCTGGCCCTGCTCGGTGAGACCGGGTGCTTGGTCGCGCGGCAGGATGACGAACACGCCCTGATTCGCCCTGCGGATACCGGCGATGCGGCTCCGGGAGTCCGCGGCGAACTGCTCGGCGGCCTCACGGCCCCTCGCCGTTGCCTCGGCGATCATCTCGGGCTTGATGTCGTTCAGGCCCGTGAACAGGAAGGTCGGCCCCCCGATTCCGTACTCGCTCCCCGAGCTCAGCACCACGCCGGCATCAACCAGCTTGCCGATCCGCTCGCTCGCGGCCAGGGCCCGTCTCGGCTCGGTGGAGCGCAGGACGAGCGTCTGCTGGACCACGAAGCGGTTCACGGTTCGCTGCTGCTGGTAGGGGTTGGCAAGGACGTCCGTCACCCGCAGGCCCTGCAGCCGCGTCTCCGTCGTGTCGAGGCCCTGCTCGGCAAGGAAAGCCAGCGTGACCCGAATGCTCTCATCCAGACGACGCTGTGCTCGGCTGAGATCGTTGTCCGCCGAAACGAACTGCAGAGGCCAGAGGGCCAGGTCCGCCTCCACGCCCCTCTCGGACACGCCCTTGACCGTGACGAAGCGATCGACGGCGCGACCCTGGCTGAAGCCGTGGCCGACCTGCCACCCAGCGGCGGCGATGCCGATCGCGATCAGCGACGCCCCGAGGATTCCGCGGTTCCCGTTCATTACGGCCCTCCGCACGGGTTGACGATGTGGGAGGCAATCGGCGGGCGGACCGACGGATGCGCAAGTCGGTAACAGGGGACCATGCCGATGCGATCGTTCCGCGATTTGACGCGACTGCTCGAGACTCGGAGGGCTCTCGTCCTGAGCGGCGCCGGCTGCAGCACCGAATCCGGGATTCCCGATTACCGTGGTCCCGACGCCAGGCCTCGGAATCACAGACCTGTCCTCTACCAGGAGTTCGTCCGCGATGAGCGGGCCCGGGTTCGGTACTGGGCGCGCAGTGCGCTGGGTTGGCAGCGTGTGATGAACGCTCAGCCGAACGCTGGTCATCGTGCGCTGGCCGTTCTGGAGAGGGTAGGCCGGGTGAGCGGCATCCTGACTCAAAACGTCGACGGTCTGCACCAACGGGCGGGCAGCCGTCGCATCGTCGAACTGCACGGCAACCTGGCGCATGTCGTGTGCCTCGACTGCGGGGCGTCGGAGGGGAGAAGCGAGCTGCAGCGGCGGCTCGGGCGACTGAACCCCGGGTGGACGGATGGTGGAGAAGGGGGTGTAACCGGGAGTACGGTGCGCTCGGCACCTGATGGGGACGTCGAGCTGCCGATCGGGGCGGTGGAGGGTTTTCGCGTCGCTGGCTGCCTCGGCTGCGGGGGCGTCCTGAAGCCTGACGTGGTGTTCTTCGGCGAGAACGTTCCCAAAGCGAGGGTAGAGGAAGCCTGGAGCATGCTGTCGGAAGCACAGGCCCTGCTCGTCGTCGGCTCCTCGCTGACCGTCTACTCGGGATATCGCTTTGTGGTCAGGGCGGCACTAGAGCGGATACCGGTGGCGATCGTCAACCTGGGCCCGACGCGAGGCGATGACCTGGCCAGCGTGAAGCTGGAGGGAAAGACCGGCTCGGTGCTGGCCGCGCTGGCGGACGCGCTGCCCTGAAGGGCGGGCCGACCCTCGCCCGCCGGGGAGCCGGCGCCTCCGGGACCCGCTCACGACGAGCGCCCGAAGCGCACTTGCGCGAAGGGCTTGCGGGCGGGAAGCTAGGACTCGGGAGCAGTCCCGACGGAATCGACCCATCAGGAGGTGCGGATGGCGAAGGTCAGGCTCACCGTGAACGGAGCGGCGCGGGAGCTGGATGTCCCGCCAGAGATGCCCATTCTGTGGGTTCTTCGGGATGTGCTCAACCTCACCGGCACGAAGTACGGCTGCGGGACGGCGCTCTGCGGCTCCTGTACGGTGCTGCGGGATGGCGAGGCGATTCGAGCTTGCGTCGAGCCGATCTCATCGGCGGAGGGCACGGCCCTGGTAACGATCGAGGGGCTATCGGCCAATGGGACACATCCGCTGCAGGTGGCTTGGCGGGATCTGAACGTGGCGCAATGCGGTTACTGCCAGCCCGGCCAGATCATGAACGCCGCTGCGCTGCTCGCCCGCAACCCGAGCCCGACGGATGAGGAGATCGACGCGGCTCAGCAGGCGAACCTGTGTCGGTGTGGTACCTATCTCCGCATTCGCGAGGCGATCCGAGTGGCTGCCGGTGAGGGCTCCACGGGCCGGGGGGGTGACTCGTGAGCCGGCCCGTGTGGGACCTGTTTCCGGGTGGTGGGGGAGTGACGCGCCGGTCGTTCATTCGGACGGCCGCGGCGGCGGGCGGCGGGCTCATTCTCGGCGTGTCTACCGCCTGCGAGGGTGGGGGGAGCCGGACACCGGCGGGTGGCCGGTCCGTGGGGCTGGAGGGCGGGTTTTCCCCCAACGTGTTCGTGCATCTCCACCCCACTGGAGACGTAGAGATCGTGGTCGCCCGCTCGGAGATGGGACAGGGGGTCCGCACCAGCCTCGCCGCCGTCGTGGCGGACGAGATGGAGGCCGACTGGTCTCGCATTCGGGTGGTCCAGGCACCGGGTCATCCGGATTTCGGCGACCAGAACACGGGTGGCTCCCAGAGCGTGCGCAACCACTTCCAGCGCCTGCGGGAAGCCGGGGCCGTCGCCCGACGCATGCTGGAGGAAGCCGCGGCGCGCCAGTGGGAGGTGCCGGCAGCGGAGTGCGCAGGCCGAAACCACGAGGTGGTCCATTTGCCCACCGGCCGGACAGCGGCGTACGGCGAGCTGGCCGAGGCGGCCGGGCGGCTGCAGGTGCCGGAGAACGCCGTTCTCAAGGGGGCCGACCAGTTCCGCTATATCGGTCGTCCGTTGGGCGGCGTGGACAACCTCGACATCACGGTCGGCGCGGCGCTCTTCGGTGCCGATGTCCGGCCGCCCGGAATGGTCTACGCTGCCATCGCTCGCTGCCCGGTGGTGGGAGGCACGCATCGGTCCTACGACGCGCAAGAGGCGCTGCGGCGGCCCGGCGTGCTCCGGGTGGTCGAGATCCCCCCGGCGGAGAGCCCGCCCGGATACGGGAGCCTCGGTGGGGTGGCAGTGGTCGCCGAGAACACCTGGGCCGCTCTCGCCGGAAGGGACGCCCTCCGCATCGAGTGGGATCTCGGTCCGCACGCCACCCACGAGTCGTCTGCCTATCGCGCTAGCCTGGAGGCGGCCGTGCGGGAGCCGGGTCGACCGGACCGATCGGAGGGGGACGTGGATGGGGCGCTTCGGGCGGCGGACCGGACGCACTCGGCCGAGTACTACGTCCCGTACCTGGCCCATGCATCCATGGAGCCTCCGGCCTGCGTTGCGTCGGTCACGCGGGAAGGCTGCGAGATCTGGGCTCCCGTGCAGGCGCCCCAGACCACGCGCCGCGTGGTGGCTGGGATGCTCGACGTACCGGAAGACAGGGTCACGGTCCACGTCACGCTGCTCGGAGGGGCGTTCGGCCGCAAATCGAAGCCTGATTTCGTGCTCGAGGCGGTGTGGATCTCGAAGGAGGTGGGGCGACCCGTGCAGGTATTCTGGACGCGGGAGGATGACATTCGGCACGACTTCTACCATGCCGTGAGCATGCAGCGGCTCGAGGCCGGTCTGGATGACTCGAAGCGGGTCACGGCGTGGCTGCACCGGTCGGCGTTCCCCAGCATCTCGGCCACCTTCGCGAGCGGGATCGACCGCCCACCCGCCGACGAGTTGGGGCTCGGGAACACGACGGTTCCCTTCGACGTCCCCAACCTGCGTTGCGAGTCGTGCCCCGCGTCCTGGCACACCCGAATCGGCTGGCTCCGCTCCGTATCGAACATCCACCACGGGTTTGCCGTCGGCGCCTTCGCCGATGAGCTCGCGGCGCTGGCCGGACGAGACCCCAGGGAGTTCCTCCTCGATCTCATCGGCCCGGCCCGGGTCATCGATTACTGGGCGGGCGAGGAGAATGCCTATGGGGTCGACAAGCGCGCGTACCCGTATGACACGGGACGGCTGCGCGGGGTGGTCGAGCTCGCGACGGGCGAGGCGGGCTGGGGACGTTCCCTACCGGCAGGGCGCGGGCTGGGGCTGGCGGCTCACTACTGCTTCGTCACCTACGTGGCACAGGTCGCGGAGGTCTCCGTTACGGGTGACCGGCTGAGGATCCATCGAATCGACTGCGCGGTGGACTGCGGCCTCGTCGTGAATCCGGATCAGGTGAAAGCGCAGATGGAGGGGGCGATCGTCTTCGGGCTCAGCCTGGCCCTCCACGGCAACATCACGATGCGTGCCGGGCGCGTGGAGCAGGGCAACTTCGACGATTATCCGATCTGCGCGTTAAGAGAGGTGCCCGAGATCCACGTCCACATCGTGAACAGCGACGCTCCTCCCACGGGGGTGGGCGAGCCCGGCGTGCCACCCGTCGCGGCGGCCGTCGCCAACGCCATCTTCGCGGCGACCGGACGGCGCATCCGGGAGCTTCCGATCCGGCTCGCGGGCGTCTAGCCGGTTACGGGCAGCCCAGCGTGCCGGTCATATGCTGCCCGAGGGCTCGGCGGGGCGTCCCTCCGGACCGGGGCGCCGATGGCCGGGATCGGGGGGACCCGGCCCCGCGCCAGGCCGTCGGTGAGGGCGCCCCCTCCTGAAGCGCTGCACGGCTTCCTCGAGGCGCCTCTGCTGATCTTCGCTGAGCAGGGGTGCGAGCTGCTGCCGCATCTCCTCCATGTTGGTCCTGATCTGCTCCCGTGTGCTCGACATCGCGGCCCGGTTCTGCTCCGCAGTGGTCCTGAGGATCGTGCGGATGGCCTCGGCCTGGGTCGCGTCGGCGGGCTCGATGATCCGCTCCAGGTGCATCGCGAAGCCACCACGGTCCCGCAGCTGTTCAATCCGTGAGATTCGCCGCTGCGCGAGCGCTCCGCTGGCCAGTGCGCCCAGGAGGATGCCGAGGGCCAGCGTGGCGAGCAGGATCAGCAGGGACTTCGTTTCGATCCGCATGGTCATCTCGGATTCCTCATTCGCTCTCGCCGAAGCCCGAGGCATCAAGCGAGCCGTCGAAGGCGTACGCGGCCTCCAGGGTGATGGGCTGCAGGCCGAGCGCCGTCTCGACGACCGATTGGCCGCTGGCGGAGCCCGGACCGAGCAGGTTGTAGGCGCCGAGCGCCAGCAACAGTCCAGCGGCGACGGTCGCGAGCCGCCAGAACTGCCGGGTGAGAGCAGCTGAAAGGACGACGACGGGCGGCCCGCCCTCCGCGCGGATCCGCCCCATGACGCGATCGACAAAGCCGGGCTCGAAGCGCAGCTCTTCGGCGCCCCGGATGAGGGGGCCGAGTGACCCGGCGATGTCGGTTCTTTGGTCCTTCATGGTTCCACCAGCGGCCTCAGATGCGGTTCCAGCCTCTCCAGAGCCCTGGAAAGGCGGGAGAGCACCGTGCCCTCGGGCACCTCGAGGATCTGCGCGGTCTCCCTAGTCGAGTACCCGTCGATCAGTCGCAGCGTCACGACGGCGCGGTGCTTAGAGGGAAGCTGATCGATGGCAAACCTGACCCTCTCGCGAACCTCTCCACTCTCAAGCTGGCCCGCCGGGTCGGGACCCGAATCCGCCAGCCGCTCGCCCGCCTCCTGGCCCTGCACGTGTCGCGCGAAGAAGCGCTTGCGGCGCTTGAGGGCGTTCAGGGACAGGTTCATCGCGATGCGGGTAAGATAAGTGGCCAGGGATGCTTCCTCCCGAAAGCGGTTCAGCGTCCGGTAGAAGCGCACGAACGTCTCTTGCCCGACATCGTCCGCTTCGGCGCCCGGGCCGAGCATCCCGATCACCGTCGAGGCGACCACGTCTTCGTAGCGCTCCACGAGAGACCGAAATGCCGCCGGGTCCCCTGCTGTCGCCCTTGCCAGAAGCTCGTGGTCGGAGACGCGATCGCTCATCGGGCACCAATGTGCGGGCGCGTCGTGCCCTCCGCACGGCCACGTCCAGCACGGGCTTTCAGCCTTCCGAGGGTGGCGGACCGCGACGCCCACCGTCGCGGCGACCCTGCTCACGGCGCTGAGCCCGTAGCTGCCTCAGCTCCTCCATCTGCTCGTTCGTGAGCACCTCGCCGAGCTGTTCGTCCAACTCGGATCTAAGGGTTTGCATGCGCGCCCGCATCGCCTCCCGGTAGCGGCTCTGCTCCTCGAACATCTCCTGGCGCTGCTGGTCGTGCCGGGCAAATATCGGCTCGAGCTCGTCGACCTGCTCGTCGGTGAGTCCGAGCCTCTCCCGCAGCAGCTCCAGGCGTTGTTCCGGGTCCGGTCCGCGGCGTCGCTGGGCCTGCTGTGCCTCGGCGGGCGTGGCCAGGGCGAGCAGCAGCACGAGCCCCCCAAAACCGGCCAGCGAGATCCCTCTCCTCATCATCGTCTTCGCCTCCAATGTTCGTGATCACCCCGGCCCGCCAGATCCTCAACCGAGGTAAGGCGCCGGTTTGCGACCGATTCTCACCTGTTGGACAACCCCGCGGCCCGACTCATTCCGGTGACGCGGGCCGCCGTCGCCGAGTCTATTCGATGTGAGGGACAGGAGCCGGGGACCATCGCAGCGGGGGGTGGCGCCGATGTCCAGAGCAACGATCAGGATCGCTTCAGCGCTGTTGCCCACCCTGATGCTCGTCGGGTGCGCTCCCAAGTACCAGCGGGTGAGCGTGGAAACGTGGCCCGCGGGAGCGGAGGTCTACCTGCAGAGGAGCGGCGAGCTGAGCGTGGCCGCCTCGGTGGCGGGATTCCACGGGACCCTCGCTGCCAGCTCCTTCGAGGAGCCGTTCCGCTCGCTAGGCAATGCGCCGGTCGGCTACGAGTTCCGGATCGCCGAGCAGGAAGGGATGATGGCGGGCGGACCCGCTTACGGAGAGGTGACCCGCCGGTACCTGGAGGGCCGCATTCGGGTCGTCATGAGCGGATACGATCCGGTAGAGCGAGCCGTCCGCTTCACGGGAGACCCGATCGACCTCCAGGTGCAGCTGAAGCCAGCTACCAGCCCCTGATCGAGGTGCCAGCGACTCGGGGGACGGGCGACTCCAGGTTCAGAGCTCCTGGAGGATCTGCTCCGCGTGACCGCCGGGCTTGACCTTCGAGTAGACTCTCTCCACCCGACCATCCGGGCCGATGATCACGGTACTTCGGAGCACGCCCTCGTACTCCCTCCCGTACATCTTCTTCTTTCCCCAGGCGCCGTAGGCCTCGGCCACCGAGTGATCGGAGTCGGCTAGCAACGGGAAGTTCAGGCCATGCTTGTCCCGGAATCGCCGATGCGAGGCGACGCCGTCTGGACTGACTCCCAGGACCACCGTATCGCGCTTCTCGAACTGTGGCAGGCAGTCCCGGAATCCGCAGGCCTCCTTGGTGCACCCGCTGGTGTCATCCTTCGGGTAAAAGTACAGTACGATCCGCCGGCCCTCGTAGTCGTCGAGCCGGATCGTGTCGCCCGAGTCCGACTCCAGTTCGAAGGCCGGTGCCTTCGCTCCCACCTTGACCATGCTCAGCCTCCGAGGCGGTTCGTGTTGGTTCCCGTACACGTGATGCGGAGAACGTTCTCGTGATCAATAGTATACGATTCCACCATCGACGTTGATCGCCTGAGCGGTGATGGCGCTCGCCGCATCCGAGGCCAGGAAGAGCGCGACCGCGGCGATTTCGTCGACCGTCTGGGCGCGGCCCTGCAGGATTCCCCGCAGGACGCCCTCCCGCTGCTCCTCGACGTCCATGCCAAGACGCTCCGCGAGGGCCTGGCCGAGCCGCTGTGACATGCGGGTTTCCGTCACCGGGCCCGGGCAGATGGCGTTGACCCTGACGCCGCGGGGCGCGGCTTCCGCGGCGAGCGAGCGGGTGAGCCCGAGCATTCCCGCCTTGGAGGTGCCGTAGGCGCCACCCATCGGATAGGCCTGCTTCCCCCCGATGCTCGAGATGTTCAGTATCACGCCCGAGCCCCGCTCGTACATCTCCGGCAGCACCAGCCGGCAGAGGAGAAAGGGCCCGCGAAGGTTGATCGCGATGACCTCGTCGAACTCCTCCGGGCTGATCTCCTCGGCTGGCCGCACGGGGCCGAAGATGCCCGCGTTGTTCAAGAGAATGTCGATCGGCCCGAAGCGGGCCCGGGCTTCCTCGACGATGCGCTCGCAGTCCCCCTCGTGGCTGACGTCGGCCACGACCGAGGCGGTCCGTCCCCCCCGCTTCGATATCCAGGCGGTCGTGCGGTCCAGCTCCTCTTCCGTGCGCGCGGTCGCCAGCACGGCCGCGCCCTCGGAGGCGAAGCGCCGAGCGATGCCCCGGCCGATGCCACGGCCCGCTCCCGTCACGATGGCCACCTTGCCGTCCAGTCTCATCCGTTCTCCGCGTGCTCCATTCCAGGGGCCGTCCGGCCCGCTAGCGAAAGTCGTCGAGCCGCACCAGGCGGGCGCTCCAGGGACAGTACTGCCCCACCGTGCTCAGCCAAACGTCCAGCTCCTCCTCGACGAAGGAGGGCAGCCCGCTGCACACCTCGATCGTGGCCTCCGCCATCGACGTCTCGTCCGGGTCCAGATGCCAGCTCCACGGCAGATTATGTTCGCCGCGGCCCGCTCCCGCCCGAAGCGGTCCGTTCGGGATGTTCGCGTTCCCCACTCCGTCGCGCAGGTCCAGCAGCTGCTGCACGGTGGCGGGGTTCGTAACCCAGACGCGGAACGTCTCATCTTCGACATCGAAGGTGGCCAAAACGCCTCCGCGGAGCTCGTCATCCGGACCGGGAGGCGCCTCGCCGCAGCCGACAAGAGCCGCACATACGGTCAAGATAAGTGACTTTTTAAATAGCAACTTGGATGCAATCCTATTAAGCGCCATGCGAGCTGATTCAGGACTCTGTCTTCGGGTACTCGATCTCCAGCGGAAGCTTGATCCGGTAGGTGAGCTGCAGAAGATCGTGGCGCCCCTCGGGAAACACCGTCTCCACCCTGCCGTCGAGGTAGGTCACGGTCAGAGGCTGCACCTTGAACGGGCCCTTCCGGGCGGTCGCGTACGTCACGACGAGGCCGTCCTCGGCGACGGCCAGCCGGTTCTGGACCGCGCTACCGTCTCCGACGATCGAGAAGAGGGTGCCGAGCGCCCCTCCCAAGGGGCGGGCCTGTACGCCGGAGATCCGGTCCTGGACGATCATGTTGCCGAAGTCGAGGAGCCAGTACTCGATACGGCGACGGTTCGTGATGCGGAGTTGCGGACTGGTCGTCGTGTCCACGAACGTGTAGCGGTCGGGCGCGCCCGGCTCGTCGGGCCAGCCGACCCGCACCCTCGCCACGAGGTCGGGCGTCTCCCCCTTCTTCACCCTGATCTGTCTCGGCGCTCCGTTGAACTCGATGACCCGATCCTGACCGTGCTGATGGGCCAGGGCGATGTACTCGGGCACCTCGCCCGGCTCGAGTCCGAGCGTGGTCCGAAAAGCCTCGTACCAGTCCTCGTGATGAAGCAGCAGAGGAGGGCCCTCCGGATCCTCGGCGATGGCATCGCGAACCAGGGAGAGCAGGACGGCGGTCTCGAACCGCGTGGAGTTCGTGGACGCGAGGAGGTTGTAGCCGAGCCTCGCCTGCCTCTCCATGGCCGCCTGGACGTCGGCGAAACTGACTCTCGCCGGCGGGGCCTCGACCGACTGGGACGGGGCCGGTAAAGGAGGGAGCAGGATCAGCGCGGCCAGGCTCCAGGCGCCGAGGACCCCGCCCCCATGGGGCGTCGCCCGCCGCACGGGCGCTCCGGCTGCTGGGTGGGGCCGCGAGGTGCTGGGTCGCACGAGCGCTCCGTTGGTTGACGTCGCAGGCTATCCGGTTGAGGGGCGACTACACCGACGTCGCGGTCCTGGTTTCGTCGATGGAGGGGCGGGTTTTCACGACAAGCGGTCGGAGCCATCGTGCGCCTTGGGCTGATACGGCACGCGGAGCGCATGGATCAGAAGAAAAGGGCGAGCGACGCGAAGACGGTCGCCGGGACGATGCCGAACTCCGATGGAAGCGGGTCATCCGGCCGGGCGTCGCCGTTCCCGAGGCCCAGAAAGATGCCTCCCTGTGCCGTCGCCTCGTTCGTGAGCGAGTAGCGGATCCCGGGAGTCAAAAGGGCGCTCAGATCGTTCAGGCTCCAGAGGACGAGGAGCTGCGCGGAAAGGAGCGGATGGAGGTCATAGGAGCCCTGCCAGACCGTGACGTCGGCGCTCAGCACCTGAAGCTCGCCACGGGCGAACGGCGCCGAGCGCACGACGCCTTCCAGCTCGTCCGCGCTGGAGGCGCCGAAGCCGTCGTGCTGGTACTCGAAGACGAGGTACAGATCCCGACCGAGCGCCTCGACGCGGCTGTCGATTCCCACGGTGCCGCGCACGGCGATGCCGGATTCTTCGCGTAGCTGGATCTCGCCCCGAACGGCCGCGGCGCCGACACCTCCGGAAGCGGCCAGGCTGAACGCAAGATCGTCGTACAGCAGTCCGGCGTATCCGGAGAGCTCCCAGGTCGAGAGCACTCCCCTGTAGCGGCCGAGCACGCTCAGCGCGTTGCCGAAGGCGAAGGCGGCCGGCCGGACCACGATCTCGGCCTCACTGAGCGGTCCGGGGAATACCCTCAGCCGTGCGGCGTCCACGCCGCCCCGATACTCCCGGAACGGATCGGCCGGGTCGAAGGGCACGAACGGATCGGCCGGAGTGAGAAGGAGGGTGGTGGCCCAGGAAATCGTCTGGCGGCCGACGGTCGCGGCCAGCACATCGCCGGCTGCCGCGGTCAGGTTGAGCCGGTCGAAACGGTGGGTCCAGCGCAGGTTCTCGTCGTCCTCGATCACCCACTGGAGGTCCAGCCACTCACCTCCGGCAGGGGCGATCGCTCCGGGCACGCCAAATCCCACCCCGCCGCCGGCGGACGCGCTCCAGGCGATGAGCTGCTCGTAAGCCATGTCGAAGGCCACCGGACCGAGGCTCGGATCGGCCATCAGGCGGAGGCGCTGAGAATCGGCGAAGCCTCCCGGACCGAAGGAGCTCGCATCGCTCCACAGCGGAACGTTCAGGTAGTAGCCGCTCAGCCAGGGCAGCGGGATCTGCGCCCCGACCTGCGATGGGGTGAGCAGCAGCGCCGGCAGGAGGAGCGCTGCGGCCAGCGGTCGGGTCAACGGTCGGACTCGGCGGTCGGCTCGGGAGAGAGCCGGCTCCCATCCGCCGCGCGGCGCACGCCCTCGTTCAGCAGCTCATCCGAGACGATCCGGCCATCCACGAGCCGGATCAGCCGTCTCGCCCGCTCCATCACCTGCGGGTCGTGCGTGGCGAAGACGAAGGTGGTCAACAGCTCTCGATTCAGCTCCTGCATCATGTCGAGCAGCGATGCGCTCGTTTCGGTGTCCACGTTGGCCGTCGGTTCGTCGGCCAGGACCAGGGCGGGGCGCGAGGCCACGGCCCGAATGATCGCCACTCGCTGCTGCTGTCCGCCGGAGAGCTTGCCGGGGCGCCTGTCCTCCAGGCCGGTGAGACCGGTCCGCTCGAAGAGCTCGTGCACGCGGGCCCGACGCTCGGTCTCCTCGATCCCCAGCATCAGGAGGGGGAGCTCGGCGTTCTCGAACGCGGTGAGGACCGGCAGGAGGTTGTAGGCCTGAAAGACGAAGCCCACCTTCTCCAGGCGCAGGCGGGCAAGCTGTCGAGCGGACAGCGCCGCGAGGTCTCGCCCCGCCACGCGTACCGCTCCTCCGGTCGGCCCGGTGAGACCGCCGATCAGATTGAGCAGGGTCGTTTTCCCGGAGCCGGACGGCCCGGCCAGCGCCACGAACTCGCCCGGCTGGATCGAGAGGGTCACGCCGCGCACGGCCTGTACCTCTTCCGGTTCCTGCTCGAACACCTTCCAGACCTCATCCGTGCGCACCGCGGCGCCCGTTGCGCGGGCGTTGCCGCCACCCTCGCTGC
>CP070670.1:2571585-2579587 GCA_020351855.1 Gemmatimonadota bacterium
AACGGACGCGTCGAGCAGGGCGAGATCGTCCTCATTCTCCTCGTCGAGAAAATGCCAGGTGATGAAGGTACCGGGCTTGTTTTGCTGGTAATCCGCCAGCTGCTCCTCGGTCATGCGGCTGGTTCCGAGCTGGAAATTCTCGGCCGTGGAGCCCATCCGCTCCCGCCATCCGTCTCCGCTGAACATGGCCGCGCCGACGACCGTGCTCGCGGCGCCCCACGGGTAGGCGCCCACCGTGATGTTGATGCCCTGCTCCTTGGCATCATCGATCAGAGGGAGGATGGAGTGGATGTCCTTCAGCGAGGTGCTGTTGATGTGGCATAGGTGCATGTGCGCGCCCGTAATCGCTGCGTTACCGATCAGCTCCTTGACCGCTTCGAACGAGCTCTGCGGCTCCAGGTTGCTGGCGTAGCGCACATGCGTGAACGTCGCGACACCTCGCTCGGCAGCCAGCTCGGCCAGCGCGAAGTACTCCTTCTGACCGTAACCCGGCGCATAGCCAGCATTGATCCCGATGCCCAGCCCGCCCTCATCGAGGCCCTGTGCGACCAGATCGAGGATCGCCGCCTGCTGGTCCGGCGTCGCCAGCTCCATCTTCCAGTCAGTGCGGCCCTGCGCATCCTGGAAGTAGGCGGAGGTCGGCTCTGGCCCGGTGCCTGTAAACGTGGCGATGCGCGCGAAGGTCCATGCCGACGAGGCGCCGTAGTTGATGGGGAGCTTTCTCTCTGCCTGGGCCTCATACCAATCCGAGATCGGAAGGACGCCCGACTCGAGCTCAAGCATTGTCGTCACGCCCTGCATGGCCTGCATCCGGTAGTCGCCGATGTTCTGGCCGTGGGCATGGAGATCGATGAAGCCCGGCGCGACGACGTGGCCCGTCGCATCGATCGTCTGACGGCCCTCGATGGCCTCGGTCGTGATCACCGCGATGCGGCCGTCCTTGACGCCGACGTTGGCGATGGCGTCGTACTCGGTCTCCGGATCCATTACGCGGCCATTCAGTATGACTACATCGAAGTCCGTCGCTGTTTGGACGGCCGCCCCACCGCCGCCGCACGCCGCCACCAGCAGGGACAGGCTCACGGCCAACAGCGGGTTAATCCCAAGCTTTCTCATACCAGCCTTCATCTCCTAGAACTCGCAGGGGAATGTTGTTGATCGCAGGCAACGCACTTCCTGCCTCCGTCCGCACGCTGAAAGTATAGTCCTCGGCGTCACAGGGTGCGCTCCGGCCGTCAGACGGGATTCGCCCGTCTGAGGCAGCGGGGGCGGTTCCTTCGGGGCCGCCCTAGCCTTCATTGCTCCAGGGATCCGAGACAGGGGAACTCGGTCACAGCTTTCTCCAGGCCGCTTCTAGGGGGGATCGATGCGGTTACAGGACAGATAACCCTCACGTAACCGCGGAGGAGTAGCATGCGTGTTGTTAGAATGGTAAGGCCGCCATTTCGGGGCGAACAAACAAGGCGGCCGGACGCTTCACGACAAGCCGGAGGCCGCCATGAAGATCCCGCGCTCTGCACTCCCGTTCGCCGTTCTCACGCTGACCGCACTCTCCCTCAGCTGCGACTCGAACCGCGAATCGGTGTCAGGACTCGACGGACTCTCGCCGACCTTCCGAGTCGATTGCACCGAGAGGCCCGATCACCCGCAGTGCCCTGATGGCGGCGGAAGTGGCGGGAGTAGCGGCCCAGACTCTGACCTCACGCTGGCGGGAGGCTATGTCGCCGCTACGGCATCAGCCGATATCGAAACCGACAACAAGAAGTTCCTGAAGCTAACGTCGGAGGGCCTAACGGGATCGACCGGCCTTACGGTCGAGATCGACTTCGACGACACGGACATCTACACCTGCACGGGCGATCTATCTCTGTTCCCTGCACTCGACGACCCCACCCCCAGGGCAGCGGACTTTGAAATGCAGGTCATGAAGGCGTCGGTTGACGCCGCCGGAGTGCGTGATCCAGCAAACTGGATCAGGCTGCGACGCTCGGAAGACGACATCGCCGAGCCTTTCGTCGTACTCAATTTCTCGACCGGCACCGACCACCCGGACGCGCTGGTCACCATGGATTCTGGTGACATCAACGACGCCTCACAGCCACGGGTCCTGAGGTTCAGCGAGGGCGCGGTTCGGGTCACGCAACGCATAGACCAAAACACAAGCACGACGATGATCTGCGATCAGGCAGACGGCGACGATGTCGTCGTCACGATCGAGCCGTCCTCGCCGTAGAAAACGGCCGCTGGCCAGGACAGCGGCGTCAGCGCTCGTTGGCCAGCTAATTGCGGCGGACGGTTCGCGCCCCAGCGTCGCGTGCGAGACTCGGCGACGATCGCCTCGGGCAACGTCGCGGTGACCTTGTGACCCACTCGGCGATGGACGGGATCCGACAGTGAAGGAACGGCGTCCGAGCTTCGAGATCCGAACCGTGGAGCCGGGAGATCTCGCCTCTCTTAGGGCCTTGTATCACGAGGTCATCGACGAGGATGCGGGCTTCAGGAGGGCGCCGGGGGAATACGGCGATGAGGGCCTCGAGTCGTTTGCCGAGGCGACCCTCGGCATCCTGGACACTCCGCAGAACGCCTATCTGGTAGCCGTGCTCGTTGATCATGGGAGCACTTCCGTGATTGGCTTTGTCAGGTTCCGGCAGAACGTCTCCCGGTCGCGGACCCGTCATACGGGTTCGCTCACCATCGCCGTGCAGCGGGAGCACCGAGCCCGCGGAGTCGGCCAGGCCCTCCTGGACGCCCTTCTCGATCGACTGCAGGGAGGCCCGATCGAGCGGGTGAGCCTCCAGGTGTTCGAGGACAACCCCCCGGCCCGGCGCTTTTATGAACGGAACGGCTTCGAGGTCTCCGGCATCCTTCCGAAAGAGATCCGGATGGAGGAAGGCCGGTACCGCCACCTGATCCTCATGCACCGCTGGATCGGATAGGCTAAACCTGGCAAGTGGGACAGAAGTAGGTCGCGCGCCGCAGCTCCCCCTGCCGTACCATTTCGATCCTTGTTCCGCAGCGAAAGCATGGCCGGCCACGTCGCCGGTACACCCAGTGGCGGTCACCATCCCGGCGAAGGGGATCGTCGAGCGTCACGATCGGTCCCGATCGCCGGGCGTCGCGCCACATCAGATGGCGCGCCATGTTCCAGAGCCGGTCGACTTGCTGCCGCCCTAGGCTCGAGACCATGCGGGTCGGCAAGATGCCGGTCAGAAACAGCGATTCTGACTTGTAGATGTTGCCAATCCCGGCGACGATGCGCTGATCGAGCACGGCGTCGCCCGTCTCGCGTTGGGCGTCAAGGAACAGGCGGCACCATGCCTCGTTCCCGTCGAACGTGTCGCTCATCACATCCGGACCGAGGCGGGTCAGGCGGCCGTGAGCCGCCAGCTCCTCGGGTGTCAGCAGCTCCATCACGGGCCCGTTGAAGAACACGGCCTCGCGTTCCACCGTACGCAGTCGCAGGCGCACCTGCCTCTGTGGCTTGCGCAGCGTCATGCCAGGGGCCCCGAACTGCCAGGAACCGTATATCATGGCATGACAGTGGACGGTCAGGTCGCAGGAGGTCGCCACGAGCAGATGCTTCCCGTGCGTGCCCACCTCCGTGACGCAGTGGCCCCGGAGCTGCCGAGCGCGGCTGGACCAGCGGGCCGGGGCATCCACTCGCACCAGTGGAGAGCCTTCAAGGCTTCGCAGCGCTCTTGCCCAACGCACAACGGCATGGCCTTCAGCCACTGTGCTTGGTCCGCACCGGACTGAGGCGTTTACGCATGCATGCCCGCCTGTCGCATGAGCCGGCGGCTACGGTCGGCCGATACGGTCGCCTGGTGCGGGATCAGGCAGGGTCTGATCCGCTGGGAGTCTCCGCCGGGGGCGAGCTCGGTCCATCCGAAGACTGGGCCGCCGGTTCGTGACGCTGGCTCTCGGGAGACGACGCGGGAGACTCGAACCAGCGATCCTGCGAGACAATCTTGGGCTCCTCGGGGTCGCCCTCGTAGGAAGGGGTCATGATCTGGACGCCGTACTCGTTGAACACGTCGAGTATGTTCCGATGCAGCGCCGTGTAGAGCGCGAACATGCCGTGCGGGTCGTCGCAGTAGGCGTTGAGTTCGTACGTGACGCAGAAGTCGCCCAGCGCCCGCTGCAGCACGAACGGTGGGGGCTCCCGCCTGAGGCCCTCCGTCCGCTTCGCAGCCTCGAGCAACATCGCCTCGACCTGCCGCCAGGGGACCTCATAGCCGATGCCGACCGTCGTGTGGAGGATGAGGCCTTCCCGACGCGCGATGGAGCTGTAGTTGACGACGTTAGTCCCGATGATCACGGAGTTCGGGACCACGATCTCCTCGTTCTTCGGCGAGCGCAGATGGGTCACCAGCAGACGGATCTCCCGGACGTCCCCGATCTCGTCACCGATGCGGACGCGATCGCCCACCTTGAACGTACGCCGGTAGGTCATGCTGTAGCCCGCGATCACGTTGCCGATCACGGATGAGGACCCGAGCGAGACGATGATCCCGAGAAAGATCGACACGCCCTTGAACGCGGCCGATCCGGACCCTGGGATGTACGGGTAGGCCACGACGACGAAAAAGGCGAGCACGATGATCCGAATGAGACGGTAGGTGGGCCATGCCCACTCGGGCTCGAAGTTGCGGATGTGTAGCCGACCTCTGGCGATGCTTGAGAGGTACAGCTTGATGACGCGCAGGAGGAAGCGGGTCACCAGCGCCAGGATCGCGATGAAGAGCAGGTTGGGCAGGTAGCCGAAGAGGCCGAGCACGATCGTCCGCAGCGGATCGAGCACGAGGTCGAGAAGGCTGCGCGCGAAGCCCCGAGTCCAGGGAAAGAGACCCAGCACGCCGTTCAGGTAGACATAGACGAGCGAAAGGACCGTCAGGCCGTAGAGTCCCCTCAACGAGCTGTCGATGAGCTTGCGGAGGCTGTCGGCACGGATGATCTGGACCGACTTAAAGGTGATATCCTTGACCCTTGCGCCATAACGCCGCTCGACGACGCTCAAGCTCCGCCGGTACAGCCAGCGGAGGAGGAGCAGCACAAGCACCAGAACCACGGTCGCGGCCAGGGCGAACAGGCCTCGAAAGAGCAGGGCCCGGGGCTCCCGGTCCGCCCGGTACTCGGCCACCGTATCGCGGATGTGGTCCAGGTAGATATCGGCCAGGGCGAGGCGCGGGATGCCCACGAGCTCCGCGTCGATGTGCGTGACCGTGAACAGGAGCTCGTCTCCGGCCCGGATCTCGATGCCGAGGTTCGCCTCCCTCGTGTTCAACGCGCCCAGATCGAAGCTTCGGTCGCGCGCCAGCTGCCTGATCCGATCCGCGATGCCGTCGGCGCGATCGCCGGCCGGGAAGCCGGGGATACCCCGCACGGCGAACAGGACGCGGCCATCGAAGAGCACGCTGGCCGAGTCGACGGGGCCGACCGGTCGCAGTTCCTTCTCCTCCTTCTCCGGCTGCACTCGAACCGGTGCAGCCGTCGTGTCCTGCCTCTCGGTATCCTGTGCGGCGGCGCTTGCCGCCGGAGCGCCGATCAGGGGGAGACAGAGCAGGATCCTGAGCGGCGAAAGCGATGGAGTTCGGGACATGGCTGTGATGCGTCTACTCGAGTGACATCTTCTGGCCGCAGCCCGGAGCCTCGTGGGCACGGGCCTGGAAGCGAACGCCGGAGCGGGACGCGGCCCGGCCCCGGCCGCCCGAACATAATCTGCGATCCCGTCTCGGAGTAGGGCGCTACGCTGCCTGGCGGAACCGCTGCGGCGGTCCGGAGATCGCCCGGCGGCTAGGGCTGTTCGGCCGAGCCGCTCCCGAGAAGGGTGACCGCGATCCTGCGGCTACGAGGCCTGGTGTCGAAGTCGAGGAGCACGATCTGCTGCCACGTGCCGAGGGGCAGCGAGCCATCGACGATGGGCAGGGCGAGCGAAGGGCCGATCAGGCAGGCTCGCACGTGGCTGTGCCCGTTGTCGTCGTGCCATGTCTCCTCATGCGCGTACGGACCGTCGTGCGGCGCGATCTTTTCCAGGGCGGCCGCGATGTCGTGGCCTACGAGGCCCGGCTCGTACTCCAGCGTCGACAGGGCGCCGGTCGATCCCGTCACCATGGCGGTGAGCTGTCCGCAGGTGATGCCGCTCTGGCGCACGAGCGCCTGCAGTTCGTCCGTGAGGTCGATGATGTGGTTGTGGCCGCGCGTCTGCCGCTGCAGCGTATGTCCGATCGCGATCATGAGGGCCGCCTGCTCGATGAGCCGATTTCTTGGTTGCGAGGGCTGCGCGGAACCTGTGTCGGTCGCGCCGGTAATGGCGGTTCCAGGAGGTTCGTATGCCATACTACGACTACTATTGTGACGACAACGACCGCACCGTGGAAGTCCGCCACGGCATGGCCGAGATGATCCGGACGTGGGGGGAGCTGTGCAGCCGGACGGGCGCGGAGCCGGGAGAGACCCCGGCCGACGCACCCGTGCGGCGCGTGATCTCGGCGGGCGTGCCGCTCGTGAGTCGCGAGTCCCAGGCACCGTCCCCGCCGTCCTGCGGCCCGTCCTGCGCCTGCGCCGGGTAGAACGGTTCGTGGCACTCCACCGTGAGCGTCTCCCCCAGCTGGACGCCGGTCTTTTTCTCACGGACGGCGGCTTGGAAACGACGCTCATCTACCACGAGGGCGTCGCTCTGCCCGGCTTTGCCGCCTTCCCGCTGCTCCTGGAGGAGGACGGGCGTGACATCCTCCGGCGGTACTACGAGTCGTATCTGGCTGTCGCGGATGCCCTTGGCGTGGGTCTCGTTTTGGATAGCGCGACCTGGCGTGCCAATCCCGATTGGGGTGCTCGCCTCGGCTTCCAGCCTGACGACCTGTCGGCTGTAAACCGCCGCGCCATAGAGCTTCTGGCCGAGCTCCGTGCCGCACGACGGACGACACGGGCACCCCTCGTCCTCAGCGGCTGCGTGGGCCCGCGTGGCGACGGCTATGTTCCCGGTGAGCTGGTGTCGGCAACGCGTGCTGCGGACTACCATCGTGCTCAGATCGAAACGTTGGCGAGCTCGGGCGCAGACCTGGTGACGGCGCTCACGTTGACATACGCAGACGAGGCCGTCGGCATAGCCCGCGCGGCGGCGGACGCCGGCATCCCATCCGTGATCTCGTTCACGGTCGAGACCGACGGCCGGCTTCCGAGTGGGCAGCGGTTGGGAGAGGCGATCGAGGAAGTCGACGCTGATTCCGCCGCAGCGCCCGCCTACTACATGGTCAATTGCGCCCATCCGGCACACATAGAGCCGGCATTGGAAGCCGCGCCTTGGGTGGGGCGCATCAAGGGGGTGCGGGCGAATGCTTCCAGGCGCAGCCACGCCGAGCTGGACGCGGCGACGGAGCTAGACGAGGGGGATCCCGCGGACCTAGGTCGGTGGTGCCGGCGCCTTCGCGAGCGCTGTCCGCACTTGAACGTACTTGGCGGCTGCTGCGGAACCGATCACCGCCATGTCGAGGCCATGGGACGCGCCTGCATGGGGCGACCGGCGTCAGGAGGAAGGACCGGCGTCAGGGGAGGAAGTCCTCCACCCACTTGAAGAGGGGATCCAGCCGACCCGCCCACCAGGCGGCAGCTACCAGGACCACGCCGAAGAACGTCAGGAACAGCGCGATATCGCGGTTTCCCGATTTCATGCACGCCTCCCGTCGGCCCGTCTTGCCTGGGTCCAGGGAACGAGTGATAGATGATGCACGAACCGTGCTGTGATGTGGACTATAGCGCCGTTCGATCGTATGGCAATGTCGGACAACTCGTGGCCTGGCTCCGATTGCAGGCCGGGCTGCGTGCGGATACCGTCAGGCCGTAGATGAGCCGAGAGCTTGGAAATCCCGGAGGGTGATCATATGAGCGCGAGCACGGCGAGATTGGTGTTGGACGGGAAGGAGTACGAGTTCCCGGTGGTGGTGGGGACGGAGGGGGAGGTGGCGATCGACTGCGGGAAGCTGCGGGCGGAGACGGGTGCGATCAC
>CP070670.1:2579687-2584085 GCA_020351855.1 Gemmatimonadota bacterium
CGGACGTGACGGCATTGGCTCGCAGCACCATCCGCCACCGCGCGTAGCTCTCCCGAGGTGTGGCCCGGGGGGCGAAAATCGCCTCGGCTCCAAGGGCAGCAAGCAGATGAGAGCCTTCCGGCCGCTGCACGTCGGAGCAGATCTGAATCCCGATCGGCATCGAGAGAGCCCGAATCACGGAGGGCGTCTCGGTACCAGGCTCGTAATGGTGCGTTTCCCAGAAGCCCTCTTCCTCCGGCAGGTGGAGCTTTCGGGAGACCGCCGCCTCCCGGCCGGTGGCATCGTACAGGATGACCGTGTTGTGCCGTCGTCCGCTCACCGGGTCGCGAACGATGGCGCCTCCCAGCACAGCGATCTCTGCGGTTCGTGCCGCCGCGGCCTGTCTGCGCTGCCGTGGCCCGGCGGGAAGCTCCGCGTCGGCGTCGCTCGGCTCCGGCGAGGCCGGGGCCCACGGGTCGAGGGGCAGCTCCGGCAGCACGGCCAGCTCGGCTCCCCCGGCCTTCGCCTCCGAGAGCCGCGCATCCAGCCGGCGGCCGTCGGGGTCATCGTGAAACACCTCGGTGATGAGCGCGATGCGAAGTCGGTCGGCTCGTTCGGAAACGCCCGACGTCGTGTCCTTCATGACTGTATCCCCTCCGGTATCGGGCGTGCGGCTCCTCTCTTCGTGCGCCAGCTCGCGGAGAGGCAGCTCGCACGTTCGCCGAGGCTGCATGAGCAGCGGACATGATAGATTGCGACGCATGGAGCTGCGAATCCTCACCGGCGCGGATGTCCGGCAGGCGATCGACATGGCGGAAGCGATCGAGGCGATGCGGGCCGCGTTCGCCGAACTGTCGAGTGGACAAGCTCAGGTCCCGGAGCGTCAGACGGTAAGCACCGATTCCGGTCTCACGCTGGTGATGCCGGCCTACCTGGCGAGCGAGCGTGCGCTCGGTGCCAAGATCGTTTCCGTGTTCGAAGGAAACAGAAAGAGCGGGCTACCGGTCATCACGGGCCTCGTGGTGTTGTTGGAGGCGACCACGGGCGCGCCTGTTGCCCTGCTCGAGGCGGCCGAGCTCACGGCCCTGCGCACCGGGGCCGCCGCCGGTCTCGCCACCTCCCTCCTCGCGTCCGAGACCGCCTCCGTGCTCGCACTGTTCGGCGCCGGGCCTCAAGCACGAGCGCAGCTCGAGGCGATGCGGTGCGTGCGTCCGGTGCGTGAGGTCAGGGTGGTGGCGCGTACGCGGGAGTCGGCCATCCGCTTCGCGACACAAGCGGCGTCCGAGCACCCCGACCTCGTCGTGGAAGTCCCGACCGATCCCGATGTCGCCTTGCGCGGGGCCGACCTGATCGTCACCGCGACAACGAGCGCGGCCCCCGTGTTCCGCGGCTCCGATGTGGAGATGGGCTGCCACGTGAATGGGATCGGCTCCTTCCGAGCCGATACGCGCGAGGTCGACACGGAGCTGGTGCAGCGGGCACGGGTGGTGGTGGATTCACGGGCTGCCGCCTTGGCGGAGGCGGGCGACCTGCTGATCCCGATCGATGAAGGCGCGATCGGCGAGGATCACATCGGGGCGGAGCTGGGAGAGATCGTGCTGGGCCACAGCCCGCCAGGGCCGGAAGGTCGGGACATCACCTTCTTCAAATCGGTCGGAAACGCTGCCCAGGACATGGCTGTAGCCCGCCGGATCGTGGAACAAGCGGCGGCTGTCGGGATCGGTACGCTGGTCGAGATCTGAGCGGCCATCCCTTGCTGACCCCCCTCCGGAACTTCTCATATCAATGAGGGTTGATACATCAAGAAATATTGATATATTTGGGAACCGCAGGAAGGCACGACGAGGTTCTTCTGGAACGAGGGGGATGATGGCGGACGCCCGGACAGCAGCTGACGCGGCGGCGATGGCGCAGCGCTTCAAGGCGCTCGCCGAGGAGAAGCGGCTTCGGCTTCTCGACCGGCTGGGCGGCGACGAGTGCTGCGTGTGCGACCTCGTAGACCAGCTCGAGCAGGGGCAGTCACTCCTCTCGTTCCACCTCAAGACTCTGAAGGAAGCCGGTTTGGTGGACGCTCAGCGGCGCGGCCGCTGGGTCTTCTACTGCCTGCGGGAGGAAGCGTTGACCGAGGCGCGAGAGTTCTTGGAGCGGTTGGAGAAGGCGGCACGGCGGCGATCACCGTGTTGCTGAGGAAGGCAAAAGAGGGGAACGGACACATGACGGACACAACGGTCCGAAACGCCGTCAAGGACAAATACGGTGCTGCCGCACGCCAGGCAGCCAACGGAGACAGGGCCTGCTGCGCGCCCTCCTGCTGCGGCGGCGACGCCGTGGCGGCCGAGGATCCGATCACGAGAGACCTTTACGACGAGACAGAGGCCGGATCGCTGCCCGAGGCCGCCGTGCGCGCCTCTCTGGGCTGTGGAAATCCCACGGCGCTGGCCGAACTCCGTCCCGGCGAGGTGGTGCTGGATCTCGGCTCCGGCGGGGGGATCGACGTTCTGCTGTCGGCCCGACGCGTGGGCCCGACGGGCAAGGCGTACGGACTGGACATGACACCGGAAATGTTGGAATTGGCTCGCCGGAACCAGCGTGAGGCAGGTGTCGAGAACGCCGAGTTCCTCGAGGGCACGATCGAGAGTGTCCCCCTCCCCGACGAGAGCGTCGATGTGATCATCTCCAACTGCGTCATCAATCTGTCGGCGGACAAACGGCGGGTGTTTCAGGAAGCGATCCGCGTGCTACGCCCGGGCGGTCGCTTTGCGGTCTCCGACATCGTCTCACGCGGGGAGGTGCCGGAGGCGATTCGTCGCAGCTGGGAGCTGTGGGCGGGGTGTGTCGCGGGGGCGCTCAACGAGGATGAGTTCCGCGATCTGCTCGAGGAGGCCGGTTTCGAGGACGTGACGATCGAGCCGACCCGCGTGTACCGGGCCGCGGATGCGGAGGATTTGCTGAACGCCGCCGGTCTCGAGGCCGATGTGCTAGCGCCCGCCGTTGATGGAAAGTTCATGGCCGCCTTCGTGAGAGCTCGCAAACCGAGGGCCTGAGCGGCAAAAAGTCCCCGCGGGCGATCGTGTGCCACACGGTGCGTCCGACGGCCTTTTTGTATCATCAACATTAACAATCGCTTACAGAGTTGTATCACCACTGGCGCCGACGGCACGAAACCCGCACTATCCTAGTATGGCGGGTCCACAAGGGTTCGATCCGTCACGACCCGCCGCACCTCAGACGCATCGGTCAGCGGACCGAAGAATCTGACCAACCTGTTCGCTGGAGGAGTCGATGTCGGAGCTGATTCCGAAGCGACCGTCGCTTGGCTACCCGACGTCCGTCAACACCCATTCCACCACCACGCAGGCCAGGAGAGCCGTTCGAACCGGCGACCTATCCAAGAAGAAGCAAGCCACAGGGCGAACCGAGGTGCACGCCCGATAGTGGCCGGGGCGAGGCGGATCGTGCGCCCCCACCGCTCTGGCCTCCGAAGCGAAGTCCCGCCCTTGGGCCAGGACCGCAGACGTGCGTCGAGTCGCCACGCTCCTGACCACCTCACAGTTCTTTCCCCGTTCCTTGAAGCGGTGGCAGGGGTCGCCGAAAGGTTCGGGAAATGACCTTCACCGGGGGACGATGAACGTGACACCGCAGATCAGCTACCGGAACTTCGACGCGATCCCGGGACTGAGGGAGCGCATCGAGCAGGAAGTATCCAAGCTGGAGAAGTACTACGATCGAATCGTCGCATGCCGCGTGATGATGGAGGTGCCGCACCGATCACGAGGAGAAGGCAACACCTTTCACACACGGATTCGGGTGACGGTGCCGGGCCGCGAGCTGGTGGTCAGCCGACACCCGAACGGCAACCAGGCGCTCGAGGATCCCTTCGTGGCAGTCCGCGATGCGTTCGCAGCGATGCGTCGGCGGCTCGAAGACCACGCCCGGCGGGTACGAAACCAGGTCAAGACGCACGAGCCGCCGCCTCACGGCGTCGTGTCTCGACTCTTCCCGCAGGATGGGTACGGCTTCATCGAGACGTCCGATGGCAGGGAGGTCTACTTTCACGAGAACAGCGTGCTGAACGGCGATTTCGACCGCATTGAAGTCGGCACGCAGGTGAGATTTGCGGAGGACGTGGGGCTCGAGGGCCCACAGGCAAGCTCGGTACGACTGGTCGGAAAGCAGCACGTAACGGAGTAACGACGCGCCGGAACATGGGCAGCCAGGGGGTCCCGCCGGGCGTAGTCGAACTGGACCACACGGCGGACGTCGGCATGACCGTGGAGGCCGATTCGCTCGAAGAGCTGTTTCACCGGGCCGCCGAGGGCATGCTGTGGCTCATGTGGGAGCAGCGAATCACGGGCGATCCGGTTTCCGCACCACGGCGTGTGGCGCTGGAGTCGGACGTGGCCGATACGCTGCTCGTCC
>CP070670.1:2584185-2604779 GCA_020351855.1 Gemmatimonadota bacterium
GCACGGTCTCGCGATCACGACGGGGGGGAGGCTCCACCACCTGATGGCCGCTTCCCAGAGCAAGGGAAGGGCAGTGCGAAAGGTGCGGGAGATCCTGGCCCCGCGGGCGTCGGGACCGGTCGAGACCGTCGGGCTGGGGGACAGCCCGAACGACCTGGACATGCTGGAGGCGGTGGACCACCCCATCGTAATCCCGAGGACGGACGGATGGGTGCTGGAGGTTCCCAGAAGCGATGTGCGCAGGGCGCCCGGACCCGGCAGCCGGGGCTGGAGCGCGGCAGTTCTGGATCTGGTGGAGGCATTGTGATTGCCGGGATAAGGCGAAGTCCTTGCACGCGACCGCGGGGAGAAACGGGGGACTGAGGATGGCGGAGAGTCCGTACGACGGGACGTTTCTGGCGCCCGACTCGGAGGAGATCGAGCAGCAGCTCGCGGGACTCGCGCCCGTGGACATCGTGGTCGGCATCCCCTCCTACAACGAGGCCGACTGCATCGGGCACGTCGTGCGGCAGGCGGATATCGGCATTCGCGAGTATTTCGCCGGGCGCCGGGGCGTCATCGTCAACGTGGACAACGCTTCGCCGGACGGCACCCGAGAGGCGTTCCTCACCGCCGGCAGCCGCACCGCGCAGGTCTACATCTCCACGCCGGAGGCGATGCGCGGGAAGGGGCGCAACTTCTACAACCTCCTGCAGGCGGCGCGGCTCCTCGAAGCGAAGGCCGTGGTAGCGGTCGACGCCGATCTCATCAGCATCATGCCACAGTGGATCCGCAACCTCGCCGCCCCCGTGGTGGACCGCGGCTTCGACTACATCACACCCATCTACGCACGCAACGAGTACGACGGGAGCATCACGAACCACATCTGCTATCCGCTCCTGTACGGGTTGCTGGGCAAGGAGATCCGACAGCCGATCGGAGGCGACTTCGGCTTTTCGGTGCGGTTTGCGGAGCACCTCCTCCGCAGACGCTGGGCCGAGAGCACCTTCGAGTACGGCATCGACATCTTCATGACGCTGAACGCCCTGCTCGGCGGATTCTCCGTCGCCCAGACGAGTCTGGGCGCGAAGATCCACAAACCGAGCGCCCCGAAGCTGGGGCCCATGTTCAGTCAGGTCGTCACCACGCTGTTTTCGTATCTGAGTGCGCACAGGGAGGAGTGGTCGCTTCGAGGACCGGCGCGCCGTCCGGCGCGGCTGGACGGCATCGACGTGCTCGAACCGCAGGGGCTCGCCCTGGACTACAAGGCGATCAAGAGGACGGCGCTGCACCAGTATGCCAGCGCGCGCGACCGCTTGACCCGGTACCTCTCGCCGCAGGTCGACGCGCAAGTCGAGCGCCTGGTGGACACCGGGAGGATGAGGCTGGGCCCGACCCTCTGGTCCCATGTCGTGTACGATCTCCTGCATGCATTCGGGAGCGGCCGAGGGCGGGCACGGACCTCGACCATCGAGGCCCTCAAGTCGATCTTCTTCCTTCGAGCGGCTTCGTTCTACCGGAGTACGCTGGACCTGGATCACGCGGAGTCCGAAGCCAAGATCGAGAGACAGGCCAGGGTCTTCCGCAGGGAGCGCACGTATCTGTCGGAAAAGCGGTGATCATCTGTCCCGCTGACGCTCGGGGCGGCCAACCTTGCCGGGAAAGGCAGGAGCTTCATGGCGGATTTCTTCCAGAACGGGGTGATCACCACCCTCCAGAACCTTACATACCGGCCGGTCGAAGAGCTGGAGGCGGATCTCCGCAGGTACTGTGAGCCGCAGCCGCTGGTCCTCCTGTTGCCGGCTCTCTACTCGG
This sequence comes from Gemmatimonadota bacterium, assembly GCA_020351855.1. Classification (GTDB taxonomy): domain Bacteria; phylum Gemmatimonadota; class Gemmatimonadetes; order Palauibacterales; family Palauibacteraceae. The sequence continues at coordinate 2,585,980 of CP070670.1, forward strand.
AGTTCGAAGGCCCCGCCATGCCGCGCATCGTGGCAGAGCTGGCGAAGACCCGTTACCTGCACCGCATTGTCCTGTCGCTTGATCGGGCGAGCGAAGAGGAGTTCCGGCGCGCCGCCGAGATCATGTCGCAGCTGCCGACGGAGGTGCGAATCCTCTGGAATGACGGTCCGCGCGTGCAGAGCCTGTTTCGCGAGCTCGAGGAGGCCAGGTTCTTCGTGGCGGAGCGGGGCAAGGGTCGGGGCGTCTGGCTGGCGCTCGGCTACGCGCTGGCGGACAAGCGGGTGCGCAACTTTGCCGTTCACGACTGCGACATCGTGAATTACGAGCGGGGGATGCTGGCCCGGCTAGTCTATCCGATCGCGCACCCGGGGACCGACTTCGAGTACAGCAAGGGCTACTACGCTCGCGTGAACGAGAAGCTTCACGGACGGGTGACGCGCCTCTTCGTCACGCCCCTCGTACGAGCCTTCAGGAAGGTGACCGGTGACCATCCGTTCTTCGAGTACCTCGATAGCTTCCGGTACCCCCTGTCGGGCGAGTTCGCGATGATCCGGAGCCTCGCGACCGGCATCCGGGTGTCACCGACCTGGGGTCTGGAGATCTCCCTGCTGGGCGAAGTGTTCGACAAGACCACGCCCAGCCGCGTGTGCCAGGTCGAGATCGCGGACACGTACGAGCACAAGCACCAGCCCCTGCTGCGCGGGGAGATCGACACGGGACTCGTGCGCATGGCGCTCGACATCGCGAAGACGCTCTTCTCGGTCCTCGCCCAAGGGGGGGTAGTGCTCTCGGACGCCACCTTCGACACGCTGCTCGCCACCTACAATCGCCACTCGCGAAGAGCGATCGAGCAGTACGATGCCCTGGCGCTTCTCAACGGGATTCCGTACGACCGGAACGCTGAGATCGAAGCCGTCGAGACCTATCTGGACACTCTGCGGATCGCCAAGGAGCAGTATCGGGATGACCCGCTCGGCGTCCCGGAGCAGCCGTCCTGGGCTCGGGTCCGGGCCGCTCTACCGGAGTTCAGCGAGCGCCTGGCCGCGGCCGTCGAGAAGGACAACGAACAGGCGGCACGGGCCGTCCTGGCAGTCCCCTGATTGGCAGGCGGACTTTCTGACGGCCTGTTCCCGAGGGCAGCTCTCGGTGACGGAGCGGCCGCGTGGGCGGTGCGGCCACCTCTCCGCGTCAGACCGTGTGGCGGCGCAGCTCGCCCTTGCACCGGTGGATCGCCCTCAAGCTTCTCCTGTAGGCCGTGCGGTCACCGGCCGCCAACGCCGCATCCCGTTCACCCTTCAGGCGCCTGATCTGTGCCTTGATCTTCCGCTTGTCGACACCGACGACCTCGTGGTGTGCGTGGGCCTCGATCCCCAGTGCCGTGCAAACGGCGGGGAGCAGTTGCTCCTTGTGCATCGTGCTGTAGCCGTGGAGCGCGTCGAGGTCCCCGAGGTTCTCGGCGATGTCCCTCAGCTGCGCGACCGTCTTGGACTGAAGCTCCTCGTACGTGAATGCCATGTCTGTGCCTCCGCGCTACGGTGTCGTCCCATCAGACTGAAGGCTCGTGCAGGGTTGCGCAATTCGCTCTGCCAACCGGCGGTCTTTTCCTCCCGCCCGCGGGGGAGCACTTTCAGGGCTCGACGAGGTACAGGACGGCCGGAACGGGTGGGCTCGGGGTCCCGAACCAGACGAACAGGGCCGAGATCAAGGAGAGAATGACTGTGAAGGCTAATCAGGACATGGTGCGGTGCCGTCCAGGACGGTCCCGATCGACCATCCGCGTACTCGCGCTCGGACTCGGGTTGGCGCTTGCCGCCCCGCATGCGGCTTCTGCTCAGGGCCTCACGGCCTTCGGCGTCGAGCTCGATACGGTGCAGGCCGGCCGATTCGACAACGGACGCATGTGGACTTTCGAGTATCCGCCTGTCGCCTATCTTCGCGACACCTACGGATTCTCCCCCGATTCGACCTGGTTCCGGCATGCGAGGCTGGGCGCGCTCCGGATCCCCAGTTGCTCTGCCTCCTTTGTCTCCCCGCGCGGTCTGGTGGCGACCAACCACCACTGTGCGCGCGAACACGTGTCGGCGGTCGCACGCGACGGGGAGACGCTGCTGGATGACGGCTTCTATGCCGCGACTCTCGAGGAGGAGCGACCGGTAGAGGACTTCGAGGCCTTTCGTCTGATGGCGATTCGCGATGTCACCGAGGAGATCCACGGCGCCATGACGGGCATCGAGTCGGACTCGGAGCGCGCCTCGGCCAGGGAAGCCAAGCTGGAAGAGGTCGAGGAGCGGATCCTGGCCGAGTTCGGCGGCGAGGACGGCGGCTATGCCGTGGAGATGATCTCGCTCTACAACGGGGGGCGGTACTCGGCATACATCTTCCGACGCTTTACCGACGTACGGCTGGTCATGGCTCCGGAGCTCCAGCTGGGCTACTTCGGCGGGGATCCGGACAACTTCACCTACCCGCGCTACTCCCTGGACTTCAGCTTCTTCCGCGTTTACCAGGACGGGAAGCCGCTCGACACGAGCGACGCCTACTTTCCCTGGAGCGAGGAAGGGGTGGCGGAAGGCGACCTCATCTTCGTCGTCGGCAACCCCGGATCCACCAGCCGCGGTCAGACCGTCGCCGAGCTCGAGTTCCGCCGGGATGTCCAGGATCGGGCCGTCCTCGAGTTCATCAACCGTCGCGTCGAGGCGCTTCAGGATTACTACGCGCTCGATCCCGACATGGCTGAGAAGCTCGATATCCGCAACGAGACCTTCAGTCTGCTGAACTCACAGAAGGCCTACACGGGGATCGTGGCCGGCCTTCACGACCCGGTCATTCTGGCGAAGCGGCGCGCCGCGCAGCGAGCCTTCCGACAGGCCATCGAGGCCGACTCGGCGCTATCCGCATCGTACGGCGAGCTCATCGACCGCATGGCCGAGATCCAGCGGGAGAAGCGAGCGATCGCGTCGGGATACTCGGCCTACCTGGGCCTCGAGTCGCCGCTCTACGGCTCAGCCGCTCTCGTCCGAGCGATCTGGGCCTTCCAGTACCTGGTGGCGCAGCAGCGAGGGGGGGCATCGGAGGAACTGGAGGAGTTCAGGTCCAGCCTCCTCGGTGTCCTCCAGCAGCCTCCCGAGCTTCAGGAACTGCTCATCGAAGCGCGGATCAACGATCTCATTGCCGCCTACGGCGAAGAGCACCCGATGGTTCAGGACCTGCTCGCCGGCCGCACTCCCGAGGGAGCGGCAGCGGTGATCGTAAGCAGCTCGGTTCTGGCGGACTCCGCGCGCACGGCGGCGGCAGTCGAGGGGGGAACCCTGTCCATGGGGGATCCCGCCATCCGGATGTTCACCACGATGCTGAGCGAGTTCGCGCCGTTCCAGCAGCGGCTGTCGGAGCTCTCTCCCGAGGAGGAGGAGATCGCGGTGGCGTTGGGGAGGGCCCGTTTCGAGATCTACGGCAGTCAGGTCCCGCCGGACGCGACCTTCTCGCTCAGAATCGCTGACGGCGTTGTCGCCCCCTATGAGTACAACGGGACGGTGGCGCCCGTCTACACGACTTTCTTCGGCCTGTACGACCACTATTATTCGTACGCGGTCGGCGAGGGCGAGAGCGAGTGGGGTCTGCCCGGGCGGTGGATCGACCCTCCGAGCTCGTTCGACCTGTCCACTCCGCTCAACTTCGTCAGCACGGCCGACATCATCGGAGGGAATTCGGGGTCGCCGGTTCTGAACCGGGAGCTGGAGGTCGTGGGTCTCGCTTTTGACGGGAACATCGAGAGCCTGTCGGGTGACTACATCTTCCTCACGGAGAGGCCCCGCACCGTGGCGGTCGATTCGCGCGGAATCCTGGAGGCTTTGTCCGAGATCTACGGTGCGGCTCGACTGGTCGAAGAGTTGCGCGCCGGCGTGCAGGCGGGGGCGGGTGCTCGCGAGTGAGGCTTGCGGGCGGGATTGACGGCCGGCGTCATCTCCGTTACCCTAAAATATTGTATACGATCGAGATTCATGCCTTCCAGCGAGGGCACGCCTCGGGTAAGCCGTATCTACGATTGAGAGACCGCCTTTGACGCGCTCTCGCCACGTTTTGTTCTGCCGCAAGCCAGTTTGCGGTGGTGAGCGTTCGATTGTTCCGGTGGATTTCAGCACCCCACGTGAAGTGAGCCCAACAGGAGGTAGACCCATGCAGTCCCAGAGAATGCATATCCTGCTCGCCGGCGTCATCGCGGTAGCGGGCGCCTGCGCGCAGCAGCCCGACGCGGGCGAGGAGGAGTCGCAGGCGCTCGCGTCGGCGGAGATCAGCGCGATTCCGATCACCTCGGCGAACGAGGATGCGCGGGTCGACTTCCTGGTCGGTCAGGAGTTGGCCGACGTCGGGCGTGGCCAGGAAGCCAACGCGCGCTTCCGCGCGGCCGTGGAGAAGGATCCGACCTTTGCTTACGCCTACCTCAACATCGCGAGCACGGCGACATCCGCCGAGGAGTTCATGAGCAACGTCGCGGCGGCGATGGAGCACGTCTCGCACGCCAGCGATGGCGAGGCCATGCTCATCGAGGTCGCTGCGGCCTACACGGACTCGGATCCCGATCGGGCCCTGGAGGCGTCCAAGAAGCTGGCGGAGGCGTACCCGAACAGCCCCCGTGCCTGGCTCAACCTGGGCAACGTGCTCGCCGGACGGCAGGAGAACGAGGAAGCGCGCGATGCCTACATGAAGGCCCTGCAGCTCGATCCGAACATGTATGCGGCCCACGCGGCGATCGCCAACGACTACCTCTTCCAGGAGCCGCGGGACTTCGCCAAGGCGAAGACGCACTTCGAGCACTGCGTGGAGCTCAAGCCGGATGAGGCGAAGGGTTACGAGTTCCTCGGAGACACGTACCGCGCCATGGGCGAACTGGAAACGGCGCGTTCCTCCTACACGACGGCCCTCGAGAAGGACCCGATGCTCGGCGTGGCGGCCATCAAGAAGGGCCATATCAACTCCTTCCTCGGCAACTTTGACGAGGCGCGGGCCGATTACGACGCGGGCATCGCGTCGGCCACCCCGTTCAACAAGTCCAACTACGCCGTCTACAGGGCGTTCGTACCCGTGCACGCGGGGGCGCCGACCGAGGCGATTGCCGAGCTGATGGGGATCGCCAAGTCAGCCGGAGATCACGGCCTGCGAGCGGACCAAGTCATCTCGGTCCGGATGTTCAGTCTCAGCAACGCCGCCACGATCGCCCTGCATCACGAGATGTTCGACGCGCTGAAGGAGATCCTCGCGGCCCGCGAGGCCGTCCAGCAGGAGAACATGGAGCTGGTGGGCGATCCTGAGTTCAGCCGTGACCAGGAAGCCAACAAGCTCTGGTGGCGCGCCCGCATGGCGGCCTGGATGGGCGAGTTCGACCAGGCCAAGACGACCCTGGAGGAGCACAGGACGCTGCAGGAGGCCGACAGTGGCCCGCTCCGCTTCCAGGGCTATCATCAGGTCCTCGGCGAGATGGCTCTCAAGCAGGGCGAGTTCGCGGAGGCCGTTAGCCAGCTCCAGAAGGCTGACCCGAATAACGTCTACGTGAAGTACCTGCTGGCCAACGCCCACGAGGGGGCCGGCAACGCCGAGGAGGCGAAGAGGCTGTTTGCCGATGTGGCGAATACCAACTTCAATTCGGTCGGCTTCGCGCTGGTTCGGCGCGATGCGACGACGAAGGCGGGGATGAGCTGACCATCGTGGGGCCGGCGCGGGGCCGGCGCAGCCGGTTCCGGATCGGCTGAGCACGTACGGCATGGGAGGGCCCCGGTGCTGGCGCGCCGGGGCCTCGCCTTTTCGGGGCGGGCAGCCGTGCCGGGCAATGCGCGCGGGCCGTTCATGTATATCGGGGAGTCGTGTTGGAGGGGAAGGTGAGGGCTCCGGAGGACCAGCCCGAACAAGGAGGTTCCCAGTGGCAAAGCAGCTGCGCTGCGCCGACATCGTGCCGGGCTGCGACTACACGGCCTGGGCGGAGACGGAAGAGGAGCTGATGGAGCTGGTCGTCGCGCATGCACGCTCGGCGCACGGCATCGAGGAGGTCACACCCGAGATCGCCGAGAAGGTGCGGTCGGCCGTCGAGGAGGTGTGACGGCCACGGGGAGTCTGTCTTTGTGCCGACCCTCCCTCAGCGGGTGACCCTCGTCAGACCTGCCTGCAGTTCCTTGGAGGATTCGCCGAGCTGATCGGCAGGCACGGGGCGGCCGGTAAAGTACCCCTGCACGCAGTCGCACCCCGCCGATCTCAGCCACTCGAACTGGGCGCCAGTCTCGACCTTTTCCGCGATTGTGGTGACGCCGAGTGACCGACCCAGCTGGATGACCGCCTTCACCAGGTTGCGGCTGTCATGGTTCGTGCCGATGTCGGTCACGAAGAAGCCGTCGAGCTTGATCATGTCGGCCGGGAAATGCCTGATGTACGCCAGCGTCGACTGGCCCGTCCCGAAATCGTCGAGCGCGATGAGGAGACCGAGGGCACGAAGTGCCAGAAGTCTCTGCGCCACCGCCTCCTGCTTCACGTACGCCGCCACCGCCTCCTTTACCTCGAGCACGATTCGCCCGGGCGGTACGGCAGCCCGCCGGAACAGGTCGGTAACGGCCTCGGCCATATCCGGATCACGGAGCGTACGGACCGACTGATTCACCGAGATCCAGCGGGGTGAAGCGCGCCCCTTCCACCGGAGGCTCTGCCGCACGGCCTCCTCACGCACCCACTCATCGAGCTGGCGGATGGCCCCGCAGCGCTCCGCCACCGGGATGAACTCCCTCGCGTCCAAGAGCCCCCGCGTCGGGTGGTTCCAGCGGATCAGTGCCTCCGCGCCGATCAGCCTCCCATCCGCGATCCGAACGATCGGCTGGTAATAGAGGCTGAACTCCTGCCTCTCCATCGCTTCGCGGAGCTCCTCCTCCTCGGCCAGCTCATCTGGAAGGGGCCGGTCCATGGAGGGTGAGTAGACCTCGATGGCGGGATTGTCCTCCAGCTTGGTCTTGTACATGGCCCGGTCTGCGGCGGCCAGGAGGCCCTCGAAGTCCGAAGCGTGATCCGGGTAGAGGGCGACGCCGATCTGGGCGTCGACATGAAGCGTACGGACACCGAGCTCGAAAGGCGCGCTGAGGCTGGCGGCGATGCGCTCCGCCACGGCGAGCGCTCCCCGCTCTCCTCCGACCTCCGCCAGGAGGCAAGCGAACTCATCGCCGCCGATCCGGGCTGCCGTATCGCTGCCCCGCAAACAGCTTCGGATGCGATCCGCGACCTCGATCAGCAGAATGTCGCCCGCCTCGTGACCCAGCGTGTCATTGACGCGCTTAAAACGGGACAGGTCCAGGTAGACGAGCCCGGCCTGTATTCCGTGTCGATCGGCGAAGGCCAGCGACATGTGCGCTCGCTCCTCCAGCAAACGGCGATTGGCCAGGTCGGTCAGGGGGTCGTGATACGCCATGCGCTCGAGCTCGGACTCGAGACGCTTCCGTGCCGTGATGTCCACGATGGTGCCTTCAATCACTGGCCCCAGAAGCTCCGAGTCCTCGACGAGAATCGAGCTCTCCAGAACCCAGATGGTCGATCCGTCCTTGCGCGCGAACTGGATCTCGCGGTTCGCCACCGCCCGGCTTCGCTTCAACTCCTCGCCGAAGCGACGTCGCTCCGGGAGCGATGCGTAAAAGTCGGTGATCGGCTTGCCCTGAAGTTCAGCGGGAGTGTCGTAACCGACCAGGCGGGCAAACGCATCGTTGACCTCCAGGATCATCCCGACCGGACTCGCTCGGAACACGCCGGCGACGTTGCGTTCGAAGAGAAGGCGGTACCGGCGCTCCGAAGAGCGGATTGTCTCCTGTGCTCGCTGCTGCCGGGTGACATCACGAAAGGATATGACCAAGCCCACAAGGTGCTGACCGATGCGCAGCGGCTGCGAGTGCCGCTCGACGGATCGTTGGCCTCGGAGATGAAGGAGCACGCGGGACTCCCGATCCGGCTGGGCTCGACCTTGCTCGCGCACTGCGTCGACCGCCTCGGGGTCCTCTAGCTGGTCCCTCGCCGCCCGGAGGAGTGAATCATGGTCGCCGGGCAGCGCAGACTCCGGGATACGCCACATTTCAAGGAATCGGCGGTTGCAGTAGAGGACCCTGCCATCGAGGTCGGTGCAGAGCACGGCGTCCTCCGTCGCGTCCAGCGCCACGGAGTGCGGGGTCCGTCCGCGGCTTCCCGAATCCAGGGCAGGGTGAAGAAGCACGTGCACGTCGGCCATTTCAGCCCGACGTCCCGCGGCCAGAGACACGCCGAACCTGGTCATCCCGGACGCGGTCTGCAGAGGCACATCCAGGGAGGCACGGGAAGGGAAGGCACCAGGTTGGGCCGATGGGTCGCTTCCGGCCAGGGCCTCCTCGAAGAGCTTCCGCCAGCAGCTGCCCACCAGCTCGATGAAGGGTCGGCCGACGAGTTCCGACTCCAGGATCCCGAGAACTGCCTCGGCTGCCGGGTTCACGCGCCCGATCACCCCGTCCGGGCTCAGTACGAGCAGCGGAAAGGGCAGTCGATTCGGGTCGTCCGGGGCGTCCGTCCGGCTTCGCGGCTCGCCTGAGCTGTCCTTCATTTCCGCGAAACTTCGGCTGCTGGGGATCCCATTCGGTCGCTCACCACACCCGCCTCGACGGCAGCCCTACGGACCGGTTATCGGCAGTCCGCGTGGCATTCTGCGCAGACCGTCGGCAAAAAGGCGCGGCGGCGGCCCGACCGGGACGTGGTGCTGCCACCGCGCATAGTATGTAAGTATCCATACAATAATGACTTACGGCACATTGCATTTCCGACGCCCACAGGCGGGTCCGTTGGATGAGCATGCATGTGGAGTGCCCGAATGTTGAGTGGGGATCGGAGACCCCGATGCAGTGCGGTCCGGTGGTCGATTTCGGCTGGTCGGTCGGCCTTTCGCGTGCACCCTACGGGCGGCGATCGCGCCGCATTCTCTTCCGAACGCTCAGTGCAACGCCGATGGCCAAGATCAGAAGCGCCAGGGCCACGGCGGGGTGCCTCCGGTACAGTGCCGCCAGTCCCGATCCGGAGACGGTGAAGAGGATCGCACCGGGAACGATGCCGACGGCCGTCGTCCAGATGAACGTCCATCGGCGCAGCGGGGCCAGGCCGGCGAGCCAGTTGACTGCCGTGAATGCAACGACCGGCGTAAGGCGGAGAAGAAGGAGGCCTGCGGCGCCGGAAGCGAGAACGAGCCGATCGGCGCGCCTCCTCATCTCCGCAGGGATCACGCGGTCCACCAGGGGCCTGCCGAAGCGGCGGGAGAGCTCGAAGCTCGCCTGGGCCCCGACGAGGGCGGCAGACCAGGTGATCGCGGTTCCCAGCATGGGTCCGAACAGGGCCCCGTTCAGCATGGCGGGGAACTCTGCGGGGAAGGGGACGATCGCCACGGCGACCGTGTAGCCGAACGCCAGCAGGTAGGCCCAGCTCCCGCTCTCCCGGATCACCGCCTCGACGGCCGCCGCCCACTCGCTCACGGGATAGCAGGCCGCTTGCCCAACGTCGGATGTTCCTCGTTACAGGTGCGGCACATTTCCGGGTCCCGATCCGTTACCGACGACCGATAGCACCTCACTCGACGGTAGAGCCCACTCTCAACGAATAGGTAGTCGCCATGTTTCTCAACAGACTCTTCCCTCGGATCGCGGCCGGCCAGCGGGGGATCAGGCGTGATGGGCACGCCGGTGTTTCCGTTTCGTTACTCGTCTGTTGCATTATTCAGATCGAGGTTCTCTTGGAGCCTGCGTATACAGCTAAAAACCGACGGAAGAGCTAAGAGACAGGGTGCAGCGTTCGGTGCTTCGCGCGGAGGCCGACCGGCGAACGGAGGAAGTCCCCGCCCACATCCTCGTGGTCGAGGACGAGAACGACATCGCGGCCTTGGTCGCCTACCACCTCATGCGAGACGGCTATCGGGTACGGACCCTGGCGGCCGGGCGGCCGGCCCTCGACCAGGTGCGACGGGAGCGTCCGGACCTGATTCTGCTCGACCTGATGCTCCCCGGGCTCTCCGGCTTCGATGTGCTGGCCGACTTGCGCGGCCGGCCGGAGACCGCTGACCTGCCCGTCGTCATCCTCACCGCTCGAGGTAATGAAGAGGATCGGATTCGCGGTCTCGAACTGGGGGCCGATGACTACATCACGAAGCCGTTCAGTCCGAAGGAGCTGCTGTTGCGCGTGAAGGCCGTCCTGCGGCGGACGCGCGCCCCGGCCGCCCGGGGCAGCGGGCCGATCCTGCGTGGCGGGCCGGTGACGGTGGATATCGGGGCCGTGCAGGTCACGGTCGACGGCGAGGAGATCGAGCTCACCCCGACCGAGTACAAGCTGCTCGTGGCGTTGCTGGAGCGACGAGGTCGAGTACAGGATCGCGGCAGGCTGCTGGAGACCGTCTGGGAGGCGCCCGGCGACATGGAGACGCGGACGGTGGACATGCACATCCGCCGCCTCCGCTCCAAGCTCGGTCAGGCGGGAAGCCGGATCGAGACGGTACGCGGATTCGGCTACCGTTTCAGCGCGGAAGAAGCCTCGCCCCGCTCCTAGACCAGCAGGGGAACGATCTCGGCGGCACGGCCCCGTAGCGAGAGCCGCGCTACTCGCGACAAAGGCGTGACCTCCGGATTCACCTCCACGAGCGCGGCTCCGGCACGGGCGGCCTCCGTCGCCACCGCTGCGGCGGGCTGTACGATCGCGCTCGTGCCCACGACCAGACAGACCTCCGCGCGCGCGGCCAGCCGGAAGGCCCGATCCAGCACGTGCGCATCGAGGGGCTCACCGAACCAGACGACGTCGGGACGCAGCAGGGCGCCACACGCTCCGCAGTGGGGAAGGGACGCCTCGGAGGTCGCGTCGATCGGTGCCCTCGAGTTTTCCACGGCTGCACAGCACGTGCAGCGCGTCCGGAACAGGGAGCCGTGGAGCTCGAGGATCTCACCGGTCGTGCTTCCCCCGGCGCCGTCGCGGATTCGATCCCTGGCCAACCGGTGCAGGCCGTCCACATTCTGGGTGACGATGTGAATGGGGCGCGGTCCCTCCTGCCAGCGGGCCAGGGCGAGGTGTGCCGCGTTGGGCGCACAGGCGCTCACCAGCTCCCTGCGCCAGCCGTACCACTCCCACACGAGCCTGGGATCGCGGGCGAAGGCGGCCGGGGTGGCGAGATCTTCAGGCCGATGTTCTCTCCACAGCCCGCCCTGGCCTCGAAAGGTCGGCACGCCGGAATCCGCGCTGACCCCGGCTCCGGTAAGGACGACCACCGTCTCGGCTTCGCCCAGCGTCTCCCGGGCCCGTCGGATGTGGCGGTGCGGCGGCGGGGCGCTCACCCGGCCTGAATGGGCGGCAGCAGGAGCAGGAGAGCCAGCAACGCGCCCCGCTCCGGCAGGCTGTCCGCCACCACGTGCTCGTACTCCGCGTGCGAGCCCCCACCCCGTGGGCCGAGGCCGTCGATCGTGGCCGTGTACAGGCTCGTCGTGTTGCCGTCGGAGCCCCCGCCCACGGCAGTCTCCTCGAGGTTCAGGCCGAGGAGGCTTCCGGTGCGCCGAGTGGCTTCCCACAGGGCGCGGTTCCGGGGCGTCCTCTCGAGAGCCTGGCGAAACTCCCAATCTTCCAGACTGATCCGAACGCCGGGCGTGACGGGCTGGAGAGCGAGAACAGCCTCGCGGATCTCCAGAGCCTCGGTCTCGTGGTAGGCTCGGAGATCCACGTTGGCCACGCTCTCGGAGGCCACGACGTTCGACCGGTGGCCTCCGGAGATCACGCCCACGTTGACCGTGATCCCGCGCTCGGGGTCGTTGAGCGCGTGCAGGCGCTGCACGACATGCGCCAGCTCCAGGACGGCGCTCGCGCCCTTCTCGCGCTCCACGCCGGCGTGCGCGGCCACGCCGCGAATCCGGACCCGGAAATGTCCCACGCCCTTTCTGGCCGTCTTTATGTTCCCGGTCGGGCCCTGGGCGGGCTCGAGAACGAGCGCCCGGTCTGCGGTCCGCGCCAGACGCTCGATGTGCGGCGTGGAAGATGGGCTGCCGATCTCTTCGTCGGAGTTCATGAAGACCAGCGGGGTCACCGGGGGCTCGATCCCCAGATCGCGCAGCGCCCTCAGGGCAAAGATGATGAGCACGAGACCGCCCTTCATGTCGTAGACGCCGGGGCCGGTCACACGGCCATCTTTCTCACGGAACGGCATGGCCTCCACCGTCCCGACCGGCCACACGGTATCGTAGTGGCCGATGAGGAGCTGGGTAGGCCCGCCCTGCACGAGGTCGCGCGGTCGGGCGAGCAGGTGGTCTCCGTACCGGCCTCCCGGCACGCGGCGGACGTGGCAGCCTGCCTTCGCGAGCTCCCGGGCCAGGATGCTTTGAACCCGGGGGTGGGTGTCGGGGCGATCGCTGGGCGACTCGGCGAGCGTCAGCCGGCGTAGCAGATCGATCATCTCATCCCGCCGGCCCTCCATGAAGCGACGCAGGGCGGAGGCAGACTGGGCCGCCGTCACGCCTGCACCCAGCGCCGCGCCCGTGCGCCCGGTCACGAGCGGGTCGGTGCGACGCCTGACTGCTGCACGTCTGCCGGCGTCAGGGTCGCTCACCGGCTCAGCGATCGCCCAGCTCCAGCCATTCGCGGGCCTGCATCCGCTTCCCGACGTAGAAGCGACCGAATTCTGCGTATTTCGCGCTCGCCTCGTCGTAGCGCATGTCGGTGATCACGTTCTTGAAGTCCAGCGGATTCCCGGCGAACAGCGTGACCCCCCATTCCCAGTCGTCGAAACCGATCGAACCGGAGATAATCTGCGTGACCCGACCCGCGTAGGTGCGACCGACCAGTCCGTGTTCGTTCATCAGCTGGGCCCGCTCCGCGAGGGGCAGAGAGTACCAGTTGTCATGCTCGCCGCGGCGCTTCGTCATCGGGTAGAAGCACACGTAGGGCATCTCATCGGGCTGGACCGGATACAGCCGCTGCCGGGCGAAGTCGGTCTCCGCGGCCCTGCGGACCTGCGATTCGAGCTCCTCGTGCCAGGCGCGAAGCGCATCAGGCTCCTCGGGCACGGCCCGCCGCCGCGCGAACTCGGCCGTCATCTGGTACAGACCGAGTTCCACGACGGAGACGTAGTCGTACTGAAGCTCCAGGTAATCACCCAGGGCGCTCCATTGAATCTGTCTTTCCGTCTCCGCCAGCTGCTCGAGTGATGGCCGGAGGTGGAGCATCAGAAAGTCAGCGCCGCCACCGACGATCCGATAACAGCGGCTCCAGCCGCTTTTGAGAGAGGACCAGCTCTGGACGAGGGAGGTGAACTCGGCACCCATCTCGTGCAGCCGGCCCGGCCCCTGACGCTTGAGGGCCGGCCAGGCGGCGCGATAGAACTGGTGCAGCATGTACCAGCCATCGAGGTTCTTGGAGGCGATCTGACTCGGTGACATCCTCTCTCCCATCCACCGAAGTGACGGACGACGGGGCAACCTCGCCTAGCGGCCCGGTCCGGTCAACGCCCGTGGCTGGCCGCCGGCGCCGCGGTCCGTCGCTTGCCGGTCCTGCCCTGCCGCCTATCTTTGAGCAGCCTGACTCGCCTCCGCCCTCACACTGCCTGGAGGTACGCATGAGGATCAGGGACATCCTCGATCAGAAGGGCCATGACGTCGTCAAGACGACGCCCGATGGCACCGTGCTCGAGGCCATGCAGGTGCTGAACGAGCACAACATCGGTGCGGTGGTGGTCGTGGAGGGGGAAGCCATACGGGGGATCCTCTCCGAGCGGGACGTGCTTCGCCTGGGGGGCGGCGACCCGGCGCTCCTGTCTTCCACGCCGGTCGGCGAGGCGATGACTCGGGATGTCATCGTAGGGTTTCCGGATGACGAGATTCACACGGCGATGGGCGTCATGACGAAGAACCGCATCCGCCATCTTCCCGTCGTGGCGGACGGCGAGCTGCTGGGGATCGTGTCCATCGGCGATCTCGTGAACGCCTGTTGGCAGGAAGCGGCCGACGAGAACAGGCACCTCAAGGACTACATCCGGGGCAGCGTCTCCTGAGGTCAGGAGGGCGGTGGCCTCAGCCGGGCGCGGACCGCCCGGAACCCGAGAGCAGCTCCGGGAAGCGGTAGATGACGACGCCCGTCGTCGGCTCGTTGTCCACGTCCACGTAGCCGGCGATCAGCATCTCCGTCAGCGTTTCCTCCACCTCTTTGAAGGAGAGCCCCGTCTCGGCGACGGCCTGAGTCACCGTGAGCGTTCCGCCGTACTTGCCGGCTGCCTGCAAGAGCCGTTGGGTCGTGCTGGGCTCCGGGGCCGCCCTGGGGCCGGTCAGTTCCTTCGCATAACGGGGATGAGGCAGATAGCCGTCGCGGATGTTCGCCTCCGCGATGAGGGAGCGCATGCGGAAGAGGTCGATGAACTGCCCGATGCCCAGGAGGCCGAAGGTGAGCAGCCACAGGATGCCGGTCCCGTACTTCCCCAGGTAAATGCGGTGTATGCCGGCGAAGCCGAACAAAAACAGACACCACAGGCCGTAGCCCAGGCTGTCCTTGTACCCTTCCCGCGACTCTGGCTCGTTCATGGCGGTTCCGGATCTCCCCCTCGAGTCTAGTGTCTCTTACGAGCCGACCGATCCCGGTGTTTCCTTTCCTTCAGGCGCTCGTGCGGAACCAGAGTATGTCCCCGTCGCGGACCGCGTAGTCCTTGCCCTCGAACCGGACGGCCCCGGCCTCGCGGGCCGCCTTGAGTGAGCCGAACCGCTGGAACTCCTCGAAGGCGATCGTCTCCGCACGGATGAAGTGCTCCTCGAAGTCCGTATGCACGGTGCCGGCGGCCTCGGGAGCCAGAGCGCCCTCGCGTATCGTCCACGCCCGGAGCTCGTTCTCGTTGTAAGAGAAGAAAGTAATCAATCCGAGGAGCCCGTATCCGGCCTGCACGAGCCGCGCCAGCCCGGACTCGTCGGCTCCGATCGCCAGGAGGTACTCCCTTTGCTCCTCGGCGGACAGCTCCCACAGTTCGGCTTCCAGCAGCGCCGACACAGGCAGGACGACGGCCCCGGGATCCTCCGATCGGACGCTCCGCACGAGGGCATCGTACGTCTCGGGTTGCTCCTGCCAGAAATCCTCACCCACGTTCACGACGTACATCTGCGGTCGGATCGTCAGAAGGTTCAGTCCACGAAGCCGCCTGCGCTCGTCCTCGGTTAGCGCCTCCCTCCGGGCAGGCTCGCCCCGCTCCAACCGCCCCCGCACCCGCTCGACCACCCCGATCGCCTGCTGGGCCTCCCGCTCCCCCGATCGGGCCTTGCGGGCGAGACGCTCCAGGTGAGCCTCGATCAGCTCCAGGTCCGCGAGCGCGAGCTCCGCCTCGACCAGCTCGCGGTCTCGCGCGGGATCGCCCGCGGAGGAAACGCGGGCCACGGCGTCATCCTCGAACAGCCGGATCACGTGTGCCAGCGCGTCGACCTCGCGAATGTGCTGCAAAAAGCGGTTGCCGAGGCCTTCGCCCTGCGAGGCACCCTCTACGAGGCCCGCAATGTCCACGAACTCGACGACGGCCGGCGTGACCTTCCGCGCGTGCACGAGCTCCGCGATGCGCGTGAGCCGGTCGTCCGGGACGGCGACGACGCCCACGTTCGGCTCGATCGTACAGAACGGGTAGCTCTCAGCGGGAACGGCGACCGTGGTCAGGGCCCGAAAGAGCGTCGACTTGCCTGCGTTCGGAAGACCGACGATCCCGATCGACAGCTTGGCCATGTCTGCAAACTAACCGGAGAAAGCGGTTGGAGATATGCGCGGGCCGCGCTCGAAACTCGAGAGGCCGAGGAGAGGGGAACTTGCTTGCCGCCGCTCCCTATCAAGCTACATTGGAACGGTGCCTGCAAGGCCGGTCCCGCTGTCATGGTGGGCGTAGCTCAGTCGGTTAGAGCGCCAGGTTGTGGCCCTGGAGGTCGCGGGTTCGAATCCCGTCGCTCACCCCTACGTATCGCAAAGCCCCGCCGGAAATCCGGCGGGGCTCTTGCTTCCGGCTCGAAGCCCGAAAGCCCCAACCTATGCCGAGACCTATGGCCGCAGCGGCGGGAAGTCGCTCACAGGGCTGGAACGGGCTGACGAGCGTAGCCTACTGCTTCCGCGCTGCCGGAATCATTAGATGGGCATAAGGCGTATCGTGCCACATGATCCACGGTCCGCCGTTGTCCGGAAGCCTCCGGGAAGCCCGGCTGGCGGAGAGTCGATACGAGGAGCGTCCTATGGTTCAACGCAGCGGGCCCGTCGGTGCCTGCCTTGCTGTCTCCCTGCTTGTGCCCATGGCGTGCCAGTCCGGGGCCGAGAGGGACGCAGCCCGCCAGATCGGGATCCGGGCGGTCGGCAACGAGCCTGGCTGGACGCTCAAGCTGCATCGGGAGCGGGGGGTGTGGACGACCGACTACGGATCTGTGCGTTACGAGTTCGCGGTGCCGGAGACGCTTCTGCAATCGGACACGGACCGCGCGGTTCACGTCGCGAGCTTCGATGGCCATCAGCTCACCATCGAGATCCGTCGAGAGGAATGCTTCGACAACATGAGCGGGGAACGGTTCGAGCTGGTCGTGGACCTGACCTTTGACGGACGCTGGCGGCCCGGCTGTGGGCGTTTCCGCGCGGAAGGAGAGTGATCCGCCGGCGAGGCGCCGCGCGGCGTAACGTCCAGCGGATCCACGCTCAGAGAGGTGGGAGGAGGGAGCGGACCGGGAGCCGGGAAGATGTCCGCTCCTCAACCTCCCTTCAGGTCCAACATGTCATGCGGAGGCTCGGGCCACCTCGGATACGGGATCCGCGTCTCCCGACCGCGTCTCGTGCAGGCCGTTGTCCCGCTGCGCCTTGCGCAGGAAAGGGGGCACCAGGTCCTCGTCCACCTTGCCCGTTCCCGGAAGGAGCTCGGCGAGCGCCGCAACGGCAGAGCGCAGCTTCTCGGTCCTGTCCTTCAGCCGGGCGAGGTCCTTCTCCGTGTTCTCGAGCTCCAGCTTTACCGCTTCATAGCTCGCGTCAAGCAGCTCGTCGCGATACTGGCGGTCGACCATCGTGTTCCTCCCGTTCCGGTGGGCTCATATTGCCTGTTCCCGCTGCAGACCTATCACGGAGCGTGCCGAGTGCTTGGAGTCTGTACATAACCAACTGTAAATGATTGACTTAGCTGAGTCGGCGCGGAAGCCCGGATGGACGAGGGCGTCTTGACCCGCTCGCAATGTGCGGCGAACGTCGGCGATCTTCTCGCGTCGGTGTACGTCGCGGTCGAGCGCGACAGCCCGACGCGGGATCTGCGATCCGGTGACTGAGCCGATCCGCGTCACGAGCCTCTGCATCTATCCGCTGAAGAGTGCGCGCGGAATCGAGCTGCAGAGGCTCGAAGTGGACGCGTTCGGATCCCGTTTCGATCGGCGCTGGATGGTGGTCGATCGAGAGGGGCACTTCCTTACCCAACGTCAGTGTCCGGCGCTAGCCCGGGTCGCGATCCGCCTGCAGGATGGCTGGATCGGACTCTCGGCATCGGGGATGTCCGAGGTCTTCGTGCCGCCGGGTTCGGAGGCCGCCGGGGAACGGGACCGGGTGGAAGTATGGGGAAGCGATGTCGAGGCCGTCGATGTCGGAGCCGAGGGCGCGGCCTGGATCTCAGAGCTTCTGGGCCTGAATGCCCGAATCGTGCATCTCCCGGAGCCTGAGGCGCGACCGGTCGAGGCGAGGCGAAACGGCGAGCCGGTGCGCGTGGCCTTTGCGGATCGCTATCCGTTCCTGCTCGTGTCCGAGGAGTCGATGGATGACCTGAACGCCCGACTCGATCGGCCTTTGCCGATCGATCGGTTCCGGGCAAATCTCGTCGTACGGGGGGGCGGCCCGTTCGCCGAGGATCGGTGGGAGCGGCTCAAGATCGGTGGCATCGGCTTTCGCGTGGCGAGGCTGTGTGCTCGCTGTGTGGTGACCACCGTCGACCAGAGAACGGGCCAGACGGGCCGTGAGCCCCTGCGCACGCTGTCTCGCTACCGAATCATCGACGGCAAGCCGCGGTTCGGCGTCAACCTCGTGCACTCCGGAACGGGTGTCGTGGAGTGCGGCGCCGTTGTCGAGCTGGGCCAGGGAACCTTTTAATGCGGCCGGGCCTATCAGACATGGCTCGGCGGATCGATGCCATGTCCGGGAACCTTGACGGAACACGGGCGCGCGGTCGCCCGCCGCCCGCGCTGGATCCCTCGGAAGTGCTTGACTGGCGGGGTCATTGCGCGTAAACTACGGATTCCAGTCGTGACGCTTCGTCGTCACGGACGCTTTTTGACAAGAAGGTGTGAGTGGCGTGCAGGGCCCCGACGGGCCTCAGGCATCACTTCCTGAGTGTCCATGGGGAACCAAAGTGATTTGATTCCGGACGCACCTGCTCCGGTCGTCGTGTTCAGCACGCGACCGGATGTAACCGCGTTCGAACAGGTTGGTGTCGTGGCCGGTAGCTTCGGCTGCCGAGCTTCGCGCCAGACTCTTCTTAAGTGTAGAGTTAGATCCTGGCTCAGGACGAACGCTGGCGGCGTGCCTAACACATGCAAGTCGTGCGAGAAAGCCCCTTCGGGGGTGAGTACAGCGGCGGACGGGTGAGTAACACGTGAGTGATCTACCCGGCGATGGGGGACAACCCAGGGAAACCTGGGCTAATACCGCATACAGCGGGGGGAGTAAGCGCCCCTCGTGAAAGCTGGCCTCTCCATGGAAGCTAGCGTCGCCGGAGGAGCTCGCGGCCTATCAGCTTGTTGGTGGGGTAACGGCCTACCAAGGCTATGACGGGTAGCTGACGTGAGAGC
>CP070670.1:2604879-2639373 GCA_020351855.1 Gemmatimonadota bacterium
TCTCGCCCGAAGGGCGGGCCGAACCCCGGCCCGAGCGGCTGCTCGGAAAGGCTGCCGTGGCGAACGCCAAGCTCGCGTACCGGAGGTTTCGGGAGCTCACCGCCACGGACCGGTGGCTGGCGCTGGCAGCTGATGGCGCCCGCGTCCAGCGGATGCTGTGGGCATCGACGAGCACGAAGAACCCGCTCTACGGGGACGTGCGTTACGTGGAGCCGCTCATCGGTCCCGAGACCGTGAACACCCTGCCGGACGAGACGATCGCCGCATTCGCCGATCACGGACGGGTCTCGGTGTCCGTGTCGGATGGTCTCGAGGACGCGGAGCTCACGGTCGACGATCTCGGGAAGGCAGGTATCGACTTCGGCCGCGTGACCTGGCAGCTCGAGAACGAGGGCGTCCAGAAGTTCATCGAGCCGTTCGACAAGCTGATGGCCACGATCGCGGACCGGACGCGGAGGGCACACCGCGGCGCGCTCGCCAGCGGCCGCGCGGCCCTTGCCGGAGCGGAGGCCACCGTCAACCAGAACCTTGCCGCTCTGCAGGGCGTCCAGTTTGGCCGCCGGATCTGGGCCCGGGACGCGTCCCTCTGGCCGGTTCGTGAGGAGTCCGATGCGGAGGCGATCCACGGACGTCTGGGTTGGCTCGACAGCACGGGTCATTTCTGCGGCCGTCTGCCCGAGCTCCTCGAATTCGCGGCTGCGGCGCGCGCGGAGCAGATCCGTTCCGTCGTTCTCCTCGGGATGGGAGGTAGCAGCCTGGCCGCAGAGGTGGCGCAGCGGACTTTCGGGTCACAGCCCGGGTGGCCCCGTCTCCGCGTCCTCGACAATACCGACCCGGATTCCGTTCGCGGGATCGAGCAATCGCTCGACCTCGATGCGACGCTCTTTCTCGTCGCCAGCAAGTCGGGTACGACCCTGGAGACGATGAGCTTCTACCGCTACTTCCATGAGCGGATCGCAGAGCGGACCGACACCCCGGGCCGTCGTTTCATCGCCATCACGGACCCCTCCACTCCGCTCGCCGAGGAGGCTGCGGCAGGAGGCTTTCGGGCATGCTTCGAGAACCCCCCCGACATCGGCGGCCGCTACTCCGCGCTGTCCTACTTCGGCTTGGTGCCCATGGCGCTGGCCGGCTTTCCGGTCGAAGAGATGCTCCGGAGGGCAAGCATGATGCAGTCTCTCTGCGGTCCGTTCGTGCCCGCCAGCCACAACCCGGGAGTCCAGCTCGGGACGGTCCTCGCGGTCCTGGCGAAGCGGGGACACGACAAGGTGACCTTCGTGGCCTCCGGCGCCTTTCGTTCCTTCGGGCTGTGGGCCGAGCAGTTGCTGGCCGAGAGCACCGGCAAGGAGGGCCGCGGAATCGTGCCGATCGCGGACGAGCCGCCCGGCAGCCCGTCGGAGTACGGGAGCGATCGGGTATTCGTGTGGCTGGGCCTGGAGGAGGAAGCGGCAGCGGCCTCGGCCGCACTCGAGCCACTCGAAGCGAGTCACCCGGTCCTGCAGTTCACCGCTCCCGACAGGACGGCACTCGGAGGCGAGTTCTATCGCTGGGAGATGGCGGTGGCCACGGCAGGAGCGCTCCTGCGGATCAACCCCTTCGATCAGCCAGACGTCGAGGCGAGCAAGCAGCAGACCCGCGAGGTGCTCGCCGCCTGGGCGGGCGAGGCTCGCGGATCGGACAGCAACGGCGCGGCCGGCCGCGGGATCGGACCTGGTGAGGAGCCGTTCTCGGTGCTCTGGGGGGGGGACGGCACCGGGGAATCCTTGAAGCGATCGGCGGATGAGGTGCTCGATGCGATCGCCGACCTCGTGGGCCCCGGCGACTATATCGCCATCCTACCGTACTTCGCGGAGACCCCCCGCCGTGACAACGCCCTGAGCGCCCTGCGGAATCGGCTGCGGGCGCGGCTCGGCGTTGCGACCACGGTCGGATACGGTCCCCGATACCTGCACTCGACAGGTCAGCTTCACAAGGGCGGGCCCGAAAGCGGCATCTTCCTCCTGCTGACCGCCAGCCCCGTACCGGAGCTGGAGATCCCGGGGCAGGAAGTCGGATTCGGCCGGCTGATCCTCGCGCAGGCGCTGGGCGACCTCCGCACCCTGAGCGCGCGCGGGCGCCGGGTGGCACGCATCCACCTGGGCAGCGACGTGGACGGGGGGCTGGAAAGACTGACAGCCGGACCCTAGCTCCTCGGCTCCCAGGCTCGGCGGCCACCCTCGCCGAGAAGGCCGGAAGCGGCGATCCGGCGCCCAGCAGTCAGCTCAGGCGCTGAAGGCCTGCTTCACCCTTTGCCAGAAGCCCGGCTCCTTCGTGTCGGGCGCCGGCGGAGCCTCCTCGATCCCAGCAAGCCGCTCCAGCGCCTCGCGCTGATCCGAGCTGAGCCGGGTTGGCGTCCACACGAGCACCCGGACGATCTGGTCGCCGTGGCCGTGGCTCCGCAAGCGGGGCATGCCCCGCCCCCGCAGTCGGAGAGCCTGCCCGCTCTGAATGCCCGCCGGAATCTCGAGCTCCGCGGAGCCGTCGATCGTCGGGACCTCGATCCTCGCCCCGAGCGCGGCCTGGCTGAACGTGATGGCCAGGTTGTGGACCAGGTCATCCCCGTGACGCTCGAACCGGGGATCCTCCACGACCTCGATGGCAGCCAGGAGATCGCCCGCCGGCCCGCCGTTCGGTCCCGCATTGCCCCGTCCGGAAAGGCGCAGGAAATCCTCCGACGACACGCCAGCTGGAACCTCGATCGTGATCCGGCGCTCGCGCTGGACCCGGCCCTGTCCGCCGCACTCCGAGCACGGACTCTCGATCAGGCGGCCCTCTCCTCCGCACTCGGGACAGGGGCGCACACTCACGAACTGCCCCAGCAGAGATCGCTGCACCGCCCTGACCTCGCCCGAGCCGCCACAGCCACCGCAGGTGACGGGAGACGTGCCCGGCTGCGCACCCGTGCCGGTGCAGCGCTCGCAGCGGTCGAGAAGGCGCACGCGGAGCGTCTTCTTCACGCCGCTCGCTGCCTCGGCCAGAGTGATCCGGATGCGCACCCTGGCGTCGCTTCCCCGCCGGGGACCCGTGCGCCGGCGCTCCTGGAACAGGTCGCCGAACGCCCCGCCGCTCCCGAACTCCCGCATGAAGACCTCGAAGGCATCGGCAAAACCGAAGCCGCCCATGCCGAAGCCCGTGCCGGCACCCCTCCGGATCCCGGCCTCCCCGTACCGGTCGTAGAGGTCACGCTGCTGGGGATCACGCAGCACCTCGTAGGCCTGCGTCACCTCCTTGAACTTGGCCTCCGCATCGGGGGAGTCGTTCCTGTCCGGATGGTACTGCATGGCCAGCTTCCGGTAGGCCTTCTTGATCTCCTCCGGTCCGGCCTGCCGGGCCACGCCCAGCACGTCGTAGTAATCGGCCATGGCTAGCGCTGCCGGTTCGCTGGCGGGCTCAATGCTGCATCAGACGGGAGACGAGCGACGACGTACAGTCGACCACCGCCACGACCTTATCGTAGGGCATGCGCGTCGGTCCGATGACTCCCACGACTCCGTGCAGGTGACCGACCGCGTAGTTGGCCGTCACGACCGTCAGGTCGAGAAGCTCCGGCGTCTCGTGCTCCGTGCCGATGGTGATCTGCGGCCCGGCCGCCTGGGCGCGACGACCCAGCAGCGAAGCGAGAAGCTCCCGCTGCTCCGTGAGCTCGATGAGCTGCCTCAATCCTTCCTTCGTCGTGAACTCGGGCTGATCCGCCAGCGTCGACGCCGAGCCGAGGTGCACCCGGCGATTCGTGGCGACCCAGTCGAAGATGTCCGGACCCGACTCGACGAAGATGTTGATCAGGTCTCCGGCCGCTCCCGCGTCGATGTCGCGAAGGCGATCTCCGAGCGTCGACTGGATGGCGGTGAGCGTGCTGCCGGCCAAGCGCTCGTTCAGAAGGCTGGCCAGCGATGAGAGCGTCTGTCGCGGCAGGCCGCTCTTCAGGTCCACGTAGACCGTTCTCACGACGCCGGACTCCAGCGTGAAGACGAGCAGGATCTTCTCCGAGTCCACCGGCACGAGGTCCAGTCTCTGCAACACGGCCTCGGACAGGGCGGGTCCGATCGCCAGGCCCAGTTCGCCCGTCAGCAGGCTGAGCACCGACGCGGCCCGCGCGATCAGCTCCTCGATCGCGCTTGCCTGGCCCGCTGTCAGCTCGCGCTCGATCCTCACCTGCTGAACCGCCGATAGAGGCCGATGGCCCATGAGCTCGTCGACGTAGTACCGATAGGCCATGTCGGTGGGCACCCGCCCGGCCGAGGTGTGGGGATGGGTCAGAAACCCCTTGGATTCCAGATCCGCCATCGTGTTGCGCACGGTGGCGGCCGACACTCCGAGCCGGTAATGCTTGGCGATGGTGCGCGAGCCCGTGGGCTCCGCGGACTCGATGTAGCTCTCGAGCACCGCGAGCAGGACAGCCTTCTCGCGTTCCGTCAGCATTTCGGACATCGGTTCAACGTTTCGCTCGAACGGGGTGCGCCGCCATGCGCAGCGGCTTGAAGCTCCAGGTCGTCCTTCGATACGCGTTCAGCCTCGCCTGCGTTCCCGCCTCGCCGAGGCCGGACCCTTCCGCTCACCGGCGCAAAGGACATACCTCCCATCCACCTCCCGTTGCAAGAACCCCTCCAGCTCGAGGACACCCAGGAGAGCGAGCACCTCCGCAATCGGCCGCGCGAGAGCGCGCACCAGATCATCCGCGCTCGCAGGGCCGGCCGCCAGCATGTCCAGCGCCTCTGTCGCTCCGGGCACCGCCACGTCACCGGGCCGGTCAGACGGCGCTGCGGCAGGCGCTGTGCCCGCTCCGGTTCGCCGGCGGCGATCTCCCGGCTCGCTCCGGTCAAGCTCGAGAAGGCCGAGCACGTCGGCAGCGGACGTGGCCAACGCCGCGCCCTCGCTCAACAGCCGGTGCACGCCGGTGCTCGCTTCGAGGCCGACCGGTCCGGGCACTGCAAGAACCTCCCGGCCCAAATCCAGGGCGTGATCCGCCGTGATCAGCGCACCACTCCGCTCCGGCGCCTGAACCACGACTACGCCCCTCGACAGGGCGGCGATGATCCGGTTGCGACGCGGGAACAGCCCCGGAGCCGGCGGCGTGGGCGGAGGAAACTCGCTCACCAGCACGCCGTGGCGGCGAAGCCGGCGGTACAGCGGCCGGTGAACCGACGGGTAGGAGAAGTCGAGACCGGAGCCGAGAACGCCGACCGTCTTTCCTCCGGCGTCCAGGGCGGCCGCGTGGGCCGCGCCGTCGATGCCGAGCGCCATGCCGCTCACCACGGCCCAGCCGGCCTCCGCCAGCCCCGTCGCGATCTGGCGCGCCATGCGGCGTCCGTATGGCGTGGCACGACGCGTTCCCACGATGCCCACCATCCGGTCGTCAGCCAGCGTCAGCGGCCCGCGCAGGTACAGCAGGACGGGTGGATCGCACAGGTTCCGCAGGCGCTCCGGGTATTGGTGGTCTCCGTAGGCGGCCAGGCGGATCCCGCGGTCTTCGAGCTCGCGGACGCGCCGCGCCGGCGCGGGCCGGACGCCGGCCAGGAGCCGCCGGAGGTCGGCAGGCAGCGCCCCCGGGTCGCGTCCGCGCCGCAGCGCGGCTCGGGCCGACCCCGTCTCCTCGAGCAGCCTCCCGAGGCGCCGCGAGCCCAGCCCCCGGACTTCGACCAGAGCGATCGCCGCCGCCCGCTCTTCCAGCGCGCTGGCATCGGCTCTCCAGGCTGTCCGAGCTCCGCTCAGCTCACCCATTCGCCGAGCTCGGGGAACCGCCGATCCGCATCCCCACCCGTCGCGCCGCCGGCCTCGGCCCTCTTCTCCTCGGCCACGCGCCGCCACAACGCCTCCAGCACGGCGTGAAGTCCCTCCCGGGTGACCGCTGAGACCTCGAAGATCCCCCACGCCCCGGGAGCCTCCAGCTTCGTCTCCCGTGGGGTCGGCGCGAGGTCCGCCTTGGTGATCAGGACGCAGAACGGAATGCTTCCGAGCGCGGCGTCGTGCCCTCGAAGCTCCGCCCGCAGCAGATCATAGGCCCGCTGGAGGTCGGGCGCGTCGAGGGGGATGAGCAGGGCGAGCGTGCGGGTCCGCTCGATGTGCCGGAGGAACTGGGTGCCGAGCCCCCTTCCCTCGTGCGCTCCCTCGATGAGGCCGGGAATGTCGGCGACGACGAAGCGCCGCTCATCGGACAGCTGGACGACGCCCAGATTCGGCTCCAGCGTGGTGAAGGGATAGTCCGCGACCTTCGGTCGAGCCGCGCTGACCGCGGCCAGGAAGGTGGACTTGCCGGCGTTCGGCTCACCGACCAGCCCCACGTCCGCGATGAGCTTGAGCTCGAGGAGAAGCCGCCGCTCCTCGCCCCACGCTCCGGGCTCCCAGCGGCGAGGCGTCTGCCGGGTGGAGGTGGCGAAGGCCGCGTTGCCCCTGCCTCCTCTCCCTCCGCGGGCCACCACCAGACGGTCGCCCGCCTCCAGTAGCTCACCCAGCCGCTCACCCGTCCCGGCGTCCACCACCACGGTGCCCAGTGGCACGGGCAGGAGCAGGTCCTCCCCGTCCGCGCCCCGCCGGTTGCTTCCCTCGCCGTGACCGGCTCGCCCGGCCTCGTAGTGCTGGCGGTAGCTGTAGTCGAGCAGCGTGTGGAGCTGCGAATCGGCAACGAGGACCACGTCGCCCCCGTTCCCGCCATCCCCGCCGCTCGGCCCGCCGAACGGAACGCCACGCTCCCTCCGAAACGCCATGGCGCCCGCGCCGCCTGCGCCGCCCTTCACGTCGATGGTCGCCTGATCAACGAACATGGCGCTCCGCCACCTGTCGCCACAGCGCTCGGGCCCGCTCGGGCCACGCGGGCCGCGGGACAAACCCGAGCCCCTCCTCGAGGGCCGCATCCACCTCATCCGGCCGGGCACCCACGTTCAGTGCTCCCCGCAGGTGGGAGTGGAGCTGCGGCTCCCAGGCCGTCACGGCAAGCGAGGCGACGACGCATAGCTCACGCGTGACGAGGTCCACGCGGGACCGACCGAGCACCTTGCCGTATCCCTCCCGGATCATCCAGCGGTCCAGCTCCGGGTGCAGCGCCCGCACGTGGTCTCTCAGCTTCTGGTAGTTGGCGGAGTACACCCGTGCGCACACCTCTTCGCCCGCGAGCGTCTGCTCGTTTGGATCCGCAGCGTCCCCGTCCGGCCGCTGTTCCGTGTCCGCCCGAGCGTCCTCATCCATCGACCGCCAGATGCCGAAGGCCCAGATCGTCGCCGGGAAGCCCAGGAACAGGTAAGCCTGGAGCAGGACCTCCTCCACCGCTTCCGGGCCCGCGGCCGCGGCTGCCACCGGGAGCGCGTCCCGCAACGCCGCCTCCCGGCGGGCCGCGTGGGCCGCCGACACGCGGACGAGCGCCGCACGAGCGGCAGACGGGCCCCTCCGGACCGGGTCGCTCACTTCGTGGCCCGCCCCTCAGCCCCTCAGAGCGGGGTGGCGACCGGCACGAACCGGGCGGACATGTCGGCGCGAATCACTCCCACCTTGCGACCCTGGCGGTTCATGACCACCGTTTCCCTCAGGTCAGCCAGCCGCCCCAGTTCCTCCGGACGCAGCAGGTCCAGCGCTTCCAGCATCCCGATGACCGCCGGACCGGCCGCCCTGGAGTTGCCGTCCCCGATCTTCAAGGCCAGCCCCCAGCCCTTCAGGGGCTCCGCGGCGCAGAAGACCCCTTCCGCACCCTCCTTGCCCACGATGCGGCCGCTCGTGTCCTGCATGAGACGGGTGGAGAAGTTCCCCGGACCCGACACAAGCTCGGGCCGTGCCGTCATCGCGCTCACAACCTCTGTCGCTCCCCGCTCCCCGGCCGCTGCCGCCCGCCCCAGCCGCGCATACGCCCGCGCCATCTGACGGAGCGAAAGGTAGGGCGTGGGCACACCGCATCCATCTGCGGCCCAGCGGACTATCTCCGGATCCACGTCGAGCCATTTCCCAAGCTCTCGCCGCATTCGCTCCTGTACCGGATGGTCGTCTCTCGAGTAGCCACGAAGCGGCCACCCGCGGTGCAGCGCCAACGCCGCCATGCCCGCGTGCTTGCCCGAGCAGTTGTTGTGCAGCGGCGTGAAGTGGCCGCCGGCTCGCACCACGGCCTCGGCAGCGGCTCGGTCGTTCGGCGGATGCACGCCGCACTCCAGCTGGCCGGAAAACAGCCCCAGGCGTCCCAGCATGGCGCTCACGATCTCGACGTGCATCGGCATGCCGTCGTGCGACGCGCAGCACAGGGCGAGCTGCACGGCGTCGAATCCGTACGTCTCGAGCACGCCGTCCCTGACCAGCGGCAGAGCCTGGAAAGGCTTCATGGCGGAACGCCAGAAGGCGAGAAGCTCCGAATCGCCGAACTGTGCTTCCTGACCGCCCTCCAGCCCGCACACGATTCCGTGGGCCAGGTGGACGGACTCCATCTCTGATCCCCGGGTCACCCGGACCACGTTCTTTGTGGTACGCACGCCCTATCCGCTCTGCTCCGTCGGGTTTGCCCGCGCCGACCGAAGGGCTTGCTCGCGCACGAGAAGCGCCATGCCGACCAGGATGGCCAGGCCGCCGGTTACCGTGTTCACCGACGGTCTCTCGGCGCCGCCGAGCACGAGCACGGCCAGCATGGTCGCGCCGACAGGCTCGAGGAGGGCGACGAGGCTCACAACATATGCGCGCACGTGACGGAGCGCCCAGTTGAACGAGGTGTGGCCGAGCAGCATCGGTCCGATGGCCATCCCGGCAAACAGCAGCCACGTGGCCGGCGGGTACCCGCCGGCCGGCACGCCGCGCACTCCCATCGATGCGCCGGTGAGGATCGCGGCGAGCAGGTACACCGGAGCGACGTAGCTCCAGAGCCCGAGGCGCAGACGAAGGCGCCGGCCGGCAATGAAATACAGGGCGGCAAAGAGCGCCGCCAACGTTGCGAGGAGGTCCCCCAAGAGCGCCTCGTCGCTCAGCCGGAAATCGCCCCAACCGATCCATACGGCACCCGTCGTGGCCACCAGGATCGCCCACCACTCGACCCTCGAGGGTGGCTCGCGAAGCCAGAAGGTGGAGAGAAGGCCCACGTAGAGGGGATGGGCGGTCACGAGCACGGTGGAGCTCGCGACGCTTGTGTACTCGAGGGAGAGAAACCAGGTCACGAAGTGAAGGGCCAGTGCGGCTCCGGACAGCCCGACCCATCGCCACTCCGCGGGCCCGAGCGAAGCGACCTCCCGCCACTGGCCGGATAAGCCGAGAAGCGGAAGGACGAGAAGCAGCGACAGGGTGAGGCGCCAGAAAGCGATCGCGCTTACCGGCGCGTCGGTCAGCCGCACCAGAACGGCCGACACGGAGACGCCGGCGAGACCGAGCGCGAGGATCGGCGCCGCTCGGAGCGCGGGTCTCATCGTACCCTCTACTCGCCCGGGCCTGATTCGGCTGCGGCTGCACCGCTCAACAGCACAAGCGCTCGTGCGGTCGCGCTGTCCGCGGGCGCGTCGCGGCGCAGCCGCGCAAGGTCGATCGGCCCGTCGACGTCATACCATTCCGGAAGCTCCGCCCATGGCATTGCGAGGCCGCTCGCCCGCTCGCGCGTCACGCTCAGCACGGCGTCCGTGGACCAGGGTATCCCAGAGAGCAGCTCGGCTGCCGTCGGCCATGCCCCTCGTCGGAGGCCGAGAAGATAGTAGCCTCCGTCCTGGCACGGTCCGATGACCAGGGGAACCTCTCCCAGAGCCGCGAAGGCCTGATCCAGATATGCCGCCGGAAGGGTGGGATGATCGCTTCCCATGATCACCACCTGGTCGGCACCGTCGGCGAACGAAGCGCTGAACGCCGAGCGCAGCCGGGCTCCCAGATCCGCACCGGCCTGTCGGCGGACGGCGAGGTCCGGATGCCGCCGCCGGAACCAGCCGACGCTCGTCGCCCACAGCTCGAGTCGCGCCCCGCACGTCGTCGCCCGACAGAGGACAACCGTGTCGTCGAGGAGCGCCTCGTACAGGAAAGCGGCACCCTGCTCGCCGAGCTGCGGCGTCAGCCGGGTCTTCACCCGGCCAGGGCGAGGAGCCTTCACGAAGAGAAGGATGCGACGCTCCGGCAGGGTGCCCCCCGGGGCGGAGGCCGCCCGAGTTCCGCTCGACGGAGCCGACGCGGAGCGGCCCCGCCGGGTCATCCGCTAGTTCGGCTTCGCCCCCGCAGCCGCAGACTCGCTCGCAGCGAGGGCGAGGAGGCCCTGGGGCGTATCCGTTTGGCGCAGCAGGGCCACCGCCTTGCTGACCTGCGGCTGGCGACGCAGCGTCCGCTTCAGCGATGCCTCCTCGCCGAACGCAGCCTGGGCCAAACGAATGCCGAGCTCCCAGTCGACCCAACCTGCCGCGTCGTCGTAGAGGTCTCGGGCGACGCCCGCCTCCTCGTCGACGGTCAGGAACTGATAGAACGCCTGCCGGATCGCTGGCGTCACCTCGAAGTCTTCCCCGAGATCGGGGTGGTCACGCACCCAGTGGACGGAGAACCGGAAGGTGGCATCGCGCAGCGCCAGATCGCTCTCCGCCAGCACTTCGCGGAAGCGTTGCTCGGCGGTCGTCAGGGTGTCGGGCATCACCACGATGTCCGGCGTGATGCCGCCCCCGCCGTACACCACGCGTCCCGCGTCCGTGTAGAAGGTCTCGCGATTCTCCAGTGCGTCAGCGACATGGACCGGGTCTCCCTCCATCGAGATGGCCCCGCCGGCCAGCAGCTCGAGCGCCCCGTCGCGGAATGGCTTCTGTATCGTGCGCCCGCTCGGCGTATACCAGCGGGCCGTCGTCATCTTCAGGTAATTGCCGCCCGAGAGCGGATAGAGCGTCTGAACGAGACCCTTGCCGAACGTGGTCGTGCCGATGATGAGCGCGCGATCGTGATCCTGAAGAGCGCCGGCCACGATCTCGGACGCGCTCGCCGAGTACGGGCCGACCAGGACGACGATCGGCAGCCCCGGATACGCCTCGCCGGAGGGCGCCGTGAACCCCTGGTTCTCACTCGTGTTCCTGGAGCGGGTCTCGACGACTTCCACGCCCCGCGGAAGGAAGAGGTCCGCGACGGCGATGCCCTCCTCGAGCAGGCCTCCCGGATTGCCGCGCAGATCGAGAATGATCGATGATGCACCGGCGCCCTGGAGCGCGTCGATCGCCGCCTGGAGCTCGCCCCTGGCTTCGCGGCTGAACTGCTCAAGCCGCACGAACCCGACACCGTCATCGAGCATGAACGACTTGACGGAGATGACGTGGATCTCGTCCCGCTCGATCGCCAGCTCGATGAGCCGCTCGACGCCCGGCCGCACGACCACCAGCTCCACCACGCTTCCCTTAGGTCCGCGGAGGATCTGGACGGCGTCCGTCGTGCTCCACCCCTCGGCGGACTCGCCGCCCACCTCGACGATGCGGTCTCCCGTCATCAAGCCCCGACGCTCCGCTGGCGTGTTCGGGAGCACGGAGACCACGGTGATCCAGCCGTCCTGCTCATCGATGCGGATACCGAGCCCGCCGTAGTTGCCGGTCGTGCTGAGCTGGAGGTCCTGCCACTCCTCCCGGTCGAGGAAGTCGGTGTACGGATCGCCGAGCTCGGCGAGCAGGCCCTCGATCGCCATCCGGTACAGCTCGGCCGGATCCGTCTCTTCGACGTAGCGTTCGGATATCAGGCGGAGCACTTCGTCGAGGAGCCTGGACTGTGCGTACGCGTCCTCTCGCGCGGTGCCCTGCTGGAGCAGCCAACCGCCGCTGACCAACGCGATCAGAGCGACCGCCAGTGGAGTGACCCACCTTCGCCTGAGCCTCATCGACCCTCCGCATTCAAGCGCGGCAACCAGATTCCCCGCCCTCCACGGAACCCGCATGGCCGCTGGTTGTCGGTTGCTAACGCCCTAATACCCCAAAAGTTCCTGGCCAGCGCGCCGCCAGCTCGGAGACCACGAGCCCCTCCACCTCGTCGGGTGAGGCGTCGCCGTTCACCACGACGATCCCCTCCTCCACGGCAGCCAGCCGATCGTAGGCCTCGCCTACCCGGTTGAAAAAATCACGCGACTCCCGTTCCAGCCGGTCTGGTTCCTCCGTCTTCCGTCCGCGTCCGGAGGCCGGATCGATGCGAAGCAGGATCACGGCGTCGGGCCGAAGCCCACCGGTGGCCCAGTCGTTCAGTTGCCGGGTAGGCTCCAGGCCAAGTCCGCGCGCGATCCCCTGGTAGGCCAGGGTGGAGAGCTCGTATCGATCCGCCACGACGACGCGCCCTTCTTCCAGGGCCGGGCGGACCACGCGTCGCACGAACTCCGCCCGCGAGGCGAGATAGAGCAGCAGCTCCGCCTCGGCTCCCAGCTGGAGGTCGGGATCGAGGACGACGTCGCGGATCCTCTCGCCGCCCGGGGTCCCTCCCGGCTCGCGGGCCAGCAGGCAGGAGAGGCCGGCCGATTCCAGTCGCCTCGCCAGGCGCGCTGCCTGCGTCGTCTTTCCCGCCCCCTCGACTCCCTCGAAAACGAGGAAGAAAGCGCTACCGGCGGGGCCCGCCTCGGCCGGCTTACTGGTAATCGGCGTAGTACTCCGTTCCCAGATGCGTGATCTGCTCCTCGCCCATAAGCCAGCGCAGCGTGTTCTTCAGCTTCCAGTGCTGGATGAACAGATCATGCTCCGGGTACAGGCCCGACGCGACCTGAGGGCTCTTGAAGTAGAAGGAGAGCCACTCCTGGATGCCGCGCAGCCCCGCCCGCTTGGCCAGGTCCATGAACAGGGCCAGGTCCAGGACGATCGGCGCAGCGAGGATCGAGTCCCGGCACAAGAAGTCGATCTTGATCTGCATCGGGTATCCCATCCACCCGAACAGATCGATGTTGTCCCACCCCTCCTTGTTGTCGCCGCGGGGCGGGTAGTAGTTGATCCTCACCTTGTGGTAGATCTTGTCGTACAGCTGGGGATACACCGACGGTTGCAGGATATACTCGAGCACCCCCAGCTTCGACTCCTCCTTGGTCTTGAAGCTCTCCGGGTCATCCAGCACCTCGCCATCCCGGTTGCCCAGGATGTTCGTGGAGAACCAGCCGTTGAGACCCAGCATCCTTGCCTTCAGGCCGGGCGCCAGGATCGTCTTCATCAGGGTCTGGCCCGTCTTGAAGTCCTTGCCGCCGATCGGCGTGCCCGTCTGCTCCGCGAGCTCCAGCATGGCAGGGATGTCCACGGTCAGATTGGGAGCGCCGTTGGCGAACGGCACGCCCTCCTTCAGGGCAGCATAGGCGTAGATCATCGAGGGGGCGATCGCGTCGTGGTTCTCTGCCATCGCCTTCTCGAACGAGGCCACCGTGGCGTGGACGTCGTGCCGCTGCATGAACACCTCCGTGGAGGCCGCCCAGACGACGACCAACCGGCTGCAGCCCTTCTCCTCCTTGAAGCGGCGGATATCCTCCCGGAGCTGCTCGGCAAGCTCGAGCTTGTTCGCTCCGCTCTTGACGTTGGCGCCCTCCAGCTTCTTCACGTATCGCCGGTCGAAGACCGCCGGCAGCGGCTGGATTCCCCGGAGAAAGTCTGCCTGCGGATCGAGATCCTCCGGTCGCAGGACGCCGCACACCTTCGCCGACTGGTATGCATCATCTGGGATCGGATCCCAGGCAGCGAACTCGAGGTCGTCGAGAGCTGCCAGGGGCACGAAGTCCTTGACGAGCGGGATGCGTCCTTCGGTGCGCTTGCCGAGCCGGATCGTGCTCATCTGCGTCACCGACCCGATCGGCTGGCTGCGGCCGTTCCGGATGCTCTCGACTCCCGCGATGAAGGTGGTCGAGACCGCGCCCAGCCCGACCAGCATGACGCCCAGCTTGCCCTCGGCGGGGAGTATCTCCGAGCCGCGGCCGTTGCCCTGTCCTTGCATATCTGTCGTAGCTCCCTGCTGTCTTTGGTTTCTCTCGGACTTACGGGTTCCGGCCGCCGGGTCCCGGAGGCTCGGCGAAATAGGATTCGTCGGCCGGCGGACGCACGGCCGCGTCGGGCTCCGGTCGACCGTGCGGCCGCGAGTGGCGGTACACCCAAAGCATCCGCTGCAGCACCGTGGCGTTGGTCAGGATGGCGAGCCCGATGATCACGACCCGCAGGGCGAGACCCTGCACGTTCCAGATCGTGGCCTCCCCGAAGACGAGCGCCGCGAAGCCGATGAGGATCACCCTTTCGGCCCGCTGCATCATGCCGATGTCGCAGCGCACGCCCAGCCCTTCGGCCCGGGCACGCGTGTAGCTGATCATCAGGGATCCGGCCATCGCCAGCATGACCCAGTAGATCATCCCGACATCGCCCAGCTCGAGTCGATAGTCGTTGTAAAGCGACAGGAGACCGAGGTAGACGATGATCTCCGAGAGGCGGTCGAGCGTCGAGTCGTAGAAGGCTCCGAACGGCGACGCCAGGCCGGTCCGCCGGGCCACCGTCCCATCGAAGATGTCGAAGACGCCGCCCAGGAGGATCAGGAAGCCTGCCGTGCGTACGTGGTGCTGGTGGAAGAAGAACCCGGAGCTGCACGTGACCAGGAAGCCGATCGTGGAGAGCACGTTCGGATGCACGCGGCGGCGCGTGAACCAGGCGACCACCGGTTCGACGGCGGCGCGCAGGCCTCGTTCCAGGACCGCGCGGATCTGTTTCATGACGGGATGATGATCCTGCTCTCCTGCCCCTTCTTGATGCCCTGACCAATGGCCTGGTGCACCTTGTCCATCAGCTTGTCAAAGTTGATCTGGGAGGCGATGAGCGACTGATACCGGGCGCTCGTCTGCACCTTCTCCTGGAGGTCCGTGTACTCCTGCTGGAGATCGGCGGGCGGTTCCTCGCCGCGCGAGACATGGGCGAGCAGCCGCTCGTGCACTTCGCGGACGCGGTTCAACGTCTCGGTAGCCTCCCGGTCATCCGCCAGGTCCCGGTTGGCAGCGCTGAAATACGCGTATTCCGCGGTTTGCGAGATCAGGCGGCCCAGCTCCTCCGCCTTTTCGAATATCCTGTCACGGGGATCGTCGATCGCCATCGATTTCGCTTGGTTCAGGGGTGCGAGTCCTCGAGAGCCGCGAGCCATCCGCGGGCCGGCTCGATTCGAGGCGACAGTATAACCCGGGCCTCATTCGGACGCGACTACGCCCGGACTCCCCTGCCGGAGCGCCCCGATACCGGTCAGGCGCTCGCGCGGCCGCGCAGCGCGAAGGCAAAGCGGACCCTGCCAGCAAGATCCTGCTCCACCTCTACCGCGCTCCAGGCGCCCGCTGCCGCCAGGAGCGAGCGAACGCTCTCGCCCTGACCTTCCCCGATCTCGAGGAAGATCGCACCTCCGGGGTGAAGATGTGCCCAGGCGCCGCCCACGACCTCCCGCACCACGTCGAGGCCTTCGACTCCAGCCTCCAGGGCCTCGACGGGATCATGACGAACCTCTCGGGGCAGCCCGGCCAGTTCGTTGTCCGCGACGTAGGGAGGGTTCGACACGATGAGGTCGAAGCGCTCCTCGGGTTCGACCGCAGCCCATAGCGAGCCCGTCACCCGGCGGAGCTCGACCCGAGACGCTGTGACGCCGACCTTCGCTCTGTTCTCGGCGGCTTGCTCCAACGCGGCCGCAGACCGATCCAGTGCAATCACTCGCGCCGCGATCCCCTCGTAGGCCAGCGAAAGGGCGATCGCCCCCGACCCGGTTCCGATGTCCAGTGCGGCCTGCAGCAGAGCTTGCTGACCCGGGCGACGCACCACCTTCACGCCCCCGCTCCCGTCCCCCCGTTCCCTCGCCCACCGAAGGACGCGTTCGACCAGCTGCTCGGTCTCCGGACGGGGGATGAACGCCCGCGGATCCGAGTGCAGCTCCAGCTCGCGGAACTCCACCGTCCCCTCGATGTGCTGGAGCGGCTCGCCGGCCAGCCTTCGCTGGACGACCACGGCGAGC
The DNA here is from genome assembly GCA_020351855.1 of Gemmatimonadota bacterium. GTDB lineage: Bacteria > Gemmatimonadota > Gemmatimonadetes > Palauibacterales > Palauibacteraceae. The sequence continues at coordinate 2,620,783 of CP070670.1, forward strand.
GCACGGGCCTCATCGGCACGAAGTGCAGAGCCGAGGGCCTGAAGCAGTTCACCGCGGGGGGTGCCGGTGGCGAACGCCAGCAGGCGCTCCGCCTCGAGCCGTGCGGCCTCGATTCCGGCGGCGCGCAGCTCGCCCGCCACGCCGTCGAGGGCCGCTCTGCGGCTGGGCCGCGCTGCCCTTCCGGCCTCCCGGGCCGGTCGCCCCACGACCGGCTTTGTCATCAGGCCTCCACGGCGGAATCGAGACGCTCCTCGGTACCAGCGATCCGCAGAGCTTCGATCAGCTCGTCCAGATCGCCGCCGAGAATGGTCTCGAGCCGGTGCAGCGTCAGGTTGATCCGATGGTCTGTCACCCTGTTCTGAGGGAAGTTGTAGGTGCGGATCTTGGCTGAACGGTCTCCCGTCCCCACTTGCGTCCGGCGCTCGCGAGCACGCTCCGCCTCCTGCTCGGCAAGCGTCATATCGAGCAACCGGCTGCGAAGGACCTTCAGAGCCTTCGCCTTGTTCTTGTGCTGCGATTTCTCGTCCTGGCACGTGACCACCAGACCGGTCGGCAGGTGGGTGATCCGGACCGCGGAGTCCGTCGTATTGACCGACTGCCCACCGGGACCCGAGGAGCGGAACACATCAACCTTCAGGTCGGCTGGATCGACCTCGATGTCCACCTCCTCGGCCTCGGGAAGCACGGCCACGGTCGCAGCGGAGGTGTGAATACGACCCGAGCTCTCGGTCTCCGGAACCCGCTGTACCCGGTGGACGCCCGACTCGTAGCGCAGATGCCCGAAAGCGTCTCTTCCGCGAACGATGAGGATCGCCTCCTTCACCCCCTCGAGAACCCCCTCGGTGCGCGAGAACATCTCGACTTCCCAGCCGCGCTGCGCCGCGTAGCGTGTGTACATGCGCAGGAGGTCGGCGGCGAACAGCCCGGCTTCATCACCACCGGTGCCGGCCCGAATCTCCATCACCGCGGGACGGTCATCGAGCGGGTCCACGGGAACCAGAAGCCGCTCGAGCCTCTCCTCCACCTCCTCCTTCAGCGAGGCGAGCTCCGCAGATTCCGCCTCTGCCAGCTCGACGAGCTCCGGTTCGCTCGAGCTGGCCGCCAGCTCCTCGGCCTGCTGGAGCTGATCCAGGATCGCCAGGTACTCCTGGCCGGTCTCCACGACGGGCGTGAGCGCGGCATGCTCCCGGGCCAACTCCCGCAGGCGCTCCCGGTCGGCGATGACCTTTGGATCGGCCATCAGCTCCGCGAGCTCGCGATATCGGACGCTGCGCTGCCGGACCTTCCGGGCTAGCAGCTCTGACGTGTCGGTCATGGGGGTGCTGTTCCGCGAATGCGGTGGTTGCAGGACCGCTCGGCTGCGCCCGCCGGGGAAGCGGGTGACCCTGCCCTCAGGCCTTGGCGGACTCCGTCACCTCGCCGGCCTCCGCAGCCTCCGGCTCGGCGACCGGCTCCTCGTCGACGGCCTCCAGTTCGGCAGCCGCCGTCGGGGACCGCCCCTCTCCGTACTTGGCGACGAAGCGTTCGACACGCCCCGCCGTGTCGACGAGCTTCTGTCGACCCGTGAAGAACGGGTGGCAGTGCGAGCAGATCTCGACATGGAGCTCATCCACCGTAGACTGCGTCTCCGAGACTCTGCCGCAGGCGCAGGTGATGAGGGTCACCTTGTACTCCGGATGTATACCTGATCGCATGGTGCCGTTCGTCTCCTGAGTGCTATGAGGACAGCTTTATAGAATAAGCCGTGAGAGGCGGGTTCACAACGTCGGCGAAGATCTTCTCCCCGTCGAAGCGGCCGTTCTCGATGAACACCTCGGAGATCCTGCGTCCATGCGTGATGCTCCCGGCCATGAACACGCCCGGGACGTTGGTTTCCAGCGACGCGGCATCGATGGCGGGCGCTCGGCTCTCCGGATCGAGAGTGATGCCGATCTCCTCGAACAGCTCGAAATCCGGCCGGAACCCCGTCAACGCATACACTCGGTCGCAGGGAATCTCCTCCGACTCGCCGTCCGCACCCCGGACCGTGACTCCGGTGCGTCCGATCCGCACGACCTCGACGCCGAAGCGGGCGTCGATCTCGCCCGCCGCGATCCGGTTTCGGATATCGGGCACGAGCCAGTACTTGACCGTAGGCCGAAAAGCGGTGTGCCGGCTGATGAGCGTCACGTGCGCTCCGGCGCGATACAGCTCCAGCGCCGCCTCCACGGCGGAGTTCTTGGCCCCGATCACCACGACCCGCTGGCCACAGCTCCGGTGGGCCTCATCGAAGTAATGACTCACGTGAGGCTGGTCCTCCCCCTCCACTCCGATCGGGTTCGGGTTGTCATAGTAGCCGGTGGCCAGAATGAGCCTGCGGCACCAAATCTTCTCTGACCCGAGCCGGGTTTCGATCCCGCACGCGATGTGCTCCTCCATGCGCGACGCCGTAACGAGCCGGGTGTACGTGCGGACCCGGAGGCCCTCCGCCCGCACCACCCCCCTGTAATACATCAACGCCTCTTCCCGCGTCGGCTTCTGCCCCGAGCAAGCGAAGGGATGTCCGCCGATCTCCAGCCTCTCCGGCGTGGTGAAGAACGTCATGCCGATGGGATACCGGACGATCGAATGGCAAATGCTCCCCTGATCGATCACCAGAGGATCGAGGGCTCGTCGCCTCGCCGAGATCGCACACGCCAGGCCGATCGGCCCCGCCCCGACGATCACCACATCTTCCAGCCTCTCCACTCCGCTTCCTTTCCCGCAGACGTTCGCTCGCGCCGCTCCACGCTTGCCGGATCCGGCACAAGCTCTCAAATACGGCCGTCCCCCTCCTGCTGTTCCTTCCCGGCGGCAGCCCGCTCCCCGGGTCCTTCGGGTCCGCTCTGCGGGACCGAACAAATACCGAAACCTGTCGGACGGCCAGGTGTAAAGGTCCGAATGAAGCCGCAGCCGATCCGGGGTCGCGGAACCGCCGAGAACCCGCCCAGCCGCTTCGTGCCCATCGCGGTGGAGCCCGAAGCCGACGACGACGGCGAGCTTCCGCCCCGGACCCGTTTCCTCCGTGACGACTCCCGGTCGATCCTCGCATACAACGAGAGCCCGGACGTGGGCTTCGACGCGAGCATCAACCCCTACCGGGGATGCGAGCACGGTTGCAGCTGGTGCTATGCGCGGCCGACGCACGAGTATCTCGGACTGTCGGCCGGGCTCGATTTCGAGACCAAGATCCTGGTCAAGGAGAATGCACCGGCGCTGCTGCGGCGGGAGCTATCGTCGAGTCGGTGGAAACCCCGGGTCGTGGCTTTGAGCGGGGTGACCGACCCGTACCAGCCGATCGAGCGCCGGCTCCGGCTTACCCGCCGCTGCCTCGAGGTCCTGGCGGAGGCGAGAAACCCGACGGTCATCATTACCAAGAACCACCTCGTGACGAGGGACATCGACCTGCTCACCGAGCTGGGAGGATACGGAGCGGCCGCCGTAAGCCTCTCCGTGACGACCCTGAGCGCTGACCTTCAACGGGTGATGGAGCCGCGCACGGCCACGCCCGCCCGCCGGCTCGAGGCCATCGGTCGCCTGGCGGCGGCCGGTGTACCGGCAGGCGTCATGGTGGCGCCGGTGATTCCGGGCCTTACGGACCACGAGCTCCCGCAGATCCTCGCCGCGGCCGCTGATGCAGGAGCGACTCGGGCCGGATTCATCATGCTCCGTCTTCCCTGGACGGTGGCCCCGCTCTTCCAGGCATGGCTCGAACGGCATTTTCCGGAACGCTCGAACAAAGTGCTGAGCCGTCTGCGCAGCCTGAACGGCGGGAAGCTCTACCACGCGGCGTTCGGCCGCCGCCAGCGGGGCGAGGGACCTTTCGCCGAGCAGGTGCGACAGCTCTTCGAAATCACCTGCAGCCGGCTCGGCCTTTCCGGGAGGCCGGCGGCCCTATCCTCGGCGCACTTCCGGCGCCCGGCCCTGTGTGGCCAGCTGGAGCTGTTCGAGATAGGCTGAGGAACCATCCTGCAAGTACATGCGGAAGAGGAGCGTCCGGCTGATGCGTGCCTACGTGCTCGTCGACATCGATGTGAAGGATCCGGAGGGGTTCGGGCGCTACGTGCGGGACGTCAGTCCGGTTCTCGAGCGGTGGGGTGCCCGCTACCTGGTGCGGGGCGGAGACGTCGAGGTCCTCGAGGGCAGCTGGGATCACCACCGGGTCGTGCTGCTCGAGTTCCCCTCCCGGGCCGTCGCCCAGGCTTTCTACGCCTCCGAGGAGTATATGCCCCTGCTCAAACTGCGGCTTGAGTCAACGGAATCCACCCTGGCGATCATGGAGGGCTGGGAGCCCGGCTGACCGATCGGCGCCTCGGCGGGCATGCCTGGAGCGGCAGCCTCCTCTCCCTTCGGCCGCCGTCAGCAGGTCGAGTGGATGAGGGCTCCGACGAGCTCCGTGGCCGTGAGCTCGTTGTAGCGTTCGACGGCACGACGGGTCGGAAGGACCTCGCACACCACCCCGCGATCCTCGAGCAGCTTCTTCGTCTGCCGCCGGACGCGCAGCCGCTCCTCCATTCCGGTCGCCAACACGATGCTCCTGCAGCCGCGTTCCAGCAGCTCCTCCACATCCTGGGGCTGGATGCCGGGCACGTGCCTCGTGCCCGTCTCCCGCCAGTCCCATTCCCTTGCTCCGCCGGGGTACAGCTTGGCATCCCGGAAGATGCCGAGCCCCCCTGCAAGCTCGATGCGGCCCCAGGCTAGGACAGCGATTCGGGGCGACACGCCGTGCTTCGACAGCGTCTCAGACATAACCGCCTAACCTGCTACGAAAATGAAGCTTGCACTGTCCGGCGCTGCCGGCTCCCAGGTGTAAGCCTCGAGTGCGTCCGCCCGTTCGAACCCGGCTGCGGCCAGCAGACAAGCGAACTCGGCCTGTTCGTACCAGCGGAGCCGCTGGACGTCCTCCTGGCTCTCGACGACCTCTCCGCCGCGCGAGACCTCGAAGCGAAGCCGCACCTGCTGGATCTGCCGATCGAAATCGAGGGTCGTGCGCTCGTAGCAGCGGACGATCGCCTCGTCCTCCGGACGCGTGGCCACCCGCCGGAGCCGCCACTCACCCGACGGCGCGGGGGCGACGCCGATGTCGTGGCGCCACGGATGGTGAAGCGGGATGAGCACCCGCCCCCCGTCCGCCAGGTGGGCACGAAAGCAGCGCAGAGCTGCCGTGGCCTCGGTCGCGTCCGCGAGCAGCATGAAAGATCCGAACGGCACGTAGATCGTGCGAAACTTCCGGTCGAGGGCGAAACTCTCCATCCGCGCCTGGTGCAGGGTGACCCGGAGGCCGGCTGATTCGGCCTTTCGGCGACAGATCTCGAGCATCTCCCGGGAGCGGTCGAGTCCCTCCACGTCGAGGCCGTCCCGGACATAGGGGATCAGGAGGCGTCCCGTTCCGCAGGCCGCCTCCAGCGCCGGCTCTCCTCCGCTGCCGATCGCCTCGCGGTAGAACTCCACATCCTCGAAACCCTCGCCGCCGAACCACAGATCGTAGGAGGCAGCCGAGAGGCCCGTGTAGCCGGTCCTTGCCATGGGCGGGAGTAACGGTGGTTTCGCGCGGGCCGCTGTTCTCGAGCCCCGGTGCCCTCTCGGCGAGGCCACGCGGGGCGCGGTCACCTCAGCGCCTGAACCTCCGATACAGCCAGAGCAGAAGCAATGCGCCGGCTACCGCGATGATGAGGCTCCCGAGGTTGAACCCGGAAACGCCTCCGATCCCGAGGAACGACGCCAGGAAGCCACCTACCATAGCGCCCGCGATGCCGAGGAGCATCGTGACGAAGAATCCGCCGGGATCCCGGCCCGGCATGATCCACTTGGCGAGAGCGCCGACGATGAGGCCGAAGACCAGCCAGGAGATGATGCCCATCGGTCCTCCGAAGACAGAGCCCGGCCGCACAGCCGGGCGGTGCATTGCCGTTCTTCCGCTCACCATACGGGTACGGGAGACGCTTTGGTTTCACAAGACTTTACCGGCGGGCCCATTCGGGCAATGTTGACCGCCGGGCCCCGACCGAGGAGCACCGATGTCCGGGCGAGCAAATGAATCGGAGATGATGAGCGACCAGAGACGATACAGACCCCCCGAGCAGATCCGTTGGGCGGAAGCCGGTGACGCGATCATCGTTCTGGATCAGACCGAGCTACCCGCCCGTCGGGTGGAGAAGGAGCTCCGAACCGTCGAGGCGGTGGAGGAGGCGATCCAGAGCCTCAGGGTGCGCGGGGCGCCCCTGATCGGCATCACGGCGGCCATGGGCATCGCCGCGCTTGCCCGACGGGCGGTGCTGGAGGCCGAGGCTGCCGGAGGCACCCTTTCGATCGACGACCTTGCGGAGCGTCTGAGGGCTTGGTGCGATCGCCTCGAACAGGCCCGGCCGACGGCCGTGAACCTGGTTTGGGCCATCGACCGCATGCGTCGAGCGGCCGCACTGACCGCCGCCGGCTCCACCGGCGGCACGATCGCGTCGGCGGCTGCGCTGGCCGAGGGGCTGCGTGCTGAAGCCGGGGACATCCTCGAGGAGGACCGGATGATGTGCCGGCGGATCGGCGAGCACGCGGCCGCCCTTCTCCGGGACGGCAGCAGCGTGATCACGCACTGCAACGCCGGCGCGCTGGCGACGGGCGGTATCGGCACCGCGCTCGCCCCCGTCTACGTGGCCACCGAGCAGGGAAAGAAGATCAGCGTGTACGCCGATGAGACGCGCCCCCTGTTGCAGGGCAGCCGCATCACGGCCTGGGAGCTTGCCGAAGCCGGCGTGGAGGTCACCGTCATCGCGGACAACATGGCGGGGGCCCTGTTCGCCACCGATCCGCCGGACATCGCGTTTGTCGGCTCGGACCGCATCGCGGCGAACGGCGATGTCGCGAACAAGATCGGTACCTATGGACTGGCCGTCCTCGCCCACCACCACGGCGTGCCGTTTTACGTGCTGGCGCCGACCTCCACCGTGGACCTGCATACCGCGTCGGGCGACCAGATCCCGATCGAGCAGCGGAGCGCCGACGAGATCCGCCAGGGCTTCGGCAGGCTGACCGCCCCCGCCCAGGCTCCCGTCTGGAGTCCGGCCTTCGATGTGACCCCGAACGAGCTCGTGACCGGGATTGTCACGGAGCAGGGCGTTCATCGCGCCCCGTACGTGGAGTCGCTGCGGGAGGCGGTGGCCGCGGCCGAGCGCGACCGAGCGGAGAGGGGCCGATCATGAGCTCTGGCGATCGGCCCGGCGGAGGATCCGGCAACGGATATCACGACCCCGATGATCCCATGAGCCTCGGGGATTCCCAGCACACCATCGAGGACGGTCCGATCATCGAGACGAGCCAGATGCGGATCTCGGTTAGAACCGAGTACGCCGAGCATCATTCGAACCCCCAGGGCTGGCGCTATGTGTTCGTCTACCACATCCGGATCGAGAACCTGGGCGACGAGCGTGCACAGCTGTTCTGGCGCCACTGGCGAATTCACGACCCCGTGGCCGGAGAGCACGAGGTTCAGGGCGAGGGCGTCGTCGGCGAGAGCCCCTGGCTGGATCCGGGCGACATCCACCAGTACAACAGCTTCTGCGTGCTGCACGGACCGATGGGTCACATGGAAGGCTTCTATCACTTCCGCCGGGAGGACGGGAGCGTGTTTCGTGCCCCGATCCCGCGGTTCTACCTCCAGGCGCCGCCCGGGACGGGGTCTTACCTGGCCTGACCGCGCGCCTCAGTCGCCCTCGCCCGCCTCCTGCCGACCGGCCTGCTCCAGCAGCGCGAGGAGACCGAGAACCGGTTGCCTGACCTGTGCGTGACGCACGATCTCCCAATGCTCACGGATGTAGTTGTGGAGGTAGGAGATGACGTGGGCCAGCGATATCGCTCCAATGCCGCGCACGCGCTTCGGATCAACGATGGACCCGAACGCCAGGATGCGTATCCTGGGCCCCGAGGGGACCCTTGCTTCCCCCTCCCTGGCCAGCCGCCGGGCCACCTTCGCGGCACGGTCGGCGGGGCAGAAGCCCCAGCGGGTCAGAACAGCCTCGAGCACCCCCGCCTGCCGGAGTCCGGGATTCATCTCGGCCCGGCCTTCCTTGACTTCGACGATCAGCAGATCCGGACGGGCGTCCTGCGTTGCCAGAACCGGATCGGGCCGGAAACCGGGATCGGCGGGCTCCGTCCCAATCGGCGTCGCACCTCCGGCGTGCGGTAGGCGGAGCGCCAGCAGATCGATGTCCGTGGCCGTCTTGTACCCGCCGCCTTCGAGCGCCTGCAGCACGGGTGCCTCCGCAACGGTCAAGTATCCGTTGACGTGCAGGTAGGCCTGCACGAGGGCCACCGCATGATCCATCCCCCGGCACCGTTTCGCTTGAGATCGCACAGCGTCCAGAGCTGGCCGTCTGGCGAATTATCCCGCGGCGGCGGAGCCGCGTCAAAGCCTGGCCCGGTCGCCCATCGTGCGAAGGCCAGTCAACCCGAACCCTCCTTCTGTGACCGGGTGCGCACTCGGCCCGTCATCTCTCTGGCTGGCGGTGGCCGAGACGTGCCACTCTCGGCCGACCGGGTCGTCCTCCCGTTGGGAGCACAATCCTTCGCGTCAGGAGCCGACGATGATCGAACGGCCGATCGTCCGGACGTCCGGAGCCCGCCTCGCCTGCGCGGGGGTTCTCTCGGCGGTCGCGGTGCTGTCTGCATTCCAGACGTGGCAGTACGTGGCGGCAAAGGCGACGGCCAGGGGCGAGGTCGCCCGCCGGATCGATGCCGCCGTCCCGACTCGCCCGGCGCTGGCCCTGACCGAGGCCACCAGCGAGTCGCCACTCGAGTTCGCCGACCGTCCTCTCCGCGAGGCGGACAGCGACGGGGACGCAGGGCCGCCACCGTCCCGACCGATCGCACGAGGCGGGATCCATCCCGACCTCGAACCGCAGGCGCTGAAGCAACCGGCGCTCGCGCCCCGGGACCGAGAGCTGGCCCTCGATCCGGTGGCCGAACGGGGGGTCGCCATCGGATCGACCGTCCAGAGACCCGGCCATGCGGCGGGACGTCCTTCGGTACGACTCGGGGGCAACGACTCCGGTATCGGGACCCGAGGGACCATCGGGCGGGGACGGGGCCTGCCCAACCCGTTCATCATTCTCACCGGCGGGAGCGGATGTCAGGGCACTTCGGGCATCTCGCTGCCCGGTACGTTCCCGGGCATGCCCCCCGGGGGAGGAGCGGCAACCGGGCCGGAGCCGGACCCGACCTCCACCCCGCCGACACCGCTCCTGCCGCCCGGCACCATCGTCGGACGGCCGCCCGAGCCGACCGACATTCTCGCTCCTTCCGGGGATGGACGCCGCGTCCGACCGGTCGTGCCCGACGGGGGACGGAGGGGCGGGGATGGGCCGTTTCCCCGAACGCAAACGCCTCCGACGAGCGGCCGGAACACTCCGGTCGCTGGCGCGGCCGCGGGACGCCTGATCCAGGAGTCCGCGCGGTCCTTCGGCTCACGGCGGCCGCCGTCGACACCGGAGCGCGCCCGCCCGCAGCCGTCGGTCCGGCAGACCCGGACGACGCAGACCACCGCTCGCCAGCCTCAAGCGACCCCGCGGACCGTAACCCGCCCGATGGGACGGCAGAGCCCGGCCCGGAGCGCCCCCGGCGCTGGTCGCTCGCTGGCAAGGGGACGCTCGCCAGACTAATGTGACGTGGCGGGCTGTTCCTTCGTCAGAGTGATGACGCCGACGCCGAGCGGGGAAACAGCCTTGGATCGAGGAGGAGGCCGATGACAGAGAGGGTCGGTTACGACGGGACCTATCGGCGCGTGCTGGGGATCGGTCTGCTCGTCTCGCTTGCGGTGCACGGGGCGATCCTCGCATGGGGACGCCTCGAAGTCGCCGCGGTCACCGAGCGGAATCCGACCGAGCCCGGCACGGAGCTCGCCCTGGCGTTCGCGGACGAACAGCCCGTAGAGCTCCTCGACATGCGCGTGCTCGAGGCGGAGGTCAGCGTCGAGACGGCTCCGGCACCCGACGCCGAGACGTCGTCGGTCGAAGCCTCGCTCGATCTGGAGCCGCCGCCGCTCGCCTCCGCCCAGGAGGGAGCGCTGCTCGCCGTCAACCCGGTCGAGATCGGCGAGACCGACGTCGGGGCGGCGATCGAGTTCGACCGGCTGGGCGCTGCCGTCGCTGCGGCCAGCCGCGGTGGCAACGATCATGACTTCGAGCGCCTGGGAGGCTTTCGAATCCCGGAGGGCTCGGGGAGGCGCGGACCGCTGATCATCGGCGGCGGTGGAAGCGGCTGCCAGGGCCCGGACGTGATCCGCCTGCCGGGAAGAAGGACCGGCAGCATTGCCCTGCCGGGAGCCGGAACCGGCGGATTCTCCGGCTACGGCATCGGCTCGCGCTTCTCTCCTCCCTAGTTCATTCAGGTTCCGAAGCGCGCCCGGCGCAGGCGGGGGCCGCCAGATGGACTGGTCCCGCTTCTGCCTGGGACTGCATATTCAGCCAGCCCGCGGTTGACTGTCGTGTCGGTCACCCGGCCGGTCCGGGTCCCTCCGGGGGGAGAGTCTGGTCGCTCACATCCGCCACCTGATCCAGGTCGTCGGCGTCGTTCTCCTCGTCCTGCTGGCGCTGCGGTTCCTCCTGCCTGCATCGCCGATATCCCCCGCAGCCTGGACGCCCCCGAGCGCCCCGGCTTACGAGGGCCCCTATGCGCCCAACGACCGCCTCGCGTCGATCCAACGGCTCGGCCAGGGGGCTGGCGTCGGACCCGAGGATGTGGCGGTGGACGTCGAGGGCCGAGTCTACGCCGGGATGGTGGATGGCCGGATCGTTCGCATGAACCGCGACGGGTCCGGCGCCCACGACTTCGCTCACACGGCCGGAAGGCCGTTGGGCCTCGACTTCGACCCGGCGGGCAATCTGATCGTCGCGGACGCCGACCAGGGCCTACTCTCCATTGGTCCCGATGGCGCGGTCCGGCACCTGGCCCGAGAGGAGGGTGGGAGGCCCTTCCGCTTGACGGATGATGTGGACGTCGCGCCGGACGGGACCATCTACTTCAGCGACGCCTCGGACCGTTTCGGCCTTGCGGACTACGTCCTGGATCTCCTCGAGCACCGAGCGAACGGCCGCCTCCTCTCCTACCACCCCCCGAGCGGCACCGTCAGGGCGCTCATGCATCCGCTCCACTTCGCCAACGGCGTGGCGGTAAGTCCGGACGGCGTCTTCGTCCTCGTCGTGGAGACCGCCAGATACAGGGTGATGCGCCTCTGGCTGGAGGGACCCCGGCGCGGGGAGAGCGACATCTTCATCGAGAACCTGCCGGGCTTTCCGGATGGGATCTCCTCGGACGGGGAGGAGATCTTCTGGCTGGCCCTCGTGTCTCCGAGGGACAGGCTGGTCGACCGACTCCTCCCGAGACCGTACCTGCGCAGGCTCCTGGCCAGGCTGCCGCGCGCCCTCCAGCCGGCACCCAGTCGGTACTCCATGGTGCTCGGCCTCGACCGGAACGGCCGGGTCGTCCACAACCTGCAGGATCCAGAGGGTGGATTCGCGCAGATCTCCAGCGTCGAGCGTCACGCCGACCAGCTGTATTTCGGCAGCCTGGTCGAGGATGCCGTGGGCCGGCTTCCCGCCCCGTAACGCCGTTCGGGCTCCGCCCGCGGGAGGGCTCTCCGGGGCCTCGCCCCTTGAGCCGCGAGCCAAACCCTGCCATAACTGTGGGCCACCGCACCAGACGGCAGAGTCTTACACGGCGAGGCGCGATTGCGAGAGGAGCGGGTGATTCGGCTGCGGGAGTACGGCCTGACGGTCGGGACGATGGGCTCGAACGCCGCCCAGACGCTCATCATCGCGCTGCTCCCCGTTCTCCTCGGCCGCTACACCGATTCGGCCGCCCTGATCGGCGCCGTGATCGGCGCCGAGGGCATCCTTGCCATCTTCGTCCCGTACTGGATCGGCTACCTGAGCGACCACCTTCCGAACCGGCTGGCCCGCCGCTTCGGGAGGCGTGCCTTCTTCCTCTGGACGGCGGCGCCGCTGATGACCGCCTCCCTCGTGGTCGTCCCTTTTCTCCGCGGGTTCTGGCCGCTCGCCACGGCCGGAATCCTCTTCTTCACGGCCCTGCAGGGTTTCGTCACGCCGCTGTGGGCCCTGATGATCGACGCGGTACCCGACGAGCGGCGGGCCCGGGTCCAGGGCGTGCGGGGCGCGTTCCAGGCCATCGGCCTCGCCTTCGGTCTTATCGGAGGAGGACTGCTGTTCGAGGTGTGGGAGCCGCTGCCGTTCGTCACGGCGGGCTTCGTTCTCATCCTGTCGACCTGGTTCACGGCCCTCTCCGCGCCGAGCGATCGCGGACATGACCAGATCGCGCCGGCCCGCAGAAGGCGGGGGCCGGTGTGGCGGCGGCTCCTCAAGCGCTCGGAGATCCGGTGGTTCCTGGTCGCCAACGGGCTCTGGAACGGGGCCATCGACGGGATCCGGCCCTACATATTCCTCTACGCCGGCGCCGTGTTCGGCATCTCCGTGGGCGGAACATCAGGACTCCTCGTGTTCTTGCTTCTCGGCGTCGGCCTGGGGGCCGTGGCGGTGGGTCGGCTGAGCGACGTCATAGGCCGGGCGCGACTGCTGATGTTTTCCGCCGGTCTCTGCGGTCTCGCGATGCTCGTCGCCTACTTTCCCCGGACCTCAACGGGAATCATCTGGCTGCTGGCCGCAGCCGGCCTGGCGGCAGCCTCCTTCATCGCGCTGCCGTTCCCCGTATTCGCCCGCCTGACCGGCGACGAGGCCCCCGGACGGCAGACGGCGCTGTTCATCGTCTCGATCGGCGTCTCCCGGGTCCTCGCGCCGGTGCTGGTCGGCGCCGTTATCGACTTCAGCGCGCGCTTCGATCCGGAGTTGCGGGGCTACCCCTTCATGTGGGTCGCGGCCGGCGGGATGGCCCTCCTGAGCGTTCCCGCGCTGCTCCGTGCGGTTTCCGCCGCGCGCCGCCGCGAGCGAGCTAACGCCCCGCTCCCAGTTCCGGAAGACCGATGGGACGCCGCGCCTGGATCCTAGCGGCGAGCCCGAGGACATCGGCCTCGCCGAAGGCGCGACCGGCGATCTGGAGGCCCACGGGGAGCCCGGCGGCGGAGAGCCCGGCGGGAACGGACGCCGAGGGCAATCCCGAGAGGCTCAGCAGGAAGGTCGGCGCGATCCAGTCGATGTAGGTCTCCATCGGCCTGCCTGCGATGGTCCGAGGATAGCGTTCCTCGACCGGAAACGGAGGGACGGCGGCGCAGGGCGTGAGCAGGGCGTCGAAGCGCTCGAAGAACGCGCCCAGCCGCTCCCACAGCCTGGAGCGATCCCGCTCCGCCAGGCCGAGCCTCACCGGCGACTGGCGAAGTCCAGCCCTGATGTTGTCGGCCAGATCCTCGCCCAGCTCGTCCAGTCGATCGAGCAGCGCCTGGTGATGCGCCACCATCCAGTAGCCGCGCAGCACGTGGAACGCTTCCCTGGCGAACGAGAGGTCCAGGTCGACCTCATCCACGGTCACGCCCTCCCCTGCGAGCTCGCCCGCCGCGGCCCGGCAGATCCGCTCGACCTCTCCATCCACGCCGATGGCGGCGATGTCGGGACAGTAAGCGAGCCGCCTCGGACCGGCCCCCAGGGCTATCCGCCGGACGGCGTCCGGGAGGCCGGGCCCGTATTCCGGCTGCTGGATCGGCGTCCTCGCGCTCGGCCCCGCCACCGCCGTCATCATCAGGGCCACGTCCTCTGCGGTTCGCGCCATCCCTCCGGTGACCTGCAGCGAGTCCCAGAGGTAGCGACTCGGATACGTAGGCACGAAGCCGGCCGACGGCCGAAAGCCGACCACACCGCAAAACGCCGCGGGCACGCGCAGCGAGCCGCCGAGATCGGTCCCCTCGGCCAGCGCAACCATGCCGGCGGCGAGAGCGGCCGCCCCCCCGCCCGAGGACCCGCCGGCCGTAAGGGCAGGGTTCCATGGATTGCGCGTGGCCCCGAAAACCGCGTTGTACGTGCTGGCGCCGGCGGCGAACTCCGGCGTGTTCGTCTTGCCGAGCACAATCGCCCCCGCCCGCTTCAGCCGGCGAACCACGAGCGCGTCGTCACCTGGAACGTGGGTCGCGAAGAGGGGCGATCCGTAGGTCGTGCGGAGTCCTGCGACCGGAGTGACATCCTTGATCCCGACGGGAAGGCCGCACAGCAGGCTCGCAGGCAGACCTCGGGTCAGCGCGGCCTCCGCCTCCCGGGCCTCGTCCTCCGCGCGCTCGTTCAGCGTGACGACGGCGTTCACCGTCCCGCCGAACGCCTCGATCCGCTCCAGGCACGCCCTCACCAGATCGACCGGCGAGAGCTCCCGCCGGCCGATCTGTCGTCTGAGCTCGCAGGCCGAGCGGTCAGCGAGCTGCGAGTCCGTCTCCAAGGCGCCGCGACCCGGACTCGTCAGTCCTCGGTGAACGCCAGGACCCGGCAGAACGCGGCCTCGCCGCCCCGGAACTTCCACGGGAACACGCCGATCGTCGTCCGGCGGTTCTGCAGCTCGGGAGCCGCGATGTCGCCCCCCAGGTTCTCGGCGTGCATGCAGTGGTGGGGGAAGAGCGCGTTGTGCGTCAGCTGGTAGTGCTCTTCGGGAAACAGGGTCTCCAGCCTCTCCTTCCCTCCGAACTTCCGCTCGCACAGTGCCCGCACCCGGTCGCAGTGCCCGAACGTCCCCTGACCGAGGAAGCGTCCGATCGGAAGGTTCATCGGATGGTCCGTCGACACGGCGTCCACGGCCCAGATCCTGACTGCCTTGTCGATCAGCCACGGTACCATGTCGGGGTGGGCCCCGGGGTGGAGGTGGATGTAGCGCTCCTCGTTGGGGCTCTCCCCGAACTGGGCGAACCGGTGCCACCCGGTGTGGAGCACGATGATGTCGCCTTTCCTGACCTCCACCCGATCCTCGATCATGGCCGGCGTGTAGGCCCCGCAGTCGTCCATCTCATCGCTCAGATCGACGATGACGCCGGGCCCGTAAAGCCACTCGAGCGGGATCTCGTCGATCGTCATCCCGCCGGTCACGAAGTGGCGGGGCGCATCGAGGTGCGTGCCGATGTGGTTGGAGGTCATGATGTACTGCGCGTTCACGCCGTGCTCGGCCTTCCGCTTGATGTACTTCACCTCGAACGGAGGATAGTAGGGCCAGAAGGAGACGTCCGCGTTGAGCGGCTGGGAGAGATCGTAGAGCTTCATCGTTCCTCCTATCGGACCTCGGTGCGTTGCGGGGCTCCGGTGCGTTGCGGGGCTCCGGTGCGTTGCATCGGGATCAGGACGGGCTCGCGTCCGGTGGCGACGGGCTCGTGAACAGTCCGCGAAGCTCGGACTTTGCCACTTTGCCCACGGTGTTCAGGGGCAGGGCGGGCACGATCCGCAGGTCACGCGGCATCTTGTAGGCGGCCAGCCGCTGTCCGGCCCACTCCCGGAGCTCCTCGAGGCCAGACAGGCTCGGTCCGCCCGGCCGGGTGACGACGGCCGCGCATACCCGCTCCCCCCAGACGGGGTCGGGGACGCCCACGACGGCGCAGTCCTCGACCGCCGGATGCTCGCGAAGCGCGTCCTCGATCTCGAGTGCGGAGATCTTGTAGCCGCCGCTCTTCATGATGTCCACGGACGTCCGCCCAAGGATGCGATAGTATCCATCCTCCAGCACGGCCTCGTCGCCGGTGTCGAACCAGGCATCCTGGTAAGCGGCGCGGGTCTCCTCCAGCCGCTTCCAGTACTCGAGGAACAGGCCGGGGCCTCGCACCTGGATGCGGCCCGATCGACCCGCCTCCGGGATCGGACATCCCTCTTCATCGACCAGCCGCACGCGGACGCCGGGGAGCGGCTGCCCGACCGTCCCCGCCCTCCGCTCCCCGTGCAGCGGATTCGAGAGCGCCATCCCGATCTCGGTCATGCCGTACCGCTCCAGAAGCTCGTGCCCCGTGATCTCCTGCCAGCGCTGGAAGACGGCGACGGGCAGGGCGGCCGAGCCGGATACCATGAGCCGCGCCCTCCCAGCTCCACGCGACAGCGCCGTGCGCTCGCGAGAGGAGGACCGATCCCAGTGGCTGATCAGCTTCACGTACATCGTGGGAACGCCCATGAAGACGCTCACCTCGCCGGTGGCCAGCCGGCTCCACACGAGCTCCGCATCGAAGCGCGGCAGCATCTCGCAGGTCGCGCCCGACCATAGAGCGCACAGCAGCGCGTTGACGATTCCATGCGTGTGGTGCAGGGGGAGGGCGTGCAGCATGCGATCTTCCGGTCGCCAACCCCAGGCACCGACCAGAGACTGGATCTGCGCCTCGAGCCCGGCGTGCGAGCTCACCACGCCCTTCGGGCGACCCGTGGTTCCGCTCGTGTACAGGATGAGGGCGCGGCGGAACGGCTCGACATCGGGCAGGCGCGGACGACTCGACCGGCCTCCCCGTTTCGCCTCTTCGATCCGCAGCAGCAGCCGCCCCAACCGGTCCGCGATCGGTCTCAGCTTCCGCTCGCCGGCCCCGTCGCACACGATCGTCCCTGCCCCGCTGTCCTGGAGCACGTGCTCCAATTCCGGCATGGGATGATCCGCGCACAGCGGCACTGCCATGCCGCCGGCCCGCCACACGCCCCACAGAACCGCGACGTAATCGGCTCCCGGTGAAGCCATGAAGGCGATCGGCTCCTCCAGGAGGTCCGACCGATCCTCGAGCAGCGCGGCGGCCACCCTGGCCGACGCCCCAAGCAGATTGCCGTACGGGTGTGTCCCGCGGGAATCGACCGCGGCGATCCGGCCTTCGAAGGCGGCCGCCCGCTGCACGACGGCGAGGCTGGCCTCCGCGTAGGCCCGGTCCCTCAAAGCCCCGGCCCCTCGGCCCCCGGTCCCGCCGCCGGCCTGGCCGGCGAGGCGGCCTCGCGACCGGCCCACGAGCCGCGGGTCAACGCCAGGTACGCCAGAAAGGCCACGCCCGTCGCTGAGAACCAGGCTCCATCGAACAGGAAGGCGAGCCGGTCGTCCAGCGTGCCGATCAGGGCGACGCCCACGCCCGCAGCGAGCGCGAGGAGCGCCGGCCGGTGGACGCCATTCGTATACCAGTACGGTCCGCCCTCACGGTACAGGCCGGCCGTATCGAGCCGCGCCCGGCGAACCACCAGGTAGTCGCAGACGATCACTCCGCCCACCGCCCCGAGCAGTCCCGAGTAGCTGATGAGCCAGGTCTGGTACATCTCCAGAAGCTTCCATGGGACGATGGCGACCCCCACGAGCCCCGCGATCAGCCCCCCGAGCCGGAAGCTTATCCGGCGTGGCGCCAGGTTCGCAAAGCTGTTCGCCGGCGCCACCACGTTCGCCGCGATGTTCGTGCTCAGCGTGGCCACGACCAGGAAGATCATCGCGCCGAGGCCGAGCAGCGGGCTACCCGCTTCGGCCGTCACCCTCGCGAGAAGCTCGATCGGGTTCCAGATCGCCTCTCCGTATATCAGGAGCGTGGCGCTCGTGACGACGATGCCGACGAAGGCGAACAGCGGCATGGTGGTCAGGAGGCCGAGCGCCTGTCCCGCGACCTGGTCCCGCTGGCTCCTCGCGTAGCGCGTGAAGTCGGGGATGTTCAGCGACAGCGTGGCCCAGTAGCCTACCATGGCGGTCAGCCAGGGCAGGAAGAGACCGAGCACGAAGTGCCGGGGCGGAAGCGGCTCCTCCGCCCGAATGAGCGCGTTCGACTCGCGCAGGATCGCGCCGAGGCCGCCCCCGCGGTCGATGGCCCACAGAAAGAGGGCTCCGCCCATCACCAGCAGGGCCGGCGCCGCGAGGGTCTCCAGCCACTTGATCGACTCCGTCCCCGCCCAGACGAAGTACATGTTGATCAGCCAGAAGATGAGGAAGCTCAGGTAGTGAGGCAGGCCGTACCCCATGAGCTCGGCGCCTCCGCCGAGTTCCCCCCAGGCGGGCCACATGATGGAGAGCAGGACGTAGATGGCGAGCCCCCCGATCCAGGTTTGGATCCCGAACCAGCCGCAGGCCACGATCGAGCGAAGCAGGGACGGCACATGCGCGCCGAGCAACCCGAAGGAGGCCCTCGCGTAAACCGGGAACGGGATCCCGTACCGGGTGCCCGCGTGACCGTTCACCGCGAGGGGCAGCAGCACGATCAGGTTGCCGAGCAGGATCGTCACGAGGCTCTGCCACCAGTTCATCCCGCTGTCGATCATGCTGGCCGCGAGCATGTAGGTGGGAATGCACACGCTCATCGCGACCCAGAGCGAGGCCAGGTTCCACAGGTTCCAGGAGCGCTGCGCGATCGGGGTCGGAGCGAGGTCCGCGTTGCTGAAGGGGCCATCGGCCACCGCGTCCGTGTGCTCGACCGGCCCCATCCGCTGGATCTCCGCGGAGTCGCTCACCTCGATGGATCGGCCCGGCGGGCGGCCTCCGTCAGCGCCTCGCGCGTCACGACCTCCACGAGACGGCTTCGGTAGGCGGCCGAGGCATGCATGTCATCCAGCGGCTCGATGTCCTCGGCGGCCGCCACCCGGGCGGCCTCCGCAATGGCGGCCTCCGTGGGCACCGCTCCCTCCAGCGCCGCAGCGGCGGCCCTCGCCAGCAGGGGCGAGCCACCCACGCCCA
>CP070670.1:2639473-2660631 GCA_020351855.1 Gemmatimonadota bacterium
GACAAGCCGTTTTTGATGCCGGTGGAGGATGTGTTTTCGATCACGGGGCGGGGGACGGTGGCGACGGGCCGGATCGAGCGGGGCAAGGTGTTGGTGCAGGAGGAGGTGGAGCTGGTCGGTCTGGGCTCGGACCGCAAGTCGGTGGTGACGGGCGTGGAGATGTTCCGGAAGATCCTGGACGAGGGGCAGGCGGGGGACAACGTGGGTCTGCTGCTTCGGGGTGTGGGCAAGGAGGAGGTGGAGCGCGGGATGGTGGTGGCGGCGCCGGGGTCGATCACGCCGCACACGAAGTTCAAGTCGGAGGTGTACATCCTGACGAAGGACGAGGGGGGTCGGCACACGCCGTTCTTCGATGGATACCGGCCGCAGTTCTACTTCCGGACGACGGACGTGACGGGGACGGCCCATCTGCCCGAGGGGGTGGAGATGGTGATGCCGGGGGACAACGTGAACATGACGGTGGAGCTGATCACGCCGATCGCGATGGACAAGGAGCTGCGCTTCGCGATCCGCGAGGGCGGCCGCACCGTCGGCGCCGGCGTCGTCACCGAAATCATCGAGTAGCATGGCAGACAAGATTCGAATCCGGCTGAAGGCCTTCGATGCGGCTGTCATCGACCAGACGGCGGCGGACATCGTTCGGACGGCGGAGAAGACGGGTGCCACGGTGAGCGGGCCGATACCGCTCCCAACGCGGCGTCAGCTCTTCACGGTCCTTCGCAGTCCCCACAAGGACAAGAAGTCGAGGGAGCAGTTCGAGCTGCGGACCCACAAGCGGCTGATCGACATCTATGACACCCGGGCGCAGACGATCGACGCGCTCACCAAGCTCGACCTGGCCGCGGGCGTGGACGTCGAGATCAAGGTGCAATAGGGGCAATGTCCGGACTGATCGGCAGAAAGCTGGGGATGACTCAGATCTTCACCGAAGACGGCAAGGCCGTCGGCGTGACGGTCCTCGAGGTGGGGCCGTGTCCCGTGGTGCAAGTCCGTACGCCCGAGCGGGATGGGTACAGCGCCGTGCAGCTCGGCTTCGGACGCCGGCGCGATCGACGGACGCGTAAGCCCGCCGCAGGCCATGCCGCCCGCGCAGGTCTCGACTACGTCCCCGAGGTGCTGGCGGAGTTCGAGGCGCAGGAGGGGCGGGCGTACGAGCCGGGCGAGCAGCTCACCGTGGACATGTTCGAGGTCGGCCAGCGGGTGAAGATCAGCGGTCGCATCAAGGGCCGGGGTTTCCAGGGGGTCGTGAAGCGTCATGGATTCGGGGGTGGACGCAAGTCTCACGGCGGTTCCTCCATCCTGCGTGCGCCGGGCTCGATCGGACCCGGGACGGACCCGTCCCGCGTGATCAAGGGCCGCAAGATGGCCGGGCAGATGGGGAACACGGTCCGAACGGCCAGCAATCGCCGCATCGAGAGAATCGATGCGGAGAAGAACCTGTTGATGGTCCGTGGCTCCGTACCCGGCTCGAGGAACAACATCGTGCTGATCCGGCCGGCCGGAAAGGCTAATTGAGCGCCATGCAAGCGAGAGCGTACAAAGCGGACGGCACCCCGCACCCAGAATCGATCGAGCTCCCGGAGAGCCCGTTCGACGGCACGGTCCACGAGGGGGTCCTGCATGACGTGGTCACCGCGATCCGAGCTCGGGGCCGGCAGGGAACGGCGGCGACCAAGACGCGCGGATTCGTCAGAGGGGGCTCCCGCAAGCCCTGGCGGCAGAAGGGCACCGGTCGAGCCCGCCATGGCACGATTCGCTCGCCGATCTGGCGGGGAGGCGGCATCGTGTTCGGCCCCTCGCCGCGGAGCTACGATCAGCGGATCCCCAAGAAGGTTCGACGGCTGGCCTGGCGCAGCGCCCTGAACGCGCGGGCACTGGAAGACCGGCTCGTGGTGGTCGATCCGCTGGAGCTGGAGACACCGAGGACCAAGTCGATCGTGGCGCTCCTCGACATGCTCGATGTCGGGTCGCAGAACGCGCTTCTGCTCACCGATGGCGCGAAGAAGCCGGTCCATCTGTCGGCTCGGAACCTCCCGAACGTGCTCGTGCGGCCCTGGGGAGAGGCGTCGGCCTACGATGTCCTGTGGGCCGATGTGGTGGTTGTCGAGGCGTCGGTCCTGGCGAGCGAGGAGGAAGCATGAGTCGTTCCCCGGGAGAGATCATCGTGCGGCCCGTGATCACCGAGAAATCGTCCACGCTGCAGTACGAGGGGACGAACGCGGCCCTCCGGGCCCGCCATGCCGACAAGGAGCGCAGCGCACGGCCCAAGTACACGTTCGAGGTGTCTGCCGATGCCACGAAGGTCGAGATCAGGAAGGCCGTCGAGAAGATGTTCGAGGTCAAGGTCGCGAGCGTGCGGACCATGAACTGCCGCGGAAAGGATCGGCGGGTGGGACGATCGGTCGGCCGTCGGCCGCATTGGAAGAAGGCGATCGTGGAGGTCGCGGAAGGCGAGCTGATCGACGTGTTCGAGGGGGTCTGAAGATGCCGATCAAGAAATTCCGTCCGGTGACGCCCGGCCGTCGCTTCCGCTCGGTTTCGACCTACGCCGAGGTCACGCGCGGCGAGCCGGAGAGATCCCTCACCGAGGGCCTTTCGAGCAAGTCCGGCCGCAATCATCACGGGCGGATCACGGCGCGGCGGCGTGGCGGAGGACACAAGCGGCGGTATCGCCGGATCGACTTCAGACGCGACAAGGACGGGATCCCCGGCCGCGTCGCGCACATCGAGTACGATCCGAACCGGTCTGCCCGGCTGGCGCTGATTCACTACGCCGACGGCGAAAAGCGATACATCCTGCGGCCGCGTGGCCTGCAGGTAGGCGATACCGTGGTGTCCGGTCCGGGGAGCGACATCCGGCTCGGCAACGCGCTTCCGCTGCGGGAGATTCCTCTGGGCACGACGGTCCACGCCGTCGAGCTGGTGCCCGAAAAGGGAGCGCAGCTGGCGCGGTCGGCCGGGACGGCCGTCCAGATCGTCGCCAAGGAGGCGGGCCTGGTCTCGCTGAAGCTGCCGAGCACGGAGGTTCGAATGGTGCGCGAGGAGTGCCGTGCGACCATCGGCCAGGTCGGGAACGTGGATCACGAGCTCGTCAGCTGGGGGAAAGCCGGCCGGTCACGCTGGCTTGGCCACCGACCGAAGGTGCGGGGCGTCGCGATGAACCCGATCGACCACCCCCTCGGCGGGGGTGAGGGGAAGGCGTCGGGTGGCCGGCCTCCCGTGTCCCCGTGGGGGAAGCCGGAAGGTCGAAAGACGAGAAAGCGAAAGAAGCAGAGCAACAAATACATCGTGCGGGGCCGCCGACGGGGCCGGAGCACCAAGTAGGGAGCGTTCGGTATGCCGAGGAGCGTCAAGAAGGGACCCTACGTCGATGAGCGGCTGCTCGAGAAGATCGAGCTGATGAACAGCTCCGGCGAGAAGCGCGTCGTCAAGACGTGGGCTCGGGCTTCCACGATCAGCCCGGAGTTCGTCGGGCATACGGTGGCGGTGCACAACGGGAACAAGTTCATCCCGGTGTACATCACCGAGAACATGGTCGGGCACAAGCTGGGCGAGTTCTCGCCGACGCGCCTCTTCCGGGGCCACGGAGGGAAGCTGGCCAAAGACCGCCGGGTCAAGCTGTAGGGATCGCGGAGTCCGAGAAGAGACGATGGAAGCAAGAGCGGTTGCACGGCATGTGGGCATGTCCGCCAGGAAGATGCGCCTCGTGATCGACCAGATCCGGGGACACGACGTGAACGACGCCTACGCGATCCTGCGCTTCTCGAAGAAGGCCGCCGCGGAGCCGATCGACAAGGTGCTCCGCTCGGCTGTTGCAAACGCCGTATACAAGGCCGACGAAGCCGGCGAGGTCCTCGACGTCGACGACCTCTACGTTCGGGAAGCGTATGTGAACGAGGGTCGCACTCTGCGGCGCTACCGAGCCAGGGCATACGGCCGCGCCACGGTGATCCGGCGACGCATGAGTCATGTGACCGTTGTCGTCGACGTTAGGGACAAGGAGAGCGAATAAGCGTGGGTCAGAAGACGCATCCGTACGGGTTCCGCCTGGGCAATATCAAGCCCTGGAAATCTCGCTGGTACGCGCAGGGGAAGGCCTTCCCGAGGCTTCTGGAGGAGGACGAGAAGCTGCGCAAGTACCTCCATGCGAGGCTCGGCCACGCCGCGGTGTCCGCCGTCGACATCGAGCGCAAGCCCTCGAAGATCGTGGTCACGATCCATACCGGTCGTCCGGGGGTCGTGATCGGCAAGCGCGGCGCGGAGGTGGACAAGCTGCGTGACGAGCTGTCGCTCCTCACCGATGCCGAGGTCTCGATCAACGTCGAGGAGGTCAAGCGGCCCGAGATTGACGCCCAGCTGGTGGCAGAGAGCGTGGCCCATCAGCTCACGCAGCGCATCAGCTTCCGGCGGGCGATGAAGCGAGCCGTGCAGGGGGCGATGCGCGCCGGTGCGGAGGGGATTCGCATCCAGTGCGGCGGGCGTCTGGCCGGTGCCGAGATCGCTCGAACGGAGGGCTACCACGAGGGTCGCGTTCCGCTGCACACGATGCGGGCCGACATCGACTACGCCCAGAAGACAGCCAGGACCACGTTCGGCACGATCGGCGTCAAGGTCTGGGTCTTCAACGGAGAGGTCGTGGAGGACCGCAGGGGGCAGACCTACACGGCCGGAGGTCGCAAGTAGAGCCATGCTGCAACCGAAGAGGGTCAAGTACCGGAAGCTGCAGAAGGGTCGCCTGCGCGGCCAGGCGAGCCGCGGCAACACGATCTCGTTCGGTGACTACGGCCTCCAGACGATCGACAAGGGCTGGATCAGCAATCGCCAGATCGAGGCGGCCCGAGTTGCCATGACGAGGCACATCAAGCGGGGCGGCAAGGTGTGGATCAGGATCTTTCCCGATCGGCCGATCACTCAGAAGCCGGCCGAGACCCGCATGGGAAAGGGAAAGGGCAATCCGGAGGGTTGGGTGGCTCCCGTGAAGCCGGGGCGCATTCTCTTCGAGCTGGAGGGCGTGTCGCCAGCGGTGGCGAAGCGCGCCATGGAGCTGGCCGCTGCGAAGCTCCCGGTGAGGACAAAGTTCGTGGTCCGCGAGGACTAGAGACGTGTCATCAAGCGCTGCGAAGGAGCGGCAGGATGGACGCTGAGGCCATTCGCGAGCTTACGGACGAAGAGATCCAGGAAGAGATCCGCCGAGCGGAGGAGGAGCTGTTCCGGCTGCGCTTTCGCAAGGCTTATCAGGAACTCGAGAGCCCCGCGCTGCTGCGGACGAGGCGGCGGGAGCTCGCGAGGCTGAAGACCATACGGCGTGAGCGCCAACTGGAGGCAGCGGAGAATTCTGAATGAGTGCTGAAGCCACGGGCCCGGCGCGCCGCACCAAGACCAGGCAGGGTACGGTCGTGAGCGATCGCATGGACAAGACGGTCGTCGTCTCGGTCGAGAGGCAGCTGCCTCACCCGCTGTACGGGAAGAGGATCACGCGGCGCTCCCGGTTCTATGCGCATGACGAGGGCAACGAATACCGCACCGGCGATGTGGTGGTCATCGAGGAGACGCGGCCGCTTTCCAAGCAGAAGCGGTGGCGCGTGACCCGCCTCGTGGAGCGGCCGGAGTAGGGCGATGATCCAGCAGGAGACGGACGTGCGGATCGCGGACAACTCCGGAGCACGCAGAGCCCGCTGCATCCGCGTGCTGGGCGGATCGAGACGCCGGTACGCCCGCCTGGGAGACGTGATCGTGGTGACGGTCAAGGACGCGATTCCGGGCGGGATCGTGAAGAAGGGTGACGTCGTGAAGGCCGTCGTGGTTCGGACCGCCAAAGAGACGCGGCGGGGGGACGGGAGCTACATCCGGTTCGACGAGAACGCTGCCGTCATCATCAACGATGCGGGCGAGCCCCGAGCCACACGGATCTTCGGGCCCGTCGCGCGCGAGCTACGCGAGAAGCGGTTCATGAAGATCGTCTCGCTGGCTCCAGAGGTCATCTGATGGCAAGAGCTAGAGTACATGTGCGGCGTGGGGATCGCGTGCGGGTGATCGCGGGCAACTACAAGGGCGCGACCGGTCAGGTGCTGCGCGTCATTCCCGGAGAGAACCGGGTGGTGGTGGAGGGCGTGAATCAGCGCAAGCGACACCAGCGGCCATCGCAGCAGAATCCGGAGGGAGGCATCGTCACGTTCGAGGCGCCGATCGACGCATCGAACGTCATGCTGATCGATCCGACGACGGACGAGCCGACCCGCAAGAGGATCCGCATCGACAAGGACGGCACGAAGGAGCGGTTGTCGGTTCGGTCCGGCAACCCCATTCCGACGGCAGAATAGACCGTTCGGGCGGAAGCGACATCAGGGCAGGCAGCGCGCAGATGAACGAGAGAGGACCGGCGCCGCGATTGCGTCGGCATTATGACGAGAAGGTGAGGCCCACGCTGCAGGAGACCTTCGGGTTCGAGAACCCGATGGATATCCCTCGGCTTGAGAAGATCGTCATCAATGCGGGCCTCGGAGACGCAAAGGACAATCCAAAGCTGCTGGATTCGGCGGTCAACGAGCTAGCTGTGATTTCGGGTCAGCGCCCCGTCGTCACCCGCGCTCGCCGGTCGATCTCGAACTTCCGGCTTCGCGAGGGCATGCCGGTCGGGGTCAAGGTCACGCTGCGAGCGTCCCGGATGTACGAGTTCCTCGACCGGTTCATCAGCACCGCCGTGCCGCGAATGAGGGACTTTCGCGGCTTCAACAGCCGCGCGTTCGACGGGCGCGGGAACTACACCGTAGGCGTGAAGGAACAGATGGTCTTCCCCGAGATCGACTACGACGAGATCGTCCGGATCCACGGGCTGGACATCACCTTCGTGACGAGCACGGACAAGGATGACGAGGCGCTCGTCTTGCTGCGCGAGATGGGTATGCCCTTCCGGGGCGAAACCCCGGTAATCGTTTAAGACGGCGCGAGCCGCGGACAGGTCGAGGCGATGGCGAGAAAGGCCCTGGTCGAGAAGGCAAAACGGGATCCGAAGTTCAGCTGCCGGGAGGTGCGCCGCTGCAACCGGTGCGGGCGTGCCCGGGCCTACATCCGGAAGTTCGGTCTATGCCGTATTTGCTTCCGTCAGATGGCGCTGAACGGGGAGATTCCTGGCATTCGCAAGGCGAGTTGGTGAGTCGATGAGCTTGAACGATCCTGTCGCCGACATGCTCACACGGATTCGGAACGCCGGTCAGGCCGGCCAACGTCGCGTGGACATGCCGGTGTCGAAGCTGCGGATGGAGATCGCCCGCATTCTGGTAGAGAACCACTTCATACACGAGTACAAGGTCCTGGACGACGGCGATCACGGCGTGCTAAGGCTATACCTCAAGTACACAGAGGACGGCAGGCCGGTCATCCGTCTGCTGCAGCGTGAATCCAGGCCGGGCCTGAGGCGGTACGTGAAGGCGAGCGAGGTTCCGAGGGTGCTCTCGGGTATGGGCATCGCGATCCTCTCGACCTCCCAGGGTGTGATGACGGACCGCGACGCGCGGGCCGCCCGGGTGGGGGGCGAGCTGCTGGCGACGGTGTACTGACCGATGTCCAGAGTCGGAAAGAAGCCGATTAAGATCCCTGACGGGGTCGAGGTCAGAGTGGAGGGCTCCACCCTCACCGTGAAGGGTCCGAAGGGCGAGCTGCGGCGCACCTTCGATGCGGACATGGATCTAGCGGTGGAGGACGGGGCGCTGTTCGTCCGTCGGCCGACGGACCAGAGCCGGCACCGTGCGCTGCACGGGCTTACCCGGAGCCTCGCGGCCAACATGGTGACGGGGGTCTCGCAGGGCTTCCAGCGTTCGCTGGAGATCCACGGCGTCGGCTACCGAGCCGAGGCGCGAGGCAAGAACCTGGTGTTTCACGTGGGGTTCAGCCATCCCGTCGAGGTGAGGGCGCCCGAGGGCGTCGAGCTGGATCTGGAGTCTCCGACGCTCGTGCATGTCCGCGGCATCGACCGGCAGAAGGTAGGCCAGATCGCGGCCGAGATCAGGGCGATCCGGCCACCGGAGCCTTACAAGGGCAAGGGGATCCGGTACCGGGGCGAGTACGTGCGCCGTAAGGCGGGCAAGGCGACGGTCGGCGGGCTTTAAGCCGCGGGGAGCGCAAGGGACAGAGTCAGCGATGGCACGCACGGACAGAACGATCGAACGGCGCATCAAGCGCAAGCGACGGCATCACAGCATCCGGAAAAAGCTGCGCGGCTCGGCGACGCGTCCGCGGCTCGTCATCTCCCGAAGCCTCCAGCACATGGAGGGACAGCTGGTGGATGACGACCGTGGCTGCACGCTGCTCGGCGTTTCCACCCGAGCGCCGGGGCTGGAGGACGGAATCCCGGAGGACGATGCCAAGACCGATGCCGCCCGCAGCGGGAAGAAGGTGCGGGCAAGCTATGCGGCCGGGCGTGCTCTTGCCGAACGGGCGCTGGCGACGGGCGTGAGCGAGGTGGTTTTCGACCGGGCCGGGTACCGATTCCACGGACGCGTGAAGGCGTTCGCGGAAGGGGCCCGTGCCGGCGGTCTGCGCTTCTAGCAGGCGAACGAGAAGGGGAACGATGGCAAGAGGAAGGCGGCGCGAAGAGGACAACATTCGCGAGAACGTCATTCACATCAACCGCGTCTCGAAGGTGGTGAAGGGCGGACGCCGCTTCTCCTTCACGGCGCTGGTTGCGGTAGGGGACGGACAGGGTCGCGTGGGAACCGCCCTCGGGAAGGCGAACGAAGTGGCCGAAGCGATACGCAAGGCGATCGAGCAGGCGCGCGCCGCCATGACCGAGGTGCCGATCGTCAACGGAACGATTCCGCACGAAATCGTCGGCCACCACGGTGCCGGTCGGGTCCTGCTGAAGCCGGCCGGACCAGGTACAGGCGTCATCGCGGGCGGGCCGGTGCGTGCAGTGCTCGAGTGTGCGGGTGTGCAGGACATCCTCACCAAGAGCCTTGGCTCCAACAATCCGATCAACATGGTGCGTGCCACCATGGAGGGCTTGGAGGGCCTGGTGACGCCCGAGCAGGTGGCGCACGAGCGCGGGGTGGAGATCGAGGTGATTCGTGAGGCGATGCGTGGCTAAGCACCTACGAATTCGTCAGATAAAGAGCGGCATCAAGTGCCAGCGTGCCCAGCGTGAGACGCTCCGGGCTCTTGGCCTGCGTCACCACCAGGATGTGGTTCTGCAGAAGGACCACCCGGCGATCCGGGGCATGATCCGAAGGGTGAGGCATCTGGTGGCCGTGGAAGAGATGGATGGCCGCGATGAGTGAGGATTCGAAGCTCTCGCTGAGCGACCTTTCCCCCGCTGCCGGGGCGCGGGGGGGCCGCAAACGGGTCGGCAGGGGACCGGGCTCGGGCAGCGGCAAGACTGCCGGCAGGGGCCACAAGGGACAGAAGGCGAGATCCGGCGGAACCATTCCCGCCTGGTTCGAGGGCGGGCAGATGCCGCTTTACCGACGCGTTCCGAAGCGCGGCTTCAAGCCACTGCGACGCGTCGAGTATCAGATCGTGAACGTCTGGCAGCTGGCGGAGCTCGAGGAGACGGAGGTGTCGCCCGAGGTTCTGCGGAGGCGCGGACTCGTCGGATCACTGCGTCGGCCCGTCAAAGTGCTGGGGAACGGCGAGCTGGAGCGCAGCTTGGTCGTTCGCGCCCACGCGTTCAGCGGCACGGCCCGGCAGAAGATCGAGGCAGCCGGTGGCAGCGTCGTGGTCATCGCCTTCCCGTCGGGTGACGAGTCGGGCGACTGAGGATGGCGAACGGCACGAGCGCCGCGAAGGCAATCCCGAGGATCTTCCAGGTTCCAGAGCTCAAAGAGAAGATCCTCTTCACGCTTCTCTGCCTGGCCATCTACCGGTTGGGATCCCATATCACGACTCCCGGCGTGGATCTCCGGGCCCTCGAGCAGCTGGCGGGGCAGTTCCAGGGCACGCTGTTCGGCATCTACGACATGTTCGTGGGCGGAGGACTGCAGCGTGCGACGGTGCTGGCTCTTGGCATCATGCCGTACATCTCCGCCAGCATCCTCTTTCAGCTCCTCGCGGCGGTGTTCCCGACCATCGAGAAGCTCCAGAAGCACGAGGGCGAGGAGGGACGCCGGAAGCTGACGCAGTGGACGCGGTATACCACCGTCGTCCTCTGCATCATGCAGTCCTACGGGTACAGCATCTTCCTCGAGTCGCAGCCGGGTGCAGTGATCGACCCCGGGCTCGGATTCCGCATGACCACCGTCCTGATGCTGACGACGGGCGGTATCTTCGTGATGTGGCTGGGCGAGCAGATCACGGAGCGCGGCGTCGGAAACGGGATGTCGCTGCTGATCTTCTTCTCCATCGTGCAGGGCTTTCCGGGCGCCGTGTTCAGCACGCTCGAGCTCTTCCGGGCGGGCGGGATCAGCCTCTTCCGCTTGATCGCGCTTGTCGTCGTGATGATCGCGATCATCGCCGCGGTGACCGCGCTCACGATGGCGGCGCGCCGCATTCCCGTGCAGATACCGAGGAAGGTGGTAGGGCGTGGGAGGATACGAGAGGGACAGCGGTCGTTCATCCCGCTCCGTGTGAACTCGGCGGGCGTGATGCCGATCATCTTCGCCCAGTCGATCATCATCGTGCCCGGTACCCTGGCCGCTTTCACTGGAAACCCGGGTCCCGGCTCGACCGGTGTGTCTGGGTTCCTCTACGATCTCAGCCAGATCTTCCAGATCGGCACGGTGTGGTACTACGTGACCTACGGCATACTGATCGTATACTTCACCTACTTCTACACGTCGATCATCTTCAACCCGGTGGACCTGGCGGAGAACCTCAAGCGGCAGGGGGGCTTCATCCCCGGCGTCAAGCCGGGAGCGCAGACCGCCGAGTACATCGACCGTGTGCTGACGCGCGTGACGCTGCCCGGATCGATCTACCTGGCGGCGATCGCGATTCTGCCCTTCGGCATCTTCGCGTTGTTCGACATTCAGACCTTCTTCTTCGGCGGGACGTCTCTCCTCATCGTCGTCGGCGTGGCGCTCGACACCGTGCAGCAGATGCAGCAGCACCTCCTGCTCCGGCACTACGAAGGCTTCATGAAGAAAGGGCGCGTGAAGTACCGGGGCCGCCAGCGCTACATGTGACCGGAAGGGAACTCGGACGGTGAGGCTGGTGTTCATGGGACCCCCGGGTGCCGGGAAGGGGACGCAGGGCGAGCTGCTGGCGCGCCACCTGGAGGTGCCGCGGTTCTCGACCGGCGAGATGCTTCGTGAGGCCCGCGCGCAGGGATCGGAGCTCGGGCGGCGCGCCCAGAGCTACATGGATGCCGGTGAGCTGGTGCCCGATGAGGTGGTTCTGGGCCTGATCGCCGAAGCCCTGGACGACACCCCGCCCACCGGAGGCTTCATTCTGGACGGTTTCCCGCGCACGGTGGCCCAGGCGCAGGGGTTGGATGCGATCCTGGACGAGCGCGAGGCGCCGCTCGACGGCGTCGTCTGGCTCAATGTGCCCGAGGAGGAACTTGTCCGACGGCTCACCGGGCGAGACGGGTCGGAGAACCGCACGGACGATGAACCCGAGACGGTGCGGCGCCGGATCCAGGTCTACCGGGACGAGACGGAGCCCGTGGTTCGCTGGTACGCCCGGAAGGGCCTTCGAGTCATCGAGGCAGACGGAATGGGCTCGATCGAGGAGATCCAGAGCGGCCTGCGGCGGGAGCTGGCGCGGTGATCAATCTCAAGAGCCCGGCGGAGATCGAGGCGATCGGCCAGGCCGGCTTCATCGTGGCGGGAGTGCTCGAGCTCGTGGCCGAGCGATGTGGGCCGGGCGTATCGACGGCCGAGCTGGATCGGATCGCCGAACAGCACATCCGCGAGGTTCCAGGCGCCGCGCCTGCGTTCAAGGGGCTCTACGGGTTTCCCGCCACCCTGTGTACGAGCGTGAACCACGAGGTCGTGCACGGGATCCCGTCGGAGACCCGCGTACTGGAATCGGGCGACATCATCAGCGTGGACGTCGGGGTTCGCCTGGACGGCTACTACGCCGACGCGGCGGTGACGCTGCCCGTCGGTGACGTGGATGATGAGACGAACCGACTCCTCGGCGTGACGCAGTCGTCTTTGGAGGCGGGCATTCAGCACGCTCGCCCCTCGAACCGCGTTGGCGACATCGGGGCAGCGATCCAGGAGGAGGTGGAGCGGGCGGGCTTCGCCGTCATCCGTGAGCTGGTCGGTCACGGCGTGGGAGCGGCAGCTCACGAGGAGCCCCAGGTGCCCAACTACGGGCGTGCCGGGCAGGGCCTGCGACTTCAGCCGGGTCTGGTCATCGCCATAGAGCCTATGGTGAACGTGGGGAACCGACACATCCGCACGTTGCAGGACGGGTGGACGGTCGTGACGGCCGATGGATCGCGATCGGCACATTTCGAGCACACGGTTGCGGTGACGGAGCAGGGTCCGAGGGTGCTGACCGCAGCGCCCGTGACGACAGCGGTAGACGAAGAGAGGTAGCTTGGCGAAGGAAGAAGCGATCCAGATGACGGGCGAGGTCGTTGAGGCGCTCCCGAACGCGATGTTCAGGGTGGCGCTGGAAAACGGCCACGAGATCACCTGTCACGTGTCGGGCAAGATCCGCATGAACTACATCCGGATCCTGCCCGGTGACAAGGTGGCCGTGGAGCTGTCGCCGTACGACCTGACGAAGGGAAGAATCACCTACAGGTACAAGTGATCTGCCGCGGCATCGGTCGTTAAGTTGAAAACGGGACTTGAGGAAGCTATTTTGAGCGGCTTCCTTGACGACGGATCGTCGTCAGCCGGCCGCGGACTCGGCCGGCGATCAGCCGAGGAACATGACGCCCGGCATCCACCCGCCCGGTGGGTGGCGCGTCTGAGAGAGGGAATGCGGGACAGCCAATGAAGGTTCGTTCGAGCGTGAAGAAGATCTGCGAGCACTGCATCATCATACGGCGCCGGGGCGTCGTGCGGGTGATTTGCAGCCGCAATCCAAAACACAAGCAGCGGCAAGGGTAGCGTCGATGGCACGCATTGCGGGGGTTGACCTGCCGAGGGAAAAGCGGGTCGAGGTCGCCCTGACCTACATTTTCGGGATCGGCC
This sequence comes from Gemmatimonadota bacterium, assembly GCA_020351855.1. Taxonomy (GTDB): domain Bacteria; phylum Gemmatimonadota; class Gemmatimonadetes; order Palauibacterales; family Palauibacteraceae. The sequence goes on from CP070670.1 coordinate 2,652,559, forward strand.
GGTCCACGGCGCGGGACATTCTCACGGAGACCGCTGTCAACCCGGACACCAGGGTACACGAGCTCTCCGACGAGGATGTGAACAAGCTGCGTCGGGTGATCGAGAACCGGTACAAGGTCGAGGGTGCCCTCCGAACCGAAGTGTCCATGAACATCAAGCGGCTGATGGACATCGGCTGCTATCGAGGCATCAGGCACAAGCGTGGACTGCCCGTGCGCGGTCAGCGGACGCACACGAACGCCAGGACCCGAAAGGGTCCGCGCCGCACCGTTGCGGGCAAGAAGAAGCCGCCGCCGAAGAAGTGAGCTGGGGACCGATGTCGCAAGGCGAGTCGGTCTGAGGAGCTGATTAATGGCAAAACCCAAAGGTTCGGGTCGGAAGAAGCGTCAGGTCGAGGCCGAGGGCGTCGCGCACATCAAGGCGACGTTCAGCAACACGATCGTGACGCTCACCGACATGATCGGCGACACGGTGGCCTGGTCGAGCGCCGGGAAGTCCGGCTTCAAAGGGTCGAAGAAATCGACGCCGTTCGCGGCCACCATAGCTGCCGAGAACGCGGCGAGAGAGGCCGTGTCGCTGGGGATGAAGCGGGTCCATGTCCGGGTCCAGGGTCCAGGATCGGGTCGGGAGTCGGCGATCCAGGCGCTTCAGGGAGCGGGCCTCACGATCCGATCCATCAAGGACGTCACGCCGATCCCCCACAACGGCTGCCGTCCCCCCAAGCGCCGCAGGGTCTAGCAGGAGAATAGATGGCACGATACACGGGTCCGTCCTGCCGGCTGTGCCGGCGGGAAGGCGAAAAGCTCTTCCTGAAGGGGAAGCGCTGCTTTACGGAGAAGTGCGCGATCGAGCGACGTGCGTATCCGCCCGGTGAGCACGGGACGGGACGACGGCGCCGCCGACAGTCCGAGTACGCCGTTCAGTTGCGTGAGAAGCAGAAGGTGAAGCGGATCTACGGCCTGGCGGAGCGGCAGTTCCACAGCCTCTTCCGCCGTGCGGCCCGCATTCCGGGCGTCACGGGCGAGAACCTGCTAGTAGCGCTCGAGAGCAGGCTGGACAACATCGTATATCGGCTGGGCTTCGCGCCCTCGCGCAAGGCCGCACGTCAGCTGATTCGCCACCGACACGTGCGCGTCGATGGGCAGACCGTGGACGTGCCCAGCTACGCAGTGTCGCCCGGCCAGGAGATCGCGATGACGCCGGCGGCAGCCCAGATGCCCGTCGTCAAGGAAGCGGTCGAGGATCGGAGGAATCGCGATCAGCTCTCGTGGCTTGGAGTGGACTACGAGAACCTGACAGGCCGGATGCTCGAGCGTCCTGCCCGTGCCGACATCCCACTGGCTGTTCAGGAACAGCTGATCGTCGAGCTCTACAGCAAGTAGGCGAGGTCACATACATATGTCTTCAGCATCAGCTACGCTTGCCGGATTGGTACTGCCCGAAACCGTCGAGGAGCGACAGCGCTCCGATGACGGCACGCGAACCGAGTTCGTTCTTCAGCCCCTCGAGCGGGGGTTCGGTCACACGATCGGCAACTCGATCCGTCGGATCCTCCTGTCGTCGCTGCCGGGCGCGGCCGTGTGGGCCTTCCGCGCCGATGGAGTGCAGCACGAACACCAGACGATCACTGGGGTGGCCGAGGACATCGATCAGATCATCCAAAGGCTCAAGCGGCTGGTGCTCCATCTCGACGCCGGGGTGGATGAGGCGAAGCTCGAGCTGATCGTCCGGAAGGCCGGTGTGATCAGGGCCGACATGATCACGGAGCATGCCGGGGTCTCGATCATGAATCCGGAACTCGCCCTCTTCACGCTGCAAGAGGACCTGCCGGAGGGGCGTCCCCTGCGCATCGACCTGTGGGTCAACCGCGGCCGCGGCTTCCTCATGGCGGACCAACACGTGAAGCCGGAAGATGCCCCGGTCGACATGATCAGGATCGATTCGATCTACAATCCGGTGTTGCGGGCCAACTTCACGGTCCACGAGACGCGGGTGGGGGAGCGCACGGACTTCGACCGGCTTACCGTCGACGTGGAGACGAACGGCGCGATCGACCCGGGCACGGCCGTGCGGCACGCTGCAGAGATTGCCCGTGCACACCTGGGCTATCTCACGCGCTTCGGCACCGGTGAAACCGCGGGCGGGGAGCCTTCTACGGGCGGCGAGAGGGTCGGGCTGCAGGCCGTCGAGGACGAGCTGCAGGGTCTGCTCGAAACGCCGCTCGATGCGTTCGCGGAGATCTCGGTCCGAAGCCGCAACACGCTGGACAAGGCAAACATCCGCACCCTTGGCGACGTGGCCATGCGCAGCCGAGACGACATGCTGCGGGTGGACAACTTCGGCGAGAAGTCGCTGGAGGAGGTGGCCGAGGTTCTCGCCTTGCACGGCCTGCGTTTCGGAATGACCTTCGAACGCGGAGAAAACGGGACCCTCTACGTCGTCGAGGAGACAGCGGGTAACGGCGCCGGTCGCGGCGGCGAGGATGAGGAATGAGGCACCGCAGGAGAGGGCGTCAGCTCAGCCGTACGCGGAGCCACAAGCAGGCAACGCTGAGGAACATGGCGACGAGCCTGTTTCGCCATGAGCGCATCCGGACGACGGAGGCGAAGGCGAAGGAGTTGAGACCCTTCGCCGAACGCCTGATCACCATGTCCAGGCGGGGCGATCTCTCCAGCCGCCGTCGGGTCAGCCGACACGTGGCCGACCGGGAAGTCCTGACCAAGCTGTTCGAGGAGATCGGGCCCCGGTACAGGGACCGACAGGGGGGCTACACCAGAATCCTGAAGCTCGGGGCGCGGCGCGGAGATGGAGCCGAGCTCGCCGTCATTGAGCTCGTCGATGGCGAATCCTGACCCGCTCGAGGTCAAACGAAGGAATGCGAAGCCAATGACGGAGAAAGGATCAACCGGGCTCTCTACCGTTCTGATCATCATCGCGGTAGCCATGGTGGGAGGCTTTCTCCTCTGGCTGTACCGAAGCTCGCAGGCGATCGAGGAAGAGGTGGCGCCCGTCATGGTCGAAGAGGAGGCCGGGGAGAAGCTTGATCTCGCGGCTCTCAGTCAGAATCCGGCCGCCTCGGTTGGGAAGACGATCGATATCGACCGGGTCGCGGTGCTGCAAAGCCTGGGACGGGGCGTGTTTCTCGTCCAGCTTCAATCCGGGACTGCCGAGGAGGCCGGAGTTTCTTTTCCGGTTCTGCTCTCGCCCGATCTGATCGCGCGAAACACCCAGGTGTACGGCGGGGACGTCGTGAGGTTGTTCGGGCGCGTCTACTCGCTGAACGACTCCATCCGGGGGCAGTGGGTCGAGGCCGGTGCAGTTGCCCAGGGTTCTGCAGGGGACATTCCGGCGGTCGCGAGCTTCCTGCTCGCGGACTCGCTCGACGTTCGGTAAGGGGCAACATGGCGAACTTCTGTCACGTGTGCGGCAAGGGGCCTGCAAGCGGAAACAACGTGAGCCATGCGCACAACAAGACCAAGCGCAGGTTCATGCCGAACCTGCAGCGGGTGCGCATTCGAGAGGGCGCTACGGCGCGCCACGTCAAGGTATGCACGCGGTGTCTGCGGTCGGGCAAGGTTCAGAAGGCCTAGGGGACCAGGTCCGGTCGCGAACGGGGTCCTGCCATCCCCCTCGCTTGAGAGGAAGCGCTGGTGACTCGAGGACAGTCCATGCCCCGTTTTCGGGGCTCTTTTTTTCTGTGATGCCGGGCACTCGGCTTTCGGGCAAATGCGTGCTCGTAACCCGGCCCGCCCACCAGGCCGAACCCCTGGTGGAGCAGCTCACCGCGGCCGGGGCGGAGGTGGAGTGCCTCCCGACCATCCGGCTCAGGGATCCCGATGACCGTGCCCCTCTTCTCGAAGCCGTCTCGCACCTGGAGGACTACGACTGGGTCGTGTTCACGAGCGTCAACGGCGTCGAGCGGTTCCGGGCCGCCCTCGAGGAGCGGCAGCAGGAGCTGAGGGAGATCCCCGGTCTGCGCTGGGCGGCGATCGGTCCCGCGACGGCACGGGCGCTGCACGAGGCCGGTATCGGCGTTGTGCTCCTGCCAGCGAGCTATCGGGCCGAGGCGTTGGCGGAGGCGATTCGGGAGAGCGCGGGCGGCCCTGGCCGGGGCTACGGCGAGGCGGAGGCGCCCCTCAGGGGCGCGAAGGTCCTGCTCGCCCGCGCCGCCGGAGCACGAGCGGTGCTCCCGGAAAGACTTCGGGCGCTCGGCGCGGAAGTGGATGAGGTAGCGGCCTACGTGACGGAATCGAACCCGGAAGCGGCCGACGGTCTTCGGGAGACGACGGACGACCGGCGCTGGGACTGGATCACCTTCACCGCATCCTCCGCCGTTCGTGCCTTCGCCGAGCTGGGTGGCCACATCGGCAAGTCGCGCGTAGCGGTGATCGGCCCCATAACGGCGGGCACTGCCGAGGCCCTCGGCTTTCCCGTCCACGTCGTCGCGGCGGAGTACACGATTCCCGGTCTGGTGCGTGCGATCCAGGAGGCCGAGGCGTGACAGGTTTTCCGACCACGAGGCTTCGACGGCTGAGACGGACGGGCATGCTGAGAGAGCTGGTGCGGGAGACGCCACTCGGTCCGGCCGATCTCATCTACCCGATGTTCGTCTCCGAGCTGGAGGCGGGCCGTTCTCCCATTGCCTCGATGCCGGGCGTCGACCGGCTGTCGATATCCGAGCTGACGCGCGATGCCCTCGCCGCCTGGGAGGCGGGCGTGCGGGGGGTCCTGCTCTTCGGGATCCCGCGCGAGCGAGACGAGGTCGGCAGCTCGGCCGCCGCCGCCGACGGCATCGTCCAGCGAGCCGTCCGGCAGCTGAAGAGTTCGATCCCGGAGCTCGTGGTGATCACCGACGTTTGTCTCTGTGAGTACACCTCCCATGGCCATTGCGGGATCGTCCGAGACGGCGAGGTCCTGAACGACGAGACGATCGAGCGGCTCGCGGCTCAAGCGGTGAGCCACGCAGAGGCCGGAGCCGATATCGTGGCGCCCTCGGACATGATGGATGGGAGGGTCGGGGCGATCCGAGCCGGCCTGGATGGCGCGGGCATGGAGGCGACAGCCATTCTCTCTTACGCCGTGAAGTATGCCAGTGCCTTCTACGGCCCGTTTCGCGAGGCCGTGGATTCGGCGCCGCGGTTCGGGGACCGCCGCGGGTACCAGATGGATCCGGGGAATGTCTTGGAAGCGGTGCGGGAGGCGGCGCTGGACCTGCAGGAGGGTGCGGACATCCTGATGGTCAAGCCCGCGCTGCCGTATCTCGATGTCCTCCGCCGCGTGAAGGAGCGGTTCGGCGTACCCACGGCCGCCTACCAGGTGAGCGGAGAGTACGCCATGCTAAGGGCGGCGGCGGAGCGCGGGTGGATCGACGGCGACGCGGCGCTCATGGAGGCGGTGCTCGCGATCCGGCGCGCCGGCGCGGATCTGGTGATCACCTACGCCGCAGTCGAGCTGGCCCGAAGGCTCGCCTGAGGCGCGAGCCCTGCGAAGACCCCCGGTGCGAGCGCTCGTCACAGGAGGCGATGGCTTCGTCGGACAGCATCTGATCCGGGAGCTGCTCGGTTCGGGCCACGAGGTCGCGGCGTCGGTGCTCAGGCTGCCCGCCGCCGCGACGGTCCTCGCGCGACCGCAATGCGAAGCGGTCACCTGGGCGCAGGCGGACGTGCGGGACGCAGAGTCCCTTCACGGAATCATCGCCTCCCTTAGGCCGGCCGCGATCTTCCACCTCGCGGGCTTCTCCTCGGGGGCGCACGCCCGGGCGGAGCCGCACGAGGCGCTCATGCTGAACGCCGGTGGCACGCTGAACCTCCTCTCCGCCACGGCTCGCGCGAGGGAGGAGGAGCCGGGCTACTCCCCGCGGATCCTCGTCATGGGTTCGGGCGACGCCTACGGGTTCTCATCCGAGGAACCGATCCGCGAGGACCGCTCGCTGAGTCCCCGATCGCCCTACGGCCTCTCGAAGGCTTGCCAGGAGCTCGTGGCCCGCACCTTCCGGCGCTGGCAAGGGCTCGATACCGTGGTCGTCAGGAGCTTCAACCTCCTCGGTCCCGGCCAGTCCTCGCGTTTTGCCGTGCCGGACTTCAGCCGGCAGGTAGCGGCGATCGCGGAAGGGGATGCGGCCCCTGTGCTGGAGGTGGGAAACCTCCGGGTAGAGCGCGATTTCTTGGATGTGCGAGACGCGGTCCGTGCCTTGCGGAGCCTGGCGGAGCTGGAGAGGCCGCACGAGACGTACAACGTGTGCTCGGGACGGGCGCTCGCCATACGCCAGCTGGTGGACTGGATCCTCGACGAGGCCGGCGTCGAGGTCGAGCTGCGCGTCGCAGAGGCACGGGTGCGGCCCGGCGAGAGCGAGCGGGTGGTGGGTGATCCCGGCCTCCTGATGGGAGCGACCGGGTGGGCCCCGCGGCGGGATCTGGAGGCGAGCGTCAAAGAAACCTATCGCTGGGTTCGCGACACGGCGGAGCGGCCCGCACAGGCCGAGAACGTTGAGGGAGGGTCATGGACATAGCGGTCGTCGGAACGGGCTACGTCGGCCTGGTGGTCGGGGCCTGCCTGGCCGAGACGGGGAACCGGGTCGTCGGCGGTGACATCGACGAGGACAAGATCCGGGGTCTGCAGGCCGGGAAGATCCCGATTTACGAGCCGGGCCTCGATCGGATGATCGAGCGCAACGTGGCGGAGAAGCGCCTGCGCTTCACGACGGACATCGGTGCTGCGGTCCTCGAGAGCGAGGTCGTGTTCATCGCCGTGGGGACCCCGCCGGACGAGGATGGGTCGGCCGATCTGCAGCACGTCCTGGCCGTGGCTCGCGTCATCGGCCAGCATCTTACCGACGGCACCGTCGTCATCACGAAGAGCACTGTGCCCGTGGGCACGGCCCGTCTCGTGCGCCAGGAGATCGAGCGGCAGACCGACCGTGCCTTCCACGTCTGCTCGAACCCAGAGTTCCTGAAGGAAGGGGCCGCGATCGACGATTTCATGCGTCCGGACCGGGTTGTATGCGGGATCGAGAGCACCGAGGTGCGTCCGGTGCTCGAGGAGCTCTACGAGCCCTTCGTGCGAAGCGGGAATCCACTCATCTTCATGGACATCGCCTCGGCTGAGCTCACCAAGTACGCGGCCAACGCCATGCTTGCCACCCGCATCAGCTTCATGAACCAGATCGCGGAGCTCTGCGAGGCCACGGGCGCGGACGTGACCGTCGTGCGCAAAGGGGTCGGCTCCGATCCCCGCATCGGCCAGTCCTTCCTGTTCGCCGGAGCCGGTTACGGCGGCAGCTGCTTCCCCAAGGATGTGAAAGCCCTGATCCGGACAGCGGATGAGTTGGGGGTCGACCTGTCGATCCTCAAGAGCGTTCACCAGATGAACGAGAGGCAGAAGGGGCTTCTCGCGACCAAAGTGAAGGAGCGGTTCGGCGAGGACCTGACGGGACGGCAGTTTGCCGTCTGGGGCCTGTCGTTCAAGCCTGAGACCGACGATGTTCGTGAAGCGCCGGCTCTGACCCTGATCGAGGAGCTGCTCGCCGCCGGGGCGTCGGTGGTCGCCCACGACCCGCAGGCGGTGTCGACGGTGCGCGATCTCCACCTGGGCGACCGCATAGGGTACGGCCACGATGCCTACGCGGCCTGCGAGGGATCGGATGCCCTGATCATCGTGACGGAGTGGCTGCAGTATCGGCGGCCCGACTGGGACGTGGTGCGAGGGGCGCTGAGGTCGCCGATCGTGTTCGATGGCCGTAACCTGTTCGATCCGGATCGGATGAGCAGAGCGGGTTTCAGCTACTATTCAATAGGGCGGAGGTCGGTCGAGTGAGAGTCCTGGTCACCGGTGCGGCCGGCTTCCTGGGATCCCACCTGTGCGATCGGTTTGTCGCCGACGGCCACTTCGTCGTCGCGATGGACAACTACCTCACCGGCAGCCCGGAAAACCTGGCCCATCTGCTCGGCCGGGAGGGCTTCGAGCTCGTCCAGCAGGACGTGACGGAGTACGTGCACGTGTCGGGCGCGCTCGACGGCGTGCTCCACTTCGCCTCGCCGGCCAGCCCGACAGACTACCTGGATCTCCCGATTCAGA
>CP070670.1:2660731-2669507 GCA_020351855.1 Gemmatimonadota bacterium
ACCGGTCCCCCAGGTCGATGTGACTGAGCACCCGGACGGTGGGTTCGGTGGCGTCGCGGCTGGCGTTGACGCTGGCCGAGTCGACGGGCCGCCGGATCGGCCCGATCCTCAAGCTTCGTGTGGACGACCTGGATCTGGACCGGCTTCCGTATGGCTGGCTCCGGTTCCGGGCCGAACACGACAAGACGGGCCACGAGCAGTGGGTCCCGCTTACCGAGCTGGCCAGGGGCGTGGTACTCACGCACCTGGGGGCGTCGCCGTCCGGGAAGTGGCTGTTCGCGTCGCGCGTGAAGCCGTCCCGGCCGATCGATCGGCGCACGCTCGATCACCGGCTCATGGAGGCCTATGAACGTGCCGGGCTAGAGAGGCTGGACGGAGGCCTCTGGCACCCATGGAGGCGGAAGTGGGCGACCGAGCGAAAGGGCATGCCGATCAAGGACGTGGCGGCCGCGGGTGGGTGGAGCGACACGGCCACGCTCCTCAGGTCCTACCAGCAGAGCGACGAGGCGACGCTCACCCAGGTCGTGCTCGAGGCCCCCAAGCTGAGGGCCAACGGAGCGGGCGGACGAGAAATTACCCCACTTCTTACCCCACCCCACCCCACCACCCGTGCGGATGGCAAGGTACAACTCGAGGTAGGATAACGAGTTGTGTCAGTCGGGGCGCCGGGATTTGAACCCGGGACCTCCTGAACCCCATTCAGGCGCGCTACCGGGCTGCGCCACGCCCCGAAAGAAAAGAGAGCCCGCCGACGCGAGCCCTCCCGTGCAACCAACATAGGCTGTTTCACGCGACGAGGGTAGGCTGCAGCGAGGCGGGCGGACCATATTCTCCTCCCCTGACACGACCGTTCGATGGCATCGATCCGCCGGAGGCGCCCTATGAAGACCACCCGACCCGTGCTCGCCGTTCTCCTGGCCGCGTCGCTCCCCATCGCATGGGCCCCGCTCAACGGGACTGCAACGGCCGCAGCCAGAGGCGACACGGCCGGCCTCGATGACCTCGCCTTCATGGCCGGGTGCTGGCAGGGCACGTACGCGACCGAGGACGGCATGGGAACGATCGAGGAGCACTACACGACGCCGAGCGAGAACCTGATGCTCGGCTCGACCCGATACCTCGTGCAGCGGAGGACGGTGATGTTCGAGTTCCTCAAACTGGAAAGCGTGGACGGCCGGATCATCCTCACCCCCTTCCCCGGTGGCCAGGCGTCGGAGCACGGATTCGAGCTCACGCGACTGGCCCAGGGGGACGCGACCTTCGAGGCGCCGGAGCACGACTTCCCAAAGCGGATCCGCTACCGGCGCGAGGGAGGCACCCTGATCGCTCGCATCGATGACGGCACGGAAGGGAACGCCAGCGAGTGGAGGATGAGGACCGCCCCCTGCTACTGAACCCGGCACGCGGAAGCCGCCGTCACAGGCAGCGGCGCAGGACTCCCTCCTCCCCGTACCGCAACCGGTAGGGGCCGAGGGTGAGGCCGCGCGCCGGCAGCTCCACGCTGAGCGTCATGCTGGAGCCCGACACCCTCCCCCTGTAGCGGGCCTCCTCCGGACGCGGGGGATCGTCCTCCCGGATTGGTCCGCCGATTCCGGACGTACGGGTACCGTCGAGGTCGAAGAAACCGTCATCCGAGGGCCTGAACGGCTCCTCGATCCGCCCCACCGCGCAGTCCCATTCCAGATCGGCGCCGACCTCGCGAACGGTGAGCTGGATGCCCTCCCCACCGAAGACGTCGCCCTGGACGATTCCCACCGGTTCGCCCGCACAGCCACCCAGAAGTCCCAGAAGCACGCACCACGCCGCCGTCCTGCTCATGGGAATCGCAGCCTCCAGGATGGGATCGCCAGCCCGACGAGCGCCCCGACCGCGGCGCCTCCGGCCGCACCCATTCCCCCGATGGCCGCCATCAAACCGAGCGTCGTGCAGCTCGACTCGGCGCAGGTCACCTCCGAGATGGCCGCCCCGTAGGCCGCGCCGAGCACCAGTCCGCCCAGCGCCCCGATCCACGCCCCCGTGCCGGCGGAGTGCCCGCGCGTCCACAGGCGCTCGAGGTCGCCGAGCGGAAGCCGCCTCTCCTCGACTCCGGTGAAAAGATCGAGCTGCCCTTCGGCGGCGCCGCCGAAGCGACCCTCCAAAAGGGTCCCCACCTCCGCCGCCTGGACCCGCAGCCTCTCGTCGGGCCGGAGCCGCTCGATCACCGCCTCCACGCGGTCGCCACCGCTCGGCTCGGGGCGCGAGGCGTCCTGTCCGGGCGCAGGCTCCGGCAGCCCGATCAGGGCGGCGACCAGCCCGATCCACACCGTCTTCCCCATTGATGTCGGCTCCCCGCCGGTATAAGTACGTTGACCATGTCGACGCTTTACTACATCAACGTCTCTACCCATCTGTTTGCGGCATTGCTCTGGCTGGGCGGCATGTTCTTCCTGGCGGTGGTCGGCGCGCCCGTGCTGCGGCTTGTCGATCCCCCCTCCCTGCGGCGTGATCTGTTCAGCCGGATCGGGGAGCAGTTCCGGCTGGTCGGTTGGATCGCCATTGCCGTGCTCCTGGTCACGGGCGTCGGCAACCTCTACTTCCGCGGCATCCTCACCTCGGGCCTGCTCGCCAGCGCGGCCTTCTGGAGCGGATCGTACGGGAAGGCGCTGATCGTCAAGCTGGCGGCCGTGCTGTTCATGCTCGTCGTGCAGGCCGTGCACGACTTCGTGCACGGACCACGGTCCGGGCGCCTGGACCCCGGGACGGAGGAGGGCCGGAAGGCCCGGCGCACGGCGGCCTGGCTGGGCCGACTGAACGCGGTGGCCGGCGTCGTGGTGGTCCTCGCCGCCGTGCGGTTGGCCCGTGGGGGCTGAGGCAGCCGGATGAGCGAGCACGAAGGCCCGCTGCCGGGATCGGCTCCGGAGCCGTCCGGCACGCCGGCATCCGAGGCTCCGGACTCCACCGACGACGCAACCCGAAATCCCGACGACGCAACCCCGCATCCCGCAGACGCGCCGGAGCGGAAGAGGACGTTTACCAGCCGGTTCGGCATCTCCCGCGAGATGACGGACGAGGAGGTGGAGGCGCTGCTCGCCCGGAGCTGGTGGGGAAGCCTCGCCACCGTGGAGGACGGCGGTCCTTACTCCGTTCCGGTCATCTACGGCTGGGACGGAAGCGACTTCTACGTCGCGAGCCGCGGCGGCCGAAAGGTGACGAACCTGCAGCGTGATCCTTCGGTGTGCCTCACGATCGTGGAGGCCGAGGGACTGGGCGAGCCCTGGTACTCGGTCGTCGTGCTGGGCGAGGCCACGCTGGTGCACGGCTTCGGCGGTCACGTGAAGGCGATCCGCGCCCTGCGCGCGCAGGTGGGCCGCGCCGGGGAGATCCGCAAGAAGGACGTGGCGGCGATGATGGCGGCGAAGGTCATTCGGATCTCGCCGCGAGAGATCACCGGGCGGATCCGCATCGGGTAAGCCGGCCCGCGGCGGCCCGGCCGCGCGCGCCGGCGGCGCGTCCCGCGCCCTCCTACCCGGCCCCGGCCTCCGCCAGCTTCCTCCAGCCCGCCGGCTCGTAGGCGCAGAACGGATCGGACTCCAGGTAGTCGCCCGTCATCGCAAAGGCCCGGGCCCGGCAGCCGCCGCACAGGTTCCGGAACTCGCACGCCCCGCACTTGCCCTTGAGCAGCTCACGATCGCGCAGCTGGCGGAACAGCGGCGCGTTCCGGTAGACCTCGACCAGGCTGGCGTCGCGCACGTTGCCCGCCGAGACGGGAAGGAAGCCGGACGGGTAGATCTCCCCGACGTGGTCCACGAAGGCGTAGCCATCCCCCTCGGTGACGCCGCGAGCGCGCCCGATGCCATCCTGGAGCGAGTAGAACAGGCCGGCCGTCAGCGGATCGGGGGCTTCCTCGCGCTGCCCGGCCCGCCGCTCGGCTATCTGGCGCTCCAGCACGACGCGCGCGTAGTGGGGGGCTGCCGTCGCCTTGATGTCGAACGGGGCCTCCTTGGAGAGGTCGTACAGCTGGTGGAACACGGCCTCGAACTCCTCGGCGCTCGCGACGTCCTCGGCGCTGGCGCGGCCGGTCGGGACCAGGAAGAAGACCTCCCAGAAGACGATTCCGACCTCGCTCATCAGCGCGCAGAGCTGCGGGAAGTCGTGGATGTTGTGCCGGGAGACCGTGGTGTTCACCTGGGTGCTCAGACCCGCCTCCTTCGCCTGCCGCAGGATCCGCAGTCCCTCCCGGAAGGACCCCTCCACTTGCCGGAACTCGTCGTGGATCTCGGCGTTCGAGCCATCGAGGCTCACGGCGAGGCGGGCCAGTCCGGCCCGCTTCAGCTCGCCGAGCAGCTCCGGCGTGAGTCGGGGCGTGGTGGCCGGCGTGAGGCCCATCCGGAGGCCCAGGTCGGCACCGTGCCGGACGAGCTCCAGCAGGTCGGGACGCCGCACCGGGTCGCCGCCGCTCAGGACGAAGACGATCCGGCCGAACCGGCGCACCTCGTCCATCAGCCGCTTCGCCTCATCGGTGCTGAGCTCGAACGGGCTCCGGTCCACGATCGCCTCGGCCCGGCAGTGCTTGCAGGCCAGATCGCAGGCGCGCGTCGTCTCCCAGATGACGAGGAAGGGGGCCTGGGAGAAGTCGTGGCGCAGGTGCCCGCGCCGGGCGTGGGCGCCATGGGCGCCGTGAGGGCTCGTCACTGCCGTGTCCTCCAATCCGGGCGCGGGCCGCGATTCGCTCCGGCGGCGCGCCTCTCAGGGTAACGGGTCTGCCGTAAAACTACGGGGCGCCGCCACCCTGCGGTATCGGGAACGGGCGAAGCGGGCCGTGGGGAACAGGACAGTCCCCCTGTAGGGGTTTCACCCACAGGCTTCGACGGCGCGGCGACCCCGCGCGCGCCGTGACGCGAGCTCCCGGGGCCAGCTCAGGCGCCCGGGAGCGACTCGAAGAAGTCGACCATCCGACGCCGCTGCTCCGCATCGGGCAGCCGTCTCCGGGCGGCGCCGACGTTGTCCAGCAGGTAGCCCATCTTCGCGGTGCCCGGAATGACGCAGGTCACCGCCGGGTGGCCGAGGATGAACTTGAGGAAGAACTGCCCCCAGCTCTCGCAGTCGAACTCGACGGCCCAGGCGGGCAGGGGGCGGTCGCCCACCGCCTGGAAGAGGCGCCCCCGGGCGTAGGGCAGGTTGACCAGCACGGCCATGCCGCGGTCGGCCGCCAGAGGCAGGATCCGCTCCCCGGCCACTCGGTCCCCCAGGGAGTAGTTGACCTGAATGAAGTCGAGCTCCTCCGCTCGCATGACCGCCTCGAACGCCTCGAACTGCCGGTGGAAGGAGGTGGTCACCCCGAGGTAGCGGACACGGCCCGCCGCCTTCCACTCCCGCAGGGTCGATAGCTGACGCTCGACATCCACGAGGTTGTGCACCTGCATGAGGTCGATGCGCTCCGTGTGGAGCCGCCTGAAGGACTCCTCCATCTGGTCGATCCCTGCCTGGCGTCCCTCCGTTCGGACCTTGGTGGCGAGGAACAGCGACTCCCGGTTCCCGATCTCGCGCACCAGCTCGCCCACCACGACCTCCGCCCGTCCGTACGAGGGCGCCGTGTCGACCAGCTTGCCGCCCAGGCGGCCGAACGCCGCGAGCACCTCCCGCAGTGCATCCAGCTCCGCGGGAGCGGCGACGTCGTACCGTCGGGCTGTCCCGATGCCGACCACCGGTATCTTCTCGCCGGAGGACGGGATCGCGCGCTCCAGCAGGGGAGATCCCCGCAGCGGGGCCGACGTCGCGAGCTCGCGCGGCCGCAGGCCGAGCGCCGTGAGCGCTCCCGCCCCGGCCGTAACCCTGAGCATCTCTCTGCGCGTGAGGGGCATGGCCTCTCCTCCGTTCAGGCGGTGTCCGTGGCCAGGCCGGCGCCGCGCGCCCGCGCCGCGGCCATCCCGGTCTGCCGGCGGCCCAGCCAGAGCGCCACGAGCAGCCACACGGCGGCGATCGGCACGCTGGCGAAGGCGATGCCGACCATCGAGAGGCCCAGCCAGCCCATCGCGGCGTACGACCAGGCGCCGATCTGGTCTCCGCCCCGGTAGACGAACGTGTCGATGAAGTTCTTGGCCTTGTACTTGTCCTCCCGCGGCAGGACGGTGTACAGCGTCTCCCGCGTCGGCCGCGCCACGGCGTAGTTCGTCGAGCGCCGCAGCACCTGGAACGCCGCCAGCACGCCGATGGTCGGCACCAGGCCCAGGCCGGTGAAGCCGACGATCACGAGCATCGGGAGCAGCGCCAGCGTGACGGCCACCCCGAGCAGCTTGATGATCCGCCCGTTCAGGAAGAGCTGCGTGCCCACGTTCAGGATGTTGACCAGCAGGTCTATCTTGGCGAAGAACGAGGTGCGAGCGGCCCGGTCATCGAAGGTGGCGCCGACGATCTCGGCCTGCTGGAAGTAGAGGAAGGTGGCGGTGATCGTGAACAGCAGCATGTAGACCACGATGCCCAGCAGGTACGGCGACCGGAGGACGTGCGTGATCCCGGCCAGGAAGCTCCCCCCGATCGGCTCCTCCTTCGCTCCGACGCCCGGCCCCCGGCCGGCGGCCCGCCCGGACGCCTCCAGAGGCGTGGGAGCGTCCCAGCCTTCGCTGATGCGAGCCAGGCGCCGCACCGCCAGCACCGCGAGCTCCAGCAGGAGCACGGAGACCAGAAGCAGGTTGACCGGTCCGAGCGGCTGGGCGAGCGACGCGGTGATCGTCGACCCGAGGATTCCCCCCAGCGTTCCGCCCACCCCGATGAACCCGAACAGACGCTTTCCCTGCTCGACATCATAGGTGTCCGCCATGAAAGCCCAGAACACGGACACGATGAACAGGTTGAACACGCTCACCCACACGAAGAAGACGCGCCCGATCCAGATGTTCTGGGCCTCGGTCGCCAGGTTCAGCAGCACGAAGAAAACCACCAGGTTGAGCATGAAGAAGCGGTAGGTGAGCGACACGAAGCGCAGTCTGGGCAGCTTCGCCACCAGGGCGGCGAACGGCGGGTGCAGGAGGAGCATGCTCACCAGGGTGCCGGTGAACAGCCAGGGGAGGTTCTCCACCCCGCCGGCCACGCCCATCTCCTCCCGCAGGGGCCGGAGGATGTAGTAGGCGGAGAGGATGCAGAAGAAGTAGGCGCACGACCAGAGGAGGGCCCGGACTTCGTCGGGCCGAACCTCCACGATCCGCCGGAGAATCCGCGTGACCGCTCCCGGCTCTCCCGGCGACAGGGGCTCGCTCAGCGCCTCAGCCCTCCCGCGCGTGCCAGGCCCTCAGCACCTCGGCCTCGAGCTCGGGAGGGCAGCCCGCCCTCGGGGTCGCGCGCCGCTCCTCGGGCAGCGTCGCGTGCCACTCCAGCGTGTCGCGGGCCGTTTCGGCCAGCGGGCGGAAGGTGAGGCCCGCCGCGATCGCCTTCGAGCAGTCCACCTGCGCCAGACCCTGCATCCCATCGCGCGGCGGCACCCAGACGGTCATCTGCACCCAGGGCTGCACCTCGTGCTTCGCCAGGAAATCGGCATCGACCCAGGTGAAGGCGACGGAAGCCGTCGTGACGGCCCGGATCCCGTACAGCATCTCGGCGATGGACAGGCGCGAGGCCGGGCCCGTCGCGTTGAACACCCCCATCACCCGCTCCTCGGCCAGCCGGACCATCCAGGCCGCGAGATCGCGGGCATCCACGAGCTGCACCGGATCGCTCGGATCGCCCGGAGCCATGACCTCCCCGCCGCGGTCGATCCGCACCGGCCAGTAGGTAAACCGGTCGCTGCTGTCCCACGGCCCGACGATGAGACCGGGACGGACGATCGTGGCCCGTCCCGGAAACGCCGCCTCCGCCTCTTTCTCGCACAGCGCCTTGAGCGGACCGTACGTCTCGCCGGTGATCTCCTCGATCGTGGGGTCATCCAGCGTCCCGACCGGCGCCGTCTCGTCCATGCCCACCGTGGCGAAATCCGCGAAGGCGGAGATCGACGAGGTGAAGATGTACTGGCCGGCCGCATCCTCGAGGAGCCGCGCGGACTGCCGCACCCAGCGCGGGATCGAGGCCGAGTTGTCGATCACGACATCCCATTCCCGTCCCCTGAGGGCGGTCAGGTCGTCATTCCGGTCCCCCACCAGCTTCTCCACCTCGGGGAAGAGCTCGGGGTTGGTGCGCCCCCGGTTGAACAGGGTCACGGCGTGGCCGCGCTGGAGCGCGTACTCGACCTGGTGCACGCCGAGGAATCGAGTGCCCCCCAGCACGAGGATGCGGAGCGCCCGAGGGGCCGGGCGCACGGGCCGCCGCAAAGGCGCGAGCCCTCCCGGCCGCGCGTGGCCGACGTGCGGCGGGAGAAGGCCGAGAGCCAGCGCGCCGCCGGCCCCCGCCGTCCGCTGCACGAACTCGCGTCGGGTCGTCATCAGGGGCCCCCTCCTGTCGTGTGTCCTCTACCGCGTGTTCTGCAGATCGAGATGAAGCCCGGTGAACTTGACGCACTCCGGGGCGGTTGGCCAAGGGGCCCTAGAGAAGCGCCTGGAGATCAGCGTGCCGGAGGCGGACTATCCCAGGCTGGGCAGCCTGAGCGGTGCCATCGCCTACCTGGAGAGTCGGGGCGCCCGGATTTGAACCGGGGACCTCTGCGTCCCGAACGCAGCGCTCTACCGGACTGAGCCACGCCCCGAAATGTGGAGCCTCGCCGGCCCCACGAAGCGGGTGACCGGGCTCGAACCGGCGACCTCAACCTTGGCAAGGTTGCGCTCTTCCAGCTGAGCTACACCCGCGAGAGAGAGCCACCGGTCGGATTTGAACC
>CP070670.1:2669607-2679981 GCA_020351855.1 Gemmatimonadota bacterium
ATTCGGCCGAGCAGGGTCGAAGGACGAGATCGGGAGCGCGCCGGGGCCTCGGCGGCAGGCTCGTCACACGCCGAACTGGGTCAGGTGGTGATCCAGGTGCTTGTAGCTCGACCAGCCCCTCTCGTCATGGCTCATTTCGCCGAACAGGGCGTGTCGCGTTGGCGGACCGCGCTCGGCGGCGTGGAAAGCCTCGAGAGCGGCCAGGAGCCGCTCCTTCTGAGCGGCGAAGTCCTTCTCGGTGAACTGCAGATACTGCGGATGGGTCCTCGCGCTCCTGGGATACGGCCTGTCGCTGACCACCATCCTCCGGATGAATCCGCTGAGCAGCTTTGCCAGCCACGGCGTGCCTTCGAGCGCCTTGCCGTTGGCCACCTCCTGGATCTCGGCGCAATGCGCCAGCATCTGCCCGACCGACATCGTGCCCCATTTCGGCTCGGCATCCGGCGTGAGGGCCTCGATCCGCCGGAGGCACTCCGCGTACACGTCATTGTCGTAGAGGATCTTGCGGCCCATCGGCGCCCGCCTTTGGCTCGTTACGCGTTGATTAGGTGGTTGGCTCTTCGAGGTCATTGGCACACCGGATGAGCCACTCTGGCTCTGTGCCAGCAGTCTCGATGAACGCCCGATGTCGGCCCCTAGGAGCCCTCCCTGCAATCGCGCTGCTCCGGTGAACTAGGGCCGAACCTGGACGTTGCCCGCTTCCACGAGGTGCAGCTGCTGGTCCGGCTTGCTCTCGCAGTACTCGTCCGGCTCGTCGAATCGCGGGTTGGACGATCCGGGCCAGGTGACGGTGACCTGATCCGCGGCAGCGCCCTGTCCCTGCCCGTTGTCCACCACGCTGAACCCGTGTGCCCTGCCGATGTGATTCGGGTTGCCCGCCTTGGTGACGTATCCGCCGAGCCAGGCGCGGTTGCCCTCGATCGTGAGGCAGGTCACATCGCCCCAGATTCTCGAGCCCGCTCCCTGGGCGCCGTGAATGCGGAAGTGGAACCGGCCCGTAACGGTACCGTTGGGCTTCTTCGTGCCGTTGAAGCTGAAGGTTCTCCAGAGCCCGTCCTGGGTGTGGTAGTGGCCGCTTCCGGAAGCGGATTGCAGGTCGGCACTCTGGCCCAGCTTGGCGGCAGCAATGGAACCGGCTCCATCGTCAGGAGCGGTCAATGCCGCCGAATCGGAGCAGGAGATCGAAAGGGTCGCGGTCGCAGCAACCACGAGCGATAGACGGCCTGAGCGTCTCATGGCGGCCTCCTCGATACTGGAGTCGAGGTCTTTTGCGCATGGTCAAGGCGGTCAGGCAGGCGTCCTCGTGGGCGTCCGCTCGGCGCCGTGGCGGACCTCCGAGCAGCTTCTGGTTCAGCGTAATAGGGAATCCCTGCGCGGCAAGTCGGGAGAACCTCGATTCCCCGGTCCTCGGTCGTCAGGCCACTCTCGCACCGGGCACAGGCGTCAGCCTCATGACCGCCTGCACGACCCTCGCGCGGTTCTCCTCCAGGTTACGCAGCACGTTCGCGAACTTCGTCCGAGCGTCGGTCCCCATCAGCATGTGGAGCCCGATCGTCCCCTGATCGTCGGCAGGCAGACGCTGCAGCGCCTCTTTGAAGAAGGCGGTCGACGCCTCCGTCTTGTCCTCCCAGCGCACAAGCTCGAAGCCCGAATCCGCCAGCACGACCTCGAGGCCCTCGACGGCGATCAAGTGGCTGATCCCCGATTCTGATGCCCAGGGCACCGGGAAGTGCAGTCCACTTTCCGGCCCCGCGAAGATGTCATGAAAGGCGAACAGTCCGCCTGGCTTGAGCACCCTGGCGATCTCGCCGTAGAACCGCGCCTTCTCCGCGATGTTCATCTGCACGTGCTCCGTCCAGGCGACATCGAAGTGGTTCTCGGCAAAAGGCAAGGCCAGGGCGCTCCCATGCCGGAAGGAGGTTCGATCTCCCATCCCGATCCGGGCCGAGAGCATCTCCGCGACCCGACAGTACTCTTCCGTCACATCCAGCCCGACCACCCGGCATCCGAAGTTCGCTGCCATATAGCGGCCCGTCCCGCCGAGGCCGCAGCCCACATCGAGCAGGAGGTGGTCCGGCCGGACATCCGCCCACTGGGCCAGTTCCTCGGTCGCCGCTCGTCCGCGGATGTGGAACTCGTCGACCGGCGCCAGGTCATCGACCGTGAGCGCGTCGAGGTCCTTGCCGGCCGCTTTCAGCGCACCGAGGATCCGGTCCCCGAGTCCGCCCATCGTGTAGTGTCCCGTGACCTCCGCGTGCGTCGTTCGCATCATCTCCTGTCCGTTCTCGTGGGTCCGGTCGACAAAGCTCCCAGCGCATCCCGCCTCCCTCCGGTTCGTGATGCGCGGGAATCGGGCACGAGCGGACACGGGCGCCCCATATCGATCAGGAGGCCACGCGCAGATCCGCCGTCCGCAGAAAGCGGGGCGGCCGGCGGACTTTGGTGGCCTGCTCGAAGGCGTACGCGAGCCGGAGGAGGGTCGGCTCGCTGAAGGCCGGACCGATGAAGGAGAGGCCCACCGGGAGCCCGAACACGAAGCCTGCCGGGACGGTCACGTTGGCGTATCCGGCGATCGCCGCGGCGGACGAGCTGCCGCCTCCGAAGTGGTCGCCGTTGATCAGATCCGTCACCCACGCCGGTCCTCCCGTGGGAGCGACGATGGCGTCGAGCCCGTGCTCTCCGATCGTCCGGTCGATTCCCTGCTCCCGCGACCCGCGCTTCGAGGTCTCCAGTGCCTGCCGGTACGCCTCGTCCGTGAGGGCCCCCTTCTCCTGCGCCTTGTAGAAGATCTCCTGGGCGAAGTACGGCATCTCCTCGTCACGGTGGGACTCGTTGAACTCGATCAGCGCCCCCAGCGTGCGAACCGTCGTATCGGGGCCGCGGCGGGCCAGGTAGGCGTTCAGATCCGACTTGAACTCGTAGAGCAGTACCTCGTATTCGGCGTCGCGCACCTCCCGCGGCAGCTCGATGTCGGCCGGATCGACGACCTCCGCGCCGCCCTCCCGCAGCGCCCCGATGGCTTCCTCCAGGACGGCGTCCACGCGCTCGTGAAACCCGAAGCGGTCCCTCCACACGCCGATGCGCGCGCCGTTCAGACCGGCCTCATCCAGGAAGGCCGTGTAGTCGGCCTCCGCCCGCCGGCTGCCCTCCCCGGTGATCGGGTCACGGGGATCCATGCCGCACATGGCGCCGAGCAGGATGGCCGCGTCCCGCACCGTTCGCGTCATCGGCCCGGCGGTGTCCTGACTATGGGAGATCGGGACGATGCCCGTGCGGCTCACCAACCCCAGGGTCGGCTTGACGCCCACGATCCCGTTCGCGTTGGAGGGGCAGACGACCGAGCCGTCCGTCTCCGTGCCCACGGTGAGCGCTGCCAGGTTCGCCGCCGCCGCGACGCCGGAGCCGGAGCTGGAGCCGCAGGGGTTCCGGTCGAGGGCGTACGGGTTGCGCGTCTGCCCGCCCACGGCACTCCACCCGCTGGACGAGCGCTCCGATCGGAAGTTGGCCCACTCGCTGAGGTTGGCCTTGCCGAGGATCACCGCGCCGGCTTCCCGCAGGCGAGCGACGACGAAGGCGTCCTCCGGGGCGACGGTTCCCTCCAGCGCCTTCGAGCCGGCCGTGGTGGCCATCCGGTCCGCGGTGTCGAGGTTGTCCTTGACGAGGATCGGGATGCCGTGCAGGGGACCCCGCGACCGTCCTCCGGCCCGCTCCCGGTCCAGCCGCTCGGCGATCTCCAGCGCCTCCGGGTTCGTCGCGATGACGGCGTTCAGCTCTGGGCCCCGCCGGTTGAGCCGCTCGATCCGCTCCAGGTAGAGCGAGGCGATCTCCCCGGCGGACCGCTCGCCGCTCTCCATCTGGCGCTGCAGATCCGCCACCGTCGCCTCCTCGATGACGAACGGCTCGTTGAACGCTTCTTGTTCACCGGCTCCCTCCTCGCCGGCTGGGCCGGCGCGTTCCCTCGGGGCACATCCGCCCGCTGCGACCGCCGCGGTACCGAGCGTGCCGACCTTCAGAAACTCCCGCCGATTCACCATGGCGTCTCTCCTGGTCTGCTGGCGTAGGACCTCGCACCCTGCGGTCGCTTCCGGGTCAGCCCACGAGGGCATGGCCGCCCGCGACTCGAATCGCTAGATCGCGTTTGCCGAATCCTCGAGGCTATCACTTCAGCGTCCGACACTTGGTGAGAGGTTGGGTCGACCATGTTCAAGAGCATCCTGGACGAAACACTGGAGGCGTGGGCCGACGCCCGGCAAGGCGTGATCGACGAGCTCGAGAATCTGCCGGCCGATCGCTTCGCGGCTCGCCCCGTACCGGGAATGCGAAGCGTCGCGGAGATGGCGGTTCACATCCTGGAGGTCGCCCAGATGATGGCGGGAGAGCTGTGCCGGGAGGACACGGACTTTCGGCGGCACCCGTGGCCCGAGCTGATCAGGCATCACGCCGGGGAGCTTCTCGACCTCACCGATCGGGAGGAGCTGCTGGCGGCGCTCCGCACGACGCTCCGGGAGGGGGTCGACCGGTTCCGCGAGGCGGGCGAAGTCCACATGCTTCAAACGATCGAGCGGTTCGACGGCGAGCGCGGCACCCGTCTCGCGTGGCTGAACCACGGGATTGCGCAGGAGATGTACCACCGAGGGCAGCTTGCCGTGTATGCCCGCCTCCTGGGAGAGGTGCCGGCCCTGACGAAGCGAATCGAGGCGGCCGGCTAGGTCTGCCCGGTGGCGCCGACGTCAGTCGGGAGCAGGGGGGGCGTGCCGGGCTGATTCGCTCCAGTCGCGCACGGACAGCATCCGGGCGAACACCACGCCATACCAAAGGGCCACCAGCGGCCCCAGGTCGACGAGCCCCGCGTAGGCCGGAGCAATCGGAAACGTGTACAGGTTGAGCGCCAGCAGCAGCGTGCTCGACGCGATCCCGAACCAGCCGAGGAGCTTCCCGAACTTGGGGTGGGACAGCATCGCGATCCCGACCAAGAGGCCCGCCAGGCAGATGAAGATGTCCCACGACACGTCGATCGAGAACTGCACGCGGTTGACGGATCTCCAGATCGTCTCGGCCTGTTCCGCAGCGGGCGGCTCGAGGCCCGCATGGGCCTCTTCGCGGAGAATGTTGTTCGCCCCCTGAATGACGAGCATCAGGTTGACCAGCACGCCCGCCGCAAAGCCGAGAGCGCACCCGAAGTACGCCGCTATGCTTCTGCGGTGTGCGGCCAGGGCCTCGTGCATGCCGAGGAAGCTCAGGGCGAGCAGCGGACCCATGGCGAACACCAGCGTGTAGGCGACCCTCGCCGGCAGCGGGAGAAACGCGGCACCGAAGTAGGCTCCCAGTGCGAGGAGGCCAACGACAGCCCCCACCCGGATCAGCGACTTGCCCATGGGAACCTCCCTGTAAGGTTGCCCGCTTCGGAGGGTAGTTCGAGGCCGATCTGGCGGCCGTGGGGCCAATCTACAAGAGCGCGGAGCTGTAACGCTCGCAAGAAGAGGCCGGGATCCTTGCTCGAATCGGGGGCTGGGGGGTTGTCAGGCACCGGGAGCGTCGCCTACCCGCAGCCGCCCTCCGTCCGAGCCAGCATCTGGGCGACCCTTGCCCCTTCTTCGGGCGTTGGCGCGCGTCCCTCGACCTCATACCGGCCCGCGATGTAGTAAAACAGGATTCTCGCTCGCTCGAGCGCCGCCTCCCGCGCCCAGCCGTCGGCCTCGAACATCCTCGATGTCGCAGATAGGCGCACCCTATCGACCGCCTCCACAGCCTGCCTCGCTTGTGTGTCCTCCTTCGCCCAAGTCCGCATGGCCAGGTCGTAGCGACCCAGATCGTGCTCCCGGATATGATCGAGCATCGCGCGGATCCGGTCTTCCAGCGAGCCGCGTCGGGCAAGCGCGGCCACCTGCTCGGGTTGCGGCATCGTGATCTCTCGCCAGCGCTCGATCAGTTGCTCTCGGAAGGCCGTTCGGTTGGCGAAGTAGTGGTAAAAGCTGCCCTTGGTGACCCCGACACGTCGGCACAGCGGATCCACGCGCACACCGCCGATCCCTCGGACCCGCAGAAGCTCCAATCCGGCATCCAGCCAGTCATGAGCCTCTAGAAACTTGGCTATACGCATCGGCGCCCATCCATACGATTGCGCATGTTACATACGAAATAGTATACTATCGCGGGAGGCATCACACGAGGGGTCTCCTTGGGCCGCAACCGGCCGAGCCGCATGCCATCCCTCGCCTCCCGCAGGGCTGTTGGCACGCCAGCAGCCAGGAGGTCTCCGTGATGGTTCCCCGAGGCTTTGCTCCCACCCTTGCGCTCGCCCTCATCCTCGCACCGCACCTGCTGGCTCAGGAAGCGGAGCCCGAGCCCGGGACGCGGGTGCGCGTGACCTTGAGCGAGCAGGTTCTCGTCTCGCAACGCCGCGGAGGAGGCGTACTGACCGAATCGAAGGAGGTGGTGCTAACTGGAGCGGTCGCCACTTGGGAGCTGCAAACCCTGGTGCTCGATGTTGGAAAAGGGACACAGAGAGCCATTCCGCGCAGCCAGATCTCGAAGCTGGAAGTGAGTCTTGGCAAACGCTCCAATATGGGGAAGGGGGCGTGGATTGGGGCCATCGCAGGTTTCGTCGCAGGCTTCGGCACCACGGCACTCCTGTGCGGCGGCAGTAAGTGCGACGACCAAGGCAGTCCAGATGACGCCGATCTGCAGTACGCATTGATCGGGGGGGCGCTCTTGGCGCCGCTGGGAGCCGGCATTGGCGCTGGCATCGGGGCTGCGAACAAGACCGACCGCTGGGAAGATGTAACTGCCCAGCGACCACCCGTGGCCATGGGCGTCGGTCGAGACGGCTCGGTGCTCCTCGCACTCTCGCTCAAGCTGTGAACGTGGTCCCTCGGGGACCGTGGACCGGTCGGGCGCGTTCCTCCGCCTTTCTCTCTGGCAAACATGCAACCGCGTGACGGTGCCGTTTCTGCCGAACGGTCGCGAGCGTGGCGTGCGCCGTCCGCACTCCGGGTGGATGGGTTTTCCGGGTGGCCTCTCCCTGCAATGCGGCTCTGAAAAGCCGAGGAGGTCGCTATGTGGAAGCGCATAGCAGCAGATCTGGGTGCGGACAGCAGAATGCTCACCCTCATGGGGGCCGCCGTCGCCTCTGCGGCCCTGGCTGCGGCCTGCTCCGAAAGTTCCGTCGAGCCCCTGGGGCTCGCGGAACAGCCGCTCGCGGATATCCGGCCGGCCCAGGTCAGATCCTGTCCGGCCAACCCGGACTACATCGTCGACGACGTGGAATCGTTGCACGACGCTCATACCGGGGCACCTCCCGGCAGCGTGATCGCCATTGAAGGGATGATCGTGATTTCCGCTGATATCAATGCGGACACGGACGGCCATGTGTTCACCTGTGCGACGCCCGGCTCCGGCATCGCCGCAGAACCCGGCGTAGGCGTCAACTGGCTGTTCATCGTGCGGGGCCGCGGGGTCAAGATCGAGAACCTGGTGCTCGACGCCAGCGAGGCTTTGGACGGCGCTGTGCTTGCCTTGGCGTGCTTCGGACCCGTCGGGGACGTCTGTGGCAGTCCCGACGAGCGTGCCGAGGAGGTTGAGATCGCGCACAACGACCTGTCTTGTAGCTCCAACTCATGCGTGTTCCTCGCCGGAGCCGGCTACGGAGAGACCGGTGGACGGGTTCATGACAACCATTTCGTGACCCCTGGCGGCACGGCGGCAGCCATCCAGGTGGGAGGATTTCGAAACGTGACCGTGGAACGGAACACCATCCACGCCGACGGACCGGCGGGCTGGGGCATCATGGGCAACGCCGACGTGGGACTCTTGATCCGTGACAACCATGTCATGGGTCCGTGGGATCGGTCGCTGCACCTGCTCGATGGCGTGTACGAGAGCGAGGTCGTGGGCAATCACTTCGTGGGCGCGATGTTCTGGGGAGTGGGAGCAGCGTTCGCCGACGGACTCCGGTTCGAGAACAACATCGTCGGATGCGGCGAGATAGGGTGCATGATCGCAGCCGCTTCACCCGGAGCAATCGTCGCTGCTAATCGCTTCACCTCCGCTGGGTCCTCCACCGGAGTTCACCTGCAGCAAGGCACGGACGGAATGCGGATCGAGCGAAACGTGGTCATCGCGACCGAGCCCTCGACCGGCGAGGACTTCGGAGGAATTCGCATCCGCGACGGAGCCGACGTCGTCGTGAGGAAGAACCAGGTCATCGGCCCCTGGGCGAACGGGATCTCGCTGAGGTTGACCGATCGCGACCGGATCGCGGAGAACGAGATCCGGGATGCGGTCGGCGCTGGCATCCGCGGCACGGAGGTTCGCGACGACATCTTCGCGACCAACAAGGTCACGGGATCGGGCCTGGCCGGCATCTTCCTGTCGGATGCATGTGGCAACAGGCTCGTCGGAAACAACCTGAACGGCAACGCGGACGGCCTTGGAATGTGGTTTGACGAGTCCACCGGGGCGAATGTCTTTGTTGGCCAAGGCAGTGTGGTCGTGAACAACGGCGATTACGACTGCGACGGCGACGGCGTCGTCGATCCCAATCTGATCTCCGGGGCGGGAAGCATCCTGACAGGCCACGCTGCCGGCACGCACGGTGCGGCGCTTGGACCCGCTTCCTCGCAGGCGGCCCACAAGGGCTTGCAGTGACTCGAGTGTGAAAGAACTAGGCGCTGGCGATGGGCGGCTCCGATTTGGGGTCGCCCATGCTTGCCTTTCGTTGGCAGGATCACACGATGCGCCCTTGGCGCAACTGAGTCGGGTGAACAGTAGGAGCTGGTGTGACCAGCGACGAATCTCGGCTTGAGGAGGATAGCCATGAATAACCTCGGCGTAGCCAAATCGGCTCTTCGTCATCGGGGGAGGGGCGGAATGGCGGCGCTGCTCGTCTCTCTTCCCGTTCTCGCGGGATGCAACAGTGATGATGCCGCAACAGCGGGCCCGCCGACCAGCATCCCAGACGCACGCGGTACGTATGTGGGAACATTCACCAGCGCAGGCGAGAATTCGAACGACCGGATCGAGCTCGTATGCTCCGGAAGCATAGTGATCTCGGCTCAGGCCGGCACCGACTGGTCAGGGTCGACGTCAGTCGACGACGGCGGGGATCCTCTCTGTGCGGCGACGGAAGACGAAGTGGTGTCCGGGTCGATCGATGCGAGCGGAAACGTGAGCTTCACGGTGCCGAGCGTGGAAGCGGACTGCGGGGTTGCCGGCACGATGACGGGGGTGTTGAGCGGTGATGAGCTTGCTTTAGAGGGTTCGTGGACGTGCGGAAATCTCCAAATAACGCTGCGCTTCACGGGCGAGCGCTGACAGGAGCGCGTTCAGTCGCTCCGGCGATGGACCGTCACACGCCCTTTCTGCGCCTTTCTTGGTGGAGAGCACTCCTCTCGCGAGGGGGCGTATGAGCGCCAACGGCTCATTGCGCCGTCAATTCGGAGGTACGTGGGATGTCGGCTACGCGCATGGCGTTCGAGTCGAGGCGAATTTCTTCCGACGTCCTGGAAGCGGGGTGGTTCACGCATCTCGCACGCTTCCGGGAGCACGCCGGGCGCAGAACGGCGTGGCTCTGGCACGAGCTCACCCGTCCGCGGGGCAGCGTAGTCGCGACCTGGCTCCTCCGCGGAACGGGAGCGATCGGGCTGGCCGGCCTTGTCCTCGTCCTGGTGCTGCCCGCCACCGCTCCTCTCGTCGGTCTCTGCATCGTATCGCTGTGGCTCAACGGACCGCTGTCCATGTTCTTCCCGACGACCCTCGAGCCGATCGTGATGCTCTTCGGACGCGTATACGAACCGTTGCTCGTGGCCGCGGCTGCCACGGCGGGGAACATGTACGTGGAGTTCCTCAACTACCACCTGTACCGCAGACTGCTCGGGCTGGAGCGGTTGCGCTCCCTGCGGGACAGCAGGGTCGTTCGCCTGTCGGTGCGCCTCTTCCGCCGGATGCCGTTCTTCACGACATGGCTGTGCGCCTGGTCCATTCTGCCGTACTGGACGGTTCGCTTCATCGCGCCGATCACGGACTACCCGCTGCGCCGATACATGATGGCCACCCTGCTCGGCCGGTTCCCGAAGATGTGGCTGTTCGCGGCGCTCGGTGTGTGGCTCGGGCTCGGCGCGGATGTGCTTCTGTTCGTGACGGGTGGCGTCATTCTGATCGCGGTCGCCGCAACCCTCACCCGGCATGTCGTTAGGGACCGACGTCGCGGCGTGCCCGCCAGCGCCGAGTCCGGCGCCGCTGCCAGCGCTCGCCCGGTGGCCTCGGCGGCCGTCCTGGTCAGCTGTCGGAGTGTGCCGCGCCTCCCGCGCAGCTTGCTAGGGGGGCGGCCGGACGGAGGCATCGAGCTCTTGGTGGATGCTCCCGAGTTTCGCGAAC
>CP070670.1:2680081-2690717 GCA_020351855.1 Gemmatimonadota bacterium
CGGCCGGCGCTCCCGGTGGCACGACCCGCACGCGGCGGCGATCCGCCCGGTGGCGGAGGCCGCCGCCACGAGGGTCGTCGCTTCCGCCGCCCTTGCGGCCGCCCGCCTGAGCTCCTCCGCGAACGCGTCGGCTTCTCCCGGCAAGCCTTCTTCCTCGTGCCTGGCAAGCCAGGCAGCGGCCTTCCGCGACGCATCTAGATCCCCAGCCACGACCGCAGCTTGGACATCGGCGGCGGCCCGATAGTGAGACCACATGTCCTGCCGCGTCTGTGCGGTCGCCGAGGAGGGGAGGGCACAGAGAATGAGGGCCGCGAGGACCATCCTGAATCCAGGAACGCGCGCGCAAGGCCACATGGAGCTCTCTCGCCGCTGAGGTATCCGCGATGATCGTTTGTGGATCGGGTTCGTTTCCGGATTACCCTCGTATTCTACAAGAAAGATCGGGTGTGGCGCGACCGCGGGGGCGAGGGACTTGCGCCGACAGGGTCCCATCCCGTAGCAAGGGAGCTTGCGACGGGGTCGACTACCTGAGCCGACCGCGGGGTCGAATCGGTGTTGCGGGCACCTCGGCGAGGGGGTGCCGGCCCGGCTGGGAGAGATACGCTTTGCACACTCACTCGCTGGTTCGTGGGTCAGCACGACCTGCCTGCGGTGCTCTGAGGGGCTGGGGCGTGGTTGCAGCGATCCTGCTGGGTGCGGCCTGCGAGGGTCCGGAAGCGGTCCTCACGACCGAGAGCACGCTGGATCTGGCCGGCCACCTTGATCGCGCCCTGGTCGAGGGCTCCCGGCCGCCGCCAGACATCCCGGCGGCGATCGAATGGGACTTCGGGGGCGCCGACACGGAGTGGCGCCCGTTCGAGCACTTCGATCCGGATATCCCGGCGCCCGATACCGAGCTGGAGGATGGCGCACTACTCATTCGGCTCACCGAGGCGCAGACAGACCCCAGGGGCTGGGGGTTTCGCGGCGCCGTGTACGCGGAGCTGCCGCAGCTGAGGCGGGACGACTGGAGCCACGTTCTCGTTCGGGCCCGCGCCGCAGGGGGCATCACCGACCTCGGACTGGGTTTCAATATCCGGGCGGACGGAGAGGCCCCGACGCAGAGTTTCGTCGCCACGCCCTGGCAATACTGGGGCGAGGATGCCGACGTCATCCGGGATGGGACGGTCCACACCTACCGCATCCGGGCAGACTGGTCGCCGGCGTGGTTCGGGCCGTGGCGAGACCCGTGGCGGGACCTCGCCATCTCGCTCGGCGCGGGTGCTCCCGGCACGTTCGAGATCCTGTCCATCGCCCTGGTTCCCAAGGCGGCGGTGTACGCAGAAAGACCCTACGGGATCACCGAGCTGACGCGCGATCGCCAGAGCCGCCGCACGCTGTACGTCCACGCGCCGGCCCGGGTGTCGTACCGCGTGCGGGTGCCCGAGAAGGGCCGCCTGGATGTCGGCCTTGCCGTGCTGCACGAGGAGGAGCCGGTGACCTTCCGCGTCGAGGTGGACGCCGGCAACGGCGCAGCGCTCCTCTCCGAGTCGGTCCATTCCGCGCCCGACGCCTGGGGGCAGGCTGCCATCGACCTTTCCGAGTTCGCCGGTCGCACAGTCACGCTTACCCTCGCGGCGGATGCGGAGACGCCCGGCACGGTGGCGTTCTGGGGCGCCCCGATCCTGAGCGAGGGTCGGGGCTCCGGCGCGGGCTCCGAGTCCGGCTCCACGGTCGCGAGGAAGCCGAACGTCATCTTGTATGTGATCGACGGCGCCGGCGCCGACTACATGAGCGTGTACGGGTACGATCGAGAGACGACGCCGAATATCGCGCGGCTGGCAGCCGACGGGGCCGTGTTCGAGCGCGCCTACAGCAACTCGGCGTGGACGAAGCCATCCACGGCCTCCTTCATGACGTCGCTGCACCACAGCGTGCTCGGAGGGTTTCGGGCGGATAACGACGCGATTCCGGCTGAGGCCGTGACGATGGGGGAGCGGTTCCGGGCCGCCGGCTTCCAGACCGCAGCCTTTACCTCGAATCCGTTCGCGCTCACGCTGAGTGACCTGCAGCGGGGGCTGGACGTGTATCGGGACGCCGGAGCCGAACCCAACTCGGCCGCATCGGCGGAACTGCACGAGGACTACTGGAGATGGCGGACGGCTTATCCGGGCCGACCCTACTGGGTCCACTTCCAGACCACCGACGTGCACGAGCCCCACGAGCCGGTCGAGCCGTTCGCGGGTCGGTGGGTCGACCCGGAACGGCGGGAGCGCTTTGAACGGTGGTGGCGAGGCCTGCGCGAGGTGGACGGCCCCGGATTCGAGAATGTTCTGGTGTTCTACCGGGAGCGGCTGAAGGCCATGGGGGTGGAGCCCAGGCGGTTCTTCGCGACGCAAAGGGATCTCTACGACGAGACGATGGCACACAACGATCACCAGCTCGGTTTGCTGGTCGATCGCCTGAAAGCGGAGGGGTCCTGGGAGAACACGCTGCTCGTCATCGCAGCCGACCACGGCCATCCCGCGGGCAGCTTTTCCCGGTTCGGCCGCGGCTTGCTCGAGCCCCAGCCGGCTGACGAGGAGGGAGCGCTGTTCGATTCGTACCGCACGCGGATCCCGCTGATCTTCATCTGGCCCAAGCGGATCCCGGCCGGGCAGCGTTTCCGGGCGCCGGTCTCCATGATCGATCTGCTGCCGACGCTGCTCGAGCTCGTCGGTCTGCCGCAGGCCGAGGTTCTACAGGGGCGTTCGCTGGCCCCGCTCCTGCTGGGCACGCTGAGCGAGGCCGAGTTCGAGAAGCAGCCCGTGATCCTCGATCAGTTCCAGGCCGAGCTCGAAGGCGATGGTGCCCTGACGGGACACATCGAGGTCGTGGACGGGCGTTGGGGGGCCTCGATGGCCATCAACCCCGGCGCGTGGGACGAGGACGGCACGCCGCCCCCGATCGCCGGGGGCTGGCGCGCGGCGCGCCCGCTCCGGCCCGACCTGCCGCCCGTCCTGCTGTACGACCTGGAGAAGGATCCCTTCGCGACCCGAAACGTGAATGTTGAGCACCCGGACCTTGTTCGGCAGTATACCAGGTATCTGGAGAGGCAGTGGGAGGCGCATCGTCTGCTGGCCCGGCGGTTTGGTCCCCCCGATCAGGTCCAGCTGACGCCGGAGCAGCTGGAGACGCTGAGATCGCTCGGCTACATCCAGTAGGCGCTTCGGATTCGGTCGGATTGCGCGGCCGCGCCGCTCTCGGCCGGACTAGGCGTCCCCGGCGGCGCGGTTCCGGTAGAGGTCGGGATCGACGACAGCGGTCATGGCACGGATGTTGAGGCCCTGCCCGAGGAAGTCCGCCACCCGACGCGCGGCCGCTTCGGGATCGGAGAGGACGGCCCCGTACTGGAGCTCGACGGATTGGAAGCAGGACCGATCCCGAAGAAGCCTGCGGGATTGGGCGAGGTGGCCCGCGAACAGACGGCGCATCCGCTCGTCTTCGGACTCCGAGTTCTCGCCCCGGGCGACCAGCATCTTGGCCTGCGAGGCCAGCACCTCGTCGAGGTCGCGCAACATGAACACGACACGATAGTTGAGGTCTTGCGGCAGGAATCGCAGCAGATAGGCAATGATCTTCACGGCGTGGCCTCGGGCATCGCGAATCCAGCCGGTATCGCCGCCCTTGTCGAGCTCCTTCACCCTCTCGAGCTCGTAGTAGCCCTGCGGGTTGCTCTCGTCCGCCTGTCGCAGATCGTCCGTGATGGTCGGCACGCCACCCGCTGCGAGCATCTGCATCATCATGGAGGTGCCCGATCGGGGCAGTCCGGAGACCACGACGACCGGCTCTCCGTATCGGAGGCGGCGATAGACACGCTGGAAGCTCATCGCAGACAGAATAGCGAACGGGGTGGGGCGAACGCGACCTCGGGGGGCTGGCCAGCGCGGATGCGCCTTGCCGCCGCGCTGAGCATCGTCGCTCTGATGGCCGTGCCATCGACTGCCCTTGGCTATGTGGGTCCGGGGGCGGGTTTCGTCTTCGTGACTTCTTTCCTCGCGCTGCTGGCCACCGGTGTGCTGGCCGCGTTCTCCCTCCTGCTGTGGCCCTTCCGCATGGCGTGGCGGATGATTCGGCGGGCGGGCGACGCCAAGCCGCGACTGCGTCGGCTGGTCGTGGTGGGGCTCGACGGCCAGGATCCGACGCTCACCGATCGGTTGATGGGAGAGGGCCGTCTGCCGAACTTCCGGCGACTGGCCGAGGAGGGGTGCTACCACCGACTGGCGACGACCTTTCCCTCCGTGTCTCCGGTGGCCTGGTCCTCCTTCGCGACGGGTGCCCACCCGGCCAAGCACAACATCTTCGACTTCCTGGACCGGGACCGGCGCACCTACCTGCCCCTGCTGTCCTCCGTCCGGATCGGCGGGGTCAAGCGGGTCCTGCGCCTGGGCCGCTTCCGCGTTCCGATCGGCAAGCCCGAGATCCGACTTCTGCGGCGCTCCCGCCCCTTCTGGTCGGTGCTGGGTGAGCGCGGCCACTGGAGCGCGGTGCTCCGCGTACCGATCACCTTTCCGCCGGATCGCTTCTACGGCGCGCAGCTGGCCGCGATGTGCGTCCCGGATCTGCAGGGAACCCAGGGAACGTTCACCCTGTTCACCACGCGTCCCTCCGACCAGAGCTTCAAGGAAGGAGGCGTTCGGGTGTTCCTGGATGGAGGCCCGGATCGGTTCGAAACCGCGGTACGGGGTCCGGCCAACGAACTCGTCGAGGGCAGCCCGCCCCTTTCCCTGCCCCTCGTGATCGAACTCGACCGGCAACGGGAGGCTGCGACCGTCCAGGTCGACGGGCGATCACACGAGCTGCGTCCGGGGGAGCTCACGGACTGGATCGAGCTCGGCTTCCGCGCGGCGCCGGGCGTCAAGGTCCGCGGCATATGCCGGATGATGGTGACCGAGATGGACGAGCACTTCTCCCTCTATCTCACGCCGATCAACATCGATCCGGAGAAGCCGGCGATGCCGATCTCCCACCCCTCGTACTACGCCACCTATCTGGCCAAGAAGCTGGGCAGATACGCGACCCTCGGGCTGGCCGAGGATACCTGGGCGCTGAACGAGGGCGTGATCGACGACCGGACCTTCCTGCGCCTCACCTACGACATCGATCGGGAGCGGGAGGCCATGCTGTTCGCCGCGCTCGAGAAGCTTCGGCGGGGCACGGTGGTCTGCGTGTTCGACGCGACGGACCGAATCCAGCACATGTTCTGGCGGTATCTCGAGCCCGGCCATCCGGCGGCGGCGCACGGAGAACCGGCGCCGGAGAGGGATGCGATCGAGGAGCTGTACGAGCACAACGATGCCCTGGTGGGCCGGGTACGGGAGCGCCTCGGGGAGGGGGATGTGCTCATGGTGCTGTCCGATCACGGGTTTGCCTCGTTCCGGCGAGGCATCAACCTGAACGCCTGGCTGCTCGAGAACGGCTACCTGGGCTTGAAGGAGGGAGCGGATGGCACCAGCGAGTGGCTGCGAGACGTGGATTGGTCTCGCACGAGAGCCTATGCCCTGGGCCTGACCGGCCTGTTCCTCAACGTGCAGGGTCGGGAGGCGGAGGGCATCGTCCCACCCGGCCCGGAGGCGGAGGCCCTGAAGCGGGAGCTGATCGAGAAGCTGAGCGGCCTCCGAGACCCGGTGACGGGGGATGTCGCGATCCGGGAAGTGTTCGACACCGCGGCGCTCTACTCGGGGCCGTACGTCGGAAACGGGCCGGACATGCTGATCGGATACAACGTCGGCTACCGGATCTCTTGGGATGGGGCCACGGGCGTCGCCGCCGGCCCCATCTTCTCGGACAACGAGAAGGCCTGGAGTGGTGACCACGGCATCGATCCGCGGTTGGTGCCGGGAGTCTTTTTCTGCGACCGTGCGATCGATCGAGAAGACCCGGCGCTCATCGACATCGCACCGACGGCGCTGTGGCTGTTCGGCTTGGAGCCGCCCGCCTACATGGACGGAAAGGTGCTCTTCTCCGAGGAGGCTCCGGCGGAGGGGGACGCATGATGACGCATCGGCCCGCGCACCGCGTCGGGTGTCGGGCGCTTGCCCTGGCGCTGGCGCTCGTCGTGGCAGGCTGTGGTGAGGAGGTCCCGACGGTCGGCAAGCGAGTGGTCGTGCTCGGCTTCGACGGCATGGACTACGCGCTCGCTTCTCGGCTGTTGGAGGAAGGCCGCCTGCCGAACCTGGCGCGACTGGCCGAAGCCGGGGGATTCTCGCCCCTCCAGACGTCGATTCCGCCGCAGAGTCCCGTCGCCTGGTCCGACTTCATCACGGGACGCGATGCGGGCGGTCACGGGATCTTCGACTTCATCCACCGGGATCCGGCCACCATGCTGCCCTATCTCTCGACCTCCCGCACGGAGGCGGCGGGACGCGTGATCCGGATCGGCGCCTGGCAGGTTCCGCTGAGCGGAGGGACGGTGGAGCTGCTACGCCGCGGCGTGCCGTTCTGGGAGGAGCTCGAAAAGGCGGGAGTGCCGACCTGGATCATGCGCATTCCCGCGAACTTCCCACCCTCCGGCTCGGCGAGCCGGGAGCTCAGCGGGATGGGAACGCCGGACATCCTCGGCACCTACGGCACATTTTCCTACTACACGACGTCCGGAGGCGGGGGGCGCGACCTGTCCGGCGGCGATGTCTATCCGGTCCGGATCGAGGACGGGGTGGTGCGCGCGAGCCTCGTGGGACCGGCCAATCCGTTTCGCGTGGATGGCGAGCCGACGAGCGCGGAATTCGCGGTGTACGTGGATCCGGAGCGGCCGGTCGCGAAGCTGGTGCTGGGCGACCGCGAGCTCATGCTGGCCGAGGGGGAGTGGAGCTCTTGGCTGCCGGTCGATTTCCGGCTGCTCCCGCTCCACGGAATCGGGGGCGAGGTCCGCTTCTATCTCAAGCAGGTCCGACCCGACTTTGCGCTCTACGTCACGCCGGTCAACATCGACCCGCTGGATCCGGCGATGCCCATCTCCACACCCGAGGCGTTCGCCGCCGAGCTGGCGAGGGCCACGGGCCGCTACTACACGCAGGGCATGCCGGAGGACACGAAGGCCCTCACCTCGGATATCCTGGACGAGGCGGAGTTTCTCGAGCAGACGGAATTGGCGGCGGAGGAGTTCCGGAGAACCTACCGGCATCTCCTGGATCGGTTCGAGGACGGGCTCCTCTTCTACTACTTCGGCTTTGTGGATCAGGTCTCCCACGTGATGTGGCACGCCATGGACCCGGAGCACCCCGTGCACGATCCGATTCGGGATGCCCCGTTCGCGGACGCGGTCGAGCGGCAGTACGTGAAGGCTGACTCGATCGTCGGAGAGACGCTCGACCGGCTGGGAGACGACGCCACCCTGATCGTCATGTCCGACCATGGATTCACGTCCTGGCGTCGCTCGTTCAACCTCAACACCTGGCTCAAGGATAACGGCTATCTCGCGCTGGTCGACCCGGAGCGCCAGGGCGAAGCGGAGTACTTCGGCAACGTCGACTGGTCGAGGACGCAGGCGTACGGGCTGGGCTTCAGTGGGTTGTATCTCAACCTGCGCGGAAGGGACCGGCTGGGCATCGTTCCGGAGAACCAGCGCCGCATGCTGCTGGAAGAGATCCGGCGCGGCCTGCTTCGGGTCACGGACCCGGCGACGGGTGAGCCTGCCATCACGAAGGTGTATCTGCGCGACGAGATCTTCGAGGACGGCGGCTCCCGGGAGGCCGGTCCCGATCTGATCGTCGGTTACGCACGCGGGATACGGGCGTCGGACGACACGTCGCTCGGCAAGGTCCCCCGCGAGCTCTTCGTCGACAACCGGGAGAAGTGGAGCGGCGATCACATCATGGATCACGAAGTGGTCCCCGGGGTGCTCTTCTCCAATCGTCCTCTGGAGCGGCCGGCCCGGTCGCTCCGCGAGCTCAGGGCAGCCCTGCTGGCCGAGTTCGGGCTCGGGGAGGCGTTCATGGGCGCGGAGTAGCGGGCCGCGCGGCGTGAAGCGGGGCCCTCACCGGAAAGGAAGGACTCTAGAGTGCTCGGATCACGTGTAAAGCTCGACAGGCAGCTTCTGCAGCGCGTGAAGCGTTGTGCCGATGTCGCCGGCTATTCGTCGGTCGAGGAGTTCATCACCCACGCGCTCGAGCGGGAACTCGCGCAGCTCGAGGATGCAGATAGCGAGGAGGAGCTCCGGAAACGCCTGAAGGGTCTGGGCTACATCTCGTGACGCTGATGAACCGCTGGCTGACCGGAGCGTTCGACCTGCTGCTCCTGCCCCTGCGGGGCCTTCCGCCGGTCGTCGGTATCGCGATCCTGTCGCTCGGCACCAGCGTCGGCATGCTTCTCGTCTTCAAGGCCACCTCCAACCAGGACCGGTTGGCGCGCGCCAAGCAGCTGCTGCACGCGGGCGTGTACGAGATTCGGCTGTTCCGTGACGATGCCCGGGCCATCGTCAGGGCGCAGCTCGACATCTTGAAACAGAGCCTGCGCTACTTCGGCCTGTCGCTGCCGCCGCTGTTATGGATGCTGATCCCGTTCTTTCTTCTCGTAGCCCAGCTTCAGTTCCGCTATGCCTACGCGGGGCTCGAGCCGGGACAGCAAACGATCGTGAAGGCACAGCTGGCTGGTAACCGGCTGCCGGAGGCTCTCTCGCTCGATCCCGGACCGGGCATCGCGCAGGACGCCCCTCTCCTCTGGATCCCGACGACCGGCGAAGCGAACTGGAGGATCGTGGTCACCGAGCCCGGGAGCCATGCGGTGCGGGTCGAAGCCGGAGGGCAGGCCTACGAGAAGGGGATCGATGCGACGGGTGGCATCGCGCGTCGCTCGCCCGTGCGGCCATCGGCGAGTCTGTTGGAGCAGCTCGTGTATCCGGTCGAAGAGCCGCTTCCGGGCGCGGCGGCCGTGAGGCGGATCACGGTCGAATACCCGGAGTTCCGGGTCTCGCTGCTTGGGTGGGAGATGCACTGGCTGGTGGCCTTTCTGATCTTCACGTTCGGCTTCACGTTGATACTTCGAAAACCCATGAAAGTAACGATTTAAAACTCCTGCTCATCGGCCTTACCGGAAGACCGATCCCCGAGGCATTTCGCCGCAAACCGGCGAGCTGCGGCCGCCAGCAGCGCCTCCGCTTCGTCCACGATCTCGTCGAAGCTCCGGCCCCAGGGGCTGGCCAGCTCCAGCTCAGCGATGCCGAGCGCCGGGGCGGCCGCCGGCGCGAACGGGCTGGAGCCGCAGATCACGGCAAGCGGGACACCGGCGCGGCGGGCCAGCCCCGACACGCCGCTGAAGACCTTGCCCTGAAGGGACTGCTCGTCGAAGCGTCCCTCGCCCGTCACGATCCAGTCAGCCCCCTGGAGCGCCCGCTCGAGATCGATCGCCTCCATCACCGCCTGGACGCCCGGCCTGAGAACTGCAGCGAAGAACGCCACGGCGCCGGCCCCGAAGCCGCCTGCAGCTCCCGCTCCGCGCAGCTCACGAACATCGCGTCCCAGGTCGCGCTCGATCACGTCTGCCAGGCGCGCGAGTCCCGCCTCGAGCGCCTCGACCATCCCCGCATCGGCTCCTTTCTGGGGTCCGAAGACGCGCGCTGCCCCTTGCGGGCCCAGCAGGGGATTGTCCACGTCGCAGAGCACGGCGAGGGGCGGGAGCTTCGATCGGTGCGCAGGCGGGGGCGCGATGTGGTCGAGCTTCGCGAGCGTCCCGCCACCGAGGCCGATCGGCTCACCTCTCTTATCCAAGAATTCCCAGCCGAGGGCCGAGGCGGCGCCGGTCCCGCCATCGACTGTGGCGCTGCCGCCGATCGCGAGCCAGATACGCGACGCTCCGGCCGTCGTCGCCGCCCCGATCAGCTCTCCCGTCCCGAAGGTCGTGGTCCGCAGCGGATTCCGATCGGCCGCAGGGAGAAGCTCGAGTCCGCTCGCCGATGCCATCTCCACCAGGGCCGACGGACCGTCGGCCGCGGCCGCACCGCTCCATTCCCTCCATGCCACCGGTGCCGGAAGGCTGGCGTAGCCGGCCTTGACTCGCGTGTCGGGCAGCGGACCGGTCGCATCGCATGGAATCCACCGGCCGCCGGTTGCGGCGAGGACGGCATCGGCCGTTCCCTCGCCGCCGTCGGCCATCGGCATCGCACGCACGTCGGCCTCGGGGAGCACATCGAGGATTCCGCGCTTCACGGCGGAGCACGCCACGCTCGCGCGAAGGCTGCCCTTGAACGAGTCCAGTGCCACCACCACTTTCATTCGGCTCGCTCCATAGTCACTACGCTACACGGTACGCCCGACATCCGATATCTGCTCATCTTCACGGATCTGGACGGCAGTCTTCTCGACGCAGAGGATTACTCCTTTGCGGGCGCCCGCCCAGCTCTCGACCTGATCGCGCGTGAACGCTGGCCGTTGATCTTCGTGACCAGCAAGACGCGCAGCGAGGTGGAGGCCCTGCAGAAGGCGATGGGGCTCGATGCGCCCTATGTAGTGGAGAACGGCGCCGCGGCCTATTTCCCCGCCCGGCAGGGATCGATCCCGGGATCAACCACCGTCGGCCGGTACCGTGCGCTCGTCTTCGGACGGCCGTACGAGGAGATCCGAGCGTTCCTGCTCGGCAGCGCAGCCGAGTTCGGGCTGTGCGGGTTCGGCGACATGACGGTGGC
>CP070670.1:2690817-2693756 GCA_020351855.1 Gemmatimonadota bacterium
TAATGTGAGCGTCCGGGCCGGGCGGGACAACCCGTCTGCCGGACGCCGGGTGCAGGGCCGGACGATCCGAGACGATCCACACCTGATTCGGGAAGTCTAAAGCGAAACGACCCCGGTCGTGGGCAGGAGGTCGGCCATAGCTCGCTTGGGACGGTTCGGTCGCGGATTCCGGGTTGCGGGGCTCGCTGTTGCTCTGACACTCACGCTTCATGTCGGGCTTCTCCAGGCCCAGGGCGTGAGGGGCACCGTAACGATCGACGGCAGTTACCTGGAAATGCGGAGCTTGGAGCGGGACAGCCTCCCGGAGAGCGAGGTTCCCGGGGAAGGGCTCGTCCGGCGGCTCGCGGACGGGACGATCGCCTCCTGCACCATCGGCGACTACTGTCGCTGGTACCGCTCGGGTCGGACCGACGGGCTCTGGGCCACCAATCAGACGCTCGCGTTCACGGCGTGGGGGGGAGTGCGCGGCCTGTCGGCGACGGTCGCCCTGCGCGGCCGGGTGGGGACTTCGGACAGCGTGCCGTTCTGGCCCCGCGCCAGCCAGAAGTTCGACGCGCTCAGCGCCTATCTGACCTGGGACTCGCGGCACGTGCGCATCCGAGGTGGCCGGCAGCAGTTGACCAACGCGCTCGGCTGGTACAACTACGACGGGGCGGCGGTCCTCTGGAAGACCCTCCCCTTCCTGTGGGTGGAGGGCTGGGCCGGCTGGAGCCTGGCGCGGAACATCGATGAGCCGCGTGACGGCGACCTGATGCAGGAGGCGGACGTCTTCGCTCCGGACCGCCGCGGCCTCATCTTCGGCGGCGAGGTCGGAGCCCGCTGGGGGCGCAAGCTGGCGGGAAGCGTCCTCTACCAGCGGGAGATCCGCACCGACCGGCTCGCCCTCTACACCGACCGGCTCGCCTTCGACGTGGGCGCGCTGCTCGGCCGCGTGTCGATCGACGCGAAGGCCAAGTACGACATGGCCTATGCCGACTTCAACGATGCCCGGCTGACGATCACGACCCCGATCGCGGCCGGCTTCGACTTCTCGGTCCAGGGCCGGCGCTATCTCCCATTCTTCGAGCTGTGGACGATCTGGGGAGCCTTCTCCCCGGTGGCGTTCAACGAGGCGAAGGGCTCCGTGCGCTGGAGCTCGCCGCGGCTCGGCCTCAGCCTGGAGGCCGCCGGCGGCTACCGGAAGTACGAGGACACGGAGTCCGGAGCGGAGTTCGCGGGGATCAAGGACTACGGATGGACCGTCTCCGGTCGGGCCACCTGGGGGAACAACGGCTGGTATGCGGACGGCGGGTACCGGGCCGTCACCGGCTTCGGGGCGGTCCGGTACGGCGGCGACCTGACCTTCGGAAAGACCTTCGGCCCGCGCACCTACGTCGGCCTGCGCGGCACCTCCACTCAGAACTTCGGCGAGTTCCGAGTGGGCGAGCAGTTCGTCAACGGCGGCGGCATCGACGGCTCGATCGCGTTCGGCGATCTGGCCATCATCGGGAGCTACCAGCTGTACCGAATCACGTACGACAAACGGCCGCAGGACGAGGATTGGACGCAGAACAGGGCGTACGTCGGCTTGCAGTGGCGGTTCGGCGTCGCCGGCGGAGGCGACATATGAGGCCCTCCACACGCAGTCTGGCCCTTCTCGGGCCCGCGCTGCTCGCCGCGGGCGGAGCGCTCCTCAGCCTGCCGCAGGAAGAGCCGTTCTTCCCGCACGAGATCCACGTAGACGTGTTCAACAGCTGTCTGGGCTGTCACGCGGGCATCCCGGAGGGCGAGCCCTCCGCCTACTTCTCCGTGACCGAGGCGGACTGCCTGGAGTGCCACGAACCGGACGAGATCGAGTGGGCGGAGCCCGGAGAGGGGGGCTCCAACCTCAAGTTCAGGCACGCCGTACACGCCGAGATGGTGGACATGGAGTGCGGCGAGTGCCACGCCCTTCCGGACGGCGAGGAGTTCATGGAAGTCGGTGCGGCGCGGCCCACGACCTGCTTCGACTGCCACGAGGGCGAGTCGCACCTCGCGGCGGGCACGGCGTGCGCCACCTGCCACCTGCCGCTCGCCGAAGCGACGACCCTGACGGCGAGCCAGATCGCCGGTTTCCCGGCTCCGCGCGGCCACGAGCGTGACGCGTTCATCTGGGAGCACGGGGCGGCGGCCGGGGCGGCGGACGCCAACTGCACGTTCTGTCACGCGCAGGAGAGCTGCTCGCGCTGCCATGTGAACGCGGGCCAGGTGGACGCGATCGCGGCCCTGCCCTCCGACGCGCGCATCGCCTCCCTGGAGGCCGGCCGGCCCGGCCGCTGGCCGCTGCCGGCAAGCCACGAGCGGTCGGATTGGGCCACCGTGCACGGGACCGAGGCGGCCGAGGCGATCGGGAGCTGCGCGAACTGTCACGCCCGTCCGAGCTGCACGACGTGCCACGGCGAGGGAGCGTCGTTCCTTGCCTCGCTTCCGATGCCCGTGGAGGGGGGGGCGGCCGGCGTCCAGGTGCGGGCGCTGAGGCCGCCGGGGCACACCTTCGCCTTCGCGAGCCAGCATGCCACGGCGGCGTCGCTCGGCCTGCCGAACTGCTCCGCCTGCCACGCGGAGAGCGAGTGCGCGGACTGCCACGCGCTGAGGGGCACCGGCCAGCCGCCGCTGCCCTCCGTTCCGTCGGCCCGGCACGAGCCCCGGGAGGCGGACGAGGCTCCCGGCGTGGCAGCCGTGCCGTCGGCGGAGCCGGCCGGAGGGTTCCACCCCGTCAACTTCCTGCAGCGGCATGCGGCCGACGCCTACTCCGTGCGGGCCGACTGCTCGTCCTGCCACTCGACGGAGGTGTTCTGCCGCACCTGTCATACGAACCTCGGATTCGGCGATGACGGGGCGACCCGGGGCAACGCGTTCCACGACGCCCAGCCCGACTGGCTGCTGGCCCACGGCCAGGCCGCCCGGCAGGGGATGGAGGA
>CP070670.1:2693856-2707068 GCA_020351855.1 Gemmatimonadota bacterium
GTCCAGACCGTGATGAGCTCCGGATCGCCGATGCTGTTGGTCCAGTTCGCGTTGGCGACGTCGACGGTGTTGCCCACGGGCGTCCGGGCGCGGCCGTCGGACCCGATCTCGCGGCCGTCGGAAACGGAAACGTCGTATACGCGCTCCCGCAACTCGCCGTTCGAATCCAGCCAGCCCTTGATGATTTGGATCCGGTCCAGGTTCGCGCCGATCGGATCCTTCAGCGCGAACACGAGGAAGCTCGGGCTGGCCTCTCCGGTGGCCGCCGGCAGCGTGCCGCCCATGGGGACCCCCTTCAGGTAGCCCGCGACGGCCGGACGCCGGGTGTCGGCGTCCCCCGGCCCGAAGTCCCAGCCGCCGAAGAAGCGCACCATCATCCGGGGACCGGTGGTCGCGTAGGTCTCGCGCCGCATCATGGCGTCGAACAGGGCCTCGCGCGTGTTCTCGCGAGCCCACACGGCCGCATAGCCCGAGGCGACCTCCTCCCAGCTCATGATCGTCGCGAGGTCGGTGCTGATGAAGGGATGGCGGGTGCGCTCGGCGGACGGCTCGCTGCCCGACTGCTTGCCGAAGAAGTTGTCGTCATCGGCGGTCGCGAGACCGGTGTGGCTGTCGGTCGACCCGATCATGCCGAACTGGAAGGGATTCACCCCGAGCGCGTCCTCGAGCCGGAGCCCG
Organism: Gemmatimonadota bacterium; assembly: GCA_020351855.1. Lineage (GTDB taxonomy): Bacteria > Gemmatimonadota > Gemmatimonadetes > Palauibacterales > Palauibacteraceae. Next base: position 2,694,535 of record CP070670.1, read on the forward strand.
AGCTTCAACCCGGAGCGTGCGTACTCGTACTGCAGCATGTCGTCGGTCTTGGCGACGCTCAGGTTCAGGTTGCCCTTGTCCCACGTCTCGTAGTCCGCGAACTCGTCGTTGGGCGACAGGAAGGGATGAGCCTCGCCGTCGCCCTTGATCTGGGTGACCTCGTAGAGGGGCTCCCACCGCCGACGCGTCTCCGCGTAGGCGCGGGTGAGCGGCCGATCCGTCTCCGGGTCGATCTCCGGAAACATCAGGCCGTTGGAGAGGTTCCCGTTGTGCGGGATGGCGAGCGCCTGCCCGCCCGTGCGCGTCTCGTACTCCTGCAGGGCCACCCACAGGTCCTTCGGGTCGCGGCTCCCGGTCGGCGGATAAGTGGTGAACGGAACCGTCATGCTCGCCTTATCACCGCCGTCGCGCAGGATGACGACGCGATGGAGGTTGTCGCCGGGCGGCACCTGCGAGGTCCATTCGTAACCGATGAGGGCCGTGAAGCGGCCGGGATCGTTGAACTGCTCCGCCGCTGCCACCGTCCGCCCCCACGCGTTGCGATACAGGTTGCTGTCGGGTCGGTAGATGAGCTCCTCGGGAAACTCGCCTTTGGAGAACATGTCGATGATCTCCAGGGCCGCGTCCACCCCCTGCCCTCCTTGGATCATGTCGAACCAGCGGCGGCCGATGGGATGGGCCAGCAGAGCGGGATTCCGGCCCAACAGGTCCGGGAAGAAGCCCATGTTGTCGGAGTGGTCGGCCACGACGAGGAAATCGAGCGGCCTTGCCAGCCGGACGGGCTGGCCGCTGGAAGCCATCACCTCCTCCCCGCGGGCAAAGCGATAGGCATCCTCTGGACTGAGCCGCGCTCCGAACGCACCGGCATCCATCGACACGGCCGTGTGCAGATGGGTGTCTCCCCAGTACACCTTCGTCGGGATCGCGTCGCCCGCGTTGGGGGAGTAGGGGTGCCCCGGATAGAGCTTCTCGATCGCCTCTCTGGGAGGCTGGGCCTCCTGGGCGACCGCTTGGCGCACGCCGCCGGCTGCAAGGAGGGTCGCCATGAGCGCCGCGGCCGAAGCTGTCACGGGCCCGCTGTCTTTCCACCGTGCCTTCCCCTTACGCATCCGGATCGCCTTTCGTTGCTGTCCTGGTCCGCGCGTGGCTGCCCCGTCGCCTCCCACCGCGCAGGAGCCGCCCGAGGTTGAGCGCGCGCAGCGTTCGCTCCCTGCTCGCGAGGGAGTCGTCGCTAGTTCCCGCCCGAGGCGTTCAGCTTGTCGTTCTGCGAGTACTTCGTGCCCTTCACGCTCGCCTGGGCGATCAGCCCCTTGTCGTTGAGCTGGTAGAAGGCCATTCCGTTCGTGAAGGAGCGGGCCGCCGCGGACCCGTCTTCTCCGGCCGCCGCGCTGGCCGTCGTGTCGCCCTCCCAGCCGCCCTGGACGAAGGTGTCGAACTTCTCTTTCGTCTCGAAGAAAAAGACCGTCTTCAGCTTCTGGATCCCGAAACCGATCCCCGCGCCCAGGGAAGCCACCTTCATGTAGGTGCGCCCACCGCTCGCCTTCGCCACCGCCACGCCCTTTCCGCGTCCTCCTGAGAGGGCAAAGGAGGTCTGCGTTCCGGTGAACACGGCGTACCCGTAGGCCTTGTCGTACAGCGCATTCGAACCGGGATTCTCCGCGAACAGCCGGTCGAGGGTCTCCTTGGCCATGGCGTTGATCTCCTGCCGCTCCTTTTCCTCATCGCTCTGAGCGCTGATCAGGCCAGGAAAACCCAGCAGAAAAGCCGTCGTCAGGACCATCTGGACCGTCTTCATCTGTGCTCCCTTCTCTATCCTGTTTCTTGAGCGTGCTCTACGCCGCCCATCCGATGCCGGGCTCGCTTCGAGCCGAGCCAAACTACTGCGATGGTCCCTTCCGGTCATAGGCCCCGAAGAGCGAAGGATCAAGGCCCTTGCGGTCGAAGATGCCCTTGAGGGCGATGTTGGCGATCTGGGGACCCTCATCCGTCATCGTCACCCAGGCGAGATGGTCCACGTTTCCCGGACCGTCGTGGTGCCAGGACGCACCGGCGGGTCCCAGCGTGATGTGCTCCACACCATCGATCTCGTCGTAGTCGTAGTAGTGGAGGTGACCCGCAAAGAACGTGTGCTTCCTGTCTCCAAGCAGCGCCTGGATCTGTTTGAAGCTCCCCGACGGGTTCTCCCAGCAGGGCTCGTGCATGAAGAGAAACGTCCAGCGCACGTCGGCCTGCTCCCTCAGCGTCTTCTCGATCCAGGCCATCTGGTCTTCCGGAAACTCGACCGGCCGGCCGAGCGCAGCAACTATGGCATCGTCGCTCATGAACTCGGCGAGCATCCGCTGCGCCGCTTCAGGATCCTCGGTCTGCAGTCGCTTGTAGACCTTGGTCAGCTCCCTGATCTCCGGAGGCGGTTCCGGTCGCGGACTGTCTTCGCTGTCAAGGACCATGAACAACACGTCCTTGTAGACAAAGTGGTAGTAGTTGGGACCTCGCCTCTCGCGCCATGCCTCCTTGCCTCCCGGGAAGCTCACGTCGTGATTCCCGCGCGTGAAGAAGAATGGCATGTTCAACTTGGCGATCATCGCCTCGGCCTCCTCCCACATGGCACTCAGCTCTGCGGGGTCTTCCGCATAGCCTTCGATGATGTCGCCCACGTTGATCACGAACTCGGGCTGCAGGAGGTTGAGCTGGCCGATGGCCAGTGCGAACGTGCCCTGCACGTTCGCACCCCCGGTGCGATCGCCGATGATCGCGAACTGGAACTCCTCCGGATTGTTCTCGAACTCCTCGAGGGTCCAGGGTCTTGCGTGCGGCATGGCGGCCTCGTCGTAGGAGAAAGCGTTCGCTTCCTCAGGTTCCGCCTCCACCGTCCCGTCCATCCGGGCACAACCGGCTTGCACCACCGCTGCCACCAGAAGCAGGCCAAGAAAAGCCGTCCGCGATCGCATCGCATCTGTCTCCCGCTTTGTCGTTCCTCTGTCCGCGGAGTGTTAACACTCCACCCAGCAGAACATGGCGGCCGTCGTGCCGAGCCGCCGTCGGGCGTTACCCGCCGCCCGCCGTGGGAAAAACCACTCCGATCGGAGACATCGTAGTGCTCCGTGACCTTCATGCACCGCCCGGCCGCGCCGGATATGTTACCGGTCGTCTGTTTGCTCAGCCTCCGTGGCACCGTTGCAGGGTGGTCGACGAGGTTCGCAGGGAGAGAGGCTGATCAGGAACCGACGAGGCCCAGCGGACGGTTCCACTGGACACGCCAGCACTTGACACTCCGAGGCTTGCAGTATACCCTACAGGGGTATGGTATCAGCCAAGCGAACTCGATGAGCAGTCATTCGGCCTGCCCCCCGCATGCGATGGGCATCGCCGAGCCGACGAAGGGGGATCTCCTGAACCGGCTCGCGAGAGTCCGCGGCCAGATCGAGGGCATTCGCCGCATGGTGGAGGATGAGCGGTACTGCCCCGACATCCTGCAGCAGTTCGCGGCAGCGCACTCGGCACTGCGTTCCGCCGAGAAGGTCCTTCTGGCCAACCACCTCGAGCATTGCGCAACCCATGCGCTGGAGATGGGTGGCGACTCCGCAACCCAGGTCCGCTCCGAGCTCGTCGAGCTCTTCCACCGATACCTCGCATGAGCCGCGCTCGCCGGCGGCTGAGCGCTGCCCTCCTTCTCGTCGTGGTCGCCGTGCAGACAGGGGCGGCAGGACAACCTGCCTGCTCGCCCGACGCGGACCCGGGCGAAACACGGGACCTGCACCACGGCCTCGCGGCGGCGTCCGCCAAACACGGGCCTCCGCCGTCTTCCGCGGAGCTTCAGGCAGTCGACGAGGAGAGACCATCGTCACCCGCGACGCAGACCCCGGAATCCTGCGTGACGACGCTGCACTGCGGCCTGAGCGTCGCTGAGGCGATCACGCCCGTACCGGCATCTCTCCCCGACGAGCCAGCAGCCGAAGGCACAAGCCTCGGCTGGTTCGTCCAGCTCGCCGCCCTCGGCCACGGAACGCCCCCTCCCCGAGCCTGAATCGCGGTCGCGTCCGTGAGCGCGGGACAACCGAGCCACCGCTCAGAGAAGGCGCGATCCAAGACCTTCCCCTGACATAGACAAGGACAATCAACCCGGTGACGAGCACCGGGAGGAGCATCGCGAGGAATGCAACCGATGCGGATACGACCCGCTTTGGCGCTGTGCATCGTCTTGGCGGCGACAGCCACGGGTCGGGCACACGCACAGGCGCAGGTCGATCAGCTCTCGCTCGAGGACGCCGTGCGGCTCGCAAGGGAGGCGAACCCGGCGCTGCATGCCGCGCGGCTGAGGGCCGATGTCGTGGCCGAGCGCGTGCCGCAGGCCGGCGCTCTGCCCGACCCGATTCTCGGCTTTTCACTCATGAACCGGCAGATCCAGGACTTCGGATCCACCGCTGAACCGATGCTCCAGAACCGCTTCGAGCTCTCGCAGCGGCTTCCGTGGCCCGGAAAGCTCGGGTTCTCGGAGGAACGCTCCGAGCTGCTCGCCAGCGCCGGACTACTGGAGGCCGAGGAAACCGAGGAGCTGCTGATCGCGCGGGTCAAGGCCGTCTACTATCGACTCGCCTTCATGGACCGGGCACTGCTCATCATGGAGAACACGCGCGAGCTGCTGCGCGACTTTCTGGATGTATCCTCTACCCTGTATGCCGTCGGCGAAGGCCTGCAGCAGGATGTGCTCCAGGCCCAGGTCGCCGTGGCGTCGATGACGGAGGACATCACGGTGATGGAGCAGGACCGCCTCGCCACCGCCGCGAGGCTCAACGCACTGCTCGGACGAGAGGCCACCGCGGCGATCGGTCGCCTGGAGCTCCCATCTCCCGGCGCCGAGCTGCCGTCCGTCGAAGCGCTGATGGAGCTGGCCGACGCGCAGCGACCCGGACTGCAGGCGGCCCGCGGGCGGGCGCGGGCCGCCGCGGCAGGCTATCGGGCGGCCGGGCGGGCGGCCTACCCCGACTTCATGGTCGGAGTCGCCTACTCCCAGCGGCCCCAGTACAACGACTGGCTCTCCTTCATGGTGGGAATCAGCCTGCCGCTCTGGGCCGGGAAGAGCCACCTGCCCCTCCGTCGGGAGATGGCGGCGCTGCAGGCCGAGCAAGAGGCCAGGGTCCTCGATCTCTACAATGAAACGTTCGCCCGCATCGCCGAGCAGCGCGCCGAGGCGGAGCGCGCCCGCAAGCTGCTGTCGCTCTACGCCACGTCGATACTGCCGCAAGCGCGAGCTGCCGTCGAATCGGCCCTCTCCGCGTACCGCGTGGGAAAGGTGGATTTCATGACCCTCGTCCAGAACGAGCTCACGGTGAACCGGTTCGAGATCGAAAGCGTGCGGTGGTCGGCGGAGTATCAGCGGGCCGTGGCGGAGCTGGAAGCGCTCGTCGGCTCCGATTTCGGAGGTGCGCAATGAGCCATTTCAACGTCAGCCGGACCGTCGGCACCATCGGGCTGCTCCTCGCCGCGCTGGCGCTCGGTTGCAGGCGTGACGGCCCGGCCGAGGAGCCCGCGAACGGGCATGCGGCCCATCGAGGGGCCACGCCGGAGGCGTCCGGCACCGGCGGGGCCTCGGACCGGCAGCCCGTTCACTTGTCTGCCGAGCAGGAAAGAGCCCTCGGGGTCGTCTACGTCAGCGTCGAGCGTGCGACGCTGACCCGATCCATCCGAACCGTCGGCCGAATCGAGGCTCCCGAGCCCAACGTCGCCGACATCACGCCCAAGATCGAGGGCTTCGTGGAGGAGCTGTTCGTGGCCTCCACCGGGGAGACCGTCCGCCAGGGCCAGCCGCTCCTCACGATCTACAGCCCCGAACTCGTCGCGGCCCAGGAGGAGCTTCTCACGGCGAAGCGGCTCGCCGCGGGTATCGACTCGAGCGCGGGGGAATCCTGGAGCGCCGCGCGTACGATGTTGGATGCCTCGCGCCGTCGGTTGGCCTACTGGGACATCACGCCGGAGCAAATCGAGAGGCTCGAGAGAACGGACGAGGTGACGAAGACGCTCACCCTGGTGGCACCGGTCACCGGGATCGTCCTCGAGAAGAACGTGCTGGAGGGTCAGCGCGTGATGCCGGGGGTGCGCCTGTACCGCATCGCCGACCTCACCGAGCTCTGGGTCGAGGGCGAGGCGTTCGAGCGCGACATCCAGTTCATCGAGGAGGGCGCGCAGGCCCATATCGAGGTGGCGGCCTACCCGGGAGAGCACCGGATGGGCACGGTGAGCTTCGTCTACCCGACGGTCGACGTGCAGAGCCGTACGAACCGCGTGCGCGTCACGGTGCCCAACCCCGATCTCCGGCTCAAGCCGGGGATGTTCGCGACCATCTTCTTCGACGTCCGGGTTGCCACAGACGCGCTGACGGTTCCATCCGAGGCCGTGGTGGTGACGGGCGAGCGGAACCTCGTGTTCGTGCGGAACGCCGAGGGCGTGCTCGAGCCGCGCGAGGTCGTGCTCGGTCCCCGGGCAGGCGAGCGCATCGCGATCCTCGCCGGCCTCGCGGAGGGAGAGCGAATCGTGGGCGCGGCGAACTTCCTGGTCGACGCGGAGTCGCGACTGGGGGGAGCGGGGGGCATGCCCGGCATGCAGCACGCCGGGCACGGCTCGGTGCTGGAGCCCGAGGCGCCGGACGCCAGCAGGCCGCAACGCGACACGGTGCCGGACGGCACGGCGGGACCGGGACACGACCATGATTAACCGGGTCATCGCCTGGTCGCTGCGAAACCGGTTTCTGGTGCTGCTCGCCACCGCGGCGCTGATCGGTGGCGGGATCTGGGCGATGCGGACCACGCCGCTGGACGCGATTCCGGATCTGTCCGACGTACAGGTGATCGTCCAGACAGACTTCCGGGAGCAGGCGCCCGACATCGTCGAGGATCAGATCACCTACCCGATCGCCTCCGAGATGCTGAAGGTCCCCGGGGCGAGGGTGGTGCGGGGCTTTTCCTTTTTCGGCCTCAGCCTCGTCTACGTGATCTTCGAGGACGGCACCGACATCTACTGGGCGCGGTCGCGCGTGCTCGAGTACCTGAACGGGATCCGGCGGCAGCTTCCGCCGGGCATCGAACCCGTCCTCGGCCCCGATGCCACCGGAGTCGGCTGGGTGTTCGAGTACGTGCTGGAGTCCGACAGCCTCGACCTCGCCGAGCTCCGCACGCTGCAGGACTGGTACATCCGATACCAGCTCACGGCCGTGCCCGGCGTCTCGGAGGTGGCGAGCCTGGGCGGGTTCGTTCGGCAGTACCAGGTGGAGGTCGACCCCGAGCGGCTGCGAGCCTTCGACATCCCGGTCACCCGGGTCGCCCAGGCGATCGGGGCCCACAACATCGACATCGGGGCCCGCGTGCTCGAGATGGGAGGGCGCGAGTACATGATCCGCGGCCTCGGATACCTCGAGGGCACCGAGGACATCCAGAACGTGGCCGTTGGAGCCACGCCGAACGGCACGCCGATCCGGGTGGCCGACGTCGCGACCGTGCAGATCGGTCCCGCACCGAGGCGGGGCGCCGCTGACCTGGATGGGCGAGGCGAGGTCGTGGCGGGGATCGTCGTCATGCGGTTCGGCTCGGACGCGCTGAAGACGATCGAGGCCGTCAAGGAGAGAGTGGCGGAGATCAACCGCGGGTTACCGGCCGGTACGCGACTTCGCACCGCGTACGACCGGAGCGACCTGATCCACCGTGCCATCGAGACGCTGCGGGACAAGCTGGTCGAGGAGTCCCTCATCGTGGCGGCCGTCGCCATCGTCTTCCTGCTCCATTTCCGCTCGGCCCTCGTGGCGATCGTCACGCTGCCGGTCGGCATCCACATCTCGTTCATCGTGATGCGTTGGATCGGGGTGAACGCGAACATCATGAGCCTCGGCGGGATCGCGATCGCGATCGGCGCGATGGTGGACGCCGCGATCGTCATGATCGAGAACATGCACAAGCACCTCGAGCGCGCGGAGCCGGGCACCTCGCGCTGGGAGATCGTCTACGAGAGCGCCCGGCAGGTCGGGCCGCCGCTCTTCTTCTCCCTCCTCATCATCACCTTCAGCTTCCTGCCGGTCTTCGCGCTGGAGCAGCAGGAGGGACGGCTCTTCAAGCCGCTCGCCTACACGAAGACCTTCGCGATGGCCGGCTCCGCCTTCCTGGCGATCACGCTGGTTCCCGTTCTCATGGGCTACCTCATCCGAGGACGAATCCGTCCGGAAGGGCGCAATCCCCTGAACCGAGGCCTGCGGACCCTGTACCGGCCGGTCATCGGACTCGCCACCCGTCGCCCGTGGCTGGTCGTTGCAGCGGCTGCCGGCGTGCTCGCTGCAACGATCCTCCCCTGGCAGCGGCTCGGCAGCGAGTTCATGCCGCCCCTCCACGAGGGGTCGATTCTCTTCATGCCGACGACCGTCCCGGGAGTCTCCATCGCCGAGGCGCGCGAGATCATGCGCTATCAGGACAGCGTGCTGGCCTCCTTCCCGGAAGTGGAGACCGTCCTCGGCAAGGCGGGCCGTGCCCAGACGGCCACCGATCCGGCGCCGCTCGACATGTTCGAGACGACGATCACGCTCCGACCGGAGGGCGAGTGGCGGGCCGGGCTGACGTACGAGCGGCTGGTTGCAGTGATGGATCGAGCCCTCCGGCTGCCCGGCGTGACGAACGCCTGGACGATGCCGATCAAGGGCCGGATCGACATGCTCGCCACCGGGGTCCGCACGCCGGTCGGTGTCAAGATCTTCGGGCCCGACCTGGATTCCCTCCAAGCGATCGGCGAGCGGGTGGAACGCATTGTCCGTGAGGTTCCGGGGACGCGCAGCGCGTTCGCCGAACGTGGCGTCTCCGGCTACTACGTCGACATCGAGATCGACCGCATGGAGGCGGCCCGCTACGGCCTCAACGTAGGCGACATTCACCGGGCGATCATGGCCACCGTGGGCGGAATGACGGCCTCGATCACCGTCGAGGGCCGGGAGCGCTACGAGGTCAACGTCCGCTACCCCAGGGAGCTCAGAGACGACCCGGAGAAGCTCCGCCAGGTGTTGATCCCGGCGATGAGCGGCGCTCAGATCCCGCTCGGACAGGTCGCGACGGTGTCGGTTGTGCGGGGGCCGATGGCGGTCAAGACCGAGGATGCCTTCCCGGTCGCGACCGTCTTCGTGGACATCGGTGAGCGAGACGTGGGGGGGTACGTGGAGGAGGCCCGGGGGCGGGTCGCCGAGCGGCTGACCCTTCCGGCCGGCTATACCCTGGTCTGGAGCGGTCAGTACGAGTTCATGCAGCGGGTCGTCGAGCGCATGCGAATCGTGGTACCCGTCACGCTCGGGATCATCTTCCTGCTCCTCTACCTCAACTTCCGCGGTCTCGCGAAGTCCCTGATCGTGATGCTGGCTCTTCCCTTCTCGCTCGTCGGCGGCATCTGGTTTCTCTGGCTGTTGGGCTACAACACGAGCGTGGCCGTCTGGGTCGGGTTCATCGCCCTGGCCGGGGTGGCCGCCGAGACGGGGGTCGTGATGCTGATCTATCTGGACGAGGCGTTCCACCGACGACGTCTTCAGGACCGCATGAGGTCGGCCGCCGATGTGGCGGAGGCCGTCCGGGAGGGCGCGTTGGAGCGGCTCCGGCCCGTGGTCATGACGGTGACGGCGATCATGGCCGGTCTCGCCCCGATTCTCTGGAGCTCGGGGACGGGCGCGGACGTGATGAAGCGGATCGCCTCCCCGATGGTCGGTGGCATGATCAGCGCGACGATCCTCACGCTGGTGGTCATCCCGGCCATCTACCTGATCTGGCGATCCTGGCAGATCAAACGCCGGCCGCAGGCGCCCATCGAAGAGGCGCTAGGTGATTCAATGGCACTCGTCCCGTCGGAGTAGAGGCAACACGGCCGATCAGGCGGAAGCGCCAGCCCTCGGAGCCCGTCTGATCGGGCCTCCGGGGTGCGGTGCGACCGAGCCTCCGGAGCATCCCTCCGCGAGTTAGGCCATCCTATGGTGGCTCGTACGGTCGGTCATGCCGGAGCGAGGGGATCATGGCGCGCGCCTCGACGACTCGGCCGGGGTCGATGCCGCACAGGACGATGCCGGGATCCTCGCCCCCATCGGCCAGCACGCGACCCCAAGGATCGACGACCAGGGAGTGCCCGTAGGTCCGGCTGCCCCCGGTGTGCTCGCCGCACTGGCACGGAGCGAACACGTACGCCCCGTTCTCGATGGCCCGCGCCCGGATCAGCGTGTGCCAATGCGCCTCGCCGCTGGTCTTCGTGAACGCGGCGGGCACGGCCAGGAAATGGGCACCGGCCCGGGCCAGGCTGCGGTAGAGGCCGGGGAAGCGAAGGTCGTAGCAGATCGTCATCCCGAGCACGCCCCAGGGCAGTCTGGCGATCACGGCCTCCCCGCCGGGCTCTATGGTGCTCGACTCCCGGTACTGCTCGCCGCCGGGCAGGTCGACGTCGAACAGGTGGATCTTGTCGTAGCGCCGGACGACGGCGCCGTCCGGCGCGATCAGGAAGCTGCGGTTGTGGATCCTCCCTCCTGCAGCCGTGATCGGAAGCGAGCCCAGCAGAGCCCAGATGCGCCGCTCGCGCGCCAGCTCGGAGAAGGCCGGGATCGCCGGGTGCTCCGCCTCCTCGTAGCCGCGAATCGTGAGCCTTGGGCCGTCCGAGGACAGGGCGCTGAAGTACTCCGGCAGGCAGATGAGCGCTGCGCCGCGATCGGCCGCCTCCCGACTCATGGCCACGGTCTCGGCGATGTTCGCCTCGACCTCCGGCCCCGCGCAGTTCTGGATGAGCGCGATGGTGAAGGGGCCAGCCTCGGGCACCGTGACCTGGCGGTCGCCGGTGGCCGGCAGCCGATCGCCCATCCCGGGTGATGCCTGTACGGTGTCGCCCATCGGCATTCCTCTCGGGGTGGAGGGCCGACGCCTTATGATCGGCAGCGAACGGCTTTCGGACGCAACGCCAGTCTAGTCATCGAACGGGAACACGCGCCTGAAGTCGTCGCGCACGCTGACCACCGTCCAGCCGCGCTGCGAAGCCATATCCAGGGCCCGCTCGGTGCCGTGATCGTAATCGTACTCCCGCTCGGCGTCATCGTGATGGAGTAGCAGGCCCAGCCTCGCACCGCTGCCGTCGGTCGCGTACTGCAGCATCTGGATGTCGCCGTCGGAGTTCCCGAACGCCAGGATCGGCCGCCGCCCGATGTGGAGCTGGATGTTGGCGGGCTTTGCCTCCTTGTCGTCGAAGGACCCGAGCTCAGGCAGCCGGTAGATGTCGCCTCCGGAGTCCGTCTCCCGGAACTCGTACTTGAGGCTGCTCCCGATCACGTCCTCGCGGGGGATCCCGTAGACGGCCTCCGAGAACTGCCGGATGAAGTCGATGCCACCGCCCGACACGATGAACGGCTTGAACCCGTTCGCCCGCAGGTAGTCGAGCAACTCGAGCATCGGCTGGTAGACCATTTCGGTAAACCGCGCCTCAAACCGGGGATGCCGCGCCGTATCGAGGAACGCTCGCGCCCCCGCCTCGAACTCGACCTGCGATATCCCGGCGTGCGTGGCCGCCACCAGCTCCAGCACCTCATCCATCCCGATCGTGCTCAGGTACTCGGCGTCCTGCTCCAGCACCGCCTGGTAGGGCTGGGTGTCTTGCCATTCCGGATGGTCGACCGCCAGCGCGCGCAACCGTTCGGCGAGAAAGGCGACCTGAAAGTAGGTCGGCTTCTCGGCCCACAGCGTCCCGTCGTTGTCGAAGGTGGCCACCCGGTCCTCGGGCGCGATGTAGTCCGCGCCGCCCCGATCGGTGACCCGCTCGACGAAGTCCAGGATCGCCTGCTTCGCCGCTCCCTCGTTCCAGGACGGAAGGGGATCCGCCACGGCTGCCTCTGCGGCGGCCGTCGAAGCGTCCTCCGCCGGAGGCGGTGCGCCCCCGGGCCCGGAGCAGCCGGCCGCGGCGGCCAGGAGACCGACCGCGACCAGCATGCCTTCGAGACTGCTCCTCCAGGTCAGACAGTACGTCATCGCCGTCAACCGCCCGGCGGAGCGAGCTTCTCCATCACCTGGTCCAGGCTGAAGCTCGCGGCCTTCTGGCGGGGCGGGTACTCGGCGAAGCTCTGCAGAAAGCGCCCGACGTACTGCTGCGCCGGCACCAGCAGGTAGGCACGGTCGATCAGCCAGTCGAAGTAGGTGTTGGAGGTGATCGACGCCCGCTCGTACGGATCGCGCCGCAGGTTGAAGATCAGCGGGACGCGCAGAGGCACGAACGGCTCCATCCAGACCCGGAACGTGCCCTGGGCCCTCTGCTCCATGAAAATCAGCTTCCAGTCCGCGTACCGCAGCGCCGTCAGGTCGCCGTCATCGGAGAAGTAGAAGATCTCCTTGCGGGGGCTGACCGCGGTCTGGCCCGTCAGGAGCGGCAGGATGTTGTAGCCGTCCAGGTGGACCCTGTAGTCCCGGCCCAGCGCGCTGGACGAGTAGCCGTCGAGCAGGTCCTGCTTGATGTCGGTCTTCCCGGCCGCGGCCGCGAAGGACGGCAGCCAGTCCATGTGGTGGA
>CP070670.1:2707168-2711755 GCA_020351855.1 Gemmatimonadota bacterium
CACGACCTGAAGCCCGACGACGTCAAGAAGGTTCGTATCCGGTCGCTGGCGCGAGCTGCCGACATCCTGGCCGACCCCTCGAAGTACGACCCGCGAACGAAGGAGACCGCCGACCACAGCCTGCCCTACGTCATCGCGGCGGCCGTCGCCGAGCGGCAGGTGACGCCGCTGCAGTTCACCGACGAGAAGATCATGGACCCGACGATCCGGGATCAGCTCCACAAGGTGGAGGTGGTCGCGGATCCGGAGATCGAGGCGCTGTTCCCGGAGCTCCAGCGGGTGATCGTCACCATCCACACCACGGACGGACGAGCGCTCACCAAGCAGATCGATTATCCGAAGGGGGATCCCCGCAATCCGCTCACCGACGCCGAGATCGAGGAGAAGTTCGACGCCCTGGCCGCGCCGGTCATGCCCGCGGAGCAGCGCGACGACCTGAAGGACGCCATCTGGAACCTGGAGAAGGTGGCCTCCATCACCGACCTCCTGCAGATGACGCGCGCGGGCGCGGTCGCCCCGGTCTGAGGAGGCCGTCATGGGACAGACGATCGTCGAGAAGATCGCCCAGAGCCACATGGCCGAGGGACCGGATCGACCCCTCCGTGCCGGCGACTTCGTCACCATCCGCCCGCGCCACGTGCTCACCCACGACAACTCGGCTCCGGTGATGAAGAAGTTCCGTGCCATCGGGGCCCGCCGCGTGCTCGAGCCTTCGCAGCCCGTGTTCGTGCTCGACCACGACATCCAGAACACCTCGGAGGAGAACCTCGCCAAGTACGCGTCCATCGAGGGATTCGCCCGCGAACAGGGGATCGACTTCTATCCCGCCGGCACGGGCATCGGACACCAGGTGATGGTGGAGCAGCAGTACGCGGTGCCGGGAGCCTTCGTGGCCGCGTCCGACTCCCATGCGAACATGTACGGAGGGGTGGGAGCCGTGGGGACCCCGGTCGTGCGCACCGACGCCGCTGCCATCTGGGCCACCGGGACGTTCTGGTGGCAGATCCCGCGCACCGTGCAGGTCGTGCTGGAGGGCGAGCTGCCGGAGGGCGCCACCGGCAAGGATGTCATCCTGGCGCTCTGCGGTCTCTACGATCAGGGCGAGGTCCTCAACGCGGCGGTCGAGTTCTCGGGACCGGGCATCGTCGGGCTCTCACTCGAGGAACGCCTCGCCATCGCCAACATGACGACCGAGTGGGGCGCGCTGGTCGGCTGGTTCCCGGTGGACCGGCGCACGCTCGAGTTCATCGAGCGGCGACGCGAGGTCCTCAAGGGCCGCGGGATCGAGCGGGTCAACACGGAGCAGCTCGCCGGCTGGCGCGCCGCCCCGCCGGCGGCCGACGCAGGGGCGGCGTACGCGGGGCGCATCACCCTCGACCTGGCCGAGGTCACGCCGTTCGTTGCCGGGCCCGATACGGTGCAGGTGGCCACGCCGCTCTCCGAGTTCCGGGAGGAGAAGGTCCGCATCCAGAAAGCCTACCTGGTGTCCTGCGTCAACTCGCGCGCCGAGGACATCGCCGCGGCGGCCGCCGTGCTGGACGGCCGCCGCATCGCCGAGGGCGTGGAGATGTACGTGGCAGCCGCCAGCCGGGAGGTCCAGGAGGAGGCGGAGCGGGCCGGCACGTGGAAGACGCTGCTGGAGGCGGGCGCCGTCGCGCTGCCGCCAGGCTGCGGCCCGTGCATCGGTCTCGGAGCCGGCCTGCTGGAGGCGGGAGAGGTCGGCATCTCGGCCACCAACCGGAACTTCAAGGGCCGGATGGGCTCGCGGGACGCTCGGTGCTACCTGGCGAGCCCCGCCGTGGTCGCCGCCTCCGCCGCGGCCGGCTTCATCACCGCATCCGGGGCGACGAACGGCCGTTTGCTGACGCGCCGCTTCGAGGCCCTCGACGCGTCGGGAGACTCGGGAGACGAGCGCGTGGAGATCCTCCCGGGCTTCCCGGAGCGGCTTGCGGGCAGGCTCGTCTTCCTGCCGATGGACAACCTCAACACGGACGGCATGTACGGAAAGGACTACACCTACCGGGATGACATGACCCCCGAGGCGATGGCCCGGGTGGTCTTCGAGAATTACGACCCGGAGCTCGCGGGACGGGCGCGAGAGGGTGACGTGATCGTCGGGGGCTGGAACTTCGGAACCGGATCGAGTCGCGAGCAGGCCGTCACCGCCCTGCAGGCGCGAGGGTTCGCGCTGGTCGTCGCGGGCAGCTTCTCGCAGACCTACCTCCGGAACGCCTTCAACAACGGCTTCCCCTGCGTGGAGTGCCCCGGCCTGGTGGATCGGCTCAGGGAGCGTTTCGCCGACGAGATCCGCGGCGGCGTGAAGACGATCATCCCCGGTAACGAGCTCGAGATCGAGTTCGCCGCCGGGTCCATCTCCTGGAACGGATCGCGCTTCCGCTTTCCCCCGCTGGGCGGCGTGCCGCAGGGGCTCGTGGTGGCCGGAGGGGTGGAGAACCAGGTGCGTCGGTCGCTCGGGATCGCGTAGCGAAGGCAGCACGAGAACGGAGAGGAGCAATGGCCAGATACACGGTGGTCACGATGCCGGGCGACGGCATCGGCGGCGTGGTGCTCGATGAGGCCCTTCGGGTCCTCGAAGCCGTGGGGTTCGACGCCGAGTACGTCCACGGGGACATCGGCTGGGAGTACTGGAAGAGCGAGGGCAACGCGCTTCCCGACCGCACGGTGGAGCTGCTCACCCAGCACCGGCTGGGGCTGTTCGGAGCGATCACGTCGAAGCCGAAGGCGGAGGCCGCGGCCGAGCTCGATCCGGCTCTCAGGGAACGGGGCTTCACCTATTACAGCCCGATCGTCACCATGCGCCAGCTGTTCAACCTGGACGTCTGCATCCGGCCATGCCGGTCGTTCGAGGGGAACCCGCTCAACTTCATCCGGCGCACCCCGGACGGGGGGTTCGAGGAACCCCTCGTGGACGCCGTCATCTTCCGGCAGAACACCGAGGGCATGTATGCGGGCATCGAGTGGACGAACCCGCCGGAGCCCGTCGTCTCGGCGCTCGCGACGCACCCGAAGTGGAAGAAGTTCGCGAGCACGCCGCGGGAGGATCTGGCGATCAGCACGCGGGTGTTCACCCGCCAGGCCTGCCGCCGAATCCTGCGGGCCGGGTTCGAGTACGCCCGCAAGCACGGCTACCGGTCGGTCACCGTGTGCGAGAAGCCGAACGTGCTGCGGGAGACGTCCGGGATGATGGAGGAGGAGGCGAAGAAGGTCCGGGAGGCCTATCCCGAGATCGAGCTGTGGTCCACCAACATCGACGCGCAGAGGATGTGGCTGACCAAGAACCCGGAGGCGTACGGGGTCAACGTGGCCGGCAACCTGTTCGGCGACATCGTGTCGGACGCCTTCGCCGGGCTGGTGGGCGGTCTCGGCTTCGCGGCCTCGGGCAACATCGGCGATGAGGTGGCCGTCTTCGAGCCGACGCACGGCTCGGCGCCCAAGTACGCCGAGCTCGACCCGCCGATCATCAACCCGATCGCGATGATTCTCGCCGCCGCGATGATGCTGGATCATGTCGGTGAGCTGGAGGCCGCCGCCGGAATACGGGACGCCGTGGCCGCTGTGGTGAAGGAAGGGCGCGTGCGCGTGTACGACATGATGAAGCTGCCCGGCGGGCCCGAGGTGATCGCGAAGGGCGCGGCGACCACCCGCGAGATGACCGACGCGATCATCGCCCGGCTGGGCGTGGCGGCAACGGCCTGACGTCGGGAGGACGCCATGAGCGCGACCATGACGGGCCGGGCGGGCGGACGCGCCGAGGCCGGCCGCCGAGGCGAGGGCATACGGTCCGACCTCTGGGTCGAGGTGGAGCTGCGGGATCGGGACGGCGTCGAGCTCGACCTCACGACGCGGGTCGAGCCCTACTACGGCGAGTCGATCAGGGCACAGGCGATCGACGTGCTCGAGACGCTCGGCGTCCGCGAAGCCCGGGTGACCATCGACGACTCGGGGGCGCTGCCGTTCGTGATCGAGGCCCGGCTGGAGGCCGCCGTGCTGGAAGCCGGCGTCGTGCCGGCCGGGGACGCCCGTCCGGAGCGGAGCGTCCTTCTTCCGCCCTCGTCTCCCCGGCACCGGATGCGGCGATCGCGGCTCTACCTGCCCGGCAACGAGCCCAAGTTCTTCATCAGCGCGGGCCTCTACGGCCCGGATGGCATCATCCTGGACCTGGAGGACTCGGTCCATCCCGACGCGAAGACGGCGGCGCGGCTCCTGGTACGGAACGCCCTCCGGTGCGTCGATTTCCAGGAGGCCGAGCGCATGGTTCGCATCAACCAGCTGCCCCTCGGTCTCGAAGATCTCGGCGCGGTGGTCCCCGAGCTTCCCGACCTCGTGCTGATTCCGAAGGTGGAGACGCCCGACCAGGTCCGGGAAGTCGACCGGGCCATCGACGAGCTCCTGCCCGGATCCGCCGGGGCGCCGGGCCGGAGAGCTCTCTGGCTCATGCCGATCATCGAGAGCGCCCTCGGGATCGAGCATGCCTTCGAGATCGCCAGCGCGAGCCCGCGGGTCGCCGCGCTCACGATCGGGCTGGAGGACTACTCCGCGGATCTGGGCGTGCCGCGCACCGAGGAG
>CP070670.1:2711855-2715166 GCA_020351855.1 Gemmatimonadota bacterium
CGCCCACGGCCATGTAGTTCGGGACCCCGCCCCCAATGGCACCCCACTCCTTGTAGAAGCCGGCGATCGCCACGAGGTCGGGCCAATAGACCTGCTCGACGAAGCGCCTTGCACGGCGGATCATGCCGTACAGGTCCGTGATGCGCTCTGCGTTGATCGTGGCGGTGCCTTCCACGTTGATGGCGGACGCCATCCCACCGACGAGGAAGTTGGGGTGCGGGTTCTTGCCGCCGAAGACGGCGTGGAGTCGGATGACGTCCCGCTGCCAGTCCAGGGCCTCCAGGTAGTGGGCTACCGCCAGCAGGTTGACCTCGGGCGGCAGCTTGTACGCCGGGTGTCCCCAGTAGCCGTTCGTGAAGATGCCGAGCTGGCCGCTCGCCACGAAGGTCTGGATCCGGTCCTGGATCTGCCGGAAGTGGGTATCCGAGTTGTTCGGCCAGGGGGAGATCGCCTTCGCGATCGCCGCGGTTCCCGCCGGATCGGCCGACAGCGCGCTCACCACGTCCACCCAATCCAGCGCGTGCAGATGGTAGAAGTGGATGACGTGATCCTGGACCGTCTGCATCGAGTGGATGAGGTTCCGGATCAGCTGCGCGTTCGGCGGGATGGTGATGTCGAGCGCGTCCTCGACGGCCCGGCAGGAGGCCAGGGCGTGCACCGTGGTGCAGACGCCGCAGATCCGCTGGGTGAACGCCCAGCAGTCGCGCGGGTCGCGGCCCTGGAGGATGATCTCGATGCCCCGGAACTGGGTGGAGGAAGCCCAGGCGTCCGCGATTCGTCCGTCCTCGGCCTGGACCTCGATCCTGAGATGCCCCTCGATCCGAGTGATCGGGTCGACGACTACTTTTTGCCTGGCCATCTCACTCCTCCTTGGTCGTCACCGAGGGTCCGCTCTCTCGCTGCGCCGCCGGCGCCTGTCCGGCCACCGGCAGCGGTTTCCGCTGCCGCGCCCGGTGGATGGAGGTCGCCACGGCGTGGGCCGCCACGCCGGCCGCGGCCCCCACGGCCAGGGCGGCGCCGATGGTGTCCGCGGTGCGCTCGACGCCGAAGCCGGCCACCGCCGGCAGCCTCTTGTAGAACGGCGTCATGGTGTCCCAGAAGTGCCGCTCGGTGCACCCGATGCACGGGTGCCCCGCGCCGATCGGCCAGCTGGTGCGCGTGTTCCACTGGAAGATCGGGCAGGGCGAGAAGCAGGCCGGCCCCTTGCACCCCACCTGGTAGAGGCACCAGCCCTTCCGCGCCGCCTCGTCGTCGAAGTTCCCGACGTACTGGCCGGCATCGAAGTGGGCCCGCCTCGGGCACTGGTCGTGGATGCGCTTGCCATAGGCGAACAGCGGCCGGCCGT
This sequence comes from Gemmatimonadota bacterium, assembly GCA_020351855.1. Classification (GTDB taxonomy): domain Bacteria; phylum Gemmatimonadota; class Gemmatimonadetes; order Palauibacterales; family Palauibacteraceae. Next base: position 2,713,201 of record CP070670.1, read on the forward strand.
CGTAGTCCAGCGCCGGCACGCGGCCGAAGGTGAGGAAGTGCACCACGCTGGCCGTCACGACGTCGCCGATCGGCGGGCATCCGGCCACATTGACGACCGGCTTGTCCCTGACGATGGCGCTGACGCCGACCGCTCCGGTCGGGTTCGGATTGGCCGCCTGCACGCTTCCCCAGTGCGCGCAGGCCCCGACGGCGATGACCGCCGCAGCGCCGGCAGCCACCTCCTCCAGGATGCTCTGGGCGGTGCGTCCGGCGATCGTCGTGTAGATCCCGCCCTCGTTCAGCGGGATCGAGCCGGTGACGATGAGCACGTAGCTGCCCCGGTTCTTCTCCACGGCCTCTGCGAGCGCGCCTTCCGCCGCATCACCGGCGGCCGCCATCAGGGTGTGCTGGTAGTCGAGCGACACGAGGTCCAGCACGAGGTCGCCGATCGTGGGCTCTGACGTCCGGAGCACGCTCTCCACGCAGCCGGTGCACTCCTGGAGCTGAAGCCAGATGACGCTCGGGCGCTGGAGCTGCTGGAGGGCCTTGGCGATCTTCGGGGTCAGCAGGGTGCTGAGGCCGAGAACGGCGCCCATCTCTCCGCAGAAGGTGAGGAACTCGCGGCGGTCCACACCTCTCCGCTGAAGATGTTCGCCGAGCGTCTCGCCTTCGGCCCAGGGGTGCGCGGTCGGAAAGAACATGGGCACCTCCGTTTGGCGAGTGACGCGGCCGAGGGTCTCGCGGCCCGGTGTCGAGCCCGTTTCGGGGGAAGTACGGTCCGCGGGATCCCTCGGCGCGGCGTAGCGCGTTTCGCGAACGCAACAAGTTTTTCCACTCTACGGAGCGCAAAAGGGGCCTGCCTGTCGGGCAGCTCTCGCGACGGTGTGTGGGGGTTTTCCCCATCCACAGGGGGGGCAGATGGGGTGGCGGGCGGATCGAGCGGGGCAGCCGGCAGTTGCCATGACCATGGCGCGGCGCCCGAACCCGGGGCCGGGGACGACACCGGCGCGGCCTTCTTCCGGTTCTCCTGGCGCGGTCCGGGAGGCCCTCGCGGCATGCGGGGGGTTTCCCCACGGGTCGTCACAGCAAACTCCCTACAGCCTCTCCACGATCTCCCTACAGACGCCCATGAGGACTGGACTTAGCTTGGGTCAGCGCAATGTGGAGGTGATCTGTGAACACTCCGGTCATGCAGACCAGACGGATGGAACGAAGCGGTGGGAACGGGGCGCGCGAGCAGCTGACGACGCTGATCTGCCGGGCTCCGGGCCGGGGCAATCCGGACCGATACCTTTGCGGAGCGAAGCTCGGCGAGGCGGCCCTGATGGTCCGTTACATGGGCTCGGTGAGGCGCTGGAACGACCGCGTTCCGGCCTGCGAGGAGCCGCGGGATGTGCGCCGCTGCCCGAGGTGCGGCTGGTTCAACCTGTTCGAGCCCCTCTAGGTCGCGGCAGGAGTCGTAGCGTAAGGATCACGACGGAAGAACTCGAGGAATGGAGGCCAAAGGGCTGCCGGCGGCCTCTTGAAGGCACGTTCGATAGGAGGGTCGATGAGGCAACTCTCGTCTAGATGGCACTCAACTTGGGGCTGGCCGGCGCTCGCCGCCCTGGCGGGCCTTCTTCTGCTGTTTCCGGGCTGTACGACGGAGGAGATCATCGTCGTCGACCCGCCGCTGTTCGACGATATTCCGGCGGAGGCGAACGGCTACGTGGGGTACCGGTCCAGCGAGGCGTTGGACCAGGGGCGGACGGTGTGCGGGGAGTGCCACGCGTCGAAGCAGACGGCGTGGGTGACGACGGCACACGCGGACGCGTGGAACGGGCTGCAGGAAAGCGGGCACGCGCAGGCGTTCTGCGAGGGCTGCCACACGGTGAACCAGCTGGGCAACCCGGACGTGTCGGAGGGTGGCTGGCTGACGACCTCGGACGAGCGGTACTACGACGTGCAGTGCGAGAGCTGCCACGGTCCGGGGGAGACGCACGCGA
>CP070670.1:2715266-2719532 GCA_020351855.1 Gemmatimonadota bacterium
GGCCGTGCGTGCGGGCGTGGTCCCAGTGCTCCACACGTGCGGCATCTCCGAAAACCGGGTCGGGAAAGCGTGCCAGATCACCCGTCGCGTAGATGTGACCGTGGCTGGTCTCTCCGAACGGATCCACGATCACCCCGTCCATGACGGCGAGGCCGGCCTCCGCCGCCAGCTCCTCGTTTGGGCGGAGGCCCACGCCGATCACCGCGACCTCCGCCTGCAGCTCCCTGCCGTCCACGAGCCTCGCTCCCTCGACCGTCTCCGATCCCAGAAGCGCCTCGACTTCCGCCGCGAGCTCGAACCGGACGCCGCGCTCCTCGAAGTATCCCTGCACGAAGTAGGAGAGCACGGGAGGGAGCATCCCCGGCCAAACCCGGTCTGCCGACTCGAGGACGGTAGGCTTCACCCCGAACCGGGTCAGCGAGGCGGCCAGTTCCATCCCGATGAAGCCGCCGCCGATGAGCAGAGCCGACTCAGCGTGCTGGGCTCGCTCCCGGAGACGCTCGGCGTCCCCCACGGTGCGAAACGTGGAGACCCCGTCCAGGTCGGTGCCGGAGATCGCCAGAGAGTGGGGCCGTCCCCCCATCGCGAGGAGGATGCGCTCGCCACGGAAGACCTCTCCGGCTGTCGTCGCCACCGTCATGTCGCGGGGCACGAGCGAGTTGGCGCGGACACCGTTCAGGAGCGTCACGCGAGCTTCTTCGAACCAGCCTTCCGGCTTCACGTGAAGGAGGTCGCGCGTCGCCTCTGGCGTTTGCAGGTACTCCTTGGAGAGAGGCGGTCGGTGGTACGGAGGCTCGCTCTCGTCGGCCAGGACGGCGATCGTCCCCTCCGCATCGAGATCGCGGATGCCGTCCACGGCCGAGGCGGCGGCAAGGCCCCCTCCTATGATCAAGTAGTCGAAGCTCTGCAAACGTCTCGTCCTTTCCCTCCGCTGGAGCCCGTTGCGGTGACTGTCCTACGTTAACGCCCGCCCATGGGATCCCCTCGCCCGGTGACCAGGGTTCTACCGCCCACTGACGGGTGAGCCGTCAACCGGGGTTTGCAGCCGCAGCGATGCCATGGTCGAGGATCTCCACCGGATGCGTGACCGCGGCGCTGGAGCCAGCACGGCGCAGTCCCGCGCCGATCTGGATCATGCAGCCCGGGTTGCCGGTCAGCACGACCTCGAAGTTGCGCTCCCCGATCTCCCGCAGCTTCTCCTCCAGGATTCGGCTCGAAAGCGTCGGCTCCTGAAAGGCGAACAATCCCGCACCACCGCAGCAGTCCCCGGCAGACGGAAGCGGCTCGACCCGCAGTCCTCGCACGGCGGAGAGTGCCTGCAGGGGCGCCTCGTCGTCCAGAAGACCGTACGAGAGATGGCAGGGCGCGTCGTAGGCGACGGTGCCGTCCACCTCCGCTGCGAGTGCGTCACGGGAATCGGCCACCAGCCGCGTGACGTCGCGGGTGGCCGATGCAACGCGCAGTGCCCGGTCTCTCCATGGGGCGGAGTCCGCAAGCCAGTCGGGGTACTCCCGGATCGCGGCCCCGCAGCCGGCCGAGTCGACCACGAGCCACCGGGCCCCGGATCGTTCGAATGCCGCGATGTTGCGTCGGGCGAGGCGGCGCGCGGCGCCGGCCAGCCCGGCGTGGGCATGCAGTGCCCCGCAGCATGTCTGGCCTCGGGCCGGACGCTCGCTGTACCCGACGGCCCGGAGCACCCTGCGCGAGGCCGCGTGCACCCGAGCGAACAGGCCCTTCATCACGCAGCCTTCCAGCAGCGCGTAGGTGCGTTCGGCATCCCCTTCCTCTGCGTCGCGGGCCTGGGGTGGCGGCGCGGCCGGGGCCCGACGGGCGCTGAGGGTCCGATCGGTCGGCGCCGTCGCCGCCAGAGCGGCGAGCAGCAGGCCGACGCGGCCCGGCAGACGGGCGCCCGCCGAGGCGACGCGGACGGCCCGCAGCCCCCGGAGCAGCGCATAGGTGAAAGGTGAGAGCGGTCCGGCGAACAGACCGACGAAGCTCCCGGCCGCGACGCGTGCCGCGCCCTCGAGTCGGTCCTCGCGAGCCTTCTCGAGCAGCGATCCGAACCGGACCCCCGCCGGGCAGGCGGGCTCGCACGCCCGGCAGCCGAGGCAGCGGTCGATATGGTGGGCGAAGGCTCCTCGTCTGCCGACTCGGCCCTCCACCGCCAGGCGCATCAACTGGATGCGGCCTCGCGGCGAATCGTTCTCTTCCCGCAGCAGCCGGTACGTCGGGCAGGCGGGCAGACAGAGCCCGCAGTGGACGCACGCGTCCAGATCCGGCCAACCCGAATTCAGCCTGAGGGCAGAGCCCGACGCGTTGCGCATCGGTCGACGGGGCGAAACGCTCAACCGGTGCGGTCTCCCGTCCCAGCGGACGAGTCCGCGACCGCATCCGGCGAAGACCCTGCCCCGGAAGCGGGGCCGGCTTCCGGAGCGCTCTGGTCATGTACGATCTTCCATCCCTCGGCGGTTCTCCACAGAACGAGCGTGAACGGCCCGGAGCTCGTGACCCGTCCTTCCCTGAACAGGGCGTAGCGTGCGGTGGCGAGGGCGTAATCGTCTCCGAGCGGGCGGACGGAAATCTGCTCGACTCGCAGGCTGTCGCGGAGGGAGCCGGCCTGGAACAGGGGCGCGTAACGGGCCCGGATCGCGTCCCAGCCCCCCACGAGGCCGGAGGTTCCCAGGTAGGTGGTCGTCGGCGAGCGCAGGTAGCCGCTCATGAACGCTTCCAGGTCGCCGCGATTCCATGCCTCGGCCGAGCCTTCGAGCATGAGGGCGACCTGCGTTTCGAGTCCCGGGATCGTGTCGGTTTCGGACACGGGTGCTCCGCCCTCGATCCGGCAGGCTGCCGGCAGCCAGCCGAGCAGCGCCGCGAGGCCACACACGCCGGCGGCCCGGACCGCGCGTCCGGGGTCAGCCGTCATCCGGCTCGGCCCCGGTCGCGTAGCGACGCGTTCCGACGGGCCGCCATTCGGGATCCGGCACGCCGGCCTGGTGGTTGGCCGCACGCGCCAGGACGAAGAGCAGATCTGAGAGACGGTTAAGATAGGGGAGGATGATCTCCCCGAGGTCCGGCTGCGTCGTCAACAGCCGGCTGATCGCCCGCTCCGCCCTCCGGCATACCGTCCGGGAGACCTGGAGCTGCGCGCCGAGCGGCGAGCCGCCGGGAAGCAGGAAGACGTCGAGTGAAGGAAGGGAGGACTCCAGCTCGTCGATCCACTCTTCCAGCTCAACGATCCTCTGCTCCGAGAAGCACGGGATCAGGCCGCGCTCCAGCGCCCTCTTCGGACGGGCAGCGGCGAGACGCGCGCCGATGACGAAGAGGTCCTCCTGGAGTTGCAGGATGCGACTCGGGTCCGGCAGCGCGCCCTCACCGAGGGCGAGCGCCAGCCCGATGTGGCTGTTCAGCTCGTCCACGGCCCCGTAGGCTTCGACGCGCGGGTCGTGCTTGGTGACCCGCTCGCCTCCAAGCATGCCGGTCATGCCGGCGTCGCCCTTCCTCGTGTAGATCTTCATTTGCTCCCCAGGCCGAACAGACTCTGAATGCGAATCCTACGGCACCGTCTCCGGTTCGAGAAGGACCCATGGCTCCACGGCGTACAGCAGACGTGCGGAATCCCGGTCGCGAGCCGACAGGCGGGACTGTTCGCTGGTCGGGAACATGATGTCGGCGGCATCCTCGCTGTGCGGGAGTCCGATCAGGTGGCCGACCTCGTGCAGGGCTATGCGGCGGGCCAGCTGCCTGTCCACCGGGCTGCCGTCAGCGAGTACGAGGCTGAGCGTCACGACCGCGGAATCGATCCAACCGTCCTGGTCCGTTTCCCAGGCCGTGAGACCGCTGTGGTCGTCCGGCATGCCCCTGGTCCACTTCACGATGACCTGTGCCGTCGCGCGCGAAGCCGCCTCGCGAAAGCGCAGGGCCACGCCCGGGATAGAGGTCCACTGGGCGATCGCCTGGTTGACCGCCCAGCGGTAGCCGCTTCCGAAGCGCACCCGGTCGTCGGGAGTCTCGAAATGGATCGTGACCGTGCGGGGGCTGCCGTCCTCGCCCGTGCGCCAGCGCGGCAGCACGCCTCCCGAGGGCGCTTCCACCGCCGTCAGATACACGTCGGCACCCGGGCCGAGGACCGCCGCGGCGAGCCGTGCCATCCGCTCCATCTCGTCGGGCGCAGACCCGGCACGGCCCCGCTCCGACTGCGCCTCTGCCGGAAGCGGGAGGCACACGGCGAGGGCAAGCAGGGTCGGCAGCGATCGTCGCTTCATGGAC
>CP070670.1:2719632-2726484 GCA_020351855.1 Gemmatimonadota bacterium
ATCGCGGCGAAACGCTAAGGCAGGGGCGCATCGAGCGGATGGGTAAGGAACGAAGGACTGCCACAGCGAAGGATGCAGATCCTGACGTCGGCGCGGACGGGTCGGCCGGCGGAACATCCGGGGCTCCGGTCGCAAGGTCGGATCGTTCGACTCGCAAGTCCAAAGGACGGGATGTTGCGAGCCGGGGCCGCAAGACCGGGGAAACCACGGGGGCCGGTGCCGCGTCAGGCGTTCCCAGGGCCGGTCGCTCGGCCGCGGGGTTGGCGGCTTCCGTTGGATCGGCGGCCTCGGACTTCGACGAGCAGGCTGCCGAGATCATCAGCCTGTATCGCCGGGTTGCCGAGGCGGTGACCAAGGCGGAGGGGCTGGCGGAGGGCGTGTCCGGCGTTGCCGAGTGCTTCAGCTCGTGCGCTCCGTTGACCGCCGCGTACGGGGTCGTCGGTCCGGACCTCGAGTCGCGCTCGGAGGCGTGGTTCCCGGCCGCTCGGGAGGGATTGGGGCCGCTGCGTGCGGCCCTGAGCCAGGGCCGCACGGTCCGGCAGACCACGGACACAGGGAGCGGCGACACGAAAAGCTCGACAGGGAGGCGCGGCACCCTGATCGATCGTGTTCTCGACTCCGGACTCCCGGTGATCCTGGAAACGCTGGAGAAAGAGGAACTTCCGGAGGCGGCCGCGGCCCTCGATGCCGGTCTGCGGTCGGCGTTCGCGTTTCCGGTCTTCTTCGGAAGCGAGGTCGTGGCGGTCCTCGCTCTCTTCGCCGCGCGACCGACGGGACTACCTGAGCCGCTGCTGGAGGCCGTTCACTTCGCCCTTCGGCAGCTGGAGCTGGTGGCGGGAAGCGAACGGGCGGACCGGGCGGTGCGGGCTGCGGCTCGCCATGCGCGCGCCCAGGCGGCCGAGCTGAACGACATGGCCGTGCAGCTTCGCGCTGGCGGTGTGCAAGGCGCGGACGGCATGTACGACGCGCTCACCGGCTTTCCTCGCCGCCGGTTGCTGCTCGACCGGCTGCAGCAGACGCTTCGGCGCCGGCAGCGCAACCCGGATCGACAATTCGGCGTCGCCTGCCTCGGCATCGAGGGGCTGCGGGAGGTGCGCGACCGTTTGGGCTTGCGGGCCTCGGAGGAATACCTGCTCGCCCTGTGCCGCCGAATGCAGGCGGCGGTCAGGCCGGGCGATACGGTTGCCCGAACGGCCGAGGATGAGTTCACCATCATCCTGGAGGATTCCGAGGGGCTCGAGGATGCCAATGCCGCCGCTCAGCGGGTCCAGGAAGTGCTGCGGCGGCCCTATCGGCTGTCGGATGAGGACATCACTGCGGCCGTCAGTATCGGCCTTGCGCTCAGCAGCCCGGCGTACGAGTACGCGGAGACCATCCTCCGCGACGCGACGGCCGCGCTGAGGGCAAGTCGGGCCTTTGGCGATGAGGAGCCGCGGGTGTTCGATCTGGCCGACCACCCGCGCTCGCAGGGTGGGCGGCCGCACGAGGAGGATGTTCTGCAGGCGCTGGCAGACGGCGAGATGATCCTCCAGTATCAGCCCGTCGTCTCCCTGCAGAGCGGTCTCGTAGCCGGCTTCGAGGCCCGTGCCCGCTGGAAGCATCCCGAGCGCGGCCTTCTCGCACCGGAGCAATTCCTGCCCGAATCGGGTGCAGGACCGGCATCCTCCGCCCTTCTGGCCTGGAGCATTCGAGAGGCCTGTGCCCACGTGCTGGAATGGAGGCGCGCGCGGCCCGCAGCGCCGCCGCACGCGGCCGTATCGCTGACTTCCGAGCAGTTCTACAGTCCGGATCTGGTGACCGTGACGTGGGATATCCTGACCGGGTTGGACCTGGATGGTCGGTTGCTGCGGTTCGTGGTCGGGGAGGGCGTGCTTGCCCGCTCGCCAGGCCAGGCGGCCCAGGTCCTCGCCAGCCTGGGGGCGCTGGAGGTGGGGGTCGTGATGGATGGTTTTGGGACGGGGTACTCCGTTCTCCCCAACCTGCATCGGCTGCGCCCCCGCGCCCTCGTCATCGACCGCGCCTTTCTGATGGGAGCCTCTCGCCGACCTTCGCAGTGGTTGGTGGCGCGGACGATCGTCGAGCTCGCACGCATCCTCGAGGCGGAGGCGATCGCGAGCGGGGTCGAGACGGACGAGCAGCTGGCCCGCCTGTTCCAGCTCGGCTGCGGCCATGCCCAGGGGCCGTACTTCGGCGGCGGCCTGGACAGCGGACAGTCGCTCGCGCTCGCAAGGGAAGGGTTCGCCGCCGAGGTGCGGGCGCTGCACGAGCCGGATCGATCAGGTGATCCTTCGGCCTCGCCGTTTACTCGCTTCCTTCAGACGCGCGGCTAGAACTCGTCGCCTTGCCCTGCCCCGGCGTCGTCGGCGGGACGATCCCGGGCCTCCTGGATCCTCTCGTCGTGCTTCACGGATTCCCAGAGGACATCCAACTCCTCGAGCGAGGCGGAGCGCGTATCGAGCCCCAGCCGGCTGGCCCGAGAGAGGAGCTCGCTGAAGCGGCGCTCGAACTTCCCGGTTGCCGCGGTGAGAGCGCTCTGCGGCCGAATTCTGCACAGACGGGCGATGTTGACGGCGGCGAAAAGCAGGTCTCCCACCTCGTCTTCCATGGCTCGGACGGATGCGGCGTCCGGAGGGGCGCCGGCCTCTAACAGCGCCTGCAGCTCCCGGGCCTCCTCCTCGAGCTTCTGCAAGGCACCTCGCGGGTCGGGCCAGTCGAAGTTCAGCGACGCGGCCTGCTCCTGAACCCGCAGCGCCCGGCCGAGCGGGTCCCCCGCTTCCGCGAAGCTGCCTTCGTCGTGCAAGTTACGTTGCTGGCCAGACATCACCGGGGTATACTAGGCGCGTCTTGAAAACCGAGTCAAACGTCCGTCGCCGGGCTTGGGTGGAAGTCGACCTGTCGGCGATTCGCCGGAACGCCGAGCGGCTGGCCGCCCTTCTCCCGGGCTCCCGGCTTCTTCCCATGATCAAAGCCGACGGATACGGGCTTGGCGCGGTACGGGTGGCGAAGGCCCTGGAGTCGACCGAGATCTGGGGGCTCGGAGTGGCTACGGCGGAGGAAGGGGCGGCTCTTCGCGCGGCGCACTATCCGGGTCGGATTATCGTGTTCTCGCCCCTTCCGTCCCGGGATGCGGCCGACATCGCTCACGACGGACTGGAGCCGGCAATCACGAGCATGGCGGCGCTGGAGATCTTCGGTCGTCGGGCCGCGAGCCTGGATGTGCGGCTTCCCGTTCACTTGGAGGTTGACACGGGCATGGGTCGTCTAGGCCTGCCAGCGCGCTCCTCGCGGACATGGGCAGGTGCGCTGGCCGGGACGCTGGCCAGGTACCCGCTCAGGCTGGCCAGCACTTTCACGCACTTCCATTCGGCCGACTCGGACGAGGCCGCGACGCGCGCGCAGTGGTCGGAATTCCTCGAGGCGCTCGACGGCATGCGTGGACAGGGGATCGATCCGGGACTGGTGCACGCGGCGAACAGTGCTGCCGCCATGCGGTACAAGGAGTTCGCCGCGGACGTGGTGCGGCCCGGAATCTCCCTGTTCGGGGGAGTCGCGGCGTTCGGAGAGCCGGTGGTGTCCGTCTTCGCCCGGGTGCTCGACGTGAGGGAGGTCGGGGCGGGCCAGACGGTAAGCTACGGTGCCACGTATCGGACGAGCGGGAGCGCAAGGCTGGCAACGCTCGCGATCGGTTATGCCGATGGCGTGCGGATGGAGCTCTCGAACCGCGGGGCGGTGCTGCTGAGGGGGCGACGGGCGCCGATTCGGGGTGCGGTGTGCATGGATGTCCTGGTTGTCGACGTGTCGGCCGTCCCGGGTGTTCGGCCGGGCGATGTCGCGGCGGTTCTCGGGAGCCAGGATGGCGAGGAGATCACTCTGCAGGAGCTGACGGAGCTGTGCGGAACGATCCCGTACGAAATACTGACCGGCCTGAGCCCTCGCCTGCCCCGAATAGCGGTCGAGCGCGGATAAGTAGGTCTGCACGGTGACTCCCGCGAAGGGTGATTTGATCGATGTGGCTCGCGAAGCCAGAGAGGGGGCGTACGCGCCATACTCGGAGTTTCGGGTCGGGGCGGCCCTGCAGGCGGCCGATGGGCGAGTGTTTGCTGGCTGCAACGTCGAGAACGCGTCCTACCCGGTGACGATCTGTGCGGAGCGCGTGGCCCTGGGCAGCGCGGTTGCCGCCGGGGCTAGGCGCTTTCGGCGTCTGGCGATCGCCTCGGATGCATCGGCGCCCACGCCGCCGTGCGGGATGTGCCGGCAGGCCCTCTCCGAGTTCGGCCTCGATCTGGAGATCGAGAGCTCGGCGATCGACGGGACGCTTGCGGTCTGGACGCTTCGGGAGCTGTTGCCCGCCTGCTTCACCCTGCAGGACCGGGGTAAAGGGGGAGCCGGTGAGTGAGGGCCGCCTTGGGGGGGCGCTCCTCCCGCTCGCCGCGTTGTTGGGCGGTCTGGCCGGGTGCACCCAGGAATCGATCGTTGCCGTCGACCCGGACGTTCCGGGAACGACGGTGCCGACGGTGGAGATCTCGGCTCTGGCTTCGGATCTCTCTGGCTGGCTCGACACGACCTTCATCGGGTTCGAGCTGCCGGCCACGTCGGCGCAGAAGATCTTGGCGGACCGGGGCGACCTGACATCGCGGGTGCTGGGCCGGTTCGATATCCCGGATACCGTCTCCACCGGATCGGGAGATCGGCAGATCGACAGCTTCGTCGCTGGTGAGGTTCGCATCCTATTCTCGTTCGATGAGGATCCCGACAGCATCTCCGTCCCGGACTACCGTCTCGAGCTGTTCGCGCTGGAGCAACCATACGACTCCCTGGAGGCCACCTGGAGTGATAGCGGGAAGGACAGCCCATGGCAGACACCGGGGGCAACCTTGGGTCCGCTGTTGGCGTCCGGAGAGTTTACCAATGCCGTCGGCACGGCCGTTCTTCCTCTCGTAGCGCCGGTGGATGACTTGCTCCAGTTCTGGCGCGAGACGGACGGCGAACCCGGCGTGGCATTGGTGGTAAGCGGCCAAGCCCCGGATTTCAGGGTAAGTAGACTGGAACTCGCCTCGCGGGTGACCGTTGTCGGCTTGTCCGACACCATACCGGCCAACTTCGCTGCCCGGGCGACCACGTTCATCTATGATCCGCCTCAGCCGTCACCCGGAGAGAGTCTGCGGATCGCCGGCCTGCCGTCGGCCCGCATCTATATGCAGTTCACGCTGCCCGACACACTCGGCGGGGTGCTGCTGAGGGGCGCGACGATCAACCACGCCGAACTCCAGTTCCGGCCGCTTGCCGCTCCCGATCCGCCGTTCACTTTGGAGCGGGACATCGCGACGAGCGTCCTGGAGGTGGCCGCCGACGCGTTCGAGGTCGGGCCCAAGGTCCCGGTCGGGCCCCCGGTTCCCAACCCACTGACCAATGCGGCCCAGGTCATCCTGATCTCGCCTGAGGGGCTGGTCGACGGCGAGCCGCTTCGAGCCAATATCACCGCGCTGGTCAGCCGGGTCGCGAGCTTCGACACCCTGACGCAGGTGCGGGTGGCGATCCGACCCGTGCCGTCCGATGCCCAGGCGTTCGGCTTCTGGGAGTTCGGCTCCGTCGAGTCGGAGCTCGCGCTTCGGCCTCGGCTGTTCATGCTCGTCACGCCCTCGACCCGTTTTCCGGTCCCTTGAGATACGGCCGACGCAAGCGGTTCGTCCGCCGATGGGCGTCGTCGGCGATTGCCGCACTCGCCCTGCTTCTCGTGCTTCCGCCCTCGTCGGAGGCCCAGGTGCCGTTCACGGCGGTGGGCGTCGGATACCCCATCCGTTCGCTGGACGCGCGCTCGGTAGGGCTCGGGGGTGTGGCGAACGGTCTGCTTGGCGGTAGCCTCTCCCTCGGGAACCCGGCCGATCTCACCTTGCACAGATCCGCCGCGGTGGCCGCCGCGATCGCCGCCGAGGACATTACGCTGCGCGCCGAGGCCGGTGATCAAAACACCGGACGCAGTTGGTTTCCGCTGATCGGCACGGTGGTGCCACTCGGGAATTGGGCCTTCCGTGTCGGCTTTGGCGGTGTGCTCGATCAGGATGTGGGCATCATCCTCACGGATACACTCTCCACGTCGATCGGACGCTACGAGTTCGAGGAGCAGCGGAACCGGGACGGCGGCGTGAGCCAGATCGATGTCTCGGTCGCCCACAGGCTGGGGCCGGTCTCCGTGGGGGTGGGCATTCAGCGGCTCACCGGCAGTCTTCAACAGACGCTGCGGCGACGTTTCACGGCGGATATCGACAGCTCTGGAGTCCTTCCGGGGCCCGTGCGGGAGGCGGCAGAGACGGACTACGCCGGCTGGTCGGTCAAGGCGGGAGCGAACGCGCAGCTTGCGGACCGGTTCGTCATCAGCGGCAGCGTCTTCTTTGCGGCCGATCTGAAGGCCAAGCAGATCGAGACGCTCATCGAGCGGACGCTTCGGCTCCCAAACGGCTTCGAGGGCGGACTGAGCGGCAGGATCACTCCCCGTCTGCTCCTCGCGGCCGGGGGCGGCTGGTCGGGTTGGTCGGGGACCGAGCCTCCATCCGAGGAGTTCGAGGTCGCCGATGTGACATGGTTCGGCGGGGGACTGGAATACACGATCTTTCTTGGCCGCATCCCTCTCGGTCTGCGGGCGGGTGGCCGCACGAGAGACCTTCCCTTCGTCCTGCCCGAGCGGGAGCAGTCGCGGGAGAACGCCATCACGGCCGGTCTCGGAACCCGCCTCGGCGGCCGGGTGCAGGTCGATCTGGGCTTCGAGTTCGGCCGGCGCGGCGAGCTGGAGCTTTCGGGTGCCGAGGAGAGCTTTACGGCCTTGAACCTGACCGTCGGAATCAGGCAATAACGACC
>CP070670.1:2726584-2737238 GCA_020351855.1 Gemmatimonadota bacterium
CGAGAGGTTCCGCGCCCAGCGGAACGCGATCGGCTGGTACCAAAGCTCGGCGATGAGCCGATAGGGCCCTTCGGCATTCCCGAGGCTGATGTCATACAGCAGCCGGTCTCCGCCGGCCATGAAGTCGGGATCGTCGACGGCTGTTCCCTTCACCGAGATGTCGGGGTCGGCCGTCTGTTTGTCGAAGCCGGCGGGCAGCAGTCGATTGTCCTTCAGATAGCGGACGGCCGCGATCAGGCCCGTCGTGACGGCGCCATGCGAATCCGCCAGAATGGCTTCGTAGATCTGCACCTGCTCCGGGTGGGTGATCCTCTCGTAGTGCGGTTCGAAGCGGCTCGGGTCCTCATCGTTGTCGTTCCCGCCGATCCGACCGTCCCGCAGGAAGCCACCCGACTCGAACAGCGTCGCGCCGTCCGCCCCCTCGACGGCGACATGCAGCCAGGCGCGCCGGGAGGGATAGGCGGTAGGCAGCTTGTGGCCCGCCCGGCTCGCAATCGACAGCTCGGCCTGCAGGCGCCCCCCTGCGACTTCCACCCGCTCGACGGCCACGGAGGCCGCGTGGGATCCGAGGTGGGCTTCCGTTCCGTCAGCCGTGGCGGCCAACTCCTGGTTGAGGGCGGAAACGCCCAACTCGTCGCGGTATCGGTTGAGCATGCGCAGCATGAAGAAGTTGCCCCCCCTGAAGACGTGGCGGCTCACCTCCGTGCGCGGGACGCCGAGCACGCCGGCCACGGCGACGGAATCCTCCACGACCGGCATGTGGCACGCTGGGCAGCCGCGTGTCTCGTGGTAGGCGCTGTGTCGCCACTCGAGATACGGCACCTGCTCCGGGAGCTCGCCGACCACCTCGCCCTGATCGTTCAGGGCATGCGTGTAGAGGGTGTGACAGGTGGCGCAAAGCTCGGAGCTCTCGACATGCGGAGCCCGGGTCGGACGGTAGCCGGTGGCGGAGTGCATGACGCGCGCCCGGCCGCCGTCCACCTCGAGAGGGCCGAATATCCGACGCTCACCGGGGGGTGTGTCGCCGTCGATCGCGAAGCCGCCGACCAGGCTTTCCCTGGTTCCTAGCCCCTCGGGTCCGATCTGGTGGCAGAGCGAACAGGAGACGCCGTCCGCTGCCAGGCGGGCCAACGCGGCGTCGGTTCCGGACGCGCTGCCGATCGGCAGGTGGCCGAACACGGTTCCCTGGCTCCCCGCGGCCTTTGCCATCGTGTGCGCCATCGGCATGTGGCAGGTGGAGCACTCGCCCTGGATGGCGTCGGCGGCCGTCGGGTGATCGAGCACCTCCCGCCGGACGGCCGCCTGCCAGTAAGGGTCGCGCGAAGCGTTCGCCATCATCGAGGGACGCCACTGAAACCCGATGGAGACGTCCTCGCCGGAGGGCGCGACGACGCCCTGGTGACAGGCGATGCAGCGGTCTGCCGTGACGAACAGCTCCGGCTCCTGCGCGTTGGCAGCGCCGGCCAGACCGAGCGCGCAGCCGGCGAGGAGCACCGGCATCCGGAGTGGTCTCGCCGCGACCTCCCTTTCGCCCAATCGGCGACTCCTACCAGCCATCGGACAGTCCGCCATCGAACCAATCCCAGAGGAAGTAGAACAGGATCTCGGTGCTCCGGACATCGGCATCGTCCAACGGGATGCGCACGCCCACGTTGAGCCTCACGTGCTGCCGGGCGTTCAGCGTCACCTGGAGCTGTGGAAGCAGATCCCAGTGCGTCGGCTCGCCCTGCGCCAGCTCGCGCTTCGCGAGGACCTCAACCATCGGCGACCAGGTGCGGCCCCAGCGGCCCTGGACGAGGCTCGTGCCCAGGGTGGCGCGCCAGAACGCCTCGTTCTCCGCCTTCTCGGTATCGAACGGGATCTCGACCCCGCCCTGGAACTGGAAGAAGGAGCTTGCGGGCAGGAGCTGACCGTACGACAGGAAGGGCTCGAAGACGACGGTTCCCTTGCCGAGGCCGTCGGCCTCGTTTCCGGTCGGGAGGATGAACTCCCCGGCCAGGCTGAGGATGCTGCCGCTGCGGAGGCTGTGCAGCATGGCCCGCTTCACCCCGAGCGCGATGTCGCCGATTCCGCCGACCCAGGTGTCTTCTCCCTCGGGCCGGCCCTCAGCCTGCCCCCGGTTTGCCCAGCCGAACGGGAGCACGACCTCGAACTGGTTTCGCGCCCCGAACCGGCGCTCGTAGACGATCTGATTCTGGACCGATCCGGCTCCCTGGACGGCGATGGCGCTCTCCAGAACGGCCTCGTCCTCGGGGTAGGCCTTCTCCGTGACGAGCGCGCGGGGCAGGTTGAGCTCGCCGCGCGGCCAGCTGTCGCTTCCGCAGAAGGTGCGGAGGTGGTCCATGGCGCGCTGGAGCTGATCCTTGGAGAGGGCGGCGCCGAACGCGGGCATCATGCGGCTGAAGCCGCGGACGGGACCGCCCTCGTGCGCGATCGCCACCCAGTCTGCATCGGGCTCCCGGGTGGCGAAGCTGCACTCGGTGAAGTCGGGGAGGGCCTCTTCGAAGGCGACGGCGCTCGGTTCGGCCCCCGCGCCGTCCGCCCCGTGGCAACTGGCGCAGGCGGCCCGATAAAGCTCCGCGCTTCCGCTCGGCGTCGGAAATGCCTCTGTGGAGGCCGTCTGCGCCGCGGCCGGGCGTGCGGCCACGGCGAGAGCGAGCCCCAGGAGGCAACCGGCGGCGGAGAGGGCCTGGCGAGGCGGGCGCACGTCGATGTCGGCCATCGATCACTCCCGGGAATCGTACCGATCCTTCGACGCCTATAAACTGCGCCGGAGCAGGCGCGGCGGCTGTAAGGCACTTCTATTCGAGGGGGGTAGGGAAGGATGGAGAGCCCGCGTAGGGAGATTCCCCCGGCCGGGAAGGATCCCTGCCGGGCCCGCAGGGTCTCGTGCCGGATGCCTGTTCCGGGTCTCCTGGGCTTCAGGAAGACGCCGTGCCGTACTCCTCGCGTAGCGATTCGGTGTCCCAGCCGGCGTCCCTCTGCTCGGTGGGCTTTCGCAGGTCGGCAAGCATGAGCTCCTCGAGCGCCTGGATCCGCTCGCGGGCAGCGCTGAAGTATGCCTTCCGGTCGTGCCGCATCCGGCCGAGCTCCCGCACGGACTGCTCATCGTGGTGCCGGAAGGTCTGTGCCGCCCGGTGCGCCTGGTAGGCGCGCGAGCCGAGCAGCCTGAGCGCGTCGACTCCGATGCGCAGCGAGGAGTCGAGCGTCTCCCGGTAGACATGCGTGGCTCCCCGATCCAGCAACTCGTACGCTTCCGCCCGCCCGCTGGCGCGCACCAGCACCTCCAGGTGGGGGAAGTGCTTCCTCACCGTCTCGAGGATTCCCAGAACCCGTTCCTGCTCATCCAGGGCGACGATGAGCAGCTTCGCCCGCTCCGCCCCGGCGGCCTGCAGGAGGTCCTTTCGTGACGCATCTCCGTAGTACACGTCGAGTCCCAGCTTGCGCAGCACCTCCACGTGGTCCGAGTCGTATTCCAGTACCGTCGGACGGATGCCGTTGGCGCGCAGGAAGCGGCCCACGATGTTGCCGACCCGCCCGAAGCCCGCGATGATCACGGGGCTCTCCTCGTGAATCTCGTCCATCGCCCGTTCGACCCGTTCGCGCGTGCCGACGCGGGGCTGCAGCAACTTCTCGTTGACCAGCAGAAGGATCGGCGTGATGGCCATGGAGACGGCCACGACCGCGATCAGCCAACCGGAGAGCTCGGGCGAGATGACCCGCTGGCCTGCGGCGAAGGTGAGGAGTACGAAGGCGAACTCGCCGCCCTGCGCGAGGACCAGGGCGAAGAGAAGGTTCTGATCCAGTCCCATTCGGAACGCGCGCCCGAGGGCGTACAACACCGCGAACTTCACCGCGAGCAGGCCGCCGACGAGGGCGGCGATCTGCCCGGGCTCGTCCTGGATCAGGTTGAAGTCCACCGAGGCTCCCACGGCGATGAAGAACACCGCGAGCAGGAGCCCCTTGAACGGGTCGATGTCGCTCTCGAGCTCGTGCCGGTACTCACTGTTGGCCAGGACGACGCCGGCCAGGAATGTCCCGAGCGCCGGGCTCAGTCCGACCTGGTCCATCAGCAGGGCGATCCCGATGACCAGCAAGAGCGCGGCCGCCGTGAACAGCTCTCGAAGCCGGGTGCCGGCGATCACGCGAAAGACCGGACGCAGCAGATAGCGTCCCGCGACCACGATGGCCACGACGGCCGCCAGCACGACCAACGTCTGCTCCCAGGCCGCCAGCCCCTCCACCCAGTTCGTTCCGTGCGCTGCCTCCGCTCCGAGTGCCGTTCCGCCGGAGATCTCGGCCGCGTGCCCGGCCGGTGACGCCGCGGAGAAGTCCGCGCCGCCGCTGCCCGCCCGTACGGCGAGGAGCGGGAAGAGGGCAAGCATCGGAATCACGGCGATGTCCTGAAAGAGGAGGACGGAGAAGGCACTCTGTCCTGCGTCGGTGCGCATCAGCCGCTTCTCCGACAGGGTCTGGAGGACGATGGCCGTCGAGGAAAGGGCGAGCGTCATGCCCACGGCGACTGCGCCCTGCCAGGGAAGCCCGGCCAGCACGGCGAGCGCGGCGATGATCGCCGCGGTGATGCCGACCTGGAGACCGCCCAAGCCGAGGATCGGACCCCGCATGCGCCACAGCAGGGCCGGCTGCAGCTCGAGCCCGATGAGGAAGAGCATCATCACCACCCCGAACTCGGCGAACTCCATCACGTCCTTCCCCTCCTCGCCGATCAAGCCGAGCCCGAACGGTCCGATCACCATGCCGGCCAGGAGATAGCCCAGCACGGAGCCGAGGCCGAGACGCTTGGCGAGCGGCACCGCTATCACGGCCGCGGCCAGGTAGACGAACGCCTGGAAGAAGAAGCCCTCTGCGTGCATTGCTGCTCCCTGTCGCTGCTTCAGTGCCTGATGATGGCGTCCAAATCGGTATTCAGGCGGGGATAGGCGCGCGCCTGTTCGAGGTCCAGGCGACCGTCCCGCAAGGCGACCAGCGCCCGCAGGTAGTCGCTGGAGTGCCGCTCGATCTCCTGTCTGTCCATGCCGTGCGTTCCGTGCACCACGAACGGCGGCAGGTAATCCATGCCGCAGAGCCGGGCCGTCTGCTCGATCGGCGCCAGCAGCTGGGCCATGGTGAAGCGGTTGTGGGCGCCGGGCTGGTAGGCTGCCTCGGAGCCGCCGGTCGTGATCACGCTCAGCACCCGCTTCCCGCGGAGCGCCGTTCCCCGGCTGCCGTACGCCCAGCCGTGCTGCAGGACGAGATCCTCCCACTCCTTGAGAAGGGCCGGCGTGCTGTACCAGAAGAACGGGTGCTGGAGGACGATGAGGTCATGCTCGCTGAGCAGCCCCTGCTCGTGAGCGACGTCGATGTCGAACGCCGGGTAGGCTTCGTACAGGTCGTGGAAAGTCACGCCTTCGAGGTCACGGACCTTCCGAGCCAGAACCCGGTTCACCCGCGATTTCTCGAGCGCCGGGTGGGCGAACAGGATCAGGATGGGTCGGGGCGGAGGGCTCATGGCGTTCGGGACTCTAGAGGGTCCATGAAGTTCAAGGTACGTATCCATGATAGTATTCTCATCCATGCGCGTTTCAACCGAGCGCTTCCGGGGCAGGTCGTCGGGCGAATCTCCGACGGGGTAGATTGGAGCGATGTGCGCACCGGCCGACGATTAGGGGGACTGGCCATGACCGCGGAGCCTTTGGGGATCCATCACGTGACCGCGATCGCCACCGATCCGCAGGCGAACCTGGACTTCTACACCCGGGTGCTCGGTCTCAGGCTGGTCAAGAAGACGGTCAACTTCGACGATCCGACGACCTACCACCTGTACTTCGGCGATGAAAAGGGCCGGCCCGGCACCATACTGACGTTCTTCCCCTGGCCGCAGGCCCGGCGCGGCATTCGGGGGACCGGGCAGGCGACCGTCACATCGTTCATCGTTCCGGCCGGGTCGCTCGGCTTTTGGGCGGATCGGCTAGGGCAAGAGGGTGTTGCAGCCGAGCAGAGCGGCCGACGGTTCGAGGAGGAGGTGCTCACGCTGCTCGATCCCGACGGCCTCAAGCTGGAGCTCGTGGCTCACGAGCAGGCGGCCGCGCTCCCGTTTTGGGGTGGGGGACCGATACCGCAGGAGTCTGCCAGTCGCGGGTTTCACGGGACCACTCTCACGCTGGAGGGCTACGAGGCGACCGCGGCCCTCCTGTCGGGTCCTCTGGGGCTCCGGCCGGCCGGAGAGGAAGGCAACCGGTTCCGCTTCGCGGCGGCATCAGGCGGCCCGGGTCGGTTCGTGGACCTCCTCTGCACGCCGGATGCCCGCCCCGGTCGCGTGGCCGCTGGAACGGTGCATCACGTGGCCTTCCGCGCCCGGGACGAGGTGGAGCAGGGTACGGTCCGGAAGGCGCTGGTCTCCGCCGGCATGAACGTGACGCCCGTCCTCGACCGCAATTATTTCCGCTCCATCTACTTTCGCGAACCGGGTGGCGTCCTGTTCGAGGTCGCCACCGATCCGCCGGGCTTCACGGTCGACGAGACCGTCG
The DNA here is from genome assembly GCA_020351855.1 of Gemmatimonadota bacterium. Lineage (GTDB taxonomy): Bacteria > Gemmatimonadota > Gemmatimonadetes > Palauibacterales > Palauibacteraceae. The sequence goes on from CP070670.1 coordinate 2,733,112, forward strand.
ACCAGCTGGGCACGAGCCTGAAGCTTCCGGGCTGGCTTGAGCCCCACCGGCACGGGATCGAGGCTGTTCTTCCGGAGCTCGACCTGGCCCAGTGAAGGCTGAGGGCCCCCATGCGGGGCAGCCGGTGCTGCGGGCCGGCCCGCCCGCGGCCGAGGCCGGGGCGGCCGTCATTCTTGTTCACGGCCGCGGGGCGTCAGCGAGGGACATCCTGACGCTGGCACCGGAGCTGAACCAGCCCGGCCTGTGCTGCCTCGCCCCCCAAGCCGCCGGTGCCAGCTGGTACCCTTGGAGCTTCCTGGCGCCGATCGAGCGGAACGAGCCTGGATTCTCGTCCGGCCTGTCGGTGCTAGGCGCCCTGATGGAGGAGCTGGCGGCGCAGGGGATCTCGGCGGAGCGATTGCTGCTGCTCGGGTTTTCCCAGGGTGCCTGCCTCAGGCTTGAGTTCGCGGCGCGCCGTGCCCGGCGCTTCGGGGGCGTGGTCGGCTTCACCGGCGGACTCATCGGTCCGCCCGACACGCCCCGCGATTACGTCGGGAGCTTCGCCGGCACTCCCACCTTCCTGGGCGCGGGCGACCCTGATCCGCACGTTCCCTGGTCTCGGGTGCAAGAATCGGCCGAGGTGTTTCGAGGCATGGGGGCCGAGGTCGACCTCCGACGCTATCCTGGCATGGGTCACGCCATCAATCGTGAAGAGATCGACGTGGCCCGCCTGCTCGCAGCAGGGCTGCTCGAGCGCAACCCTGCTGGACCCACCGGGGCGGAACGATGAGCGTTGCCGTGTACGTCTTCCCGCACCCGGACGACGAGTCCTTCGGGCCGGCCGCTGTCATGCATCGGCAGCGCCGTGAGGGCCACGAGGTTCACCTACTGACGCTGACGAGGGGCGAGGCGACCCGGGTCCGCCACGAACTCGGGCTCTCGAGGGAGGAGATGGGTGCCGTTCGATATCGCGAGATGGAGGCGATGGCGCGCCAGCTCGACCTTTCGTCGCTCACCGTCTTGCACCTGCCGGACGGCGCGCTGAAGGAGGTAGACCCACGCGAGATCGAAGCAGCGGTGAGCGCGCACATCGAGAGCCTGCGACCGAACCTGGTGGTGACGTACCCCGCTCACGGCGTCAGCGGTTTCGAGGATCACCTCGTGACCCACGCCGCCGTGAAGAGGGTCTTCTGCGAACTGCGCGATCGGCCCGCAGCCGGGTTGATGCGTCTGGCTTTCACCACCCTCAGGGAGACGCCGACGGACCGCCCGATCCCGCTCCGCGCGTCGAAGCCTCACGAGATCGACTGCGCCGTTCCGGTGACGCCCGAGGATCGTGGCGTGCAACGCCGCGCCCTCGCCTGCTACGAGAGCTACCGGAAGGTGATCGAGGACCAGGATCCCGCCTCGGTGAGTGGTGACCACGAGTACTTCGAGATCTTTCAGGAGCGGCACATGCCCCCGCTCCCGGATCTGTTCGCCGGCCTCTGAGTCCGGAGGCCGCACGTGGATACCGGCGTCATCCTGTGGACAGCCGCAGCTCTGCTCGCTCTGGTGGTCGCCATCGGTCTGGCCTGGCGTTGCGCGGCTCTTCCCTGCCCATCCTGGCTGATTCCTCTTCTGGAGAACCCCTACTTCGAGGCCGTGGCAGGCGCGGAACGCCTGCTCGGCCGCGCCGGCATCGGTCCGGGCATGCAGGTTCTCGATGCCGGCTGCGGTCCCGGCCGCCTCACGCTGCCCGCCGCGGACCGGGTGGGTCCTGCCGGGGCCGTGGTCGCCCTGGACATCCAGCCACGCATGCTCGCGGAGCTGGAGCGGCGCCGGAAACGCCTGGGAGCCGGCAACGTCGAGACCATCCAGGCGGGGCTCGGGGAAGGCCGGCTGCCTTCAGCCCGCTTCGACCGGGCGTTCCTGGTGGCCGTGCTCGGCGAGGTGCCGGACAGGCCCGCAGCTCTGCGCGAGATCCGGCGCTCGCTGAAGCCGGGCGGCATTCTGTCCATTACCGAGGTGCTCCCGGACCCTCACTATCAGCGGTTGTCGAAGCTGAGGAGTCTCGCGGGCCGGGTCGGCTTTCGGGAGGTCGGCGTGTTTCGCGGCCTGTTGGCTTACACCGCCAACTTCGAGAGAGCCGATGGGCCGGCGGAACCGCCTGATCCGAACCTGCGTTCCTGAGGGTGGTACGTAGCACTGCGGGGCAGAGCCCGTTTTTTCAGATCAAGACAATGAAAGAGAAGGAGGCTGCTTGCGCATCCGCATCCACGGCGCCGACGAGATCCGGGCGTCGGAGATCACGCCCGAGCGGGTCTATCTGGACCGCCGCCGCTTCGTGGAGCGGGCGGCGATGCTCGCCGCGGCGGCGGCGGTGCCACCGTCGTGGCTCGCTTGCGGGCCCGCCGCCGGCCGCGCGGAAGAGACGACCGTCGCAGGGCGAGAGGCGAAGGCCACGAAGGGGCGGGGGATCCAGGAGCAGGACTGGACTGCCGTCCGGTCCGAACTGGACGAGCCCCTCACGCCGTGGGAGGACGTCACCACCTACAACAACTTCTACGAGTTCGGAACCGGCAAGGACGACCCGGCGAAGAACGCCCACACGCTCCGGCCAAGGCCGTGGTCTGTAGCGATCGAGGGGGAGGTCGGCCGGCCTGCCGTCTATGACCTCGAAGAGTTCGTCTCGCCCCATCGGCTGGAGGACCGGGTCTACCGGCTCCGCTGCGTGGAAGCCTGGTCCATGGTGATCCCGTGGCGCGGCTTTCCGCTGGCTGATCTGATCCGGCGCGTCGAGCCGAGCGGCAAGGCGCAGTTCGTGGAGTTCACGACGCTCCACGATCCGGACCGGATGCCCGGGCAGCGGCGCGGCGTGCTGGATTGGCCGTACGTGGAGGGGCTGCGCCTCGACGAGGCGATGCATCCGCTGACCCTCCTGGCCACCGGTGTGTACGGTCGCGACCTGCCCAACCAGAACGGGGCGCCGCTGCGCCTCGTGGTGCCCTGGAAGTACGGCTTCAAGAGCATCAAGTCGATCGTCCGGATTCGCTTCACGGAGACGATGCCGGCGACGGCCTGGGCCGTGGCCGCTCCGCGTGAGTACGGCTTCTACGCGAATGTGAACCCGGAAGTCGACCACCCGCGATGGAGTCAGGCCCGTGAGCGCCGACTGGGTGACTTCCGGAAGCGTCCGACGCTGATGTTCAACGGGTACGGGGATCAGGTCGCCCACCTCTACGCGGGCATGGACCTCGGCCGCTGGTTCTGAATGTTCACCGGCAGGAAGCGCTGATGTCCTCCTCGGCGCGACGGACGCGGGCCGCCATCAAGGCCGTCATCTGGGTCTCCGCTCTCACGCCGGCGACCGTGCTCATCTGGCGCGCGACGCACGGTGGCCTGGGTGCCAACCCGATCGAAGAGGTGCTCCACCAGACCGGCTGGTGGGGGCTGGTGCTGCTGACGACGACCCTGGCGGTCACGCCCGTCCGCAGACTGACGGGGTGGCAGGCGATCATCCGCTACCGACGACTCATCGGGCTGTTCGCCTTCTTCTACGTCACCCTGCACCTCAGCACCTATCTAGTGCTGGATCAGTGGTTCGCCTGGGCCTACATCCTCGAGGACATCGCGGAGCGTCCGTTCATCACGGCGGGCTTCGCGGCGTGGCTCGTCCTCCTGGCCCTCGCGGTCACATCGACGCGAGGCTCGATCCGGCGCCTCGGACGCCGGTGGCAGCGGCTGCACCGGCTGATCTACCTGGCCGCCGGGCTGGGCACGCTTCACTTCTTCTGGAAGGTCAAGGCCGACACGAGGGAGCCCCTCGTCTTCGCGGCCCTGATCTCGGTGTTGCTCCTGGCGCGTCTGCCCGCGGCGCGGAGCCTGATGGCGCGGCTGAGGGGGCGCACGGCTGCACGGGTCGGGCGCGAGGTTGCCGAGCGCTAGGCGTGGGTCCGTTCACGGCCCTTCCCCCGCACGAGGTCCACCAAGAGTAACACGGAGAAAGCCCGCCTGATGGCGGGCTTTCAGCCGTTGTCCGCGTCCCCGTGCGGGACGCCGCGACCCATCCGGTAGCGTGCTGCGGGCTAGTCCTCGTCCGTCTCGCGCCCGTTCGCCCAGATGTAATCCACGTGACTGCCGCAGATGTTGCCGAACTCCTCGAGCAG
>CP070670.1:2737338-2748372 GCA_020351855.1 Gemmatimonadota bacterium
CGACGAACGCGAGTGCCAGGTAGGTGAGGCTGAGCACGATCCATGGCACCCGCTTCGACAGATAGCCCGCCACGAAGCGGCTAAGCGCGATCGAGCCGAAATAGAAGCTCATGAAGCCCGAGGCGACCGCTGCCGAGAGCCCGAAGATCTGCTCGTGGAAACGCGGCAGCCACGTTCCGAAGCTCTGCTCGATCATCACGTAGAGCAGGGCGCAGATGACGAACGTCCACACGATCGGCCGCTTGAGGAGCTTCAGCATCTCCAGAAAGCCCGCCTCCTCGGCGTGCTCCTCGATCTCGTGCTCGTCCAGCCGGGTGAACCACATGAGCACGAGCGCGATGAGGATGAGTGCGGCGAGAAGCCAGTATGTGTCGGTCCAGCGGCTGAAGTTGATCATGAAGGCGAACAGGAGCGGACCGGACATCGCGCCGACCTGGAAGACACCCTCGAGATTGTTCATCAGCCCGGTGTGCTCCGCCTGGGTCTGGGTGATCAGACCGATGGTGGAGTAGACGGACGTCTTCATGAGGGCGAAGCTGATGCCGATGGTGGCGTAGAGCACCGGCGTCACCCAGAAACCGGTGACCGCCGCTACCAGCATGCTCGCCAGCATCACCGCCATCAGCCCGACGAGCATCGTCCGCCTGTATCCGAAGCGGGGCACGTACGAGGCGAGCAGAAACGACGCGCCGGCGATCGAGAGGTCCTTGTACGCTTCCAGCGTAGCGGCCTGGGCGCCCGACACGCCGTAGTCCTCGATCACCCGCGCGATCACGATCCCCACCGTGTTGAGCAGGATCGCGAAGACGAAGAAGTTCAGCGCGAGCGCGACGCGGATCCTCCAGGTCGATTTCAAGCTGGGAGATCCCCGGTCGCGAGCGAGGTCACGTGCGCCCCTCCATCGGTTCAGGCCGTCCGCTGCAGGGCTCCACCGCTACGGGCCGTGGCGCAGGATCAGGAGGCTGTCATCGTTGCGCGCGACAACGATGAGCCGGGCGCCGTCCGCACGCTGCAGCAACTGCATGTCCCGGGCTTGCCCCGGGATCACCACGCCGCTCGCGGACAGCTCGACCGGCCGGAAGCGACCGTGCCCGTCGCCGAGCAGCAAGAGTCCGTAGCCGGCATCGTATCGTCCAAGCACCGGCGGCACGCCGAAAAAGTTGCCGGCCGTCAGGAGGTCCACGTTCCCATCGCCGTCGAAGTCGTCCGCCAGCGCGGAATAGATGGGGGCAAACTGGGCTTCGACCGGCAGCGGGTTCAGGCGGAACGTGCCGTCTCCGTTGTTCAGCGCCGCGGAGCTGGCGAAGAGGGTCGCCTCGAGGACCTCCGCCTCCTCGAGCTCCGACTCGTCAAAGATGTCCTCGACGCGGCTCGCCCCGAAGTCGGCGTACGAGGCGTACCGACCCCGCAGGTGCGGCAGCACGTTGATGAGCTCGTCTCGACCGGCAATCGGGTAGTCGATCCCGTTCTTGAAGAAGGTCAGGATGTGCTCCCGCTTGCCGTCCCGAGCGAAATCGTGGACGTACAGCCGGGCAGGCTCCCCGGGCGAAGCCCGAAGGTAGGAGTTGAGGCCCAGGTTGCCGAGCACGAGATCCTCGAGGCCGTCTCCGTTCAGGTCGGCCGCCATGACGCGGTTCCACCAGCCGTTCGTCCCGGTAAAACCGGCCTCGGCAGTACGCTCCCTGAACCGGCCACCCTCCTGGCGGAAGAGGCGGACCGGCATCCATTCTCCCACCACCACCAGATCGAGCTGTCCGTCTGCGTCGTAGTCGAGCCATGCGGCCGATGTGACCATCCCCGCCTCCGCGAGCCCTTCCGCCCTGGCGGAGGTGACATCCGCGAAACGTCCCGCTCCATCGTTCTCGAGCAGGTAGCTCCGGGGCGCACGGCCGTACTCGCGGGCTACCACCCTGCTCCCGACGAAGAGGTCGAGGTCGCCGTCGCCGTCGAAGTCCCCCGGAACGACACAGGAGCCGTTCGCAAACACGTCGGGGAGCCGGTCGACGGAGCGCTGGAAGTCGCCCTTGCCGTCGCCCAGGTAGAGCCGGTCCCGGAGCCCCTCGTGGTCGCCCCAGAACTCGTTCCCTCCGCTCACCACGTACAGGTCTGAATCGCCGTCCCCGTCGGCATCGAAGAGGACCGCCGCGACGTCCTCGTGCAGGCTGTCCGCCCGGAAGGCCGCGTCGCCGCTCGAGCGGAACCGGCCATCGGGCCCCTGGAGAAACAGCCGCCCCGACTGATGCTTGGCTCCCCCGACGTACAGATCGTCCAGACCGTCGCCGTTCACGTCGCCGGTGGCCAGGGCGGGCCCTTCCGTCGAGAGCTTGTGCGGCATGAGCGGCTCTCGGCTGTAATCGAAGAACCGGTTCTCGGCGTGCGTGAACTCGATGCCGGTCTCGGCGGTCACGTCGACGAAGAGCGGCGCGTCGGCAGCCAGAGGCCTCGATCCGCGCGCCGTCATCTCCGCATGCCCTTGCGGGTACTCATACCGCCCGTCCGCGTCGCCCTGCGACAAGGTGATCTGCTGGTCGACGGCGAGATCGGTCAGCACCTGGTAGCGCCGGTCCGGCCAAATCACGACGAGGGAGTCGATCCGCTCGGCGGCACCGAGCCCGAAATGCAGGCGGGGATCGACGGACGACTGGAAGCCCCGGGTCGGCATCTGCTCCAGGAGCTGCCGCACGTCGCCGTGCCAGACCAGGACCTTCGCCCCGATCCCTCCCGTGTTGGCCCCGTCGCCCCGCAAAGCCACCCTGAGGTAATGACCGTCGCCCACCTCGCGAGCCCGGTTGCGGTAGATCGATGCCGGGGCGTTGACGTTGTTCACGATCAGGTCGAGCGCGCCGCTGTTGTTCAGGTCGGCGTAGACCGCGCCGTTGGAGAAACCGGGCTCCGCGAGGCCCCACGCCTCGGCCGAGTTCGTGAACGTGAGGTCGCCGTTGTTGCGGAAGGCGTAGTTGGGGATCGGGACCTGGGGCATCCGATCCAGCAGCGCCAGCTCTTCCCCCGTCAGTTCCCCAAAAAGCATGGACTGGACGGCCGGGCGGCGCACGTAGTCGTAGTAGTCGAGGTCGTTCGGCCGACGGTAGATGCCGTTCGCGACGAACAGGTCCTTGTCCCCGTCGTTGTCCAGGTCGGCGAACAGCGGCCCCCAGCTCCAATCGGTCGCGTGCACGCCGGCGAGGTAGCCGATCTCGCTGAACCGGCGCTGGCCGCGGTTGAGGTGGAGGGTGTTTCGCGCGTACTGGGGGTGGTAGCCGGCGGTAAGCTTGCTATCCTCGATCGCGAAGCTCTCGGCGTTGGCGGAGGTCTTGAGGATCTCCTCGCGCTCCGGAAGCATGTCGAGGACCACGACGTCCGGCTGGGCGTCGTTGTTGAAGTCGGCTGCGTCCACGCCCATCGAGGAACGGCTCGTGTGCGCGAGCGAAGTGGCGATCGACTCCGTGAAGGTGCCGTCGCAGTTGTTGAAGTAGAGGAAGTCGTTCTCCTGAAAATCGTTGGCGATGAACAGGTCCGGGCAGCCATCGACGTCCAGGTCGCTCACCACGACGCCGAGCCCGTATCCCTCGACCGCTCCGTAGATTCCCGATTCAGCGCTGACATCGACGAACCGCTTGTCGTCGTTCCGGAACAGACGGTCACCGGCCCTCGGATGGCGCTCCTCCCGCTGGGGGCTGAACACGTCGCCGCGCTCGGCGTGGGTCGAGTGGTTCAGCAGGTACATGTCCAGGTCGCCGTCGAGATCGTAGTCGAAGAAGGCGGCCTGGGTCGAGTACCCGACATGCCCCAGCCCGTAGGCTTCCGTCGAGTCGGCGAAGGTCGCGTCGCCGTTGTTGATGTACAGGATGTTTCGTCCGCGCATGCTGAGGAGACTGACGGCCGAGACGTAGATGTCGAGGTGCCCGTCCGCGTTCACGTCCGCCATCGTGGCCCCGGTCGTCCACCCCTCGCTTCCGACCACGCCCGCGCGCTCGGTGATGTCCTCGAACCGGTAGTCCCCCCGGTTGAGATAGAGCCGGTTGGGCCCGAGGTTGGAGGTGAAGTACAGATCTGGCAGCCCGTCGTTGTTCACGTCGCCGACGGCCACTCCCCCGCCGTTGTAGTAGTTCAAATAGTTGATGATGTTGAATTCGGGATCTTCCGACAGCTCGTTGATGAACGTGACGCCGGTCGCCTCGGGCTGCAGCGGCTCGAAGAGCGCCTCGGAATCCGCCCGGTCACAACCGGCCACGGTGAGACAGGCGGCGAAGGTCAGGGCGAGGGCAGTTCCGATGCTGCGCATGGCGCTCAGCTGCGAGTCCTCCTCGTTGGGGGCCGGATTCGGAACCCCTGTCCAGCGCCCGGGGCGAGGCGGGTCGTCACGGGAGCAGAGGCTTCGACGGGTCGGCGCCCAATCTCGACCGGTACCGGGGCGTTCCGCCAGGGGAACCCCCGGTCGTCGACCAGTTCTGCCGTGCTGCCTGGCTGGCTCTACGCCGCGCGGACCGATTCGCTCCACGAAAGGGTAGATCAGCTTGCGACGCTCAGCTCGGATGCGAGCCCTCACGACCCTCGATCCCTGAGGTGCAACATGTCCCTGCTCGTACGATTGGCCCGCACCACCCTGGCGCTGGGCGTGCTCGTCAGCCTTCTGCACGGCTGCGCCTCCACGAGCGAAACAGCCGGGGGCGAGCCCGCGGACCCCGCGAAGCCGGAGGCTGCCGAGGCGGCGCCCGATGCTCCAGAGGCAGACGCCTCAGAGCTGGAGGAGGCGGAGGCCGCGGAGGCCTGGGAGGAGAGCCGTCCGCGCGACCCGAACGTGGTGACCGCCGAGGACATCGCGCGCCAGCCCGGCGAGCCGATCGAAAGGATTCTCGAGGGCCGGGTCGCCGGCGTCGAGGTTCGGCAGACCCGCAACGGCATTACGGTTCGCATTCGCGGCCAGACATCGATCCTCGGGGACTCGGAGCCTCTGTACGTCATCGACGGCGTTCCGATCGAGCCAGGGCCCGGGGGCGCCCTGCTCGGGATCTCACCGTACGACATCGAGTCCATCAGGGTGCTCAAGGACATCACCGACACGTCGATGTATGGCGTGCGAGGCGCCAACGGGGTGATCGTCATCACGACGAAGCGACCTTAGTAGAATCTGTGGAATCTTCCTGTTTCGCCTGTCTCGGCCTCCCTGTCCCAGACGACCGGAAGAGGAGAGGGCGATCGTCGTTGCGGGTCACCACGTAAAGGTGGCCTGAAGCGGTTCGAACCCGCTGTATGTCCCGTGCCTGGCCCGGGACGAGGAAGCCGCTCTCCGCCCCGGGAACCGGTTGGAAGCCGCCTGCCCCGTCGCCCCGCAGGACCAGGCCATAGCCGGCGCTCATGCGGCCGAGCTCCGGCTTGACCCCGTCGAAGTTCCCGGCCAGCAGCAGGTCTTGATGCCCGTCCCCGTCGATGTCTGCGGGCAGGATCCCATAGGTGGGTGCGATCTGCGCTTCCAGCGGCAGGGGCAGGAGCGTGAAGGAGCCGTCGCCGTCGTTTCTCGCCAGCACCGTCTCGAACGTGTACGCCTGCTTCACCACCGCATCGTGCAGGTCGGCTTCCGAGAAGATGTCCGCGACCGTCTCGAGGGCGTAGTCCTCGAAGTTCGGATAGCGCTCCCTGAGAAACGGAAGCGCGCCAATCAGATCATCGCGCAGGGGAAAGGGATAACTGACGCCGTCGTTGTATTGTGCGAGGATCTGCTCGACCGAGCCGTTCCTGTCGAAATCCATGGCGTACAGGGTGAGCGGTTCACGCTCGGTCGCTCGGAGCCGAGTGTTCAGGCCCAGGTTGCCGATCACGAAATCGGTCCGGCCATCACCGGTGAAATCCGCGGCCACGATGCGGTTCCACCACCCGTGACTCCGCTCGAGACCGGGCACGTCCGCCCGCTCGAGCCTGCCGTCCCCCGCATTGCGAAACACGGTGATCGGCATCCACTCGCCGACGATGACGAGATCCGCCAGTTCGTCGCCGTCGACATCCTCCCAGAGGGCGTCGGTCACCATGCCGACGCTCGCCAGATCCGGTGCCGCCTGATCCGTCACGTCGGTGAACCGGCCCTGGCCGTCGTTCGCCAGCAGCACGCTCGGAGGATCGAACCCGTAGCGCCACGGCACGACGCGTCCGCCGACGAACAGGTCGATGTCGCCATCCAGATCGAAATCGTGCGCCGCCACGCGCGAGCCGCTCTGGCTGATCGAGGGCAGGCTGCCCTCGGCCTTCCGGAACCGACCGCGGCCATCGTTCAGATACAGCCGATCCCGGAGCGCGGGCACCCGGTCGGAGAACTCGCTGCCGCCGCTCACCACGTAGAGGTCGAGATCCCCGTCGCCCTCCGCGTCGAAGAAGGCCGCGCCCAGATCCTCGGAGATCCGGTCACGCTCGAATAGCGCCTCGTTGCTGCTCACGAACGCTCCATCGGGCCGCTGCACGAGCAGTCGGCCGGCCTGCTCCTTCGCTCCGCCGATGAACGCGTCATCCAGCCCATCGCCGTTCACGTCGGCCACCGCCATGAACGGTCCCTCGGTCGAGAGCAGCTTCGGCATCAGGGGTTCGCGATGGAAGTCCACGAAGTCGTTCTCCCGGTGGACGAAGTCGAGCCCCCGGATCGTGACCTCGGTGAAGAGCGGCGGCGCGGTATCCGGCTCCGCGGGCACCTCCGGGGAGGCGCCCGATTGGCGGACGGTCAACGACTGATCGGCGGCCACATCCCGCAAGACGCTCACCCGTCCGTCCGGCCAATCGACCGTCACGGACGGGATCGTATCCAGCTGGCCGATGCCGAAGGTCAGCGTGTAGTCGACGCTCGACTGGAACCCGCGGGAAGGCATGAGCTCCTGGAAGAAGAGCCGGTCGCCGCTCCGCAGCGTCACCTTCGCTCCGACGCCGTAGCGGTTCGGCCCCTCCCCTTCCAGCCGGATTTGGAGGTAGCGGTTGTCGAGCTGCGCCCGGGCGTTGTTCCTGTAGATGGAGGCTTCCTGGTTGACGTTGCTCACGACCAGGTCCAGCGCCCCGTCGCCGTCCAGATCGCCGTACGCCGCGCCGCTGGAGAAGCCGGGGGTGTCGAGTCCCCACTCTTCGCTCTCGTTGGAGAAGGTCAGATCCCCGCGGCTGCGGAACGCGTAGTTGGGCAGCGGGGTGGAGCTCATCGCCGCGATGAGCCCCAGGAAGTCCACCCGCTCTCCGTCTCTCGCCTCCCGAAGGGTTCGGGGGTTCCCGAGGAACGACATGTAGTCCTGCGAGGTCACGTCGCGCAGCAGACCGTTCGTGACGTGGATGTCCTTGTGACCGTCCAGGTCGAAGTCCGCGATCAGCGCGCTCCAGCTCCAGTCCGTTCCCGCTACGCCGGCCAGCAGGCCGATCTCGCTGAACCTTCCCGTCCGCTGGTTCAGATGCAGCATGTTGCGCGTGAACTGGTGATGGTAGTCGTTCCTCAGCCGGGCCCGGTAGGCGTCCCAGGTCTCGAACCCGGCGATCGTCTTGTACCGGTATTCGTCCACCGGCAGCATGTCCGTGACATAGACATCCGTCCATCCATCGTTGTCGATGTCGGCGATGTCGAGGCCCATCGAGGAGTAGCTGATGTAGGGCATCTGCTGGGCGACCGACTCGGCGAACGTGCCGTCGCCGTTGTTGGTGTAGAGGTAGTCCTGCTCGAAGAAGTCGTTCGAGACGTAGATGTCCGGCCAGCCGTCGCGGTTCAGGTCGCTGATGGCGACGCCGAGCCCGAAGCCGATCTCGCTCCCGAGGATGCCCGCGGATTCGCTCACGTCCGCGAAGCGTCCGCCATCGTTGCGATACAGCTTGTCGCCTCCGAGCGAGTCGCGTACCGCGCGGGTGTTCTGCAGCCCGAAGCTGTTGGCCGGCCGGGGGGAGTTGTTGACCAGGTAGAGGTCGAGATCCCCGTCCCGGTCGTAGTCGAAGAAGGCGGCGTGGGTCGTGTAGCCCTCGTCCGCGATGCCGTAGGCAGCGGCGGACTCCGCGAACTCCGGGACGCCCTCGGCGTTCAGTCCCTGGTGCACGTAGAGCTCGTTGGCCCGGCGCTCGCCCTCCACGTTCCCGGCGTACCCGACATAGATGTCGAGCCATCCGTCCCCGTCGATGTCGACGAGGGTGACGCCGGTCGCCCAGGCTCCCTTGCCGGCGACCCCCGCCGCAGCCGTCACGTCCCGGAAGCGGAACCCGCCCTCGTTCAGGTAGAGTCGGTTCTCCTCCTGGTTGGAGGTGAGCAGCAGCTCGGGCAGACCGTCGCCCGTGAGGTCTCCGAGCGCCACGCCGCCGCCGTTGTAGAAGTTGCGGTAGGTGAAGACGTTGAAGTCCGGGGCATCGGCGAGCCGGTTTTCGAATCGAACGCCGGTATAGTCGGAGGGGAGCAAGCTGAAGAGCTCGTCCCCCGCCGCAGGCGCTGCACCCGGGTCGGGCGCCCGGTCCGCGCAGGACGGGACGCCGCCGACGAGCACCGCCAGTGCAAGGCGGGCGCTAAAGCCCGCAAACCTCCTCATAGCGGGAAGGCCGCAGCCACAAAGCCAACAGCCTGCCCCCGTGCGGAGCAGGCCATGGCTTGATGATGTCGCGCGCGACGCGGTGCGCAGGCTCGCTCAATACCCCGGATTCTGCGTGAGGTCCGGGTTGATGTCGAGCTGCGTCTGGGGGATCACCATCAGGATCTTGTACGGCTCGCTCTGGGGCTTGAACTCCCAGGGATCGGTGAACTTGTCGTGCCGGATCAGGTCCTGTCGCCGCTTGCCCTCTGCAATCAGCTCGTACAGCCGTTCATTGAGAATCCGATCCCGGAACGTATCCTGGTTGTAGTCTGCCGCGTTGAGCGGCTTGTCCGGCTCGAACACCCGTTCTCGGATCATGTTGACGAGGTCGACGGCGAGACCCGTGTTCCCGAGCTCGTTTAGGGCCTCGGCCTGGATCAGGTACATTTCGGCGAGGCGGAACAAGCCCACGTCGTTGGAGTGGTTCCAGTCTCCCCCTTCCCTGCCCGGGTCCGCCGGCCACTTATAGATCCGGACTCCCTCCGCCTCAGACGCCTGGAAGATATCCGCGATAGTCGGGGTGTAGACCAGCGGATTCCCCTGACGGTCCGTGATCGGTTCCCCCGTGTCGAGGTTCACCTGCGGGCCCACCAGGAAGACGTCCGCCCGCAAGTCGTCCGCGAGGTCGAACTTGAAATAGGTCTCCGCCAGGGTCGCGAATCCGTTCCAGGGGGTCGGGGTCAGCTGATTGTAGTGCAGCGCCCGGTAGGGGAAACTTCCGCCGAGCCCAGCCTGACTGAGGTTCTTGCTGACCAGGATGAGCTCGGAGGAGAGGTGGTTGTCGGGCGCGAAGTTCCTCGTCCAGTCCAGCTCGAGGCTGTACTGGCCCGAATTGATCACCCGCTCGGCGGCGTCGATCGCGTCCTGCCACCGGGCCTGTCCTCGCTGCAGCCCGCCCGTCGTGACGGTGCCCGTGAACACCTCGGCGTTGAGGTACAGGCTCGCCAGGACCGCGTCGACGGCTCCAGTCGTGACGCGCCCGTTCATATTGGCGGGCCAGCTGGCGGGCAGATCGGCGCGTGCCGCGATGAGCTCCTGCTCGACGAAGTTGAAGATCTCGGCCCTGGTCGCCCGCGGCCGCGGCGCGATCTCCGTGTCCGTGGCGAGCGGGACACCCCCGAAGAGATCCTGAAGTAACCAGTAGAAGATCGCCCGCAGGGCCCTCGCCTCGGCGACGTAGATCTCCTTGTCCGACACGGTGACGGTCTCCAACCCGGCCAACAGGATGTTGGCATCCGCGATGCCGCCGTAGAGCTCGTTCCACGCGCCGTTCAAGCCATCGCCGTCGAGACCGGCGTTATTGTTCGCCGTCCATTGATGCTGGTGGATCTGGAGCCAGCGACCGTTGTCGAACCAGTCCTGTCCGCGCGTCGGTATTACAATCTCGTCCGAGCTGACCTCGGTTACGTTATAGTAATTCCACTGGACCGGTCGTGAGAGCGTCCAGTACACCTGCGCCAGCCCGCCCAGGATCTCCTCCTCGTTCTGGAAGTAATTGTCGGGGGTGATGACGCTGGTCGGGTTCTCGTCCAGCGAGCACCCCGGAAATACGGCCAGAACCGGCAGGAGAAGCAGCAGCGCCAGGGGCCTCCGGCCTCCGACCTGATATCGCGAACCCAGCTTCCTCATGAGATCCTCCACATTGTGTCTCTCCTCGTGCGGCGCCTGCGCCGGATCGACCTGACGGGGCCCCTCATCAGATGATGAAGTTCACGCCAAACAGGAACGTGCGCGCTTTCGGGTACGTGAGGTAGTCGAGCCCGGGCGATGAGCGGCCGAGACCGACACCTGCTCCGGATGCCGGATTACGGTTCGCATCGGAACCCGTATACACCTCCGGATCGTAGCCCGAGTAGCCCGTGATCAGGAAGAGATTGTCACCCGACACGTATGCCCGCAGGGTGCCGGTGCCGACCCGGAACGTGTATCCGACCGTGAGGTTCTGGAGCCGGAGGAACGACCCGTCCTCGATCCAGCGGTCGGAAAAGATGGCCGGCTCGAAGATCCCGATCGGGTCGTCGAGGGCGGCCTTCAGGAAGTTCTTGTCCTGCAGCACGTTGCTCTTCGTGCTGTAGACGAGCGCCGTGTTGTTGAACACATCCTGTCCGACCTGGGAGCTCAGGAGCATGTACGCGTCGAGATTGCCCCAGGTCACCGAGGTGTTGAAGCCGAGCCCGAAATCCGGGTTGGCATCCCCGATCACCTGGAAATCATCCCCGCCCGGAGCGTTCGTCGTGCCGATCAGGTTCCCTTCGCTGTCATACTGATTGAACAGCTGTCGACCCTGCGCGTCGACGCCCACGTACTCCGGCCCGTAGAAGGTGCCGATCGGATAGCTGGGGATGAGCCGCTGGGCCACCTGGCCGGTTTGGCCCTGCCCGCTGACGCCGCCGTTGCGGATGAATGTCTGCGCGCCCAGATCCACCACCTCGCTGCGGTTCATGTCGAACCTCAGTCCGGCATTCCAGGTCAC
>CP070670.1:2748472-2796149 GCA_020351855.1 Gemmatimonadota bacterium
GACCAGCGCGAGACTGTCGGCCCTGAGGGTCGTGGAGAGCAGCGGATCGGGAAGCCAGCCGAGGGTGCTGAAGGCAGAGGAGGGGCGCACCCAGACGTCGTAACCCTGCGCCTCCAGCTTCTCCGCATCGCGCAGCGCGTGATCGAAGTGAAAGTAGCCGCGGTACGGCACCCGACCGACGATCGGAAACCACCAGGTCTTCCAGGTGAGCCGGAACTCCGGCGCGGCCGACACGACCAGGAGGAGCGTGTCCGAGCGGACGCGGGCGAAGCTGGTGAAGCTCTTGCCCGCGTCCAGCCCGAGCTCGCGCACGGCGAACTCGCGGGCGTCCTCCACGAGACGGAGCTTGTGACGCAACGCGGGGTCCGTGGTGGTGTCGTGCACGACCTCGGGGATCGGGCGACGGTCACGCAGGATCTTCGCCTCCTCCCAGCCTGCCCGCAAAACGTATCCGGGGGAACAGGCACCGAATATTGCGGGCAGCAGCGCGAGGCGGGCCGATGAGCCCGAGAGCTTGGAGCGCCAGGCTCTCTCCTTCGAGTTCATGCCTCCCTCCTACCAGCATCGCTGCGGGGGAGATCCCGGTTGCTGGGCACGCGAACCGCGTAGGGGAGCACGGGTATCCCAGAGTGTCCCTGTCCCCCAGCCACGGCACCATCGACAGGAGAGGCTCCGCTCCGATGTCCAGGAAATCGGACCGATCTCCGCCCCCCGACGCGGACGCCGTCCGTGCGCAGCTGCTGCACCTGGCCAACCTGATCCGGCGGTTGGACGAGGAGGGGGCGCTCCTTCGCGCGATCCCCCTGCTCCTGCGACGCCTGGGCGATCTCCGCCGCGTCCTGTTCGACTATGAGGTACGCGTCACCGAGCGACTTCTGCCGATCGAAGACCCGGTCGAGCGGCAATCGCGCGACGTGGTCCGTGATGCCCGGGCCCGCGAGGAGGAGATGGCGGATGAGTGGGGGCGAGCCCTGGAGCTCGACGAGCCGGACGAGGGCGGGGAAGGAGTCGGCGGCGCCAGCTAGGCTCGAGCCGCCGGTTCGCCCGCGGCCGATCGGGCCCTCCGGTGCCTCGCCGGGGCGGCTCATGGCCGTTTCACGTAGTGCAGCTGCTCTCGGACACGGTCGCGCCGATACGTCCGGCCAGGGCCGTCGCCGTCGCTTCGATACCGCCGATAGTCCGTTCCGGTTCGCCGGTAGCTGTCGGCGTCCCCCGTCTCCCGCAGGACGTCCGCGATGACCTCCGGTGCCAGGAGTCCTTCGTCGTTGTAGCTGAGCAGGATGTGCCGGGCATCCGCCCGCCCGAGCAGCTCGCGGAGCGCCGCCTCGCAGCGGTCGCGCCGGCACCAGTCGGATCGAAGGTCCTCGTCGGGAATGAGTCCGGTCTTTCCGCGCAGCTCCGGCGGGTCGTCCCAGCCGGACGCGATGAGCTCGGGGATGTGATAGTAGGCGGGATACTGTCGCTCGTTGTATGGCGGATCCAGGTAGAGAAGGTCCATCGTCCCCACCGCTGCGACGCGGCCTGCCGCCTCTCCCCTGTGGGCCGTGCAGCGTCCCCCGCCGTTACGGCGCGAGGTCGGGCGAAGCTGGCGTAGCTCCAGCCTCCGGCACGCGTTGGGCTGCCAAGACTTGACGAAGGAGGCGTAGACCCCCGTGGTGTTGGCGACCCGGTCCGCCGCCTCGACGAGGGTGGCAAGGAGGAGCTGGCAGCGTGCCGGGTCGAGCAGTCCCTCGGCCCGCCATTCCGCGATGCGCTGGCGAATCGCGTCGATCAGGCCGGCGTTCTCCGGCGTGAAATACATTCTCCCGTGGCGTCCGCCCGCCAGGCCGTCGGGGGAGTAGTGCTCGCTGATGAAGCCGTGTGCCGGCGGAAGGCCTTCCAACTCTCGCAGGATCGCCGCATATGAGAGCCCTGGCCGCCCGCCTTGCTCGCCCGCACCGAGAGCCGACACCGGAAACCGCGGGGTGCGATCCAGCTCCACGTGCGTCACCTGCAGCGCGTACGAGAACGCCATCAGGTCCCCCGCATGGACCGTCCACCCCTGACGCTTGAGGGCGCGGCTCACGCTGGCGGTGCCGGCGAACGGGTCGCACGCCACGCCGACCGAGGGCTCAAGTCGGCGGACGACATCCAAGATGAACGGGACGAGGCGTGTCTTGTTGCCTATGTAGCGCACGGTCGGGACAGCGCTACGGCCCGCCCCCCGAGGACGGGCCGGGAGGTCCGATGAGGTCGGGCTTCGGGCCCAGGCTGAACCAGAAGAGACAGCCGATGATCGGGCACAGCAGCACGATGCCCGACCAGAGGACCTTCTCCTTGCGGCTCGCTCGCGAGGCGAGCGTCATGCCGATAGCCCAGACATCGAGCACGACGAGTGCGGCCACCAGGACGATCCGGGTGTCCAGCCCGGAGACCGCGTAGAGCAGATCGCTCACGAGACGGCGGCCGTCGGGCCGGCGAACTGCAGGTTGTGGAGACGGGCGTACAACCCGCCCCGCTCGAGCAATTCACGGTGCGTCCCGGATTCACGGATGCGACCGTGGTGGAGGACCAGGATGCGATCGGCGTTCTGTACGGTCGACAGACGGTGAGCGACGACGATGCTCGTTCGTCCGCTCATCAGCTCCTCCAGCGCCCGCTCGATCTGGGCCTCGATCTCCGAGTCCACCGAGCTCGTGGCCTCGTCCAAGAGAAGCACCTGCGGATCGCCGGCCAGGGCGCGCGCGAAGCTGAGCAGCTGACGTTCGCCGACCGAGAGCTTGCTGCCGCGCTCGCCGAGTTCCTCGGCGTAGCCTCGCGGGAGACGCTCGATATGGCGGTTGATGCCGACGCGCCGGGCCGCCTCGCGCATGCGGACATCCGTGACCTCCGGGCGGACCAGCCTGATGTTCTCGCCGGCGGTGCCGGAGAACAGGTAGACGTCCTGGAGCACGAGGCCCATGTGCGAGCGGAGCTCGCGGGTCGAAATCTCCCGGATGTCCACTCCATCCAACAGGATGCGCCCTCGCTGGGGCTCGTAGAAGCGCATGATGAGGTTGATGATCGTGGATTTCCCTGCACCCGTCGCCCCGACGATCGCCAGCCGCTCGCCCGGCTCGGCGACGAAGCTCACGTCCTCCAGCACCCAGCCGGGCGCCCTCATCGCCGCCGGCGCCTCGGTCGGCATTGCCGCAGCGGCCAGCTCCACGAGCTTCGGTACCTCGACGTCCGCTGCCTCCGGCGTGTCCGGATCGTATCGGGCGGGCTCTTCGAGGGTGACCTCCGGCGGCTCCGCACCGCCCTCGGGGTCGGGAAGGGGCGGGGCGCCTCGCAGGGCCGGCGCCGGAGCGCTCCCGTAGTGGAACCACACCCCCTCGAACTCGATGCGTCCGCGAGCCCTTGGCGGAAGGTGAATCGGCGCCTCGGGCTCACGGATCCCCGGCTCCTCGTCCAGGAGGCGGAACACCCGCTCGGAGCTGGCCATGGCGTTCTGGAGGATGTTGTACTTTTCCGACAGGTCCTGGATCGGCCGGAAGAACCGCCGTGCATACTGCAGGAAGGCCGCGATGACGCCGATCGTCACGACTCCCTGGATCGCCTGTCCACCGCCGTACCAGATGATCAGGGCGAGCGCCACCGAGGCCAGGAGCTCGACGATGGGAAAGAACAGGGCGTAGTAGGTGATCGATCTCAGGTGAGCTTCCAGATGATCCTCGTTGAGATCCCGGAAGCGCTGCAGCGTCGGCCGCTCCGTTCGAAACAGCTGCACGACCGACATGCCGTTGATGCGCTCCTGCAGGAACGCGTTGATGCGGGCCAGACGCAGCCGGATGTCGCGGTACGCCGCGCGCACCTTGGAGCGGAAAAGCCAGGCGGAGAGGAACACGACCGGAAGGACGGCGAAGGTGACCAGCGCCAGCCGCCAGTCCAGCGCGAGCATCGCGCCCACGATGAAGAGCACGGTGAAGACGTCGCCGAAGATCGTCACCACGCCGCTCGTAAACATCTCGTTGAGCACCTCCACGTCGCTGGTGACGCGGGTCATGGTGCGTCCCACCGGGTTCCGGTCGAAGTAGCTCAGCTGGAGGCGCTGGAGGTGGCTGAAGATCTCGCCCCGCAGGTCCTTCATCACCCGCTGGCCGATCCAGGTCGTGAGCAGGGTGCGGGCGTACTCCAGAGCTGCGGAGAGCGCCAACGCCAGCGCATAGACGACGGCGAGCACGATGAGCAGGCGGTAGTCGGCCTCCGGGATGGCGTCGTCGATCGCGAGCTTCGTCAGCCACGGACCCACCAGCTCCAGCCCGGATGCGAGGATGAGCATGAGGACGGCCACCACGACGTTCAGCCGGTAGGGCCGCAGGTACCCGAGAAGCCTTCGCATCAGCCGGGCGTCGTACGCCTTGCCGAGCGGCTCTTCCTCGCGGATCGGGCCTTCTGGAGCGATCTGCATGGGGGCAACAATAGCACGGCCGCCCACTGCAGGCAGCAAGGCGCCGGCCGGCCCTGGCGCCGTGCGAGGGCGGGAGGTTGTCCGCGCTGCCACCGTCCGGTATAATACAAACGTATGAATGATTCCCGCCTCGCCTCCGCTCCCCGCACGGATCGGGCAGCGTCCGGATCGGGAACTCCCGGCTCTGCAGGGACACGGGAGGCCCTGCGCGGAGCCGCCCGACGCCTCTTCGCCGCGCACGGCTATCGGGGGGCGTCGGTGCGGGCGATCACGGGGGAGGCCAACGCGAACCTGGGCGCGGTCACGTACCACTTCGGCTCTAAGGCCGCGCTGTATCGAGTCGTGCTGGAGGAGACGCTGGCGCCGTTCCGCGCGAGGCTCCGGGCGGTAGCGAGCGAGGGCGGGCGGCCCCTCGAGAGGGTGCAGGCGTTCGTGCGGGCGTTCTTCGAGTATCTCTTCGAGCACCCCGAGCTGCGGAGCCTGGTGCTGCGGGAGCTCTCCTCGCAGGAGGCCCTGCCGGAGCCCGTGCTTCGGACCTTCCAGGCGAACTTCTCGCTGCTCACCGGGCTCATCGAGGAGGGCCAGAGGACCG
The DNA here is from genome assembly GCA_020351855.1 of Gemmatimonadota bacterium. GTDB lineage: Bacteria > Gemmatimonadota > Gemmatimonadetes > Palauibacterales > Palauibacteraceae. Next base: position 2,753,494 of record CP070670.1, read on the forward strand.
GAGAGATCCGGCCCGGCGACGCGGGCCTGCTCGCTCTGGCGACCGCCACCCAGCCCGTCGCTCTCAACCTGGTGCGGCCGGTGCTGGAACAGTCCGGGGCGGTGCGCTTCGAGAGCGCCGCTGCGCGTGAGCGGCTGGTGGAAAACGCGATCCGCTTCGTGGTCGCGGGCCTCGAGGACCCCGGCCTCCGCAGCGGGGAACCAGGTGGAACAGTGGGGGCCTCGTGAGCCGTCGCCTGCCCGTCGTCGCCCTGATCGTGGCTCTCTCCGCACTGGCCATCTGGCTGCTGGGGCGCCGAGGACCGGACGGCACGGAGATCACCGCCGCGGGGACGGCGGAGGCGCGGGAATCCGACCTCGGCTTTCGGACGTCGGGGCGGATCGACCGCATCTCGGTGGACGAGGGTGACATGGTGACCGAGGGACAGCTGCTGGCGACGCTGGACAGCCGCGAGCTGGAGGCGGGGCTGGCGGTGGCGAGGGCACGGGTCGACGCCGCACGCGCGACGCTCGAGGAGCTCACCGAGGGCTTCCGGATCGAGGAGATCGAGCAGGCCCGCGCGACGCTGCGGGCAGCGGAACGGCGGCTCCAGGACGCGCGGCGGGACCTGGAGCGCGCGACCAGCCTCTACGCCAGCGGCGCCATCAGCCGCCAGGCTCTGGACGATCGCGAGACGGCCGTCACCGTGCGCGAGTCCGAGGCTACGGCTGCCGCCGAGCGGCTGCGCCTGCTGGAGACGGGTGCCCGCGCCGAGCAGATCGACGCGCAGCGGGCCGCGCTGGCGGCGGCGCAGGCCGAGGTGAAGAGGGTGGAGGCCCTGCTCGAGTATGCCCGGATCACCGCTCCGAACGGCGGCGTCATCACGATCCGGCATCGCGAGCCGGGAGAGGTCGTCGCCGCAGGGCTCCCCGTGTTGACGCTGATGAACCCCGCGGACCGCTGGGTGCGCATCTACATCCGGGCCGATCGGGTGGGCCGGCTGTCGATCGGCCAGCGGGCCACGATCACCGCCGATGCGTATCCGGACCGCACCTATACCGGACACGTCGTGTTCATCGCCAGCGAGGCCGAGTTCACGCCCCGCGACGTGCAGACGACCGAGGAGAGGGTCAAGCTGGTCTACAGGGTGAAGGTGCAGATCGACGGCGATCCCTCCTTCGATCTGAAGCCCGGGCTCGCCGCCGACGTGCGGCTGGTCCCGGATCGCCCGTAGGGTACCGGCCGGGACCCTACGGGGAAGGTCGTGGACAAGCCCGCCATCTCGATCCGGGGGCTCACCCGTCGGTTCGACGATCTCGTCGCCGTCCGGGATCTCAGCCTCGATGTGGCGTCGGGCGAACTTCTCGGACTGGTGGGTCCCGATGGGGCGGGAAAGACGACGACCCTCCGGATGCTGGCCGGCGTGCTGCCCCCGAGCGAGGGCGACGCGATCGTTCTCGGCCAGTCGATTGCCACCCGCCCCGAGGCGATGAAGTCCGATATCGCCTATATGTCGCAGCGCTTCGGTCTCTACCAGGACCTCACGGTGCGCGAGAACATCGAGTTCTACGCCGATCTGTACGCGGTCCCGCGCGTGGACCTTCCAGACCGAATCGAGCGGCTGTACGCCTTCTCCCGGCTCGGGCCGTTCGAGCGGCGCCTGGCGGGCGACCTGTCCGGCGGCATGAAGCAGAAGCTCGGCCTGTGCTGCGCGCTGGTCCACCGGCCGCGGCTTCTCCTCCTGGACGAGCCGACGTTCGGGGTCGATCCGATCTCTCGCCGGGATCTCTGGCTGATCATTCACGAGAGGATCGCGGGAGGCACGACGGCCATCGTGAGCACCGCGTACATGGAGGAAGCGGAGCGCTGCGACAGAGTCGCCTTTCTCCACGAGGGCCGGCTCGTCGGTCTGGACGAGCCGCGCGCGCTTCAGGGCTCCCTCGGGGCGGACGTCGTCGAGCTCGAGGTGGACCGGCCGAGGCAGGCGCTGGTCGAGCTGGCGCGCTCCCCCCTGGTGCGGAGTGCCACGCCCTTCGGGGACAGCCTGCGGCTCGTCCTGCGGCGGGAGGCTGACTGGTCTGCGGTGCGAGCCGCCCTCGAGGCCGCGGGGCTGCGCATCGCGCGGGCCGATGCCGCCCGTCCTTCGCTCGAGGATGTCTTCGTGGAGCTCGTGCGCCGCATGGACGAGGCCCGCCCATGAACGCCGCCGTCTCGGTGCGCGGCCTGAGCAAGCGCTTCGGCGCGTTCGTCGCGGTGGACCGGGTGTCCTTCGAAATCGGCGAGGGCGAGGTCTTCGGCTTCCTCGGGCCGAACGGTGCCGGAAAGACCACCACGATCAAGATGCTCACGGGCCTGCTCGATCCGACATCCGGAGAGGCACGGATCGCGGGACTCGACGTCGTCGGGGACCGGTGGGCGCTGAAGTCCCGGATCGGGTACATGTCCCAGCTCTTCTCCCTGTACGGGGACCTCACCGTCGCGGAGAACATCGACCTGTTTGCCGGGCTCTACGGCGTGAGGGGGCGCCGCCGCGAAGAGCGCAGAGCCTGGATTCTCGAGATGGCCGGGCTGGCCGGGCAGGCCGGCCGCCTCACCGCGGAGCTTCCCCTGGGTTTCAAGCAGCGGCTGGCGCTGGGCTGCGCGGTCATACACGGCCCGCCCGTCCTCTTTCTCGACGAGCCGACCTCCGGGGTCGACCCCATCGCCCGCCGAAGCTTCTGGGACCTCATCTACGAGCTGTCGGGCCACGGCACGACGGTCATCGTGAGTACCCACTACATGGAGGAGGCGGAGTACTGCCATCGGCTGGCCCTCATGAACCGGGGCTGCCTCATCGCGCTGGACCGTCCCGCGGTGCTCCGCGCGTCCATGAGCGAGCCGCTGCTGGAGTTGAGGACGGAAGACCCGGCCCGTGCAGTGGAGGCGGTGCGCAGCCTTCCCGGGGTCACGGAAGCGTCGATGTACGGCCGGCGACTGCACGTCCTGGTGAAGGATGAGGAGCGTGCGCGCCCCGCCCTGGCCGAGGCCCTGCGCGCAGCGGGGCTGGAGATCCGCTCGATCCGGCGAATCGAGCCCGCCCTGGAGGACGTCTTCGTCGCCAGGGTGCGGGCGGCGGGAGGCTAAGGTGAGCGGTCGCCGCCTGATGGCCGTCGCGCGCAAGGAGGTGATCCAGCTTCGGCGCGACCCGCGGAGCCTTGTTCTGGCGTTCCTGTTGCCCCTGCTGCTCGTCCTCATCTTCGCCTACGCGACCACCCTGGACGTGCGGGACGTCCGGCTGGGCGTGCTCGATCGGGACCGGACGGCGGAGAGCCGGCTGCTCGTCGATGCATTCGAGGAATCGGGCTATTTCTCGGTTCGGCGCCATCTCGAACGCTACGGCGACGTCGATCGACTGCTCGTCGAGGGAAAGGTGAGCGCGGTTCTGGTGATCCCGCGTGACTTTGCAGTCGATCTCGCAGCCGGCCGTGCCGCGCCGGTCCAGCTTCTGCTGGATGGCAGCGATGCGAACACGGCCACGATCGCCCTCGGTTACGCGGATGCGATCACGGCGGGCTTCGCCGCGGATGCCGGGCGGGCGGGCGCCCTCCGCCCTCCCGTCGAAGCCGACGCGAGGGTCTGGTACAACGAGACGCTCGAGAGCCGGAACATGATCGTGCCCGGCCTGATCGCGGTTCTCATGTCGATCATCGCCGCCATGCTGACCTCGCTGACGATCGCCCGCGAGTGGGAGCGCGGCACGATGGAGCAGCTCGTCGCCACGCCGGTCCACCGCCTGGAGGTCGTGTTCGGAAAGCTGCTTCCGTACATCGGAATCGGGCTGGTGGACGTCGCGCTTGCCAGCCTGGTGAGCATGCTTCTGTTCGACGTCCCCCTGCGCGGCAGCGTTCCCTTTCTCTTGGGGACGACGCTGCTCTTCCTGCTCGGTGCGCAGGGGCTCGGCATCTTCCTCTCGGCGGCGCTCCGTTCGCAGGTGCTCGCCACCCAGGCGGCCATCATGGTGACGTACCTGCCGGCGCTCCTGCTCTCCGGCTTCATCTTCGCCATCGCGAACATGCCCTCCGTGCTCCGGCTGCTGTCCTACGTCGTGCCGGCCCGCTACTACATCGAGATCGCGCGCGGCGTGTTCCTCAAGGGGGTGGGCCCGGACGCCCTTGCCGGGGCGACGATCGGGCTCGCTCTCTACTCGCTCCTCGGCATCGGCCTGGCCGTTCGAGCCTTCCGGAAGGAGATCGCGTGACCCGGCTCTCGCCGTTCCGTATTGGACAGATCGTCCGGAAGGAGGTCCGGCAACTCTTCCGGGACCCGCGGTCCAGGCCCATCCTCTTCGTGGCCCCGCTCATCCAGCTTCTGCTGTTCGGCTACGCCGTGAACACGGACGTGCGGAACACCCCCATGGCCGTGCTGGATCACGACCGCTCGGCTGCCTCGCGAAGGCTGATCGACGCGATGGAGGCCGCCGGCTACTTCGACGTCGTGCATGCGGCCGATCGATCGGCGGAGCTGGTCGAGTACCTGGATCGCGGCCGGGCCACGGTCGTGCTGGAGATCCCGCCCCGCTTCGGCCGGGACCTCGCGGCCGGACAGCCCGCCCGCATCCAGCTGCTGCTCGATGGAACCGACTCCAACACCGGCACGGTCGCTCTCGGCTACGCGCGCCGCATCGTTCTGGCCTTCGGACTCGAGGAGGGCGGACGGCTGGAGCTCCTCGAGGCGGGACCGAGGCTGGAACCGCGTGCCTGGTTCAATCCGGCACTGGAGAGCCGCACGTACAACGTTCCCGGCGTCATCGGAATCCTCCTCACGCTGATGTGTCTGCTGCTCACCGCCTTCAGCGTCGTGCGCGAGCGCGAGCTCGGTACGCTCGACCAGCTGAGGGTGAGTCCGGTGAGGCCCGCCGAGTTGATCCTGGGCAAAACGATCCCGGTGACGATCGTGGCGCTCGTCGATCTCGCCCTCATCACCGCGGTCGCCAGGGTCTGGTTCGGAATCCCCTTCCGGGGCTCGCTGATGGTCCTGCTGGTCGTCAGCCTTCTGTTCATCATTAGCGGGCTCGCCGCCGGGCTCCTGATCTCGACGGTGTCGAAGACGCAGCAGGAGGCGTTCCTCACCATGTATCTGGTGCTGCTGCCCTCGATCATGTTCTCCGGCTTCTTCTTCCCGATCCACTCCATGCCCGAGCTGTTCCAGTGGCTCAGCTATATCAATCCGCTGCGCTACTTCATGGAGATCGTCCGAGCTCTCTTCCTGAAGGGCGCCGGTGCGGCCGAGCTCTGGCCCCAGTTCGGGGCGCTGCTCCTGATCGGCATGGTCGCGCTGGGGTGGGCCATTCGCCGGTTCGCACGCAGCATCGCCTGATCGGCCCGCCGGGCGAGCACCCTTGGCCCGGAACGGCTGGCGGGCCCATCATCGCCACATGGCTTATCAACGCCCCATGAAGGAACCGATCCGTGTCCGGGGCGCCCGGCAGCACAACCTCAAGGGGATCGACGTCGAGATTCCTCGGGGAAGCCTCACCCTGATCACGGGGCCATCCGGGTCGGGCAAGTCGAGCCTCGCCTTCGACACGATCTACGCGGAGGGGCAGCGCCGGTACGTCGAATCGCTCTCCACCTACGCCAAGCAGTTCCTGGAGCGAATGGAGAAGCCCGCGGTGGACTGGATCGAGGGCGTCAGCCCGTCGGTCGCCATCGACCAGCGGAACTCGGTGCAGAGCAGCCGCTCCACCGTGGGGACGATCAGCGAGGCATACGACTTCATGCGCCTCCTCTGGGCCCGCGTCGGCCGGACGGTTTGTCCCGGCTGCCAGACGGAGGTGCAGCCCGACACCGTGGCATCCGCGGCGGACCGCATCCTGGCACTCGGGGCGGGACGACGCGTGTACGTGGCCTTTCCCTTTCGCTTCAGCGACCGCGTCTCGGCCGAGCTCGCGGTCGCCAACCTGCTCGCCCAGGGTTATCTGCGTGTGATCGTGGACGGCAGGGAGACGTACCTGCCCGATCTCGGGCCGGAAGGACAACCGGCCGACCGGCTGCTCGGCGAGGAGCGCGAGCTGCTCGTCCTCGTGGATCGACTTCGCGTCGATGCGGGGGAGCGGGAGCGGCTCACCGACTCGCTGGCAGCCGCCTTCGCCGAGGGGGAGGGACATGCCCTGGCGCTCGTCCTCGAGCGGACGAGCGAAGGGGATGCTCTGCAGATCGAACGAAGGCTCTCGTTCAGCGAGGCGTACCGGTGCCCCGACTGCGGCCGCGATTTTCCGGTGCCGGGCCCCCTCCTGTTCAGCTTCAACAACCCGGCCGGCGCGTGTCCGGAGTGCAACGGCTTCGGCGCCACCCTGGAGTACGATCCGGGGCTCATCGTGCCCGATCCCGGCCGTAGCCTGCAGGACGGGGCGATCGACCCATGGACGAAGCCCCGCTACCGGCGGGAGCGCGCCGAGCTCGAAGCCTACGCCCGACGGCAAGGCATCGATGCCGAGCGGCCGTGGCGGGACCTTCCGGACGGGCTGCGCAACGATCTGCTGCACGGCAATCGGGAGTTCCAGGGCGTGCTGCCCTTCCTGCGCTCTCGCGAGCGGAAGCGCTACAAGCCGTACATTCGGGTCTTTCTGCGCCAGTACCAGCTGCCCCGCGCCTGCGGGAGCTGCGGCGGCACGCGCCTCCGTCCCGAGGCGCTGAACGTCCGGCTGGGAGGCCTGCACATTGCGGAGGCCGCCGGGCTGGGAGTGGCGGCTCTCCATCGGTGGTTGAGCGCTCTGCGGCTGAGTCCGTTCGAGCTGGGGATCGGCCGCACGGTGCTGCGCGAGCTCGACGACCGCCTCCGGTTCATGAACGAGGTCGGCCTCGGCTATCTCACCCTGGAGCGTCAGGCTCGTACGCTGTCCGGGGGCGAGATGCAGAGACTGCGGCTGGCCAGCGCTCTCGCGAGCCACCTCGTCGACACGCTGTACGTCCTGGACGAGCCGACGATCGGGCTGCATCCCCGGGACGTGGAACGGTTCCTCGGAGTCGCCGGCAGGCTGCGGGACCTGGGCAATACGGTTCTGGTGGTCGAGCATGATCCGGCTGTCCTCTCCGCGGCGGACAGGATCCTTGAGCTCGGCCCAGGCTCCGGCGAGGGTGGTGGGGAGCTCGTCTTCGAGGGGAGCTGGGCTTCTCTCCTGGCGTCCGGCACGCTCACGGGCCGCGCCCTCCGGGCTCCGTTCAGTCCGCCTGCCAAGAGAAGATCGCCCCGGGGGGCATTGAGCTTGCGCGGGGGCCGGCTGCACAACCTGCGGGGAATCGACGTGGATCTGCCGCTCGGGGTGCTGACCGTCGTGACCGGGGTCTCGGGCTCCGGCAAGTCGACGCTGGTGCACGACCTTCTGTACCGCGCCCTCGAGCGGGAGCTGAGACGAACGAGCTCGGCCAAGCTTCACCTCGGCGAACGCATCGGGAGCTACGACTCGCTGGAGGGCACATCGGCGCTCGACGATGTCGTGCTGGTCGATCAGGCGCCGATCGGCCGGACTCCCCGATCCAATCCGGTGACGTACATCAAGGCGTTCGACGAAATCCGGCGTCTGCTTGCCGACCAGCCGCTCGCGCGACGTCGCGGGTACGGCCCGCGCGACTTCAGCTTCAACACACCGGGAGGACGGTGCGAGGCTTGCAAGGGGGCAGGCCAGGAGCTCGTGGAAATGGTGTTCCTGGCCGACGTGGCCCTCGAATGCGAGGTGTGCCGCGGATCGCGCTATCGAGCGGAGATCCTCGAGGTACCCTACCGCGGCCTGAACATCCGGCAGATCCTCGAGCTGACCGTCGATCAGGCGATCCGCTTCTTCCTCCGCCAGGACAAGATCGGCGAGCGGCTCTGGCAACTGCAGCGGGTAGGTCTCGGCTACCTGCGTCTCGGCCAGCCCGCCACGACCCTGTCCGGCGGCGAAGCCCAGCGGCTCAAGGTGGCGCGGGAGCTGGCCGCCAACCGCGCCGTGGCCAGGCGACTGTACATCCTCGATGAGCCCACGGTCGGTCTCGGCGTGAGCGAGGTCGGGCGGCTGGTCGATGTCCTGAACGAGCTCGTGGAGGCGGGAGGGTCGGTGCTCGTTGTCGAGCACAACCTGGAGGTGATCGCCCGCGCCGACTGGGTGATCGACCTCGGACCCGAGGCGGCGGAAGGGGGAGGGAGGTTGGTGGCCACCGGGCCGCCGGAGCGGATCGCCGCTGCCGAGGGATCCCACACGGGGCGCTATCTCCGGTTGTTCCTCGAGGCCCGCCGCCTTCCCTCAGCCGCCGGCGCCGCGGCGGCGGGAGGGCCGCACGGAGAGCGGGCCGTTTGAGCCGCCCGCTGCTCTCGGTGCTGCTTCCTTGCCGGAACGCGGAGGAGCTGCTCGACGAGTGCATCGACAGCCTGCAATCCCAGACCCTCGGCGCCTACGAGGTCCTCGCCATCGACGACGGCTCGACGGACGGGACGCGCGAGCGCCTGGAAGGCTGGGTCCGGAACGACCGCCGGGTACGCTTGTTGGACCGGAGGGGGCTCGGGATCACGTCCGCGCTGCAGCAGGCCGCGGGCGAGGCGCGGACCGCGCTGCTGGCCCGCATGGATGCAGACGACATCGCCCACCCCGAACGCTTCGAGCGGCAGTGGCGCTTTCTTCGCCGGCGGGCCGATGTCGCGGCCTGCGGAACCGGGGTCCGCTACGTTCCACGCGCGAGCGTGGGTACGGGCTATCGACGCTACGAGGAGTGGATCAACGCACTCAGACAGCCCGAGGATCTGGAGCGTGACCTGTTCGTCGAGTGTCCGATCGCGCATCCCACGCTGGTCGTGCGCGCGGCCGCGTTTCGAGCGGTCGGCGGTTACAGAGAGCGGGGGTGGCCGGAGGACTATGACCTGGTGCTGCGGTTGCACCGAGCCGGCTACCGCCTCGCCAACCTGTCCACGGTCCTGCTGAGCTGGCGAATCACGGCGGGCAGGCTGTCGATGCGATCGGAGCGGTACGCGCCTGCGGCGTTTCGCCGCTGCAAGGTGCACCACCTGCTGCGTGCCTATCTGCCTGCCGGACGTCCAATCGTGATCTGGGGCGCCGGACGGGTAGGGAAACCCCTGGCTGTAGAGCTGCTCAGGCACCGCGTTCAGCCGGTGGCCTTCGTGGACCTGGATCCCCGGAAGATCGGCCAGGTCATCCACGGCGCGGAGGTGTTGCCGCCCGACCGTCTGGCCGGTGGGGCGGGGGAGCGGCCGTTCGTGCTGGCTGCGGTCGGATCCCCCGGGGCCAGAGGGGAGATCCGCGATTCGCTCGGCGCGCTGGGCTTCAAGGAACGCGCCGACTTCCTGGTGTTCGCCTGAGCCTCTCGGGCCCCTCCTGCAGCCAGAAAAGTCCTCTTGGGGAGCGGGGTCAGCGGGCCTCCGGTCCGTTCGCGCGGCGCTCCGGCAGGCGTTAAATTTTGCCCCCGTCAGGTGCGGGCTCTCAAGGCCCGGCCGAACGTAGGAAGGGCTCGCTCGCAGAGGCCCCCGAAACCGGCATCCGTCCCCCGTTCATCCGCTGAAATCTGAGGGACATGGACAGAACCGAGAGTAGCGAGAGGATCGAGCCGCGCCTTCTCGAGGACGAGATGCGGGAGTCGTTCATCGACTATTCGATGAGCGTGATCGTACAGCGCGCCCTCCCGGATGTCCGTGACGGACTCAAGCCGGTCCACCGTCGCATCCTGTACGCCATGCAGGAGGCCGGCCTCGCCCCGACCCGGCCGTACAAGAAGAGCGCGACCGTCGTCGGGGACGTGCTCGGCAAGTACCATCCGCACGGCGACAGCGCGGTCTACGATTCCCTGGTGCGGATGGCGCAGGACTTCTCGCTCCGCTACCCGCTCGTGGATGGACAGGGGAACTTCGGGTCGATCGACGGAGACAGCCCGGCGGCCTACCGCTACACGGAGGCCCGGCTCGAGCCGCTGGCGGTCGAACTGCTGGCCGACATCGATAAGGAAACGGTCGATTTCGCGCCCAACTTCGACGAGCGGCTGTCGGAGCCGACCGTGCTCCCGGCGCGCGTGCCCAACCTGCTAGTGAACGGATCCTCCGGCATCGCCGTCGGGATGGCCACCAACGTCCCACCCCACAACCTGGGCGAGATCGTCGCGGCCTGCGAGCAGCTGATCGACGATCCCGAGTCGACGCTGGAGGACCTCCTCGAGCATGTCCTGGGGCCTGATTTTCCGACCGGCGGTTTCATCTTCGGGACGCAGGGCATCCGCGAGGCGTACGAGACGGGCCGGGGCCGCATCGTGATGCGCGCCCGAGCGGAGGTCGAGGAGGCGCCCGGCGGCCGCGAGCGCATCGTCGTCACCGAGATCCCGTTCATGGTGAACAAGACGCGGATGATCGAGCAGATCGCGCACCTGGTACGCGATCGGCGAATCGAGGGGATCTCGGATCTGCGGGACGAGTCGGACCGGGACGGGATCCGTCTCGTCATCGAGGTAAAGCGCGACGCCGATCCTCGCATCATCCTGAACCAACTCTTCAAGGGCACCCAGATGCAGTCCACCTTCGGGGTGATCATGCTCGCCCTGGTGGGCGGCATTCCGAAGGTGCTCTCGCTGAAGGAAACGCTCCGGCACTTCATCGACCATCGCCACGAGGTCGTGGTGCGTCGGAGCACGTTCGAGCTACGCGTGGCGCGCGAGCGCGAGCACGTTCTCCAGGGCCTCAAGGTCGCCGTCGACAACATCGACGAGGTCGTCGAGATCATCAGGGGCTCGAAGGACACGTCCGAAGCGGGTGCGAAGCTGCGCGAGCGCTTCGAGCTCACGGAGCGGCAGTCGGACGCCATCCTGAACATGCGTCTGGCTCGCCTGACGGGACTTGAGACCGAGAAGCTCGAGGCCGAGATCCGGCAACTGACGGCCGAGATCGCGCGGCTCGAGGACCTGCTGGGCTCCGAGGGTCTCCGCATGGAGCTGATCAGGGAGGAGCTGGGCGCGCTGGCCGACCGGTATGCCGACCCCCGCCGCACCGAGATCCTGGATGTGCCGGCCGACTTCACCGACGAGGACCTGATCGCCGAGGAAGACATGGTGATCACGGTGAGCCGGGCCGGCTACGTGAAGCGCATTCCCCCGGACGTGTATCGGCAGCAGAGGAGGGGCGGGCGCGGGATCGCTGGCATGGGCACGAGAGAGCACGATTGGGTGGAGCACCTCTACCTGGCGTCCTCGCACGACTACCTGATGTGCTTCACCGAGAAAGGCCAGGTCTACTGGCTGAAGGTGTACGAAGTCCCGCGGGGCAGCCGCACCGCGCGAGGAAAGCCGATCGTCAACCTGCTCAACATCGGAGCCGATGAGACGATCGCCTCGATCGTGCCCGTGCGGGACTTCTCCCCGGACCGCTTCCTGATCTTTGCCACCCGCCAGGGTCTGGTGAAGAAGACGAGCCTGGCCGCCTACGCCAACGTGCGGTCGACGGGCATCAACGCGATCAACATCGTCGATGGAGACCGGCTCATCGATGTGCAGCTCAGCGACGGGACGAACGACATCGTCCTGGCCACCCGCCTGGGCATGGCGATCCGCTTCAGCGAAGACGACGTTCGCGAGATGGGCCGCACGACGCAGGGGGTAAAGGGAGTGGACCTGCGGGCCGACGACGCGGTCGTCGGCATGGTCGTCGTCCGCCGCGCCGCCACGCTCCTCACGGTGAGTGAGCGGGGCATGGGCAAGCGCACCTCCATCGACGAGTACCGCTCCCAACGACGGGGTGGCCGGGGGCTCATCAACCTGCGCATCACCGAGAAGACGGGCCGGGTGGTGGGGGTCAAGGAGGTCACCGACGCGGACGCCCTCATCCTCGTCACGCGGAATGGCGTGGTGAACCGGCAGCCGGCAGCCGAGATCCGGACGATCGGTCGGGCGACCCAAGGCGTTCGGCTTATCAGCCTGGACGAAGGGGACGCCGTGGTGGACGTGGCCCGTGTGCTGGGGGACCCGGAGGAGCCCGAGGCGCCGCAGGCCGCCGTCGCCGAGGCCGGCGAGACAGCCGAGACCGGCTAAGCCAGGTGGACCAGCGCGCCGTCACCCCGCCCGACGTCCACGAGGCGGCGGAGCTCGTCACGCTTGCGAGCATCCGGGACGCTTCGGCGCGCATCGAGAGGGTGGCCGTTCGCACGCCCCTTCTCCGGGTGGACCACGCCGGCGAGCACGTCTGGCTGAAGTGCGAGAGCCTCCAGCCGACAGGGGCGTTCAAGATCCGCGGAGCGTACAACTTCATCGCCCGGCTCGATCCCGCGATCCGGGCCCGCGGCGTGCTGACGTACTCGTCCGGCAACCACGCCCAGGCAGTGGCCTACGCGGCACGTCATTTCGGAGTCCCCGCCACCGTCGTGATGCCCGTCGACGCCCCCGCCTCCAAGATCGAGGCCACGCGGCGCCTCGGGGCGCGGATCGAGCTCTGCGGTACCCTGAGTACGGAGCGGCGGGCCCGGGCCCAGGAGCTGGCAGAGGCGTCCGAGGCGCCGATCGTGCCGCCCTTCGATCACCCGGAGATCATCGCCGGACAGGGCACCGTGGGTCTGGAGATCGTGCAGCAGCTGGCGGACTCGGACGAACCGCAGGCGATAAAGGAATCGCCACCCCTCGTGCTGGTGCCGATCGGTGGGGGCGGCCTCATCTCCGGCATCGCGGCGGCCCTGCGCGAGCTGGTGGAGGGAGCGGTCGTGGTGGGGGTGGAGCCCGTGGGTGCCGCTGCGATGAAGCGTTCGCTCGAGGCTGGTGCTCCCGTTCTGCTCGAGAGGGTGGACACGATCGCGGACGGGCTGCGGCCGGTGACGCCCGGGCGGCTCACCTTCGCCCACTGCGGGGCGCTCGTGGATCGCGTCGTCACGGTCTCGGATGAGCAGATACGGCGAGGCGTGCAGTGGTGCTTCGATCGTCGCCTGGTCGTGGAGCCGAGCGGTGCCGCCGGGGTCGCGGCCATGCTCGAGTACCCGCAGGCCCTCGGCGGCGCGGGGCGGCCCCTCGTCATCGTGCTGTCGGGCGGCAACGTCGGTTGGCATCGCCTGCGAGACCTGCTCGACGCGGTCGATGCCACGGCCGCCCGTCCCCGGACCTGAAACGCATGGAAGAGAACCGCACCCTCAGCGCCGTTCCCGGCATTCAGGTCGGGCACGCTGAGGACCGGCACGCTGAGACCGGGTGTACGGTGGTGCTCGGCCCGTTCTCCGCGGCCGTGGAGGTTCGCGGCCTGGCCACGGGATCCCGGGAGCTGGATGCCCTCTCCCCGCTGCACCTGGTGCCGAAGTGCGATGCGATCCTGCTCACGGGCGGTTCGGCGTTCGGCCTCGCGGCGGCTGACGGAGTCGTGCGCTGGCTGGAGGAGAGGGGGCGCGGCTTCGAGACCCGCGCGGCCACAGTGCCGATCGTGCCGGCGGCCGTCATCTATGACCTCGGCCTCGGCGATGCGGCGAGGAGGCCCGATGCGGAGATGGGCTATGCGGCGGCGGCCGCCGCGTCGAGCCGGCCCGTCGAGGAGGGTCCGGTGGGGGTGGGAGCGGGAGCGAGCGTCGGCAAGCTGCGTCTGGAAGGGCTGGAGCGCGCCGGCGTCGGGACATGGGCCGATCCGGGCAGGCCCGAGCGGCCGGGAGCGCACGCCGTGGCGGCCCTCGCCGTGGTGAACGCGTTCGGGGATGTGCTGGACGATCACGGCAGGATCATCGCCGGTTCGCGCGGCCCGGATGGCGGCTACCTCGACACGGCCCGGGCGATCCGGAGGGGAGAGGCCCCCGCATGGATCGGGCGGCCCGGCGAGTGCACGACGCTCGCGGTCGTGGCGACCGACGCACCGCTCGACAAGACCGCGCTCCAGGTGGTGGCCCGTCAGGCGATGAACGCAGTCGTCCGTCGCGTATCGCCGGCCAGCACCGCGTTCGACGGCGATATCGTCTTTGCCGCGGCCACCGGGGCGACCGGAACGGGGCAGGCGGCCTTCGGGCCCGTCGACGTGCTGGCGCTCGGCCTCAGGGCCCAGCACGCGCTCGAGCAGGCTCTACAGCGCGCCGTGAGGCGTTGAGCGCGGTGCCGTGAGCCTGCTGCTGTTCGACGTAGACGGAACCCTCGTCAAGTCCCGCGGTGCGGGGCGTGTAGCCTTGCGTGCCGCGATGCTCGAGGTCTGGGGACTGACGGGTCCGATCGATGGCCACGACTTCCGGGGCAAGACCGATCCCTGGATCGTCCGTCAGCTGCTCCGCTTCTCCGGCTGGGAGGACGGGAAGATCGATGCGCGGCTGCCGGAGGTCTGGGAGCCCTATCTCCGGCACCTGGATGCTGCCCTCGCATCGTCGCGCACCCGGCCGTCTCCCTGTGCCGGCGTGCCACGGTTGCTGGAGAGACTCACGGCGGAGGGCCACCACCTCTTGGGCCTCGTGACCGGCAACGTTGCGGAGGGTGCCACGCGAAAGCTCCGCGCTGCGGGCCTCGACGGCCGCTTCGAGATCGGGGCCTTCGGGTCCGACTCGGAGTGCCGGGACGATCTCCCCCCGCTCGCGGTGGCGAGGGCATCCCGCCTGTCCGGCTTCGGCTTCCGGCTCGACGAGGCGATCGTCATCGGAGACACGCCAGAGGACGTACGTTGCGCCCGGGTAAACGGGGCGCGGGTGATCGCGGTCGCCACGGGCGGCTTCGATGCGGGCGTCCTGCAGGCCCACGGTCCCGATCTGCTGCTCGAGGATCTGGCCGACACGGAGGCCGTCCTGGAAGCCTTCGAGGGGCTCGGCGCCAGCGTTCGCGGGGACCGATGAAGCGAGAGTTCGAGCTCAAGGCCGTCCTCACGGGTGAAGAGGCCGAATTCCGGGCGCGCCTCTCGCGTGCCGGCTGGCGCCTGTCGTTCGAGGGCACGATGTCGGACCGTCGTCTGGACACGCCCGATCGGGTGCTGGAGGATCGCGACGTGGTCTTGCGTTTGCGCTCCATGCGGGCCAGAAGCGGGAAGACGCGCACGTCTCTTTGCTGGAAGGGGCCGGCGAGCGAGGAGGACGGCTACAAGGTGCGGGCCGAGGTGGAGACGACCGTGGGGGATGCGGTCGTGGCCGCGGAGATCATGGGGCGGCTGAGCTACACGGAAACGACGCTGGCGTTGGACCGTGAGATCGCGGTATTCGCCAAGGGCGGCGTCTGGGCCCGGATCGAACGCTATCCGGCGATGGACACGCTGATCGAGCTGGAGGGGGATCCAGCGGACGTCGAGGCGTGCATCGAAGAGCTCGGGTTGCCTCGCGAGGCCTGGAAGCCCTGGCCGCTGGGCGTGTTCATCCAGCAGTACGAGGAGCGGACAGGAGGGGCGGCCCGGCTTTGCGAAGAGGACCATCGTGGCTGACGAGCCGACCTTCTCGGTCGATGCTTTCCTCGAGGGCGACCGCCTGCGGCGGGGAGTCGAGCTCCGGGTCGGCGAGGGAGCGCTGACGTATGACGATCTCGTCCTCTCCTTGGACGAGGTGTTCTGGACTTCGAGGCGAGCGGGCCTGCTGCTCGTGTTCGCAACGGGCTACACCGTGGCCTTCAGGGCCTCCGAGGAGAGGCTCGACGAGCTGGCCCGGACGATCGATGGAAAGGTGGACGGCGGTGGACTGCGGAGGGCGCTGCTCGAGACCCTCGAGGGCGAGTCCATCGTGTGCCACGGCGGGGTCGCGGCCTCCGGGAAGGTGGGCGGGAACGACGTCGGGGAACCTTCCCGAGCCGTGCGTGGGCTCCACGTCGCCGTGTTCACCCGGCAGGCGCTCCACCTGTTCGCCCGCCAGGATGCCATCCGGGTCCCGTGGCCGATGGAGGTAGCGCGCGAGACGGAGGATGCCGCCCGCCCGGACCGACCGTTTCTGGAGTTGCAGGGTAGCGGTGCCGCGCTGCGGCTTCTCTACCTGCGGCCGGAGGAACGGACCGCCGTGCTCGCGGTGGCGGGCCAGGCTCCCTCCGGATCGGCAGATCGAGAAGAGGCGATCGAGATGTTCGCCCGCCGCGAGGTGGCGGGGCCGACGCCGGCCCGTCTCCCCGAGTTCAACACCTCAGCCGAGACGATCCGGGTCCATGCGGAGCGCGAGGCGGCAAGGTTGCCGGACGACCTTCGGCAGCGAGCGCTTCTGGACGGGGATTTCTTTGCGAACCACTTCCGGGAACTCGGCGAAACAGCTCTCGGGCCTCTCCTCTTCCGGAAGTCGGCCGCGTCCCGGGCGCGGAGCCTGGCCAAGGCGGTCGAGGCGATGGACGCGGGGGCACTCCAGGACGATGCGCGGGCAGCGTCGCTCAACTCGCTGGGCCGATTGGCGGAAGGCTACGGTCGCGAGCTGCGACGTCTGCTTCAGGGAAAGCGGCGAGCGCAGCGGCTGGAGGAGCGGCTGCGGCTTTCGGATGCCCTGCGCGAGTCTCTGCAGGGCCGCTTCCTCGCGCCGGTGCACGATCTCGCTCCGCAGCTGCAGCGGCTGGAGCGGGCCCAGGCCGACCTCATCGTCCGGCTCGAGCGGCTGGAGGAAGGGCCGCCCGAGGCGGAGGAGACGGAGCTGGATGCCGCTGCCGAGGAGTGGCACGGTGCGCTGGTCTTGGTCGACCGGGACTTCGAGAGCGCGTGGGGAGAGCTCCTGGCGGAGATCGGCCAGGTGTGGGCGGACAACCTGTTGCCGGGGCTCGTGGAGGCGGCCGCCGCTCCGCGTCAGCGGGTGCCGGAGTGGATCAAGCTGCTCATGATCGGGTTGATTACCCTGCTCGTCGTCGCCACGGCCGTTCTCGTCCTGCTCCGGTGACCCCGGTCCTCGTCGCCCCCCGGCGGATGGGGAGTTGCTGGCGAAGAGCGTACCGATGTGGAAGAATGTGGCTCGCCGGTGGGGCGGTGCGAGCGGTCACCGAGTACGGGAGGGGTGTCCGCCGGACGTCCCGGGAGCCACCGAACTGAGGAGTGCGTGCAAGGAATGAGTAAACGATCCCAGAACAGACCCGCTTCGGGCTCCGGCCCTGGGCGGACCTTCTACCTGGCCATCGGTGCCATCGTCATCATCGGCATTGCCGGACTGCTGCTGGCCCGCGGGGGCGATGACGGTCCGCTGGAGATCCCGATCGCGATCGCCGAGACCGAAGCCGACGCCGCTGCCGGCGTCGGCGCGGGGCCCGAGGATGCCCCGGTGACGCTGGTCGAGTTCGCCGATTTCCAGTGCCCCGCCTGTGCACGCTTCTATGCGTTCTCGGGGCGTCTCATCAAGCAGAACTACGTGGATCGCGGTGGTTCGGTCCGCTGGGTGTACTACGACTTCCCGCTGGACCAACACCCGCACGCGCTCCCGGCCGCGATCGCGGCACGCTGCGCTGGGGAGCAGGACCGCTTCTGGCAGATGCACGACCTGATCTACGCACGCCAAACGCAATGGTCGCCCAAGGACGATGCACGGGGGGACTTCGAGGACATGGCGGACGAGTTGGGGCTGGATCGTGGAACGTACCGGGAGTGCGTGAAGGAGGGTCGTCACCTGGAGCGCATCTTCGCCGCGGCGAAGTACGGCCAGCGCCTGGGCGTGAACTCTACGCCGACCCTTTTCGTCAACGGAAGACGGGCTCCGCAGGACTATGAGGCCCTCGAGCAGATGATCCTGGAGGCTGCCGCCGAGAGCGCCGGGGCGGGAGCGGGAGAGGCCGCGACGGAGGAAGGCAGTGCTCCGTCTGGCTGACGCCCCCCCATCGATGGGCCGGGGGGGGTGAGGGAGGAGGCGGCATGAGGAAGCGGATGACGATCGCGTTGCTGGCCCTGACGGGCCTGTTCATCTCGGTCTACCTGCTTCTCTACACGCTCGGGTTCTACGGCGAGCTCGTCTGCGGCTCCGGGTCTTGCGAGACGGTCCAGACCTCGGAGTACGCGAGCCTGTTCGGGATCCCGGTGGCGGGCTGGGGAGCCGCGTGGTACGGGGCCGTCTTGGTTCTCTCTTTCCTCGCGGTCCAGCCGGCCTTCGCCGAGGCCAAGTGGACGACGCCGTCCATCCTCCTGCTGGCCGGCCTTGGCCTCCTGTTCTCGATCTACCTCACGTACGTGGAACTCTTCGTCATCTACGCGATCTGCTGGTGGTGCGTGACGAGCGCCGTGCTCACCCTGCTGATATTCCTGCTCGCGCTGCCGCTGGGCGGCAGGCGGCGCGCGGATGCCGGAGGGCCGTAGCCGGAGATCCCGCGGAGCTCAGGTCAGGGACGCGCCGTGCGCGGCGGCCACCCGGTCCAGTGCCGCCAGGTGACGACGCTTCGCGCCGGCGTCCAGGAAGCTGCCCACGAAGCCGTTGCGGGCGAGGCGGATGAGCCCGTCCGCATCGACGGCCAGCGCGTCCCGGACCGCCCGGTAGTTGGCGTTCAGGTACCCGCCGAAGTACGCCGGATCGTCCGAGTTCACGGTCACGCAGAGCCCGCGATCGAGAAGGCGAGCGAGGGTGTGGTCCTCGATCCGATCGAACACCCGCAGCTTCACGTTGGAGAGCGGGCAGACCGTCAGGGGCACCTGCTCCACTCTCAGCCGCTCGACCAGCCGTTCGTCCTCCAGGCAGCGCACGCCGTGATCGATCCGCCGGGCGCCCAGAAGATCCAGCGCCTCCCAGATGTAGGAGGGCGGTCCCTCCTCGCCGGCGTGCGCGACGGGCAGGAAGCCCTCCGCTCGCGCGCGGTCGAACACCGCGGTGAACTTCGATGGCGGGTTCCCGATCTCGGAGGAGTCCAGCCCCACACCCACGATCGCCTCTCGCCAGGGAAGCGCCTCCTCCAGCGCAGCCATCGCCTGCGCTGCGCTCAGATGACGGAGGAAGCACAGGATGAGGCTGGTGGTGATTCCGAGCTCCGATCCGGCGGCGTCGAGGGCGGCCCGGATGCCGGACACCACGGCCTGTAAGGGCACGCCGCGCTCCGTGTGCGTCTGCGGGTCGAAGAAGATCTCCGCATGCACGATGTTGTCCCGGCGGGCCCTCTCCAGGTAGGCCCACGTCAGATCGTAGAAATCCTCCTCGGTCAGCAGGACCTGGGCGCCGTCATAGTAGATGTTCAGGAAGGACTGGAGATCGGTGAACTCGTAGGCCTCGCGCGCCTCCTCGACCGTCGAGTACGGCAGGCGCACTCGGTTCCGCTCACCCAGGGCGAGCATCAGCTCGGGCTCGAGGGTGCCCTCGATGTGAAGATGAAGCTCTGCCTTGGGAATCTCTGCGATGAGGTCTCTCTGCATCGCGCGCCCCGTTCGCGATCCGAACGAAAAAAGAGCGGGAGCGTTCGCCGGAACGCCCCCGCCATGATGGGGTCAGGCCCGCTCGCGGAAAACCGTCAGGCGCTGGCGCTCCAAAAGCCCTCCAGGGCCGATCCGTCCGGGGACGCCCTGAGCTTGTCGAATGCCCGGTTGCGGATCTGGCGGATCCGCTCGCGGGTCACTCCGAGCAGCGATCCGATCTCCTCCAGCGTCATCTCCTCGCCGTCGTCCAGGCCGTAGTACAGCACGAGGATCTTCCGCTCCCGCTCGGTGAGGAACCTCTCGAACATCCTTTCCAGGAACTCGCGCCGCGCCTGAGCCTCGACATCCACCTCGATGTCCTCGTCGTCCAACCCCGAGAAGCGCTCTCCGAAGGAGGCGCTGTCCCGATCGGAGCGATCGAGCGGAGCGTCCAGGCTGAGCTCTGCAGAGGCGACCCGCCGCAGCGCCCGTACGGTCTCGACCGGCTCCTCCATCTCCTCGGCGATCTCCCGGTCGGTCGGCGTACGGCCGAGCTTCTGCGTGAGCATCGTCTCGGTCCGGGACAGCTTCACGAGATTGGAGTTCTGGTTCAGCGGGATGCGGACGGATCGGGTCTGCTCGGCGAGCGCCTGCAGGACCGTCTGGCGGATCCACCAGACGGCGTAGGAGATGAACTTCACCCCCTTGTCCGGATCGAACTTCTTGACCGCCTTGAGCAATCCCTCGTTCCCGATGCAGACCAGCTCGGCCAGGTTGAGGCCGCGGCCCTGGTACTTTTTCACGTACGAGATCACGAACCGCAGATTGGCCGTGACCAGCCGCTCCGCGGCCGCACGGTCTCCCGTACGGGCGCGGCGCGCGATCTCGCGTTCCTGCTGGGGATCCGCGATCAGCGGGTAACGCTCGACGTCCTGGAGGTACTGGTCGAACGAATCAAGATTGCGCGAATCGAAGAACATCTATCCTCGGCAGTTTCTGTCGGTGCGGCTCCTCGCAACGGACGACGGGCGACCGCCTCCGGCGACCGATCGGTCCGCGCGTGCGCTTCGACGCGCGGCCTTAGTACAGACTGGCTGGTGCGATGTTCCTGCCGACGAGCCCCGTTCTCACCGACCGGTGCCCGTCTGCCTGTCCGGGTCCGCCGGAGCGCGGCGCCCGCCTAGTGAACGCTCTCCATCTGCCGGCGAATCCAGTCCTCCTCCTCCTTGCTCAGCGATCCCGCGGTGCCGGCCGCCGGCTGATCGCCGTCCCGGCCCGCCGCGTCCTCCACGGGCGCCGGTCCGCCTGGAATCACGACGCTCTCCGCCGTCCCGCCGGATGCGGTCGTTGCGCCCGTCCAACGCCTGATCTGTCGGACCAGGAGCCCCGCTCCGCCGAGCAGCGCCACGGCCGGAAGCAGGTACACGAGGAGGTTGATCCCCTTCGGCTCCGGCTTGAGGAGGATCCAGTCGCCGTATCGACCCACGAAATACTCCCGCACGTCCTCCGGCGACTCCCCGGCGGCCAGCCGATCCCGGATCACTGACTGCATCTCCCGGGCCAGTCCGGAGGAGGACTCGAGCACCGACTGGTTGCGGCACACCGGGCAGCGCAGCTCGGCGGCGACCTCGGCTGTCCGCTGGTCCAATTCCGCCGCGGAGAGTTCCTGCGCGGCGGCTCCGGCCGCGTGGGGGGTCGAGGCCAGGAAGAGCAGGCCCAAGAGCAGCGGCGCGCGGCGCCCTTTTCTTCCCTCAAGACTCATCAGGGGCTCCGAGTGCCGTCTCGGTGAGTGCGAGCAGCGAGTCCACCTTCGTCTGTAGCACGTCCCAGGTCAGCGGTCCGATGTGCTTGTAGGCGATGCGCCGCTCCGCATCGAGAAAGAAGGTCTCCGGCACGCCGTAGACTCCGAAGTCGATCGCCGTTCGGCTTCCCGGGTCTAGCACGGTGTTCCACCCTCCGCCGAACCGGCGCATGAACCGCTCCGCGCCGTCCTGCGAATCCTGGTAGAGCACGCCCAGGACCCGTACGTCCCGTTCCTTGTAAACCTCGGTGGCCCGGGTGAGCACGGGGTGCTCCTGGCGGCACGGGATGCACCAGGAGGCCCAGAAGTTGAGCACGACGACGCGGGCCTCCACCTCCGCGAGGGAGAGGGTGTCACCCGACATCGTCTCCAGACGGAACGAGGGGGCGGCTTCCCCGACGATCGCGGATGGGAGGACCTGGACGTCCCGCGTGAGGCCGAACGCGAGGAGCGCCAGCACCGGGATCGGCAAGATCGGTATGAGCCAGCGGCGGAAGCGCCTCATCGCTCACTCCACCGGACCGCCGGTCGCCACGCGGGCGGGTTCGCTCTCCTCCTCGCCGACCGCCGGCTCTTCCGCCACGTCGCCACGGCCGGCGAGCTCGGCGGCCAGCTCCGGTCGATAGGACGGTCGGCGGTGGGGCCATATGGCGATGAGCGCCCCGATACCGACGATCAGCCCGCCGATCCACAGCCACGCCACGGCGGGGTTGACGATGGCCCGTACGGTGGCGTGCTCGCCGTTTTCCCCATCGAAAGCCATGAGGGTCAGATAGAGGTCCTTGGCCAGCGAGCTCTCCACCGCCGGTGTGGCGATCGGCTGCTGGGAGGTCGGGTAGTAGTTGAGGCGCGGCTGCTGCTCTCCCAGGTGGCGGTCGCCCTTCCAGGCCTGGAAGGTCCCGCCGACGACGAAGCGCTGCGGCTCCTCCCGTCCCCAGATCTCCTCGAACTGGACCGTGTATCCGGCGATCTCCAGCTTCTCGCCCTGCTGGAGCGTAACCTCCCGCTCCAGCTTCCAGCTGCCCGAGATGGCGAGACCCACCGCCATGACCACGATGCCGGCGTGCACGACGTAGCCCCCGTACCGCCGGCCGTTTCGGGTGAACAGATCCATGAAGGCGAGCGGGGCGGGCCGTGCGGAGATCCGGCGGCGGGCGGACACGCCCTTTCGGAACTCCTCCGCGATCGTGCCGAACACGAAGCCCGCGAAGCCGAAGGTGACGAGCGGGTAGACCCGTCGTACGCCGAGCAGGAAGATGATCGCGACCGTCGCCGCTCCCAGCGCCAGGGGGACCCAGAAGGTGCGCTTCAGCTTGTCGGGGGTGGCCCGACGCCAGGGCAGTGCGGGTCCCACGCCCATCAGGAAGAGCAGGATGAGCGCCAGCGGCGTGAACACCATGTCGAAGTAGGGCGGTCCCACGCTGATGCGCTCGCTGCGCAGAGCCTCGACGACGAGCGGAAAGACGGTGCCGAGCAGCACCGTGAAGGTGAGCGCCACGAAGATCAGGTTGTTGAGAATGAAGGCGCTCTCCCGCGACACGGCGCCGTCCAGGGTGCCGGGGGCGTGCAGACGGTCGCTGCGCCAGGCGATCAGGGCGAACGAGCCGAGGGTGATGAATGCGATGAAGCCGAGGAAGATCGGGCCGATCACACCCTCCGTGAAGGCGTGCACCGAGTCCAGGATGCCCGACCGCGTGAGGAAGGTGCCGAAAAGCGTGAGAATGAACGTCCCGATGATGAGGCTGAGGTTCCAGGTCTTCAGCATGCCCCGCCGCTCCTGAACCATCACCGAGTGGAGGAAGGCGGTCGCCGTGAGCCACGGCAGGAAGGAGGCGTTCTCGACGGGATCCCACGCCCAGTAGCCGCCCCAGCCCAGGACCTCGTACGACCACCAGGCGCCGCCTACGATGCCGAGCGAGAGAAACGCCCAGGCCGCGACCATCCACCGGCGCGCGTCCCGGAGCCAGCCGGCCTCGAGGTTCCCGCTCAGGAGCGCCCCGATCGCGAAGGCGAAGGGGACGGAGAGCCCCACGAACCCCAGGTAGAGCAGGGGCGGGTGCAGGCCCATGAGCGGGTGGTTCTGGAGCAGCGGGTTGGGACCCGGCCCGTTCTCGGGCGTCGGCACGACGAGCCCGAACGGATTGGCCGGCCCCACCAGCAGGCCGTAGAAGAAGATGCCGACGATGCCCATCGCGCCGAGAACGAACGGCGTCAGGCGGTCGGTGCTCCGGCGGCGGACGACGGCGAGGAGGGCCGCGTAGCCGGCGAGGATCCAACCCCAGAACAGAATGGAGCCGTCCAGGCTGCTCCAGAGGGAGATCGCCGTGTAGTAGGCCGGGGTCTCCCTGCTCCCGACTCGCGAGACGTACTCGACGCTAAAGTCGTGGCCGAGCAGCGCCGCCTCCATGACGATGATCGCCGCCATCATCGCCGCGAACGAGAAGTATGCGGAACGGCGAGCGACATCGCTGAGGAGCGGATGATTCCGGAACCCGCCGACCAGGCCCGCCACGGTCATCACGACCGCGCCGAGCAGGGCCGCGATGACCGCCGCGTAGCCGAGTGTGCTCAGCATGGCGGGCCCGCCTTCCGGCTCGTGGTACGAACGCGGCCGCTCATCTTCCCGCCTCGTCGTCGACGAGGGAGCGGTAGATCTCTTTCGGGTGCTCGCCCTCCTCGGGCGGACGGTACTCGTTCGAGTGCTTGACCATCACGTTGTGCGAGCGGAAGACGCCGTCCTCCCGGTACGAGCCCTCCACCACGACACCCATCCCCTCGGAGAACATGGCGGGTGGCGCTCCGCTGCTCTCGACGGGCAGCTCCGTCTCGCCGTCCGTGATCACGAAGAGCAGACGCCCGCTCTCCGCGTTCCAGTCGACCGACTCCGGCTTGACCTGGCCGCCCAGCCTGAGCGGGGCCCCGTACACCTCCGCCCCCTTGGCCTCGAGTTCTGTCGGTGTGAGGAAGTACACCACGTTCTCGCGCAGCCCGCCGGCCACCAGGAGGACGACCGCGCCGACGATCGCCACCAGCCCGAGCCCGATCCACATCTTCCTTCTATTCATCCATTCGACTCCGTGTCATCCGTTCTCGCTCGTCCCCTCTCCGGCCGGGGGCTCCGCATCGGCGGGCAGGACCCGTCTGGCGCTCAGGAACCGACGCTCGAGCCGCCACGCGTACCAGACCAGGACAACCCAGGTGATCAGGTACCCGGCCACCATGAAAGGGGTGCCCGATGCTTGGCCTTCCATCTCCTACTCCCTCTCCGTGCGAGCGGGGCGCACCTTCTAGCGCCCGCCGCGGTCTTCTCGGGAGAGCCGAAGCTCCTCCAGCTGGCGCTCCGCGACCGCCAGCCGATACCGCCTGACCATCAGATACGCGTACAGGAAGGTGAAAGCCGCCACGTTCAGCAGGAGGACGTAAACGAACTCGCCGGCCATCGAGCGAGGGCTCGAGGGGGGCTGGTGAAGCGTCCGCCACCAGAGGACCGACAGGTAGACGATCGGGACGTCGACGAAGCCGACGATCCCGATGATGGCCGACCAGCGAGCCCTCTTTTCCGGGTCCTCCGCGAAAGAGCGGACCACGAGATATCCGACGTAGATCATCAGCATGATCGCCGTCGTCGTGAGACGGGGGTCCCACGTCCACCACACGCCCCAGGTCGGCTTGCCCCACAACGAGCCGAGCACGAGCGTCAGCGCGGTGAAGACGATCCCGATCTCCGCGCTGCTGACGGCGATGAGATCCCACCGGGGATCCCGCTGGATCAGGTACAGCACGCTCATCACGAACACGACGAAGAAGGCGAGCATCGCCAGCCAGGCGGCGGGAACGTGCACGTACATCAACCGCTGCACCTCTCCCTGGAGGGCATCGGCGGGCACCGCCAGGAGGCCGGCCATGGCCCCGGCCACCAGAATGATGAGCGTCACCAGACCGAGCAGCGGCGCCCGGCCGCGCTTAAATCGGGGGAGTTCTGTAGTCGTCATTCCTCAAGCACCAGCGGGTAGATCCAGACACAAACGACGAAGAATATGACGTCGAACGAGATGAGCAAGCGCACCCACCCCCCGATCCGGTCCAGCGGATCCCCGGCCAGGGCCAGCGTCGTGGCGTTCACGGCGCCCAGGAATACGGGCACGAGGGCCGGGAAGAGCAGCAGGGGCAGCATCAGTTCGCGCGCCCTCAGGTGCTGGGTCAGCGAGGCGTAGAACGTTCCGATGACCGAGAAGCCGAACGTGCCCAGCAGCGTGATGCCGACGAAGAGCGGGAATCGTCCCCAGGGCTCGAGCTGCAGGAGGACCGCCGCCACCGGCACGAGCACGATCTCGAGAAGGATGAGCAGGACGAAGTTGGCCAGCAGCTTGCCGAGGTAGATCGCCCGGATCTCGCCCGGATACATCCGTAGGCCGTCCAATCCGCCCGCCACCTCCTCGCTCTGGAATGTGCGTCCGAGCGACAGCATTCCCGTGAAGGCGATGGCGATCCAGAGCAGGCCTCCGCCGAGCCGAGAGAGGGTGGCCGGATCCGGGCCGATGGCGAAGCCGAAGAGGAAGAGCACGAGGGCGGCGAAAAAGACCATCGCGCTGAAGCTCTGCTTCGTGCGCAGCTCGACGAGCATGTCCTTCCAGAGGATCGCCCACGTACGGAGCGCCAGGGAGCCGTTCATCCCCGGGCCGCCTCGGCGTGGGACTCCGGCCTCCCGGGCTCCGGCTCCTCGGGGTCCAGGTCGCCGGGCTCCAGCTCGGAAGGCAGACAGAAGCGCCGGAGTCGGCCGGACTGCAGCACCGCGACTCGATCCGCCCCAGAGACGGCCTGCCCGCGTCGATGCGTCGCGAGCAGAACGGTGCGGCCGTCCCGTTTCCACTCCCCCACGAACTCGTCCACCATCCGGATTCCGTCCGTATCCAGGCTGGCGTACGGCTCGTCCAGGAGAACGAGCTCGAGCGGTCGGGTGAGCAGCGCGGCAAAGGCGAGCCGCTTCTGCATCCCGGACGAGAACTCCCTCGCCCGGCGGTCGGCTACGTGATCCAGCCCGACCCGGGAGAGGGCGGAGCGGACCGACCGGCCGTCGGTCCGAGTCCCTCCCATCCAGGCGGCGAACTGCAGGTTCTCCACGGCCGTGAGGTCGCCGTACAGGTAGCCGCGGGCCGACAGGAGCCCGACGCGGCCGCGAATGTCGTCGGCGCCCCGCTGCAGGGGGATCCCCATCACCTCGCCCGCGCCGGCCGAAGGCTTGAGCAGCGTCGCCAACAGCCGCAGGAGGGTCGTCTTGCCCGCGCCGTTCGGCCCGACGAGAACGACGGAGCTGCCGCGCTCGATCTCCAGGTCGAGTTCCCGGAGCGCCCAGGTCCAGCCAAGCCGCTTGGCGATCCCCTCGAGGCGGACCGCCGGCTCTCCGCCGGGAATCCGGCTCACGCGCGCGCTCCGGTGGCGAGGGCTTCCCGGCGGGCGTCCGTCGCCACCTCCAAGCTGCGGCAGACGAGCTCGCACAGATCGAACAGCAGCGGATCCGCGATCCGGTAGTACGTGAACAGGCCCTCCTTCCGGCGCTCCACGACACCCTGTCGATACAGAATGGACAGGTGCCGCGAGACGTTGGCCTGGCCGGCCCGCGTCGCTTCCACCAGCTGCGTGACGCTCTTCTCGCCGTCGCGCAGCGCGTTCAGCAGCTCGAGCCGCGTGGGCTCCGCGAGGACCTTGAAGCGGTCCGCCACCATCTCGAGCGTCTCTCGGTCGAACTTCCTGGGCAACGCCACCTCCTCCGAGTGGGGCGACAAGGTATCACATGATGCGGCGGCACGCGCCGCGGCCCGGGTCTTCTCTACCGCCTCGAGATGGGCGTGGCTCGATCGCTCACTTGCGTTCATGCATATATACATATATAATGATTGCGAAGCACGCAACGGTGATCCTCAGCCGAAAGCGGTTCAGGCCGATGTTTCCAACGACCGTGTCCGCAGGGACACATCCTTCGGGGGGGCGCGCGTGATCGCGCTTCGCACGCCGGTCGTCCTCGCCACGCTGTGCGCGATCGGCGGCTGGGCGCCCGGTCCGGCCCTGGGCCAGGTGAGCGACGGGAGCGAGGCGATGCCCGTCAGGCAGGAGATCTCGCTCGAGCAGGCGATCTCCCAGGCGCTTAGGGGGAACGCGGCCCTCGGGATCGCCGAATCCAGAAGCGAGGCGGCCGAGGCCGGTGCACAGGTGGAGTCGGCCGCCCTCTACCCTTCGATCGACCTGTCGGCCGGCTACGTGCGGACGACCGATCCGGCCAGGGTATTCGCGATCAAGCTCCAGCAGGGCCGCTTCACGGAAGCCGACTTCGACGTCGCGAACCTGAACGACCCGGATCCGATCGGCGACTGGAAGGCCGGAGCCGACTTCAGCTGGAGCGTGCTGGACCCGACGCGCTGGGCCGGCAGCAACGCGGCCGGAAAGCGGGCAAGCGCCGCTGCCTGGGGTGCTCGGTGGGCCCGCGAGGCGACGGTATTCCAGACGAAGCTCCTCTACTTCCGGGCGGTCCAGGCAGAAGAGAGGCTCGCCGCCGAACGAGCGTCCAAGGAGGCCGCGCGGGCGACGGTCGAGCGCTTCACCAAGCGGCTGACGCGGGGTCTCATCACGCGGGCCGAGCTTCTGCAGGCGGAGTCCGAACTGGAGGCCGCCCTGGCCAGGAGCATCGCGGTTGAAGATGGTCGCGAGCGAATCGTGGAGGAACTCGCCCAGCATCTCGGGTGGGATCCCGGAGTCCGGCCGGTCCCCACGGACACGCTCATTCCTCCCCCGAGCCCGACCCCCGGCGAGTTCAATCCCGAAGAGAGGGCCGATCTCCGCCGCCTGGAGGCGCTCGAGCAGGCGGCCGGCGACGACGTGACCCGTGCCACCATGTCCTTCATCCCCGCCGTCGATGCGTTCGCCAACTTCAGCAACCACGCCGAGGACGTCTTCGCGTCCGACGGGACGGACTGGACCGTGGGATTCGCCCTCCGCTGGAACCTGTTTTCGGGCTTCCGCCGCACGGCGGCGCGCAGGCGGGCCGAGCTGGACCGGGAGGCGAGAGCCCTGGAGTACGAGGAAGCCCTGCGGGCCGCCCGCAACGAGGCCGTGCAGGCGCGACGCGGGGTCCTGACGGCGGAGAGCGCCTGGCGGGCGATGCACGCGGCACGGCTCGCCGCGGAGGAGGGTCGCGATCTCATGCGCCGGCGTTTCGAGGAAGGCCTGGCTACCGCGACGGACCTTCTGCAGGCGGAGGCGAGGGCCGCAGAGATGAGGAGCCGGGCCATCGATGCACTGGCCGATCACCACATTGCCATCGCGCGGCTGGAGTTCGTCGAATCGCGCTACGAAGGGGAGGACGCTCGATGAGAGTGGACACGTACCGGATCGGGGCCCTGGCGCTGCTGGCTGCTGCCTGCGGCCGCACGGAGCCCGGGGCGATCCCGGAGCCCGATGGCGTGGCGCGGGTGGAGGTCTCCTCGCCGGCGTCCGCGCCCCAGATCCTCGGCTTTCCGGCCACCGTCGAGGCCGGCCGCGCGGCCCAGGTGTCTACGCGAATCAGCGGGCGGATCACCGAGATCCCCGTGGACGTCGGCAGCCGCGTGCGGTCGGGGCAGGTCGTAGTGTCGCTGGACGCCGGCGACGTCGAGGCGGCGATCGAGCGCGCCGAGGCGGCCGAGCGTCAGGCCCGGCGCACGTACGAGCGTCTGGAGGCTCTGGAGCGTGACGGCGCCGCGACGGCACAAGAGCTGGATGACGCGCGCGCGGCGGTCGAGATGGCCGAGGCGGCGCTCAAGGAGGCTCGCACCCAACAGAGGTACGCGGTCCTGACGGCGCCGTTCTCCGGCTGGGTGACGGCCCGCCTGGCGGACCCCGGGAACATGGCCCTTCCCGGCCAGCCGATCCTCGAGCTCATCGCGGAGGGTCGAGTCAAGGTGGTTGCCGACGTTCCGGCCGAGCTCGGAAGCCGCCTGGCGCCCGGTGATCCCGTCACCGTGCGGGAACCGGTCTCCGATCGTCGCTTCGAGGCGCACATCGCCCGGCTCGCGCCGGCCGTGCAGACGGAGGCCCGGCTGCTCCGCGTGGAGGCCGACCTCGAGGGCAGCCCGGCCGCCGGCTCCCTCCCGCTGCCGGGCGCCTACGTGCGGCTGGAGGTGCGGGGCGCCGGGGGCGGGACCCTCTGGCTCCCCGAGGACGCCCTCGTCCGGCAGGGTCAGCTCACCGGAGTCTGGCTCGTCGACGGCGAGGAGCTGCGCCTGCGGTGGATCCGCATCGGCCAGCGGCGCCCCGGCGCCGTCGAAGTGCTGGCCGGCCTGACGGGCGACGAGCTCGTGGTGCGGGAACCGTCGCCCGACCTGATGGACGGGCAGCTCGTGGAGGCCGCGAGCCCGGTGCCCTGGAATCCCGCCCGGACACCCGCCGAGGCGGAAGGCGCGGCGCGGGCTGCTCCCGATGCGTAGCGGGATCGCCGGCCGCATCGCGGACGCCTTCATCGGCTCGAAGCTCACGCCGCTCCTGGTCGTCGCGGCGCTCGGGCTGGGCCTGTTCTCCGTGCTCACCATGCCGAGCGAGGAGGAGCCCCAGATCATCGTGCCGGTGGCCGATCTCTACCTGCCGATGCCGGGGCTCGGTCCGGAAGAGATCGAGAACCGGCTCCTGATTCCCCTCGAGAGCGTGCTCACCGGCATCGAGGGTGTCGAGTACGTCTACTCCCATGCGGAGACGGGAATCGGGCTCGTCACCGTGCGGTTCGAGGTCGGTCGGGACATGGAGGAGAGTCTGGTCCGACTATACAGCACCCTCCTCAAGAACGTCGACCGCATGCCGGCCGAGTTCCGAATGCCGCTCATCAAGACGGTCACGATCGACGACGTGCCGTTCTTCACCGTGACGCTGTTCGGCGAGGGGTGGGATCACGCGGCCCTCCGGACTCTGGCGGACGAGGTGCGGGTGGCCCTCGAGACGGTGCCGGAGGTGCGTGATGTGACGATCACGGGCGGCCAGCCCCGCGAGGTGCGGGTCGAGTTCGATCCTGAGCGGCTGGCGGCCTACGGCCTGGATCCGATCGCCCTGTCGGACCGGGTGCGCGCCGCCAACGTGAACCTGAACGCGGGTGAGTACAGCCGCGAAGGCGAGGTCGTCCGCGTCGAGGTCGGCCCGTTCCTTCGCTCGGGCCGGGAGGTCGCCGAGGTCGTGCTCGGCGTCCGTGAGGGCCGGACCGTTCGGGTCGGCTCGGTAGCGGAGGTAATCGACGGGCCCGCCGAGGTGACCAGCTACACGTTCGAGCGCTCGGAGGCGGGCAGCCTCTTCCCGATGGTCACGCTGGGCGTCTCGAAGCGTCCCGGCGCCGATGCCACGCGGCTGGGCCGGGCGCTCGACGCGCGGCTGGAGTCGCTTCGCGGACGGCTGATCCCCCAGGAGGTCGATGCACGGGTGACCCGCAACTATGGGGAGACGGCGCGGGAGAAGACCGTCACTCTACAGCTCCACCTCGTGCTGGCGATCCTCGCGGTCGGCATCGTGGTGGCCGTGGCGATGGGCTGGAGGAGCGCGGTCGTCGTCATGCTCGCCGTCCCCGTCACCTTCGCGCTCACGCTGTTCGTGTACCGGATCTTCGGCTACACGCTGAACCGGGTCACGCTCTTCGCCCTCATCTTCGTGACCGGAATCGTGATCGACGACTCGATCATCGTCGTCGAGAACATGCACCGGCACTTCATGATGCGGGATCGACCCCTGCGCGCGGCGGCCCGGGCCGCGTTGAACGAGGTCGGCAACCCGACGATCCTGGCCACCCTGACGGTGATCGCCGCGGTCCTCCCGATGCTGTTCGTGTCCGGGCTGATGGGTCCGTACATGAGCCCGATGCCGATCGGCGCCACGCTGGCCATGAGCTTTTCCCTCATGGTCGCGTTCGTGGTGGCACCCTGGCTGGCCTTCAAGCTGCTCGGGCGGGCGCATGGGGGTGGGGAGGAAAAGGCCTACGTACTCGAGCGGACGGCCACCTACCGGGTCTACCGGCGGATCATGGATCCGCTGCTGCGGCACCCGCGCGCTCTCTGGTCCGTCCTGGGGGGAGTCACCGGGCTCCTGCTCGTGGCAGTGGGGCTGTTCGTCGCCCGGGTCGTGTCGGTCAAGATGCTCCCCTTCGACGACAAGAGCGAGATGCAGGTGGTGATCGACATGCCGGAGGGGACCCCGCTCGAGCGGACGGCCGCTGTGGCCATCGACATCGGCCGGTCCCTGGAGACCGTGCCCGAGATCCTCGACGCGCAGCTGTTCGTCGGCGAACCCGCGCCGTTCAACTTCAATGGGCTGATCCGGCACTACTACCTCCGGCGCGGGCCTAACATGGCGGACATCCAGGTCAACCTGGTGGAGAAGTCCGAGCGGGGCGCCCAGAGCCACGAGATCGCCCTGCGCGTGCGTGAGGCCGTCGAGGGCGCGACGGCGACCCGGCACCCCGAGGCGCGGGTCAAGGTGGTGGAGGTCCCGCCGGGACCGCCCGTTCTGTCGACGCTGGTGGCGGAGGTATACGGACAGGATCCTGCTGCCCAGACGGAGACCGCGGCGCGGGTGCGCGAGCTGTTCCGGGAGCATCCGAGCGTCGTGGATGTGGACTGGTCCCTCATGGCCCCGCAGTCCGAGCTGCGCTTGGTCATCGATCAGGAGAAGGCCTCGCTGAGCGGCGTTCCGAAGGCGGCGGTCGCACGCACGGTAGGGATCGGCCTGACCGGGGAGGTCGCGACGCACCTCTCCGAGCCGGCCTCCCGCACTCCGGTGCCGGTGCGCGTGCGCCTCCCCGAGGCCTCCCGATCGGGGATCGACCGA
Organism: Gemmatimonadota bacterium; assembly: GCA_020351855.1. Classification (GTDB taxonomy): domain Bacteria; phylum Gemmatimonadota; class Gemmatimonadetes; order Palauibacterales; family Palauibacteraceae. The sequence continues at coordinate 2,785,280 of CP070670.1, forward strand.
CTGGCGGGCCTCCGCGTCGCCTCGGCGGGAGGGCGGCTCGTGCCGGTGGGCGAGCTCGTGATCCCGCAGGCCGCGACGGTGCCGCAGGTGATCGACCGCAAGAACGGGCAGCGAGTGGTGTACGTCACCGCCGAGGTGGCCGGCGAGGCCGAGAGCCCCGTGTACGCCATCCTCGATCTAAGGAAGCAGCTGGCCGAGATCGAGCTGCCCGCCGGGGGTCGGCTGGGCCAGCTCTATGCCCGCCAGCCCGGAGTGGCGGAACAGCCGGTGGTGAAGTGGGATGGGGAGTGGCAGATCACCTACGAGGTGTTCCGCGATCTCGGGATCGCCTTCGCCGGTGCCCTGCTCCTCATCTACGTCCTGATCGTGGGCTGGTTCGGGTCGCTCGTCACCCCGCTCGTGATGATGGCGGCCATCCCCCTGTCCCTGGTCGGGATCGCGCCGGGCCACGTGGCGTTCGGCGCCTTCTTCACCGCCACCTCGATGATCGGGATGATCGCCCTGGCCGGGATCATGGTGCGAAACGGCATCCTGCTGATCGACTATCTCGAGCGACGACTCGGGGAGGGCGTGCCCCTCAAGCAGGCGATCATCGAGGCCGGAGCGGTGCGGACGCGGCCGATCGCGCTCACCGCGGGTACTGTCGTGATCGGGGCCGGCGTGATCCTCTTCGATCCGATCTTCCAGGGCCTGGCGGTGTCCCTCATCACCGGCGCGATCGCCTCGACCCTGCTGACCCTGATCGTGGTGCCCGGCATCTACTTTCTCGTGCGTCGCCGCGCCGCGAGCCGGCAGCCGGCCGGCGGCGAGTCGACACGCTGACCCGGTCGCGGGGAGGAGAGCGGATGGATTCGAAGCTGCTGCTGCTGATGTACCTGGAGGATGACCAGGCGTGCGTGGATCGGGTCCTGGCGGACCAGGGGGTGACGACCTACAGTCGGCTCTCGATGGAAGGGGTCGTGCCCGGAGCGTCGAGCGGCTGGTACGGCGTCACCTCTCCCTACCAGTCCCGGCTCATCCTGGCCCACGTACCGGCCGAACGAGCGGGCGCGGTCATGGCCGCCGTGTCGGAGTGCCGGGGCGTCGAGGATCCGAGGCACCCGATCCGGGCCCTCCAGCTGGCCGTGGAGCGCAGCGCGTCCTGCGAGTGCCCTACCGCCGAGGATGACGGGAGCGGAACCCCCTTGAACGGAGAGGAAGGCCAATGAGTCTCGAGCAGAAGATCCGTGCGATCGCTGGAACGTTCGTGCTGTCCAGCCTTGCCCTCGGCTGGTGGGTGAGCCCCTACTGGTTCCTGTTCACCGCGTTCGTCGGCGCAAACCTGCTGCAGTCTGCCTTCACCCGCTGGTGCCTGATGGAGGACATCCTGAAGAAGGTGGACCGCCGGCGCGTCGCCTGAGTCGGTTCCGGGTATTCCGTCTCGGGGTAGCCCCAAGCGCGGGCTACTCCGCGCTGGGAAGCTCTGCGCCGGCCGCTCAGCGCTCGTCGAACGACGGCGGGCGCCGCTCGAAGAAGGCGTCCAACCCCTCCGCGAAGTTCGGCTCGTCGGCGATGCGGGCCAAGGCCTGCAGTTCCTCGTCCAGGTGGTAGTCGAGCCGATCGACGCTCGCCGCCTGGTTGATCAGGCTCTTGGCGACGGCATAGGCTCGCGTCGGTCCGGCGGCCAGCGCGCCGGCGATCTCGGCCACCCGCTCCTCGAACTCCCCGTCCGGGAACACGCGGTTCACGAGCCCCATCTCTAAGGCGTCCCGGGCCGTGAGGCGCGGGTTCAGAAGCACGAGCTCCATCGCCTTCCTCAGCCCGATGAGGCGTGGCAGGAAGAAGGTCGAGCTCTCCGCTCCCGTCAGCCCCGTCTTGTGGTAGGCCCACTCGAAGACCGCCCGCTCGGAGGCGAGCACCAGGTCGCAGGCCATGGCGATGCCGAAGCCGCCGGCGGCCGCCACCCCGTCTACCGCTGCGACGAACGGCTTGGGCGCCCGCTTGATCTCCGAGATCGTGCTGTGCAGGTACTCGAGGATCTCCTTGAAGCTCCGACCGAACCCGCCCTCCGGATCTGCCGCTTCGGGCTGCAGATAGGCGAAGTCCGCCGACTCGCCCCGGGCCCGGACGTACTTCAGGTCCGCGCCGCTGCAGAAGATTCCGCTCGACCCCCGCACGACGACGCAGCGCACGCCCTCGTCACGCGCGCACTGCAGCCCGGCCCTGCGGAAGTCTTTGGCCGTCTCGACGTCCATGGAGTTGAAGCGCTCCGGCCGATCGATGGTGATCGTTGCCACGCCGCCCTCCCGCGCCACCCGGATGTGCGGCGCGGAGGCGGATGCTCCGCGGCCGGCAAGATCGGGCGGGACGGAGGCTCCGGAGTCGGCAGGATCGGGAGGCGGGGGCATCGGCCTCAGCAGATGCGGGGGAGCGGCTCGCCCTCGACCTCGGAGACGAGGCGACGGCCGAGCCCCGTGTCCAGCACCACGCGGCCCGGGTGCTCCGCGCTGCACGCCCCGACGATCGCAGCCTCCCGCCCCAGCGGGTGGGCGCGGAGGGCGGCCAGCACGGCTTCCGCACGCTCGGCACGGACCCCGATGATCGCCTTGCCCTCGTTCGCGATATGCAGCGGGTCGAGGCCCAGCATCTCGGCGGCGGAGCGGACGGTCGGCGTCACCGGGATGGAAGGCTCGTGCAGGGTGATCCCGACGCCGCTCTTCTCGGCCATCTCGTGCAGCGCGCTCGCCAGGCCGCCGCGCGTCGGGTCCTTCATTGCGCTGATCCCTCCCACGGACGCCTCGAGGGCGGCCGCGATCAGCCGATTGATCGGCGCGACATCGGAGACCAGTTCGCCCTCGAAGTCGAGCTCGTGCCGTCTCGCCAGCAGCGCGATGCCGTGGTCGCCGATCGAACCGGTAACGAGCAGACGGTCGCCCGGCCGGAGGCCGCAGTCAGGAACGACCCGCTCCGTGAGGCCGATTCCCGTCGTGTTGATGACCACGCCGTCGATCTCCCCCCGGCCCATCACCTTCGTGTCTCCGGTGACGACGGTGACGCCCGCCTCGGCGCAGGTCTCGCGCATCGAGCCCTGCAGCCGGGCGAGGTCCGCGTGGCGGAACCCCTCCTCAACGATGATGGCGCTCGTGAGGGCCATGGGCTCGACGGCGCCCATCACGGCGAGGTCGTTCACCGTGCCGGCCACGGCCAGCCGCCCGATGTCCCCGCCCGGGAAGAATACGGGATGGATGACGTGGGAGTCCGTCGTGACGACCAGCCAGCGGTCCCCGAGGCGGAGGGCGGCCCCATCGTCCATCGCTGCCAGTCCCACGGACTCGGGCTCGAGCGCACCGTCCTCCGAGAATCCGGCGGCGAGCGTCGCCTCGATCAGGCGGCGCATGGCGCGGCCGCCCGCCCCGTGCTTCAGGGTAACGAGTTCCTCCACCGCGACGGGCCCTCCCCTCGGTCCGTCTTTCCGTTCACCTGTCGGTCCGGTGCTCACAGGTCGGGATGCCCCCCGTACTGCTGCCAGATCTTGCAGGTCCCCTCGTTGCTCACCATGCAGGCGCCGACCGGAGCCTCGGGCGTGCATTCCTTCCCGAACAGGTCGCAATCGGACGGCGAGGCGATGCCTGCCATGATGTCTCCGCAGATACACATCTGGGTGAGGGCCGAGGGGGCGTGGCTCCACAGCCGCTGAACCTCGATCCGGAAGCGCTTCCTCGCGTCCACGTGCGCGAACTCGTCGCGGAGCCGCAGGTTGCCGTTCGGGACGTGCGCGATGCCCCGCCACCGGCCGCCGACCGTCCGGAACACCCGCCAGAGGCGCTCCTGGGCGTTGCGGTTTCCCTCCGCAGTGACGCAGCGGGGGTACATGTTCACGACGCGAGGCTCACCGTCGCGGACGAGCTCCACCAGCTTGAGCAACCCGGCCAGCACATCCAGGGGCTCGAAGCCCGCGACCACCACGGGGATGCCGTGCCGGTCGACGAACGGCTCGAAGAGCGAAGAGCCCGTGATCGTCGCCGCGTGACCGGCGGCGAGGAAGCCCTCCACCCGAGTACCGGGCATCTCGGCCACGATCTCCATCACCGGCGGGATGTACTTGTGCGCCGAGAGCACCGAGAAGTTGGACGGGGGATCCGCGAGGATCACCGCCGCCGTCGCCACCGCCGTCGTCTCGAAGCCGCTCGCGAAGAAGACGACCTCCTCGTCGGTCCCGCGCGCGATCTCGACCGCCTGGGCGGCGCTGTAGACGACGTCGATCCGGGCGCCCTCCGCCTTCGCGTCGGCCAGCGACCTGGTGGTTCCGGGTACGCGGACCATGTCGCCGTAGGTCGCGATGCGGATGCCGTCCGCAGCCAGCACGACGGCTTCGTCCACCTCCGGCACGTCGGTCACGCAGACCGGGCAGCCCGGGCCCATGATGACGTCGAGCCGCCGCGGCAGGATCGTCCGGAGCCCGTACTTGGCGATCGACTGCTCGTGGCTGCCGCAGACGTGCATGACGGAGATCCGATCCCGTCCGATCGCCTCGCAGACTCCCTCCAGCGCTCCGGCCAGCTCACGGGCCCTGGTCGGGTCCCGGAACTTGAGCTCGGAGGCGCCGGCCGTCAGGCCGCCGTCCGGCGCGCGGACGGCCTCGGTCATGTCTCCCCCCGTGGCATGCCGGCTCCGTGCGTCCGGTCCTCCTCCCGCGCTTGCCCCTCCGGGCCGTCTCCGGCCAGCGGTCCGCTCGCGCCGACCGCCCCCCCGAGTCCGACGCCGGGTGCCGCTTCGATCTCCCCCCTCACGTCCGAGGCCATCATGTCCTCCTCCGTCTCGCGGAGGAGCAGCTCGTAGAGGGCCAGCGTCTCCTCGATCTCCTCGGCGGGGATCTTCCGGATGGCAAAGCCCACGTGATTGAGGATGTAGTCGCCCGGCGAGACGGCCTCATCGATTACATCCAGCCGCGTCTCGCGCCGGATGCCCCAGAAATCGACGATGGCGATCAGGCCATCGACCTCGACGACCCGTCCGGGCACTCCGAGACACATGGACTCCTCCCTTCTCCCGCTCTCGTCTCCGCTGCTAGCCTGCCGAGCGCTCGCTCGCCAGGCGCGCCGCGGCGACAGCGGCCTGGCCGTAGCTGATCGCGCCATCGTTGGGGCTGAGCTCGATCGGCGCCAGAACCCTCAGGCCGAGCGCCTCGAGCCGATCCCGCAATGAAACCAGCAACCGGGCGTTCTGGAAGCATCCTCCACCCAGGGCCACGGTGTCCAGCCCGGAGGCCTCGCAGGCCTCGGACGCCAGCGAGGCGGCCGCCGCAGCGACACTCTCGTGAAATCGGGCCGCCAGCAGGCCGGGATCCGCACCGCGGCCGCGCAGCTCCCCGAGGAGGGACAGGAGCGGCAGCGGGTCCAGCTCCCACAGACCCTCCGCATTCCGGGCCACGGGAAACTCGAGAGGCTCGGCCGGCCGGCTGCCGGCCAGCGCCTCGAGCTCCATCGCCGCCTGGCCCTCGTAGCTGGCGCGCTGGCGGACGCCGAGCACCGCGGCCGCCGCGTCGAACAGCCGGCCCATGGAGGAGGCGAGGGGGTTATTGAGCTGACGCCGGATCTGCGCCCTGGCCACGCCGAGGCGGCGCTCCGGGATGCCGGCCACCGCGAACCGGAGCGCGCTCGAAGTGTGGGGTCCGAGCGGAGCCAGGGACAGGTAGCCGAGCGCGGCGCGCCACGGACGGCGGGCCACCAGGTCCCCCCCGGGAAGCGGGGCGTAGCGCAGCCGTCCGACGCGCCGGTAGCCCGTCAGGTCCGCCACCAGGAACTCCGCTCCCCACACCCGATCGTCATCGCCGATCCCGACCCCGTCGAAGGCGATGCCGAGCACGCGTCCGGTCACCCCGTGCTCGGCGGCTACCGCGGCGACATGGGCGTGGTGGTGCTGGACGGGGATCACCGCCTCGAGCCCCATCTCCTCCGCCAACCGGGTGGACAGGTAGCCCGGATGGAGGTCGCGGACGGCCACGGTCGGCCGAATGCTGAACAGTCTGCAGAATCGATCCAGGGAGTCCTGGAAGTGGCCCAGCGTCTCGAGGTTCTCGAGGTCGCCGATGTGCTGGCTCACATAGGCGCTGCGTGCCTGGGCCAGCGTGAAGGTGTTCTTGAGATGCGGTCCCACGGCGAGCAGCGGCTGTGGCGTCTCCACCGGCAGGTCGACCGGGAGGGGGGCGTAGCCGCGCGCCCGCCGCAGGAAGACTCGGCTGCCGCCCGCGACGCGCAGCACGGAGTCGTCGTACCGCGACACGATCTCCCGGTCGTGGAGCAGGAAACCGTCCGCGATCCGGCTCAGCTCCTGGCGCGCCTCGATGTTGGCGATGGCGATCGGCTCCTCGCTCGCGTTGCCGCTCGTCATGACGAGCGGTCGGTCGACCGACTCCAGGAGCAGGGCGTGGAGCGGCGTGTAGGCGATCATCACCCCCACCGTGTCCAGGCCCGGCGCCACGGAGGGGGCGAGACCGGAGGAGTCGGCGCGGCGGAGCAGGACGATCGGACGCTCTCGGGAGGCGAGCCACCGCTCCTCGGCGTCGCTGACCATCCCGAGGCGGCGGGCCGCCGGCAGGTCGCGGACCATCACGGCGAGCGGCTTCTCGTCCCTGGCCTTGCGCGTCCGCAGGCGGCGGACCGCGAGGTCGTTCGTCGCATCCACCGCCAGGTGGAAGCCACCCAGGCCACGGATCGCCAGGATCCTCCCGGCCCGTAGGAGTTCCGCGGCCCGGCGGATGGAGCGGTCGCGCTCCGCCACCGGCCGACCCTGCACCTCGAGCCACACCTGAGGACCGCACGAGGGACAGCTGTTGGTCTGCGAATGGCAGCGCCGCTCGGTCGCATCCAGATACTCGCGCAGGCAATCCGAGCACTGGCGGAAGACGCGCATGCTGGTCCGCTCGCGGTCGTACGGCATCGCCTCGATCACCGTGAAGCGGGGGCCGCAATCCGTGCACGTGATGAACGGGTAGCGGTGGCGCCGGTTCGATGGATCGAGAAGCTCGGTCTCGCACTCGCCACAGATCGCGACATCCGGCGATACGGGCAGGCGGCCGTCTCGGCGGGTCTCGCTCGCGATGATCTCGAAGGTCGCGAGGCGCCCGGGCTCGACCTCGGTGCAGTGCAGGGAATCGATGCGGGCGAGCGGAGGCAGGGCTCGGGGAAGCTCGAGGATGAATGACCGCACCGCGGCCTCGTCGCCCTCCACCCGGACGCGCACCTCGCCCGATTCGTTGCGCACCCAGCCACAAAGCCCGCTCCGGCTGGCGAGCCGCGCCACGTAGGGTCGGAAGCCTACGCCCTGGACGATGCCCCGGATGTGGAGAAGCTGCGCTGAGCGTTCGGCGGTCGCGATGAACTCGGGCACCCCGTCACTCCGCAACTGCAGCTCCGAGCTTGGATCGCAGATAGGCGTACCACACCTCCAGCCCGTCTCCGGTGAGGGCCGATGTGAGGATGAGGTGCTGGTCGGGATTCACCTCCCGAAGGTAGGCGATGGCCCGGTCGAGATCGAAGGGGACGTGGGGAAGGAGGTCGGTCTTGTTGAGGATCGCACACCCGGCCTCGCGGAACATGCGCGGATACTTCACCGGCTTGTCCTCTCCCTCGGGCACGGAGAAAAGAACGATCTTCTCCGCCTCGCCCAGGTCCCAACTGGCCGGGCAGACGAGGTTGCCGACGTTCTCGATGAACACGAGGTCCGTGCGCTCGAGGTCGATGGCGTCGAGGGCCGTGGACACCTGGCGGGCGTCCATGTGGCAGGCGCCGCCCGTCACGACGGCCTGAACCAGTCGGTCGGTCAGCGCCTCGAGCCGACTCGCGTCGTTGTGTGTCTGCACATCGCCGGCCACGACCGCGATGCGGAGCTCGTCCCCGAGATCGGCCAGGGTCCGCTCCAGCAGCGTCGTCTTTCCCGCGCCCGGCGATGACACGAGGTTGAGCGCCGTCACCCCGTGGTCCCGCAAGCGGCTCCGGACCTGCATGGCGAGCTCGTCGTTCCTCGCCATCACCTTCTCCCGAACCTCAATCGTCCGGATCGTCATCCTCGACCTCCAGATAGCTGAGCCGCAGGACATCCCCGGGCAGGCGGACGATCACCGGCCTCGCTCCGCCGAACGGAGGACTCGAGAGCAGGGCCTCCAGGCAGAACTCCAGGTTGTCGGCCTCGATGCCTGAATCATCGCCGACCTCCAATCCCAGCGCGACGACTCTTTCCAGGGCGTCGCGGCCCAGCCGCTCCTCCGCCATGCGGCACACCTCGAGCGCGATGCTCAACTCATGCACGGGATCTTAGCGGTCGGCCGGCTACCAGGGGAGCGGGCGTCGGGGGCCGGGTGCGGTGCCGCGGTCCGGGGTCGCTCCGGGGCCGGAGGCCGGTGGCAAACCCTCCCCCGGCCGGCCTTCCACGGAAGCCCTCGGTCTGGCCCGGTGGCCCCAGGACCGGAGGCGCTCCACGCAGGCGTCCACCACGGCATCCAGGGAGGCTTCCACCTCGGGGCTGAGGCGATCCGACATCTCGACTCGGGCCGGCTGGAGGCCGAGCGCCACCGTCTCCTCGGGCAGGGTTCCGCGCAGCTCGGCCAGGGCCAGGACCTCGCGCAGCTCGATCTGGTGAGGCGAGAGCTTGGTGGAGAGGAAGCGCGGGATCTCGTCGCCCTCCAGCGTCACGAGCGCCCCCGGCTCGCGACCGGCCTGGATCGCATCGAGGATCACGAGGCGGCGCGCCTCCTCGACGAACTGGAGGAGGTTCATCCCCCAGGTCCCTCCGTCCACCCGCTCCACGAACGGCTCGAAATCCCAGGCCCTGAGGCGATCGAGAGCGGCCAGCCCAACGCCGTCATCTCCCATAAGCGGGTTGCCGACGCCGATCACCACCGTCTCGTGGCGGGCCGCGGAGCGGCCCGCCGCTCCCGCCTCCCACGGGGGCTCGGCCACGCTCACTCAGCCTCGCCTACTCGACCGCGCCCGCCGTTCTCATCCCCGCGCTCACTCGTCCTCGTACACGACGTCGGCCCGCACGAACCGCCCGCCCGAGAAGATCGACGACATCTCGCCCTCCCGGTCCATCACGTCGGCCCGGAAGGACAGATAGACGTGCACGGGCAAGAAGAGCACGACGACCCAGGTGATGATGTGGTGGACGAAGCGCACGGTCTGCCAGCCCCCGAGGAGGGGTCCCACCCAGCCGAAGGCGTTGAAGAAGAGCCCCCCGGGATTCGCCAGCCCGTACATGGCGAACCCGGTGATGATCTGGAGGAGCACCACGCCGTAGATCAGCGTGTACGAGAGCTGCTGCAGCGGGTTGTGACCCAGGTAGTGCGGCGCCTTCTCCGGGGCGACCATCGCGTAGTACTTGATCATCCGGAGGAGGTTGACGTGGTCGCGCTTCGAGACGGGGAAGAGGGCCGTCCAGCGGGCGTACTTCCCTCCCGCGAACAGCCAGTACACCCGCACGATGGCGGCCGCGACCAGGAACCCGGCAGCCACGAAGTGGAGAAAGCGGGCCCAGCCCATCATGAAGTGGGAGCTCGCCTCGCCCCCGGTCATGAAGTAGGGCTTGCCGATGTAGAAACCCGTGATGATCAGTACGGTGATCGCCACGGCGACCGTCCAGTGGGTCAGCCGCAGCGGCCAGCGCCACAGGTAGACCCACCGGTAGTCCTCCGACTCCTCGGCGACGGCCTCCGGGACCGTCTTGCCCGCCATGAGGTCCTCGGAGACACGCTCCACGTGGGCGTGCCGCTCCTCCTCGACGACCCGCCCTCCCTCCTCGTTGGTCATCGGACCTTCACCTCCGTGACCGTGCGGCCCTGCGCATCCAGGACGTGGACGCCGCAGGCCATGCACGGATCGAACGAGTGGATGGTTCGGAGGATCTCGATCGGCTGCTCCGGGATCACCAGCGGGTGGTTGTCCATCAGCGCCGCCTCGTACGGGCCGGGCTGCCCCTCCGGGTCCCTGGGGGAGCAGTTCCAGGTGCTGGGCACGACGCACTGATAGCGCGACACCGCGCCGTTGCGGATCTGCACCCAGTGCCCGAGGGCGCCGCGGGCCGCGTCCAGGTATCCGTATCCCTGTGCCGTCTCGGGCCAGGTCGACGGATCCCACTTCTCCGCGTTGAAGGTGGCCGTGTCGCCGCCCCGGATCCGGGCCACGAGGTCATCCATCCACTTCTCCTGCCGCGCCGCCAGGAGCTTGGTCTCGATCCCGCGCGCCGCCGTGCGGCCGAGCGTGGAGAACAGGGCCTCCGGCCCCACCTCGAGACGTCCGAGCACCTCGTTCACGAGCGCCTGCACGCCCTCATGGCCGGAGGCGTACGCCACCAGCATTCGGGGCAGGGGACCCACCTGCATCGGCTTCCCCTCGTAGCGGGGTGCCTTCATCCAGGTGTACTTCTCGTGGTCCTGCAGGTAGGTCCACGGCGGCTCCGGGCCCGTGTACTTCGGGACCGTCTCGCCCTCCCACGGATGGAGCCCGATGTCCTCTCCCCCCTCGTACTCGTACCAGGAGCTGGTGATGTACTCCTCCACCTTCTGCTGGTCGTACGGGTGGACGGTGGAGAGATCGTTGTCCAGGATGATCCCGCGCGGGAAGTAGAGGCTGTCCACGTCCCGGTACGTCCCGCCCTCCGGCCACTCGCCCACCGTCAGGTAGTTGGGGACGCCGCCCCCGATGGCGCCCCACTCCTTGTAGAAGCCGGCGATCGCGACCAGGTCCGGCCAGTAGACCTCGTCCACGAAGCGTCGGGCCCGCCGGATCATGCCGTACAGGTCTGTGATCCGCTCCGCGTTGATCGTGGCCGTGCTGTCCGTGTTGATCGCCGAGGCGATCCCGCCCACCAGGAAGTTGGGGTGGGGGTTCTTGCCGCC
>CP070670.1:2796249-2803852 GCA_020351855.1 Gemmatimonadota bacterium
ATCAATTCATATAACACGCACGCGCGCAACGCGTTGCAGCGTCTCCGCGCCGCAGCAGTGGATCCCTCGTCCAGGTAGGGACCGAAGGCCTGCCGCGACGGTCGGCGGCCGGTGCGAGGTCGGCGCGTGGCGGCGCGCCGTCTGTGTCACGGCAGCCACAGTCGGCCGCCACGGGGACTGGAGAAAGGCGGCAATGCCCTACGGTTGAGCGAGTTGCGCGCCTGCCACGGCTGCCGGAGCGAAACGTGCGTCGCGAGCACACCTCGACCGCGAGCGCGTCCGCATGAGCATCCGTATTATCAAAGCGGGTGGCCGGTGGTTACGCGACTAAGCGGACCATCACCGACAGTGAGGTTACGAGGCTACCTCCAGCAGCGAGGCTTGACTTTATGAGGCAATCGTCCCCGCGTTCGACACTCACGACCCCGGTCGCGTGGCTCGCGACCGCGCTGTTCATCGCCTGCGGGGACTCCGTCCCGGTCGGCCCGGAGGCGCCCGCCGAGATCGCCTTCGACGCGGTGTCGGCGAAGGCGGCCGGGCCCGGTGCCGACGACTGGATCGTCGTCTTCCAGCCGGGCGTCGCCGACGCGCCGGGCCTCGCCCGACAGCTCCTCGACGCGCACGGAGGCACGCTCCGCTTCACCTACCAGCACGCCCTCCAGGGTTTCGCGGCGACGCTGCCCGGCCAGGCGGTCGAGGCGATCCGCGGCAACCCGAACGTGGCGTACGTGGAGGCGGACCTCGAGGTGAGCATCGTCGGCTCGGGGACCGACGGCACGCCCGGCAGCTGGGGGCTCGATCGGGTGGACCAGCGTTCGGGGCGTGACGGAAGCTACTCCTGGAACGATGATGGCACCGGCGTCCACGCGTACGTGATCGACACCGGAGTGCTGCCCACGCACGTCGACTTCGGGGGGCGGGCCTCGGCGGACTTCGACGCGGTGGGCGGCGGCCAGAACGGGGTCGACTGCCACGGTCACGGCACCCACGTGGCGGGGACCGTGGGGGGCAGGGAGTACGGCATCGCCAAGAGCGTGTGGATCCATGGGGTCCGCGTGCTCAACTGCGCCGGCTCCGGCACGACGGCCGGGGTGATCGCCGGGATCGACTGGGTGACCGCGAACCACGTCAAGCCGGCAGTGGCGAACATGAGCCTGGGGGGCGGCTACAGCCAGTCGCTGAACGACGCCGTGGCGAACTCCGTCGCGGCCGGCGTGACGTACGCCGTGGCCGCCGGGAACGAGACGACGGACGCCTGCGTCCGCTCGCCGGCCAGCGCGCCGGAGGCCCTGACCGTGGGGTCGACGACCTCGACGGACGGCCGCTCCTCCTTCTCGAACTACGGGACCTGCGTGGATCTGTTCGCACCGGGCTCGTCCATCACTTCGGCCTGGATCGGGGCGGACAACACGTCGACGCGGACGATCAGCGGCACCTCCATGGCCTCGCCCCATGTGGCGGGGGTGGCCGCGCTGCGCCTCGATCTTTGTCCGAACGAGTCGCCGGCCGAGGTGGCGGCGGCGATCACGGGTGGGGCCACGGCCGGGGTCGTGTCCAACGAGGGCCCCGGGTCGCCCGATCTGCTGCTCTACTCGCTCCTCAGCGCGGCGTGCGGCAGCGGCGGTGGCAGCGGCGGTGGTGGCGGCGGTGACCCGGTGAGCGGCGGAACGATAAGTGTCGCTGACGTATCGGCCGTCACGCTCGCGGGCGGGAAGCACAAGAGCGGCAGCGTGGTGGTCACGGTCGAGGCCAGCGATGGTCAGGTGGCCACGGTGCAGGTGACGGGCGACTGGTTCAAGAACGGCGGAACGAGCCCCTCCCAGACAAGCGCGGGCACGACGGACACCGACGGCACCGCGACCCTGAGCACGAGCGGCGAGATCAAGGGGGCCTCGACGCTCCAGTTCTGCGTGACCGGGCTCGCCAAGTCCGGCTACACGGACGCGACCGACTACGCGGCGGACCCCGTCTGCAGTGCGGGCTCGGGCGGCGGCGGTGGTGGGGGCGGTGGCGATCTTCCCGCCGCGCCGCTGGACGATCTCGTTGCCCAGACCCAGACGAACAACGGCGGGAAGACGAAGGTCGCGCTGTCGTGGAGCGCCTGGGCCGTCTCGCCGGTGGACATCTGGCGCGGCTCCGGCGTGATCGCGACGGTGGAGAACACGGGATCGTACACGGACAACCGGGGGTCCACCGGCGATTCGTACCGGGTGTGCCAGGCCGGTTCGACCGACGCTGCGGCCTGCACGAACTGGGCGGACGCTCCGTAGCGGTCGCCACGGCTGGCCTGGCGGGCCGGCTCGCACGTGAGCTCAAAGCCCGGCCGCGAGCCGTGCGGGCGCTGAGGAGCCGAGGTCCATAGGCGTGGAGCGGGCCTCCAGCGGCCGCGCCCGCGGCATCGCCTGGGCCGTCCACCTCTACACGGCGCTCGGGCTCGTCCTCGCCGCCGGAGCCACGGTGCTGGTGTTGCGCGGCACCGATGCGGCCTTCCGGGCCGCCTTCGGCCTTCTGCTGCTGGCCACGCTGGTCGATGCGACGGACGGCTGGCTGGCTCGCCGGGCCCGCGTGGCGGAGGTGCTGCCCGGCTTCGATGGGCGGCGGCTCGACGACATCGTCGACTTCCACACGTACACCTCCATCCCGCTGCTGCTCATCTGGCGCGCCGGCCTGCTCCCGGCCGGCTGGGGCTGGATCCTGGTCCTGCCGTTGCTGGCGAGTGCCTTCGGCTTCTCCCGCCGGGAGGCCAAGACGGCCGATGGGTTCTTTCTGGGCTTTCCGTCCTACTGGAACGTGGTGGCGTTCTACCTCTACTTCCTTCGTCCCTCTCCGGTGCTGTCGGCCGCCGTGCTCGTGGCGCTGGCCGGTCTAACCCTGCTCCCGTGGCGGTACCTGAACCTGGCGGCTCCGGGCCGCCGTTACGGCCCGCTCCTCGCCCTGGCCGCGCTGTGGGCCCTGCTGATCATCGCCGTCCTCGCGGGGACGGCAGGCCGCGCCTGGGTGCTCGTCTCCCTCGTCTTCCCGGCCGCGTACATGTGGGTCTCCTGGGCCGTCGGAGGAGGGCGCGCCACGGGAGGGCGCGCGAGCCATTCCGGGGCCCGCTCGGGGCAACCGGGAAGGAGGGATCGATGATTCGAAGCGAGCGGGCGCGGGACGTGTCTCGTGATGGGTGTGCTGGGCGTTTCGGACCGCAGTCTCCCTGACCGGGGCGTTGGGCGACGGAGACGGCCAGATCGAGCTCGAGACCGTGAACGGGAACAGCGCGGCCCGAGGCTTCCAGGATCGGCCCGAGGCTTCCAGGATCGGCGCGGGGCCTCAGGCGACGGATGGCGGGGCCCGGCGCCGAGAGCCGGGCCCCGGGCCGGGCCGAAGCCCGCCCGGCGCCATCCGCCCGAAGGGAAGGGAGTGCGGCGTCCGCCGAACCCCCCACACGGTCTAGTTGGTGAAGTTGAGCTCCTGGGCCATCGCCTCGCCCATGATCGTGCGGAGCTCGCCGCGGGAGATCAGCGCCTCCTGCCTTTGATCGTCCGTTGCCCCGATGTACTGAGCCGCGAAGGCATCCATCTTGTCGCTCAACCCGTCCAGCGCGGCGAAGTTCGGGTACTCCACGAGCAGCAGCAGGTCCCAGTCGTTTCGGCTGCGCGGGGCATGGCTGAGGATCATGTAGGAAAGGACGGTCCCGTCGGCCTTCGCGGCGTCCATCACGTTTCTCCAGCCGGCCTTCAGGTTCTCCATGTAGTCGTCGAAGTGGCCCTCCGTCGTGCGAACGAAGGTGACGTTCCACACGGAGCCCTCGTCGTAGGCGTCCTGCGCCGCGGCCTCACCCGCGGTGAGCGTGAGCGCCGCGAGCACGGCGGCGAAGGCGAGCAGTCGGGCTGACAGGGTCTTCATCGGACCGTCCTTTCCGTTGCGGTTGGCTGAGTTCGATCGGCTCGGTCTGTCCGGCTCGGGTCGAACCGGCCACTGTCGGGGGGAGCATAAGAGCGGCGAGCGGCGGCTCACGCAAGATGACCTTCCCGGGGCGGCCGACCGGGCCCTCAGCTGGGGAGCTCGAAGGCCTCCCCGTAGCGGGGCGCGTACGCTTCCGGGCCGTGGCCCGCGACGAGGCGGCCGAGAGTCTCGAGGGCCCGCTGCTCTCCGTGCACCAGCCACACCTTCCGCGGAGGGCTGCTCATCGTGCTCAGCCACTTCAGAAGGCCCGCCTGATCGGCATGGGCCGAGAGTCCGTCCAGGCGGGCGATCTCGCAGCGGACCGGGACCTGCCGGCCGTGGATCTTGACCGACTGCGCGCCCCGCAGGAGGTCGGCGCCGCGCGTTCCCTCGGCCTGGTAGCCGGTCAGGAGCAGCGTGTTTCGTGAATCGCCACCGAAGGCCCGCAGGTGGTGCAGAATGCGTCCACCCGTCAGCATGCCCGCGCCGGCCACGACGACGAACGGCCCCTGTCGTTGGTTGAGCTGCTTCGATTCCTCGACGCTCCGGACGAGCCGAACCCGTCCGAACGCCGTCTCGCACTCGGCGGCCGACAGCCGGTGATAGGTCGGGTGACGCAGGTAGAGGCGGGTCACGCGGATCGCCATCGGGCTGTTGAGGTAGACGGGGACCTCGGGGACCTCCCCGCGGTCGAACAGCTTGTACAGCGCATGGATCACGGCCTGGGCCCGTCCCACGGCGAAGGCGGGGATCATCAGCACCCCGCCCCGGGCCAGGGTGCGGCGTGCCACCTCGGCGAGCTCCACCTGGACATCGTTCTTCGGGTGGAGCCGGTCCCCGTAGGTGCCCTCCATGACGAGCCAGTCGGCCTCCGGAGGGTCTTCGGGTGGGGGAATGAGGGGCGCGTCGTCGCGGCCGAGGTCGCCCGAGAAGAGGATGCGGGTGCCCGTCAGGGAGGTCACCGCCAGGCTGGCGGCGCCGAGGATGTGTCCGGCCGGGCCGAGCCGCAGCGACCACGGCCCCAGGTCGAGATCGTCGTCGTATTCCACCGCCTCGAGCCTTCCGGTCACCCGTTCGGCGTCCGCCTCGGTGTAGAGGGGCAGTGCGGGGCGGTGGCGGGAAAAGCCCTTTCGGTTGGCGTAGGCTGCGTCCTCCTCCTGGAGCCGCCCGGCGTCGCTGAGGAGGATCGGCAGGAGATCCCGGGTGGGCGGCGTGCAGTAGATGGGGCCGTCGCAGCCATCCCGCACGAGCACCGGCAGGTAGCCGCTATGATCGATGTGGGCGTGGGTCAGGACGATCGCGTCGATCTCGCCGGGCTGCACGGGCAGCGGCTGCCAGTTGCGCTGACGCAGCGGCTTGAGGCCTTGAAAGAGCCCGCAGTCGACCAGCAGCCGGTGCTCCCCCGCGCCGAGGAGGAACTTCGAGCCGGTGACCGTGCGCGTGGCGCCGAGGAATGTGATTCTCATGTTCGGTCCGTCGCCTCGCCTGTCGGCATGTGCGCCCGCGGCCGTCCCGATTTGCCTCCGGCCATTGACGAAAACCCCTTCTCTCGACTAGATTTGCCCACGTGACCGGCTAGCTCGAAACACAGTGGGACCGAGCACCGCCTCGGTACCCGCTTTTTTTGTGTGCCGGCACTTGGCTGACCCGGTGCCCTGCGGGGCTCCGAAAGCCGAAGAGTTCGACGCGGCAGAAGCCGCGCAAGCACGTGTTCGGTAGTTGCGGCACAACCGTACTCCCGACACGCACCACCAGCAACATCGGGAGTACGACGATGGCGATCACTGGGACCGTCAAGTGGTTCAGCGATGAGAAGGGCTACGGATTCATCGAGCGCGAGAATGGCGAGGGCGACGTGTTCGTCCACCATTCGGCCATTCAGGGTGAGGGCTTCAAGACCCTCGCCGAGGGCCAGCGCGTCGAGTTCGAGGTCGTGCAGGGTCAGAAGGGCCCGGCGGCCGAGAACGTGAGAAAGGTCTGAGTCCGGATCACGTTCCCGCGTCCCTCGCGGACGTGAAAGGGCCGCCCCGCGGGGCGGCCCTTTGCTTTGTGTCCTGTCCTTAGTCCTGTCCTCAGCTCGAAGCTCTCCTCCGACCGCCGCGTCCCTGCGACCCCCCGGGTGCGGACGGCGTAAGCCGCGCTTCGCTAGCGGCCCTTCGGATCCACCGGGATCATGATGTGGGCGAACGGCGTGTTGGGCCACATGACCCACGGCCCGCCGTTCCGATGGTCCGTGGAGATGCTCTCCAGCAGGCTTCTGTCCGGGACGATGACCATCAGGTGGGCCCCCACATCCGTCACCCAGTCCTCCGGGCCCGTGGGCGCTGTGGCGAACGGATCGCTGTTCGAGGTCGGGGTGTCGCCCTGCAGCATGTAGGCGAATCCGATCTCGTCGTACTCCGGCTCCGTCCGGTTGACGTACGCGTGGAGGAAGCTTCGCCAGGCGCGGTCGATGCACCAGGGGTCCGTCCCCGGCGTATCGGGCGCGTCCGGGAGGCAGATCCAGTCGTTCGTGCCCTCGCGAAGCACGTTCATCTCCCAGTCCATGATCGTGGCGTCCGCGGAGATCGAAGCCGGGCCGGCGCTCATGGCGCTCTTGATCTGCGCCTTGACCTCGGGCGAGGCGGCCTCCTGCGCCTTCAGCATCGCTGGCGCCAGGGCGAGCATGAGCAGCGTGGTGAGAAGGGTGAGTGGCTTTCGGTTCATCTCGGCCTCCTGAAGTGAGTGTCTGCTTGGCTCGCTCGCTCGCCGGAGGACGAGAACGACGGCCGCGTCTGTGCATGCGTACGGGAAAAAACGCCCATGCGCAACTGTATGGAACGTGCCGGGCCGGACAAGGGGGGCGTCAGGGCGTCATCTGCCACTCGCCGGGCAGCGGGAACCAGCGCAGGTGCTCGAAGTCGCTCGTGACGTTGGGATCGGTGTCCGCGGCGCGACCGGGCCGGGCCGCGGCGAACAGCTGCCGGGCCTCCTCCAGATAGGCCCCCATCCGGCTCTCCGGTTCCCGCCGCCGCCGGTCGGGGTACCGGCAGCCCTGCTCCGTGAACTCGACGTCCCGCAGGCTGAGCGGCGGCTCGGTGATGCCCTTCCGGTGCTGCCAGAGACCGGTGTGAGGGTCGAAGAGGTAGTCGTCGAGGAGCTTCCAGCCGTGTTCGGCCACGAGGTGGACGGCCTCCAGGATGAAGTCTGCGGTCGCCTCGGTGAGGAAGTAGTTGAAGTTCACCCTTACCCAACCCGGCTTGATGCCCTCGCAGCCCCGGCCGATCTCCCTCTCGAACTCGTGCGACGTATCGAGGTCGATGCCCAGCAGGCTGTGTCCGTAAGGGCCGGCGCAGGAACAGCCGCCGCGCGCCTGAATGCCGAACAGGTCGTTCAGCAGGGCGACGACGAAGTTGTGGTGGAGATAGCGCGTGCCGTGGCGGACCACGAAGGAGACGATGCACAGCCGCTCGTGCTCGCGGCTCCCGAGGATCTCGATGTTCGGGTTTCGCTCCCACGAGGCGATGGCGCGCCGCGTGAAGCGGGCCTCCCGCTCGCGGATCAGCTCCGGTCCCACGGCCTCCTTCAGCCGGAAGACGAGACCGGCCCGGATGGAGCCGATGATGTCGGGGGTCCCACCCTCCTCGCGGTGCTCCGGATCGTCGAAGTAGCGGTGGTCCTCCGGATTCACGTACCA
>CP070670.1:2803952-2816626 GCA_020351855.1 Gemmatimonadota bacterium
AACTTTCGCGTCTACGCCGTGGATCCCGCCGCCAAGCCCCCCCCGGGCGAAAAGGTCCCTCCGGCACGTGATCTCACGCCGTACGAGGAAGTCCAGGCACGGATCATCGTCGTGCCCGAGAGCTCGCCGCGGCACATCCTCATCGGGCTGAATGACCGCAACCCTCAGCTGCATGATGTCTACCGGCTGAACATCGAGACCGGCGAACGGGAGCTGATCCTCCTGAACGACGCCAACGTGGCGGACTGGGTCGCCGACCTGGAGGGCAACCTGCGGCTCGGGGTGCGGGTGACCGAGGACGGCGGTACCGAGATCCTGCGGGTCGATGGAACCGAGCTCACCCCCGTCTTCACCTGCACCGTAGACGAAACCTGCGACCCGATCAGGTTTCACAAGAACGGCAGGCAGCTGTACCTGTCCACGAACCAGGGGAACCGTGAGCTGGCCGAGCTCGTGCTTCTGGACCCCGAGACAGGTGCGACCGAGTTGGTCGACCGGGATCCCGAAGGCGAGGTGGATTTCTCGAACGCGATCTTCTCGCGGGCCACCGATGAGCTGCTGGCGACCAGCTACGCCGGCGCCCGGCTCAGGATCTATCCGAAGAACGCCACGTTCGAGAAGGACCTGGCCGTCATCCGAGCGGCTCTTCCCCGCGGGGATCTCCTGTTTCGGCAGCCGACACGGGACGACCGGCTGTGGATCGTGAAGCCGATCCTGGACACGGACAACGGTCCGAACTACCTGTATGATCGCGCCACCGGCAAGGTGGAGCTCCTCTACCGCCCCTACCCGAACATCCCGATCGAGCACATGGCGGAGATGGAACCGGTCACCTACACGGCGCGTGACGGCGTCGAGATCCCCGCCTACCTCACCCTGCCGAAGGGCGTCGAGCCGAGGAACCTCGCGGTCGTCATCATGCCCCACGGGGGACCGTGGGCCAGAGACACGTGGGGCTGGAACCCGCTCGCGCAGCTTCTGGCCAATCGCGGCTACGCCGTGCTGCAGCCCAACTTCCGAGGGTCGACCGGGTACGGGAAGAACTTCCTCGAGCTCGGCAACGGCCAGTGGGGCACGGGCTCCATGCAGCACGACATCACGGATGGGGTGGCCTGGCTCATCGAGCAGGGGATTGCCGACCCGAGCCGCATCGCGATCATGGGCGGATCGTACGGGGGCTATGCGACTCTCGCCGGCGTGACTTTCACCCCGGACGTCTACGCCGCCGGCGTATCGATCGTCGGCCCGTCCAGCATCATCACGCTGCTGAACTCCATTCCGCCCTACTGGGTGCCGATCAAGAAGCTCTTCCATGCGCGGGTCGGGAATCCGGAGGATCCGGCAGACCTGGAGCGGCTGCGTGCGCAGTCGCCTCTCTACTCGGCCGCGGACATCACGGCACCGCTCATGGTCATCCAGGGGGCAAACGACCCTCGCGTGAAACAGTCCGAGTCGGATCAGATCGTTGCCGCTTTGCGGGATCTTGGCCGGACGGTCGAGTATCTCGTGGCGCCCGATGAGGGTCACGGGTTTGCGAACGAGCTGAACGACCTCGCTTCCTATGCCGCGATGGAGCGTTTCCTGGCCGAGCACGTGGGCGGGCGCTACCAGGGCGAGATGCGCCCGGAGATCGCCGACAAGCTGGAGGCGATCACCGTAGACATCGAGACGGTCGACGTCGGCATGCGGGAGTAGCTGCGACCCGTCGCCCTCTGCGGCGACGTCCGATTTGGGGTGTCAGGTGGGCGGTCTTCGGGCCGCCCACTTTTCTTTCGCGTGCACAGGCGATACTAGTCCGGGCGCCGGCCGGTCCGAACACCGGACCGACGGACCGCACCGTCGTCCGCATGAGCAGCAAGAGCCCGGAGGGGAGATGAGTCGCAGGCGCGTGGTCATCATGGGCGCAGCAGGCCGTGATTTTCACAACTTCAACGTGCTGTTCCGGGAAGCCCAGGGCTACGAGGTCGTGGCGTTCACGGCCGCCCAGATCCCCGACATCGAGGACCGCACGTATCCGCCCTCCCTGGCTGGCCCGCTCTACCCGCAGGGCATTCCGATCGAGCCGGAGGAAGAACTGGAAGCGATCGTGAAGGATCGAGCGGTGGATGAGGTATGGTTCGCCTACTCGGACGTGTCCCACGAATACGTGATGCACCGGGGAAGTCGGGTTGTCGGCTGGGGCCCGAGCTTCGGCATCTGCTCTGCCGTCCGGACGATGCTGCGCTCCACTCGGCCGGTCATCGCCGTGACGGCTGTCCGGACCGGCGCAGGGAAGTCGCAGACGACGCGCTTCCTCGCACGCATCCTGAAGGACATGGGCCGGAAGGCCGTCGTGGTGCGCCACCCAATGCCGTACGGCGATCTGGCGGCGCAGGCGTGCCAGCGCTTCGCGACGTACGAAGACCTAGACCGCCACCAGTGCACGATCGAAGAGCGCGAGGAGTACCAGCCCCACATCGACAACGGCTTCGTCGTCTTCGCGGGGATCGACTACGCGGAGATCCTCCGCGAGGCCGAGAAGGAAGCCGACGTTATCCTCTGGGACGGCGGGAACAACGACACTCCATTCTTCCGGCCGGACCTCTATCTCACCGTCGTCGATCCGCACCGCCCGGGTCACGAGCTGAGCTATTATCCGGGGGAGACGAACTTCCTGCTGGCCGATCTCATCGTAGTGAACAAGGTGCAGACGGCCGATCCAGAGGATGTCGAGGAGGTGTTGGCCAACGCGCGCCGCCACAACCCGGCGGCCCACGCGGTGCTGTGCCGCTCGGCCATCCGGGTGGAGGGCGCGGAGCGCTTGAAGGGCCGTCGAGTGCTCGTCGTCGAGGATGGTCCCACGCTCACGCACGGCGGCATGAGCCGCGGCGCCGGCTGGTACGCTGCCCGCGAGGCCGGCGCGGCCGAGATCGTGGATCCTCGGCCCTATGCCGTCGGGTCGATCGCCGCCACCTACGAGGCGTACCCGAACGCAGCGGGAATCCTGCCCGCCATGGGGTACGGCGACGAGCAGATCCGCGAGCTCGAGTCGACGATCGAGGCTGCCCCGGCGGAAGTGGTCGTGGAGGGCACCCCGATCGACCTGTCGCGCGTGCTGACCACGAAGAAGCCGATCGTCCGGGTGCGCTACGAGCTCGAGGAGCTCGAGGCCGGAGAGATTCGCCGCGAGGTGGAACGGGTTCTGTCCGACCGGGGCTGACCGCGAACCGGGGCGTGGCCGCCGGCTCGGGGCTCTAGGCGCGCGTCTCCGGCTCGATCACGGCCTTCGGGACGCTCAGGGTCGCGACATCGTCGATCGCGCGGTTCGCCTCTTCGAGCCCGTAGCGCCGGCCGATCACGCGGGCGAAGTCCAGCCGGTTGCGGTGCTTGGCCAGGAGCTTCAAGGCGCCGAACACGTGCCGGAACTCCGTTCCCCACTGCCCACGGACGACCGCGTGCTTCCGGTTGATCGCCAGGTGCGGGTTCAGCTCGATCTCACCGGCGTCCGTGTAGTGGCCGGCGATCACGTACGTGCCGCCATCCCTCAAGAGATCGAAGCCCTCGTTGACGGCTGCCGGATTCCCGCTGGCCTCAATGACCGTGTCCGCGCCACGGCCGTCGGTGACCTCGAGTACGGCTTCCCTCCGATCGCGCGGCGAAAGCTCCTCGAGCGAAAGGGTGAGATCCGCTCCGAGAGCCTGCGCCAACGCCAAGCGGTCACCCGGCGCGCCGACGACGATCGTGAGGGCGGCTCCCCGCAGGGCCGAGAACGCGGCGGCAGCCAGGCCGACGGGGCCCGATCCTTGGATGAGGACGGTCTCCGCCATCTGGAAGCTCGAGCGTTCGACGGCGGCGAAGCCGGTAAAGAGCCCGCAGCCTCCCCCGATGACATCGGAAGCGGTGAGCGGCTCGGGGAGTTTGAACAGCCGCACCCCCGGCTTGAGATAGATGCGCTCGGCCCACCCTCCCAGGAGCCCTTCGGCGGCCGAGTACGTGATCCCGTACACACGCCGGCTGGGGCAGCGATTGGGCTGCCCCGCGACCAGGCAATGCCAGCAGGTGCCGCACACCTCGTGGACGTCGTAGAAGGTAACGAGGTCGCCGGGGGAGAGCGGGGCGCCGGTCGCGTCGGTCTCCACGCCCGCGCTCTCGAGGACGCGGCCGACGCTCACGTGACCGGGGATGATCGGGTAGGGGACGCCGGCGAGCCGGCCGCGGTGCAGGTGGACGTCGGTGCCGCACACCTCGCTGGCCACCGTTTCCAGCAGCACGCTTCCCGGCTCCAGTCGGGGAGTGTCGAACTCCCAGATCTCCAGCGGGGCATGCGGGCGGGTCATCACGGCGGCGCGGATCGACATGGTCTTGCTCGACTTGCTCGAGGCCGGCGCCGGGCCACCGGTGCCAAGCGCACCGGCTGGCCCAGCCCGCGCCGAGGTGGGTTCGTTACCGCACGAGGGCTACCGGAAGAAGGGCGACACGCCCGCCGGCGAAGGTCCCCGCCAGCCGAAGGCGCGGCTTCGGCGCCCGGAGCGCAGCAGAACACCTCCCGTGCGTGGCTGGTATCGGACCTCCTTCTCCTCGACGCGCGATGCGGTCCGGTCGGGCGACCGACGGTCTATGAATGACTCGGGCTGGGCCTTCTTCTTCGACATTGCTTTCCTCCCTGTCCTCCCATCAATCCATCTATTCTATTCGCGATCTCTCGCCATCCGTCTTGCCGTTGCGACTCCCTCGGGCGCCGCCATGCGGCCGGCCGACCTCAGGTAACCGAGAAGTCGATGGCCTGAGACAGCCAAACCGGGGTCTTCTTGTCCCGGTTCATGGCCGGCTTCCAGTGCATCTTCGATGCGACCTGCTGGGCGGCCTCGTCCAACTGCTCGAAGCCGCTCGACTCGGCAACGACCGTGCGCTGCACCCGACCCTCCTCATCGATATAGAGCCAAAGCACGACGGCCCCGCCGATGCCCGCGCTCCTGAGCGTCGCAGGGTAGACCCGCTCGAGAAAGCGCAGGACTTCGTCCTTGTTCTTCAGGGTCGGCGCCACCGTGTACGGGATGAACGAGGGTCGCTCGTCCGGGGTCCCGGTCTTGGGCGGCGGCGGAAGGTTCTCGACCGGATTCGACTCGAACGTCGTCGGAGCGATCGTCACGTTCTCAGCGACGTCGACCGCCGCGACTCTCGGGGTCGCCGGTCGCGAGACCTGCTCGGGTGGCGGCGGAACCCTCACCTCGGGCGGCAGCTCGATCGTCTCCAGGGCGACGGCCGCGGCACCCAGGCTGTCCACCTGCATGCGGGGAAACAGCTCGAACAACGCCATGTGGGCCGACACCGCCACGATCACTCCGATCGCGATCCGCCGACGGCTCGCTTGCTTGAACAGCTCGTTGGCCGCCGCCGCCAGCTCTTCCCCGTCGGCCGGACCATGGGCAAAGGTGAGCGGGATCCCAGTGTGAACATCACTCTCCAGGTCCGCCTTCTTTCGTCCGCCGCTTCCACCGATCGAGAAGGACTTCTGTCCTCCCGCTACCCGAAGGCCCCGTCCTCGCATCAGCATCCCAGCCCCCTCACCTCTCGCGTCTATCTCGTGCCCTTGCGGGCGCTGACTCTTGCCTTCAGTGGAACTTGAGAGCCCGTGCCGCGTTTGAACGGGGCACCCATGGTACGTACGAACGACAAGGTGGGCTTGTGTCATCACGGCGCAGTCCCCTCGAGATCACTCAGGGATCACGGCAGCGGGATAAATCTCGTAACTCATAGTAACAGTTGCAGATGATACGTTTCTACACGCTCGGATCCCTTGACCTCAAGGCGCCGGATGGGCGTCAGCTGAAGTCAGTCCTCGCGCAGCCAAAGCGCATCGCGCTCCTCGCGTACCTCGCGGCATGCGGAAAGGGCGAGTCGATCAGACGGGATACGCTGCTCGGGCTGTTCTGGCCCGAGCTGGATGAGTCGCGCGCCCGCCACGCGCTCAATCAGTCCCTGTACGTGCTGCGTCGTGCCATCGGGCCGTCCGTCTTCGTATCCACTGGAGATGAGGAGGTGGCTCTCGCCCCCGGGGCGATCTGGTGTGATGCCACGGCTTTCGTGGAAGCGGCAGAGTCTGGCCGGGCGGAGGAAGCCCTGGAGCACTACCGCGGGGATCTGCTCGA
This sequence comes from Gemmatimonadota bacterium, assembly GCA_020351855.1. Taxonomy (GTDB): domain Bacteria; phylum Gemmatimonadota; class Gemmatimonadetes; order Palauibacterales; family Palauibacteraceae. The sequence continues at coordinate 2,810,081 of CP070670.1, forward strand.
AGGGTTCTTCATCTCCGAGGCCCCCGACTTCGAGAAGTGGCTCGACACCGAGCGCGGTCATCTGCGGGCGGTGGCGGCGCGTGCCGCCTGGAGCCTGGCCGAGGAGCACGAGGCGGCGGGGCGTCCGGAAGCGGCAGCCGACTGGGCACGCCGCGCCGCGGACTTCTCCCTCGAGAACGAAGCGGCCGTCCGTCGACTCATGGGGCTGCTCGATCGCGTCGGCGATCGTGCCTCGGCCGTGCGAGCGTACGAGGCGTTCGCGGCTCGCCTGGACCAGGAACTCGGCATCGCCCCCTCGCCCGAGACGAAGGAACTGATCGCCGCCATACGGACTCGTGAGAGCCGTCCCCACGCGGACACGCGGGACGAAGCGGGGGGCGACGCGTCTCTCGGCCTCGGCTCGGCGCACGCCATTGCCGAGCGGCCGGAGTCCGCACTGGCGAGGCCGCTGCCCCTCACCGGTGCCGGGAAGGAGATCTGGGAGGCACTGGATCCGGAGACGGCCCTGGCCGCAGGGCGGTCCCACACGTTGCCGGGCGATGGGGAAGCAGGGCGCCCGGGGACGGCGGCCGATCCACAAGACGATCCCGTTTCGGGAGAGACCGGCGAGCCTCGTCCTTCCGTGGCCGTACTGCCGTTCGTTGACCTGAGCGGAGGAGAGGACCGTGAGTACTTTGCAGATGGGATTTCCGAGGAGCTGATCTCGGCGTTGGCTCAGGTGGAAGGGCTACGGGTTGCCGCCCGTACGTCTTCCTTCCAGCTGAAGGGCACCGACCTGGACGTGAAGGCGATCGGCGAGCGGCTTTCGGTGGGATCAGTGCTCGAAGGCAGCGTCCGCATGCGGGACGACCGCGTCCGCATCACCGTTCAGCTGGTGAACGCCGGAGACGGCTTCCAGCTCTGGAGCCAACGCTACGATCGGGAGCTGAAGGACATCTTCTCCGTACAGGAGGAGATCGCCCGGGAGATCGTGGAGCGACTCCGGTCGGAACTGGTCGCGCCGATCCGGCAGGACGAGGGCGCCCGTCTCTTGCCCCGTCGAACCGCGGACCTGGAGGCGTACACGCTCTACCTTAAGGGGCGGTATCTGTGGAATCGGCGTACGGCGGAGGGCCTCCGCGCGAGCATCGAGTGCTTCGAGCTGGCGATCGCCCTGGATCCGGAGTTCGCACAGGCCTATGCGGGCCTGGCAGATGCCTACAGCCTCCTCGGCTGGTACCGCTACCTGCCGGCCGCCGAGGCCTGTCGACGCGTGATGGAGACGGCCGGAAAGGCCCTGGAGCTCGAGGCGCGGGTACCGGAAGCCCTGACTTCGAGGGCGTACGCCAAGTTCATCTACGAGTGGGACTTCGAAGGCGCCGAGATCGAGTTTCAGCGGGCGATCGAGTCGAACCCCGGCTACCCGACGGTGCACCACTGGTATGGAGAATACCTGATGGCGATGGGGCGTCTGGAGGAGGCGAACCGCTCCCTCCGGAGGGCCCACGACCTGGATCCCCTGTCCCTCACGGTCACGGTCGGCCTGGGATGGTCTCACTACTTTCAGGGCAGCTACGACCGGGCGATCGAGCTCTACGAGAGCGTGGCCGCCATGGATCCGGAGTTCGTCATCATTCCATGGTTTCTCGGACCGGCGTACGTCCAACGGGCCCGCTACGATGAGGCGGTCGGGCTCTACGAGGACTGGCTGGCGCGGCGCGGAGACCATCCCGGTCTGATGGCCCTCCTAGCGCAGGCCCACGCTCTGGCCGGCCGGCAGATGGAGGCCCGTGCCGTGCACGCCCGGCTGGAGGCGACCGCCCTGCGAGCGCCGATCTTTCCCGACTACCGCGCCGTCGTCCATGCTTCCCTCGGCGAGGCGGACGACGCCTTCGAATGGCTCGAGAGGGCATTCGAGGAGCGCTGCTGGGTGCTGGTGTTCTTGCGGGTGGACCCGACCTACGCCGGCCTCCGCTCGGACCCCCGGTTCGAGTCGCTGGCAAGCCGGATCGGCCTGTCCACGCCGTCAGCCCTTGAGCACGCCTAGGGGCCGCAGCCGGGCCACCTTCCGACCGATGCCGGCGCGATCCACGACCTCGACGACCTCCGCGACGTCCTTGTAGGCCTCGGGAACCTCTTCCGCCACCGTGGCGAAGGAGGAGGCACGCACCTCGATGCCCCGCTCCCGGAACTCCTTCTTCAGGTCGCGACCCCGCACCGACCGTTTCGCCTGACGGCGGCTCATGCGACGTCCGGCGCCGTGACAGGTGGAGCCGAACGTCTCGGCGTAGGCGGCGTCAGTGCCCACGAGCACGTATGAGTAGCGCGCCATGTCACCGGGGATCAGCACGGGCTGGCCGATATGGCGGTATGCTGCCGGGACGTCCGGGTGCCCGGGCGGGAAGGCGCGGGTGGCTCCCTTGCGGTGCACGCAGAGTCGACGCTCCCGCCCGTTCACCACGTGGGTCTCCCACTTGGCGTTGTTGTGCGCCACATCGTAGACCAGTCGGAGCCCGAGCTTCTCCCATGGTTGCTCGAAGATCCGAGCGAATGCTTCGCGCACCCGATGGGCCATCACCTGGCGATTGGCGAAGGCGAAGTTCGCGGCGGCATACATGGCGCCGAAGTAATTGCTGGCCTCGGTCGACCGGAGGGGTGCACAGGCGAGCTGCCGGTCCGGCAGCTCGATCCCGTAGCGGCTGGCCGAGCGGAGCATCACGTCCAGATAGTCGGTACAAACCTGGTGTCCGAGGCCGCGCGAGCCCGAGTGGATGAACACCGTGACGTTTCCCGGCCGCAGGTCCAGGCTGTCCGCCGCCATCTCGTCGTAGACCTCACCCACCACCCCCACCTCGATGAAGTGGTTCCCCGAGCCGACCGTTCCGACTTGCGGCTTGCCGCGCTTGATGGCCCGGTCGCTCACCTGGTCGGGATCGGCGCCCTCCAGCATGCCGCCGCTCTCGATGTGATCCAGATCCTCACGGTTGCCGAAACCTTGCTCGACCGCCCACTTGGCTCCCCTCTCGAGCACCTCCCTCACGCTCCCGCCGGAAAGAGCGGAGCCGCGGTACCCTGCTCCCACTCCGGCCGGAATGTCCCGCATGATCTGGTTCATCAGGCGCTCGATCCGGGGGGCGAGGTCGTCCGCGGTGATATCGGAGCGGAGGAGGCGAACGCCGCAGTTGATGTCGTACCCGACTCCCCCGGGACTCACGACGCCGCCTTCATCCGGATCGAAGGCGGCGACGCCGCCGATCGCGAAGCCGTATCCCCAGTGAATGTCCGGCATGCCGATCGAGCGGCCGACAATGCCGGGCAGGCACGCGACGTTGGCGACCTGACGGACCGCTTCGTCGCCCCGGATGTTGTCCATGAGCGCACGATCGGCATAGACGAGCCCTTCCGCGCGCATCCCGCCCTGCCGTGGAATGAGCCAGCGGTACGCGTCGATCTGCCGGAGCTGCAGATCGTCTCCGAGGCCTCTGATCATCGGCTGCTCCCTGACGCTGCGCATGCTAGACCGTCCTCACGCTCAGATGTCGAAGATCACCTCCGCCTCCCAGCCTTCGACGCCCGGCTCCAGCCGCAGGCCGTGGTAGGTCACGCCCTTGAGTTGCCGCTCGGGCAGGCTGTGTGTCGGGCGGCTGGTTACGGTGGCCGCCAGCTGACCCTCGGCCAGGGCGCCCGGGTCGTCGAAGATCGCGTCCTCGAACACGAGCCCTTCGACCTCGTCGAGGTAGAGAAGCTCCGACAGCCACGCGACGAGCAGGAGATCCGGCGAGCCTGATGCCAGCTGGACGCGGCAGCTCGTGGCCGCGCCGGCTGGAGGGCGTGCGGCGGATTCCCTCATCAGTCGGGCCATGCCTCGGGCGGCGCGCCTAAACAGCTCGGCCAGGTCGGGCGCGCTTACCGCCATGCCGAGGTCCGCCGTGTGGTCGAACTCCCGCACTCCGGGAACCACCTCGGCCGGCGGATCCTCGCTCCGCGGGGGCTTTGCCGGAGCTTCGGGTCGGGAGTCTCTCGCCGCGTCCATTCGTTCCTCACGCTTGGACGTCCGCTTCGTTCGAACCTCCAGGCCGGTGACCCACGCTGTGCTCGTACCCGGAAGCGGCGCGGGCGTCCCCTTGCCGATGTCGGCGCTTCGCGAGCCTCGGTCAGGACCCCGAGGTCAGAGCCTCCATCTTCCAGAAGGCGATGCCGCCGGGCTGCAGGCCGAGCACCGCGCTGGCGACCAGCTCGCCGCTCCGCAGGTCGATGACGTCCAGGGTTCCGCGCGTCGAGCTCACGGCCTCATTCGAAACGAAGGCGTAGCGCGAGTCAGGAGAGATGACTACCCCGTGCGTGACCGGGCGCGAGGTGCTGACCAGCCGCTCCTCACCGCTTGCGCGGTCCACGATCGCCACCGCCTGCTGTCCCTTGAGCGTGGCTACCAGGAAGCGACTGTCCGGGCTGACTGCGAGGTTGTACGGTCCGATGCCGGTGGGGAATCGTCGCGTCACGGAGAGACTGCCGGCGTCGATCTCGAGCAGCTCCCGGTTACCGTTACAGGCGACGTATAGCCAGCGGTCATCCGGCGTGACGACCACCCACGTAGGCTTGCAGCGGGCGGATCCGGATTCCTGCTCGTCGACTGCCGGTCCGGTTGGGTCCAGCAGGCCCTCGCGACCGGGCGTGAGCAGCAGGCGGCGGGTAACGGACAGGTCCTCCACCGAGATCTCGACGAGCAGGTCGCTTCCCACACAGGCCGAGTAGTGGCGGCTGCCGGCGCGATTGATCGCGCTGCCGTGAGGCTTCACGCAGGTCTCGATCTTGGACAGCTCCTGCATGCCGGTCGCGAAGATGGCGGACACCGAGCTGGGGACGGGGTTGCCGTGCAGGTTGAAGTTGACGACGAACAGGTACTGGCCATCAGGGGTTACGGCCATCGTGGCCGGGAACATCCCGACCTTCGCCTTGCCGGCCAGGCGGTCGCTGCCGGTGGTGTACTTCCATACCTCGCCAAAGGGCGTTCCGTGCGCTACCGAAACGTACCAGTGAAGGCCATCGGGCGAGACGGTCACACCGTGCGCGCCGTCGATGTCGGCGGGTAGCATCCCGACCTCCACGTTGCGTTCCACCTCCAGTCCTTCCGGGCCGAAGCGCACGCGGGAAACCTCGTCCGATGCCTCGTTCGCCACGTACACCCAGTAGTGTGCCGTCGGGGTGTTGGCGGATGCGCTGGGCGGCCGTCCCTCCTGCCCGCCCGTCTGCGCGGCTGCCGCCGCCGGAGCCAGGAGCAGGAGGACGGTCGGCAGGACGGCCCACGGCAAGGCCGCCTGCCGCCCGAGGGGTCTTGCCGATCTCCGCCAGGTGCGTGCGATCCTCATCGTGCCCCCTTACGGGATCAGCGGCCGCGGGGGCTCGTGGTGGAGTACCCACAGCCCGCTGCTGTTGTCGCTGACGAAGATGTTGCCCTTGAAGGGCTGCGGCCCCCAGGCGAACGCCTGGTTGGGCGTGTAGGAATCCTCGGCCGTGCCCGCGGTATGGTAGGAGCCGATCTCACGGCCCTGCCGGTAAAGATCGCCGCGGAGCTCGCCCGAGACGTCCACGATTCGCAGTCCGCCCTGGTAGTACGCGACGTAAAGGATATCATCCTCCACCCACACGTTGTGGGCGCCCGCCTCCGGCACCTCGTACTTTGCGACCTCGCGGGGATTCTCGATGTCGGACACGTCGATGACGTGGATGTAGCCGCGCGGCCCGTTGACGCAGGCGCTGCAGCCGAACACCTCGTCCCCGACAAAGACGTAGTTGCCATACCGGAAGGCGGTGTGGGTATTGCCGTACTCCTCCCCGTGGTCGACCCGGTACTTGACCTGGGAGACGAACCGCGGCTTCGTGGAGGTGCCGCCCTTGATTCCGGCGCCAATGTCGAGGATGACGAGTCCGTCGTCCCAGTAGGAGAGGTAGGCCAGCCCGTCCTCCGCCCACACATCGTGCAGTGTCTTGTCTTCCTCGCCGGGTCGGATCTCCCAGATGCCGATGTGCGCCGGCTTCGTCGGCTCCGACAGGTCGAGGATGTGCAGGGCATTGGTGCCGTCGTTCACGGCGTACACGATGTCCCCGTTGATCCAGACGTTGTGCACGCCGGCCGTCAGATTCTCCGTCAGCTCGGAGAGTACGGCGGGATGGCCCGGGTCGCTCAGGTCGAGGACCACGATGCCGTTGCCGCGGGCGCTGTTCTGCTCCCGGGTCACGACGGCCCACGTGGCGTCGTCGTTCACCTTGACGTCGTTGACGCGCCGGGCGTCGATGGCCACCGAGTCGGATAAGAGAACGTTCGTCGGGTCGGTCACATCCCACACATACAGACGCTCGCCCCCGCCCTGCGGCATCGTCCCGAGGTAGGCGTAGTCCCGCCCGTCCAGTCCGGTGAACACCCAGAGATCGCTGCTTTCCGACGACACGTTTCCGCCCCGACCCAGCAGCTCGACGGGCGTTGGCTTCGGCCGCGGCGTCACCTCGACGACCGCGGAGGCGCTCGCCTCGCCCGCGGTGGCGAGCAGGCGATACGCTCCGGGAAGCTCG
>CP070670.1:2816726-2822606 GCA_020351855.1 Gemmatimonadota bacterium
AGCCCGGATCCCGGCGACCCGGGGATACTTGGGGGACCTCTACACGCAGCTCGCCCGCCGGTACGAGAAGGCCTGCGACTTCAGAGGAGCCGGCTCGGTCACGATCCTGACGGTCACCACCATGCCGGGAAACGACGTGACCCACCCGGTGCCGGACAACACGGGCTATATCACCGAGGGCCAGTTCTACCTGCACGATGGTGTCATCGATCCATTCGGCTCGCTGTCGCGCCTGAAGCAGCACGTCATGGGGAAGGTCACCCGTGAGGATCACTCGCAGGTCATGAACGCTATGGTCCGCTTCTACGCCGGCGCGCGGGAGGCCGAGCAGAAGCGGGCGATGGCCTTCGAGCTCTCGGACTTCGATATGAAGCTCCTGAAGTTCGGGGAGCTGTTTCGGCGCCGTTTCATGGACGTGAACGTCGCGATGTCCCTGGTGGAGGCGCTGAACGTCAGCTGGCAGACCCTCCGCGAGTGCTTCGAACCGCACGAACTTCTCATTAAGCAGGACCTCGTTGACCGCTACTTCCCGAAGTCGGAGGACGAAGGTTCGGGAGACGCTGCCTGAGACATGGTTCGACTGAAGCTCAGCAAGGCCTCCCTACAGCAGGAGCGGCAGAGGCTCACGCTCTACGAGAAGCTCCTACCATCCCTCGAGCTCAAGCGGAGGCAGCTCACCATTGAGCTGGACAAGGCCCGCGAAGAGTACGCGGCGACGCGGGCCGAAGTGGAGAGCATTGAGGCCCGGGTGGGGGCGGAGCTGCCCATGCTGGCGGCTACGGAGATCGACCTGAAGGGCCTGGTGATGATGACGGCCTTGGACCTGGAGCAGGAGAACGTGGTGGGGGTGCGTCTGCCCCTGGTCAAGCACGTCGAGTGCCGGGTGGCGGAATACTCGATGCTGGCGAAGCCGGCGTGGGTGGACGCGCTGGTCGAGCGCCTCCGAGATGCGGCGGAGGCGCGAACCCGCATCCAGGTCGCCGCCGAGCGGGTCCGTATCCTGGAGCGGGCGGAGCGGCGCATCACGCAACGCGTAAACCTATTCGACAAGATCCTGATCCCCAGGACCCGGAAGAACATCCAGCGCATCCGGATCTGGCTGGGAGACCAGGAGCGGACAGCGGTGGTCCAGGCGAAGCTGGCGAAGGCTCGCCAGGAAGGAAGAACGGCGTGGCCATCGTCCCCCTGAGTAAGCTCACGCTTGTGGGGCATCAGGCCGAGAAGGATCGGGTGCTGGAAGACCTTCAGGAGCTTGGCTGTCTGGAGATCGTTTCGCTCGCGCCCGAGGCCGCTCCCCTGGCGGACCCCTCGAAACAGAGCCGGGAGGTACTGTCTTACCTGGACCGCTGTCCCCAGAAGCAGCGCCCTTTGACGATCTCCACCGACTTCGATCCGGTCCGGGTCGAGGCGGAGGTCCTGGCGCTCAAGGATCGAATCCACCGGCTGGAGCTCGAGCGTGACACCCTCATGCATCGTATCGAGGCCCTGGCCCCCTGGGGCGACTTCGATTTCCCGCCCGCGGAGGACCTGGCGGGACGGCGGCTCTGGTTCTACGTCGTGCCCCGGAACCGGGTGCGAGAGCTGGCCGCATCGGGCTTGATCTGGGAGGATGTCCGACGCGACGGCCGAAACGCCTTCGTGATCGTGATCTCGGAGAGTGAGCCACAGGGCGTTCCGGCGCCCCGTGTACGAACGGGGAAGGTGTCCCGGCGGAAGCTGGAGCGAAGGCTGCACGACGTGGAGTTGGAGCTCGATGACGCCTACCTGGAGCGTGTCCGCCTCACTCGCTGGCGCGTCCTATTGTCCCGGAGCCTGGACGCGCTTGAGGACCGGGCCGTCCGGAACTACGCCGCCGGTCAGTGCTACGACTCCGATCCCGTGTTCGCGCTGCGGGCCTGGGCACCCATCGAAGCCCTGGATACCCTCGGTTCCTACGCCGAGGAGCACGGGATGGCCATGGAGATCTCGGACCCCGGTCCCGAGGACAAGCCGCCCACTCTGCTTCGTAACACCGAACGCAGGGAAGGCGGCGAAGATCTGGTCAACTTCTACAAGACACCGCGGTACGGAAGCTGGGATCCGTCCGGCGTGGTTCTCTATTCGTTCGCTATCTTCTTCGCGATGATCATCTCGGATGGAGGTTACGGGCTGATCCTTGCCCTGATCGTGTCGCACTACTGGAAGAGGCTGTCGGGCTCCGCCGGGGGCCGCCGTTGGCGGTGGGTTCTGTTCACGCTCGCGGCGGCGACGATCGGCTACGGCATCCTGATCGGCTCCTTCTTCGGGGTCGCGCCCGGGCCCGGCAGCTTGGCAGCGCGCTTCGTTATCCTGGACATGGCGGACACGACCACGATGATGGGGCTCTCAATCGCCATCGGCGTGCTCCATGTGTTGCTGGGGAACCTCATGGACGCCGGTCGCCATGGATGGAGCCCCCGCGCCCTGCCGTCGCTGGGGTGGGCCATGTTCGTACTCGGCGGCTACACGCTCTACCTCGGCGCCCGTGCCGGAGCCGACGCCGTGCGGACACCCGCCACAGCCGCGGCAGTGGGCGGCCTGTTTCTGGTCTTGGCGTTCGCGGGGTACGGTGCCCGCCCGCTGGCTCGCCTTGGCAAGGGGTTGGCGGCGATGACCCGAATCACCGCCGCGTTCGGCGACGTCCTGAGCTACCTCAGGCTCTTCGCCTTGGGGCTCGCCTCCGCCTCTCTGGCCATCTCCTTCAACGGCATGGCAGCCAGCGCCTGGGAGGGCATCCCGGGCGTGGGCATCTTGGCCGCCCTGGCCATCCTCGTGATCGGGCACAGCCTCAACCTGCTTCTGGCCGTCGCCGGCGGATTCATCCACGGCCTACGATTGAATGTCATCGAGTTCTTGAACTGGGGACTGCCGGAGGAGGGCTCGCTCTTCCGACCGTTCAAGAAGAAAGGAGCTTGATTCTTGGAGTCGCTCGTTTTGACCACGGGCTGGATGGGGATCTTTTCCCCTCTGGCACTGGGAGCCATTGGCTCCATGATCGGTGTGGGTCGGGGTGGGCTCGCCGCAGCGGGTGCGATGCTCGAAGTGGAAGCCGGCTACGGCCGCTTCGTCGGAGTCGCGGCGATGCCGTCCTCCCAGACAATCTACGGTATCGTGGTGATGCTGACGCTGAACCGTCCCGTCTCGGTGGCCAACTCGCCGGGTCTCTTCGTTCTGGGTGTTCTCACCGGCGTGGCCCTACTCATCAGTGCGTTGGCTCAGGGAACTGCCTGCGCCGCTTCGATCAGTGCCTCGAAGTCGAAGGCGGAGGTATTTGGGATCTCAATCGCACCGGCGGCCGTCATCGAGGGCTTCGCTGTCTTCGTGTTCGTTTTCGCTCTGGTGCTCGCGGGCTCGATTCCGCGGTGAGGTGACGTATGACCGAACCAGATGTGAAGTCCTCGGGCGTCAAGGAGCTGGTCGAGCGGATTCGTCATGAAGGGGTTCAATCCGCCCGGGACGAGGCGGAGCGGATTCTCAACGAAGCCAAGGCGCAGGCCGCTCGGATCGTCTCGAGCGCCAAAGCGGAAGCAGTCGGGATGAAGAAGGAAGCCGAGGCCGCGATCGAGACGGAGCGCACGGCGGCCATCGGAGCCCTCCGGATCGCGGCGCGGGACACCGAGCTGGAGCTCCGCTCCGCGGTGCTGGCGGCCTTCGAGGAGCACGTTCGTCGTCTCGTAACCGACTTGACGACGGACCGCTCCGTGCTCCGGGACATGATCCTGGTCCTGGCGGGGAGAGCCGCGGAGCAACTCATCAAGGACCGTAACGTCGTGATCCTCGTACCGAACCGGCTGGCGGCCGAGGCTCCGCCGGAGCTGGAGGAGTTCCTTCGGCAGTTGGCCCTGTCGGTCTCCGCCGGGGTGCTCCGGAACGGGGTCGAGCTCATTCCCTCGGACCAGGTCAGCGGTGGAGCCCGCGTACGGCTGGTCGACGACGACCTGGAGATCGATCTGACCGACGAAGCGCTGTCCGCGATGATGCTGAAGCTCCTTCTGCCCCGCTATCGGGCGATTCTGGCGGAGGCGGGCCAGTGATCGGCCGTGTCATGGACGCGGGTCCTGGCGAACCGCCCATTTGGGTGATGCGGAGGCGCGCAACCGCCTGGACGACACCGCAACGACGCTACTATCAGCTCGTCGCAGCGCTCCCGCCGCTGCGCGACTTTCGCCGGACGAGGGTCCTGCCCATGAGCCAGAGGCGGCTGGAGGAGCGCTTGGCCCTTCTGCACCCCGAGGATCTGGCGGATCTCAGGATGGCCGTCAGCCTGGTCAGCTGGCGTCGCCAGCCCATCAACCGGACGACGGCGGAGATCGCCGCCATGTACGAGGAGTGCATGGCCGCGACGCGCAATCGGGCGCTCAGGAGCACGGTCGAGTTCCGCATGAACGTGCGGACCGTGATGGTGGCCCTCCGACTGAAACGTTTGGGGCGGGGCGTGCCTTCCGGCCGGTGGGGTGTCGGCAACTACACGAGGACGATCGAGTCCCGCTGGACCGATCCGGAGTTCGGGCTGGCCGCCGTATTCCCGTGGATCCCGGAGGCCCGGGTCTTCCTGGACCAGGGCGACGCCACCGGTCTCGAAAGCCTGCTGATGGGACTGCTCTGGACGAAGCTGAGCCAGGTGGCCGACAGGCACCCGTTTGGGTTCGAGCAGGTCTTCGCCTTCGCGTTCAAATGGGACATCCTGCACCGATGGCTATCATACGATGCCCAGAAAGCCCGTCGGCGCTTCGACAAACTGGTATTGGAGGCGACCAGTGAGTACCAAGACATCTTCGCCTGACCCGGGCGTCGGGAGTCACGGCGACTATCGACGCGCGCCCATCGTGTGCGTGAAGGAGAGCTTGGTCACCATCGATGTCAGCGGCACCCGGGTGATGAAGAACGAGGTGGGTCACGTTCTGCTGGGAGACCAGCGTCTCAAGGCCGAGGTGCTGCGGGTCCAGAAGCGGCTGGCAGACTTGCAAGTCTTCGAGGACACCACCGGGGTCCGCGTCGGGGACGAGGTGGAGCTGTCTGGGGAGTTGCTATCGGTGACGCTCGCTCCCGGCATCCTGGGGACCGTCCTCGACGGCCTGCAAAACCCCTTGAGCCTACTGGCCGAGAAGTACGGCTTCCTTCTGCCCCGGGGCAAAGCAGTGAATCCCGTGGACGGCGAGAAGCGGTGGGACTTCACCCCTGCCGTCGGCCCAGGGAAGAGCGTGGTGGCGGGGCAAATCCTTGGGACGACGCCCGAGGGGAATGTGACCCACAAGGTCATGGTGCCGTTCAACGAGACGACGCCCGTGCAGGTGACCTGGGTAGCGCGAGGCGCCCTGACCGTCAATGATCCGGTGGCCCGGATCCGCCGCGCGAACGGAGAGGAGCGGACCCTCACCATGGCTCAGCGGTGGCCGGTGCGGCGCCCCGTGCCCGAAGCGATGCTCCGCCGGCGCGTGGCTGAGCGCATCTACCCGACGGAACCCCTGACCACCACCCAGCGGATCATCGACACCTTTTTCCCGGTGGCGCGTGGCGGCACGGCCTGTATCCCTGGGCCGTTCGGGTCCGGAAAGACGGTGCTCCAGAGCCTCGTCGCCCGTCACTCCTCGGTGGACATCGTCGTCATCATCGCGTGCGGCGAACGAGCGGGCGAGGTGGTGGAGACCATCACCGAGTATCCCGAGACGCCGGACCCGAGAACCGGCGGCTCCCTCATGGAGCGCACCATCATCATTTGCAACACGTCCTCGATGCCTGTTGCCGCGCGGGAGTCCTCGATCTATACCGGGATGACCATCGGCGAGTACTACCGGCAGATGGGCTACAACGTCCTCTGCATCGCCGACTCCACCTCCCGCTGGGCCCAGGCCATGCGCGAGA
>CP070670.1:2822706-2907443 GCA_020351855.1 Gemmatimonadota bacterium
GCGACCTCCGGTGTGACAGACCGGCACTCTAACCAACTGAGCTACAGCCCCTCGGGGTGACCACTGCATGGGGCCTACTGGACTCGAACCAGTGACCTCTACGATGTCAACGTAGCGCTCTAGCCAGCTGAGCTAAGGCCCCAGACACGCGCGAGCGGGACCCCGTCAGAGGCGCCCGCTCGCAACAAATCAAGCTACCTGCGGCCACCCGAGCGGTCAAGGCGAGAAAACCCTTATCCTCGCCCGATCGCGTAACGGTTACCCCCTCCCGATCCCAGGTTCCCGAAGGACGCGTGCCTCCCGATCGAAGAGGGACTCAGCCGCCGGCCCGCTGCCGGAGAAAGGTCACGATCCGCTCGGTCTCGGCGTCGTCCAGCGGCCGGACGTCCTGCAGCGCCGCGTTGGCCCGCATCCGGCCCACGACCTCCGGCCACTCGGCTGCCGTGTGAGCCATGGGCGAGGGGGTGACGTGGCAGGCCGAGCACTTGGCCCGGTAGAAATCCGCCTCCTCGCCCTCGCCCAGCTCGTCTGGCGCGGCCTCGCGCATGGCGTACTTCTGCATGTACTCGGTCATCACGGCGAGCTCGGCTTCCGAGGGCACCGGAGCCGTCGCCATGCCTGCCATCACGTACTCGCCCAACAGGCCTTCGGTGATCGGTCCGCCCAGGCGTCGGCTCAGCGTCTGGGCCCGCGTGTGCATGCGCCTCATCAGGATCGGCCACTCCGAGGCGGCATGCTGCTGCGGGGCGGGAATCCAGTGGCAGCGGTCACAGTAGGCCTCGACGAGCACGGCACCGTGCGATGCGGGCTCGGGAAGATCGGATGCCTGGTAGGTCGAGGGCGGGAGGCCCACCCCGAGCGAGCTGATCAGCCTCCAGCGCTGACCCCGCGTCAGGTCGGCCGTCGGCCGGCCGCCCAGCTCGGCGAGCAGCGTGTCCATCCTCGCCAGGGGCAGCGCGGCTGCCCCCGACTGCGAGGCCTCCCCGGCCTGCTCCGCCGGCGTGCACGCCGTGATCAGCGCGGCGACCAGCAGCGCCAGCATCGATGGGGGCCGACTCCATCCGCGGCAGTTGAGCGCTTCGATCATGGGAATCTTCCTCGTTGGATGGCCATCGTTGCCATTTAAGAGGATGGGGCAGCCGGCGCCAGGCTGTCTGTCGGGAGAACCTCCTCGGGACTGTCCGGAATCGCTGGACAACGGGCGCCCGACGGACGGCCCGGAGTGTGCCGTACGGTCCTTCCTGGCGAGGCCGATCGCGTCTTGCATCCCGTCCCGAGCGTGATACCTTGACCCGCGCCTCGGCCCGGGGCGCACGCTTCAGGGCCGTGGGGCGGCTCGCACCATGCTTCGACCTCGCGAAACAGGCCGGATGGGACGACGAACTGTCATAGGGGCCGCACTGCTCGGCCTGCTGGCTCTCGGAACGCTCGCCCTTGCGCCGGGTGATCGCGGGGAGGTCGTGCTGAACGCCGCAGCCGGAGAGTCCCCGAGCGAGGGGCAGGAGGCGGCGGCCGATCCCCAGCCGACGGCGGGTTCATCCCAGGCGATGGCGGCGGATTCAGCCGATGTGCAGCCGGCTCCCACGGGCATGACGGCGCAGGAGGCGATCGATGCCTTCTACGCGGCTACTCGAGGGCCCGACCAACCCCTTCCGTTCAACCACCGCTTCCACTCCACCGAGTTGCAGATCGAGTGCCTGTACTGCCACAAGGGCACCGACGTATCGCAGACCGGAGTCGTGCCGCCCACGGAGATCTGCATGGGCTGCCACCGGATCGCCGGCTCGGGCCTCGATCCGATCGAGGAGCTTCGCGGCTACTGGGAGCGGGGGGAGCCGATCCCGTGGAAGTGGGTGAACAAGCTACCGGAATACGCACAGTTCCAACACGCGCCCCATGTGCTCAACAACGTCGACTGTGCGGAGTGTCATGGCCCGGTGGAGGAGATGGACCGGGTCTACCAGTGGGCGCCGCTCACGATGGGATGGTGCCTCGAGTGCCACCGGCAGCCTCCGGCGGAGACGGACGTGGCTACGGACTACATCCTGACCCAGCGCTTCCCGCCGCCCGAGATGCCCGAGGGCAGGCAGCCCAAGGGCCTGTATCCGGTGCGGATCAGTTCGGAGTACGGCGCCTGGCGTGGGCCGATCGACTGTCTGGCTTGTCACTATTGAGCGGGAGCGCGATGGGTCCGCACGGGCCGAGTCGAGCCGTCCGCCGCGAGCCGAGTCGCCGCGAGCGCTGTCGCCGCGAGCGGCGTTGCAGCGAGGGAACGGCATGAGCGGCTGCGGCTGCTCCGGGACGGGCTCGCCGCGCGGCGGCTGCTGCTCGGCCGGCCCGTCCGGACCGCCGGGAACCACGCGCCGCGACTTCCTCAAGATCGTGGGCGTGACGGGTGCCGGCACCGCCGTGGCATGCGGCCCGCCGGACTACGCCGACAAGCTGATCCCGCTGCTGGTCCAGGAGGACGAGCGGGTCCCCGGCGTGCTCGACACCTACGCGACGGCGATGATGGTCGGGGCGGAGCCGATCGCGCTCCACGCGCAGCTCCGCGAGGGACGGGTGATCAAGCTCGAGGGGAACCCGCAAGCCCCCAACCGTGGTCGCCTCTCGGCCCTCGCCCAGAGTGCCCTCCAGGACCTCTACGACCCCGACCGGGTCCCGGGGCCGCGCCTCCGCCAGGAAGGAAGCGCGGAAGGGGTGGATCCGGTCGATCCCTTCGCCGAGGCGACGTGGGACGAGGGGTTCGCGGCCCTGGGCGCGGCGCTCCAGCAGGGCGGCGTCGTCCTCCTCACCGGCGGCACGCCCACGGCGCGCGACCGCTTCTTCGGGGAGTGGGCGGCCGCCGTGGGAGCGGAGCACATCCGCTGGGAGCCCCTCGGCTACGGGGCGGTCCTGACGGCCAACCAGATCGCGTTCGGAAGGCGCGAGGTCCCCACCTACGAGCTGCAGCGTGCCGATCGCATCGTCTGCTTCGGGGCCGACTTCCTCGGGACCTGGCTGTCGCCGGTGCAGCTGGCCATCCGCTTCTCGGTGGCGCGGGATGTGGATCGGGGCCGCCACGCCAAGTACACGTTCGTGGGACCGCGGCTCTCGGTGTCCGGCCTCAAGGCGGACGAGTGGGTTCCGGCCCGCTCGGGCACCGAAGGGCTCGCCGCGCTCGCCGTTGCCGCCGTGGTCGCCGAGCGGCGCGGGAACGGGGGCCAGCTGACAAGCCTCCTGGCCCGTTATTCCCCCGAGGCCGTCTCGGAGCGGACCGGCGTCCCGGCAGAGCAGCTCCGCCGACTCGGCGAGGAGTTGGCCGAGGCCTCGGCGCCCGTCGCGCTGCCCCCCGGCTTCGAGGGACAGAGTTTTGAGGCCACGGAGAGCCACCTGGCGGTGGCGATCCTGAATCACCTGCTGGGCGCCGTGGGCGACCGGGTGCGGTTCGGCGGCGGGCCGCCCGTCACCGCTGTGGCGTCCCTCTCGCAGATGGCCGATCTCGTCGAGCGCATGCGCTCGGGCGAGGTCCGGACGGTGATCGTGGCGGATGCCAACCCGGCGTTCACGCTGCCCGGAAGCCTCGGTTTCGTGGATGCCCTGCGCCAGGTCGGAACGACCATCTCGCTCGCCTCCCACCTCGACGAGACGGCCGCCGGCTGCTCCTGGATCCTCCCCTCCAGCCATCCGCTGGAGTCATGGGGAGAGATCGACTTCGGAGGCGGGCGGCGGGCCATCGCGCAGCCGCTGATGGGCCCCATCTTCGACACCCGGCAGATGGAGGACGCCCTCCTCCAGGGGGCCGCCGCCGCCGGGAGACCGCTGGCGGGCCCGCCCGACTTCGCCGCGAGGATCAGGGAGGGGACGCGGAGCCGCTTCGTGGCCGAGGGAGAGACCCGCAGCTTCGACGAGTGGTGGCGTGCCCTGCTGGCCGGCGGCGGGCTGCTCGGCCGGACCGCGGAGCCGTTGGCGGAACAGCCGGTGCTCGACGCCGCCGTCGCCTCGTATGGCTTCGCCGAGCCCGCGGGCCCGGCGGAGACCTCACTGCTCATCTACCCGACCGTTCAGTTCTACGACGGGCGGGGCGCGAACCGCTCCTGGATGCAGGAGCTTCCGGATCCGGTCACGCGGGCCATCTGGGGCTCCTGGGTCGAGCTTCACCCGGAGACGGCAGAAAGCCTGGGCGTCGGCAACGGCGATCTGGTGGAGGTCGACACCGCGGCGGGCTCGCTGACCGCGCCCGCGTTCGTCTATCGGGGCATCCGGCCCGACACGGTGGCGATCCCGCTCGGCCAGGGCCACACCGCCTTCGGGCGGAACGCCAGGCAGCGCGGGGTGAACCCACTCGGTCTGCTGTCGGAAGGGGCGGATCGGCTGAGCGGAGCGCCGGCGTACGCGGGCACCGGCGTGACCCTTCGGGCCGCGGGTGGCCGTGGGCGGCTCGTGATCACCCAGGGGAGCGACACGGACCTCGGCCGGGAGATCACCAAGCTGCTGGGCGTGGAAGCCGTCCTGAGCGCCGGCCACGAGGCGGAGGGCCACGACGTGGACCTCGCCGAGCTCGTGCAGGCGGCTTACGACTCCGACCCGAACAGCCCCTACCGGTGGGGGATGACCGTCGACCTGAACGCCTGCACCGGCTGCGCCGCCTGCGTGACCGCCTGCTACGCCGAGAACAACATCCCGACCGTAGGCGCGGAGGTCAGCGCGCAGGGCCGGGAGATGTCGTGGATCCGGATCGACCGCTACTTCGTCGAGACGGAGGACGGCGGCTTCCAGACGGTGCAGCAGCCGATGCTCTGCCAGCACTGCGGCGACGCACCCTGCGAGCCGGTCTGTCCCGTGTACGCGACGTACCACAGCCCGGAGGGGCTCAACGCCCAGATCTACAACCGTTGCGTGGGAACCCGATACTGCTCGAACAACTGCCCCTACAAGGTGCGCCGGTTCAACTGGTTCACCTACGAGATTTCGAACCCGCTGAACCTGCAGCTCAACCCTGACGTCACGGTCCGCGAGAAGGGCGTCATGGAGAAGTGCACCTTCTGCGTGCAGCGCATCAACCGGGCGAGGCTGGCCGCCAAGGCCGAGGGGCGGCTGGTGCAGGACGGGGAGATCAAGACGGCTTGCCAGCAGACCTGTCCGGCCGGCGCCATCGTGTTCGGCAACCTGAAGGACGCGGAGAGCGCCGTGTCGAGGAAGAGCCACGCCAAGCGCGGCTACCACGTCCTCGATGAGCTCTACACGCGGCCGGCGATCACCTATCTGGCGGACGTGACGCACGCCAGCGTTCCGGCGGCGCACGGCAGCCACGGCGGCCACGGCGACGCCGAGAAAGACGGCGAGAGGACGGAGGCCGGGTCTCATGCCGGGGAGGACGCCCACTGATGGCGGGGACGGCCTGATGGCGACGCTGGCCAACCGGATCGACTCGCGGCTCCGACGGGGCAACCCGCTTCCCACCCTCGCGGACGCGAACGAGGACATCTCCCGTCCGATCCTCGTTCCCTCCTGGCGTTACGCCGCGCTGCTCTCGGTGGTGATCGCCGGCGTGCTGCTGGGCGGCGCGGCATGGGCCTGGCAGATCTACCGCGGCATCGGCGTCGCCGGCATCAACCACCCCGTGGGGTGGGGCCTCTACATCACGCTGTTCGTCTTCTGGGTCGGCATCGCCCACAGCGGTACGCTGATCTCCGCGATCCTCTACCTCTTCCGCTCGGGCTGGCGCACGACGATCAACCGGGCGGCCGAGGCGATGACGATCTTTGCCGTGATGACGGCCGGCCTCTTCCCGCTCATCCACCTGGGGCGCGTGTGGTACGCGTACTGGCTGTTTCCCTACCCGTCACAGCGGATGATCTGGCCCGACTTCCGGTCGCCGCTCGTGCTGGACGTCTTTGCGGTCAGCACCTATTTCACCGTCAGCCTCATCTTCTGGTACACGGGTCTCATCCCGGATCTGGCGGCGCTGCGCGACAGGTTCCGGGGCTGGAAGAGCAAGCTGTACGGCACGCTGTCGCTGGGCTGGCAGGGCACGGTCCGTGAATGGGTCCACTACCGGCGGGCCTACCTGTACCTCGCGGGGATCTCCACCCCGCTGGTCCTCTCGGTGCACAGCGTCGTCTCCTGGGACTTCGCGCTCAGCATCGTGCCGGGATGGCACTCCACCATCTTCGCCCCCTACTTCGTGGCCGGGGCCATCTTCTCCGGCGTGGCCATGGTGATCACCCTGATGGTGGGGCTCCGCTTCGCGTTCGGCCTCGAGGCCTACCTGACGGAGTATCACTTCGAGAACATGGCGAAGCTGCTCCTCCTCACCTCGCTGATCGTCGGCTACGCGTACGCGGTCGAATACTTCCTCGCCTACTACTCGGCCGACCCGATCGAGCAGGAGAGCTTCCTCTGGCGGGCGCGCGGCGCCTACCAGGGCCCGTTCTGGATCATGGTGTTCTGCAACGTCGTCGTTCCGGCGACGCTGTGGTTCAGGAAGATCCGACGCAGCATCCCCGCGCTGTTCGTGATCTCGATCTTCGTGAACATCGGCATGTTCTACGAGCGCTTCGTGATCATCGTCACATCGCTGGCCCACGAGTACGTGCCGAGCGGATGGGGGCTGTATACTCCGAGCTGGGTGGAGATCGCGATCCTGATCGGCGCCTTCTGCTGGTTCTACATGTGGTTCCTGATCTTCGCCAAGCTGCTGCCCACGATCAGCATCGCCGAGGTCAAGGAACACCTCGAGCACGGCAAGGAGCACGGGCACGCCGAGGCGCATGCCGGGCACCCGGGCGAGTACGAGTGAGCATGAACACGAGCGAGATCGCAGGCGTGATCGCCCAATACGGGTCCATGGACTCCACCCGTGATGCCATCCTCACGCTGAGGGAGGCCGGCTTCGAGGATCTCGAGATCTACTCGCCGATCCCGGCCCCCGACCTCGAGGAGGCGATGGGCATCTACCACAGCCCGGTCCGGCTGTGGGCGCTGATCGGGGGGATCACGGGCTGCACGCTGGGCTTCCTGCTTCCGGCGGGAGCCTCCCTGGCCTATCCGCTGGTCACCCAGGGAAAGCCGATCGTCTCCCTGCCGCCCTTCATCGTCGTGATGTTCGAGCTGACGGTGCTGCTCACCGGCATCTTCTCGCTCTTCGCCATGCTCGTGCACGCCCGGAAGCCGAAGCTCAAGCTCGCCCCCTCCTATCGGCGCGAGTTCTCGGTCGACCGCTGGGGCATCTTCGTCCCTGCGGATCCGGGCCGGCGAGCCGAGGCCGAGCGCGTGCTGGGCGAGACCGCTGCGCTCAGCCTGGAGGTGACGGCATGAGCGGCGGGCCGAGGGGCGCCAGCGCCGGTGGCGGAGAGAGCTCCGGGAAGCGTGGCGCCAGGGTGCCGGCGGCCGCTGCGCTGTTCCTCGTCCTCGGAGCGGCGGCCTGCGACAACCAGCTCAAGTACGTGCCGATCTTCTCCTTCATGGCGGAGCAGCCCTCGCTGGAATCCTACGAGGAGCCGGCGCGGCTGCCGCCGCCGGGCACGGCGGCGCTTGGCTCGCGCCGCTCCTACACGCTGCTGGAGGCCGACTCGCTCTCCAACCCGCTCGAGATGGAGGAGCTGGACCTCGCGCTGGGCCGAACGGAGTTCGAGACGTACTGCTACGTCTGCCACGGTATCGACGGGCGTGGCAAGGGACCGGTGGTCGGACCGAACCGGATCCCGGAGATCCCGACGCTCAACCTGCACTCGGAGCAGGCCCGCGCTTACACGGACGGATACCTCTGGGGCATGATCACCAACGGACGCGGCCTCATGCCTTCCTACCGGCGGATCCCGGCGGACGTGCGCGGGCAGATCGTCGTGTACGTGAGGGCCCTGCAGTCCGGCGAGATCGACCCTGCCGCCACGCCGGCCGAGCCGGCGCCCGCGGAGTGACCGGAGGCACCATGGTCGACCGGCCGCTGGACCCCGAGGCGCGGCGCGAAGAGGCGCTCAAGGCGGCGGGCGGGTCCATTCGGGCGTCCCGCGGACTGCTGCTCCTGGGCGCCGTGCTCCTCGGCGCGATCGCCTTCGTCGTCACTCTGGAGCGTAGCCCCCAGCGCGCGTGGGCGAACGTCTGGTACAACTTCCTGTTCTGGACGGCTCTCGCCCAGGCAGGCGTCATCTTCGGGGCGATCCTGCAAGCCGCCAAGGGGCACTGGGGCAAGGACTACCGCCGGATCGCCGAGGGAGCAGGGATGTTCCTGCCCATCTCGCTGGCCGTCTTCGTCGCCCTGTACTTCGGGGCCGAGCACATCTTCCCCTGGATCCACCCCGTCGAGGCGCACGTCAACCTGGAGTGGCTCACGGTCGAGGGCGTCTTCCTCCGCAACGGGGTCCTGCTCGCCCTCATGGTCGTCGCCAGCGGCTTCTTCCTCTGGACGTCACTGAGACCCGACGCCTCGTTCCTCAAGGGACGCCACACCGGATGGCGCGCGGCGCTTGTCGGCCGCCTCGGTCGCAACTGGCGCGGGGACGAGGAGGAGGCGGCCCGCTCCCGGAGCACCCTGTCCTGGCTCTCGCCTCTCCTGATCCTCATGTGGGTGACGGCCTTCACGCTGCTCGCCGTGGACATGGCGATGTCCCTGGTGCCCGGCTTCCTCAGCGTGATCTGGGGACCTTACTACTTCATCGGCGGGTGGCTGACGCTGCTCGCCTTCGTGACGGTGGTCGCGGGTTGGCACGCCGGGGTGCGGAAGAGGCAGCTCTGGACCCGCTGGCAGTTCCACGACCTGGGCAAGCTGTTCTTCGCCTTCACCATCTTCTGGACGTATCTCTGGTTCTCCCAGTTCATCGTGGTCTGGTACGGCAACATCCCGCGCGAGACGCTCTGGTTCGTCCAGCGGACCTCGCAGGGCTTCTCGCCACTCCTCACCCTTCAGATGGTGCTGATCTTCGCCATACCGTTCGTCCTGCTCCTCGGACGGACACCGAAGATGAAGCCGCGCTTCCTGGCCGCCGTGGGAATCGTCAGTCTCGCGGGGTTCTGGATCGAGCGCTACAACCTGGTGTTCCCGTCGATCTGGGCGGGCTCGCCGCCCCTCGGTCTCGTCGAGGTGGCCATCTTCGTGGGATTTCTGGGGCTGTTCGGGCTCGCCTACTCGCTCTACGCCACCACCTTCCCGCTTCTGCCGCTGCGAGAGTCGCTGATCGAAGGAGAGCCCGGGCGGGGACCGTAGCACGCCCGGCACGAAGTGGCGGGATGACGTCCGCCGAACGACGTCCGGCCCGCAAACTCGCCGTCAGTCGTCGAACGCCAGGGCCCGGTGGATGATCGCCTGCTGACGCGCGGCGTGTACCTCGGCGTAGCCTTCCGCGGTGCTCGCCCCGGCCACGCGACCCGCGTAACGAATGCTCCGCCCGCCGGCCATCCCCTCGAGCTCGTTCCGCAGGTAGCCCCACGCGCCCTGGTTCGCGGGCTCCTCCTGCACCCAGACGAGCTCCCGGGCGGCGGGAAAGCTTCGAATCGCCTCGCGCAGCTCCGCTTCGGGCAGCGGATAGAGCTGCTCCAGGCGGAGCACGGCCACGGTGCCGGCCGACTGCTCGTAGGCTGGGGAACCCGTCAGGTCGTAGAACACCTTGCCGCTGCAGAGGATCACCCTCCGCACGGCCCCGGGCTCCGTCACCTCTGGAACGAGAACGGGCTCGAACGAGCCCTCTGCCAGCTCGTGAAGCGTCGATCGGGCACGCGGATGTCGCAGGAGGCTCTTCGGCGTGAACACGACGAGCGGCCGTCGGGCCGGCCGGAGGGCCTGCAGGCGAAGCAGGTGGAAGTACTGGGCCGGCGTCGTGCAGTTGGCCACGCGGATGTTCCGCTCGGCGGCGAGCTGCAGGAAGCGCTCGATCCTGGCGCTGGAATGCTCGGGCCCCTGACCCTCGTAGCCGTGAGGCAACAGCAACACGAGCCGTGATTCCTGGCCCCACTTGGAACGGCCGGCCGTCACGAACTGGTCGATGATGGCCTGTGCCACGTTGACGAAGTCCCCGAACTGCGCCTCCCAGAGCACCAGCGAGTCCGCGGCGATGGTGCTGTAGCCGTACTCGAAGCCGAGCACGGCCACCTCCGAGAGAGGACTGTTCCACACCTGGAAGGGTGCCTGGTCGGCCGACAGGTGCTGCAGCGGCACGTACGTTCCGCCCCCATCGGCGGCGTGAAACACGAGGTGGCGCTGGCTGAACGTGCCCCGCTCCGTGTCCTCCCCCGTGAACCGGATCGGAATCCCCTCCGTCAGGAGGCTGGCGAAGGCGAGGGACTCGGCGTGGGCCCAGTCGATCCCCTGCTCCAGGCTCCCTTTGCGCCTCTCCAGCTGCCGGTCCAGCTTCTGGAACAGCTGGAGATCGGCGGGCCACGCGTGGAGACGCTCGTTGAGCTCGGCCAGTCGCGGGGCGTCCGTGGCCGTCTCCGTGTCGGCGCGATCATCCTCCGTCAGCTCGGCCCAGAGAGAGACGGGACGCCAGCGCCGTGTCGCGTCTGGACTCCCCTCCGCCTTGGGCTCCGGGGGCGGCGCCCGTCGGGCCGCGGCCACCGGTTCGGTCTCGCCGCCGGCCAGCACGCTCTCCCTGGCCGTTTCCAGCGCGCTCGCGACCCGGTCCTCCAGCGCCGCGGCTTCGTCGGCGCCCAACACGCCATCGGAGGCCAGACGCTCCGTCCAGATCGTCCGGACAGACGGATGCCCGGCGATCTTCCGGTACAGAAGCGGCTGCGTGTACCCCGGCTCATCGCCCTCGTTGTGACCGTACCGGCGGTACCCCACGAGGTCGACGACGATGTCCTCGCCGAACCGGTTCCGGTAGTCGGCGGCGAGCCGCATCGCCGCCAGGCAGGCCTCGGGGTCGTCCGCCCCGACGTGCAGAACCGGAATCCTGAAACCGAGCGCGAGGTCGCTGGCGTAGCGGGTCGAGCGGGTGTCTGCGGGGAGGGTTGTGAATCCCAGCTGGTTGTTCGCGATCAGGTGCACCGTCCCGCCCGTCTCGTAGCCCGCGAGGCGCGACAGGTTGAGCGTTTCGGCGACCACCCCCTGCCCCATGAACGCGGCATCGCCGTGAATGAGGATCGGCAGGACCCGGAGCCGATCGGTGGTGAACGTGTCGCGGGAGCGGCTGTCCCGCGGCACGCCGAACCGTAGCTCTCGCGATGCGCGGGCCATGCCCTCGATGATCGGGTTGACGTGCTCGAGATGGCTGGGGTTCGGGGCGAGCAGGACATTGATCGTCCCCGCTGCCGTCGCATACTCGCCGTAGGCGCCGTAGTGGTACTTCACGTCGCCACCGCCATCCTGGGGGACGGTCGTCTGGATCCCGATCGAGTGGCGTCCCTCGAACTCCCCGATGATCGCCGAATAGGGTCGTCCCACGATGTGCGCGATCACGTTCAGGCGCCCTCGATGGGCCATCCCGATGAACGCCTCGCGGGTGCCGGCCGCGGACGCGCGCTCCAGCAGCTCGTCGAGCATCGGAACGAGCATGTCGAGGCCCTCGATGGAGAAGCGCTTCTTGCCCAGGTAGGAGCGGTGGAGGAACCGCTCGAGTCCCTCGACCTCGCTCAGCCGCTCGGCCAGCCGGCGCCGTTCGTCGGGAGAGAGCGGCGTCCAGTGTGCTCCGCTCTCGATCGTGTCGATCAGCCACTCCCGCTGCGCCGGATCCTCAAGCTGACCGATCTCGTAGCCGATGCGCTCGCAGAAGATGGCCAGTAGCCGACGGAGGACCTGCTGGGCGGTCGCGCCGAGCCGCTCGAGGCAGAGAGCGGCCGCCGGGACGCGAGCCAACTCCTCCTCCGTGATCCCGTAGAAGTCGAGCCGGAGGGTCGGATGGCCGGGAGGCGAGGTGCCGAGCGGATCGAGCGGGACAACGAGGTGCCCCTGCTCTCGGATCGCGCCCACGAGCTCTCCGGCGATTCCGGCGGCCTTGAGGAGCCCGAAATCGGCGGCCACGGCCGGCCCGGGCTCCGCCGGAAGCTCCCGACCGGCCTCGGGGGAGATCTCCGCGCGCGGCGGCGTCAGGGCCCTGCCCCCGTTGTCGAGCCAGTCGGCGAGCGGCGGCGGCACGATCCCTCGCTCTCGCAGCCGGCGCTCGCGGAGGCTGTCCGCATAGCCGGCGTTGTAGCCGTCCGCCGGCAGCTCGCCCGCGTGGCTTCCCGGTTCCTCTGGCCCGTCCGTCTGGTGGCTCACGTCGATCCGATCGGCTGAATCCTGCCCGTGGCACGCCGGCGACCGGGACCCTCAGGTCACCGGAGCGGCTGCGGGTCGGTCTCCTACACCGAGCCTCGGCTCACGAGCCCTGCAGGCTGCGGTAGACGTTCTCGATCCAGCGCTCGCCGCTGATGAAGCTCCAGGACCAGTCCGCCCACCGCTCGGGCAAGCCTTCGGCCTGCAGATCCTCCAAGCTCTTGCCCGCCGCGATCCCCTCGCTCACGAACACCACGCTCTCTTCGAGCATGCGAAGGTACTCGCGCAGCCCGTCAACGGTCGCCAGCGGTCCGTGGCCGGGGATCACGCGGGCATCGGCCGGCACCTGCTCCAGCACCCGGGCCACCGTCTCGATCACGCCGCGCACGCTCCCGCCGCTCGTCAGGTCGACGAACGGGAAGAGTCCCGCGAAGTACACGTCGCCCATGTGCACGACGTTGGAAGAGGTGAAGAAGATCACCGCATCCCCATCGGTGTGACTGTGCGGGAAGTGGATCGCACGGACCTCCTCGCCGTTGAAGTGGATGGACACGGAGTCCCCGAAGGTGATCACGGGGAGCGCCTCCGAGGGCGAGGGATCCACGGCGCCGAAGGAGGCCTCCTGACGCGTCGACATCCGCTTTCTCACGTTCGTGTGGGCGATGATCGGCGCTTCCGGCCCGAACTCCGAGTTTCCACCCACGTGGTCGGGGTGCCAGTGCGTGTTCAGGACGAAGTCCAGATCGACCTCGCCGCCCAGTAGATCCGCGAGGATCGCGCGGATCTTGTCAGCCAGGGGGGCGAACTGGTCATCCACCAGGAGGGCTCCGTCCGCCCCGACCGAGACGCCCATGTTCCCACCGGGCCCCTGCAGCATGTACACGTTCCCCGCGACATGCGTGGCGGTGATCTCCGCCTCGGACATGTCCTGCTGGGCCACGGCGGACCGGGCCAGTCCGGCCACCGCCGCTGCTCCCAACGCCCCGCTCAGGGCGGTGCGGGCGAGCGTCGCCCGTCCCTCTGGCTTCACCTTCATGACCTTCTCTCCTTCAGGGGTTCTGCGCCTCGACCCGCGCGCACGCCTCGACCGGCTCGCCCGGGGGTTTCGGGCATGCAACGGCAACCCGAGCGTCCGACAGGATCAGGCCGCGCTCGCCGCCTGGCAAGAAGCCTGGCCAGAGGCGCAGGGGTGCACCACGGAGCCTACCACGTCGCGGAACCGCGAAGATCGAGGAAAAGAAAAGCGAGCCAGCCGGATCCCTGAGTAGCGGGATCGCTACGCAGCGGTCTTTGGAGGAGTGCTCCGACTGGCTCGTGGGAGTTGACGGGAGGACGCTCCAAAGGCGCCCACCGCTCGCGACCTCCGAGCGCCCACCCCGTCGTCCATGTGGGAGGCCCAGCAAGCTGTCCGGTGACGAACGCCCTCCGCTGTCGTCAAGTGCTAAGGCTCGTACCGGAGGCCTGTCGGCCTCGACCGAAGGGGAGTGGCAATCTCCGAACCGTCGGCGTGCCAGACCGCGTGTTTTACATCTAACAACATAGAAATGAATGGCTTATGGGATTCCCGTCCGACAGGATGGGGATTCGACGCGGACACGCAAGTGGCGGATCCGCCACAATCGGCGGTCCCGCCGACGTGAAATCGCCGCATCGATGCCGCGGTTCGCGAGGATGGCCCTCGCTTCATTCCGGCACCTGTTCGTCGTATGATGCGCGGCGCCGAGATGAGCGTTCAGGATCCCCGTTCTGTCGTCACGCCCTACGCGTTCCGAGTGGCCCCCGACCTCCTGGGGCTGCCGCTTGCCGGACCCGTGCGCCGGCTGCTCGGCATGCTGATCGATCTCGGAGTCGTAGCCGTTCTGTCGCTTCTCGGGTGGGCGGCGACGCTCACCTTCCTGTTCGTCACGCTCATCTTCGTGCTCACCGCCAAGGAGGGATCATTCGGTCACCCGCTCGTTCGCATACCTGTCCGCGTGCTGGCCGTGCTGCTCCTCGTCGGGATCCTCGTGGGACGCCCCGTGAGCTGGATCCGCTCGCTGGCCGAGCAGGCCGTCGCGACACAGGCCGCATCGGTGGCCGCCGGGCCCGGCGATGCAGGGGAGCCCGGCACGCTCGACGTGCAGATCCACGGGGGCGGCCAGGAGCTTCGAGTCGATCCGGCTACCCTGCTGCGCGCCGGTGCGGACGCACTCCGCTTCGCGCGCACCGAGGACACCATAGAGGCCCAGCGCCTGGCGCGATCCATCGCCGCGGAGCTCCAGCGACAGGGTATCGCCCCGCGCGAGATCGCCGACGTCCTGAGCGAGCTCGGAGCCGACCCTGCAGAGCAGCCGGCCAAGTGGCGGGCGGTCCTCCGCGAAACCGCCCAGCTCGACAGCCTCGATCGGCTGCGGATCGCCTCGGAGGACTCGCTGCTCGCCGCGTACGCGGCGACCCTGGGCACGGACAGCGCACGCAGCCGCGTGCTGCGGGAGCAGGTGGTGGAGGCGCTCAGCGGCGATACGGCGCGGAAGCTGGAGCGACGGCTGAGCGAGCGGACGAGCGAGCTGCAGGAGGTTCGCAACGAGCTCGAGGAGGAGCGGGAGGGCTTCTCCCTCGTCCGCGCGGCCCGGAACCTGGCCGAGGATCTCGGCATCGGCTTCGGCCTGGCCGGCATCTACTTCACCGTCTTCACCGTGTGGTGGCGGGGGCAGACGTTGGGCAAGCGGATCGTCGGCGAGCGCGTCGTGCAGCTGAACGGAAAGCCGATCGGCTGGTGGGACGCCTTCAACCGGTTCGGCGGCTATGCCGCCGGGATCGCCACCGGCACCCTGGGATTCCTCGAGCTCGTGTGGGACCCCAACCGGCAGGCAGCGCACGACAAGATGGTCGGCACGGTGGTGCTGCGCACCCGCGGGGCAGGCGTGACACCGGGCGCCGCGGAGGCGGTCGGAGCCGGGCCGGGAGGAGCGGTGGAAGGCCCCGGGCAGGTTACTCCTTCGCGCTCAGCAGATAGTCCGTGATGAGGCTCGCCATCACCCGCATGCCGACGACGACCGCTTCGTCGTCCCCCCGGTACGTCGGCGTGTGGAGCCCGCCGGAACCCTTGCCCGCCTCCGTCGTCCCGAGCCAGTAGAAGAAACCGGGGATCTCGTTCGCGTAGTAGGCGAAATCCTCCCCTCCCATCGTGGGGGGCGTCACGAGCACGTTCGCCCCTCCGACCACCTGTTCCAGGGTAGGCGCCATGCGCTCGCTCAGCGCCGTGTCATTGATCGTCGCCGGAGTCACGCGGTCGTAGACGAGCTCGAAGCTCCCCCCTCCGGCACGGGTGATCCCATCCAGGATCTCCCGCATTCGGCGTTCGACGAGGTCTCGAACCCCCGGATCGTAGGTGCGGACCGTCCCCTCCAGATGAACGTGCTCGGGGATGATGTTGAAGCGCTCGCCCCCCCGGACGATGCCGACCGAGACCACCCCGGGCTCGAGGGGCGGCATGTTGCGGGATCGAATGGTCTGCAACGCCTGGATGGCCTGTGCCGCCATCACGACGGGATCGGCGCTCTCGTGAGGCCAGGCGCCGTGCGACTGCGTGCCGGCGATCGTGATGTAGAAGTGATCGACGGCCGCGAGAGCGGGACCTGGAGCATAGCCGACGCGCCCGGTCTCGAGATCGGGATTGGCGTGCAGCCCGAAGATGACCTCGGGAGCCGGATCCCTCAGCACGCCCTCCGCGACCATCAGCTCCGCACCGCCTTCCTCGCCGGGCGGCGGACCCTCCTCGGCAGGCTGGAAGATGAACTTCACGGTGCCTGGCAGATCCTCCCTGAGGGATGCGAGAACGGCTGCCACCCCCAGCTCGACGGCCGTATGGATGTCGTGCCCACAGGCGTGCATGACGCCGACCTCCTGCGCGAGATAGGTCGTGCGGACCGTCGACTTGAACGGCAGGTCGGTCCGCTCCTCCACCGGGAGCGCGTCCATGTCCGCGCGGACGGCGACAACGGGCCCGGGTTGCCCGCCATGGAGGACCCCGACGACGCCGGTGTGCGCGACCGAGGTTCGGACCTCGTCGAATCCCAGAGCCCGCAGGTGCTCGGCAACGAGCTTCGCGGTCTCGAACTCCCGGTTCCCGAGCTCGGGGTTGGCATGAATCCGCCGCCTCAGTTCGACGATCTGGGGAGCGAAGCGATCGACGCCGGCCTCGATCTGGGCCGAGAGCCGCGCCGGGCCCGCATCGGGCGCCGGCTGAGCGATGCCGGACGCCACGGCGCCCAGGGAAGCGAGTCCTCCGAGAGCCGTCCGGAGCCACAGGTGTCGCCCGCGGCGGCTCATGGTCACCACCTGCCGCCCTGCCTCGTGAATCGGGTTCATACCGTCTCCTCCGCTCCAGTTCGGTGCAACGGCTCGCCGCGACCGGTCGCCTCATGCGCTTCAGCGCGGGGAAGCTAGGATAGGCCCTCCGCCGGTCACCGCACCAGGTGGCCCCGGGATCCGGAAGCCGGGAGCCAGCAGCCGCCCGAGATGATAGCTTGACGGCCTGTCCCGGGAGAGGCTTCGCGCCTGCTGTCGGGTCGGAAACGTGGGATACCAGTCGAGGAGGAATCCGTGTTCAGACGTGCCTTGATGGCCGCTTCCGCACTGCTCATCGCGGCGGGCGCCGGACCGTCCGACCTGCACGCGCAGTCGGGAGGGGCAGGCCAGCAGGCCATTCGACTCAGCCTCGCGGAAGCGGTGGGCCGGGCGGTGGACCTGAACGAAGATGTCCTGATCGCGCGAGCCGAGCGGGCCCGCACGGAGGGGCTGGCGCGGGAGGTTCGCTCGGCCTCGCTGCCGGAGATCGAGGCGAACATTAACTACAACCGCAACATCCAGAACGCGGTTCTCTTCCTGGAGACCGGCGACGGCGACGTACAGCAGATCCGGCTCGGCCAGCAAAACCAGTACAGCTTCTCGGTCAGCCTGCAGCAGCCGCTCCTCGATTTCTCGCTCGGGCCCGCCCGCACGGCGGCCAAGCTCACGGACCAGGCGACGCAGGTGCAGATCGAGACCGCCCGTGTTTCGGTGGCGCTGGCCGCGAGGCTCGCGTACTACCGGACCCTGCTCGACAAGGAGCTCGTCCTCGTGCAGGAGAAGGCGCTCGAGCAGGCCGAGGCGAGGCTGCGGGAGGTCGAGGCGTTCTACCGCGTCGGCACGGCCTCGGACTTCGACCTCCTGACCGCGCAGGTGGAGGTCGAGAACATCCGGCCGCTGCTCATCGAGGCGCGCAACCAGCTGGAGCTGAACACGAACCGCCTCAAGCGGACGATCGGATTGCCCCTGGATCGTCCGATCGAGCTCACCGACCAGCTGAAGCGGCCCGGGGAGATCGCGCCGCTGAACGAGGCGATCGTCGTCGCGCTTCGAAACAGGCCCGACCTGCAGTCCCAATCGCTCGTGGTCGGGCTGCAGACGCAGAACCTGAAGGTGGAGAAGGGATCCGCCTACCCAACGCTGGACCTGATTGCGAACCTCACCCGGCAGGGAGCGTCGTCGACGCTCTTCCCGGGCGGACAGGACTTCGCGCAGAGTGCCTCGGCGGGGCTGCAGTTCTCGCTGCCCATCTTCGACGGAAGGGCCCGCTCGGGACGTGTCCAGCAGGCTCGCGCCGCCGTGGACCGCGAGACCTATCGGCTGGAGCAGCTTACGGAGAACGTCCGGCTGGACGTCCAGCAGAGCCACCAGGCGCTCATTGCCAGCCGGGAGCAGATCGAGGCAAGCGAGTCGAACATCGCGCGCGCGGAGAGGGCGCTGGAGATCGCGCAGACCCGCTTTCGGAACGGACTCTCGACCCAGGTCGAGCTCAACGACGCGGAGCTGGCCGTGACGCAGGCCCGGACGAACTTCGCCCAGGCGCTCTTCAACTACAACGCCGCCCAAGCGCAGCTGATGGCGGCCATGGGGGAGCGTTGAAGGCCCGGCGAGGGGGGCACCGGGTGAGAAGGGCCGGCCTGCTCGCGGCGCTCGCCGCTTTCCTGCCGGCCGTCGCGCCGGCTCAGGAGGCGCCGTCCGGAGAGGCGGCCCGGGAGGCGGCAGCACAGGACACGACGGCGGCACAGGAAACGGCGGCAGCACAGGACACGACCCGCGGACCCGAGATGGCGAAGGCGCCCCTCCAGTTTCGGCTGTCCGGAACGGCCGGGGCCTTCATGTGGGACCGGAAGGAAGGTGTCGTCGAGATCGATGACCTGGCCAACTTCGGCATCGACATCGAGAGCCGGGTCGTTCCGGCGGTCGCGTTCCGGCTCGGGGCATCCTACGGCAGCACCAGGGCGTTCAACGACAGTGCCTCGGTGGGCGTGAACCAGTGGCAATTCGACGTCTCCATCGTGGGGCGCATGGCGTTCGCTCCGTTCTCGACCGTCGGCCTGGTACCCTTCGGCATGGTCGGGGCGGGCACGGTCGCGCTCGACCCGAGGGACGACCCCGACAGTCCGGTGGATGACGATTTGGTCACCCGCAGCCAGGGCGCGTTCTCGTTTGGCGGCGGACTGTACATCGAGCCCGAGAGGGCCCGGTGGGGCGGACGGGTCGAATACCGCTTCTTCAGGGTGAGCCTGGAGGATCCGTTCAATCCGGTGGACCGGACCGGAGACACGATCGGCGCCAACGCGCTCGTGGCGTCGATATTCTGGAAGCTGTGATGCGCCCGGTCGTGCGCTCGGCTTGGATGGCCGGCCGGCTCGCCCTCCTGTTCGGGCTGGCGGGATGCGCTTCGGGAAACGTGGGTCTCGAGGGCCTGGACGCCACGCTGTGGACGCAGCACAGCGCAGAGTACAGGGCCTCCGCCGAGCAGGCCTTCCGCACCGCCCGGCAGATGCTCGACGTCGGTCTCGCCGATCCCGCGTGGTCAGCGGCCGTCGAACAGGCCGGTGACCCGAGCACGCTCCCGCCGGCAGTCATCCTGGATGTCGATGAGACGGTGCTCGACAACTCGCCCTTCCAGGCACGGCTCATCCGCGAGGAGCGCGAGTTCAATCCCGAGATGTGGGGCCGCTGGGTGGAGGAGGCGCAGGCCCTGCCCGTCCCCGGTGCGCTCGAGTTCGCCCGCTACGCCGCCGATCGGGGCGTCCGCGTGTTCTACGTCACGAACCGGGATGCGGAGCATGAAGAGGCCACGGCGCGGAACCTGTCGCGCTTCGGCTTTCCGCTGGATTCAGCCGCGGACGTGCTCCTCACGCGAGGCGAGCGGGAGGGATGGGGATCGAACAAGAGCACCCGCCGTGCCTGGGTGGCCGAGCGCCACCGGGTCGTGCTCCTGGCCGGCGATGACCTGAACGACTTCCTGCCGGTATCCCGGTCATCCCTCGAGCAGCGGGACAGCCTGGAGGCCGAGTACGCCAGCTACTGGGGCGTCAGGTGGATCATGCTGCCGAACCCTGCCTACGGCTCCTGGGAGGCGGCCCTGTACGGTTTCGACTCGACGCTCACGGCCGAGCAGAGACGGGCCCGAAAGGGGGAGCGCCTGAAGACGGATGGCGAGCGGCTGGAGGAGGAACCGCGTTGATGCTCGGGTGGAAGACGCGGGCGAGTTGGCGTGCGGGCAGCCTCGCCACCTTCCTCGTGGTGATCGGAGCAGCGTGCGGGACCTCCGTGCAGGAGAGCACGGAGTATCGCGGCGTGCTGCTCGAGCCCGGGGGGCGACCCGAGTTCAGGCTCGCGGACGTGAACGGCGAACCGTACAGCTTCCGGAAGGAGACGGAAGACCAGCTTGCCCTGCTCTTCTTCGGCTACACCCACTGTCCCGACATCTGCCCGGTCCACATGGCCGGCATTGCCGCGGTACTGCGCGATCTCCCATGGGCCGTACGCGACCGGATACGGGTGGTGTTCGTCAGCACGGATCCGGAACGCGATACGCCCGAGCGCCTGCAGGAGTGGCTGGGCGGCTTCGATCCGTCGTTCATCGGGCTGCGGGGAGAGATGGACGAGGTCAACCGGATCCAGGCCGAACTCGGCCTGCCGACTACGGTTCGCACGGAGGACCCGGCGGACGGCGGGGCGGCATACGAGGTCGGCCATGCCGCCCAGGTGCTGGTGTTCGGCGCGGACGGCGTCCGGCTCGCGTATCCTTTCGGCACCCGGCAGGCCGACTGGAAGCGAGACCTGCCGCTGCTCGTCTCGAGACTCCCGCCGGTGGACGGCGAGGGCGAGGCCGGTGCCCGAAGGCCCGCTCCGAACCCGAATAGGGGCTGCAGCCCCAAGCCCGCCTAGCGGGCCGCCGCGGCCCGCGCCCGGCGGTCCCGGAACCGGAGGAAGAGCATGCAGTGGTGGTGCGCCGCGCAGAGCTCGGCCTGGACGTGGAGCTGGCAGGCCTATCCCGGCGTGTGGCTGTTCATCCTGGCCATCGGCCTCGCCTACTGGCGGCGATCTCGACGATGGAGCCGGGCGGGCGGCGCGGACGGAGATCCAGCAGCGGCCAGCCCGACGGCCGGCACCGGCCTGCCACCGCGCGGACGTCCGGCGTGGTTCGTCGCCGGGCTTCTCTGCCTGTGGGCCGCGTTGGATTGGCCGATCGGGGCCCTCGGTGCCGGCTATCTGGCCGGGGTCCACATGCTCCAGTTCGTCCTCATCGCCCTGGTCTCACCGGCGCTGCTGCTGCTCGGAATCCCACCGGGTCGTCCGGACCTCGGGCGGCGGACCGCGATGGCCCTGAAAGTGGGCTCGCAACCGCTCATCGCGCTGATCCTCTTCAACCTCATCATCATCGTCACCCACCTCCCAGCCGTCGTCGACTCCCTCATGGTCTCCCAGTTCGGCTCCTTCGCGATCGACGTGCTCTGGCTCGCAGGCGGCATCCTGTTCTGGTGGCCGGTCGTGCTCGATCGGCCCGCACGACCCTACTTCGGATACCCGATGAAGATCGGGTATCTGATCCTCGCCACCATCGTGAATGCCGGAACGTTCCTCTACCTGACGTTCAGCGAACTGCCGGTGTATGCGACGTACGAGCTTGCCCCGCCCGTGTACGGCCTCTCGGCGCGCGATGATCAGCGCATCGCGGGCATCCTGATGAAGGTGGGGACGGTCGCGGTGCTGTGGACGGCCATCAGCGTGCTGTTTTACCGGTGGTATCGGAGGGAGTCGGTCGAGGCGCAAACGACAGCTGGCGGCGGATCCGACGACGCGCCGTAGTCGATCTTCGCCCGTCAGGCGAGCGAAGCCTTATATCCGGCTGCCTCGACGGCACCGATCAACCGGGCACCCGCCGCGTCCGGCGCCACGGAAGCGATGGCGCGCCCCTCGTCCAGTCGCACCTCGACCTCCTCGACGCCGGGAACGCCGTCGAGAGCCTCCCGCACCGCGGCGGCGCAGCCCTCGCACTTCATGCCCTCGATCACGAGCGTCAGGTGGCGGGTCGACGTCATTGCTCCCTCCTCGCTACGGTCGGGACTCGGCCATGTCCCCGCGGCATCATCCTAGGGGCGGAGCCAGCGGCGAACTACCCCCTTAACCGCATGCTCCGACGAAAGAAAGAGGGGCGACCGACCGGTCGCCCCTGGCAGACGCCCCGGCACGCCGGGTCGTCGGCAGCGCTGACTGGCTGCCTCAGTGCACCTCGAACGTGATGGCCTGCTGGACCCAGACGGGCGTCTTTTTGTCGCGGTTCTGAGCCGGCTTGAACTCCATCGCATCGGCGCAATGGAGGGCGACCTTGTCCATCGCCTGGAAACCGCTGGACTGCTGTACCTGCGCCTTCAGGACGTTGCCGTCCCGGTCGATGTAGATCCAGAGCACGACCTTGCCCTCGATTCGCGCCTCGCGGAGCGCCGGCGGGTAGTCCCGCTTGAGCATCTTCTGGATCTCGCCTCCGTTCAGCAGCTTCGGCGGAACATCGTAGGGAATGAACGTGGGCCGGTCCTCTGGGTTGGCGCCCGTGGCCGCGGGAGGTGGGGCGAGGTTCTCGACCGGGTTCGACTCGAAGGTCGTTGGAGCGATCGTCACGTCCTCGTCCACCGTCGTCGCCGCCACCTTGGGCGTCGCCGGCCGCGCGATCATCTCCGGCGGAGGCGGAACGTGGACCTCAGGCGGCAACTCGATCGCCTCGATCTCCTCCATCTCCCCGGAGAGGTCTGCTGCCTGCAGGTTCGGGAACAGGGTAAAGAAGGCGAAGTGGAGCCCAACGGCGACGATCACGCCGAAGCCGACCCAATCCTTGTAGTGCGACTTGAAAGACTCGTTGGCGGACGCGGGGACTCCTCCCTCCGCAGCCGGCTGCCCGTTCCTTGCCATCGTTCCCCCTTTATGCCCGCAGCACCGGCGGCATGGTGCGCCGGAAGCCGGGATCTGGCACGCACACTATGGCGGTTCCCATGGCCCGCGGGGCGGACGGCACGACCCGTTGCGACCGCTTCACCCCCGATACCGCATTGAAGGTAGATTCGCGAGGGCTCAAGCGTCTGTCGGGAAACCGCTTTGATCGGATGTGGGGAGTTTCCCTCAGACCCCTGATTCGACTCGTCGCAAGCGCCCGGCGGTACGCGGCAGGGCCCAAATGCGGCCCGATCTCGATCGAGCCTCTGGTCAACCGGCCCGCGGCTCGCAAGGTTACTCGATTCTCGATGCCACAGGGTCGACACGAAGACGAAGGGGAACACGCCGTGGTCAAACCGTTCGATAGCGAGAGCAACGCCGATGCCGGACGGCGCCGGCTCCTGGGTCGGAAGCGCTCCGCGGCCCTACGAGAGGTCGAGGCGCTCCTCGCGGGGTGCGAGGAGCTCCGGGACGTCACCGCAGAGGACGTGGCGGCAGCGAACGCGAGGCAAGGCGTGACCGTCGATCGGCGGTATCGGGTCGTGTGCCGCGAGCTCTACCGGCGCTTCTTCGAGCAGTGCCTCGAGGACCACAGGCTCAGCGGCAGCGAGCGGGGCGATCTCGCTCACTTGAAGAACATTCTCGGGCTGGATGCGGAGGACGTCGGGACGGTGCACGATGAGGTCTCGCGTGCCGTCTACGGGCAGGCGGTCGAGGGGGTGCTTGAGGACCACCTCGTCGATCCGGAGGAGGCGGACTTCCTCCGGCAGCTGCGCGAGGAGTTGGAGCTGGCGGACCATATCGCCGAGAGCCTGTACGAGACGGAGGAGCGACGGGCACGACACCGCTACTTCTCCAAGACCGTATCCGCCGACAGCACGCTGCTCGCGTCGCACGTCGCGACACTCGAATTGAGCGGGCGCTCGAAAAAGGGTGTGGAGGAGGCGGTGATCGATGCGCTCGAGGAGGCCTGCCGCGCAGTCCCTGAGCTCGCTTCGGCCGAGCTCAGTCAGGTGCGGGTGAAGGTCCGCGACGGCAAGGTCACCGAGTGGGAGGTCGACCTCAAGGCGCGGCTCGATCGGAGCGGAAGACGGGACTAGCCGCCGCCCCGGCCGACGTCCCTCGTCCAGGGTTCGGGCCGCTCCGCTCGTCCCATGAGGTAGGTGAGCGCCACGGCGGCCAGGGCGGCGACGGTCGCCAAGCCCAGAAGAGCGGCCGGTAGCAGCCTGCGGGGCTCGAGCGCCCGCCCTCGCACCTCCGACCTGTCGATCTCGGCGACGACCGCCCAGCGCACCCCCTCGAAGTCGAAGGGACCGAACGCGGCGAGCGAGGGGATGCCACGGTAGTCCGTCGCTTCGTCCATGCCCGTCTCGCCGGCCAGCGCCCGCCGCGCCGGCTCCGTGTCCACCCGCGTGCGGAGGATCGTGCTGGTCCCCGAGAATCGGGAGTCGCTCCGCATCAGCCCGTCCCGGCCCACCAGGTAAGTCTCCCCCGTATCACCCATTCCGCCGGTGAACTGCATGATGTGGTCGATGCCGCTTACGGGGATCTGGAACGCCAGCACCCCCAGGAACTCCCCATCCTCCCCCCGGACGGCGCTGGCCACGAAGCTCGCCGGCTCGTCCCCACTCGGCGCGTAGGGCTCGAAGTCGGTGAACGCGACGAAGTCCTCGGACTCGGCATCACGAGCTGCGCGGAAGGCGCGTCCGAGGCCCGTGTCCCGCCACGCGCCGGCGACGAAATCCGTCGCGAAGTCGGGCTCCTTGGCGACGGTGTAGAGCAGGTGGCCTTCGGCATCGAACAGGAAGACATCGTCGTACCCGTGGTATTGGATAAAGCGGAGGGCGTTCGGATGCACGGCCTCGTGCAGCCGGCTGTACAGCGAGCCGTCGGCCGCGGCAGTCAATCGATGTCTGCCGTCCTCCTGGTAGGGATTCTCCTGGATATACAGGCGCTGCAGTCGAGCGGACGGATCGTCCGGCAACTGTTCCCATGCCCTCCCCAACTCGATGACGGCGTCCCGAAGCCCCGGCAGTTCGCTCCACAGCAGGACCTCGGAGCGGGTCGTCTCCAGATACTCGCGGAGCGCCGAGCGTCGCAGCTCCATGAGGGTGAGCAAATATCCCTTCGCCTCCTCGACCTCGGACCGCACCGTCCGGGCGAGGATCGCCCCAATCACCAGCGCGAGCGCGATCACCGCGACGGCCAGCGTCCCGACGAGCCGCCTCACGCGCCGTCTCCCGGTGAAGCTGGGCTGCGGAACGTCGCCTCGCGCCGTCTCAGCGTCCCGTCGACCAGGCTCCAGGTGAACCAGAAGAAATGGAAGCCGTCCGGGCTGATGAGTCCGACCTCGGCGTCATCGACTACGGCAGCCGCGAGCGCGAACAGCCGCCTGCGGCAATCCCGTAGCTCCTCGGGATCGGTGGTGCCGTCCGCCTGCACGCCCAGATCGAGGACCTCCTTGTTGTAACGGTCGATTCTCTTCTTCTTGCGACGCGAGCCCAGCTGGAGGATGCCCGAGCCCAGCAGGGCGGCCAAGGTGACGAGAAGTGCGAGAGGCTCCGCATTCTCCTGCACGAACGAGGGACGGTCGCGGTCGTAGAACCGTTGCGCGCCCGGATGCACGAGAACGTACGTGCCGCCACCGAGGCTCGGCGCGGAGATAAAGCCGGCCAGCGACGTGAGGTTCATGAGCTCGCTACGGCGCTCGAACAGGACTCTGGTGAGCGTGTGGACGACTCGGGCGTCCAGGTCGCGACTGGCCACGAGGAGCCGTTGCACGGCCACCGTCGGCATGTCGCTCTCCGGTATCGGCGGATAACCGCGGTAGGATCCGGTGGGGATGATCCCGGGTTCCAATGCCGGCTGCCGCAGTTGGAGCGCCGCCGCCTGGGCGATGGGGACGATCCGCGTCGGGACCGATTCGATCAGCTCAAGGATGGCGGGGTTTCCCGCCGCACGCACTCGGAAGACGGCGTCGACGGCGCCATTGATGAGCGCATAGCTGGAGGATGCGGCGGACATCGGGACGGCGCGAACGTCATCCGCGCCAAGCTCGTAGTGCTCGGCGAGAAACCAGAACGACTCGTACTGGCCGCCCCCCTGCGGGGGGAGCGCGACGCGCTTGCCCCTCAGATCCGCCACGTGGCGGATCCCGGAGTCCTCCCGGACGATGAGCTGGAAGAGATCGGGGTACAGGAGAGCGACCAGCCGCTCCGCCCGCCCCATCCGCACGTCCGCCTGCACGGTGGCCAGCTCGACCCGGCCCTCCTCGAGGAGACGCGTGTTCACGTGGGACCCCGCCGTCTCCACGACCTCCACCGAGAGCTCGGGGTGATGCCGCTCCACGACTTCGGCGAACGCGGTCGCGATGGCGTAAGCCTCCCCTTCGGCTGGCCCTGCCGCAATGGTGACTCGCTGTGCATGTCCCTCGCGCAACGCCAGGGCGAGCGCCAGCGCAGCGAGAACGAACAGGGCCAAGATCGTCAAGGCGCGAAGGCTCACGAATCCTCCGCCTCATAGGCCCGTCGCAGCTCGGCCGCGATCCGCGCGCGGACGTCGGGAGCGGCGAAGGCGGCCCCGATGGCGTCCAGATTGGCGCTGAGCAAGCGCTCTCTTCCCCAGCCAAACGCTCGCGCGAGCCGCTCGTACTCCCCGGTCAGGTCGACATCGCAGAGCGTGCGGCCGTCCGTGTTGACACCGAGCCGCACGCCCGCCGCGCGCAGCCGCTCGATCGGGTGATCGGCCAGGGTGGCCGCGATGTCCGTCTGCACGTTGGATGTGGGGCACACCTCCAGATGAATCTCGCGGTGGAGGTGCAGCTCCACTTTGGGGAGCGAGCGCAGGGTTATCGTCTTTCCGGACGCTGAAGGTTGTCGAGGGCCCGATCCACGGCGGCCTTGGCCGACGTCGTGATGCCCCCTCGCTGATACTCCTCGACAACCATGTCCTCCAGCCGCTGAAGGAGAACATCGAGGCCGGACGGGGGGCTGTCCGCCGTGCCCTCCGGCAGGAGACGATCGGCCGCGCTGAACAGGTTGATCCAGCGCTCCGTCTGGCGTCCGAACAGGACGACGTCGTAGAAATTGCGGCCTGCACGGGCACCGATCCCGAGCAGGTCCATCACGGCGGCTACGATGGACAGCGGAATCATCGCGGCGTCCCGCAGCCCATCCACGAACAGCTTGCCCTGGAAGACGAGGGCGTCGCGCACGAGTTCCCAGCGCGATGTCGTCGCCGGTACGGGCAGATGGCTACTCATGGCTCCTCCGAACGGCTGCAGTCCGAAGCTCTCTCTCGGTGGATCCTTCCACGGCTCCTCCCGGGGCGCTCGAGCGGGCGCCGACCGCCAATGTGGGGCACGATCGGATGCGACGCCCCACTGTATGCCTGATCATACGCGGCCGGCCTCAGCGCAGGCGATGGTTGTCCGATCGGTGACGCCCGCCCGGCTCCGCGCAACGTTTCCCACGCTCGAACGTACAGTGGGCAGCAGATCCGCACATCGCCCCAAGCCAAGCGGGAGGGACCGCCATGCGTCCTCAACATCCGAGGCTGTCCGCCGGCCGGTGCAGCCGGTGGATCGTGCTCGTGACCATCCTGGCCCCTCGCCCGGGTCTCGCGCAGCAGTCGCTCCAGACCATCGATGCACCGCTACCCCACGCCCACCAGGCGGGGGACCCGACCGTGGAGAACATCCGCTACACGGTGACCTTCGACGAGCGGACGGCCACTCACCGATCGCTGCACGTCGACATGACGTTCGACGTTTCGGAGGACGGCCCGGTCATCCTGTCGCTTCCCGCCTGGACCCCGGGATCGTACGAGCTCGATCACTTCGCCCGGCACGTGCGGGGGTTCCAGGCCGAATCGGACGGCAACGCCGTCCGCTGGGACAAGGCGGACTACGACAGCTGGCGTCTACACCCCGAGCATGCGCGGACCGTGACGGTGAGCTTCGATTACCGGGCCGACACGCTCGACACGGGCATGTCCTGGTCCGCGGACGATTTCGCGTACTTCAACGGAGCGAACCTGTTTCTCTATCCGGAGGGCCAGGGCTACGACTTCCCGGTCGACGTCACGATCCGCACCGAGCCGGGCTGGGGCGTGTCCACGGGGCTGGAGCCGGCCGCGAATCCGGGTGACTACTCGGCCCGCGACTATCACGAGGCCGTGGACATGCCGACGTTCATCGGACGCTTCGACCTCGACAGCGCCCGGATCGACGGGCGCTGGTACAGGCTCGCGAGCTACCCGGAAGGAGTTCTGGCGGGGGATGAGCGGTCCACGGTATGGCAGCAGGTCCGTGACATCATGCCCCCGCTGCAGGCGGTGTTCGGAGAGACCCCCTTCGACCGCTACACCATCCTGATGGTCTTCCCCGACGAGTACCCGGGCGGTGCCGCCCTGGAGCACTCCAACTCGCACCTGGGGATCTACACGCGCCAGCTCATTGGCAACCCGATCCTCGCCTCGGTGCTCGCCCACGAGATCTTCCATGCCTGGAACGTCAAGCGGCTGAGGCCGGCGGAGCTCACGCCTTACGAGTACGATCGGCCCCAGCTCACCACGCTTCTCTGGGTGAGCGAGGGGATCACCGACTACTACGCCGACTTGGCTCTGGTGCGGGGTGGAGTCGTGCAGCCGGAGGGGTTCTATCACCTCACGGCGAACAAGATCAGCACGGTGCGCCGGGCACCCCCCGTCGCTCTGGAAGACGCGTCGCTCTCCACCTGGATCGAGCCGGATGACGGTACGGCGTTCCTCTACTACCCCAAGGGTTCGCTGGTCGGATTGATGCTCGACATCCTCATCCGCCACCGCTCGGGCAACCGTGCGTCGCTGGATGACGTAATGCGCTCGCTGTACGAGGCGACGTTCCTGCGGGGCCAGGGCTTTACCGAGGATCAATGGTGGGCGGCTGTGCTGGAGGCCGCGGGCGGCGATCCGGTGATCGATGTCCAGCGGCTGAGCGCGTCTTACATAGACGGCCGCGAGCCGTATCCGTGGGAGACGGTCCTGCCGCTGGCGGGCCTGGCCCTCGTGGCGGACACGGCCCGCTACCCGCAGATCGGCTTCCGCGTGGAGCCGGACGCGCGGGGCGTGCGCGTCGTGGGGCTCGACGATGACGGCCGGGCGGCGGCAGCCGGCGTCCGTTCGGGCGATTACCTGCTCAGGGTGGGCGAGATCGAGGTGCGGGACGCGGCCTCTCTGTCGGGCTTCCGTCAGCGGTACGGGCGCGAGGCGGCCGGAAGCCCCGTCGAGATCGACGTGAGGCGCGGGGACGAGGTCATCACCCTGAGCGTGCCGCTGGACCACTCGGAGAGCGTGCGGTACTCGATCGTGGAGCAGGCCGATGCGGCGGAGGGCGCCCGGCGCATCCGGGAGGGAATTTTGACGGGTCGGACGAGCAGCGGGATGCCGTGACCGAGACGCGGCTTGCCACGGCTCTCCGGAGGGCGCCCGTCTTGTAGGGCGCCGGGGGAGATCGCAGATTGCCGTTCCCCCGCCGGCCGGCGCAGGTGACGCCGCGAGTCGGAACCAGTCGGAGGCAGCAGGCAGAATGACGGGCGCGGGTTCACCGTGAACACGGGCGATGCTACACCCCCCGGTGACGTGACGCGGCTTCTGGAAGCCGTTCGCGATGGCGAGCGCGAGGCGCTCGACCGACTCCTACCTCTCGTGTACGACGAGCTCCGTGACCTCGCTCGTCGACAGATGTGGCGCGAGCGGCCCGATCACACGCTCCACGCCACCGCTCTCGTCCACGAGGCGTACGTGAAGCTGGCGGGCGGAGGTCGCGTGGAGGCTGCCGATCGGGCCCACTTCCTCGCGATCGCGGCCCACGCGATGCGACAGGTTCTGGTGGACCACGCGCGGCGCCACATGGCGGCCAAGCGCGGGGGGGGCTGGGAGGTCACGACGCTCGCCGACGGTCATCGGGCGCTGGATTTCCGCCCCGAGGAGATCCTCACCCTCGACCGGGCTCTCGAACGGCTCGAGCCGAGACAGCGACAGGTCGTGGAGTACCGGTTCTTCGCCGGGCTTGAGGAAGCGGAGATCGCTGCCCTGCTGGAGGTGTCCGAGCGGACGGTGCGGCGTGACTGGGTGAAGGCCAGGGCCTGGCTGTATCGCGAGCTGTATCCGGAAGCGGAATCGTAGTGGACGCGGATCGGCGACGCCGCGTCGAGGAGCTGTTCGAGGGCACCCTCGACCGGCCCGCGGAGGACCGGGCATCCTTTCTCCGGAAGGCCTGCGGCGACGACCGGAAGCTGCAAGGAGAGGTCGAGCGGCTCCTCAGGGCGCACGCGAGGACAGCCGGACTGCTGGACGCCGAGAGACCCGAGCGACCCCCTCCGCCAGCCGGGCCGGCGGACGACCGGCGTGAGGCTCGGACTGCGCCCGGCGATGGCATGCGGGTCGGACCCTACCGGATTGTCCGCGAGCTGGGACGCGGCGGGATGGGGGTGGTCTACCTCGCGGAGCGGGCGGACGGTCAGTTCAGGCAACGGGTCTCCCTCAAGATGATTCGGCGCGGACCGGAGGCTTCGGAGCTCGGCCGCCGGTTCTAGACCGAGCGCCAGATCCTCGCCGCGCTCAGCCACCCCAACATCGCCGCACTCCTCGACGGCGGCGTCACCGACGATGGTCGCCCCTACCTGGTCATGGAGTACGTGGACGGCCTGCCGATCGACGCGTTCTGCAGCCGAAAGCTCCTGGGCCTGCGCGAGCGCCTCAAGCTCTTCTGCACCGTCGCCCGAGCCGTTCAGCACGCCCATCGCAATCTCATCGTTCACCGCGATCTGAAGCCGTCCAACATCCTGGTCACGCCCGATGGGCACGTGAAGCTCCTCGATTTCGGGATCGCCAAGATCCTCGACCCGACGCTCCTCGAGGGTGGCGCACCGGAGACCCGTACCGGCCTTCTCCTGATGACGCCGGAGTACGCGAGCCCCGAGCAGGTCCGGGCCGAGCCGATCACGACCGCCGCCGATGTCTATGCGCTGGGCGTCGTGCTCTACGAGCTGCTCGCCGGGCGGCGTCCCTTCCAGCTGATCGGGCGGACAGCGGCCGAGGCGGAGCGCATCATCACGGAAGAGGAGCCGTCGAGGCCGAGCGGCGCGGTCGCGCCCGATGCCGGACCGGAGTCCCAGCGCCTGCAGCGCGCACTTCGCGGAGACCTGGACCGTATCGTGCTCATGGCGCTGCGCAAGGAGCCGGGCCGCCGCTACGCCTCCGCCGAGCAGATGGCAGAGGACGTGGAGCGGCATCTGGCGGGATTGCCGGTCATCGCTCAGGGCGACTCGGCGGCCTATCGGGCGCGCAAGTTCGTCGGCCGCCACAGAGCCGGGGTGACGGCCGCGGCGGCGGTCGCGATCGCCCTCTTAGGCGGGGTGGTGCTCGCTACCATCGGGATGGTCAGGGCCGGCCGCGCCGAGGCGGTCGCGCGCGCGGAAGCCGAGACGGCGCACCAGGTCTCCGATTTTCTCGTGGATCTATTCGAGGTGTCTGACCCGGGGGAGGCGCTCGGGAACACGATCACCGCGCGCGAAATCCTGGACGAGGGAGCCGCCCGGATCGCCACGGAGCTCGGGGACCAGCCGCTCGTCCAGGCGCGCCTCATGGGCACGATCGGAGACATCTACACCAAGCTCGGCCTCTACGATCGGGCGCAGCCGCTTCTCGAGTCCGCACTCTCCGTCCGTACCGGCCAGCTAGGGGCGGAGCACCCGGAGGTCGCAGCCAGCGCTCGGAGTCTAGGTCAACTCCATGCGGATCGGGGCGACCTCATCGGGGCGGACACGCTCTACGTCCGGGCGCTCACGACGTTCGAAGAAGCGCTGGGAACGGAGGATCTCGAAGTCGCAAGGACGCTCGGCATGCGCGCCGATGTGGCGCGCCGGGAGAGCCGGTACGAAGAGGCCATCGCTTTCGAGCAGCGGGCTCTCGCCATCCGCCAGGCCGCGCTGGGGCCAGAGGATCCGGCGGTGGCCTCCAGCTGGAACGGACTGGCGGCGATCTTCGCGAGGCAGGGCCGGCTCTCCGAGGCGGAGGATGCGTTCCGCCAAGCGCTGCGGATCCGCGAGAAGACGCTGGGTCCGGATCACCCGGACGTCGCCGTCACCCTGTCGGACATGGCCACCACCGTCGGCCGTATGGG
Source organism: Gemmatimonadota bacterium (assembly GCA_020351855.1). Lineage (GTDB taxonomy): Bacteria > Gemmatimonadota > Gemmatimonadetes > Palauibacterales > Palauibacteraceae. Next base: position 2,854,308 of record CP070670.1, read on the forward strand.
GCGGGACGAAGAGGCCGAGCCCATGCTGCAGCGAGCCCTGGCCATTTTCGAGGCAAGCCTGGGCCCGGAGCACCGCTCGGTGGCGTCGGTGCTGCTGAACCTCGGCAGCCTGAAGGGCCGGCAGGGCAGAATGAAAGAGTCGGAAGCCTACTTCCTGCGCTCCGCAGCGATCCGCGCGGGAGTGTTCGGGCCCGATCATCCGGAGACCGCGCTGGCCTACAAGAACCTGGCGCTCGGATATCTGCTGATGGCCGACTACGCGGCGGCCGAATCCTACCTGAGGAGGACGATCGCCATCGAGGAAGGCGCCTTCGGAAGAGAGCACCTCGCCGTCGCCTGGGACTATCTCACCCTCGCGGGCCTGTACGTGCGGCTCGCCCGCTACGGGGAGGCGGAGGAAAACTACCGCGTGGGCCTCGCCGCCCTCGAAGCGATCGTCGGCTCGGAGCACCCGCAGACGGCCAGAGCCCTGCGCGGGCTGGGGCAGGTGGCGCTGCGCCGCGGCAATGCCTCGGCGGCCGCCGAGCTGTACGGGCGGTCGTTGTCGATTCTCCGGAAGACGGTCGGCGAGGAGAACCAGGAGGTCGCCTCCAGCCTCGATGGTCTGGGCATGGTGCACTATCGGGCAGGCGAGTACGCGGAGGCGGCGACGCTGCACGAGCAGGCGCTGGCGATGCGGGAGAAGACCACGCGGCCCGATCACCCCGCGGTATCGGAGACGCTCTGGAAGCTGGCGGATGCCCGTCTGGCGCTCGGCCAGGCCGAGGAAGCCGAGGGGCTCTGCCGCCGGGCCATCTCGATCTCGGAGACGGCTCACGGCGGCGGTCACCCCGACGTCGCGCAGGGGCTCCACGGGCTCGGCGCCGCCCTGGCGGCTCGGGGAGAGGCGGAGGAGGCACGCGTCGCCTGGGAACGCGCCCTCGAGATCCGGACCGCCGTGCTCGGAGAGGAGCACCCCGACACACGCGAGACCGCCGCTCGCCTGGCGCAGCTCCGCAGCGCCCGCTGAGCGCCACACCGCCCGCGCAGAGCACCACTCCGCCCGTCCCCGCCTGCCCCTTCACCGGCCGCGCGGGCCGGCGACAGATCCTCCCGCCACGGCGTTGAGAATCGTTCTCAACTAGGTTAAGATCCTCGGCGAACGCATCCAGGCGAAACGGGGGAGAGAAGACGCGTGACGCACTGCGCGGTTGAAGGCGACACACTCGAGGCACAGGATCGGCGCGACGACGGAAGGGGGACTATCCTCCTCGTCGGCAACCCGAACGTGGGCAAGAGCGTTCTCTTCAGGAACCTCACGCAGCGGTACGTCACGGTGTCGAACTACCCCGGCACGACAGTCGAGGTGGTGCGCGCTCGCGCCCGCTTCGACGGGCGCACGACCGACGTCGTAGACACGCCCGGCCTCAACGACCTCCTCCCGCGCAGCGACGATGCGAGGGTCACCCTGGAGATCCTGCAGGAGAACCCGGACGCCACCGTCGTGCAGGTGGCGGACGCCAAGAACCTCAGGCGGGCGCTGCTGCTGACCCTTCAGCTGGCGGAGCTCGGAAGGCCGATGGTGCTCGTCCTCAACATGCTGGACGAGCTGGAGGAGCGAGGAGGGCGGATCGACTCGGACCGGCTGGCCGAGATCCTCGGAATCCCGGTCGTCGAGACGATCGCGCTGCGGGACTACGGAACGGCAGCCGTCGCGGCAGCCGTGCCGCAAGCGCGGACCTCCCGGCTGAACGGGGACCATGCGGCGCGGGCCGGCAACGGGCGGAACGATCGGGCCTCGCCCCAAACCGTGCGGCCCCTCCCGATCGTTCCGCCCGAGGCGCGTCCGGATCCGTACGAGGCGAATCGACTGCGCCTCGAGCGCGTGAAGGGGATCCTGGCCGAGACCTACTCGATCGCCCCCCCAGCGAAGCCGTCCTTCAAGGTCAGACTGGGGTTCTGGGCCATGCATCCGGTCAAGGGGCTCTTTTTCCTTGCCGCGGTGCTGTTCTCGGTATTCTGGTTCGTCGGCCTGTTCGGTGCGGGCACGCTGGTCGACCTGCTCGAGGTGGGCGGTTTCAATCAGCGCCTGAACCCGCTGGCCATTCAGGCCACGGATCGCGTCCTGCCCTTCCCGCATCAGCACCTCACCGAGCTCATCCGGCAGCCGATCGCTCTTCCGATGTCGCCCGCCCACGAAGTGGAGATCGGGATGCTCGAGAAGAGCGCCGTGATGCCGGCCTACACGGTGCCGCCCGACGCGTCCTCGAGCCCCATCCAGCAGGTGTTCCGCTTCGTGCACGATTTCCTGGTCGGCGAGTACGGGCTGATCACGATGGCGCTCAGCTACGCGTTCGCCATCGTGCTGCCGATCGTCACGACGTTCTTCCTCGTGTTCAGCCTCCTGGAGGACTCCGGATACTTCTCGCGGATGGCGATCATGCTGAACCGGACGCTGCGCCGGATCGGCCTGAACGGAAAGGCCGTGCTCCCCATGATCCTCGGTCTGGGGTGCGCGACGATGGCCACGATGACGACGCGCATCCTCGAGACGCGCAAGGAGCGGGTCGTGACCACGATGCTGCTCGCCCTGGCGGTACCCTGCTCCGCCCAGCTGGGAGTACTGCTCGCGATGATGGCCACGCTATCGCCGGCGGGGGCGATTGTATGGCTGGGGCTCGTGATCGGCATTCTCCTCGCCGTGGGGTGGCTGAGCGCGCGCGTGTTCGGTGGAGAGACGAGCGAGTTCATCCTGGAAATCCCGCCGATGCGGCGGCCCCAGCTCTCGAACGTGACCGTCAAGACGCTGAGCCGTCTCGAGTGGTACCTGAAGGAAGTCATGCCGATCTTCGTGATCGGAACCGCGCTCCTCTTCCTCCTGGATCGGCTCCAGCTGCTGGAGGCGATCGGCCGAGCTTCCCAACCCATCGTCACCGGCTGGCTGGGCCTTCCGAGCGAGATGGCCAACGCCTTCCTCGTCGGCTTCATGCGTCGGGACTTCGGGGCCGTATACATTCTCGATGCGGTCACGGCCTCCGATCCGATCCTCACGTCGCTGCAGATCTTCGTTGCCATGGTCACGATCACCCTCTTCATGCCCTGTGTGGCCACGTTCCTGATGATCGCCCGCGAGCACGGCACGAAGACGGCCCTCAGGATGTCCGCGTTCATCTTCCCGTTCGCCTTCTTGGTCGGCGGGCTCGTCTACCGTCTGGGACGATGGCTCCCCCTCTAGGCAGCGCGGAGCTGCGGCTGGCGGCCGCAGAGGGCTCGGTGTGGGTGAGTTGCCCGATGTGCGGGTACGAGTTCGACCGCGAGGATACGCTGTGCGGACACGGCTGCCCGCTCGGCTCCCTCTGCAACCTCGTGCGCTGCTCCAACTGCGGTTACGAGTTCCCCGATGCACCGAGGCGGCGATCCTGGCTCAGACGGCTGTTGTCGCGTGAAGCCAAGCCCTCGCGGCTTCCGCCCGACGTACGGTCGGTGAGCGCCCTGGAGCCCGGCGAGACGGCGAGCGTCGTATGCATGGGCGAGCGCAAGGGATCGCGCTACGGGACGCTCTCCGCCTTCGGGCTCGTCGCCGGTGCCGAGGTGATGCTGATCCAGCGACGTCCCTCCTGCGTCGTCAAGATCGGGGAGACCGAGCTGGCGCTCGACCCGGAGATCGCGGAGGAGCTCCTGGTGCGGCCTCTCGGCTGAACGCTCCGGCTACGGCCCGACCGCCAGCCGATAGAGGAGCCCAGCGGCGGCGCTGAGCCCCAGCACGGGCAGCATCCCCGCGCGGAACCGGGTGAGTGCCACGAGGGCGAGCAGCACGAGGGCCACCGCCACGGGATCCACGGTGCTCCACACGGGAAGGAGAAGATCCATGCCCAGGTCGCGGACCGTGCGGGTGCCGGTGAACAGGGCGTGGACGGCGAACCAGACCGACAGATTGAGCATCACGCCCACCACGGCGGCGGTGATCGCCGAGAGCGCCGCGCCGAGCGAACGCCGCCCGCGCAGGTGCTCGATGTAGGGTGCGCCGACGAAGATCCACAGAAAGCACGGCGCGAACGTCACCCAGGTCGTGACGACCGATCCGATCAGGCCCGCCAGCATGGGGTGGAGAAGACCCGGGTTGCGGTACGCGCCCATGAAGCCGACGAACTGCACCACCTGAATGAGGGGCCCCGGCGTGGACTCCGCCATCCCCAGACCATCCAGCATCTCCCCGGGAGCCAGCCAGCCGTAGGTGGCGACTGCCTTCTGGGCGATATAGGCGAGCACCGCGTAGGCGCCGCCAAACGTGACGACGGCCGTCTTGCTGAAGAAGACTCCCTCGGTGACGAAGATGTCGGCTCCGCCCAGCACGACAGCCAGCGCTCCCACCGGCAGCCACCAGATCGCCAGCCAGATGGCAGCCGTGCGCAGCGTGCGCCCCCACGCGGGGAGGACGGTAGCCTCGTCGGCGTCGCGGCCGAGATCCCCGGGGATCTCGGCCCATGGAGGACGCAGTCTTCCGGCTGCCGCTCCGATCAGGCCCGCCCCGGCGATGATGATCGGGAAGGAGAGGTCGAAGGCATAGATCGCCAGGAAGGCGGCGGCGGCCAGACCGGCCATCAGCCGGTTGGTCAGGGCCCGGCGTCCGAGGCGCGCCAGAGCCACCACGACGATCGCGAGCACGGCCGGCTTGAGGCCGTAGAAGAAGGCCTGCACGAGGCTGGCATCGCGGAAGCTGGCGTAGAGCACGCTCAGCAGAAGGATCGACAGGAAGCCCGGCAGGATGAACAACCCGCCCGCCACCAGGCCACCGCGCCAGCCATGGAGGAGCCAGCCGGTGTAGGTCGCCAGCTGCTGCGCCTCGGGGCCCGGAAGGAGCATGCAGTAGTTGAGCGCATGGAGGAACCGACCCTGGCTCACCCAGCGCTTCTCGTCGACCAGGATCGTCTGCATGACGGCGATCTGTCCGGCGGGGCCGCCGAAGCTGTTGACCGCCACCCTCACCCAGGCGCGCAGTGCCTCCCGGAACGGGACGACACCGTTCACCCGGGCCTCACGTCCTTCCCGCAATCAAGCTGCAGCTTCTGACCCCGTCAGGTGCCGGAAAATCACACCTCCCTCCAGTTCTCCGACTGCTCGAAAACCGAGGCGGCGCGATAGGTCTTCGCCCCCTCCGGTCTGACCGCTCTGCCGGCTTCCTAGCCGGCAAGCTGGCCCTCCTCGGCGGATGCGCAGGCCGACGCGATGAGGCCGGCCAGGCGGGCATTCTGCTCCAGCAGCGCCCGGTTTGCCTTGACCGCCCGTCCGGCAGTCTGCTCGGCGATCCGGCCGAGAAGGAAAGGCGTGACCGCCTTGCCGTGGATGCCGGCCTGCTCGGCCGCCTTCACCGCGGCCTCGACCATGGCCTCGACCTGCTGACCGGGCAGAGCCGACCCGCGCGGTGGGGGGTTGCAGAGTAGGACACCGCCGGACAGGCCGAGCTCGCCCAGCCGCCGGATGAGCCGCGCCGCCTCGGCGGGGGAATCGATCCGGTGCTCCAGCCGCAACCCGCTCTCCCGAGCGTAGAATGCCGGGAACTCATCGGTACCGTAGCCCGCAACGGCAACGCCGGCGGCCTCGAGCGCCTCGAGGGTCGCCGGCAGGTCCAGGATGGCCTTGGCTCCGGAGCACACCACGGCGACGGAAGTCCTCCCCAGTTCGAGGATGTCGGCCGAGATGTCCAGACGTCGCCCGGTCCCCCGGTGAACGCCCCCGATCCCCCCCGTAGCCATGACCTCGATCCCTGTGCGGCGGGCGACAAAGGCGGTGGCCGCCACGGTCGTGGCTCCCGAGCCGCCGGCGGCGGACAGCACGGCGAGGTCTCGCGTGCTCGCCTTCGGGATCCGCGGCCCGCGCGCCAGCGCCGCCACCTCCTCCGGGCCGAGCCCCACGCAGATGCGACCATCCAGCACGGCGACCAGGGCCGGTACGGCACCGCCCTCCCGCACCGCCGCGTCCATCCGGGCTGCACACTCCAGGTTGTGCGGTGCGGGCAGGCCGTGGACGATGACGGTCGACTCCAGGGCGACAACGGCGCCGCCCCGCTCCAGCTGCTCGCGCACCTCGGGACGGATCTCGATCGGCCCGCCGTCTCGCAGGCGATCGCGCCCTCGAGCCTCTCCCCGGCCACGCACGCCGATCAGCCGGCCCGGGCCCGCTCGCGGATGCTCGGCGCGGAGATCTCCGACAGCGCCCCGCCCGATTCGAGCACCACGCTCGCTGCCGCCAGCCCGAGCCTCACCGGGTCGGGCTCCTCGGTAACCAGGCCGTAGATGTAGCCGGCTATGAGGGCATCACCCGCACCGGTCGGGTCGCGCAGACGCCCGTGCGGGACGATGGGAGGCACGGCCTCGCGGCGCTCCCGATCGGCCACGTAGACCCCTTCCGCCCCGAGGGTGACGATCACCGCCGCGGGACCCAGCTCCAGCAGCCGCGCCGCCGCCGCGGCGACCTCCGCCTCGTTCCTCACCTGCATGCGGGTCAGCCGCTCGAGCTCCTGACGGTCGGGGAATACCGCTTCGAGGAGCGGAAGGACCGGGCAAAGCCGATCCGCCTTCACCACCGAGACCGGGTCCGCGAGGATGGTGGTCCCCGGGCTCCTGAATGCCAGAAGCCGCTCGATCGTCTCGGCACTCAGGTTGGAGTCCACGAACCAGAGCTCCCGGTCGGCGAGCGGGGCGGCAAGGCCCTCTGCCCAGGTCGGGTCCGCCTCGTCGAGAATCGCCATGTCGGCGAGGCCGAACTCCAGTCTGCCGCTGGGTCCGAGGACGGCCGTGTAGTCGCCCGTGGGATGCCGCGAGGACCGTCTGACGCCGCTCGTGTCGACTCCGGCGCCCCGCAGGTCCGCCAGCAGGCGCCGGCCCGGCTCGTCCTCCCCCACGATCGAGAAGAGCGCGACATCGCAACCGAGCCGCGCCAGGGCCTCTGCCACGTTGCGGGCCACGCCGCCCGCTCGGGTCTCGCAGACCACCGGGTTCGACGTGCCGGGGCGTAGCGGTCCCGACACGATGCAGCGGCGGTCGACGCTCGCCCCGCCGATGCAGGCGATGGAGCGCGGATTGGCAGCGTTCATGCCCTAATCCTCTGTCGCGGGGATCCGCCGGGCAACGGAAAAGCCTTCCCCGCCCGGCGATCGACAGCCATCATGATTTTCATTCCGGCCAATGTCGATGGCCGGCGACGTCGACGTTTTCCGCATCCATCGGTTGGTGCCCACCGGTTGACCCGGCTTGGACCCGGCAGCCGAATCGAATCCGCGCTCGAAGCCGAGAGAGGGAGAGGAAGCATGAAGCTCGCCGACACGATGGCGTGGAGGCCCGGGAGCCTGCAGGCGGCGCTGTACGCCACCCTGGCCGCCGCCGTCCTCGCCATGGCCTGCGCCGACCGCGCGCCCCGGACGGACGAGGCGGCGGAGGTTCCGAACGAGGCCGCCCTGATCGCCCGCTACGCCGCGCCGCTCGAAGGGGCCCCCGGATCGGTACCGCTGTTCGACCGGCTGGGGACTTACCACCGCGCGATCTCGACAGGATCCGCCCGGGCGCAGAGCTATTTCGACCAGGGACTGCGGCTCCAGTACGCGTTCAACCACGCCGAGGCGATCCGAGCTTACGAGGAGGCGCTGCGCTACGACCCTCACTGCCCCATCTGCTGGTGGGGCATCGCCCTGGCATCGGGAAACAACATCAATGCGCCGCTGGAGACCGAGAGCGGCCGCCGGGCTTATGCCGCGGTGCAGAGGGCGGTGGAGCTGTCGGAGAATGCCGGGCCGGCGGAGCGTGACCTCATCGCGGCGCTGGCCGCCCGGTACGGTCCGGATCCCGGGAAGAACCGGGTGAGCCTCGACTCCGCCTACGCGCGGGCCATGGCCGATGTCGCAGCGGCCCATCCGGATGACGGCGACGTGCTCACGCTGTACGCCGCTTCCCTCATGAACCTGAGCCCCTGGGACTACTGGGATGAAGACCATCAGCCGAGGCCGGGAACGGAGCAGATTCTCGCCGCGCTGACTCGTGCACTCGAGCTCGACCCCGATAACCCCGGAGCCTGCCACTACTACATCCACTCGGTGGAAGCCGCCTATCCGGAGCGCGCGGTAGAGTGCGCCGACCGGCTGGCGGCGCTGATGCCGGGCGCCGGCCATATCGTCCACATGCCCGGCCACATCTACATCAGGGTCGGACGGTACGCGGATGCCGTGCGGGCCAACGAGCACGCGGTGCATGAGGACGAACAGTACATCGCCGACCAGCAACCCGGCGGCGGTCTCTACCCGACGGCCTACTACCCGCACAACTACCATTTCATGTGGTTCGCGGCATCCATGGCGGGGATGAGCGAGAAGGCACTGTACGCCGCGCGCACCGTCGCCCCGAAAGTGCCCCATGAGGTGGCGAAGCAGATCTACTGGATCCAGAACGTGCTCGTGCTTCCCCAACTCGCCCAGGTGACCTTTGGCCGCTGGGAGCCCGTGCTCGAGGCGCCAATGCCGCCCGAGGACCTTCGGACCGCAACCGCCATGGCCCGGTACGCTCGCGGGGTCGCTCTGGCAGCCACCGGGCGCCCCGCCGACGCGGCAGCGGAGCTGGACGAGATCGAGCAGCTGCTGGCCGACTCGGGGGAGGGAGAAGACGGGCTGGGCACCAACGAGGTGATCGCGATCGCCCGGCTCGCGCTGGCGGGCGAGATGGCGCTCCGCACAGGAGACCCGGCGATGGCCGTCGAGCACTTCACGGCCGCGGTCGAGATCGAGGACAGCATGCTCTACGAGGAACCACCGCTATGGTACTATCCGCTCCGCCACTCGCTCGGCCTCGCCCTGCTCGAGGCCGGGCGGCCGGCGGATGCCGCAGCAGCGTATCGGGAGGACCTGAAGCGCTTCCCGGAGAACGGCTGGTCGCTCTACGGCCTCGCCCAGGCGCTGTCTGCCCAGGGAGCGGAAGCCGAGGCGGACAGCGTACGAGCACGCTTCGAGACGGCCTGGTCCGGAGCCGACACGCAGCTTGCGGCGTCGCGCTTCTGACCGCGCCCGCAGACGCCTACGGGCTCGGAGGAGGAATGAGCGAGAGGACGATGGAGCGCACCCCGGTTCTGCCCGCCGCGGCGGTCGAGCGGATCCGGACGTCCGTTGACCGGGGGATCGAGGCCATGAAGCGTCGCGACTCGGTGGGCCGGGGCACGGCGGTGACGAAGGTGCGCATGGTCGATGGCCTGACCTGCCGGGTGGAGGACGGCGCCTGGTCGCTGACGGTGGACATGCCCGGCCGGGCGGGCGGGAACGACGCGGGCCCCAACCCCGGGGTGATCGGGCGTGGCGCGCTCGGCTCCTGCCTGGCGATCGCGTACGGATTGTGGGCGGCCCGACGCGGGGTCCCGATCGACTCGCTGGAGGTCGAGGTGCAGGCGGACTACGACGTGCGCGGACAGTACGGGTTGGACGAAAACATCCCCGTCGCGTACAGCGAGATCCGGTATGTCGTCTCCGTGCGGAGCGACGCACCCGAGCACGAGGTGCTGGCGGCGCTCGAGGATGCGGAGGCGCACTGCGTCTACCTCAAGATCTTCACGGAGCCCCAGCGCGTTTGCCGGGAAGTGCGATTCGAGGGGGCGAGCCGCTAGGAGGAAACGTGGACGCGAGGCTTCAGCGCAGGGTGCAGCGATACGGCTGGGACCGGTCCGCTCGGCACTACGAGCGCTACTGGAAGCGCCAGCTCGAGCCGGCGCAGTCGCTGCTTCTCCGCATGGCAGGGCTGCGGCAGGGGGAGAAGGTGCTGGACGTGGCCTGCGGCACGGGGCTGGTGACGCTGCCCGCGGCCGACGCCGTGGGCCCGGCCGGGGAGGTCGTCGGCATCGACATATCCGACCGGATGGTCGAGCAGGTGGCGCGGCAGGCTGCGGATCGGGGCATCGCGCACGTGCGTTCGGAGCGGATGGACGCCGAGGCATTCAGCTTCCCCGATGCCACCTTCGACGCCGTGCTCTGTGGCCTGGGGCTGATGTACGTGCCGGATCCGGAGCGATCCCTTCGCGAGATGCACCGGGTGCTCAGGCCGGGCGGACGGGCCGTAAGCGCCGTCTGGGGCTCGAGGAAGAGGTGCGGCTGGGCCGAGATCTTCCCGATCGTGGACGCGCGTGTGAGCACCGAGGTCTGTCCCCTGTTCTTTCAGCTCGGGACCGGGGAGGCGCTGGCCCTCACCTATCGGGCGGCGGGGTTTCAGCAGATCGATACGGAGCGGATCGACACCGTTCTCGAATACGACGGGCCGGACGACGCGCTAGGCGCGGCGTTCGCGGGCGGACCGGTCGCCATGGCCTACGCGCGCTTCGACGAGGCGGATCGTGCCGGCGCCCACGCGGAGTATCTGGCCTCGATCGAGCCGTACCGGGTCGACGGAGGGTACCGGATCCCCGGCGAGTTCGTCGTCGTCAGCGGGATGAGGGGACAGAACGCTTCTCTCACCGTATAATGGGGGATTGCAGGTGAACTCGGATTCTCCGCGTCCCGCCTTGCCGCGGGGGGAAAGGCACCCGATGCAGCAGCTTGACCGGTCCGCGACACCGGACGGTGAGCGCCCTTGAAGAGGCTCCGCGTAGGCGTCGTCGACCTCGTCGCCAAGGCCCCGATGCGCTCCCTCTACGCGCGCCTCATGCACCCGAACCTCGCGGGCCTCATGCCCCAGGCGGTCGCCGTCTGGGCCGAGCAGCTGGGCCACGACGTCCACTACGTGTGCTACACGGGGTTCGAGAACCTCCTCGAGGAGCTCCCGTCGGACACCGACATCGTGTTCATCAGCGCGTTCTCCCAGGCCGGGCAGCTCGCCTACGCGGTCAGCAACCTGTTCCGGTCGCGGGGCGCGGTGACGGCGCTCGGAGGGCCTCATGCGCGCTGCTATCCGGAGGACGCGCGGAAGTACTTCGACTACGTGCTCGGTCTCACGGACCGCTCGACGATCGAGGCCGTGCTTCGGGACTGCGCACCGCACCGGCCGTACGGCGAGCACCTGAGCGCCGCCCGGCAGCCGGCCCGGCTGCCGGGCGTGAGGGAGCGCTGGAAGTTCATTCAGCCGACACTGGCCAAGGCACCGACGAGCGTGAAGGGGGTGCCGATGATCGCCAGCCTCGGCTGCCCCTATACCTGCAGCTTCTGCATCGATTCGACGATCAAGTACCAGCCGCTGGATGCGGACGAGATTCGGGAAGACCTCGAGTTTCTCGTCCGCACGATGCCCGGCGCCTGGGTAGGCTGGCACGACCCCAACTTCGGGGTCCGCTTCGACGACTACATGGAGGCGATCGAGGCCGCGAACGGTGACGGCAAGCTGTCCTTCGTGGCCGAGAGCAGCCTGTCGCTCCTCGCGGAGCCGCGCCTGCGGCGGCTCCGGGATGCCGGCTTCAAGGCGCTCTTGCCGGGCATCGAGTCCTGGTACACGCTGGGCAACAAATCCAAGACGGGCGCCGAGACGGGGCTGGCAAAGGTGGAAGCGGTCTCGGACCATGTGAACACGATCCTCGAGTATGTCCCCTACGTGCAGACGAACTTCGTGCTCGGGCTGGACACGGACGAGGGACCGGAGCCGTTCGAGCTGACGAAGCGGTTCATCGACAGGACGCCGGGGGCGTTTCCGGGCTACTCCTTGCTGTCGGCGTTCGGAGAGGCGGCGCCGCTCAACCTCGAATACCAAAAGGCGGACAGGGTGATACCCTTCCCCTTCCACTTCCAGAACAACAGCCAGGCGATGAACGTCCGCCCGCTGAACTACGAGTGGGAGGACTTCTACGATCACGTCATCGACCTGACCCAGTACAGCTTCTCGTGGCGGAGCATCGGCCGGCGCGCGCGAGCCACGAAGCGCGGGTTCGCCACCTGGATGAACATCGTTCGGGCCATCTCGTCGGAGGGGTTCGGGCGGATCAAGTACTATTCCGCGGTCCGGGAGGCCCTGGGGACGGATCCCGCGATGAGACGGTTCTTCGATGGCGAGACCGCCGAAGTGCCCTCGTTCTACGTGGACCGCCTCCGCAAGGAGCTGGGACCCGCCTGGGAGTGGCTGCCGGAGGGAGCCCTCCAGCACGATCCCAAGGCCTACCTGAAGAAGGTGAACGCGGGACTCGCCGAAGGCGCGAAGACCGACCCTCCCGAGCTACCGCCCGCCGCCGCTGCCCTGGGCTGATGCTCCGCCAGCCGGCGGCTCGCCGGCCGGCCGATCGTGGGCGACGCGCCTTCAGGCGGCATCCCGACACCGGGCACCGCGGGTTCTGACGCGAGAGCCCCGCCAGGGCGGGGCTCTGCGCTGCCTGCAGCCGGACCGCCGCTCGGCGGCCGGCAGAGAACCCTACGGCTTGGTGATCCGCATCTCCCAGATGTAGTCCGTGTGCGAGCCGCAGATCTCGCTGAACGCGTTCATCGTGAGAGGCTCTTCCTCCCACAGGTCCTCGATGATCTGGCCTCGGGCCGCGAGCAGCGAGGCCAGGTCGGTCGCATCGATTACGGAAACCCTGCGGTACTCTCCGCCGATGTTGTGGGTGAGCCAGCTCCAGCCGGTGATGGTCCCCTCGGCCACATGCCGGTTGTAGATCTCGGCGAGGCTCTCCTCCACCATGTCATCGGTGCGGCCTTCCTCGACGAAGTCGCACACCATGTACGTGGACATCGCCACGGAGGGGCGCCCCTGCGACATCAACGGATCCGAGGCCGCCGTGACCTCCCACACCTGGTCGTCGTGCGAGGGGCAGACCTCCATCAGCCGTGGAAGCGCATCGGCGGCCTCCGCCTCCAGATCCGACTCGAGGGCCTCGCGGGCCATCATGACGGAGGGGACATCGGCCCCCACCATGTAGAGCAGTCGGCGCCAGTGGCCTCCGGTGTGATGGGCGTACCAGCCCCATGAGTTGATGTTGCCCTCGGCCACGTGCCGATCGAGGATCGGCCCGAACTGTTCGGCGATGATCGTGTCGGCTCGGGCCTCCTTCGACTGGTTGCAGTGGAAGTACATGCCGAAGACGCCCGGATCGGGCTCTTCCTCCTGTGCAAGCGCGGTCAGCGGCAGCAGCAGGGCAGCCAGCGCCGACGCGAGGGTGAGTCGCGACCTCATGCGAGCCTCCTTTGATGGGACGGGACGATGAGCGCAGTCGACTATCGGTATACGGAGCATCAGCCGAGGCTGCAATGCCCCTGACCGGAGGACGCGGCCCTGGCCTGCCGGGCTCGGGTGACGTCATTTGGAGCCGGCATGACGACCCAAACCGAAGTCGCGCCGCTCCGCCGGGTGATCGTAAAGCACCCCCGCGAGGCCTTCGTCAGCGACCTCACGGTCGCGCGGGCCTGGCGCGACTTCGGGTTTGAGGGCCGGCCCGACCTCCGCACGGCGATCGACGAGTACGATGCCTTCCTCGAGATCCTCGAGGGGTTCGGGACGGAGGTCCATCGTCTGCCGCGCGACGACCAGGTGGGCCTGGACTCGCTCTATCCGCGGGACGCCGCCATCTCCACGGACGCCGGACTGGTGCTGTGCAACATGGGCAAGGCGCTGCGCCGGCAAGAGCCGCGCGCCCTCGAACGGTTCGCCGCGGAGCTGGGCCTACCGGTCCGCGGGGCGATCACGGGCCGCGGCCTCCTGGAAGGTGGCGATGTGGTGTGGCTCGACGAGCGCACGCTGGCGGTGGGACGCAGCTACCGGTCGAACGAGGAAGGCATCCGTCAGCTGCACGACATTCTCGGCGAGGCCATCGAGCTGGCCGTCGTGCCGCTGCCCCATTATCGGGGGCCGGGCGACGTGTTCCACCTGATGTCGATCCTGAGCCCGATCGACCGGAAGCTGGCGCTGGTCTACTCGCCGCTGCTGCCCATCCCGTTCCGCGAATGGCTGCTGGCGCGCGGGATCCGGCTTGTCGAGACTCCGGAGCCCGAGTTCCGCTCTCTCGGCTGCAACGTCCTGACGCTCGCTCCGGGCCTCTGCGTGGCACTGGAAGGAAACCCTCTGACGCGGGCACGCCTCGAGGCGGCCGGCGCGCAGGTGATCACGTTCCGGGGCTCCGAGATCTGCGCCAGGGGAAACGGCGGCCCCACCTGTCTGACCCGCCCGCTGGAGCGCGGCCCCCAGGGCTGAGGTGCAGCGAGCGCGGTCTCGGGCGGGCGGACTATCCTTCTCGCCTCGCGTCCCGGAGGACGGCCCGCGCGGCATTGGTGCCGGGAATCGCGCTTACGCCCCCGCCCGGATGCGCGCCGGCCCCGCACAGATAGAGTCCACGTACCGGGGTGCGGTAACGGGCCCATCCGGGCACCGGACGCATGAAGAAGAGCTGGTCGAGCGCCATCTCGCCGTGCGCGGCGCAGCCCCCGGAGAGGCCGTAGGTCTCCTCCAGGTCGGCCGGAGAGATCACCTGGCGGTGCAGGACGGACCGCTCGAAGCCCGGTGCGTACTCGGCGAGCGTCCGGACGACGAGGTCGCCCAGCGCGTCGCGACGCGCCCCGTCCCACGCTCCTTCCCGGAGATCGAGCGGCGCGTACTGCACGTACACAGACATCACGTGCCGGCCCGGCGGCGCGAGGCTCGAATCCGTCAGGGAGGGAAGCACGGCCTCGAGAACTGGCGATCGGGAGATTCCGCCGTACTTGGCATCGTCGTACGCCATCTCCAGATGATCGAGGCCGGGGCTGATCCGAATCAGGCCCGCCAGCAGCCCGGGCTCTCCCTCTGCCCCAGTAAATCGGGGAAGCTCGGCCAATCCCAGGTTCACCTTCGCGCCGGCCCCGCGCATCCGGATGTGGCCCACCTGTCGCACGAACGCGGGATCGAGCGCCTCCGGTGGCACCAGCTGCAGGAAGGTGCGCCTCGGATCGGCGTTCGAGACGACCCGCCGCGCGGCGATCTCCTCCCCGTCGACGAGGGCCACGCCCGTCGCCGAGCCGTCGGCCGTGCGGATCTGCCCCACCTCCGCCCCGGTCCGGATTTCGGCGCCGCTCGCCTGCGCGGCGCTCGCGAGGGCTGCGGTCAGGCGGCCCGTGCCGCCGACCACCAGCTCCGTCGGGCGCAGCACTTCGGGGCCGGGCGAGAGGCTGCCCAGCAGGTGGTACGCGGTGCCGGCGGCGCGCGGCCCCTGGAAGAACCCGGTCACGGCCGGGGCCGCCAGCACACCGCGCAGCGGCTCGGACTCGAACCACTCGTCGAGAAGCTCCGCCGCCGACATGGGCAGGAGCCGCAACACCTCGCCCAGCTCCCTCCGGCCCAGGTACCTGAGGCGGGCGAGTAGCCCGAGGAGCGCGCGGAGATCCCGGGACGCCTCCATCGGCACATCCGGCGGGACCATGCGGCGTACCTGGGCGAGGAAGCGCACGGCAGGCCTGGCGGCCATCCCGAAGCGGGACCAGCGCTCCGCATCGGCGGGCGAGCGGCGCCGGATCTCCCCGGCGGTCCGGGCGGGGTCCGTCCAGATGAGGAGGGGAGCCCCATCGCGCGTGGGGACGAACACGGGCGGATCGGGCCGACGAAGCTCCAGCCCGTGGCGCGCCAGCCCGAGGTCGCGGATCAGCGTCGGCTGAAGGCCCCCGGTCCGGTGGGCGCAGCTGTCGAACCGAAAGCCGGGGACGGACTCCTCCGTGACGGCCGCGCCTCCCAGGACCTCGCGGCGCTCCACCACCAGCACGCGGAGTCCGGCCCGGGCGAGATACGCCGCACAGGCCAACCCGTTGTGGCCGGCGCCCACCACGATAACGTCGTGCCGTGGGCTCATCGGCGGCGGTCCCTCAGAATCCTCGCGGCCGCTAGGCGACCGGGCGCTCCGCAGACCCCCCCTCCCGGATGAGCCCCCGAACCGCACAGGTACAGGTTGGCGATCGGCGTCCGGTAGTCCGCCCATCCGGGGGCGGGGCGGAGGAAGAACAGCTGGTGAAGGGAAAGCTCGCCGTGGAAGATGTTCCCCCCGGTGAGTCCGAAGGTCTCCTCCATGTCCGCCGGGGTGAGAACCTGGCGATGGAGGATGAGGTCACTGAGATCCGGGGCGTACTCGCACAGCGTATCGATCACCGCGTCCCCGAAAGCCTCCCGCCGAGCATCGTTCCAGCCCCCATCGAGCTCGTACGGCGCATACTGCACGAAGATGGACATCACGTGCCGGCCGGGCGGCGCCATGCCCGGGTCGATCATCGAGGGCAGGACGATGTCCATGTACGGACGCTTCGAGAACGCCCCGTACTTCGCGTCGTCGTAGGCGCGCTCCAGGTACTCCACGGTAGGACTGATCGAGATCGCCCCGCGGAGGTGCGCCCCGTCCCCTGGAAGCGCCGTGAAGCTCGGTGCCCCCGCGAGGGCGAGGTTCACCTTGCCGGACGATCCGCGAATCCGGAAGCGACGGATCGCATCGACGAAGTCCCGAGGCAGATCCTCCGGTTCGAGAAGGTCCAGGAACGTCCGCTTCGGATCCACTCCCGAGACGACGATCGGCGCCTCGATCTCCTCGCCGCTCGCCAAAAGAACACCGACCGCCCTTCCCCCCCGCGTGAGAATCCGCTCCACCGGTGCCTCGGTTCGCACCCGCGCGCCGAAGCCCCGCGCGGCCGACGCGATCGCCTCGCTCACGGCACCGGTCCCGCCGCGGGCGAAGCCCCAGGCGCGGAAGGCCCCGTCGATCTCGCCCATGTAGTGGTGCAGCAGCACGTAAGCCGTTCCCGGCGATCTCGGGCCGAGAAACGTCCCGATGATCCCGCTGGCCGACATCGTGGCCTTGAGCGCCTCGGTCTCGAACCACTCGTCCAGGAAGTCGGCCGAGCTCATGGTCATCAGCTTCACCAGGGCGGCCAGCTTCTCCGCGCCCAACCCTCTGAAATGGCCTGCCAGGCGCGCCATGGAGGCCAGGTTGCGCGGGCGCCACGAGGCGGGGTCGGGCGGCGCCATCTCCAGGACCGGCTTGACGGCCATGGCCAGCTGCACCATTAGCCGGCCGAACTCGTCGTACGCCTCGGCATCGCGATGGGAGTGCCGATGGATCTCCTGCCGGGTCCGGTCGTGGTCGGCCCACCGCACGAGATGATCGCCGTCCGGGAGCGGCGTGAACGTGCTCTCCAGCGGGAGGATCTCGAGGCCGTGCCGGGCGAGATCGAGATCCCGGATGATCTCGGGCCTGAGGAGGCTCACGACGTAGGAGCACACGCAGTATCGGAAGCCGGGGAACACCTCCTCCGTCACCGCGGCCCCGCCCAGCACGTGCCGCCGCTCGAGCACCAGCACATTCAGGCCCGCACGAGCCAGATAGGCCGCGTTCACGAGACCGTTGTGTCCGCCTCCGACGATCACCGCATCCGGCCTTGCGCGCGTCATCCGGCGTCCCCCGCTCCCGACGGCGCGCCAGACGCCGGTGCGGAACCGGAGACTCCTCGGACACCCTCGGCTCCCGGCAGCGCCCGCTTCCTCGGCGGGTCGAAGAAAGGCTTCCGCACGACCCGGACGGCGGCCCTTCTCCTTCTATGTTCGACGGTCACCTCCATCTCCAGCTCGGTTCCGGGCTCGGCCCAAGCAGACCGCAGATGAGCGAGCGCGATGTAGCGCTTGAGGATCGGTGACCAGCACCCGCTCGTGGCGTAGCCGACCTGCTCGCCCTTCGAATATACGGGCACGGAGACGCGCCAGGCCGTGAGGGGGAGAGCCGGGGGCAGGCCCAGCTCCGCGTAGAGTCCCTCGATGGAATCCCACGCGACCTCCAGCCCCGTGAAGCGCCAGGCCGGCCCTCTCGCCTCCTCCGCGACCAGGGCCTGGCGACCGACGAACGGGCCCTTGTCCAGCCGGACGGTCCAGCCGAGATCGAGCTCGTACGGAGAGGACTTCTGCTGCTCGATGAGCGCCTTGTTGGAGGGGATGTAGTCCACATCGATCAGGGGAAGCCCGGCTTCGATCCTGGCGACGTCGAGCGCCAGCATGCCCGCCGGGAGCAAACCGTACCCCGCTCCGGCATCGGTCAGGCGGTCCCACAGGGGAATCGCCTGGTCGGGCTCGACCCACAGCTCGTAGCCCAGGTCGCCGGTGTAGCCGGTGCGGGTGATCGTGGTCGGGATGCCGGCGACCAGGGCGTGCGTCAGGCGGAAGAACCTCAGGTCGGCGAGGGAAGCATCCGACAGCCGCTGCAGGATCTCGCGCGAGGCAGGGCCCTGCAACGCCAGGGCCGCGAGCGATTCGCTGATGTCCCCGATCGTCACGGCGAGACCTGCGGCCACGTCCTGGAGCCAGCGCAGGTTCGGCTCCCCGGACGTCAGCCGGAAAGCGTCGGGATCGAGCCGTGCGACCGTGCCGTCGTCGATCACCTTTCCAGCGTCGTCGCACCAGGGCGTGTAGAGCACCTGGTGCACGGCGCATCGCTCGACATCGCGCGGGATCAGCCGGTTCAGGAAGCGCTCCGCGTCGGGGCCCGTCACCTGGTACTTGTACAGCGGGGAGACATCGATCAGGGCAGCCGTCGTCCGGATCGCGAAGTACTCGCGCTCGTGCAGAAGCTCGTAGGAGCCGGCCACGACGTAGCCGGCCCAACGGCGCCAGTTCTGCGCCTGGCAGAGCTGCGAGGTTCGAGGGTGGAGTGGCGTGCCGCGGAGCAGTGGCGCCTCCATTCTCTTGAGGCACATCGGCCCGACCCTTCTGAGATGGGGGCCTTCCACGACGGAGGCAAGGGCGGCCGCCGGACCGTGACACGGCTTGCCGGGCACGGCCCTCCCGGACCATACTCCGCGTTCGCGTGACTTCTGGTTCCTCGCCGGAACGGCAGGCCCCTGCCGGCCGCCGCGGTCCGATACGCTGCAGGAGGCATGCTGATGCTGAGACCCGCCTGGATCGTCGTTATGACCGTCGTCGCCATGGCACTCCTCGGGTGCGCCGATGCCGACCGGGAGACCGCTACCCTGGTCGACGCCGCCGCGCTCGCCGAACAGGGCAGCGGGGATAACTGGCTGGCGTACGGACGCAACTTCAGCGAGCAGCGCTACAGTCCGCTGGCGCAGGTGAACGAGGAAAACGTGTCGGGACTCGGCGTCGCCTGGTTCGTGGATCTGCCGAACGACCGCTCACTGGTGGGGACCCCGCTCGTCGTCGACGGCGTCCTCTACTACGAGGGAAGCTACAACGTGCTCCGCGCCGTGGACGCCACCACTGGAGAGCTGCGGTGGGAGCACGACCCGCAGGTGATCGAGACGGCCGGCGACCGACTGCGGCTCTTCTGGGACTACAGCCGCGGGATCGCCTTCTGGAAGGGCGCGGTCTACCAGGCGACCATGGACGGCCGGCTGATCGCGGTGGACGCGCGCGACGGGAGCGTGCTGTGGAGCCAGATGACGGTAGATCCGGAGCTCCCGCTCGTGATCACGGGCGTTCCCAAGGTCTTCAAGGACAAGGTGATCATCGGGAACGGCGGGACCGAGTTCGGACCCATCCGCGGCTACGTGACGGCTTATGACGCGGCCACGGGAGAGCAGGCATGGCGCTGGTACACCGTGCCGGGCAATCCGGCGGACGGCTTCGAGAACGAGGCGATGGCGATGGCCGCCGAGACCTGGACGGGCGAATGGTGGAAGTACGGGGGCGGAGGGACGGTGTGGAACGGAATCACCTACGACCCCGAGTTCGACGTCGTGTATCTCGGCACGGGGAACGGGGCACCGTGGAACCGGAGGATCCGCAGCCCCGACGGGGGAGACAACCTCTTCCTCTGCTCGATCGTGGCCCTCGACGCCGAAACGGGCGAATACCGCTGGCACTATCAGACGACGCCCGGCGAGGCATGGGACTACAACTCCAACATGGACATCGTCCTCGCCGATCTACCGATCGGCGGCCGGCAGGTGAAGGCACTCCTCCACGCCCCCAAGAACGGCTTCTTCTACGTGATCGATCGCGAGACCGGCCGGCTCATCTCGGGCGAGCCTTACGCGCGCACGACCTGGGCATCGGCAATCGACCCGGGGACGGGGCGGCCCGTCGAGGTCCCCGGCGCCCGCTATGAGGAGGGAGGGGCGGAGATCTATCCGAGCCCGTGGGGCGCCCATAGCTGGCACGCCATGTCCTACAACCCCGAAACCGGTCTGGTCTACCTGCCGACCATGGACATCGGGGCCGTGTACTCGGATTCCGGCGTCGACATCAAGACCTGGGAGTCTCCCGACTGGGCCTTTCTCGGCACCGGGGTCGAGCTTGTCCTCGACGATGCTGAGACATCCACGAGCTCCCTCAAGGCATGGGATCCGGTCGAGCAGCGGGCCGTATGGGAGGTGCCGCTCCCGGGCGTCTGGAACGCCGGGACGCTCACGACGGCCGGCAACCTCGTCTTCCAGGGGCGCGCGGACGGCCGGCTGGTTGCCTACCGGGCGAGTGACGGCGAGGTGCTTTGGCGCTTCGACCTCGGTTCCGGCATCTCGGCCCCGCCCATCACCTACGCCGTCGACGGAAGACAGTACGTGTCGATCCTCGTCGGTTGGGGCGCGGCCATGCCGGCGCTGGGCACATCGCTTTCGGCCCAGCACGGCTGGGCTTACCGCGTGCACCCGCGCCGACTCGTCACCTTCGCCCTGGACGGCGAAGTGGAGCTGCCGGCTTCGCCGCCCCCCTTCTTCCCCCAACCGATCGACGCTCCGGACTTCGTCGTCGACTCCGCGCTGGCGGCTGCGGGAGGCGCGATCTTCGATGGCAAGTGCTCGATTTGCCACGGCTTCGGAGCCGTGTCGGGCGGCAGCGCGCCCGATCTGCGCGCATCGCCGGTCGTCCCGTCGCACGAGGCCTTTGTCGAGGTGGTGATCGGGGGGGCGCGCCG
This sequence comes from Gemmatimonadota bacterium, assembly GCA_020351855.1. Taxonomy (GTDB): domain Bacteria; phylum Gemmatimonadota; class Gemmatimonadetes; order Palauibacterales; family Palauibacteraceae. The sequence goes on from CP070670.1 coordinate 2,875,083, forward strand.
GCCGATGGGCATGCCGCAGTTCAGCGAGCTCTCCGAGATCCAGGCGGGGGCGCTCCAGCACTACATTCGCGCCCAGGTGCCGAGCAAGCCTTAGGCGTTGCAGGGGCTGGAACTCCCTCCGGGCACGCCCGCGACCGGCCCGCGGCGCTCGCGATCGAATACGACGGATGCGACTGATCCGGCTGGTCGAGGCCTGGCAGCGGATCGCGGAGAGTCCGGGACGAAAGCAGAAGACGGAAGTGCTGGCCGGCCTCCTCCGTGAGCTGACGCCCCAGGAGGTAGGGATCGGCGTGGCCTACCTGTAGGGCGTGCTCCCACAGGGTCGGGCGGGCATCGGGCCGTCGGCCGTCGCCCGGGCCGAACCGCAGGGATCCGCAGGCACGGCTGCGCTCACGCTGCGTGAGGTGGACCTCGCCTTCCAGCGGATGGCGGACGCCGGCGGGCCCGGCTCCACGAAGGCACGGATCGGATACCTGCGCGAGCTGCTCGAACGCGCGACGGAGGCCGAGCAGAGCTTCCTTCGCAGGCTCGTGTTCGGCGAGCTGCGGCAGGGGGCACAAGCCGGCCTGATGCTGGTGGCCGTGGCCAAGGCCGCCGGCCTTCCTGGCACCAAGGTCCGGCGTGCCGCGATGCTGACCGGCGATGCCGGCGCGGTCGCGCGGGCGGCCCTGGCGGGAGGCGCGGAGGCGCTGGAGAAGCTGGACCTGAAGCTGTTTCGGCCTGTCCAGCCCATGCTGGCACAGAGCGCCGACGACGTCGGGGAAGCACTCGGCCACCTCGAGCGGGCGGTCTTCGAGCCGAAGCTGGACGGGGCCCGCATACAGCTGCACAAGTCGGGAAACGAGGTGCGCGTCTTCACCCGCCGGCTGAACGATGTGACGGCTTCCCTTCCCGAGGTGGTCGAAGCGGCCCGGAGTCTCCCGGTTCGCGATGCGATCCTGGACGGCGAGGCGATCGCGCTCCGCACCGACGGGACCCCTCGTTCCTTCCAGGTCACGATGAGCCGTTTCGGAAGCCGGCTGGACGTTTCGCGGATGCGGGACGACACGCCCTTGAGCCCCTTCTTCTTCGATTGTCTCTATCTGGATGGATCCAGCCTCGTCGACGAACCGGCGGAGGCGCGCCTGGCGGCGTTGCGCGAGACGCTGCCCGGCGATCTCCTCCTGGAGCGGGTGGTCACGGAGGAGGTGCGCGAGGCGGCATCCTTCCTCGAGCGCGCGATTCGAATGGGACACGAGGGCGTGATGGCGAAGAGGCTCGACGCCCCGTACGCAGCCGGTGCGCGCGGACGTGCCTGGCTCAAGATCAAGCCTGCCCATATCCTGGACCTCGTCGTGCTGGCGGCCGAGTGGGGGCACGGGCGTCGGCGCGGCTGGCTGAGCAACCTGCATCTGGGCGCCCGGGACACGGAAGGCGGCGGCTTCGTCATGCTCGGAAAGACGTTCAAGGGCCTGACGGACGCGATGCTCGCCTGGCAAACCGATCGGCTGCTCGGGCTGGAGACGGGGCGCACCGCCGGGACCGTCCGCGTACGGCCGGAGCTCGTGGTGGAGATCGCCTTCAACGACATCCAGGTCAGCCCCCGATACCCCGGCGGACTGGCGCTCCGGTTCGCCCGCGTGAAACGCTACCGGGCGGACAAGCGCGCCAGCGAGGCGGACACGATCGAGACGGTCCGCGCGCTTCACGACATGCGAAGCCGCCAGGACTGAAGAGCCGGCCGCCAGCATGGCGGTCCCGAGCGAGCCGGCCGCCAGCGGGCCGCTCAGAACACGTGAGGACGCATCCAGCGCCGGAGGTCACGATGAACCACACGCTCGGACTCGCCGCGACCCTGCTGCTCTTCGGGGCCGCCGGGCTCGGCACGCTCGGTCGCGCCGAAGCCCAGGAGACGCCCTCGTACCCCGCGGACGGCGAGCGGGCCCTCTCGCGGCTGGCCCAATCCCCCCGACACGGAGAGTGGGTCGAGCTCGACGCCGGCGGCGCCGACACGGTGACGGCCTGGGTCGTGTATCCGGAGCGGAGCGACCGGGCGCCGGTCGTGATCGTCATCCACGAGATCCTCGGCCTCACGGACTGGATCCGCGCGGTCGCCGACCAGCTCGCGGCCGACGGGTTCATCGCGATCGCTCCCGATCTGTTGAGCGGAAAGGGCTACGCCGGCGGAGGCACCGACTCCTTCTCCCCCGAGGACGCCCGAAAGGCGATCCGGGACCTCGACCGCGAGGAGGTGAACCGGAGGCTGGAGGCGACGGGCTCGTTCGCGATGGGGCTGCCGGCCGCCACGCGGAAGGTCGGGTCCATCGGCTTCTGCTGGGGCGGCTCCACCAGCTTTTTCCTCGCCACCGCCTGGCCCGACCTGGATGCGGCCGTCGTCTACTACGGCTCCTCTCCCTCCACGGAGGCACTGGCGGCCGTGGGGGCGCCGGTCCTGGGCCTCTACGGCGGGGACGATGCGCGCGTCAACGCGACGATCGATCCCGCCCAGGATGAGATGAAGCGGCTGGGCAAGGCCTACGAGCCCCTGATCTTCGACGGAGCCGGCCACGGCTTCCTGCGGCAACAGGGCGGCCGGGATGGCATGAACCTGCGTGCCACGGAGCAGGCATGGCCGCGCACTGTGGAATTCCTTCGTGCCACGCTGGAGAATTAGGACCATGCGCGAACTGACTCGCTGCTGCGCGATTCTGGTCGTGGTGGCCGCGGCATTGTGGACCCCGGTCGGCATCCAGCCGCCCCGGGCCGCGGCCGCCGGTCCCGGTGCGACCGCTACCGCCGTCCCTGCCCCCGCCGCCATGGCGCCGGCGCAGGGGCTCGACCCCGAGGAGGCGACGGAAGCCTACCTGGCGACCCTCGACGCGGAGACGCGGGCGAGGTCGAAGGCGTATACCGAGGGAGGCTACTGGCTGGGCCTTATCGCTCTGGCGTACGGTATCGCCGTCGCCTTCTTCCTGCTGAACACGGGGCTCTCGCACCGGATGCGGGACCTGGCCGAGCGCCTATCGAAGCGAAAGCCCCTCCAGACGGCGCTTTACGGGGTCCAGTACGTCCTCATCAGCACCCTTCTCCTCCTCCCGCTCTCGGTGTACTCGGAGTTCATCCGGGAGCACCGGTACGGCTTCTCCACCCAGGGCCTCGGCGGCTACATCTCCGATCGGGCGATCACGCTCCTCATTTCAATCGCCCTGCTGAGCGTTCTGCTCGTGGTCCTGTACGGGGTGATCCGACGAGCCCCCCGCACCTGGTGGATCTGGGGCGCCGGGGCCAGCCTGGGCTTCCTCGCCATCCTCACCTTCATCTCGCCCGTCTACCTTGCCCCGCTGTTCAACCGATACCGGCCGCTGGACGAGGGACCGCTGAAGGACCGCATCCTGGCGATGGCGCGCGCCAACGGCGTGCCGGCCGACGAGGTGTACCAGTATGACGCATCGAAGCGAACCACCAAGATCAGCGCCAACGTATCGGGATTCCTCGGCACGACGCGCATCTCGCTGAACGACAACCTCCTCGAGCGCGGCACCGACGAGGAGATCGAGGCCGTCATGGCGCACGAGATCGGTCACTTCGCGATGCGCGCCGCCTCGGAGTACTTCGTCTTCTTCGCCGTCGTTCTGGTGGCCGGCTTCGCCTTCGTTCGCTGGGGGTTCGACCGCGCTTTGGACCGCTGGGGCTCCGGCTGGAGCGTGAGAAACGTGGGCGACGTGGCCGGCCTGCCGCTCTTCCTCGTCCTGTTCTCGATTTATGCCGCGGCGATCACGCCGGTCACCAACGGCTTCATACGGGCGAACGAGGTCGAGGCGGACCTCTACGGGCTCAACGCGGCCCGCCGGCCGGACGGGTTCTCGACGATCATCCTCAAGCTGGGGGAGTACCGGAAGGTGGATCCGGGCCCGCTGGAAGAATGGCTTTTCTACGACCACCCGAGCGCCAGGAATCGGATCTTCATGGCGATGCGCTGGAAGGCGGAGCAGGCGTCAGGAGGCATCGACTAGCTGGCACGCCCGGCGGCGCGGCTATCGGCCGAACAGCGTCAGGAGACCCGTCGTCAGCAACGGAATGTAGGTGATGAGGAGCACCCCGACGCCCAGGATGAGGAGAAACGGCACGGCGGCGCGGTAAAGCTCCAGGAGTGGCCGCTCGAAGCGGTAGGAGGCGAGAAACAGGTTCAGTCCGACGGGCGGCGTGAGGTAGCCGAGCTCCAGGTTGGCCACGAAGATGATCCCGAGGTGAATGGGGTGGACGCCGAACGCCAAGCCCAGGGGCACGATGAGCGGCACGATGACGACGGTTGCCGAGAAGATGTCCATCACCGCGCCGACCAGCAGGAGGAAGATGTTCAGGCAGAGGAGGAAGACGATCCGGGAATCGATATGGCTCTGTACCCACTCCAGGGCCCGGGCCGGGATCATCGCATCCACCATGTAGCTGCTGAAGCCCATCGCCATCCCCAGAATCAGCAGCACGCCCCCGATCAGAACGAGGCACTGGCGGAACACCCGGGCCAGATCCGTGCCCAAAGACACGTCGCGGTGCACGAAGCACTGGATGACGAAAGCGTAGAGAGCGGCGAGCGCCGCCGCCTCGACCAGCGTGGCGATCCCCCGGAAGATCACGAACAGGACGAGAACGGGAAGGAACACCTCCCACTTGGCCCCCCACAGGGCCTCGAGCAACGCTCGAGCGTCGAATGGCCGGCGTTCCACCCTGCTCCTCAACCCCTCCCGCACCCCCCAGGCCGCCACCAAGGACACGAGCAGGAGTCCCGGGATGATCCCGCCGATGAAGAGGTCCTCGATCGGCACGCTGGCGACGATGCCGTACAGGATCAGGGGCAGCGCCGGGGGCAGTAGAAGGCCCAGTGAGCCCGACGCGGTGAGGAGGCCGAGAGAGAAGCGATCACGATAACGATCCTGCTGGAGCACCTGGAAGAGGAGCGCCCCAAGGGCAAGGATCGTGACGCCAGAACCGCCGGTGAACACGGTGAAGAAGCCGCATACGAAGGCACACACGACGGCGGTTCCGCCGGGCACCCAGCCAACGGCCGCGTGAAACAGGTTGAGCAGTCTGGAGGAGGCCTGGCCTTCGGCGAGGAAAAAGCCCACGAGGGTGAAGAGCGGGATCGCTGCCAGGGTGGGATTCACCGACAGGCTGTAGGTCTCGATCAGCACGGCCACGGGCGGAACGCCCTCCGACATGAAGAGCAGCGCGGCGATCCCGCCGAGCGCGGCGAAGATCGGCCCGCCCAGCAGCGTGGCCGCCAGTACCAGCAAGACGCCGGGCCAGCTCGGTCGCGCATACAGCAGTGCCGGGAACTGTGCCAGCACGAGGCCGATGACGGCGCCGACGATCGCCACGGACCGCCCTCGCCAGCCATCGGCCGATCGCCAGATGAGCCTCAGACAGATCAGGAGAAAGGCGACCGGCATCACGGTCTGGGCCAGCCAGACGGATAGGCCCCGCGTGATCATCGTGCCGGCGGCTGCCTCCTCGAGCACGAGGTCGATGCCTGACCTGAGGAAGAGCGCGCACACTCCCGCCGCGACCGCCGACGCCAGCCGTCGGCCGGCCGTCCGGAGCGTCCCTTCCGGAAGCAGCTGCCCGGTGGCGAGGGAGAGGAGGCGTCCATCGCGGGCGGCCAGAGCGGCACCCAGGAAGGCCACCCAGAGCGTGAGGTGGCGCTCGACGGAGATCGCACCGGGGATCCCGGTGCCCAACTTTCGCAGGGGGACCTCGAGCAGGGGAATGATGACCATCGCGGCGAGCGCGAGGCTGGCCACCACCTCTTCGGTCCGACGCAGAACTCTCACCTTCGAACCCTCACGTCCGTCTGCCGCGCTCGAGGATCAGGGAGGCGAGCTGGCCGCTGCGGGAGCCTCTTCCCTCCGGTACCGAGCCCGGTGCTGCAGCGCGAGATCGAGGACGTCACCGGGCACCATCGTGGTCCGGAAGCTCTCCGCGAACGATTCCGCTGCCGCACGCCACGGATCCGCGTCATCGCCCACCTCAACGCGAATGACCTGGAGACCGCGCATCTCCATCTCGGCCAGCGACTCTTCGTCGCGCCGGGGGATCTCGACCGCCAGCCGCTCGCCCGCAACTCGCGCCGCCTCGAGCAGCGCGGACTGGTCGCGCTCGGTCAGCTGCTCCCACGCCTCTTCGGCGATCACCGTCGCACCGACGAGGGGAGCGAACCCCGGATGCAGCATGTACGGTGTCTGCCGATACCACTGAAAAGCGAGGGCTCCGAGGGGAGGGGCCGGCAGGCCGTCAATCATCCCGCTCTGCAGGCCGACCATGATGTCGGTCGCCGACAGCGCGACCGGGTTGTAACCGTTCGCCCGCCAGAGCCGCACGAGGCGGTCGTCGCCCGTCCCCGCGTACATCTTGAGGCGCTTCAGATCGGACACCGTGCGGGTCGGCGACTTGGAGAAGAAGTGCAGCCAGCCGCCGTAGCCCCAGTGAAGGACGACCAGGCCGTGCGCCCCCAACCTCTCCTTCAGAGTAGGCGTCAGCCGGTCAAGAACGTAGAAGAACTCCTCGATCGACTCGAAGAAGAGCGGGATCTGGAAGACGTTGAACGCATCGTCCAGCTCGGCGAGGCCGCTCACCGTCAGGGTTGCCGCCTGCAGCTGCCCGTGGCGGATCTTGCGCAGGGTGGCCTGATCGTCGCCCGCCACCCCTCCCGGATAGATGACGAGCCGAACCCGGCCGGCCGTCGCCTCCTGCCATTCGTGACCCATGTCTTCGAGTATCCGGTGCCAGGGAGAGCCGTCGGGCGCCAGCGTGGCCAGCTTGACGCGCATCCGGCTCTGCGCCGACGCGTTCTCCGTCGCCCCGATGCTCAGGCACAGCACCGCCAGCACGCTCGTCCACGCAAACCATCTCCTCTGCCGCCCCATCGCTCCCGCTCCGATCCGTTCCCTACTCGAGAAAGTAGTCCTCCACGTGGTCCAGCATGTGGCGGGCGCGCCTCTGCGCCACGAGGTTCTGCAGCCGCCGGCTCGGCTCCGCGTCCGGGTCGATGGCGAGCGCCTGGAGCATCAGTCGCTCGAAGACCTCCCGGTCCTGCTCGGGCAGCATCACGCTCGTGGCGTACGTGGCGTAGGTGCCCGCCTGCCGGCCTCCGTTCAGCTCGAGGGCGCGCTCGAAGTGCGCCCGAGCAGCCTCCGGACTGCCTCCCATGCTTCTCGGAAGCCCCCTCAGCATGACAAAGACCTCGTGGATCGCCCCCTCCCCGAAATCCTCTTCGAGGTCCAGCACCCTCTCCATCATCGCGATCACGGCCGGCAGATCGGCGATCAGGTCGGGGCGGTCCTTGCCGCGCGAGATCGCCGAGCCCCAGGCGGCCGCCGTCCAGTAAAGCAGCGGCACGTCCTCCAGGGTCATGACGGCCACGGCGCTGTCCGGGTCCAGGAGCAGGCCCTGCTCGAGCCCGGCGTGCCGGAGCTCCAGGGCGCGCAGGCCGTACCCCTTGGCACGCAGATACAGGCCGAGCGCCCTGTCGTACTGCTCCCTCGAGCGCTCGTAGTCCTCCTCTTCGAGCAGGATCGCACCCGTCTCCACGCAGACGTACGCATACTGCGTAAAGCCCTGGGTAGCGCTGAACAGGAGCCGCTGGCTCTCGGGCTGCTTCGCGAGAAGACCCTCCACCGTGGACAGGGCGAAGGGGATGGACTCGCAGACGAACTCCGGATCGTCCCCCGAAGACCACACCTCCGTCGTCGCCTCCATCAGACCCGTGATGCTGTTGGCCGCCATCTTGTTGACCACCCCGCAACCGCTCAGCGAAAGCACGAGCAGCGGTGCAGCCGCCGCGAAGCCAGCCCTGCGAAGTCTGGAAGTCGTCTTCATCCCATTCGGTGCGGGCGAACGTCAGCCGCCGACCTCGATCCGATACAACATAGCGAGGCAAGATAGCGAACAGGCGTGTGCCGGACCTCGCTGCAGCAGGACGCGGTGTCGATCGGACAGGCGGGACGGCTAGCGATCTATGCCCAGCTGATCGAGGATGAACGCATACTCCAGGGCAAGCTCACGGTAGCGCCTGTAGCGTCCCGACGCTCCCCCATGTCCCGCGTCCATGTTCGTCTTGAGCACCAGCAGGTGATCGTCCGTCTTCAGCGCTCGGAGCTTGGCCACCCACTTGGCTGGCTCCCAGTACTGCACCTGCGAATCGTGCAGACCCGTCGTGACGAACATCGCGGGATATGCCTTCGGCACGACATTGTCGTACGGGGAATAGGAGAGCATGTACTCGTAGTAGTCCCTGTCGCCCGGGTCGCCCCATTCGTCGTACTCGAAGGTCGTAAGCGGGATGGACTCATCCAGCATGGTCGTCACCACATCCACGAACGGCACGTGTGCCACGATCCCCCTCCACAACTCCGGACGCATGTTCGCCACCGCGCCCATCAGGAGCCCGCCCGCGCTTCCTCCTCGGGCGAAGAGGAGGTCCGGCGTCGTGAGGCCGCGTCCGATCAGGTACTCGGCCGCGTCGATGAAGTCGGCGAACGTGTTCCTCTTATTCAGCAGCCTGCCGTCCTCGTACCACTCCCGTCCTAGCTCCTGCCCCCCCCGAATGTGGGCGATCGCGTAAACGATGCCGCGATCGAGCAGGCTGAGCCTGGGCGAGTCGAACGACGCGTCGATGCTGGCCCCGTAGGAGCCGTAACCGTAGAGGACGAGCGGATTCCCCCCCTCCCGGAGTGCGTCGGTCCGATACACGAGGGAGATCGGTACCCTCACGCCGTCCCGGGCCGGCGCGTACAGACGCTCCGTCGTGTAGACCTCCGGATCGAAGCCGCCGAGCACCTCTTCCCTCTTCAGCAGCAGCTTCTCGCGTCGCCTCATGTCGTAGTCGTAGACGGATTCCGGGGTCTTCATCGATTCGTAGCCGAACCGCAGGACGTGCGTGTCCATCTCCGGGTTGTCGTGCACCCAGGCCAGATAGGCCGGCTCTCCGAAGTCCAGGTAGTGGTGAGGCCCGCCGGACCACGGCTGGATCCTCATGCGGCGCAGACCGTCCTGTCGCTCGACCGTCACCAAGTGGTCTCGAAACACCTCGAAGCCCTCGAGCAACACCCCATCTCGCTGTCCCAGCACCTCTTCCCAGTGAGCTCGGTCGCTCCGGCCCACAGGCGCCCGGACGAGCCGGAAGTTCTTCGCCCCATCGTTGGTGCGGATGTAGAAGTGCTCGCCGTGATGGTCGATCCCGTGCTCGTGACCCCGCTCGCGTGGCACGATCACGCGAAACGCCTGACCCGGAGTCGAGGCATCGACGAAACGGTGCTCGTCAGCCAGGGTATGGCTGCAAGAGATCACGACGAAGCGCTTCGATTTGGTCTTCCATACGTAGCAGCTCCACTCCTCGTCCTGCTCATCGTGCACCAGAGCGTCGGTGGCGGGATCGGTCCCCAGGATGTGCCGATAGACCGCATACGCCCTCAGGGTCCCGGGGTCACGCTTCACGTAGAAGAGGGTGCGGTTGTCCTCCGCCCAGGCGATGCTCCCCGAGGTGCCGGTCACCTCCTCCTCGAGGTACTCCCCGCTGTTCAGGTTCAGGAAGCGGATGGTGTACAGACGTCGACCGATCGTGTCCTCGGCAAAGGCCAGGATGTCGGCTTCGGAGCTCACCCGAAGTCCGGCCGCAGCGTAGAAGTCATGGCCTTCGGCCAGCCGGTTGACGTCCAGCAGCAACTGCTCCGGAGCCTCCATCGAGCCCTCACGGCGCGCGTAGATCGGATACTCCTGTCCGTCCTCCGTCCGGCGGTAGTAGTAGAAATCGCCTTCCCGATAGGGCACCGACAGGTCCGTCTGCTTGATCCGGCCTTTGATCTCCCGGAAGAGAGACTCCTGCAGACCCTCCGTGTGGGCCATCATTTGCGCGGTGTAGTCGTTCTCCGCCTGCAGGTACTCAAGGACCGCCGGATCATCGCGGCGGCTGAGCCAGTAGTAGTCGTCGACCCGCACGTGTCCATGGTTCTCCAGACTCGTCGGCCACACCGGGGCGACCGGAGGTACGGGCCTGTCCGGTGCCGGCTCCTGAGCGGGCAGCCTGTGCGCGAGCGCGGGGCTCAAGAGTGCCAGACCGACAAGGAACTGGACGACTCGATGGGACGGCGGGCGGCACCTGGCCGTGCGGGCGCGAAACATCGGGATACCTCCTTCAGGCTTACCTCACGGGAAGGAACGCGCGGAACGCGACGTGGCCCCGAGGGAACCTCCCCGAGGCCGAGCCGTCGCGGACCGAGCCGGGTGGGAACGGACCTCCGGCCGGGGCCTAGACGGCCCCGTAGGCGAGCATCGCGTCGGCCACCTTGATGAACCCCGCGACGTTCGCGCCCTTCGGGTAGTTGACGAAATCACCCTCGTCGCCGTGCTCTACGCACTGTTCGTGGATGCTCCGCATCACCTTCTTGAGCTCGGCATCCACCTGCGCGTGCGTCCAGGAAAGCCCGATCGCGTTCTGGCTCATCTCCAGGCCGGACACGGCCACGCCGCCGGCGTTGGCCGCCTTGCCGAGTCCGTAGCAGATCTTGGCATCCAGAAACACCTGAACACCCTCCGGCTCGGTCGGCATGTTCGCGCCCTCGCCCACCGCGATGATGCCGTTCTTGACGAGTGTGCGCGCGTCCTCTCCCGTCAGCTCGTTCTGGGTCGCACAGGGGAAGGCGAGATCGACAGGCACGACCCAGGGATTCGTCTTCGGTTGGAAGGTGGCGCTGTCGAAGTGGTCGGCATACTCGTGAATCCGGCCGCGCCGCACCTCCTTGAGATCCCTCAGCCAGGCCAGCTTCTCCTCGTCGATTCCGTCCGGATCGTGAACGAAGCCGCTCGAATCCGACGCCGTGACCACCTTTGCTCCCTTCTCCACGAGCTTCTCGATCGTATAGATCGCGACGTTGCCCGATCCCGACACGGCGGCCGTCTTGCCCTCGAAGCCTTCCCCGATGTGCTCCAGCATGTGCTCGGTGAAGTAGACCACCCCGTAACCGGTCGCTTCCTTCCGGACACGGCTGCCGCCGAACGACAACCCCTTACCGGTAAGGACGCCCGCCACGCGATTCACCAGACGCTTGTACTGGCCGTACATGAAGCCGATCTCACGCGCTCCCACGCCGATGTCGCCCGCCGGTATGTCGGTGTTCTCGCCAATGTGCCGGGAAAGCTCCACCATGAGCGACTGGCAGAAGCTCATGACCTCGTTGTCGCTCTTTCCCTTCGGATCGAAGTTCGCCCCTCCCTTCGCGCCCCCCATGGGAAGGCCCGTGAGCGCGTTCTTGAAGGTCTGTTCGAAACCCAGAAACTTCAGCGTGCCCAGCGTTACCGTGGGGTGGAAGCGGAGCCCGCCCTTGTAAGGACCGATCGAGTTGTTGAACTGGACGCGCCATGCACGGTTGACGTGAATCTCACCATCGTCGTCGACCCAGGTGACCCGGAACGTGATCACCCGGTCCGGCTCGCACATCCGCTCCAGTATCTTTGCCTCGCGGTACCGCTCGTGCTCCAGCACGAACGGCATCAGCGTCTCGACGACCTCGTGAACCGCCTGGTGGAACTCCGGCTCGCCGGGGTTCCTCCGGACCACCCAATCCATGAACTGGTCGATCTCCTTGGTAACACCTGCAGCGGACATCGGCCTCTCCTATGTGTGCTGATCTTTGCGGGCTTGCGTGTGCAGTTCGATCGCAGTCGCTATCGCATCGCGGATTCCAGGACTTGGCACCGCCGGTGCCGGAGCACTGATAACCGGCCTTCCGACAAACCGCCAGACCCCGAGGGCGCTGCCCCGAGCCGGGGACAGCTGTCGGACAACAAGAAGAAGGGCGGCCTCGCAAGAGGCCGCCCCCCGGGTTGAGCGAGCAGCCGAAACCATCCTGCGTTCAGAACGCGGTCGTCACGGGCTTCTCCAGCAGGGAGACTCCGAGCTGCTGCAGCATCGTGAGCAGATCGAAATAGTTTCGATTCTCCTTCACGACCTCGCCCTCGAGCTCGAACACCTCAGCCGATCGCACGGTGCACGGCTTGAAGGTCGCGGCGATCTCGCCCATCGGGCCGCGGAGCGTTCCGTTGTGGGTGCCCTTCCACTCGACCTCGGCGATGACGTACTTGTCATGCGCGAAGATGTTCTTCACGTCGCCCTTGAGGTCCGAGAATGCATTCCGCCAGTCCTTGAACGCCTCGATGATCTGCGCCTGGCCCTGGAGGCGGCGGCCCGTGGCCGGCTCCGTGTACACGGCATTGGGTGACAGGAGCGACCTGATCTTGTCCCAGTCCCCCCTGTTGAACGCCTCGATGTGATCCCGACCGATGCGGATGGGATCGAAGTGCTTGCCCCTTTCCATGGCATCCTCCTTTCGAGACTTTCGGAGGTCCGAAGGCGGTGCCTCCGGACCGTGCGGCCCGGATGGGTGCACGCGGTCGGGGGTCATTGCCTTGCGCCGGCTGCCCGCAGTTGTAGCTTGATCCCTCGCACGCGTGAGCCCTACCCGGGGTCGCGCGTCACGGGCTGTCCGCCGGTGTCCTCCTCCAAGAGCCACCGGCTGGCAGCCTTTTGCATGTTGGCCGGCCCGACGTGCGCCGAAGCCGGCTGTCATACTCGTCGGAACTACGGTATGGGGAAATTCGCCATCCGGCTATCGGGCAAAGAACGACGAGAACTGTCCGGAGATTCTCCATTCGGCGCCGGCGCTCGGCGTCACGGAGCGGCGGTAGGTCCGGTTTGTCCCCAGTAGGCCGATGCGCCCCCCCGTCTGCCCCCTAGCCCCGCAGGACCGCGCGCAGACTCCCTATCACCTGCTCCACATCCGACTCGCTGAAGATGAGCGACGGACGGAAACGAATGGAGCGCGGACCGCTGGTCAGTGTGGCGAGACCGGCGTCCCAGCAGCGGGCACGCACCTCGTTGCGCGTCGAGCCGTCGGGTAAATCGAAGGCAAGCATGCACCCCCTGCCGCGCGCGTTGCTCACCACGTCGAACTCGTCCTCCAGCTCTTGCAGGCCTTGCAGGAACAGCTCGCCCACGCGGTCCGCGTTCGCGACGAGTGCCTCCTCCTTCATCAGCTCCAGGTATCGCGCGCAGCGAACCATGTCGACCAGGTTGCCCCCCCAGGTCGAGTTGATGCGACCGGACACGTTGAAGACGTTGGTCGGAATCTCGTCGATACGGCGCGTGCTCATGATTCCGCACACCTGGGTCTTCTTGCCGAAGGCTACGATGTCGGGCGTGACGCCAAAGTGCTCGTACGCCCACATGGCGCCGGTGCTGCCCATCCCCGTCTGGACCTCGTCAAAGATGAGGAGGGCATCCCGTGCGTCGGCAACGCGCCGGAGCGCCTGGAGAAACTCGGCCCGGAAATGGTTGTCCCCGCCCTCGCCCTGGATAGGCTCGATCAGGATGCCCGCGATCCCGTGCGGATCTCTATCGAACGCCTCCTCGATCTCCCGCAGGGAGGCCTGCTCCGCCGCCTCCGCGGCCGACTCATCGATCGGAAAGTGAAGCTTGGGATTCGAGATCCGGGGCCAGTCGAAGCGGGGAAAGTCGGCCACTTTGACCGGGTCCGTGCTGGTGACCGAGAGGGCATAGCCCGTGCGGCCGTGGAATCCTTCCCGGAAGTGGAGGATCTTGTCCGCTCCGCCATCCACGCCCCTGCTTCGATTGAGCTGGGCCTTCCAGTCGAAGGCGGCCTTCATCGCGTTCTCCACGGCCGGAGCACCGCCGGCCACGAAGAAGAGGTGCGGGAACTCGTCGGGAACGGCCCGCTCCCGGAAGGTGCGCACGAAGCCCGCGTACTCACGGCAATAGACGTCGCTGTTGGCCGGGTTGGCGAGGGCCGCCAACATGAGGGAACTCCGGAATCCCTCGTCATCCAGTCCCGGGTGGTTGTGCCCCAGGGGCAGGGTGGCAAAGTAGGCGTAACAGTCCAGGTACTCCTTGCCCGTCAGGGCATCGACCATGACCGTCCCGTGGGACTTCTCCAGATCGATCACGATGTGGAAGCCGTCCACGAGGACGTTCGCCTTGAGGGTGGGAAACACCTCGCTGGCCGGTACGGTCACGCCCCTGTCCAGTATCATGTGTGACACGAGTCGCCTCGGTGGTTGCGGTGAGCGGAAGTCGGGTTGACGCGACTTCGCGAGCCTCTCTGGATCGTTCACTCCTCGGGACAAGATATCAAGATGGCCGACCGGCGGCCCCTCCGGATCCGGTCGGCCCGCCGCCATTTCGGTCTCGCGCCGACCGGTCTACGTTGCCGCCATGGAACCTCGACCGTTCGTCGTGGATGAGCGCGTCCGCTGGTCGGACGTCGATTTCGCCGGAATCATATTCTACGGCGCCTACTTCCGATTCTTCGAGCTTGGCGAGATGGAGCTCTTCCGGGCGGCCGGCCTGCCGTACAGCGAGGTGTTCGAGCGGTTCGACATCTGGTTGCCGCGGGTCCACCTCGACTGCGATTTCAAGTACCCGGCGCGGCTCGACGACGAGCTGACGGTGGCGGCGTACTTCACACGCTTCGGCACCAGCTCGATCTCCATCAACTTCGATGTCCTGCACCGGGGTGCCCGAACACTCGCGGCCACGGGCCACGTCGTCCTCGTGTGCACCGGGAGAGACCCCATTAAGCCCCGGCCGCTCCCGCAGGAGGTCCGGGCACTCCTCGAGCCGTTCGCCATGAGCGAGGGCGCGGCGCGGCGGTTCCTCGGTCTGGGGGCGGAGGCCTAATCTCGGACACGGCCCAAAGGCCGCTAGCGCTCAACCGTAAAGTGGACCGTGTCGGCCGCCGGAGGGCTGAGGGGTACATGACTCCGATCGGCGAGCACCGCGATCACGCGATGCGCGCCTGGCTCCAGCTCCTCCAAGACGAACTCCGTCTCGCCACCCCCTAGGTGGAGAATGCCGAGCACCCCGGCGGGGATCGTGTCGCTCAGCGGGGTGATGTCGCGGTCGATGAAGAGGTGGTGGTGGGCCGTCCCCTCCCTCTCCGCAGCGACGGGGGCGATCTGCACCGCCCGGGCGCGCAGAACGACTCGGACGTTGCCATCGGGGAGCACGGCTCCCTCTTCCGGCGCGACGATCTCGACGCTCGGGGGTTCGGGTTCCCCCTGACCGCAGGAGATCACGCCGATCACAAGGAGCGTCATCGCGGCAGCTCCTGCCTTGGGCCATCGGCTCATGTTCAACGCCCTCCTCCTTGCACGGTTTCCCGCACGCCGGGTCTCGGCCTTCTCCGCCGGGAACCGGGCGGCTGTGCGCTGCGTTTCCATCTCGACCGTTCGCCGGCGAGCGACCGTTCGTTCTCCAATCGAGGGATAGGATGATGATGCGGAACTTTCTTGCGCTTCCTGGGCTCGCCGTTGGCAGCCTCCTGGCACTGGGGCACCCCGACGGCCCGGCAGCCGACTGGAACGTGGACGCGAGCCACACAGAGATCAACTTCTCGGTCCGGCACTTCTTCACCCCGGTCTCGGGATCGTTCCACGCGTACGAGATCGAACTGGACTTCGACCCCGAGCGACCGGAGCGCAGCAGCGTGAAGGTGGAGGTCGACGTGGCCAGCATCGACACGGGGAATGAGAAGCGGGATGATCACCTCAGGTCGGCCGACTGGTTCGATGCCGCGCGGCACCCCCACATCCGATTCGAGAGCAGCACGGTACGGCAGGTCGGAGAAGACCGGTATCTGGCAACAGGGACGCTCACGATCAAGGAGACAAGGAGGAAGTTCGAGCTCCCGATCACCCTGCTCGGAATCCAGGACATTCCGGAGCCGATGCGTCCGATGCTGGGAGGCATCAGCCGGGTTGCCAGCTTCGAGGCCGCGGCGGAGCTGGACCGGCGTGACTTCGGGGTCGGGGTCGGATCGTGGGCTGAGACTGCCATTGTAGGATCGGAGGTGCGGATCGCCATCGCCGTGGAGGTCAACCGCTCCTAGCCGGCGGTGGGGAGCGCGGGAGGTCAGTCCGGTCCTGCACGGAAACAGGTGACCTCCCACGCGTCCCGCTCTTCGTCGTGGCGGAGGATGTACGTGCCCCCCTCCGGCGTGCGGACCTTGGCGTAGACGTATCCCTCCCCGAACCAGCGGTCCTGTACCTCGGCGACGTCGTGATCGCCTTCCCCAAGCCCGAAGCGGAGCGGGGTCGGGAGCGATCCGTCCCGCCTCCACGTCACACGAAGCCCGGGGTGCTGCCGCTCAGACATGCTCCTCACCTTGCTTGGCGGCCCGTCCTTGAGACGCACGAGCCGATCCGCTCAGAGCTGCACCCAGACCTGCCGCGGCTGGCCGGGACGATGATCCGGATTCTTTATGACCAGCCGGAAGTCTGCGATTTCCTTCCCGACATGCTCCTCGGCCGACTCCTGCCAGTCCGTGTCCAGCGATTCCCGCAGTGAGCCGTATACGAGCGAGAACCGGACGATCCAGCGCTGCGAACGCCGACTTCCGCCGGAAACGGGTGACACGAACCCGTCGAAGGCGTGACCATCGGCATCGATCAGCGACATCTTGGGAAAGGACATCATGGAACCCGGCCGGTAGCCGTTGAACGCATCGTCGAAGGTAGGCTGGAACCGCTCTTCGTAGTTCTCGAGCCTGATCACGACCTCGATGTCCTTATAGCGGCCGCCGCTGCGCGACTTCACGTCCTCCCTCGCCCGTTCCACGGCAAACACGAACGCCCCCATCTCGATGCCCTCTCCGAGCCGGACCTCCTCACCGGAGGAGCAGCCCGAGAGGGGGAGCACCGAGGCGAGCGGGATCGCCTGCAACAGGTACCGCAGCGGCCGCCTAAGATCACCCCGAATCGCCTCTTCCACCCCCGCCGCGCTCATCTCTTCACCTCCATCCGATCCCTCCGGTGGCACCCGCCCCCTTACGGCCGACTGAGCGGGATCTCCGCCACAGCGAGCCCGCCCGGGACCGGATCGGGGTTCTCGACGAGCAGGGTGAAGCGCTCGCTGTCCTCGTACACGTGGAACACGGCCACCCACTCGCGCTGCGGGAAGCCCGTCGGCATCCAATGGTAGAGGTCCGCAGGCATCGCGCTGAAAGCCGGCGTTCGCTCCCCTGCCTCATCGAGCACGGTGAATCGGCCCTCGATGAAGGCCTCGATGAAGGTCTGGGCGTCCCACTCCTCCAGGTCCTCGAGCCCCTCCCAATGAACAAAGACCGCAATGACCTTCTCGCCCGGCGAGGCCCGAAGGGAGTTGAGCGGGTTCGGCGGCGGTCTGGCGACCGTCTCCATTCGCCGGACCTTGATGGCGAAGTCCGGCAAAGCGATCCGAGAGCCGAGCGAGAATACGGTCGGCTCGGGAGGCCGCTCTCCGCCGCAGGCGCAGAGGCCGATGGCCGCGACGGCGGGCCATGCGCGCCACCCCCCGACCAGCCGGACCAAACGGCTCATAGCGCTCCCTCCTGGATTTGCAGCGCATAGGTCGAACGGCCTGTTGTAGTATAGGCCTCGGTCCGCCCCGCCGCTTGTGGCTCGTCCGGAGGCGGATACGTCGCGGAGGTTTCCCCTCAGTCGCGTAAGAGTTTTCCCGATAGCTCTGGCTGGCGGGGACGCCCTAGGGTGACGGTGGCAGCGTGAAAACGGGATCGAGGCGTACCAGTGCCTCGAGGCATCGTCGAAAGCGGGCGGCAGGTGAGCGATGGCCAGCTACGAGTACCACTGCAAGGACTGCAAGGCGACCTTCACGATCAGCGAGCCGATCTCCAAGCACACCGGGCGCAAGAGACCCAAGTGCCCGCAGTGCAGCGGGCACCGCACGGAGCAGCTCTTCTCGTCGTTCTTCGCGAAAACGAGTTCCAAGACCTGAGCGGCGCGGCCCGACGAGGGCGGCTGGACAGGTGACCGTCAGAGAAACTCTCGGAGCTGGAGCTCCGCGCAGATCTGCTTCGCGACCACTTGGATTCTCGCTCGCGCCCGCGGGTCGGACACCGACGTGCTCAGCCACTCCGCCGGCACGCGGTCGATTTCCGTATCGTGTGGATCGCAGACCCGCACATGGTCACCCCTCGGTCCGGGATAGCACGAGAAGTCGGTTCCCGGACTTCGATCCGGACACACGTCGAGGATGGCACTCTCGAGAATGTCGATCATCCGGTCGATCGTGAGCTTTTGCGTCACCACCGTGATTCCGTGGCTCCAGATGTGCGGTCGTTTCTCTTCCTAATCTACGAAGAAAACGGCCCGGTGCCGCCTCCCTTCAAAAGAGCACGCCCCCCGTGAGAACGAACTGCTCGCCACCGGCCAGTTC
Source organism: Gemmatimonadota bacterium (assembly GCA_020351855.1). GTDB lineage: Bacteria > Gemmatimonadota > Gemmatimonadetes > Palauibacterales > Palauibacteraceae. The sequence continues at coordinate 2,893,339 of CP070670.1, forward strand.
GACCCGCAGCTCGAAGTAAGGAAATACCGGACCGGACCCGAACAGCGTGCCGCCCAGCAGGTTCACCCCCAGATCGGTGTCCGACGCCCCATCGCCTCCGACCTCTGGCCGCCTGGAGGAGTAGGCGACGTTCAGCCCGCCTCCGGCATAGGGAGAGACGGCCGTGGTGCCCTCGATTCGGAAGTTGTAAGCGACATTGCCATTCAGCTCCCAGTACGTTCGGTCCTCGCCAGGGGGCTCGTCCGGGAAGAACCAGTCGAACGTCCCAATGATGGACAGGCGATCGGGAGACCGCAGGTGGGCGTGCAGGCGGCCCCCGAGCCCCAACTCGCTGCTGCTCCCGTAACTGAGTTGCGGTCCGAGCCGGATGCGCCGCGTCCCGCCGGTCTGCCCGCGGGCATCCGCCACACCGAACACAAACGACAGAAGCAGCAAGAGGAGCAGCGTCCGCATCACCGCTGCACCATGCTGAGCTCGTGTGTACATGTAAGCCATCTCCCGCTGCGGCCCCTTCCGGCGCGCCAGCAACCAACCACCGCAACGGTCGTGCCCCGAAGACGGCACGATCACGGAACGCCGCAACCAGTTGTTACGTAACAGCTTACGCTACACCCGCCGGCGGCGGTGGCGCTCTTATTCATGCACGAAGTGCAGTGGGTCGTTTCGGTAGGGAGAGATGCGCCGCCCGGCATGCCGGCGGGCCGTCACCGCCGCGACTGGCCCCAGGGCGCTGCAGCGGCGAGGACGGGCTGACGACAGAAGCGAAGCTCCCGCGCCGCCCAGGAGATCAGCAGGGCGCAGCGCAGGAAGAACGGCGAGCCGACTAGCATCGCCGGCCGATCGCCGAGGCCGAGCTGCCCGAAGATCGGCAGATCGGCCATCTCACCGCCCAGCGCTTCCAGCCGCACCGTACCGACGTCGATCGAGTCGATGCGGGTCCCATAGGTCTGTACGGTGCCCCGTCCGATCCCGCGGGGATCGTCGCTCAAAGGCTGCTCGGTCAGCTCGACACCCGTGGCGTCCGCCGCGCTCGGATTGAGGAGGAGCGCGGGAGATCCGGAATCCAGAATGGCGTCGATGGTCGACCCGTTGACCGAGACCGGAAAGCGGATGATCCCGCTGCGGATGCGGTCGAATGAAACGGCCTCCTCCCGACCGACGACCGGGCCGCCGTTCGTGCCCGTCGTCCCGCGCTTGTAGAGTCGAAGGACGCGGGCCGGCGCGTCGATGAGGACGTCGTAGTACCTCAGCAGATCCGAGCCTACGATCCCGTCGAAGCGGTGCTGATCGTCATGGGCCAGGATCTCGTCATTGAGAAGGTACTTCTCCCATTTCCCGGCCCGGGCATCGCCCAACCTCATCAGTCGCGTCTCGACGACCGGAACTCGCGCCTGGCCGCTCGCCCCGCTCAGCTTCGCGTGGCCCACAGGCTTCAGCCCGAGCCGTCGCGCCACGCTCCGGGTGACCGCCCCCAGCGTCGCGCCCGTGTCCAGGAGGAACCGTAGGGTCTGGCCCCGCAGCTCCACGGGTACGACCAGCATCCTGCCGACCAGCTCGATCGGCACCTCGGTGACCAACTCGCCCTCGAGCGAGGAGCGCGCACCGTTCTTCTCCACCGCCCCGAGCTCCTGGGCGAGCCCGCACGGTGCCTGCACCGTTAGCAGCGTGGCGACGAACGCGCCGGCCAGCACCCGGCGGTGCCGCGCGCTGGAAGCCCTGTCTCCCATGCCCTGTCGAACGCTCCTGCCAGCGCTCTGTTCCCCTAGCCGGATCGGTCTCTCCTTGCCGAGGTGCTTGGCAGCCATCGCGGGTTTCGCTGTCGGTCCGGCGGCGGGCAGAGCCGGTGCCCGAAGCCGCGCTGGCAGGTTAGCTTCACAAGAAGGAGCTGAATTCCCGATGCACGATTTCATCTTCAGACTTCGGAGGCTGTTCGCCGAGCTGAGGCGCCGACGCGTCTTCCGAGTCGCAGCGGTGTACGCGGTCGTCGCGTTCGTGCTGCTCGAGGTGATGGATCCGCTGTTCCCTGCCCTCCTGCTTCCGGATTGGGCAGACACCCTGGTCGCGGTCCTCCTGATTGCCGGCTTCCCCCTCGCCATTCTCTTGGCCTGGGCCTACGAGACGGGGCCCGGGGCGATGGGCCGTCCGGCGGAGGCCGGTGCCGCAGGCACGCGCCCCTTCGATTCGGTCGCCGTTCTTCCGTTCTCCAACCTCAGCGGCGACTCGGAGAACGAGTACCTGAGCGATGGGATCACGGAGGAGCTGATCAACGCGCTCAACCAGGTGAAGGGACTGCGCGTCGCATCCCGCGGATCGTGCTTTCGTTACAAGGGCAAGGCCGTCGATGCCCGCGACGTGGGGAGCGAGCTCGGCGCTCGAGCGGTCCTGGAGGGAAGCGTCCGGAGGAGCGGGGACCGGCTCCGGGTGAACGTGCAGCTCGCAAATGCCCTCGACGGATACAATGTCTGGTCGGGCAGCTACGACCACCGTCTCACCGACATCTTCGGAATGCAGGAGGAGATCGCCAGGGCAATCGTCGAGGCCCTGCGCCTGGAGCTTCCCGGCGCTGCATCGGCGGAGCTGGTGAATGCCCCTACGGCGAGCATCGCGGCGTACGAGCTCTATCTGCGCGGGCGCCAGTATTTTCACGAGCGTCGCAAGAAGGGTTTCCTGTACGCGAGGCAAATGTTCCGGCGGGCGATCGAGGTCGATCCGGGCTACGCTCTGGCCTGGGCCGGCCTGGCTGATTCCAGCGCCTTCCTCGCCCACTGGTTTCAGGACGAGGAGGAGGCATCGAATGTGGCAGAGGCCGATCGGGCCAGCCGCCGCGCCATCGAGCTGGCGCCCGAGTCGGGCCAGGCGCACGCCTCGCGGGGCTTCGCTCTTTTCCTGATGAAGCAGTTCGAGGAGGCGAGGCGCGAGTTCGAGACGGCCCTGGGGCTCGATCCCGAACAGTACGACGCTCGCTACCTCCAGGCGCGGGCGTGCTATCAACAGGGAGACCTGGAGCGGGCGCTGGAGCTGTTCGAGGAGGCGGCCCGCACCGGGGAGGAGGATCACGAGGCGCGCTATTTCACGGCCCAGACCCTGTCGGCGCTCGAGCGCGGTGAGGAGGCGAAGGCCGCCTACAAGCGTGCTCTCCCATACATCGAGCGCCACCTGGAGCTGTACCCGGATGATGCGCGGGCCTGGACACAGGGCGCCGTGTCCCACAGCCGCCTCGGAAACCGCGCGAGGGGCCTTAGCTGGGCGGAGAAGGCGATCGAGGTCGATCCCGAGGATGCGGCAGTCCGCTACAACGTGGCCTGCCTGTACGCGCTCGAGGGAGAGACCGACCGTGCGATCGCCTGTCTGCGGCAGGCGCTAGTCGACGGTTTCTTCGCTCACCCGGAGTGGATAAAGTACGATCCCGATCTGGACTCGCTGCGCGACGACCCGCGCTTCCAGGCCCTGCTGGAGGGAGCGTGAGCGCGGGTCGAGCTCACCCCCTCCCCTGACGGCCAAGCGCTACGCCTCTAGGAGAACCTCCCGGATCCGGGCCGCGTACTCGCGGCTCTCACGATCGTCCGTGAGCAGCTCGATCCTGTCGGGACCGCCCACGCCGAGCCCCAGCTCCGCCGCTCGCGCGATCTGCTCCTGCGCGAAGACCGCTCCGCGGCTCACCTCGGCCGTGGTCCCGAAGTAGCGCAGGATCGCCACGCCGACCGCGTCGAGAGCGACGCGATCCGTCCCCGCCAGCACGACCTCCGTGCGGGCGGTCTCGCCGGTATGGGGCCCACCGCTCACGAACGCCTCCACGCCGTCGAGAACCACCAGGTCCGGCACGTAGGCCATGTTGACCTCGGCGATCATCCGCCGCTGGTCAGGAGACCGGTGAAGCTCCCGCATGTAGTCGTGGGGCTGACCGGGCACTCGTTTCGCGACGAGGCCCACCGAGTTCTTGAGCGACAGCGTGAAGTGCCCTCCGAATTGATGGGTCTTTAGGCAACAGGTCTGTACCACGCCGTCCGCCTCCAGAACCGGACGGGCCACCGGGAAACCGCGGCTCCAGTGCCCGCCATCCAGGGAGATGATCTCCCAACCGGAGGCGCTCAGCTCATCGAACACGACGGTGTCGAAGCCCAGCTCCTCGCCCATCCGGAAGATCCGCTTCCGCTCCATGACCTCGCGTGTGTCGCCCATCCCGCTGCGGTCTCCCACCGTGATGCGCCCTGCGCCCCGCGACTGCAGCTCCTCCACCAGGGTCGTCAGCGTCTGGTCGTGCGTCGACCCGGGGCTCTGGTGATGGCTGTTGAAGTTGGGCTTGAGAAAGAGATGCCGGCCCCGCACGTCCCCGAACTCGAGGATGTCGAGTGCACGGCGCACGCCGACGGCGTGATCGCCGGTCTTGACGAATGCCACGTGGGCCGTGGCATCAGGAACGCCCGGCCTGGGGGCGCCTGCCCGAGCGGGCAGGCGGCCGAGGAGGATCGCGGTATCGACCAGGCACGGGGTCAGGGCCAAACCGCCCAGTCCGGCCGTCGTCTTGACGAAGTCTCGCCGTTCCATGGGCTCCTCCCGCGTGAGCTACCGGATCGGGCAGATGCGTCCCCCCCAGCGTGCTCCCGTACTCAGCCTAGCCCAACCGCCGGCTCCCGCCAGAAGGAGATCCCCGCTCCGTCGCGTGGGGAAATGGCCTACACGCGGCCTGCACTCGGACAGGCCGGCCGGGCCGGAGCGGCTCCCTGACCCTTTAGGGCAGGGAGCCCGGCTCGCGGCCGGATGAGGCGATCGTGATCGTCTCGAGGCCGTGCGCGTTCGGACCCGTCTCCTGACGGCGGAGAAGCCAGGCAAAGAGGAAGCCGAGAAAGCCGAGCACCGAGAAGATCCACATCCCGAGCGCATAGCCGTCCGGATTCTCCACGCTCGCTCCCGCAAAGTCGTTCGCCCAGCCGATCAGGAGGTTGAACCCGAACAGGCCGATGTTCTGGATCATGGTCATGAAGCCGTATGCCGTTCCGAGCCGGTTCTCGTCGACCAGGTAGGCCACGGCCGGCCACATCACGGCCGGCACGAGCGAAAAGGCGATCCCCATCATGGCCATGGGAACCCGGAGGTCGACGGCCGTATAGGCCATCATGAGGTAGACCGGGACGAGGAGGAGAGACCCCCACATCATGAACAGGGCTCGCCGACCCGTGCGATCCACGATGTATCCGAAGATCGGCGTGAAGATCATGGCGAACAGCGTGATCATGCTCGAGAGAAAGCCGCCGAACTCCCGGCTCGTACCGTGCGCCTCGATGAAAAACTTCACGGCGAAGGTCTGGAAGGGGAAGATCGCCGAGTAGAAGGTGACGCACAGCAGGACGACGTACATGTAGGCCTTGGGGAAGCGGAACAGGTCCGCAAGCACCACCTTTTCCGTTTCGCCCGCCTCGCCGAGATCGTAATCCCGCTCCGCCTTGTCCTCGAGGAGCCAGTAGATGAGCGGCCCGACGATGCAGAGCGTGCCGAACCCCACGGAGATGAGCAAGGGCCACTGCCAGCTCTCGAATGCCGGGCGGGCCCAGGTGGGTGAGTTGAGTGCCAGGAAGGAGCCCAGGCGGGCGATCGTGAGGTTCACGCCGAAGGCGAACGACAGCTCCCTACCCTTGAACCATTTGGCAATCGCCGTGGTGACCGAGACGATCAGCGACTCGGCGCCGACGCCGAAGACCAGCCGGCCCGCGGCCATCACGGCCAGCGAACTCGTGGCGGCCGTGACGGCGGCGCCGACGAAGCAGAGGAAGCCGAAGAGCAGGGTCGCCTTCTTGACTCCGATCCGGTCGATGATGATGCCGCCCAGCAGCACCATCAGGATGTTGGGGAAGCTGTAGATGGCGTTCAGCAGCCCGATGTTGCGATCCGAGAAGCCCAGCTGCTCCTTGAGGAGGTCGGCGATCGGGCTGACCGCGTCGTAGACGTAATAGTTGCCGAACATCGCCAGGCTGATGACGACGAGAACGGCCCACCGATACGGCGGCGGGGGCGGGGGCTTCAGCGAGCCGTCGGCAACGCGTGTATTCATGGCAGGCCCTTGGATGCGCGAAAGCCCCGTTCCTCCGGGGCTTTCGGGTTCATGAAACGGCGAGCGTCATCCCTAGGTGCGCTTTCGCGCGATGTAGCTGTTCGTCCGGGCGATGTAGGACTGATATTCGTCCCACAGGGCCTGAGCCGCCGACTCGCCCCCGGCACGCTCGACCAGCTTGGCCCACCACTTCTGGTTGTTCGGGCTCTGCTGCCACTCCATGAAGCTCGGACCCTCGGCCCTGTGCCAGATGACCGTGAGGTCCCACGCGCCCGTCTCGTGCTCCAGGATCATGACGGGCAGCGGCGTCCCGGCCGCCCTCGAGGTCGGCCTGAACTGCTGCTCGATCAGGTCGATCGCCGCGGCCGCCTTGCCGGCTTTGAAGTCGATTTCGATGACCTCGTACCATTCGATGTCGGTCCACTTCATGCCCTGCGGCTCCTCCTGGGCCAGGATCACGGTCGGAAGGGCGAGCAGGAGAGTCGCTGTCACGGCCAAGCTTCGCATCGTACCTCCCTGGTTTGAGCGCGATCGGTCATGCCCGACAGCGGGCGCAGCAGTATCGAGGGGCGACCGAACTCCGGTCAAGAGCGGGCACCACCCGCGCGATGCCCGGGCACGCCCGACGCTACGGACGCCAGCCCTCGTAAAGGATGTGGGCGGGCTCGACCTGCGCGGGCTGGCCGAGTCGCAGCATCTGGTTGGCGAGCCACTCCAGCCACTCATCGAACTTCTCGTTCTGCTGCTCCCGGCGAACGGCGTGCACCCAGTCGCTCATCCGGTTCCAGCACGTCTGCGTGACGCCGCCCATCAGCTCCCAGACCGTTTCGAGCGGCACGATGCGATGGTGCACCATGATGGCGACCGCCTCCAGCGTCAGGCTGACGAGCATCGCCGCATCCTCATGCTGGCGCGACCGCCGGAGCTCCTGGGCGGAGCAGTCCTCGGGCAGCGAGAGGAGCAGCAGCAGGGCGTGCGCGAACTGCGGGTTCTGGAAGGCACGCGCCAGCTCGATCGCGGCCTTTTCCTTTCTCTGTCTCTGGAACTCGCGGATCTGCAGCACCGCGAACGTGAGACCACCGATCACGATGAACACCCCGATGATCTCGGCCAGATTGGCGAGCGTTCCCAGGTCGAGCCGAGCCAGCGCGCTCACGGGAGCCTCAGAGCCCCGCCCGCAGTGCGCCCGCCTCCCAGAGCACCCGCCGGAGCGCCTCGATGTCCGCCTCGTCGTTGTAGACGTGGGGCGATACGCGGATGACGCTGCCGCGGACGGAGACGAACACCTGCTGTGCCGCGAGCCGGGCCTGCAGGACGCCCGGATCCACTCCGTCCGGCACATCGAGCCCGATCAGATGGCCGACGGTTCCCGACCCGCCCGAGTCAGACCCTTGCGAGGCCCATCCATGCCCGGCTTCCCGCACCAGCCCGCTCGTCAGCCGCCGGCAGTGAGCCTGGATCGTGTCCACCCCCCAGTCGAGCACCTGCTCGAGCGCCGCTATGAACATGGGAATCAGAATGAAGTTCGCGGCCTCGCCCATGTCGTAACGAGCCGCATCGGGTCGGTACCGGTGCGTCTGCTCCACGAGACCCGCGAAGTCCTCGCTCCCCACCTTGCCCATCCACGTCTCCTCGAGCGGCTCGCCGTCATCGTACCGGGGGCCGAAGTAGGCCGCGCCGATCGCGTAGGGGCCGGTCAGCCACTTGTAGGCAGCGCACACCAGTGCATCCGGCTCGATCTGCTGCAGGTCGAACGGCATGGCGCCCACTGCCTGCGTGCCGTCGATGACCAGGGCGGCCCCGACTTCGCGGGCGCGGGCCGCAATGGCCGAGAGGTCGAAGGGCGTCCCGTCGGTCCAGTGCACGACGCCGAGCGCCACGATGGCCGTGGCGCCGTCGATCGCCTCGAGTATCGCCTCGTTCCACGTCCTGGCGTCGGGTCGGCCATCCGCCAGTGGGCGAATGACCCTGAACTCGGCTCCCACCGCCTCGCACCGACGCCGCCACACGTGCACGTTGGAGGGAAACTGGTGGAATACGGTGACGACGTTCTGACCCCGAGCGAGTCGAGTGTTCCGAGCCACCGCAGAGAGGCCGTACGAGGCCGAAGGCACGATGGCGATGCGCGACGGAGCTGGGGCGTTTATCAGGCGGGCGAAGAGCTCCCGGACCCGGTCGCACCCCGAGAAGAAGTCCTCCGTCCGGATGTCGGAGGGCACGGTGCTGCGACGTATCGCCGCCTCCCCGGCTGCCTGCACCCGCCTTGACACCGGAGACATGTAGGCGCAGTTGAGGTAGTGGCAGTCCGGCGGGAGCGCGAATTCTTCACGTCGGGTGTCTGGCATCGGCCTCAATCTAGCCGGGCGCGTGACCGGCGAAAGCACGGCCTCGTCATCCCCGTTGGAGGCCTGGGGACCGGGCGGAGAGCGGGGTCATGACCCTGGACCCACGAGACGGGGAGGAGACGCGATGTCCTGGAAACGGTCGGCAGCGGTTCTGGCGCTCCTGCTCGCGAGCGCGCACCCGGCGATGGCTCAGCGTCGAGCGGATACCCATACCGGGTTCTGGTTCTCTGCCGGAGGAGGCGCAGGCTGGCTCGAGGGCTCATCGGGCGGTGCCTTCTACGTTCGAATGGGCGGCACGCCCACCAGGAAGGCTCTCTTCGGCGGCGAGGTGATCACCTGGTTCCGCGACGGTGGCTCCAGCACGAACATCGCCGCGACGGCGCTCCTCTATCCGTTCTACGAGACCACGGGAGCGCCGGGCCACGACCTCTTCTTCAGGGGATCCTTCGGCCTGGCTGCCACGGACGGCGGGAGCACCGGGCTCGGGCTGATGGGGGGGACAGGCTACGACCTGCGCCTCGCCGACAACCTCTACGTGACCCCCAGCTTCGACGTCATGGTGCAGGTGTTCGACCAGGCCACGCTGACGACCCTCTTCGTCACGCTCGGCCTGGGCTTTCACTGAGCCCCGACCGCCGGGCCGGCTAGGAACCGGAGCCCGGTGCGACGGCCGGCGGCCTCACGTCCACCGTGACGTCGACCCCTGCCCGAACGCTCTGGGTCACGATGCAGAAATCCTCGAACAGGTCCAGGCACCGACCCGCGCGGGCGAGATCCGCGCTGGCCACCACCGGGTGAATCTCCACGTCGATCCCGCCGATCCTCAACCGCCCCTCCTCGTTCCGGGTCAAAGCCATCCGAACTCGCGTCTGCATCCCAGAGACCGGCACCCGGGCCTTCCTGAGGCAGAAGAGGGCGCTTGCACTCAGGCAGTTTCCCACCGCCGCAGCCACGAGCCTCGTGGCATTGGGGCCGCGGTCATCGCCGAGCGGCTGGGGCTCATCCATGAGGAGCGGCGGCACGCCCTCGCGGTCGAAATCGACGACGAACCGGTAGTTCTCCTGCAGATCGAGCGTCAGCTCGAAGCCACGGTCCTCCATGTCCTCCTCCGTATCAGCGCTCCGTGAGCAGCTTGTGGCGCAGCCGGACGCGCTGCAGGCGCTGATCGAAGCTCGAGGGCCTCAGAAACGCGGCGCGCTCGCCGATCATGTAGAAGTAGGAGAGGCGGCTTCGTATGTCCGCCTGCCTCTCAGAAAAGCCCATCTCGAGAAAGAGCGCGCGCGCGTATCGTAGACGCTTCTGGTCGACCCGCTGCACGACGCGGGCCGCCCGCGCGTCGTACAGGGCCCACGCACGCATGGCCGCGTCGTACCGGTTGGTTTCCTCGTAGGTGATGTGCTCGCACAACGCGAGCAGGTGTTCCCGCGGTCCGGCGCGCGTGCGGGAGACCTGGGCGTCGATCTTGTCCGTCATCTCGGTCTCCCAGTACTCCAGGAGCTGCTGCAGGAAGTCGTCGTGGTCCTTGAAGTGCCAGTAGAAGCTTCCCTTCGTGACCCCGAGCTCGCGCGCCATGGGCTCGACGCGCACACCGCTGATGCCCTGGGCGCGAAGCGTGTCCAGGCCCCTGACGATCCAGTCCTGCTGGCTCAGCTTGGAAGGCGCGCTTGTCGTCACCATGGGGGCCTCCGGGCTGTGGCTGCGAGTGCGTGCCCTCATCGACCCCACCCCGGCCACCCACCCCTGGAGCGTTGCACGGATATCCTTTAACGCTAGGTGGAGGCAGCCGGCACATCAAGGCGGGCGCAGGACCGCCCGCTGCCCCTGCTCTTGCCGCCGCGCAGCGCTGGCGGCTCGCCGACGCGCTGCCTAACCTCGAGTAGACTGTCACCGCGATGAGATCGCCGGACCCTGACCCAGGAGCTTCCATGCGTTCCGCGACCTGTCCCACCTGCCCATCCACTCCTTCTCGCCGGTTCCCGCCGGACCCGCTCGCGGGGTCGCGGAAGGGTTTCACGGCGCTTGCTGGCCTGGCACTCACGGTTGTCGTGGCGCTCCCCCTCTGGGCTCAGGCGCCTGATGCCCGGAATGATCCCCGGTCCGCCGGCCGGTTCGACTACGGCAAGATGTGGACGTTCGAGTACCCCCCCAGGGAGTACTTCAGCCAGACCTATGGCTTTCCCGCGGATGACGCCTGGTTCGAGCGGGTCCGGCTTTCCGTGCTGCGCATCCCCGGTTGTTCCGCTTCCTTCGTCTCGCCATTCGGGCTTGTGGCTACCAACCACCACTGCGTGCGGGACGCGGTGAGCCGCGTGGGCCGCCCCGGCGAGAACCCCCTCGATGAGGGCTTTTATGCCGCCTCGCTCGAGGACGAGCGACGCATTGATGGCTACCATGCGGACCAGCTCATCGCGATCGAGGACGTGACGGGAGAGGTGCTCGAGGCGATGCAGAGGGTCGGGGACGGGGACCGCGAGCAGGCGCGGGCGGAGGCCTACGCCAGAATCCGGGCCCGCGGCGAACGCATGTATGCGGATCGGGGCGACTCCATCTGGGTGCAGGTCGTCTCGCTGTACAACGGGGGGCGACAGTCGGCTTACGTGTTCCGTCGCTTCACGGACGTGCGCCTGGTTCAGGCCGTGGAGCTTCAGCTCGGCTTCTTCGGGGGCGATCCGGACAACTTCACCTACCCACGCTATGCGCTGGATTTCGCGTTTCTGCGCATCTACGAGAACGAAGCCCCCCACCAGCCGGCGCAGCACTTGAAGTGGAGCGAGCACGGGGTGATAGAGGGTGATGCGGTCTTCGTCATCGGCAACCCGGGAGAGACCAACCGTCTGAAGACGGTCGCGCAGCTGGAGTATCAGCGTGACGTGGAGGTGCCCGCGCTCATCGGTTTTCTGGAAAGTCGGCTGGACGCGTTGGAGGCGTACCGTACGGAGAATGCGGCCGAGGCGGAGGCGCTCGGGGTGCACAACCGCATGTTCCTTCTGTCCAACGCTCTCAAGGCATCGCAGGGCCGCCTGGCGGCTCTGCGTGACCCGGTAATCATGGCACGCAAGAGCGATGCAGAGGGCAAGCTGCGCGAGGCGCTGCGCGCCGACCCGGGCCTCGACGCCCGCTATGCGGACCTCTTCGACCGACTGGGGGAGATCCAACGTGGCAAGGCCGCGCACGCCGCGGCCTCCGGGGCCTTCCTCGCTCAAACCAACGCCCTGTTCGCCTCCGCCACCCTGCGCCGCGCCTTCGCCGCCGATGCGTACCGCGCGGCGCGGACGGCCGGGGCACCTGCAGATACCCTCGAGCTGCTCCGCCTGGAGCTGCTCCGCATCGCTGACCAGCCCGCCGAGCTCGAAGCTCGGATTCTCGCCGCCCGCTTCGCGGACTTCGAGCGCTACTTCGGACCGGACCACAACATCGTGCGGTCCGCACTCCGGGGCTCGAAAGCGGCAGAGGCGGCGGAAGCCCTGCTGGCTGCATCGGCGCTGCGCGACTCGGCCGCGGCAGTCCGGGCCGTCTCATCGGACGGCCCGGAGTTGGCGGAGGATCCGGCGCTCCAGCTTGTCGCCGCCATCCTCCCGGTCTCACGAGCCTATCGCGAGGGATTCAGCCGGCTCCTGGCAGACGAGTCCGAACTGGAGGCAGAGCTGGGAGGCGCGAGGTTCGCCGTCTATGGCCGAAGCGTTCCACCGGACGGGACGTTCTCGCCGCGGATCACCGACGGCGTCGTTCGGGGCTACGAGTACAACGGTACCCTGGCGCCCCCCTATACGACGTTCTATGGGCTGTACGATCGCTACTTCAGCCAGCCCGACCGGATCGATTGGGCGTTGCCGGCGAGGTGGGTGCGTCCGCCGCCGGGCCTCGACCTGGCCACGCCGCTCAACTTCGTCTCGACGGCCGACACCTATGGCGGCAACTCGGGCTCCCCGGCGGTGACGCAGGACCTATCGCTGGTCGGCCTCAACTTCGACCGCAACATCGAGGGCCTGAGCCGAGATTTCATCTACCTCCCGGAGCGGGGACGGAACGTGATGGTCGACGTGCGGGCGATACGGGCCGCGCTCGATCAGGTGTACGACGCCGATCGTCTCGTCCAGGAGCTCCTGACCGGGCGCCTTTTCGAGACCGAAAGGGAGGCCGACGCGGCCATGGACGCGGCGCTGGATACGGTGCGGGAGACGGACGGCTGAGGCCGGGCCCGCCTCAGTTCTGGCCCCTCCAGCGCGGCCAGGCTTCCTGGAGGGTAGTCCGCGGCCTGCGCCCGATGTAGACGGTCAGATCCCGCTCCTCCCGCACCGCGTAGGGGTGCGTCACCCGTCCAGCGGCGGTGATCTCGCCGAAGTAGGGGGACAGCTGGCTCTCCGTGAAGCCATGCAGGATCATCACCTCCCCGGGCAGCTCGCCGGGACCGAAAAACCAGTAGGAGCCCACGAAGGCCCGAGCGCCCGGGATCCCGAATCCGGGCCCGTAGAAGTCGATCGCTCCAGCCTCCCCGTAGTTCGAGGCCAGGATCACCGCGCGCTCCTGGTCTCCAGGCGGAAGGCCGCGGTACACGCGTGCGACCTCCCGCACCTGCTCCCTCCAGTTCAGCATGTCGGCGTAGTCCTGGGGGATCCGCTCCTGGGCCCCGACGTTCGTGACGGCAGCAGACTGAAAGCCGATCGCCACCAGATAGCGCTCCATCGTCTCCGGCTTCAGCACCGGCAGACCCAGCGGGAAGAGAACGATCAGGTAGAGGGCGAGGAGCACGAGCAGGCCCCAGCGGGCGGTGGGGCGCCACCACGGGGTCCGGATCCGCTCGACGAGCACCGCACCGGCCCCGAACAGGACGGGGTACACGGGTCCGGCATAGTAGCTCTTGCCCTGAAGCAGCAGGAGGGTGACGAACGCCAGGATCGCGCTCCAGCCGGCCAGCCGGTACGGACGGCCGAGCCGTCCCGAGGCGAGGCCGACGGCGCCCGCCGCGGCCACGATGAAGCCCGCATGCATCATGGCCTGGTCGAGCAGAAAGGACGCGGCGGAAACCCGCACTAGTTGGGCACTCTGAAGATCCGTCATCTGGTTCAGCAGCGGCCAGCCGAGGTTGTGCTGTCCGGCGATGGACGGACTTCCGAGCAGCAGAGCCAGTGCGGCCGCGGCCCACGGCCAGAGCGTGGCGAGCCACCGCCGCTCCCTCGTGAGCAGGAGGGCTGCCGCCGCAGCAAAGCCGAACACGAGCACGCTGAACTTGGTGAGCAGGCCGAAGCCCAGGCAGGCACCGAAGGCCAGCCACCAGCGGGGATTCTCCGTCGTGCCCAGCCGCAGGAGGGCGAACAGGGCCAGGGACCACCAGAGCTGGTCCAGGACCACGGGCTGGAAGAGGTTTCCGGTGCGCAGGAACAGCCCGCTGGCGAGCACGCAGAGACCCGCCAGGCCCTGGGCGAAGCCCCGCCCCCCGAGCTCCCGGGCCGCCAGCGCGGCAAGCAGCAGCAGCGCCGTGCTCAGAACGGCTGGAGGCAGGCGAAGCGCCCACAGGCCATCCCCGAGCAGGTAGCGCGTGCCCTCCGAGAGCAGGGCGATCAGAGGGGGGAAGTCCATCTGCCAGAGGCGAAGGTTCTCGCCCATCGCCATGTAGAGGAACTCGTCGCGGTGGAACTCGTAGGGCCCGAAGAGGTTGGTGCCCACGTGCAGGACGAGTTTGGCGAACGCCAGAGGAGCGATGACCCGCCAGGCCA
>CP070670.1:2907543-2922131 GCA_020351855.1 Gemmatimonadota bacterium
GCCGCACCCCGTCAGCCGCCTCGTCCAGGTGTGCGACGTGTACGATGCCCTGCGGACGCGTCGACCGTTCAGGGCCCCGCTGAGCGCTGAGGAATCGCTTGAGTTCTTGGCGAAGCGCGCCGGAGGCTACTTCCATCCGTCGCTGGTCAACGCTTTCATCGCGATGGTCCGGGAGCTGGAGTTCCGCACGCCGCGCGTGCGGCCGCAGACAACCACCGTGGAGCGCGCTGAGCGCGAGGCCCGGGCGGCCGCCGCGAGGACGGACACGCTGCAGGATCGGCTCGACGCGATGGCGGAGTCGCTTCTCGCCCCCGAACCGACGGCCACGGTCGACTGGCTGGAGATCCTCTAGCGAGGCTGCCTCAACGCGTAGCGGAGCGTGGAGCCCCGACGGGCGGGCCGCCTCTGCGTGGACCCTGGCGCCCCATGAGCGTCCGCCGCACCTTGAGCCGTCCCGCTGTCCCGCCGCTCCGCACCACACGATCGCAGGACGATGCCCCGAGCCTCACCGGTGCCCGAGTGGGTACCCGAAGATCTGCCGGCGGCGCCCGGCATCTACCGCTTCCTCGGCGAGCGCGGCGAGCCGCTCTACATAGGCAAGAGCGTCAACCTCCGCCGGCGCGTTCGCGGCTACTTCTACGGCGGTGGCCCGAAGGGGCGGCTGGCCGACCTCGCCGTATTGGCCCGCGGCGTCGACCATCGCCGGACAGGCAGCGATCTGGAGGCCCGTCTGCTGGAGGCTCGCGCGATCCTCGAGCACCGTCCTCGATTCAACCGCGCCATCAAGAACCGGTGGCGCGGCTGGTACCTGGAGATCGACGAGAGCGAGCCCTTCCCACGGCCTCGCGTCGTGCGATCCGCCCGGAGGCCATCCGCCCATTATTTCGGACCGTACGCGGGACGCTTTCTGCCGCTGGAAATCGCTCGGCTTCTGGAGGACCTGTTCGGTCTACGCAGCTGCGCGGGGCCGATCCGGCCGGACGTGAACGGCCGAGCCTGCATCCGTCAGGAGATCGGGACGTGCGGCGCTCCCTGCGTCGGATCGGAAGGCCTGAACGACTACCGGAGGAGGGTGCGGGACGCGATCCGGGTGCTCGCCGATCGGGACCGCGCCGCCCGGCTGCGCTCGCACCTCAGCGAGCCATCGACAGACGGCGGCAGGGCCCGTGCGGGAACGGCTACACGGCCCGGGAGGCGGAAGCTGGCCTGGCTGGAGGAGCTCGAGGCCTACCGCAGCGTGCTGCAGCGTCCCTCCAGGCAGCGATCGCTCCTCGCAATCCTCCCGCACCACGAAACCGAGCAGCGCGTGCTCCTGCCCGTGGCCCTCGGGCGCGTGCTGTCGCTCCGGGCGGCCCGGCCCCGTTCGGAGCACTGGCAACGGTCGGTTGCGGATGCCTGCTATGCCGTCCGCGTCTCGGAGTTGCGCGCCGAGCTCGTGCTTGAGCCGGATGAGATGGTGACCAGCCTTATCGTCCGCCGCTGGCTCGAGACGGGAGCGCCGGACGGGACGGTCTACGACCTCTCATCCATGACCGACGAGGCGGTACTGCTGGCCACCGGTGCCGGTCAGTGTCGGGAGATCAACCCATCTGCGAACGGGAGCCGGCGGCCTGCGTCTCTCCGGAAGGCGAACCTCCGGCGGGACGCTCGATCGAGGCCTCGATCGCCCTGAGCTCCCGGCGAGCGGCAGCCGCGACGAGAACCACGGCCGCCACGGTCGCACCCAGCCCGAGCAGGCGGAGCGTCGTCGCCACTCCATCCGCTGCACCCGACGCCGCGTCGGCCAGCTCGCCCCCCACCGCACCGATCGACACGTACAGGAGCGTCCCGGGGAGCATGGCGACCCAGGAGGCGAGGACGTACTGGCTGAACGGCACACCCGTCAGGCCATACGCGTAGTTCTGGAGGTTGAAGGGGAAGGCGGGGGACAGCCGCGTCAGCGCAACGACCTTCCAGCCCTGGTTCTCGACTGCTCGGTCTACCGCCGCCAAACGCTCATGGTCGGCAATCCACCCTTCCACCCGCCCGCGGAGGAGATGACGGGCAATCAGAAACGCCGACGCCGCACCCGCCGTGGAGGCGAGCGAGACGAGAAGGGTGCCGACGAGAGGCCCGAACGCGAGGCCGGCCCCGATGGTGAGGGGCGCTCCGGGGAGAAAGAGCAGCACGCCGACGACGTACGCCAGCCCGTAGAGCGCCGGCCCCACCACTCCCGCCGACGCGACTCGGAGGCGCAGCCAGCGGACCGCCGCACCCATCACCCCTGCGTCGGCTCCGCCGGCTGCGGCGTCGGGCGGGCGAAGCGCGTTGAGCGACCAGTCGTAGTCGAAAAAGCGAATCGCGGTCACCCCTCCGCTCTCGACGGCCGCGCCGATCTCGGGCGGGGCATAGCGCGCCACGAAGAGCGGGATGCTCTCGGCCCGTGGCGCCCAGTCCGAGTCCACGAAGTCGCCTCCGTACCAGTCGAAATAGCGGGAGAGGATGAGCACGTCCCCGTCCAGGCGAGCGTTGGACGGATCCGAGAGGAAGAGCCGCGTGACGTCCTCCAGCTGCCCATCGAGCCCTTCTCCGGCGAACGCGCGGGCCGGGAGCGGGGCGCAGGACACGGATGCGCAGTTGAGGGCGAAGTGGATCCTCGGGTCGCGAAAGAAGGGACGTAGCAGGTTGTGCTCGATCTCGTCCAGCGTCAGGTCGTGACCGGCCACCCGGTGGCGCGTGCGGGACCACACGCCATCGATCTCCCGGATCGAGCCGACCCCGGGATGGCTGAGGATGGAGCGGATCGTCAGGGCGTTGTAGGCGTTGATGAGGACCGCTTCAAGATGGCTCGGAGCGAGGCTCGCCGCATCGACCTCCGCCAAGGTCGCCAGATAGCCGTCCAGCTCCGTCAGGTGCAGCTGGAAGTAGCGGTAGTCGACCAGACCATCCCGCGTGCCCTCCGCCAGCAGGCGATCCCAGGCACCATGCTCGAAGGCCTGTGCGCCGCTCTCGAGTGAGGCGGTCACGTCTTCTGCCACGGCGCCTGTCGCCCGCTCGCTGGGCGGAGCCCCGCAGGATGCCGCGGCGACGGAAATCAGCAGCAGCTTGAACGGCGCCGATCGGCTTGCCATGCGTGGTCTCCTCGTTGCGTTCGCCGCGGCCAGGCCGCCCATCCCCGTTGCGTCGCGCGTGCCCCCATGGGCCCTCGCGCTGCCATCCACTCGAATGCGCCCGATGCTGTAACACCGCGGACGCGCGGCTTGTTCTGCGCCCGTTGCCTTGCCGCCGTAACCCCCGACCGG
Source organism: Gemmatimonadota bacterium (assembly GCA_020351855.1). Taxonomy (GTDB): domain Bacteria; phylum Gemmatimonadota; class Gemmatimonadetes; order Palauibacterales; family Palauibacteraceae. Next base: position 2,910,825 of record CP070670.1, read on the forward strand.
CATAATCCTGCCGCCGTATGACTACGCGTCGAGACCGGCCGCGCTCGGCGCTGCTCCGCGCTCTGGCCTGACACCACCGGTCCTCGAATGCCCGACGTGGAACTCTTCCTCAGCGAGCTGGCGGTAGCCGTCCAGAAGCACGCCATGTACCCGGTCGGACACCCGGCGCTGCGGACCGTGTCGGCAGATCTCGCGGCACGCCTGCAGGAGGTCCTTGCCGAAGATCAGGAACTCGCCATCGGCGTGGCAAAGGACCGGCTCATCGTGGCCGGCATGCCGACGGATCGGAACCGCGCCCTCCTCCAGACGCTGGCTCGACGGCTGCACGACCACCAGATCGCAGCGCTTCACTTCCAGCGCGGGGCGGGTACCGCGGAGCTGGACGGCGTCGTGCGAGAGCTGGCCGTCGACGCAGACCGACGAGGAGTACCCATCGGACTGGAGCCGGCCGGGCAGCTTCCCGCCTGGCCGCATATCCGCATCGAGCCGGCGGAGTACGACGCGTTGCGGTTCGAGGCGGAGGAGGCCAGAGACGAGCGGCCAGCCGTCCCGGATGCTTCCACCGCGACCGCCCCGACCCCCGATGAGGACGTTCGCCGGGCGGCCGCCGCTCTGGCCGACCTCGAGCTGCGCCCAGAGCTGTTGGCGCTCCTCGAGCAGCCGCCGGATGTGGAGCGCCCCCTCGACGGGCAGCTCCAGCAGATCCTCGAGCAGATCGCGCCGGATGAGCTCAGGCAGCTGCTCGAATCGCGGGAGGCGGCCCTCGCCACGCGGCTCGTGCGGCAGTCCGCAGAACGGCTCACCCCGCGAGCGGTCGTCAAGCTGATCGAGGCCGCGTCGGGCTCGGCGTCCCGACCCATCGGCTCGTGGCTCCCCAGACTCCTCACGAAGCTCGCACACTATGCCGAGACGGGTGCCCCGCAAGACCGCCGCGAGTCCGACGCGGCGCTCCGGCGAGTGGTGCAGGATCTCGTGGACGATTGGGAGCTGGAGGATCCGCGCCCGAGCTCGTATTCCGGTGCGCTCGGCATGATGAGCGAGGAGACGGCGGACTCCGATCGGGGCGACGCTCGACCGTTCATCGCCGATCGCGTGCTCATGATGGGACTGGAGCTGGAGGTGGTGGGCCGGATGGTGGCGCTGGCGCTGCAGAACCTGCGCCGGGAAAACCTCGCCGAGCTGCTCGATCTGCTCGAGGCCGCCGGCACCGAGAGCATGGTGGCGGAGGTGATGTGGAGGCAGGTCGCCACGGCCGACGCCCTCGCCGGGGTGCTCCGCGCCGAGGATCCCGTCTTCGATACGGTTGACCGCCTGCTCGGCCGGATCGGCATCGGGGCGGCCGAGCCGCTGCTCGATGCGCTGCAGCAAACCGCCGATCCGGTGATCCAGGGTGAACTGGCGGCTCGCCTGTGCCGACTCGGACCGGTGGTCACCGGTGCCATCATCGCTCGCCTCGAGGCGGAGCAGCCGACCGCCGCGGCGCAGTTGCTGGCCATTCTGAACGAGCTCCAGGTCCGTCTGCCGGGCTTCGCCGGCGGTCGCTTCTTCGCCGATCCTGATGGGGAGGTGCGCCTCGGTGCGTATCGGCTCGCGATCCGCTCCGGCCGGGATCGCGAGCGTGCCATTCTGGCCTCGCTGGCCGAGTCGGATCCTCGTCTGCTCGCCGTGGGCCTTGCGGCAGCGGAGGAGGCTCCGCCCCAGGCGGCCGAGCCTCTCCTCCGTCGCCATGCGATGAACGACGGACTTCCCATCCGGCTCCGGGTCCTGGCCGTCAGGGCGCTTTCCCGCTGCCGCACGGAGACGGCGCTGACCACGCTGACGAAGGGGGTCACCCAGCGGCGCTGGCTCTTCCAGCGACGGATCGCCTCTCCCAGCCCCTTCGTCATCGAGGCACTGTCCTGCATCAGGGATCAGTACCGGCACATCCCGCGCGGTAGGGAGATTCTCGAGCAGGCGGGCCGCTCCGAGCACCCGTCGATCCGCCTTGCCGCCGGCATGCCGGCCGGCACTCTCGCCCCGTGAAGCCCGAGGCGGACTTTCTGATCGCCCTGGGGCAGGTCCTCTCCACGGCTGGCCTGTACGGGGAACAACACCCCGCCTACCGGTCTGCGCTGGACGGCGCCTTCGATCCCCTCACGCGGCTGCTCGCGAGCCACCCGGAGGTGCGCTACTCCTTCCTGGATGGCGAGGTCATCTTTGCCAACCGCAGGCTTCGCTCCCTGCGCGACTGGCCGTGGGCCGGCACGCTGGCGGAGCGAGGGTTTGGCAGGATCGAGATCGATACGGGCGTGGATCGTGCGGAGTTCGAGCGCTTTCTCGTCACCTTGGCCGGACTTCTGGAGCGCATCAAGCCTGATGAGGACAGGCCTCGTTCCATCGAACTCCCCCACGTGCGCGCCGGCCCGATGGCGCTGGACGAGGTGGAACGGTTGCGGGAGATCGACCGTGGGGAAGAGTCGGCTCCGCGGCCGGAGGTGGATGAGGAGACGGGTGCCGTCGATCACCTGTTCGATCAGGCGCAGGCGCGGGGGAGGATCTCGCTCGCCGTCGCCAGAAGCGTCATCCATTCGATCTCCGTCGTTCTCCAACAGGGTCGTCCCCTGCTGGAGCTCCTGCTCCCGGTCAGGCGCCACGATGAGTACACGACCGTCCACTCCCTGAACGTATCGGTGCTGTCGATGTCGCTGGCCGAGGCCGTCGGTGTTCCGCGACGCGACATCAGGGATATCGGCGAAGCCGCACTGCTACACGATCTCGGCAAGGCGTTCACGCCGCCCGAGGTTCTGCAGAAGCCCGACAAGCTCTCTCCCGACGATTGGGCGATCGTCCAAAAACACCCGGAGGACGGGGCCAGAATCATCATCCGCTCCGGTCCCGGGTTGGAGTTTGCGGCCGTGGTCGCCTACGAGCACCACATGACCTGGCAGGGCGGCGGCTACCCCCGCCCGCGATACCCGCGGCGTCCTCACCCGGTCAGCCAGATGGTCCAGGTATGCGACATGTTCGACGCGCTCCGGACGGAGCGACCGTTCCGAGGACCGTGGCCGCTGCAGAGGATTCTCGACTACCTTCGGGAGCTCTCCGGAACCGAGCTCAACCCGGATGTGATCGAGGCATTCGGCGGGATGCTCGCCCGCCACGGCGTCCACCGACCCGGCCCCGGGCAGCGGAACGGTCGGACGGAATCGACCTCTCCGGTGCCCCCGGGCTAGCCCGGACGGCAGCGAGTCTCACTCCGAGTCGGGCAAGCCGGCGCGCTCCTGGCCGGCGAGCCACTCGGAGATCAGCCTCCTCGAGATGGAGATGGGCGCCGGCAGCCGGATGGCGGCAGACCGGTGAAGCTCGAGCAGCTCCTCGCGATCGAACCAGCGCACGTCGTCAAGTTCCTCTCCATCCGCCCTCGGCTCGGCGCGCTCGGCGGTCGCCGTGAAGCCCAGCATGAGCGACGAGGGAAAGGGCCAGGGCTGGGAGGAATGATAACGGACGCCGGTTACCGCCACGCCCGTCTCCTCCATGACCTCCCGGTAGACGGCCTCGCTCAGGCTCTCGCCCGGCTCCACGAACCCGGCAAGCGTGGAATAGAGACGCGGCGGCCACGTGGCCTGCCGGCCGAGCAGGCACGCCCTCTCGTCGGTCACCAGCACGATGACCGCCGGATCGGTCCGCGGAAAATGGGAGGATCCACAACCGACATCTTGGCAGCGGCGCACGTGCCCACCCTCCGTGCTCTCGGTCCCACTCCCGCAGCGACCGCAATGGAGATGGTGGCGGTGCCAGTGCACCATGCTCCGGGCATACGCCAGAAGAGCCCCGTCCGCCTGATCGAGGAGCGCGCCAATGCTCCGCAGGTCGACGAAAGAGGCGTCCTCCAAGCCGAGACTCCGCAGGGGCTCCGCCACCGCCGACAGGTCGATCGCGAAATAGGCGGAGCCGGACCGGACCCCGAGCAGGATGGCCCCGATCCGATCGTCATAGGCCTCGAAATCGCCGGGGGCGAGCGTGACCGCGACGGGCGGCTCGCCCGCGGAGACGAGACTCCTGGATCGCCAAACGGGCACCACGCGGGTTCCGGGATCGCGCAGACGCGCCGAGATCCATGCGGGGTCCCGCCGCCGGCCGGGAACGCGGTCCAGGTCGACCGCCGCGAATGCATTGGGCCTTTTCACAATGGCTCGCTCATCCGGTGCGTGGAGCCCTAGCTTGGACCTCCTGGCCGGCCGAAGGTGCGGCATCCAGTGGCATCGGCCGCGCAGGGCTCAGAGGCGGCGGCGATGAACGATCATCTGACCTTCGACTGCTACGGCACGCTCATCGACTGGCGGAGCGGGATCGCGCAGGCGTTCGACGGGGCCGTACCGGGCGCCCGGAAGGTTCCTCGCGACCGCCTCTTCGCGGCCTACGCCGCGGCGGAAGCCGATCTGGAACACGGATCCTATCTGCCCTACCGGCAGATCCTTGACCAGGCTGCCGGCCGCGCCGCGACGGCTCTGGGTCTGCGCGTACCCGCCGCCCGTCGCCGATTCCTCTCGCAGAGCCTCCCCACCTGGAAGCCGTTCCCGGACACCAATCCCGCGCTTCGGCAGCTCGCATCGCAGGGCTTTCGCCTCGGCATCCTGTCCAATGTAGACGATGACCTCCTGGCGGGAACGCTCCGCCACTTGCACGTGCCGTTCGACCTGCTGATCACGGCGGAGCAGCTGCGCAGCTACAAGCCGGCCCCCGCCCACTTCCTCGCCGCCCTCGATGCGTGCGCGGGGGACCGACGCCGACTGATCCACGTGGCCGAGAGCCAGTACCACGACATCGCGGCTGCCGAGGCCGTCGGGCTCCGCACCATCTGGGTCAACCGCAACGGTCTGCCCGCGATCGGAACTGCACGTCCCACCATCGAGGTCCGCGACCTGCGCGGCGCGGCAGAGTGGATCGCGGCCTGGCGCGCAGGTCCACAACCCGACTGAGAAGCGCGCGGCCGGTAGTTGACGAATGCAGGGTCTCCGGGCAAATATACGAATCCGACTCGGATTCGTATCGTGGGACAAGGGAGGATTTCGCCCATGGATGGCTCTGATCCCCCGATTGGGGAGGTCTCTCGAACATCCCTCACGCCGGTTCCGCCACGACAGGCCCGCAGCCGTCGGACGCTGGAGCGAATCCTCGCGGCCACCGAGGTGCTGCTCGCCGAAGCACCGTTCGAGGAGATCACGGTAGCTGAAGTCGCAGCTCGTGCCGGGATCTCGATCGGCACGCTGTACGGGCGGTTCCGCACCAAGCGAGCGTTGCTCGCAGCGGTGTGCGCCCGTCGCTTCGGAACCGGGACGCGGGATCGGAGCCGCGAGTACCTTCGGCGCTTTGCCGAGAGGGAGATGTCACTACGACAGAGAGCGCGGGAGATCGTGGGCAACATGCTGGCGCACTACGGCACCAACCGCGTGCTTCTGCAGGAGCTCGATGTACGAGGGGGAAGGCGGGGAGCGGGGCAGGAGGCCGCGGCGCTCCGAGAACTGGAGAAGGTGTTTCACGAGGGATGGGCGGCCTCATTGCTGGCGAACCGCAGCGAGATCGACCACCCCGATCCGGACGGAGCCGTGCGCTTCGCTCTCTTCCTGGCGGCGTCGGCCTGCCACGGCGCGCTGGTGCGGGAGGATCCGAGTGCCGCCGGCGTGCAGGAAGAGGACCTTGCCGAAGAGCTCACGCGGCTGGTGATCGCCTACCTCCGTCATTCCGGAGCGGCCTATGCAGGGGCGGCAAGCGTGGCTCGCCGGCCAGGTTAGAGTGTGGCTGCCTAGCGACAGGGGACCGGGCCGGAACCGCCAGCCATGCCGCCATGCAGCAAACCGCAGCGGCCGCACAAGGAAGCTGGCAGGTGCCGAACCAGGGATCGATTCTTGCTTCTCTTTCACAGGTTGTCAGCCATGCAAGGGAGGTCCCGATGTACCGTGTCGCATTTGAATCCGCCCGGCTGATGGGCCGCGGCCTTCGCGCGCTAGGGTTCGCACTCGCCGCGCTTGCCCTGGCAGGCTGCGAAGGTGGAACCGAGCCTTCGATGGGACAGGTAGACATCGTCCTCGGACTGCAGTCCAGTGGGCTCGCGAGTGCAGCTCCCGGCGCATCCGCTCTCGGCAGCCAGGGCGGCGTTCCCCTCGAGCTCGTCCAGTCGATCACCCTCAGCATCACCACCCTCGAGATTCATCGGGTCAGTTCGCCCGATGAGGAAACAGCAAGCGAGGGATCGGGCCAGGGAACAGCGGGCGACGGAGCCGGAAGCGAAGGAGTCGAGAGCGAGGACGACGCGGGCGATCGCCCCTGGATACGCGTCGAGCTGACGGAAGCGGCGACCGTCGACCTGATGGGTCTAGTCGGCGCCTCAGCGCCCGCGATCGCAACGGGCGAGGTCCCGAGCGGCACCTACAATCAGGTTCGCCTCTTCATCGGAGAGGCGACGATATCCTTCACCGACCCGGTGAAGGTCGGGAATGCCACGTATGATGCAGACGTCGAGTACGAGCTCCGCATCCCGAGCGCGGGTCAGAGCGGCCTCAAGGTCCAAACGGGGTTCTTTGACATCGGATCGGGAGAGGTCGAGACGGTCGGTCTTCTCGTGGATCTTACCGACTCGGTGAAAAACATCGTGGCGACCGGAGCGGGAACCGTTCAGATGACGCCGGTCATCGTCGGCGTCGTGGGTGCCAGCCAGGTCTGATCCCGAGGGGGAGGCGGCAAAAGGGGGACGGTAGCGTGCGGTCGCCCCACGGGCGGGTCCCCTCAGGCAGCCCGTCCTTGGCGCCCCGGCAGCGCTGCCCTACCGCTCAGAACAGCCCGACGACGCGTCCCTCGGAATCCACGCTCATCCCGGCGGCCGCCGGTCGCTTCGGAAGGCCCGGCATCGTCAGCATCTCCCCCGTCAGGGCCACTACGAAGCCCGCCCCGGCCGATGGGGTTACGTCGCGCACCGTGATGCGGAACCCTTCCGGTTGTCCCAGCAGGGACGGGTCGTCGCTCAGCGAGTACTGGGTCTTCGCTATGCACACGGGCAGCTCACCGAGGCCGATCGACTCGAGCTGATCGATGGACTTCTGCGCGGTGCTCTGGTAGTCCACCCCAGCGGCACCGTAGACCTCGCGAGCCACCGCCTCGATCTTCTCGCTGATCGGGAGGTCCAGCGGATAGAGGGGCGCGAAGTCGGCCTCTCCCGCCTCGAGCGTCGCCAACACGGCATCCGCCAGCTCCAGCATGCCCTCGCCACCCCGGGCATGGCCCTCGGCGCGTGCCAGGGGGACGCCGAACTCCTCGCAGGCCTGCTCTACCGCCGCGAGCTCCGCCTCGGTGTCCGTGTGGAATCGATTCAGGGCTACAACCGGCGGCACACCGAACTTCCGGACGATATCGATGTGCCGCTCGAGGTTGGGGAGGCCGCGTCGGACCGCATCCACGCTCTCCCTCTCCAGCTCGGTCTTCAGCATTCCACCGTGCATCTTCAGGGAGCGGATGGTGGCCACGACAACGGCAGCCTCCGGCTCCAGCCCACCGACCCGACACTTGATGTCGAAGAACTTCTCGGCCCCGAGGTCGGCACCGAAGCCGGCCTCGGTCACGACGAGGTCCGCCAGCTGAATACCGACCCGCGTCGCGATGAGGGAGTTGCAGCCGTGCGCGATGTTGGCGAACGGCCCTCCGTGCACGAACGCCGGCGTCCCCTCGAGCGTCTGGACGAGGTTAGGAGACAGGGCATCGTTGAGGAGCAGCGTCATGGCACCACTGGCCTCCAGCTCGGCGGCTCGCACCGGGCTCTGGACCTTGGTATAGCCGACGATGATCCTTCCGAGCCGGGCTTCCAGGTCCTCGTGGTCGGACGCCAGGCAGAAGATCGCCATGACCTCCGAGGCCGCGGTGATGAGAAAACCATCCTGACGCGGGATGCCGCTCCCCGGTCCGCCGAGTCCGATGACGGTGTTGCGTAGCGCGCGATCGTTCATGTCCACCGCGCGCTTCCAGCTGATGCGACGACCGTCGATGTCCAGCGCGTTGCCCTGCTGAAGATGGTTGTCGAGCATCGCCGAGAGCAGGGCGTGCGCCGAGGTGATCGCGTGGAAGTCACCCGTGAAGTGCAGGTTGATGTCCACCATGGGCACGACCTGGGAGTAGCCTCCCCCGGCGGCGCCACCCTTGATCCCGAAGACCGGTCCAAGACTGGGCTCGCGCAGGCAGAGGGCCACACGACGGTCGCGCAGGCTGAGAGCATCGGCCAGGCCCACCGCCACCGTCGTCTTCCCCTCGCCGGCCGGTGTCGGGCTCGTACCCGTCACGAGCACCAGCCGGCCTCTTCGCGACTCCCGACCCCTGAGGGCATCGAGGCGGACTTTCGCCTTGTAGCGGCCGAACAGCTCGAGATCGCTCTCTGCCAGGCCGAGCTTGGCGGCGATCTCGGTGATGGGAAACAGCTTCGCTTCCTGGGCTATATCCACGTCGGTGCGCAAGGCATCCCTTCCTTCATTGTTCGGTGGGAAGCGACGTTAAACGCCTGCCCCGCCGATTTCAACGGCGAACCTGTTGAACCGCCCCGCCCTCCCGGCCCAGCGACTGGACGGGGAGGCGATCAGGCGGCGAACTCGGAGAGTCGGACCGGCAGCCGTCGAGCCCCCCAGTCGCCACGGACCGCCTCGAACACCCCGGGACACACGGTGCCGCAGCGGGAGCAGGCACCGGCTTCCACGAGGTTCCACTCACGGAGAACGTACCCGTCGCGACCGATGAGCAGCTGCCCACATCCGTGGCAGTAGGTCGCCCCGCCCTCCCGCTGGCGGACGTTACCGACATACACGTAGCGCAGGCCGTGCGACATGGCGATGACGCGCGCTCGGGCCAGCGTGGCCAGCGGCGTCGGCGATCGGTCCCGCAATCTCCAGTCCGGGTGGAAGGCCGTGAAATGAACCGGCACGTCCGGGCCCAGGCGGTCGGCGATCCAGAAGCTGAGCCGGTCGATCTCGTCGGGCGAGTCGTTCTCCCCTGGAATGAGCAGCGTCGTGAGCTCCATCCACACCCGGGTCTCGTGGCGCACGTACTCGATCGTCTCCAGAACGGGCGCCAGGCTGCCCCCGCAGATCTTCCGGTAGAAGCGGTCGGTGAAGGCCTTGAGGTCGATGTTCGCCGCGTCCATCGCCGCGTAGAACTGGCGCCGCGGTCCCGGGCTCACGTAGCCCGCCGTGACGGCTACAGAGCGGATCCCGCGTTCCTGGCAGGCCCACGCGACATCGATGGCGTACTCGTGAAACACCACCGGGTCGTTGTACGTGAAAGCCACACTCCGGCAGCCGAGTCGCTCCGCCGCGCGGGCGATCTGCACCGGCGTCGCGCGGTCCGCCAACGTATCCATCGCTCGGGACTTCGTGATGTCCCAGTTCTGGCAGAACTTGCACGCCAGGTTGCACCCGGCCGTGCCGAAAGAGAGCACCGGAGTTCCCGGCAGGAAGTGGTTGAGCGGCTTCTTCTCGATCGGATCGACGCAGTACCCGCTCGACCGTCCGTACGTGGTCAGCACCACGCGGCCCCCATGGTTGGCGCGCACGAAGCAAAGCCCTCGCTGCCCGTCGCGCAGCCGGCACTCGCGCGGGCAGAGATCGCATTGCACGCGGCCGTCCGGGAGCCGGTGCCAGAACGAGGTCGGATGACCGGTCACGTCCAACGGAGCTTCCTCCGGAATCCCGGATCCGGGCTGCGCCGATCCAGCCTCAGCCCCAGCGAATCGGCAATGCGCACGGCCTCGGCGAACTCCTCCGCACCGACCGGCCGGGCGATCTCCGTGTAGCGACCGCCGCCCACCCGGCCGGCCGGGCGATACTGATCCATCAGGTTGACGTAGGGGCGGGGCCCGAGCCGATCGGCAATCCACTCCAGAATCGCGCGGGTCTCGTCCAGGAATCCCGGCATCACGAGGTGCCGGATCAGCAAACCGCGCCTCGCCAGCCCGTCGGCGCCGATGACGAGAGGCCCGACCTGTCGATGCATCTCGAGAATCGCCGCTCTGGCCCGCAGCGCGTAGTCGGCGGCCTTCAGGTACGTGCGGCTCCGCACCTCGGACCAGAGCTTGAAGTCGGGCATGTAGATGTCCACGATGCCGTCCATGAGATGGAGACTCTCGATCGCATCATAGCCGCTCGTGTTGTAGACGATGGGCAGGGTCAGACCGGCGCGGACGGCCTGGTCGAGGGCCTCGAGCACCTGCGGAACCACGTGCTCGGGCGTGACGAGATTGATGTTGTGGCAGCCGAGATCCTGCAGCTCCACCATCATCCCGGCCAAACGCCCGGGTGCCTCCCCCCCGCGAGTTGATCCCGGCCTGACCGCCTGGCTGATGTCGTAGTTCTGGCAGAAGACACAGCGAAGGTTGCAGTGGGAGAAGAAGATCGTTCCCGATCCCTGCCAGCCCCGCAGGCAGTCCTCCTCGCCGAAGTGCGGGAAGTAGCTCGAGACGCGCGCATAACGCCCCGTCTTGCAGGCCGACCAGCGGTCTGCCAGCCGGTCGACGCCGCACTCGCGCGGGCAGGCGCGGCACTCCGCGAGCCCCGCCACGGCCCGTCTGGCCCGCTTGGAGAGCACCGCAAGCGGCATTCTCCGGTAGGCCGGCGTGAACTCGGCGCTCCGGACTTCGGCGCTCAACTCATGCATCCCGAGAGGCTTACGTGCAGAGGGTCGGGACCACTATTGCCGACTGCAGACGATTGCCGCTTGTTGCCCCGATCGGCGGACCTTCCACGACCCCCCACAACGTCGTAAACAATTGTTACAAGGAATGATAGCCGGTGAAGCGCGTGCGGGCACCAACCCTGCGCCTCGGTGAATCGCCACTTCAAGGGAGGGGTCAAGTTGCACGTTCGATCAGCCGGAAGAGACGGCTTCACGCTCGTCGAGCTCCTGACCGTCATCGTGATCATCGGCATCCTGGCTTCCATCAGCCTGGCGATGTGGCACAAACGGAAGGAGGAGACGTTCGTCGCATCCATGAGAAGCGACCTGCGCAACCTCGCCGTCGCCGAGGAAGCATACTTTACGGACAACGCGAGCTACACCGCCGACCTGGACGCGCTCGTCTTCCGATCCAGTCCCGACAACGTCCTCACCGTGCAGGCGGATGACGATGGCTGGACCGCCAGCGCGTCCCACCCCGCCACGGCGATCGAGTGCGCCTTCTACTTCGGCAAGATTTCCCCACTCTCCCCGGCCAGGCGCGAGGGGATCTTGTGGTGCGAGTGAGCGCTGTCCATGTCGCGTACACCCGTGCGCCGCTGAAGTGCAGCGAGACGTAGGCTCCGA
>CP070670.1:2922231-2930964 GCA_020351855.1 Gemmatimonadota bacterium
AGACCGACGGTCGCATGCACCGGATCCGGCCAGATCCACAGAACAGGCGCCATGAGGTAGTAATGAAGCGGACCCCACTCCCCGTGAGTGATGAGATGAGGATCCTCGAGCCAGCGCATGGTCCGCCAGACGCGGGAAACGGGATCGCCGCCATCCGTGGTCGCGTCCGGGAGGAACAGCACTCGCGCCGTGGCGAGCAGAAGCACCAGAAGGAGACCCACCACGACCTCGCGGGATCTGCGCGCCCTCGGCATCAGAGGTGCTCCTTCAAGCAAGGGGCTGGCGTGCCAGGCTCAGCGTTCGCCCGAGGGCCCTGGCCGACATCGGGAGGCGATCTGCCGGCCGTACACATGATAGGCGGCCGTGCCGGTCTCACTAGCCGGTGGCCGGCTTCAGGGCCGTGATCATGACCGCTTTGACGCCGTAGGACTCGGCCGCGGCGCGAGTCGACTCCTTGCGGAACCGGAAACCGGGCACGACGGCCAGCCGCACGCCGGTGAAGCCGGCGTCCTCGAGAAGCTCGAACATCTCTCCTTCCAGGAGAGCGCCCCCGATTCAGGCGGCCCAGAGCTTGGGGTCGTTGACGATGGACTGGGACAGCTCCCGGCCGCTCACGATGTCGGTGATGGAGATCCGGCCGCCCGGCCTCAGCACCCGGAACATCTCCTCGGCCACCCGCCGCTTGCGGAACGACAGGTTGACCACGCCGTTCGAGAGGACCACGTCCACCGAGGCGTCGGGAAGCGGGATGTCCTCCATCCGCCCCTCGTGGCATTCCATCGTGACGCCGGTCGTCGCCAGGTTTTCCTGAGCTTTTAGGCACATGGACGGATTCAGGTCGACGCCGATCACCCGTCCCTCCGGGCCGACCTCCCAGGCCGCGATAATCGCATCGAGCCCCGCTCCGCTGCCCAGGTCCAGGACCGTCTCCCCCGGCTTGAGCGCGGCACGCTCGTGCGGGTTCCCGACCCCGGCGAACGAGTCCACCGCCCCGGCCGGCGCGCGCTCGAGCCACTCGGGCGCGTAGCCGAACATCTCGGCGGCCGGCCGGCCGTGGAAGAAGTGGAACTCCGCCTCCGGGTTGTCCGCGACCTCCTGATACATGCGCAGGATCTCGTCCTTGAGGATGCCCTCCAGGCTCGCCTGCTCGTCCGCGTGGGTCATGGTCGGCCCTCTCAGCTGCCTCTGAGTGTCTGGGAAGGAAGCTCGCCAAACAACTTTCGGTAGTCGGCCGCCATCTGACCCATGTGCCAGAAGCCCCAGCGGCCGGCAACCTCGGCAACCGTCACGGCGGCTGATCTCGAGCTGCGCAGGTCCCTTCGCACGCCGTTCAGGCGTACCGCCTTAAGGTAGGCCTTTGGCGTGACGCCGAACCGCTCGCGGAACGCGTAGTCCAGGGTGCGCCAACTCACGCGGACTTCGCGGCAGAGGTCGCGAACCGACATGGGCGAGCCCTCATTCGCCCGGATGAAATCCAGCGCTCGTCGAACGGCCCGGTCCCTCAACCTCACGCTGGGGCGCTTGCGTGGCCTGCAGCCATCCAGCGCCATGAGGATGCTTCTCGGCAGATCGAACTCGATCGCCTCGCGGAGTCCGCGAGAGGCCAGCTGCCCTGGGTCTCTCACCGCCCGAAGCACTCGTCGAAGCCGCAGGCGAACGTCCGCGATCGCTCGCTCGGGCACGACGGCGTGCGACCGCAGGGGCTCGAGTTCGCTGACCGGGGGAAGTCCAAGACGCTGGCAAGTGCGGTTCAGATGCTGTTCCTGGAACGACAAGGGGAACGCATCGAAGGACGCGTCGGACACGGAGTCGAACTCGCCCCCTGGCGGGAAGATCAGGATCGAGTTGCTCGTCGGCTTCTCACCCATGAAGAACTCGGGGAAGCCACTGGCCAGAACGCCGAAGGTGCGAAAGCCGTGGGGGGGCGTTCCGCGCTGATGGATGGATCGGCCGAGCCGAAGGCGGCCGAGCACCGCCGTGGGAAGCGCGATCTGCTGGAGTTCGCCCCGAAACCTGCCCTCGTCGAGCTGGACAAAGTCGAGTTCCCAGGCTCCGAGGCCGTTGACCGTGTCCGTCAGGTCATCAAGGTCGTCGAAGCGCTCGCTCAGAACAGCCGGCTGCCCATCCCTGCCGGCCATTGCACTCCCGTTCAGATTGAGGGTCTCGCCATCGGCTTGCGAATTCTTGATGTCCACGGCTCGCAGCTTCACTTATCATTGCCTGAAAAGCAACCGGACAACACGTGAAGGCAATAGGCGCGATGCAGCGAAGGCCGAGAACGGGACGTCCACCCTTGTCACCGGAGACGGTTCGTACGAACCGGGTGGTGACGTTGCTCACCGATCAAGAGCTTGAGAGACTTCACCGGCTGGCGGACCGCAAAGGGGCATCGCTGTCCGGGACGGTCCGAGAGATCCTGACCCGGCACCTTTTGCAGGAGGATTCGAAGTGACGCCGATGAGACTTATGGCACTCGCAGTCATCGTGAGCGCAGCAGGCATGGTCGCTCCGACCATCGCCAGGACGCAGACGACACCTCCGATCGTGCACGACGCCGAGTACTACATCCTGGAGGCCCAAAACGGCCAGGTCTGGGAGGTCGAAGACCGGCAGCTGGACGCCAAGCTGGCCGAGCTGCGCGAGCGCTACGGGCAGCCGCCCAACCTCATCCACTTCATGTGGGACGACCAGCCCTTCGGGGCCGTGGGGATCCCGGCCATGCAGAAGATCCGGGGCTACGAGACGCCGAATCTGAACCGGATGGCCGATGAGGGGATGCTGTTCACCCGCATGTACACGGAGCCCTCCTGCACGCCGACCCGAGCGGCAGCGATGTCGGGCCAGCACCCGGTCCGCATGGGCGTCTATCAGGTGGGCTTTCCGGTCGAGTACCACGGCATGGCCGACTGGGTGGTGACACCGGCCGAGGTCCTCTCCCAAGCCGGTTACGCGACGGCCTTCTACGGCAAGGCGCATCTGGGCGATCTCGAGCAGTCCTACATGCACAACCAGGGGTTCGACGAGGCTCTGGTCGCCATCTACAACCAGGTGGCCAGCCTCTGGCACGAGCAGGCGGAGGCAGCCAACGCCGTCCTCGGCCTCAAGGAAGAGCTGCTCGCCGAGGATCCCTTCAAGCTCGACGACACCTTCAGCCCCCGTGGCTGGGTCCTGTTCTACGAGGGCAGGAAGGGCGAACAGGCAAGGGAGTGGTGCGGCACCTCGCACGAATGCTACCTCGAGTTCGACCGGGAAGCCCAGAGGCGAGCCCTCGACTTCGTGCGCCGAAGCGCCGAGGCCGGCAGGCCGTTCTACCTCGCATGGTGGCCGCAGTGGACCTCCTTTGTTCCCCAGCCGCGCAAGACGTCCCTCCAGCGTGGCCTCGTCGGAGATGCGTACCAGACGATGCTGGACCCGGCTGCCGGCGCCTTGATGGAAACGCTGCGTGAGCTGGGCATCGCCGAGAACACGCTGGTCATAGCCATGTCCGACAATGGCCCGATGACCCACAACCCACCTCCCGGAGCCGGCATGGGCGAAGGTCCGTTCAGCGGCGGCAAGGGGGACTTCCTCGAGGGTGGGGTGCGGGTCGCGGCGCAGGCGTGGTGGCCGGGTGTCATCGAGCCGGGCCAGATCGTCGGCGACATCGTCCACGTCGCGGATTTGTACACGACCTTCGCGCGCCTCGGCGGCGCGCTGGAGCACGTGCCCACCGACCGGATCATCGACGGGATCGATCAGACGTCGCTGCTGCTCAACGGCGAGGGACACAGCCGGCGGGACTACGTCTTCATCTACATCGGCAACATCCTCGGGGCGTCCGTCAAGCGCCACTACAAGCAGCACTGGATCTCGGCCGATCCGACCGCGAGCAGCGGGATCGGCGCGGCGTACTTCGATCTCCTGAACGACCCGCGCGAACAGACTCCGCTGCTCGTCAACCTCCTGCACTTCAAGGAACCCTTCCGGCGGATGCGCGCCCGACACGAGCTGTGGAAGAAGAAGTATCCCGATCGGCCGGCAGCGCGAGGGCCTGCCTACACGGGGATCGCCAACGCGCGACCTGAGACACGGGCGCTGATCAACCCGCCGGTCGATTTCCAGCGGCTGCCGTTCGACCCGCTCGAGTTCATCGAGCAGCTGGACGAGCTGCCGTTCGACCCGACCGGCGAGCCGGACCTCGGCAACTGAGCGCCGCGGACGCGGAGGGGGTCGCGTGAGAAGGGCCCCCGCGAGAGGCTTGCTCCTGCTCGCCGTCGGCGCCCTCTCGGCGGCGTGCGAGGGCAACGACCGCGATGTCCCGCTGCGCGATGACCTCCCCGCCCTCCCGCAGCGTCACATCGAGCTGGTGGGTCAGCCCAACTTCCGCGACATCGGCGGCTACGAGACACGGGATGGCCGAAGGGTCAGGTGGGGGGAGGTGTACCGGACGGGGGAGCTATCCCGGCTGACCGAGGCCGACGTGGAGCGATTGGGCGGCCTCGGACTCCGCGCCGTGGTCAGCTTCCTGGTGCCGGAGGAGATCGAGAAGTACGGGGCCGATCGCCTGCCGGAAGCCGTAGCGGAGGTGAGGACGCCGATCACCGGCGAGCTGGCTGAGCAGCTCGCACTTCAGGCCGCCGAGTCCATCCGCACCGGTGATTTCTCGGCTCTGCCGGCCGATCTGAATCCGGAGTTCCACCGGCTGCTGCTGGAGGACGGGCGAGAGGAGTACGCGGCGCTGCTGCGCCGTCTCATCGACCCGGCCAACCGCCCGCTCGCCTTCCACTGCTCGCATGGCGTGCACCGGACGGGCACCGCCACGGCCATCTTGCTGTCGGCGCTTGGCGTCCCATGGGAAATCGTGCGGGAAGACTACCTGCTCAGCAATGAGTACCGACGAGAGGAGATCGAGGCCGAGCTGGCCAGGATCCGCGAGAAGGTGGCGAGCGACCGGGGAATCCCGCTGGAAGAGGTCGACATGACGAACGTGGAAGCGTTCTACCTCCTGGAGGGCCACTACATCGACGGTACGCTGGAGAAGGCCGTCGAGGAGTACGGTTCGCTGGACGGTTACATCACGGAAGGGCTAGGGATCACGGCAGACGAGCTCGCGCAGCTGCGCGCCGAGCTGCTCGAATAGGCGACGGAGGACGAGAGATTTGGGTCTGCGCCGACGAGAGTTTCTGAAGGCGAGCGCCTATGCGGCGGCTTCCTCGCCGGTCATCGCTCCCGCTCTGGCCCGGGCGATGGCTTCGGAAACTCCGATGGATGGGGAACGTCTCATCGATCTCAGAGTGGCAGGCTACCCGTTCGAGCACGTGAGCGGGCTCATGACCGGCAAGGTCGAGGTCGAAGGATGCCGCGTCGAGTTCGAGACCGGGAGAATAGGAGACCTCAACACGCACGTCTTCTCCGGGCCCCGCACGCTGGACGTGACGGAGATCGGCTTGACGCCATACATCTTGGCGTTCGCGAACGAGGGCTTTCGCGCGTACTCGCTGATCCCGGTGTTCCCGCTACGCCTCTTCAGACACAAGAGCATCTTCATCCACGTCGACAGCGGCATCGACGATCCGACGCAGCTGAAGGGGAAGCGCGTCGGCACCCCTGGCTACTCGTCCACCTCGCTCACCTGGATCCGCGGCATGCTGCAGGACGAGTATGGCGTGCGGCGCGAGGAGATCGAGTGGGTCGTGTCCGCGGAAGATTCGTCCGCCGTTAACGCCGGAGCGACATCGAAGCAGGAGAACGTGTTTCCGGAGGGGCTGAGAGTCGCCATCGGCCCGCCAGGGAAGGACGAGTCCGACCTGCTCATCGAACGGCACGTCGACGCCCTGTTCCACGCCGCCGAGCCGCGCGCGTTCGTCGAAGGACACCCCGAGGTCCGGCGGCTGTTCGCTGACCCCCGGCTGGCGGAGCGCGACTACTATGCGCGAACGGGCATATTCCCGATCATGCACGCGGTCGCGATTCGCTCCGATCTGGTCTCGCGTCATCCCTGGCTGCCGAAGGCCATCTTCGATGCCTACTCGGAGTCGAAGGCGCTCGCGTACTCGGACATGCGCCGGCGGTGGTTCCTGCGCACGCTGCCATGGTTCGCTCAAGAGCTGGCCGCGACCGAGGAGCTCATGGGCGACAACTTCTTCCCGTACGGCATCGAAGCGAATCGGCAGGCGCTGGATACCCTGTTTCGATATTCGCACGAGCAAGGGCTGGCAAGTCGACGACTGGAGATCGAGGAGCTTTTCGTGCCGTCCACCCTTGCGTTGGCCGAAGCCTAGCGGTCCGTTGCGGCCTGGATCTGGCATTCCGCTACCTGTATATGGACTACGACAGCGGCGAACCCAACACGATCGATTTCTACGCCTACCAGGCGGACCAATACGGGCTCGTCCTGGGCGCCGGTTTCCACTTCTGACGGATTCTGTGAGGTCGGGAATGAACAAGCGGAAGAACCTCTTCGCTCTGGCCATGCTCATCGTCGTGGGGTTGGCAGCGCCGGCCAACGCCGTGGGCCAGGTATCGAACACGAACCCCACCGGGCTCTTCATCTATCCGGCCGACGGCCAGGCCGCGGAAGAGCAGCAGCAGGACGAGTTGGCCTGCTACGGCTGGGCAGGCGATCGGAGCCAATTCGACCCGGTGGTCGCCGCCCAGCAAAAGAGTGCGCGGCTGGCCGAGATCGACCGGCAGGCTCAGCAGGAGATCGAGCGGGCCCAGCTCCAGGGCGATCAGCAGTCGCAGCAGATCCAGCAGCAGTCGCAGGCGGAGGCGGAGGCGGCGGCGGCACAGGGGCAGCAGCGAGGCGGGGCCCTGCGCGGCGGCGCGCGCGGCGCTGCCGTGGGAGCGGTCGCGGGAGCGATCGCCGGTGATGCGGGCACCGGCGCGGCGATCGGGGCGGCATCCGGAGGCATGATCGGGGGCATGCGGCAGCGACAGGGCCGTCAGCAGGCCGAGCAGCAGGCGCAACAGGCCCAGGCCCAGGGTCAGCAGCAGCAACAGATGACCCAGCAGCAGACGCAGCAGCAGATTGAGCAGATCCAGCAGCAGGCCGAGCAGCAGAGGGCCACGGTCGAACAGGAGTTCCAGGGGCAGGTCGAGACCTGGGAGCGGGCCTTCACCGTGTGTCTCGAAGGCCGCGGCTACCAGGTCCACTGAGGGCCAGGAGATGATTGCGAACGCGATAGGAGACGGAGCTATGAGCCGGAGCTTGCTGTTTGCCGCGGGCGCGTGGCTCGCGTCCTTGGGCCTTCCCACGACGAGTGCCGCGCAGGAAGCGGCGGCGGTATGCGCGCTCGGCGCGCTTCGCGAGTGCGGCCCCGATCTTCAGTGCCTGCCCGCCTCGCCGTGGCAGGATCCCGAGCCCCCAGGCTTCGTCCGCGTCGACGTCGAGTCGGAAACGATCACGATCCTCAGCCCGCCGTCACGCCGGGGCGAAACGACCCGAATCCGCGGCATGGAGCGCACGGGAGACAACATCATCCTCACGGGGATCGAGGCGGGCCGCGGCTGGAGCATGGTGATCGCGATCAGCGACGGCGAGATGACGCTCTCCGCCACAGACGACGGCACCGCGTTCATCGGCCGTGGGAAATGCATCGACGCCGGGTTGGTCGAACCCTAGTCGGCCTTCAGGCGCTGGCCCTCGCACTGGCGCCGGGTCTTCTCTCCCAAACCGCGGAAGCGGATAGCGCCCGAGTCCGTCCTCCGGTGATCGACACGGTGATCGTGGAGGTCAACGACATCTACACTCCGGAGGAGGCGGAGGAGAACTTCGCACAGAGCTTCATGAACAAGCTCCATATCCGGACCCAGGACCGCGTCGTCTGGAACGAGCTCCTGTTCCGTCAGGGCGAGCCTTTCGACTCCGCGAGCGTCGCCGAGACGCTCCGCAACCTGCGCAGGACCGAGCTGTTTCGTCTCGTGGAGGCGGACACGCTCCGGGTGGAAGGCAAGTTCGCCGTCCGGATCGTCACGTGGGATGCCTGGACCACGGAGCCGACCATCGATATCGCCGTGGCCTCCGACGGCACCACGACTTTCGAGGCGGGCCTCACGGAGTACAACCTCCTCGGACGCGGGAACCGGGTGGGTGCCGTCTACAAGAGGGAGGTGGACCGGGCCGGCGTGGAATTGGCTGGCTACTTCCGGCGGCTGTTCCACGGCCCGATCGACGCCGGCGGGTCCGTGAACCTCTTCGATGACGGGAACTGGGGGGACTGGAATGTGGGCAAACCCTTCCGGGCCTACCGCGACAGGCTAGCGCTGCTGTACGACGGAGAGGGGGCGGACCGGCGCATCCTCCGGTTCGTCGCCACGGACACGAAGCTCGACACGATCCCCTTCCAGAGAAGGGCCTTCATCAACCGTTTCGAGGGGGGCGTCGCCACCACGGAGACGAGCCGCAGGTATCTCCGGTTCGGCGGCTCCGGAGAGATCCGGCGAGAGGAGTACCTCGAGGTCCCGGACACGCTCGGCCTGGTGCCTGACACGGTCACCGGGACGATCGGGGGATACGTCGACTTCAGCGTGGCCAACTTCGAGGTCGTCCGCTACCTGAACGGCTTCACGGAGGAGGACCTCGACCTCAGCGTGGGGATCCTGTTCTCTGCGAAGTTCGCGCCGGAGGCGCTCGGCTGGGAAAGCACCGGCGTCGGACCGAGGCTCGACTTCAGGGGAGGGACGCACGTCGGAGACGGGTACTTCAAGGGACGGATAGAGGCGAACGCGCTGTTCAACAGCGCCGGACTCGAT
>CP070670.1:2931064-2935191 GCA_020351855.1 Gemmatimonadota bacterium
GCAGCGAGAGCACGACGGCGCTGAGCGCCAGATGCTTGCGGATTACGTTCCTGATTCCCATCGGCCAGCTACACCCTACTGCTCTGCTTGTCGGCACATCTCTTCGTGTTCTCCGGGCTTCGACTGCAGGGCCGCTTTCCCCGGACCGGGCGTGCGTACTCCAAGGACATTACGCGGTTCCGTCGCGGCGCAGTCGGGCCGTACAGATTCAAGCCCTGGGAGGCTACCCGGATCGCGATCGACTGCGGCGGGCTGCACGTGCCGCTGTAAAGCGAAAGGCCCGGCCGTCCCGCCTCTTCACTCTGACGGGTCCCGCAGTCGTCGGAAGACCAGTTCCCTCATCCTGAACTCCTGCACCTGCCCAGCCTCGCTTATCGCGAAGGTCATGAAGAGCTGCCACCTCTCCGGGCCTCTCCCGGTCATTCGATAGACCTCGTGGTGCCAATGCGCGACGTCCCCGATGAAGTCGCCCGGGAACCGGAGAACCAGAGCGCCTTCCTCCTCCCTCAGCGTCAGTGTACCAACAGCAGGATGCCAGTATTCGCCGACGTAGCTCTCGATCGGAAGGGAGGGTGCGGTGCCGTGCACTCGCTCGGCCTGGAGCTTGCGCTCTCTCGCTTGTCTCCATTCTCGCAACCCGCCCCTATCGATCTTCCATTCTCGCTTCGGTATGCCCAGATATGCGTTCAGGACCCGGAACACGAGTACCGCATCCAGGGCGCTGTCCGATGAATTCATCACCACTGCCACGCCGAGGTTCTCGTCCGGCACGAGCGCAATGAACGATGAAAAGCCGACGCCTCCCCCACTGTGGCAGGAGGTCCTTCGCCCTTGGTAGTCGGCTACGAACCAGCCGAGCCCGTAGGTCCAGAAATGGCCGAAGCCCGGCCCCAAAAGGTCGTCGTACCATGGGGCCGGCATGATCACCTGCCCGGTGTGCATCTCTTCGACGACGCTCGCGCTCAAGATCCGCTCCCCTTCGTAGACCCCCCCGCCGAGCTGCAGTCGCAGCCATTTAGCAACGTCCGTCGCACTCGCACTGATAGAACCTGCCGGCGCATACATTGTGATATCGCGCCATGGGATCACACGGAGGCCGTCATCGCTGAATCCAGGGGATACGTGCGGCATCGCGACGTTCGGAACTCGAGCATCCTCGAAGCCGATGGTACGACCCGGAAGGTCACACGTGTAGCAGGGGGCAAAATCCTCGGCTTCCCAGAGGTCGTGGACACGGGTGGACGCCGAATTCATCCCGAGCGGGACCATGAGGCGGTCTCCGACGAAATCCTCCCAGCTCGTCCCGGACACCGCCCCCACGACCTCTCCTGCCAGTGAATAGCACGCGTTGCAGTACTGGTACCGACTGCGAAAACGTCCCGGCCCGGGCTCGAGATCACCCAGCCTCTTCAGAACGTCTTCGCGCTCGATCGAGGTGAGGCGCTCGAGGAACCGGATACCGGATCCCACATCGCCGACAAGCCGGTGCGAGAGAAGATCCCGGATCGTCGCTTGGGCGGTAACCCAGGGATCGGGAAGCCGAAACCAGGGCAGGTGCTGGATCACCGGATCATCCCAAGAGAGCTTACCCTCGTCGACCAGGAGACCGACGGCTGCGGCGGTGAAGGCCTTGGTGGTCGAGCCGAGGCGAAAGACCGTATGCTCGTCCACCCTCGCATCCTTCCCCAACTCCCGAACGCCGTACCCCTTGAGGACAACCACTTCATCGTCCTTGACCACGGCGATCGCGAGCCCGGGAACCTGCAGCTCCGCCATTAGCTGCCGGATATCGGCGTCAAGCCCCGGCAGGGGATCCGGCTGGTCCACCGCCTCCTGTGCAGTTCGGTTCTGCCCCAAGGCGGAGCCGGGGCTGAGCGCCAGGAGTGTGAACATGCCGGCGCTTTGCATGAATGACCGGGAGACGAAGCGGGGGGCGAGGTGAAGCATCTTTCCTCCAAGCCTCAGAGTGAGCCAGGAGAACAACGTAGCGACTGTAGGCTTAGGTTGACTCGTGGAGTAGCGGCTCGGCCTCCTCGCAGTTTTCCGGGGCGCGAGGGCTCAAGTACTATGGAGCATGCCGCGTAACAAGCTCGGCGAGCTGCTAGCGGGAAACCGATGGCTCGATGCGCTCTCCATCGTCGTCGTGCTCGCCCCCGCGCTCGCGAAGCTCCTGCTGATTGCCTCCGGCGCGCTGGATCGTACGGGAGCCGCCGCCGAGCGGTTCGCCTGGTGGGGAATCGTGGCCGGCATGTTGATGGTCTGGTTCATCCTGTGGTCGCGCGGCGACGGCCCGTCCGCGATCGGCCTCGGCAGACCCACGAGCTGGCCGCGCACGATCCTCCTCGCTCTGGTCGTCATGGTCGGCGCAACGGTCGTGGCTCTGCTGGCACAACAACTCGCGGCACCCCTGACCGACGGCCGGGGTCCAGACATCAGCCGCTTCGACCGGGTTCGCGGCAACCCGGGCGTACTGGTCGTGACGCTCCTCAGCGTTTGGTTCAACAGTGCGTTCGGCGAGGAGCTGATCTGGCGCGGTTTTCTGCTGACCCGTCTGACGCACGTGCTGGGCGGGAGCCGCGGGGCGTTGTGGGGGAGCGTCGCGATCAGCTCCGTGCTGTTCGGTCTGGTTCACGTCTATCAGGGACTCGCGGGCGTGGTGACCACGGGCGTGATCGGACTCGTGTTCTGTGTCTTCTTCGTCCTCGTGAGACGCAACCTCTGGGTGTTGATCATCGCCCACGGGCTGATGCACCTCATGTCCTTCACGGCGATGTACTTCGGGCGACTGTGAGAGCGCCGCCCGTCTCGTTCGAGCGATGATGTGCGCGGTGAGGCTCGAGCGGGGTCATGCTGCCGCGAGACCCTTGGCTGATAGCTGAGTCGTTAAGGGTTTTGGCCCGTTGCCCTCGAATACTAGACGACATCAGGAATAGGGAAGCCAAATGGGTGAATGCTTTCGATAGCGAAACCGTGAACATTCACTTCGCGAGGATTGTCGAGGCGCTCGCGGACAAACGGAGCGTTACGTCGGTCGACAACCTCGAGCTCTCTCGATCGGACTATGGTTGCGACAGTATGGACCGACCTCAGTACGGACCGTCATCAGAGGAACCGTCCTCTCTTTCTTCCCTGATTTCCTACCTCTGGCAGAAATCGTCTACGCCCTGACGGGAGCCTCCGGTGAGCCGGATGCCCGCGAGTTAAGCGTTTTTCCTCACCGCCGTCACATCCTCACGGGTGTCACTTGGTCGACCAGTAGCGGAGGATCGTCACCAGGTTGACGGGTTCCGCTCACTTTCGCGGTTTTCTTGTCTTAGCCGGGTTCGGGGATGCCGCCGCCTTCCCCGACGGGGCGCGCTTCGACGGTCGACCTCCCCGAGCGCTTCGCGAACCGTTCCGTCCAACCCTGCACCGCAACGTAGAGCAGCGGGATGAAGAAGACACCCGCCGCCGTCGCCAGCAGCATTCCGCCGAACACGGCCGTGCCCAGCGACTGGCGGCTGGCGGCGCCGGCCCCTGAGGCGATCACCAGCGGGATGACGCCGAGGATAAAGGAGATCGCGGTCATGAGGATCGGCCGGAAGCGCAGCCGCGCCGCCTCAACAGCGGCCTCCACGACGGGCTTTCCCTCTTCGCGGAGCTGCTTGGCGAACTCCACGATCAGGATCGCGGTCTTGGCCGACAGGCCGATGAGGAGGACGAGGCCGATCTGCATGTAGATGTTGTTGTCCAGGCCTCGCAGCCCGGTGAGTACCGCCGCTCCCAGGATGGCCAAGGGCACGGACAGCAGCACGGCGAGCGGGATGCTCCAGCTCTCATATTGCGCCGCCAGGAAGAGAAACACGAAGATGATCGCGAGGCCGAAGATCAGGGGAGCCAGGTTGCCGGCGGCGATCTGCTGGAAGGTGACCCCCG
Source organism: Gemmatimonadota bacterium (assembly GCA_020351855.1). Lineage (GTDB taxonomy): Bacteria > Gemmatimonadota > Gemmatimonadetes > Palauibacterales > Palauibacteraceae. The sequence goes on from CP070670.1 coordinate 2,934,980, forward strand.
ACCACTGGTAGCCCATCTGCCGCGGCAGGCGTTGGGCGGCGATGCGCTCCATCTCGGCGACGGCTTGCCCAGAGGAGTATCCGGGGTTCGGCGTCCCCGAGATCGTGGCGGAGCGGAACATGTTGAACCGGGTGATCACCTGCGGCCCCACCGTGTCCCGCACGGAAGCCAGCGACCCTACCGGGATCATGTCGCCGCGCCGGTTTCGCACC
>CP070670.1:2935291-2964286 GCA_020351855.1 Gemmatimonadota bacterium
GAACGGCTTCCAGTACGACGGGAACGACTCGATCAGCGTGATGAGCGAGGACGGACCTACGTAGTCGACTCCGCAGGCGAAGACTTCCGGCGTGAACGTCAGTCCGACGAGGGTGGCGTACCCACCGTAAGAGCCGCCATAGATGCCGACCCGGTCGGGATCCGCGATCCCCTCCGCGACCGCCCACTGAACGCCGTCGACGAGGTCGTCATGCATCTTGCCGGCGAACTCCTTGACGGCAGCGTTGAAGAACTGCTTGCCGTATCCGGTGGACCCGCGGTAGTTGACCTGGAGGACGGCGTATCCGCGGTTAGCCAGCATCTGCGCCTCGGGCTGGTATCCCCAGTCATCCCTCGCCCACGGGCCGCCGTGCACGAGGAGCACCATCGGAAGGGACCTCGGCGGCACTGCCTTCGGCAGCGTCAGATAGCCGTAAATCTTGAGTCCGTCACGGGCACGGAAGGAGATCGGCCTCAAGTCGGCCAGATGCGCCGGGTTGAGCCAGGGTCTCGGGCGGAAGAGGAACTCCGACTTGCCGGTCTCGCGGTCGTACAGGTAGGTGGCACCCGGATCGGTGGGCGAGTCGAAGGAGACCATCCACCTGGATTCATCCGTTGTGGATGAGCTCACGTTCGGCGTACCATCGTGGATCTGTCGCAGGCGGGCGAGATCCCTCTCCATCTCCTCGGTCTTCGGGTAGATGCGCACCGTATCGGCGACGTATACGGTTGCGATGAGCTCGTCCGTCAGCTCGCTGAAGACCGCATCTCCAAAGTCGACTTCACCCTCGGGATCACTCTCGACCACCTCCTGCTCCCCCGTCTCGATGTCCAGCAACATCAAGCGCTGAAGGTCGGCTTTGCCGGCGTTGCTTGCGAGGTAGAGCCGTCGATTGTCCTTGTGGAAAGCGAGCGGCCGGACCGTTTCGCTGGCCGAGTATGCCGCGATCTCCCGCCACTCCGGGTCCGCATCGCTCGCCCGCGCGTACAGCGAAGTTCCACCCTCCGCATTCTGCCCCATGGCGAGGCGCACTTCCAGGTTGTGATCGGGCATCACCCCCCGAAAGTTGCCCGGGTTCTCCACGACCAGCCTCGTCTCGCCCGTCTCCACATCCAGCCAGTAGGCATCGAATAGACTCGGGTCGCGCTTGTTGAGGCCGACGAGGATTTCGCCGGGCCTTTCATCTGGGACCGCAAAGATCAAGGCGCGCACGCCCTCGTGCGGGGTGAGGTTCCGTGCCTCGGGCGTCCCGGCGCCCTCGATCGGAACCGAGTAGACGTGGAAGTTCTCGTTGCCACCCTTGTCCTGAACATAGAGAAGCATGCTGCCATCTGCGGACCAGAAATACCCGCGTACGGGACGAATCGTATCCGTCGTCATGCGTCGCTCCTCGGAAGAGCCGATTTGGCGCACGTAGACGTTCAGCTTGTCCCGGTAGGGCTTCAGGTACGAGATGAACTGCCCGTTGGGCGAGATCTGCGCTCCGGCGATTTCCGGATTGTCGAAGAAGTGCTGGATCGGTATCGTCGGCGCGGGTTCCTCCTCCTGCGACCACACGACGGTCGGCGCCGAGGCGAGCGTGGTCACCAGGAAAAGGGTGGACAGACAGACGGTACGCATGATGGTCTCCTTCTCTGTTAAGCGGCGCCGCATCCCTTTCGTCGGACCTCGGCACACGCGCGCTGCTCGCGGACGAAAACCCTCCATGAGACATTCCCGCAGCAGCGACCGTTGCAGGATCACGGGCGAGCCGACATGGAGGCGCAGGGCCCGGAGGACGCTCGGGCGGCCCCTCAGGGCACTCGAAAGGCCCCAAGGCCGATGAGGACGATCAGCACGATGCCTATGACCGATCCCGCGATGGCGCTCTGCCTTTTCAATGCCGCGAACCCGTCGGGCTTGACCCCCGCGCGGGCCCATTCCTCGGCTACCCTGGCCAACCGGCCGGCAACCGGCAGCTGGTAGAACAGCGCCACCGCGGCTGCGATGAAGCCGAGCACCTGCATCTGGAACAGCCAGTGGTTCGGGAAGGGGCGGAAGAACGCATAATCCATGACCACCGTGAGGCCGACGCCCCCTGCGAGAGTGAGCAGCACGCCGGCAGTTCCGAGAGAGCGCAGGAGCCGGTGCGCCGCCCTGTAGGCAAAGGCGATGACGTTCGGATCTTCCCTTCTCGCGGCGTTCGCCGTCACGAGAGACAGACAGAAGACGAGGCCAAGCCACAGGACGATGCCCAGCAGGTGCAGGAAGAGGAAGAGCGCACGAGCGTACATGGAGGGGAAGCTGAACCGGCTCTCCAGCGATGGCAAGGGAACGCGCGTGGCCGATCGGGTGGCCCGCCGGCTGGCGATCGATCCGAGCACGATCTAGTTTCGGTGATCCGACCGACGCACGCGTGGATCCGAGCGTACATCCGATGAGATTTTCCTTCCACGGCCAGACGGACCACCGGACGTTCGCGTGGTTTGCTGATGGCCTTCGACGCGCACTCGAGAACCACGGCCACGCTTTCGTCGAGGCCACCGATGAGGCATCCCTCGTCATCAACTTCTTTCCAGAGGCTTCTCCCCGCTGGTTCAGGCGTAACGGGCAAGCGGTGTTCGTGACGGGCGTGACCCGTATCGACGGCCCGTTCGAGCGTCCTCTGGAGCACGGCTACCCGCTACTCGTGAAGTCCCTTTCGAACCTCCTCATCGCTCTGGTGGGCGGTGAGGCCGAGGCGCACTTCCTGACGCCCGAGCAGGGGCACTATGTGGTGCGCGGCGGCGGCACGATCTCCGCAGCAGGAGAGGGCTTCTTCGAGGCGGTCTACGAGCGGCTGTCGCCGCTCGCCTGCTCGACGCTCGTCGTCGACAACGTGCTCGTGCCGGACCTGCCCGAGGCGCTGTGGGGTGGAGATGAGGCCACGGAATCGATCCGGCGCGCCGGACGCCGGCTGGCTGCGATGGAACTACTGCCGGCGCCCTTCCCGATCACCGACGTGCTCGAGCCGGAGGTGATCCGGCATCTGCAGAGGCTGTTCGGAATCGGCGGCCTGAGCTACGGCAATCTGAGCGCGCGCCGCGACGGGCACAGCTTCTGGATGAGCGCCAGCGGCGTTGACAAGTCCCGTCTGGAAATGGTGGGCCGGGACATCCTGCTGGTCACCGGCTACGACCGGGCCCGCGGCGCGATGACGCTCAGCGTGCCGCCCGGCGTCACATCGCGCAGGGTCTCCGTCGATGCCATCGAGCACTGGATGATCTATCGTGAGCATCCGGAGGTCGGCGCCATCCTGCACGTGCACGGGTGGATGGAGGGCATCCCCTGCACGGCCTTCAACTACCCGTGCGGCACCTATGAACTCGCGGGTGCGGTAGCGGACATGGTGCGCGAGGCAGAAGACCCGGCCCGTGCCGTCGTCGGCCTAAAGAACCACGGGCTCACCATCACCGGGCGGTCGCTGGACGAGATCTTCGAGCGCACCGAAGGCAGGATTCTCCGAAGCGTTCCGATGGGCTAGGGTCCGGGATCGCACAGGTCCGGCCCCGCGCGTCCCATTCAGATCGGCGTGGCCGTCCCGATCGCGCTGCCAGCTTCCGCTCGGGCGGCGTCCCGGCGCGCTTCCCGCTCCTGCAGGCTGCAGACCTCCAGCCCTCTGCTTCTGAGGGCGGTGATTGCATCGGCCGCCGCCGATGCCGCCGACAGGGTGGTCGTGTAGGGAATGGATCGGGCCACCGCGGCACGCCGGATCTCGTAGTCGTCCAGCTGGGCGTGCTTGCCGAGCGGGGTGTTGATCAGTAGCTGGAGCTCGCCGGACAGGAGCAGATCCAGCAGGTTCGGGCGGCCCTCGTGCAGCTTCAGTGCCGGCCCGCACGGTATGCCCCGGGCGCCCAGGTAGTGCGCTGTGCCTTCCGTCGCCCGAACGACGAAACCGAGCTCGTGGAAGCGCCTCGCGATCGGCGTCACGGTGGGCTTGTCGCGGTCGTGGACCGTGATCGCGAGGGTGCCTTCGATGGGCAGCGCGGCGCCGGCGGACAGCTGAGCCTTCGCGAAGGCGAGCCCGAAGCTGTCGGCTAGACCCATGACCTCGCCCGTGGAACGCATCTCGGGGCCCAGCTGCGGATCCGCCTCCGGAAACTTGTCGAACGGAAGTACGGCTTCCTTTACGGCCACGTCCATGAGAAGCGGTTCCTCCGGCAGGTCGAGCTCGTCCAACCGACCGCCAGCCAGGACACGGGCCGCCACTCTGGCAAGGGGAATGCCGATCGTCTTGGCGATGAACGGGACCGTGCGGCTGGCTCGCGGGTTGACCTCGAGCACGTACACTTCTCCCTCGTAGACGGCGAACTGGACATTGATCAGGCCGCGGACCTCCAGCGCTTCGGCAAGGCGCCGGGTGTGCCGCTCCATCGTCTCGATGTCCTCGTCCCGCAGGAGGTACGGAGGCACCACGCACGCCGAGTCGCCCGAGTGTATGCCCGCTTCCTCGATGTGCTGCATGACGCCGCCGATGAACACCCGCTCTCCGTCCCCGATCGCATCGACGTCCGCCTCGAAGGCATCTTCGAGGAAGCGGTCGAGCAGCACCGGATGTGCCGGAGACGCTTCGATCGCGCGCACGAAGTACTCGCGCAGCGAGACCTCGTCGTAGACGATCTCCATGGCGCGGCCGCCCAGCACGTAGCTCGGACGCACGAGGACGGGGTAGCCGATCCGCTCCGCCACGTCTGTGGCCTCCTCGACGCTGGTGGCGGTGCCGGCCTCGGGCGTTCGGATGCCAAGTCGGCGGCAGAGGGCCTCGAACCGGCGCCGATCCTCCGCCTCGTCGATCGCGTCGACGCTGGTTCCCAGGATCGGTACGCCCAGCTCGTCGAGGGCGCGGGCCAGACCGAGCGGTGTCTGGCCGCCGAGCTGCACGACGATGCCCCGGGGCCGCTCGTGCTGGACGATCTCCAGCACGTCCTCCAGCGTGAGCGGCTCGAAGTAGAGCTTGTCCGAGATGTCGAAATCGGTCGAGACCGTCTCGGGGTTGGAGTTGACCATGATCGTCTCCCAGCCCTCTTCCCGGAGAGCCAGGGCGGCGGAAACGCAGCAGTAGTCGAACTCGATGCCCTGTCCGATGCGGTTCGGGCCGCTGCCGAGGATGACCGCCTTGGGCCTGTCCGATCGGAGCGACTCATTCTCCGTCTCGTAGGTCGAGTATAGGTACGGGGTGGCGGCCGGAAACTCGCCCGCGCAGGTGTCCACCCGTTTGAACACCGGGCGAAGACCGTGCCGGTGCCGGAGCTCCCTGATCTTGGCCTCGGTCACGCCTCGGAGCTGCGCGAGCTCCCCGTCGCCGAAGCCCAGGCGCTTCATCGCCAAAAGCGCATCGCGGGTCGGCTCGGGCACCGCTTCGTCGAACAGAGGAGCGCCGGCAGCCGGACCCGCTGAGGCATGAAAGCCACGCGCGGCGTCGACCAGTTGCCGGAGCTCCTCCAGGAACCAGGGGTCGATCCCGGTGAGCGATGCGAGCTCGGCCACGTCGAATCTGGCCTCCAGCGCCCGATAGAGCTGGAACGGCCGCTCCGGGGTCGGCGTCCTGAGTGCCGAGCGCAGAGAGCCCCGCTCGTCGTCGGGCAGACCGTCGGCCTCGGGAGACGTGCCGGGCCGCCAGCCAGGGCGGCCGTTTTCCAGAGCCCGAAAGCCCTTGAGCCACGCCTGCTGGAACGTCCGCCCGATCGCCATCACCTCTCCGACCGCCTTCATCTGGACGCCGAGAGTCCGGTCGCTGGTGGGGAACTTGTCGAAGGCGAACCGCGGCACCTTGACGACCACATAGTCCAGGACGGGCTCGAAGCAAGACATCGTCTTGCGGGTGATGGCGTTCTCGATCTCATCCAGCCGGTAGCCGACTGCCAGCTTGGCGCCGATACGGGCGATCGGGAACCCGGTGGCCTTGGACGCCAGAGCCGAGCTTCGGGAGACCCGGGGGTTCATCTCGATCACCAGCCGTTCTCCGGTTTCCGGGTCTACGGCGAACTGGATGTTGCACCCGCCGGCGTCGACGCCGATCTCCCGGATGACGGCGATCGCGTCGTTCCTCATCTCCTGGTACTCGGCGTCCGAGAGGGTCATCGCCGGCGCCACCGTAATGGAGTCACCGGTGTGGACGCCCATGGGATCGATGTTCTCGATCGAGCAGACGACGACCACATTGTCGGCCCCGTCGCGCATGAGCTCGAGCTCGAACTCCTTCCAGCCGATTACGGAGCGGTCGATGAGCACTTCGCCGATCGGCGATTTCGCCAGACCTCGCTGAACGGCTCGCTCGAACTCCTCCGCGTTGTAGGCGATGCCTCCCCCGCCGCCGCCCAAGGTGAACGATGGGCGGATGATCGCTGGGAATCCGACGTCTTCCGCGATTGCCAGGGCCTGATCGATGGAGCGCGCAAAACCGCCATGCGGCACCGCCAAGCCGATCCGCCCCATCGCCTCGGCGAACTCCTCACGATCCTCCGCCTTCCGGATCGCGATATGGTCGGCGCCGATCAGCTCCACCCCGTAGCGCTCGAGCACGCCTGAGTCGAAGAGCTCGAGCGAGACGTTCAGGGCCGTCTGTCCGCCCATGGTCGGGAGAAGCGCGTCGGGTCGCTCGCGCTCGATCACCCGCTCCACCCATTCGGCAGTCAGCGGCTCGATGTAGGTGGCATCGGCCATGTCCGGGTCGGTCATGATGGTGGCGGGATTGGAATTGACCAGGACGACCCGGTAGCCCTCCTCCCGCAGCGCGCGGCAGGCCTGCGTGCCGGAATAATCGAATTCGCAGGCCTGCCCGATGACGATCGGGCCCGACCCGATCAGGAGAATGGACTCTAGATCATCTCGGCGTGGCATCGCCCCCCAGGCTAGGCGTCGGCTCGGTCCCGCGACAGCCTATTCGGTGACCTGGACGTCCTTGGTCGTGACCGTGAGCTGGAACTGGCCGGTCTCCAGCATCTTCTTGAGCTGCTCCATCTGTGGTCCCATCATCCGCATCACCATCTGGCGCTGGCTCTCGGACATCCCCTCCAGACTCTTCTCCATCTCCGCCAGGCTGCGGCGGGCCTCCTCCATGTCCTCCTGGGACATGCCCGACGAGATTCCGGAGGCCGTGATGTGCATGGCGAACGGGTGCAGCATGCCCTTTACGTCGCGATAGTCGCTCAGGACGATCTGGGTGCTCATCGGCGTTGTCTCGCCTTCCGACGTGATCTCCCCTTCCATGTCCATCCTGCGAACCAAGTAGTCGTCCGTGTCGACGTAGAGCTTGCCCGTGCGAGGAATGAACCGTCCCTTCTCCCCCATTGCGACCTCGTTTCCCAGATCGAGTCCGCTGAGATCATCGATGCCCACGATCCAGCACTCCTCGTCTTGGATGGACTGCCGGCCCTGAACCTCCGCCCGCTCGGCGATCTTTGGATAGGCACGGTAAAAGTCTGCCATGGCGCCGGCGCCGGCCGCATCCTCGCCCTCCGGCAGGAAGACCACACGCCCATCCACGTCTGCGCGCACAAAGGTGATGCTGGTCTCGAAACCCATGGTCTCCTGGACGACCGTGTAGCTCTGAATCCCGGCCATCCGATCCTCGTAGCGGTCGAGAGCCGTCATGAGGATCTCTTCGGCGGACTGTGCCTGCGTACTCGGCGGCATGGCAAGGAGGAGGACCAGAGGGGCGAACCGGAGCGCTGCTGCGGTGATCGGGGTCTTCATCGACATGTCTCCTGGAACGATTTGGGCGGCCGTGGCGGAGCACGGGACGGCAGAAGAGCCCGGCCGGCAAGCCGGCCGGGCTCTCACCAAACCTCGGGTGCTGCCGCGCCGAGCGTCAAGCGGCAGGATCGTCAGTTACATTTCCCCGGCGGGGGTAATGCTGGCCGCCGCGTCCACGACGACCTTCCACTCGCCGTCGACCTTCGTGAACACGGTGATGTACTCGCCCTCATCCATCGCCGCTTCCCCGGGGCCGTCCGGATCGAAGCTCCACCAGCCACGCTCGAGGGCCAGATCGCCCGACTTCGAGACCCACACCTGCTTGGTGCCCCAGTCGACCATCGCCTCGGGCATCGCCTCGAACTCCGCGAGCGTCTTGGCTACGATGGCTTCCCTTCCCTCGGTCAGGCCGTCGCTGCCCAGCTGCCAGCCCTCGGCGATGAACAGATCGGCGATCCCTTCCGCGTCCTTTGCGCGGTAAGCCTCGAGCCAGGCGGGGTTGATCTCCCGAATGGCTGCCTCTTCGGCCGCCAGGTCGATTGTCGGCTCCTCCTCCGCCGTCGTGCCGCCGCCACCCGCACAACCCGCGAAGCCCATCGCGAGGCCGGCCGACAGGCCGACGATCGCGATGGCGCGAAAACCGCTCCAACCGATCATGGAATCCTCCTGTGTGTGCGGAACCGTGCTCCGGCGGCAGCGCGGAAACCCGCCGCCATCCCCTACCAATCCACCATCATAGCGTCAAGCGCGTACGTCGGCACGATGTCCACCGGCACGTCCGCCAGACGTTCCCTTGCCCGCTCGAGCTCCGGCGTGACCTGCCCGTAGCGCTGGAAGAACTCGCCGACGCCCGCATAATCGCCCGTCGCCTGCAAGGACAGGTATGTGGAGGCGAGCTCGGACATCACGGAAGGGATGAGCTCGAGGTCGACGACGAACCGCTCGGCCGCCTCGTCATAGTCGACGGCTCCCTTCGAGAACAGGTAGTTGAACTGGCTCAGGCAGCCCTTCCCGTGCGCCTCGCCGATCCCGAAGCGCATGCACCGAAAAAGATCGGCCACGTGACCGATATAGACCTGACGGAGAAAGTCCTCCGTGTAGATCCCCCGCTCGGTGAGCACGGCCAGGCTGTAGGTCCCCACGGCGTCTGCCTTCGCCTCTTCGACGGCCGAGTAACGGTCTCGCAGTGCCTTGTTGACCGTGAGTCCGTCGCTTCCGGTCACGTAGTCCGGCCCGAGACCATGCGCGAGCTCGTGCATGAGCACGCGAGTGAAGTACTCGTCGAACCCCACGGCACCGGCCTGCTCCGGAGCAAGGACGCGCTGGGCGATCGGCTGCAGGATGGCCTCGAATTTTACCCGGATGACGTTCCTGAGCATCACCTTCTTCGAGCCCTCCTGCTCCCGGACTCGTGGGTCGTTCGGCAGGTTGAAGGCGATGATCTGCACGCCGGCTCGCGTGTCGCCGGCGGCGTACGCCAGATCGACCACGGAGATGGGCGACGCAAAAGCCCGATCCAGGTTCTTGTGCTCAGCGGCGATCGGCAGCGCTCGCTCGAGGGCCGGAAGCTCGGCGACGAGGTTCGCCAGACGGCTGCTTTCCCCAGGGTCCTTGATGCCGAGGAAGGACTCGAAGGCCGCCTTGTAGCCGAACAGGGCGTCCTCGTACACCTCGTACGGACCGATCGTCGGGTCGATCAGGTTGTCCTCGAGGCGCATCCAGGCGACGTCGCTCTCGAAGTAGTCGTCGGACAGGAAAGCGGCTGCCCGAGACGAGAGGAACCGACTCAGCGCCGGGTTATCCGTCAGCTCCGCCGCTTCCCGAAGCGCGGCAGCCGCCGGCTCGAGACGATCGCGATACGCTCGCGAGTAGGGAACGGCGACGAGCTCTCCGGGCCGTTCCTCGATGAGCGTGAAGTAGGAGGTGAAGGACTCCCGGTCCGCCGGGTGCTCCTCGAGCCAGCGCTGGATGCCCTCCTTGGAGATCCCGTCCCCGTAATAACCGGCCCCCTCGGGCTTCGGCCCCACGTTCAGGAAGGGCTCGTTGTCCTCCAACCGGTCCCAGGGACCGTACATGATGTCGAAGTACGCCCGCACCGCGTCCATGCCGGGGGCCTGTCTCTCCCTCAGCATCGCCTCGAGCTCCGGGTTCTGCCTCCAGACCTGAGCGAGGAAGATGGCGTCGAGGAGGTTCGAGGCCTCGACGAGCTTCTTCAGGACCCGTTTCTGACGGGCGTCGAGCAACTTCTCATCGAACGTCAGCGTGACCGGAGCGAACTGCCTGACGCGCCGCTCGATCTCTTGCGGTGAAAGCCCGGGCGCGATCTCCACGAGCTCGGGAAGCGTGGCGTGAGCCGGCATCGCGCTCATGTCCGCAGAGGGGCGCCGGCCCGGCTGCGCCTCTCCGGACCGACGTCCCGCGTAGGATTGTGGCTCTTCCACGCACGCGGCGAGGACGAGGCAGCTGCCGAGAAGGACCGCGCTGGCCAAACCGGAGCCTGCCGGCGGTCCGGATGAGGTGGTCACGGTAGAGACTCCATGGCTTTGCTCATGTGGATTTCGCACGCTCCCGCCGGACCGCCGTGCCGAGGATGACACCCAGCCCTCCCCAGACGAAGCCGAGGATGAGGATCATCATGACAACGGCCGTAGCGGTCATGGGGGACAAGATGTGCTCAACGGTCCGTTCCCTCCAGACCGAGATCGTCGGCAACCGTCCTCATCGCCTCGATCACGAAGCGAATGTGCTCCGTCATCTCCACCCCGAGACTCTCCGCCGCCGTCCTGATGGCGTCGCGATCCACAGCGGCCGCGAAGGAGCGGTCCTTCATCTTCTTCTTCACCGACTTCGGCTCGAGATCCGCGATCCCGTTCGGTCGCACCAGCGAGCAGGCCACGATGAATCCGGTCAGCTCGTCGACCGCTCTGAGCGTTCTCTCCATCCTGCTCACGGGCTCCACGCCGGTGTAGTCGGCATGTGACATGATGGCACGCAGGATGTCCTCGGGGATTCCCCTTTCCCTGAGGATCTGCTGGCCCGCCGAGGGGTGGCCCTGCGTCGGGCTGTGATCCGGATTCGGCCAGCGCTCGTAGTCGAAGTCGTGCAGCAGGCCGGTGAGGCCCCAGCGCTCCGGGTCCTCCCCGAATTCACGGGCATAGGCCCTCATCGCCGCTTCCACCGCGTACATGTGCTTCCGCAGGTTCTCGTTGCCGGTGTACTCACGGACGATCGCGAGAGCTTCCTCATGTGTAGGAAGATCGGACATGAGCGGCTTCCTTTCTCTAACCGTCCACCCGGGCGATCCTCATTCCTTGTCCAGCAGTTCGGCTCGGATCACCGAGTTCCGCCCGAAACGTTCACGCAGCGCGTCCACCGCCCTGGCGACGCGGCGGTCCCCCGTCTCGCCGGTCCGAAACAGCGACAGCTGTCCCTCCCCCTCCGCCGTCAGGCCGGAGAGGCTCACGCCAACGAGGCGTATGCGCCGCTCCCGCTGGTCGGCGCTGCGGAGGAGCCTTACGGCAACGGGCCAGATTTCCTCGAAGGTGTTTACCGGCTGCGCCAGTTTCACCTGGCGGGTGACGGTGTCGAACCCCTCCCAGCGCAGCTTTACCGCCACGGTGTCGCCGGCCAGGCTCCGGCGCCGCAAAGCGGACGCCACCTGCTCGCACAGGTGCAGGAGCGTTCTCTCGACCGTGCGTCGCTCCGCGACGTCGGCGTCGAACGTGATCTCACGCCCGAGGGACTTCCGCGCCCGGTGGGGGAGAACCGGCCGATCGTCGATGCCGCGACAGAGGCGGAAAAACCGGTCACCCAGCGCCTCCCCCAGCGCGCGGATCAACTCCTCCCGCTCACGGTCCTGCAGGTCGCCGAAGCTCCGGATACCGATCCGGTGGAGACGTTCCAGGGTGCGTGGGCCCACCCCCCAGAGGCGCCCGATCGCGAGCGGTGCGAGGAACTCGCGCTCGGTACCCGGCGCCACGACCACCAGTCCGTCCGGTTTCTCGAGATCGCTTGCCAGCTTGGCCACGAACTTGGAGGAGGCGACCCCGACCGACGCGCTCAACGACTCGGCGCCGTGGATGTGCTGCTTGATGGCCCGGGCGACCGCCCCTCCTTCGCCGAACAGGGGAGCGCTGCCCGTCACGTCAAGGAACGCCTCGTCGACGCTGAGCGGCTCGACGAGGTCGGTGTACCGTCGGAGGATCTCGAAGATGCGGCCGGACACCTCCGCATAGAGCGCGCCCCTCGGACGCAGGTAGGCCCCGTGCGGGCAGCGCCGGTATGCCTCGGAGATGGGCATCGCCGACCGAATGCCGTAGCGGCGCGCCTCGTAACTGGCGGCGGCGACCACGCCCCGTCCCCGTCCCGATCGCGGATCCGCTCCCACGATGACGGGTCGTCCCGCCAAGCGCGGTTGCTCCCGCACCTCGACCGCCGCGAAGAACGCGTCCATGTCGACGTGAAGGATCGTCCTTTCCGTCCTCCTCACCGCTCCACCCCCGCCGCGAGGCGCTCCCGCAGGACCCGGAGAGCCCGCCCCGGCTCGTCCGTGATGACCCCATCGATGCCCCAGTCCCAGAGCCGGCGCATGTCATCGGGCCGGTTCACCGTCCACACGAAGACCCCCAGGCCGTGCGCGTGCGCGCCCCGCACGAAGCGCCTCGTGACGACTCGCAGGAAGCGACGCTCGGGCACCATCACCGCCTCGGCCTGCGGCACGGCAACTCGGGCCAGTCCGATCTTGCCGAGCAGGACGTAGGCCCGAAGCTCCTCCTCGCTCGCGCACCGGGAGCGCACGTGCGGGGCCACCGCCTCCGCGGCCGACCGGGAGAATGAGCCCACGATCGCGGGGCCGGCGAGGCGGTGCTGCTCGAGGAAGCCCGGAAGCACCTCGCCGGCTCGCTGCGACTTGAGCTCGAGGATCATGGGCAGCGGTGCGATCTCGGCGATCGCCTCCTCCAGAGTGGGGATCGCGATGCCCCGTCCCCTGTACGGGAACGATCGTCCACCGTCCGTCGTGAAGCGATAGCCGGCATCCAGCCCGGCGGCCTCCTCCAGGCTCATCCCTTCGATGGGGCCCGTCCCGTCGGTGGTTCGATCCACGATGGCGTCGTGCAGGAGCACGAGCCTGTCATCTGCCGTGCACCGGAGGTCGAACTCCACCGCATGGGCCCCCGCTGCCGCCGCGTGGCGGAGCGAAGGCAAGGTGTTCTCCGGGGCCACGCCGGCTGCGCCGCGGTGTCCGATCACTCGAATGGGGGATCCCGGACCGAAGGTCATACGCCAAACTAAGGCTGGTCACGCGCTTCGCGCAGGCGGGCGTACGCCTCCTCCGGCCCCCGCGCTCGCCTTGCGCTTTCTTGCCGCCCGCGGCAGCAGCGCGCTACCATCTCGGTCCATTACCAGCCCCGGGACGAGCGCTCGACGGACGCGATGACGACGAACGACGAACACGACAGCGGACATCCGGCGGATCTCATGAACAAGCTCGTGTCGCTGTGCAAGCGGCGCGGCTTCGTCTTCCAATCCTCCGAGATCTACGGGGGCGTCGGGTCGGTGTACGACTATGGGCCGCTCGGAGTGGAGCTGAAGAACAACATCCGCGAGGCGTGGTGGCGGGAGATGGTCCACCGCCGCCCCGATATCGAGGGCCTCGACGCCGGCATCCTGATGAACCCCCGTGTCTGGGAGGCGAGCGGCCACGTGGAAGGGTTCACGGACCCGCTCGTCGAGTGCCGGAACTGTCACCGTCGCTTCCGCGCCGATGAGCTGGAGGGAGTGCAGTGTCCTTCGTGCGGGATGTCGGGCACGTTCACCGAGCCCCGGCAGTTCAACCTGATGTTCCGCACCTTCATGGGTCCGGTGCAGGACGAGGCGTCCACCGTCTACCTCCGGCCGGAGACGGCCCAGGGTATCTACGTCAACTTTCGAAGCGTGCAGGAGGCCTCCCGACAGAAGGTCCCGTTCGGGATCGCGCAGGTCGGCAAGGCGTTTCGGAACGAGATCACTCCGGGCAACTTCATCTTCCGGATGCGCGAGTTCGAGCAGATGGAGATGCAGTACTTCGTGAGCCCCGGAAGCGATGCGGAGTGGTTCGACGTCTGGAAGGAGCGCCGGATGGACTGGGTCCGCCGTCTGGGGGTGAGGCGCGAGCGCCTCCGCTTCCACGAGCACGCGCCGGATGAGATGGCCCATTACGCGAAGGCGGCCGTGGACATCCAGTACCGGTTTCCCTTCGGCTGGCAGGAGTTCGAGGGAATCCACAACCGCACGGACTTCGACCTGTCGCGACACCAGGAGTACTCCGGCAAGAAGCTCGAGTACTTCGATCCGGCGAAGAACGAGCGCTTCGTCCCCTTCGTCATCGAGACCTCTGCTGGACTCGACCGCACGCTGCTGGTCGTGCTCGCGGATGCGTACACGGAGGAGGAGGTCGAGGGCGAGCAGCGGGTCCTCCTCCGCCTTCATCCGGCCGTAGCTCCGATCAAGGCGGCCGTCTTTCCGCTCGTGAAGAAGGACGGGATGCCGGAAGTGGCCCGGAGGGTGGCCGATCTGCTCCGGGAGACGGTCACCGTCTTCTATGACGAGGTCGGCTCGATCGGTCGCCGGTACCGCAGGCAGGACGAGGCGGGAACGCCCTACTGCATTACGATCGACGGGCAGACGCTGGAGGACGATACGGTGACCGTGCGGGACCGCGATTCCCTCGAGCAGCAGCGCGTCTCTGTGGAGCGGCTGACCGGGCACGTGCAGGGCCTGCTCCGGGATTCGGCGACGTGACGCCGCCGCGATCGCACGGGAGCCTTCGGGTCGCGCCGCGCTGCGCCGCAGGGCACGACGGCCGCCCGCGCGGGACCGATTGAGCCTGTCGCTGGCCGAGCTCCGCACGCGGGCGGAGCGCTTCCTCGCCCAGGAGCGTGCGGAGCGGTACCTGGCTTCGGCCGGCCTGAAGCCCCGCCCCAAGCTCGAGGAGCTCTACGACTCCGATCCGCTCCTTGACATCGCCGTTGCGATGCCCACGGTGGAACGCGCGCTGGCGGAGTCAGCGGGCGGCGAGGAGCGCCGGCTCCGCCTTCTGCTCGAGTGGTTGGGCATCCGCCACCTGGAACGAGCCCGCGCGCCCCTGGATGACGAGCTCTACGGCTGGGAGAGCACGACGACCTTCCATTCGGGCGGCCACGAGCTCCCGCTTGCCGGCATCATCGATCTGCTGCGCGACAGCGAGGCTGACCTGGCAGGCGAGCTGGAGGAGCGGAGAAACCAGGAGCTGGAGGACATCACGCCGCTGCTCGTGGACCGCCTCTACCGGGTGAGGCAGGCGGCCGAGGAGTTCGGCTACGGGCCCTACGTGATGGCGTGCTCACGGCTTGCCGGATTCAGCCTTTCGGGGACGGCGCAGCAGGCCGCCCGAATCCTGGACGAGACCGAGGCGGTCTTCCAGAGGCTGCTGGTCCTCCACGCGCAAAGGTGGCTCGATGTATCCGCCACCGAGGCGTCACGCTCCGACATGCGGCGGCTTCGTCGGATGGCCTGGCTGGATGATGCGTTCGGGCCGAGGGAGGTGCTCGAGACGACCAGCCGCGACACCGAAGCCCTCGGCGTCGCGCTCGGTGCGGGAGGCAGGGTGACCTTGGACCGTGATGCGAGGCCCCTGAAGCGCCCCCGTTCGTTTTTCGCCGGGATTCGAGTCCCGGATGAGGTCGTGATCTGCATCGCCCCCGTCGGTGGCCGCGCCGGCTGTCAGGGCGTGCTCCGGGCCGTCGGGGGAGGGCTTCACGCTGCCTACACGGCGGCCGATCTCCCGTTCGAGTACCGATGCCTCGGCGACACGTCCGTGGGGCGCGGTTTCGGTCGGGCGTTCGCGCGCCAGACCTGCTGTCCCGCGTGGGTGGAGCGGGTCACTGGCCTGTCAGGGGAGCGGCTCACGGACTACCTAAGGCTCGCCGCGTTCCTGGATCTGCAGGCGGTTCGTCGCGATGCCGCGAACCTCATCTTCGAACTCGAGCTGGCTGAAGCCGAGCGCCCCAGCGAGCTCCGCGAGCGCTACGTCGAGTTGATGCGACGCGCCACGGGCGTGCGTCACGATCCGCGGTCCTTTCTGGAGCACGCGGACGGGATGTTCGTCAGTGCGCGGCGCCTCCGGGCCTGGATGCTGAGCGCGATCCTGACCAACGAGCTGCGGGAGCGCTACGAAGCGGACTGGTCGAGGAACCCCCGTGCCGGCGCGTCGCTGCGCGAGCTGTTCGCACTCGGGACGATGGAGAACGCGTCGGAGCTGGCCAAGCGGTTCGGCGACCGGCTGGATCCCGAACCCCTGCTCGCGCAACTGCGCGAGCAGCTGCACTGAGGAGGAGATCTTTGGCCCGCTCCCGTCGGGTCGCGGCAGCCGGCGCCGTGGCCGCTGCTGCCGCCCTCATGGGCGGTTGCGTCGCCTGGGCCAGCCGTCGCAACCGCCGCCTCGTGCGTCCCCCCGTCGTGGGACCGGACGGGGTGCCGTATCCCTGTCGCCACCTCACGTACTCCGATGGCGTCGGGGCGGAGTACCTGGATGTCGGCCGCGGCATTCCTGTCGTCATGCTTCCGGGCGCCGACGGCATGAAGGAGACGTTTCGCTATCAGATCCCGGCCTTCGCGAGCCGTCATCGGGTCATCGTGGCCGACGTGAGGGATCGTCTCGATCCGGATGACACGTTCGACCGCCTGGCGGACGATGTGGCAGAGCTCATGGATGATCGGGGCGTCGGGTCGGCAGTCCTCATGGGTCAGAGTCTCGGCGGCGCCGTCGCCATGCGCTTCGCCCTCCGCTACCCCGAGCGGGTTCGAGCCCTGGTGGTCTCGAACTCTCTGACGCACGTGACCCTGGAGCACGTCGGACTCAACCGGACCGGACTGATCCCGCTTGCGCGCCTTACCAGCCGCTACCTGCCCACGCCTGCGTCGCGAGCGCTCGCCCGCATCTGGAGCCGCGTCGGCGTATGGGTCTACGATGACTCGCCCGGCTGGGCGAACGTCGTGGACTACGTGCTGTGGACCGGCCCGCGGACGGTTCCGAGCTCCGTTTCCAAGGGCAGGGTGGATCTCTTCCGCCAGGTGGACCTGCGCTCCGACCTGGCACTCATCCGGGTTCCGACCCTGGTGATCCATGGGGAGCGGGACACGTACATGCCGCCGCACTGGTGGCGGGATATCCTCTCGGCCGTGCCGGGAGCGCGGAGCGTGGAGATCCCCGAGACGGGCCACTGCTCGCATATCTCCATGCCGGGCGCATTCAACCGCGCCGTGCTCCAATGGCTTCGGCAGACCGCCGCGAGCCAGCGCGTCCCGGGCGCGAGCCGCAGCTCGACCGGACGCAGCAGTCCTTTCCCCGAGGAGTCGCCGACGTGACGGACGGACGAGCGGTCTTCTCCTCACGCTGGGGGGCGATGCTCGCCATGCTCGGCATGGCGGTCGGAACCGGCAACATATGGCGTTTTCCCCGCGTGGCTGCCTCGAACGGGGGTGGTTCCTTCCTGATCGCCTGGGTGGTGTTCCTGCTCCTCTGGTCGGTTCCGCTGATCCTGGTCGAGTTCGCGCTGGGGAAGAACACGCGACTCGGGCCGATCGGCGCGTTCGTGAAGGTAGCCGGACCGCGCTTCGCCTGGATGGGCACGTGGGTCGCATTCACGGCCACCGCGATCATGTGCTACTACTCCGTCGTCATGGGCTGGACGATCCGCTACCTGTGGGGATCGCTCACCCGGACGGTGCCGATGGACTCGCCGGAGGCGGCCGAGGCCTTCTGGTCCGCCTACGTGGGCTCCGGGGCGGCGGTCGCGACTCATGCCGTGGCCATCACGCTCGGTGCCCTGGTGGTGGCGCGCGGCGTGATGGGCATCGAGAGGGCGGCGCGCGTCCTCATTCCGAGCCTGCTCGTGCTCGTCATCGTTCTCGCCGTCCGGGCGGTCACCCTGCCCGGAGCGGCCGCGGGCCTGGAGTTCCTCTTCCAACCGGACTGGAGCGACCTTCTTACGGCCCGTCTGTGGCTGGAGGCGCTGACGCAGAACGCCTGGGACACGGGTGCCGGCTGGGGACTGATCGTCGCCTATGCGGTCTACCTACGCGGGCGGGAGGATACGACGCTGAACGCGTTTCTGCTCGGCTTCGGCAACAACTCCGTCTCGCTGCTCGCCGGGATCATGGTGCTGTGCACCGTGTTCGCGATCATGCCGGGCGCGGCCGACCAGATCGTCGGCGCCGGCAACGAGGGGCTCACCTTCGTGTGGGTGCCGCAGCTGTTCGGTCAGATGCCGGCCGGCCGCTTTTTCATGGTCCTCTTCTTCCTGGCGCTCGTCTTCGCCGCGTGGAGTAGTCTCATCGCGATGATCGAGCTCGCATCCCGCGTGCTGCGCGATGCGGGCATGCAGCGCACGCCGGCGATCCTCGCCGTGGGCGCGCTCGGCTTCCTGGTGGGGCTCCCCTCGGCGCTCTCGATCGACATGTTCCGCAACCAGGACTGGGTATGGGGGGTCGGGCTCATGCTGTCCGGCTTCTTCTTCGCCTTCGCGGTCCTGCGTTACGGTGTGGACCGTTTCCGGGTCACCATGGTTAATACCGAGGGCTGCGACCTCGAGATTGGCCGCTGGTGGAACGTCGTCATGCGACTCGTGGCCGTGCAGGCCTTCGTGCTCATGGGGTGGTGGCTCTGGCAGGCCGTTGACCTATCCGACCTGATGGCCACGTTTACGCCTTTTTCCACCTTCAACGTGGGCAGCGTAGTGGTTCAGTGGGGTGTAGCCGTCGCCGCGTTCGTGCTGCTGAACCGGTGGTTGGTCCGCATCTCGGGCGCCAACGCGACACGGGCCGGCGGCGACAGCGACATACGTGCAGGAGGGAATCGCCCATGAGCCCCGTCGGAAGAGGCATCCACCTGGTGACCTCGCTTCTGCTCGCGCTGTCGATGGCCGGCTGCGCCAGCGGGAGCGCAGCCGATCCACAGGCCGGTCCCGCTGTGCAGTCACGAAATCCGGCTGGCCAGCCGCCTGCGGTGGAGTCGGGTGAGGCGGCCGGAGGCGAACGACGCGAAGCCCGGGATGTCGCTCCCGCCGAGCCCGCGTCGCTGACGCCCGCACAGCAGGCGGCCGGTCGCGTCGAAAGCGTGGAGGTCAGCCCCGCGTCGATCGAACTGGAGGTGGGTCTGAGGCTCCGGCCGGACGTGCGAGCACTCGACGCCACCGGGCGGGAGGTCGAAGGGGTCCAGCTGATGCGCTTCGTACAAGGGCAGGCCGCGTTCTTCGACCCGGCGACGGGCGAGGTCGAGGCGGTCGAGCCCGGAGAAGCAGTCCTTCTGGTCGGAGTCATGAAGACGAATGCGGCCGGCGATCGGGAGATGGTGATCACCCGAGCGCCCATTCGGGTCCGTCCCCTGCCCGTCTCGCGGCTGGAGATCCAGCGGCCCGAGGGTCCCCTGTTTGCGCATACGCGGCGCCGCATCGAGGTGGCGGCCTTCTCGGAGTTACGCAGGGAGGGCATGGACGCTCCGGCCGTGTTCGGGCGAACGGAGTTCGACGTGGCGTGGGCCTCCTCAGACCCAGCCGTGGCGCGCGTGACGCATAGCGGCCTCATCGTCGCCGGCGAACCTGGCGAGGCCAGGCTGACAGCGAGTTCGGAAGGCGTCAGCGCCGAGGTGATCGTGCGGGTCGTCCCGAACCCTGTCCGCAGCCTCCGGCTCGAGCCGGAGGTCGGGGAGGCACGCGTCGGCGATGTGGTCTGGTTCACCCTGACCGCGCTGGATTCGTTGCGCGAGGCCGTGATCGGCGTCGGCGCGGAGTGGTCGGTGTCGGGGTTGTCGGGCCAGGCGTTCGAGGCGGCATGGATCTCCGCGGAAGGGGAGTTCGTGGCGAGCCAGCCCGGCTTGTACCGGGTCACGGCCACGGTCGGCGCGCTGGCGAGCGTGGCGGAAGTGCGCGCGACGCCGAGGGAAGGCCGCCGGAAGATCGAGAAGGTGGCCCATGTCCCGGTCGCCGGGCATACGACATCGGATCTCTGGGTGTTCGAGGGGAGCGATGGCCGGGACTATGCCTACACGGGCACCCACGCGGCCGGGAGGGGCGGAAACGTCATGTACGCCTGGGACGTCACCGAACCCCGGCGTCCCGTGCTGACGGATTCCGTGGTCGTGGATGCCCGGGTGGTGAATGACGTGAAGGTCAACGCCAGCGCAACGGTCGCGGTGGTCACTCGAGAGGGGGCCTCGGACCGACGCAACGGGATCGTCATTCTGGATATCCGCGATCCGGCCCACCCGGCCGTCATCTCGAGCTACACGGAGGGGCTGACGGCCGGGATCCACAACACGTGGATCGAAGAAGAACTCGTGTACGCGATCAACAACGGCACGCGGGCGATGCATGTCGTCGACATCTCGGATCCCGTGGCGCCGGCGGAGGTCGGGCGCTGGGAGCTGGAGAAGGAGAACAAGTACCTCCATGACGTGATGGTCAAGGACGGCCTGGCCTATCTGAGCTACTGGGACGACGGCCTCGTGATCCTCGACGTGGGGGCCGGCATTCGCGGTGGAACGCCGACCGAGCCCCGCTTCGTCTCCCAGTACAAGTACCGGACACGCCATGGCTCCGAGGAGTATGGAAACACGCACCACGCGATTCGCTACAAGAACTACGTGTTCCTCTCCGACGAGATCATGGGCTGTGAGGACTGCATCAACGGCCCTCGCGGCTGGGTCCACGTCGTCGACGTGACCGAGATCGAGGAGCCAAGGGAGGTGGCCCGCTATCGGGTTCCGGAGGCCGGCACCCACAACCTGTGGGTCGAAGACGACAGGCTCTACGTGGCCTATTACCAAGGGGGGATGCGCGTGGTGGACGTGTCCGGAGAGCTGCGCGGCGACCTGTACAGGCAGGGCCGGGAGCTCGGCTGGTACATGACGCAGTCCGCCGATGGCTTCACCCCGAACGCCACGATGTCCTGGGGATCGCAGCCGCACAAAGGCAACATCTTCGTGTCCGACATGAACTCGGGTCTGTGGATCGTCAAGCTGCAGGAGCCGCTGGCCCCCTGAGCTCACGCCAGCGGACGCGGTTGGAATCGGCAGGAAGACCATGACCGTATCGGCCGGTGTTTTCCGCGATGTCTTGGGACATCTGGCCGGCGGAGTGTGCTTGATCACGACCCGGGCTTCCGACGGCCGGCCGCAGGGGCTCACGGCCACGGCGATCTGTTCGGTCTCGCTCGATCCGCCGCTGGTCCTCGCCTGTCTGAGCGGTCACTCGAGCACGCACGAGGCGATCGAGGCCTCCGGCGTGTTCGCGGTCAGCTTCCTGGGCGTCGAGGACACGGCGATCGCTGACCGCTTTGCGGGCGATGCCGTGGACAAGTTCGAGGGCGTGCCGAGGCGCGCGGGGATCACCGGCGCCCCCGTCGTACAGGCCGGATTGGCCTACTGCGATTGCGTCGTCGTACAGCAGGTCGAGGCGGGCGATCACACGATCTTCATCGGGCGTGTCGATGCGGCCGGAGCGTTTGGAGAAAGCGGAGATCCTCCCAGGCCCCTCGTGCGCTTTCGAGGGGCCTACCGGACGGCCGGAGCTCTGGCGGACGAACCGGGAGGCGCGGCACAAGAGAAAAGGGGACCCGGTTGAGGGCCGCTGAGGTCGGGTGCGCCCTGGAGGCCTTCGAGGACATGGCCGTCCGCCTCTGGGATCGCATACCGGAGGAGATGAAGGAGGGTGTCGAGGCCCTGGTGATCGAGGATCAGGAGCTGGGTCACCCGACTCTGGGTGGCGTCTATACCCTGGGAGAGTGCGTGACCGAGACCTGGCCTTCCGGATACGGTGAAGCGGGCGATGTTCGCTCCGAGCTGATCCTCTATTACGGCTCCTTCCGTGCGCTGGCCCGTGAGGACGAGAGCTTCGAGTGGGAGGCGGAGGCCTGGGAGACGATCCTGCACGAGCTCCTGCACCACCGCGAGGCTGCTGCGGGCGAGTCGGCCTTGGACGAGCTGGACTGGGCGATCGACCAGAATTTCCGGCGGCTGGCCGGTCAGCCCTTCGACCCGGCGTTTCCCCGGTCGATACCGACCGACTCCGATGGAGCCGTCCGTCTCGATTCGGAAACATTCCTTGAGGGGCGGCCCGGGGAGAGGCCGGGGACGATGGAATTCATCTGGAGAGGCAGGCGCTACGGCATTCGAATCTCCGCTCGGGAGGTCACGCTGTTCGTCCGCATCCGCAACCTGGCAGGGGGGCGGCTCGTCGTCGTTGTCCCTGCCAGCGAGTCCCTTGTCCGCCGCATCCTCGGCATCCGGCCGCGCGGGTCCGAGACCCTGTCTCGCCGAGCCCTGCCTCCGGCCCTTTCATAGACGCCGCGTGATCCCTCTTCTCGGCAGTTTCAAAGTCGGCCGCTGGTTCGGCTTCCCGATTCGGATCGACCTGTCCTGGTTCGTGTTGATCGTCCTGATCGTCTGGATCTTCACCACCGTCGAGTTTCCCCGGCAGCTTCCCGGCTACGGCGACGGCGCGTATCTGGCCATGGGCATCGCCGCCGCCCTCTTCTTCTTCCTGTCGCTCCTGCTGCACGAGCTGGCCCACTCGATCGTGGCCCGATCGCGCGGAGTTCACGTACAGGGCATTACTCTCTTCATCTTCGGCGGCGTGGCCCAGACCACGATGGAGGCCAAGCGCCCGGTGGATGAGTTCCTGATCACCG
The DNA here is from genome assembly GCA_020351855.1 of Gemmatimonadota bacterium. Taxonomy (GTDB): domain Bacteria; phylum Gemmatimonadota; class Gemmatimonadetes; order Palauibacterales; family Palauibacteraceae. Next base: position 2,957,708 of record CP070670.1, read on the forward strand.
TCGTCGGTCCGCTGGCCAGCCTGGTGCTCGCAGCTGCGTTCTGGGCGCTCGGTGCGCTGACCGCCGAGCTCTACATCCTGGCACCGGCCGGGCAGGTTTCCCGGTACCTCGGGTGGCTGAACTTCGTGCTGGCCGCCTTCAATCTCCTGCCAGGGTTCCCGCTGGACGGGGGACGAATCTTCAGGGCTGCCGTCTGGCAGGTGACAGGGGACCTCCGGCGGGCGACGCGCTGGGCCACCATGGGCGGCCGCCTGCTGGGGTACACGCTGATGGCTGGGGGGGGCTTCTTAATCCTGCAAGGGCCGTTCATCAGCGGGTTGTGGCTCGCGTTCATCGGGTGGTTCCTGTCGAACGCCGCCGCATCGAGCTACCGGCAGTTCCAGATGATCCGCACGATCGCGAACGTACCCGTCACGCGGGCGCTGCGGCCGACGCCGGCGGTTGCGCCGCAGGCGAGCGTGCTGGAGCTGGCTGAGCTCTTCGTGGCTGGAGCGGCTTCGGCCCTCCCGGTGGTCAGGGAAGGGGGGCTGGTGGGCGTCGTGACGCTCGAGGACGTCGCCGGCGTGCCGAACGACGGGCGGGCAGAGCTCACAGCGTCCGAGCTGATGATCGATCTCGGCGAGATCCGGGTGGTGCCCCCCGATACGAACCTGGATGAGGTCGTCGCATGGTTACAGAACAGCGACGGGCGACCGGTGATCGTGGCGGCACAGGAAGTCCTGCACGGGATCCTTACGCTTCAGGACATCAGCGACTGGGTGGCGCGGGCGCGCACGCTGGGTCTGGATCGGGCGGATCCGAGGCGAGGTGGAGTGGGCGAGTACGCCGAGCCGATCGTTCGAACCGAAGCGCGGCGGGAGGAAAGCCGGTGGACCCGTCACCGGGACGAGACACACCAGGACGGGAGGAGCGGAGCCGGAACCCGGAGCGACCGAGAGGTAGGGCATGGCTGAGGGCGGATCCCCGGGGCGGCGTTACAGCCGGTCCCCGTCACCCGACCGGTCACCGGGCACGCCGCCCGTGGCGGAGCTGGCCAGGCAGCTCGAGGCCCTTTATCCGGATCTCGAGATCACCCTGGACCACGGCTCCGCGCTCGAACTGCTCGTAGCGACCATCCTCTCTGCCCAGTGCACCGATGCGCGGGTGAACGAGGTCACGCCGGCTCTCTTCGCGCGGTACCCGACGGCGGAGGATTACGCGTCCGCGGACGCCGAGGAACTCCAGGCGCTGATTCGCCGGACCGGCTTCTACCGGAACAAGGCCAGGCACATCCAGCAGATGGCGGCCAGGCTCGTGGCGAGGCACGGCGGCGAGGTGCCCGACCGGATGGCTGAGCTGGTGGAGCTCCCGGGAGTGGCGCGGAAGACCGCGAACGTGGTCCTGAGCAACTGGTTCGGCCGGCACGAGGGCGTGGTCGTGGACACCCACGTAAAGCGCGTGGCCCGCCGGCTGGGGTTGACCCGCGAGACCGATCCGAACCGGGTGGAACGGGACCTGATGGCGCTACTTCCGCCCGACCGGTGGCGATCTTTCGCCTGGCGCCTCATCCTACACGGTCGCTCGGTCTGCCACGCCCGCAAGCCGGATTGCCGTGCCTGTAGCTTGGAGACGCTGTGCCCGGGCGCTCGCCCCCCCGAATGAGCCGCTGCCCGACCGCCGCACGATGAGTCCTCGTGACCAGGTGGTGAGGCTGTTCGAGCGCCACTTTGGAGCGCGTCCCGCCCACGTGCGCGAGCTAGCCGCCGACGGGTCTTCGCGATGCTACTACCGGATCCCGGTGCCCGAGGGCGGAACCGTTATCGGCGCCTACGGGCCGGATCGACGAGAAAACCGCGCCTTCCTCTCCTTCGCCAGCTCGCTCCGCGACGCCGGACTCCCCGTTCCACAGGTTCTGGTCGCGGACCCCCACGAGGGTACGTGGCTGGAGTCGGACCTCGGCGACACCACGCTGTTCGATGCGCTATCCGGCGCTCGCGAGGCCGAACCGGCCGGGCCGTTCCCCGACACGATGCGCGACGTGTATCGCCGGGTCGTTACCCTGCTGCCGCGCTTTCAGGTAGAGGGAGGCCAGGCGATCGATTTCGGGCTCGCCTACCCCCGACGGGCGTTCGATCGGCAGTCCATGATGTGGGACCTCAACTACTTCAAGTACCACTTCCTCAAGCTGGCTCAGGTGCCGTTCGACGAAGCGAGGCTCGAACGCGACTTCGGCAAGCTCGTCCGCTTCCTGCTGCAGGCCGAACGGGACCACTTCATGTACCGGGACTTCCAATCCCGCAACATCATGCTGCTGGACGGGAAGCCTTGGTTCATCGACTTCCAGGGCGGGCGCCGCGGGGCTCTCCAGTACGATCTTGCCTCGCTGCTCTACGACGCCAAGGCCGACCTTCCTCAGGACGTCCGCGATGAGCTCACGGAGTGCTACCTGGGAGCGCTGGGGGAGCTGCTGGCCGTCGATCGGGCGCGCTTCTTGGACCACTACCGGGGCTTCGTCCTGATCCGGATCATGCAGGCCATGGGGGCCTACGGCTATCGAGGCTTCTTCGAGCGCAAGCCTCGCTTCCTGCAGAGCGTTCCCTTCGCCGCCCGAAACCTCGCCAGGCTCGTCGAGGAAGGCCTGCCCCTCGAGCTCCCGGAGATCGAGGCTGCCTTCGCCGAGGTCATCAGCCGCTGGTCCGCACCGGCGTCCGCCGCCCCCGAACCGGCCGGACTGACCGTCCAGATCAACAGCTTCAGCTTCCGGCACGGTTACCCGGAAGATCACGCCGGCCACGGCGGAGGGTACGTTTTCGACTGCCGGGCGATCGACAATCCGGGTCGGCAGCCGGCGTTCGCGGAGCTGACGGGGCTGGACGAGCCGGTCATCGACTTCCTCGAGGGACGGTCCGAAACGGAGGCATTCTGGCAGCAGGTCCGCCGCCTGGCGGAGACCCACATCGACAACTACCGGAATCGCGGGCTTTCGAGCCTCAGCATCAGCTTCGGCTGCACGGGCGGGCAACACCGCTCCGTTTACTTCGCCGAGCGCCTGGCCGCCCACCTGCGCGGTGCGAAGCGCGAAGTGGCGGTCGCCGTCCGACACCGCGAGCGGAGTTCCTGGCCGCAGCGGGGACGCTGAGATGGAGGCCATGATCCTCGCCGCCGGGGTCGGGCGTCGCATGCGCCCGCTCACGGACCGGATCCCGAAAGCTCTGGTGGAGGTCGCCGGCGTCCCCATGCTGGACCGCGTGGCGCGAAGTCTCGTCGAAACCGGCGCCGATCGGCTGATCATCAACGTGCACCACCACGCACGGGAGATCGAGGACCACGTGGCGCGCAACGGGATGTTCGGCGTCCGGGTCTCCTTCTCGCGGGAGGAGAAGGCACCCCTCGAAACCGGCGGTGGCCTTTTGGCCGCGCGGTCTTTTTTCGAGCAGCGCGACCCGTTCATTCTCCACAACGTGGACGTGATCTGCGGCGCCGACCTCGCGGCCATGTATGGAGCCCACCTCGCCGCCGGCACGCTTGCCACGCTTGCCGTGAACCGGCGGGAGACCAGCCGCCCGCTCCTCATCGACGCGCTCGGCTTTCGCGGCCTGGCCAACCGGAGCACGGGCTGGCATGCAGAGGCGCGACCCGCGGCAGGGCGGACGGAGGAGATCGGGTTCGCCGGCATCCACGTCATCTCGCCCCGGATCTTCGATCTCATCACGGAGCGGGGCTGCTTCTCCATCATGCAGCTCTACCTCAGACTTGCCGGAGAGGGGCACCGCATCGGCGTGTACGACGTGAGCCGGTCTCTGTGGCTCGAGGTGGGCGATCCCGACCGTCTGGCGCGTGCGGAGTCGGTCCTCTCGGAGCTTCCACCGGCCGGGTAAGTCCCGGCGGCGGACGCAGGCGCGGGAGCGGATATGGATGCCGGTGAGCTGAAGCGGCGCCTCCGGGACGCGGCGCTGGCGCTCGGATTCGACCAGATCGGCTTCGCTCCGGCCGACAGGCCCTCCCATGCGGCCGCGTATCTTGCCTGGCTCGACCAGGGGTGGCACGGCGGCATGGCCTACATGGCCCGAGAGGATGCCGTGCGTCGGCGGCTCCGCCCCGACGATGCGCTGCCCGGCTGCCGCACCATCCTGATGGTCAGCCTCTCCTACGCGATGCCGGATCCGAAGCCGGCCCCGAGCCGTGAGGCCGCCATCGTGGCGCGCTACGCGGCCGGTCTCGACTACCACGGGGTGTTCGAGGAGCGGCTGGCCGGCCTGGCAGATGCGCTCGAGAGGCTCGCTCCCGGCGAGCGTTCCCTGCCCTCCGTGGACTACGGACCCGTGCTGGAGCGAGACCACGCGCAGCGGGCCGGCCTGGGCTGGATCGGCAAGAACACGATGCTCATTGACCCCGTGCTCGGCTCGTATCTGCTCCTTGGGGAGCTGCTCACCACGCTGCACCTGCCGCCCGACGAGCCGTTCACCGCCGATCGCTGCGGCAGCTGCAGCCGCTGCATCGAGGCCTGCCCGACCGGCGCGATACGCGGGCCTCGACGGCTGGATGCCCGTCTGTGCATCAGCTATCTGACGATCGAACTACGCGGTTCGATCCCCCTCCGGCTCCGGCCGCTCGTCGGCAATCGGGTGTTCGGCTGCGACATCTGCCAGGAGGTCTGCCCGTGGAACGACGGCGTACCGGAGGGGAGTACGGCGGAGCTGACGCCAGGTAACCGAAGGCAGGATGGGCGGGTTAGAGGGGGTCGAGAGGAGGGCCGGCCGATCCGGCCGGAGCGCATGCGGGATTGGGCGGAGGAGCTCCTCGAGCTCACCGATGAAGCGTACCGGGCTCGCTACGGCGAAACGGCCCTGGCCCGGCCCGGTCGGCAGGGCATGCTTCGGAACCTGTGCGTCGGCCTCGGGAACAGCGGGAGGCCGGAGGCACTGCCGGTGCTTCGACGCTGCCTGGAAGACCCGTCGGAATTGGTCCGCGAACATGCCCGTTGGGCCCTCGAGCGGCTCGAGGCGAGTTGAGCCGAGGCCCGGCAGCCCGGCAAGGCCCTGCTAGTCCTCGCCTGGCGCGCGCCCGGCGGTCCGCTGCTTCTCCGCTTCCGCGAAAAGGTCAGCCAACCAGTCCGCTACTGGCCTCAGGGCACGCACGTCTGCCTCCGTGAAGGCACCGGCCTGGTCGCTGTCCAGGTCGATCTGACCGTAGATGCGGCTTGCCTGGCCGTCCCGGATAAGCACGACGAGTTCGGAGCGGGTCTCCGCGCTGCAGGCCAAGTAGTTCTCGACGGCGCGGACGTCCGGGACGTTGATGTCCCGCCGCTCGGCGATCGCCGCGCCGCAGACGCCGACGCCGACCGGAATGGAGGTGTGCTCCGTCGGACGGCCGATGTAGCTGTGGAGGGAGAGGAGATCTCCCTCCAGCAGGTAGATGCCCACCCAGTCGTATCTCGGATCCGCCGCCTCGATGCCGCGGACCGCCGCTTCCAGCAACTCGTCCAGCGACGCCCCGTGTGCCCTCTCGGCCTCCAGCGTCGCGATGATGTCCGTGCCCGGAGGCGTTCCCTCAGCCACCGAGCCGATCCCCACCCTCCTCCTCCGCTCCCGGCTGCTCGCCACCCGGCTCGGCCGGGCTCGTGTCGCTCGGCTCGGGCGCCGCAGTCGGAGGCGGCTCGGGCGCTGCAGGAGCTGGCGGGGCCGGCTTCGGCGCCGTGGCCACCGGTGCTGCCGCAGATCGGCTGTCGACCGCCGCGTACCCGGATCCGCCGAGCAACAGGGAAAGCAGGCCGGCGATCAGCAGGAGGTTGAATTCCAGCCCGCCGGTCCCTGGGCCGATCACAAAAAAGCCGTATTGGCCATGGACGAGGACGATCCCGAGGAGCATGTGGATCGCCAGCAGGATCGCCGTCGGGAGCACGAACAGGCCGACGATGAGAAAGATGCCGCCCACGAACTCGAACAGGGTGACCAACCAAGCGGCGAGGAACGGAGCGGGGATGCCCAGCTGGCCAAAGAAGTCGATCGTACCGCCCACCCCGCCGAACAGCTTTGCTGCCCCGTGAGCGACGAAGATCACGCCGATCACGATCCGCAGGATCATCTGGCCCAGCCCCGGATTCAGCGGCTTCCTCATCAGAACCTCCTTTTGAAGTTCGCGTGACGGCATTGGCCTTTCGAGACGTCGGCCACAGGTCCTCAGATGTCGATCACCCGTCCCCGACTTCGCTCGCTCCCGTCGTCCGGAGGCCGGCCGGCCCACTCACGCGGGCCATCACTCCCCTCATGGATGAATACTTGGACATCCCCCGTTCGCAGCCGGCTCGCGATTCGGTTCCTCACCCGCCCGATCATGGCCGTTCGCACGGGCCGGATCAACAGGAGGATCCCGAACAGGTCGGTGAACACTCCCGGCGTCACCAGCAAGACTCCCGCGATGACCACCACGAGGGCGTGGAGCAGCTCGACGCCCGGCAGGCGCCCGGCGGCCAGCTCGGCCTGCACCGCGATCCAGCTGCGGAACCCCTCGCGCCTGGCGAGCCAGGCTCCGGCGATCCCCGTGGCGAGGACGAGCAGGATCGTCGGCCCCGCGCCGAGGAGCCCTCCAAGGCGGATGAGC